>NZ_CP139624.1:0-3267398 GCF_051201715.1 Clavibacter quasicaliforniensis | reverse complement strand
GTTTCCCCATCTGCCGTCACCAGGCTCGGTCCCGCGGCTGGTGCCGGGGCCGCCACGCGGTGCGCGGACTGCTGTCGACGCTGGAAGGGCGTCGCGGTCGTGCGTGCGGCGTCCGTCCCCGGAGGCTCCGAGGGTGCGGACCATCCGGGTACCGCGACCGCGGACAGCATAGTTACTCACAGGGTTATCCACCCTGTGTGCGAACGGGCCGTCAGCACCGCGCGGGCGATCCCCGACGCGTCGCGGCCACGCCACACGGTAGCCACTGTCGGAGATCAGGACAAATCGACCCTATCGACGGCGGCATGTCGATACCGGCCGATGGCCGATCTGTGTGGATAATCACGATCCGGCTCCCGGGTTTGACCGCAGCCCGCCCGGCCCGTAGATTTAGGCAGTTGACCCAGCCCCTCGAGGCTGCCCCATCTTCCCAGCCGCACTCGTCGGCCCCGTGGACCAACCTGAGTGGAGACTCACCGTGAGCAAGCGCACCTTCCAGCCGAACAACCGCAAGAAGGCCAAGAAGCACGGCTTCCGCCTCCGCATGCGCACCCGTGCCGGCCGTGCCATCCTCGCCGCCCGTCGTGGCAAGGGACGCACCGAGCTCTCCGCGTAGCACGTGCTCGCTCGGCGGAATCGCGTGACGAGCGGTGCGGACTACCGCACCATCGTCAGGCGAGGACGCCGCACGACCACGGGGACCGCGGTCGTTTCCGCGCTGGCCGGTTCCGATGGCTCGCCCACCCGCTTCGGGTTCATCGTCTCGAAGAAGGTCGGCAACGCCGTGACCCGCAACCTCGTCCGCAGGCGCCTCAAGGCCGTGTCGGCCGGCATGCTCCCCGAGGTCCCCATGGGCACCTCCATCGTGATCCGCGTACTGCCAGGCATGGAGCAGACACCGTGGGATACCCTGCAGGAGGAGATCGCGTCAGCCGTGACGCGGGTCGTGAGGACGATATGAAGAGGGTACTGACCTCCGTCGTCCTAGCGCCCCGGAACGCGGCCATCGCCGTGATCGGCCTCTATCGGCGCGTCGTATCCCCTCTGTATGGGGACGTGTGCAGGTACTACCCGTCGTGCTCGGCCTACGGCCTCGAGGCCGTGCAGGAGCACGGACTCGTCCACGGCGGCCTCCTCGCCGCGTGGCGCGTGTGCCGGTGCCACCCCTGGGCGGAGGGCGGCATCGACGACGTCCCCGCTCGTCGGGTCCAGCATTACCGGCGCACGAGGCTCGGATTCGTCGTCGCACCCAGCCACGGAAAGGGCTAACGACCACCTCATGGACTTCCTCGGAACGATCCTGTGGCCGATCAAGTGGGTCATCGAACTCATCCTGGTCGGCTTCCACACGCTGTGGACCACCCTCGGGCTGGATCCCGACAACGGCGCCACCTGGGTGCTGTCGATCGTGGGCCTCGTGCTCGTGGTCCGTGCTGCGCTCATCCCGATCTTCGTCCGGCAGATCAAGAACCAGCGCCGCATGATGGAGGTCGCGCCGCAGCTGAAGAAGATCCAGGACAAGTACAAGGGCAAGCGCGACCAGTTCTCGCGCGAGGCCATGTCCCGCGAGACCATGGCCCTGTACAAGGACACCGGCACCAACCCGCTGAGCAGCTGCCTCCCCCTGCTCCTGCAGATGCCGATCTTCTTCTCGCTCTACTCGGTGCTCCACCGTGCCGCGGTGGAGGAGCTCCCTGGCATCGGTCTCCTGAACGAGCAGCTCTCCCGTTCGTTCGGTGAGTCGTCGTTCCTCGGCGCTCCCCTCCAGTCGGCCATCTCCACGGCCAACGGCAACGTCACCGTCATCGTCATCGCGACCACCATGGTCATCCTCATGAGCGCTTCGCAGTTCATCACGCAGCTGCAGATCATGGCGAAGAACATGTCCGAGGAGACGAAGGCCAGCCCGATGTTCAAGCAGCAGCGCATCCTGCTGTACATCCTCCCGCTGGTGTTCGCCGTGTCTGGCATCGCCTTCCCCCTCGGCGTGATGTTCTACTGGCTGGTCTCGAACTTCTGGACGATGGGGCAGCAGTTCCTCGTCATCCGCAACATGCCGACTCCGGGTAGCGAGGCGGCGCGTGCCCGTGAGGCCCGACTGGCGCGCAAGGGCAAGCTGGTCACCCCTGAGGCGGCGTCGGATTCGTCGACCATCGTCGTCGAAGAGCGCAAGCCGGCGCAGCGTCAGCAGCCGGTCAGCAAGAACCGCGCCAAGAAGCAGGCGGGATCGAAGAGCCGATGACCGACGTGGAGAGCGAGGCAGTGCTTGTGCCCGATGCAGGTGGCGTCGACGGTGTGACGGAGCCATCCGAGCCCGAGCAGGTCGCGGTCGCTGGCGGCGGTGATGCCGTCGACGAGGGCGACATAGCGGCTGATTACATCGAGGAGCTCCTCGACATCTGCGACCTGGACGGCGACATCGACATCGATCAGCGCGGTGGGCGTGCATACGTCGCCGTCGACGCGGCGGACTCCCAGGACCTGCGCCTGCTGTCGAATCCGGAGACCGTGACGGCGCTCCAGGAGCTGACCCGACTCGCGGTCCAGAACAAGACGGGCGTGTTCAGCCGTTTGATCCTCGATGTCGGCGGCTCTCGGGACGCGCGTCAGGTCGAGCTCGCCCAGCTCGTCGACCGTGCCATCGAGCGCATCTCTGCCGGATCGGCGACCGCGTCCCTGCCGCCCATGTCGTCATACGAGCGGAAGCTCGTGCACGACATCGTGGCCGAGCGGGGGTACACGTCGGAGTCCGAGGGTGAGGGGCGCGACCGTCATACGGTGATCACGAAGGCGTGAGTACCGCGGCGTGAATGGAGAGGCCTGGTCCGGCGGATCGGGCCTCTTCCTTGTCCCACGCTAGACACGGAACTGTGTCTATTTAGCACGTGTGTGTTATAACCGGGCCATCGGGATGCACTTGGATTTGACAATCTGGTCGTCGTGAGACGAGGGTGCAGGGCTGGTCAGCTCGGATGCTCGACGCTTCGGTGCAAGGCGCGCAGACGTGAAGGTGGTCCATCGACTTGCCCCGTGCATGTCGATGAGTGTTTCACGTGAAACATAGGCCGGCTTTGGGTAGGAGGGATCCCGCGGAGTGCGCGCACACCCGCGGAGCGTGAGACCACCGCCTGCAGAGCCGGCCGGTTTCACGTGAAACATGAGGGGGGAATCAGCGTGCCGGACGGCAGACTGAGGGCCGATCCGGTCCTCGCGCAACATCCGTGAACGCTAAACTCGCAGGACACGCCTCAACAGTCGTCGCGACCGCTCGATGCTGACACGGGCCGCGGACATGTTCTAGTTGACACAGCCACCGAACACAGGATGGATAGGCGATGCCTGAGCAGATCATCATCGAGTCGGAGCCGACAGTGGCGGCATCGATGTTCGGAGACCGCCTGGACGTGGCACGCGAATTCGTCTCTCAGCTCGGTCAGCGCGGAGAGGAGCTCGGGCTCATCGGACCCCTCGAGCCCCCGCGACTCTGGTCTCGGCACATCATCAACTCAGTGCTGGTCGCGCCGCTTCTACGCCCTGGACTTGTCGGCGACATCGGAACCGGAGCAGGGCTGCCTGGACTGGTGCTCGCTATCGCGCGACCGGACGTCGAGTTCGTGCTCATCGAGCCCATGGAGCGCCGCATCGCCTGGCTGGAAGAGCAGGTGGCGCATCTAGCCCTGGACAACGTCTCTGTTCGACGCGCTCGTGCGGAGGAGGTGGCTCAGGAGTTCAGTCTCGACCAGGTGACAGCGCGGGCCGTCAGTGCGTTCTCGAAGCTGATCCCGCTTACCGTGCCACTCGTGAAGACCGGAGGAGAGCTCGTCCTGATGAAGGGATCAAACGCGGAGCGCGAGGTCGAGGCTGCCAGCAAGGCCATTCGCAAATACCACCTGGAGGATGTCGAGGTGCTCACGCTCGGTTCGGGGCAGGTCGACGAGGTCACGCGAGTGATCCGGGCGCGAGTCGCATGAGTGACGATGCCCGTCAATCCAAGATAGAAGAGCTGATCAAAATCGGATTACAGAGCAGAAGCCGCGACGAGGGCTGGATGTTCCACGTGAAACATGCCGATACGCACCGTGCACCCATCGCCCACCTCGACCACCGATCGGGAGCAATCCGTGGATGAAGACCTGAGTCCCATCGCACGCGAGCTCTCCGAGACGAGCCGACGACGGAAGGCCCTCGCGGGTCTCGTTCTGCCACGCCCGAAACGCACTCGGGTCTTCACGATCGCCAACCAGAAGGGCGGGGTGGGGAAGACCACGTCCACCGTGAACCTCGCCGCTGCGCTCGCGAAGGCCGGCTCGCGCACACTGGTCATCGACCTGGATCCGCAGGGAAACGCATCCACAGCGCTCGGCGCAGACCGTTCCAGCGACCTCATGAGCGTGTACGACGTGCTCGTCAATGATGTCGCCATAGAGAAGGTCGTGCAGACCAGCCCTGAATTCGGCACTCTCTTCTGCGTGCCCGCGACGATCCATCTCGCAGGAGCTGAGATCGAGCTCGTGAACCTTCCTCACCGTGAACGTCGGCTTCGAAAGGCGCTCGATGCCTTCTTGGCGTCGGACAGCGGGCGCGACTTCGACTACGTACTGATCGACTGCCCGCCGTCACTCGGGCTGCTCACGATCAACGCGTTCAGCGCCGCCAGGGAGGTGCTGATCCCCATCCAGTGCGAGTACTACGCGCTCGAGGGCCTCAGTCAGCTGCTCTCGAACATCGAGCTGATCGCGCAGCATCTCAACCCCGAGCTGGCGATGTCCACCATCCTGCTGACCATGTACGACGGACGTACGAACCTCGCCCAGCAGGTCGCGGCCGAAGTGCGTGAGCACTTCCCTCAGCAGACCCTCACGACCCTCATCCCACGGTCGGTCCGCATCAGCGAGGCGCCCAGCTATGGCCAGAGCGTCATCAGCTACGACCCCAATTCACCTGGCGCTCTCTCCTACTTGGAGGCAGCAGCCGAGATCGCACACCGAGGAGCCCGGAGATAATGGCAACCAAGAGAACCGGCCTGGGTCGAGGCATCGGCGCGCTCATCCCCACGTCCGATGAGCGCAGCAGGCCTGTCGACGTCTTCTTCCCGGACAGCATCGGTGCGGGTGCGCCGAGCGGGGTGCAGGGGGAGTCGCAGGCCAAGGGCGAGCCGGAGCTCGTGGCTGTTCCCGGGGCGCGCTTGGCTAACCTCGATCCCGCGGACATCACCCCGAACGCGCAGCAGCCGCGCACTGACTTCCGCCAGGACGAGCTCCAGGAGCTCATGGTGTCGATCCGGGAGTACGGGGTGCTCCAGCCGATCGTCGTGCGCCCGCTCGGTGCCGACGCGGATGGCCGCGCCCGGTACGAGCTCGTGATGGGGGAGCGTCGTCTTCGGGCCACCAAGGAGCTCGGGCTGGACACCATCCCGGCCGTCATCAAGGACACCGCCGACGAGTCCATGCTGCGGGACGCCCTGCTGGAGAACCTGCACCGGTCGGAGCTGAATCCCCTCGAGGAGGCCAGCGCCTATCAGCAGCTGCTGGCCGACTTCGCCATCACCCAGGACGAGCTCGCGCAGCGCCTCGGACGGTCGCGGCCGCAGATCACCAACACGATCCGCCTGCTCCGTCTACCCGAGGACGTGCAGCATCGGGTAGCGGCCGGCGTCCTGTCTGCGGGGCATGCGCGCGCGATCCTGTCGTCCGGGGACGAGGACGCCATGCGCCACCTCGCCGAGAAGATCGTCAACGAGGATCTCTCCGTGAGGGCGGCTGAGGCTGCTGCGCAACGGGGACAGCGGACCAGCAAGCCGCGCAAGTCCGCCAGCTCGGCGCGCAACGCGCATCTGGGCGACACGGCCCAGCGCATCGGGGACCACCTCAACACGAGCGTGCGCGTGACCATGTCGGCCCAGAAGGGCCAGATCATCATCGACTTCGCGACGGTGGGGGATCTGACGCGCATCGCCCAGGAGATGGGCGTCCCAGACGCCGACGCCAGCTGACGCGAAGCGAAGGGACGCGACCTGGGAGGGTCGCCTCCGTTCACGCGCTAGAGGCGTCAGGGGCCGGAGGAGGCTCCACGCGCAGCCTCGGCGAGGCGGCGGTAGAGATCGCCCACCTCGACCCCGGCAGCCGCGAGTCCTTGCGGGAGCAACGACGTCTCGGTGAGACCGGGGATGACGTTGACCTCGATGAACCAGGGCTCGCCCGCGGCGTCGATGATGATGTCCACTCGCGACATCTGTCCGATGCCGAGAGCACGGTGGATCCCGATGGCGGCCGCGGAGGCTGCCGCGTTCGCCTCGGGGGAGATGCGCGCGGGCGTGAAGAAGCGCGTCAGACCCGCGTTGTAGCGCGCCTCGTAGCCGTATACGCCGGATGTGGGCACGATCTCGGTCGCAGGGAGCGCCTCGGGGCCGTCGCCGGTGTCGAGGACGCCGATCGCGACCTCGGTACCCTCGACGAGCTGCTCGATGAGGGCGACGTCGCCGTATGTGTAGGCGTCCACCATCGCCCGCGGCAGGGATCCCGGATCGGTCACGATCGTGACCCCCTGTGCCGACCCGCCGCGGGCCGGCTTGACGGCGTACGGAGCGGGCACGGCCTCGGTGACGAGGCGCAGGACGGCAGCCGCGCCGAGCTCACGGAACGTGTCCTTGGGGAGGGTCACGGATCGCGGCGTGCGGATGCCCGCGGACTCGGCGATCGCCTTCGCGGTCGGCTTGTCCCATGCGAGACGTCCGGATCGTGCCGAGGAGCCCACGTAGGGGACGCCCGCGAGCTCGAGCAGGCCGAGGAGCGCGCCGTCCTCACCGCTGGCCCCGTGGAGGACCGGCCACACGACGGCGGGAGGCGTGTCCCGGAGGAAGTCCAGGAGGGTGGCGTCGGGATCGCGGAGCGACGCCTGGACACCGGCCGCGCGCAGGGCATCGGCCACGCGGCGACCGCTGCGGAGCGACACGTCGCGCTCGTGGGAGATCCCGCCCGCGAGGACGAGGACGGAGAGGGGCTCGTGTGCGGTCATGATGCTCGATCCGGTTGCGGTCGGTGTTCGTGGACGCGGGTTATCAGTCGAGGTCCGGCGGCGGCGTGACGACGGACGTCGTGGGGCGTGACGCCAGCGCACCCGTGCCGGAGAACGTGGTGAGCAGATCCAGCTCGTCGTCAATGACCCCCGCCATGCGGCGGATGCCCTCGCGGATGCGCTCGGGCGTCGGGTAGCAGAACGACAGGCGGATGGCGTCGCGTCCACGGCCGTCGGCGTAGAACGCCGTGCCGGGCGTGTAGGCGACGAGGGCCGTGACTGCTCGGGGGAGCATCTGCTTGGAGTCGAGCTGCTCAGGGAGCTTCAGCCAGACGTAGAAGCCGCCGTTCGGGACCGTCCAGGTCAGGCTCGGCAGGTGCTCCTGGAGGGCGGACAGCGTGGCGTCGCGTCGCTCCCGGTACACGCCGCGGAAGGTGTCGATCTGGCCCTTCCAGTCGGAGGCGTGGAGGTACTCCGAGATGATCAGCTGGCTGAAGGAGCTGGGGGAGAGGACCGCCGACTCCTGGGCGAGGATGAGCTTCTCGCGGATGGCATGCGGGGCGAGCGCCCAGCCGACGCGGAAGCCGGGGGCCAGGGTCTTGGAGAAGGAGCCGAGGTAGATGACGCCCTCGTCGTCGAGGCTGCGCATGGCGTCCGGGGCGGGCCGGTCGAACCAGAGCAGTCCGTAGGGATTGTCCTCGAGCACGAGGATGTCGTTCGAGCGGCAGATCTCGAGGATCTCCGGTCGCCGCGCGGCGGACATGGTGACGCCGGCCGGGTTGTGGAAGTTGGGGACCGTGTAGAGGAACTTGATGGTGCGGCCTTCGCCGCGGATCCTGGCGATGGCCTCGCGCAGCGCCTCGGGGACGAGACCGTCGTCGTCCATGACCACGTGCTCGACGACGGCCTGGTAGCTGCGGAAGACGCCGATGGCACCGACGTAGCTGGGTGCCTCGGCGAGGATCACGTCGCCGGGGTCGATGAAGAGCTTCGTGACGAGGTCGAGCGCCTGCTGCGAGCCCGTGGTGGTGACGATGTCGTCGACGCTGCCGCGGATGCCCTCGAGGGCCATGATCTCCAGGATGTCCTCGCGGAGCTCCGGCGTGCCCTGGCCGCCGCCGTACTGCAGCGCCACGGGGCCGCGCTCGCGCATGACCTTCTCCATCGCCGAGACGATGAGCTCCTGCGGGAGGGCCGAGACGAACGGCATCCCACCGGCGAGCGACACGACCTCGGGGCGGGAGGCCACGGCGAAGAGGGCGCGGACCTCGGACGCGCTGAGGCCGGAGGTCCTCTCCGCGTAGTGGGGGAACCAGGGGTCGAGGTTGGTGCCCGCGGATTCGCGGGGGCTGCCTGCAGGTGTCACGTCACGTCTCTCACTGTCCGATTGCCGTCCAGCCTAACGGGCGTCGGCCCGCGATCCTCCGGTGCAGCGCCCTGGCCGGCGACGGTGTGGGCGGGACGAAGGAGGGCCCGGCACCTCGCGGTGCCGGGCCCTCCGGTCGTACTCGCCGCCTGTACGGCGCGAGAGACGCCTACTTCAGGAAGTCGGCGAACTCCTGCTCGAGGGCCGGCTTCGGCTTGGCGCCGATGACGGTCTTGACGACCTCGCCCTTCTGGAAGACCTTCATGGCCGGGATCGACGTGATCTTGTACTTCATCGCGATCTCGGGGTTGTCGTCCACGTCGATCTTGACGAGCTCGATGCCGGGGTTCTCGGCCGCGATCTGGTCGAGGACGGGGGAGACGGCCTTGCACGGGCCGCACCAGGGCGCCCAGAAGTCGACGATGACGGTCTTCTCGGCGTCGAGGACGTCGGCCTGGAAGCTGGCGTCGGTGACGTCGCGGGAGTGGGACATGGGTTCTCCTTCGTGTGGTTCGCGTGGATCCGAGCGGATGCCGGATCGGGTCGTGATGGGGGTGCGGCTACTGGTGGTCGGCGCCGACGAGCTCGCCGTCGGGATCCACCGCGCTGCCGGCTGCCGGAGCGCCGTGGCCCGCGGGGCCGTCCGGTCCGTCGGATGCGGCGTCGAGCAGGGTGTCCGGCAGCGACGCGAGGAAGTGCTCCGCGTCGAGCGCCGCGACCGTGCCGGACGCGGCGGCCGTGACGGCCTGGCGGTACGTCGGGTCGATCACGTCGCCGGCCGCGAACACGCCCGGCAGGTTCGTGCGCGAGGAGCGGCCCTCGACGGCGATGGTGCCCTCGGTGGTGAGCTCGAGCTGCTGGTGGAAGAGGTGCGTGCGTGGGTCGTTGCCGATGGCGATGAAGAGGCCGTCGAGGGCGAGCGGGCGCTGCTCGCCGGTGACGGTGTCCTCGAGCACCACGCCGTCGACCTTCTCGCCGCCCGTGATGTCGACCACCTGCGCGTTCCAGACGAACTCGATCTTGGGGTTCTCGAACGCGCGGTCCTGCATGATCTTCGAGGCGCGCAGGGTGTCCTTGCGGTGGATCACGTAGACCTTCTCCGCGAAGCGCGTGAGGAAGGTGGCCTCCTCCATCGCGCTGTCGCCGCCGCCGACGACCGCGATGGTCTTCTGGCGGAAGAAGAAGCCGTCGCACGTCGCGCACCAGGAGACGCCGTGGCCGCTGAAGCGGTCCTCCGCGGGGAGGCCCAGCTTGCGGTACGCGGATCCGGTGGCGGCGATGACCGCGAGGGCCTCGTGCACGTCGCCGTTGCCGAGGGTGACGCGCTTGACGTCGCCCTGCAGCTCGACCGACGTGACGTCGTCGAGGACGACCTCGGTGCCGAAGCGCTCGGCCTGCGCCTGCATCGCCATCATGAGGTCGGGGCCCTGGATGCCGTCGGTGAAGCCGGGGTAGTTCTCGACCTCGGTGGTGTTCATGAGCTCGCCGCCGGCCTCGACCGAGCTGGCGATGAGGAGGGGCGTGAGGTTGGCGCGCGCGGCGTAGATGGCGGCCGTGTACCCGGCCGGACCCGAACCGATGATGATGATCTGACGCACGACGGCTTCTCCTCCACTGCTCGGCGGGGCGCCTCGCCGGCGCCCGCTCACCTCTGCAACAGACCCACGGTAGCGGCTATTCCTGCGGCTCCACCGGGCGGGGGCGCGTGCGCGGACAGGCCTCGGGGCCCGTCGAGCCGGTGGCGGCGTGCGGGGTCAGCGGCGGCGGATGCGGCGCATGACGGGGCCCGCGAGCTGCTGCAGCTCGGAGGAGCGCATGGCGGCCAGCGCGGCGACGTACACGGCCGTCATGACGGCGGCCAGGGGGATCCCGACGAGGAGCGACTGGCCCTTCGACGCGACGCCCACTCCCTCGAACGCGCCGCCCGAGACGAGGGCGAGGAGCGCGATGCCGACGAGCGCGGTCGGCACTGCGGCGACGACGAAGCGGACCACGCTGCGGAGGATCCGACGCCCGTCGACGCGGCCGATCCGGCGGCGGAGGAGCACCGCGGTCAGGACGGCCTGGACGGTGACCGTGACGGTCTGGAGCAGGGCGAGCCCGACGCCGATCAGCTCGACGGGCTGCTGCGAGATGACCAGCGCTCCGGCGATGAACAGCACGACCTGCGCGCACTGGATGAGGAACGGCGTGCGCGTGTCCGACAGGGCGTAGAAGGCGCGCTGCAGCACGAAGAGGGTGCTGAACGCCGGCAGGCCGAGGATGAAGGCGATGAGCACGATGCCGTAGCCGCGGACCTCGCCGATGTCGCCCGACACCATCACGCGCGCCACGGGTCCTGCCAGCACGGCGATGAGCGCGGTGGAGAGCACCGTCATGAGCGCGACGAGCCGCACGGCCGAGGAGAGGTCCGCGCGCATGCTGTCGTGGTCGCCCTCGCCCGCGTGCGTGCTCATCCGGGTGAAGTACGCGGTGGCGATCGAGACCGCGAAGATCGAGTGCGGCAGCATGAAGAACAGCCACGCGTTGAGCAGGATCGTGCTCGAGGGGCTGTCCGAGGTGGCCGCGATGTTCGCCACGTTCGACTGCGCGATGCCGGCGAGCTGCGTCACGACGAGCATGCCGAACGTCCAGCCGGCGAGGCGGCCGGCTGTGCCGAGGCCCACTCCCCGCCACGCGAAGTCAAACCGGAAGCGCAGGCCCACGCGGCGCCAGAACACGAAGAGGATGAGCGCCTGGGCGACGACGCCGAGGGTCGCGGATCCGGCGAGCACGACGATCTTGTCGAGGCTCCAGTCGTCGACCGGGCGGCTGCCGGAGCCGAACATGGCCTGGAAGACGAGGAGGCCGGCGATGGCGACCACGTTGTTGAGGACGGGCGCCCACGTGAACGGCCCGAAGGATCCCCGGGCGTTCAGCACCTCGCCGAGCACGGCGTAGAGCCCGTAGAAGAGGATCTGCGGCAGGCACCAGTACGCGAACGCGACGACGAGCGCGAAGACGTCCGGCGGCAGGGTGGCGGCGTAGAGGCGGGAGACGACGGGAGCGCCGACGGTCGCGAGGATCGTGACGCCGCCGAGCACGACGATCGCGATCGTCACGAGCTTGTTGATGTAGCCGGCGCCGCCGTCGGCGTGCTTGGCGGCGCGCACGACCTGCGGCACGAGGACGGCGTTGAGGACGCCGCCCGCGATGATCACGTAGATGTTGTTGGGGAGCTGGTTCGCGTTGGAGAACGCGTTGGAGCTGCCGAGGGTCGCGCCGATGGTCTGCAGCAGCACGATCGCCTTGACGAAGCCGAGGATGCGCGAGACGAACGTGCCCGAGGCCAGCAGGGCGGACGCGCGGCCGATGCCGCCGCGGGGAGCGGGTGACGCGGTCATGCCGCGTCCCATTCGGAGGCGGGCGGCACGATCCGGTCAGTCATCGATCTCCTCGGGCAGGCCGGCGAGCTGCCGGGCGCGGGCGCGGCGGCGCTTGCGGATGCTGCGGAACAGGCCGAAGCCGAACAGGAGCGCGACGGCGGCGACGAACAGCGTCGTGACGACGGCCTCGAACCCGGCCCGGATGAACAGCTCGACGGGCGCGCTCTCGCCGATCTGGACGGAACCGTCTTGGGTGGTCAGCCGCGCGGTGACCACGACGTCGCCGTTGGAGATGGAGGTGATGGGCGGGCGGGCCGATGCGCTGCCGTGGGCGGGGACCGTGACGACCGCGGAGTCGTCGACGCGGATCCGGCCGCTGCCGGCGATGATCGACAGCCGCACCGTGACGGGCTGGTCGAGCTCGTTGCTCACGTTGATGAGGAGGCTCGTCGTGTCGCTGATGACGGTGTTCTGGCGGGTGGTGATGGCGACGGAGCCCAGCAGCGCGTCGGCCTGCGCCGTGTAACCGTCCTGGACGGTCACCAGCCCATCCGTGTCGTCGCGCCAGCGGTTCGCGAGCGTGGCGAGGAGCAGCATCCGCTGCTGCCCGGTGATGAGCTCGGGGCGCTCGACCGCCTTGGCGAACGCGTCGACCTGCGCCTCGAGCGACATCGCGTCGGCGACGCGCTGGACCCGCGTGGCGTCCTCCGGGTGATCCACGACCTGCAGAGGCACGGGCGCGGTGGCGAAGGCGGCGCCCAGCTGCGCGGTGTCGCTGAAGGGGAGCCCCTGGATCGCGTCGAGCAGCTGACCCAGCCGCCCCCCGGATGCCGCCCAGCCGCGCTCGAGGCCGGCGACGACCACGTGCCCGTCAGCCGCGCGCGCGTCGGCCGCGAGGGTCGCCGAGAGCTGGGCCAGCGCGATCCCGAAGGCCTCGTCGGTCTCGGCGGAGAGGGCACGGTCGACGAGGGCGGAGACGCGGTCGTCGGTCACGAGCACGGTCGTGTCGCCGATCGTCCCGGTCGCGGCGACGGACGCGGAACCCGTGGACTGCACGTCGCCGCTCCCGAGGATCGCCGTGGTGGTGCCGCTGGCGGCGAGCACCCCGAGATCGCCCGAGGTCACGGTGCCCGCGGCCGGCCAGGAGACGCTGGAGATCGTGTAGTCCCAGGCCGTCAGGTCGGCGAGGCTCGGCGCGGGGGCCAGCGCAGGCGCCGATGGCGTGGGGCTCGGCTCGGGACTGGAGGAGGGGGCGGGCGTCTCGGCGGGGGCGGCGGTCGCGGCTCCGGCCATGGCGGATCCATCGCGCGTGCCGCTCGCGGCGGGGGACTCCGTCGCCGTGGGGGTCTCGCTGGGCGTCGAGCTCGGGGACGGCGCGGGGGTCGAGCCCGGCGCCGCGAACCGGCTCGCGCGCACGGCGTAGGAGGCGTCCGTGGGCGCGAGGAGGGTCGCGGCCCCCGCCTGCGCCTGCACGGCGACGTCGGCGTCCGCCCAGGCCAGCGCGAAGGTCTCGTTCGGGATCTCGCGGAGGCGCTGCAGCCACTCGACGGCGGATGCGGGGGCGTCGGCGCCGAGGATGCGGATGGACGCGATGATCCGCGGGTCGATGCCCACCGCGACGGGGCGGCCGTAGACCGCGTCGAGCTGACGCGTGAGCGTGCCGCCCGCCGCCGTGTAGGTCGCGAGGGCCTCGGCGTCGATGAAGTCCGACGCGCTCGCCGGGACGGTGAGCGGCATGACGGCCGCGACGGGCGTGGGCGCCGGATCCGCGCCGGGGCTCCAGACGACCGCACC
This sequence comes from Clavibacter quasicaliforniensis, assembly GCF_051201715.1. Classification (NCBI taxonomy): domain Bacteria; kingdom Bacillati; phylum Actinomycetota; class Actinomycetes; order Micrococcales; family Microbacteriaceae; genus Clavibacter; species Clavibacter quasicaliforniensis. Next base: position 3,253,859 of record NZ_CP139624.1, on the reverse strand, counting down.
GCGGCCCGTCGCGACGTCCGCGCCGCCGGCGTCGAGCTCCGCCGTGAGCCCGCGCGGCCCGAACCCGCCCCGGCTGCCCTGCAGGGCCACGGTCGCCGACGGGACCGTGATGGCCACGTCGACGGTGCCGCCCGCGGGCACCTCCGGGGTGTCGGCGCGGCCGATCCGCGGGCCGGTGCGCGAGTTCTGGTCGGTGGACGCCGTGTCGAGCCAGCCGTCGATCTTCGTCCGGGTGTCGAGGACGGTGCGGTTGAGGTCGAGGTCGATGCGCCCGGCCGGTACCGCGGCCTCCGTCGCGTTGACGACGGACACGGTGACGGCGAGGTCCTGGCCGGGGGTCAGGATCCCCTCGGCCGCGGGCGTGACGGTGAGCGTCACGCCGTCGGTGGCCGCGTGCGCCGGGGTCGACGGACCCGCGACCGTCCCGGCGGCGAGCGTCCCGGCGGCGACCGCGACGCACACGAGGGTGGAGATCGTGCGTCGAGCGGATCGCCGCATCAGCCGGAGGGCTCTGTCCGTGCGGGTGGGGCCGGCGTCGTGTCGAGGCGCGGCGTGCATCTGCCGATTCTAAATGGCTGGCCCCGCGCGGCCCGTGTGCGCTCGCCGTGGACGCCGGAAGCCCGTCGTCGTCCCGCCGTAGACTGTCCGACCATGCACAGCGTCGCACAGGCCCTCGAGCGTCTCCGCGAGCTGGCCGCATCACCCCCGGTCGCCGTGCTCGCGCGCGCCTTCCATGAGGCGGGCCACGAGCTAGCGCTCGTCGGCGGCCCCGTGCGCGACGCCTTCCTCGGCCGCGCGGCGACCGACCTCGACCTCACCACCGACGCGCGCCCCGACCGCATCCTCGAGATCGTGAAGCCCGTCGCCGACGCCCACTGGGACATCGGCCGCGCGTTCGGCACGATCGGCGCGCGCGTGAAGGGTGAGCAGGTCGAGATCACGACCTACCGCACCGACCAGTACGACGGCGTCTCCCGCAAGCCCGAGGTCGAGTTCGGCTCGTCGCTGGATGAGGATCTCGTGCGCCGCGACTTCACGGTGAACGCGCTCGCCGTGCGCCTGCCGCAGGTGGTGCTGGTGGATCCGTCCGGCGGCATCGACGACCTCCTCGCCCAGGTGCTCCGCACGCCCGTGGCCCCCGAGGTCTCGTTCGGCGACGACCCGCTCCGCATGATGCGCGCCGTCCGCTTCGCCTCGCAGCTCGGCTTCCGCCTCGACGACGCCGCGCTCGATGCCATCCGCGACATGGCCCCGAGGATCCTCGACATCTCCGTCGAGCGCGTGAGCGACGAGCTCTCCAAGCTGCTGCGCACCCCCGAGCCGCGCGCGGGCCTCGACCTGCTCGTCGAGGGCGGGCTGGCCGACCACGTGCTCCCCGAGCTCCCCGCGATGAAGCTCGAGGCCGACGAGCACCACCGTCACAAGGACGTCTACCAGCACTCCCTCCAAGTGCTCGACCAGGCCATCGACCACGAGCGCTCCCGCCACCCGGGCGACGCGCCGGATCTCGTCCTCCGCCTCGCCGCGCTGCTCCACGACATCGGCAAGCCGTCCACGCGCCGGCTCGAGCCCGGCGGCGTCGTCACCTTCCACCACCACGACGTCGTCGGATCGAAGATGGCCAAGCGCCGGCTCCGCGCGCTCCGCTTCGACAACGACACGATCGCGTCGGTCGCGCGCCTCATCGAGCTGCACCTCCGCTTCTTCGGCTACACGGAGGGCGGCTGGACCGACTCGGCCGTCCGCCGCTACGTGCGCGACGCCGGCCCTGAGCTCGAGCGCCTGCACATGCTCACGCGCGCGGACGTCACCACGCAGAACCGTCGCAAGGCCGACCGCCTCGGCTTCGCGTACGACGACCTCGAGGCCCGCATCGCCGAGCTCGCCGAGCAGGAGGAGATGGCGGCCGTCCGTCCGGACCTCGACGGCGAGGCGATCATGCGGATCCTCGACGTGCCGCCGGGGCCGGTCGTGGGCCGGGCCTACCGCTTCCTGCTCGAGCTGCGGCTCGACGAGGGCCCGCTCCCCGAGGAGGAGGCCGAGCGCCGCCTCGTCGCGTGGTGGGCGGCCGAGCAGGGCTGATCCGCTCGGCCACGACCCGCGGCCTGGTGCGACTCCTCCCCATCCGGTAGTCTTGCGAGGTTGTCCGCTCGGCAACGGGATTCCCCTGCCCCGCGCGGACAGATGCACATACCCTCCTGTCGCAGATCGTCTGCGACCGTTCAAGTCCGAAGGAGGTGGGTTAGTGACGCATCAGTACGAACTCATGGTGATCCTGGATCCCGAGATCGATGAGCGCACCGTCGCTCCCAGTCTCGACAAGTTCCTCAACGTCATCCGCACCAGCGGTGGCACCGTCGACAACGTCGACGTCTGGGGCCGTCGTCGACTGGCGTACGAGATCAACAAGAAGAACGAGGGCATCTACGCCGTCGTCCAGCTCACCGCCACGAGCGAGGCCACGCAGGAGCTCGACCGCCAGCTGGGTCTGTCCGAGGCCGTCATGCGCACCAAGGTGCTGCGTGCCGAGGAGGCCATGGCCATGGTCGCGTCCGCTCGCAAGCTCGCCGACGAGAAGGCCGCCCGCAAGGCAGCCGCCACGTCCAAGGCCGCAGACGCCGCGCCCCAGGCGCCCGCCACGGACGCCGCTCCGGCGACGCCCGGCAAGCCGGCAGCCCAGGCTGCTTCCAGCGAGAAGACCGGGGAGTAGTCGATGGCCGGCGAAACCATCATCACGGTCGTGGGCAACCTCACCAGTGATCCGGAGCTGCGATACACGCAGAACGGGCTGGCGGTAGCCAACTTCACCATCGCCTCCACGCCGAGGTCCTTCGACCGCGCGAGCAACGACTGGAAGGACGGCGACGCCCTCTTCCTCCGTGCGAGCGTGTGGCGCGAGTTCGCCGAGCACGTGGCGTCCTCGCTCACCAAGGGCTCGCGTGTCGTCGCGACCGGCCGCCTCAAGCAGCGGTCGTACGAGACGAAGGAGGGCGAGAAGCGCACCTCCATCGAGCTCGAGGTCGACGAGATCGGCCCCTCGCTCCGCTACGCGACCGCTCAGGTCACGCGCGCGGCCGGCGGCGGCGGCAACGGCGGCGGGGGCAACTCCGGCGGCAGTGGCCGTGGCCAGTTCGGCGGCGGACAGCCCCAGCAGCAGCAGGTGGCCGAGGAGCCGTGGGGCACCCCCGCGAGCTCGGGCGGCAACTCCGGCGGCGGCGACGGCGGCTGGTCCAACCCCGGCAACTTCAACGACGAGACGCCCTTCTAGGGCTCGTCGCACTACGTACGAAAGACAGGAAGAATCATGGCTGGAAAGAGCAGCGGCGACCGCCGCAAGCCTCTCCGCGGAGCCAAGGGCGGCAAGAACGCCGCCCCGGCGAAGTCCATCCGCGTCGGCGTCATCGACTACAAGGATGTCGCCACCCTCCGCAAGTTCATCTCCGAGCGGGGAAAGATCCGCGCTCGTCGCATCACCGGTGTCTCGGTGCAGGAGCAGCGCCTCATCGCGCGCGCAGTCAAGAACGCGCGTGAGATGGCACTTCTCCCTTACGCCGGCTCTGGCCGTTAAGGGGTAATGGAATGTCGAAAGTGATCCTCACGACCGAGGTCTCCGGCCTCGGTTCCCCCGGAGACGTCGTCGAGGTCAAGAACGGGTTCTCCCGCAACTACCTCGTGCCCCAGGGCTTCGCGGTCATCTGGAGCCGCGGCGGCGAGAAGCAGATCGAGCAGATCAAGGCAGCGCGTGCCGCTCGCGAGCACGCGACCATCGAGGAGGCGCAGGACCTCAAGAGCCGCCTCGAGGCCAAGATCGTCAAGCTCACCGTCAAGGCCGGCCAGGGCGGGCGCCTCTTCGGCTCCGTCAAGACGTCCGACATCGCCAAGGCGGTCGAGGAGTCCGGCATCGGCCAGGTCGACAAGCGCAAGATCGAGATCCCCAACGCCATCAAGGCCACGGGGAACCACGAGGCCACGATCCGGCTCCGTGACGACATCGTCGCCACGATCAGCCTGCAGGTCGTCGCCGCGAAGTAACGCAGCACGAGATCGATGGCGGTGGGCTCATGGAGCCCACCGCCATCTGCGGTTAACCAGCCGGTCAGAGGCCTCTGGATCCCCAGCCCCATCCACAGGCCAGGCCGTAGCAGACGAACTCTCAAGCCCTGGTGCAGACTAGTTTTCCCACACCGGTGGGGGAGAACTCCAGGCCTGGTCAGCAATGGATTCAGACCGGAAAAAAGTCAGTAGTGCACAGGCTTGTCCCCAGGTAGTCCACACGATCCTCGGCGTTTCGCCCACATTGTCCACAGCCTCGTCCACAGGGGCATTTGGTCCTGGCGGGACCGGATCCATATCGTGGGGCAGCGCCCGTCGAACGGGTCGCGGAGGACCCGACAGCGGTCCGGCCGACGTCGTCTGAGCGGTGTCGGAGGTCCGAGCTAGAACGGTCGTGCGGGCGCATCCGCCCAACCGACCGAGGGGAGCCGCACGTGTCCATCGCCCATCTGGGTCTCGCCGGCGAACGGGACGAGCGCGACAAGCGCGCCGGCCACGAGCGCACGCCGCCGCACGACCTCCTCGCCGAGCAGAGCGCCATCGGCGGCATGCTCCTCAGCAAGGACGCGGTCGCCGACGCGGTCGAGCAGGTGCGGGCGATCGACTTCTACATCCCCAAGCACGAGATCATCTTCGACGCCATCCTGTCGCTGTACTCGCACGGTGAGCCCACGGACGTCATCGCGGTCACCGACGAGCTCACCAAGCTCGGCGAGCTGAGCCGCGCGGGTGGCGCCGACTACCTCCACACCCTCACGAGCGTCGTCCCCACGGCAGCCAACGCCGGCTTCTACGCGTCCATCGTCGCCGAGAAGGCGGTGCTGCGGCGCCTGGTCGAGGCCGGCACCCGCATCGTGCAGATGGGCTACGCCAGCGAGGGCGAGGTCGTCGACCTCGTGAACAACGCTCAGGCGGAGATCTACGGCGTCACGGGCGGTGTCGAGGCGGAGGACTACGTGCCGCTCACGGACGCGGTCACGGTCGCCATCGACGAGATCGAGGCGGCCAAGGGCAAGGACGGCCAGATGACCGGCGTGCCCACGGGCTTCGCCGACCTCGACGCGCTCACCAACGGCCTGCACCCGGGCCAGCTCATCATCGTCGCCGCGCGCCCCGCGCTAGGCAAGTCGACGTTGGCGCTCGACTTCGCACGCGCCGCGAGCATCAAGTACGACATGCCGTCGATCTTCTTCAGCCTCGAGATGGGGCGCAGCGAGATCGCGATGCGCCTGCTGTCCGCCGAGGCGTCCGTGCCGCTCCAGAGCATGCGCAAGGGCACGGTGGACGCCAGGGACTGGACGACGATCGCGCAGACCCGCGGCCGCATCAACGACGCGCCCCTCTACATCGACGACAGCCCGAACATGACGCTCGTCGAGATCCGCGCGAAGTGCCGTCGGCTCAAGCAGAAGGTCGGGCTGAAGCTCGTCGTCATCGACTACCTGCAGCTCATGACGAGCGGCAAGAAAGTGGAGTCGCGCCAGCAGGAGGTCTCGGAGTTCTCGCGTGCGCTCAAGCTCATGGCGAAGGAACTGCAGGTTCCCGTCATCGCGCTCTCGCAGCTGAACCGCGGGCCGGAGCAGCGCGCCGACAAGATGCCGGCCATCTCCGACCTCCGCGAGTCCGGTTCGCTCGAGCAGGACGCCGACATGGTCATCCTGCTGCACCGCGAGAGCGCCTACGAGAAGGACAACCCGCGCGCGGGCGAGGCCGACTTCATCGTCGCCAAGCACCGCAACGGGCCGACGGGCACCATCACGGTCGGCTTCCACGGGCACTTCTCGCGCTTCGCGGACATGCCGGCGGGCGGATAGTCCGAGGGCCACCACGTCGGGCGCAGACGCCCGCGGAGGTGCCGCTCGTCCGGCGACCCGGCGGCGCATCCGGCGCCCCTGGCGAGCGGCCGAGCGGACCGGCGGATCGAGGCGCGGCTCCGGCGCGTGTCCCGGTCAGGGCGCGAAGTAGAGGTGGGCGTGAGCAGCACAGCCGGGGTTGAACGCGGCGCCGCAGCTCGGGCAGGCTTCCGCCGCGATGTACTCGGGCACGCTCATGGTGGCGCGGCACACGCCGCACAGGGCGGCCGGCAGGTGGTGGGCCGAGCGGGGGATCACTTCCAGCGGGTGGTCGGCGACGGCCGCATGGCAGAGGTGGCACGGGTACCACGCGTCGCAGCACGGGGCGCGGAGGGCGACCACGTCGAGCGCGGATCCGTAGTGGATGCAGCGGGTCTGGGCGTCGATCGCCGGGCCGCGGACGACGACGGCATCGACGTCCACGGTCGTGTCCTGTGGGATGGTATCGGACTCCATCGCCGGTCCGCCGACGGGAGCAGCCTCGACGGAGGTGCGGTGACCGGCCAAGGGGGTCATGGCCGCAGGCCCCGGATCGAGAGGCGCGGACGCGTGACCGGGTGAGGGGGTCACGCGCGCTTCCCCGTCATCAGGCGTCCGGCAGGGCCGTCGCGGCGTCGACGAGGGTGAGCTCGGGGCTGTCGCGCTGGATCGCCTTCAGGCGCCACGGGGTGGTGATCAACGCGATGTGCGTGCCGTCGGAGCGCACGAGCACCTCGACGCCGATGGTCTTCGCGAGGGCGGGAGCGGAGGCCGCGTCGGTGATCCGGGCCACCTGGTACTCGAGCGGCTCCATGCGCAGCGGCGCGCGGAACTCGTTTGTCATGCGCTCGACGACGACCTCGAACTGCATGGGACCGACCGCGCCGAGGACCGGGGCCTGGTCGCCGCGGAGGTCGGAGCGCATCACCTGGATGACGCCCTCGTGGTCCAGCTGCTCGATGCCCTTGCGGAACTGCTTGTGCGTGCTCGTGTCCTTGGAGCGGACCACGCGGAAGAGCTCGGGCGCGAACTGCGGGAGGCGCGGGAAGGTGACGGGAGCGCCGTCGAACAGCGTGTCGCCCACGCGGATGTTGGACGCGTTGACGAGGCCGACGACGTCGCCCGGGTAGGCGTCGTCGACGGTGGAGCGCTCGCGGCCGAAGAGCTGCTGCGCGTACTTGGTGACGAAGGGGCGGCCGGTCTGGGCGTGCGTGACGGTCATGCCGCGGTGGAAGACGCCCGAGCAGATCCGCATGAAGGCGAGGCGGTCGCGGTGCGCGGTGTTCATCCCGGACTGCACCTTGAAGACGAAGCCGGAGAAGTCCTCCTCGACGGGACGCGTGCGGTCCTGCTCGTCGGGGCGCGGTTGCGCGGCGGGCGCGATGGCGTCCAGCGCGTCGAGGATGTGGGTCACGCCGAAGTTGAGGACCGCGGCCGCGAAGAGGACGGGCGTGGTGCGGCGGGCGAGGAATGACTCCTCGTCGTGGTCCTGGCCCTCCTCGTGCAGGAGCTCGCTCTCCTCGACCGCGTTCGTCCACGCGGATCCGGCCGCGGCCAGAGCCTCGTCGGGCGACATGCGCGTCTCGGGGGCGATGCTCGCGCCGCCGGCCGTGCGGGTGAAGTGCACGCACTCGCCGCTTGAGCGGTCGACGACGCCGAAGAACGCGCCGGACTCGCCGACGGGCCACGTGAGCGGCGTGGGGAGGAGGCCCGTACGCTCCTTGATCTCGTCCATCAGGTCGAGCGGCTCGCGGCCCGGGCGGTCCCACTTGTTGATGACGGTGATGATCGGGATGCGGCGCTGGCGGCACACCTCGAACAGCTTCATGGTCTGGGTCTCGAGGCCGCGGGAGGCGTCGACGAGCATGATCGCGGCGTCCACCGCGGAGAGGACGCGGTAGGTGTCCTCGGAGAAGTCGGCGTGGCCGGGGGTGTCGACGACGTTCATGACGGTGTCGCGGTGGGTGAACTGGATCGCGGCGGAGCTCACCGAGATGCCGCGCTCCTTCTCCATGTCCATCCAGTCGGAGACCGTGGACTTCCGGCCCTGCTTGCCGTGCACCGCGCCTGCGGATCCGATGGCGTGCGCGTGCAGCAGCAGCGCCTCGGTGAGCGTGGACTTGCCCGCGTCGGGGTGGGAGATGACGGCGAAGGTGCGACGGCGGGACGCCTCGCGCAGCACGGGGGAGGCGGAGGCCGAGGCGGGCGCGCGGGGAGGGGTGATGGTCGACACCTCCCCATGGTACGAGGCGGTGTCGGGCGGGGGATCCGCGCGGTCGGGTCGCCGGGTCAGCGGGCGCGGAGGCGGTCGAGGAACTCGTCGGCCATGGCGAGGTGCTCGGACAGGCGGCGGCGGCGCTCCTCCGCGTCCGCGACGAAGGCGGCGAGGTCCGCGCGCAAGGAGGCGATGTCGTCATCCGGCCCGGCGGCGTCGAGGGCGTCCGTGACCTCGAGCAGGCGCACCATCTCCTCGAGCGAGAAGCCGAGCGGCTTCATCCGGCGGATGAGGAGGAGGCGTTCCAGGTCGTCGGCCGTGTAGAGGCGGAAGCCACCGTCCGAGCGGCCGGACGGGCGCAGGAGGCCGGTCTCGTCGTAGTGGCGGAGCGTGCGATGGGACATGCCGGTGCGCTCGGCGAGCTCGCCGATCTGCATGGTCGCGGGGCCGGCAGGTCGCGTCATGCGGGCCTCCAGACGGGTCCTCCCCGGGCGAGGGAGGGTGGACGGGTTGCGGACGGGCGACCGCATCCGTCCATTGTCCCCGATCGGGGCGCGCGGCACCTCCGGGGTTCGCAGGGCGTCGCGGTCGGGACAGGGCGTGCGCGCGGAGCCGCGTCGGCGTCGCCCGGCGCCGCTCGTAGGATCGGGCGCATGAGGATCGCGTTCGTCTCGCTGCACACGTCGCCGATCCAGACACCCAGCACCGGCGATGCCGGCGGGCTCAACGTCTACCTCCTGGAGCTCGCGCGGAGCCTCGGACGGCAGGGGCACGAGGTGCAGCTGATCACGCGCGCCACGGATCCGGCCGACCCGGCCGTGCTCCCCGTCGCGCCGGGCGTCGAGCTGCGGGCGCTCCGGGCGGGGCCGGTCGGGCCGCTCGCGAAGGAGGAGCTGCCCGGGATCACGGACGCCTTCGCTGACGCGCTCGCCGCGCTGCCGCCGGCGGACGTCGTGCACGCGCACTACTGGCTGTCGGCCGTGGCGGCGCTGCCGGTCGCGCGCGCATGGGGCGTGCCGCACGTGCTGACGCTGCACTCGGTCTCCGCGGGCAAGAACCGCCGGCTCGTCGCGGGGGACACCCCGGAGCCGGCCTCGCGGCTCGCGGACGAGGGGCGGCTCGTGCGCGAGTCGGACCTCGTGGTCGCGTCCGCGGAGTCGGAGAAGCGGCTGCTCGTGGAGGCCTACGACGCGGATCCCGCCGCGGTGCACGTCGTGGCGCCTGGCGTGGAGGAGGCGTTCCTGCGGGAGCCGTCGGGCCGCGACGGCGGGGGGCGGGTGCGGATCGTGCTGCTCGGGCGGATCCAGCCGCTCAAGGGGCAGGACGTCGCGCTGCGGGCCCTCGCCCTGCTGGATCCCGGGACCCGGCCCATGCTCGTGATCGCCGGCGGGGTCTCGCCCGGCCGGGACGCGTACGCGGCGAGCCTGCACGCGCTCGTGCGGTCGCTCGGCCTCGAGGACGACGTCGTCTTCGCGGGCGCGCTCGACCGGGCGGCGACCGCCCGCGTCCTCGCCGGCGCGCACCTCGCGCTCATGCCGTCGGCCGCGGAGACCTACGGGCTCGTGGCGCTCGAGGCCGCCGCGTGCGGCACGCCCGTCGTCGCGTCCCGCACGGAGGGGCTGGTCGACTCGGTGCGGGACGGCGTGAGCGGCGTGTTCGTGCCGACGCGGGATCCCGCCGACTGGGCCCGGGCGATCCGCGACCTGCTCGCCGACCGGCCCGCCCTCGCGCGGCTCTCGGCGTCGGCCCGGGCGCACGCGGCCGAGCGCACATGGGACGTCGCGGCGGCGGCCGTGGCGGAGGAGTACCGGGCGCTGCGGGAGCGGGGCGCGGCGGGTGGCACGGGTCGCGCGTCCGGCGCGGATCCGGCGGCGGGCGCCCGGGACTGAGTCGGCCCGCTCGACCTCAGTCGCGCCATTCCCATCCGCGTGCCAGCTCCTCCGCGGCGCGCTCGAGCCAGGTGACGGCATCCGCGCGTGCGGCGTCGGCGGATCCGGCGACGTCGGTGAGGGAGCGCGCGGCGGCGAACCCGTCGGTGGGGGCGGCGATGGCGCCGGCCACGAGGATCGCCGCGGTCCCGTGCGCCCGCGCCAGGTCGAGCACGTGCGAGGCGACCTTGCCCGTCCGCGACTGCGCGTCGAAGCGGCCCTCGCCCGTGATCACGACGTCGGCGTCCGCGACGAGGTCGGCCAGGCCGATCGCGTCGGCCACGCCGGCGGATCCGGATCCCACGACCGCGCCCCACGCGACGAGGCCCGCCGCGGTGCCGCCCGCCGCGCCCGCGCCCGGGGTGGACGGATCCACGTGGAGCAGGCCGGCGAGGTGGGCGAGGCCCGCATCGAGCGCGCTCACGTCCGCGGGCGTCGCGCCCTTCTGCGGACCGTAGACGGCGGCGGCGCCCGTGGGCCCGGTGAGGGGAGCGGTGACGTCGCCGAGGATCAGCGCTCCGCCCGCCGGCAGCGTCCGGAGCCCGGAGAGGTCGAGCGTCGCGATGTCCGCGAGCCCGCCGCCGCCGTCGCCAGCCGGCGATCCGTCCGCGCGGACGGCCCGCGCCCCGAGCTCGCGGAGCGCGCCGACGCCGCCGTCCGTGGACGAGCTGCCGCCGAGCGCGAGCAGCAGGCGCGGCACGCCGGCGTCGAGCGCCGCCCGGATCGCGCGGCCGAATCCTCGGGTGTGGGCGGTGAGCGGGCGGAGCGGATCCAGCAGCGTGATCCCGCTGGTCGACGCGACCTCGACCACGCCCGTGCCGTCCGGCAGCAGGAGCCAGTGCGCGTCGGCGGGTCGGTCGTCGGGTCCCGGGACGCGGACGGGCATGCGGCGCGCTCCCGGGATGGCGGCCGCGAGCACGTCGAGGGTGCCCTGCCCGCCGTCGGCCATGGGCGCGATCACCACGTCGTCGCCGGGTCGTGCGCGGAGCCAGCCGCGGCGGAGGGCCTCGGCGGCCTCGACGGCGGTGGCGGATCCGGTGAGCGAGTCGGGGGACATGACGACGCGCAGCGCGCGGGGAGCGACGGTGCTCATGGCGCCAGTCTGCCGGACGGGATCGGAGCCACGCGGCAGACCGGCGCGGATGCGGCCGCGGCGGGCCCGATGCGGCCGCGGCGGGCCCGATCGGACGCGGCCGCGCCGGATCAGTCCGGGGCGACGCCCGCCCGGTGCGCGAGCAGCGCGGCGCCGACCAGTCCGGCGTCGTTGCCGCGGCTTGCCGCGATGATCTCGGTGTCGAGGTGCAGGAACGCCGAGAAGCGCGCGAACTCGTGCGCTGCCGCTCCGCCCACCACGATGAGGTCGGGCGACATGATCGACTCGAGGTGGCGGTAGTACCGTTCCAGCCGCGCCGCCCACGCCTCGAAGGTCAGCCCCTCGCGCCGGACGGCGGAGAACGCGGCCTGCATCTCGTAGTCGCCGCCGTCGATGTGGACGTGGCCGAGCTCGCTGTTCGGGATGAGCGTGCCGTCGTGCAGCAGTGCCGTGCCGATGCCGGTGCCGAGCGTCGTGAGGATCACGAGGCCGCCGCGGCCCTGCAGCACGCCGTACTCGAGCTCGGCCACCCCGGCGGCGTCGGCGTCGTTGACGGTGAGGACGTCGATCCCGCTGCGCTCCCGGATCGCGGTGCGCGCGTCCATGCCGAGCCAGCGGTCGGAGATGTGCGCGGAGGAGCGCACGATGCCGTCCCGCACGATGCCGGGCACGCCGACGCCCACGGGCAGGTCCTCGTCGGGCGTCAGCTCGAGCACGATCTCGGCGATCACGTCCGCGATGTCCTCGGGCTCGCCGCCGACGGGCTTCGCGACGGTCATGCGCTCGGTGAGCCGGATCCCCGTGGTGACGTCGACGATCCCGGCCTTGAGCGTCGTGCCGCCGATGTCGATCCCGAGGGCCAGCCGGTCGCGTCGGGCCAGCGCCTCCGCTGCGCCCTCGGGGGCGGCGACGACGGCGCGGTCGACGGGGATGAACCCGCCGGTGGCCCGGCCGCTCTCGGAGGCGGGCCGCGGCGCGGTCTCGGGCTGGGGCACGGCGGGGCCTCTCGGTTGCGGTTCGCGCCTCGCAGGTTGCGGGGCGCCGGTTGGGCGGGTGCGCGGCGGACGGGCGCGGATCGGGCGGGCCCGACCCGCGGATCCCGGGCCGTCGGCCGCGGGACCGACGCGGCTCAGAACGCCCGGTTCGCGTAGACGATCCCGCAGGCCACGCCGACGGCGCAGACGACCGCGAGCCCGACGACCGCGCCGACCGCCGCAGCGGCCAGACGGGGGAGGGGACTCGTCACGTATCGAGCCTAGGCCAGCTCGCCGGGGCCGCCATCGCGGGCCGCGGCCGAGCATCCGCCCAGGAACCCACCGAGTAGGCTGGCCCGGATGGAGAGAGAGGCTGCCGTGTCCGAGGACGAGCTGACGTTCCGGGCGGCGTACTGGCCCGTGCTCCTCCTGCGCGCACTGCCCGCCCTCGCGCTCGCCGCGTTCATCACCTTCTCGACCGACCACTCGCCGTCACTCGGCCTGGTGGCGTTCGGCGTCTTCGCGATCCTCTCCGGCCTGATCACCGCGGGCCTCGGCGCCCGGACCCTCCGCGGTCCCGCCGCGCGCCTCCGCACGAGCGCCGTCGCGCAGGGCGCGATCACCGTGGTGGCGGGCATCGCCGCCCTCCTGGCCCGCGACGGGGGCGTCCTCGTCCTCCTCTACGCCGTCAGCGTCTGGGCCGTCGTCACCGGGTTCCTGGAGCTCGTCGCCGGCCTGCGCTCGCGCGGCCGCGTGCCGGGCGCCACCGACGCGATCACCGCCGGCGCGCTCACCGTCGTGCTCGCCGTCGCCTTCCTCCTGGTGCCGCCGGACCTCGTCGTCCAGTACGGCGGGGTCGAGCAGCGCGAGGGCCAGCTCACCGCGCCCGTCGTGGCCGTCGGCCTCCTGGGCGCCTACGCGGCGATCGTCGGGGTCTTCCTGGTCATCGCCGCCCTGAGCATGAAATGGGGCACCTCCACGCCCACCGCGACCTCCGCGGCGGACGCCCCCCGGACCACCGAGAGCGCGAGCTGACCGTGACTTCCAACATCCGCAAGGACCGCATGCGCCCCGCCGAGCTGCTCGGTATCGCCGCGGCCCTCGCCGCGTTCGTGGGCCTCATCGTGGGGCTCAGCACCAGGCCCGCCGACGCCCAGGGCTGGACGGTCGTGGTCGTGTTCACGGGCGTGGCCTTCATCGGCGCCCTCGTGATGCTCGCGATGCTCGCCCTGTCGTTCAAGCCGAACCGCGACGAGCTGCAGGACATGGACGACCAGGACCACCCGGATCGTCCCACCCGGCACTGAGCCCGCGTGATCCGTTCCGGCCCGATCCGCGTCCGCTGACGCGCCTCGGGACCCTCGCCGCGGCGAGGGCCCCGACCGACCGGGTCAGAGGATGTGGTCGACCAGCTGCGACGCCAGCCCGGCGTACCCGGCCGGGGTCAGCTCGAGCAGTCGCGCCTTCGCCTGGTCCCCGATGTCGAGCCCGGAGACGAACGCGCGCATCTCGTCGCGGCCCACGCGCTTGCCGCGCGTGAGCTCCTTGAGCACCGCGTAGGGGTCGCTGATGGAGCTGCGCCCCGCGACGATCTCCGCCCGGATGACCGTCTGGATGGCCTCGCCGAGGATCTCCCAGTTGGCGTCGAGGTCGGCCGCGAGCAGCGCGCGGTCGACGTCGATCTCGAGAAGACCTCGCCCGATGTTGTCGAGCGCCAGCAGCGAGTGCCCGAGCGCGACGCCGACGTTGCGCTGCGTCGTGGAGTCGGTGAGGTCGCGCTGGAGCCGGGACGTGACGAGCGTGGACGCGAGCGAGTCGAGCAGCGCGTCCGACAGCTCGAGGTTCGCCTCCGCGTTCTCGAAGCGGATGGGGTTGATCTTGTGCGGCATCGTCGACGAGCCGGTGGCCCCGGCCTGCGGGATCTGCCGGAAGTACCCCATGGAGATGTAGGTCCACACGTCCGTGCAGAGGTTGTGCAGCACCCGGTTGACGTGGGCGATGCGCGTGTACAGCTCGGCCTGCCAGTCGTGCGACTCGATCTGCGTGGTGAGCGGGTTCCACACGAGCCCGAGCGACGTGACGAACGCGCGGGACTCGGCGGGCCAGTCGACGTCCGCGTCGGCGGCGAGGTGCGCCGCGAACGTGCCCGTGGCGCCGCTGAACTTGCCGAGCACCTCGACGTCCTCCACATCGGCCCGGAGGCGCTCGAGCCGGTGCACGAACACCGCGAGCTCCTTGCCGAGGGTCGTGGGCGTGGCCGGCTGCCCGTGCGTGCGCGACAGCATGGCGTCGTCGCGGAAGAGGAGGGCCCGCTCGCGGAGCGCGCCGATGACGGAGGCCAGCTTCGGCAGCCAGACCTCGCGCACGGCCCGGTCGATGACGAGCGCGTAGGAGAGGTTGTTGATGTCCTCGCTCGTGCACGCGAAGTGGGTGAGCTCAGCGACGTGCGCGAGGCCGAGCTCCTCCAGGCGGTCGCGCACGAAGTACTCGACGGCCTTCACGTCGTGCCGGGTGACGGCCTCGACGCGGGCGAGCGCGTCGATCTGCTCCTGCCCGAAGCCCTGGACGACCTCGCGCAGCGCCGCCTTCTGCGCGTCCGTGAACGGCGAGGAGGAGAGGAGCGACCGGTCGGTGAGGTGGATGAGCCACTCGATCTCGACGTGGATGCGCGCCCGGTTGAGGCCCGCCTCCGAGAGGTGCTCGCCGAGCTCGGTGACGACGGGGGCGTAGCGGCCGTCGAGGGGGCTCAGCACCTGCGGGGGCAACGGGCTCATGCGGGGGGATCTCCTAGCTGGGGGGACGGATGCCGGGCTCCACCTGCGCGAGGAGGGCCCGGGCGGCTCGCTCTATCATCCCAAGAACCCGATCGAACATCGCCGCGTCCGTGTAGTACGGGTCGGGCACGTCCCGCAGGTGGGCCTGTGGAGGATCGAACGACAGCAGCAGGTGGATCTTCGCCCGGTCCGCCTCCGTCCGCGCCCACTGGCGCAGCGTCCGCTCCTGGCCGCGGTCGAACACGACCACCAGGTCGAGGTCGGGCAGCGTGTCCGGGTCGAACTGCTTGGCGCGGTGCGCGGATCCCGACAGGCCGCGGCGCTCGAGCGCGGCGAGGGTGCGCGCGTCCGCCTGCTCGCCCACGTGCCAGTCGCCCGTGCCGGCGCTCGTCACGGAGACGCGGTCGGCGTGCCCGGCGCGCTGCACGAGGTCCCGGAACACGACCTCCGCCATCGGGGAGCGGCAGATGTTGCCGGTGCAGACGAAGGCGATCCGGAAGACGGGTGGAGCCGTCGCGGCCGGAGAGTCGGGGGCTCCCATGCGCTCATTCTGTCGGCTGCGGTCCCTCCCCACACCCCCGTATCCCTCCTCCGTCCCCCGAGGCGGCATCCGGACGGCCTGCTGTCCTCGCCGCGGCGCACGATGCGGGCGGACGGGAGAGGACGGGACGCGATGCAGGAGCAGCCGGGTGGATGGGGCGCGGGCGGGGGCGATCCGCTCGGAGCGACGGGTCGGGAGAGCGGCAGCACACCGGGCCAGCTCCGCGCCGAGGCGCTGACGCGCGCGCATGCGCTCGCCGCCATCGCCGACGCGGTGACGGAGACGCACCGCGGCATCGCCTCCTGCCGGGACGACCCGTCGTGGTCCGGACGCGCGCACGACGCGTTCGTCGGCGCCCTCGACGACCTCGCCGGTCGCGTCGCGGTCGCCGGGACCCTGCTCCACGACGCGCAGCCGGCCGCCGGTTCGGCACCCGGCTGCCCCGGAGCGCACGCGTGACCGCGGTCGCGGGGCTCACCGTCACCGAGGGAGGCGGCACCGAGGTCGAGACGGACGACCTGACGCGCATCGCCGCGCGCCTCGACGACGCGGGCGGGCGGCTGGACGACCATGCCCGCGCGCTCGCCCTGCCGCCGCTGGTCGCCACGATCCTGGGCGATCACGACGTCGGCCTCGACGCCCCGCGCGGCCTGCTGGCGTCCGCCGCACACGATGCGCGGGCGCTCGCCGCCGACCTGCGGCGCATCGCCGCCGAGTACGCGGATGGGGAGCGGGACGTCGACCGCTGCGTGCGCGCTGCCTCCGGCGGCGATGCGACGGACGCGGCTCACCCGTCCCCGGGCGGCATCAGCGACGAGCTCGCCCGTGTCGGGCCCGACGGGGCGCGGCTGCTGGGTCTCGGCAGCATGCTCGCCCTCCGACCGGACGGACCCGGGCGGATCATGCTGCCCGCCGTCATCCGTGACGCGGTCGCGGACATCGCGGCCGCTGCCACGCGCTTCCTCTCGGACCGCCCGGCCGGCGACGACGGCGTCCGCGCGACGACCGCGGGTCTCCTGGCAGCGCTGGGTGCCGTCGGCGTCCTGCGCGACGCGCCGGCGGCCGTCCACGTGCGCCGTGACGTCGTCCGACCGGCGCCGGCGAGCTTCGCGGACCTCGCCGACCGGATCCCCGACCCGGTGCCCGGTTCCCCGCAGATGCGCGTCGAGGAGTACCGGGCGCCGGACGGGGGCCGCCGCTTCGTCGCGTACCTCGGCGGCATGGTGACCCTGGATCCGCGCACCGGGCGCGAGGACTTCGGCCCCGCCTCAGCCGCCGCCGCGCTCGCCACCGAGGACGGGTCGGCCGTGCGCGCGGCCCGCGCCGCGCTCTCCGAGGCCGGCGCGACCGCGGACGACGAGGTGTACGTCGTCGGCTACTCGATGGGCGGTCTCCTCGCGCGCTCGGTGGGTGACGGACCGGGGTTCCACGTCGCACACGAGCTGACGTTCGGCTCCCCGGTCGGGCAGCTGCCGATGCGCCAGGGGATCGACGGCGTGGCGGTGGAGCACACGGACGACCCCGTCCCCGCGCTCGGGGGCGTGCGCCCGTCCGACGGCGACGCGGGCGACGACGTCGTGGTGCGCGCGCCGGCCTTCGCTCCGACGGCCCACGCCGGCCCGCTCGACGCGCACGATCTGGGCACCTACCGGGCCACCGCGGCCGAGATGGACGCCTCGCGCTCCCCGCACCTCGAACGGGCACGCGACGAGCTCCACGGCTTCCTGGACGGGACCACGCCGGTCGCCTCCCACCTCTACCGGGCGGAACGGCCGGCCCATGCCGCGTCAGGCTCCTCGGGCGGCGGGATGTGATGCCCGGGTCACGCCCTCGCGGTCACCGGTCGGAGCACGAGGCCCACCAGCCAGCTGAAGAACGCCATGAGCAGCGCCCCGAGCACGCCCCACCAGAACCCCTCGACCGTGAGGCCGAAGCCGAGCGCGTCGGAGATGGCGCCGACCAGGAGGAAGAGCAGCCCGTTGACGATGAGCGCGATGAGGCCGAGCGTGAGGATGTAGAGGGGGAACGCGACGATCCGGATGGCCGTGCCGATGACGCCGTTCACGACGCCGAAGATCGCGCCGAGCAGGAGGTAGGTGAGCACGGTGGCCGTGGTGTCGCCCGGCTCGTAGGCGGTCACGATGGTGCCGGAGACGATGAGCGTGGTGAGCCAGAGCGCGACGGCGTTGACGACCACGCGGACGAGGAATCGGGGCATGCTGCGATCCTCGCAGACACCGTCCCCGCGGACCATGGGCCGGGCGGCGACCCGCCCCTAGAATCGCCCGGTGATCCCCGAACCCGCGCCCCTCGACGCCGCCGCCCCCGTGAGGCTCCGTCCCGCCATCGCGGCCATGGTCGCCTACCGCCAGGGCAAGCCCGCCGGGGAGGACGACTTCAAGCTCTCCAGCAACGAGAACCCGTTCGATCCGCTGCCGTCGGTGCTCGCGCGCATCGACCAGGTGCGCGACGTGAACCGCTACCCCGACGCCGGCGCGACCCTGCTGCGCACCGCGCTGGCCGAGCGCTTCGGCGTCACGGTCGACCACGTGCACGCGGGCGCGGGATCCGTGGCGATCCTCTCCCAGCTCATCACCGCGGCCGCCGGCCCGGGCGACGAGGTCGTGCACGCCTGGCGCTCCTTCGAGGCGTACCCCACCCTCATCACGGTCGCCGGCGCCACGGGCGTGCCGGTGCCGAACCTTCCCGACCACTCCCACGACGTCGACGGCATGATCCGGGCGCTCACCGACCGCACGCGAGTCGTCATCGTCTGCACGCCGAACAACCCCACGGGCACGCTGGTGACGCAGGAGGACCTCGAGCGCCTGCTGGCCGCCGTCCCGCGCGACGTGCTCGTGCTGCTCGACGAGGCCTATGGCGAGTTCGTCGCGCCGGAGCATGCCCTCGACGGCATGTCCCTCCTCGCCGACCACCCGAACCTCGTGGTCCTCCGCACCTTCTCCAAGGCGTACGGGCTCGCGGGCCTCCGCATCGGCTACGCGGTGGGCCGCCCGCGGATCCTCGACGCCGCCCGGTCCGCCGCCATCCCGCTCTCCGTCACCGGACACGCGCAGCACGCGGCGCTCGCGTCGCTCGAGCACGAGGACGAGCTCCTGGAGCGCGTGGCCGTCCTCGCGCGCGATCGCGACGAGGCCTGGCGCGCGCTGACCGAGCAGGGCTGGGATGTCCCGCGACCCCACGGCAACTTCGTCTGGCTGGCCACGGGCGCCGAGACCGCGGAGGTGGAGGCGCAGCTCGCGGCCGCCGGGCTCGTGGTGCGCGCGTTCGCGGGCGAGGGGATCCGCGTCACCATCGGCGAGCCCGCCTCTGTCCGGAAGCTACTGAACGCGTCGGCGGGAATTGTCCGGGAGCTGCCGGAGGGCCACCCGGTGCGCCGGTAGGTTGGGACGATGCCGGAAAGCGATGTGACGGTCCAGCTCCTGACCCCCGCGGGCGAGCTCGCACCGAGCGACTCCGCCGAGGAGTTCCTCCCGTACTTCGAGCGACTCACGGAGGACGACCACCGCGGCTTCCTCCGCGACATGCGCCTCACGCGGGCGTTCGACCTCGAGGCCACGAACCTCCAGCGCCAGGGCCACCTCGGCCTCTGGGCGCCGAGCACCGGTCAGGAAGCGGCGCAGGTCGGATCCGGTCGGGCCACGCGCCCGCAGGACCACGTGTTCCCGGCCTACCGCGAGCACGGCGTCGCGCTCATCCGCGGCATCGACCCGGTCGACATCGTGCGCCTCATGCGCGGCGTCACCCACGGCGGCTGGGATCCGGCGGTGGGCAACTTCCACCTCTACACGCTGGTCATCGGCTCGCAGGCGCTGCACGCCACGGGCTACGCGATGGGCGTCGCGTTCGACGGCGACGTCGCCACCGGGGATCCTGACCGCGACACCGCCGTCATCGCCTACTACGGCGACGGCGCCACCAGCCAGGGCGACGTGAGCGAGGCGTTCGTCTTCGCCGCGAGCTTCCAGACCCCGCAGGTCTTCTTCCTGCAGAACAACCACTGGGCGATCTCCGTGCCGGTCTCCACGCAGTCGCGCACGCCGCTCTACCTCCGCTCGCGCGGCTTCGGCGTGCCGAGCACGCAGGTCGACGGCAACGACGTCTTCGCGAGCTACGCCGTCACGGCCAAGCACCTCGACGACGCGCGCAACGGCGGCGGCCCCTCCTTCATCGAGGCGCTCACGTACCGCGTCGGCGCGCACACCTCGAGCGACGACCCCACGAAGTACCGCACCGACGACGAGCTGCAGGGCTGGGTCGCGAAGGACCCCATCGCCCGCCTCGAGGCGTACCTCCGGGCGCAGGGCGCGCCGCAGTCGCTCTTCGACGGGATCGACGAGGAGGCCAAGGACCTCGCCGCCGACGTCCGCCGCCGCACCATCGAGCTGACGAGCCCGGCGCTGCCCGGCATCTTCGACCACGTCTACTCGGAGCCGCACCCCGTCACGGCGGAGCAGCGCGAGTGGCTCGAGCGCTACGAGGCGTCCCTGGAGGGGAACCGATGACCGACACCATCGACCGCGCGGCCACCCCCGCCGGATCCGACGACGCCGCCACGCGCGGCACGGGAGCCGCCGCCGGCATCGAGAGCATGCCCATGGCCAAGGCGCTCAACGCCGGCCTCCGCCGCGCGCTCGAGGACGACGACAAGGTCCTGCTCATGGGCGAGGACATCGGCCCGCTCGGCGGCGTCTTCCGCATCACCGAGCACCTGCAGCGCGACTTCGGCGACCGCCGCGTCATCGACACCCCGCTCGCCGAGTCCGGCATCGTCGGCACGGCCATCGGCCTCGCGATGCGCGGCTACCGGCCCGTGTGCGAGATCCAGTTCGACGGCTTCATCTACCCGGCCTTCGACCAGATCACGAGCCAGCTCGCCAAGATCACCAACCGGCATGAGGGCGCCATGCGCATGCCCGTCGTGATCCGCGTGCCGTACGGCGGCCACATCGGCGCCATCGAGCACCACCAGGAGA
The DNA here is from genome assembly GCF_051201715.1 of Clavibacter quasicaliforniensis. Classification (NCBI taxonomy): domain Bacteria; kingdom Bacillati; phylum Actinomycetota; class Actinomycetes; order Micrococcales; family Microbacteriaceae; genus Clavibacter; species Clavibacter quasicaliforniensis. The sequence goes on along the minus strand of NZ_CP139624.1, from coordinate 3,233,452 downwards.
GCCCCGAGGCGTACTTCGCGCACACCCCCGGCCTCCGTGTCGTGAGCCCGAGCACCCCGCACGACGCCTACTGGATGATCCAGGAGGCCATCCGGAGCGACGACCCGGTCATGTTCTTCGAGCCCAAGGCCCGCTACCGGCCGAAGGGCGAGGTCGACTTCTCCGCTCCCGGGATCGGACTGCACGAGAGCCGCGTCGTCCGCTCCGGCACCGACGTCACGCTCGTCGGGCACGGCGCCATGGTGGCGATGCTGCTGCAGGCCGCCGAGCTCGCGGCCGAGGAGGGCACGAGCGTCGAGGTCGTCGACCTGCGCTCGCTGTCGCCGGTGGACTACGGCCCCATCCTCGAGTCCGTCCAGCGCACCGGCCGCCTCGTCGTCGCGCAGGAGGCGCCCGGTCACGTGTCGGTCGGGTCCGAGATCGCGGCGACCGTCACCGAGCGCGCCTTCTACTCGCTCGAGGCGCCGGTGATCCGCGTCTCCGGCTTCGACGCCCCTTTCCCTCCCGCGAAGCTCGAGACGCTGTACCTCCCGGATGCCGACCGCATCCTCGAGGCCGTCGACCGCTCGCTCGCCTACTAGACGCCCGCCGCCCCCGCGGCACGGAGAAGAGGACCGCACGATGGCTGATTCCGAGTTCACCCTGCCCGACGTGGGCGAGGGCCTCATCGACGCCGAGATCGTCTCGTGGCGCGTGCAGCCGGGCGACCAGGTGGCGCTCAACCAGGTGATCGTCGAGATCGAGACCGCCAAGTCGCTCGTCGAGCTGCCCAGCCCGTTCGAGGGCACGGTCTCCGGCCTGCTCGTGCAGGAGGGGCAGACGGTCGAGGTGGGCACTCCCATCATCGCGATCGCGCAGGGTTCGCCGAGCCTGTCAGCGCCGGCCGAGACGCCCGCCCAGATGGCGCTGCCCGGCGAGACCGTGATCGAGGACGACACGGCCATCGAGAACCGCGAACCGGCTCCCGCGCCCGCCGCCGAGGAGACCTCCGGCGCCGTGCTCGTGGGCTACGGCACGGTGGGCAAGGTCGCGAGCCGTCGCCGTCGCGCCGAGCCGGGCGACGCCGCTCCGGCCGCCCGCCACGCCGTGCGCCCCGGCGCGCAGGCCGGCGCCCCGGTCACCCGCGCCCCGCGACCCGACTCGGTGCCCGCCGCGTCCGCCGTGCCGATCATCGCCAAGCCCCCCATCCGCAAGCTCGCGAAGGACCTCGAGGTCGACCTGGCCGAGGTCGAGGCCACGGGGCTCGTCGGCGAGATCACGCGCGAGGACGTCATCCGCACCGCGCAGCAGGCGAGCGTCTTCAAGAACATCGAGACGCCCGAGTGGCCGGATGCACGCGAGGACCGGATCCCCGTGAAGGGCGTCCGCAAGGTCATCGCCGCGGCCATGGTGCAGAGCGCGTTCCAGGCGCCCCACGTGAGCCTGTTCGTCGACGTCGACGCCACCCGCACGATGGAGTTCGTCAAGCGCCTCAAGGCGTCCACCGACTTCGCGGGCGTCAAGGTCTCGCCGCTGCTCATCATGGCGAAGGCGATGATCTGGGCGGTGCGCCGGAACCCCACCGTCAACTCCTCGTGGACCGACCAGGAGATCATCGTCCGCCACTACGTGAACCTCGGCGTGGCCGCCGCGACGCCGCGCGGACTCGTGGTGCCGAACGTCAAGGAGGCGCAGGCCATGTCGCTGCTGGAGCTCGCCCGCGCGCTCGAGCAGCTCACCCTCACGGCGCGCGACGGCAAGACGAGCCCGTCGGACATGAGCCAGGGCACGATCACGATCACCAACATCGGCGTCTTCGGGATGGACACCGGCACGCCGATCCTGAACCCCGGCGAGGTCGCGATCGTCGCGCTCGGCACCATCAAGCAGAAGCCGTGGGTCGTCGACGGCGAGGTGCGTCCGCGCTTCGTCACCACCATCGGCGCGAGCTTCGACCACCGCGTCGTCGACGGCGACGTCGCGAGCCGCTTCCTGGCGGACGTCGCGAGCATCATCGAGGAGCCGGCGCTGCTCCTGGAGTGAGGCGCCTGGCCTCCACAGCGGGGGCGGAGTGGTACTGATACCGGTTATCAATACCGTATCGTCGGATCCATGAACCGTCGCCCCCTCACCGCCCTGCTCGCCGTCTCGCTGCTCGCCGTCCCGCTCGCGGGCTGCGCCTCCGGATCCGCCACCCCCGCCGCGGACGCGTCGTCCTCCGCGTCCGGCGGCGGCACGCTCGAGGTCGTGGCCTCGACCGACGTCTACGGCGACATCGCGCAGCAGATCGGCGGCGACGACGTGAAGGTGACGTCGATCATCGACAGCCCCGACAAGGACCCGCACGAGTACCAGGCCACCTCGCGCGACCAGCTCGCGCTCTCCACGGCCGACGTCGTGATCCAGAACGGCGGCGGCTACGACGACTTCGTCGACACCATGATCAAGGCGCTCCCGGGCGGCAAGAGCCCCGTCCTCCTCAACGCGGTCGACATCTCCGGCTTCGACCAGAAGCCGGCCGAGGGCGAGCTCAACGAGCACGTCTGGTACGACATGCCCACGATGAAGAAGCTCGCCGAGGAGATCGAGCAGGCGTTCTCGAAGGCCGACAGCGCCGGTGCCGCCACGTTCGCGGCGAACGAGCAGGCCTTCACCGCGAAGCTCGACGGAATCGCCGCGGCCGAGGCGGCCGCGAAGCCGGCCGGCACCGGCAAGGGCGTCGCGATCACCGAGCCGGTGCCGCTGTACATGACGAGCGCCATGGGCCTCGAGAACCGCACGCCGGACGAGTTCAGCGAGGCCGTGGAGGAGGGCACCGACGTGCCCGCCGACGTGCTCAAGGAGACGCTCGCGCTCTTCGCCGAGAAGAAGGTCGCGGCGCTCGTGTACAACTCGCAGACGACGGGTGCCACGACCGACCAGGTCGTCGCCGCCGCGAAGGCCGCCGGCATCCCGGTCGTGCCCGTGACGGAGACCCTCCCCGCCGATCTGCCCGCGGGCAGCGGGTACGTTGAGTGGATGACCGAGAACGTCGACGCCGTGGCCTCCGCGATCCGGGGATCGTGACCGGCGCACCCGTCCTGAGCCTCCGGGACGCGACGCTCGCGTTCGGCTCGCGCACCCTCTGGAGCGGACTCGACCTCGACGTGGCGCCCGGCGAGTTCGTCGCGGTGCTCGGCCCGAACGGATCCGGCAAGACCAGCTTCCTGAAGTCCGTCCTCGGCGCCCAGCGCCTCACGTCGGGGGAGATGCGCTTCCTCGACGAGCCGGTGCGCCGCGGTGCGCGGCGCATCGGCTACATCCCGCAGCAGAAGCTCATCACCGCGGCCACGCCCGTGCGGGCGCGCGACCTCGTCGGCTTCGGCGTCACCGGCCACCGCTGGGGGCTGCCGATCAGCCGGCGGGCCGAGCGGGCCCGGGTCGACGAGCTGCTCGACGCCGTGGGCGCCACCGCCTACGCGGACGCGCCGGTCGCCACCCTCTCCGGCGGCGAGCAGCAGCGGCTGCGCGTGGCCCAGGCCCTGGCGTCGGATCCGCGGCTCCTCCTCTGCGACGAGCCGCTCCTCAGCCTCGACCTCGGGCACCAGCGTGTGGTCAGCGAGCTGATCGACCGGCACCGCAGGGAGACCGACGCGGCGGTCGTGTTCGTCACCCACGACGTCAACCCGGTGCTCGACATGGTCGACCGGGTGCTGTACCTCGTGGGCGGCAGGTTCCGCATCGGCACGCCCGACGAGGTCCTCGACTCCGAGGTGCTGAGCTCGCTCTACGGAACGCCCGTCGACGTGGTGCGCGTGCGCGGCCGCGTCGTCGTGGTCGGCGCCACGGACGATCCGCACGGCCACCACTCGCACGACGACGAGGACCACGAGGAGCACGGCGACCACGGGCCGCACGGCGTGCGCGAGGCCGCCCCCGCCGACGGGAGGGCCGCGTGATCCACCTGCTCGCCGACGCGGGCGACGTCTGGTCGCGCCTGTTCGACTTCTCCGACTACGGCGCGCTCGTCGCGCTGCTGCGGAACAGCATCATCGCGGGCGCCGTGCTCGGCGTCGTCGGCGGCCTCATCGGCGTCTTCGTCATGACGCGCGACCTCGCCTTCGCGGTGCACGGCGTGAGCGAGCTGTCGTTCGCCGGAGCGGCGGCGGCGCTGCTGCTCGGCGTGAACGTCGTCGGCGGATCCCTGGTCGGCTCCCTCATCGCGGCGATCGCCATCGGCGTGCTCGGCACGCGTGCGAAGGACCGCAACTCGATCATCGCCGTCATCATGCCGTTCGGCCTGGGCCTCGGGATCCTGTTCCTCGCCCTCTACGACGGCCGCGCCAGCAACAAGTTCGGCCTGCTCACCGGGCAGATCGTCTCGGTCGACAACCCGCAGCTCGGCTACCTGGTCGGCATCAGCGCCGTCGTCATCGTCGGCCTAGCGGTCATCTGGCGGCCGCTCATGTTCGCGAGCGTCGACCCCGACGTGGCGGCAGCCCGCGGCGTGCCGGTGCGCCTGCTCTCCATCGTGTTCATGATCCTGCTCGGGCTCGGCACGGCGGTCTCCATCCAGATCGTCGGCGCGCTGCTCGTGCTCTCGCTCCTCGTGACCCCGGCCGCCGCCGCCATGCGCGTCTCGTCCACGCCGCGCGTGGTGGTCTCGCTCAGCGTGCTGTTCGCGCTCGCGAGCATCGTGGGCGGCGTCATGCTCGCGCTCGGCAGCAGCATCCCGATCAGCCCGTACGTCACGACCATCTCGTTCACGATCTACCTGGTCTGCCGCGGCGTCGACGCCCTCCGCGCGCGCAGCGGCACGTCGGGTGGGACGCGTACCCTGACGGGGCGGGGAGGATCGCCCGCCGGGAGGGCACGGGCATGAAGCGGAACACGTGGCAGCGCGAGGCCGTCCGGCAGGCGCTGGACGCATCGACGGAGTTCGTGAGCGCGCAGCGCCTGCACGCGCGCCTGCACGACGCGGGATCCCCGATCGGGCTGGCCACCGTCTACCGCGCGCTCGGCGACCTCGCCGCCGAGGGCGACGCCGACTCGCTGCAGTCGCCTGACGGCGAGGCCCTCTACCGCACGTGCGCCACGGGCGGCCACCACCACCACCTCATCTGCCGCGTCTGCGGCAAGACGGTGGAGATCGCCGCCGACGAGGTCGAGTCGTGGGCGCACGACGTCGCCGCGCGCAACGGCTTCACGGCACCGAGCCACGTGGTCGACGTCTTCGGCCTCTGCGCTGAGTGCACGCGCCGGGCGGCCGAGGCCGCGTCCGCCGAGGGGTCGGCGTCGACGACGGCGGAAGCCCCCGCATCCGCATGATCCCGGGCCCTCGGCTTGCGTCCGGGCGTGTCGTCGCGTAATCTCGACCTTTGGCCGAGCGGCTCATCCGCTCGCATGTGCGCCCAGTGCCCCTCTCGAGGGGCAGCGCCCCTCCTGAGGGGCGGATCCCCCTCTCTCGAGATCCGGGGACGGGCGTGCCGACAAGAAATCTTGGGTAGGGCGGTCTCGCCCTACGGTACCTACGGAGGAAACCATGGCAGCAACCTGCCAGGTGACCGGCGCCGTCCCCGGCTTCGGACACAACATCTCGCACTCGCACAGGCGCACCAAGCGCCGCTTCGACCCGAACGTGCAGAAGAAGACGTACTACGTCCCCTCGCTGCGTCGCAACGTCAAGCTCACGCTCTCCGCGAAGGGCATCAAGGTCATCGACGCCCGCGGCATCGAGTCCGTCGTCAAGGACATCCTCGCTCGTGGGGTGAAGATCTAATGGCCAAGCAGCAGGACGTCCGTCCGATCATCAAGCTCCGCTCGACGGCTGGCACCGGGTACACCTACGTGACCCGCAAGAACCGCCGCAACAACCCCGACCGCCTCGTGCTGAAGAAGTACGACCCGGTCGTCCGCAAGCACGTCGACTTCCGCGAGGAGCGCTAAACATGGCCAAGAAGAGCAAGATCGCCCGCAACGAGCAGCGCAAGGTCATCGTCGAGCGGTACGCCGCGAAGCGCCTCGAGCTGAAGAAGGCCCTCGTGGACCCGAACGGCACCGACGAGAGCCGCGAGGCGGCCCGCGCCGGCATCCAGCGCCTCCCGCGCGACGCCTCGCCCATCCGCGTGCGCAACCGCGACGGCATCGACGGTCGCCCCCGCGGCAACCTGTCGAAGTTCGGCATCTCCCGCGTGCGCTTCCGTGACATGGCCCACCGCGGCGAGCTTCCGGGCATCACGAAGTCCAGCTGGTAGGTTCCAAGCGGCCGTACGGCCGAACGGACCGCTGATGGCCTCTTCGGCTCGCACGGTCCGCTGACGTAGACAGATCCCATCCACCACACGGCCGCTCGCGAAGAACGGCACCAGGTCCGAGGAGGACACCAATGGCTGACAAGTCACTCAACCGCACCGAGCTCGTTGCCGCCGTCGCCGCGGAGTCGGGCCAGAGCCAGGCCGCCGTCAACGGCGTGCTGGACTCGCTCTTCTCCATCGTCTCGACCAACGTCGCCGACGGCGTGAAGGTCACGATCCCGGGCTGGGTCGCGTTCGAGCAGACGGCTCGCGCCGCGCGCACCGGTCGCAACCCGCAGACGGGTGAGCCCCTCGAGATCAAGGCGTCCAAGGGCGTCAAGGTCTCCGCCGGCAGCAAGCTCAAGGCCGCCGTCAAGTAGTCCTCCTCACCACACGCCCAGCGGGGGCGCCGACTCCGGTCGGCGCCCCCGCTGTGTCGTTCCCGGCCGGTCGCGCGGGTGCCGACGGCCGCCAGCCGCCCGTCAGGACGGGCGAGTTAGGCTGATCCCCTCATGCCCAGACTCCTCCGCGTCGCGGGGCCCGCCGCCCTCCTCATCGTCGCGTTCCTCTCCCTGCTGGCCGCCCTCGCCATCGGCGGAGGCGCCGCCCCGCAGCTGCTCGAGGACGCCGGGCCCGTGGTCCGCTACGGCCTGCCCGCCGCGAAGATGATGGTGAACATCTCGGCGGCCACGGCCATCGGCGCGCTGCTGCTCGCGGCCTTCGCGCTGTCGCGCCAGCGCCCGGAGTACGGCCGCGCGCTCGACATCGCGGCCGCCGGTGCCGCCCTCTGGACGGTCGCCTCCGCGATCACCGCGTTCTTCACCTTCCTCAGCGTCTCGGGCACCGCATTCTCGTTCAGCGCGGAGTTCGGGACCAGCCTCGGCCTGGTGCTCACGCAGATCTCCGTGGGCCAGGCCTGGCTCGCGACCACGCTGATCGCCGCGACCGTCACGGTGCTGTGCTTCGCGGTCCGCAACCACACCGCCATCGCGTTCGTGCTCGTGATCGCGGTCGGCGGCCTCGTGCCCATGGCGCAGCAGGGCCACGCGGGCGGCACCGAGGGCCACGACGCGGCGGTCAACGCGCTCGGCCTGCACCTCGTGTTCGCGGCGATCTGGCTGGGCGGCCTCCTCACGATGGTGCTGCTGCGGTCGAAGCTCGACGGCGACCGGCTCGTGCCGGTGCTGCGCCGGTACTCGGCGGTCGCGCTCGTGTGCTTCGTGGTCGTGGCGGCGTCCGGGTACGTGAGCGCGGAGATCCGCGTCGGCTCGCTCGACCGGCTGCTGACCGCGTACGGGCTGCTGGTGCTGATCAAGGTCGCGGCGTTGCTCGCGCTCGGACTGTTCGGCGCCGCGTACCGGCGCGTGCTCATCGGGCGGCTCGAGGAGCGCGGATCCGCGGCGCGCGGGCCGTTCTGGTGGCTCGTCACCGCGGAGCTCGCCTTCATGGGAGTGGCGTCCGGCGTGGCCGCGGCGCTCGCCCGCACGGCGCCGCCCGTGAGCCAGGTCGTCGCGACGCAGCTGCCGGATCCGACGCCCGCCCAGATCCTCACCGGCGAGCCGCTGCCGCCCGAGCTGACGCCCATGCGCTACCTCACCGAGTGGAACTTCGACCTGCTCTGGATCCTGCTGTGCGCGTTCGGGATCTTCTTCTACCTCGCCGGGGTGCACCGCCTCCGGAAGCGCGGCGACGCCTGGCCCCTGCACCGCTCGATCCTCTGGGTCGCGGGCATGATCGGCCTCTTCTACATCACCAACGGCGGCGTGAACGTCTACCAGAAGTACCTCTTCAGCTCGCACATGCTGGCGCACATGGTGCTCGCCATGGTCATCCCGCTGCTGCTCGTGCCGGGCGCTCCGGTCACGCTCGCGATGCGCGCCATCCGCAAGCGGCAGGACGGCAGCCGCGGGGGTCGCGAGTGGATCCTCATGGCCGTGCACTCCCGCTTCGCGTCGTTCGTGGGCCACCCGATCGTGGCGGCCGTGCTGTTCGCCGGCTCGCTCCTCGTCTTCTACTACTCGCCGCTGTTCAGCTGGGCCACGACCGACCACATCGGGCACCAGTGGATGATCGTGCACTTCCTCATCGTCGGGTACCTCTTCACGCAGAACCTCATCGGAGTGGACCCGATGCCGGTGCGCCTCGCCTACCCGATGCGCCTGCTGCTGCTGCTCGCGACCATGGCGTTCCACGCGTTCTTCGGCCTCTCGCTCATGACCGGTACCGGGCTGCTGCTCGCGGACTGGTTCGGCGCGATGGGACGGCCGTGGGGCGAGTCGGCGCTGGCGGACCAGCAGGCGGGCGGCGGCATCGCGTGGAGCATCGGCGAGATCCCCACGGTGATCCTCGCGATCGTCACGGCCATCATGTGGAGCAAGAGCGACAAGCGCGACTCCGTGCGGTACGACCGCAAGGCCGACCGCGACGGCGATGCCGAGCTCGAGGCCTACAACCGCAACCTCGAGGCGCTGCAGGCGGCCGAGCGGCGCTGATCCGGGCCGGCGGCAGGCGACGGGCGCCGTCGTTCAGTCGCGCGGGCTCCCGCGGCGGCGGCGCGAGGCGGCGACGAGCACGGTGATGCCCGCCATCAGCTCCCACGCGGTGACGGTGTAGACGGATCCGCGCTCCCAGATGCCGTCGATGTCCGACCCGCCGAGCGTCTGGAGCAGGGCGAGCGCGATGAGGCCGACGACGCCCAGCGCGACGCTCGCGACGCGGAAGGTCCGCGCGGCGCCGATGCGGCCGGATCCGAGGCCCGCCACGATCGAGGCGGCGTTGCCCGCGATGATCGCCATCCCGGCGCCGACCACGTGCATCCAGCCGATGCCGCTCGCGTCGCTCGACGCGCTGCCGTGGATGAGGCCGACCACCGTGATCCCGACGGCGTGCACCACGGCGAGGGCGAGGAAGGCGCGGCGGGGGCCGGCGCGGAGCGCACGGGTGGCGATCACGGCGGCCACGAGGTAGAGGACGCCCTGCAGGATGAAGCCCGCGTTCATCACCGCGGAGAGCGGGGAGTCGATGGCGCGGCCCTGGAAGACGGCGACGTCGGGGACGCCGAGGTCGCTGATGTAGTTGGCGGAGTAGCTGTAACCGGGGAAGGCGGACGCGGCTACGCCCTCGGTGCCGACGTAGACGGCGGCGGCGGCGATCCAGGCGATGCCGGCGGCCGCGGGGATGGGGGCGGTGCGGGTGCTCATGGGTCTCCTTCGACGTCGGACCCGGGGAGGATCGGTCTCATCGATGATGACGGACGCCGAGGCCGGAGATGGCCGCATCATCCTGCGGGATGCCATTGACACGGCAAAGCAGTTTGCGTTACAAAGTATTCAGGGCGGGAGCCCGGCGGGCGACGGTCGTCCGAGGAGAGGCGCACATGGACACGACGATGCACGAGGACGCGGTCGACGACGACGGGCCCGCGCCCGACCCGCGCGAGATGCGCGCGCTCATGGAGGACCAGCGGCGGGTCGCGGTCGACGCGCAGACCTCGTTCGTCTGGAAGATGGAGGTGTGCTGGGGCGTCGCGTGGATCCTCGGGTACACGGCCATGTGGCTCATCGACGGTTCGGACGCGGTGAGCCTGCCTGCGCCGGTGGCCGTCGGGATCTTCGCGGGGTCGATCGTGCTGTCGAGCATCGTGAGCATCGTGCTCGGGATCCGGAACGCCCCGGGTGTGGAGGCCTCGCCCCAGTCCGCGTGGCAGGGACGCGTCTACGGGATCAGCTGGTCGGTGGCGATGATCTCGGTCTACGTGCTCGGCATCGGCCTCGCGTTCAACGACGCTCCGGACCACCTGCTGGCGATCTTCTACACGTCGGGCTTCGCGTTCGTCGCGGGGCTCATGCTGCTGTCGACCGCCGCGCTGTTCTCCTCGCGCTCGTCGCTGCTGCTCGGGTCGATCCTCGTGGTCGCGGCGATCGCGGCGCCCTTCTTCGGCTACCCGGGCAACTACCTCGCGATGGCCGTGCTCGGCGGTGGCTCGTACCTCGTCACGGGGATCGCGCTGGCCGTGATGAGCGCCCGTGCCCGCCGCTCGCTGCGAGCCCGCCTTGGCTGACCTCGATCCCGTGATCCACGCGCAGGCCCGGCTCCGCATAGTGGCGTCGCTCGCGACGCTCGACGCGGGGGAGGCGCTGTCCTTCCCGCGGCTGCAGGAGATCCTCGACATGACGGCCGGCAACCTGTCGACGCACCTCAGGAAGCTCGAGGATCCCGGCTACGTCGAGGTGCGGAAGACGCACGAGGGTCGGCAGCCCGTGACGTACCTGGCGCTCACCACGGTGGGCCGCCGCGCGTTCGAGGACTACCGGCGGGCGCTCACGGCGATGCTCGAGACGTAGCTCGGGAGGCACCGGGCTGCCGAGACGACGAGGGCCCGCCGCGCTGCGTGCGCGACGGGCCCTCGGGGGTGCGGATCCGGATCAGCTCGTGGCGGTCTCCAGCAGCGGCACGAGCTGGTCGAGCGCGTACCCGGTGGAGAGCGTGGTGCCGATCGAGTAGGCCGACGAGACGTCGCCGTCGAGGACGATCGAGTGGCCGGCCGCGACCGCGGGGATCGCCTGCCACAGCGGGTCGTCGGTGATGACGGACTTGTCGATGAAGATCGGGAACGCCACGATCACGTCGGCGTCGAGCAGGTCGAGCTGCTCGGAGGAGACGTCGACGGAGAAGCCGCCGGCGTTGACGGGGATCCCCGCGATGGTCGGGCTCTGCTCGAAGCCGAGCTTCTCGAGGAACGCGACGCGCTCGCTGCCCTCGGCGTAGGCGCCCCAGCCCTCGCTGGTCTTGGTGGCGGCGGTGGCCGTCTTGCCCTTCCAGTCCGGGTGCGCGGCCTCGACCTGGTCGAAGCGCTGGTCGACTGCGTCGAGGAGGGCGTCGCCCTGGTCCTCGCGGCCGAGGGCCTCGGCGACCATGTCGACCTGGTCCTCCATGTCGGTGAGGTAGCTGTCGGCGCCCTCGGGCACGCCGATGGTGGGCGCGATCTGCGAGAGGCGGTCGTAGCGGGCCTGGTCGCCCGAGCCCTTGGTGTCGAGGATGAGGTCGGGCTTGAGCGCCGCGATCGCCTCGTAGGAGGGCTCGAGCGTCTCGATGATCTGCGGCTTCTGCGTGTAGAGGCCCTGCGCCCACGGGCCGACGCCGTCCGCGTCGGCGCCGAAGCCGAGCCAGTCGGACGCGCCGACGGGCTGGACGCCGAGGGCGAGCGCGGTCTCCGCGTCTCCCCAGCCGAGGGCGACGACGCGCTTGGGCTCGCTCGGCACGGTGACAGCGCCGAACTTGGTGTCGACGGTCGCGGGGAAGGCGCCGGTGGCGGATCCGGACGCGGGCGGAGCCGAGGCGCCCGGGTCGGAGGAGGCGGTGCATCCGGTGAGGGCGAGCGTCGCGACGGTGAGCGCGACGAGGGCGGAGCCGGTGGTGGGGAACCTCATGGTGCGGGGCCTCTCGGGTGTTCGGGTGCGGGCTGACGGACCGGTGTGGATCCCGTCAGGCAAGGGCAGCCTAACCTAAGGGCACGGTAGGATCATCGGGCCATGTCGCTCCGGGTCCTCGCGCGCGCCTCCGCTCCCGACGCCCCCGAGGGCCGGGCGCGGAGCGGTCCGTCACGCGCAGCGGGCCTGCTGCTCGCGCTCGGCGTGCTCGTGCTGGCGACGCTCGCGAGCATCGCGATCGGGTCGCGCGACATCCCGCTCGGCGCCGTCGTCGACGCGCTCGCCGGCCGGCCGCGCGACCCGGCCGAGCTCGTCGTGATCACCGACCTCCGCGTCCCACGCACCCTCGTCGGCCTCGCCGCGGGACTCGCGCTCGGGGTCGCGGGCGCGCTCATCCAGGCCGTCACGCGGAACCCGCTGGCGGATCCCGGCATCCTCGGCGTCACCGCGGGCTCGGCCTTCGCGGTCGCCATCGCGACGGGCGTCCTCGGCGTGACCGCCGTGAGCGGTTACCTCTGGTTCGCCTTCGGCGGGGCGCTGGTGGCGGCCGTGGTGGTCTACGTCGTGGGATCCGCGGGGCGCGGCGGCGGGGATCCGGTGCGCCTCACGCTGGCCGGCGTCGCCCTCGGCGCGGTGCTCGCGGGCATCACCTCGGGCATGCTGCTGGCCGACCCGCAGGGCTTCAGCGCCATGCGCGCGTGGGAGTCGGGCTCGCTGCAGGACCGCGGCTGGGACGCCCTCCTGCCGGTCGCGCCCTTCCTCGCGGCGGGCGTGCTGCTCGCCGCCCTCATCGCGCGGAGCCTCGACGCGGTCGCGCTCGGCGACGACCTCGCGCGGTCCCTCGGCGCGAACGTGGTCGTGGTGCGGGCCGTGGCCGTCGTCGCCGTGACGCTGCTGGCGGGCGGGGCGACCGCGATGGCCGGGCCGATCGCGTTCGTGGGGCTGATGATCCCGCACATCGCGCGCTGGATCGTGGGGCCTGACCAGCGCTGGATCCTCGCGTACACGATCGTCCTCGCGCCCGTGCTGCTGCTCGCCGCCGACATCGTGGGCCGGATCGTGCTGCGGCCGGCCGAGCTGCCCGCCGGGATCGTGACGGCCGTGCTGGGCGCGCCCGTGCTGATCCTGCTCGTCCGCCGGCAGAGGGCGTCGGCGCTGTGAGCGCGCCCGCCCGCGCCGGTCGCCGCCCCGACGCGACCCGATCAGGGGCGACCCGACCCACCGCGGTCCGCCCCGCCCGCGTGGCCGGGACCATCCGCCTGCCCGTGGTGGGGATCCGCCTGCAGCGCCGCGAGGTGCTCGTGGGGGCGGCGCTCGCCGTCGCGACCGTCGTCCTCGCGCTGGTGGCTCTCGGCACCGGCGACTTCCCGCTGTCGGTGCCCGAGGTGATCCGCGCGATGGCGCTCCCCGACGGCTCGTTCGCGTCCACCATCGTGCTCGAGTGGCGCCTCCCGCGCGTGCTCGCCGCGCTCGCGTTCGGCGCGGCGCTCGGGGTCGCGGGCGCCGTGTTCCAGTCGCTCACGCGCAACCCGCTCGGCTCGCCCGACATCATCGGCTTCTCGACGGGCTCGTACACGGGCGCGCTGATCGTCACGACGCTCGCCGGCGCGACCTTCCTGCCCACGGCGGTCGGCGCGCTCGCGGGCGGGCTCGGCACGGCGCTCGTCGTCTACCTGCTCGCGTACCGTGGCGGCGTGCAGGGGTTCCGGCTGATCATCACGGGCATCGCCGTCACCGCCGTGCTGCACGGGGTCAACACCTTCCTGCTGCTGAAGGCCGGCACCGAGGTCGCGATGGCCGCCTCGATCTGGGGCGCAGGATCCCTCGCGCTCGTCGGCTGGGACCGCGCGCTGCCCGCCTTCGTCGCCCTCCTCGTGCTCGCGCCGGCGATCCTGCTGCTCTCCGCGCCGCTCCGGCAGCTCGAGCTCGGCGACGACGCCGCTCGAGCCCACGGCGTGCGGGCCGAGCCGACGCGCCTGGCGCTGCTGATCCTCGGGGTCGCCCTCACGGCGATCGTGACCGCTGCCGCAGGCCCCATCGCGTTCGTCGCGCTCGCGGCCCCGCAGATCGCCCGACGCCTCACCCGGAGCGCCGGCCTGCCGCTCGTGCCGGCCGCGCTCACGGGCGGCCTGCTGCTCCTCGCCGCCGACTTCGCCGCCCAGCACGCGCTGCCCGGGACGGTGCCCGTGGGCATCGTCACGGTCGTCGTCGGCGGCGCCTACCTGATCGCGCTGCTGATCCGCGAGGCGTCCCGCCGTGCCTGACGCCGCCGCCCCCGACCCGATGGGAGATCCACCCGTGGACGACACCGCCACCGACACCGCCACTGCCGCGCCCGCCACCGCCGCGCCCACCGCGCCGCGCCTCCGGGTCGAGGGCGTCACGCTCTCCTACGACCGGCGGGTGATCTCCGAGGGCCTCGACGTCTCCGTGCCCGACCGCTCCTTCACGGTCATCGTCGGCCCGAACGCGTGCGGCAAGTCGACCCTGCTCCGCGCCCTGTCGCGCCTGCTCGCGCCCACCGCGGGCGGCGTGCTCCTCGACGACCGGCCGCTCGGCTCGTACCGCGCCAAGGAGGTCGCGCGGATCGTCGGCCTCCTGCCGCAGAGCGCCATCGCGCCCGACGGGATCACGGTGGCCGACCTCGTGGCGCGCGGCCGCTTCCCGCACCAGAACCTCATCCGCCAGTGGACCCCGACCGACGAGGACGCCGTGCAGGAGGCCATGGCCGCCACGGGCGTCGCCGACCTCGCCGCCCGGCACGTCGACGAGCTCTCCGGCGGTCAGCACCAGCGCGTGTGGGTCGCGATGGCGCTCGCGCAGCAGACGCCCGTGCTGCTGCTCGACGAGCCGACGACGTTCCTCGACATCGCCCACCAGATCGAGCTGCTCGACCTCCTCGCCGACCTGCACCGCGACGGCAGCACCATCGTCGCCGTGCTGCACGACCTCAACCACGCCGCGCGCTACGCCGACCACCTCATCGTGATGAAGGACGGCCGCGTCGTCTCCTCCGGCGCCCCGCGCGACATCGTCACCGCCGAGCTCGTCGAGGAGGTCTTCGGCCTGCCCTGCCTCGTGATCGACGACCCCGTCTCGCACACGCCGCTCATCGTCCCGCGCGGCGGCCGCTGGGACTGAGACCGGCGACCCGGCGGCGCGGGATCAGGCGTCGGCCGGCGGGGAGGCCTGCGCGATCGACACCATCCAGTCGATCCCGTACCGGTCCGTGCACATGCCGAACCGCTCGCCCCACGGCGCCAGCTCGAGCGGCAGCACGACGGTGCCATCGGCCGTGAGCGCGTCCCACCACCCGTCGAGGACGGCCGCGTCGTCGCCCGAGAGCGAGAGCGTGATGGCGGATCCGCTCGGCACGCCCATCGACGCCGGGGTGTCCGACGCCATGAGCACGAAGCCCGCGCCCGAGTCCAACCGGCCGTGCATGACCTTGTCGGCCTCGGCGGGGTCCGGGGCCATGCCGCCCTCGGCGAAGGTCGTCGTCGTGAGGCCGCCGCCGAAGATCCCCTGGTAGAAGCGGAGCGCGTCGGCCGCCTGGTCGCGGAAGGACAGGTACGGGGTCATGATCGCGGACATGGGGGCGCTCCTCGGGTGACGGATCCCCGCGGTCGCACGGACCCTGTTGCGTCCCGATCCTGGCCCTGCCGCGTCCGCACCGCACCGTGACGCCGGGGGAGGGTGCCGGAGCGGCTACAGCCCCTGGATCCGCACGCCCGTCGTGTCGTCCACGCTCACGCGCCAGCCCACGCTGAACGGCACGTCCTCGTCGAGGTCCTTCACGCTGCCGTCGTAGAGGGAGCGGACGGGGACCTCGATGTGCGCGGTGCCGACGGTCGACGGCACCACCCAGTCGAGTTCGGCGGGGTCGTCGCTCGCGGGCTGCAGGGTGATCTGCGGCATGGCCGTCATGCTCCACACGGGCGGCGCGGTGATCCGGTCGCGGATCGTCTTCCCGAACGGGCAGCCCGACGGGAAGAGCACGGCCTGCGTCGTGCACTCGGTGAGGTACGCCTCGACCTCCGACTGCACGGAGGCGACGAGCTCGTCGGTCGGCTCCGCGTCGACGCGCGCGGGGACGACGCTGCCCGGCTCCGTGACGGCGACCTCGGCGTCCGCCGCCTGGAGGTACTCCGACGCGTGGTCGAGCGCGAGGGACGCGGGCGCGAGCACGAGGTAGGTGGATCCGGCACCCGCTGCCGTCTCGCCGCCCGGCGTCGCGGAGACGGCCACCCCGTTGGCGGTGAACGTGGACGCGTGCCGCAGCTCGAGGTCGATCGCCGCGACCGGGCTCGTCGCGAACTCCCACCGGGCGAAGAGGCCGAGGGCCGCGGGGGTCTCGCGCACGCGGAACTCGGTGGATCCCGGCCCCGACGGCAGCGTGTAGGAGTACGTGACCGCGCGCTCGCCGCCGCCCGCGGGCTCGTCGGACACGAGCTGCACGTCGGCGAGGCCGGGCAGCGCGCGGGCGTCGAGGAGGGCGCGGCTGCCGTCGTCGGGCAGCACGACGCCGGGCGTGGCGAGCGCGTCGCGGCTGTCCTCGCGTGCCAGCGCGTCGAGGTAGGAGCGCACGAAGCCGTGGGCGCTGTAGGTGCCCTGGTTGAGCGCGGCGACGGTGCCGAGGAACGCCCCGACGAGGAGCGCCGCGAGGAGGGACCAGACGACGACGGCCCGACGCAGCTCGCCGCGCGCATCGACGGCGGGGCTCGGCATGCGGATCATCCTACGGGCGGGGCATCGACGCCTCGCCGGGCGGGCGCCGGGGTAGATTCGAGTGCGCATCGCGCGGCGCCGCCGCCGCCGGACGCGCACCCTCCCGTCCCCGACCCGCCAGGAGCCCCGCGTGAGCACGGTCCCCCTCTCCCCGGAGCAGGCCGCGGTCTTCCAGGCCATCGAGGGCACGCGCGACCACATCTTCGTCACGGGCCGCGCCGGCACCGGCAAGTCGACCCTCCTCACGCACCTGTCGTGGAACACCGAGAAGCAGATCGTCATCTGCGCGCCCACGGGCGTCGCGGCGCTCAACGTCGGCGGGCAGACCATCCACTCGCTGTTCAAGCTGCCCATCGGGGTCATCGCCGACGAGGAGATCGAGCAGACCGGCGAGCTGCGGAAGCTCCTCAACACCATCGACACGCTCGTCATCGACGAGGTCTCGATGGTCAACGCGGATCTCGTGGACGCCATCGACCGCAGCCTCCGCCAGGCGCGCCACAAGAAGGACGTCCCGTTCGGCGGCGTGCAGGTCGTGCTCTTCGGGGATCCGTACCAGCTGGCCCCCGTGCCGGGCGACGGCGACGAGCGCGCCTACTTCGCCGACCGCTACCGCTCCATGTGGTTCTTCGACGCGAAGGTGTGGGAGGAGGCGCAGCTGCGGATCTACGAGCTGACCGAGATCCACCGGCAGCACGAGGAGGCGTTCAAGGAGATGCTCAACGCCGTGCGCCACGGACGGGTCACGGCCGAGATCGCGGGCGTCCTCAACGCGGCGGGCGCGCGCCCCGCCCCGACGGACGGCGCCATCACGCTCGCCACCCGCAACGACACCGTGAACCGGATCAACGCGGAGGCCCTCAAGCGCCTGCCCGGCCGCTCGCTCACCGCCACCGCCGACGTCACGGGCGACTTCGGCGGACGCACGTACCCGGCCGACGAGAAGCTCGACCTCAAGATCGGCGCGCAGGTGATGTTCCTCCGCAACGACGTCGACCAGCGCTGGGTGAACGGATCCGTCGGCGTCGTCACGCGCATCGACACCAACGTGTACGTGGAGCTCGACGGCGTCGTGCACGAGGTCGAGCCGGTCACGTGGGAGAAGCACAAGTACTCGTACTCGCCCACCACCAAGCAGCTGCGGCGCGACGTCGTGGCCGACTTCACGCAGTTCCCGCTGCGCCTCGCGTGGGCGGTCACCATCCACAAGTCGCAGGGCAAGACCTACGACCGGGCGATCGTGGATCTGGGGGCTCGCGTCTTCAGTCCCGGCCAGACGTACGTGGCGCTCAGCCGGATCACCGACATCGACGGGCTGTTCCTCACGCGGCCGCTGCGCCCGGGCGACATCATCGTCGACGAGAACGTGCGGCGGTTCATGAGCGAGGCCACGCGGATCCGCGTCACGCCGGCGGTCGCGCCCGCGAGCTGACCCGGGCGTCTGCCGGCTCGAGCGCGCCCGCTCAGTGGCCGGAGTGCTCGCTCTGGATGCCGTCGAGGTCGATCGAGCTGTGCTGGCCGTGCGGGACGGCGAACTCGCCGGCGCGCGTGAGCGAGAGGGCCGGGGTGACGAGGCCGGCGACGACGAAGGCGCCGACGAGCACGCCCACCAGGTAGCGGCCGCCGGTGCGCTCGGGCTCGGGACCGGCGGGGGAGGCGTCCCCAGCGCTGGCCGCTGTCGGCAGCGTGGTGGCCACGACGGCGGGCGACGCGGCGGGGGACGGGAGCGGCGCGCCGGATCCGACGAGCGCGACGTCGGCCGGGAACGTGGCCTCGACGGCCGTGCACGCGGCCTGGGCGTCGGACTCGGCGCGGGAGCGGAGGTGGCGGCCGACGACGGCGGCGACCACGAGGTCGAGCAGGGTCGCGGCGAGCATGGGGATCGCGGGCAGGTCGCTCGTGATGCCGGGGGCGGACATGACGACCGCCGCGGTGACGAGGAGCGCCCAGCCGGCGACCGGGACGAGCGCGCCGAGGGCGGCCCAACCCGGGACCGGGAGGCGGTCGGAGCGGAGGACCGCGATGGCCCACGCGCCCTCGGCGACGCCGATGAGGAGGAGGGCCACCATGGCCGCGGGCGGGGATCCCGCCCCGACGGCCAGGTGGATGAGCGCGGCGCCCAGGGCGGCGAGGGCCAGCCAGTGGCGGATGAGCAGTGACACGTGCTGGTCCCTTCGTCGTCCCGGGCGCCGCGGGTGGTGCGGTGCTGCGTGCTGTCGTGCTGTGGTGCTGTCGTGCGGGTGGTGCCGGTGATGCGTTGCGTGACGCGCCCGGTGCAGCGGCGCGGCGGGTTCGCTGCCTAGGCGGCGCGGGCGGCGCGGTTGCGGACGCCCTTCTCGGCGCCGAGGCCCACGATCAGCAGCACGACGGCGCTGCCGAGGTGCAGGAAGTGGTCAGCGGTGTTGAGCGCGAGGATGTTGAAGTCGGTGTTCACGAGGAAGAAGCCGACGATGCCGAGCGCGAGGTACGCGAATCCGATGGTGGAGTTCACGGCCTTGGCCGACGCGACGCTGGAGAGGCCGCCGATGAGGAGGGCCGCGCCGATGAGGAGGTGCGCCACGTTGTGGAACGGGTTCACCATGAAGATCCCGAGCAGCAGGCCGCCGTCGGAGGAGAAGAAGCCCCCGCTCTGCGGCGGGAACAGGAAGCCGAGAAGGCCGACGAGGACGTAGACGGCGCCGAAGACGGTGCCGAGCAGGCGGTTCGGGGATGAGCTCATGATGGTGCCTCCACTGGTAGGGAAGAGCCGGGGTTCTCCCAGGCTCCCTACATTCGTACCGCCTAAGCGACCGGATTGGTGCCTATGCCGCACTGATCGGTCACTGGTCTCCGAGATGCTCGAGGAGGAACGTCTCAGTACGGCGGTACGCGAGGGCCGCGGCGTCGGGGTCGAAGCGGTCGCGGAGGCTGGCATCGGGGAACACGGGGGTCGTGCCGGGATAGGTGTGCGAGGCGACGGGCGTGCCGTGCTCGCGGAGCCGGCCGATGAACTCCTCGGGCCGCTGGTCGTCGATCCACTCGTCGTGCTCGGCGAGGTGGAGGAGCACCGCGCACGGGATGACGCCGTGCTCCTGGGGGCCGAGGCTCGCGCAGTAGGCGACGACCGCGTCGGCGCCGCCGTCCTGCGCCTCGAGGAGCGCGAGCCAGCCGCCGGGCGCGAAGCCGACGAGCCCTACGTGCCGGGATCCGCGGGCGCGCGCCGAGTCGATGCCGTCGCGGATCGTGCCGAGGGCGAACCCGACGTCGAGCTCGGCGGCGAGGCCCGCGGCGAGGCCGTCGTCGAGGGTGGCGCGGCCGTCGTAGAGGTCGGGGACGAGCACGTGGAAGCCCGCGCGGGCGAGCGCGAGCGCGTACTGGTCGAGCCAGGGGAGGCGACCGTGGTCGTCGTGGACGAGCACGACCACGGGGCTGCCGGGTTCGCCGAACTCGAGGGTGGCTCCGGGATGCGGCAGGTCGACGATCTCGGGCATGGGGAGAACCTATCGTCGGCCCCGCCGACGCCGCGCCGTGGAGGAGGATCGTCGCATGGGATACCGCAACCGCATCGCCGCCGCCACGACCGCCCTCGTCATCGCCGCCGCG
This sequence comes from Clavibacter quasicaliforniensis, assembly GCF_051201715.1. Classification (NCBI taxonomy): domain Bacteria; kingdom Bacillati; phylum Actinomycetota; class Actinomycetes; order Micrococcales; family Microbacteriaceae; genus Clavibacter; species Clavibacter quasicaliforniensis. The sequence continues at coordinate 3,213,462 of NZ_CP139624.1, read as the reverse complement.
CTCGCCGGATGCTCCACCCCGCCGCGCACCACCGACGACGCCGCCAGCCCCAGCGCCGACGCGGCCGCTCCCTCCGAGACGGAGTCGCAGGGCTGGAACCGCGCCGACCTGTCCTTCGCCGAGGAGATGGGCGACCACGCCGCGGGATCCGTCGAGCTCGCCGTGGCCGCGCTGCAGGTGCGCGACCTGCCGCCGGGTGCGCAGGAGCTGGCCGCGCAGATCCGCGACGAGCAGGGCCCGCAGGCCAGGACGCTCGCGCAGCTCGCCGAGGAGTGGTCGGGCGAGGAGGGCGGATCCGGCGCCACCGGCACCGAGGACCGCGACGAGGCCGGCGGGGTGTCGGCCAGCAGCGGATCCGAGGACGGCAGCACGGACGGCTCGGCGGGCGGCGGGGCGTCCGAGGCCGACATCGAGGCGATGAGCGACACCGCGTTCGACTCCGAGCTGCAGGTGCTCAAGGCGTCGAGCGGCACGGACGCCGGCCGGCTGTTCCTGCAGGGGATGATCTCCCGGCATCAGGCCGCGATCGACCTGGCCGACGGGGAGGCGCAGCTCGGCACGTCGACCGAGGCGCTCGAGCTGGCGGGCGCGATGGCGGCGGCGCAGGGCGACCAGCTCACGAAGATGCGCGCGCTGCTGGAGTCGTACGGGGGCTGATCCCCGGTGCACGATCGAGGGCCCGGCGCGGATCGCGTCGGGCCCTCGATCGTGTCGTACGCTGCGGAGCGTCGCTCGGGTGCGTCGCCCGCTCCGGCGTCAGGCGGCCGGGCGGAGGAACGCGGCGGCCGCGGCGGCGAGGTGCCCCGGGTCGTCGGCGCCGCACAGCTCGCGGGCCGAGTGCATCGAGAGCAGCGGGATCCCGACGTCGACCGTGCGGATCCCGAGGCGCGTGGCCGTGATCGGCCCGATGGTCGAGCCGCACGGCACCGCGTTGCTGGACACGAACTCCTGGAACGGGACGCCGGCGCGCTCGCAGGCCAGCGCCCACTCGCGGGCGCCGACGCCGTCCGTCGCGTAGCGCTGGTTCGCGTTGATCTTCAGCAGCGGGCCGCCGTTCGGCACCGGCCGGTTGGCGGGGTCGTGTCGGTCGGGGTAGTTCGGGTGCACGGCGTGGCCGGCGTCGGCGGAGAGGCACCAGGAGGAGGCGAACGCGCGGCGGCGGTCCTCCGAGGAGGCGCCGAGGCCCGCGGAGATGCGGCCGAGGACGTCCTCGAGGATGGGGCCGGCGGCGCCCGACGGCGTCGCGGATCCGACCTCCTCGTGGTCGAAGGCGGCGAGCACCGCGATGGGCGCGTCCGGGTCCTCGTCCGCGGCGGCGGCGAGCTCGAGCAGGGCGGCGAGGCCGGCGTGCACGGAGCTGAGGTTGTCCATGCGGCCGGCGGCGAAGAGCTCGCCCGCGAGGCCGAGGGATCCGGGCGCCTGCGTGTCCGCGACGCCCACGTCGTAGCCGAGCACGTCGTCGGCGGCCACTCCCGCGAGGCCGGCCAGGTGGCCGAGCACGTCGGCGTCGGCGGGGGAGCCCGTGCCGAGGATCGGGGACATGTGGCGCTGCGGATCCAGTCGGAGCCCGTCCGTGTTGACGCCGCGGTCGAGGTGCACGGCGAGCTGCGGGAAGCGCAGGAGCGGGCCGGTGCGGACGAGGTGGCGGGATCCGTCGCGCATCACGAGGCGCCCGGCGAGCTCGAGGTCGCGGTCGAGCCAGGAGTTGAGGAGCGGGCCGCCGTAGACCTCGACGCCGGCCTGGAGCCAGCCGTCGGATCCGATGGTGGGCTTCGGCTTCAGCTTGAAGCCGGGGGAGTCGGTGTGGGCGCCGAGCACGCGGAAGGGCGTGGTGGCGTGCGCGCCGGCCGGCTGGATCCAGGCGAGGAGCGCGCCGTCGCGGACGATGAACCGTCGCCCGGCGCCGGTGGGCCAGGCGTCGCGCTCGTCGAGTCGGGCGAAGCCCGCGGCCGCGAGCCGTCGGGCGCCCTCCTCGGCCGCGTGGAAGGAGGAGGGGGATGCCTGGATGAAGCGGCCGAGGTCCGCGAGGTGTGCGCGGCGGTCGGTCGGCATCAGTAGCCGCTCGATCCGAGCGCGCCGTTCTCGGGCGTCTGCACCGGACCCGCCAGCACGACCGCGCTGCCCGAGACGCCGAGGCGCGTGGCCCCCGCCTCGATCATCTGCACGGCGGTCTCGTAGGTGCGGATCCCGCCGGACGCCTTGATGCCGGCCTTGCCGTCGACGGTGCGGCTCATCAGCTCGACCGCGTGCACGGTCGCGCCGCCGGTGGGGTGGAAGCCCGTGGAGGTCTTGACGAAGTCGGCCCCGGCGGCGACGGCCGCCTGGCAGACGGCGACGATCTGGTCGTCGTCGAGCGCGGCGGACTCGATGATCACCTTGAGCACGGCGGGCGCGGGCACGGCCTCGCGCACGGCGCGGATGTCGGCCTCGACGTCGGCGAAGCGGCCCTCGCGGGCGGCGCCCACGTCGATCACCATGTCGACCTCGTCGGCGCCCTGGCGGATCGAGAGCGCGGCCTCGGCGGCCTTGACCTCGCTGTGGTGCTTGCCGCTCGGGAAGCCGCAGACCACGGCGACCTTGAGGTCGGATCCCGCGGGCAGCTCGAGCGGGAGCATCGAGGGCGAGACGCACACGGAGTAGGTGCCGAGCTCGACGGCCTCGGCGACGAGCGCGGCTACCTCGTCGCGCGTGGCCTCGGGCTTCAGGAGCGTGTGGTCGATGATGCGGGCGATCGCGGCCGTGTCGGTCGCGGGCGTGGACGGGCTGGTGCTCATGCGGGATTCCTCACCTCGTGCGGGACCTCGATCCTACGGCGGGGGTGCGGATGGGCCCGGCCGGACGGGGGTCAGCCGCCGACGGTCCGCGCCGGTAGCGTCGATGCGTGATCTCCGACGGCACGACCACCGCGCTCCTGTACGTGGCCCTCGCGGCCCTGGCCGTGGGGGTCGTGCTCCAGGTGATCGGCGCCATCAAGGGGGCCCGTGAGCACGGCTGGGGCAGGGCGAAGCTCTTCGCCCAGCCCGTCCTGCCATGGACGCTCGCGTCCTTCGGTGCGCTCGCGGTCAGCGTCCTCTGCTGCCTGCCGATCGTGTGGAGCTAGAGGAGCGCGACGGCCCCGCGGCTCAGGAGTAGTCGGCGCCCGGGATGCCGGCGGGACGGTAGACGTAGCCGTCCGCGTCGGCGTCGAGCTCCCACACGACCTCCTCCTCGCTGAGCGAGGTGGCGCGGACGAAGCTCTTCACGGGCTCGCCGTTGATGAGCTCCACCTCGGTCTCATCCGTGCCATCGGGGCCGACCAGCTGTGCGGTGTACGTCGAATCAGTCATGTCCCGACCCTACGACCGTCGGCCCGCGACGACCGGGCCGGCCGCATCCGCACGGCCCCCGCGCAGGTCGGCGACGGCGCCGCCCCCAGCGGCGATCCATTACCACATGCGGATCCCCCTTCCGGACGAGGCGATCCCAGCCGACAACGCTGGCATAGTGGGTGGGCACGGCCGAAGCTCAGCGCCGCTCTCTGGCCCCCTCTCCGTCGGCGCGGGGCCCGAGAGCTCATGAGGGGAACACGGGATCGATCATGGGGACGTTCAAGTACGACTCGACGCTGACGGCGGAGTTCGATGACCGCCTTCTCGCTCACCTGCAGCTCGTCATCGGCGCGAAGCTGCGCCGCGGGGAGAACTTCTACTTCTCCTGGCGCGACGACGTGGAGGTGGGCGACGGGCGCACGACCATCTGGATGCACAACTCGCTGCCGCTGGTGTTCAAGTACCACGGCAGCCGCGTGCCGCCCATCAACCGCAAGTGGGTGGACGCCCTCATGACCACGGCGAACAGCCCCGGCGGCCTGCTCATCATGCGAGAGCCACCCGAGGACGAGCCGCGCGACGACGCGCGCTGACCCCGCACGGCGGCAGGGGTCCGCGCACCCGCTGGTAGTCCGGCTCGCCTTCCCGTGTCAACCCCCGGCTTCGCATTCGGGCGTATCCGTGGCGCCTGGCATCGTGGGAGCGGGTCACGCGGGGGCGTCGCCCGATGAGAGGGACGCGATGCAGGACACCGGCACCGACGACATGGGTGATCCGGTCCAGTCCTCCGCGAGCGAGACCCTTCCGCCGCGACCCGCGGGCCCCGGCCGCAGCCCCACCGAGCAGGCCCGGTTCGTGGCGGGCTACTTCGGCTGGTCCATGACCGGGGACGAGATCCGCGAGCCGGACGGCACCGTCGCCCTCTACATCGAGGACCTGGCGGTCGCGCTCACCGACCTCCACTGGATCTCCGACGACGGCATCCGCTGGGACCTCATGCCCTGCGACGAGCTCGAGGCCGCCGATGCCCTGCGCGTCGCGCAGCGCGCTCGCGGCTGGGAGATCTGAGCCCCGCACCTGGCCATCCGCCGGGTGACGCATCCGTGCTCTTCTCATTTCCTCACGCGAGGAGCAGACTGCGGCCACGAGGCCGTCGCGGGCTCGGGCGCTTGAGGGTTGTCGAGAGTCCTCCTATGCAGTCCGGACCGTCATCACCGGCCCTCCAGATCCGCCCCGGTGCGGTCGTGTCGTGGACGACCGACTCCCCGGGGCGGATCGTCTGAGCGGCCGACGTCCGCGCCCTCGCAGCTCACCCGTCGGCGCGCCCGGATGTCCCCGCTGCCTGGACGCGGCCTGACCTTCGCTTGGCGGACAGCCCGCGAGGGCGTTGTGTGGAGGAGCGCGCGTCTCACGAGGATCCGCGCCCGAGGACGAAGGAGCACGATGAAGGCACTCACCTGGCAGGGCATCCACGACGTCGAGGTCAAGGAGGTCGCCGACCCCGTGATCGAGCAGGACACCGACGCGGTGATCCGCATCACGTCGACCGCGATCTGCGGATCCGACCTCCACCTCTACGAGGTCTTCGGCCCGTTCCTCGAGAAGGACGACGTGCTCGGCCACGAGAACATGGGCGTCGTCGAGCAGGTCGGCAGCGCCGTCACGAAGCTCAAGGTCGGCGACCGCGTCGTCGTCCCGTTCGTCATCGCGTGCCACGACTGCTTCATGTGCGACAAGGGCCTGTTCACGCAGTGCGAGACCACGCAGGTCAAGGCGCAGGGCAGCGGCGCCGCGCTCTACGGCTTCAGCGAGATGTACGGATCCATCCCCGGCGGCCAGGCCGAGCGCCTCCGCATGCCGCTCGCCGACGTCAACGCGATCGTCGTGAACAGCGAGCTCCCCGACGAGCGCTACCTCTTCCTCAGCGACATCCTCCCCACCGCATGGCAGGGCGTGCAGTACGCGAACGTGCCCGAGGGCGGCACGCTCGGCGTCATGGGCCTCGGCCCGGTCGGCCAGTTCGCGGCCCGCATCGGCAAGCACCTCGGCTACCGCGTCATCGCGGTGGACCCGGTCCCCGAGCGCCGCGCCATGGCCGAGCGCCACGGCATCGAGACCCTCGACCTCACCGACGACGTGGCCGACAAGCTGCGCGAGATGGTCGACGGCCGCGGACCCGACGCGATGGTCGAGGCCGTCGGCATGGAGGCGCACGGCAGCCCCGTCGCCTCGTTCGCGCAGAAGGCCGCGGGCCTCCTGCCCGACGGCATCGCGAAGAAGGTCATGGACGTCGCGAGCGTCGACCGCCTCGCGGCGCTGCACACGGCGTTCGACGCGGTCCGCCGCGGCGGCACCGTCTCCATCTCCGGCGTCTACGGCGGCGAGGCCGACCCGCTGCCCATGAAGTCGCTCTTCGACAAGCAGATCGCGATCCGCATGGGCCAGTGCAACGTCCAGCACTGGATCGAGGACCTGCTGCCCCTCGTCGAGGACCCGTCCGACCCGCTCGGCGTCATGGACCTCGTCACGCACTCCGTGCCGCTCAGCGAGGCCGCGCACATGTACGAGATCTTCCAGAAGAAGGAGGACGGCTGCATCAAGGTGGTGCTGAAGCCGTAGCCTCTCTGGCGCACGACGACGGCCGCGTCCCCTCGGGGGCGCGGCCGTCGTCGTGCGCGGGCGTGCTGCCCGGTCGGTGGGTCGGCTCAGGCGGCCGTCGCCGAGGAGCGCACGGCGCCGAGCACCTCGCGGAGCTGCGCCACGACCTCGGCGTCGTCCGCTGGGTGGCGCTCGGCGAAGCGGATCACCGACTCGGGGACGGCCATCTTGACGTCCTCAAGCACGTGCGCGCCGGCGATGCCGAGCGACTTGCGCGCCTCGTCCTGCGCCCACACGCCGCCGTACTGGCCGAAGGCGCTGCCGATCACCGCGGTCGGCTTCCCGGCGAGGGCGGACGCGCCGAACGGGCGCGAGGCCCAGTCGATGGCGTTCTTCAGCACCGCGGGCATCGTGCCGTTGTACTCGGGGGTGACCACGAGGAGCGCGTCGGCCGCGGCGATCGCGTCGCGGAAGGCCACGGCGGCGGCGGGCACGGATCCCTCGACGTCGATGTCCTCGTTGTAGAAGGGGAGCCGGTCGAGGCCGGCGTGGATGTCGAGCGTGACGCCGTCGGGGGCGTGGCGCACCGCCGCCTCGGCGATCTGCTGGTTGGTGGAGCCTGAGCGCAGGCTGCCGACGAGCACGAGGACGTGCGTCATGGTGTTCTCCTTCGGGGTCGTTCCGGGTCGGATCGTCTCCGTCGACGTGCCGCAGGGCGGAGGCGCGAGCCTCGCCATCGACCCTAACGACCGTCTTCTGACGGCTCCCCGGACGTGCGCCTCGGGCGCCGGTCAGCGCGCGCCGATGTCCGCGAGGATCCCGTCCATCAGCTCCGCCAAGGCGACGGACTCCGCGTGCGGCATCTGGGCGCACTCGACGGCGCCCGCGCGGATCGCATCCCGGGCCGCCCGGAACATGGGGACGTAGCCGCGGCCCTCGATCGCGTGCTCCTGCCGCTCCGGATCCCCGTCGGCGGGCACGACCGTGAGCGCGCGGGAGGCGAGGAACAGCGGATCCACCTCGATGCGGCCGGCCGTGCCGCTGACGGTGGCGCCCGTGGGGAGCGCGGCGACGAGCGAGCAGGCGAGCGTGGCCTGGCGGCCGTCGGGCCAGCCGAGCAGGATCGCGACCTCGGTGTCGACGACGCCGTCGATCACCGTGCCGACAGCGGAGACGGACGACGGCGTGCCGAACAGGCCATGCGCGAAGGCGAGCGGGTACACGCCCATGTCGAGCAGCGTGCCGCCGCCGACCTCCGGGTCCCAGAGTCGGCCCGTCCCGTCGGTGACGAATCCGAAGGCGACGGAGATGGCGCGCGGATCCCCGATGCGGCCGTCCGCGATCGCCTGCCGGACGGCCAGGTAGCCGGGGGAGAACGCCATCCAGAGCGCCTCGAGGAACAGCAGGCCTTCCGCGCGGGCGAGGTCGACGAGCGCGCGGGTGTCCTCCGCCGTGGTGGTGGCGGGCTTCTCGCAGACGACGTGCTTGCCGGCGCGGAGGGCTGCCTCGGCCTGCGACCGGTGGAGGGTGTGCGGGGTGGCGACGTAGACGGCGTCCACCTCGGGGTCGGCGAGGAGCGCGTCGAGGGTGTCGTGGATCCGCGCGATGCCGTGCTCCTCGGCCAGCGCCTCGGAGCTCGCGCGGGTGCGGGAGTGCACGGCCACGACCTCGACGCCGGGGACGAGCAGCATGTCGGGGACGACCGAGGTCGCGATGCCGGCGGCGCCGATCACGCCGAAGCGGATGGGGCGGGCGGCGTCGTCAGTCGGCTCCGGGTCGGGCGTGCGGGCGGGGGCGGGCGGCATCGTCGTCGACATGGATCGAGCCTAGGCGCGGGTGTACGTGGCCGACCGGTGCGGCCGGCGGCCCGGCGGATCAGTGCCCGCTGAGCAGCGCGAGCATCTCGTCGTGGCGGCAGTCGCGCTCGGCGAAGCGGAGGCCGTGGACGTCCTGCACGAGGATCTCCTCGTCCTCCGGGCGCGCCTGCAGGATCCCCATCACCTCGTCGAGGAAGTCCTCGAGCGGCATGGCGTCGGCCGCCTCGGCCTGGCCGGGCATGAGCGCGGTCTGCACCTTGGGCGGCACCAGCTCGACCACCTCGACGGACGTGCCGACGAGCTGCGCGCGGAGGCTCTGCGTGTACGAGTGCACGGCGGCCTTGGTGGCGCAGTAGGTGGGCGTGGCTGGCAGCGGGACGAACGCGAGGCCCGACGACACGGTCATCAGGGTGGCCTCGTCGCTCGCGAGGAGGCCGGGCAGGAACGCGTCGATCGTGCGGATGGTGCCGAGGAGGTTGGTCGTGACGACGGCCTCGGCGGTGGGCTGGTGCGCGGGATCCCGGAGGTCCTCGGCCTGCATGATGCCAGCCGTGGTGATCACGACGTCGAGGTCGGGGTGGCTCGCGGCGAGCTCGTCGCGCGCGGCCGTGATGGACGCGGGGTCGGCGACGTCGAGCACGACAGAGGCCATGCCGTCGTGCTGCGCGGTGATCTCGTCGAGCAGCTCCCGGCGGCGGCCCGCGATGACGACGCGGTTGCCCGCGGCGTGGAACCGCTCGGCGAGCCCGCGCCCGATGCCGGAGGTGCTGCCGGTGATGAGGACGGTGCGGCCGGTGATCTTCATGGGGCTCCTTCGCCGCGGTGGCGTGCGGCAGTCGGGACGGGCTTCGGGTTCGTGGGTCGAGTGTGGCCTGTCGCGCGGGCGGCGGCGGCGGGCGCGCGGGGATGCGCGGAGGATCCAGCGGGAGTTCACGTGGGGAGGGACGGCGGGGCGCGAACGGGGGCCAGTGGCGGGTCGGGTGGCTGGTCGCCCGGCCGATACGGTCGGAGGATGAGCGGACGCGGCACGGACCCCGGATCCACCCCGACCGACGCTGCGCGGGCCGGGAGCCTCGGCGCCCGGATCGCCCTGCTGATCGTCCTGGTGTTGCTGATCCTCGGGCTCGGCACGCTCTACGGCTTCGGCCTCTACCAGGCGGCCGTCGTCTCCGACGTGGACGCGGTCGCCGTCCTCCCGCAGCTGATCGCCGGCCTCCTCGCGCTCGCATTCGCCCCGGCGCTCGGCCTGCTGGAGCTGCAGTCGTGGCGGGACCCCGAGCGATCCGCCGGGACGCGCCGGCGTCCGGTGCGGGTGATCGTGTGGCTCGGGATGACCGCGCTCGCCGTGGTCGTGCACGCCGTAGCGTCGCTGGTCGCGGGCGTCTCCCTGCTCGTGGTGCTCGGCTTCGCGGTGGCGGCCGTCGCCACGGCCGCCACCAGCTGGATCCTGGTGCTCCGCGCGCAGGCCGCCGCCATCCTCCGTGTGGGCGCGCGCCTCGCCGAGGACGCCCCGGCCATCTCGATCGACCTCGACTGGACCGCGGACACCGCCCGCCGCAAGTGGCGCCTCATCGGCCTGGTGTTCGTGGTCGCGCTCGTCGTCACCCTCGGCGGGACGCTGCTGCTCGATCGGTATGAGCCGCAGGACACCGCCCAGGCGGTCGCCCTCGTGCTCCAGTTCTCGCTGCTCGCGCCGGCGCTCACGTGCCTGTTCGTCTCGGTCGGGGCGCAGCTGTCGGGATCCTCCATCACAGCGGGTCTGTCGAAGGAGGACCGGAAGGCGGTCGCGCAGCGTTCCGTGGGCAAGGGCCAGGAGCTGGAGCCGGAGCTCGAGTGGCGCGCTGCCCGGCTCGCTGTCTACAGCCGCACGCTGCAGCCGTTCCAGTTGGGTCAGTCCGCGATGCTGCTGGTCGGGATCTTCGTCCCCACCCTCCTCCGCGGCGACATCGACGGGTGGATCCTCGTCCTCTTCCTCGCAAGCCTCATCACCCTGGTCGGCACGGTGCCGTTCGCGGTCGTGCAGCACCGCCGCATGTCGCGGTACGCGGCGACCGTCGGCGACCTCCCGCGCTCGTACTCGCCCGCGCCCGCCTGAGCCGCCGCCTGAGCCGTCCCTGTCGGCGGCCCCCGCTACCGTCGACCCATGCCCGAGGGTGACTCCGTCTTCGTCCTCGCGGCACGCCTCCGGGCGCAGGTCGGCGGGGCGCTCATCGCCGACGGGGAGCTGCGGTCCGGCGCGCGGGCGGGTGCGCGGCTCGGCGGCAGGCGCATCACCGGGTTCGACACGCACGGCAAGCACCTGCTCATGCGGCTCGACGACGACACCACCCTCCACACGCACCTGCGCATGCAGGGCTCGTGGACGGTCACCGGCGCGGGCAAGCGCGTGCCCGCGCGGATCCAGCACCAGGTGCGCGTGCGCCTCCGCCTCGACGACGGCCGCACCCTCTGGGGCATCGACCTGCCGGTGGTCGAGCTGATCCCCACCCGCGACGAGCGCGCGGCCATCGGCCACCTCGGGCCCGACCCGCTGCGCGACGACTGGGATCCGGCGCTCGCCGTGTCCCGTCTCGCGGCTCGGCCCGACGAGACGATCCGTGCCGCCCTCCTCGACCAGCGCCCCATGGCGGGCCTTGGCAACCTCTGGGTCAACGAGGTCGGCTTCCTGCGCGGCGTGCATCCGGCGACGCGGGTCCGCGACGTGGACCTCCCGCCGCTGGTCGACCTCGCCGCCCGTTCGCTCCGGCGCTCGGCGACGGTGCCGGCGGCGTACCAGATCACGACGGGCGATCCCCGCCGAGGCCGCACGCACTGGGTGGTCGGCCGCGCGGGCCGCCCGTGCCTGCGCTGCGGGACGACGGTGATCGGCGTCGACGATCCGGGCGGCACGAGCGAGCGCGGGCGGCGGGCGTGGTGGTGCCCGAGGTGCCAGCCGGCGACCGATCGGACCTGAGGGCATCCGTCCCCCGTCGCGCCCCCGCCCGCGAGGATGGACCCATGACCTCCGACGACTTCGCCCGCTGGCTCCGCGCCCAGCCCTCGCTGACCGGATCCGCCCCGACGGTCGACCTCGACGACCTGCCCGACGACCCCGACGACCTCTTCCGCGCGTGGATCACCGCGGCCGCCGACGCGGGCGTGCCCGAGCCGCACGCCGCGACGCTCGCGACCGTCGACGCCGACGGCCTGCCCGACGCGCGCGCGCTGATCCTCAAGGACGTCTCCCCGCGCGGCTGGGCGTTCGCCAGCACGCGCTCCTCGGCGAAGGGCGCGCAGCTCGCGGCGGCACCGGCCGCGGCGCTCGCGTTCTGGTGGCAGCCGATCGTGCGGGCGGTGCGGGTGCGCGGATCCGTCGAGGAGGCCACGGCGGAGGAGAGCGCCGCCGATCTCGCTGCCCGCTCGGCGGCCGCGCGCGCCGACGTCGACCCGGGCGACTGGGTGCTGTGGCGCATCCGACCTGTGCACGTGGAGTTCTGGCAGGGCTCGCCCGACCGGCGGCATGCGCGGATCCTGTTCGACCGCGTCGGCGACACGTGGATCCGGAGCGGTGCCAGCGGCGAGGGCCGCGTCTAGACGAGCGACGCCACCCCGAACACCGCCGTCGCGATCGCGAAGCCCATGACGCCGATGGTGGTCTCCATCACCGTCCACGTCTTGAGGGTCGTCTTCACGTCCATCTCGAAGAAGCGGCCGACGAGCCAGAAGCCGGAGTCGTTCACGTGGCTCGCGACCACGGATCCGCCGGCCACCGCCACGACGAGCGCCGCCACCTGGAACGCGTTGTAGTCGCCCGCGAGGATCGCCGGGGAGACGAGGCCCGCGGCCGTGGTGAGCGCGACGGTCGCCGACCCTTGCGCGATGCGGAGGATCGCCGCGATGAGGAACCCGGCCAGGATGATCGGGATGCCGAGGTCGCCGAGCACGTCCGCGAGGGCGTCCCCGATGCCGCTGGTGCGGAGGACGCCGCCGAACATGCCGCCGGCGCCGGTGATGAGGATCACGGAGCAGACCGGGCCGAGCGCCGACTCGAGCGTCTTCTCGAGCGCGGTCTTGTCGATCCCGCGGCGACGGCCGAGCAGGAACGCCGCGAACAGCAGCGAGATCAGCAGCGCGACGGGCGTCTCGCCGAGGGTGCGGAGGATCTGGAACCACGACTGTTCGCTCGTGCCCTCGGGCAGGATCCCGCCGGTCGACGCCGCGTTGAGGCCGGTGTTCAGGAAGATGAGGAGCAGCGGGAGCAGCAGCACGGCGAGCACGGTGCCGAACTTGGGCGGGTTCGACTCGGCGCGCTCGTCGGCCTGGCCGAGGATCGAGGGGATCGGCAGCACGAACTTCTTGCCGACCCAGAGACCGAAGAGGTACGCGGTGACGTACCAGGTGGGGATCGCGGCGATGAGGCCGACGATGATCACGATTCCGACGTTCGCGCCGAAGAACTCGGACGCCGCGACGGGGCCGGGGTGCGGCGGCACGAAGATGTGCATGACCGAGAAGGCGCCGGCCGCGGGGAGGCCGTAGCGGAGCACGCCGCCGCCGAGGCGACGGGCCACCGAGAAGACGATGGGCAGCATCACGACGAGCCCGGCGTCGAAGAAGATCGGGAAGCCGAAGATCAGCGACGCGACCCCGAGCGCGAACGGGGCGCGCTTCTCGCCGAAGATCCGGATCAGCGTGTCGGCCAGCGTCTTCGCGCCGCCGCTGGTCTCGACGAGGCGGCCGAGCATCGCCCCGAGGCCCACGAGCAGCGCGACCGTGCCGAGCGTGGAGCCGAAGCTGCCGACGAGCACGGTGACGATCTGCGAGGTCGGGATCCCGGTGGCGAACGCCGTGAGGAGGCTCACGAGGATCAGGGCCACGAACGCGTGGACGCGCAGCGTGATGATCAGGAACAGCAGGACGGCGATGGCGCCCGCGGCGATCAGGAGGAGCGGACCCGCGGTGAGGGTCTGCGTCCAGTCTTCGATGGTCATGTTCTCTCCGTTGATGAACCGTGCGGTGTGCCGTGGTGGTGCGGGCTGGTGGTGGGGTGCGCGGCGCTAGCTCGCGACGAGGCCGAGCTCGTCGACGATGCGGGTCGTGACCTCGTCGGGCGTCCCGGTGTTCTCGAGCGTCAGGCCGCGCTCGCCGGCGTCGAGCGGCTCGAGCGTGCTGATCTGCGACGGCAGCAGCGAGGCCGGCATGAAGTGGCCGCTGCGCGTCTTCATGCGCTCGCGGATCAGCTCGGTGTCGCCCGAGAGGTGCACGAAGCGCACGTCGCCCTCCGCCCCGTCGAGCATGTCGCGGTAGGCGCGCTTGAGGGCCGAGCAGGTGACGACGGTGCTGCGACCGGCGCGGGCCTCGCCGCCCATCCAGTCGCGCATGGCCTCGAGCCACGGCCAGCGGTCGTCGTCGGTGAGGGGCGTGCCGGCCGACATCTTGGCGATGTTCGCCTCGGGGTGGAACTCGTCCGCCTCCGCGAAGGTCCAGCCGAGCCGCTCGGCGAGGGCGGTGGCGATCGTGGTCTTGCCGGATCCGGAGATCCCCATCACCACGACGTGGCGGGGCTGTGCGGCCATGCTGACTCCTTCGTCGACGCTGCCGGTGACGGATCACCGCTCAACGAAAGATAATACCTTTCACGCAGCAGGCGTTCGTTCGCTCGGCCGCACCGACCTACGCTGTACCGGTCGGACGCCCGCCGACGCGCACCCGGAGAGGACCATGACGACGCGGTCAGTCCCACCCTCGGCACCCGCCGGCGCGCTTCCCGCCGCCACGGTGCTGGCCACGCGGATCATCGAGGAGCTCGGCCGCGACATCGTCGACGGGCGGCTCGCGGAGGGCACCCGCCTCACCATCGAGGACCTCCAGCAGCGCTTCGGCGTCTCCCGCACGGTGGTGCGCGACTGCGTGCGCGTGCTCGAGGCGATGGCGCTCCTCGTGCCGAAGCGCCGCGTGGGTCTCGTGGTGCAGGGCCCGGACCGCTGGAACGTCTACGACCCGCGCATCATCCGCTGGCGCCTCACCGGCCCCGGCCGCTCGGACCAGTTCCGCTCCCTCACCCAGCTCCGCCGCGCGGTCGAGCCGGTCGCGGCGTCACTCGCCGCGCGCAATGCCACTGCCGCTCAGCGCACGCGCATCGCCGAACTCGCGGTGGATCTCCGCCGCCTCGGCGAGGCCGGCGCCCTCGTCGACTTCCTCGCCGCCGACATCGAGTTCCACCACCTGATCCTCGAGGCCAGCGGCAACGACATGTTCTGCGCCCTCCGCGAGGTGATCACGGAGGTCCTCAGTGGTCGCACGCACCAGGGGCTGATGCCGCGGACGCCGCGTCCGCATGCGCTCGACACGCACGAGCAGGTGGCCCATGCCATCCGGGATGGGGATGCGGCGACGGCGGAGGTGGGGATGGCGTCGTTGCTGGCGGAGGTCAGCAGCGCGATCAATTGATATTGGGTGAACTCGGCGACTCGCGATTGGGCCCTGACAATGCAGTAATTGCCCTTACGTGTCACCAAATGACTTCAGAAGTTTCATCAGTTCCACGAATGCGACCTAGACCCTGCATGGCAACACGGCGAATCTGATCGGCTGTTGGGTAGCTTTGAAACATATGATCGGTCTCTTTAGCTTCGTCACCCAGCAATGACTTAACGCTTTCTCGGTGACGAATGATAACTTCGTCCGAAACGGCAAACCTGAGATCCACAACGTTCAATTCCGGCTCGTACCGCGTGCCGGAACCCACCCACTGTCCTACGGTTACGAATTGAATTGCTACATCAATGAGATTTTGGACGCTTCTGACCTTCGCTGACAAAAAGCCTTCAAAATGTGGCGCGATGTCTGTGGTGTGTGCCAACGAAGTAATAGCGTAAAGCTCCGAACGCTGGAGAAGGCGGGACAGCGAAAGATGCTTGACCTATTCTAGCCAGGCAAGGCATACACCCGTGTACAATAGAGAAGCGCTTTCTTTGCCTTCGGTAGTGTTGCGACGGGCCCAGTACGCGCTAGCGACTACGGATTCGTATCCGACGGTGCTAATAATAGTCCGCATTTCTATGTCCTGCGTACGTAAAGCCCGATGTATTTCCCCCGCCAGCCACTGGTCGACAGAGGCCCAAACGTTTACATTGCGACTCTCCCGGTGTTCAATTATTGTGTGCAGATAGGCTACATAACGCAAGCGTTCTAAGCTGGTCACTTGATCTGGCATAGATGATTGCCGTGCGTAGGCGAGGGAGAGCAGCGCTCGATTCTGGTCTTCGCCCAATACCGAGTCTTTTAAATAGAGTACTGACGGGCGCGTTGATTCGCCGGTGAGGAGAAACTGAAGAGCATTAGATATTCGATCCTCGCTCACATCGTCATCGGCGATGTTTACATGAAAGTATCTCTCAAAGTATCTCTCATCGCGCATCCGACGGTTCATGACAGCGCCAATCGGTTCATGTGCCGAGTCGAAAAGAAAGCCAACAAGTGCTTCCAGGGGCGCGAGTCTAGGCCCTGAGACTATTTTAGACATATGTTCGTAACGCGCCTGCACGGCCTCGGGGGTACTTTTATCCCCCCAGTTCTTGTACATGGCGTGATTGCGACGAATGTTGTCCCAAAGCGCATGATGCGACAGTCTGATGAAGCTAAGAGCTATGAAGTCGTACGCAAATAGTTCTGCATCTGCGGCAAGCTGTCTTGTCGTCCGGAGTTGCGCATTCAGCCGACCCGCTGCTCTTGGGGTTTCCAGCGCCTCCGCTAATAGTTGAACGAGTAGGTTCTGCATTTCGGCGAAGCCTGTCGCAGAATCTGGAATATAGGACCCGAACTCGTCACACATCGCTTGGCTCCATCGACGACGTTCGACGACAGCAATCGGCGGGACCTCATACGGATACTGTACAATTTTCTCTAAGAACGATGACGTGACATTTTCGCTTTCTCCAAGCGTCTGCCGGAGTGTGTCCTCATCGTAAGACATAAGATAATGAACGTTTCTAAATCTGCCCAGTAGGCGCACCACTCTTAAAAGAGCATACAATTCGTCGCTTTGTAGCCGGTCAACATCGTCAATTATGACGAGGACTCGAGTGCCCTGGGCTTCGGTGCGCGCCGCAATGTCTGAGTAGTCCGCATGCCACGAATGTTTTTGGTCATTCTTTAGCCATATGCTGTCCACAACTTTGGTAAGTACCCCTCCAAAGACCGGCACTCTTTGAAGTAATGGCGTACCGTATCGCGCGTACGATCCAAGCCGCTTATAGATCGGAGATTTTCTAGGAAACGCGGATGAAAGGGCTGCAATGAATTCCTTCGTGACTGCTGCGCTATCAGCAGCCGACCAGGGGCTAAAGTGGACGACCTTCCAATGCGTAAGGCGCCCCGCAATATCTCTAAGCAGACGAGTCTTACCGGAGCCCCAGGAGCCGACGAGGCCAAAAACAGTTGAGGGGTGCCCTGGGTAACATCTATCAATTTGACTGGCAACTGCATTTGCGAATGGCAAACGCCCGGGGATATCGGAGCCTAGCCCTGACTCGTCGGCCCAGGCGGCGTCGTCAAATCCTTCGAGGCTCATGGCGAAATTACACCACAAACTGTGGCCCCGTGAGCGTGGCTACACGCAAAAAAGTGCTGACGGATGCGGGACTCGACGTGCGCGACGTCAAAGTGGTTACCTACGCAGATTGGCGTCAAGCTCTGTGGAGCGAGTGACGGGAATCGAACCCGCGCTATCAGCTTGGGAAGCTGAAGTTCTACCATTGAACTACACTCGCGCGACCGGCCTTGGGCCGGGTCGAGACCACAGCCTAGCAAGAGTCCGGCCGGGCGCCACCCCGCGCCGGTAGGCTCCTGCCGTGCTCCTCTCCGACCGTGACATCACCGCCGAGCTCGACGCCGGACGAGTGGCCCTCGATCCGTACGACCCCGGGATGCTGCAGCCCGCGAGCATCGACGTGCGCATCGACCGCTTCTTCCGGCTGTTCGACAACCACAAGTACCCCTACATCGACCCCGCCGAAGACCAGCCCGAGCTCACGCGCCTCATCGAGTCGAAGCCGGGGGAGCCGTTCATCCTGCACCCGGGCGAGTTCGTCCTCGGATCCACGTTCGAGCTGGTCACGCTGCCCGACGACGTCGCCGCGCGCCTCGAGGGCAAGAGCTCGCTCGGCCGCCTGGGCCTCCTCACGCACTCCACCGCGGGCTTCATCGACCCCGGGTTCTCCGGCCACGTCACCCTGGAGCTCAGCAACGTCGCGACGCTGCCCATCAAGCTCTGGCCCGGGATGAAGATCGGCCAGCTCTGCTTCTTCCGCCTGTCGTCGCCCGCCGAGAAGCCCTACGGATCCGGCGAGTACGCCTCCCGCTACCAGGGCCAGCGCGGCCCCACGGCCTCCCGCTCGCACCTCAACTTCGTACACACCGACGTGACGGTGACCGACGCGGGGCAGCCGGGGGAGTAGCCCTTCGGCTGCGTCCGTCCGCGTTCAGCGTGAACGGACCTCGTGGGCAGCGGCGGCCACCACCTGCACGGCGTCCGCCGGTGCGCGACCGATCAGCATCGGTCTATGGCCACTCGTGTCCGCGAGGAAGCCGTGCCGCATGGGCGTGTAGATCGACAGGAGCATCGCGGGGTGGAATGCCTGGAGCCCGGCGTCCTCATAGGACGTGCGTCGGCCGGCGAGGTCGAGAAAGGCGAGCGGTGCGCCCACGCCCGACCCGCCACTCGCTCACCTCCCGCCGAAGGCCGCCCCTGCCCGGAACCCGCCCGGCGTCTCGCCTGCGCGCAGGCGGAAGAACGTGGAGAAGTTCGACGCGTCGTCGAAGCCCAGGTCGGCGGCGATGTCCGCCACCGGCTGCTGCGTGTGCACGAGGAGGCGCCGCGCCTCCAGGACGATCCGGTCGTCGATGACCGCCTTCGGCGTGGTGCCGTGCTCGGCGGCCGCGCGCACCAGCGTCTTGGTCGACCAGCCCAGGCGGCCGGCGTAGTCGGCGACCAGGCGCTCGGAGCGGAAGCGCGCATCCACCTCGGCCTGGAACGACGCGAAGACGCGGTGGCGATCCGTGCTCGGGCCGCCGGCGCTCGCGTGCTGCGCGCGATCCGCAGCATCGGGCGCTGCCGCAGCCAGGCGGAGGAGCACGGCGGACAGCGCCGCCTCGCGCGCCAATGACCGAGCGGTCGGATCCCGGATCCCCGCGTCGTCCGCGTGCAGCGCCCGCCACGCGTCCGCGGCCCCCGAATCCCGCAGCTGATCCGCGGTCCAGGCGGGGACGCTGCCCGCCGAGCCGGAGTACCCCGCAGCGGTGACCGCCCGCTGCACCTCGGGCGGGATGACGTGCGCGGGGAACATCGCTACCCGGCCCTCGAGGGTCGAGATGTCGCCCCAGCGGTGCACCTGCCCGGCCCGCACCCAGAGCGCGTGGCCGATGCCGAGCTCATGCGGCACGAAGTCGACCACGTGCACGGTGCTCCCGCGCTCGAGCAGGTAGACCATGTCGAAGCCGAGTCGCTGCGTGCTGGCGAACTCCCGGCGCCCGCCCCGGCGGATGATCTCGCGGAGGCCCGTCAGCTCGATCGCCGGCCCGGGCCCGGGCAGTGAGAACCGCACGCGCTTGATCGCCGTCTGTCCCATATCCACCATGATGGCAGCCACGACGACCGTGACGGCGACTTCCGGGGGCGGCAACATCGGTGCATGACCACCACGCAGGCGACTCCCGCCAGTCTCGACTACACCATCCTCGACTCGGGCTCCTCCGCCCTCGAGAAGACCCTCACCCTCGTCACCGGCAGCACGGAGGCCGTGCTCGTCGACGCCGGCTTCACCCGCTCCGCCGGCCACCGCGCCGTGGCGGCCGTGCTCGACTCCGGCAAGGAGCTCACGACCGTCTTCATCGGTGCCGGCGACCCCGACTTCTACTTCGGCGCCGAGGTGATCCAGGACGCGTTCCCGGAGGCCCGCTTCGTCGCCCCCGCCGCCGTGATCGAGCACATCGACCACAGCTACGAGGGCAAGCTGCAGGCCTGGGCGCACCTGGGCGCGAACCTCCCCACCCGCAAGGTCGAGCTCACGCCCTTCGACGACGACCGCATCGCCATCGACGACGCCGTGCTCGAGGTGCGCCACGCGGAGGTCGACCCGGCCGACCGCGGCTGGTACCTCTTCGACCCGGCCAGCCGCACCATCCTCGGCGGGATCCTCGTCTTCGGCGGCCTGCACGTCTGGACGGCCGACACCGCGGCTCCCGAGCAGCGCGCGGCCTGGTCGGCGGCCCTCGACGGGCTCGAGGCCCTTGACCCCACGCTCGTCGTGGCCGGCCACCGCGATCCGGCGTTCCCCGCCGACGTGCGCGCGATCCGCCACACCCGTGACTACCTCGCGGCCTTCGAGGCCGCGATCGCCGCGAGCGGCACCGCGGAGGAGGCCGAGAGGATCCTCCAGGCCCGGTACCCGGACGCCGGCCTCGGCGTGGCCGCTCACCTCGGCACCCGGGTCGCGAAGGGGGAGATGTCATGGGGCTGACCCCGACCGACGACTCGCCGCGCGCCGTCGTCCGCCGGCAGTACCTCGCCTCCGCCGCGGGCGACCTCGAGGCCCTGCGCGCCACCCTCGCGCCCGACGTGGAGTGGACCGAGATGGCCGGCTTCCCCCTGGCCGGCACCTACCGCACCCCCACGGGCGTCACCTCCGCGGTGATGGAGGAGCTCGGCGCCGAGTGGGTCGGCTGGGTCGCCCACGACGACACCTACGTGGTCGAGGGCGAGGACGTGGTGGTGCTCGCGCGCTACACGGCCACGCACGGCATCACGGGCAAGGCGCTCGACGCCCGGGTCGCGCACCACTTCGTCGTGCGCGGCGGCCTCATCGTGCGCTTCGAGCAGTTCGTCGACACGGCGCTCGTGCGCGACGCCGCATCCTGACGGAGGTCCGCCCCGCCGACGGGTCGCGCTGATCCGGCGGCGGGCGGGTGGCTACGGCCCCTCGCCCACCGCCGGCCCCGAGTGGTGGTGGTCGAACACCACGCTCGTGCGGGTCGAGGCCACCGCCGGGTGCGCCGACAGGTGCTTCAGCACGAAGTCGCGGAGGTGGCCGCTGTCGCGGACGGCGATGTGGAGGATGAAGTCCTCGGATCCGCCGAGGAAGAAGAGCTGCACGACGTCGGCGAGCTCGCGCATCTCGGACGCGAACGCGGCCATCTCGTGGCGGGCTCCCGCGCGGATCGCGATGCTGATGAGCGCCTGCAGGCCCACGCCCACCGCGTCCGCGTCGATGGTGGCGGTGAAGCCGGTGATCACGCCGCGCTCCACGAGGCCGCGCACGCGGGTCACGCACGTCGACGGCGCGATGCCCGCCTGCTCGGCGAGGCGGCTGTTCGGGGTGCGCGCGTCGGCCCGGAGGAGGGCCACGAGCTTCCGGTCGATCGCGTCGAGCGGCTCGAGCGTCCGCAGTTCCTTCGTCGGCATCCGGTCCTCCTCGGCTGGTGGGCGCACGATCACGCGGATCGAGCGGCCGTCGCCGACGATCCTACGGATTTCACGCGCTCGAAACGCACGATGGCCACCATGAGTCTCGCCCTCCCGCATCGCTGCCGCCGGCCGCACCTCGCGGGGAGACGAGACGGAGCACGCGCATGAAGGTCGGGATCCCCACCGAGATCAAGAACAACGAGAACCGGGTCGCCGCCACGCCTGCGGGCGTGCACGAGCTCGTGCGCCGCGGCCACGAGGTGCTCGTGCAGGAGGGCGCGGGGCTCGGGTCCAGCATCACCGACGCCGACTACGTCGAGGCGGGCGCGACGATCGTCGCCACGGCCGACGAGGTGTGGGGCGCCGCGGATCTGCTGCTCAAGGTCAAGGAGCCGATTCTCGAGGAGTACCCGCGCATGCGCCCGGGCCAGACCCTCTTCACGTACTTGCACCTCGCGGCGTCGCGGCCCTGCACGGACGCGCTCGTCGCCTCCGGCACCACGGCCATCGCCTACGAGACGGTGCAGCTCCCCAACCGCCAGCTGCCGCTCCTCCAGCCGATGAGCGAGGTCGCCGGCCGGCTCTCCACCCAGGTCGGCGCGTACCACCTGATGCGCGCGGCCGGCGGGCGCGGGATCCTCCTCGGCGGCGTCCCCGGCACCCCGAAGGCGCGCGTCGTCGTGATCGGCGGCGGCGTCGCGGGCGAGCACGCGGCGGCGAACGCGCTCGGCATGGGCGCCGACGTCACGATCATCGACCTCTCGATCCCGCGCCTCCGCGAGCTCGAGATCCGCTTCGGCGGACAGGTGCAGACGCGCGTGTCGTCCGCCTACGAGATCGCGGCGCAGCTGAAGGACGCCGACCTCGTGATCGGCTCGGTCCTGATCCCCGGCGCGCAGGCCCCCAAGCTCGTGACCGACGCGATGGTGGCGACCATGAAGAAGGGATCTGTGCTCGTCGACATCGCCATCGACCAGGGCGGCTGCTTCGAGGGATCCCACGCCACCACGCACGACGACCCCACCTTCGACGTGCACGGCAGCGTCTACTACTGCGTCGCCAACATGCCCGGTGCGGTGCCGGAGACCTCCACGCGCGCGCTCACCAACGCGACGCTGCCGTACGTGATCGCGCTCGCCGAGAAGGGGTGGAAGAGGGCCCTCGCGGAGGATCCGGCGCTCGCCCTCGGCCTCAACGTGCACGACGGGCACGTGACGAACTCGCACGTCGCGGCGGCGCTCGAGATGCCGCTGACGCCGATCGCGGACGTGCTCGCCGCCTGACGCGCGCCCCGGCCGTCGCGGGATCGTGACCCCGTGACGGCCGGATCCGCCCGCATCCCTGGCAGGGTCGATGCATGACCTTCAGCTACGCGCCCGAACCCGACACCCGCGAGCCCCGCGAGCGGAAGACGCTCAACGGCGTCGGCCTCGCCGCGCTCATCGTGGGCGTGCTGTCGCTCATCGGCTCGGTCATCCCGATCCTCAACTACGTCTCCGGCTTCCTCGCGGCGGTCGGCATCGTGCTCGGGATCATCGGCCTCGTCCTCAAGGACCGGCCCAAGGGAATGGCGCTCGGCGGCCTCATCACGAGCGCAGTCGCGCTGATCCTGTCGATCGTGCTGGCCATCGTCTACACGGCGGGCATCGTCACGGCCATCACGGGCGCGGTGCGGGAGTCGGAGGCGCGGTCATCTGCGGAGGCGTCCGACGAGCCGCGCGTCAGCTACCAGGTGGAGGGCTCGGGCGGCACGGTCACCGCGGGCGTGCTCTGGACCACCTCCGTCGGCGGCACCGCGGGGTCCGAGCAGGCGTCCGACCAGCCGCTCCCGTTCAGCCGCGAGGTCGTCATCCCGGACACCACGGCCTTCGACATGGCGATGTTCTCGATCAGCGCGGTCGCGGGCGTCGACGCGACGGCGGGCTCGGACCCCGACATCACCTGCCGGATCCTCGTGGGCGACTACATCGTCACCGAGCAGCGGGCCGAGGGTGACGGCGCCACGGTCACGTGCACCGCGACGGCCGAGGACCTGCGGGACATCGCGGACTGATCCGCGCGGCGGGCCCCGCCATCCGCTCCGCCGACTCGCGGGCCGCGGCGCGCCTCACGCGTCCGCCGCCTCATGGCGTCCGAGGTGGCGCGACGGCCACCAGAACCGGTCGCCCAGCAGGAACACCAGCGCCGGCACGAGGAGCGTCCGCACCACGAGCGTGTCGAGCAGCACGCCGATGCAGACGATGACGCCGATCTGCGTGAGCGCCACCACGGGCAGCACGCCGAGCACCGCGAACACGGCGGCGAGCAGGATCCCCGCGCTCGTGATCACGCCGCCCGTCGACGCCAGCGCTCGCACCATGCCCTCGCGCGTGCCGTGCAGGCGCCGCTCCTCGCGCGCCCGGGTCACGAGGAAGATGTTGTAGTCGACGCCCAGCGCCACCAGGAAGAGGAACGCGAACAGCACCACGTTCGCGTCGAACGCGGGGAAGCCGAGCACCTGCTGGAACAGCACGTTCGCCGCGCCGAGGCTCGCGAAGAACGTCGCCAGCACGCTCGCGATGAGGATCACCGGGGCCACCAGCGACCGCAGGAGCAGGCCGAGGATCACGAACACGATGGCCAGGATGATCGGGATGATCAGCCCCTGGTCCCGCTCGGAGGAGGCGGCCGTGTCGGCCGCGGTGGCGTCGCTGCCGCCGACGAGCGTCGTGGACTCGGCGCCCGGCGCGTCCGCGTAGGCGTCGCGGAGGTCCTGCACGGCCGCGAAGGCCGCGGCGCTCTCGGGTTCGGCGTCGAGCTGCACGTCGATCCGCGTGCGGCCCTCCGCCGACTCGCCCGCCCGGGCGCCCGCGACGCCGGGGACCGACTCGGCCGTGGCGACCGCGTCGTCGGCCACCGCGTCCGGCGCGAGCACGACGGTCTGCGCCGTGAGGCCGGCGGAGAACGAGGCGTCCACGACCTCCTGGGCCGCGACCGACTCGGGGTCGCCGAGCAGCTGGTCCGTCTGCGACAGGCCGACGCGCGCGCCGACGAGGCCGAGCGCGAGCACGCCGACGCCGGCGAGGGCGACGACGGCCACGACCGCGGGGCGACGCCGGACCCCGAGGCCGAGCCGCCGCCACACGCCCGGCTTCCCGCCGTGGTCGGCGTCGGTCCCGGCGCGCGGGATGAACGGCCAGAAGAGGCCGCGCCCGCAGACCACGAGGGCCGCGGGCAGCACGAGCAGGGCGGCGGCGATCGCGATGAGCACGCCGATCGCGCACGCGAACCCGAGCGCGCGGTTGCCGGAGAGCTCGGCGAGCAGCAGCGTGATCAGGCTGAGCGCGACCGTGCCGCCGCTCGCCGCGATGGCGGGTCCCGCGCTCGTGACCGCCGTGAGCATCGCCGCGTGGCGGTCCTCCTGGCGCGTCAGCTCCTCGCGGTAGCGCGCGACGAGCAGCAGCGCGTAGTTCGTGCCGGCGCCGAAGACCAGCACCGAGAGGATCCCGCCGATGGAGGCGTCGATCGTGATGCCGAGCGGATCCGCGAGCGCCGTGACGACCACGCGGGCGAGGCCGTCGGCCGCGCCGACCACGACGAGCGGGACGATCCAGAGCACGGGGCTCCGGTACGTGACGATGAGCAGCACCGCGACCACGAGCACCGTCACGAGCAGGAGCCGGAAGTCGGCGCCCGCGAACGCGTTCGAGATGTCGGCCTGGAAGCCGACCGGGCCGGTCAGCTGCGCGACGAGCCCGTCCGGCAGGCCGTCCGCGGCCGTGGTGCGGAGGGTCGCGGCCGTCCCGGCGACGTCGTCGGCGGCCTCCGACGCGTCGAGCGGCACCGCGACGAGCGCCGCGCGCCCGTCGTCGCTGAGCTGCGGGACGACCGCCAGCGGGGCGGTCGAGTCGGCGGCCAGGGCCGCGGCGCGCTGCGCGATCGCGGCGGTGTCGGCGTCCGTGAGCGCGGCGCCGTCCCGGCTGAAGACGAGGATCCCGACCGTCGTGTCGGCGCTCGGGAACCGCTCGAGCAGCTCGCTCACCTGCTTCGCCTGGCTCGAGTCCGGCAGGCCGGAGGGCGGGAACGCGTCGGCCTCGCCCTTCGGCAGGAAGGCGAACAGGGCGGCGACGGCGGCGGCCGCGATGACGAGCGCCATCCAGGCGGTGCGGCGGGCGCTGACGAATCGGGCGATGGATCTCACGGGTCCTCCAGGGGTGCGGTGATCGTCAGCCTACTGATGATCAAGCGGCTTAGCTACCCGCGGCGTACGATGCCCGCATGCCCCGACGCCGTCCCCGCCCCGATGCGGACGCGCCCGTCGCCCTCCCCGCACCGGGCGCCGGCGTCCCCGTCGAGGCGGGCGAGGCCGGCGAGCTCGGCCGGATCCTCCGTGACGTGCTGGGCCTCGCCGCCGGGTTCGAGCGCCGCCTCGGCGGCGTGCTCGAGGTGAACCCCACCGACATGAAGGCGATGGAGCACCTCATCCAGGAGGGGTCGCTGTCGCCCACCGAGCTCGCGGGCCGCCTCGGGGTCACCACCGCGGCCGCCACGCTCGTGGTGGACCGGCTCGTCGAGGTCGGCCACGTCGACCGGCGCCCGCACCCGCACGACCGCCGCCGCGTCGTCGTCGTCCCGCGGCCGGCCTCCGTCGGCCGGGCCATGGCCGAGCTGATGCCCATGATCGGCGGGGTCGCGCGCGCCGCCGACGCCCTCACCGCCGAGGAGCGCGCCGCCGTGACGCGGTTCCTCGGGGAGGTGCGGGAGGTCTACCGGGAGGCGGCCGACGGCCCCGCGGGCCCCGCCGGATCCGCGTCCGTCGCGGATCCGCCCGCCGCGCGCTGATCCGGAGCACGTCCACCGCGCGTGCACCCCTCGCTCGGCCGGCGTCCACCGTGTTCGGGGATGATGGGTCCGCATCAACCACCACCACGACGCGCACGCGTGCCTCCGGGCGCGCGGAAGAGGAGGACCATGACCGGCACCGAGCGGGACACGACCACGCCGACGCGGGGACTGGTGCTCGGCGGCGGCGGCGTCGCCGGGATCGCCTGGGAGACGGGGCTCCTCTCCGGCCTCATCGCGGCGGGCGTGGACGTCGGCGCGGCCGACACGGTCGTCGGCACGTCGGCCGGATCCGTCGTCGCGATCAACCTGCGCGCGGGCGCCATCCAGGCCGCCTACGACGAGCACTTCGTCGACGTGGCGGGCATGGCCGAGCCGATGGGCAGCCGCGACCTCTCCCGCACGATCGAGGTCATCGGCGAGGGCGTCGTGAGCACCGCGGGCGAGATCCCGACTCGGCAGAAGATCGGCGAGTTCGCGCTCGAGGAGTACGACCCCGAGGTGGACGACGCCGCGAGCGTGGAGCGCATCGGCCAGCTGCTGCCGATCCGCGACTGGCCCGACGAGGATCTCCGGATCACCGCGGTCGACGCCGGCACCGGCCGCTTCACCGTCTTCGACCGGGAGTCCGGCGCCGACCTCGTGCGCGCGTCCGCCGCGAGCTGCGCGGTGCCCGGCGTCTTCCCGCCCGTCACCATCGACGGCCGGCCCTACATGGACGGCGGCATGCGCTCCGGCACGAACGCCGACGTCGTCGCCGACCACGAGCGGATCCTCGTCGTCGCGTGCGGCCCCGAGGCCCCGCAGAGCGGCATGGGCCCGACGCTCGCGACCGTCGTGCAGCAGCTCCGCGGCCGCGCCGACGTGCTCGTGGTCCAGGCCGACGCCGAGAGCACCGCCGCGTTCGGCGAGAACTCGCTCCTCCTCTCGACCCGCACGGCGTCCGCCGAGGCGGGCCGCCGCCAGGGCGAGCGCCTCGCCGAGGAGATCCGCGCCTTCTGGGGGTGATTCCGCCCGCACCACGTCGAGGGGCCCGGCCGCGCATCGCGGCCGGGCCCCTCGTGTCAGTGGATCCGGGGATCAGGCGGCGGGCACCGCGTCGGCGTCCGCCTCGGCGAGCCCCACGTGCGCCGCGTGCTCCGGGTAGAGCAGCGGCAGCTGCAGCGTGAGCCACGGGCTGAAGGCCCACGGGGTGTGGGCGACCGCGGGGATGAGCTCCTCCGGATCCACCCACTGGTACTCCCCGACCTCCTCGGGCCGCGGATCCACCGGCGTGGCCGCGACCGCGCGGAACACCGGGCAGATCTCGTTCTCGACGACGCCCGCGGCGTCGGTGGCGCGGTAGCGGAAGTCGGGCAGCACGAGCTCGACCGACGCGAGCGTCAGGCCCAGCTCCTGCTCGGCGCGGCGGTGCACGGCCTCGAGCATGTCCTCGTCGGGCGCGGGGTGGCCGCAGAACGAGTTGGTCCAGACGCCCGGCCAGGTGAGCTTGCCGATCGCCCGGCGCGTGACGAGGATCCGACCCTCCGCGTCGAAGACGTGGCACGAGAACGCGAGGTGCAGCGCGGTGTCGCGGGTGTGGACCGTCGCCTTGGGCGCCGTCCCGATGGTCTCGCCGTCGTCATCCAAGAGGACGACGAGCTCGGTGTGCTGTGGCATGCGCTCCCTGCTTTCCGTTACCCCCACGATGTTAGGTTTCATCCGTGGACGCCACCAACCTCGCTGCCGTCTCCACATCGAGGCAGGCCCATGTGAACGGCGTGCTGGATGCGTTCTTCGCCCGCTCGCTCGTCCGCGCGGAGGTCATGGGCGACGAGTACGTGAAGCTGTGGCGCACGCTCGAGTCGAACACGGCCGGCGGCAAGCGCTTCCGTCCCCGCATGGTCATGGCCGCGTACGACGGGCTCGGCGGCGAGGACACGAAGGCCGCGGCCCACGTCGGCGCCGCGTTCGAGATGCTGCACACCGCGCTCATCGTCCACGACGACGTCATCGACCGCGACTTCACGAGGCGCGGCGGACCCAATGTCTCCGGCGCCTACCGCGACATCGCCACCACGCAGGGCCTGCCCCAGCCGCTCGCCGAGCACCGCGGCATGTCGGCCGCCGTCATCGCGGGGGATCTGGCGCTCGTCAACGCCTACCGCCTGATCGACGCGAGCGGCGTGCGCGACCTCACGCGGTCGCACCTCATGGAGATCCTCGACGACGCCGTGTTCGCGTCGGCCGCGGGCGAGCTCATCGACGTCGAGTTCTCGCTCACCGCGGACGTGCCGAGCGTGGAGGAGATCCTCCGCATGGAGCGCCTCAAGACCGCCGTCTACTCTTTCGAGGCGCCGCTGCAGGCGGGCGCCGTGCTGGCCGGCGCGCGACCCGAGGTCGTCTCGGCGCTCGGCGACTTCGGCCGCGACATCGGCATCGCCTACCAGGTGGTCGACGACGTGCTCGGCGTCTTCGGCGACGAGCAGGAGACCGGCAAGACCAACCTCGGCGACCTGCGCGAGGGCAAGCGCACCGTGCTCATCGCGCACGCCGTCCGCTCGTCGGAGTGGGGCGAGATCAGCGCGCTCGTCGGCAAGGACGACCTCTCCCGCGGCGAGGCGGCGCTCGTGCGCTCCGTGCTGGAGAGCTCGGGCGCGCGGGCGTACGCCGAGGGCGTGGCGCGGGATCTCGCGGTCGCGGCCGTCGCGCGCCTCGACGACCCGGTCGTGCCGGAGGCGCTCCGCCGGGAGCTCGCGCCCGTCGCGGAGTCCGTGCTCGGGCGCATCCGATGACGCGTCGCCGGCCCGCCGCTCCCGAGGCGCCCACGGGACTCGAGAAGTACGACCGCGTGGCGCAGGAGACGGCCTCCGTCGTGATCCGCCGCTACTCCACCTCCTTCGGGCTCGCCTCGCGACTCCTCGGGCCTGACGTCCGCCAGCACATCGAGAACGTGTACGCGCTCGTGCGCGTGGCCGACGAGATCGTCGACGGCGCCGCGGCCGGGGCGGGCGTGGATCCCGCGCACGTCGAGGCCCTGCTGGATGCGCTGGAGCAGGAGACCGAGGACGCCATGCTCCGCGGCTACAGCACCAACCTCGTCGTGCACGCGTTCGCCATCACCGCCCGCCGCGCGGGCTTCGGCGCCGAGCTGACCGCGCCGTTCTTCGCGTCCATGCGCATGGACCTGCGCCGGATGGAGCACACGCCCGCGTCCTTCACGGAGTACGTGTACGGATCCGCCGAGGTCGTCGGCCTCATGTGCCTGCGCGCGTTCCTGGTCGGCCACGCCACGACGCGACCGGAGCGGATCCGCTTCGAGGAGGGCGCCAAGCGCCTGGGCGCCGCGTTCCAGAAGGTCAACTTCCTGCGCGACCTCGCCGCCGACCACGGCGCGCTCGGCCGCAGCTACTTCCCCGGCGTCGACGTCGCGACCTTCTCGGAGGCCGACAAGGAGCGCATCCTCGACGACATCGACCACGACCTCCGCATGTCCGGCGCCGTGATCCCCGACCTCCCCGCCTCCAGCCGCCGCGCCGTCGCGCTCGCGCAGGGCCTGTTCGCGGAGCTCGCCGTGCGCCTGCGCGACACCCCGGCGTCCGAGCTCGTGCGCACGCGCGTGCGGGTGCCGGATCCCGTCAAGGCCCGCATCGCGCTCGCCGCCGCGTCGGGCGCCGAGCCGTCGGGCGTCGACGGCCGCCTGGTGCGCCGCTCCCGCGGACCCCGCGCGCACGCGGCCCGGCCGGTACCCGCATCGCGGCCGGCCCCCGCCGCCCGACCCGCCCCGACCCAGCCCGCCCCGTCCGACCCCGAGCAGCAGGAGAGCGCCATGACCGCACCCACCGCCATCGTGATCGGCGGCGGGATCGCCGGCCTCGCCTCCGCGTCGCTCCTCGCCCGCGACGGCTACCGCGTGACCCTCGTCGAGGGCCGCGACGAGGTCGGCGGCCGCGCCGGATCATGGGAGAAGGACGGCTTCCGCTTCGACCTCGGCCCCAGCTGGTACCTCATGCCCGAGGTGTTCGACCACTTCTTCCAGCTCATGGGCACGAGCGCCGCCGAGCAGCTCGACCTCATGCGCCTGCCTGGCTACCGCGTGCTCTTCGAGGGCGATCCCGACCCCATCGACATCCGCGACTCCCGCGAGGCCAACCTCGACCTGTTCGAGAGCGTCGAGCCCGGATCCCGCCCGGCGATGACCCGCTACCTCGACTCCGCGAAGGACGTCTACGAGGTCGCGAAGAAGCGCTTCCTCTACACGACGTTCGCCGACTACCGGCCGCTGCTGAAGCGCGACGTCGTCACCCGCACGGGCACGCTCGGGAAGCTGCTGCTCACGCCGCTCGAGACGCACGTCGCGCGCTACGTGAAGGACCGGCGCCTCCGCCAGATCCTCGGCTACCCGGCCGTGTTCCTCGGCTCCTCGCCCAAGCTCGCACCGAGCATGTACCACCTGATGAGCCACCTCGACCTCGAGGACGGCGTGCTCTACCCGCAGGGCGGCCTCATCACCGTGATCGACGCGATCGAGCGGGTCGCGCGGGCCGAGGGCGTCGAGATCCGCACGGGCGCGCCCGTCTCGCGCATCCTCACCGAGCCGACGAAGGCCGGCAAGGCGCGGGCACGCGGCGTGCAGATCACGACCGACGCCGGCACCGAGACGCTCCAGGCCGACGTGGTCGTCTCCACCGCCGACCTGCACCACACGGAGACCGAGCTCATCCCCGAGGCGTTCCGCACCTACCCGCAGGCGTACTGGGACAAGGCCACCGCCGGCCCCGGCGCCGTGCTCGTGTACCTCGGCGTGAGGGGAGAGCTGCCCGCGCTGCACCACCACACGCTGCTGTTCACGGAGGACTGGGACGAGAACTTCTCCCGCATCTTCCCGCCGAAGGGCGGCACGACCTCCGTGCCGGATCCCGCGAGCATCTACGTCTGCAAGCCCAGCGCCACCGACCCCTCGGTCGCGCCCGAGGGCCACGAGAACGTCTTCATCCTCGTGCCCATCCCCGCCGACCCGACCATCGGCCGCGGCGGCATCGACGGCGCAGGCGACGCGCGGGTCGAGGAGATCGCCGACCGCGCCATCCAGCAGATCAGCGACTGGGCCGGCATCCCCGACCTCGCCGAGCGCATCGTCCTCCGGCGCACCTCGGGCCCCGGCGACTTCGCCGCCGACCTGCACTCCTGGAAGGGCACCATCCTCGGGCCCGCCCACACGCTCACGCAGTCGGCCATGTTCCGCGCCGGCAACACGAGCAAGAAGGTCGACGGGCTGCACTACGCCGGCGGATCCACCATCCCCGGCATCGGCCTGCCCATGTGCCTCATCAGCGCGGAGATCCTCGTCAAGCGGCTCCGCGGCGACACGTCGACCGGCCCCGGCGCCGTGCCGCTCGTGCGCACGGTCGGCCGCCCGGTGGTCTGATGGGCCTCGTCTACCTGGTGCTGCTGCTCGGCGCGCTCGGCTGCATGATGCTCATCGACCGGCGCTGGCGCCTGTTCTTCTGGCGCGACCGCACGGCCGCGGCGGGCACCCTGCTCATCGGCGTCGCGTTCTTCCTGCTGTGGGACATCGCGGGCATCTCGCAGGGCATCTTCTTCCGCGGGGAGACGCCGTTCATGACGGGGATCCTCGTCGGCCCGGAGCTGCCGCTCGAGGAGGTCTTCTTCCTCGCGCTGCTCTGCTACCTCACGATGAACCTCGTCAACGGGTTCAGCCGCCTCGCCGACCACCACGTCGCCCGGGCGAGGGAGCGCGCGAACCGATGAGCTACCTCGTGCTCGACCTGCTGTTCCTGATCCCCGTCGCGATCGTCGGGTTCCTGTTCCGTCGCCTTCTGCTCCGCGAGGCGAACGCCGTGCCCTACGGATCCAGCCGCTTCGACTACCCCGAGTACTACTGGTACCGGCGGATGCCCGTCGTGATCCTGCTCGTGATGACCCTGATCTTCGACAACATCATGATCAAGGTCGGCCTCGTCGGCTACGACGACGACAAGCTGGTGGGCCTCATCCTCGGCTACGCGCCCATCGAGGACTTCGCCTACGCGATCGCCGCGCTCGTGCTGCTGCCCGCGGTCTGGTACCTGCTGCGTCGGCGCCGCAGCGTCTCCGGCATCGAAGCGCATGAGTGACGTGCGGGCGCGTCCGGGCGCCACGGAGATGCTGCGCACCATCGCGCTCTCGTCGCGCCCGCTCTCCTGGGTGAACACGGCGTTCCCGTTCGCGGCCGCGTACCTCACGGTCACGCGCGAGCTCGACCTCACCGCGATCCTCGGCACCATCTACTTCCTCATCCCGTACAACCTCGCGATGTACGGCATCAACGACGTCTTCGACTACGAGTCCGACATGCGGAACCCGCGCAAGGGCGGCGTGGAGGGCGCGGTGCTCGCGAGCGCCATGCACCGGCCCGTGCTCATCGCGGTGCTCGTCACGAACGTGCCGTTCCTCGTCTACCTCGTGGCAGTGGGATCCGCGGCGAGCGTCGCCGTGCTCGCCGTGAGCGTCTTCGCGGTGGTCGCGTACTCGCTCAAGGGCCTGCGCTTCAAGGAGCGGCCGGTGCTCGACTCGCTCACGTCGAGCACGCATTTCACCTCTCCCGCGGTCTACGGGATCGTGCTCGCGGGCGGCGCGTTCACGCCCGCGCTGTGGGCGATCCTCGCCGCCTTCTTCCTGTGGGGGGTCGCGTCGCACGCGTTCGGCGCGGTGCAGGACATCGTTGCCGACCGCGAGGGCGGCATCTCCTCCATCGCGACCGTGCTCGGCGGAGCAGTCACCGTGCGGATCGCCGTGCTCGCGTACGCAGCGGCCGGTGCGGCGATGCTGTTCACGGGGCTGCCGGGGATCATCGCGGCCGTGCTCGTGATCCCGTACATCCTCAGCACCGCGCCCTTCTGGTCGATCCGCGACGAGGACGCGGAGGCCGCGAACCGCGGCTGGCGCCGCTTCCTCGGCCTCAACTTCCTGTCCGGCTTCGTGGTGACGATGCTCCTCATCGCGTACTGGCTCACGAACCCCTGACGCATCCGGCCGGGTGAGGGGCGGATGGGCGCGGGAACGGAGGGCGGGGCGGCCGACGTGCGCGCCGACCGCCGGGGGACGTGGCGGCGCCTGCCCGCCGAGGTCCGCATCCTCGTCGTCGCGCGGGCCGTCAACAGGCTGGGCGCCTTCACGCTGCCGTTCCTCACGGTCGTGCTCACCGTCGACCTCGGGGCCTCGCTCGCCACCGCCGGCCTCGTGGTCGCGCTGTTCGGGGCCGCCACGATCCCGTCGCGGATCCTCGGCGGGCTCCTCGCCGACGCCATCGGCCGCCGGAGCACCATCGCCATCGGCCTGATCCTGACCGCCTGCTTCCAGCTGATGCTGGCCGCGGCTCCGGGGATCGCGACGGCCGCGGTCGCGGCGGTGCTGCTCGGCCTCGCGTTCGAGCTGTACGAGCCGCCGTCGCAGGCGCTCGTCGCGGACCTCGTGACGGACGACCGCGAGCGGGTCTCCGCGTACGGCCTGCACGGCGCGGCGCTCGCGGTCGCGGGCGTGCTCGCCGGTGTCCTCGCGGCGATCCTGGGCGGCGTCGACCTGCGCCTGCTGTTCGTCGCGGACGCGGCCACCTGCCTGGCCTGCGCCGCCCTCGTGCTCGTCGGGCTCCGCCGGCGCCCGACCGCCGTGGCCGCGGAGCCGACGGCGGATGCGCCCGCGCCAGCGCCCGCCGCGCGCAGCCCGTGGCGCGACCCGCTGCTCCTCGCGATGCTCGCCAGCGGCACCGGGTTCGCGGTGCTCTACCTGCAGATCGACGTCGCCCTCCCGCTGACGCTGGCCGAGCGGGGGATCGGCCCGTCGATGCTCGGCGTGCTGCTCGCCGCATCCGCCCTCACGATCGTCATCGGACAGCCCCTCCTGGCCCGCGGGCCGGTGTCCCGCCTCGGGAGCACGGCGGCGATGTCGGCCGGCTTCGTGCTCCTCGGCGCCGGATTCGCGCTCGTGGGCCAGGCGGCGGACCTCCCCGGGCTCGTCGCGGCGACCGTGGTCTGGAGCATCGGCGACCTCATCCTGCTGGGCCGCGCGACCGCGCTCGTCGCCGCCATCGCACCCGCGGACGCGCGCGGCCGCTACCTGTCGGCCTACGGGATCAGCTGGGGCATCGCCGCGATGGTGGGGCCCCTGCTCGGGACGCAGCTCGTCGCGCGGCTGCACGCGTCCGGCACGTGGGATGCGCTCGGCGCCCTCTGCCTGGTGCTCGCCCTCGCGCAGCCGGTGGTCTCCGGGATCGCGCGGCGGACCGGGCGGCTCCCCGCGCCGCCCGCGCCGTGAGACGGGTGCCCGATCTCGCTCGCTCAGTAGTGCGTCGGCAGCATGCCGGTGGCGAGCTCGCGGCGGCGGCGCGCGTGCTCGCCCGCGAAGGAGAGCAGCTCCATGTCGTGCTCGCGCATCCACGCGACGGCGTCCTCGAGCGTGACCGCGGTGGAGACCCAGACCCGGCGGCCCGAGTCGTCGACCGCGTCGGCGTAGATCTCGAAGACGGGACCCGCACCGGCCGCGCGCGCGGTCGGCACGACGTATCCGAGGACGGGCTGCGACGCGACCTGCACGCGCCACGCGCCCTGGTGGTAGCGGGCGTGCGGGTGGTGGATGAGGGGCTCGGGCTCGCGGGTCATCGGTGCTCCAGGTGTCAGGACGGGGGCGCGAGCACCCGGCCGTGCTCGTGGACGACGATAGGCTGTGCGTCCGACACGGGGGTGGTCGGTGCCTGGTCTGCGCACGGTCTGCGCATGATGGACGGACGCCCCGCGATCCCCAGGAGCCCATGTCACCGCCGATCCGCCTCCTGCACCAGACGGTGCGCCCCTTCGTGGCGGCCGGCCTGCGCGGCGGCATCCCCACGCCGCTGACCGCGGCCGTGCCCACGGACGCGCCCGTCGG
Organism: Clavibacter quasicaliforniensis; assembly: GCF_051201715.1. NCBI lineage: Bacteria > Bacillati > Actinomycetota > Actinomycetes > Micrococcales > Microbacteriaceae > Clavibacter > Clavibacter quasicaliforniensis. The sequence continues at coordinate 3,179,575 of NZ_CP139624.1, read as the reverse complement.
CGTGGTGCCGGGGACGGATCCGGATCGCATCCTCGCGCTCGGCGGCATCGGCGGATCCGGCGTCGGGCTGCGCACGCACGCGGAGGGCGTCGCGGCGCAGTCGGCGAAGGCGCTCGCCGCGATCACGGGTCGCGGCGTCGAGTGGCGCACCGTCCCGCTCGCCGACCAGCACATCACGGCCACGCAGGAGGCCGTCCACCAGATCACCGAGCTGCACCGGTACGACGTCGTGCTCGTGATGCCCGGGGTCGCCGACGCGCTGGAGCTCGCGCGCATCACGCCGTGGGTCCACCGCCTCGAGGACCTGCTCGACCACCTCGTGGAGCAGACCGCCGACAACTCGATCGTGCTCGTCTCGGACGTGCCGCAGGTGTCGCAGTACGTGGAGGCCGGCACGTTCGTGCGGGGCCTGTTCCGGGATCACGCGATGTACCTGTCGCAGCGCAAGGCCGAGGTCTGCGCGCGCTTCCCGCAGGTCACGTCGGTGAAGCTGCCGGATGCGGGTCCCGTCGACTTCGAGGGCGGCGAGTTCCGCTACTCCTCCATGTACCGCCGCTGGGGCGAGCACGTGGGCCGCGTGATCGCCGACCTGCAGGCGGGGCGCCCCGGGGTCTGAGCCGGCCGGCGGATCCGTCCGCTCGAGTCCCTAGCGCCCGCGCCGCTGCCCGCGCGGCGGTGGAGTGCGCTTGCCGCCGCCCTTCGGGGTCGGCTTCTTCGCGCCCGCGGCGCCCGCGGCGCCCGGCTTCCCCGCGGCCTTGCGCGCGGTCTTCTGCGCCGCGGTCGGCTTCCGGCGGTCGCGCTCGTCGTCGTCCCGCTGCGACCGCGAGCTCGCGGCCGTGCGCCCGCGGACGATGCCCACGAGCTCCTCGATGTCGGGGGAGGCGTCGCCCTCGCGCCAGGCCACGGCGATCCGCGTCTCCGGCAGGTCGTGCACCGGCACCGCGACGACGTCCTTGCGCGCGTGCAGCCGGCCGAGCGCGTGCGGCACGACCACGAAGCCGACGCCGGCGGCGACCAGCTCGACGGCCGCGGCGACGTCCTCGGGCATCGGGACGGGATCCGCGCCCGCGGTGCGCCCGGGCCAGCCCGGCACCTGCTCGGCCGGCTGCAGGAGCAGGTCCTCCGCCAGGTCGGCGATCGCGATCGCGTCGGCCGTGGCGTGCGCGTGGTCCTTGGGCAGGATCGCGACCTGCACCTCGCCGTAGAGCGGCACGATCGTGAGGCCGCGGCCGTCGACGGGGAGACGCAGGAACGCGACGTCCGCGGATCCGTCGACCACGGCGGGAGCTGCGTCCGGCTCCGCGAGCGGCACGACGCGCAGCGGCACGTCGGCGACGCGCTCGTCCCAGGCGCGGGTCCACTTCGCGACGGTGACGCCCGGCACGATCGCGACGACGAGACCGCGCGGCGGCGCTGCGGCTTCCTCAGCCAGGCGCGCGTCGTCCGCGGCGATCGCGGCGCGGGCCTCGACGAGCCGGTCCTCGCCCGCGGGGCTGAGGCGGGTGGGGCCGTCGTCGCGCACGAACAGCTCGACGCCCCAGAGCGCCTCGAGGTCGAGGATCGAGCGGCTCACGGCGATGCGCGAGACGTTGAGGGCCTTCGCGGCGCGGGCGAAGTGCAGCTCGTCGGCGACGGCGGCGAAGTGCCGGAGGGCGGTCGGGTCGGCGTCCACGGGAGTCCCCTCGATGGCCCGCACGGTGGTGGCACGCGGAGCGGCGGCGGGTCGGATCCAGGGTAGTGCAGGGCGCCCGGGGCCCCGACGGTACCCTGGGGGCATGACGAGCCCCGGATCCAGCCAGACGATGAAGGCCGCGACCGCGGCGAAGAAGCTGGGCGTGCACCTCCCGGCGACCCCCGTGGAGTTCCAGGAGTCGACCCCGTCCCGCGCGGAGCTCGCCGAGATGCACGAGAACCCGCCCGAGTGGCTCGCCACGCTGTTGCGCGACGGCCCGCACCCGCGCCAGGTCATCGCCGGCAAGCTCGGCGTCTCCATCGCGGGCCTCGCCCGCGGCGGTGTCGACGAGGCCCTCACCACCGCCCAGATCAAGGAGCTGCTGCAGGCCCCGCCGCAGTGGCTCGTGCAGGAGCGCGCGACGCAGGCCGAGGTGCGCGAGGAGCAGATCCGCGTGAAGAACCGCGACGCCGGCCGCGCCGCCATGGCCGCCGAGCGCGAGCGCCAGGACGGTGCCGGCGGCGCGCGCCGCTGAAGCGACCCGCGTCCCCAAGCGCTCTCGCGCTCCTCGGTCGACCGGCCCTGAGCGGATGATCCCGGGGATCCCGCCGCCGCGAACCCGGCCCCGCGTGAGACCCTGATGCCGTGACCCGCACGAACGACACGGCCCACCGCCGCCACGCCGCCGACGACGCATCCGGCGAGCCGGATCCCGCGGGCGGCGTCCGCGCACCGATCACCGGATCCCGCGTCCCCGGCACCGTCGGCTCCATCGTCGTCGCCGCGCTCGTCACCGCCGTCTACGTGCTGTACTCCGCGCTCGAGTGGCGCCGCTTCACCGTGAAGTCGTGGGATCTCGGCATCTTCACGCAGCTCGCGCAGGACTACTCGCGCCTCCAGGCGCCGCTCGTCTCCATCAAGGGCGACGGCTTCAACCTCATGGGCGACCACTTCCACCCGATCCTCGTGCTGCTCGGCCCGGTCTACGCCGTCTGGCCGCACGCGTTCGCGCTGCTCGTGGTGCAGGCCGTCCTCATCGGCATCTCGGTGGTCGGCATCGGCCGCCTCGCCGGCCGGGTCGCGGGCCGGTGGGGCGCGATCGTCGTGGCGGCCGCGTACGGGCTGAGCTGGGGGATCCAGGGCGCCGTCGCGTTCCAGTTCCACGAGATCGCGTTCGCCCTGCCGCTGCTGGCCTTCGCGCTCGACGCCGTGATCGCCCGCCGCGCGATGGCCGCCGCGGCGTGGGCCGTGCCGCTCGTGTTCGTGAAGGAGGACCTCGGCCTCACGGTCGCGGTGCTCGGCGCGATCATCGCGCTCACGATGGACCGCCGCATCGGCGTCGCGCTCGCCGGCTGGGGCGTCGCGTGGTTCGTGCTCGCGACCACCGTGATCCTGCCGGCCTTCAACCGCGAGGCCCGCTGGGACTACGCGTCGAAGCTCGACGCGGGCGGCGCGCTCGCGGATCCGCTCGGAACGGTCGCCGGGCTCTTCGTCGCACCGAAGCTCGAGACGGTGGCCTTCCTGATCCTCGCCGGCGCGCTGATCGCCCTGCGCTCGCCGCTGCTCCTCCTCGTGGTGCCGACGCTCGCCTGGCGCTTCCTCTCGCCGACCGAGGCGTACTGGGGGCCGGGCTACCACTACGACGCCGTGCTCATGCCGATCGTGTTCGCCGCCGCCATCGACGGCATCGTGCGCGCTCGCCGGGGCCGGCAGCACTGGCTCGCGATGGCGTCGCGCGCGACCGTGCCGCTGCTCGCGATCGCCGCCGTCCTCCTCTTCTTCCGCTCGCCCATGGCCGAGCTGACGAAGCCGGCCATCTGGCAGCCGGCCCCCCGGGCCGCGCAGGCGCAGGCCGCGCTCGACCAGGTGCCTGCGGGCGCGAGCGTCCTCAGCGACATCGGCCTCATGTCGTACCTCGTCGACGACCACGAGGTCTACTGGCTCGGCAACCCGGGCAACCCGGCGCCGCAGTACGTCGTGATCGACAGCCTCGGCGGCGGCCTCGGCCAGGGCGCGCTCAACGCGGACCAGTACGGCGAGGCGACGCAGGCGGGCACGACCTACGAGATCGTCTACGCCGACGCCGGGTACCAGGTGGCGCGGCGCACCCAGTAGGACGCACGGGCGGATCCAGGCGGCTCCCGTCGGACGGGCGGACCCGCCGCACGCGCGGAGGCCGGGCGCTCCCCCGAGCCGCCCGGCCTCCGCGTGCGCGCGCCCCTCGCGGAGCGCCCCCGATCAGATCGGGATCACCGCCGTGAGCACGCCCACGGCGAGCATCGCGAGCGACACGAGCACCGCCCGCCACAGCACCTTGCGGTGGTGGTCGCCGAGGTTCACGTCCGCGAGCGACACGAGCAGCAGGATCGCCGGCACGAGCGGGCTCTGCAGGTGCACGGGCTGCCCGGTGATGGACGCGCGCGCCATCTCGACGGGGTCGATGCCGTAGTTCGCCGCGCTCTCCGCGAGCACCGGGAGCATGCCGTAGTAGAAGGCGTCGTTGCTCATGAAGAAGGTCATCGGGATGCTGAGCACGCCCGTGATGACCGCGAGGCCGGGCCCGAGGGCGTCCGGGATGATCGTGACGAGCCAGGCGGACATCGCCGAGACCATGCCGGTGCCGTTGAGCACGCCGATCAGCACGCCCGCCGCGAGCACCATCGAGACCACGCCGACCACGCTGGGCGCGTGCGCCGCGATGCGCTCGCCCTGGTGCTTGAGGTCGCGGAAGTTGGCGATCAGCGCGATGGCGGCGCCGACCATGAAGACGTAGGCCAGCGGCAGCTGGTCCATGATCAGCAGCGCGAGCACCACGATCGTGAGGCCGAGGTTGAACCAGATCATGCGCGGGCGCAGGGTCTCGCGGTCGGGGTCGAGCATGGTCGTGCCGAGCGTGGAGACGGCGGCCGTCTCGGCGCGGACGAGCGACGGGGCCATCGTGATGAGGCCGCCGCGCGGGGTCGCGGGGGCGCCGCGACCGGCGCGCCACCAGCCTGAGCCGCCCGTGGACCCGCCGGAGCCGCTGCCGCTTCCGCCCGCGGCGTCGAGGCCGCCCTCGGCGCGCGCCTCGCCGAGAGCCGCCAGGCGGCTGCGCTCGCGGAGGCCCATGGTCCAGGCGAAGATCATGACGAGCGCGATGCCCACGAGGAGCGACGGGATCATCGGCACGAAGATGTCCGTCGGCGAGACCTTGAGCGCCGCCGCCGCGCGGACGGTCGGGCCGCCCCACGGGACGATGTTGAGCGTGCCGTTCGCGAGGCCGGCCGTGCAGGTGAGGACCACCGGGCTCATCCCGAGCTTGCGGTAGATGGGCAGCATGGCAGCCGTCGTGACGATGAAGGTCGTGGATCCGTCGCCGTCGAGGGAGACCGCGGCCGCGAGGATCGCCGTGCCGAGCACGATCTTCGCCGGGTCGCCGCCCGCGAGGCGGAGGATGAGGCGCACCAGCGGGTCGAACAGGCCGACGTCGATCATGATGCCGAAGTAGATGATGGCGAACATCAGCAGCGCGGCCGTGGGGGCCAGGTCGCCGAGCGCCTCGATCACCATGTCGCCGATGCCGAGCCCGGCACCCGCGAAGAGGCCGAAGATGGTCGGCACGAGGATGAGGGCGACCATGGGCGTCAGCCGCTTGGTCATGATGAGGGCCATGAAGGTGAGGACCATGGCGAAGCCCAGGAATACCAGCACGCGTGACTCCTTCGTCGGTGGGCGGGACGCCCGGCTGAACACCACACGCTAGGTGGGCGTCCGCGTCCCGTCGCGCTTGTGCCGCTTCATCGCGATAGTGCACGTAGACGACGTTCTGCGCATTATTCTCAGTGGGTGGGAGAGGCGACGGGGCGACGACGGGCGGGGCTCGACTTCGCGCGCCGCACCCTCGTCCTCCAGCTGCTCGTCGTGCTCGTGGTGGTGGGGATCGCGACGATCGCCTACGGCCTGCTGAGCTCCTCCGAGAACCGCCAGGAGGCGCAGGCGACGGCGCTCGCGATCGCGCGGACGGCCGCCGAGGATCCCGCGCTCCGGGCCGCCGTGACGGCCGAGACCGCGGATCCCGGGGTCGCCACCGCGTCCGACCTCGCCGACGGTCCGGTGCAGCTGACAGCGGAGGCCGTGCGGGAGCGCACTGGCGCGCTGTTCGTCGTGGTCACCGACGACCGGGGGCTGCGGCTCGCGCACCCGGACCCGGCCGAGCTCGGGGAGCGCGTGAGCACGGATCCGACGGTCGCGCTCGCGGGGCGCGAGGAGGTGACCTGGGCGACCGGGACGCTCGGGGAGTCGGCGCGGGCGAAGGTGCCGGTGAGGGCGCTGGCGGACGCGGGTGCTCCCAGTGACGCGTCCGCCGACGACCCCGACCGCGTCGTCGGCGAGGTCAGCGTCGGCTTCGCGGCCGCCACGGTGCGCGACTCCATCGGCGTCGACGTCGCGGCCATCGCGGTCGTCGCCCTGCTCGCGCTCGGCGTCGGGGCGGTGGCCAGCGGGATCCTCTCGCGGCGGCTCGCGCGCCTCACCCTCGGCCTCCAGCCGTCCGAGCTCGCGGGCCTCGTGCAGGACCAGGCGGCCGTCCTCTCCGGCGTCGGCGAGGGCGTCCTCGGCATCGGACCCGACGGGCGGGTGACCGTCTGCAACCCGCGGGCCGCGGCGCTGCTCGGCCTCGTGGATCCGGTCGGCCGCACGCTCGCCGACCTCGGCGTCGCGCCGGTGCTGCGCGACGCGGTAGCCGAGGCGCAGGCCGGGGCCGCCGCCGGATCCCCGTCGCTGCGCGCGGTCGTCGACGACCGGCTCCTCTTCGTCGACGTCGCCCGCGTCGACCGCGACGGCCGCGACCTCGGCACCGTGATGGTGCTGCGCGACGAGACCGACATCGAGGCGATGAGCCGCCGCCTCACCGCCGTCACCGCGATGTCCACGGCGCTCCGCGTGCAGCGGCACGAGTTCGCGAACCGCCTCCACGTCGTGCGCGGCCTCGTCGCGACCGGCCGGGTCGACGAGGCCGACAGCTACCTCGCGGGCGTGCTCGAGCAGGGGCCCGTGGCGTTCCCGACGGTCGACGCCGGGCTCGTCGACGAGCCGTACCTGCAGGCGTTCCTCGGCGCGAAGGCGATGGAGGCGGAGGAGCGGGGCGTGGTGCTGCGGGTCGGACCCGGCACGCTCGTCCGCGGGATCCTGGTGCGGCCCGAGGAGGTCACCACCGTCCTCGGCAACCTCGTCGACAACGCCATGCACGCGGCCGTCCGCGGATCCCGCGCCGACAGGTGGGTGGAGGTGGAGGCGCTCGACGACGGGGCCGACCTGCACATCGCGGTGTCGGACTCGGGCGACGGGCTCGCCGCGTCCGATGCCGGACGCGTGTTCCAGCGGCGGGCGGACGACGTGGGCGGCACCGCGGAGGCGCTGCTGTCCGAGGGCTCGTCCGCGGGCGGTGCATCCGTCGCCGGCGCGGGCGGCCGCGGGGGAGCGGATCCCGCGCACGGACTCGGATTCGGCCTGCCGCTCGTGCGCGACATCGCCCGGCGCGACGGCGGCGACGTGTGGGTCGCGGATCCCGGCGGGCCGCCGCCTGACGCCGACTCCGGCGCGGTGTTCTGCGCGCGCCTGGCCGGCGTGGTCGAGCTGCCCGACGCGGATCCGCCCGCCCCCGCCCCCACCGACGACACCCGGACCGACACCGACCCCGACGGAGCCCGCGCATGACCGACGACCTCACCGTCCTCATCGTCGACGACGACTTCCGCATCGCCCGCCTGCACGAGGGCATCGTGGAGCAGGCGCCGGGCTTCCGGGCCGTCGGCACCGCGGGCAGCGTGCGCGCGGCGCTCGCCGTGCTCGACACGTCGCGCCCCGACCTCGTGCTCCTCGACGCGTACCTGCCCGACGGCAGCGGGATCGACCTCGTGCGGCGCATCGAGCCGGACGTGATCCTCGTCACGGCCGCCGACGACCCCGCAACCGTCCGCCGCGCCCTCCGCGGCGGCGCCGTCTCCTACCTCGTCAAGCCGTTCGCGCCGGAGCTGCTCACCGCGCGCCTGGCGGCCTACGCGGCGTTTCGCGCCGGCCTCGCGAGCGACCGCCCGCTCGACCAGGCCGGGATCGACCGCGCCATCCACGCCCTGCGGCCCGGCCGGGTCTCCGCGCGCGAGCGGCCGGCGACCGAGCAGGCCGTGCTGGACGCCCTGTCCGCATCGGATGCGGAGCTCAGCGCCCCCGAGATCGCCGAGCGCGTCGGCGTCTCCCGCGCCACCGCGCAGCGCTACCTCGGCGCGCTCGCCCGCGACCGCGTGGTCGACGTGCAGCTCAACTACGGATCCACGGGCCGCCCGGAGCACCGCTACCGGATCCTGCGGCCGCGGTGACGTCGCCGGTCGGACGTACGCTCTCCCGATGACCTCCCCGCTCGACCGCCCCTCCTGGCACGCGCCACGATCCGTCTCGCGTGCCGGCATCAGCAGGGCCGCCGTGGCGCGCTGGCTCGACGCCTACGTCGCCGCCTGGCGGTCCTACGAGCCCGCCGACATCGCGGCCCTGTGGTCGGAGGACGCAGTGTGGCACTACCCGTTCGAGATCCGCGCGACGGGACGCGCCGCCATCGTCGCGGAGTGGATGGCCGAGCGCGACGCCTTCGTCGGCGAGCGCTTCGAGGCCGAGTACCAGCCGGTGGTGGTCGAGGGGCACACCGCGGTCGCGCACGGGCGCACCGTCTTCCTCGCGTCGGACGGCGACGAGGTCGTCACGGCGTACGACAACATCTGGTTCCTCCGGTTCGACGCCGACGGCCGGTGCACGGAGTTCCACGAGTGGTACGCCGGTCGCCCCGAGGACGAGCCGGACCGCGCCGTCCCGCGCCGATGACCGTCCGCGAGCGGGTGTCGCGCCCGTAGGCTCGACGGATGTCCGACGCAGGAGCCCAGGTCGTCCACTTCCATCGGAAGCACCACGACGCGATCGTGAGCGGCGAGAAGGTCACCACCGTGCGCTTCGCCGAGGACCTGCGGGTCGGCCCGGCGACGTTCGTCTTCGACGAGCACCCCACCGCGGTCCCCCTCGCCGGACGGGTCACCTCCGTGCGGCGGCACCTCCTGGCGGATCTGACGCCGGCGGACGCGCACCAGCCTCCGGGCACGGACATGGCGCTCTTCGCCGAGCAGCTGCGCGAGAACTATTACCCCGCGATGCCGGCGTCGGCGGCCGTCGTGGTCGCGGAGATCGAGCTGCAGGACAGCTCGCCCCTGGCCTGAGTCGAGCGACGGCCCGGCCACGGCGCATGCGGGACCGGGCCGTGAGGTGATGCGGAGGAGCGGATCAGCTCCCGACGACCACCGGCAGCGGCACCTCGTCGGCCGCGAGCTCCTCGCTCGTGGATCCGAGGACCTCGGCGACGGACGCGCGGATGATCGCGAGCCCCTCCTCGATCTCGGCGTCGGTGATGGTGAGGGCGGGCAGCACCTTCATGACCGTCCCGCCGGCACCGCTCGTCTCCATGAGCATGCCGCGCTCGAACGCCGCCCGGCAGACCGCGCCGGCGAGATCGCCCGAGGGGAACTCGATGCCGCGCGCGAGCCCGCGGCCGCGCACCTTCAGCTGCATCTCCGGCGCGGCCGAGGCGGCGATCTCGGTGAAGACCTCGTGGATGCGCTCGCCCTTGCGCAGCGTGGACGCCTCGAGCTCGCCGTCGGCCCAGTAGAGCCGCAGCGCCTCGGCGCCCGTGAGGAACGCGGGCGCGATGCCGCGGAAGGTGCCGTTGTGCTCGCCCGGCTTCCACTGGTCGAGCTCCGGCTTGAGGAGCGTGAGCGCCATGGGCAGGCCGTAGCCGCCGATGGACTTGGAGAGCGTGACGATGTCGGGGACGATGCCCGACTCCTCGAAGCTGAAGAACCCGCCCGTGCGGCCGCAGCCCATCTGCACGTCGTCGACGATGAGCACGATGCCGTGGCGAGTGGTGAGGTCGCGCAGCTTCCGCAGCCACTCGGGCGTAGCGACGTTGATGCCGCCCTCGCCCTGCACGGTCTCGACGATGACCCCGGCAGGGGTGTCGAAGCCGGAGCCCGAGTCGTCGAGCAGCTTCTCGAAGTACGCGAGGCTGTCGGTCTCGCCGCCGAGGTAGCCGTCGAACGGCACCGCGACCGCGTGGTGCAGCGGGTGCCCGGCGCCGCCGCGCTTGAGCGCGTTGCCGGTGACCGCGAGCGCGCCCTCGGTCATGCCGTGGAACGAGTTGGTGAAGTGGACGATCGTGGTGCGGCCGGTGACCTTGCGCGCGAGCTTCAGCGCCGCCTCGACCGCGTTCGCGCCGCCCGGGCCGGGGAACATGATGCGGTAGTCGAGCCCGCGCGGCTGGAGGATGACGTCCTGGAAGGTCTGCAGGAAGTCGCGGCGGGCCTCCGTGAACATGTCGAGGGAGTGCGTGACGCCGTCTCGGAGGATGTAGTCGACGAGCTTCTGCTTGAGCCCCGGGTTGTTGTGCCCGTAGTTGAGCGCGCCGGCGCCCGCGAAGAAGTCGAGGTAGCGATCGCCGTCGGCCGTGAACATCTCGCTGCCCACCGCGCGGTCGAACACGACCGGCCAGCCGCGGCTGTAGCTCCGGACCTCGGACTCCATCTGCTCGAAGATCGTCATGCCGTGTCGCTCCTTGATGCTCATCGGCGACCTGGGTCGATCGCCGCACGTCGGGCGGGCTCGTGGCTCCGGGCGACGGGGAAGGCGCTGCGATGCGCAGCCCCTCCATCGTCGCACCTCCTCCCGACATCGCTGAATCCCTCGGGCGAGGGATCTCGGTAGGGTCGCGGCATGGCCGCATCCGGGGACGTCGATCCGCTCGGGGCCCCGGGGACCGCGATGCTCGACGTCGACGGCCGGCGGGTGCGGCACCGCGTGACGGGCTCCGGGGATCCGCTCCTCCTCCTGCACGGCATCGGCCGCAGCCTCGAGGACTGGGACGAGCAGCACGCCCGCCTCTCCGCCGGCCACGAGCTGCACAGCCTCGACCTGCCGGGGTTCGGCTGGTCGGATCCCGTCGCCGGGCCCACCACGCTCGAGTCGCTCGCCGACGCGCTGCCCGCGTACCTCGACGCGGCGGGCGTCGCGGGTCCCGTGACCGTGGTCGGCAACTCCCTCGGCGGCGCGGTCGCCATGACCCTCGCGACCCGGCACCCGGATCGCGTGCGCGCTCTCGTGCTCGCCGACAGCGCGGGCTTCGGCCGGCAGGTCACCGTCGGTCTCCGGATGCTCGCCTTCGACCCGCTCGCGACGCTGCTGATGCGCCCGACGCCCGGCAACTCGCGCCGCTCGACCCGCACGATCTTCCACGACCCCGCGCTCACGACCGACGCGCGCGTGCGGCACGCGCAGGAGCTGTCGGCCCGGCCGACCCACGCGGCGACGATGCTCGACATCGCGCGCGACCTCGGCACCGTCCGCGGCGTCAGCTCGCGCTGGCGTCGGCCGCTCGTGGAGGGCGTGCGGGAGTCGCGCCTGCCGGTGCTCGCGGTGTGGGGCGACCGCGACCGGATCCTCCCGCCCGCGCACCTCGCGGCCGTCGCGCGCGAGCTCCCCGACGCGCGCACGCGCCTGATCCCCGACTGCGGGCACATGCCCCAGATCGAGCGGCCCGATCTCTTCGCGGGCCTGGTGGAGGACTTCCTCGCGTCGCTGCCCTGATGCTTTTGCGAGGCTCATGGCACCTATTCGGGGGATCTGTGATGTGACGATCGGCATGCGGGAATTGGCTACTCTCGCCTTATGACATATCTAGCCACAGTCGTCCGCGTCATGATCGCGTCTCCCTCGGATGTCGCAGATTCGCGCGATGCTGTAGAGCGCGCGATATACGGCTGGAACGATGCAAATTCGGAATCGAAAGGCATAATCCTGCAGCCGTGGCGCTGGGAGACATCGGCTATACCTCTCCTGGGTGCGCATCCGCAGCAGTTGATCAACTCACAAGGAGTCGATCAATCAGACATAGTCTTTGCAATGTTCGCCGGAAGACTCGGATCTGCGACACCTGATGCAATATCCGGAACGGCGGAAGAGATTAACCGCGCAGTCGGCGCGGGTAAGCCAGTACACCTCTACTTCTCATCGGCTGATTTGCCAGCGGATGTTGATACGGATCAGCTTGCAGCGGTCAGGGCCTTTCGTGCGGACATGGAGTCGAAGGGCCTCTTAGGCGAATATAAGAACGTAAGCCAACTTCAACATGAGGTTTGGAAGGCCATCGAACACGACATTGCTGACCTTACGCCTACGGACTTAGCCCCATCTGCGACGCGCAGAGGTATCGAGTTTCTCGTGCAGCCCAAACGTGAAAGTGATGTGACGTACAACACAAAGGGGCAGCCGAAAAACCGAACGCGTACATGGCTAGAGGTCACAAACAACGGTGGCGTTGACGCCCAAGGTGTTACCTATGCATCAGTCGGAGAACCGACTTCTATGCATATCGCAACCAGTGACGGCCCAACCGTTGTGCACGCTGGCCAAACGCGTCGAGTCAACACGGCATTCACATACGGCGGCGGCGAAAGTATTTTGCGTATAACCTGGACTGAAGACGGCAGGTCGGTATCAAAAGACTTTTATGTCGACTGAGATCCTTTAAATAGGGCCTTCCGTAAATTGGGCACAATAGCCCGCTTGGTATTCCGCGATCATAGTCGGAATCATGGAAAGTCTTACCCTCGTCGGTTAAAGGCTGCCTCGTTTCCGGGATCAAGGCCTAGGAGCGGTCGTCGTCCTCGGCGTCGGCGTCGTCGTCATCCTCGGCGGCCGCGCTCGCCTCGGCCGCCGCGGCCGCGTGCCGGCCCGCGGGGGAGAGCACCTGATCGTGGCGGGCGGCGAGGGCCTCGAGGCCGTCGTGGGCGGCGACGCGGACGGAGGTGTCGGGATCCGTCAGCGCGCGGCGGATGACCTCCTCGTCGGACGGGCCGCCGACGGCGCCGAGCGCGCGGAGGGCGGCGCCGCGGACGCGGGCGTTCTCGTCGGTGACGAGCACGGTGAGGGCGCGCACGAGCGGCAGCTGCCGGGTCGCGACGACCTTGGCGCACGCCTCGCGCACGCGCCAGGCGCGGTTCGTGAGGTTCTTCTCGACGACCTTCGCGGCCTCGGGCGTCCAGGCGTAGAGGAGCGCGCGGGCGCCCCACGCTTCGGGCCAGTAGAGGGGAGGTGCGCCGTTGAGGATCCCGCGGGCGTGGCGTCCGCCGACCAGCAGCAGGAAGTCGTCGCCCTCGTACAGCCCGTCCAGCAGGCCCATCGCCCGCAGGGCGACCTCCCGCTCGCTCGTGCGCGACACCGCGTCGCTCATGCGCGTCGCGAGGGAGTCCTCGCGACGGCGGGGGTCATCTCCGTCAGCCATGCGGACAACCGTATCGGCTGCGGCAGGCCGGCCCCGCCGCCCGAGGACGGCGGGACCGGCGGATCAGCCGGCCTGTGTGTTGAAGAGCAGCCCCAGCAGGTAGGTGGCACCGGCCGCGCCGAAGCCGATGACCAGCTGGCGTCCCGCGCGGCGCAGCGGCGGGCCGCCCGAGAGGAGGCCGGTGACCGCGCCCGTGATCGACAGCGCGATGGCCACGAGCACGCACGCGACCGCGAGGGCCGCGAGGCCCTGCAGGCCGAAGAGGTAGGGGAGCACCGGGATCACGGCGCCGGACGCGAAGAAGCAGAAGCTCGAGATGGCCGCGCCCCAGGCGGTGCCGACGCTCTCGTGGTCGTCCTCCGGTGCGGCGACGCCCGCGATGCTGACCGGGATCGGCCGGGTCTCGGCCGCGAGGTCGCGCAGCACCTCGTCGGCGTGCGTCAGCGCCTCCTCCTCCGTCATGCCGCGAGCGCGGTAGACGAGGGCGAGCTCGTTGGCGTCGACGTCGAGGTGGGGGAGGGCGTCGCGCGTGCCCGGATCCGGGGCCGAGGCCTCGAGCAGCTCGCGCTGGGAGCGCACCGACACGAACTCGCCCGCGCCCATGGAGAGCGCGCCGGCGAGGAGGCCCGCGAGGCCCGTGGCGAGGATCACGGCGTTGGGCACGCCCGTGGCGGTGATGCCGAGCACGAGCGCCAGGTTGCTGACGAGCCCGTCGTTGGCGCCGAACACGGCGGCGCGGAACGTGCCCGACAGGCGCATGCGCCCGCGGGTGGCGAGGCCGCGCACGACCTCCTCGTGCACGCGCTCGTCGGCGGCCATGGCGTCGGTCGCGTCGGCGTCGTCCGCGTACGGCGAGCGGCTCTCGGCGCGCTGCGCGAGCGCCAGCACGAAGACGGATCCGAAGCGGCGGGCGAGCAGGCCGAGGATCCGCGTGCGGATGTCGCCGCGCACGGGCTTGCCGACGCGGTCGCCGAGCAGCTCGATCCAGTGGTCGGCGTGGCGGCCCTCGGCCTCGGCGAGGGCGAGCAGGATCTCGCGCTCCTCGCCCGTGCGGCGACCGGCGAGGTCGCGGTAGACGGCGGCCTCGGCGCGCTCGTCGGCGAGGTACTGCCGCCAGCGGCGCACCTGGGCGGGCGTCGGATCGGGCGTGAGGGCAGGGGGCATGGATGTCATGGGTCCTCCGGTCGGGCGACGGCCGGGAACCTGGGAGGGTCTCCGGCCGACGCGACGGCGCATCGTGCGCCTGTCGTTCGTCTGGCCGAAGGTCTCGTCCGCCCGCCGCTCGTGCTCGTGGCGGGTGATGCACCGGGCCCGGGGGCCAGCATGTCGACGCATCGCCGTCCGGCTCGAAGGCCGGGGGGACTACTCCCCTTCGAGAGGAGACCCTAGCGCACGGGTCCGAGCGGCCCGGGTGCCCCCGTCGCTCAGGCTGCCGGCAGCAGCACGATGACCAGCGGCAGCACGGGGAGCGCGCACGCGACGGCGCACAGCAGCCGCAGCGCGATCCGGTGCCCGCCGCGGGGGTGGCGCATGCGGTCGGCGCGGAGGGCGGAGAGGCCGCCGTCGGGATCCAGCTTGCGGAGGGCCGCGGCGACCGTGGCCGGTCCGGCGACCCGGGCCGCGTGGTCGTCGGCGATGAACTCGATGGCGATGGTGGTGGAGAGCGCGAGGCGCTGGCTGGCGGGCAGCGCCGGCAGGATCGCGCGGGAGACCTGGGCGATCCGCACCGCGAGCGCGTGCCGCTGCTCCAGGTGCGCGGTCTCGTGCTCGAGCACGGCCGCGAGCTCGTCGTCGTCGAGGCGGGCGCGCGCCTCGGTGGTGAGGAGGATCACGCCGGTCGCGGGGGAGAGCGCGGCGAGCGGCACGTCGGACTCGACGAGGCGCGCATCCCGCCCGGCCACCCGGTACGGCCGCGACGCGAGCAGCAGCGTCGCCACCTCGCCCGCGCGCTGCCTGGCCTCGCGCACCACCCGGCCGCCCTCCTCCACGATGCGGAACAGCAGCACGCCGAGCACGCCGGCGGCCACGTAGGCCAGCGGGATCGCGGCGACGGGCGCCGTGTCCGCGTCCTGCTGCGGGCCGGCGCCCGCCTGCATCGCCATGCCCTGGTGGATGAGGAGGCCGAGCCCCGATCCGAGGCTCAGCACCGCCGTGACGAGGAACCCGTGCCAGGCCGCGAGCATCGCGACGGGACGCTGCGCGACGAGCGGCAGGCGGCCGAGGAGGAGCGGCGCCAGGAGGGTGACCGTGACGTAGCACTCCAGCAGGAGCACCGCGCGGACCGTGTCGCTCACTGGTCGCGCTCCGATCGGGTGGTGCGTGGGTGCCGGTGATGCGGGTGCCGGGGATCCGGTCAGATGGTCTCGGGGAGGGCCTTCGCGTTGTCGATGACCTGGCTCAGCACGGTCTTCAGGCCCTCGAGCTGCTCCTCCGTCATGGAGAGGCGGTCGCGGATCTGCTGCGGGATGTCGACGGCCTTCTCGCGGAGCTCGCGGCCCTGGTCGGTGAGGCCGATCTCCAGCACGCGCTCGTCCGTGGCCCGGCGGACGCGCCACACGTGGCCCATCGCCTCCAGCCGCTTGAGGAGCGGGGACAGCGTGGCGCTGTCGAGCTGGAGCTCGTGGCTCAGGTCCTTGACCGAGCGGGGCCCGCGGGCCCAGAGGGCGAGGAGCACGAGGTACTGGGGGTGGGTGAGCCCCAGCGGGTCGAGGATGGGTCGGTAGAGGGCGGTCACGCTGCGGGCGGCGACGACGAGCGAGTAGCTGACCTGCCTGTCGAGCGCGAGCGGGTCCTGCAGGTCCTGCGGTGTTGACATGGTTCCTCCGCGGGTCATTCTGTCACTCCGTGTTGCTAACCCCGGGGCCATCGGGCCTCAGCAACCGGATCTGTGGAAAGGCTCCTGCTTGTGAGGGATTCGGAGCGGCAGCCTCAGGCGGCGGGTCTGGCCGCCGTCGGGATCAGCCGGGCCTCGAGCTCGGCGGCCGTCTCGACCACCGCGATGGTGCCCGCCGCCTCCGCCGGGCTGCCGTAGCCCCAGCCGACCATCACGGTCGGGATCCCGTGGGCGGCCGCGCCGAGGACGTCATGCTCGCGGTCGCCCACCATCACCGCGTTGCCGAGGTCGACCCCGGCCTCGCGCAGTCGGCGCAGGGCCTCCTCGATGACGTCGGCCTTCGCGGATCGCACCTCGTCCTCGCTCGCGCCGCAGATCTCGGTGAAGAAGGGGGTGAGGCCGTAGTGGTCGAGCACGCGGCGGGCCTGCGACTCGGGCTTGCTGGTGGCGAGGGAGAGCGGGATGCCGGCCGCGTGGATCGCGCGCAGCACCTCGGGGACGCCGGCGTACACCGAGCTGTCGAAGACGCCGCCGCCCGCGTAGCCCTCGCGGTAGTGGGCGAGCGCGCGCTGCTGGGCGTCGTCGTCCATGCCTGCGAGGTCGCGGAACGAGTCGAGGATGGGCGGGCCGACGTACTCGAGGAGCTGCGCCGGGCCGGGCACGGGCAGGCCCATGAAGACCAGCGTCTTCGCGAGCTGCGCGGTGATCCCGGGGGCCGAGTCGGTGATGGTGCCGTCGAGGTCGAAGAGGATGCAGCTCCAGGGCGCGGAGCCGACGACGGCGGCGGACGGCGTGGACGTGTCGGGTGCGGTCACGCTGCCACCCTACGAGGGTCGTGCGGGTGCCCGCCGGGAACCCGCACCCTCACTGCTGCGTGAGGCCGTGCTCCGTCTTCTCCCAGTAGTGCGGACGGGTGAGCAGCTGCCAGAGGCCCTTGTACGCGGCGATGGAGTGCAGGATCCAGTACACCGGGTTGAGCAGCGACCACAGGATCAGGTGGAAGGTGCCGCGCTTGAACGGCCCCATCATCGAGACGTAGACCATGACCCCGTTGCCGATGAGGAAGTTGAACAGGCTCGTCCAGAGCGCCCACGCCGGGAAGACGGAGGTGAGGACCGTGCTCGGGATCGCGAGCGACGCGATGGTCACGAGGTAGAAGGGGATGACGCCGAGGAACGTGGCCGGCGTCCCGCCGATGAGCAGCGCGAACGACAGGAAGCGCACGATCCCGACCTCGCGGATGAGGGCGACGGGGCGCCGGGCGTGCACGAGCGTCGTCTGCATGTACCCCTTGATCCACCGCGAGCGCTGGCGGATGAAGTTCGGGATGGAGGTGTTCGCCTCCTCCATGGTCGTGGAGTTGATGACGCCCACGCGGTAGCCGACGGCCGAGGCGCGGATGCCGAGGTCGGCGTCCTCCGTCACGTTGTAGGGGTCCCAGCCGCCGAGCTCGACGAGCGCGCCCGTGCGGAAGTGGTTGGAGGTGCCGCCGAGGGGGATCGGCAGCTCCGAGTGGTCGAGGCCCGCGAGCATGTAGTCGAACCAGTACGAGTACTCGAGCGTGAACATGCGCGTGAGCGCGTTCTCGGTCGCGTTGAAGTAGTTGAGCGCGGCCTGCACGCACACCATCTCGGGCCCGCCGCGCTCGAACGCGATGAGGGCCTTCTTGAGCTGGTCGGGATCCGGCGTGTCCTCGGCGTCGTAGATCACGAGGAACTCGCCCGACGCGAGCGTGAGGCCGACGTTGCAGGCGCGCGGCTTGGTCTGCGGCTGGCCGGCGGGCACGGTGACGATGTGGAAGTGGGCGGGCGGATCCGCGTGGACGATCGCATCCCGCGTCTCGGAGTCCTCCTCCTCGATGAGGATGAGCACCTCGAGCTTGTGCGCCGGGTAGTCGAGGCCGCCGAGGTTCTCGATGAGCTGGGCGACGATGTTCGCCTCCCGGAACACCGGCACGAGGACCGTGTAGACGGGCAGGTCGGCGTCGTCGAGGCGCGCGACCTCCGCGTCGGTGACGCGCTCCACCACGTCGAAGCGCGCCCCCTGCAGCGCCACCAGGAACTTGAACGTCGTCGCCGCGAGGAACGCGAGGCTCACCGCGGAGAGCGCGCCGACGGCGGTCTGCCGCGGCCACACCACGGCCAGCGCCACGAGGAGGATCGCGGCCACCAGGGCGCCCGCCTTTTGCCCGCGCGAGAAGACGAAGCGGCCGGACAGCTCGGGGTTCCGCCGGAATAGCCGGTTGGCGGCGTCGTCCGCGACGGCCTCGCCGAAGAGGCGGAGGACGGCGTCCTTCAGCTCCCACGCGTCGACGAGCGTGACCGAGATCGGCCCGCCCAGCTCCGCGGCCAGCGCGGCCTCGAACCCCGGATCCCGGCGCCGCTCCTCTGCGGCGACGAGCTGCCGGCCGTCGTCGAGCCGTCGGACGGGGAGCCAGCCCTCGGCGAGGTAGCGCGCGCGGTCGCCCGGCCGGGCGAGGTCCGGGTCGATCCCGTCCGTCCACGTCGGCTGCGCGATCGTCATCTCACGCCCACCCGAGGACGCGGGCGATGGATCCCATCCAGTCGAGCACCACGGGCCGGTTGTACGCGGCCGCCCAGGCGATGGCGATCTGCACGGCGGCGACGACCGTGATGAGCACGTCGGCCCGTCGCGTGGTCGCGGCCGGGAGGATCGCCATGCCCATCATCGTCATGATGAAGAAGGTGTTGCCTGCGGAGTTGGCAGGGATCAGGCCGAGGATGTAGCCCGTCAGCAGGCCGAGGAACAGCAGCGTGGAGATGAGCACGGCGCCGGGGCGGCGGACCAGGAGCGCGAGGATCCAGCCGGAGATCATCGGGGCGAGCAGCAGGAACCCGTTGAGGGTGGTGACGAGCTGCGGCACGGTCGCCCAGAGCACGGGGTCGTAGTGGAACTGCGCCTCGATGAACGCGAAGGGCCGGTGCAGGAACACGAGCTGCAGGAACGACACGGTGAGGAACGCCGAGAGGGTCGGGAACAGGAGCACGAGGATGTTCGACGCCCGGGCCCCGCGCTCCCCGCGGCGGGCCAGCGTGACCAGCGGCGCGGCCAGCCCGATGACGACGATGTAGACGATGCCGCTCGCGCTCGAGAGGGCCGCGAGCGAGAACAGCAGCCCCGCGCGGAAGCCGGCCTGCGTGTTCCGGTAGGCGACGAACCGGACCATGCTGGTCGCGCCCACGCCGAACGCCGCGACGCCGAGGAACGCCTCGAGGTTGGTGGTCACCATGTGGGCGAACAGGGGGTTGGCGCCGAGGGCCGCCATGAACATGGCGGACTCGACCGGTGGGAAGCGGCGCTGCTGCATCGCCTGGAGCATCTGCTGCAGGAACGGACCCGCGATGAGCGCGCCGACGATCCCGAGGCCGAGCGTCCCGCCTGGCGTGATGGCCGCGATGACCGTCCCGACGGGCGGGTAGAGGTCGCCCACCCACGCGGCGTCGGCGCGGGTCCAGTCGATCCGGGCGACCCGCGCGAGGAGGTCGGCGTTCACCGTGCTCATCGCCGGGGGCGTCTGCGCGGCCGCCCGCTCGCCGAGGATCGCGACCACGACGTACGGGAGGGAGAAGAGCAGGCGCAGCAGCCAGCGGTTCCCGCGGCGGCGCGGATACGGGTCGATGCGCACGCGCGCGACGGTCGGTCCCGCTCCGGGCCCGGCACCGGCTCCGGCTGCTCGCGCGGCGGCGCGGGAGGCGGTGGCGTCCATCGTCGTCACGGCGTCGACCCGGCGATCGCTTCCACACGCCTCACGTCCACCCCCGGCCATGCGGCGATGAGCCGTCGCCCGTCAGACGCTAGGCACGGGTCCGAGCAGTGCACAGCCCCCGAACGGGGACACGTCGCGCGATGGACAGGCGGGCGCTCGCGACGCGGCGGGCCGCGGGCGGATCGGGTCAGAACAGGCGGGAGTGCCCGTCGTCCATCCCGCGCATGGCGTCGTAGTCGAGGAGGAGACAGCGGATGCCGCGGTCCTCGGCGAGCGTGCGGGCCTGCGGCTTGATCTCCTGCGCGGCGTAGACGCCCGTGACCGGCGCGAGGTGCGGATCCCGGTTCATCAGCTCGAGGTAGCGCGTGAGCTGCTCGACGCCGTCGATGTCGCCGCGCCGCTTGAGCTCCACCGCGACGGACTTCCCGGACGCGTCGCGCGCGAGGATGTCGACCGGCCCGATGGCCGTCATGTACTCGCGGCGCACGAGCTCGTGGCCGTCGCCCAGCAGGTGGATCTGCTCGGCCAGCAGCTTCTGCAGGTGCGCCTCCACGCCGTCCTTCACGAGGCCGGGATCGACGCCGAGGTCGTGCGCGGAGTCGTGCAGCACCTCGTGGATCGAGACGACGAGCATGTCGGCCGTCTTCGGCTGCACGACGCGCCAGATCTCGCGGACGCCCGCGAGCGCCTGGTCGTCGTCGGGCTCGACCTCGACGATCGTGCAGGGCGGGCTCATCCAGTTGAGCGGCTTGTAGGAGCCGCCGTCCGAGTGGACGAGGAGGCTCCCATCGGCCTTGACCATGAGGAGGCGGGTGGCGAGGGGGAGATGCGCGCTGAGGCGGCCGGCGTAGTCGACGGAGCAGCGGGCGATGACGAGACGCACCCGGCGAGCCTATCCGGGCGTCGGAGGGGTGCGCGTCGCGGCGGGCGCGGCGCCGGTGCCCACGGCGGGTGCGGCGGTCGCGGAGGCCCGGGTCACGGATCCGCGCGCGGCGCGGCGGCGGCCCTGCGAGAGGAGCACGCCGAGGAGCACGAGGACGGCACCCGCGGGCTCGTTCCAGTGCAGGGTCTCGCCGAGCACGAGGATCCCGAGCGCGACGCCGACCACGGGCGTGATGTACGTGACGGTGGAGGTGGCGGTCGGGCCCCACGCCAAGAGCACGTTCATGTTCCAGAGGTACGCGAGGCCCGTGCCGACGACGCCGAGCACCACGAGGCTGAGGACGACGGGCAGGTCGAGCGCCACCGGGCCGGTCGCGAGGAACGGGGTGGCGAGGATCATCGCGGCGGCGCCCATGCCGATCTGCATGAACGCGGTGACGACGCCCGGGATGCCGCGGTGCGTGAGGAACCGGCGGAGGTAGCCGAACGTGATCCCGTAGCAGAGGGCCGCGCCGAGGCAGGCGAGCTGGCCGGCGAGCTCGAGCAGCGGCTGGCCGGACGCGGTGGTCTCGGCGGACGGCGTGAGGCGCCAGGGGCCGATGATCACGACGACGCCGACGATCCCGAGCGCGATGCCCGCGAGCTGCCGGCGGCCCAGCCTCTCGACGCGGAAGGCGAGCGTCGCGAGGAGGGCCGTCATGATCGGCGTGGTCGCGTTGTAGATGCTGGCGACGCCCGACGTGACGTGCTGCTCGGCCCAGGCGAACAGCGAGTAGGGGATGGCGGATCCGACGACGCCGACCACCGCGAAGTGCAACCACACGACGCGCTCCTTCGGCAGCGGGAGGCGGCGCGCGGCGACGATGAGGCCGAGCGCCAGGGCGCCGAGCACCAGCCGCGTCCACGACACCTGGCCGAACGAGACGCCCTCGAGCGCGACCTTCATGAAGAGGAAGCTGGCGCCCCACACCGTGCCCATGGCGGCGAACTGGATCGCGATGCGGCGGCCGCCGGCGAGCGCGAGCGGCGAGGCGGCGGATGCGGGCGCGGGGGTGGGCGCCGATGCGCCGCGGGGTGTCACGTCGTCAGCGTATCGACGGGGTGCGACGTGGATCAGCGGCGCGAGACGCTCGGCCGTCCGAGACGCTCGGCCGGGATCGCCACGAGCAGGACGAGCAGCGCCCAGGTGCCGACGCCGGGGATCGCCGCGGCGAGCACGAGGGCGAGGAGCATGAGTCCCGCGGGGATCCAGCGGCGGCGGCGGAGCGAGGCGGTCGCGGCCTCCGCGGCGTCGTCCTCGGCGCCGGCGCGGTGGGCGAGCTCGGCGACGATCGCCAGCGAGGAGGTGGCGACGACCATCGTGCCGATGTAGATCACGACGCCGAGCCGGTCCACGCTGGTCGTCCCGACGATGAGCACCGTCGGCAGCGGCAGGAAGACGATGGCGGCGAGCCAGGCGAAGTTCATCCGCATCATGCCGCGCGTCGCCGACGTGAACCGGCCCCAGACGGAGTGGTGCGCCTGCCACAGGCTCGCGATCACCACGAAGCTCAGTGCCGCCGCGCCCAGCGGGGCCGCGTTCTCGCGGAGGAACCCGAGGACGCTGTCGCTGGCGCCGTCGCGCGCCGTGTCGACGAGCGGGAGCACGACGAGCGTGATGGCGATGGCGACGACCGCGTCGCTGAAGGCGACGAGGCGCTCGAGTCCGCGTTCCGGGGGCATGGGGCAATCAGATCATGCGCGCGGCTGGACCGCGGCAGGCGCCGGCGTGATCTCCTGGACGGATGCGCCTCCACATCGACGAGACCGGCACCGGGCCGCGCGCGGCCGTCCTGCTCCACGGGCTGATGGGATCCGCCGAGAGCTGGTGGCGCATCGCGCCGCTCCTCGTAGCGCGCGGGTACCGGGTGCTCGCCGTGGACCTGCCCGGCCATGGGCTGTCGGACCGGGATCCGGCGCTCACGATCCCGCGGGCGGCCGACGCGGTGACGCGCGCCGTCGCGGACGCGGGCGTCGAGCGGCCGGCGCTCGCGATCGGGCACTCGTTCGGCGGGATCGTGCTCGGGGAGGCGTTCCCCGAGCGGCGCCCCGAGGTCGTCATCTACGTGGATGCGCCGCTCGCGCCGGCCGGTGGTGGCGACCCCGTCGAGATCCGGGACGCCTACGAGCGCGACCGCCGGAACCGGACGGCCGAGGCGCTGCGGATCTCGCGGCCGGAGTACTCCGAGCGCGACCGCGAGGTCGAGGGCCGCGCCGCGGAGCGCTTCGACCCGGCCACGGCCGCCGCGCTCGCCGCGGTCCCGTCGTACGCGTGGGCGCCCGAGCCGGGATCCATCGTCGTGCGGGCCGACCCGAGCCGCTTCGTCAGCGCGGAGGAGGCCGCGCGCCTCGCGGCGGTGGGCGTCGACGTGCGCAGCATCCCGGGCGCCGCGCACTCGGTCTGGTACTCCCACTTCGCCGAGTTCACGGCGGCGCTGCCGGAGGCGTTCGGCTGATCCCCGTCCGGCGTCGCAGCGACGGGCGAGCAGCACCCCGCCCGACACGTGCGAGCATCGGGCCATGACGACGTCGTCCGCTCCCGTGCTCGTCACGGCGAGGTTCGCGCTCGAGCCGCTGGTGGTCGCGCACGCGCGGGAGATGGTCGGTGTGCTGGCGGATCCGGCCTTGTACCGCTTCACCGGGGGCGAGCCGCCGTCGCCCGCCGCGCTCGAGGTCCGGTTCGCGCGGCAGGCCGCGGGGCGCTCGCCGGACGGATCCGCGCGGTGGCTCGTCTGGATCCTCCGCGACCGCGGCACGGGACGGGCGGCCGGCTTCGTGCAGGCGACCGTGACCGGCGGCGCGCCCGCGCGGGTGGCGGAGGTCGCGTGGCTCGTCGGGACCGCGGCGCAGGGATCCGGCGCGGCGGCCGAGTGCGCGGCGGCGATGGTCGCGTGGCTGCGGGAGGACGGCGTCCGCGTCGTGCGGGCGCACATCCACCCCGACCACGCGGCGTCCGAGGCGGTCGCCCGGCGGCTGGGGCTCGCGCCCACGGACGAGCGCGTCGACGGCGAGGTGCGCTGGGAGACGCGGGAGGCCTAGGCGCTCGCGGGCGGCGGATCGCCGAGGTCGCACACCATCCAGACGGTGTCGCCGTCCTCGGGATCCGGCGTCACTCGGCCGCTCTCCGCGAAGCCCGCCTTCCCCAGCACGCGGAAGGACGCGGTGTTCCACCGGCGCACGGTCGACCAGAGCCGTGCGCGGCCGGACGCCCGGGCGGCGTCGACCACGGCGCGCGCGGCCTCCGTCGCGAGCCCCGAGCCGTGGACGACGCGGAGCAGCTCGAACGCCATCTCGGGCTCGTCCACGGAGGCGCTGCCGACGACGAGGCCGCAGTAGCCGATCGCCCCCGGCTCGTCCCGGCGCTCGATGGCGAGCAGCCCGATCCCCGTGCGGAGCGACTCCTCCGCCTGCACCGTGAGGCGGTCGCGCACCTCGTCGCGGGACGGGCGGCCCTCGTCGTCGAGGCGCCGCCTCGCGGGGTGGCGGGGATCGCGCTCGGCCCAGAGACGGTGGACGACGTCGACGTCCGACGGGCCCAGCGGCCGCATCCGGAGGCGGGCGGTCTCGAGGAGCGCGGGCAGCGGGGACGCGGTCATGCGTCCACGCTACGTGGCGGGTGCGCCGGGTCGGCGGCGGGCCTCGGCGAGCGGACACCCGGCGGATCAGTGGACGGCGAGCTCCACCACGAGCACCGCCACGCCGAGCACCGCGACCCCCGCGAGCACCAGCAGCTTGACGCCGAACGCCACGCGCAGGCGCCGGACGGCCACGAGCGTCACGACCACCAGCGTCGCCACGAGCACGATCGCGATGATCCGCAGGGCCGTCGCCAGATCGAGCGCGCCGAGGGCGGAGAGCCCGAGGATCGCCATCGGCGCGGGCAGGGCGCCGAGCGAGCTCGCGGCGACGTAGAGGATGTGCCCGACGTCGCGTCGGTCCGGCACCTCCCCGTCGCGCACCATCTGCGCGATGTACTCCGCCACCGACACCGCGAGCAGCGTGCCGACGACGGTGAGCAGCAGGGTGAGCGCGGCGCCGCCGACGGTCGCGTGCTCCGCCTCGCGCTCGGTCGCGATGGTGACCGCGAGCGCGGTGAACGTGACGTAGATCCGCTCCTTGAGCGCCTCGGAGCGCTGCTCGGCGTCGGGGGCGCGGCGGGCGCGGGGGTCGGGGGCGGGGTGCGGATGCGGGTCGGTCACGGGATCAGGCTAGGCGCGCCTCGGGCAGGCACCGTATGCGTGGGAGCATCGGATCCATGAGCGATGCGACCGCGCCCGTCTCCCCTCCCGACCGCGAGGCCGCCGCGCGCATGTGGGCCGCGTACGCCGAGGCGCACCCGCAGGCCGTCGCCGCGGGTCCGGAGCACACGGTCGAGCACTTCGGCGACCATGCCCGGCTCGCCGACGAGCTGCTCGGGATCGTGCTCTCCGGCCGGAAGCGGGCCACCGCCGAGCTGGTCGCCGACTTCCTCGCGCGCGGCGATGAGGTGCCGCGCATCGGCTCGCACTGGATCGCCTGCGACAGCACCGGGGCGCCGCGCATCGTGATCCGCAGCACCGAGCTCCGCGTCGGCCCCTTCACGAGCGCCGACGCCGCCTTCGCGCGCGACGAGGGCGAGGACGACCTCTCGCTCGAGAGCTGGCGCACGCAGCACCGGATCTACTGGGAGCGCGTCAGCGCGGCGCGCGGTGCCGTGTGGTCGGAGGACGACGAGATCGTCTTCGAGCGCTTCGCCCTGGTGTGGCCGCCGGAGCACGCGGACCCGCGGTGATGGGTCTGCGGAGGGCGGCGGCGCTCGGGGCCGCTGCGGTCGTGCTGGCCGGCGTGCTCTCGGGTTGCGGTGCGCTCCGGTCGGACCGCTGCCTGCCCGCGCCGCTCAGCGCATCACCCGCGACGGTCGCCCCCGGCGGCACGGTGACCGTCTCGAGCCCGGCCGTCGACTGCGACCTGGGCTACGGATCCGGTCGCACGCACACCATCGCGGTCAAGAGCGACGCGCCGCTCCCCGGCGGCGGGGTCGCGTCCCTGCGCGGCGAGGGGTTCGAGGTGGGCGCGGACGGCGCCTTCCGCCGCGACGTCGTCGTGCCGGGGGACATCGCGCCCGGCCCGGCCTCGATCTCGGTGCGGGGCAGCGCCATCGACGACTGCGACGACGGCGAGGGCTCGTGCGCGTCGTACCAGGTGCCGATCACGGTGACGGGGTGACCGCGCGCACCTGGGCGCGCCTCTGGTTCGCCGCGCAGGCGCTCGGCGGGGCCGCGTGGTGGATAGCCGTCCCGCTCGTCCCGGCGGTGCGCGTCGCGACGCTCGGGTCGCTGGATCCGCTGCCCGTCGCCCTCCTCGACGTCCCGCTGTTCGTGGTCGGGTCGGCGCTGGCCGCGGCGGGGATCCGGTGGGCGGCCGTCGTCGCGTCCGCGTGGACGCTCCTGGTCGCCGTCGCGCTCGCCGCGTACGCGACCGTCACGACCGAGGCCGGGATCGGCGTCGTGATCATGGCCGCGGCGGCCCTCGGATCCCTCGTCGCCTGCGCCCTGCTGCTCGTCGGCCGGCTGCCGACCCGGTGGGCGCTCATCGGCCCGTTCGCCGCGCGCCCGGCCGACGCGAGCGCGGCCACGTCCCGGCACGTGCTTGCGACGGCGGCGCAGATCGTCGTCTTCTGGGGCTCCTTCCTCGTGGTCGCGCCGCTCGGGATCCGCTGGCTGGAGCTGCGCTGGCGCGTGGCCGTGCCGCTGCCGTCGTGGTCGCTGCCCGTGGGGATCGCCGTGCTGGTGCTCGCGAGCGCGCTCGGGATCTGGTCGGCCGCCGCCATGTCGACCCGCGGCGGCGGCACCCCGCTCCCGGCGGCGACCGCCACGCGCCTCGTGATCGCGGGCCCGTACCGCTTCGTCCGCAACCCGATGGCGCTCGCGGGCGTGACGCAGGCTGCGGCCGTCGGGCTGATCCTCGGATCCTGGCTCGTGGTCGCCTACGCCGTCATCGGCTCGTCGCTCTGGAACCACGTCGTGCGTCCGGGCGAGGAGGCGGACCTCGAGGCCCGCTTCGGGGATCCGTTCCGCCGCTACCGCGCCGCCGTGCGCTGCTGGGTGCCGACGTTCCCGGGCGTCGCGGCGACGCCGCGCTGACGCACCGGCCCGACCGGCGGAGGATGGACGCGATGGCTGACACCGAGATCCCCACGACCACCTTCCCCGACGGCCGCAGCGCGGTCGCCCTCGCCCAGGGCACCTGGAACATGGGCGACGCGCCCGCCGCCCGCGCGACCGAGCTCGACGCCCTGCGCGCCGGCCTCGACGCGGGCCTCACCGCGATCGACACCGCCGAGATGTACGGCAGCGGGCGATCCGAGGAGCTCGTCGGCGAGGCGATCACCGGACGCCGCGACGAGGTCTTCCTCATCAGCAAGGTGCTGCCGTCGAACGCGTCCCGCCGCGGCACGGGCGAGGCCGCGCGCCGCAGCCTCCGCCGCCTCGGCACCGACCGGCTCGACCTCTACCTGCTGCACTGGCGCGGATCCCACCCGCTCGCCGACACGGTCGCCGCGATGCAGGAGCTCGTGGAGGAGGGCCTGATCCGCGCCTGGGGTGTCAGCAACCTCGACGCCCGCGCCCTCGACGAGCTGGCCGCGATCCCCGGCGGCGACGCCGTGCAGACCGACCAGGTGCTCTACAACCTCGTGCAGCGCGGGCCCGAGGCCGACGTGATCCCGTGGGCCGGCTCCCGCCGCATGCCCGTCATGGCGTACTCGCCGCTCGACCAGGGACGCCTCGCGACGGATCCGGCCCTCGCCGCCCTCGCCCAGCCGCTCGGCGTGAGCGCGGGTCAGCTCGCGCTCGCCTGGGTCCTCCGCCAGGCGCCGCACGTCTTCGCGACCGCCAAGGCCGCGACCGCCGCGCACGTCGCCGAGAACCGCGCGGCGCTCGACCTCGTGATCCCGGACGAGACGCTCGCGGAGCTCGACCGCGCGTTCCCGGCACCCGAGGGCGCGGGTCCGCTCGCGATGTACTGACGCGCGCGGCACGGATCAGGCCCGCGCGACCCCCGTCACGATCCACCGGTCGCCGCGCGCCCGCAGGCCCAGCGTGAGCGCCCGCGCGCCGATGTAGACGAGGCCGAAGGCCGCCCACAGCGCGAGGAGGGCGGGGGTGCCGGCGACGCGGCCGGTCTCGGTGAGCCAGGCCACGAGGATCAGCGCGGGCGCGTAGATCGCGAGGTTCACGAGGCCCGCGAGGGCGAGGTAGCGGGCGTCGCCGGCGCCGATGAGCACGCCGTCGAGCACGAAGACGTAGCCGGCGACGGGCAGGCCGACGGCGAGCACGAGCGTCACGGCGGTGAGCATGCGGTGGATCCCCGCGTCGCCCGTGAAGACCGGCCCGAGCAGCGGCGAGAGGGCCGCGAGCACGAGGCCGAGGATCGCGCCGAGGCCCACGCCCCACTGCACGAGCCGACGGGACACGGCGCGCACGCGCGGGACGTCGTCGGCGCCGAGCCCGTGGCCGACGAGCGCCTGGCCGGCGATCGCGAGCGCGTCGAGCACGAACGCGACGGTCGAGAAGAGCGTGAGCGCGATCTGCAGGGTCGCGAGCCCGGTGACCCCGAGGCCCGCGCCCACCGCGACCGTCGCGAGGATCGCCGCCCGGAGCGACGCCGTGCGCACGAGCAGCCAGCCGCCGGACGCCGCCGAGCGCGCGACCCCGCGGATCCCGGGCCGCAGCGTCGTGCCGGTCTCGCGGGCGGCGCGCACGGCGATCACGACGAAGACCGCCGCCATGCCCCACTGCGCGATGACGGTGCCCCACGCGGATCCGGCGATGCCGAACCCGAGCCCGTAGATGAGGAGCGCGTTGAGCGCCGCGTTGGCCGCGAAGCCGGAGACGGCGACGACGAGCGGCGTGCGCGTGTCCTGGAGGCCGCGGAGGAGGCCGGTCGCGGCGATGACGAGGAGCATCGCGGGCATCCCGGCGAGCGAGATGCCGAGGTAGGTGCGCGCGGCGTCGACCACGGCGGCGGTGGCGGCCGGATCCGCGTCGGCGCCGCCGGTGTCCGCGAGGGCGCGCACGAGCGGATCCGCGACCACGAGCCCCACGACCAGCACCACCGCGCCGAGGGCGAGCGCGAGCCACAGGCCGTCGATGCCCGCGCGGATCGCGCCCGGCCGGTCGCCCGCGCCGAGCCGCCGGGCGACCGTGGGGGTCGTCGCGTAGGCGAGGAAGACGAGGAGGCCGACGATCGTCTGCAGGATCACGCTCGCGATGCCGAGGCCCGCGAGCGGCGCGCTGCCGAGGTGCCCGACGAGCGCCGTGTCGGTGAGGAGGAACAGCGGCTCGGCCACGAGCGCGCCGAGCGCGGGCACCGCCAGCGCGAGGATCTCGCGGTCGAGCGGGCGGCGGATCCGCAGGCGGCGCCCGGCGGATCCGCCCTCGGAGGCGCCTGTCAGCGGACTGCGTGCGCGAGCCGCTGCACGACCCCGGCGGTCGCTGCCGTGAAGGCGCGCGCGACCTCGGGGTCGAGCGAGGCGAGCGAGATCGGGCCGCGCTCCGCGATGTGCGCGTCGTACGGCACCGTGAAGATCTGCGCCGGGCGGGCGTCGTCGAGGATCCGGTCGATGCGCGCGACGACCGCGGGATCCTCCGGGCGCCCGTCGTGCAGGCGGATGATGATCGCGTTGTCCGCGAGCATCGCCGCGTGACCGCCGAGCTCGCGCAGGAAGTCGAGCAGCGCGACGGCCTCGAGCACGGCGTCGCCCGCGTTGAGCACCGGGACGACGAGCACGTCGGTGACCTCGATCGCGCCGCGGAACGCGGACGACGACGGCTGGTTGCCGGAGTCCATCACGCGCATCGCGTAGTACTCGTCGATGAGGCGCGAGACGCCGATGACGTCGTCGCCCGTGAGCTCGCGGCGCGGCCCGACGGACGCGACCACGGAGGCGAAGCTCGTCTGCGGCGCCGTGTAGCCGGCGAGCTGGCCCGCGCTGTGGATCTCGTCGCGGTCGCGCACGAGCTCGCCGAGCCCTCGGGTCGGCTGGCCCTCGGCGCGGTAGCCGAGCGCTCCGGGATCGTCGGTGACCTCGACCACCGCGACGGATCCGCCGCGGATGGAGCCGAGCACGCCGCCGAGGATCAGGGAGGTGGGCGTCTTGCCGACGCCGCCCTTGCGGTTGGCGACCAGCACGCTGACCGCGCGCGACCAGGTGGCCTGGCGGATCACGCGCTCGTCGCCCTGGCGTCGCGTGACCTCCGCGTTCGCGGCTGCCTCCTCGGCGCCCGGGCCGATCTTGAAGACGCCGCCCGTGATGCTGTTCATGAAGCCGCGGAAGCCCGTGCGCGCGACGGCGGGTCCACGCGGCGCGCGCTGGCCCGTCTGCTCGGGGAAGAGGGTGAGGGCGCTCGTGGCGGCGTCGGCGCGCGGCGTGCGCATGGCGTAGCGCTGGGGATCCGCGTCGGGGAACGCCGTGAGGTCGGTGCCGGGGCGCGGGGCGGCGGCGGGATCCTCGATGTCGTCCGGCGCGGCGGGGAGCGAGGCGACCGGGGTCGGCTGGGGCTCCACCGCGGCGGCGGCGGGCGGGCGGGCGGGCGGCGCGTCGTCGAGGGGCGCGGCGTCGTCGCGCGCGGCGGGCGACTCGGCCGGGGCGGGGCTCGTGCGCTCGGCGTCCGCCGGCTCGGGGCCGGACAGCTCCGCGCTCGGGCGCAGCGGCATGCGGAAGGGATGCGCGTTCACGACGTGCGGCGCCGGGACCGCCCACGCGGATCCGGCTTCGGGGGAGACGACGGCGTCGAAGGGGGTGGACGCGGCGGCGGGTCGCGCGTCGTCGTCCGCGTCGTCCTCCGCGGGAGAGGGCGCGGCGGCGGCGGGCACGCGGTCCTCGGGATCCACGTCGTCGTCCTCCGCGTCGTCGAACAGCTCGTCGAAGGCGTGCATGCCGACGATGACCTCCTCGTCGGGCTCGGCGCCGGACGCGTCGGCGTCGCGCACGTCCGCGTCATCGGCCTCGGGAGCCGCGGCCTCGACGGGAGCTGCGCCGGGGCGCACGCGGTCGGGCCCGAACAGGCCGCCCTCGGAGGTGCGCGGCACGGCGGGGAACGGATCCACCCAGCGGTGCGCGTCGCCCGACGCGTCGGCGGAGCTCCGCTCCATCTCCTGCTGGCGGCGGCGCAGCTCCCTGCGGCTGAGGAGGGGAGGCTCGGATGCGCCGCCGTCGCGGTGGCCGGTGTCGTGCGTGTCGTCGGTCATGTGGCTCGCCTTCATCGTCCCCGCCTGCGCGGACGAGGCTACCAGGGGGCGGTCGGGCACCCGGATCCCGCTGGCGCCCCCGCGGCCGCGCCCCCGTCGGGGAGCCTGTCTCCCCATGCGGCGGATGCCCGGATCGGCGTCGGTTAGGGTCGGCACGTGATCCCGGAGCCGACCCTCGACCGCCCCGCCGGCGTGCCCGTCCACGCCGCGCCCGCGGACGGCGGCGCCGGGCCCGACGCGCCCGTCCCCGCGCCCGCCGGCGACCGCTCGGCCGCGGTGTCGTCCGTCGCGACCGAGCTCGGGGTCCTGCTCATGCAGATCCGCACGCTCCGCGTCGAGGAGGCGGCCGCGTTCCACGCCGGCCTCCAGCCCGGCGCGTTCGCCGTCGCCCGGTGGCTCCGCACCGACGGGCCCGCGTCCGCCGGCGCCGTCGCCACCGGCCTCCTCATGGACAAGAGCTCGGTGAGCCGGCACCTGCGCGTGCTGCGCGAGGCCGGCTACGTGCAGGACGAGCCGGATCCCGAGGACCGCCGCTCCACGATCCTCACCCTCACGCCGCTCGCCGAGGAGCGCCTCGCGCAGGTGCGGATGGGCACGCGCGAGCGGCTGCAGAACCGCCTCCATGCGTGGGACACCGATGAGGTCGAGCAGTTCGCCGGCCTGCTGCACCGCTTCAACGTGTCGCCGCGCGACCGGCCCGCGGACGCCTGACGCGGACGCCTGAGGGCAGCACCGGCGGGTCCGGACGATCAGCGAGGCCGGCTCCTCCGATCCTCGTCGGGGAGGTCCTCGGGGAGCCCGCGGGAGAGGCGGAGCCTCTGGGCCTTCCGCTCCACGCGGTAGAGGTGCCACCCGGCGAACGGGGCGAGGAAGGACACGGCCACGAAGAACCACTCGACCGGAGTGAGCACCCTGTCCCCCGGGGTCTTCGCCATGAGGCCGGCATCCTGCGCGATGAGGATCCCGATCATGACGAGCACGAAGACGGAGATCGCCGACAACGCGATGGAGAGCGCCAGGAGCCCCCTCGCCGAGGTGACCGTCAGCCTCCCCGGGTTCAGCACGAAGAGGTCGCCCTTGTAGACGCCGTACTCCTCGCGCGTGAGACCCCGACTCGCGGCGTCCGCGTCGGAGAGCCTCCGGAAGACGCCGGGGCGGCGCGGGTGCTTCCTCGCCCACAGCGCGTTGACGATCGAGAGCACGATGGCGGCCACGGGACCGAGGAGGGCGATGCCGGTGGGGATCATCGCGAGCAGGTGCCAGACGCGCCCGTCCGCGTCCAGCATCGCGCCGCTGATGAGGATGGACACGACGAAGATCACCGGGGCGGCGAGCAGCGGCAGGATCCACGATCGACGCCAGCGCGGTCGGTCTGTCGCGGATCCGGGAGCATCGGTCACCGGGGAAGTCTCTCAGCTCAGCTCAGCTCTGCTCAGCACGGATCGCGACAGTCCCGATCGGCCTCAGCCGGCCTGGTGCACCGCGTAGCTCGCCACGAACCCGAGCACCGTCACGAGCCCGGTGAGCGCCTGCGCCTTGCGGAACGCCTCGGGGATCATGGTGTCGCAGATCATCGCGAGGATCGCGCCGGCCGCGAACGCCATCACGACCGACTGCCCGCTCTCCGGCAGGCCGCCGAGCAGCGCGTAGCCGCCGAGCGAGGAGAGCGCGCAGACCACGGCGATGGATGTCCAGAGCCCGAAGGCGTAGCGCGCGCTCCGTCCGCTCTGCTTCAGATCCGCGGTGCTCGACATGCCCTCGGGGAAGTTCGAGATGACGACCGCGACGAGCACGCCGATGCTCAGCGCCCCGCCGCCTGTGAGGCTGAGGCCCTGCACGGCCGTCTCGGGCACGCCGTCGAGCAGGGCGCCGAGCGCGATCCCGACCCCCGTTCCGCCTCCGCCGCCCGACTTCCCGTGGTGCTTCTTGCGGAACCCGCCGTGCTCGAGGATCTGGTCGAGCACCACGTACACGACCGCGCCCGCGACGAAGCCGCCGAGCGTGGGGATCACGCCCCCGCTCGCCGCCGCCTCGTCGACCAGGTCGAAGGACAGCGCCGAGATCAGCACGCCGGCGCCGAACGCCATCACCAGCGCGACGACCTCGCGCGGCACCTTCACGAACCAGGCGACGAGGGATCCGACGACGAGCGACAGCCCGGAGAGCAAGCCGGCGAGACCGGCCAGGAGGAGAGGCGACATGCCTCCGAGGATGCTCCTCGCATGCGGCCCCGTCACATCGGCCGCGGTCGACCCGTCAGCGACCGCCCGACACCCCCGCGTCCCGCAGCGCGAGATCGGCGAGCTGGCGCACGACACGCGGGTCGCCCGCGCGCCAGGCGGCGACCGGATCCGGGTGCGCCTTCAGCAGCGCCGCCGGCTTCCTGGACGAGAGGGCCCGCAGCGCGAGCAGCTCGGTGCCGCCAGGCGTCGCGGCGAGCTGCCGGGCGGCCGCCGCGCGCCGCACGAACGAGACGCGCCGCAGCAGCCAGTGCCGCACGATGAACGCGATCGGCACGAGCGCCACGAGGAGCCCGAGCACGAGCGCGATGGTGCCGACGAGCGACTGCTGGTCGCGCCCTGCCTGCACGAGGCCGGATCCGATGCCGCTCGCGTCCTCGAACGGCCCGCGCGCGGCGTCGCCCACGAGCGGCAGGCGGCCGAGGGCGTCGGCCGCGTCGGTCATGGATCCGCTGAGCCGCGTGCCCGACTCCTCCATGCTGCGGCCGAGGTCGCCGAGCGGGCGGATGAGCGCGGCCACCGCGATCCCCACCAGCACCGACACGACGATGCCCGCGAGCGCCGCGGTGTCGGCCGCAATCTGCCGGGCGCGGACGAGGGGGAGCGCGGAGTAGAGCTGCATGCGTCCAGCCTGGCCCGCGGGCCGTCCCGGGTGCGCCGGGCGGTCGGTCAGCCGGACGCGTCGAGCGCCTCCAGAGCCCGCAGCGCCTCCCGCGCCCGCTCGAGGCGCGCGTCCTCCGGCTCGTCCCACCAGCGCGGGCCGCGCTCGCCGAGGCCGTGCTTCGCGAGGCTGACCCGCTCCCGGGCCGTGGCGATCGCGGCGTCGTCGCCCGCGCGCTTCGCCGCGCGGATCCCCGACCGGCCGCGGCCGAGGTGCGACTTCAGCGCGTCGACCAGCTCGGCCGGCAGCGACGGATCCGTGCGGGGCCAGCGCCGCCCGTCCACGACCAGCCAGCGCTCCGCCTCGATCGCGGCGGCAGACGCCGCGGCGTCTGCGTCGGGATCCTGCGGGCGCTCGGTCATGATCCCGACGCTAGCCCCGGTCGCACCGGGCGACCGACCGTCCGCGGCGATCGGCCACGTACGGCGACGGGCCCGCACGCACGCGGCCCCGCGCGCGCCCGGCAGACACACGAGGGCCGGGGCGCACGCACGCCCCGACCCTCGGATCGGCCCCCCGATCAGCTCGCGGGTCGCCCCGCGAGCAGCTCTCGGCGGGTCAGCCCCGCCACACCTGGATCACCGACGGGCGCGGTCCGCGCCACGCGCCCTTGGGCGGGGTGGCGCCTGCCGGCACGTAGTCGGGGAAGAACGAGTGCTGCTCGGCGAACGAGCCGTCCTCGCCCGGGTGCTGCACCGCGACGAACACCATGCCCTCGGTGTCGTGCACGACCGGCCCGCAGGTCTCCGCCTCGGTGGGCACGGAGAGGAACTGCTGCACGTGGCCGCGCTCGGCGCCCTCGACGGGGACCTTGAACAGGCCGTCGTTGAGGCCGATGGTGCTCGGGGCGCCGTCGGTGGAGATCCAGAGGTTGCCCTCGGAGTCGAACGCGACGTTGTCCGGGCAGCTGATGGGCGAGACCTTGTCCTTCGGGAAGCCCGAGAAGTAGGTGGACTCGTTCTTCGCCGGGTCGCCCGCGACGAGCAGCAGGTTCCAGGTGAAGGTGGTCGAGCGGGCGTCGCCGCCGTCCTCGGTGATCTCCACGATGTGGCCGTCGCGGTTGGTCGTCCGCGGGTTCATCTCCGTGGCACCCTCCTTGCCGGCCTTGCCGCGGTCGGTGTTGTTGGTGCAGGCGACGTAGATCTTGCCGGTGACGGGGCTCGGCTGGACGTCCTCGCAGCGGTCCATCTTCGTGGCGCCCGCGGCGTCGGCGACGAGGCGCGTGTGCACGAGCGCCTCGTCGGTGGTGAACCCGGGGACCTGGCAGACCCCGTCGATCACGAGCGGGATCCACTGGCCGATGCCGTCGAACGAGCCGTCCGACGGGACCTGGCCGGTGCCCGTGATCTCCGCGACGGGCGAGTCGCCCGTGAAGCGCGCCACGTAGAGCGCGCCGCGCGTGAGCAGCTGCTTGTTCCGCTTGCGGTCCTGGCGCGTGGTGCCGGTGACCATCGTGTCGTGCGAGACGAACTTGTAGAGGTAGTCGAAGCGCTCGTCGTCGCCCATGTACGCGGCGACGTGGCCGCTCTTCCCGAGGATCACGTTGGCGCCCTCGTGCTTGAAGCGGCCGAGCGCGGTGTGCTTCACGGGCGCCTCGCCGGGCTCGAACGGGTCGACCTCGACGATCCAGCCGAAGCGGTTCGGCTCGTTCTCGTAGCCGGCGGTGCGGGCGTCGAAGCGGGGGTCGATGGCCTCCCAGCCGCGGGTCGTCGCCTTGTCGGCGAGGCCGTAGCGCTTGTCGGCGGCGCTCGTGCCCGGGGTGCGGAAGTAGCCGTTGAAGTTCTCCTCGCCGGAGAGCACGGTGCCCCAGGGGGTGGTGCCGCCGGCGCAGTTGCCGAGCGTGCCGAGGATCCGCGTGCCCTTCGGGTCGTCCTTGGTGCGCAGGGACGCGGATCCGGCGGCGGGGCCCGACACGGAGAAGGGCGTGTCCGCGGTGATGCGGCGGTTGCGGTGGTGCCCGATCGTGTAGGTCCACGGCTGGCCGACGGTCTTGCGGCGGAGCGCGACCACCGACATGCCGTGCGAGGCCTTGCCGATGCGGCGCTGCTCGGCGAGCTCGGCGTCGTCGGCCGCGGGCGGGAACATGATGTTCTCGTTCGTGTACTCGTGGTTGGCGACGAGCAGCGCCTCCTTGTTCCGCGAGTTGATCGGGATGATGTCGAGGTAGTCGTTGTTGTAGCCGAACTGGCGCGACGCGAGCTTGGCGGTCTGGTTGTCGGCGTCGAAGTCGTCGGCGTAGCTGAAGAGCGGGTCGCCCCAGCGGATGATCGGCTGCCAGCGGTACCCGGTCGGCACGGTGAACTGGTCGACGGCGGCGTCGACGGGCGTGATCGCCGTGAAGGGCAGGTTCGACGCGGCCTGCGCGGCGGCGGCCTCGGCGCCGGGAGCCGCGGCGTTCTGGGCCACGAGGATCGCGAGGGCACCGGCGCCCGCGCCGCCGAGCAGCGTGCGGCGCGAGAGGGCGCGGCCGGCGATGTCGCGGAAGTAGGAGTTGTCGGTGACGTTCGGCACGGGCTTCGTGCACGCGTCGTCGCACTTGAGGTGGCAGGTGACGGTGCTGCGCTTGCCGCGGGCGTGCGGGTCGCGGGACAGGATCGGCAGCAGCCGGTGGTGGTTCTCGCGGGTGAGGGTCATGTGGGGTCTCCATCGATCTCGGGCGTCCCCAGCGGGGGCGGCGGACGCATCACGCTTGGAAGGTATTGGCGCCCTCGGGCGCGCCCCCGACTCCGGGGTGGACGCCGGGTTAACCGGGGATGGACGGATCGCGCGGGCGTAGCGTCGAGGAGCGGCGCGGATCCGCGCCGCCTCAGACCCGAGGAGGATCCCCATGGCCAGGTTCGACACGAAGACCGCGCTCGTGACCGGGGGAGGCAGCGGCATCGGCGCCGCGATCTCCCGCGCGCTCGCCGCGGAGGGCGCGTCGGTCGTCGTCACCGACATCCAGCTGGAGGCGGCCGAGCGCGTCGTCGCCGAGATCGAGGCGGCGGGCGGCACCGCGACCGCGTTCCGCCAGGACACCGCGAAGGCGGAGGACTCGGAGGCCGCCGTCGCGCACGCCGTGGACACCTACGGCGCCCTGCACCTCGCGGTCAACAACGCCGGCATCAGCGCGCCCGCGGCCGACATCGGCGACTACGAGATCTCCGCGTGGGACCGCACGCGCGCCATCGACCTCGACGGCGTCTTCTACGGCCTCCGCTACCAGCTCCCCGCGATGGTGGAGGCGGGCGGCGGCGCGGTCGTCAACATGAGCTCGGTGCTCGGATCCGTCGGCTTCGCCCAGAACGCCGCATACGTCGCGAGCAAGCACGCCCTCGTCGGCCTCACCAAGGTCGCGGCGCTCGAGTACACGGCCCGCGGCGTGCGCACCAACGCGGTCGGCCCCGGCTTCATCGACACCCCGCTCGTGCGCTCGTCCCTCTCGGCGGACGCGCTCGCGTACCTCGAGAGCCAGCACGCGACCGGCCGCCTCGGCACGGACAAGGAGGTCGCGGCCCTCGTGCTCTTCCTCCTCAGCGACGACGCGTCCTTCATCTCGGGCAGCTACCACCTGGTCGACGGCGGGTACTCGGCGCGCTGATCCGCGGGTCGCGCGCGCATCCGCGGCGCACGACCTCGCATGGCCGCGGCCGCCCGGCGCGTCGAGACGCCGGGCGGCCGCGGGGTCGGTGCCGCGCCCGTCAGACGGGCGCGAGGAACGTGAGCTGCGACCCGTCCTCCACGATGAGCGGCCCGAGAGCCGCGTTGAACTCGGCGCCGTACGACGCCCCGATGTGCGCCTGGAACGCCGCGTCGTCCCGGTAGACCTCGTGCACCACGAAGCGCGCCGGTTCCTCCACCCTGCGGTACGGCTCGAAGACGACGTTGCCGGGCTCGGCGCGCACGAGCTCGGCGAACTCCGCGATCATCCGCGCGACCTGCTCCTCGTTCCCCGGCAGCGCCGTGAACTCCGCGTACAGGACGGTGGCGGTCATGCCGTGGCCGCGCCCGTCATGATCGCGACGGCGTCGGTCATCGAGTGCGACTGCGGCGTGATCGTCGCGGCCTTCTTGCCGAGGCGCTGGATGTGGATCCGGTCGGCGACCTCGAACACCTGCGGCATGTTGTGGCTGATGAGGATCACCGGGATGCCGCGGTCGCGCAGGTTCCGCACCAGCTCGAGCACCTGGTTCGACTCGCGCACGCCGAGCGCCGCGGTGGGCTCGTCGAGCACCACGACCTTGGATCCGAACGCGGCGGCGCGCGCCACGGCGACCGCCTGCCGCTGCCCGCCGGAAAGGTTCTCGACGGGCACGGTCACGTCCTGCAGCGTAGAGATGCCGAGCTCGGTCAGCTCCGCCTTGGCCTCGCGGCGCATGCCGGCCGTGTCGAGCATGCGGAAGACGGATCCGAGGATCCCCTTCTTCCGCTTCTCGCGCCCGAGGTAGAGGTTCGAGGCCACGTCGAGCGCGGGCGAGACGGCGAGGTTCTGGTACACCGTCTCGATCCCCGCGGCCCGGGCGTCCTGCGGCCGCTTGAACGACACCGGCTTCCCGTCGAGGAACAGCTCGCCCTCGTCGGGCGTCTCCGCTCCCGTGAGGCACTTGATGAGCGTCGACTTGCCGGCGCCGTTGTCGCCGATGATCGCGAGCACCTCGCCGGGGAAGAGCTCGAGGCTGACGCCGTCGAGGCCGACCACCCGGCCGAAGGTCTTCACGAGCCGCTTCGCCTCGAGGACGGGCGTGCGGGTCGGGGCGGGGGCGCTCCCCGCGGGGTCGGTGAGGGTCACTTGCGCACCTTTCGGATCCACTGGTCGACGGAGACCGCGACGATGATGAGGACGCCCACCGCGAGGGTCTGGTACAGCACGTCCAGCCCGGCGAGCGAGAGCCCGTTGCGGAAGACGCCGACGATGAGCGCGCCGAGGAGCGTGCCCCAGACGGTGCCGCGTCCGCCGAAGAGGCTCGTCCCGCCGATGACCACCGCGGTGATGGAGTCGAGGTTGAGGTCGGCTCCCGCGTTGGGGCTGGCCGCGTTGCTGCGGCCGATCGCGATCCACGCGCCGACCGCGAGGATCGCCCCGGCCGCGAGGTACACGCTCATGAGCACCCGGTTGACGCTGATGCCGGCGAGGCGCGCGGCCTCCTTGTCGTCGCCGACCGCGTACACGTGCCGGCCCCACGCGGTCTTGCCGAGGATGAACGCGACCACGATGTAGAGCACCAGCATGAGCACCACGCCGAAGCTGATCTTCACCCCGGCCAGGTCGAACGTGCGGCCCGTCCACGAGAGGGCGGCGGGCATGTCCACGCCGCGGATGGTCGCGCCGTTGGAGTAGAGGAGCGTGAGCGCCACGAAGATGTTCAGCGTCCCGAGCGTGACGATGAACGGGGGCAGCCGAAGCCGCGTCACGAGCAGCCCGTTGAACGCGCCGGCCGCGAGGCCGACGATGAGCCCGGCGGCCAGCGCGGCGGGTGCCGGCAGGCCGTTCTCGCTCGCGGTCTGCGCGATGACCATCGACGTGAGCACCATCACCGCGCCCACCGAGAGGTCGATGCCCGCGGTGAGGATGATCAGCGTCTGCGCCACCGCGAGCGTGCCGACCACGGCGACCTGCTGCGTGACGAGCGACAGGTTGGCGGGATCGAGGAACCGGTCGTTGAGCAGGCCGAACACGATGACCGCGAGGACCAGCACGACGGCGGGGCTGACGGCGGGGTAGCGGTGGAGCACCCCGCGGATCCGGTCGACGGGGGAGCGCCGGTCGAGGAACTCGTTCGCGAGGTCGAGGGCGGAGGTGGGCGGGTTCGGGTCGGTGGTCCGGCTCACGGTCACTCGCCCCAGCACTTCGTCGCGGCGTCGTCGGCCGTGATGCTCTCGAGGCCGTCGACGGGGGTGTCGGTGACGAGCGCGGATCCTGTGTCGAAGAAGTCGAGGCCGGCGCTCGTGGCGGGCTTGGTGCCGTCCTTCGCGAGCTGCGCGATGGCCTCGACGCCGAGCTGCGCCATCTTCACCGGGTACTGCTGGGCGGTGGCGCCGATGACGCCCTCCTTGACGTTCTTGACGCCCGCGCAGCCACCGTCGACCGAGACGAGGATCACGTCCTTCTCCTTGCCGGCCGCCTGGAGCGCCTGGTACGCGCCGAACGCGGCGGGCTCGTTGATCGTGTAGACGACGTTGATGTCCGGGTCCTTCGACAGCAGCGTCTCCATCGCCGTGCGGCCGCCGTCCTCGGCGCCCTGCGTGGCCTCGTTGCCGACGATCTCGTAGTCGCCGCCGCTGTAGTCGCCGGTCTTCGCCTCGTCGCCGTTCTTGGCCTTGTCGCCGACGTCGATGCCCATGCCGGTGAGGAAGCCCTGGTCGCGGTTGTAGTCGACCGAGATGGCCTTGTCGTCGTACAGGTCGAGGAGGGCGATGGTCGCCTTCTTGCCGCCGAGCTGCGCGGCGGCCCACTTGCCGATGGACTCGCCCGCGGCGAAGTTGTCGGTGGCGAACGTGATGTCGACGGAGTCGGCCGGGTCGGGCGCCGTGTCGAGCGCGATGACGAAGAGGCCGGCGTCGCGGGCCTTCTGGATCGCGTCGAGGACCGACGGGCCGTTGATCGTGATGAGGATGCCCTTGTCGCCCTTCGAGATGGCGTTCTCGATGGCCTGGATCTGGGTGTCCTCGTCGCCGTCCGCCTTGCCGGCGGCGAGCGTGAGGTCGATGCCGTCCTTCGCCGCGGCCTCCTTCGCGCCGTCCTCCATCGCGACGAAGAAGGGGTTCGTGGTCGTCTTCACGATGAGCGAGACGCCGACGTCGCCGGAGCCGCCGCTGCCGCCGGATCCGGAGCCGCCGCTGGAGCTGGAGCAGCCGGCGAGCCCGCCCGCGGCGATGAGGGCCGCAGAGCCGAGGGCGATGGTGCGCACGAGGCGCGGGGATCGGTTCGTCATTGATGGATCCTGTCCTTCGGGTGGGAGCGCGCTCCCGACAACGTTGTCAGGTAGAGGTCTACCGGGTGAGACCCGATAAGGTCAACCCATTGCGCAGAGAGCGAGACCGTTTCGTGACACCGTTGTCATCCCCGCCCGGATCCCCGGCCGA
Source organism: Clavibacter quasicaliforniensis (assembly GCF_051201715.1). Taxonomy (NCBI): domain Bacteria; kingdom Bacillati; phylum Actinomycetota; class Actinomycetes; order Micrococcales; family Microbacteriaceae; genus Clavibacter; species Clavibacter quasicaliforniensis. Next base: position 3,138,882 of record NZ_CP139624.1, on the reverse strand, counting down.
CCCGCCGTCGGGCGCGCGCCGCCCCACGATGAAGCACGTGGCGCGGCTCGCGGGCGTCGGCATCAAGACCGTGTCGCGCGTGGTCAACGGCGAGCCGAACGTCTCCGCGGAGATGACCGCCCGGGTGCAGGCCGCCGTGGAGCAGCTGCAGTACCAGCCCGATCTGCACGCGGGCAACCTGCGCCGCGCCGACCGGCGCACCAACACGCTCGGCCTGCTCGTCGGCAGCGTGGCCAACCCGTTCTCGGGAGCGGTGCATCGCGCGGTCGAGGAGGTGGCCAAGGAGCGCCGGGTCGCCGTCTTCGCCTCGAGCCTCGACGACGACCCCGAGCGCGAGCGCTCCTCCGTCGACGCGTTCCTCGCCCGCCGGGTCGACGGGCTCATCCTCACCACCATCGCGCCCAGCCAGGCCTACCTCGGCGTCGCGGCGTCGCGTGGCACCCCGCTCGTGTTCGTCGACCGCGTGCCCGCCGGGCTCGAGGCCGACTCGGTCATCGTCGACAACGCGGCCGGCATCTCCCGGGCGGTCGCGCACCTCGCCGACCAGGGCCACCGCCGGATCGCGTTCCTCGGCGACCGGCCGGAGATCTTCACGGCCCGGGAGCGCGAGCGCGGCTTCGTCGAGGAGATGCAGCGGCGCGGGCTGCCCGTGGCTCCCGAGCTCGTGCTCGACGGCGCGTGGGACGAGCGCGTGGCCGAGGCGCTCGCCGAGCGACTGCTCGCCCTGCTCGAGCCGCCGACCGCGATCGTCAGCGGGCAGAACCTCATCACCATCGGCGTCATCACGGCCCTCCGGCGGCACGACGCCCACCGTCGCATCGCGCTCGTCGGCTTCGACGACCTGCCGCTGGCGGCCCTGCTGGATCCGGCCGTCACCGTGATCGCGCAGGACCCGTCGGGCATCGGCCACGCCGCCGCAGAACGCGTCTTCGCCCGGCTCGACGGGGACGCCGGCCCCGCGCAGACCGTCGTCGTCCCCACCACGCTCATCGTCCGAGGCTCAGGAGAGGTCCCCCGCCATGCATGACCAGCCCATCGTCGTCGTCGGCGACGCCCTGATCGACCTCATCCGCGAGGGCGGCGAGGAGACCGCCTTCGTCGGCGGAGCCGCGCTCAACGTCGCCGTCGGCCTCGCGATACTCGGGCACCGCGTGCAGCTCGTCGCCATGGTCGGCGATGACGAGCACGGCGAGCGGATCCGCGCCGAGCTCGCCGCGCACGGGGTCGAGCTCATCGCCACCGTCGGCCCGTCCGGGACCTCCGTCGCGGTGAGCGAGCGCGAGGACGGCGAGCCGCGCTACTCCTTCAACGAGGCGGCGTGGAACCGGCGCGTGCGCATCGGCGAGGCGGAGCGGGCGTCGCTCGACGCGGCGTCGCTCGTGGTCGTCAGCTGCTTCCCGTACGACGACCACGCGCAGGCCGACGAGCTGCTGGCGGCCGTGCGGGATCCGCGGGAGCGCCTCCTCGTCGACCCGAACCCCCGCGGCGGCATGCTCCACGACGCGGCCCGGTTCCGCGCCGGGTTTGCGCGTGCGGCGGCTCAGGCGCTGCTGGTGAAGATCGGCGACGACGACACGGCGCTGCTCGGCCTGGGTGCGCTGGCCGACGCGCGCGCGCAGCTGCACGCGACCGGCAGCCGCCTCGTGCTCGCCACCGAGGGCGCGCGCGGCGCGAGCGTGCAGCTCGAGGGCGGCGAGGTCGTCACCACGGGCATCGCGCCGGATCCGCGACCCGTCGTCGACACCATGGGCGCCGGGGACGCGTGCCTCGCCGCCGCGGCCGACGCCATCGTGCGCCGGGGTGCGCCGCGCACGCCCGCGGAGGGCGAGGCGATGCTGCGCACCTGCATGGCGATCGCCGCGGCCACCTGCCGCGAGCAGGGCGCGCTGCTGAGGATGCCGACCGCCTGAGGCGAGCGCAGGGCGCAGCGTACCGCCGCGCGGGGCTGTCCGATCCGGCTCCCGCGTGCGGCGTAGCGTCGACGCGAACGAATCGATCGAACCGCCGGGCGGACATCCCCTCGGCGGCGGTGCTCGGGCAGGTCAGCGCAGTCCTCACGTGATGCGTCCGCCGGCGACACCCTTCCTCGGCAGGCGGCTGCGGGCCCTGCGCCGCGCACCGATGGAGCAGACGAGGAGGATCACCATGGACGACGCACGAACCCTGATCATCGGCGGCACCGGGACGGTCGGCTCGGCCGTCATCGCCGAGGCCCTGCGTCGAGGGATGACCGGACTGCGGGTCATGAGCCGCGACGCGCGGCGGCTCGAAGACCTCGCCGACGGCGTCGAGGGCGTGGTCGGGGATCTGGGCGACCCCTACGACGCCATGCCGGCGTTCGACGGAGTCGAGCAGGTGTTCCTGGCCCTGACGGGGACGCCCACCGAGCTGTACGAGACCACCGTCGCGGTCGACCACGCCGTGGCGGCGGGGGTCCGCCGGATCGTCTACCTCTCCGTCCAGGACCTCGACCGGGCGCCGCAGGTGCCGCACAACTCGGCGAAGCTCGCCGTGGAGTCCCTCCTCGAGCACAGCGGCGTCGAGGCCTGCTTCCTCCGCGTCAACAACTTCTTCCAGAACGACGTCTGGTACCTCGACGCGATCCGCGACGGCGTGTACCCGCAGCCGCTCGGCGGGACGGGCGTCTCCCGGGTCGACGTGCGCGACATCGCCGAGGTCGCGGTGAGCGCCCTGACCCCGGGGACGGAGCTCGCGGGCCCGATCGACGTGGCCGGCCCGACCGCGTGGACCGGCGAGGCGACGGCCGCGGCCCTGTCCGACGCCCTCGGGAGGACCGTGACGTACGGGGGAGACGACCTGGTGGCGTGGCGCGAGGCGTCCCTCGCCTCCATGCCCTCGTGGCTGGTCTACGACTACGAGCGCATGTACTCCGGCTTCCAGCGCGACGGGCTCGTCGGGAGCCCCGAGGCCATCGCGCGTCTCCGCGGCATCCTCGAGCACGCGCCCCGCGCGTACGAGGACTACGTGCGGGAGCTGCTCGGGCCCGTCTCCTAGCGGGACCCGGCCAGCATGCCGATCACGGCGGCGTCCGGGCGTCGCGTCAGCGGATCCCGCTGCGGGCGAACCCCTGCACGAAGTAGCGCTGGAAGACCAGGAACAGCACCACCATCGGCGCCACGTTGATGAGTGCGAACGCCATCGTGCCGCCGTAGTCGGAGCCGAACTGGCCCTGCAGGTAGAGCAGGCCGATCGGCAGCGTGAAGAGCTCGTTCTGCTTGAGCGCGATGAGCGGCCAGGAGAAGTCGTTCCACGTCGACAGCAGGCTCATGAAGAAGAGCACCGCGAGCAGCGGCTTGGACAGCGGCAGGACGATGCTGCGGAGGATGCGCAGGTGGCTCGCGCCATCGATGCGCGCGGCCTCGATGAGCTCCGTCGGGATCCCGAGGATGGACTGGCGCGCGAGGAACAGCCCGAAGGCGCTCGCTGCGGTCGGCAGGATGACGGCCCAGTACGTGCCGTAGAGGTCGAGGCCGGTGACGAGCGTGAACAGCGGCACCATGATCACCTGCACCGGGATCATGAGCGTCGCGAGCGCGACGAGGAACACGGCGTTGGATCCGCGGAACCTCAGCCGCGCGAACGCGTATCCGCCCAGCACGTTGATGGTCACGGTGATGAGCGCGACCACGAGGGCGATCGCGGTCGAGTTCCCGAACCAGGTGGCGACGGGGAAGGAGTCGAGCACGCGCTCGAAGTTCGCCGTCGTGAGGGTCGTCGGGAAGATGCGCAGCGCCCCGCCGAGGAGGTCGGCGCGCGTGGAGAAGGCGACGACGACCATCCAGTACAGCGGGAACAGGATGATCAGCGAGACGACGACGGCGGCGAGGAGCCGCAGCGCGCGGAGGCGGCGTTCGCGGGCGCGGCGGGCGCCGGGGCGGGTGAGGGGCGCGTCGGGAGCGGTCCGCGCGCGGCGGACCTCCTGCTCCACGGGCGCGACGGGTGCGGTGGTCATGGCGCGGCTCTCAATCCACGAGGTCCCGGGAGCGGCTGGAGTACCAGCGCACCACCGTGAAGGCGAGCATGACGGCGAGCAGCACGACGCCGATGGCGGCCGCGTAGCCCTGGTCGCGCGTCACGAAGCCCTGGTCGTAGGCGTACGTGACGATGACGCTGGTGGCGTTGCCCGGCCCGCCGCCCGTCATCACGAAGACCAGATCGAAGACCTGGAACGAGTAGATGACGTTGAGGATCAGCAGGAAGAACGACGACGGGCCCACGAGCGGCACCGTGAGGTACCGGAAGCGCTGCCAGCCGCCCGCGCCGTCGAGCCGACCGGCCTCGTAGACGCCCGCGTCGACGGACTGCAGGCCCGCGAGGTAGATGAGCATGTTGAAGCCGACGCGCCACCACAGCGTGATGAGCACGATCGAGACGAACGCCGCCGTCCCGTCCGACTGCCACGGCACACCCGGCAGGCCGACCGCGCGCACGAGCTTGTCGATGAGCCCGCTGTTCTCGTCGAACAGGAGCACGCCGATGAGCGCGGTCGCGACGCCCGAGATCGCCATCGGGAGGATGAGGATCGAGCGGAAGAGCCCGCGCGCCGGCAGCACCGAGTTGAGCAGCACGGCGGCGCCGAGGCCGAGGCCCATCGACAGCGGCGTGACGATCACGGTGAAGAGCACGGTGTTGGCCGCCGAGCGCCAGAACACGGGATCGGACACGAGCCGCTGGTAGTTGTCGAGGCCCGTGAACGTGCCGCCGCCGAAGCCGTCGGTGCGCTGGAGGCTCACGAACACGGCCCAGACGAGCGGTACGAGCACGAAGAGCGTGAGCATGAACAGGTTCGGCGTGAGGAGCATCCACGCGACCGCCGCCTCGCCGCGGGAGCGCGAACGGGACCCCGGCCGCTGCGGGCGGGGCGTCGACCTCCCGGCGTCCGTCCCCCGGCCGACGGGTGGGGTCGCGCGGGGCGCGACCCCGGGTGCCGCCGTCATCAGCCCGCCTGGACGGCCGACGCGATGCCCGTGCTGAGCGCCGCCACGACGTCGTCCGTGCTCGCGTCGCTCGTGAACGCCTTCTCGAGCTCGTCCTGCAGCACCGTGATGATGCGCGACATCGATGGGGAGGCGACCTGCCCCGAGTCCGACGCCTGCACGGTGCTGGCCTGGCCGACGTAGACGGGCGCCAGCTCCGGGCGCACGGCGAACTCGATCCCCGAGTCGATGAGGTCCTGCCGCGTGGGAAGCAGCGACGCGCCCTCGCAGAAGGCGCGCATGGCGTCCTCCTGGGTGAGGAAGTCCAGGAAGGCGGCGGCCAGCTCGGGATCCGCCGTGTCCTTGGTCACGACGAGGGCGTTGCCGCCGAAGTCGCTCGCGGCGCGCACGTCGCGCGGCGCGAAGGTCGCGCCCCACTCGAAGTCGAGCGTGTCGGTGGCGTCCGGGATGGAGAAGGCGCCCGAGAAGACCATGGCCGTGGTCTGCGCGTACCAGCTGTCCTGCGCGTAGGTGGAGGACTTGATCGTGTCGTTGTCCGGCACGTAGCCCTTGGCGAAGAAGGCGCGCGTGAAGTCGACGGCCTTGCGCGCGGCGTCGGAGTCGATGGCCGCGTCGGACAGGTCCTCGGTGAGGAAGCGACCGTCGGCCTCGAACAGCCAGGTGAGCCAGCGCGTGACCCCGTTGCCCTGCCAGTTGTAGGCGAACGGGTACTGGTCAGCGGGGAGGGACGCGCGCAGCTGCGCGGCGACCGCGTCGAACTCCTCCCACGTCCAGGCATCCTCGAGTGCGGTGGGGATGTCCGTGACACCGGCGGCGTCCAGGAGCGCCTTGTTGTAGAGGATCGCCGTGGTGTCGGTGTGGTGCGGGATGCCGAAGGGGGAGCCCTCGTTCTGCACGGCCGCCCACGCGCCGCGCGTGAAGCGGTCGCCGAAGTCGCCGTCGAGGTGGTCGCTCAGGTCGAGGAGCTGGCCGCGTCCCGCGTAGCTGCCGAACGTGTAGTACGGCACGCGGAAGACGTCCGGCGGGTTGCCGGCCTGGAGCTGCGCGTCGATGTTCGTGAACATCTGCTCGTACGGGACTGCGTTGAGCGCGACGGTGGATCCGGGGTTGGCGTCCTGGAACCGGGAGATCTGGTCGCGGAAGCCGGCCAGCTCGGAGTCGGTGCCCCAGGTCGTGAAGGTGAGGGTGCCGGCGGCGGCGGACGTCGCGGGCTTGCTGAAGCCGGCGCAGCCGGCGAGGAGCGCGGTGAGCGACACGGCGCCGGTGGCGGTGAGGAAGCGTCGGCGGTCGAGTTCCATGGGTTTCCTTTCCGATGGGGCATCGCCCGAGTCGACGCGATGTACCGCCACTGAATACCCCAGGCGAGGGAACCGGGGCGCCCTCGGATGCATCCGTCAGATCTGCTGTCCGTTCAGCGTCCGAGCGCCAGGAAGAGCGCGGCGAGGCCGGCGCACGCGGTGAGGGCGGCCACGAGCGCCGGGAGCGCGCCGCCGGGGAGGCCGGTGCCGGGGTCGACGGATCCCGCGGTGAGGATCCGGTGCACGCGCCGGTAGCGGAGGTGCGCGGTCGTGAGCACGGCGAGGGCGGCGATGACACCGGCCGCGGCGACCACCAGGCCGGCCGCGCCGAGGAGCGTGGGGAGCACGCGCAGCCCGAGCAGGGAACCGGCGACCAGCGCCAGCGCCGTCCGCCGCCACGCGAGCGCCGTGCGCTCGGGCTGGAGGCCGGGGTCGGAGGGGCGGCTGGCCGGATCCGGCGTGCTCACGCCGTCAGCACGCCCAGCAGCACGAGCACCCCGGCCGCGACCACGGCGATCCCGAGCGGAAGCGACAGCGCGGCCGACGGCAGCGGGCGGTCGCGGCGGAGGGCGCGCTCGGTGCGCATCCAGCCGATCCAGGCCTGCGCGGGCGCGGCGATCCCGGTGACGATCAGCACGATCGAGGCCGCCAGTCGGAACCCCGGCTGCAGCCCGAGCCCCAGCGCCTCGAGCGCGACGCCGCCGGCGATCAGGGCGAGCGAGGTGCGGATCCAGGCGAGGAACGTGCGCTCGTTCGCGAGCGTGAAGCGCACGTCGGGCTCGGCGCCCTCGCGGTAGACGCTCCGCGGGAAGCGGCGGTCGCTCGGCGGCGAGCCGGGGGCGGGGGCGGTCATGCGGCGGGATCCAGGGACCGGTCGGCCGGGGCGCGCGAGGGCATGTCGCCATCCTGGCCGACCGGACCGACCGCCGCGTCGATCCGCGCCCGGTGCCGCCGCTCGATCGCCTGGCCCGCGTACGACGCCGCGACGATCAGCGCCGCGCCGGCCGCGCCGACCGGCCCGATCGCCTCCCCGGCCAGCACCACGCCCACCAGCAGCGCCCACACCGGCTCGGTGCCCATGAGGATGCTCGCGCGCGACGCCGACGTCCGCCGCACGGCCCAGAGCTGCACCGCGAACGCGAACAGCGAGCACAGCACGCCGAGGAAGAGGACGCCGGCCCAGCCCCGGGCGTCGAGCGCCGCGGCCGCCGCGGGCAGGTCGGGTCCCGCCATCGCGGAGAAGAGCGTCGCGCACACGGCCATCTGCACGAGGACCACGCCGAGGGATCCCTCGCTCCGCCCGCGCGTGAGGTGCCCGCTCGCGGTGACGTGCACGGCCCGCACGACCGCCGCGGCGATCACGAGCCCGTCGCCCGGCGTCGGCGCGCGCAGGCCGCCCTCGGACACGAGCAGCGCGACGCCGACCACGGCCGCGACCGCCGCCACGAAGTACGACCGCGGCAGCCACGAGCGCGACGCGGCGCCCTCGAGCACAGGCGTCATCACGAGCGCGAGGCTGATGAGGAGGCCCGCGTTGGTCGCGCTCGTCAGGTGCACGCCCCAGGTCTCCAGGCCGATGACCGCGGCCTGCGAGCAGCCGAGCGCCGCCGCGATCAGGAGGCCGCGACCGCGCGGCAGCCGCTCGCGCCGGGCCAGGCAGACGATCCCGGTCGCGACCGCCGCGACGAGGAAGCGCAGCGCGACGGCCGCGGGCACGCCCGTCTCCGCCGCGAGGTCCTTGGCCGCGAGGAAGCTCGCGCCCCAAACGGCCGCGACGGCCAGGAGCAGCAGGTCGACGACGGGCTCGGGGCGGGTGCGGGAGGCCATGTCCCCACTGTCCGGCAGGCGACGCGGAAGATCGACGGGCATCGTCTTCATCGATGCGTTAGGCAGCGCTGATGCATTAGACAGGGCTCATGGATCCCGCCCGCCTCCGCCTCCTGCGCGAGCTCGGCGACCGGGGCAGCGTCGCGGCCGTCGCGGTCGCGATGCACGTGAGCGCGTCCGCCGTCTCGCAGCAGCTCGCCGCGCTGCAGGCCGGCGTCGCGGTGCCGCTCACCGTCAAGCGCGGGCGGCGGCTGGTGCTCACGGAGGCCGGCGAGGCGCTCGCCGCGGCGTCGGTGCGCGTGGACGAGGCGCTCGCCGCGGCCCGGGACGCCGTCGGGTCGTTCCTCGAGCACGACGCCCGGGTCGTCCGCGTGTCCGCGTTCCACAGCGCCGGTCTCGCGCTCTTCGGGCCGCTGCTCGCGGAGCTGGCGGGCGCGGAGGGATCCGGCACGGGCGTCGCGCTCGCGGACGCCGACGTGGCGCAGGGCGACTTCGCCGGCCTCACCGCGGATCACGACCTCGTCGTCGCGCACCGCCTCCCGCACGACCCGCCGTGGCCGACCGCCCGCCTCGTGGTCGTGCCGCTCCTCGTGGAGCCGCTCGACGTCGCCCTCCACGCCGGGCACCCGCTCGCATCGTCCGCGGGCATCGCGCCCGACCAGCTCCGCGACGAGCGGTGGATCTCCACCCACGCCGGCTTCCCGCTCGCGGGCGTGCTCGACCACCTCGGCGCGCTCATCGGGGAGGCGCCGCGCATCGTCCACCGCGTCAACGAGTTCTCGGTGGCGGCGCAGATCGTGCGGGCCGGCGACGCGATCGCCGTGATGCCCCGCACGACCGGAGCCCCGCTCGCGGTCGACGGGATGGTGCTGCGGCCGGTCGTCGGCGCGACCCTCGTGCGTCACGTCGACGTGCTCGCCCGGCCGGACGCGCTCGCGCAGGCGCCCGTCCGCGTGGTGCTGGCGGCGCTGCGACGGGTGGCGGACGCCGCGGCGGAGGCCGCCGAGCGGACCGCCGCGACCTGACGCGGCGCGCGCCGGGCGTTCGGGGCCGCGGGCTCAGCCCCCGATCCCCTCCAGCTCCGCGAGCGCGTCCTCGGGCAGCCGGATCCGCGCGCCCGCCACGTTCTCCCGCAGGTGCTCCACCGACGACGTGCCCGCGATGACGAGCAGGTTCGGTGACCGCTGCAGGAGCCAGGCGAGCGCGACCGGCAGCGGCGAGGAGCCGAGCGAGGCGGCGACACGCGCCAGCGCCTCCGACTGCAGCGGCGAGAAGCCGCCGAGCGGGAAGTACGGCACGTACGCGATGCCGTCGGCGGCCAGCTCGTCGATGAGCGCGTCGTCGTCGCGGCGCGCGAGGTTGTAGTGGTTCTGTACGGAGACGATGGGCGCGATCCCGCGGGCCTCGGCCACCTGCGCGGGCGTCACGTTGCTCACGCCGAGGTGCCGGATCAGCCCCTCCCGCTGCAGCTCCGCCAGCGCGGTGAACGGCTCCTCGATGGATCCGTCGGTCGGGCTGTCGAACGCCCCGACGCGGAGGTTCACGACGTCGAGCACGTCGAGCGTCAGGTGCGTGAGGTTGTCGTAGACGGCCTGGCGGAGCTCGGCCGCGGAGAGCGCCTGCGGCCAGCGGCCCTTGGCGTCGCGCAGGGATCCGACCTTCGTCACGATGTGCAGGCGCTCCGGGTACGGGAACAGCGCCTCCTCGATGATCGCGTTCGTGTGCCCGGGGCCGTAGAAGTCGGCCGTGTCGATGTGCGTGATCCCGAGCGCGACGGCCTCGCGCAGCACGGCGCGGGCGGCGTCCGGATCCGCGGGCGGCCCGAACACACGAGGCCCCGCGAGCTGCATGGCGCCGTAGCCGAAGCGCGTGACGGTGAGGTCGTGGGCGAGCGGGAAGAGCCCTCCGGGCAGGTCGGTCGGCATGGCGATCCTCTCGGGTGGCGGGCGTGGACCCACTCTCCCGCGGTCGGATGCGCCAGCCGCCGCACTCGCAGGAGCCCGTGAGCGGATCCGCCCGCGAGCGCCCTAGGAGGAGGCGCCGGCCGACCCCACGGCAGGCAGCTCCTGCGCCGCCGGGTGCGCCCGCCGCGTCGCGAGCACGCGCGAGAACACGAGCACGAGCAGACCGGCCGCCGGGATGAAGATCAGGCCGAAGCGGAGCGACGAGGCGTCCGCGATGGCGCCGACGACGGGCGGCGAGATGAGGAAGCCGAGCCGCAGCAGCCAGCCGACGATGGTGAGGCCGGTGCCGGGCTTGAAGCCCGGGAGCTCGTCCGCGGCCTGCATGGCGGCGGGGATGAGGGTCGCGACGCCGAAGCCCGCGACGCCGAAGCCGACGATCGTGCCGACGATGCTCGGGAACGCGAGCGCGGCGCCCATGCCGACGAGCACGAGGACGCCGCCGAGCCGGGCGATGGCGCGCTGGCCGAAGCGGTCGACCATGCGGTCGCCGAGCATCCGGCCGATGAACTGCATGCCCTGGAGCGAGATGAAGCCGAGGCCCGCGACGAACGCGCTGGCGCCGAGGTCGCCCGAGAGGTAGATGGCGGACCAGGAGCTGCCGGCGTCCTCGACGATGGCGCCGCCGGACGCGATGATCACGAGCGCGAGCAGCACGCCGTACTTCGCGACCAGGCCGAGCGCGCGCGGGGAGGCGGCGCGCGCGACGTCGCCCTCGGGATCCGGCGCGTGCGCGTGCGCCGCGCCGCCCTCGCCGGGCTCCGGCTCCGGGCCCTTCAGCAGCCACAGCAGCGACAGCACCGCCAGCGCGCTGAACAGCACGGCCGAGATGGAGAGGTGCACGATCAGCGGCATCCGGATCTGCGCGGCGGCCGCGCCCATGATGCCGCCCGCGACCGCGCCGATCGACCAGACCGCGTGGAACGAGTTGATGATCGACCGCCCGTACAGCCGCTGCACCCGGAGCGCGTGCGAGTTCTGCGCGACGTCGGTGATCGAGTCCATGGCGCCCGCGAGGAAGAGGGCGCCCGCGAGCACGAGCCAGCCGGGCGCGAGGCCGGCCAGCAGGATCCCGATGGAGGCCACCACGGTCGCGGCGACCGCCACGCGCGCCGACCGGTACCGGCGGATGAGCACGCCCGCGGCGAGCCCGGCGATGAGCGCGCCCAGCGGTGACGCGGCGACCGCGGCCCCGAACTCGACGTTGGCGAGCCCGAGCTCCGCCTTGATCGACGGGTATCGCGGCAGCAGGTTCGCGAAGATCGCGCCGTTGGTGAAGAAGAGGACGCCGACGGCGACGCGCGCGCGGCGGACGTCGCGGGTCGGGGCGGGCGTGCGCGACAGCGTCGGCGCGGACGGGGAGGGCATCGTCGGTCTCTCTCTGGCCGGGTGGCGCCGTGGCGCGGGGCGGGTCGGCGCCGATCCCTCGGCTGCCGGATCCAGCCTAGGGTCGGCGCGATGCCAGCGGTGACGTGTCCTCGGTGATGTCCATCACGAGGTCCATCAGCGGCACGAGCCGGGCGCTCACCTCGTGGCCGAGCTCGGTGAGCCGGTAGTCGACCCGCGGCGGGATGGTGGGCTGCGCCTCCCGGAGGACGAGCCCGTCGTCGGCGAGCGTGCGCAGCGTGGAGGCGAGCATCTTCTCGCTGATCCCCTCGACCTCGCGCCGCAGCTCGCCCCAGCGGCGGGACCGCTCGCCGAGCGCGAGGAGCACGAGCACGCCCCACTTGCTCGTGATGTGGTCGAGCAGGGTGCGCGACGGGCAGTTCGCGGGGTAGCGGCCCTCGGTCACGCCGGGTCGGCCGCGGCTCACCCGGAAGCTCATCTGCGTCACATCACACAACTTACCAGAAAGTGGGTACCTCCCTGTGGGAAGGTACTCGGCGACGGAGTCGTTGACCCCGGCGTACCGCTCCTCCCGACTCGAAAGGCATCCCATGACCATCGTCGTCACCGCCGCCACCGGCCGCCTCGGATCGCGCATCGTCGCGTCCCTCCTCGCCCGCGGCGCCGCCGCCTCCGACGTGCTCGCCACGGCGCGCCGCCCCGAGGCCCTCGCCGACCTCGCCGCGCAGGGCGTGCGCACCGCGCGCCTCGAGTACACCGACGCCGACAGCGTCGCCGCCGCGATCCAGCCCGGCGACACCCTCGTGCTCGTCTCCGGCAGCGAGGTCGGCCAGCGCGTGCCGCAGCACACCACCGTCATCGAGGCCGCGAAGGCCGCGGGCGTCGGCCGGATCCTCTACACGAGCGTCCTCCGCGCCTCCACCACCGAGCTCTTCATCGCGGGCGAGCACAAGGCCACCGAGGAGGTGCTCGCCGCCTCGGGCGTGCCCGTCACGCTCCTCCGCAACGGCTGGTACACCGAGAACTACGCCGGCACGGTCGACTCCGTGAAGCAGTCCGGCGCGCTCCTCACGAGCGCGGGCGACGGCCGCGTCGCGAGCGCCACCATCGCCGACTTCGCCGAGGCCACCGCGGTCGCGGCCCTCGACGACTCGCTCGCCGGGCAGACCCTCGAGCTCGCGGGCGACGAGCGCTGGACCCAGGACGACCTCGCCCAGGCGATCTCCGGCATCCTCGGCCAGCCCGTCCCCGTCTCGCAGGTCTCGAGCGAGGAGCACGCGCGGATCCTGGGCGGCGCCGGCCTCGACGAGGGCACCGTCGGCTTCGTCGTGGGCCTCGACGCCGCGACGCGCGCCGGCCAGCTCGACGACGAGACGGGCGACCTCGCGCGCCTCCTCGGCCGTCCCACCACGTCGCTCGCCGACGGCCTCCGCCAGGCGGTCGCGGGCGCCTGATCCGCCCGGATCCGCGCCCGAGGCGGATCCGCACGCCACGACGGCCCGTCCCCGCGCGGGGGCGGGCCGTCGTCGTGCGAGCGCGGCCTCAGCCGAGCGCGGCCCGCATCCGCCGGATCTCGTCGGGTCCCACCCGGCAGCACCCGCCGACGAGCGACGCGCCCGCCTCGATCCACGCGTCGACGGCCGGCAGCGCCGGGTCGCCGCCCCAGGCGCGCGCGACCGCGTCCCAGCGCTCGCCGGAGTTCGGGTAGACGACCACCGGCCGGTCGGTGACGCTCCGCGCCGCGGCGATCGCGGCGGGCACCTCCTCCGGTTGCGCGCAGTTGATCCCGACGGCGACGACCTCGTCGGCCTCATCCGCGAGCGCGAAGCCCTCGGCCATGGGCTCGCCCGAGCGCAGCCGCCCGCCCGCGACCGTGAACGCGAGCCAGGCGGACGCGCCCGAGCCGCGCGCGAGGTCCACCAGCGCGCGGCCCTCGTCGAGGCTGGGGATGGTCTCGCAGGCGAGGAGGTCGGCGCCCGCGTCGGCGAGCACGGCGAACCGCGCGGCGTGCCAGCGGCGGAGCTCGTCGCGCGTCAGGCCGCTGGATCCCGCGTACTCGGAGCCGTCGCCGAGCGTCGCGCCGTACGGACCGACGGACGCGGCGATCCACCGGTCTCGGCCTGCCCCGGCGGCGTCCTCGCGCGCGACCTCGTCCCGCGCCTCGGCCGCGAGCCGCACGCTCGCCCGCAGCAGCGCCTCGGTCTCCGCCGCGCCCAGCCCGCGCGCCGCGAAGGCCGCGAAGCCCACCTGGTACGACGCCGTGATCGCCACGTCCGCCCCCGCGCGGAAGAACTCGGCGTGCGCCGCCCGCACCGCGTCGGGCTCGTCGGCGAGCACGCGGGCGCTCCACAGCGGATCCGACAGGTCGTGCCCGCGCGCCTCCAGCAGCGTGCCGAGGCCGCCGTCGAGCACCAGCGGGCGGTCGGGGAGCGGGGGCGGCCGGGTCATGCGCACATCCTGCCGGAGCACGGTGACGGATCCGCCGTCCGCGACGCCCCGCGACACCGAGCGTCCGCCGCGTGCCCACCCGACCGCGAGGCGCCGCCGTCCCGGGTACCGTGGACGCGACGGTGGGAGTCCCGATGAAGGATGACGACGACGTCGACCTGGTGATCGACGCGTGGGGCGCCGCCATGCCCGACGTCGACTTCGCGCCGCTCGACGTGGTGTCGCGGCTGCGGCGCCTGCTGCCGCAGATGCAGCGGATCCGCGAGGGCGCCTTCGCCGCCGAGGGCCTCACGACGAGCGAGTTCGAGTTCCTCTCCGTGCTCCGCCAGCAGGGCGACGCGGGCCTCACGCGCGCCGGGCTCGCGGAGCGCCTCGGCACCGACACCGGCAGCCTCGTGCACCGCGTGAACCGGCTGACCGCGCGCTCCTTCATCACGCGCGAGGAGGATCCGGCGGGCGGCCGCAGCCGGCTCGTGGTGCTCACGCCGTTCGGCATCGAGCGCGTCGACCGGGCGATGCGCCGCCTCGTGGCCGACGAGGACGAGGTGCTCGCCGACCTCAGCCGAGAGCAGATCGCGACGCTCATCGACAGCCTGCGGGTCATCGCGCGGACGACCGAGCGGGTGCGGGCGCGGCGCGGTTAGAGTCAATGACCTGCAATCAGCCCGGTCGTTCTCGCGACCCTCGAGCTAGGGCTACTCAAGACGGACTTTTCAGGTCCCGCGATGATGCGGGTCAGCTGCTTAGAGGGCTGCCGATGAAGTACGAAGAAGCGCCATCAGCTACGCGTCTCCTTTGCGCGGCGCGAGCGATTCCTGTGGAATAGAGAAAAGAAGACATTCTTGTCCTTGTCGGCCACTGCTTCCGGGGTTGGTTGCGCCGGAGCGGCCTTGGCTGCCATTATCTGCTGGTCCCAAGAGAAGAGAATCGGGTGAATATTGGGATCGTCGAGAATTGTAACGACTAGGAGGTCGTTCGCGGAGAACGTGCTTTGCAATCCACGAACAGTCATTATGGTGAGAATTGCGTATAGTGCAGCTACGAACACGAAAGCCTGCCCTAGCGTAACCGCACTATAGAAGCCGGGAATATAAGAGAGAAGCGCTGCTGTGAGTGCTATAAGTGGGATAGTAAGAGCGTAGCGAAAAGAAGCCTCGGTGATTTCTCTATCGTACTCGCTGTGGACGCTGGGGTGTTTTAGCATTAACCGTTGAGCTGCCCGCGGCATGGCATCTTGTAGATCCTCGTCAAGAGAATCAGAGGCGCCCCTCACAAGCTCCCATAGGTTCTTTGGCTTGCCTTCCCTTCGCTTTACCGTGATTGAACTCTCTAAAAGCTCGCGTGTTCGGGGCAATTCTTGAAGCACTTCGGCCGGCGAGACTCCAGCTCGCTCCGCTTCATGGAGGCGAGTTAGTGCAAGCTTATGCAGCTTATCGCTGTCAGCCTCCCTCATTGCTGTCAGTGAACCCGCAATTTTCCAGGTGCTTTGCGACTCAAGGATATAATCGTAATCGTTGGCCAGGCCGCGAAATGCCGGAAGCTTTAACATGAGCTGGACCATCGGCCGGGTCATGGCCAGCGCTGGTGCCGACAGCGCTCTGTAGACCTGCGAGAGCTGAACCGATAACACCACTCCCGCGAGATAGGCCACGAATGTGACGACGGCCACTACTCCAGGGGTGCCAAGCGGCTCGACGAGTCGCCAGATCTCGCGCACTAGCTGAGGAGCCTCTTCGCTGTCCACATCTGGTGATTGGCGCGCTATGGCAAACCAGGCTGCAAGCAGCCAGAGGAGCCCGCACGCCAGCGGTGACCTCAAATCCCGTAAACCGGGCACGAGAGCAGCGAACATGGCGTCTTTCTGACTGGGGGGGGGGGTAGCGAGCATGCGGTCGTCGGCGACTGGGATGTGGGCCGCGGCAATCTGTGGATGGCAAGCGCGTACTTTATGCGAGCCGGCTTCATTAATAGCATTCCTCTCATTCCATCGCGACCCCCCTTTAGCGTCTCAAAGCTTCAGATGTGGGTAAGTGACGGTCCGCGCCCTCGGGACCGCAACGATTTGGTCGCACGGACGCGCACCGGAGCACGATGGACGGATGGCCGACACCGCATCCACCCCGCCCGCCGTCCTCTTCGACATCGACGAGACCCTCATCCACACGGGCGGGTCCGGCGCCCGCAGCTGGGCGATGGCGTTCCGCGACCTGCACGACGTCGAGGCCGACATCGGCGAGCACTCGTCGGCGGGGGAGACGGATCCGCAGGTCGGCGCCGCGACCTTCCGCGCCGTGATCGGCCGCGACCCCGAGCCCGCCGAGCTCGCCCGCCTCTACGCCTCCTACCTGCGGCACCTCGCCGACGACATCCGCGTGTCCGAGGGCTACCGCGTGCTCGACGGCGCCGAGGCGCTGCTCGATCGGCTCGCCGACGCGGGCGTCGTGCTCGGCGTCGTCTCCGGCGCGATGGAGGGCGCGGCCCGCACGAAGATGGAGCCCGCGCGGCTCGGCCGCTTCTTCGTGTTCGGCGCGTACGGATCCGACTCGCCCGACCGCGTCGACGTGGTGCGCCGCGCCATCGCCACGGCCGGCACCCTGCGCGGCGCCGCCCCCGCGCGCGACGAGGTGCTCGTCGTCGGCGACACCCCGAACGACATCACCTCCGCGCACGACGCCGGCGCGACCGCGGTCGGCGTCGCGAGCGGCCACTACTCGGCCGACGAGCTGCGCGACGCGGGCGCCGACCTCGTGCTCGAGTCCCTGGAGGGTCCGGCGCTGGAGCGGCTGCTCGGGCTCTGATCCTGAGCCGGCGACGCCTCCTAGCCCGCGGCCTCGGCCGCGTCGGCCTCCCCGCGCAGGAGGTCCTCGAGCGCCGCGCACGCGTCGACGCGCGTGGCCTCGACGTGCCGGCGCGCGAGATCCGCCGCCCGCTCGCCCTCGCGACGTTCGACCAGCGCCAGCAGCTCGCGGTGGTCGGCGAGCGAGTCGGTGCGCCGGGCGCTCGCGGCGGGCAGGTAGTGGAAGCGCACGCGCTTCGACATCGACTCGACGACCTGCGCGAGCGTGCTGTTGTGCGCGGCGGCCGCGATCGCGACGTGGAAGTCGTAGTTGAGGCGCGCGAGGTCGGCCGGATCCGCGGCGCGCTCCTGCAGGCGGATCACGCGCTCGAGCTCGCGGAGGTCGTCGGCCGTGCGGCGCCCCGCGGCGAGCTCGACGGCGCGCGGCTCGACGAGCGCGCGCGCCTCGAACAGGTCAACCAGCTCGGACAGCACGCGCGGCCGCACCGACATGCCCTCGTGCGCGCGATGCACGACCCAGCCGTCGGCCTCGAGCGCCCGCAGCGCCTCGCGCACGGGGATGTGGCTCGTGCCCATCCGCTGGGCGACCTCGTCGGCCTTCACGCGGGATCCGGGGGCGATGAGGCCGCCGAGGATCTCCTCCTCGAGCAGCACGCGCACGCGCTCCGCGGCGCCGAGACGGGCGGGGACGAGGGCGGGGGAGGCCATGGCCTGATTATAGGATCCGCCGCCAGGCCACCACCCAGACGTGTTTCACATCCCGGAAACACGGCAGAAACGCCCGTGTGCGGCCGGGCTGTTCCTATAGGACGCAGCCGGATCCCCCGCCGGCGTCACCCGACTCCCCAGGAGATCCCATGTCGCACCCCGCCGCCCCGCCGGTCGCGCGCCACGCCGACCCCGCCGCCCCGGATCCCGCCGACCGCCCCGCGTTCTCCGAGTACGAGTCGGAGCCCGTGCCGCCCCACGCGCGCCGCCGCACCGCGTCGGTCGCCGCCGTGTGGCTCGGCTTCCCGATGATCCTCACCTGCGCCGTCTTCGGCGGCCTGGTCGTCCACTCGCTCGGCTTCTGGCCGGGCATGGGCGCGATCGCGGTCGGCACGCTCGTCCTCATGGTCTACGTCGGGGCGCTCAGCTACCTGGCCGGCCGCAGCGGCGAGAGCTTCGCGCTCATGGCGATGCGCACGTTCGGCGCGAAGGGGTACGTCGTGCCGGCGGGCTTCCTCGCCACCGTGGTCATCGGCTGGTTCGCGTTCCAGACCGGGCTCACCGGATCCACCCTGCACGGCAGCCTCGGCTGGGACCAGACGGGCACGACCCTCGTGGCCGGCCTCCTCTTCGTCGCGGTCACGCTGCTCGGCATCCGCGCGCTCTCCTGGATCGGCGTCGTCGCCGCTCCTCTCTACCTCGTGCTCGGCGCGGTCGCCGTCGTCATCGTGGCGACCAGGCCGGGCGGCGCGGAGCTCCAGACCGCGCCCGCCGCGGGAGCGGGCGCGCTCAGCTTCGGCGCGGCCGTGACCCTCGTCGTCGCGCTCTTCGCCGACTCGGGCACCATGACCGCCGACTTCACCCGCTGGGCGCGCTCGGGCCGGCAGGCCGTGCTCGCGACCCTCGCGGCGTTCCCGTTCGGCAACGCGATCGCGCTGGTGGTCGGCGGCCTCGTCGTCGCGCTGGGCGGCGCGACCGACCCGGGCACCGCGGGCGGCGACTTCCTCGGGATCCTCGTCGCGCAGGGCGGTGCCCTCGTGCCGCTCGCCGTGCTGTTCGTGGTGGTGAACCTCGGATCCGTGTGCGCCCACTGCCTCTACAACGGCGCCGTCGGCTGGAGCCAGCTCACCGGCATGCGCATGCGCCGCACGACGCTCGTGCTCGGCGCGGTGGGCGTCGTCCTCGCGGTCGCCGGCATCTGGACCTACTTCGAGGTGTGGCTGAACCTGCTCGGCGTGATCGTGCCGCCCATCGGCGCCGTGCTCATCGTCGACCAGCTCCTGCTCGCGCCGCGACGCGCGGCGGCCGGATCCATCGTCGCCCGCGGCGCCTGGCGAGCCCCCGCCTTCGTGGGCTGGGCGGTCGGAGCCGTCGTCGCGCTCGTGGCGCACGCGTACGCCGACTTCCTCTCCACGGCCGTCGTCGGCATGGTCGTCGGCGCGGTCGTCCTCGTCGTCGCGGACGCCGCGGGGCGGGTGCGCGCCCCGCTGGCCGCGGCCGTCGACGCGGGGGAGGCCCGCTCGTGAGCGCGGTCACCGTGCCCGCGACCGTCGCCGGCACCACGTCCGTCGCGGCGGATCCCTACGCCTGGCCCTACGACGGCGCCGTCGACGTCGCCCGCACCGCCGTGGTCTGCATCGACTGGCAGGTCGACTTCTGCGGAGTCGGCGGCTACGTCGACCGCATGGGCTACGACCTCGCCCTCACCCGCGCGGGCCTCGCGCCCACCGCGCGGCTGCTCGAGCGGGTGCGCGCGCTCGGCATGACCGTCATCCACACCCGCGAGGGCCACCGCCCCGACCTCTCCGACCTGCCCGCGAACAAGCGCTGGCGGTCGGAGCGCGCGGGCGCCGAGATCGGCAGCGTCGGCCCGTGCGGGCGGATCCTCGTGCGCGGCGAACCCGGCTGGGAGATCGTCCCCGAGGTGGCCCCGCTCCCGGGCGAGCCCGTGATCGACAAGCCCGGCAAGGGCGCGTTCTACGCGACCGACCTCGACCTGGTGCTGCGGGCGCGCGCCATCGACCGGCTGATCCTCACGGGCATCACGACCGACGTCTGCGTCTCCACGACCATGCGCGAGGCCAACGACCGCGGCTACGAGTGCCTCGTGCTGTCGGACTGCACGGGTGCCACGGATCCGTCGAACCACGACGCGGCGCTGCGCATGGTCACGATGCAGGGCGGCGTGTTCGGCGCGGTCGCCGCATCGGGCGACGTGCTCGCGGCGCTCGCCGGGGCGGAGGTGCGCGCGTGAGCGGCGACTTCGGTGCGGCCGGCGCGACCACTCCGCTGCCGGCCGTGGGAAACGCATCCGTCGTCGACCGCGTGGAGGCCGCGTACGCGCGCATCGCCGAGGTCGACCGGCCCGAGGTGTGGATCACGCTGCTCGACCTGGCCGAGGCACGGGAACGCGCCGCCGAGCTCGACGACCGCATCGCCCGGGCGCCTGCGGGATCGCTGCCGCTCGCGGGCTGGCTCGTGGCCGTTAAGGACAACATCGACGTCGCCGGGATGCCCACGACCGCCGCCTGCCCGTCCGCCGCCACGACGCCCGAGGTCGACGCGCCCGCCGTCGCGCGCCTGCGGGAGGCCGGCGCGCTCGTGCTCGGCAAGACCAACCTCGACCAGTTCGCCACCGGCCTCGTCGGCACGCGCAGCCCCTACGGCGCCGTGCGGCACGCGACCCGGCCCGACCGCATCTCGGGCGGATCCAGCTCGGGCTCGGCGGTCGCCGTCGCGCTGGGCCTCGTCGACGTGGCGCTCGGCACCGACACCGCGGGATCCGGCCGCGTGCCCGCCGCGCTGCACGGTCTCGTCGGGATCAAGCCCACGCTCGGCCTGGTGCCCGCCACGGGCGTCGTGCCCGCCTGCCGCTCCTACGACACCGTGAGCGTGCTCGCCGCCGACCTCGCGACCGCGCAGCGCGCGCTCGCCGTGATGGTCGGGCCCGACCCGGCGGATCCCGCGAGCCGCGACTGGCCGTCCACCACGCGCCTCGCGCCGCGCGGCGTCCCCGTCATCGGCGTTCCCGCCGACGGCGACCTCGCGCCCCTCTCGCCCGGCGCCCGCGCGGCGTTCGCGGCCGCCGTCGAGCGGATGAGCGACTCGGGCGCCGTCGTCGAGACCGTCGACCTCGGCCCCTTCCTCCGCGCCGCGCTCCTCCTCTACGAGGGCGCGCTCGTGGCGGAGCGCTGCGAGGCGGCCGGGGCGTCCGTGCTCGCGGACGCGCCGGACCTGGATCCCACGGTCGCCGGCATCGTGCGCGCCGCCCTCGGGATCCCCGCGCACCGGCTGGTGGAGGACCGCGCGCTCCTCGAGCGCCTGCGCGTCGCCGCCTGCGCGGTGTTCGACGCCCCGCGCGGCGACCACCGCGGGATCGACGCGCTGCTCCTGCCGACGACCACCGAGCACCCGACGCTCGCCGAGGTCGCCGCCGAGCCGGTCGCCGTCAACGCGCGCCTCGGCACGTACACGAACTTCGTGAACCTCTTCGACCTGTGCGCCGTCGCGGTGCCCGCGGGGGAGGCGGACGGATCCCCCTTCGGCGTCAGCCTCGTGGCGCCCGCGTTCGCCGACCAGGTCGTGCTCGACCTCGCCGGGCGGATCACGGGCGATCCCGCGCGTCCCGCGCTCCTGCCGACCGACGCGGTCGACGTGGTCGTGTTCGGCGCGCACCTGGGCGGGCAGCCGCTGCATCGCCAGCTCAGCGACCTCGGCGCGCGCTTCTCCCGCGACGTGCGCACGAGCGCGGCGTACCGCATGGCGCACCTCCCGGGCGAGCCCGCGCGACCCGGCGTCGCGCCGGCACCCGACGGCGACGGCGTCCCGCTCGAGGGCGAGGCCTGGACCCTCACCCGCGCCGGCCTCGCCGCGTTCCTCGCCGGAATGGTCCGGCCCATGGCCCTCGGTCCGCTGGAGCTCGAGGACGGCACGTGGGCCGTCGGGTTCCTCTGCACCGACACGGCAGGCGCGCCGGACATCAGCGCGCACGGCGGGTGGATGCGGTACCTGGCGTCCCGCGGTCAGGCGGTCTCGGGCTCCTGATCCGCGGGCGCCGACCGCCACGGGCTGATCTCGTGCGCGGCGGCGGGGGCTGTCGCGGAGGTGGCCGTCGTGCCGGGGGCCGCCGCGGCCGCCGCCCGCGCCGCGCGTCCCGCCCGGACCCGCGCGGGCCCGTCCGCCGCCGTGCCGCGCAGCCGCACGAGCTGCATCACGGCCACGCCCAGGAGCGCGATCTCGCCGAGGTCGCGCAGCGTGATCACCCCGACCATCAACGGGACCACGTCGATGAGCAGCAGGTACGCGTAGGGGAACACGAGCTGCGTGAGCGCGGCCACGACCAGCCCGAGGCGCGCCGCGAGGGCCGTGCCGGGGGCGTGGCGGTCGTGCACGAGCATCACGATGATCGGCACGGCGAACCACGACACGTACTGCGGCGAGCCGACCTTGTTCGTCACGATGAGCGCCGCCACCAGCGCGAGCGACAGCGGCCCGATCAGCGCGGCGGGGGAGGCGCCGCGGTGGTGGGCGCGGATCCCGAGCAGCGTCACGACGAGCACGACGCCCAGCATGATCGGCGTGAGCGCGGCCGCGACGGCGTCCACCCCGGGGCCCGACACCTGGAAGGTGATGAGTGCCGCGTCGTGGTAGACGCGATAGCGGTCGTCGCCCGCGACGATGAGCCACAGGTGGTACAGCGCGGCGGTCGACTCGACCTGCAGCCCGCGGCCGGTCTGCTCGCCCACGAAGCCCAGCACGTTCGCGCCGCTGCCGAGGGCGAGGGATCCGGCGACGACGACGGCCGTGGTGCCGAGCGCGGCGGCGACGACCTTGCCGCGCGCGAGCCCGCGGCGGGCGATCACGCCGGTGAGCAGCAGCGCTGCCGGCCACACCTTGACCCAGGCTCCGACGGTCAGGAGCGCGGAGGCCAGGGCGGGCCGGGTCGCGAGCACGAGCAGGCCGGCGAGGGCGAGGGGCACGGTGACCGCGTCGATCCGGCCGAGCGAGATGGGCCCGAGCGCCACGAGGAAGCCGAGCCACCAGGCGGCGGGAGCGTGGCCCCGCCCGCGGCGGATGCGGAGCAGCAGGGCGAACGCGGCGGCGTCGAGCGACGTCACCAGCGCGAGCCACACCGTGCCGTAGAACGCGGTGCCGCCGACGAGCGAGATGAGCATGGGCACGGCCGCGAGGATCGGGTACACCCACGGCAGGTCCACGCCCACCCGGCCGCCGCCCGCCATCCCCTCCTGCATCCAGACGCGGTAGACGTCCGTCACGTCCGTGAGCGCCGAGGTGGGGCCGATCAGGTTGAGCGCGATGAGCCAGAGGTGGCAGAGGGCGAACGCCAGCCACGGCCGCGACATGATGCCCCGGGCCGGCGGGCGGACGGCGTGCGCGGCGAGGGACGCGTCCGCGGTCACCGGGCGGCGCCCTCTCGGCGCGCAGGCGGGTGCATGTCGGGTGGTTCTCCTGCGGTCGGGACGGACGGGGACGCGGGCCGCGGCGGCCGGAGCCCGGTTCGCGGACGCCCGGCAGGCGGGCGGTGCACCCGCGATGCTAGGACACGCGGGCGGCGGCCCGCCGTGAGCGGGGGCCGCCGCGCGATCAGTCGGTGCCGCGGAGCCGCGCCACCGTGTGCATCACGTGGTAGACGACGATGGCCGCGACGGTGCCGAGCGCGATCCCGTTGAACGTCACGGTGCCGAGCGTGAAGGTGAACGGCGCGATCGCGACGATGAGCGCGGTGGCGGCCGTGAGCTGGTTGACGGGCTTGGCGAAGTCCACCTTGTTGTCGAGCCAGATCTTCACGCCGATGATCCCGATGAGGCCGTACAGCGCGGTGGTCACGCCGCCGAGCACGCCCTGCGGGATCGTGTTGATCACCGCGCCGACCTTGGGCGAGAGCCCGAGCAGCACGGCGAACGCGCCCGCCACCCAGTACGCGGCGGTCGAGTAGACGCGGGTGGCCGCCATCACGCCGATGTTCTCGCCGTAGGTCGTGGTGCCGGATCCGCCGCCGAGGCCCGCGAGCACGGTCGCGAGGCCGTCGGCGAGGAGCGCGCGGCCGGTCAGCTTGTTGACGCTGCCGTCGGTCATCTGCGCGACGCCGCGGATGTGGCCGACGTTCTCCGCGACCAGCACGAGCACCACGGGCAGGAACGCGGGGAGCAGCGCCCAGAACTGCGGCGTGATCTCGGGCGCGTGGAACTCGGGCAGGCCGATCCACGCGGCCGACCCGACCGCGTCGAACACGATCTCGCCGCGGATCGCGGCCACGACGTAGCCCACGACCACGCCGAGCACGATGGAGAGCCGGCCGAGGATCCCGCGGAACAGCACGGTCGAGAGGATCACCGCGGCGAGCGTGATGCTCGCCGTCACGGGCGCCTTCACGAAGTTGTCGCGCGCGGCCGACGCCAGGTTGAAGCCGATGAGCGCCACGATCGCGCCGGCGACGACGGGCGGGAGCAGCGCGTCGATCCAGCCCGTGCCGGTGAGCTGCACGATGCCGCCGACGATGGCGAGCATCACGCCGACCGCCACGATGCCCGCGAGCGCCGCCCCGATGCCGCCGCCGCCCGCCGCCGTGGCCGCGTTGGCCGCGCCGATCGGCGCGATGAACGCGAAGGACGAGCCGAGGTAGCTGGGCAGCCGGTTCTTGGTGATGAGGAGGAAGAGGATCGTGCCGATCCCGGAGAAGAACAGCGTGGTCGTGGGCGGGAAGCCCGTGAGCGCGGGCACGAGGAAGGTCGCGCCGAACATCGCGACGACGTGCTGCATCCCGAGGCCGATGGTGCGCGGCCAGGTGAGGCGCTCGCCGGGGCCGACGACCGCGGAGGTCTCCACCGTCCGTCCGTCGCCGTGGAGGGTCCAGATCTGTCGGGCCATGATCGCCTGCTCTCGCGCGGGTGTGTGGGGAGACGCCCCGATCGGCGAGCGTACCGACGCCGTGTTGCGGTGGCGTTTCCGGGGGCGGATCTCAGCCCCGGCGGACCGCGATCCGGTTGGCGACGCCCCACACGACGACGAGCACGAGCACCTGCCCGCCGAGCCACCAGTCGAGGTCGCCCAGCATCGTGCGCACGAGGAACGCCCCGCAGGAGAGGAGGATCGCGGCGACGCCGACCGCGGCGAATCCGCGCTGGGCGAGCTGCCGGTCGCGCTCGTCCCGGTACTCGAGCCCGTCGATCCGCGTCCCGTCGCTCGCCTCCGGCTGCGCCGCGACCACGGCCTGGATGAGGCAGATGACGGCGAACGCGGCCAGGGTGATCGCCCGGTCCGTGTATCCGAGGATGAGCACGACGACCGCGGCGAGCAGGAACGCCCCGACGAGGATCATGTTGACGCGGGAGATCCCGCGGCGTTCAGTCGTCTTCGACATGGAAGACCTCCTCGACGGATCGGTGGAAGAAGCGCGCCGTCTTCACGGCGAGGGCGAGCGACGGGTCGTAGCGGCCCGTCTCGATGGCGTTGATCGTCTGGCGGGAGACACCGAGCGCGTCGGCGAGGGACTGCTGGGAGAGCCCGGCCGCCGTCCGGAGCGTCCTCACCTCGCTGCGCATGGATGACAAGCTAGCTTGACACCCGTGCGGTGTCAAGCGCGCTTGTCATCTCTCCCGGCGCGGATCCGGCCGACGCGCCTAGGCTCGTGCCCATGAGCGCCGAGACACCTCCGACCGGGATCCGCACCGACGAGCTGGACGCGGGGGTGCGCCCGCAGGACGACCTCTACCTCCACGTGAACGGGCGCTGGCTCGACCGCACCGAGATCCCCGACGACAAGGCCCGCTGGGGCTCGTTCCACCAGCTGGCCGAGGCGGCGGAGGACGCAGTCCGCGTGATCATCGAGGAGGCCGTCGACGCCGAGCCCGGCACCGAGGAGCGCAAGACCGGCGACCTCTTCACCAGCTTCATGGACGAGGAGCGCGTCGAGCGCCTCGGCGTCGAGCCGATCCGCGACCAGCTCGACGCCGCTGCCGCCGTCACCGACGTGCCGTCCTTCCTGCGCACCCTGGGAGCCCTCGAGCAGACCAACGTGAGCGGCCTGCTCGGCCTCTTCGTCGACAACGACCCGGGCGACCCCGAGCGCTACGTCGTGCAGATCGAGCAGGGCGGCATCGGCCTGCCCGACGAGAGCTACTACCGCGAGGACGGCCACGCGGACATCCGCACGGCGTACCGCGCGTTCGTCGAGCGCATGCTCGACCTCGCCGGCCTCGACGACGCGTCCGCCCACGCCGACCGGATCCTCGACCTCGAGACCCGCATCGCCGCGGCCCACTGGGACAACGTCCGCACCCGCGACAGCCAGGCCACCTACAACCTCGTCTCCTGGGCCGATCTCCGCGAGCTCGTTTCGAAGGCGGCCGGCGCCGACCTCGACGTCTGGCGCGCGGCCCTCGACGCGCCCGCCGCCGCGCTCGACGAGGTCGTGCTCCGCGAGCCGAGCTTCGCCGAGGGCCTCGGCGCGCTGCTGACCGACGCCGAGATCCCGGCGCTCCGCGACTGGCTCACCTGGCAGGTCGTCCGCTCCAACGCGGCCCTGCTGCCGAAGGCCTTCTCCGAGGCGTCGTTCGACTTCTACGGCCGCACGCTCACGGGTGCGCCCGAGCAGCGCGTGCGGTGGAAGCGCGGCGTCTCGCTGGTGGAGGGATCCATGGGCGAGGCCATCGGCCGGATCTACGTCGAGCGCCACTTCTCGCCCACCGCCAAGGCCGAGATGGACGTGCTCGTCGGCCACCTCGTGCAGGCCTACCGCGACTCCATCTCCGGCCTCGAGTGGATGACCGCCGAGACGCGCGGGCGGGCGCTGGAGAAGCTGGAGAAGTTCACCCCGAAGATCGGCTTCCCGGACAAGTGGCGCGACTACTCCGCGCTCGAGATCGACCCGACCGACCTCGTCGGCAACGTCCGCGCGACCGCCCGCTTCGAGACGCGGCGCGAGCTCGCCAAGATCGGCGCCCCGCTCGACCGCGACGAGTGGTTCATGACGCCGCAGACCATCAACGCGTACTACAACCCGGGGTTCAACGAGATCGTGTTCCCGGCCGCGATCCTGCAGTTCCCGTTCTTCGACGAGGCGCGGGATCCGGCCGCCAACTACGGCGCGATCGGCGCGGTCATCGGCCACGAGATCGGCCACGGCTTCGACGACCAGGGCTCGCGCTACGACGGCGACGGCCGCCTCACCGACTGGTGGACCCCGGCCGACCGCGCGGCGTTCGAGGAGCGGACGGCGTCGCTGATCCAGCAGTACGACGCCCTCGTGCCGGCGCAGCTGACGGCCGACGACGCCCCGCACGTCAACGGCGCGCTCACCATCGGCGAGAACATCGGCGACCTCGGCGGCCTCTCCATCGCGTGGAAGGCGTACCTCCTGTCCCTCGACGGCGCCGAGCCGCCGGTGATCGACGGGCTCACAGGCGCCGAGCGGTTCTTCCTCTCCTGGGCGCAGGCCTGGCAGCAGAAGGGCCGCGACGCCGAGGTGATGCGGCTGCTCGCCATCGACCCGCACGCGCCGAACGAGTTCCGC
Source organism: Clavibacter quasicaliforniensis (assembly GCF_051201715.1). NCBI lineage: Bacteria > Bacillati > Actinomycetota > Actinomycetes > Micrococcales > Microbacteriaceae > Clavibacter > Clavibacter quasicaliforniensis. The sequence goes on along the minus strand of NZ_CP139624.1, from coordinate 3,112,006 downwards.
TGCAACCAGATCGTCCGCAACATCGACGCGTTCTACGAGACGTTCGACGTGCAGCCCGGCGACGGCCTCTGGCTCGACGAGGAGGCCCGCGTCACCATCTGGTGACGCGCCGCGCGATGGCCGCCGTCGGCGAGGATCCGCGACGCCGCTCCCGGCACGCCGGGGGCGGTCCCGCGCGCCACGCGGGGCAGGAGCCGACCGACGGCTTCCGCTCCGCGTTCCGCGCGCTCGGCGGACTCGCCCTCGACGGGATGCGGGTCGCGGCCCGCGCGACCGACCTCGACTCGGGCGACGTCGTGCTCGCCGTCGACGACCACGTCGCCCTGCCCGCGGCCGGGCTCGGCCGCGTGCTGCTCCTCGTCGAGCTCTCCGCGCGCATGACGGGCGGGGACCTCTCGCCGCTGCACCTCGTGGATCGCCGGCCCGACGACGAGGGCGGCACCGCGGGCCTGTGGCGCCACCTCGTGGTGCCCTCGCTGCCCGTCACCGACCTGGCCTCGCTCGTCGGCGCGACGGGCGACGCGGCCGCCACCAACGCGCTCCTCGGGCTCGTCGGCCTCGACGCCGTGCGCACGCGCGCCGAGTCGCTCGGCCTCCGTCGCACAGCGCTCCTCGACGTGGCGCGCGGCACCCGCGGACCGGACGACGCCCCGCAGCTCTCCGTGGGATCCGCCCGCGAGCTCGCGTCGCTCTTCGCCTCGCTCGTGCACGGCGAGGTGGTCGACGAGGAGACGAGCACGCGCGTGGTCGGCTGGCTCGCGCTCAACACCGACCGATCCATGGTGGCCGCCTCCTTCGGGCTGGACGCGCCCGTGGGCCGCGGCGGCGAGCACGGCATGGCGCTCGTGGACTGCACGGGCGTGGACGCGGGCGTCCGGGCCGAGGCCGGCGTGCTCCGCGGGCCGCGCGGCGCGGTCGCCTACGCCGTCATGGTCCACTTCGACGACGCCGACCTCCGCGCCCGCCTCGCCGTCCGCGACGCCCTGGGCGTGGTCGGCCTCGACCTGCTGGAGCACGTGCACTGAGCCCCGCGGATCCGGCCGCCCACCGGTCGTGGATCCGCCCGGGCGTAGAGTCGGATGTCGCCCGCAACCCCTCCCGGGCGACGGAGGAGACCCCCACGATGACCGGCATGAACCCCGCCACCGCCAAGCGCCTCGCCCGCGACGACGTCGCGCCGATGTACGCGGAGGTGGATGCGGCCATCGCGCGCGCCGAGATCCCCGGCACCCCGGAGTGGCAGGAGAAGGTCCGCGGACGCATCGTCATGGTGCGCCACGGCCAGACCGAGTGGAGCGTCAACGGGCGCCACACCGGCACGACCGACATCCCCCTCACGGAGACCGGCGAGGAGCAGGCCCGCGCGGTCGGCGGCGTGCTCGCCGGCACCGAGTTCGGCCTCGTGCTCGCCAGCCCGCGCTCCCGTGCGCAGCGCACCGCGGAGCTCATCGGCTACGGCGACCAGGCCGAGGTCGACGACCGGCTCGTCGAGTTCGACTACGGCGCGTACGAGGGCCGCACCACCGCCGACATCCAGTCCGAGCGCGGCCACTGGGACCTGTGGACCGACGGCGTCCCCGCGGGCGACACCCCCGGCGAGACGTCCCAGCAGGTCCGCGACCGCGTGCTCCAGGTGCTCGAGCGCGTGCTGCCCGTGCTCGAGTCCGGCCAGGACGTGCTCCTCGTCGCGCACGCGCACGTGATCCGCGCGCTCGCCGTCGCCTGGGTCGGCCTGCCCGCGGAGGCCGGAGGGATCCTCACCCTCTCCACCTCCACGCTCAGCGAGCTCGGCTTCGAGCACGGCCGCCACGCGATCATGCGCTGGAACTGCCCGGCCGACGGCTGGGCGCCGTCGCCCGTGGGCGGCAGCCGGTAGCCACCGCGGTCGCGACGGCGGGCCCGACGCCTGACGGGCGGCGCGTAGGATCGCCCTTCGTGGCACAGAAGAAGAAGCGCACCCGGCAGGCCCCGTCATCCGCAGCCCGCACCCGACCGGGATCGCCCGCGAAGGCCCGCTCCGGCAACCCGGCCAAGGTGCGGAAGGCCACCGCGCGCGACTGGATCTCCGGCGCCCGCATCCGCACCCTCCCGCTCGCCGTCGCCCCCGTCGCGATCGGCGCCGGAGCCGCTCGCGCGCTCGGCCCCGACGAGGGCGTCTCCCTCGGCCTCGCGCTCCTCTGCCTCGCTGTCGCGGTGCTGCTGCAGATCGGCGTGAACTACGCCAACGACTACTCCGACGGCGTGCGCGGTACCGACGACGTGCGCGTCGGCCCCGCCCGCCTCACCGGATCCGGCGCCGCGAAGCCCCGCACCGTGCTCGCCGTGGCGCTCACGTTCTTCGGCCTCGCCGCGGTCGCGGGCCTCGCCATCGTGCTCATCACCGGCCACTGGTGGCTGCTCGCGGTCGGAGCCGTCGCCATCGTCGCGGCCTACTTCTACACCGGAGGCAAGCGCCCCTACGGCTACGCGGGCCTCGGCGACGTCGTCGTCTTAGTGTTCTTCGGCCTGGTCGCGACCGCGGGCACGCAGTTCATCCTCATCGGCATGATCACGGGCGAGGGCTGGCTGGGCGGCGTCGCGGCGGGCGGATTCGCGTGCGCGGTGCTCATGGTCAACAACATCCGCGACATCGAGCAGGACGGCAAGGTCGGCAAGCGCACGCTGGCGGTGCGGCTCGGCCCGCGCGGCTCGCGGATCGTCTACTGCATCGAGATCGCGATCGCCTACGGCGTCGTGGCCTTCTTCTTCCTCTTCTACCCGAAGGCGCTGCTCGTGCTGTTCACGCTCGTGCTGGCGCTGCCGGCCGCGATCATCGCGTGCACCGGCCGCACGCCCAAGGAGCTGATCCTCTCGCTGCAGCTCACGAGCATGGCGGCGCTCACGTTCGGCCTGGGCCTCGGGGCGGCGTTCGCGTTCTGAGCGCGATGGATCCCGCCCTCGTCCGCGCCCTCGAGGTCGACCACCAGACGTGGCCGACCGGCGATCCACGGCTCCTCGCCGTCCGAGAGCGGTCGGGCCGCGGGCGGCTCGCGGTCCTCGTGGTCGACGCGGCGCTCCTGGCCTGGTGGGGCGAGCGGTCGGCGACGGATCCCGAGCGTGCGGCTGCCGCCCTCGCGGCCCGGGTCGCGCGGGCGCTCGCGGAGGCGCGTCCGGGGGAGCGGTACCTCGTGCTCGACGGCGGGCGCCTCGCGCCATCGACGCGCACGACGGCCCCCGCGGTGCGCGACACGCCCCCGACGACGGGCGGCCGGTGGGTCGCCTACGTGCCGATCGAGCGCGACGGATCCGCGGACCCGGGCTGACGCGCGCGGCTCAGCTGCGCGCGGGGCGGTCAGGTCAGGCGCTCGGTGATCCGGACGGCGACCTGGTCGCCCAGGTCCTTGCCCAGCTTCTTCCGGAGCTTCGCGCTGATCGAGAGCATGTGGCCGCCGGTGCCGGTGGGCAGGAGACCAGCCGTCAGCGGCTCGCCGTCGACGGTCGCCGTCACCTTCACCGCCTTGCCCGTCCCGAGGAGCTCCACGGAGCCGGGGACCTCCACGCACGGCCACAGGTCGCCCTTGACGGTGACGCCGATGGTCGCCGAGAAGGCGAGGTCGAGAGGTCTGGCGCTCACGCGTGCATCCCCTCGTCGACGTCCGTGCTTGTGCGGCTCGAGCGTATCCGGCGGGGCGCTGAGGCTCCAGCCCCGCCGTGATGTCGGCTCCGGCGTCAGCTGCGCTCGGCCTCGCCGTCGGCGCGCGGGGCGGCCGACGCGGTGCCGGCGGATCCGGCACCCGGCGTGCCCGAGGCCGCGACGTCGGGGGATCCGGCCGCCCGGGCCCGGCGCTCGGCGGCGTCCACCGCGGCGTCCTCGGAGTCGTCGTCCTCGACGGGCGCCTTGCGGCCGGCCGCGATGGCCGCGAGATCCGCCGCCATGGCCTCGCGCTGCTTGCGCAGGAAGATGTACGACCCGCAGAACGACACCACGGCGCCGACGACCGCGGCGAGCGGCCAGAAGTCCGGGCTCACGGCGACCACCAGCCCGAACGGGACGGCGAACAGGAGGATGCGGACGACGGTGTAGACGAGCCAGTAGCGACGGGAACTCACCGGGTCAGCATAGGTCGGTCGCCTGGGCAGGCCTCTCCCCTGCACAGGCCGCCGCCGTCCAGCCGGGGCCCGGCCGCCGCCCCCTTCCCGCTCGCTGGACGCCCGGCGTCCTCCCCGGTTGCGGAGCTACCATCGGGAGATGCCCCGCCTGTTGATCGGTCTCGCCGTCGTGATCGTGTTCTTCACGGTCTTCGTCATCGTGGACACCTCCCTGACGCCGCGGACCCGCATGCGCGGCCTCCCCAAGCCCGCGTGGATCGCGGTGGTCGTCCTGGTGCCCGTCATCGGCGGCGTCCTGTGGCTCACCATCGGCAAGGACCGCACCGACCTCGCCCGTGCATCCGGCCGTCGCCTCGGCCCGGACGACGACCCCGACTTCCTCTCCGGCCTCGGCCGCACGCGGTCGGAGGAGGAGCGGATCCGCCGCCTCGAGCAGGAGCTCGCCGACCTCGACAGCGACGGCACCGGCCCCGACGAGCCGCAGCAGCCCGGTGCCACCGGCGGCCCCACCCGGCCAAACCGCGACGACGACGACCGGGCGCCTGGCCGCCGGGACGCCTGACCGCCGGTGAGCTCGACCGAGTCCCGCCCCGCCCAGCCGTCCTCCACCTCGCCCCGCACGGGCAACCCCTCCACGGATCGCGCCATCGCGATGCTCCTCTCGCTCGTCGCGGAGGGCGTCACCGACATCGTCCTCTGCCCCGGATCCCGCTCCCAGGCCCTCGCGCTCGTCGCGGCCGAGCTCGAGCGGGTCGCGGGCGTCCGCCTGCACGTGCGCATCGACGAGCGGGCGGCCGCGTTCCTCGCGCTCGGCCTCGGCGTGGAGTCCGGCAGGCCGGCGCCCGTCATCACGACCTCCGGCACGGCCGTCGCCAACCTGCACCCCGCCGTGCTCGAGGGCTGGCACTCGGGCGTCCCGATGCTGCTGCTCACGGGTGACCGCCCGGCGGAGCTCCGCGGCATCGCGAGCAACCAGACCACCCGCCAGCCCGGCATGTTCGGCGACCGGGTCGTCGTCGTCGACGTGCCGGCGCCCGAGGAGACCGACGAAGACCTGGCACGCGATGCGGGTCTGGCCCGTGACGCGTACCGCCGCGCCCGCGACGAGCGGACGCCCGTGCACGTGAACGTGGCGTTCCGGGATCCGCTGTCCGTCGCGGTGCCGGACCTCACGGAGGCCGTGGCGGAGGCGCGCGCCGCCGCAGATGCCGAGGCCGCCGCCGCGCCTGAGCCCGCCGGCCCGCCCGCCGCCGACGTCCTCGACCTCCCGCACGGCCCGCGCACGCTCGTCGTCGCCGGCCACGCCGCGGGCGAGGCCGCCGAGGAGCTCGCGCGCGCCGGCGGCTGGCCGCTCGCGGCCGAGATATCGAGCGGATCCCACTTCGGCCCGAACCTCGTCGTCTCCTTCCGCGAGCTGCTCGCCCGCCCCGGCTTCGGCGACCGCGTCGAGCGCGTCATCGTCTTCGGCCACCCGACCCTCACCCGCGAGGTCCCGCTGCTCGTCGGTCGCGAGGACGTCGAGGCGATCGTCGTCGGATCCACCGGCGGCGAGGACTACGACCCGCGCCACCGCGTCACCGCCCACCCGGCCGCCGTGCGCGTCGTGGGCGAGCCCGCGGATCCCGCCGACGCCCGCCGCTGGCTCGGCACGTGGGTGCAGGAGAGCCGCGCGATCCTCGACGAGGCGAGCGCCGCGGAGTCCGCGCCGCTCCTGCCCTCGGGCACCACGCCGGCCGAGCGCCGCGACTTCGCGCGCGCCGAGCTCGCCGCCGTGCGCGCCGACGTCACCCGCCGCCACCTCGTGCGCGCGCTCTGGCAGGCCACCTGGCCGCACGACCGGCTCGTGCTCGGGGCGTCGCGCCTCATCCGCGAGGCCGATCGCGCGCTCCCCGGCAAGCGCGTGCGCGTGCACGCCAACCGCGGGCTCGCCGGCATCGACGGCACGATCTCCACCGGTCTCGGCATCGCGCTCGCCTCGCAGGCCGGATCCGGGAGCGCGGCCGCCGGCATCACGCGCGTGCTCGTGGGCGACCTCACGCTCCTGCACGACGTCGGGTCGCTGCTCATCGGCACGGGCGAGCGGATGCCGCGGATCCAGGTCATCGTCGGCAACGACGGCGGCGGCACCATCTTCGACGGCCTCGAGGTCGCGAACACGGCCGCGCCCGCCGCCATCGACCGCGTCATGTTCACGCCGCAGCGGGTGGACCTCGCGAGCCTCGCGAAGGCCTACGGCTGGGCGTACCTGCGCGCCGCGACCCACGGCGAGCTGGAGGCGGCGCTCACGACCGCGTCCGAGGCGCCGCTGCTCATCGAGGTGCCGCTGGTCCGGTAGCCGATCCGGATCGGCGGGCGGGCGCACGACCCGGGTCAGGCGGGGATCGCGCCGCGCCACGTGCGCAGCAGCCCGCGCTCGGACTCCGTCAGATCAGCTGCGTCGAAGAGCGAGTCGAGGTCGACGCCCGTCATCGCGTCCCGGAACGCCGCCTCGCTCGTGGTGCCGCGCTCGGCGAGGAACGCCTCGATCGCGGGCTCCAGGTCTGGCTGGCCTTGGTTCGCCGACCGCTCCAGCCCGAGTCGGATCGTCTCCAGGTAGTCGTCGACGATCTCGTCCGGCTCGGCGCCCACCGCGAGCAGCAGGAGCAGGGCGACGAGGCCCGTGCGATCGCGGCCGGCGCCGCAGTGGAAGAGGATGCCGCCGGCGGGCGCGTGCGCGATCGTCCGCAGGGCGGCGCCGGCTCGGTCCGGCAGCTCGGCGAGGTGCGGCAGGTAGTAGATCGGCGTGCCGTGGAGGCCGGCGGACCAGTAGGGCTCCCAGAAGCCGGGGTGGTCGTCGAGCCCGTCGAGGTCGACGTGCGCGCGGTGGATCCAGTCGGGCCGCGGATGCGTGTCCCGGGCGCGCTCGCCGGGCTGGCGGAGGTCGAGCACCGTGCGGTAGCCGAGCTCGCGCAGGCGCTCCCAGCCGGCGTCGGTGATGAGGTCGGCGTCCTCGCAGCGGGCGAGGACGCCGGTCGGGGTCGTGCCGCCGTCCCGGAGGCGGATGCCGCCGAGGTCGCGGGCGTTGACGAGGCCGTCGATCGGGAGGGCGCGGTCGGATGCGGTCATCGCCCGAGTCGACCACGGCGGTCGGCGCCGCCGCATCATCCTCCCGACCATCAAACGGATGTTTGACAGTGGTGCACCCGCCGTGGTCCGATGGCCGCATGCCCGCCGACGAGACCGACCTGCGCGACCTCCGCGTCATCGCCCACCCGCTGCGCCTGCGCCTGCTCTCCCTCTGCACCCGCTCGCCGATGAGCGCGTCCGAGGCCGCACGCGAGCTGGGCGAGACGCAGGCGAACGTCAGCTACCACCTGCGCCGGCTGCGCGAGGCCGGGCTCCTCGAGGACGCGGGCGTCGAGCGGATCCGCGGGGGAGCGGCCAAGCGCTACCGGCACGTGCCCGCGAGCGGCGAGCGGCTCGACGCCCTCACCGGCGGCAGCATGCCGACCCTGGCCGCGGCGCTCACGGCGGAGCTGACCCGCCGGGCCGCGCTGCACGAGGAGGGCACTCGGCCGGTGATCACGGACGCCGAGCTCACGGTCTCGACCGGCACGTGGATCCGCGTGCAGGAGCTGGCCCGCGAGCTCGGCACCGTGCTCCACGACGACTCCGCCCGCCGGCCGGGGGATGACGACGTGCAGGTGAGCGCGACGCTCGCGCTGTTCGCGATGGCGGCGCCCGCGCCCACGGCTCCGGCGTCGGCGTGACCGCCACCCGGACGCCGCCGCCCGCCCGCACCGGATACCTCGCCGTCCTGGCGCTGCCCGGCGCGCTCCGCGTGTTCCTCCCGGCGATGCTCGGCCGGCTCTCCTTCGCGATGGTCGCCCTCGCGCTGCTGCTCCTCGTCCAGGCGGGCACCGGGTCCTTCGCGGCGGCCGGCCTCGCGACCGGCGCGCTCGGCCTCGCCAACGTCCTCGCGTCGCCCATCCGGGCACGGCTCGTGGACGCGCACGGCCAGCGTCCCGTGCTCGTGGCGCTCGCGGTCGCCCACGCGCTCGGGCTCGTCGGGGTCCTCGCGGTGGTCCGCATCGGCGCGCCCGTGGGGGTCGTCGTCGTGGCGGCCGCGCTCGCCGGCCTCGCGATGCCGCCGCTCGGCGCCGCCATGCGCGTCGTCTGGGCCGCCCTCGTGCCCGACCCTCGGATGCGGACGCGCGCCTACAGCCTCGACGCCGTGGGGGAGGAGGTCGTCTTCACCGTCGGGCCGCTCATCGTGGCGGCGCTCGTGGCGGTCGCGGATCCCGAGGTCGCCGTGCTCGCGTCGGCCGCCGCGAGCGTCATCGGCACCCTGGGCATGACGTCGTCGCGCCTGTCCCGGGCGCAGGGCGCGCGGCCGGCCCGGCCGGAGGCCCGGCCGACGGGAGACGGGCGCGCGCGTCGCCGGTCCGCGGATCCGCTCCGCCAGCCGCTCGTGATCCCGCTGCTCGTGACGCTGCTCGGCGTCGGCGCCGTGCTCGGATCCGTCGAGGTCGCCGTCGCGGCGCTGGCCGAGCGCGCGGGCAGCACGGCGCTCGCGGGTCCGCTGCTCGCCGCCTTCGCCGCGGGCAGCGCGGTCGGCGGGCTCGCGTACGGGACGCGCGCGTGGCGGTCTCCCGCGCGGATCCGCCTGGTCGTCCTCGTCGCGGCGATGCTCGCCGCGACGGCCGTGCTCGCCGCGGTCGCGGCCCGCGTCCCAACCGCCCCGGACGCTCTCGCCCTGCTCCTGCTCGCCGCCGCGCTCGTCCCCGTCGGCCTGTTCCTCGCGCCCGCGATGGTCACGGGCTACCTCCTCGCCGACGCGCAGACGGAGCCGTCGGTGCGGACCGAGGCATCCGCGTGGGTCAACACGGCCGTCAACACCGGGGTCGCGCTCGCGGCGGCCGCGGTCGGCGCGGTGGTGGACGCTGCGGGCCCGCTGGCCGGCATCGGGGTCGGCGCGGTCGCGGCGCTCGTCGTGGCCGGGATCGCGGCGCCGGCGCTGCTGCGGCGACGCGCGACGGCCGAGCCGACCCGGCCCGGCGCGTCCTAGCCCAGCGCCTCCACGACGGGCCGGAACTTCATGGCCGTCTCGGCGCGCTCGCGCTCGGGATCCGATCCCGCGACGATGCCGGCGCCCGCATGCGCGACGATGGCGCCCGACGGATCCACCTGGGCGCCGCGCAGCGCGATGGCCCACTCGCCGTCGCCGTCGGCCGCGACCCAGCCGACCGGCCCGGCGTAGCGGCCCCGGTCGGCGGGCTCGAGCTCGGCGATGAGCGACAGGGCGGCGGCCGTCGGGTGCCCGGCGACCGCGGCGGTCGGGTGCAGCGCGCCCACGAGGTCGAGCGACGAGGATCCGTCGCCGAGCGTGCCCGTGACGTCGCTCGCCAGGTGCCAGAGGTTCGGCAGCTTGAGCGTGAAGGGCGCGTCGGTGGTGGAGAGGTCGCGGCTGTGCGGGCGGAGCGCGTCGAGCACGCTGTCGCGCGCGAACGCGTGCTCCTCGTTGTCCTTGCGGGATGCGGCGAGGCCGGCGGCCGCGGCGGCGTCGGTCCGCGCGTCCGTGCCGCGCGAGACGGTGCCGGCGAGCACGCGCGCGCCGACCGTGCCGCCGCCGACGCGCACGAGCGTCTCGGGGCTCGCGCCGATGAGGCCGTCGACCGCATAGGTCCAGCAGTCCGGGTAGCCGAGCGCGAAGCGGCTGAGCGCGAGCCGCAGGTCGCCGCCGAGGGGGAGGCGGCCGACGAGGTCGCGCGCGAGCACGACCTTCTGCACCTCGCCCGTGCCGATGGTCGCGACGGCGCTCGCGACGGCCCGCTCGTACTCGTCGGGGCCCATGGATCCGGGGCGCAGGTGCAGGCGGTACTCGGCGCCGGAGCGCTCGGGCACGGGGATGGAGCCCGCGGCCAGGGCGTCGAGCGGGGACGCGGCGTCGCCGTCCTCCTGATCGGCGAGCCGGATCCGCGTGACCCACGACACCCCGTCCCGTCGGCCGACCACGATGCGGGGCACGACGAGCACGCTCGCGGCCTCCGAGTCGTCGGCGAAGGCGAAGGCGCCGAACGCGATGAGGCCCGTGCCGGGGATCCCGAGCGGATCCGTCACGGTCGCGGCCGCGGCCACCTCGCGCCACGCGGCGGCGGCGTCCCGCACGCGGTCGGGCCCGCGGAACTCGAGGCGGAGGGCCTCGCCGATGCCGCCCATCCCGGATCCGTGCCGGAGCCACAGGAGCGGGTGCCGGGCGTCGAGGAGGGGGACGAGCCGGGCGATGGAGTCGACGGGGGTGGTGTCGACGAGGAGCGCTCGGACGCGGGATGCGGTCACGGATGCCAGCCTACCGCCGGGGATCCGGGCCTCCCCGGGTGCCGGCCGACCGCGGACGAGGGCCCCGTCGGTGCCCGCCGCCCCCGTCCTCTGATGGGCCCCTGGGCATCCGGCCGCCGCCCACCGCGTGCCCAGCGCGCCCGAATAGACTGACCGCGTGATGCGAGCAGACCTCAGCAAGAAGCCCGGCCAGGTGTCGGCCATGTTCGACGAGGTCTCGAGCGCCTACGACCGCACGAACACCCTCCTGTCGGTAGGGAACGACCAGCTGTGGCGCGTAGCCACCACGCGCGCCGTCGCCCCGGTCGCGGGGGAGCGGATCCTCGACCTGGCTGCCGGCACCGGCACCTCGAGCGCCGCGCTCGCCGTGTCCGGCGCCCACGTGGTCGCCGCCGACTTCTCCGAGGGCATGCTCGAGGTCGGCCGCCGCCGCCTCGCCGGCAACGAGCGGGTCGAGTTCGTGCACGCCGACGCAACCGACCTCCCGTTCGACGACGACTCCTTCGACGCCGTCACCATCTCCTTCGGCCTCCGCAACGTGGTCGAGCCGCGCAAGGGCCTCGACGAGCTGCTCCGCGTGCTCAAGCCCGGCGGCCGCATCGTCATCTGCGAGTTCAGCACCCCGCCCGTGCCGCTCGTGCGCCGCGGCTACGACCTCTACATGAAGGCCGTCGCGCCGTCGCTCGTGAAGCTCGTCAGCTCCAACGCCAGCGCGTACGAGTACCTCAACGAGTCGATCCAGGCCTGGCCCGACCAGGAGACGCTGTCGTCGTGGCTCCGTGAGGCTGGATTCGCGTCGGTCGAGCACCGTAACCTCACTGCGGGGATCGTGGCGCTGCACCGCGGCGTCAAGCCAGCCGGCCGTCACGCCGCTCCCCGTCCCGCCGCGTCCTGACCGCGCGTGAACCCCCACAGACAAGGACGCCGAACATGAGTCCGAGCATCCCGCTCGCCCGCCGCGGCACCTCCGTCGCCTCGCACGCCAGCCTCACCGAGCGCCTCTTCTCGTCCTCGGACGACCGCCGCATGGCGCGCAGCATCGACGACGGGCTCGCGCTCGTCGAGGAGCAGCTGCTCCGCGAGGTCCGGTTCGCCGACGACGTTGCGGACGTCACCACGCGCTACCTGCTCGACGCGGGCGGCAAGCGCGTGCGCCCGATGCTCGCGCTCCTCATCGCACAGCTCGGCGAGGGCAACACGCAGCAGGTGGTGGACGCTGCGGTCGCCATCGAGATCACGCACCTCGCGTCGCTGTACCACGACGACGTCATGGACGAGGCGGACATGCGCCGCGGCGTCCCGAGCGCGCAGGCCGTGTGGGGCAACTCCGTCGCGATCCTCGCGGGCGACCTCCTCTTCGCGCGTGCCAGCAAGATCGTCGCCGACCTCGGCCCGCGCGCCATCCGCCTGCAGGCCGCCACCTTCGAGCGCCTCGTCCTCGGCCAGCTGCACGAGACCATCGGCCCGCGCGACGAGCAGGATCCGATCGAGCACTACCTCGACGTCCTCGCCGACAAGACCGGCTCCCTCATCGCATGCGCCGCGCAGATGGGCGTCATCTACTCCGGCGCGGATCCCGAGCTCGAGTCGGCCGTGCTGGCCTTCGGCGAGCGCACGGGCGTCGCCTTCCAGCTCGTCGACGACGTGCTCGACCTCGCCGACCAGCCCGAGGAGACCGGCAAGCTCGCCGGCACCGACCTCCGCGCCGGCGTCGCCACCCTCCCCCTCCTCTACCTGCGCCGGCTCGCGGAGACGGACGCCGCCGCGGCGTCGCTGCTCGCCCGGATCCAGCGCGACGTCGCGCACGAGGAGACGCCCGAGTCCGAGGCCGACCTCACGGCAGCCATCGCCGAGCTGCGCGACCACGAGGTCACGGCCCGCACCATCGCGGAGGCGCACCGCTGGGCCGCCGAGGCGGTCGACGCGCTCGCGCCGCTCCCGGAGGGCCCGGTCAAGAAGGCGCTCACGCGCTTCGCCGACACCATCGTCGAGCGCACGCGCTAGCTGCCGCTCGTCCCCGCCGGCTCTCGCGGGGATCCGCACCACCACGCCCCCGCACGGCCGGCACGGGGACGACGACGAACCGGAGACACCAGTGACCAAGCTCAGGCTGGCCATCGTGGGCGCAGGGCCCGCGGGCATCTACGCGGCCGACATCATCCTGAAGGCCGAGAAGCAGTTCGACGTCTCCATCGACCTCTTCGAGCGCCTCCCCGCGCCCTACGGCCTGGTCCGCTACGGCGTCGCGCCCGACCACCCGCGCATCAAGGGCATCATCGGCGCGCTGCGCGACGTGCTCGACCGCGGCGACATCCGCATCTTCGGCAACGTCGAGTACGGCCGCGACATCACGCTGGAGGACCTCCAGAGGCACTACAACGCGGTCATCTTCTCCACGGGCGCGATCCGCGACGCCGAGCTCGACATCCCCGGCATCGACCTGCCGGGCTCCTACGGCGCGGCCGACTTCGTCAACTGGTTCGACGGCCACCCGGACTTCCCGCGCGACTGGCCGCTCGACGCCCGCGAGGTCGCCGTCATCGGCAACGGGAACGTGGCGCTCGACGTGGCGCGCATGCTCGCCAAGCACGCCGACGACCTGCTGCCCACCGAGATCCCGGACAACGTCTACACGGGGCTCAAGCACTCGCCCGTCACCGACGTGCACGTCTTCGGCCGCCGCGGACCCGCGCAGGTCAAGTTCACGCCGCTCGAGCTCCGCGAGCTCGGCGAGGTCCCGGACGTCGACGTGATCGTCTACGACGAGGACTTCGGCGTGGATCCCGCCGCCGAGGAGGCCGCGAAGACCAACAAGCAGGTCATGGTCATCAGCCGCGTGCTCGAGAAGTGGCGCGCGCGCGAGACCGGATCCGCGTCCCGCCGCCTCCACCTGCACTTCTACTCGCGCCCCGCGGAGGTGCTCGCGTCCGACGACGCCGAGCCCCGCGTCGCCGGCCTGCGCATCGAGCGCACGCGTCCCGACGGCCTCGGCGGCGTCGAGGGCACGGGCGAGTTCCGCGACGTGCCCGTGCAGGCGATCTACCGCGCGGTCGGGTACTTCGGCTCGCCGGTCGACGGGATCCCGTTCGACGAGCGCCGCGGCGTCATCCCGAACCACGAGGGCCAGGTCCTCGACGAGGACAACAACCGCATCCCCGGCGTCTACGCCACGGGCTGGATCAAGCGCGGCCCCATCGGCCTCATCGGGCACACCAAGTCCGACGCCATGGAGACCATCTCGCACGTGCTCAACGACCAGGGCGACTGGTGGACCCCCGAGGCGCCCGAGGAGCAGGCGATCGTCGACCTCCTCGCCGAGCGCGGCATCGAGCACACCGACCTCGCCGGCTGGCACGCGCTCGACGAGCACGAGATCGCCCTGGGGCAGCCGCACGGCCGCGCCCGCATCAAGGTGGTCGAGCGCGACGAGATGCTCGAGGCGTCGCGGCCGCGGCAGTCCGTCTGATCGGCGCGCGCCGCACGATCTGATCGACGCCGACGGGCGCCCGCGGTCCTCCCGCTGGCGCCCGTCCGTCATCCGTCCCCAGCCGCTCGCGCGTACGCCCGGCCGGCGGTCCGCAGCCCCTAGGGTCGCCGCGTGATCCTCGCCGCCGCGCCCGCCCTCGCCGCCGCGCCCGCCCTCGCCGCCGCGGCCGGGCTCGCCGGCGCCGCCGTCGGCGCCTGGTCCCCGGCGCTCGCCCGCGTCGCCCTCGCGGGAGGCCGGCGCCTCGACGGCCTCGACGCCCGCCCGCTGGATCCGCTCCCCGGCCTCGGCCGCACGGCCGCGGTCGTCGCCGCGCCGGTCACGGGCGCGCTCGCGGCCCTGGTCGTCGCCGAGACGCCGCCCGCGCGGATCCCCGTGGCGCTCCTCCTCGTGATCGTGGGCCCGGTGCTCGTGCTCGCGGACCTCGCCGCGCACCGCCTGCCCGACCGCGCCACCGCTCCCGCGGCCGTCGCCGCCGCGTCCCTCGCGCTGGTCGCGGGCGGATCCGGCCTCCTGCTCCAGGCCGCGGCGTGCGGCGCGGGCGCCGTCCTGGTGCTCGCGCTCCTCCAGGCGGCCACCGGCGGCGGCCTCGGCACGGGCGACGTGAAGCTCGCGGGCGTCATCGGGCTGGCGCTCGGGCAGGCCGGACCCGCTCAGGTCGCGCTGGGCCTCGCCGCGGGCACGCTCCTCGGCGGCGTCGCGGCGACCGCCCTGCTCGTCGCGGGACGCGCTCGGGCGTCGACCGCCGTGCCGTTCGGCCCGTGGCTCGTGCTGGGCGCGCTCCTGGTGGCGGCCGTTCCCCGTACGCTCGCCTGAGCGCGCACGCGACCCCGGCCGATGATCGCCTGTGCGCCGAGACCCTCGCGCGTCCGCAGGCGTACGGTGGAGGAAGTGTCCAAGACCCCGGCATCGACGTACTGACGAGCCAGAGGAAAAAAAGATGGCACAGAGATCGCTCACACTGCTGCATGACGAGACCGGCGTGCTCCTCGCCGCGGCCTCGCGCGCGGTGGTCTCGCTCTACCGGCCCCTGCTGCAGCCGCTCAACCTCACGCATCCGCAGTACCTCGTGCTGCTGGCCCTCGACGAGGAGGAGCCGCAGGCCGTCGTCGACCTGGCGGAGAAGCTGCACATAACCCCGGGCACGCTCTCGCCGCTGCTCAAGCGCCTGGAGGTCTTCGGGTACGTCACCCGGTTCCGCGACACGACGGACGAGCGTCGCCTGTCCGTCGGCCTCACGGACGCCGGGCGCGAGATGCTGCCCGTCATCTGGCGCGTGGGCGACCAGGTCCGCCGTGACATCGCCGGCGAGGACGCGGGCGACTCCGCGCTCCGCGGCCTGCTGCAGGACGTCCTCGACCGCGCCACCGCGCACGAGCAGGACCAGGGGCACGACCACCCGGACGCATCCGCCGCCGACCGCGACTGACGCGCATCCCGCGCGCGGGCCCCGCGGCTACTGCACGCCCGAGGTCAGCCGCGCGAGGTTGTCGAGGACGGTGCTCCAGCGCGTGCGCCTGCTCCACTCCTCGAGGGTCAGCTCGCGGCTGCGCTCGCGGTAGCCGTCCTCGACCCGCCGCATCTCGCGCACGAAGCCGGGACCGCGCACCATCAGCGAGACCTCCATGTTGAGGCTGAACGAGCGCATGTCCATGTTGCTGGATCCGATGACCGCCACGTCGTCGTCGATCGTGAAGTGCTTGCTGTGCAGGATGTACGGGGCCCGGTACATCCAGATCCGCACGCCCGCCTTCAGCAGCTCCTCGTAGTACGAGCGCTGCGCGTGATAGACCACGGGCTGGTCGCCGATCTCGCTCACGAACAGCTCCACCGAGAGCCCGCGCTGCACGGCCGTCGTGATCGCGTACCGCATCGAGTCGTCGGGCACGAAGTACGGCGACGTGATGACGATCCGCTCCTGCGCGTAGTAGAGCAGCGCGTTGAACAGGCGCAGGTTGTTCTCGCCGGGGAACCCGGGGCCGGACGGCACGACCTGGCAGTCGAGCTCCTCGTCGTCGTCCGACGCCGCGATCTCGATGGGCTCGGTCTCGCGCACGAGCAGCTGGTCGGTCTCGGCGTACCAGTCGGTGATGAAGATCGCGTTGAGGCCGCTGACGATGGGGCCCTCGAGCCTGGTCATGAGGTCCTGCCACTTGAGGCCGCGCTTGCGGTTGACGACCTTGTTGTAGCTGCGGTGCACCATGTTCTGCGATCCCATGAAGCCCACGCGGCCGTCGACCACGAGCACCTTGCGGTGGTTGCGGAGGTCCGGCCGCTGGTAGCGCCCGCGCAGCGGCTGCACGGGGAGCATGAGGTGCCAGTCCGCGCCGATCGCCGTGAGCTTGCGCGTGGTGCGCTTGTAGCCGGGCGCGCGCAGCGACGCGATGTGGTCGAGCAGCACCCGCACGGTGACGCCGCGCTGCACCGCGCGCTCGAGCGCGTCGAAGAAGGGGGCGCTCGTGACGTCCCACGCGAGGATGTAGAACTCGACGTGCACGTAGCGCGTCGCGCGGTCGACCTCGGCGGTCATCGCCTGGATCGACTCGTCGTAGTGGCTGTAGAGCTTCGCCCGGTTGCCGCCCACGAGCGGCATGGAGCCGAGCGTGCGGTTGAGCTCCACGACCGAGTCGAGCCACGACGGCCACGAGTGCTCGCGCGTGACGCGCTCGATGCCCTCGGTCGACTCGATGATGAACCGGTTGATCTCCTGCTGCTTCTCTCGGCGCCGCTTCGGCAGCCGGGTGGAGCCGATGAGGAGGAACAGGAAGATGCCGATGTACGGCAGGAAGAAGATCGCCATCAGCCACGCCATGGCGGTGGACGGCCGGCGATTCCGGGGGATGACCAGCAGGGCCACCACGCGCACGATGAAGTCGACGACGACCGCGAGCCCCGCGAGGACGAGGGTGGTCATCGAGGGGTCCATCAGCCGGAGTCTATCCGCCGATCGCCGCCGGCCCGGGGGTCGCGGCACCCGCCGGACAGGCCGGGCGGGCGCCGCGGAGGATCAGCGGAAGTTGACGAACTGCAGGTCGAGATCCACGTCGGCGCCCTTGAGCAGCGCGATGGTCTGCTGCAGGTCGTCGCGGCTCTTGCTCGAGACGCGGAGCTCGTCGCCCTCGACGCGGCTCTTGATGCTCTTGGGGCCCTCGTCGCGGATGATCTTGCCGATCTTCTTCGCGTTGGCCTGGTCGATGCCCTGCTTGAGGGTGACCTCGATGCGGTACTCCTTGCCCGAGGCGAAGGGCTCGCCCTCCTCGAGGCTCTTGAGGCCGATGCCGCGCTTGATCATCTTCGTCTGCAGCACGTCGAGGATCGCCTTCACGCGCTCCTCGCTCGAGGCCTTCATGAGGATGGTGTCGCCGCTCCACTCGATGGAGGCGCCTACGTTCTTGAAGTCGTAGCGCTGCTCCACCTCCTTCTGGGTCTGGTGGACGGCGTTGTCCGCCTCCATGCGGTCGACCTTGCTGACGACGTCGAACGAGGAATCTGCCATGCCGACCATGTTAAGGGACGGGCGGCAGCGGGCCCGCGGCGAGGGGATCCGACGATTTCGGTTCGCGGCCCGGCGCCCGCTATCATCGACGAGCGTCTCCGGTCCGTGATCACACAGGTCGGGTGCGCATGGCGAGTTACCCTAGCGGCCAAAGGGATCTGACTGTAAATCAGACGGCTCAGCCTTCGGGGGTTCGAATCCCTCACTCGCCACCGCACTGGACGGCCCCGCTCGCACGGGGCCGTTCGTCTGCCCCGCCGCATCCGTCGGGGCCCGCCCGCGCCGGCAGAGTCGCCCGCGCGCCCGACGACCTGGATCCACCACCGATGTTCCCCGCCGCACCCGGCCCACGCACGCGCGCCCTCGGCACGTCCGGCGTCGTCGTCTCCACGCTCGGCCTCGGCACGAGCGGCTTCGGCTGGACCGCCGACCGCGATGAGGCGTTCGCGATCCTCGACGCCTACCGCGAGGAGGGCGGCACCTTCATCGACACCGCGTCCTCGTACTCGCAGTGGGTGCCCGGCCACGCGGGCGGCGAGTCCGAGGCGATCATCGGCGGCTGGCTGGCCGCGCGCGGCTGCCGCGACGACGTGGTCGTGGGCACGAAGGTCGGCAAGAGCCGCGACGCCCCCGGCACGTCGGCCGACTCCATCCGCCGGGGCGTGGACGCCTCGCTCCGCCGCCTCGGCACCGGGCACGTCGACGTGGTGCACGCGCACCTCGACGACACCCGCACGCCGCTCGAGGAGACGGTCGCGGCGCTGTCCGACCTGGTGAAGGCGGGCAAGGCGCGGCTCGTCGGCGTCTCCGGCTTCCGCCCCGAGCGGATCGAGGAGGCGCTCGCGCTCGCGCACGGATCCGGCGCGGTGCCCGTCGGCGTGGTGCAGGAGGAGTACAGCCTCCTGGCGCGCGACCACGCGGAGGGGCGCCTGCAGGCGCTCGTCCGGCAGGAGGGCCTCGGCCTCGTCGCGCACAGCGTGCTCGCCAAGGGCTTCCTCACGGGCAAGTACCTGCCGGGCGCGCCCGCCGTGCCGTCCGCGCGTGCGCTCGACGCCGAGCAGTACATGTCAGCGGGCGGGCACGCCACGGTGCGCACCGCCGAGGAGATCGCGCGGATGCGCGGCGTCACGGTCGCCGAGGTCGCCATCGCCTGGGTGCTCGGGCGGCCCGGGATCGCCAGCGCGCTCGTCGGCGCGCGCACGGCCAGGCAGATCCGGCAGCTGATGCCTGCGGCGCGGCTCGTGCTCGACGACGACGAGGTGTCGCGGCTGGCGTCCGCCGCGGCCCGGGCGACGCGCGACGAGACCGCCTGACCCGCCCGTATCCTGGGGCGACCGCCGCCCGAGCGGCCCGAGCCTCCCGAGGAGATCCGCCCGTGTCCCGTCCCTGGCCCGAGGGCTCCTACATCGCCGCCCTGCTCGTGATGACCACCGCGACGGGCGCCATCGACGGCGTCAGCTACCTCGCGCTCGACCGCGTCTTCACCGGCAACATGACCGGCAACGTGCTCTTCATCGGCTTCGGCCTCGTCGGCGTCGCCGACATCCCCGTGCTCAACAACCTCGTGGCGCTCGTGGCCTTCATGCTCGGCGCGGTCATCGCGTCGCGCATCACGCGGCGCGCGCCCACCGACGTGCACCTGCCGCGCTCCTCCGTCTGGATCCTCGTCACGGGCACCCTGCTCACCCTCGCGCTCGCGGTGGTCTGGCTCGCGGTCGGGACGCTCGAGACCGGGATCATGGTGGCCATCACGGGCTTCCTCGCGCTGCTCCTCGGCGCGCAGGCGGCGGCCGTGAAGAGCATCGGGCTGCGCGACCTCTCCACCGTCGTCGTGACCATGACGATGGTGAACCTCTCCTCCGACAGCCGCGTGGCCGGCGGCACGGGCGCCGCGTGGGCCCGCCGCATCGGCGCGATCGTGTGCATGGGGCTCGGCGCCCTGGTCGCCGCGCTCATCACGACGCACGTCGGCGGCGCGTGGGCGCTGCTGGCGGCGGGCGGGCTGATGGTGGTGGGCGTCGGCCTGCTGTGGAACGCGCGGCGCGTGGAGCGCAAGCGCCTGCGGGAGACCGCCGCGTCGGGCCACGACGAGCGCGCGGCCGCCTCGCCCGCCTGAGCGCCGCCCGCCTGCCGGCCGCGACCCCTCTGGCAGGCTGGGCGCATGACGACCCCCGGTGACACCGAGCTCCTGACCATGGCCCGCGACATCGCCGTCCGCGCCGGGGAGCTCGCGCTCCGCCGCCGCCGGGAGGGCGTCGAGGTGGCCGCCTCGAAGTCCAGCCCCGAGGACATCGTCACGCACACCGATCGCGAGACCGAGGACCTCATCCGGCAGGCGCTCGCGGACGTGCGCCCCGACGACGGCTTCCTCGGCGAGGAGTCCGAGGGCACGTCGGGCAGCTCGGGCCTCACCTGGGTGGTCGACCCGATCGACGGCACCGTCAACTTCCTCTACGGGATCCCCGCGTGGGCCGTGAGCATCGCCGTGGTCGAGGGCGAGGCGGATCCGCTCACCTGGACCGCGCGCGCCGGCTGCGTCGTGAACCCCACCCTCGGCGAGGTGTACACGGCGACGAAGGGCGGCGGATCCGCGCTGGACGGCCGACCGCTCGCCGTGAACGCCGGCGTGCCGCTCTCCCTCGCGCTCGTCGGCACCGGCTTCTCCTACGGCGCCGAGACGCGCATGCGACAGGGCCGCGTGATCACGGACCTGCTCGGCGAGGTGCGCGACATCCGCCGCATCGGCGCCGCGTCGCTCGACCTCTGCAACGTCGCGGCGGGCCGCACCGAAGCCTACTTCGAGCGCGGCCTCAAGCCGTGGGACCACGCGGCGGGCGGCCTCATCGCGGCCGAGGCCGGCGCGCGCGTGACCGGGATCGCCGGCGGACCGGCGTCGGCCGAGCTCCTCATCGCGGCGGATCCGGAGCTCGCGCGCGCCCTCGAGGAGCGGCTGGAGCGCCCGCGCGCTTAGCCCCTGAGGGCCCTGCGGCGCATCCCCCGGGTGGCGCGAATCCCTTCCGGCGGTTAGCCTTTACCGATCCGTTACACGAAGACCGGGCACGAACCGGTCGCACGCGCACGCCCCGACCTCCGTCGGACGGCACAGCGCAGCACCTGTCCCTCGCACTAGGAGTCCCACGATCCTGTCCGTCCTCCACGCCTCGCGTGCCCCCCAGACCTCCGACCGGCGGCCCTCGTGCTGACCCCCGACGAGACCGCAGGGACCGTGTACCCGACGCGACGCGAGCGCCGCGAGGCGGAGCGCCGGGGGGCGGAGGCGCAGCAGGCAGCCGAGGCGCAGGAGGCGCCCCTGGACGACGCCGCCGCGCAGCCCGCGGACGAGCAGCCCGTGGCCGAGCCCGCGCAGGTCGCCCCCGCGCCCCGCATCCTCCACATCCCGGTCGAGGCCCCCGCGGCCCCCCGAGCGCACCTCCCCGCGGATGACGAGGCCGCCTCCGCGGCCGCCGCCGAGACCGTCCCCCTCGCGACCCGCGCCCGTCGCCTCCGCGCCGCGTCCGCCGCCGCGCCCGAGTCGCGCCGCTCCTCGTACGTGCCCGCGAAGCGCGCGAGCGTCCCCGCCGCCGCGCCGCACGCGCGCATCCGCGGACGCCGCGTCCCCGCCTCCTCGCGCCCCGCCCTCGCCGCGCCGGCGCCCGAGGCCGCCGCCGGCCGTCGTCGTGCGAACGCGTCGCGCGGCCTCACGCTCCTCACCATGGCCTTCGTCGCGACGGTGACCATCGCGACCTCGCTGCCGTCCTCCGCGTTCCTCACCGGCCAGGACATGGCGCAGGCGACCGTCGTCACGGACGCGCCGGCCACCTCGATCCCCAGCCAGAGCGTCGCGCTCTCCGCGGCCCCCGCGGCGACGGTCGTCGGCGGCACCGACGACGCCTTCACCGCCACGACGCCGCAGCAGATCATGCTCGCCCAGACGTCCAAGGGCGCGGGCGCCTTCACGAACGACATCAACGGCACGATCCAGTGGCCCTTCGCCTCGGGCGTGCCCATCAGCGGCGTCTTCGGCAAGCGCATCGCGCCCTGCTCCAACGGCTGCTCGAGCAACCACCAGGGCGTCGACTTCGCTCCCGGCCTGGGCGCGCCCATCCAGGCCATCGCCGACGGCGTCGTGCGCGAGGCCGTCAACAGCGACACCGGCCTCGGCGTCCATCTCGTCATCGACCACGTGATCGACGGGCAGCTCATCACGAGCGTCTACGGTCACCAGCTGCCGGGATCCCTGCGCGTCAAGGCGGGCGACCCGGTCAAGGTCGGCCAGCAGCTCGGCCAGGTCGGCAACACGGGCGCGTCCACCGGCCCGCACCTCCACCTCGAGATCCGCATGGCGGACGGCACCGCGGTGGATCCGTTCGCCTGGCTGAAGGAGCACGCGAACTAGCAGGCCTCCGCCGCAGCGCCCGCACGACGACGCCCCCTCGCCCGAAGGCGAGGGGGCGTCGTCGCGTCCGGGACGGGACTACTCCCGGATCAGCCACACGGTCGTGTCCGACGGCACGGCGTCGCCGTCGAGCGGCCGGCTCGCGAGCAGCACGCGTCCCTCGGGCAGCGGCACGGCGGCGTCGCCGAGGTTCGCGATCACGGTGACGCCCGCGCTCTCGAACGCGATCACGTCGTCGCCCTCCGCGGTGATCCACTCGAGCGCGCCCAGCGCGAGCCCGTGCTCGCGGCGCAGCAGCAGCGCCTCCGTGTAGAGGGAGAGGGTGGACGCGGGATCCGCCTGCTCGGCGTCGCGTGCGAAGCGGTCCCAGTCGTCGGGCTGCGGCAGCCAGCTGGCCTCGCCCTCGCTGAAGCCGTACGACGGCTTCCCGGCCTCCCACGGGATCGGCACGCGGCAGCCGTCGCGGCCGTAGCGCTCGCCCGCGGTGCGGTGGAACGTCGGATCCTGGCGCGCCTCGTCGGGCAGGCGGGTGTCCTCGGGCAGCCCGAGCTCCTCGCCCTGGTAGATGTACGCGCTGCCGGGGAGAGCCAGCATGAGCGCGCTGGCGGCGCGGGCCCGGCGGAGGCCGAGCTCCTCGTCCACCGTCACGGTCGAGAGCGGCCCGATGCCGACGCCCTGCGGGTTCTCGCCCGAGAGCGCGAGGCGGCTGGCGTGCCGCACCACGTCGTGGTTCGACAGCACCCACGTGCTGGGCGCGCCCACGGAGGAGAACGTCGCGAGCGACGCGTCGATCGACCCGCGCAGCGCCGCGGCGTCCCACGGCGTCTCGAGGTAGCTGAAGTTGAAGGCCTGGTGCATCTCGTCCGGGCGCACCCAGTCGGCGAGCTTGGCGAGCGGCTCGACCCACGCCTCGGCGACCATCGCGCGGTCGCCCTCGTAGGAGTCGAAGATCTCGCGCCACTCGCGGTAGATCTCGTGCACGCCGTCCTGCGCGAAGTACGGCGGCGGGGGAGCGGGCTGGTCGTCAACGCCGCCGGCGCCTCCCATGCTGCCCTGTCCCTCGGGCGGGGTGTAGTCGGGGAGGCCGGGCGCCTTGACCATGCCGTGCGCGACGTCCACGCGGAACCCGTCGACGCCGCGGTCGAGCCAGAAGCGCAGGATCTCGCGGAAGCGCTCGCGCACCCACGGGTTCGTCCAGTCGAGGTCGGGCTGCGACGAGTCGAACAGGTGCAGGTACCACTGGCCGGGCGTGCCGTCGGGCTCGGTGAGGCGCGTCCACGCCGGGCCGCCGAAGATCGACTCCCAGTTGTTCGGGGGCAGCTCACCGTCGGCGCCCTTCCCGTCGCGGAACATGTAGCGCGCGCGCTCCTCGCTGCCGGCGGGGGCCGCGAGCGCCTCCTGGAACCAGCGGTGCGCGGAGGACGTGTGGTTCGGGACGATGTCGACGATCACGCGCAGGCCGAGCTCGTGCGCGCGGCGCTGCATCCGCTCGAAGTCGTCGAGGGTGCCGAACAGCGGATCCACCGCGCAGTAGTCGGCGACGTCGTAGCCCGCGTCGTTCTGCGGCGACAGGAAGAAGGGGGAGAGCCAGACGGCGTCGACCCCGAGCTCGCGGAGCGCGGGGAGGCGCTCGGTGATGCCGGGGAGGTCGCCGATGCCGTCGCCGTCGGAGTCGGCGAAGGAGCGCGGGTAGATCTGGTAGATGACGGCGGTGCGCCACCACTCGGATCCGGTGCCGTGCTGCGGGGTGCTGTCGGGGTGGGTCGAGATGTCGTCCCGGGCAGCCGTGGACGGGGCTGTGGGGGCAGGCGAGGTCATGCATCGAGCCTAGGCGACGGCCCCCGGGCGCTCCCGCCGAGCGCACGGGCCGCGCCTGCGCGGATCCGCGGATGCGGCCGCGGGCGGAATAGCCGGGCACCCCTGCGCGCTGGGGAAGGGGGCGGCCACCGCCCTCATCACCGGACGAAGGAGATCAGGAATGACGAACCCCGCACGCGTGCCCCTCGGATCCAGCGGCCTGGAGGTGCTGCCCCTGTCCTTCGGCGGCAACGTCTTCGGCTGGACGGCCGACGAGGCCACCTCCTTCCAGCTCCTCGACGCGTACACCGCGGCGGGCGGCAACTTCATCGACACCGCCGATGTGTACTCCGCGTGGAAGCCCGGCAACTCGGGCGGCGAGTCCGAGGAGATCATCGGCCGCTGGCTCGCCTCGCGCGGCCGCCCCGACGACCTCGTCATCGCCACCAAGGTCGGCGCGCACGAGGCCGCGAAGGGCACGTCGCGCGACAGCGTCCGCCGCGGCGTCGAGGCGAGCCTCCGTCGGCTCGGCGTCGACGCGATCGACCTGTACTACGCGCACGTCGACGACCAGGACACCCCGATCGAGGAGACCGTGACGGCGCTCGCCGAGCTCGTGACCGAGGGCAAGGTCCGCGCCATCGGCGCATCCAACTTCACCGCCGAGCGCCTCCAGGCCGCGCTGGACGTGTCCGCCCGCGAGGGCATCGCCCGCTTCGAGGTCCTCCAGAACCGCTACAACCTCGTCGCCCGCGACGACTACGAGGGCGAGCTCGCCGACCTGCTCGTCCGCGAGGGCATCGGATCCGCGCCCTACTCGAGCCTCGCCAGCGGCTTCCTCACGGGCAAGTACCGCGGCGCCGAGGTCGACAGCCCACGGTCGGGAGCCGCGTCCAAGTACCTGGACGACCACGGCCGCGCCCTGCTCGAGGTGTTGGATCGAGTGGCCGAGGCCCACGGCGTCTCCGTCACGACGGTCTCCCTCGCCTGGCTGCGGGCGCAGCCGTCGGTCACCGCGCCGATCGCCAGCGCGCGCGACCTCACGCAGCTGCCCGACCTCCTCGCCTCCGTCGAGCTCGAGCTGACGGCCGACGAGATCCGGGACCTCTCCGCGGTCTGATCCCCGGACACCGGCTCGCCGTGCCCCGGTCCGGGGCCGTCCCGCGTCTCGTGGGCGGTCCCGGACCTGCTATCGTCGTATGGTTCCAGCGCGTCTCCGACGCGCCCGGGCACGCCCCCATAGCTCATTGGTAGAGCACTTCCTTGGTAAGGAAGAGGTAGTGAGTTCAATCCTCACTGGGGGCTCGATCCCTCAGGCGGCCGCGGCCGTCGACGAGGGTCATGGCGGGGTAGCTCAGGTGGTTAGAGCACACGGCTCATAATCGTGGTGTCGCGGGTTCAAGTCCCGCTCCCGCTACGGAAGCACGGATCGTCAAGGATCCGTCCTCCTCGATAGGCCCCGGACACCTCTCGCCAGGTTCCGGGGCCTTTCCTCTGCCCTGCCCCTGCACGCGGGGCCTCCGCCGCGTGTCCTGAAGCGGCCGCCGCCCTTCCGGCGCCCCCGCCCACGGCGTAGCCTCCGGGCATGACCCACCACGAATCCCCCGACCATCCCGACCACGCCTCGGGCGCCGAGCACGACGACGTGCTCTACAAGACCCAGGGCAACCCCGTCCCCGACGCCCACGACGAGGAGCGCCGCGAGGCGCCCGCCGGCGGCGACTACACCGCCAGCGAGTCCGAGGAGGAGAAGGAGGCGCGAGAGGGCGACGCCTGATCCGCACTCCGCACTCCGCGCACCGAGCGCACCGAGCGCACGAGGGCCGCCGCGACGCGTTCGCGGCGGCCCTCGTGCGTCCCCCGGTCGGTCGTCCCGGGTCGATGAGGGGCGACACGCCGGGTCCGCGCGGGCTCCGGATCCGGCCAGCGCGCCCGGATCCGCATGACGACGCGGAAGGCGCCGCGACACGCCGAACCACTACATGTAGTGGAATGACAGGTCTGTAGTTCGGGTTATATAGTGGAGAACCTCACCGCCCCACCGGGTGGCCGAGCAACCCGGATCCTCGCGAAGACGCGGATCCGGAGGCCATCGGGGCGAGAGCCACGAGACCTGAGGAACCGCACCGGCGGTTCCCGACCAGACACAACGGGAGGCACCCATGGACTACGACAACAACGACACCGTCGGCGGCTACGCGATCCCCGTCGACCCCATGGAGCTCCTGCAGTGCGACTCCTGCCAGTAGGCAGCTGACGCCGCAGCAGCGGAATCGCGACCCGGGCCCCGGTCCCCACGAGAAGTGGGGGCCGGGGCTCTCGCGTACCCGGGAGGGGAGAGGCCCGCCCCGGTCGCGCCGACGGCCGCCGCGTAGGATCGTCCGGTGCCAGTGAATCCAGACCTCCAGGGTCGCGTGCTCCCCGCCGCCGCCCCGTACCTGGTGGGACGCGAGAAGGTGCGCGAGTTCGCCCGCGCCGTCGGCGCCACCCACCCCGTCCACCTCGACCCGGATGCCGCGCGCGCCGCCGGCCACGCCGACGTGGTCGCGCCGAGCACCTTCCCCGTCGTGCTCCAGGAGGCGACGCTCGCGCAGCTGCTCGCCGAGCCCGACGCCGGCATCGACTTCAGCCGCGTGGTCCACGGCGAGCAGGCCTTCACCTACAGCCGGCCGGTGGTCGCGGGCGACGAGCTCACCGCGACGCTCACCGTCACCAAGGTGGCGACCCTCGGCGGCAACGCGATGGTGACCGCCGAGTCCGCCATGGTCGACGGATCCGGCGCGCACGTCGTGACCGCCGTCTCCACCCTCGTGGTCCGCGGGGACGACGCGTGAGCGCCGCCGCCGCGGCCGTGCCCGTGCTCGCCGACCTCGCCGTGGGTGACGTCGTGGCGGAGCGCTCCGTGCACCTGACGCGCGACTCCCTCGTCCGCTACGCCGGCGCGTCGGGCGACTTCAACCCCATCCACTACCGGGACGACGTGGCCGCGTCGGTCGGGCTGCCGGGTGTCCTCGCCCACGGCATGCTCACGATGGGCCAGGCCGTGCAGCCCGTGGCCGACTGGGCGGGCGATCCCTCGCGCGTCGTGTCCTACGGCGTGCGGTTCACGCGGCCCGTGGTCGTGGATCCCGCCGACGGCCAGGACCTCTCGATCGTCGCCAAGGTCGGTGCGATCGACGCCGATGCCGGCACGGTGCGCATCGACATCGCCGTCTCCGTCGACGGCAAGACCGTCCTCGGCCGCGCGCAGGCGCAGGTCCGGCTGGCGTAGGGCCCCCGTGACGATCGAGACCCACCGCGACGCGCCGCTCGCCGACCTCACCACGCTCCGCGTGGGCGGACCGGCCGAGGAGCTCGTCACCGTGAGCGAGCGCGACGAGCTCGTCGACACCCTCATGGGCCTGTGGGCCGTGGGTGAGGACTGGATGGTCCTCGGCGGCGGATCCAACTCCCTCATCTCGGACGAGGGCGTGGAGGGCACCGTGATCCGCATCGCGACCCGCGGCGTCGAGGCCGGCGAGGAGCGGGCCGACGGCACCGTCCTCGTCCGTGTGCAGGCTGGCGAGCCGTGGGACGCGCTCGTCGCGCGCACCGTGGCCGAGGGCCTCACCGGGCTCGAGGCGCTCTCCGGGATCCCCGGATCCACCGGCGCCTCGCCCGTGCAGAACATCGGCGCGTACGGCCAGGAGGTGGCCGACGTCCTCGAGGGCGTCGACTTCCTCGACTACGAGACCGGGGCGGTCGAGCGGCTGGGCGCCGCCGACCTCGGCCTCGGCTACCGCACCTCCGCCCTCAAGCGCGGCCGCGTGGGCGTCGTGCTCTCGGTCGACTTCGCGCTCACCCGCGGCGAGGGTCCCGACGCGCTCGGCCTGCCCGTCGCCTATCCCCAGCTCGCCGGCGCGCTCGGCGTCGAGCTCGGCGACCGCGTCCCCGTCGCCCGCGTGCGCGAGACGGTGCTCGCCCTCCGTGCCTCCAAGGGCATGGTGCTCGACGACGCGGACCACGACACCTGGAGCGCGGGCTCCTTCTTCACGAACCCCATCGTCAGCGCCGCGTTCGCGCGCACGCTCCCGGCCGACGCCCCGCGCTGGCCGCAGGAGGATCCGCCCCAGGACCTCGTCGTGCCGCTCGGCGACGCGTGGGAGGTCGCCGACGCGATCGAGCGCGAGGCTGCCGCGCGCCGGCGCCGCGAGCCCGCCGGCGTGAAGCTCAGCGCCGCCTGGCTCATCGAGCGCTCGGGCGTCAGCCGCGGGTTCCGGCTGCCGGGATCCGGCGCGGCCGTCTCCTCGAAGCACACGCTCGCGCTCACCAACCGCGGCACCGCGACCGCCGAGGACGTCGCCGCCCTCGCGCGCTACGTGCAGGGCCGCGTGATGAGCGAGCACGGCGTGATCCTGCAGCCCGAGCCCGTGCTGGTCGGCCTCGCCCTCTAGGGGCGGGCCGACCCGTGGGGGCAGGGCGGCGGATCAGGCCAGCAGGTCGCGGATCCGGCGCACGCCCTCGAGCAGCGCCTCGTCGCCGAGCGCGTAGCTGAAGCGCAGGAACCCGCTCGGGCCGAACGCCTCGCCGGGCACCGCCGCGACCTCCGCCTTCTCGAGCAGCACGTCGGCGACCTCGAGAGAGGTGGTCGGCGTGACGCCGTCGATGTCGCGGCCGAAGAGGCCGGTGACGTCGGGGTAGACGTAGAACGCGCCCTGCGGCGTGGGCGTGACGAAGCCGGGGATGGCGTCGAGCTCGGCGACGATCGTGCGGCGGCGGCGGTCGAAGGCCTCGCGCATCCGGTCGACGGTGTCGCGGGGGCCGCGGAGCGCCGCGATGGCCGCGCGCTGCGAGACGTTCGAGACGTTCGAGGAGAGGTGCGACTGCAGGTTGCCCGCGGCCTTGATGGCGTCGGCCGGGCCGACCATCCACCCGACGCGCCAGCCGGTCATCGCGTACGTCTTGGCGACGCCGTTGACGAGGATCGTGCGGTCTGCCAGCGCCGGCACCACGTCGACGATGCTCGCGGCCTCGGCCCCGTCGTAGACGAGGTCCTGGTAGATCTCGTCGCTGATGACCCAGAGGCCCTTCGACTCCGCCCACTCGCCGATCTCGCGGGTCTGCTCCCGCGAGTAGACGGCGCCGGTCGGGTTCGACGGCGAGACGAACAGCAGCACCTTGGTGCGCGGCGTCCACGCGGCCTCGAGCTGCTCGACCGTGACGAGGTAGCCCTGGTCGGCGCCCGCGAAGACGTCCACGGGCACGCCTCCCGCGAGACGGATCGCCTCGGGGTATGTGGTCCAGTAGGGAGTGGGCACGAGGACCTCGTCGCCCGGGTCGAGCAGCGTCTGGAACGCCTGGTAGACGGCCTGCTTGCCGCCGTTGGTGACGATGATCCGGTCGATGCCCACGTCGAGGCCCGAGGAGACGCGGGTCTTCTCGGCGATCGCCTCGCGGAGGTCGGGCAGGCCGGCCGCCGCGGTGTAGCGGTGGTTGCGGGGATCCCGCGCGGCCTCGACCGCGGCCTCGACCACGTAGTCGGGCGTCGGGAAGTCGGGCTCGCCCGCCGCGAAGCTGATGACGGGGCGTCCGGCGGCCTGCAGGGCCTTGGCCTTGCCGTCGACCTTGAGGGTCGCGGACTCGGCGATGGATCCGATGCGGGTGGAGACGCGGCTGAGGGGGATGGTGCTCTGCGGTTCGGCCATGCATGTGAGCATAGGGATCCGCGCCCGGCGCCACGCGGGTGCCGACGACCGCCAGGCCGCCGCCCGACCGTGCGCCCGCGGATGCTGGTACACTCGTCCGGGTCGGTATCTCCGCCATGCTCTTCCGCGCCTTCTTCCGTCCGTGCTCGCACGGTCGTGGTGCATGAGGGCAGGTGGGTGTCGACGCAGAGGGTGGTGGCTCAATTGGTAGAGCAGCGGTCTCCAAAACCGCAGGTTGCAGGTTCGAGTCCTGTCCGCCCTGCTAGATGGAACGGGTCCCCGGGCACGTGACATCGCGGCTCGCCCGAACTCCGGGCGAAAGCCGAGCAATGCAGGAAGGGACCCACGCGTGGCGCGGAAGATCGTCGACGAGCCGAGCGAGGAGATCGTCGCGCAGGCTCGCGAGCAGCGGGACGCACGACGCAACCCCTTCGCCCGGCTGGTGCTCTTCATCAAGCAGGTCGTGCAGGAGCTCAAGAAGGTGGTCACCCCCACCCGCAAGGAGCTGCTGACGTTCACGGGAGTGGTGCTGGCCTTCGTCATCGTCATGATGGTGATCGTCTCGCTCCTCGACCAGCTGTTCGGGTACCTCGCCATCGTGGTGTTCGGCAACGGCGCCTAGCACCAGGGCCTCCACGCGGAGGCGGCACGGGCCGGGAGGGCGAGCGGCGCGGACCACGGGTCCACGCGCGCGGAGCACGGCAGCGGCGCGGATCCTCACGGGTCCCGCATCCGCGCGGCCCGGCGCCCGGGACCAGCACGGCACAGAACGGCAACGCACGACGAAGAACGAGGGAAGTAGATCCATTGGCTGAGAGCAAGCGCGACGACGTCGACCTCGCCCCCGCGGCGGAGCAGTCCTCCGAGGTGGACGAGGTCCAGGAGGGCCACGCCATCGAGTCCTCCGAGGAGAGCTCGGACGCGGCGGAGCACACCGCCCTGCACGTCGAGTCCGACTCGGTCGAGACCGACCTGACGGCGGCGCTCGACGCGATGGAGTCCGTCGAGGACCCCGAGGCCGACGCCATCGTCGAGGACGCGCTCGACATCGACTCGCCCGACGAGGCCGAGGCCGCCGTCGAGGCGACCGACGACGAGGCGGAGGAGGAGGCGGCCGAGGAGGCCCTCGAGCCCGCCGACGTCGCGCCCGCCACCGCGGACGACATTGCGGAGGCCGAGGCCGACCTGGTCCCCGACGAGGCCGCGACCGAGGACGACGCCGAGGTCGACCCCTACGAGGACTTCCGCAAGGAGCTCCGCTCCAAGCCGGGCAAGTGGTACGTCATCCACTCCTACGCGGGCTTCGAGCGCCGCGTGAAGAGCAACATCGAGAACCGCATGGTGTCGCTCAACATGGAGGACGACATCTACCAGATCGAGGTCCCGATGGAGGACGTCGTCGAGATCAAGAACGGCCAGCGCAAGATGGTCAACCGCGTGCGCATCCCCGGCTACGTGCTGGTGCGCATGGCCCTCAACGAGGACAGCTGGTCGGTCGTCCGCCACACCCCCGGCGTCACGGGCTTCGTGGGCAACGCCCACAACCCCACGCCCCTCCGCTTCGAGGAGGCCTTCTCCATGCTGAAGAGCCTCGTCGAGATCAAGGAGGTGGCGCAGGTCAAGGGCCAGCCCACCAAGGGCGGCCAGGCGCAGCGCGTCGTCGCCGCCGAGGTCGACTTCGAGATCGGCGAGACCATCACGATCAAGGAGGGCTCGTTCGCGGGCCTCCCCGGCTCCATCAGCGAGATCAAGCCCGAGAGCGGCAAGCTCACGGTGCTCGTCTCCCTGTTCGAGCGCGAGACCCCGGTCGAGCTCAGCTTCGACCAGGTCACCAAGCTCTAGGCGGTCGGGCCGCGCGGCCCGCTCGATCTAGCAATCAAGAAGAAGGAAGAGAAATGGCACCGAAGAAGAAGGTCACGGGTCTGATCAAGCTGCAGATCAAGGCCGGCGCCGCCAACCCCGCACCGCCCATCGGGCCGGCGCTGGGACAGCACGGCGTCAACATCATGGAGTTCTGCAAGGCGTACAACGCCCAGACCGAGGCTCAGCGCGGGAACGTCATCCCCGTCGAGATCACCGTCTACGAGGACCGGACGTTCACGTTCATCCTCAAGACGCCCCCGGCCGCCGAGCTCATCAAGAAGGCCGCCGGAGTCGCCAAGGGCTCGGGCACGCCGCACACGGTCAAGGTCGCGAAGCTCACGATGGACCAGGTCCGCGAGATCGCCGAGCAGAAGCAGGCCGACCTCAACGCCAACGACATCGACGCCGCGGCGAAGATCATCGCCGGCACCGCCCGCTCCATGGGCATCACGGTCGAGGCCTAGCCTCCACCACCCGCGGATCCCGACCGGGATCCGCTCCAGCATCACGCGGGAGAGCCGGCCAGGCTCACATCAACCGCACTCTCGAAACAGGAGACACGAATGGCGAAGTCAAAGGCCTACCGGGCCGCAGCCGAGAAGATCGACCTCACGAAGGCGTACACCGCCTCGGAGGCCGTCGAGCTCGCGCGCGAGACCGGATCCAGCAAGTTCGACAGCACCGTCGAGGTCGCGCTCAAGCTCGGCGTCGACCCCCGCAAGGCAGACCAGATGGTCCGCGGCACCGTCATCCTTCCTCACGGTACCGGCAAGACCGCCCGCGTCATCGTCTTCGCGACGGGCCCCGCGGCCGAGGCGGCCATCGCCGCGGGCGCCGACGAGGTCGGCGGCGACGAGCTCATCGAGAAGGTTGCGGGCGGCTACACGTCGTTCGACTCCGCCGTCTCGACGCCCGAGCTCATGGGCAAGGTCGGTCGTCTCGGCAAGGTGCTCGGCCCGCGTGGCCTCATGCCCAACCCGAAGACCGGCACGGTCACCCCGGACGTCGCGCGCGCGGTGTCCGACATCAAGGGCGGCAAGATCGAGTTCCGCGTCGACAAGCACGCGAACGTCCACTTCGTGGTCGGCAAGGCGAGCTTCTCGCCCGAGCAGCTCTCGGAGAACGTCGGCGCGGCGCTCGAGGAGATCGTCCGCCTCAAGCCGTCCTCCTCGAAGGGCCGCTACGTGCAGAAGGCCACGGTCTCCACGACCTTCGGCCCCGGCATCCCGGTGGACGTCAACTCCATCTAGCACCGCCGCGCGAGAAGCGCACGCACGACCAGCAGCACAGGAAGGGCCCGCTACGGCGGGCCCTTCCGTCGTCTCCGGGGCTGCGACCATCGAGGCTCGGCGGGCCCTTCCGTCGTTCCCGGGTCGCTCGGCTGCCTAGGCTCGACAGGGTGAGCATCCCGGATCCCGCCGCCCCCGCCGTCCCCTCCTTCCGCGTCGCCTCGCCCGCCGACGCGGACGAGGTGGCTGCCCTCGCCGCCCGCACCTTCGCGCTCGCGTGCCCGCCGACGACGACGGCGGAGGCGATCGCGGAGCACATCCGCACGGTCCTGTCTCCCGCGCGCTTCCGGGCGCACCTCGCGGATCCCGCCCATCGGGTCGTCCTCGCGGAGGTGGATGGGCGGCCGGTCGGCTACACGATGGTCGTCGCCGCGCCACCCGCGGACGCCGACGTGGCCGGCGCGCTGCGGCTGCGGCCGGAGGTCGAGCTGAGCAAGGTGTACGTCGTGCAGGGGTCGCACGGGGCGGGCGTCGCGCGGCCGCTCATGGCGGAGACGCTGCGGGTCGCGCGCGAGCTCGCGGGGGAGCGGGGGCGTGACGTGGAGGCCGGGATCTGGCTCGGCGTGAACGAGCACAACGCGCGTGCGATCCGCTTCTACGAGCGCAGCGGGTTCCGCATCGTGGGCACGCGGTCGTTCCGGCTGTCGGACGCGGTGGAGACGGATCACGTGATGGAGCAGGCGCTGGCGGCGACCGCGTCCGCGTAGGGCGGCACGGCTGGGGTTCCGGCCGTCAGGCCGACGCCGCCAGGGCCGCCAGGCGCGCCGCCGCGAGCGAGGCCGCGCCGCCGTCAGCCGGGGCGACCCGGGCGATCGAGCCGCGCTCGACCACGGGCATCGCCACGAGGCGCTCGCCCGGCTCGGCGTCGCGCAGGACGAGACGCACGGCCTCGCGCCCCATCTCCTCGTGCGGGAGGGCGATGGTCGTGAGGCCGGGCCGCAAGTAGGACGCCAGCTCGTCGTTGTCGAAGCCGACGAGCGAGACGTCGGTGCCGACGCGGATCCCGCGCTCCTGGCACGCCTGGTACGCGCCGAACGCCAGGCGGTCGTTCAGGCAGAGGATCGCGCGGGTCCCGGGTGCCGCGTCGAGCATCGCGCCCGCGGCCTCGTAGCCGGCGTCCGGCTCCCAGTCCTCGCACGACCGCTCGGCCGCGAAGCGCAGGCCGAGCTCGTCCATCTCGGCGCGGATCCCGTGCAGCCGACGGGCCACGGTCTCCGAGCGGAAGAGGATCCGCTCGGTCTCGACGTCGCTGCCGAGCAGCGCGATGCCGTCGCGGTGGCCGGCGGCGGCGAGGAGGTCGACCGCGCGGCGCCCGCCCTCCTCCTCGTCCGGCAGCACGGAGCTGCCGTGATGGGGGCTCGTGGCGTTGAGCATGACGACGCGCGTCGAGGCCGGCACGTCGGGGACGACGAGCTCCCGTGCGCGCATGGTGGCGAAGACGATGCCGTCGACCTGGCGATCGAGCACCGCGGACACCGCCTCGGCCTCGCGCGCCTCCTCGCCGCCGGTCTCGAGCACGAGCACGACGTGCCCGGCGCGCTCCGCCTCGACGAGCGCGCCGCGGATGAGGCCGCTCGCGAAGCGCGTGGTGGCGACGACGTCGGAGATGAAGCCGATGGTGAGCGACCGGTCGGTGCGGAGGGCGCGGGCGCCCATGTTGGGGCGGTAGCCGAGCTCGGCCGCGGCGGCCAGGACGCGGCGGTGGGAGTCCTCGGAGAAGCGCGTCTCGGGCGTGCCGTTGAGGATCTGCGACGCCGCCGTCGGGGAGAGGCCGGCCAGCCGGGCCACGTCCGCCAGGGTCGGTCGCTTCTGGCGCATGTGCCGTCCTCCTCCCCGTGAGCGTATCCGGTGACCCGACCGCTGCAGCGACGGCGGGTTGACACCCGGCGTCGCTGCGCGCATGATCTCCTGCATCCGATAAATGGATTTACCATCACCCTCCCACACCGCGGGCACCGCTGCCCTCGGCTAGCTGCACCGCCCGCCCCGCCCCCGCATCACCTGACGAAGGAGTCACCGCATGTCCACGATGAGAAGGGCGGGACGCGCGGCAGCGCTCACCGCCGCCGCCGCCATCTCGGCGCTCGCCCTCGCGAGCTGCGCGCCCGGCAGCGCGCCCGTCGCCTCCGCGCCCGCGGGCGACGTGAGCACCGCGATCCCCACCGACGACGTCACCATCCGGATCCAAGACGAGACCGGCTTCCCGGTCACGGACGAGCTGACGGCCGAGTTCACGAAGCAGCACCCGAACGTGAAGTTCGACATCACGCGCGACAGCTTCCAGAACCTCCTGGCGAACACGCCTCGGCTCCTCGCGAGCGACGACGCCCCGGACCTGATCCGCCTCTCGACGCTCGGCACCACGGTCAAGGACGGGCTCCTCACGAACCTCGACCCGTACTTCGACGCCTACGGCTGGGACCGCTTCCCGGCGGGCCAGCTCGCGGGGGCCCGCATGGACGAGAAGGGCGTGCGCGGCGAGGGCTCGCTCTGGCAGTTCGGCATCGGGTACAGCGTCACGGGCATCTACATGAACCAGAAGCTGGCCGACCAGGTGGGCATCACCGACATGCCGACCACGATGGACGAGCTCGAGGCGGACCTCGCCAAGGCGAAGGACGCGGGCGTGCTCCCCATCCAGACCGGCATGCAGGACGGCGTCGGCACCTTCATCCTGCAGTCGCTCATCAACCAGCAGGGCGACAAGCAGGACCTCGTCGACTGGATGTACAACAAGCCGGGCGCGACGATCCAGACCGACGCTGCGCTGGCGGGCGCCACGCAGTTCCAGGACTGGGCGAAGGCCGGGTACCTCCCGCCGGACGTCAACGCCATCAACTACACGACGATGGTGTCGAACTTCTCGGCCGGCCAGGGGCTGTTCATGTGGGACGGCAACTGGGACGCCGCGAACGTGGAGAAGGCCCTCGGCCAGGGCGGCGCGCAGTTCGGCCTCGTGCCGCCGGTCGAGGCGGGCGGGAAGCACGTCGCGATGGGCACGGGCAACACCTTCGCCATCCCGGCCAAGTCGAAGAACGCCGACGTCGTC
This sequence comes from Clavibacter quasicaliforniensis, assembly GCF_051201715.1. NCBI lineage: Bacteria > Bacillati > Actinomycetota > Actinomycetes > Micrococcales > Microbacteriaceae > Clavibacter > Clavibacter quasicaliforniensis. The sequence continues at coordinate 3,076,541 of NZ_CP139624.1, read as the reverse complement.
GCCGCGTTCCTGAACTGGATCGTGACCGACGAGAAGGCGCGCCAGATCGTCGTCGACGTGACGGGCGCATCGCCCGGCGGCGACCCGGCCCAGGCCCTGCCGACCGCCCAGGAGGGCAGCCTCATCGCGAAGGCCCTCGAGCTGTCCGCCGAGGTCGGCGACGACGACGGCTTCGTCGACTTCATGGCGAACAGCACGGCCGGCATCTACCAGGGCTCGCTCCAGCCGAACGAGCAGCTGCTGCTCACCGACAAGATGACGCCCGCGGACTTCCTGAAGGCCACGCAGGACTTCTACGAGCAGGACCTCGCCGCACAGTGAGCACCGCGGATCGCACCATCCCCGCGGGGGCGACGGCAGCCGCCGCCGTCCCCGCGGGGCCGTCCCCTCGAGGCAGCGGGCCCGGGCACACGCCCGCGAGGCGCCGCCGGCTCGGCCCCGAGGCCCGCCGGACCGCGACCGTCGGCTGGATCATGCTGCTCCCGGCCGTCGCCGCCTACGGGGCGTTCGTCGTCTGGCCGCTCATCACGGCGGTGCAGTACTCGTTCTACAAGTGGAACGGGATCGGCGCCTCCACCTTCATCGGCCTCGACAACTACGTGCAGATCTTCACGGACACGCGGCTGCTGACGCCCATCGTCAACGCGCTGGTCCTCGTGGTCTTCTTCATGGTGATCCCCATCACCGCCGGCCTCGCCCTCGCCACGCTCCTGCGCGGCATGAAGCCGGGACCGTTCGCGTCGATCTCGCGCACCATCCTGTTCCTGCCGCAGATCGTCCCGCTCGTCGCGGCGGGCATCGCCTGGTCGTGGATGTACGCGCAGTCCGGCACCATCAACTCCATCCTCGATGCGGTGGGGCTCGGCTTCCTGTCCCGTTCCTGGCTCGCCGACTTCGGCACGGCTCTGCCCGCGGTCGGGCTCATCGGATCCTGGGTGCTCACGGGCCTCTGCACCGTGCTGCTGCTCACGGGCATGGGCAAGATCGACGGCTCGCTCTACGAGGCGGTGCGGCTCGACGGCGCCGGCTTCTTCCGCGAGTTCGTCACCATCACCCTGCCGGGCCTCCGGCAGGAGATCGCGGTGCTCGTGACCATCACGGTCATCGCCGCCCTGAGCACGTTCGACATCATCTACACGACCACCAAGGGCGGGCCGGGCACCACCACGCTCGTGCCCGGCATCGAGATCTTCCGGCTCGCGTTCGTGCAGAGCCAGGTGGGCCTCGCGTCCGCGTTCGGCGTGGTGCTGCTCGTGTTCGTGCTGCTGCTCGTGCTCCCCGTCCAACGACTCTCGAGGGAGCGCGACTGATGATCGTCAACCGCACCGAGCTCGTCGTGGGCCGCATCCTCCTGATCGCGGTCCTCGTGCTCACCCTGCTGCCCTTCGCCAGCATGCTCACCGCCGCGCTGCAGTCGCCCGACTCGCTGCCCAACGGCTTCTCCTGGCCGACGCCGGCGTACTGGGAGAACTTCGTGACGGCGTTCACGGTCGGGAACATCGGCACGCTGATGCTCTCGAGCCTGTTCATCGTGGTGATGGTCGTGCCCGTCAGCCTCGTCTGCGCGACGCTCGCCGGCTACTCGCTCGGGAACCTCCGGGTGCCCGGCGGGAAGTACGTTCTCGTCGCCATGATCATCGGGCTGACCATCCCGTTCGAGGCGATCATCATCCCGCTCTACTACCAGATGACGGGCTTCGGCCTCATCAACACCAGGTGGGCGGTCATCCTCCCGCTCATCGGGCTGTACATGCCGTTCAGCGTGTTCTGGATGCGCGCGCACTTCGTCGGCGTGCCGCGGGAGCTGTCGGAGGCCGCGCGCGTGGACGGCGCGAGCATCTGGCAGGAGTTCCGGAGCATCCAGCTGCCGCTCGCGCGGCCGGCCCTGTCGGCGCTCGGGATCCTCCTGTTCCTCTGGACCTGGAACCAGTTCCTGCTGCCGCTCGTGATGATCGACGACCCGAGCGAGCGCACCATGGCCGGGGCGCTCGGCGCGTACCAGGGCCAGTACATCGACGCGCTGCCGCTGCTGTTCGCGGCGTCGCTCATCGTGATGCTGCCCACGGTGATCGTGTACGTCATCTTCCAGCGGCAGTTCATCGCGGCGCTGCTGCAGGGCGCGGTGAAGGGCTGATGGCGTTCGCGCTGCCCGGGCACTGGGTCTGGGACTCGTGGACCGCGGTCGACGGCGACACGACGCACCTCTTCTACCTGCACGCGCCGACCGCGCTCGGGGATCCCGACCTGCGACACCGGAACGCCGCCGTGGGCCACGCGACCTCGACCGACCTCGTCACGTGGACCGACCACGGAGTCGTCCTCGAGCACGGGCCGGCCGGGTCGCCGGACGCGTCGGCGACGTGGACGGGCAGCGTGACGCGCGACCCGTCGGGGCTCTGGCGGATGTCGTACACGGGCTCGGTGTTCCCGCGGGACGACGAGGGCATGAACGTGGAGACCGTGCTGCAGGCGACCTCGACCGACCTGCACCGGTGGGTGAAGGCGAGCGTGTCCGCGCTGTCGGCCGACCCGCGCTGGTACGAGACGCTCGCCGACGGCACGTGGCGCGAGGAGGCGTGGCGGGATCCCTGGGTCGAGCCGGACCCCGCGGGCGACGGCTGGCGCATGCTCGTCACCGCGAGATCCCGGGCGGACGCATCCGAGGCCGGGGCGGATCCGCTCGACCGGGGCGTCGTGGGCCAGGCGGTCTCGCCCGACCTCGTGACGTGGGCGACCGCTCCGCCGCTCAGCGCGCCCGGCGCCGGGTTCGCGCAGCTCGAGGTGCTGCAGGTCGCCGAGGTCGAGGGCCGGCGGGTGCTCGTGTTCTCGTGCGCGGGATCCGACCTCGCGGGCGCGCGCGCCGGCCAGGAGGGCGGCGTCTTCGCGCTGCCGCTCGACGACGACCAGCCCTTCGGCCGCCCCGTCGACATCGGGTGCGCTCGGCTGCTGCACGGCGAGGGGCTGTACGCCGCGCGCATCGTGAGGACGCCGTCGGGTCCGGCGCTCCTGGGCTTCGAGGACGTCGGCGCGGACGGCTCGTTCGTCGGCCGCATCCCGGATCCGGTGCCCGTGCGCTGGGACGCGGCCGGGCTGCTGGTCGCGACGCCCGTAGGGTCGGCGTCATGACCGGCGCGGGCGCCGGTGCCGGCGCCCGCACGCGCGTCGACGGCGTGGTCGGCTGGGTCGCGCCCGGCTTCGATGGCGTGCGGCGCGCGTTCGCGGACGCCGTCGCGTCCGACGTCGGCACGGGCGCCGCGCTCTCCATCCGGCGCCGTGGCGACGTGGTGGTGGACCTCGCGGGCGGCGTCGCCGACGACGTGACCGGCCGCGCGTGGGGGCTCGACACCCCGAGCGTGCTGTTCTCCGCGACCAAGGGGGTCATGTCGATCCTGGTCGCGCGCCTCGTCCAGGACGGGCGGCTCCGCTACGACCAGCCGGTCGCCGAGCTGTGGCCGGAGTACGGGCGCGCCGGCAAGGCGCGCACCCGGGTCGCGGACGCGCTCGCGCACCGTGCCGGGCTCGCGGCGCCGCGGGTGGACTGGACGCTGTCCGACCTCGTCGACTGGGATCGCGCGACCGCGCTCGTCGCGGCGGAGGAGCCGAGGTGGGAGCCGGGCACCGCGTGGGCGTACCACGCCATCACGCACGGCTGGCTGACGGGCGAGATCGTGCGGAGGGTCACCGGGCTCAAGCCCGGCGCGTGGTTGCAGGCGCTCGCGACCGGGCCGCTGGGAGTGGACGCCTGGATCGGGATCCCGCCCGAGGTCGGCGAGCGCGTCGCGCGCATGCGCGTGGGCACGACGCTGCGGGAGCTCACCTCCCGGCAGCGCGAGGATGTCGCGGCGGGCGGATCCGACCTGCCGCTGCGCGCCCTCACGCTCGGCGGCGCGCTGCCGCTGGAGCTCGTGGGCGACGACGCGGGCTTCTCCCGCGCGGACGTGCAGGCGGCGGAGGTCCCCGGCGCCGGCGGCATCGGCACGGCCCATGCGCTCGCCGCCGTATGGTCGGCCGTGGTCGTGGAGACCGCGGGCGTGCGCCTGCTCGACGACGACACGATCCGCCTCGCGACCCGTCCCGTCTCCGGCGGCGACGAGCCGTCCGCGTTCGACGTGCAGGGCCCGTGGCCACGGTGGGGCATGGGCTTCCAGCTCGACTCGGCCGCGCGCCGCTACCTCGGATCCGGCAGCCTCGGCCACGACGGCGCCGGCGGCCAGGTCGCCTTCGCCGACGTCGAGCACCGGGTCGGCTTCGCGTTCCTCACGAACCGGATGGAGGCCGACGACGACCGCGGGACCCGGATCGTCGACGCGCTGCGGGAGGCGCTGGAGCGCTGAGCGCACACGGCGGGCGAGGATCAGCCCCGCGCCACGTCGAGGACGACCTTGCCTGTCGGCGAGGATCAGCCCCGCGCCACGTTGAGGACGACCTTGCCTGTCGCTGCGGATCAGCCCCGCGCCACGTCGAGGACGACCTTGCCTGTCGCTGCGGATCAGCCCCGCGCCACGTTGAGGACGACCTTGCCGCGGGCGTGCCCGCTCTCCATGTGGCGGTGCGCCTCGGCGGCGTCCTCCAGGTCGAAGACCTCGTCGACGTAGACCTTGATGTCGCCGGACTCCAGCAGCCGGGAGATCACGGCGAGCTTCTGCCCGTCGGGCGCGACCTCGTAGTGGGTGGCGCGCACGCCGACCGCGGCCGCGTCCTGAACGAGCGTCGGCCAGCCGCGCACGGGAGCGCTGACCAGGAGGCCGCCACGACGGAGGACCTGCAGCGAGCGGGTGCCGGTGTCGTCCGTGCAGTTGCCGACCAGGTCGATCACCACGTCCACGTCGGCGAGCACGTCCTCGAAGCGCACCTGCGAGCGGTCGATGACCTCGTCGGCGCCGAGCTCGGCCAGCCAGTCGACGTTGCGGGGCGAGCCCGTCGCGACGACCCGGGCGCCGAAGTGGCGCGCGAACTGCACGGCGAAGTGGCCGACGCCGCCTGCTCCCGCGTGGATCAGGACGACCTGGCCCTCGTGCGCCCTGCCGATGTCGACGACCATGCCCCACGCGGTGAGGGCGCTGACGGGCGTCGCCGCGGCCTCCACGTGCGAGAGGCGCGCGGGCTTCCTGGCGAGGCTCACGCTCGGGACGGCGATGTAGGGGGCGTAGCTGCCGGGCATCCGCGGCACCATCGCGAGGCCGAACACCTCGTCGCCCGGATGCAGCGCGTGGTCCTCGTAGGGCGACTCGACGACGACGCCGCTGAAGTCGCGGCCGAGCACCGCGGGCAGGACGCCGAGCGTCGGGCCGCCTGGCTCGCCCGCGCGGAGACGCAGGTCGATGGGGTTCACGCCCGCGGCGACGACCTTCACGAGCACCTCGGAGTCGAGGCGGTGCGGCACCGGCACGTCCGCGAGGTGCAGGACGTCGGGCCCCCCGGTCTCCGTGACGACGACCGCGCGCATGGTCTCCCCGTGGGGCGCCAGGGCGACGGCGGCCGCCGCCCGATCCCGCTCGGCGGCGGCGGCGACGCCGGCTCTCGACTGGACGACCTGGCTCATCGTGCGACCCCTCCTCGGAACGCGGCGGCATCGTGGATCCCACCTGCCCACGCTCATCCAGTGAAGCCGCCGAGTGAGTCGGGCGTGTTTCCGCGGTGTTCCCCGGGCGAGAAGAATGCCGAGGGCACTCGCCGACCGCGACGGCGCGCGCACCGGGTCGGGCCTCGCAGGCAGCGCGGCTCAGGCCAGGCCGCGGGCTCCCGCCGGCGCGTTCGCCATGCGCACGATGAGCGCGATGAGGTCGTTCGCGCGCGCCACGAGCGCGGCGATCTCGGCCTCGTCGCGGTCGATCCACTTCCACTTCGGGATGTCGTGCACGGGCACGAAGTCCACGTGCTGCTCCCAGACGATGAGCGAGCGCTCGGCACCGAGCACGTACTGCTGCCACCAGATCTGCCGCAGGTAGTTGCGCGGGACGCTGCGCCACGGCTTCGCGGTCGTCTTGATCTCCGCGAGCTCGAGCCGGCCGTCTGACCGGAGGCCCACGCCGTCGGGGGTCGCCAGGTGACGGCGCTGGCCCTCCGCGTGGAACAGGTGCGCGCTCGGCACGATGCCGTGCTCCGCCTCGACCCAGCGGGCGATCTCGGGCTCGCGCTCCCGGCCGTGGTCGGTGTAGCGGTTGCCGCCGAAGCCGGATCCGTAGAGCTTCTCGAGCGCGACGGCCTGCAGCGAGGCGTCGGTCGCGAGGCGCGCGACGTCGGTCGCGGTGATGCCGAAGCTGCGGGCGCGGAGCCAGGCGACGCGATCCGACGAGTGGGCGACGATGCGCGTCAGGTGCGGCGGGGGAGGAGGCGGCGCGGGTGCTGCGGGGGCGAGGTCGTCCTCCCAGGGGAAGGCCAGCATCTCGTCCGTCACGGGCTCCAGGGTACGCGCCGGATCCGACCCGGGCCGCCTCGACGCGGGCTGATCGTGCCGCCTCGCAGACGCGTTGTCAACAGGTGATGCGCATCTGCCCAGGGCACGGAAGATCGTGCTAGAAAGGCCTCGTCCCACCCACCCAGAGGAAGGAACGGCAATGTCACTGCTCATGGAAACGGCGGCCCCGGCTCAGCTGCTGCCCACCACCGCGCCCGAGGTCGCCCCGGCGGCCGCAGGCGACGCGGCGTCGGACGCGCTGCTGGCGGAGGCCTTCGGCTTCACCATCACGCACCGCGGCGCGGAGGAGGAGATGGTGATGGGCGACGTCACCCTGTGCTGCAGCACGACGTGCTCGTCGAGCGGCAGCGGCCACCAGCAGCCTCGCTGATCGCCCGCGCATGGATTCGTCGACCACGTACTCGGTGAGTCCCCGCTACGCCGTCGGGGAGGTGGAGGACACCCTCCACCTCCTCGGCGGTCGCGAGCTGGTCTCCCTGCAGCTGCCCTCCGGCGACGCCGTCTCCGCGGTGTCGCGCCTCCTCTCCCGTCCCTTCACCCGCGCGGACCTCGACCGGGCCTTCGCCGCGCACGCCCCCGCCGTGGCGCACCTGGTCGACGAGCTCGTGCTGCGCGACGTCGTGGTCGGGTCGCCGTCCGGCTCCGCGGGATCCGTCCCCGACGAGCTCGCGCACGTCCTCGACGAGGCGCGGCGCAACGGCGGCGACCGCACCGGGCTCGGTCCCGTGCGCGACCCCGCGTCGCCTGCGCGGGTCGCGCTCGTGGGCGACATGATCCCTTCGCTGCTCACGGGCCTGGCGGAGGCCCTCCCCTCGGCCGAGCTCGGCGACGAGCACGACGCCGACCTCGTCATCGCGGTCGGCTCCCGGCCGGTCCTCCGCGAGGTCGGCGCGCGCATGCACGCCGCGGGGCGCCCGTGGCTCCCCGTGCATCCGTTCGACGGCCGGTTCCAGCTCGTCGGGCCGGTGGTCGTGCCCGGCGAGGGGCCGTGCCTGGAGTGCGTTGCGCTGCGCTGGGCGTCGACTACGCCGTTCGCCGCGGATCACGCCGCGGCGGCCGACGCGGTCGCCGTCGTGCCCCGCGACCCGAGCCTCGACGCCATCACGGCCGGGTTCGCCGCGCGCTACGCCGCCCGGTGGATCCACGCCCACGACTGGCTCGTGGCCAGCACCGTGCTCGTCATCGAGCCCAAGGTCATGGAGGCCGAGGCGCACGCCGTGTTCCGCGTCGCGCGCTGCGGCACGTGCGGACCCCGCCCCTACGCCGGCGTGGCCTCGCCGTGGCGGGCATGAGCCGCGGCGGGGCGGGCGTCGTCAGCCCGTACACGGGGCTGGTGGAGCACGCGCATCCCATGGCCTTCACGCCCGACGCCATCCCGGACGCGCTGTACTCGGGCCGCTCCGCGGACACCGGGTTCCTCACCGGCACGGAGTCCGAGCGCTTCAGCATGGGGCCGGGCGGGTCCCGGATGGAGGCAAGGCGCTCCTGCATCGGCGAGGCCGTCGAGCGCATGTCGCTCGCGTGCGCGCCCGGCGGGTTCCGCGCGCCCCTCGGCGCCGACGCCCGCCAGGTGGGGCCGGACGCCTTCCAGCGCTTCCACCCGACGCAGCGCGAGGATCCGGCATTCCACTACGAGCGCGCCCGGCCGGGCGACCTCCTCACGTGGATGCCGGCGCGCTCGCTGCATCGGGGCACGACCGTGCACGTGCCCGCGCAGCTGGTGGTGTTCGACGACCCGCACCGCGCGGACGGGCACCGGGAGCCGCACGTCGAGCCGGCCACCTCGTCCGGCGTCGCGGCGGGGCCGCACTTCGGGTTCGCCGCGGGCCGCGCCGTGCTGGAGCTCATCGAGCGCGACGCGTTCCAGCGCACCTGGCTCCGAGGATCCACGCCCCCGGCCTTCGACTGGCGCGGCAGCCCCCGGCTGACCGACGCGACGCTCCGGGAGCTCGAGCGCCTGGAGGAGCTGTGCGGCCGGTTCGGCGCGTCGTTCTCGGTGCGCGTGCTGGACGCGGCGGCGGACGTGCCCGTGATGCTCGCGGTCATGCGCAGCGACCGCATCGGCGTCGCGGTGGGCTGCGCGGCCGACTTCCGGCTCGACCGGGCGATCCTCAACGCGGTCCGCGAGGCGCTGCACACGCACAACTGGTGCCTGCGGCTGCTGGCGGAGCCGACCATCGACGCGGCGGACGTGGTCGAGTTCGAGGACCACATCCGGCTGCACTGCCGCCCGTCCGCGCGCCCCCTCACGGCCGCGCTCGACGCCTCGGACGAGCGGGTCGCGGCCGTCGGGGGCCCCGACAGCTGGGCGGAGGTCGTCGCCGGTCTCGACCGCGAGGGCATCGAGGTGCTGCTCGCGGACATCACGGCACCCGAGGTGCGCGCGGCCGGCTTCCACGTGGTGCGCGCGCTGAGCCCCGACCTCGTGGCGCTCGACGTGGTGCACGCGGCGCGGTTCCTCGGGCACCCGCGCCTCTACCGGCGGTGGCGAGACGGGCCCGCGATCGACGGGCCGGCCGACCTCGTCCCCGTCCCGCATCCGTTCCCGTGACGGGCGGCACCGCCCGTCCCCGTCCCCGCCGCCGTCCCACCGCCCGCCGCACCAGGAGGATCCCATGAGCACCATCGAGACCGACGCCACCCCCGAGCGCGCGGAGGCCCCGACGGGTCCGTCCGTGGTGGCGGATGCCGGCACCCCCGCGTCCGCGCGCTCCCTCGGGAGCGTGGGGCCGATCTTCAGCGTCGGCGGAGCCGTCGACCGGTCGGCGGGCGACCCCGCGGAGGACTTCCACGAGGCGTCGAAGATCACGCGGATCACCCACCCCGGCTGGACCGACGTGCGGTACGCGCACCAGATGGCGCAGGAGGCGCATGGTGTCGCGGACGCCGGGCCGGGCGGGGCCACCTCCGCGCCGCGGCTGCTCCCGGCGCTGCCCCTGCCGCGCGCGCTCCCGCTGCGGCACGAGCTGGGCGCGACGCTGGCGGCGCGCCGGTCGGCGGAGCCGCGCACGCTCGGTCGGCCGGTCGAGCTGGCCGAGCTGGCGACCGTGCTTCGCCTCGCCTACGGTCCGCGCGGCGACGGCACGCCCGGGCGGTTCGTGCCCTCGGGCGGCGGGCTGTACCCGCTCGACCTGCACGTGGTCGCGCGATCGGTCGTGGGGCTCGAGCCGGGGATCCACCAGCTCGACCCGCTCGAGGAGACGCTCGTCGACGTGTCCGGGCTCGACCGCGACGGTCGGCTCGCGCGGTTCCGCCGCGCGGCGCCGTCGCTCATGGCGCCGATCCCCGAGACGGCCGCGGTGACCGTCGTCATCACGGGCAGCTTCGAGCGCTCGCGCTGCAAGTACGGGCTCCGCGGCTACCGGCTCACCCTGCTGGAGGCCGGGCACGTCGGTCAGAACGCGCTCCTGGTCGCGACCGCGCTGGGGCTGCCGGTGCTGGGCTGGGTCGGCTTCGTCGACCACGAGCTCGACGCGGTGCTCGGGCTCGACGGGGTGACGCAGTCGTCCCTGTACGCGATCTCGTTCGGCGGCGCCGAGCCGGGTGCGCGCCGTCTCGCCGAGGAGGAGGCATCCCATGACTGACGCGATCGAGCTCGAGGGGATCACCCGCACCTTCGGCCGGACGCGCGCGCTCGACGCCGCGTCCTTCTCCCTCGCGCCGGGGCTCGTGCACGCGCTGCTCGGGCCGAACGGATCCGGCAAGACCACGGCCATCGACGTGCTCACCGCCACCCGGCGCCCGGATGCGGGCCGGGCGCGCGTGCTCGGCCACGACGTGCGCCGCGGCGGTCCCACGGCGGCGCTCGTCGCGGTCATGCCGCAGGCGCTCGCGTTCCCCGAGTACCTCACGGTGCGCGAGGTGCTGGCGCTCGCCCTCGTGCCGCACGCCGCCGCGCTCACGCCGGCCGCTGCGATCGACCGCTTCGACCTCGACCGCCTCGCGTCGCGCCAGACCGGCGGCCTCAGCGGCGGCGAGCGACGGCGGGTCGCGCTCGCGTGCGTGGTGGGCGCCGGGACGCCCGTCGTGGTGCTCGACGAGCCCTCCGCGGCGCTCGACATCCCGGGTCGGGCCGCCGTGCGCGACGCCATCGCCGCGGTCCGCGACTCCCGGCGCACCGTGCTCCTCGCGTCGCACGACATGGAGGAGGTCGCCGCGCTCGCCGACACCGTCGTCTGCCTCGACCACGGGCGCGTCGTCGGCCACTGGACCGCCGCCGACTTCCGCGGGCTGGCCGGTGTCCGTCGGGTCGGCTTCGACGCGACCGTCGCCGAGGCGCGGCGCCTGCGATCGTCCGGCGCGGTGCCCGAGGCGGGGGAGGAGCCGCGCGGCCTCGAGCGGATCCGGTGGGTCATCGACACCGACCGCTCCGACGTCGTCGCCGGGCTGGTGCTCGCCGCCGTGCCGCAGCCCCGCCTCACGGTCGTCGAGCCCGGGCTCGGCGAGATCGTGGAACGCGTGCTGACGGGTGGCGCGGACGCGATCCCCGCCGATCCGTCGCGCACCGAGGATCACGCGGGATGCGCCCGATGACCGCCGCGCCGAGCCCGGTCCGCGCCGCCCCCGGCCGCCGCCTCGCCATCTACCGCGCCCACGTCGTGAGCGAGCTCGCGCAGAACGCGCGCATGCCCGCGTTCGTGCTGCCGCTCCTCGCCTACCCCGTGCTCATCTACGCGGTCGTCGGCCTGCCGCAGGGCGGGCCGCCGAGCGCGCGGCTCAGCGTCCTCCTCGGCTACGTGCTGTTCTCGGTGCTCGGCACGGTGACGTTCCAGTTCGGCGTGGGCGTCGCGTCGGCCCGGGAGTCTCCGTGGGAGCGGTGGTTGTTCACGGCGCCCGTGCCCGCGTGGATTCGGCTCGCCGCCAAGCTCACGGTCGCGTGCGTCTTCGGCGTCGTCTTCGTGATCCCGGTGGTCGCGGTCGGGATCCTCGCGGGCGGCGTCCGGGTGGACGCGGCGACACTCGGATCCGTGGCGCTCGCCGTGCTGGCCGGCGCCGTGCCGATGGCGCTGCTCGGCCTCGCGATGGGCTACTGGTTCCCCGCCCGCGGCGCGCTCGGCCTCGCGAACCTCGTGTACCTGCCCCTGTCGTTCGCGGGCGGCCTGTTCACGGGCGGCGACACGAGCGGCACGCCGTGGGCGTCGCTCACGGTGCTGCTGCCGACCGGTGCGTGGAGCACGCTGACGAGTGCGGCGGCGCGGCAGGACACGGCGGCCATGGGGATCCCGCTGATCCTCCTCGCGGCGTGGGCGGTGCTGCTCGGCGGCATCACCCTCGCGGGCTACCAGCGCACGCAGTCGGCGAACTTTCGCTGACGGCCACCCGGGAGCGGGCGCGGCCCGGTGTGTAGCGTGGATCCCGCGCGCCGTCACCGAGCCGCGCCACCGCACGCAACGCACCGCACGCACCGCGCCGTCACCGTCACCGTCGACGAGAGGGAACCATGCCCCAGATCACCACCCCCGTAGCGCTCTTCACCGGCCAGTGGGCCGACCTGCCGCTGGAGGAGGTCGCCCGGCTCGCGAGCGGCTGGGGGTTCGACGCCCTCGAGATCGCATGCTCCGCCGAGCACCTCGACGTGTGGCGCGCCGCCGAGGATCCGGCGTACCTCCGCGGCCGCCTCGAGATCCTCGAGCGCCACGGCCTCCAGGTGCACGCGCTCTCGCAGCACCTCACCGGCCAGGCCGTGTGCGACGACCCGATCGACTTCCGGCACCAGGCGATCCTCCGCTCCAAGGTCTGGGGTGACGGCCAGGCCGAGGGCGTGCGCCAGCGCGCCGCCGAGGAGCTGAAGCTCACCGCGAAGGCGGCGGCGGTGCTCGGGGTCACGCGCGTGACGGGCTTCACCGGATCCCGCATCTGGCCGTACGTCGCGATGTTCCCGCCGGTGCCGGAGTCGGTCATCGACGCCGGCTACCAGGACTTCGCCGACCGCTGGAACCCGATCGTCGACGTGTTCGACGACGAGGGCGTGCGGTACGCGCTCGAGGTGCACCCGAGCGAGATCGCCTACGACTACTGGACCACCCGCCGCACGCTCGAGGCCATCGGACACCGCCCCGGCTTCGGCCTCAACTGGGATCCGAGCCACATGATGTGGCAGGGCATCGACCCGGTGGGCTTCCTCCTCGACTTCGCCGACCGGATCTACCACGTGCACGCCAAGGACACGCGCGTCACGACGGACGGTCGCGGCGGCCGGCTCGGATCCCACCTGCCCTGGGGCAACCCGCGCCGGGGCTGGGACTTCGTCTCGGTCGGCCATGGCGACGTCCCGTTCGAGCGCGCCTTCCGAGCTCTGCGCAGCATCGGCTACGACGGCCCCGTGTCGGTCGAGTGGGAGGATGCGGGGATGGACCGCCTGCACGGAGCCCCCGACGCCCTCGCCCAGGTCCGTTCCCTCCTCTGGCCGACGCCCGACAGCCTCTTCGACTCGGCGTTCGCGAACAACCGGGACGACGCGCCCGCCGCGACGCCCGCCGCGACGCCCGCCGACGGCACCGCCGGATCCACCGCGTGACGCTGCGCGACGGCCAGCTGGCTCGCCTCCTCGTCATGGACGTGGAGACGGGCGCCGAGCGCATGGTCGCCGAGTCGGCCGTGCTGCACATCGAGGCTCCCAACTGGACGCCCGACGGCCGCTGGCTCGTCGTCAACGCGGAGGGCGGGCTCTGGCGGCTGCCGGCGCCCGACCCGGAGGAGCCGGATCCGGACCTGCCCGAGCCCGCGGTCGACTTCCAGGCGGTGGATCTCGGCGGCGTCCCGCCCATCAACAACGACCACGTCATGTCGCCCGACGGCGCGCACGTGTACGTCTCCGGCCGCGACGGCCACCTGTACGACGTGCTCTGGAACGACGGCGCGGGCGGGCAGGGGCGGCGGATCACGGCGGACCGGGATCCTGCGCTCGGCTTCAAGAACTACCTGCACGGCGTCTCGCCCGACGGCTCGATGCTCAGCGTCATCGGCGGCCAGCTCGACGCGCGCGGCGAGTGGACCACGAACATCCACCTCGTGCCCGTCGACGGCGGCCCCACCACGCAGCTCACCGACGACGGCTTCCCGGACGACGGCGCCGAGTTCTCGCCCGACGGCGGCTGGCTCTACTTCAACTCCGAGCGCGGATCCGACCTCCCGGGCCACGCGCAGCTGTTCACGATGCGCACCGACGGCTCCGACACGCACCAGTTCACCTCCGACGAGCGCGTCAACTGGTTCCCGCACCCGTCGCCCGACGGCGAGCACATCGTCTACCTGAGCTTCCCGCCCGGCACGCTCGGGCACCCGGCCGACCACGACGTGATCCTCCGCGTCATCGACCGGCAGAGCCACCGCACGCGCGACCTCGCGGCGTTCCCAGGCGGACAGGGCACCATCAACGTCACGAGCTGGGCGCCCGACTCGCGCCGGTTCGCCTACGTCGCGTACCCGTTCGAGGCGCCGAGCCTGACCTGACCTGACCCGGCCGGCAGGCGGTCGGGCGGTCCTGCGGCTCCGCGGGCGTGCGGCCCCGTGGCACGCACGATCCGCGGAGCGTAGGCGCAGGCATTTCCCCGGTGTGAGGAGATCCCGCATGGGATCATTGACGGGTCCGCGCGCCACCTAGCCGTTCCGATTCCCGTCGGCCTCATCACCGGAGACCCCCGTGAACATCACCACGACCACCTGGCTCATCACGATCGCGGTCACCATCGCGTTCTTCGTCTACGAGTTCTTCACCCACGTGCGCAAGCCGCACGAGCCCACCATCGGCGAGTCCGCCCGCTGGTCGGCCTTCTACATCGGCCTCGCGCTGATCTTCGGCGTCGGCATCGGCTTCACGAGCGGCTGGGGCTACGGCGGCGAGTACTTCGCCGGCTACCTCACCGAGAAGGCCCTGTCGATCGACAACCTGTTCGTGTTCCTGCTGATCATGACCGGGTTCGCCGTACCCCGGAAGTACCAGCAGAAGGTGCTGATGATCGGCATCGTGATCGCGCTGATCATGCGCGCCGGCTTCATCGCGCTCGGCGCCGCGCTCATCGAGAACTTCTCGTGGGTCTTCTACATCTTCGGCGCGCTGCTGTTCGTGCTCGCGTACCAGCAGCTGAAGGGCGACCACGGCGGCAACGCGGCGGACAACATGTTCGTGCGCATCGCCCGCCGGATCCTCCCCGTCCACGACGAGTTCGTCGGCGACCGCTTCACCACCAAGATCGACGGCAAGCGCTTCGTCACCCCGCTGCTGCTCTGCGTCATCGCGATCGGCTTCGTCGACCTGGTGTTCGCGCTCGACTCGATCCCCGCGATCTACGGCCTCACGAACGAGGCGTACATCGTCTTCACCGCGAACGCCTTCGCGCTGATGGGCCTCCGCCAGCTCTACTTCCTCATCGGCGGCCTGCTCGAGCGCCTCGTCTACCTGTCGCAGGGCCTCGCGGTGATCCTCGCCTTCATCGGCGCGAAGCTCGTGCTGCACGCGATGCACGTCAACGAGCTGCCCTTCATCAACGGCGGCGAGCCGATGCTGTGGGCGCCCGAGATCCCGATCTGGTTCTCGCTCCTCTTCATCGGCGCGACCATCACGGTCGCCACCGTCGCGAGCCTCGCGAAGACCCGCGGGGACAAGCAGAAGAAGGACCGCGCGAGCGTCGACGGCGAGACCGTCACGCGCGCGACGGAGGACAAGCACTAGGTCCTCGCACCTCCGCACGACCCGGGCCAGGCGCACCACGCGCCGGGCCCGTCGTCGTCCGCGGGCGCCCGTGCGCTGCCCGCTCGCCGCGCGCGCCGACCTGGCAGCATCGGCCGGTGCCCGACGCTCCCGACGCCCCGACCCGCGCCCGCCTGCTCTGGGACGAGCATGACCGGGCCGCGGCGCTCGCCCTCCTCAAGGATCACCTGCGCGAGGACCCCCGCGACGCCCCGGCCCGGCTCGCCCTCGCCGGGCTGTACCGCGAGCTCATCGCGCCCGACCAGGCCGGTCGGTGGGGCATCGGCGTCCCCGGCTGGACGACGGAAGTGGAGCGCGACCGGCTGGCCCGGATGATCGCGCACTCGGGGATCGGGGACCACGAGATCCCGGCCTTCCTGGCGCTGCCGCCGGATACCGCGCTGCCGGAGGAACTCGCGGCGCTCGCTCCGGCGATCGCCGATCACCGCGCGCACTTCGCCGACCCCGCCCGGATGACGCGCCGCGAGCGGAAGGCCGCGCGCTACCGGCTGCCGGGGCCCCATCCGCACGTCGTCGAGGACATGGCGCGGGAGCTGTCGGTGGCGGTGGCGGAGGAGGGACTGAAGGCCGTGGGGTGGATCCTCGGGGTCGTCTTCGGCCTGGGCCTCCTGGCGGTGTGGGTGGTCGCGCTGGTGGGCGGACCGGCGGCGGCGCTCGCGCGCTGGACGGGCATCGCCGTGGTCGGGACGCTCGTGGTCATCTGCATCGGGTGCGCCTACGGGGCGCGTGCCGCACGGCGGCTCGAGCGCCGCGTGGACCCGGAGCTCGGCGACGTGGACGTGAGCTCGTGGATCATCGGCGCGATCCTGATCGCACTGGTCCTGTACGCCCTCATCGCGGAGGGCCTGCGCAGCGGGGCGCTGATCCTGTCCTGATCCGCTACAGCGGAAGCCGGCCCATGGCCGTCTCATGGCTCATTCATAGGAACATGCGGATGATGGATCCCGTGACCACCACCCCGCCCTCCGGCTTCCAGCCCGCCGCCGCCCCGCAGCCCCGCCTCACCCGCGCCGACGGGTCGCCCATCCGGGTGCTCGCCGTCGACGACGAGGCGTCCCTCACCGACCTGCTCCAGATGGCGCTCCGCTACGAGGGCTGGCAGATCCGCACGGCCGAGAACGGGCACCAGGCGCTCGCCGCCGCGCGCGAGTTCAAGCCCGACGCGGTGGTGCTCGACATCATGCTGCCGGACCTCGACGGGCTGCAGGTGCTGTCGCGGCTGCGGGCCGATGCCGAGGACATCCCCGTGCTCTTCCTCACCGCGAAGGACTCGCTCGACGACCGCCTCGCCGGCCTCACCGCGGGCGGCGACGACTACGTGACCAAGCCGTTCAGCCTGGAGGAGGTCGTGGCCCGGCTGCGCGGCCTCATCCGCCGCTCGACGCTCGTGGTGAGCGACAGCGTCGACCCGGTGATCCGCGTCGGCGACCTCACCCTCGACGAGGACAGCCACGAGGTCGCGCGCGCCGGCGACCCCATCGAGCTCACCGCCACCGAGTTCGAGCTGCTGCGCTACCTGATGCGCAACCCGCGGCGGGTGCTCAGCAAGCTGCAGATCCTCGACCGGGTGTGGAGCTACGACTTCGGCGGCAAGTCGAGCGTGGTCGAGATCTACATCTCCTACCTGCGGCGCAAGATCGACGCCGGGCGGAACCCGATGATCCACACGGTGCGCGGCAGCGGCTACATGCTCAAGGCCGCGGAGTGACCCAGCCGCAGGTCGCCGCGTCGCCGGATGCGCCTCCGCAGGGCGCCCCGCCGCTGCGCGAACGACTGGCCGCGGCGGCGCGCGGCATGACCCTGCGCCGCCGCCTCGTCCTCAGCGTGGTGGGGCTGCTGGCGCTCGCGAGCATCCTCATCGGCATCGTGAGCATCCTGGCGCTGCGGACGTCGCTGATGCAGCAGGTCGACCAGCAGCTGCAGGCCACGGCGGCACGCTCGCAGAGCTTCGTCGACCAGGATCCGGGTGGCTACGGCAGCTTCCCCGGGGCGCCCGGTGGGCTCGGCGCGTTCGGGCAGCAGGTCGGCACGATCAGCGCGACCATCGTCGACGGCGTCGTCGTCTCGGGCGGGTACATCGCCGACCGCGATGCCGCCGAGGGCGAGCCGGGTGGCGCCGGTACCGTGGAGCTCACGCAGGTGCAGAGCCAGAAGCTGCAGAGCGTGTCCACGGACGGGGTCCCGCGCACGGTCGACCTGGGCGGCACGCTCGGCAGCTACCGGCTCATCGGCGAGACCTCGTCGTCGGGCGCGACCATCGTCACCGGCCTGCCGACGAAGCCCGCCGACGACGTGGTGGAGCAGCTCATCCTCGTGATCACCGTGGTCGCCGCCATCACGCTGGCGCTCGCCGCGTTCCTCGGCACCCTCATCGTGCGGCGCGCGCTGCGCCCGCTCGACCGGGTCGTCGACACGGCGACCCACGTGGCCGCGCTGGAGCTCGACCGCGGCGACGTCGCGCTCGAGGCGCGCGTGCCCGCATCCGACACGGACGAGCGCACCGAGGTCGGCCGCGTGGGCGCCGCGCTCAACGGCCTGCTCGGGCACGTCGCCGCCGCCCTGTCGTCGCGGCAGGCGAGCGAGGCCAAGGTGCGACGGTTCGTGTCGGACGCGAGCCACGAGCTACGGACCCCCCTCGCCTCCATCCGCGGCTACGCCGAGCTCACCCGCCGGGGTCCCCACCAGCTGCCCGAGGACGTGACGCACTCGCTGTCGCGCATCGAGTCGGAGTCGGTGCGCATGACCACGATCGTCGAGGACCTCCTGCTCCTCGCGCGCCTCGACGAGGGGCGCGAGCTGGAGTCGGATCCGGTCGACCTCACGCGCATCCTCCTCGACACGGTCGGCGATGCCAGCGCGGCGGGCCCGGACCACGACTGGGACCTCGACCTGCCGGACGACTCCGTGACCGTCCCCGGCGACGATGCGCGGCTCCGCCAGGTGGTCGTCAACCTGCTCGCCAACGCCCGCACGCACACCCCGGCCGGCACGCGCGTCGTCGCGTCGCTCGCCGTCGAGGGCGCCGGTCCGGATGCGCACGCCGTCATCCGCGTGACCGACGACGGCCCCGGCATTCCGCCCGCCCTGCAGGAGAACCTGTTCGAGCGCTTCGTGCGCGGCGACGGATCCCGGGCGCGCTCCACCGGCGGCACGGGCCTCGGCCTCGCGATCGCGCAGGCGATCGTCGCGGCGCACCACGGCGCGGTGTGGGTGGAGTCGGAGCCGGGCCGCACGGTCTTCGGCGTGCGGCTGCCGGTGGAGCGGCGAACGGCGGATGCGCGGGCCGTGTCCGATCCTGCCTCCGACCGCTGGGCGCCGCCGTCGGGCGCGCCCGTCGCTGATCGGCCGGGGCCGCGCCCGGCGTGATGACGCCGCGTGGCCCGCGCGACGGACGGCCACGCAGGTCGGGGGCGCAGGATCGGGGCATGGATCCCGTCCGCCGCCTCATGTTCTGGCTGCGCGTGCCGTTCGTCGCGGACGCGGCGCTCGTCGTCATCGGGATCGCGCTGCTCGTCGGCGGCGACGGGGTCGGCTGGTGGGTGCTCGTGTTCGCCGGGCTGCGCGCGGTGGTGGGCGTGGTGGCGATCGTGTGGATCGCGCCGCGGATGATCGCGCGGCTCGCGACACCGGCCCCGGGCGCTGCCGCCGACGCCGCGCCGCCCGCCCCGGACGCGGGATCCGCCCGTCGCTAGGCTGGACCCCTGATCCGGGCGCCCGTGCCGCGGATCGAGAGGGTCGTCACCGTGAGCGCAGAGCCAGTCGTCGTCGAGTCCGCGGAGCCCGCAGGCGGCGTCACCGTGCGACGCGCGCGCACCGGGGACGTGCCGCGGATCCAGCAGCTGGTCGAGCCGCTCGTGATGGAGGGGATCCTCCTCGGCAAGGACCTCGTGGTGCTCTACGAGAACGTGCAGGAGTTCCGGGTCGCGGTCGACGCGTCCGGGGAGGTCGTCGGCTGCGGCGCGCTGCACGTGATGTGGGAGGACCTCGGCGAGATCCGCACCCTCGCCGCCGCCCCGCACACGCGCGGCACCGGCGTCGGTCACGCGATCCTCGAGCGCCTCGAGGACGACGCCCGCGAGCTCGGCCTCAGCCGCCTGTTCTGCCTGACCTTCGAGGTCGGCTTCTTCTCGCGCCACGGGTACCACGAGGTCGCGGAGTCGATCATCGCGCAAGAGATCTACTACGAGATGCTCCGCTCGCACGACGAGGGCATCGCCGAGTTCCTCGACCTCTCCCGCGTGAAGCCGAACACGCTCGGCAACACGCGCATGCTCAAGGCGCTCTGACCCCGGCCCCTGGCCGCTGCGACCCCGGATCTCCCGAGGGACGCGAGCGGCGGGCGCGCCGACCCGGCCCGGCGGGCACCCGACCGTAGCCTGTGGTCATGTCCTCGACCTCGCCCGGAGGCCGCCCGTCCGCGGCCGTGTACCGCCGTCGCCGCCTGCTCGCGCTGCTCGTCGTCGTGGCCGTGATCGCCGTCGTCGTGATCATCGTCTCCAACCTCGGCCGCGGCACGGCGGAGACCGCAGCTCCCGGCGCGACGCCCAGCGCGGACGCCGCCGCCGGCGACTCGGGTGACGCGGCCGCGGAACCCGCCCCCGATCCCAGCCCGAGCGCGAGCGCGAGCGCCGGCACGGAGACGAACGCCGACGGATCCTGCGCCGCGGGCCAGCTGACCGTCACCCCCGTCACCGACGCCGCCTCCTACAAGGCGGGCGTCCTGCCGAAGCTCTCCTTCACCGTCACGAACACGGGCATGGAGCCCTGCACCGCGAACCTCGGGACGACCACGCAGGTGTTCACGATCTCGAGCGGATCCGACGTCTACTGGAAGTCGACCGACTGCCAGACCGGCGCCGAGGACGCCGAGGTCGAGCTCGCCGCCCGCACGCCGCAGACGTCGTCGCCGTTCGAGTGGTCGCGCCAGCGGTCGTCCACCACCACGTGCCAGGAGAAGCAGCGTCCGGCCGTGCCCGCCGGCGGCGCGACCTACACGCTCTCGGTCGAGGTGGCCGGCGTGAAGAGCGCCGAGCCGAAGTCGTTCCTGCTGTACTGACCGGCGCCGCCCGCGTGCGCACGTGATCATGGTTCCCGATTGGATGCATCCATTGCAATCCATGCATGCGTCTGTCATCCTGGTGCTCCACCGACGTTAGGACGCATCATGACCGACACCACCGAGACCCACGCCGAGCACACCGTCGCCCAGCACCAGCACGGTGCCGACTGCGGTCACGAGACCGTCACGCACGAGGACCACGTGGACTACGTCCACGACGGCCACAAGCACGCCGAGCACGGCGACCACTACGACGAGCACTGATCCCACCGCGCGACGCTGCGCGAGGATCGACACGGGGACCCGGCCTTCGGCCCGGTCCCCGTCGTCGTCTCCGCGACCGGCCGCGTGTCCGCCTCGCCCTAGGATCGTCCAGGTGACCTACCCACCCGCTGGCTTCGAGCAGGCCGCCGAGCTCTTCAAGGCGCTGTCCTCGTCGTCGCGCCTCGGGCTCATCGGGCTGCTGGCCTCGCGGCAGATGAGCGTGACGGAGCTGGTCGCCGAGTCGGGCCTCTCGCAGCCGCTCGTGTCGCAGCACCTGCGCGTGCTGCGGTCGGCGGGGCTCGTGACCGTGGAGCGCGACGGGCGCATCGCCCGGTACGAGGTGGCGGACACGCACGTGACCCACGTGGTGGCGGACGCCGTGGCGCACGTGCGGGAGCACGTGGACGGATCCGTCAGCGCGAGCTGAGCCGCGCTCTTCAGCCTCCGCGGCCCGCGGATCAGAACGCCTCGTCGAGCTCCTTCTCCCGCTCGCTCTTCGCGAGGGAGAACGCACGGCCGAGCGCGGAGAACAGCGGCCCCCACTCGGCGTCGACGATCTGGGTGAAGCCGAGCCGCCTCGCCTCCGCCGCGCGCTGCGGCGCCGACGTGACGCCGCGGATCTCGCCCGCGAGGCTGATCTCGCCGAACGCCGCGAGGTCGTGCGGCATGGCCTTGCCGTTGACGGCGGACACGAGCGCGACGGCGATGGCGAGATCCGCCGCCGGTTCGGTGAGCCGCACGCCGCCGACCGTGGACACGTAGACGTCGCGATCCGAGAGCCGCACGTTGGCCCGCTTCTCCAGCACCGCGAGCAGCATGGCGACGCGGGACGCATCGACCCCGTTGACCACGCGGCGCGGCTGCGGCGCCTTCGTGTCGACGACGAGCGCCTGCACCTCCACGGGCAGGGCGCGGCGGCCCTCCATCGCGACGGTGACGCACGTGCCGGAGACCGAGTGCACGCCGCGCGAGAGGAACATGCCGCTGGGATCCGGCACCTCGACGATGCCGTCGCCCGCCATCTCGAAGCAGCCGACCTCGTCGGTGGGGCCGAAGCGGTTCTTGAGCGCGCGGATGAAGCGGAGCGACGTCTGCCGGTCGCCCTCGAACTGGCACACCACGTCGACCAGGTGCTCGAGGAGCCGCGGGCCCGCGATGGATCCGTCCTTCGTGACGTGGCCGACGAGGAGGAGCGGCAGGTCGCGCTCCTTGCAGACGCGGATGAGCGTGACGGCGACCTCGCGCACCTGGCCGGGGTGGCCGGGCAGGCCGTCGGACGTGCTGCTGGAGACGGTCTGCACGGAGTCGACGATGAGGAGGTCGGGCGCGACCTGCTCGATGTGGCCGAGGATCGTGCCGAGGTCGGTCTCGGCCGCGATCATGAGCGACTCCTGCAGCCCGCCCGTGCGCTCGGCGCGCATCCGCACCTGCGCGACCGACTCCTCGGCCGTGACGTAGAGGACCTTCGCGCCCTTCGCGGCCGCGCGCGCCGCGACCTCGAGCAGCAGCGTGGACTTGCCGACGCCGGGCTCGCCGCTCATGAGGATGGCGGCTCCCGGCACGATCCCGCCGCCGAGCACGCGGTCGAGCTCACCGACGCCGCTTGGCATGTGGCTGGCGGACGCGGTGCCGACGTGCATGATCGACCGCGCCTGGCTGGATCCGGCGGGCGTGAGCGCGGTGACGCGGCCGGCCGCGGCGGGCGTCTGCGACACCTCGGCGACGGTGTTCCAGCTCTGGCACTCGGCGCACCGCCCGACCCACTTCGGGGTCGTCCACCCGCACTCCGAGCAGCGGTACGTGGAGTGGATGCGGGCCATGCGGGGGACTCTACCGGCGGCCGCCGACACCGGCGGACGTGGCGTTATCTTCTTCATCCACTGGTTACAAAAGCCAGGGGGGGGGTGACTGATCATTGGAACGTTACTACGCGCCGTCTCCTGATGATCTGTACGTGAATCGGCGCTTGTGGCCGAAAGTATTACGACGAGATTCGTATCAATCAAATACGACGAGGGGCCCAAGAGGCGGAGGCGTAAAGCGGGGCTGACCTGTTAGGCGTCTATAGAGGGCCTCATCACCGTCAGACCCTGGGCTCCACTTGTAATAGGTATGCCCATAGGGCCGGAGTACGTCCGGCAAGTCGTCTGGTGTAGTACTTTCCATGACCACGCTCAGGAATTTTGCAGGCGCTCCGGCAATGTCTGAATACATCGCATCCGTGATGAGTGCGCCTTCCCATCTCGCGCCACGACCAGTATCGGGGTCACCGTTTTGCTCAGAACGCATCTTGTATAATGGAGAACCCAAGCAAAGAACGTAGTCAGCGTCACGAATTTGGTCCGCCATCCACCGTGGCCAGTGAATTGGTTCATGTTCGACCCATTTATCTATAAACGAAAGGACACCGCGACGACGAAGGGAGTCGGCAAGCTCGAGGGCGCGATCAGCATGCCCTGGAACTCCATCGTCGTGTGCGTAGCTAATGAATACGCGTACTGCATTGAGCGTACTCAATTCAGCGCCTCCGGGCTATCCGTCAACTTTTTTAGCCGGTTCAATAACCGCTCGTCGACGTACGATGTGTTGTGGGTTAATTTGAGCGCTTCGTCAACATACCCTCTGGACCTGTCTGAGCGGTCGCCGGTTCGCTCTAGCATTTCAGCTACCCCTACCAATGCGTGAAGTCTAGCAATGGGTTCCATTAAAGGCGCCATGGCGGTAAGAGCTGATGAATAGTAGTTGATAGAGGCAGCGTAATCGCCGCGCGCTCGGCTCGTATTGGCTAACGCCGTCAAGGCTGTGCCTTCGGCGGTTAATGACTCGCTTGCTCGTGCCATTACGACCACGTCGGAGTAAATGTCTTGCGCCTCCGCGTAACGGGCGGATGCCAAATAAGTATTACCTAACATCAACTTTGCTTCTATGCGATCGTCGGAAGTTGTGCTAGTGCTAATCCACGACTGAATTAGGTGCAACGCGGATTCATAATCGGCCGCGACAACGAACTTAATTGCCAGTCTGCGCCTAAGTGACCCTACTGAGGGATGAGCGCGCCCAAGTGTCCGCTCGCCCCAGGTCAGCGCTTCGGAAAAGGATTGCCTCTCAAGGAGGGCGTCTGGTGTCGAGCGGGCGGCTAGCTGTGTGATTTCATCGAGAACAAGCGCGCCCGCCTGTGGCGATTTGTGGATGTCAGAACGAAGGAGGGAGATGTAAAGAGAGAGCGGCGATCCTGCTTGAGCTTTGGGCTTTTGTGCCACTGATCGCACAAGATCTTGGATCACTTTGATGAGTGCACCTAGGTCGCCATCCGATTCGAGTTTAAAAGCTCGATATTGGCCGATATTCGGCGATGCGTGCCGACCGGGTAATAGAACAGGAAGTAGGGGCTTGCCTTCCAGCGCATTACGAGCAATTGCTGCCTCGCTATAAACATGAGAATCGAGAGGCGCATTCGTCGGCGCTGGCTGAAGTAGCACGAAAACTGATGCCTGCGCCGCGGCCGTCGAGATCGCCTGCGCGAATGATTTGCCAACGGGCGTCTCATCAAGCCTGGCCAGGGATAGTCCTGCTTCTTCCAGCTGCTCAGCAAGTCGATGCGCAGTGTTCGAGTCATCGATGCTGTAGCTCAAAAATACGTCTGTCACGTGGGTATCATTGCACAGTTGGCACGCAGTCGGACACTGCTTTGGCCGCCTCTGTCGCGTCCTATTGGCATCGCGAAATACAGCCTGAAGCTGCTTATCGTGGCGCTTCAAGCCTCCTAGTCACGGGCGGCAACGAGCCTCCTCTAGGTTCGCTAGGGCTTCGTAGGGTCGATGAATGGTGACATCAACAACGCGGCGAGTCCGCTGCCCGTCTCTGCAGCGTCTGGCAGATGTGCGGGATCGCGCATCTGAGAAGATGCCTCGGCGACTCGGCGACTCGGCGACTCGGCGACTCGGCGACTCGGCGACTCGGCGCCTCGGCGCCTCAGCGCCCCGACACCTTCAGCGCGCGCACCGTCGCCGGGAGGAACGGCAGGAACGCGCTCGCCCAGACGCGGTAGCCGCGGTCGTTGGGGTGGAAGAGGTCGCCGGCGGCCTGGGTGATCGCGAGGACGGCCGTCTGGCGGCGCGTGATGCGGTGCAGCGGCGCGAGACGGAGGCGGCGGTCGGTGGCGAGGCGGCGCACGATCTCGTTCGCGACCCGCACCTTGCGCTCGCTCGCGGGGAAGTGGAAGCACGGCAGGTCGGCGACGACGGTGGTCGGCGGGACGGCGTCGAGGATCCGGCCGAGGGCGTCCTCGAACGCGACCGGCTCGAACGCGGCGATGTCGTTGGCGCCGATCGCGAGGGTCACCACGTCCGGCTGCAGCTTCGCGAGGCGCGGGAGCTGGTGCTCGACGAGGTCCTGGACGCGGGCGCCCGAGACGCTGAGGTTGACGGTGCGGACCGAGCGGCCGCTGAGCGCGCGGATCCGGTCGGCGAGGATCCCGACGTAGCCGTTGCCGGGGCGGCTCGCCCCGATGCCCTGCGCGGTCGAGTCGCCGAGCGCCACGTAGAGGAGGTCGCCGTCGAGCTTCGCGTGCTCGCGCCACCAGGCGGAGTTCACGGGGAGCGTCTCGTTGAGGACGGCGGCGCGCTCGCGGCGTCCGGCCTCGAACCGGCGCGGCACCACGAGGGCGGCGGCGGCGAGGCCGCCGAGCGCGGCGGCGGCGGAGGCGAGGAGGGCGGCGGGACCGGCGGAGCGGGTGGATCTCTGGGGCACCACGGGAGCATACGCTCGCGTCATAGCCGCGGCCAACTATCGGACGTACGGAGTACGTTGGTGGAAACGAAAAGAAGGCAGGGGCATGAAACTGTTCATTAGCTGGTCGGGTGCGGAGGCCCGGGAAGTGGCTAAGGCTTTGCGCTCATTTCTCCCTAGGGTGTTGACAGATAAGTTGATACCATTTGTAAGTAGCGACGATATTGAGAAAGGGTCACGCGGACTTCCCGCAATCGCGTCTGAGCTAGAAGAAGCTGCCTTCGGCATAGTCATTGTTACTCCCGCTAATATGAACTCGGCATGGATTAATTTTGAAGCAGGAGCTCTTGCTAAGTCGATAAAGTACGGAAAAGTTGCCCCGCTTCTTGTGGGGTTGTCGACCGTAGATCTCACTGGTCCTTTAAGTCAATTTCAAAACGTGATTGCATCCGACCGGGAAGCCGTGTTATCACTTGTCACAACTATTAATGGCAACATGCAAGATAACTTGCCACCTCACATCGTTGAGACGATGTTTGATAAGGAATGGCCGAGTCTCGAGGTTGCAATTAGGAAGGCAAGCGAGCTGGACGAAACCTCGGCTCCGGTAAGAGATCCCGAGAGTGTATTAGACGAGATACTACTTGCCGTCCGGGGGCTCGCGCGTGGCGCCGGTGGGGCAGTAGCGGGGGCTGCCGGGTACGAACGTGATCCTTTAAGGACACATTACATAAACGAGCCCTGGTCGGCTTCCGACGGATCCGTAGCGCCTCTATATGAGGGTGGCGCGACGCCAAACCTACCAGTGTCGAACAGAACGTTGATCTTCGATATTGCCCGGGATTTGCAGGTGGGATTTCTCGAGGGCAGGCTCCCTTTGCCGCCGGGGAGCCACATCGAACTGCTTGATAGTCATGCTGGACTGACTACTACTGTTGTGGTGAAAAAGGTGCGAATCGGGGCTAGTTTCCGCGGGGCGCCTGGCCACCTGATCCTCGATTGCGAGGTAGATGAACAGTGGGCGTTAAGAATATACGAAGGACAAAAAAGAGAGTAATTTGGCTGTGAGCTTAAGTTTCGTGTCCGGACTGACGTGGGTTCGTTGGTGCGTTTTGTACTGTCTCAGAAATCGGGTGTGTCACTCAATGCTGCCGGCCATGCGAGCGTCTAACCGATAGCTACTCACTAGGGCGGGTCCGTGCTTCCCGGAAAAAGTGCTAGCGATGTAGTGGTGACGCTAGGTGCCGTTCCTTGCGGTGCGGAAGCGGTTACGTATCCCTACCTGGTCCGCATTCAGCGACGCCAGATGTCGCCTTCTGCGGTGCTTAATACCTTACGGAGCTCCTCACCTTTACCCTTTTACCCCTCGCCCGGCGCCCGCCCCGCCCCCGCCGGCACGAAGCGGTACCCCATGCCGGGATCCGTCAGCAGGTGCCGGGGGTGCGACGGATCCGGCTCGAGCTTCTTGCGCAGCTGCGCCACGTAGAGGCGGAGGTAGCCGCTGTCGTTCAGGTGGGTCGGGCCCCAGATCTCGGTGAGGAGCGTCTGGCGCGAGACGAGCCGGTCGGGGTTCCGCACGAGCAGCTCGAGCACCTGCCACTCGGTGGGGGTGAGGCGCACGCGCTGGTCGCCGCGGGTGACGACGCGGGCGGCGAGGTCGACCGTCACGTCGGCGAACGAGACCGTGGCCGAGCGGTCCTCGTCGGCGGCGGCGCGGCGGCCGAGGGCGCGGATCCGGGCGAGCAGCTCGTCGATGGAGAACGGCTTGGTCACGTAGTCGTCGGCGCCCGCGTCGAGCGCCTCGACCTTGTCGGCGGCGCCCGAGCGGCCGGAGACCACGAGGATCGGCGCGGTCGACCAGAGTCGGAGCGCCTGGATCACCTCGACGCCGTCGAGCCGCGGCATGCCGAGGTCGATCATGTAGAGGTCGGGCTTCTCGGCGACGGCGGCGCGCACGGCGGCTGCGCCGTCCTCCGCCGTGACGATGTCGTAGCCGAGGCTCGTGAGGGTGATGCGCAGGGCCCGCAGGATCTGCTGGTCGTCGTCGGCGATGAGGATCTTCACGCGGACACCTCCGAGGCGGACGAGGCGGACGAGGCGGGCGCGGCGGGCGCGGGCATGTCGGCGGGAGCAGGCGCGTCGGCGACCGGATCGGCGACCGGATCCGCGACCGGCTCCGCGTCCGCCCTGCTCGCCGGCAGCGCGACCACCATCGTGAGCCCGCCGCCCGGGGTGTCCTCGGCGGTGAGCGTTCCGCTCATCCCCTCGGTGAAGCCCTTCGAGAGCGCGAGGCCGAGGCCGAGCCCGGACGCGTTGTCGGTGTCGCCGAGGCGCTGGAACGGCACGAACATGTCGTCGCGGCGCTCGGGGGCGACGCCCGGTCCGTGGTCCACGACGCGGATCTCCACTGAATCGGCGAACGCGCTCGTGCTGAGCCGCACGGGCACGCCGTCGGGCGCGTGCCGCACGGCGTTGCTCAGCAGGTTGACGACCACGCGCTGGAGGAGGCCCGGATCCGCGACCGCGCCGGGCAGGTCGGGCGCGAGGTCGAGCACGGCGTCGGCGGGCCCGAGGTCGAGCTCGTCGAGGGCGGCGAGCACGACGTCGTCGAGGTCGACGTCCATGAGCCGCACGCCGAGCACGCCGGCCTGCACGCGGCTGACGTCGAGCAGGTCGGTGACGAGGTCGGCGAGCGTGCCCAGGCTCTCCTCCGCGGTCGCGAGCAGCTCCTCGCGGTCGCCGTCGGCCCACGTCATGCCGGGGGAGCGGAGCGCGGAGACGGCGGCTGTCGCGGCGCTGAGCGGTCGCCGGAGGTCGTGGCTGACGGCCGAGAGCAGGGCCGTGCGCACGCGGTCGGTCTGGGCGAGCGGGCCGACCTCGCGGGCGGTGTCGGAGAGGTCGCGGTGCTCGAGCGCGGCGTCGAGCTGCGCGGCGATGACGCGGAGGAGGCGGCGGCCGGACGCCTCGAGGTCGTCGCCGTAGAGGGTGAGCACGCCGCGGGATCCCACGGGCACGTCGGTCGATGCGCCGCCGGTGACGACGCCGTCCCATGCGATGGTCTCGTCGCGGTCGACGAGCTTCACGCCCTGCAGGCCGAACGCCTCGCGGGTGCGGCTCACGAGCGCGTGCACGGCGCCCTCGCCGCGGAGGACGGATCCCGACACGGTCGCCAGCAGCTCGGCCTCGGCGACCGCGCGGCGGGCCAGGCGGGTGCGGCGGGCGGCCTGGTCGACGATCCAGCTGACGAGCAGCGCGATGACCACGTAGAGCACGAGCGCGAGCAGGTGCAGCGGCTCGTCGACGGTGATCGTGTAGAGCGGGTCGATGAAGAAGTAGTCGAGCGTGAAGCCGGAGAGCACGGCCGCGAACAGGGCCGGCCAGATCCCGCCGACGAGCGCCACGAGCACCACGAGCAGCTGGTACGAGAGCACGTCGCTCGTGATGGAGTCGTCCGAGCGCGTGGCCGAGAGCAGCCAGGTGAGCAGCGGGCCGCCGCCGAGCGCGAGGAGCCCGCCGAGGATCCGGCGCCGCATGCTGAGCGCGCCGCCCCGGATGCGCGGCAGCCGGAAGCGCCCGCCCGCGGCCGCGTGCGTGACGATGTGCACGTCGATGTCGCCGGACTCGCGGATCACGGTCGCGCCGATGCCGGGCCCGGTCGCCGCTGCAGCCAGGCGGCTGCGGCGGCTGACGCCGAGCACGAGCTGCGTGGCGTTGGACGCGCGCGCGAACTCGACGAGCGCGCGCGGGATGTCGTCGCCGACGACCTGGTGGTAGCTGCCGCCGAGCGAGTCGACGAGCGCGCGCTGGCTGGCGAGCGCCTCGGGGCTGCCGGAGCGCAGGCCGTCCTGGCTGGATACGTGCACGGCCATCAGCTCGCCACCGGCCGAGCGGGCCGCGATCCGGGCGCCGCGCCGCAGGAGCGTCTCGCCCTCGGGTCCGCCGGTGAGCGCCACGACCACGCGCTCGCGGGCCTCCCAGCGGGCGTCGATCCCCTTCTCGTCGCGGTAGGCGGCGAGCGCGGTGTCGACCTCGTCCGCGAGCCAGAGGAGCGCGAGCTCGCGGAGCGCGGTGAGGTTGCCGAGGCGGAAGTAGTGGGAGAGGGCCGCGTCGATCCGCTCGGCCGGGTAGACGCGCCCGCCGGCGAGCCGGTCGCGCAGGGCCTCGGGCGCCAGGTCGATGACCTCGATCTGGTGCGCCTCGCGGAGCACGCGGTCGGGGATCGTCTCGCGCTGCGGCACGCCGGTGATCTTCTCGACCACGTCGTTGAGCGAGGCGATGTGCTGGATGTTGACGGTGGAGATCACGTCGATGCCGGCGTCGCGGATGAGGTCCACGTCCTGCCAGCGCTTCTCGGATCGGCCGCCGGGGGCGTTCGTGTGGGCGAGCTCGTCGACCAGCGCGATGGTCGGCCGGCGGGCGATGACCGCGTCCACGTCGAGGTCCGTGATCTCCACCCCGCGGTGCGACACTTCGCGCCGGGGCAGGATCTCCAGCCCCTCGAGCATCGCCGCCGTGGCGGCGCGGCCGTGGGTCTCCACGACCGCGACCACCACGTCGGCGCCCTCGTCGCGCAGCCGCCTGCCCTCCTCGAGCATGGCGTAGGTCTTGCCCACGCCCGGTGCCGCTCCCAGCAGCACCCGCAGTCGACCGCGCTTCATGTCATCTCTTCCTTGCCCGCGTGGTGCGGGCGTCAGCCGCCGAGGCCGGCGAGCGCGATGTTCAGCTCGAGCACGTTCACGGTCGGCTCCCCGAGGTAGCCGAGGTCGCGGCCCTGCACGTGCTCGTCGACGAGGCGCTCGACCTGCTGCTCGGGGATGCCCCGGGCCGAGGCTATGCGCGACACCTGCTCCCGAGCGTATTCCGGGCTGATGTGAGGATCGAGCCCCGACGCGGACGCGGTGAGCGCGTCGGCCGGGATGGTGCTCGGATCCACGCCGTCGGACTCCGCGATGGCGGCCTTCCGGTCCGCGATGGACGACACGAGGTCGTCGTTCTCGGGGCCGAGGTTGCTGCCGCTGGACGAGGTGCCGTCGTAGCCGTCGCCCGCGGCCGAGGGCCGGGACTGGAACCACTCGGGGAGCGCGTCGCCGTCGGAGTCCTGGAAGGACTGGCCGATCAGCGAGGATCCGACGACCTGGCCGCCGGAGGAGACGAGCGAGCCGTCCGCCTGCGCGGGGAGCGCGAGCTGGCCGATGCCCGTGACGACGGCCGTGTAGCCGACGCCGAGGACGACGGTGAGGACGGCCATCGCGCGGACGGCGACGCCGGCGGTGCGGAGGGACTGGCGGGGGGAGGACATGCGCTTCCTTCTCTGTGCTTTTCGTGCTCTGGGTGTTTCGGGGAGGAGGGGATCAGAAGCCGGGGATCAGGCTGACGACGAGGTCGACGAGCTTGATGCCGATGAACGGCGCGATCACGCCGCCGACCCCGTAGACGAGCAGGTTCCGGCTGAGCACCTTGGAGGCGCTGAGCGGCCGGTAGGCCACGCCCTTCAGGGCCAGCGGGATGAGCGCCACGATGATCAGCGCGTTGAAGATGATCGCCGAGAGGATCGCGGACGCCGGCGAGTGCAGCTGCATCACGTTGAGCACCGCGAGCTGCGGGAAGACGCCCGTGAACATCGCGGGGATGATCGCGAAGTACTTCGCCACGTCGTTCGCGATGGAGAACGTGGTGAGCGCGCCGCGGGTGATGAGCAGCTGCTTGCCGATCCGGACGATGTCGATGAGCTTCGTCGGGTCCGAGTCGAGGTCGACCATGTTGCCGGCCTCCTTCGCGGCCGACGTGCCCGTGTTCATCGCGACGCCGACGTCGGCCTGCGCGAGCGCGGGCGCGTCGTTGGTGCCGTCGCCGGTCATGGCGACCAGGCGGCCGCCCTCCTGCTCCTTGCGGATGAGCGCGAGCTTGTCCTCGGGCGTCGCCTCGGCGAGGTGGTCGTCCACCCCGGCCTCGGCGGCGATCGCGCGGGCGGTCAGCGGGTTGTCGCCCGTGATCATCACGGTGCGGATGCCCATCGCGCGCAGCTCCGCGAAGCGCTCCTTGAGGCCGTCCTTCACGACGTCCTTGAGGTGCACGACGCCGAGCACGCGGCCGGATCCGTCGGCGTCCTTCGTCGCGACGACGAGCGGGGTGCCGCCGCCGTTCGAGACGGCCTCCACGGTGTGCGTGAGCTCGTCGCGGACGAGCTTCGGCAGCGCGCGGCCGCCCTCCTCGATCCAGGCGAACACGGCGGACGACGCGCCCTTGCGGACGATGCGGCCGTCGGGCAGGTCGACGCCCGACATGCGGGTCTGGGCGGTGAAGGGCACGTCGACGCCGCGGGGCAGCGTCGCGGTGTCCACGCCCTGCGCGACCGCGAGGTCGACGACGCTGGATCCCTCCGGCGTCGGGTCCGCGAGCGACGACATGGCCGCGGCGCGGGCGAGCTCGTCGCCCGTCACGCCGCCCACCGGGATCAGCTCGCTGGCGCGGCGGTTGCCGTAGGTGATGGTGCCGGTCTTGTCGAGCAGCAGCGTGGTGACGTCGCCGGCGGCCTCGACCGCGCGGCCCGACATGGCGAGCACGTT
Organism: Clavibacter quasicaliforniensis; assembly: GCF_051201715.1. Lineage (NCBI taxonomy): Bacteria > Bacillati > Actinomycetota > Actinomycetes > Micrococcales > Microbacteriaceae > Clavibacter > Clavibacter quasicaliforniensis. Next base: position 3,044,796 of record NZ_CP139624.1, on the reverse strand, counting down.
GCGCTGCACCAGGCGGTCCATCCCCGCGATGCCGATGGCGGAGAGCAGCGCCCCGATGGTGGTCGGGATGAGGCAGACGAGCAGCGCGATCAGCACGGGCACGCTCACGGTCGCCGCGGCGTACGAGGCGATCGGGTTGAGCGTGAGGGCCACGATCACGAACACGATGGTGAGGCTCGCGAGCAGGATGTTGAGCGCGATCTCGTTCGGCGTGCGCTGGCGCGACGCGCCCTCGACGAGGCCGATCATGCGGTCGACGAAGGTCTCGCCGGGCTTCGAGGTGATGCGCACGACGATCCGGTCGCTCAGCACCCGCGTGCCGCCCGTGACGGCGCTGCGGTCGCCGCCGGACTCGCGGACCACCGGGGCGGACTCGCCCGTGATGGCCGACTCGTCGATGGAGGCGATGCCCCACACGACGTCGCCGTCGCCCGGGATCGACTCCCCGGCGACCACGACGACCGTGTCGCCGAGCGTGAGGTCGGCGCTCGAGACCTCGCGGAGCTCGGCGCGCTGGGCGCCCGGGTCCCCGGCCTGGTCGTACGACGTGACGACGCGCGCCATGGTGCTGGTGCGGGTCTTCCGCAGGCTGTCGGCCTGCGCCTTGCCGCGGCCCTCGGCCACCGACTCCGCGAGGTTCGCGAAGACGACCGTGAGCCAGAGCCACAGGGCGATCCCCGCGGTGAACGTGGTCGGCACGGAGCTGCCGCCGGAGGTGCCGGCGCCGCCCGTGAACGGCTCGGCGATGGCGAGGACGGTGGTGAACGCGGCGCCGACCTCGACGATCAGCATCACCGGGTTCTTCCACATGAGGCGCGGATCGAGCTTCCGGAAGGCGCCGGGGAGCGCCTCGACGAGCTGCCGGGCGTCGATGGCCCGGGCGCGCGTGGCGGCGGGAGCCGGTTCGGCCGGCGCCTCGGGGGTGGTCAGGACGGTCATGATGCGAGCCCTTCCGCCAGGGGACCCAGCGCGAGAACGGGGAAGTAGGTGAGAGCGGTCACGATGACCGTCACCCCGATGAGGAGGCCGACGAACTGCGGCCGGTGGGTGGGCAGGGTCCCCGAGGTGGTGGGGATGCGGTCCTGCGCCGCGAGGGATCCGGCGAGCGCCAGCACGAACACGATCGGGAGGAACCGCCCGAGCAGCATCGCGACGCCGAGCGCCGTGTTGAACCACGGCGTCGAGGCGGTGAGGCCGGCGAACGCGGATCCGTTGTTGTTGGCCGCCGAGGTGAACGCGTAGACCACCTCGGAGAGGCCGTGCAGCCCGCTGTTGAGGATCGAGGTGCCCTCGACGTCCTCCCGGACGGCGGGGATCGCGAAGCTGAGCGCGGTGCCGACGAGCACGAGGGTCGGCGTGACGAGGATGTAGAGGCTCGCGAGCTTGATCTCGCGCGGCCCGATCTTCTTGCCGAGGTACTCGGGCGTGCGGCCGACGAGCAGGCCCGCGACGAACACCGCGATCACGGCGAGGATGAGCATGCCGTAGAGGCCCGAGCCGGTGCCGCCGGGGGCGACCTCGCCGAGCATCATGTTGAGCATCGGCATCATGCCGCCGAGCGCCGTGTACGAGTCGTGCATGGAGTTGACCGCGCCCGTGGAGGTGAGCGTGGAGGCGGTGCCGTACAGCGTCGATCCGATGATGCCGAAGCGCTGCTCCTTGCCCTCCATCGCGCCGCCGGCGGCCATCGGGGCCGTGCCCTGGCCGTTCAGCTCGAAGATCGTGAGCGCGGTGAGGGAGACGACGAAGATCGTGGCCATCACGGCGACGATCGCGACGCCCTGGCGGGTGTCGCCGACCATCTTGCCGAAGGTGCGGGGGAGCGAGAACGGGATCGCGAGCATCAGGATCACCTGGAACGCGCTCGTCCACGCCGTCGGGTTCTCGAACGGGTGCGCGGAGTTCGCGTTGAAGAACCCGCCGCCGTTCGTGCCGAGGATCTTGATCGCCTCCTGCGAGGCCACCGGCCCGCCCGGGATCGTCTGCGTGCCGCCCGTGATGGTCGCCACGTCCTGGAAGCCCGCGAAGTTCTGGATCACTCCGCCGGCGATGAGGACCACCGCGGTGACGAGCGAGAGGGGGAGGAGCAGGCGGAGCGATCCGCGGAGCAGGTCGACCCACATGTTGCCGATCGTGCCGCTGCGCGTGCGGGCGAAGCCGCGGACGAGCGCGATCGCCACCGCCATGCCGACCGCCGCCGAGACGAAGTTCTGCACGGCGAGCCCGGCCAACTGGACCGTGTAGCCCATGACCGCCTCGGGCGAGTACGACTGCCAGTTCGTGTTGGTGACGAACGAGACGGCCGTGTTGAAGGACAGGCCCTCGGGCACGGCGGGGAGGCCGAGCGAGTAGGGGAGGAACGCCTGGAGGCGCTGCAGCCCGTACACGACGAGGACGCCGACGAGCGAGAACGCGAGCACCGCGCGGAGGTAGGCGGGCCAGGTCTGCTCGGAGCGGGGATCCACGCCGATGAGGCGGTAGATGCCGCGCTCGACGCGGGAGTCGTGGCGCGACTCGTACATGCGCGCCATGAGGTCGCCCAGCGGGCGGTGGATGAGGACGAGGACCAGGACGACGGACGCGACCTGGAGGATTCCGGCGAGCGTGTCCATCAGAACTTCTCGGGGCGGATCAGGGCGTACACGAGGTACACCACGGAGGCGATGCCGAGCACGGCGGCAGCGAGGCCGGCGGCGTCGGCGAACGAGGTGATCACAGCTTCTCCACTCCTCGGCCGACGACGGCGACGAGGGCGAACAGGACGATGGCGCCTGCGATGTACACGAGGTCGAGCACTGGGGGATCCTCCGTTGAGGGATGCCGCGGCCGGTCGGACGCGGGTGCCCGTCGGGGGCACGGAGGACGAGTAGACACCTCGCGCGAGGGCGTCCTCACGCATCCATACGGTTCCCTCACGGGGCGGCGGGGAACCTCACGACACTCCTACGCGGGGTGCGCGCGGGGCGCGCGTCAGTCCGGGATCGCGACGCCGACGGGGTCAGGCGAGGTCGTCGAAGACGCCCCAGCAGATGGCGCTGCGGGCGTGCTGGTCGGCGAGGACGGCGGCGCGGAGGTGGGCCGGGATCCGCTCGCGCTGCCAGGCGCGCTCGGTGGCGCGGGCGGCGTCCCGCTCGGCGGGCGGGGCGGCGGCGCTCGCCGCGCGGATCGCGTAGGCCGCAGCTCCGAGGTCGTGCGCCGCGACGTGCGCGACCGCCACCGCCTGACCCACCGCGAGCGCCGCGAACCGCGCCGGATCCGGCCGTCCCTTCCCGGCCGCGTTCGCCCGGAACGACTGCTGGTGCGCCTCCTTCATCGGCACCTCGCCGCGCACCCAGCCGCGCGCGACCTCCAGCGTCTCGCGGAGGATCGGGTCGTCGGGCCGCTCGGCCTCGAACAGCGGCCGCACGTGCTCCGCGCACGCGATCGCCCACGTCGCGAGCAGCCGGTGGTCGTCGTCGGTCAGCGTGCCGCCGCGGCGCACGGTGATGAGGGCGGGGTCGCGCTCCTTCGGGAGGATGGGCATGCGGGGGATCCCTTCCGAGAGCCTGGCCGGCGACTCGTCAGTACCCGATCGTGAAGCGCGGGTCGACCGTGACGACGACGTCGAACCCCGCGAGGTCGGCGGCCGGGATGCCGGCGCGGATGCGGTCCTCGAGCTCGTCGACGTCCAGGGGCAGGTCGGAGACGTCGTCGGAGGATGATGCGCCGATGTCCACCGTGAAGGCGCGGTCGCGCACGAAGGCGCTGATGGCGAAGGTGCGATCGGGGGCGACCGCCCGGGTGCGCTCGCTCAGGGCGCCGACCACCTGGTTGAGCTCGACGCTCGAGATCCCCAGGCCCTCCTGCACGTCGTAGGGGCGCTCCAGCGCGCGCAGCCGCTCGACGACCTCGGCGGGTGCGGCACCGGAGAACGCCACGGTCGGCACGTCCCCCTCCAGCCACGCTTCGGTGACGTCGTCCGGGAAGTCCTCCATGATGCCCGCGAGGACGCTGTTCACCGGGCCCCGCCAGCCCGCCGACAGATCGACGGATGCCGGTGCCGGTGCGCGCGTCGGCGAGCCGGAGGGCGACGGCGTGGGATCCGAAGTCCCGGGAGGGGACGCGGCGGGCTGCGGCGACAGCGCGTCCGGACGCGGGGTGGTGGCGAGCGCCAGTCCGCCCACGGCCGTCGCGCACAGCGCGACCACCAGCAGCGCCGATCCGATGCGGTGCATGCGGGATCCTCCCTCGTCGGCCGATCCAGGAGCACGCGGACGGTGCGCCTCCTCCGCCGACGCTACGGGCGCGTCGTCCGCCCCGCCAGACCCGCGATCGGGGTGCGGCGGCGGGCGTCCTCGGTCGCTCAGCCCTCGACCCGGAGCTCGACCGGATCGGTGACGTGCGGGCCGTCGCAGGGTGAGTCGGGGTGGACGCGCGTCCACTCGAGCTCCTCCTCCGCGCTGTCGAGGATCGCTCCGTCGGCCGCGGAGCCGGTGATGCGCACGTCCTCGGGATCGTCCATCGACACGCTGATCGTCCAGGCCCTGCCGTCGGAGGACGGGATCGAGACCCATCTGCTGCGCTCGTCCGGCTCGCCGTCGGCGGGCGCCCCCGACGGATCGCCCTGCAGGCGCGAGCAGACGTCGTCCTCGCAGAGGCGGACCTCCGTCACGCGGTCGACGGCGGTCGCCGAGCCGGAGAGCCTGATCTCGACGGAGTCGTTCCAGGCGGACGCCGCGCACGCCACGCTCGTGGACGAGCAGCCTGCCAGCAGCATCACGCCGACGGTCACGGCGGCGGACAGCGCCGCTCCGCGCGCGGGGAGCCGATGCGGGGATCGGGTCATCCTCCAGGGTCGCAGACGCGTGTCGCGGCGTCCATCGATGCGATCACGCGCCCCACTCCGCCACCACGTCCGACCCCACCTTCACGATGAGCACCGCGACCACCACGATGAACGCGATGCGGATGAAGCGGCTGCCGCGGGCGACCGCCATGCGGGATCCCGCGTAGCCGCCGACCATGTTCGCGACGCCCATGCCGAGCGCGAGGGCCCAGAGCACGTGGCCCTGCGGGATGAAGAACGCGAGCGCGCCGAGGTTCGTCGCGACGTTGACGATCTTCGCCTTGGCGCTCGCGAGCACGAAGTCGTAGCCGAGCGCGGTGATGAGCGCGATGATCAGGAACGTGCCGGTCCCGGGGCCGATGAGGCCGTCGTAGAACCCGATCACCACGCCGAGCAGCGCCGCGATCCCGTGGTGCTTCCGTCCCGTATGGCGGAGCGCGGCGACGTCGCCGAGCCTCGGGCGGGCGATCGTGACGACGGCCACGATGATCAGCGCGACCACCACCAGCGGCTTGAACACCGACGACGGCAGCAGCGCCGCGAGGCTCGCGCCGCCGTAGGAGCCCACGAGCGCGACGGCCGCCATCGGCAGCGCGGTGCGGAGGTCCGGGTGCGTGCGCCGGTACCAGGTGACCGCGCTCGTCGACGTGCCGAACAGCGAGGCGAGCTTGTTGGTCGCGAGCGCCTCCACCGGCGTGATCCCCGGCACGAGCAGCAGGGCCGGCAGCTGCAGCAGGCCGCCGCCGCCCACGACCGCGTCGATCCATCCGGCCGCGAGCGCCGCCAGGATCATGAGCAGCGCGACCGTGAGCGTGATCTCGCCGAGGGAGCCGCCGATGTCCATGCCCGCCCGCTACTCGGAGGCGGGGGAGGCGGCGCGCGCGTCCGCCGACTCGAGCGCCACCAGGCGCCGGATCTCGTCGGCGTCGACGTTCACGCCGAAGAGCGAGCGTCCGGGCTCGAGCACGCGGCCCGCAGCCAGCGGGCCGATGTCGACGGGGTCGAAGCCGAACGCGTCGACGAGGGCGGCGACCGTCGCGCGCGCCCGCCCGTCGTCGCCCGCGACCGCGATGCCCTTGCGGCCGGGCTCGCCTGCCGGCCGGGGTCCCTCGTCGAGGTCGTGGTACCCCATGTGGTTGAAGGCCTTGACCACGGTCGAGTCGGGGAGGGAGTCCTGCACCAGCTCGCTGGTGGAGGAGGCGGGGTTCGCGAGGTCGTCGCGGTGGCCGTCCACCTCCCACCAGTAGTTCATGGCGTCGACCACGAGCTTCCCGGCGAGCTCGGCGACGGGCACCGAGGGCAGCTTCCCGAGGGGGAGCGCGAGGATCACGACGTCGGCGCGCGCGGCGGCATCCGCCGAGGTGGTGGCGACGGCGCCCGGCGCGAGCACGTCGACGATGAGGGCGATGCGCGACGGATCCCCCGAGCCCGAGATGAGCACCTCGTGCCCGGCGGCGATCGCGCGGCGGGCGAGGACGGTGCCGACCTTGCCGGCGCCGAGGATCCCCACGGTGGCCGGTCGCGCCGCCTCCGACGCGGGGGTCTCGGGTCGGTCGGAGGGGTCGTGGTGCAACGTCATGGGATCCATTCTGCGCAGACCTGCGTGGCCCGCTCGACCACGGAGCCCGACGTGGCCTAGCGTCAGCCGAGGTCCTGCGGCATCACGACGCGGGACCGAGAGCGGGATCCATCCGAACCTCGATCCGACCCCCGGTCGTGGATCCGGTACCCGCGCACACGCTCAGCCGCGGCATGCGCCACCGACCGGGCACAGAGGCCTCATGAAGTCAGCCCAGACCCCGCTGATGGCGGGTCCGCGAGCGCGGGCCCGCCGGCCTCGACCCCACCGCCCCGTGCTTCCACCCCGGCGCTAGGCTGGCGTGCGGTCGGTACCGGTCCCTGCGCTCCGCGGTCCACCTCGCGGACTCGACGGGCCATGGAGGCTTTCGTGATGACACGCACATCCCCGCACGCGGCGGCTCATGCCTAGCCGCGGTCTCGTGGCCGACGCCGCGGAGGCCCTCGAGCACGCGACGTCCGCCGGCGCCGACCTGTGCGGCCCCCTCGTCGCCGCCATCGGCGTCACCGGCGCCGCGGTCTCGACGCTCGGGGATCCGCTCGGCAGCGAGACCGTCTGCGCATCGGACGAGCGCGCGGCCAGGCTCGACGAGATCCAGCTCGACCTCGGCGAGGGCCCGTGCTGGGACGCGATGACCACCCGCCTGCCCGTGCTGGAGCCCGACGTGCAGGGATCCGCCGGCACGTCCTGGCCGCTCGCCCGCAGCGCCATGCACGAGACGGGCCTCGGCGCGGTCTTCGCGTTCCCGCTCGTCGTCGCGGGCCTCAGCCTCGGCGCGGTGGACCTCTACTCCCGCACCGCCCGCGACATCTCCTCCCAGGAGGTGTCGGACGCGACCACCCTGTCCCGGATCGTCGCCCGCCAGGTCCTCCGCCGCGCGCTCCTGGCCGCGGAGCTCCAGCAGGAGGAGACTGGCAGCCGGAAGGGCCGGTACTCGCGCCGCGAGGTGCACCAAGCCACCGGGATGGTCGTCGCGCAGATGGGCATCCCCCCGGCTGATGCGCTCCTCGTGATCCGGGGGCACGCCTTCGCCACCGGACGCCCCGTGCGTGACGTGGCCGAGGACGTCGTCGGGCGCATCCTCGACTTCACCCCGGACCGCTGATGCGGACCACCGACCACCGACCGCCCGAACGACCCAGAGGAAGCACGACGATGCCGGAGACCCGGGAAGAGCTGCTCGTCCACACGTTCGTGAGCCTCGCGGACTCGCTCGTGAGCGACTTCGACGTGCTCGAGCTGCTCCAGACGCTGGTCGACCAGGCCACGCTGCTGTTCGACGCGAGCGCGTCCGGGATCATCATCGGGCCGGACGCCCAGCACCTCGAGGTCGTCGCGTCGACGAGCGAGAAGAGCCGGCTCGTCGGGCTGATGCAGCTCGAGGCAGGCGAGGGCCCGTGCGTCGAGGCCGTGAGCACCGGCCGGGTCGTGTCCGTCTCCGATGTGCGCGAGATCGCCCACCGCTGGCCGGCCTTCGCGGCGCAGGCCGCGGGTGCGGGGTACGTGTCGGTGCACGCGATCCCCCTGCGGCTGCGCGGGCAGGTCATCGGCTCGCTCAACCTCTTCCGCGACCACGAGGGCGCGCTCAACGCGGCCGACGCGACGGCCGCGCAGGCGCTCGCCGACGTGGCGACCATCAGCGTGCTGCAGGAGCGGACGATCCGCGACAGCACCGTCGTGCACGACCAGCTCCGCCACGCGCTCGACAGCCGCGTGGTGATCGAGCAGGCCAAGGGCGTCGTCGCGCACACCCACGGCGTCGACATGGACGAGGCGTTCCAGCTGATCCGCCGCGAGGCGCGGGGCACCAGCACGGCGATGCACGTCGTCGCGGCGCACATCGTGTCGGGTCGGCTGACGATCCCGGCGTCCGCGCGGCCCTAGGGTCCGGGTCCGTCGCGGCCCGTCGCGGCGTCCGGGCTCGGCCCGCTGCCGCGTCAGGCGAGCGTGCCGGCGAGGATCCGGTCGAGCGTCCCGAGGTCCTCCCACACGTGGGCGTGGATGCCAACGGCGCGGGCCGCGTCGACGTTCGCGGGCTTGTCGTCGACGAACACGATCCGCTCGGCCGGGCTGTCGAGGCGCTCGACGGCGTGCTGCCAGACGTCGGCGTCGGGCTTGGCCATGCCGATCCGCGCGCTCACCAGCACGACCTCGAACCGCCCGCCCCAGCCCGCGGGGTCCTCGAGCACGTCGGCGAGCTCGTGCGGCGCGTTGGAGAGGATCGCGAGCCGGTACCCGGCGGCGATGGCGCGATCCAGGGCGGCGAGCGTCCGGTCGTCCGGGGATCCCCAGCGGCGCTGCTCGATCGCGACGAGCTCCGCGAGGTCGTCGTCCGTGGGGACGGGCGCGTCTGCGTCCCGGGCGACGGCGTCCCAGAACTCCCGGGCGCTGCCGCCGCGGTCGTACGCCTCGCGGTGCGCGTCGAAGGCCGCGCGGACGCGCTCCTCCGCGTCTTCGCCACCCGGGGCATCGGGATCGAGCGCGCGGCTGATCGCGCCGATGTCGTCCGGCCGGGTGATGAGCACGCCGCCGATGTCGAAGAGGAGCCAGGGCAGGGAGGGGTCGCGGTTCTCGGGCACGGGTCTCCTTCGGGACGGGCGGATGGGATCCCTCGAGCATGCCCGCTGCGCGCCCGGGGCGCCCGCCGGGTCCACGGGCGTGCGGATCCCGTGAGGGTCGCGGCCCCCGCCGCACGGCTTCCGTGAGGGCCGGCTCCCGCCGCCGTCCGCGGGGGTAGACCTGCTGCCATGACCCTCACCGCGATCCTCCCGTCGCTCCGCCGCAGCATCCCGGATCCGCTCGCCGCCACCCTCTGGCCCGCCGGCACCGTCGCCACCACGACCGACCTGCGCGTCGGCGACGTGTCGCTCGTCGCGCTCGCCGCAGAGCGCGGCACGCCCTGCACGACCACGGCGGCCGCGGTCGAGCGGGGCAGCAGCGGGCGGGCGTCGCGCACGGCGTCGGCCTCGGCGGTCGTGCTGCGGATCCTCGCCGTCGCCCCCGCGACCGACGGCTCCCCGCGCGCCCTCCTCGTCGACGCGGACGTCGCCGGCCTCGCCTGCGCCTGGGCCGAGGCGCGGCTCATCGGCCGCGCGTCCACCGCCGCGGCGCGCCCCGCGGAGGTCGGCGGCCAGGCCGTCCGGCTTCCCGCCGACCTCGCGGCAGGCGACCTCATCGCGGTGCCCGTGCCGGCCGCGGTGGAGGTGCGGGGGATCCGCGTGGTCGACGCGTCGACGCCCGTGACGCTCCCGCGCGCGGCCCGCATCGCCGCCGTCCCGGTGCGCGTCGAGGCGCCCGTGGTCGTGCGCGCGCTGGCGCCCGCGCGCTGATCCGCCGCCGCCCGCCCCGTGCGGCCGCGGCGCCGCCCTGTACTACACTCGATCCCGGTGGCGTGTCCGAGCGGCCTAAGGAGCACGCCTCGAAAGCGTGTGTGGGGGAGACTCCACCGTGGGTTCAAATCCCACCGCCACCGCCAGATGGATCCGGCACCGCGCCTCGCGCGCAGCCGCCGATCCGCGCGAAGGGCCCCGGGAGACCGGGGCCCTTCGTCGTGCGCGGGACGATCGCGAAGATCGAGAGCCTGCAGATCGTCCATTCGATTTAAGGACGAGTGGATTAGCTTTATGCAGTAACTAACTAGTCGACGTCACCAGATTAGTTCCTTCAAGTATGAATTTCGTGCCGATTCGGCGGTTAATAGTCCTGTGTTTGCGGATCAGTAACCAGACTCGCGTAGGAAAGAGTCTACTTCGTGCCAGGATCTCCCCAGGCTATTGGTAGTGAGATCTAGTTCCCAATTTGTGACTTCGTCGTCACGTGCAAACGGCCGCAGTGGGGCTAATGTTGACCGCCAGGTTTCAAATGGCAAGTCCTCTGGGTCTGTATCTGTTTCAAGCAATAAATCCGTCCAGTCGTCTCGCTCCTCCCGACTGTAGCTATCAAAGTTTATCTTTAGATCGGCCCACGGGAACAGTGATCTTATCAAAGTAATTATCTGCGTTTCGGGCACGGACACGGTCCACCGAGCTACCTCGGTTGTGATCATTTCTGCATCAGAGCGATGTAGCACCATTTGGCACCGATCTGTCCCGTCTGCAAACCAGTGCTGAATTCCCAAATTAAGAGTCTCGGAGAGAGGTGTATCCTGACGCACGGCCATGCTCAATCGAAGATACTCGACTCCGGATAGGACGCCAGAAGTATGCGACTCTTCCTGCATGAGTTCAATAGCTTTTTTATCTAGTACATCGTCGGGCCGGAATACTAGCGCGAGCCCATCTGATCTCGTGGCTTCGAGCGCCTCTTCGGTCACTAACTTTATGTAAGCGGTATCGGCGGCCGGATGGTAAAATGCTACATAAACCGGAAGTACGTGCCTGAGCCAATAGTCGATCTTGTCCTGAGGCGGATAATACTTCCATTCGCCGGAGACCGCATGATAAAAAATGTCGTCACCAGATTTTATCTGTAGGGCAACTAGGCGGCCTGATACCATTTTGGTTTTCTCGCGGAATTCGACGTGAGCATCGATGCCATGATCGGATTTACTTTGCTCACGGAAGATGTGACCCTCCCTCAATATATGCTTCTCTACGACGTTAACGCCAAGGTCGCCTACAACTTCGCTGTCGAGTCGAGTCATGATGCCTCCTCAAGTAAGGGCAGTGTGTTGGAGCTCTATCGAGCTAGTCGCTCGGATCCCGCCTTGGCTTGAGCGTATCGACTCTCTGTCGATTTGGCGCACAACGCGTCAAGCCTGCGTGTTCCCTTGCGGGGTCATCGGGCTGCATGAGCGCTGTTTAAGGGTGCAGGTCGCAACATTGACACCTCAAATGCGCAAAGTGCTGTTTGACGGAAAAACTTCACCATCGGCTCCGCAAGTAGGGGGGGGATGGCCACACAGCGAAGGCGCAAGGTATGCCGACCAACGCCAACCGCAGTTGTCGAGTTGGACAACAGTGCGCGTCAGCGCAGCACCCCCAGCTCCCGCGCCGCCGCGACCGCGCCCGTGCGCGAGCTCACGCCGAGCTTCGAGAAGACGTGCACGAGGTGCGACTTCACGGTTGCGTCCGTGATGTGCAGGCGCGCGGCCACGTCGGTGTTCGACGCGCCGTCGGCGACGAGCCGGAGCACCTCGATCTCGCGCGACGACAGGCTCACGCGCGGGGCGCGCATCCGGGCGAGCAGGCGGCTCGCGACCGCGGGCGCCAGCGCGCTCTCGCCGGCCGCGGCCGCGCGCACCGCGGCGAGCAGCTCGGCCGGCGGCGCGTCCTTGAGGAGGTAGCCGCTCGCGCCCGCCTCGACCGCGCTGAGGATGTCGCCGTCGCTGTCGTAGTTGGTGAGGATCAGCACGTACGGCGCGGCCTCCGCGGCGCGGATCTGCCGGGTCGCGTCCGCGCCCGTGCGCTCCTGGCCGAACTGGAGGTCCATCAGCACGAGGTCGGGATCCTCGGACGCCGCGAGGGCGACGGCCTCGGCAGGCGTCGCCGCCTCCCCGATCACGTCGATGTCGGCGGCGGCGTCGAGCACGGCGTGGAGCCCGGCGCGGACCACGGGGTGGTCGTCGGCGATGACGATGCGGATCACGGCTGCTCGACCGCCAGGATCGCGGTGATGGCGGTGCCCCGGCCGGGCGCGCTGTCGATGTCGAGGGTGCCGCCGAGCTGCTCCACGCGCTGCGCCATGGCGCGCAGACCGAACGAGTCGGACGCGCCGGCGTCGGCGCCGACGCGCGCCGGGTCGAAGCCCGCCCCGTCGTCGCGCACCGTGAGGGTCGCGTGCGTCGCCGTGACCGCGAGGCCGATCTCCACGACGCTCGCGTCGGCGTGCTGCGCGACGTTCGCCACCGCGCCCTGCGCGATGCGCAGCAGGGCCGTCTGCACGTCCATCGGCAGCCGCGACTCGAGCGGTGGCACGGCGACGTCGATGCGGAGTCCCTCCCGGTGCCACTGCGCGCTCAGCCGGCCGAGCGCCGCGGCGAGCCCCGCGTCGAGCGAGGGCGGCGCGAGCTCCCGGATGAAGCGGCGCGTGTCGGCGAGCCCGTCGGCCGCGGTCGCCCGCGCCAGGCGGATGTGGTCGAGGCCCGGCCGGTCGCCGTCGGCCGCCTCCGCCGCGTGCAGCAGCATCTGGATGCTGCTGAGGCCCTGCGCGACGGTGTCGTGGATCTCCCGCGCGAGGCGCGCGCGCTCCGTCAGCACCCCCTGCTCCCGCTCGGTCGCGGCGAGCAGGTCGCGCGTGGCGATGAGCTCCGCGAGGAGCGCCTCCCGCTCCGCCGATTCGCGCGCGAGCGCCCGGTAGCCGAGGCCGATGAGCAGGGCGACGCCCGCGCCGACGAGCGGGCCGATCACGCCGCCGATGGTGAAGCCGCCGTGCAGCCCGAGCGCCACCACCGCGACGAGCGTCGCGACCACGACGGCGATCGGCCCGGCGGCGCGCGGCAGGGCGTGCAGGTAGAGGAAGAAGAGCGGGAAGACGAGGTACGCCGCATCCGGCACCAGCACGAGGAGCGCGATCCACGCGGCGGTGAGCGCGGTGATCCAGACGGCGCCGACCACGGCCCGGCGGGACTCGCGCACGAGCCGCACGCGGGCGCCGAGCAGGTAGAGCACCGCGAACGCCGCGGCCAGCGCGAGCGCCGTCGCCGTGCGCGGCGAGTCCGCGACGAGCACGCGCACCACCACGAGCGCGAGCAGCCCCGCGACGAGCACGTGCAGTCCGGTGCGGAGCCCCACGAACACGGGGGAGAGGGTGCTGTGGGCCATGTCCCCTGGAGCGTACGGCGGCGCGCGGGGGATCGGATCAATCGAAAGTGGGAAGCAGGGAGCGAACCTCTCCCCGATGGATGCGCGGAGCCCGACGGCGAGGCTGATCACGGCGGTGGGGAGGGACCTCGGCGCCGGAAGGATCCATCGTGTTCGTCGCCTGGCGTGATCTCCGATTCGCCCGGGGGAGGTTCGTGCTCATCGGCGCGGTCGTCGCCCTCATCACCCTGCTCGTGGGGTTCCTCGCGGGCCTGACCGGCGGGCTCGCCGCCCAGGACGTGTCGGCCGTGCTCGGTCTCCCCGGGGATCGCCTCGTGCTCGCGCAGCCGGACTCCGGGCAGCCGTCGTTCTCCCAGTCCTCGCTCGACGACGCCACGGTCGCGGCGTGGCGCGGCACCGCGGGGGTCACCACCGTGACGCCCATCGGCATCGCGCAGGGTCGGGCGACGGGCGCGGGGGCGGCGGGTGGCGCGGACGCTGATGCCGTCGCGGTCGCCCTGTTCGGCGTCCCGCACGGCGCGCCGGCCTCCACGGTCACCGCCCTGGCGCCCACCGCGGACGACGAGGTCGGGCTGTCGTCCGAGGCGGCGCGCGCCCTCCACGCGGCCGTCGGCGACCGGATCACGATCGCGGGCGCCGCCTACGACGTCGCCTCGATCGGCGGCGACGCCTCCTACAGCCACACGCCCGTCGTCGCGCTCACGCCGAACGCGTGGGCGGACGCCGACGAGCGGCTCGGCGGCGACGGCGACGCGACCGTGCTCGCCGTCTCCGGATCCCCCGACTGGTCCGCCGCCGCGAGCGCCACCCGCACCTCCGCCTCGCCCGCCCTCGCGAGCCTCGGCGCCCTCGAGACCTTCAAGTCGGAGATCGGATCCCTCGCGCTCATGATCGCGATGCTGTTCGGCGTCTCCGCCCTCGTCGTCGGCGCCTTCTTCACCGTGTGGACCATGCAGCGGGCGGGCGACATCGCCGTGCTGAAGGCGCTCGGCGCGTCCGACGCGTCCCTGATCCGCGACGCGCTCGGCCAGGCGCTCGTCGTCCTGGTGCTCGGGATCGGCGTCGGCATGGCCGTGGTCGTCGGCCTCGGCGCGCTCGCCGGCGGCACCATCCCCTTCCTGCTGAGCCCGCTCACCACCCTCCTGCCGGCGGCCGCCATGGCCGTCCTCGGGCTCGCCGGCGCCGCCGTCGCGCTCCGCACCGTCACCCACGCAGACCCCCTCACCGCACTCGGGAGCAACCGATGATCCACCTCGACGACGTCACCCTCACCTTCCCCGACGGGGACTCCCGCATCACCGCGGTCGACCACGTCACGCTCACGGCACCTGCGGGCGTCGTCACCGGGATCACCGGACCGTCGGGCTCCGGCAAGTCCTCGATCCTCGCGGTCGCCGCCACGCTGATCCGCCCCGACTCCGGGCGCGTGCTCATCGGCGACGTCGACGCCGCGACCCTCAGCAAGAAGGAGGCGACGGCGCTGCGGCGGGACGGCATCGGGATCGTGTTCCAGCAGTCGAACCTCGTGCCGTCGCTCACCGCGCGGGAGCAGCTGCTCGTGATGGCGGAGCTCGGCGGCGGGCGTCGGGACCGGACCGCCGTCCGTCGCCGGGCCGACGCCCTGCTCGACGCCGTGGGCCTCGCCGCGCACTCCGGCAAGCGCCCGGCCCAGCTCTCCGGCGGGCAACGGCAGCGCGTCGCCATCGCCCGCGCGCTCGTGAACGACCCGTCCGTGCTCCTCGTCGACGAGCCCACCAGTGCGCTCGACCAGGAGCGCGGCGCCGAGATCATGGACCTCATCGCGCAGCTCAGCCACCAGCGCGGCACGGCGACCCTGCTCGTCACCCACGACCTGGTGCACCGCGCCGCGCTCGACCGGCTCGTGACGGTGGTGGACGGGCGGATCGCGGGCGTCGAGGAGGCCAGCCTCGATCACGACGGGGCGTCCCGCTCAGTCGATCGACCGGCGAGAGTGCCGCGATGACCCGCCGGCATCCATCGACCAACGGTTGCTGCTACCTTCTGTCGCATGACGTCGTCCGGAGCCCGCGGTCTCGCCGCGAGCTTCGGCCCTCTCGAATACGAGATCCTCGAGGCGCTCTGGAGGATCGGCGACTCCTCCGTGGGGGACTGCATCGACGAGCTCCCGGGCGGCCAGGCGTACTCCACGGTGAAGACCGTGATGGAGCGCATGGTGGACAAAGGCCATCTCACGCGGGTCAAGGACGGGCGGGCGTTCCGCTACTCGACGGCGGCCACGCGCGAGGAGATGACCCGCCGGGCCGCGTCGAGGTCCAGCCGCGACCTGCTCGCCGGATTCGGGAGCGTGGCCGTGAGCAGCTTCGTCGATCAGATCGATCCCGCTTCCCCCGAGTTCGATGAGCTCGTCGCGCGGTTGCAGGCGGTCGTCGATCGTTCCGACGGACGGGACAGCGCGTGATCCTCGGCGGGCGCTGACCCCACCATGGAGATCGCGATGATCGGATACCCGGAGGTCGTCCTCGCCGTGTGGGGTCCGCTCCTGGCACGAGGCGCGTGGTCGCTGTGGCGCAGGACTGCGGGGATGCGCGCTTCCCCGAGCACCCGCGCGCACGTCGCGGTGGCGGTCTCCGTCGCCCCTCTGCTGGCGCTGCTCGTCCCGTTCGATCCGAGCACGCCCCTCCGTTCCATGGTCCCGTGGCGCATGCCCCTCGCGTACGGGATATCGGACGCCCCGCCATCGGACGCCCTGCACTCGCTGGCCGGATTCCTCCTGATGCTGCTCACCGTGGTCCCCCTCGCATCCATCGGCGCGTCCTTCGCCGTCGGGGTGGTGGAGCTCCTGGCGTCGCAGCGGCGACTCGCACGCGCGGTGGTGGGGCATCGCGGTCGCGTCCGCGTACTGTCCGAGCGGTACGCGGCCGGGCCGTGCGTCTCGGGGCTCCTGTCCCCCCGCATCCACGCGAGCGTCTCGGTCCTCGACGGTCCCGACGCCGACGTCGTGCTCGCACATGAGGAATGCCATCAGCGGCATCGTCATCCCCTCCTCCGGTTCGTGACCTCCTGCGCCCTCCGTGCCTGGTGGTGGATCCCCGGGGCGCGCTCGATCCAGGAGGACCTCATCGCGGCCACCGAGGAATGGGCGGACGCTGATGCGCGACGCAGCGTCGGTGATCACCGCGTGGCCCGCGCGCTCCTGGCGGCAGTTCGCGCGGACGGCCCTCAGGTAGGTCGTGGCCCGATCGGCGTGGCCGGGATGGTCGGGAAGGCAGGGGTGCTCGAGAAGCGCATCCAGGCGCTCGCGACTCCCGTACGTGACGTGCCGATGCTCCATCGGATCGGTGCGGGCGTCGGCATCTACGCCGCACTCCTGATCTTCGTCGTCCTGTTCTGACCGACCAACTGCTACGGTCTGTAGCAGTTGCGGGCGGCACCTGATCCGCCCAGGAAGGCGGGAGCATGTCCGGTGGAGTCGAGGTAGATCGAGACGCGTCAGGCACGGAGGGACCGCCGGACCTCGTCATCGAGACCCGCGGTCTCACGCGGCGGTTCGGGCGGTCGGCGGTGGTCGAGGGCGTGGACCTGGCGGTCCGTCGCGGAACCGTCTATGGCCTGCTCGGCCCGAACGGCGCGGGCAAGAGCACGACGATCAAGATGATCCTCGGGCTGCTGAAGCCCACCGCCGGCGGCGTCGATCTCTTCGGCCAGCCCTGGAGCCGGCAGTCGCTCGGGCGGCTCGGCGCGAGCGTGGACGGACCGAGTCTGTTCGAGCACCTCTCCGCTGCGCAGAACCTCCAGGTCCACGCGCATCTGCTGGGGCTGGACGGCGGCGGCGTGGACACGGCGCTCGATCTGGTCGGGCTGGCCTCCGCGGGTCGGAAGGCCGTTCGGAACTTCTCACTGGGGATGAAGAGCCGGCTTGCGCTCGCGATCTCGTTGCTGGGCGAGCCGGAGCTCGTCATCGCGGACGAGCCGCAGAACGGCCTCGATCCGGAGGGAATAGCCGACACGCGCCGGCTCATCAGGTGCATCGCGGACTCCGGTCGGACGGTGGTCCTGTCGAGCCACGTTCTCGCCGAGGTCGCTGCTGTCGCCGATGACGTGGGCGTCATGGTCGGAGGGCGCCTCGTGCACCAGGGGCCACTCTACGACGTCGCCCCCGACGGCGACCTCGAGCGCCAGTACTTCCGTCTCACCGCAGCCGCTCGACGATGAACGCCGTCGTGCCGATGACGCGAGTCCTGCGTGCGGAGAGGGTCCGCTGGCACCGTGACGTGTCGTCTCGGATCCCGTGGGCCGGGCTTGTGGTCGGGATCGGGCTGGGCCTGCTGTCCTCGGGAGCGTCCACCTCCCCCGGATGGATCCCCGTCCTCGCGTGGCTGAATCCGTGGGCGGTGTTCGTCGGGCCCATGTTGGCCGTGCTCGTCGTGGCGGTGTCCCTCTCGGGTGACCGCGCCAGCCGGGGCGGTGGCACATGGTGGCGCCCGGTGACGGGGCGGCAGATGGACGCGGCGAAGCTGATCATCGCGGCGCTCTTCCTCCTCATGACGACCATCGGCGCCGTCGTGGGCGTATTGGCGGTGGGAGCGACGCACGAGGACCTCGCCACGCTGCCCTGGGTGCGCGTCATCGCGGTGGTGGCGACCCTGTGGGCCGGATCGGTGAGCCTCGCCGCGGTGATCGTGCGCGTGGGGCGCCGCCTCGGCTTGCTGGCGTCACTGGGGATGGGGGCTGCGTGGTGCGTCGTCGGCGCACTGTCCGCGGAGTCCCCTTGGGCATGCGCCGTGCCCCCTGCCTGGTCGGTCCGGGCGACGATCCCGCTCTTCGGGACCCACTCCAACGGGATCACGCTGCCACCCGCTTCGTCACTGGCGCAGATCGCTCCCATCCCCTGGTCGCTCGCGTGCCTCGGCTTCGCTGTGCTCGTCATGATGGTCCGCAGGCGCCAGGTCGGCCCCCCAGGGGCGGATCGCGCCGCCTCCCCAGTCGCCGTGCGGCGCGTGGAGGACGATGTTCCGGGCGTCGCGCTGCCGCGGCCGTCCGACAGTCGGCACCCGCGTCGCGCCGGACGGGAGGCATCCTCACGAAGCGTCACGCGGGCGACCCTCGAGGCCTTGCGACGGACGCCCCTGTGGATCGTGCCGCTGGTGGCGACGGCCTCCATCCTCCTGATGACGCGGTGGCAGCCACCGGCGCGCGTGCTCCAGGTGGTGCCGCTGGCTGTCGTCCCCGTGGTGGCGTTCGTCGTGCCGCTCATCGTGTGGGGTCGGCTGCGACCCGCATGGCGGGCGGTCTCGACGAGGCCCATCGCTCTCGTCCGGCCCGCTCTCGCGGCAGCGACCGTCGTGGCGTTCGTCAGCTCGTGCTCCGTCGTCCTGCCGCTCCTGCTGCTCGGCGCCGTGGGGGTCGATTCGACACGTGTGCAGGTGCTCGCGGTGATGTGCGTGCTGACCGGCGTCATGTGGACCTGCGTGCAGCTCGTGCTGACGATCGCCATGGGGCGGGTCGTCGCGACAGCCGCTGGCATCATCGGCACGTTCGTCGCCCTGTTGATCGGTGGGAGCGTCCTCGCCGATCGGTTCTGGCGGTGGGCGCCGTGGTCGTGGGGAGGCCTCACCGCTGCGTCCCAGATCGCCTTCGCCGTCCCGGTGATGATCGCGGTCACGGTCGTGAGCTGCCTCGTCCTCGGTCGCGTGGTCCAGCGGGCGGCCGCAAAGTGATCGATCCGCCGCGCAGATCGAGGTTCCGCGGCGGCGCACGGATCCCGCACAGCCGCACCGAGGATCCTCATGCGCACGCATGCGGGACATCGCGGGCCGCCGTCCACCGCGCACCGCCATGATGGGCGCCTGGCCCTCCTCCGAGCGAGGGGCCGGCCTCCCGCGCATCGAGATCGGAGCACCGCAATGTCCCACGACGTCCCACCCTCGCCGGGCGCGCCCGAGCCGGCGCCGCACGCCGACCGCGCCGCCCAGCGCGGCGTCACCCCGGGCGTCCTCCTCGCGGCCGAGTGGTCGTGGCGCCTGCTCGTCATCGGCATCGCGGTGGCGGCGGCCGTGTGGATCCTCATCGCGGTCAAGGAGGTGGTCATCCCGTTCCTCATCGGCCTCCTGGTCTGCGCGCTGCTGGAGCCGCTCGTGGGTGCGCTGCGGAAGCGCCGGTGGCCGGCCTGGGTCGCCATCACGTCGACGCTGCTCGGCACCGCGGTCGTCATCTCCGGGCTCGTGCTCCTGCTGATCACGCAGATCCGCACGGGCATCCCCACCCTGCAGCGCGAGGCGATGGAGCGGTTCGAGTCCGTGCGCGACCTGCTCGCGCAGCCGCCATTCAACGTCGTGCCGTCCGACTACGACGCGCTCCTCGCGTCCGTCGGCAAGGCCCTCGAGAACAGCCGCGAGGCGCTCCTCACCGGCGCGCTCGACGCGGGGCTCGGCGTCGGCCACCTGGTCACGGGCGCGCTGCTCGCCTTCTTCACCATCGTCATCGTGCTCATCGACGGACGCGGCATCTGGCGCTTCGTCGTCTCCGTCTTCCCGCGTCGCGCCCGCCCCGCCATCGACGGCGCAGGCCGCGCGGGCTGGGGCACGCTGTCCGCCTTCACGCGCGTGCAGATCTTCGTGGCGGCCGGCAACGCGGTCGGCATCGGCATCGCGGCGTGGCTGCTCGGCCTGCCGCTCGCCGTCCCCATCGCGGTCCTCGTGTTCCTCGCGTCCTTCATCCCGGTGGTCGGCGCCATCGTGTCGGGGGCGTTCGCGGTGGTCATCGCGCTGGTGTTCGTGGGGCCGCTGCAGGCGGTGATCATGCTGGTCGCCGTCATCGGCGTGCACCTGCTCGAGTCGCACGTGCTGCAGCCGCTCGTGATGGGCGGCGCCGTGCACGTGCATCCGCTCGCCGTCGTGCTGTCCGTGGCCGCGGGCTCCTACGTCGGCGGCGTCGCCGGCGCCCTGTTCGCGGTGCCAGCCGTCGCGACGCTGAACGTGATGGTGCGGTACATCGCGGGCGGCAGCTGGAAGGCCCGCACCCCCGCCGTAGGATCGTAGGGACGAACCTGCGGAGTCGACGGAGCCGCCCGCGCACGTCTCTACGGGAGGACCCCACATGACCGAGGAGAACTACTCGAATCCGGATCGCAACCTCGGGATGGAGCTCGTCCGAGCCACCGAGGCCGCCGCCATCCGCTCCGCCCCCTTCATCGGCAAGGGCGACAAGAACGCCGCGGACGGCGCCGCGGTCGACGCGATGCGCAAGTTCCTCGGTACCGTCGCCTTCGACGGCCTCGTCGTCATCGGCGAGGGCGAGAAGGACGAGGCGCCGATGCTCTTCAACGGCGAGCACGTCGGCAACGGCTTCGGCCCCGCGTGCGACATCGCGGTGGATCCCATCGACGGCACGAGCCTGACCGCCGCCGGCCGCATGAACGCCCTCTCGGTGATCGCGGTGAGCGACCGCGGCAGCATGTTCGACCCGTCGGCCGTCTTCTACATGGACAAGCTCGTCACCGGACCCGAGGGCCGCGGCGTCGTCGACCTCGACCGCCCCATCGGCGACAACATCCGCGCGCTGGCCGACGCGAAGGGCCTCGCGGTCGAGGACATGCAGGTCGCCGTGCTCGACCGGCCGCGGCACGCGGACCTCATCGCGCAGATCCGCGCGGCCGGCGCGTCCACCCGCCTCCTGCTCGACGGCGACGTCGCGGGCGGCATCAACGCGGCCCGCCCCGACTCGCGCATCGACATGTGCGTGGGCATCGGCGGCACCCCCGAGGGCATCATCACGGCGTGCGCGATCAAGGCGCTCGGCGGCGTGCTCCTCTCCCGCCTCGCGCCCAAGGACGACGCGGAGAGGCAGCGCGCGATCGACGCGGGCCACGACCTCGACCGGATCCTCGACCAGGACGACCTCGTCACGGGCGACAACGCCTACTTCGTCGCCACCGGCGTCACCGACGGCGCGCTCGTCGCGGGCGTCACCCGGCACCGCGGCATGATCCGCACCTCGAGCATCGTCCTCCGCTCGCACTCGGGCACCATCCGCCGCGTGGAGGCCGACCACCTGGTCTCCAAGTGGTACAGCCACGCCAGCTGATCCGACGCTGACATGACCGGAACGCGCACCCGCCGCAGCCTGCTGGCCCGCATTGCCCGGCCCGTGATCGCCCTCGTGGGCGGGCAGGGCGAGTTCGCGTCGCCCGCGCGCACGATGGGCGGCGCGCACCGGCGCGTGGTCCGGCCGGGCGCGTTCGCGCCGCCGCCGCTCCTCCGCGGGGTGCGCGTGACGGCCCGGATCCAGGGCGGCTGGCACGTGTACGAGGTGGCCCCGACGGGTCCCGCGTCCCGACGTCGGGCGCTGTACGCGCACGGCGGCGGCTGGACCCACGAGATCAGCCCGTTCCACTGGTGGCTCGTCGCGGGGCTCGCCCGGCGCACGGGCACGACGTTCACCGTGCCCATCTACCCGCTCGTCCCGTCGGCCACGGCGGCCGAGGTCGTCGAGCGCACGGCGGATCTCGCGGAGGCGCTCGTCGCCGAGGTCGGTCCCGGCGCCGTCACGCTCATGGGCGACTCGGCCGGCGGGCAGATCGCGCTGTCGACCGCGATGGTGCTCCGCGACCGCGGCGTGCCCGCGCCGCGCGACGTGGTGCTGCTCTCGCCCGCGCTCGACCTGTCGTTCACGGATCCGCTCATCGCCCGCATCCAGCCGACCGACCCGTGGCTCGCGGTCGACGGCATGCGCGCCGCCGTGGAGTCGTGGCGCGGCGACCTTCCCGTGGAGGACCCGCGGGTGAGCCCGATGCACGGATCCCTCGCGGGCCTCGGCCGCGTGACGGTGTTCTCGGGCACGCACGACATCCTCTTCGCCGACGCGCGCGCCTTCGAGCGCAAGGCGGCGGCCGTGGGGCACCCGGTGCGGATCCACGTGGAGCCGAACCTCCTGCACGTGTACGCGCTCATGCCCATCCCCGAGGGCGCCCGCGCGCGCGACGCGATGGTGGACCTGCTCCTGTCCTGACACCGCCGCGCGCGTCCGGCGCCGCCGCCCGGATCGCCGCGGGAGATGCGGCGTACGTTCGAGGAGCGGGCGACGAGGCCCGCCGTGCTCTCGGAGGTACCCCATGACCAGGACACACAGGACGCTGGCGGTCGTCGCGGCGGCCGCCACGGCCACGCTGCTCGCGGGATGCGGATCCGGCGGCACCGGCGCGGCCGACGCCTCCTTCACCACGGAGGCCACCGGCACCCTGAAGGCCTGGGCCTTCGACGGCGCCGACGACGTGGGCGAGGCCCGCCTCGCGCACGCGGCCGACGCGCTCTCAGGCGTGGAGATCGACCTCGACTCGACCGCGTTCGACGCGCAGAAGTTCACGACCCGCGTCGCGAGCGGCCAGACGCCCGACGTGGTGCAGATGGACCGCCAGTTCGTGGCGACCTACGCGGCGCAGGACCTGATCCTCTCGCTCGACCAGTGCTACTCCGCCCACGACGTGGATCCCGCGGAGCGCTTCTACGAGTCCGTCACGAACGACATCCGGTACGACGACGCGATCTGGGCGGTGCCGCAGTTCTTCCAGCCGCCGGCGATCCTCCTCAACGAGCGCGTGCTCTCCGCGGCCGGCGTCTCGGGCGACCAGTTCGACACCTCGAAGCCGGACCAGCTGCTCGACGCGGTCGGGAAGGTCTACCGGGAGTCGGGCGGCGACCCCGCGGTGCTCGGCCTCGACGCCGTGCCCACCGCGCAGGCCGCCCTCTGGATGCTCGGCTTCGGCGGCCAGCTCGTCGACGCCGACGGGAAGCCCACGCTCGACGACGACGCCAACCTGCCGGGCCTCGAGTTCCTCAAGCAGCTCTCGGATGCGCAGGGCGGCTACGCGAAGGGCAAGAGCTTCAGCGACGCGTTCGACACCTTCGGCGACGGCAACCAGTTCGTGAAGGACCAGGTCGGCGCTCAGATCGACGCCCAGTGGTACCTCAACGTGGTCGCGCCCTATCGCGACGACATCGACATCTCGGCCGTGCCCTTCCGCGACAGCGACGGCGAGCCGTTCGCGGTGGCCGGCGGATCCGCGTTCGTGATCCCCGCGGGCGCCGCGAACAAGGACGCCGCGTGCGCGTGGATGATCGACCTCACCAGCCAGGAGTCGTGGGAGGCGGCGGGCGACGTGCGCGCCGCGACCGTGACGGAGAACGGCGGCATCAACACGGGCCTGTTCACGGGATCCCCGGCCGCCGACCAGGCCATCCGCGACGCCCACGTCGTGCCGAGCGGCGACGACGGCATCGATCAGGCCATCGCGACGTTCTACGACGTGGTGGCGGAGGGCCGGTCGATCGGCGGATCCCCGGCGGGGCAGCAGATCCAGAGCGAGCTCCAGAACGCGGTCGCCTCGACGCTCCTCGGCGACAAGACGCCCGAGCAGGCGCTCGCCGACGCGCAGACCGCGGCCATGCGGGCCTACGAGCAGGCGGCGCGCTGATCCACCGCTGACGTGCACATGGGGTGACCAGGGCGCCCGGCTACCGTGGTGGTCGGGCGCCTTCCCGCGCTCCCGGACGAGGGATCAGTACCCGGAACGCGACAAGACTGGCCAGGAGAAGTGCCATGTCGTGGATCGTCCTCATCGTGTCCGGGGTGCTCGAGGCCGTCTGGGCCACCGCCCTCGGGAAGTCCGCCGGGTTCACCAAGCTCGGGCCGTCGATCGTCTTCGGCGTGACCGTCGTGCTGAGCATGGTCGGCCTCGCGTACGCGATGCGCGAGATCAGCACGGGCACCGCATACGCCGTGTGGGTCGGCATCGGCGCGGCGCTTACGGTGACCTACGCGATCGTCACCGGATCCGAGCCCGCGAGCGTCGTCAAGGTCCTGCTGCTGCTCGGCCTCGTCGGCTGCGTGGTGGGCCTCAAGGTCGTCGACACCGGGCACTGATCCCGCGCCCGTCGCCGAGCGCCCGGATCAGCCCTTGCGCCCCTGCGTCGCGATGCCCTCCACGAAGTAGCGCTGGCCGAACGCGAAGAGCAGCAGCATCGGCAGCGTCACGAGCAGCGCCGCCACCATCACGAGCTGGTAGTCGCCCTGCCCGCCGTTCGTGGGGCTGAACGCGGTCATCGCGTAGGAGAGGCCGAGCGGCACGGTGAAGCCCTCGACGCTGCCGGCGTTGAGGTAGATGAGCGACGCCTGCAGGTTGTTCCAGCTGGCCTGGAACTCGAAGATGAAGATGATGACGAACGACGGGATCGACAGCGGCAGCGCGATCCGCCGGAACATCCCGACGTAGCTGGCGCCGTCGAGCCGGGCCGCCTCGAACAGCTCCCGCGGCAGCCCGAGGAAGAACTGGCGCTGCAGGAAGATGTAGAAGGCCGAGCCGAACAGGTTCATGCCGAACAGCGGGATCCACGTGCCGATGAGCCCGAGGTTCTTCCAGATGAGGAACTGCGGCACCATCGTCACGGCGCCCGGCAGCATCATCGTCGCGAGCACCAGGCCGAACAGGATCCGCCGGCCCGGGAACCGGAAGTACGCGAAGCCGAACGCCACGAGCGCGCTCGAGATCGACACGAGCGCGGCCGACAGCAGCGCGATCGCGAGGCTGTTGCCCATCCAGCCGAGGAGCGGCAGCTGCTCCCACACCTCGACGTAGTTCTGCGGCGTGAAGGTGCGCGGCCAGAGGGAGTTGTCGAACACCTCGCCGCGCGGCTTGAGGCTCGCGGAGAGCAGCCACGCGAACGGGTAGAGGAACAGGAGCGCGAATCCCACGAGCAGCGCGGTGATGAGGGCGCGGCCGATGCGGGAACGGACGCGGCGGACGCGGTCGGGGTCCCGGCGGTCGGGCAGGCGATCCCGCGACGGCAGCGGCGTGAGGGTGGCGGCGAGGCGCGGATCCCCGGAGGCGGCCGCGGGCACGGCCTCCGGCGTCGAGGCGGCGCCGGGCGTGCGGTCGGTGACGGCCATCAGCGGTCCCCCTCGTAGTAGACGAACCGGTTGCTCAGCTTGACCTGCACGAGCGTGATCAGCAGCACGATCACGAACAGCAGCCACGCCATCGCGGCCGCGAACCCGAAGTCGAACGAGCGGAACGCCTGCTGGAACAGGTACACGCCGTAGAAGAGCGACGAGTCGGGCGACGCGTTCGTCTGGTCCCGCCAGAACAGCAGGTAGGCCTGGTCGAAGACCTGCAGCGCGGCGATCGTGAGCACGACGACGTTGAAGAAGATGGCGCCGGAGATCATGGGCACGGTGATGGCGAAGAACTGCCGGACGGGACCGGCCCCGTCGAGCGACGAGACCTCGTAGAGCTCGCGCGGCACGTCCTTGAGGGCGGCCAGGAAGATCACCATGGTGCCGCTCACGCCCCACAGCGTCATGAGCACGATGGACGGCTTCACCCACGCGGGGTCGATGAGCCACTGCGGGCCGTCGATGCCGATCGCCTCGAGACCCTGGTTCACCGCGCCCGTGTTGCCGTTGAGCAGCAGCAGGAAGACGCTCGCGGTGGCGACCGTCGGGGTCATCTTCGGCAGGTAGTAGAGGGTGCGGAAGATGCCCGCGCCGCGGCCGAGTCGGGCGAGGAGGATCGCGAGCAGGAGCGCCAGGCACACCTCGAACGGCACGGCGAGGATCGCGTAGAAGAGGGTGTTGCCGAGCGAGAGGGCGACGCGCGGATCCGAGAACAGGCGCTCGTAGTTCTCGGTGCCGACCGGGGTGGCCACGTCGGTCGCGAGGTTGTAGTCGCTGAACGACACCACGAGGCTGTAGACCATCGCGCCGAGCGTGAAGACGAGGAAGCCGACGATCCACGGGCTGATGAAGAGGTAGCCGGCCATCGCCTCGCGGCGGGCCATGCGGGAGCGGCGGGGACGGGGCGGCCGGTCGGCGGTGCTGCTGCTGCGTAGAGGGCGGCTCGTCGTCGTCATGGTGGTCCTCGTCGACTGGTGGAACGGAGCGTCGTCGCTCCTGCTGCCGACCCTAGACCGGCTCCTCCTCCGCGTCCGGGCCGTGCGCATGACGGACGCCCGCCCCCGCGCGAGGCGGGGACGGGCGTCGGATGGTGCGGGGCGCCGCGGCGCGCGGCGGTGCGGCGGCTAGTGCCGGCGGCGGCGGATGCGCACCGCGATCACCGCGACGACACCGGCTGCGAGCGCCGCGGCGCCGAGCCCGAGCTCTAGGGCGAGGCGCGCCCCGTCGCCACCGGTGCGGGGGAGGTGGCCGGACGGCGGCGGCACGTCGCCGGGCGGCGTGGTGGACGTCGGCTTACCGGAGGTGGGCGTGGGGGACGGCGTCGGCGTGGATCCGCCGGTGGTGCCGCCCGTCGTGCCGCCGGTGGATCCGCCGGTGGGAGTGGGTGCCGGCGTCGACGAGGGCGCCGGCGTCGGGGTGACGACGGGCGTGCTGCCGGAGCCGATGGGCGACGTGGAGGTGCCGCAGGTGGAGGCGACGAACGCGTCGTCGTCGAGGGTGACGGCGCCGTTGCGCGCGAGCGCGCGGCCGTCGACCGTGGCGCCGGTGCCGACGGAGATGGAGGTGAGCGCGAGGATCGTGCCGGCGAAGCCCGAGTTCGTGCCCAGGGTGGCGGAGCTCGACACCTGCCAGAAGACGTTGCAGGCCTCGGCGCCGTTGACGAGCGACACGCGGCTGCTCGAGCCCGTGGTGAGCGTCGACGGGGCCTGGATGACGAAGACGGCCGACGGGTCGCCCTGCGCGTCGAGCGTGACGGTGCCGGTGTTGGCGAGCGGGCCGCCCGCCGTGTAGACGCCGGGCGTGAGGGTGGATCCGACGAGGTCGGCGGGCACCGCGGCGGTGGTGGGGCGGCCGGCTGCGTCGTCGTACGCGGTGGTGAGGTCGGACTGGGCCTGGCCGGCCGCGGCGTCGGCCGCGTGCGTGGCGCCGCCGACGACGCCGGGCGGGAAGCCCGAGACGGCCGCGTTCGGGCTGGTGCCGAGATCCGCCGCCAGCGTGCTGGGGCCGGTGTTGGTGACGCCCTGGCCGGCGAGCACCGAGTACGAGGCGGCGGTGCCGAGGCCGACGGTGGCGGTGGCGGCGAACGCGCTCGCGGGGGCTAGGAGGGCGGCGCCGAGGCCGGAGGCGGCGACGGCCGCGACGGCCAACGAGGCGAGGGCGAGGGATCCGGATCGGCTCCGACGGGATGAGGACGTGCAGGCGTGGCGCGACTGGTGCATGGACAGCTCTCGTCGGAAGGGTTGGCGGGCGGAACCGCGACCGTATCGAGGGGCGGTCATCGCGCGTGCGCCGAGTCCACAGGCGGTTACGGTGTGGGGGTGACCCTCCTCGCCGACGAGATCCCCGCCCGCGACGAGCTGCTCGACCTCTACGGATCCGTCGGCTGGAGCGTCCACACGCGCGACCCGGAGCGGCTCGAGCGGGCGCTCGCCGGATCCGACCTCGTCGCCACCGCGCGCGACGCCGGAGGCCTGCTCGTCGGCCTGGTGCGCACCGTGGGCGACGGCGCGACCATCTGCTACGTGCAGGACCTCCTCGTGCGGCCCGACGTGCAGCGCGGCGGCGTCGGGCGCGCGCTCGTCGAGCACGTGCGCGCGGGACAGCCGGCGGGCGTTCTCCTCGTGCTCACCACCGACGCGGGCGGCACCGAGGACGGCGACCGCTCGCACCCCTTCTACCGCTCGCTCGGCTTCGCGCCGCACGGCGAGCAGGGTCTGGCGGCGTTCTCGTTGCGGGTGTGACGGGGCGCGCCGGCTGCGCCGTGCTCGTCGTCAGCTCCCGTCGGCGGGGCGGGCAGGCTCGGATGGATCCACGGGGTCCATCGCTGCGGTCTCGGCCGCGCGCTGTGCGTGGGCCCGTCGCGCATCGCGCCGGATGGCGAACGCGTACGCGATCCCGCCCGGCAGCATGACGATCGCGATGCCGATCACCGGGATGCCCTGGCGGCCGAAGAGAGCGTCCGGGTGGAACACCGAGAGCACGGTCGCGCCGAGTCCGAGGAGCATCGCGAAGCCGGCGATGACGTACTGGGAACGAGTGCTCTGCCGCGGGATGCGGGGCGTCGTCCCAGCGTGGTGGACGTTGCGCGCGCCCGACCCGAGCCCCCGCCCGGGGAGCGCTGCGGTCGGGTCGGCGGTCCCGCTGCCGTCGACGAGCGCCGCGGTGTCCTCCAGCGTCAGGTGCCCGGGGAACTCGACGTGGGCGAAGCGGCCGTGCGGGTCGTCCTTCGAACGGGGCGGCGCGATGCGGGATCCGCGGATCGCCGCGAGGAGCGCGTCCCGCTCGTCGTCGGCCAGCCGCACGCCCTCGCGCGTGGAGACGACGACGCTGCAGCTCTCGCCGCCGGTCGTCGAGAGGCGCAGGATCAGGGTGTCGTCGCCCTCGCCGCCGGTCAGCTCGATCCGCGCGCCGGTGATCTCCGAGAAGCCCCACTCCTTGCGCCCGATGCGGAGGATGCCGCGCGCGACGTCGACCGCGGGCGGCTGCGTGCGCTCCGCGACGATCAGGTACGCGATGACGAGCACCGCGAGGGCCAGGAGGATCGGCAGGCCCACCCGGATGAGCGGCGACGGGCCGACGGCCTCGTCGACGATCCGCGTGAGCCCGCCGACGGGCGTCCAGAGGAAGAGGGAGAGGATCGCGAGCGAGCCGAAGGTGAGGAGGAGCCGCTGCCGGGTGCCGGGGGACGGGATCCGCACCCACACGCCGCTGGCCATGCTCCGACCCTACGAGCGCGGATCCGCGGCGCCGGCCCGATCGACGCCCGGCCGCGCCCCAGAACGAGGCGCGCGCGTCCTCCATCCGCTCATGGCCGGCCCGCCCGCGCTCCGGTTGGATGGACCCATGCAGACACCCCCGGCGGCACCCGCGCGCCTGCTCCTCACCCGTCACGCGCAGACGCCCTGGAACCGGGAGTACCGCTACGACTCGCGCACCGACGTCGACGTGGGTGACGACGCGGCCGAGCAGCTCGCGCCGCTGGCGGCCCGGCTGCGCGGGGAGGGCGTGGAGCGGATCCTCGTGAGCACGCTCGCGCGCGCCCGCAGCACCGCGCGGATCCTGCAGGAGCAGGGCGTCGCGCCGGGCGTCGTGCCCGAGCCGCGGCCCGAGCTGGTGGAGCTGGACTTCGGGGGCTTCGAGGGCATCACGCGCGACGAGCTGCGCGGACCCGTGCACGGAGAGGCGTTCGCGGCCTGGCTCACGGGCGAGGACGGCGAGCCCGCGGCGCCCGGCGGCGGCGAGACGTGGGCGGCGGCGGCGGTGCGGGCGCAGGCGATCCTCGACGACGTGGCGGCGGATCCGCGCACCACCCTCGTGGTCGCGCACGGCTACCTCCTGCGCGTGCTCTACCTCACGGCGCTCGGCCGGTCGCCCGCGCTCACGCGCTCGCTGGTGTGGGCGAACGGGCAGCTCATCGAGCTGGAGCGCGACGGATCCAGGTGGCGCGAGCCGGCCACCCCCGCCGGCTAGTCGTCCGGGCCGGTCGGATCCGCGCACTCCGCCGGGTAGCGGAGCTCGAACACGACCTCGTCGATGGCTCCCGTCCAGACCATGTCCGCGCCGCGGCGGGCGAGCGGCCCGTCGGTGAGGTCGATGGCGTCGGCCAGGCCGAGCCCCGCGATCCACGACTCGATCACCTCGCGCCGCGCCTCGGGCGCGTACGCGTCGGCGTCGCCCGAGAAGTGCACGCCCTCCCACGGGCCCCCGAGCTGCCACGCGAGCGGCGGCAGACCGCGGATCGCGCCCTCGGCGTTCCAGGCCATCGCGACGGAGGTCTCGATCGCCAGCCGCGTGATGCGGCGCTCCGTCGGGACGTGCTCGGGTGCGGTCGACACGGTGTCTCCTCGTGCGGCCGGTGCGGCCGTGCTCGTGCGTGGGGTCAGCCGCACCGTAACCGGGAGCGGGCCACCTCGCCAGTCGGATGCGCCGCGCGGACATGCGACGGGACGCCTGACCCATCGTATTTCCTCGGACGATGGATGAGAGGATGAGCGCGGTGGAGGCAGGGGATCCGCGCGGGGGACCGCGGGGGACCGGCGCCGCCCGCCGGCCGCATCGGGGGATGCCGACGCCGGTGCACGGACCACCCGAGGGGGACGCATGGCGCTCACGACCGCCACCGCACGACGCGAGGACGACGTCACCGTCGTCACGGCCGCAGGGATGCTCAACATGGCCGCGGCCCCCGAGCTCCGGCAGGCGATCCACGACGCGCTGGATCCCGCGCCCGCGCGCATCGTCGTCGACCTCGCCGGCGTCGACTTCATCGACTCCTCTGGCCTCGGCGCCCTCATCGCCGGCCTCCGCTCCGCGCGCGACGCCGGCGGCGACCTCCGCATCTCGGCGCCCGGCCCGCAGGTCCAGATGGTGCTGCAGCTCTCCAACCTCGACCGGGTGCTGATCTCCACCCCGACGGCCGAGGCGGCCTACCGTGACTGAGACCACCCGCAGCCTCACGCTCCAGTCCCCGCCCGACGACGTCGACGCGGTCCACGAGCTCGTCGCCGGCCTCTGGGACGACCGCCCCGACGTGGGCGCGCTCGACCGGATGGCGTTCGAGACCGCGCTCATCGAGCTGGCCTCCAACGTGATCGAGCACGCCGACGACGGCCAGGGCGTCACGTGCGTGGTGAGCGTCACCGTCGACGACGGCGTGATGAGCGCGCGGCTGCGCGACGGATCCGAGCCGGGCGACTTCCGCCTCACCACGCGCGAGATGCCGGGTGCCGACGCCGAGTCGGGCCGCGGCCTAGCGATGGTGCAGATGCTCTGCGACGAGCTGACCTACGAGCGGGTCGGCGGCGAGAACGTGTGGAGCGTCCGCCGGACCCGGATCGAGCCCGAGGCGTCCTGATGAGCTCGCCCGCGCGCGCGTCCGGTCTCGCCGCGTTCCCGTTCCCCGCGTGGGTCGGCCGCGCGACCTGGATCCCCGAGTCCGCCGCCCGGTCCGGATCCGCCGGCACGTCCGGCCCCACCCCCATGCTCAAGCAGCTGCCGATGCTGGCGCTCTTCGTGCTCGCGGTGCTGGCGAGCATGGTCGTGCCCACGCTCGGGATCACGGCGCCGCGCGCGCTCCTCGTCTCGTGCGGGATCCTCGTGCTCGCCACCCTGCTCGCCGTCGTCGTCACCCTGCGCCTGGACCTCGCGCGCTTCGCCGTCGTCGTGCCCGCGCTCGACTTCCTCGCCGTCGGCCTGCTGCGGATCGGGACGGGCGAGAGCGCGTCCGTGTTCGGGTCCCTGGTGATCCTCCCGGTCGTCTGGTTCAGCCTGAACCCGAGCCGCTGGAACGTGCTCGTCGCGTTCGTCGGCGTCTACGTGAGCCTCGGCCTGCCGCTCCTGCTCCGGCTCGGCTCGCAGAACGCGAACGAGCTGTGGCGCGGGTTCTTCAGCGCCCTGGCCTTCGCGGTCGCGGCGCTCGTGGTCAACGAGCTGTCCCGGCGCACCCGCTTCAGCCTCGAGGCCGCTCGCGACCGGGAGCGGGTGAGCGAGGAGGAGCTGACCCGCGCGTCCATCGTGCAGCAGGCGCTCCTGCCGAAGACGACCGTGCCGCTCGCCGGGTACCAGGTCGCGGGCGCGTGCCTGCCGTCCAAGGCCGTGGGCGGCGACTTCTTCGACTGGTACCCGGTGAAGGAGGGCCTGGCGTTCACCCTGGGCGACGTGATGGGGAAGGGCGTGGGGGCGGGCATCATCGCGGCCACCGCGCGCGCGGTCGTGCGCAGCGCCAAGAACGTGCCGGATCCCGTCGCCGCGATCGAGCGCACCGCCGACTGCTTCACCGCGGAGATGAGCGCCGCGGCGTCGTTCGCGACGGTGTTCCACGCCCGCGTGCGCGCCGAGGACCACACCGTCCTCTACGCCGACGCGGGCCACGGCCTCTCCGCCGTCGTGCGCGCGGACGGCACCCACGAGCGGCTCGAGTCCAGCGACCTGCCCGTCGGCGTGCCGGGCGCGTCCGGGTGGGGCGCGCACGAGGTCGTGCTCGGCCCGGGCGACCTCATCGTCACGTTCAGCGACGGCGTGCTCGACCTCTACGATGGCACCCTCCGCGCGGTCGACCGGGTGGCCGAGCTGGCGCGCGCGTCCGCGTCGGCGGACGAGCTGGTGCGGCGGATCACCGCGCTCGCCGGCGGCCAGGCGAACCCCGACGACGTGACCGTGGTGGTGCTGCGCCGCGAGGCGTGACGGCTCGCCCGGCTGGCTGTGGAGCCCCTCCGATCCGGGGTGGGCTCCGAACACCAGCGCATACACTCGAAGCAGGCGCCGCGGTCCGGGGGGATCGTGCGGCGGGCGGCATCCGCCCGGCGCGAACGGCGCCCGATCCACCAGGGGGAGCACATGGCCATGCCGGAGACCGTCGCGCGCTCGGGTGGCTCGGATCCCGCGGGTCGCGCCAGCCGCGATGCCCCGACCCTGCGCGGTTCCGCCGAGGAGGCTCGCCTCCGGGCCGTGCACGACCTGCGGCTCGTCGGATCCACCGCGGAGGAGCGCTTCGACCGCGTCACGCGCGTCGCGCGCGAGCTGTTCGGCGTGCCGGTGGCCGAGATC
Organism: Clavibacter quasicaliforniensis; assembly: GCF_051201715.1. Classification (NCBI taxonomy): domain Bacteria; kingdom Bacillati; phylum Actinomycetota; class Actinomycetes; order Micrococcales; family Microbacteriaceae; genus Clavibacter; species Clavibacter quasicaliforniensis. Next base: position 3,012,158 of record NZ_CP139624.1, on the reverse strand, counting down.
AACCTGGTCGACGACGCCGAGCAGTTCACGAAGTCGCCGCAGCCCGCGGGCGTCTCCCTGCTGTCGGACCGCACGCAGTCGTTCTGCGACGTCGCGATCCGCTCGTCCGGCATCCTCGTGGTGCCCGATGCGACGCAGGACGCGCGCTTCGCCGAGCGCACCACGGTCACCGGCCCCCGCCACATCCGCTTCTACGCCGGCCGCCCGCTGCTCTCCGGCGGCCAGACCGTCGGCACGCTCTGCCTCGTCGACACCGAGCCGCGCGAGCTCGCGCCCGACCAGGAGAAGCTGCTCGACGAGATGGGCGCCTGGGTGGAGCGCGAGCTCCGCGACAGCCGGGACGAGGAGCTCGCGGGCGACATCCAGCGCCGGCTCCTGCCCGTCGACCGGCCGCTCTGGCCCGACTTCGACCTCGCCGGCATCAGCCGCCCGGCCCGCGGCGTGGGTGGCGACTTCTACGCGTGGGGCGAGGACGCCGACGGCCTGCACGTGACCATCGCCGACGTGATGGGCAAGGGCGCGGGCGCGGCGATCCTGGCGTCGGCCGTGCGATCGGGCTTCCAGGCGCACCGGGGTCCGGATGCCGCGGGCACCGTCTCCGCGGTGCAGGCCCAGCTCCAGGCCGACCTCGACGCGACCGAGACGTTCGCGACGTTCCTGCACTGCCGCGTCGACGGATCCACCGGCCGCTTCGCGTACGCCGACGGCGGCCACGGCCTCACGGTGGTGATCCGCGCGGACGACACCCACGAGATGCTGCCGGCGCTCGGCCTGCCGCTCGGCGTAGTGCCGGGCGCCTCGTGGGCGGCGCGAACCGGCGAGCTGCGGCCCGGCGACCGGCTCCTCGCGTTCACCGACGGCGCGCTCGACCTCTTCGACGGATCCCTCGACTCGGTCGCGCCGCTCATCGACCTGGTCCGCACGGCCGCGGACGCCGCCGAGACGGTCGGCCGCATCGCGGACGCGGCCGCCGCAGCCGCCGCGCGCGGCACTGTCGGCGACGACGTGTCGGCGGTGTGCGTGCGCTACGCGGGCGGCGCCTGACTCCTGCAGGGCAATTGGCTAAATGCCTGCAAAGGGATCTTGGGCAACAGCTTCAAGATCGCTCATTAGCTTCGCAATTCGGGCGGGAGCATCCTTAACTTGTCTTTCGATCGCAAATTTCAACTTGAATAAGCTAGCCCGATTCGCTTTGGCAATATCATTGCTGTTGCCCGTCGAGCTGGGTTGTTCGTAGATGTCAAGTTCTTCTCCCGATTCTGTCACCGAGAGGAAGTAAGGAGGCTGCTCGTCCTCGTCGACAGAACCGATTTGGTATTTGGCCGTACCAACTTCTGCCGAATATACGGAATCCGATGTCATCCATCGGACCTTATCTTGCTCAGTCAGATTGATTAGCGTCTCCAGCAACGCCGACCACTCACTTTGCTTCAATAGCATTTGCGCTCACTCGATTCTTTATATCGGCAGTTAACTTTGTTAGGCCACCTCTGACGTCCGAATTTGCGGAAATGACGTCTCTGACCAAAAGTTTGGCGGAATCATCTCCACCTAGAGCACCTTTTTGTTTTAAGGCGGTACGACCCAGTCTTTCGATTTTTTTGATCAACTTGCTTTGGTCACTGTCCAAACCGGCGAGAATAGACGACGATTCATTACAGAGCCCGTGGAGGCGAAGAAGAGCGAAACGTGCTACTTCTTCTGCACCGCCTCCATAGACGTAGTCTAGTTCTGCCCCAATATCCCCAAACTGTCCCGGAAGGGCCAGTACCTGGTCCGAAATGAGACGGGACTCTGCTCGTGCAAGAGCGTCCGTTGCCACTTTTGCTGCTTTTCGGGTCCTCCCAAGCTGAACGAACGCTGCAACAAACCCGGCCACCGTCAGGGCGATGCCCAGGACATCGATCCACGTGGGCGGGGTAGTCAGGTCCAAAGGTTCCTCTCGTGGATTACTGCCATGCTACTCGCGAAGGGGTGGCCGAGGGCAACGGGAGCCGCTGCAGTCTCTGTAAAAGCGGTACGAGTTCAGAGGGGCTGATCTCAACAGCGCCACCTGGCGGCTTTGAGAGCGTAGCTCGGTGTTAGTTCGAAAAAGCTGGCCAGTCTGGGAGCGCTGACGAGCGGCGTGGAAGCTACAGACTGAGTCCGATGGCCCATAAGGAAGCGGACGAGCCGCCTCGCCATGGTCTCGCTCTGATGACTCCGTGCGGCCCTCGTCAGGATTGCGGCGGCACCGCCCCCAGCGCCTGCAGGCTCGGGTGGTCGCGCAGCGCGTCGAGGCCCTGCGTGCCGAGCACGGTGAGCACGGCGGCGATGGGGGCGTCGACGCCGCGGAGGCGGAGCGGCTCGACGTCCGGGAACTGGCAGACGAGCGCCCACTCGCGCACCTCGGGGTAGACGGCCGTCATGCCCGCGTACCAGAACGCGAGCCATCGGCCGCCGACCTGGCAGAGGAGGCGGCGGTCGGAGATCACGAGGCGCACGGGCTGCAGCTCGCGCCACTGCTCGGCGGCCTGCGCCTCGGCCGCGCTCCGCCGGGATGCGTTCCCGAGGGCAGCGACCGCCATCCCGCCGAGCACGAACGCGGGGCTCCCGACGAGGAAGGCGCTGGAGCGCGTGTACGTGACGTCCTGCCCGTAGTAGCGCTCGTAGTCCGCCTGCACGTCGTAGAGGAACACCTCGCCGGGCTCGGCGACGACGTCCCAGACGGGGATCCCGGGCGGGCGCTCCCCGCGCAGCAGCGATGCCCGGAGACGGCACGCCTCCGCCCAGCCCGCGGCGCTCCTGGCTGCCAGGTCCTCGGCGGCCGCCGCCTCGCGGGCCGGACGGGCGAGCTCGTGCCGGGCACCGCGGATCACGCCCGCCAGCACGCGCGCGCCGCGGATCAGGGTCCGCACCGCCGCGACGCACAGGAGAAGGAGCACGAGCCCGGGGATGAGCGTCTCGGGTCTAGTGAGCACCGACGGATCCGCCGCCGCGGTCAGGAGCGCCAGCAGCCCCATCCCGAGCACGAGCAGCGCGGGCCAGCAGAGCAGCAGGCGGAACCAGCCGGGCACCTCGCGCTTCACGAGGCCGCTCCCGCGGGTGGCGTGCCGAGCAGATCCGGCTCCGGCCGCGGCGCGCACGGCAGCGGCTCCCCGGCCTCGGTGGTGGCGGAGGTGCGGGCGAAGGGGCCGGTCGGGCCCATGAGGACGGCGAGGTGGTAGTCGGCGTGATCCCGCCACCAGACGCTCATGCCGGTCGCGCCCTCGAATCGCAGCGCCTCCCACGCCAGCCACAGCGCCTCGAGCCGCGCGACGGCCTCGGGGTGGCGCCACCACTCCGGATCCCACCGGCCTTCGCCGCGCGGGCTCACCTCGCGACGGTAGGTGGGTGCGAGGAAGTCGCGCACGAACGCGTCCACGTCGGCGAAGACCGGATCCCCGGAGGCGGATGCGGCTGGCGCGTCGCCCCAGCCGAACGCGTCCGTCACGACGCGGCCCCCGGCGTCGGTGCCGTCGCCGAGCCGGATACCGCACGCGCGTCGGCGGCCGCGAGCGAGGCGCGGATGACGGCGGCCTCGGGGCCGTCCATCCACGGCACGGTCGCGATCATCGAGGCGCGCACGCCCGACGCGAGCAGCACGGCGCGGCCGCGGGGCAGCTCGGCGAGCTCCGCGGTGTCGAGGATCCGGCGCCGGTCGTTCTGCACGCTGGTCGACCGCACGCCGCGCGTCGTGGAGCTCGAGACCGTCTCGTGGTCGTAGTCGCCGATGAGCTCGGACAGCTCCCGCAGCCACTCCGCCTCCTTCACTCCGCCGAGGTACACGACCTCGTTCGCGGCGCTGAACAGCTTGCGCATGCCCTCCCGGCCGAACACGTCGACGCCCTGCGCGTACGACTGGAAGATCGACATGACCGGGATCCCGCGCGAGCCGAGGTGCGAGTACAGGTCGGGCAGCTCCTTCCACCGGCACACGTTCGCGGCCTCGTCGAGCACGCACACGAGCGGCGTGGACAGGCGGCCGCCCGGCTGCGTGCGGGCGAGGCGCTCGGCGGCCTCCACGATCGCGACCGTGAGCGCCGTGACGAGCGGCGCGGCCGTGCCCTCGCCCTCGACCGAGAGGGAGTAGAGGGTGTCGGTGGAGCGGACGAAGGCGTCGGGGTCGAGCCGGGGGCGGGGATCCGCGGCCGCGTCGCCGCAGGCCGGGGTGATCCACCTGTTGATGCGGCTGCTGCGCACGCACGACGCCATCTTGCGCGCGGTCGCGTACACGCCGTCGCGCTGGCGGGGCGAGGTGCGTGACGCGCTCTCGACGTCGTCCGCGATGAGCGGGTAGCCGCCGCGGCGGAGCACGGACACCATCTCGCGCTCGTCCGGATCCGTGAGCCAGCCGAGCACGTCCGTGATGGGCCGGTGGTCGAGCGCCGCCGCGAGGAGGAGCCCGGTGAGCAGGTCCTTGCCGGCGGCGTCGAAGAAGGCGTCGCCGCGGTCGTCGGGCTCGCGGGATCCGGCGGCGAAGTGCCCCGCGAGCTTGGCGGCGGAGGTGTCGTCGGTGACGGAGGAGAGCGGATCCCACCACCACGTCGGCTCCTCGTCCACGACCTGCTGCGGGTCGAAGACCCACGCGGTGCCGACGCCGGCGCGCAGGTCCCGGGTGGCGTGCACGACGTCGGGCTTGTTCGACGTGGTGATGAGCGCGCCCGGCGCCGCGAGGATCGCCGGCACCACGAGCGAGGTGGTCTTGCCGACGCGGGGCCCGGCGATGCCGACGACCACGTCCTCCCACGAGGCGTAGACCATGCCGCCGGAGCGGAGGTCGCGGCCGAGCGGCAGCCCGGGCCGCCCGGGCACGCCGAGGCGCGCGGCCTTCGCGAGGGACGCCCGCTCGCGCAGCTCCTCGAGGTCGGACGCGGAGGCGAGGTAGCGGGCACTGCGGTCGACGCGCGTGTGGCCGCGGCCGAGGCGGCGGATCGCGCGCGCGACCACGACCGTGAGGGCCGTGAGCAGCGCGGCGACCACCACGGCGAGCACGACCGCGAGCGGGGTCCACGCGACCTCGCCCTTCTTCAGCGCGATGGCGACGGCGAGCGGATCCCCGGGCAGCGCCGCGCCCTCGCCCGTGAGCACGTGCGCCGCGGCGAGCCCGGCCCAGGCGGACGCGAGCAGGCCGGCGGCGATGCCGATCGCCCACGTCGCGATGATCGTGCCCGGGTTCGCGCGCCCCGGCTCGGCGCGGCGGTTGGTGCGGTCGGAGCTCATGCGGCGCCGGCCTCGACGGTCTCGCGCTCGGCGTCGAACCCGTCGACGGTCCCTGCCACGGCTGGCTCGGGCGGCCGCCCCGACGTCTCGTCAGGCTCCGGGAACGACTCGGTCGCGTGCCACGCCTTGTTGGTGTCGTTGATGTGCCGCTCCTCCTCGGTGAGCTCCACGTGCACGGGGATCCCCGGGTGCCCGCCGACCTTGATGAGGAACCGCCCGCGTCCCGGCGGCTCCTGGTCGGGCGACCAGCCGGGCGGGTTCTGCCACGACATCACGAGGTCCTGCTCCGAGCGCGACAGCGCGACGGCCTGCGTGAGCATCGACATCTCCGCGCGCGGCAGCCCGCCCGCGACGACCATGCCGGCGCGCTCGACGAAGCCGCGCGCCTTCATGCGGTCCTGCTCGTCGGCGAGCGCGAGCAGGTCGGACATGGTGTGCGTGATCATCGCGAGCCCCACACCGCGCTGCCGGTTGAGGCGCGTGAGCGAGTCGATGCGGTCGACGATGCCCTTGCCCACGCGGAGCGCGCGCCACAGCTCGTCCATCACGATCAGGTAGTGCTGCCGGGGCTGCAGGCCCGCGTCGGCGAGCGCGGTCGCGACGTTCACCGTGCCGAAGCCCTGCGACCAGCAGGCGAGGAGCACGGCGGCCTGGAGGTCGGTGTCCGACTCGTCGATGGACGACACGTCGTAGACCACCGGCCGGTCGTGCCGCATCGCCACGTCGGTCTGCTGCGCGAAGATCTCGCCGAGCCGTCCGCCGCGCGTGAGGCTGATGAGGCTGGCCTCGAGACCGCGCGTGATCTCCTGGTAGCGCCCGAGGTCGCCGCGGTCGACGGCCACGTCGCGCACGGCGGGGTGGGCGTCCTGGATCACGCGCAGCAGGTCGGCGAGCACGGGGATGCCCGGGAACTCGTCGTCGAGCACGCGCAGGGCGGCGTCGATGATCGACTCCTCCACGTCGTCAGGCGCCTGCTTGCGGAGGATCGTGAGCAGCGACGAGACCATCGTGTTGCGCCGGCCGTGCGCGTCGGCGATGAGGCGCTGCCGCTCCTGCTCGAAGCCCGCGGCGCGCAGCTGCTCGGCTGCCTCGATCGCGCCGCCCGGATCCAGCACGTTGAGGTGCCCGCGACCCCGCCCGAGCGTGATGACCTGGCCGTCGAGCGCGTGCACCATGTCGACGTAGTCGGGCTTGAGGTCGCCGAGCACGAGCGGCAGGTAGCCCATGCCGTCTCCGCCCACGCACATGCGGCGGATGAGGGTCGACTTGCCGAGGCCGGGGAGGCCCAGGGCGAAGATCGACGGGTTGGAGATGATCCCGGACTGGAACCAGGAGATCGGGTCGGCGCACACGGTGGCGCCCGTGTCGAGGTGCAGGCCGAGCGGCACGCCGCTGATGGGGCTGCTGGATCCCACGGCGTACGGCCACAGCCCGCACACCTGCACGGTGGTGCCGCGCCACTCCGGGGCGGGCTGCACGAGCACGGTCTCGCCGCGCGCGCGGCCGAGCCAGCCGCGCGGGGAGGGGCGGCGGTGGGAGCGGGCGGCGGTGCGGAGGGCCCGGCGCTCCGCCCGGGTCGGCCGCGGCGCCTCGGGACGGACCTCGGCCTCCGACGCCGCGCGGGCGGCCTCGGCGGCGAGCTTCCGGGTGCGGCGGGTGGCGACCTTGCGGGATCCCTGGTCAAGCGCGGGCACGGGGGCTCCTCTCGTGGCGGGCGACCGGGGCGGACGCGACCCCGCGGGCGGCGCGCGGGCGGCGGATCACAGCTGGTCCCGGATGTCGTGCGGGATGGCCAGGTGCCGCGGCAGCACCAGGCCGAGCGGCAGGCCGGCGGCGAACGCGGAGTCCTGCGAGCCGTGCACCACGCGGAGCCGGATGCGGGCCTGCGCGGAGAGGCTGTCGACCGCGGCGCGCGCGTCCTCGATGGTGGCCGGATCCTGCACGGTCGCGGTCACGACCATCCCGAAGTTCACGAGGCCCGCGCCGCCCGACTCCTCCGACTCGTTCGCGAACGCCGCGATGACGTCCTTGCGCGACCGGCCGGTGGGGTTCTTGGTCGAGCCGACGAGGAACTCGGCGTCGCGCTTGTCGGCCTCGACGATGGCGGCGGCGCGCGCCGGGTCGATGGGCCGGTAGAGCATCGTCACGCGCTTGCGGGCGATGTGCCGGTGCGGCGCGAGCAGGCGCGACAGGATCGACTCGCCCACGTTCCCGCGCGGAGCCTGCGACATCATCCACGACACCGAGAGCGCCGAGTCGTGCCGGTAGGAGTCCCACGACGCCTGGTGCGCGGTGGGGCCGACCTCCGGCCAGTACAGCTCGGTGGCCTGCCCGGCGGAGTTCGCCTGGTCGATGAGGATCGCGGCGGCCGGGTCGTAGGCGATCCGCACGACCTCGCAGAGGTCCTGCGCCGTGAGCGGCCGGGCCGCCCCCGCGCCCGTGGACGAGAGGCCCGAGGTGAGGCCGGGCAGCCGGTAGGCGAGCTCGCGGCCCATCTCCTCGGGGCTGCGGCGGGCGGCGCCGGTGCGCGCGGCGCCCGCGAAGGTGATGGCCACGTACGCCTTGATGGTCGCGGCGCCCGCCGGGTAGGTGGCCACGATCTTGCGCAGCACGCTCTTGGAGAACTCGGACCCGCGGTCGTCGATGCGGCCGAGCACCTCGGAGGCGAGCCGCGTGCCGGTGTCGGGCGCGGTCTCGAGCGTGACGGACGCGGCGACGAGGCCGGGCTCGTCGGCGAGCGCCTCGAGCCAGGAGCCCCACTCGGCGACCCAGATGTCGACCTGCTCCTGGTCCACCAGCGCGGATCCGTCGGGCTCCGCCCCCAGCACGACCGTGAAGTCGTTCGTCGACGGCACCTCGATGAGCGCGAACGGACGGCCGTACGAGTCCTTCCACTCGGTGAGGCGTGATCCCGCGGCGAGGCCCGGCAGCTGCGCCGTGCCCCACTCCGCGAAGCCCAGCGGCCCCGAGCGGTAGAGGTGCGCGCCGCGGTTGCGGGCGAACAGCCAGCCCGCGCGGTTCATGATCCGGATCATCCCCGACTCCCCGTGCTTGTCCTTGACCGCGACCGCGGCGAGCACGCCGGCGAACACCGCCGCCGTGATCACCCCGGCGACGAGTCCCTTGTTGGTGGCGACGATGATGACCATCACGGCCCCGGCGAACCCGAACATCGTCGGGAACATGCCGAGTCCGCCGACGCCGCGGGTGCGCGGCTTCCGCCAGTTGCCGTACGTGCGCGCGGTGGCGCGGCCCTCGATGGCGCTCATGGATCCGTGTCCCTACCTGGCCCCCGAGGGGCCCTCTCCCGCGGCGTCCTCGACGGCGCCCTTGGTGGCGTGCGCGGCCTTCTTGGCGCCCTCGGCGAGCTTCGCGACGCCGAGCGCGGCGAGGCCGATGGGGCCCGCCGCCGCGGCTCCGGCGGCGGCCGCTCCGCCGGCTGCGCCGCCCGCTGCCGCGCCGCTCGCGCCGGCGCCGGCCTTGGCTCCGGCGGCCGCGCCCTTGGCGGCGGTGCCGCTGCGGGCGCCCGCGCTCGCGTTGGCTGCTCCGGAGGGACCGGAAGCGGATCCGCCGCCACCTCCGCCGTTCGACCTGCTCGCCATCGAGCCGGCCTGCTTGATCGCCCCGGACGCGGCCTCGCCGGCCCCGCCCATCACGGCACCCGCGACGGCTGCGCCCGACACCCCGCCGGCCGGCGCGACCATCGGCGCGATGAGCCGCATGAGCGCGGGCAGCGCGACGAGCGCGATGAGCATGAGCGCCATGCCGGTGAGGATCGACCACGGTCCCTGGTCGTCCTTCGCGAACAGGTCGGTGCCGATGAGGCGGAACGCGGCCGCGTAGACGAGGGCGGCTGCGGGCTTGTAGAGGATGAACGCGGTGAGCCACCCGAGGGACTTGCGGAACCACTGGTTGCCGGTCGGCGTGTTCGTGAAGCTGGCCGTCAGCGGCAGGATCCCGGCGAGCAGCACCAGCATCGCGGAGCGGACCACCATCATCGCGATCTGCACGTACGTGATCAAGACGGCGATGAGCGCGAGGATGAGGATCCCGATGGCGCCGAGCGGCGACTGGTCCGTGAGGAAGATGAGCGCGGCGATGTTGCGGCCGAAGCAGTTGCCCTCGACGACGCTGACGTCGCAGCTCGTGGCGGCGTTGAGCACGCCGACCGAGAAGACGTCACCGATCTGGACGGCGAGCTGGATCACCGTGAGCCCGATGGTCGAGACCATCACGAGAGTGACCAGCGAGCGGACCAGCTCGCCGATCGGCTGCGTGCGCTGCGTCCACGCGAGGCGGATCCCGGCGAGCACGACGGATCCCACCGCCATGGCGAGGACGATGTACCAGGTCGAGTTCTGCAGGAAGCCCACGGTCGAGCTCGACCCGTCCGGAGCCGAGTTCGGGATGACCCACGCGACGAGCGAGGAGGCGCTCGTGATCAGGAAGACACCGGCGAGCACCACGCCGAGCCGGCCCAGGCTGTCCATCCCGGTGTCCTCCGACCGGGCGCGCATGTAGAGCATCGCGAAGCCGATGATCGAGAGGACGGCCACGATGAGCCCGATCCACGCGATGTACCCGAGCAGGGTGTCGAAGTCGCTCGTGACGGTCGAGTTCGGCGTGTAGCCGGCAGTCGAGGCATCGCCCTTCGTGAACTGCGGGCTCGGCACGTGCACCCACATGGTGCCGAGCGAGGCGATGACGCGACCGTATGCCTCGACCGCGTCGTGCACGAGCTGTCGGAGGGTGTCTCCGGCAGCGCTCACGACCACGTCGGACACGGCCTTCTTCGTGCAATCGCCGGCATGGAGGGTGGCGCTCAGGAAGTTCCCGCAGTCCGGCTCATCCGCCATGCGTCAGGCTCCGCGGAACGGGATGTAACCCCCGAGGCTGCTGAGGGGGGCCTGGGCGATGGGCGCACCGTTGTCCGTGAAGACGACCTTCCAGTCGCCGGCCTCCCACTTCAGGACAGTGGGGAAGCTGACCAGCTGCGTGCCGGAAGCCCCACCTGCCGAGTCGCCGACGCTCATGGCTAGGTCTACCGTCGCGGAGTCGCCCGAGTACTGGTCGATCTTGAATCCGGAAACTTGCACGCGACCGCCGTCGGGTCCAGGGCTCGACGACGCGATGTAGTCCTTGAGCTTCTGCTTGAACGAGCCCTCCGCGATGAGGTCGGGGATGCGCACGGTGTTGCGGCCGTCGGTCAGAGATGCGTAGTAGTTGATGCTCGCGAGGAGCGCGCCGGTGGGGGTGTGGGCGAAGCACGTCGAGAAGGCTCCATCTGAGGACGTGCTTCCCGGACCGGCCTCCTGCGAGGCGGGTGCGGCGAAGGTGCCGATGAGCCGCCATCGAACTTCCGGAGCGCTCGTCAGCGTGCCCGACGCCTCATAGCTGGCGATGCCGCAGACCGATGCCCCTCCGGGAGGAGGCGAACTGCTGGCGTCGGTGCTCGTCGCTTCATCCGTGGTGGCTGCCGTCGGCGCCGCGGCGGTCGTCCCGCCGCCCGAGAACGCCCCCGTCGCCGCGATGCCGCCGCCCACGAGGACGAGGGCGAGGAAGGCCGCGATGGCGATCCAGAGGGGGCGCTTGTGGAAGGGCGTGGCGGGGGTGCTCATGAGGATCCTCTCGGACGAGCGGGCTGGGGCTGATTGACGGAGGTGGTGAGGGGCATCTCGCTGGTGCTGCCAGGCACGTCACAGCCCTGCGAACGGGATGTAGCCCCCGAGGCTCGTGAGCGAGGACGGCTTGATGGGCGGACCGTCCGTGCCGAACACGATCTTCCAGTCGCCGTGCTCCCAGCGGAGGACGACCGGCATGCTGATCAGCTGCGGCTGGTTGCCTGAGTAGGAGAGCGCAAGATCGACAGTGGCTTCATCTGCGGAGTACCGGTCGACCTTGAACCCGGAGACCTGCGCGCCGGAGTCGCCCGACGAGTCCTGCGCCTCCCTGGTCGAGCCGACCGACTGCGCCACGTCCCGGGCATCTCCTTCCGCCAGGAGTTCGTAGAGGCGAGGGAAGTTGCGCGAGTCGGTGCCGACGCCGAGGAAGTTGATGCTCGCGAAGAGGGCGCCGGCCGCCGTGTGCGCAAAGCAGGTGGTGAACCTGCCGTCGTCCTCGACCTTCCCGGGCCCCGTCGTGGTGGCGTCCTGGGGGACCGCCGTGTTGCCGATGATCACCCAATGAGCCTGCGGAGCGGTGGCGAGCGAGCTCGTCTCCTCGTATCCCGGGAGGCCGCACACGGAGGCGGTGCCGTCCGGGAGCGCAGGTGCGCTCGTCGAGAGGTCGGGCTCTGTCGCAGCGACCGCGTCGCCCGTCGGCGCCGCGACCGGCGCCCCGCCGCCCGAGAACGCGCCCGTCGCCGCCGCGATGCCGCCGCCCACGAGGATCAGCGCGAGGAGCACGACGATCGCGATCAGGAGCGGGCGCGTGCGGGCGGGCGGGGCGGGGGTGCTCAACGGGATCCTCTCGGGGAGCGGGCGGCGGGGAAGCGGGAGGTCGCGCTACGCGATCACGAAGCTCACGAGCGACGCGGCACCGAGGCCGAGGAAGAGGCCGAAGCCGATCTTGATGAGGCGCTCCTGGATCTCGCCGCCCTCGTGCCGGTTGTTGCGGAAGAGCATCGCGCCGGTGGCGATGAGGGAGAGCACCGCGAGGGGCAGGAGCACCCACTTGGCGATGCCGATGATGCGGCCGAACTTCTCGGTCCAGTCGTCGGGGGCCGAGGCCTGGCCGTCGGGCACGTCGATGGCGACGGCGTCCATTGCGTGGTGGATGTGCGCCGACGCCTGGTGGACGGCATCGAGCGCGAGGAGCGTGGGGGACATGCGGGGGACCTCTCGTGGAAGGGGGGGATCAGCGGGGGGAAGCGGTGAGCTGCAGGTCGGCGAGGAGCCGCTGGTGCTCGCGGCCCATGTCGGCAGGATCCGCGGGGCCGAGGCGCCACGCGTCGATCCATGGCAGGGTCCACGCGTGCGGGTAGCCGCCGGCGACGAGCTGCTCCAGCTGGCGGAGCTCCTTGGGGCGGCGGCCCGGCGCATCCGCCACGAGCACGAGGCCGACCAGGTCGACGAGGCCCGCGACCTGGCCCGAGGCCCACTCGCGGGCGACGCGCTGCGCCGCGAGGAGGCCGGAGTGGTCGGTGCGCGCGACGACGACGACGCGGGAGGCGGGGGATCCGGCGGCGGGTGCGGGCCAGGCGTGGCCGGCGGCGCGGGATCCGGCGGCGAGGCGCGCGAGGGTGGTCTCGCCGGCGCCGCCGTGGGCGCCGACCCACCAGAGCTCGGCGGTCCCGTCCGCGCGGCGGACGGGCAGGCGGTCGGTCGCCGCGGGCGCGGAGACGGTGGCCGGCTGGGGTGCGCGGGGTCCGCGGAGCCGCTCTCGCCGGGTGAGGGGCGGTGCGTCAGACGCGGGGGTGTCCACGACCGCGGGCGCGCCGACCACCCACGGATTGCCGCTGTCGCTCATGCCCTGCCCATCCCACCCGAAGGGTCTCGTGCTCGCCTCACGCGTGATCCACCGGGCGGGGGATGTCGACAGGACGCTGCACGGTGATGCTGCCAAAGTGCTTGCGCAGGCGCAAGTGCTTGATCCTGCTCGCATTTTCCGTGAGACTGTCTCGCCGTCGTCGATCCTGGCGGGCACGACCGCTCGCGCGGGCCGGCTCTCCACACGGGAGGCCCGGCATCTCGTCCCGAACGATCCGCACGACGCCCCCTTCACCGAGAGCCGCAGATGACCGACGCCCCGACCGTGCCCGCCTTCCCCCGCATCGACGCCACCATCACGCCCACGGCCGACGGCCGGGCCACCGGGGTCCTCACCGTCAACGGCGTCGCGACGCCGTTCGCGGAGGCGGCGGAGGACGAGATCCGCCGCGGCATCCTGATGAGCGTGCGCGGCACGGCGCTGCAGATGCAGCGCGCGGTGCGGCTCACCACGCGCGACCGATTCGGATCCCAGGCGCTCGCCGTCGCACCGGACGGGCTCATCGAGGCGCTCAGCGAGCTCGACCGGGCGGACGCGATCGCGGCACCCGCTGCCGCCGACCCCGCGCCGGCGGTCCCTGCTCCCGTGTCGGCCGCGGCCGCGACGACCGCGGGCGGGCCGGTGTCCGCATCGTCCGCGTCCGCGCCGGCGGCACCCGCGCAGGCTGCGACCGCGCCGCCCGCAGCACCCGCCGCATCGACGGATCCGCAGCTCACCCGCCGCGCCGCCCGTCAGTCCTTCCTCACGCGCGAGGAGGTGGAGGAGCCGGCGTCGCAGGGCATGCGCGGCACCCTCACGCGGCTCGGGATCCGCATGTCGCCGTCCGAGGCCGAGCGCCGCGAGCGCGAGTGGACCCGCCTCGTCAGCCAGCACTGGCCCGGCCCCCGCACGGTCGCGGTCGTCAACGGCAAGGGCGGGGTCGGCAAGACCATGACCACCATCTGCCTGTCGTCGGTCTTCGCGCGGCACGGCGGCGCGGGCGTGCTCGCGTGGGACAACAACCAGACGCGCGGCACCCTCGGCTGGAGCACCGAGCAGGGCCCGCATGACGCGAGCATCCTCGACCTCCTGCCGCAGGTCGACCGGCTCCTCGGCACCGGCGCGCAGTCCGCCGACCTCGCGCACTTCGTCCACCACCAGACCCGCGACCGCTACGACGTGCTCCGCTCGAAGCCCGAGGTGCTCGCCACGCAGCAGCGGTTCGACGACACCACGGTGGATCTCATCCACGCGGTCGCCGCCAAGTTCTACCGGCTGGTGCTCATCGACTCGGGCAACGACGAGACCGATCCGATGTGGCTGCGCGCCATCGAGCGCGCCGACCAGATCGTGGTGCCCACCATCGGCGAGGCCAAGGCGGCGGAGTCGGCGGCCCTGCTCATCGAGGGGCTCGCCGAGCGCGGCGGCCACTTCGCGGAGCTCGCGGAGCGCGCGGTCGTGGTGGTCAGCGCGCACAAGCACGACCTGCGCGAGGCGGAGGTGGACAAGATCGCCACGGGCTTCGGATCCCTCGCCCGCGACGTCGTGGCCATCCCGTACGACCCCGCCCTCGGCGCGGACGTCCTCAACTACGGGGCCCTCCGCGCGCAGACGCAGCGGGCCTGGCTCTCCGCGGGCGCCGCCGTGGCGCGCGGCCTCTGATGCGCGCCGCCGCCGTGGGCATCCGCGTCGCGCGCGCCGCGGGTGCCGTGGCGCTCGCGGCCGCCCTCGCGCTCACGGCGGCCGGCTGCGCGAGCGTCACGGTGCACGGCGACGGGCCGGGGGATCCGGGCACGACGCCCGCGGCGTCCCCGGCCGACTCGATGCCGGGCGCGAACGACGCCGGCAGCTCCTCCCCGGGCGCGACGGACGACGACGGCGCCGCCCAGCCCGAGCCGGTGGCGGACGCGGCATCGCAGGCGGCGGCGCTCGCCGCGGCAGACGAGGTCATGCGCACCTACGCGCAGCCCGGGATCGCCGAGGCCGCGTGGGAGCAGCAGATGACGCCGCTCCTGTCGCAGCAGGGGGCGGTGGCGTTCGTGCCCACGATGCCGTCGCGGCTCACGGCTCACGGCCCACGCGGTCACCGGCACCGGCACGGTCATGCCGGCGCCGACCGCCTACGCGCTCATCGTGCGCGTGCCGACGGACGACGGCGACTACGACGTGGCCCTCATCCGCTCGTCGACCACGGCTCCGTGGCTGGCGGACGAGATCCAGGCCGTCCGCGACAAGTGAACGGCGCCGGGAAGGGGGTGCTGATCCTCGTCGGCGCGCCCGCGGCGCTGATGGGGATGATCGTCTTCCTGGTGCTCTTCGGCTTCGGCGGCGACGACGCGTCCGCGTGCACGACGCAGGGCGCCGCGTCCTCGTCGACCGGGCCGCGCACGCCCGTCGACGGCTACTCGGGGGACCAGCTCGACAACGCCGCCGCGATCATGGACGCCGCCGCCGGGCTCGGGCTCTCCCGGCAGGCGCAGGTGCTCGGGGTCATGGCCGCGATGGGCGAGTCGTCGCTCCGCGCCATCGACTACGGGGACAACGCGGTGAACCCCGACGGCTCCATCGCCGACTCGATCGGGCTCTTCCAGCAGCAGTCGTCGTGGGGCTCGGTGCAGGAGCGGATGGATCCGACGTCGAGCGCGAAGCTGTTCCTCACCCGGCTGCAGAAGGTGGAGGGGTGGGAGACGCTCGAGCCGACCCTCGCGATCCACGAGGTGCAGATCAACAAGGACCCGTACCACTACCGGCAGTTCCAGCAGCCCGCCGAGGACGTGGTCGCGCAGCTGTCGGGCGCATCCGCTGCCGCGCCAGCGGCGACCCCTGCCGCGACCGGCACGCCGGATCCCTCCGTCACGCCCGCGCCCGTCGGCGGCTGCTCGGCAGGCGGCACCGTGCTCCCGCTGAAGGCCCCCTTCGACCAGACGTCCGGGTACGGACCGCGCGAGAGCCCGACCGCGGGCGCCTCCTCGTGGCACCCGGCGAACGACTACCAGACGCGGGAGACCGGGACGTCCTCCGGGCGGAGCGGCTACTCGTGCGGCTCGCCCGTCCTCGCCGCGCAGGCAGGCAGCGTGACGACCGCGGGTGGGTACACGGTGTCGATCCGGTCGGCGGCGGGCTACACGATCAGCTACCTGCACATGTACGAGCCGGACATGGAGGTCCACGTGGGGGACAGCGTGACCCCCGGCCAGGAGATCGGCAAGGTGGGGTCGAACGGCCCGTCGACGGGGTGCCACCTCGACATCCGCATCGACGTCGCGGGATCCACCGACCCGCGCGTCAGCGGCCTGCCGCAGTCGCAGACGCAGGGGGCGCCGGTGAGCGGCTACGTGGATCCCGAGAAGTTCTTCGCCGCGTTCGGCGTGACGCTCTGCGGCGGGGAGTGCCGGCATGCGTCCGCGTGAGACCAGCGGGGTTGCGATGCACGGGGGTCCTCCGGCCATAATTGCTCAGGCGGGTAAATTCGAGCATCCCGCGCCAGATCCGACCGGAGCAGCATCCGCCCATGGCAGACGACGACACCTGGGACGCCCTGCCGGCGACCCTGCGGTCGGCGGATCTGCAGCGGATCCTGCAGATCGGGCAGACGACCGTGAGCCTCTGGTTCGCGAAGGGCATCATCCCCGGCTACCGCATCTCGCACTCCTGGATCGCGTTCCGCTCCGAGGTGCGCGAGTGGCTCGAGTCCACGTCGACCGTGCCGGTGCCGCCGCACGAGCCGTACCCGCATCCGCTCGACGCCTACCCCGACCACCTCACCCACCGCGACCTGATGGAGCTCTTCCAGAAGAGCCGGCCGGCGATCCTCGGCTGGCTGCGCGACGGCGTCATCCCGGCGATGCGCCCCGGCGGCCGCTGGCTGATCGAGAAGGCGGCGATCCGCCGGCTGCTCGAGGAGACGAGCAACCAGCGGGTGGACTTCGTGCCGAAGGGCGATCGCGCGGCGAGCTGACGCGCGCGGTGCCCGGGGGCGGCAGGCGGGTCGCCGCCTGCCCTAGCCTGGCTGCTTCTGGCACCCGGATCCGCTCCACGGCCGCTCGGCCGCGCTCGCGGCCCCTGACCGACCACGTACCCGACCACCCGCACGAGGAGGCTGCCGCATGACCGCACGCGATGTTCCCGAGGAGGTGGCGCCGGCGGCGTCGGCGCTCCTCCGGTTTCGTCTAGCCGAGCTGGACTACCTGCGGGAGGTGCGGCGACTGCTGGACGCGGGCCGTCCCGAGGAGGAGCTGGCGCGGGAGCTGCGGGTGTTCCGTCCGGAGGATCTCGCCAGGCTCCGCGCGGCGCGCGAGGTGAGCCTGCCGCTGGAGGGGTTCTCGGGCGCGTTGCCGATGGAGATCTGCGAGCGGTACGCGGCGGGGATGCTGGAGCGGGAGCAGTTGGTGGACGAGCTGGCGCGGTATCCGTATGTGCCGCGAGCCCTGCCTGACGGATACGACGATCTCGTGGTGAACCCGCCGGGGACGTTCGCGGATGTCGCAGAGGCTGCCGACCTGGGCCTCATCGAGGACGACGTGTACGAGGACACGTTCACCCGCCGACACGGATCCACGGTCTGACGCGTGTCTGTCGAGGAGCCGTCTGAGCACCTGGCGACACTGCGCCAGCTGTCTGTCGACGGCGGCCCCATCGCCTGGGACGCGCCCACGGCCACGACGAGGAACCCCCGTTGGTGGCAGGGGGGCGAACCCACGTCGAACCGAAGGCGTCTCCATGAGCGCCTGCTTCGCGAAGCGATGGACTCGGCTGCCAACGACGGCGCAGGCAAGCGCGCCATCCTCCTCGCCGGGCCACCTGGCGCGGGGAAGTCGACGGCGCGCGCTTCCGTGCTGGGCGCTGCATCTCGCGAGTTCATCACCATCGATGCCGACGAGTTCAAGACCCGCCTGTTGGATGAGGCGGTCGCGGAGGGGAGTTACGACTCCTGGATCAAACCGCCCGTCGTGGCGGAACGCGAAGCGGCGGGTGAGCGGTTCCACCCGATGGAGCTGTCCTCACTGGTCCACACGGAATCGGCGGACCTCGCGGACCGACTGCGGCGGCGGGCTCTGAGCCAGGGGCGCGATGTCGTCATCGACACGGTCCTGTCGTCGGACACCAAGGCGCGGCAGATCATGGGCGAGCTGGAGCGGGCCGGGTACGACGTGCAGGTGGTGGACGTGGAGGTGCCGCGGGAGGTGTCGGAGGAGCGGATCCGGCAGCGGTGGCAGGAGGGCAACGAGCGGGCCGAGCGGGGCGACGGGCTCGGGGGCCGGTGGGTGCCGAGCGAGTTCGGGGCGTGGGTGTACGGGAATCCGGGTGGACGGTCGCGGCCGGAGGCGAACGCGCGGATGGTGGCGGAGGAGTCGCCTGCGGTGTCGCGGTACCGCGTCTACCGGACGACGGCGGAGCAGGCCGAGGCGAAGGCGCCGCCGAACCTCGAGACGGACATGTCGCGGGCGATGCGGGGTGGGCCGCTGGTGCCTACTCGGTCGGGACCGGCGACCGAGGTGCCGCGCGCGAGAACCCTGCCGGGAATCACGCGTGCAGGGAGGACGGTGCCAGGGCGAGCGGGACCCGCGCGCGTGGACCTCGGGCGCTAGGTCGGCTCGTCCGTCGCCCGCGCGTACTCGGATCCCGAGCGCGTGCGCAGCAGCAGGCCCGCGTCCACGAGGTGGCGGCGGAGGAGCGCGTGGTCGTCGGTGAGGCGCAGCAGGCGCTCCGTGAGGGCCTTCTCGTCGAGCACTTCGTCGGGCTCCAGCACCTCGGCCACGACGTGCCGCAGCAGGGCGTCGAGGTCCGCAGGGGAGGCCGGCCACTGGACGATGCGGCCGTCGCGGAGGAAGCGCTCGACGCCCTGGGCGGGCGGCGTCGCGGGCTGCTGGGCGAGGATCGTGCGGAAGACGGCGTCGGGCGCGGCCGCGGTGCCGTCGGCGGCGAGCGCGACGAGGCCGGATCCGGTGAGCGCCGCCCGGGCCTTCCGCGCGCGGGCGGGGGAGAGGTGGGCGAGGGCGTCGACGAGGCCGGATCCGAGGACGACGCGCGCGTACGCGTCCCGCATCTCCGCGTCGGCGAGCACCGCGGCGAGGCGGCGCGGGCGATGTGGTCCATGCCCCCATCCTGCCCGGCGCCTTCCGCCTCGCCGACCGTCGCCGGTACGGTCGGGAGATGACGGTCCTCCGCTTCCTCGGCCGCGTGCTCACGCGGATCCTCTACGTGATCGGCAAGGTCCGTCTCGGCGGCAGCGGCCAGAACCCGTCCAACGGCGACCCGATGGGGTTCGACAAGCCGCAGCAGTACCGGCCCTAATTGCCGACGTTCCAAAGCCGCAACGAACCCTTGAATGAAGAGATTGCCATGACTGACGTAACTGGCTCAAGTAAAGTCAACCCAACGCATTATGAATCGGCACCGAGTTTCAAAAGCTGGGCGGGTACGAGTCTCGACCTCAGGTTGATTGCAGAGTTTGATAATCGTCTCCGCCAGGCGCGTGAGGCGGCTTCCAAGGAAACTTGGGAATCTATGCTGGACGCCGCAAATAAGTGGGCGGCCGTCGAAACGGGCGCTATCGAAAGCCTCTATGAGTCTGAGCGGGGCTACACATATTCAGTGGCGGCATCGACTGCAAGTTGGGAGGGAATAGCGGGCGCCAAGGGCCTGGAAGCTTCTCGTGCTATCACCAATCAGCTAGCGGCGTATGAGTGGGTGCTCGACGCTGCAACAAGCCACACCGAGATCTCAGAGTACTGGATAAAATCACTACATGAGGCTGTTTGTCGTTCTCAATCCACTTATTCCGTTCGCACGTCGCTAGGGCCGCAGGAGCGCAAGCTCAGCTTGGGTGCGTATAAGGAATTTCCCAACAGTCCGTCAAGCACCGATGCGTCTGTAATACACCACTATGCCCCACCTATGGATGTCCCCATCGAAATGGGTCGGCTCATTGCGCAGATGAGGACATCCGAATTTATCTCCGCGAGCCCCATTGCACAGGCGGCCTACGCCCACTACGCGTTCGTGCAGATACATCCATTCGCAGACGGAAATGGTCGGGTGTCGCGAGCTCTTGCATCCATATTCCTTTACCGCGCTTTCGGTATCCCTTTGGTTATTTTTGCAGACCAAAAGCATCGCTATTTTGATGCGCTCGAGGCCGCGGATAAGGGTCGGTACGGAGAGTTTTCCAACTTTATACGCGATTCTGTTGTGGACACTATCAACTTAGTTGTTGAAAATATGCGGAGGGCTACCCGACCGGACATTAGTGCGCGTCTGTCAGAATTGACGCTATTGCAGCGGGGGCGTGGGGGGTTGTCAATTAAGGAGTTAGAAGAAACTGGACTGAGGGTCCTTGGGTTGATGTCTGAGACCTTGACTGACGTTATTAATGACACCCCCCTACCCGAAGGGGTGAGCCTGCGATCGGATATGTACGTAGATGCCGAACCCCGAGACGAACGCTATCGACAGATACCATTTCAACATCGCGTAGTCGTACTTGAGTGCTCAGAGCCGGCGTACGCACTCTCTGTGCGATCTTTGTTCGTGGCCATTGGAAAGCCACATGCAGGCGGCGCGGACGTCATTATTTATGACGATCAAGGAGAGACGATATTCCCTGTTTTTATTCACGAGGTGCATCCGGTAATTACTGAGCAGCTGCGTTTGCGGGCCAGGGCTGTTATTGAAACGGAATGGAGCTCCGTCGTCGACACGCTGATCACACGAGTCAAAGCGTCGTTGAATGGTGAAACAATAGTCTGATGTTGTAGAGGTCAACCCGCCCTTTTTCGGGGGCGGGTTGACGCCGTTGAGCCGGATCAGCTCGCGTCGGAGACCGCGGAGTTGATCGCGGTGGGCGCGTCGTACTCCGTGTCGGCGATGCCGCGGAGCGCGTCGAGGGTGTCGGAGTCGGCGCCCGACTCCTCCGCCTTCTTCACGATCGCGTCCTTCGACGCCGGGTAGTCGAGGCCGCTGAGGTGCTTCTGGAGCTCGATGGGGTCGATGGCCATGGGGTGTCCTCTCGTCGGGTGCGGGCTGCGTCGCTCGCGCGTCGAGTCGACTCCCGAGGTCGAGCAGTGGGCAGGGGGACGGTCTCGATCTACGGGGAGCCGTCAGGATCCGCTGTCGCCGCCGGGGCCGGGGGCTGCACGGGCGCCGACGTCGCCGTCCCCGCCGGCCGCGTGAACCCGGGGTCGGGCGCCGAGGCGCGGATCCGGTCCACCATCGAGCTCGTCGACTGCGACGGGACGTATCCGAGGATCGACACCTCGCCGCCGTAGGCCCGCACCACGGCGGTCTCGTCGAGCATCTCGGGCGTGTAGTCGCCGCCCTTCGCGTAGACGTCGGGCCGCACCGCCTCGAGCAGCGGGATGGGGGTGTCGGTGTCGAAGACGGTGATCACGTCGACGCACGAGAGCTCGGCGAGCACGCCCGCGCGGTCCTCGGCGGTGTTCACCGGCCGGTCGGATCCTTTGAGCCGCCGCACGGAGTCGTCGCTGTTGAGCGCCACCACGAGCACGTCGCCGAGGCGCTTGGCCTGGCGGAGGTAGGTGGTGTGGCCGCGGTGCAGCACGTCGAAGCAGCCGTTCGTGAAGACGATCCGGCGGCCGGCGGCGCGCTCTCCCGCGACGAGGTCCACGAGCTCGGACTGCGACACCGTGCGGGAGCGCGTCTCGCCGAGGTGGTCGGCGAGGGTCGCGGCGGAGCACACGGACGTGCCGGGCAGGCGCACGACCACGTCGGCCGCCGCCTGCGCGAAGTCGGCGCTCACCGCGAGCGGGAGGCCGACGGCGCGCGCGAGCGTGAGGGCGGCGACGAAGGTGTCGCCCGCGCCGGACGCCTGCTTCTCGGGCACCGGGTGCGCGCGCGTGCGGTACGGCTCGCCCGCGCCGAGCACGACGGTGCCATCGCGGTCGAGCGTGACGACGGCGGTGGCGGATCCGGCGATTGCCAGGATCCGGTCGGCGAGCGAGGCGACCACGGCGGCGCGGTCCTCGTCGCGCGCGAGCGGCCGGTCGATCATGCGGCCGGCCTCACCCGCGTTCGGCGTGATGAGGTCGGGGCGGAGCGGTGCCCAGAGCGCGGGATCGTGCGCATCCACCACCGTGAGCCCGGGGCGGCTCGTGCGCGCGGCGAGCGACTCGAGCACCACGCCGTGCAGCGTGCCGGTGCCGTAGTCGGAGACGATCTCGGCGTCCACGCCCGCGGTGGCCTCGAGCGCGGCGCGGGCGAGGGCGCGCGCGTCGTCGCGGTGGACGGATCCGCGGTGCACGTCGTCGACCCGCACGATCACCTGGTCGTCGCCGACGATGCGCGTCTTGGTGGTGGTGCGCAGGCGCGGCGAGTGCACGAGGCCGGACACGTCGACGCCGGCCGCCAGGAGCAGGTCGCGCACGCGGTCGCCCGCGGCGTCCTGGCCGACGAGGCCGACCATCCGCACGGTGCCGCCGAGGCTCGCGAGGTTCACGGCGGTGTTCGCGGCGCCGCCGAGCGACTGGATCCGCTCGGTCACGTCGACGACGGGCGCAGGCGCCTCGCGGGTCATCCGGTCGCTGTGGCCGCGCCACCACTCGTCGAGGATGACGTCGCCGATGACCGTGACGGTGGGGCGGCGCTCGGCGAGCAGGCCGATGATCCCGCGCAGCTCGCTGGTCATCGCGCGTCCCCCGCGTCGAGCACCGGCAGCCCGAGGTGCACGACCGTCGTCGTGCTCATCTCGTCGAGGAGCTCGGGGCCGTAGCCGAAGCCGGATCCGCTGCGGCCGCGGGGCTGCGCGGCGCCGCCGGGTGCGCCGCCGAAGACGCCGTTGACCTTGATGGTGCCGACGGGCAGCTCGGCCGCGGCGCGCTGCGCGTGCTCCATCGACGCGGTGAGCACGCTCGCGGCGAGCCCGTAGCGGTCGTCGGATGCGCGGGCGAGCGCCTCGTCGAAGTCCGCGACGATCTGCACGGCCGCGACCGGGCCGAAGGTCTCGGCCGTCATCACGGTCATGTCGGCGGTGCAGCCGACGAGCACGGTGGCGGGGTAGCGGGATCCGGGGCCGTCGGGCACGTGCCCGCCGACGAGCGCGCGGGCCCCCTCGGTGAGCGCCTCCGCGACCTGGTCGTGCACGGCGTCGCGCATGCGCTCGTCGACCAGCGGGCCGAGGTCGCCGGAGGAGTTCCAGCGCTCGGCCTCCGCGACGAGCGCGGCGGTGAAGCGGTCGGCGATGGCGCGGTGCACGTAGATCCGCTCGACCGAGGTGCAGATCTGGCCGGCGTTGGCGAAGGAGCCGAGGGCGGCCTGCGCGGCGGCCCACGCGGGGTCGACGCCGGCGTCGACGAGCAGCGGGTCGTTGCCGCCGTTCTCGCGGATCACGTGGGTGGGAGTGCCTGCGGCGCGGCGGGCGATGGCCTCGCCGGCGGCGGTGGATCCGACGTGCGCGACCACGCGCGTGTCCTCGTGCGCGACGAGCCGGTCGCCGACGTCGCCGCCGCCGACCACGGAGACGAGCACGCCGTCGGGGAGGGCCTCGGCGAGGATCCGGCCGAGCAGCTCGCCGGTGTGCGGGCAGCGCTCGCTCGGCTTGTGGACCACGGTGTTGCCCATCACGAGCGCCGCGCCGATGATCCCCGCGGCCACCGCGACGGGATCGTTCCACGGCGTCAGCGCGACCGTGACGCCGCGCGGCCGAGGCACCGAGAAGTCGACGGCCGGCAGCGTGCCGAGCAGGCTCTTCCCGCGGTGCACCGGTCCGAGCTCGGAGTACTGCAGCAGCGTGTCGACGCCCGCGCCGACGCCGCCGAGCGCATCGCCGATCGGCTTGCCGGTCTCGCGCTGGTTGAGCTCGGCGAGCTCCTCGGCGTGCTCGGCGAGCGTGTGGGCGGCGCGGCGCATGGCCTGACCGCGCTGGGCGGGCGGCGTCGCGGCCCACGCGGCTGACGCCTCCACCGACCTGCGCACGGCGGCGTCGACCTCGTCGGGCGTCGACGCGTCGACGTCGCCCACGAGCGAGCCGTCGCGCGGATCCGTGATCCGCAGCGTCCCGGGCCCGGCCTCGGCGTCCGCGGGGTCGATGAGGCCGTCGATGTCGAGTGCGGTGTCGGTGGTCACGGGTCTCCTCGCGGGGTCGGCGGCCCGCGGGGATGCGCGGGCGGAAGGCGCTCGCGCGCCCACCCGGCCCGTACCCACTTCCCCCGTCCCTCACACGGAGGCGCGGATCACGACTCCAGGTGCCCCAGCTCCGGCTGCGCCAGGAACGCCACGACCGGATCCGCCGCCGCGCCCGTGTCGAACACGACGAGGTCGTTGCGGCCCGCGCGGAGCTGCGCGCCCGGCACGTAGAGCGTGTGCTGCGGCCCGCGGGTCCAGTAGCGGCCGAGCGCGAATCCGTTGACGAAGGCGACGCCCTTGCCCCACGAGCGCGTGTCGAGGAAGAGGTCGGCGGGCGCGTCCATGTCGAAGGACGCGTGCGCGAGCACCGGCCCGTCGAGGAAGCGGACCGGCTCCGCGACAGACGCCTCAGCGAAGGACGCGGCGGACGAGACTGCAGCCGCCATCGCGTCCAGGTCCAGCGGCACGCTCGCCCATCCCGTGAGCTCCGCGCCGTCGAGCGTCGCCGGCCCGATGAGCCCCTTGGCCTCGCCGATCCGCACGCCGTAGTTGACGCGCCCCTGGTCCTCCACGAGCACCTCGAGGATCCGGCCGGGCGGCACCGTGATCGCGGTCTCGTGCTGGTCGCGCTGGATCACGCCGACCCGCACGCCGTCGACCGAGACGACGGCCCGGTCGCGCACCTCGCCGAACGCGAGCACGCGCGTGCGGGTCGACGCGGGCAGCTCCACCCGGTGCAGCGCGAACCCCCGGAAGACGCCGAGCTGATCCATCGACGGCACCGCGTCGGTCGCGCGCCAGGCGGCGGCATCGTCCGGCACCACGTCGGCCAGCGGCACGGCCGCGCCGAACGCGACCTCGAACGCGGGTGCGTCGCCGCGCATCGCGGGCACCTCGTCGGGCACGGACCGGTAGCGCGCGATCACGTCGCGGAAGGCGAAGAACTTCTCCGTGGGGGATCCGGTCTCGTCGAGCGGGGCGTCGTAGTCGTACGAGGTGACGTGCGACTGGTACGTGCCCTTGTGGTTGGCGCCGTTCGTGAAGCCGAAGTTGGTGCCGCCGTGGAACATGTAGATGTTGACGGAGGCGCCCGCGGCGAGCAGCGCGTCCAGCTCGGCGGCGGCGTCGGCCGCGGAGGTCGTGTGGTGGTGCTCGCCCCAGTGGTCGAACCAGCCGTCCCAGAACTCGCTGCACATGAGCGGGCCGGTAGGCTGGTGGCGGCGCAGGGTGGCGAGGCGCTCGGTGGCGCGCGAGCCGAAGGATCCGGTGCGGTGCAGCTCGTCGAGACTGCCGCGGGAGAGCATCTCGTCGGTCGGCTGGTCGACGGTCGTCAGCGGCACGATGATGCCGGATTCGCGGGTGAGGTCGACGAGGTGCCGGAGGTAGTCGGCGTCGTCGCCGTATGCGCCGTACTCGTTCTCGATCTGCACGAGGACCACGGGCCCGCCGTGGTCGATCTGCCGCGGCGCGACGATCTCGTAGACGCGGCGGAGGAACTCGTCGACCGCCGCGAGGTACAGCGGCTCGCTGCGGCGCACGCCCACCGCGGGATCCTCGAACAGCCAGCCCGGCAGCCCGCCGCCATCCCACTCCGCGCAGATGTACGGGCCCGGGCGCACGATCGCGTGCATGCCCTCCGCGTGCACGAGGTCGAGGAAGTGGCCGAGGTCGAGGCCGGCGCTCGTGTCGAACGCGCCGCGCTCGGGGGAGTGCGCGTTCCAGGCGACGTACGTCTCGATGGTGTCGAGCCCCATGAGCCGGGCCTTGCGGATCCGGTCGGCCCACTGGTCGGGGTGCACGCGGAAGTAGTGGAGCGCACCCGCGATGACGCGGTGCGGGCGGCCGTCGAGCTCGAAGTCGTCGGCGCCGATGCGGAAGCGGCTGCTGGTGGCGGGGAGGCCGGTCATGTCGTGTCCTTGTGTGAGGGAGGGCATGGGAGAGGGGAGGCGCGACTCGCGTCGCACCTCCCCTCGGGTCGATCGGTGGTGCTACTTCACGTCGACGGTGAAGCCCTGCTGCTGGCCGTACTCGGCGGCCGCCTTGCCCCACGCCTCGAGGACGGGGTCGAGCGACGTGCCGTTGGAGTACGCGGACGAGGCCGAGTCGCTGAAGATGCTGTTCGTGTACACCTGGAAGGGCAGGTACTGCCATCCGGTGACGACGTTCTTCGAGGCCGCGCTGAGCACCTCGTTGATCTTCTGACCGCCGAAGTACTCGGGGGCGTCGCCGAGGAACTCGGGGCTGTTCAGGTCGGCCGTGGTCGACGGGAATCCGCCGGCGTCGAAGGAGATCTTGCGACCCTCCTCGTTGGCGGTCGTGAACTTGGCGAACTCCGCCGCGACGAGCTTGTTCGAGGACTGCTGCATGACGGCGATGGAGGATCCGCCGCTCTCCGCGGTCGCGGTGTCACCCGCGGTGTACTGCGGCATGGGGGCGACGCGCCACTGGCCGGAGCCCGCGGTGGCCTGCGCCTCGAGGTTGCCGGGCATCCAGGCGCCGGTGATCAGCGTCGCGATGGATCCGTCGCCGAGGCCGCGGAACCACTCGTCGGTCCAGCCGGGGGTCTGGGCGAGCGAGCCGTTGGCGACGAGCTTGTTCCACATGGCCGTGTACTTCTTGGCGCCCGCGTCCTGCATGTCGATGGTGACCTTGTCGCCGTCGACCTTGTAGGGGTGGCCGCCGGCCTGCCAGATCATGCTCGTGGTGAAGCCGGCGTCGCCGGAGTCGCTGGTGATGTACTGGTTCGGGTCGGCGGCGTGCATCTTCTCCGCGGCGGCCACGTACTCGTCCCACGTGGTGGGGACGGCGATCTGGTACTTGTCGAAGATGTCCTGGCGGTAGAACATCGCCATGGGGCCCGAGTCCTGCGGCAGCGCGTAGAGGGCGTCGCCCTCGGTGACCGCGTTCCAGGTGGACGCCGTGAACTGGTCCTTGAGGTCCGTGTAGCCGTAGCCGGAGAGGTCGGCGAGGGACTTGCCGAGCGCGAACTGCGGGATCGCGAAGTACTCGATCTGCGCCACGTCGGGAGCGCCCTTGCCCGCCTTGATGGCGTTCTGGAGCTTCGTGTACTGGTCGGCGCCGGTGCCGACGTTCTGCACGTCGACCGTGATCTTCGGGTGCTCCTTCTCGAACGCCTCGGCGATCGGCTTGATCGCGGGGGCCCAGCCCCAGACGGTGATGGAGGACTGCGTGTCGAGGGCCTTCGCGAGGTCGTCGGCGGAGGCGGTGTCGGCGCTGGCGCCGCCCGATCCGGAGGAGCACGCCGCGAGGGAGCCCGCGAGGACGATGCCGAGGCCGAGCGCGATGGCGCGCTTCGCCCTGCGGGGGAACGAGATGGACATGGTGGTGCCTTTCACTTCTTCGTGGTGGTGAGGGGAGGTGCGGAGGTGCTGTCGGAGGGCGCTACGCCTTGACGCCGCCGGCCGAGAGGCCGGACTGCCAGTAGCGCTGGAGGAAGAGGAACGCGATCACGATCGGGATGATCGCGAGGAACGAGCCCGTGATGACGAGGTTGTAGATCGGCTGGCCGCCCACGGTGGTGGACTGCGCGTTCCACTGGTTGAGGCCCACCGTGAGGGGGTACCAGCGGGAGTCGCTCAGCATGATCAGGGGGAGGAAGTAGTTGTTCCAGGTCGCGACGATCGAGAACAGCAGCACCGTGATGAGGCCGGGCGACAGGAGCCGCAGGCTGATCGTGAAGAAGGTGCGGATCTCGCTCGAGCCGTCGATCCGGGCCGCCTCGAGGATTTCCTCGGGGACCGAGTCGACCGCGTAGGTCCAGATGAGGTACAGCCCGAAGGGGCTGATGAGCGACGGCAGGATGATCGCCCACGGGGTGTTCGTGAGGCCCATCTGGCTGAAGAGCAGGAAGGTCGGCACCGCGAGGGCCGTGCCGGGGATCGCGACGGCGCCGAGCACCACCGCGAACACGATCTTCTTGCCGGGGAAGTCGAACTTCGCCAGGCCGTAGCCCGCGAGGGTGGCGAGCAGCGTGGCGCCGCCCGCTCCGACGACCACGTAGATCAGCGTGTTGCCGAGCCAGCGGACGAACTCGCCGTTGCCGTAGGTCAGCACGCCCTGGATGTTGTCCCACAGCGCGAAGTCGCCCGAGAACCAGAGGCCGAACGAGCTGAACAGCGCGTCCTGCGTCTTGGTCGAGTTGACCAGGAGCCAGAACAGGGGGAGCACGGAGTAGATGAGCAGCAGCGCCATGACGAGCGTGAGCACGATGCTGCGGCGCTCGCGTGGGGCGCCGGCGCTCTTGCGGCGCTTGGGCGTCTTGTCCGCCGGGGTGGCGCGGACGGGCGTGCCGGCGTCGGGCGCGGCGATGGGGGTTCCGGTGAGGGTCGACACGGTCAGCTGTCCTTCCGGGTGCCGACGAGCTGCACCACGTAGGCGACCACCATCGTCAGGACGCCCATGATGATCGCGATGGCGGCGGAGTAGTTGAACTGCTGTCCCGCGAAGGACAGGTTGTACGCGTACATGTTCGGGGTGAAGTACGAGCTGATCGCGTTCGGCGCCAGCGTCTGCAGGATGTTCGGCTCGTTGAAGAGCTGGAAGCTGCCGATGATGGAGAAGATCACGCCGATGACGAGCGCGCCGCGGATGGCGGGGAGCTTGATGCCGGTGATGATGCGGAACGGGCCCGCGCCGTCGAGCTCGGCGGCCTCGTAGAGGTCCGGCGAGATGACACGGAGGGCCGCGTAGAACAGCAGCATGTTGTAGCCGACGAACTCCCACGTGACGATGTTGCCGATCGACGCGAGGATCCAGCTCTGCGAGAGCAGGTCGGGCAGGTCCCAGCCGGTGGCCTGCTCGACGTTGCCGACGAGGCCGAAGCGGTTGCCGTAGATGAAGCCCCACATGAGCGCCGCGACGACCGCGGGGACGGCGTACGGCAGGAAGATCGAGATGCGGAAGAACGCCGTGAAGTGCAGGCGGGCCGAGTCGAGCGCGAGGGCCGCGAACAGGGCGATGAAGAGCATGATCGGCACCTGCACGACGAGGAACAGGGCGACGCGGCCGAGCGCGTCCCAGAAGTTCGGGTCGTTGAGCGCCTGCGTGTAGTTGGCGATGCCGACGAACGAGTTGCCGCCGATCATCCGCTCCTGGAACAGGCTGAGGTAGATCGAGTAGCCGACCGGCGCGATGAGGACGACGAGGAAGACCACGAGGAACGGGGCGACGAAGCCCAGCCCGGTCCAGCGTCGCCGGTCGCGTCGCATCGGGGGACCGCTCGGGCGGGCCGCGTCGGGCGCCTTCGGCCGGGTGGCCGAGGTCGACATCGTCGTCATGTTGTTCCACTTCGTCGGGGGATCTCCGCGCATCCAGCCCCCGGGGGAGGGCCGTCACCCCTTTCGGGGCGATTGGGTGTTTGCGCAAACATCTGTGATGCTCGCAACCATGACATCTCCACCGTCGGCCGTCAAGTCGGGTGGCCGGCGCACGCCCGGCGGCCGCACCGTGTCGATGGCCGACGTCGCCGCGCACGCCGGGGTGTCCGCCCAGACGGTCTCCCGGGTGTCCAACGGGGCGCAGAACGTGGAGGCCACGACCCGGCAGCGGGTGATGGATGCGATGGCCGAGCTCGGCTACCGGCCGAACAGCGCCGCGCGGGCCCTGAAGACCGGTCGCTTCCGCAGCATCGGAATCATCATGTTCACGCTCTCCACCCTCGGCAACATGCGCACGCTCGACGCGATAGTCACGGCCGCGTCCGGCGCCGGGTACACGATCACGCTGATGCCGGTGCCGCATCCGACCGAGGGCGAGGTGGCCGGCGCGTTCAGCCGGCTGCAGGAGGAGGCGGTCGACGGAGTCGTCATCATCATCGAGGCGCACATGCTCGACCGGGCCGACGTGATCATCCCCGTGGGGCTGCCCGTCGTGATCATCGACTCCGACGCGGGCGACCCCTTCGTGGTGGTGGACACCGACCAGGAGCAGGGCACACGGCTCGTCACGCAGCACCTGCTGGACCTCGGGCACGCCGCGATCGTGCACGTCGCCGGGCCGTCGACCTCCTACTCGGCGGCCCGCCGCGCGGCCGAGTGGCGCGCGACCATGCTCGACGCGGGGCTCGCGCCTGAGGATCCGGCGCAGGGCGACTGGACCACGGCGTCGGGCTACCGCATCGGGAAGGAGCTCGGGCAGCGCGCCGACATCACGGGCATCGTCGCCGCGAACGACCAGATGGCGCTCGGGATCATGCACGCGCTGCACGAGCTCGGTCGCGACGTGCCGGGCGACATCAGCGTGGTCGGCTTCGACGACACCGAGGAGTCGAGCTCGTTCTGGCCGCCGCTCACCACCGTGCACCAGGACTTCACGGAGATCGGCCGCCGCTCGATGCAGGTGCTGCTCGAGATGCTCGACGGCCGCGAGCCCTCGGGCGACCGCATCGTGCCGACGCGGCTCGTGGTGCGCGAGAGCGCGGGGGCGCCGCGGGCGTGAGGCGCCGGGTCAGCTCCGCGTGGCCTCTGCCCGCGGCGGCAGCGGCTGGCCCTTCGCGATGGTGCCCGTCGTCGCGGTGAAGGTGTTGCCGCCCTCGAACAGCGCGTAGGTGTCCGACGGTGAGTCGAGGTGGATCACGATGGGGTTGTTCGAGTGGTCGAACCTGCAGCCCTCGACGATGACCCGGCCGCCGCTGCCGACCTCGATGGCCGCGTACTGCTCGGATCCGGCCTGCGTGTTGTCGAACGTCACGCCCTTCACGTCCACGTCGCCGCGGAGCAGCGGCCGTCCCCGGACGAGCGGGCCGATGTGGTCGTCCACGAGGTTGACGTGCAGATGGCCGGTGACCGCGTAGCTGTCCTTCGCGTTGGCGCCCACCAGGATCCCGAGGCGCTCGGACGCGAGCGGCTGCAGGCCGAAGCCCCAGTCCCAGCGGATGGACGGGTCGATGTCCGCGTACGCGCGCGAGTACGAGAACGTGCTGTTCGAGATGGTGACGTCGTCGGCGCCGCGGGTGACGGACATGAGGTCGTCGGTGGTGTCGTAGGCGACGATGTGGTCGATCGTCACGTGCGCTGCCCCGCGCACGCTGATGGCCTCGTAGTTGACGCCGACGCCGTAGGGCTTCGTCGCGGCACCGGTGAGCGCGACGAGGTCCTGGATGCGGCCGTGCATGGTGAGGTCGCGCACCGTCACGTCGTGGATGGCGCCCGCGTAGGTGAGGTCGAAGATCCGCAGCTGGATGTTCACGAGCTCCACCGTCGGGGTGGCGCCCTCGATGACGGTGCCGCTCGATGCCGCGTCGAGCACGTCGACGTAGACGGGCGACGTGCCGCCGTAGAGGGAGGTGGTGATGACGATGTGGTGCGCGTGCTGGGTGATGGCGGCCTGCAGCGCCTCGACGCTGGCGACGCGGGCGGTGGGGCCGGCGCCCGTGGCAGCGGAGCCGGAGCCGGCGGCGGTGGTGCTCGCGGCGGCGGAGGTGCTGATCGCGGGAGCGCCGCTCGCGGTGGCGGTCGGGCCGGTGCCCGTCAGTGCGACGAGCATGAGCGCGCCGGCGAGCGCGGCGGGGAGGGGGCGGATGCGCATGTGCGCCTCTCATGAGGGGGCGTCGGCGTCCGAGGAGGCCGGCGCGGGATCGGGAGGCGGCCGCCCGTCGACGCGCAGCCTCTATGTCAGACGATCGTCTGACAGGTCACCGTAGCGGCGGGCGCGGCAGCCTCGGACGGCCTCCGCACAGGGCCGGACGCGAGCCCGCGTTTCGACGCGCCCGCCGCGGGGAACGGGAAGGGGGACCCGACCGCCCGAACTGGAGGCCGCCCGTGCCCGTCGTCGCCCCGCTCCACGAGAGATTCCCCGACGTCCGCTCCATCGCCGTGCTGCGCGGCGGCGGGCTCGGCGACCTGATCTTCGCGCTGCCCGCGATGGCGGCGCTCAAGGCCGCGTACCCGGGCGCCAGGATCACGCTGCTCGGCACGCCGCTGCACAGAGCGCTCCTCGCCGGGCGTCCGGGCGGACCCGACGAGATCGAGGTGCTGCCGGTCGCGCGCGGCGTGCGGGACGTGCCGGGCACGGATGCGGACCCCGCGGAGATCGAGGCGTTCGCGGCCCGCATGCGCGAGCGACGCTTCGACCTCGCCGTGCAGGTGCACGGCGGCGGCCGCAACTCCAACCCGTTCCTGCTGCGGCTGGGCGCGCGCCACACCGTGGGCACCGCGACCGACGACGCCGAGCGGCTCGAGCGCGTGATCCCGTACGTCTACTACCAGCACGAGGTGCTGCGCGGGCTCGAGGTCGCGGGGCTCGCGGGGGCGCCCGTCGCCGATCTGGAGCCGGTCGTCGAGGTGACCGACGCCGAGCGGGCGGCCGCGGGCGAGCGCGTGACGGGCGCATCGGGCGGGCTCGTCGTGATCCACCCGGGCGCCACCGACCCGCGTCGCCGCTGGCCCGTGGAGTCGTTCGCGGAGGTCGCGCGCTGCGCCGCCGCGGACGACGCGCAGGTCGTCGTCGTGGGCGACGCCACGGACGCGGCCGATGCCCACCGCATCGTCGCGCTGGGCCGCGACGGGCTGCCCGCGGAGCAGGCCGAGCGGATCACCTCGCTCGCCGACTCCCTCACCCTCGGCGAGCTCGCCGGCCTCTTCACCCACGCCGACGTGGTGCTCGGCAACGACAGCGGCCCGCGCCACCTCGCGCAGGCCGTCGGCGCGCGCACGGTCGGCGTGTTCTGGTTCGGCAACGTGGTCAACGCGGCGGCGTTCGGGCGCACGCGGCACCGGATCCACATCGGCTGGACCACGCGCTGCCCCGTCTGCGGCGTCGACGTGACCCAGGTCGGCTGGACCGCCGAGCGCTGCGCCCACGACCCGTCGCACGTCGCGGAGGTGCGGGTCGACGACGTGCACGCGGACGTGGATCAGCTGCGGCGGGCGTCGCTCGCCGAGCGCGTGACGGCCTAGGCGCGCACGACGACGGCGCGGCCCCTCGTGCGAGGGACCGCGCCGTCGGCGCATCAGCGGGAGTGGATCACCCCGCGTCGAGCGCCGCCTGGCCCGCGGCCGCCGCGGCCTTCAGCGCGTCCTCCGGCGACTCCTTGAGGAGCATCGCCTTCTCGAGCTCGGCGCCCAGCGCGGCGCTCACCTCGGCGTAGTTCGACACCGACGGGCGGGAGCGCGCGTAGTCGAGCTGGTCGACGAACACCTGGATCAGCGGGTTCTCCTTCAGGTACGCGCTGTAGGTGTCCGACGCCTCGGTCTTCGTGTTCGTCGGCAGGTAGCCGCTCGCGATGTCCCACTCGGCCTGCTGGTCGGGCTGCATGAACCAGGAGAGGAACGCGTAGGACCCGGCCTCCTGCTCGGGCGTGCCCTTCGTGATGTACGAGACGTTGGTGCCCGTGTTCATCGCTGGCTGGTCGATCTGCGGGAACGTGAAGACGCCGACGTTCTCGGCGCCGATCCCCTCCTGCACCGTGCTGAGGTTGTACGCGCCGCCGATGAACATGGCGAACTGGCCCGCGTTGAAGAACGGAGCGCCCTGGTTCTGGTTGCTGTCCGCCGCGCTCGAGGGGTACGCGACGCCGTCCTTCACCATGTCGGTCCAGGTGGTGAGCGCCTTCACGCCCTCCGGGGAGTCGAACGCGACCTTCGAGTCGTCCTCGTCCAGGAACTCGCCGCCGGCGCTCCACAGCATCGACTGGAAGGTGAAGACGGGCCACTCGTTGCTGCCGATGGGCAGGTACACGCCGTACTGCCCGTCCTTGGTGAGCGTCTTCGCGTCGGCGGCGAGCTCGTCCCAGGTGGTGGGGGTGTCGGTGATGCCGGCGTCGGCGAACATCTTCTTGTTGTAGATGATCGCGTAGTCGCCGCCGTCGGTCGGCAGCGCGTAGGTGGTGCCGTCGAACTGCCCGGAGGCGAGCATCCCTTCGGGGATGTCGTCGGCGCTGAGCGCGTGGTCGCCCGTGCCGAGCTTGTCGTCGAGCGGCACGATCTTGCCGGTCGCGATGGACTCGCCGAGCGACGACGGCTCCGAGTCGCTGATCACGAGGTTCGGCGCCTGGTCGCTCGAGAGCGCCTGCACCATGCGGGCCGTGAAGCCCTCCGACGCGATGAACTGCGATTGCACCGTGTACTGGTCCTGTGCGTCGTTGAAGCGCTGGACGAGCTCGGTGAGCTTGGTGGCCGCGTCGCCCGTGGCCTGGTTCCACATGGTGATCGTGGTGCGGCCCGAGGCGTCGTCGACGTTGCCCGTGACGGATCCGCCGCTGCACGCGGAGAGGGCGACGGCGGTCGCGATCGCCGTTCCGGCGACGAGGGTCCGCCGGAGGGCGGAGGCGCGCGGGGAGCGCGTCGAGGGGCGGCGGAGCTTCATGGATTCCTCCTGGTGCGGGATGGTGCGGTGCGGTGGGTGCCGTGCGGGGATGCGGGATGCGGCCTAGCGGAGGCCGCCGGAGATGGCCTTGACGATCTGGCCCTGGAAGAGCAGGAAGACCAGGAGGACGGGGATCACCGCGAGCGTGGATCCCGCCATCAGCAGGTTGAAGTTCGAGGCGCCCTCCTGGGATTGGAGGAGCGTGAGGCCGATCTGCACGGTGAAGAGCTCGGTGCGGTTCACGGCGATGAACTGGAAGAAGAAGTTGTTCCAGTTGTAGACGAAGGAGAGGATCGCGAAGGAGCCGATCATCGGCGTCGCCATGGGCGTCATGATCAGCCGGAAGCGCTGCCAGACGCCCGTGCCGTCCATGCGCGCCGCGTCCTCGATCTCCGACGGGAAGTTCGAGAAAAACTGCCGGAACAGGAACACCCCGAGGATCGACGGGATGTTCGGCACGATGAGCCCCTGGTAGCTGTTCAGCCAGCCGAGCGACGAGAGCAGGGTGATGAGCGGCGTGAACACGATCTCGAACGGCACCATGAGCGCCGCGAGCAGCACCAGGAACAGCAGGTTCCGTCCGCGGAACCGGAGCCGCGCGAACGCGTACCCGGCCATGAGGCTCGTGATCACCTGCCCGGCCGTGGAGAGCACCGCGACCACGATCGTGTTCACGTAGAAGCGGCCGAACGGCGCGATCTCGAACAGGCGCGTGTAGTTCTCCGGGTGCCATTCCGTGGGCAGGAACGTCGGCGGGACGGAGAGCGCCTCCTGCGCCGACTTGAAGCTCACGAGCACCATCCAGACGAACGGCCCGAAGAAGATCACGCTCGCGACGATGAGGATCACGTGGCGGATCGTCGACGGGAGGTACCGGCGCAGCGGCCGGCGGCGGCGCGCGGGGCGGGCGTGGCGGGATCCACCGGCGGGGGGCACCGGGGCGGCGGCGGTCTCGTGCTCGAGGGAGATGGTCATGACGGGCCCTTCACAGCATCTCGACGGTGTCGCGGCGCGACAGGAGCTTGAGCTGGATCGCGGTCACGGTGATGCCGATCAGCAGGAGGACGACGGAGGCGGCCGTGGCCGCGCCGCCGTTGAAGAACTGGAAGCCCTGCTCGTAGATCCAGTAGATGGCGGTCTTGGTGGATCCGAGCGGGCCGCCGCCCGTGAGGACGTAGACCTGCGTGAACACCTGCAGCGTGCTGATGAGGCCGGTGATGACCAGGAACCCGCTCGTGGGCGCGACCAGCGGCAGCGAGATGGAGAAGAACCGGCGGACGACGCCCGCGCCGTCGAGCTTCGCGGCCTCGTGGTAGCTCGGCGGGATGGTGGACAGGGCCGCCGAGAAGATGATCATCGTGTAGCCCGTCTGCTGCCAGACGATGAAGACGATGACCGCGACGATGGCCCACGGCTCGGTCGTGAGGAACGAGATCGGGTTGACGCCGAAGGGCTTCAGCGCCGTGTTCACCAGGCCACCGAGCGGCGTGAGCAGGTAGCTGAAGATGAGCGCGCTTCCGACCGTGGGGGCGATGTGCGGCGCGAAGATCATGGTCCGGTAGAACGAGCGGCCGCGGAACGGGCCGTCGAGCATGGCGGCGAAGAGCAGGCCGACGGCCATGGATCCCGGGACCACCACGATCGCGATGATCGCCGTGTTGCGGAGCGCCGCGAGGAACCCGCTCGTGGGGGAGAGGAGCCCCGCGAAGTTGTCGAGGCCGACGAAGCTCGTGGCGCCGGGGGCGCCCGGGTTCCAGTCGGTGAAGCTGTAGACCACGGTCTGCAGCAGCGGGTAGAGGTAGAAGACCGACAGCAGGATCGTGGTGGGGGCGACGAGCGCGTACCCGGCGCGGCCCTCCTTCTCGTGCAGGGTGCGGCGCTGGTACGACTCCGGCAGTCGGGTCGACGCGAGGGCGGTCGTCACGACGGGCCTCGGCGGGATCGGCACGCGGCCGGGCGGGCATCGGCCGCGGCGCCCGGACGGGCGATCGGGGGACGTGCGGTCATCGCGTGCTCCTCGTGGTGGGCGGCTCGGGATCCGGACGCGTGCCCCTCACGGGAGGACGACCTCGTCCGGGAAGCCCTGGCTCTCGACCGTAGGCTTCAGGTGTTTCCCGCATGTTACTGGCCCGTTGCAAGAAGAAGTAGTTCTTTTTTCGTCGGACTTCGTTCGATCGTCGATAGGATGCCGACATGACCCCGAACGCCACGCGCCTCCAGGACGCGGAGGTCGCCCCCGGATCCGTGGGCGACGTGCTCCGTCTCATCCGGGAGGAGCGCGCCGTCTCGCGCTCCGCCATCGCGCGCCGCACGGGCCTCTCGCCGTCCACCGTCGGCATCCGGGTGGACGCGCTGCTGCGCCTCGGCCTCGTCGCCGAGGGCGGGGACGAGGAGTCCCGCGGCGGGCGCCGCGCCCGACGGCTCGACGTCGTGCGGGAGGCGGGATCCGTCGCCGCGGTCGACTTCGGCGCCCGTCACCTCACCGTGGCCGTCGCCGACCTCGCGGGAGACGTCGTCGGCAGCGTGCGGCGGCCGGGGCTGCCCGACCACGACCCGGAGGCGGTCGTCGCCGCCATGTGGGCCGAGGTGCAGGGGCTGCTGGCGGAGCACGGGCTGGATCCCGCGCTCCTGTCCGGCATCGGCGTGGGGCTGCCCGCGCCCATCGAGCACCCGTCCGGCCGGGTCGTGCTGCCGTCCTTCATGCCGTCGTGGCACAACGTCAGCCTGCCGTCGCTCTTCGCCGCGCACACCGACGTGCCCGTGGTCGTCGAGAACGACGCGAACCTCGTGGCGCTCGCCGAGTCGGCGCCCGGCGCCCGCAGCGACGCCGACCACCTCCTCGCGGTGGTGCTCGGCACGCGGATCGGCAGCGGGATCCTCACCGGCGGGCGCCTGCACCGCGGGGCCAGCGGCGCGGCCGGCGAGATCAGCCACTCCGCGGTCGACGGCGAGGCGGCCATCTCCTGCATCTGCGGGATCCCGAACTGCCTCGAGTCGGTCGCGGGCGGCGGCGCCGTGGCCGCGCGGCTCACCGCGCTCGGGCACCCGGTGGAGAGCGCGTCGGACATCATCGAGCTAGGACGCACGGCGGATCCCGAGATCGTCACGGTGCTGCGCGAGGCGGGCACCCGGATCGGGGCGTCGCTCGCCACCATCGTGAACTTCCTCAACCCGCGCGCGGTCGTGCTGAGCGGCACCATGTCGGCGTCCGCTCCGCTCGTGGCCGCCATCCGCGCGGAGCTGTTCTCGCGCTGCCTGCCCATCGCTGCGCACGACCTCGACGTGCGCGCGGCCGCGGATCCCGCGAACGCCGTGGTCCGCGGGGCCACCCGCATGATCCTCGAGGAGGTGCTCGCGCCCGCCCGCGTCGAGCAGCGCGTCCGCGCCCTCGCCGAGGCCGACGCGCCGGGCGCGACCGCGTGACGGGTCAGGACGCGGATGCGACGTCGGCGCGGCCGTGCGCTGTCGTCGCGGTGGACGTCGGCGGCACCACGCTGAAGGGCGCCGTGCTCGACGCCGACGGCGGCGTCGTGGCGCGCCGCATCAGGCCGACGTTCGACGCGCGGACGGACGCGCTCGCCACGCTGCGCGAGCTCGTCGCCGACCTCGTCGACAGGTCCGCGCGCGACGGCACGCGCGTGGCCGCCGTGGGCCTCGCGTCGCCCGGCCTCGTGGACGCGGAGACGGGGAGCATCGGGTACGCCGCGAACCTCGGCTGGTCCGGGCTGCCGCTCCGGCGGATCCTCGAGGACGAGCTGGGCCTCCCCGTGCGCGTGGAGCACGACGCGCGGGCCGCCGCGGTCGCCGAGCGCGCCGCGCACCCGGACGAGGAGGCGGCCTTCCGCGACTTCGTCTTCATCCCCATCGGCACGGGCGTGGCCGCCGCGGTCGTGACCTCCGGCGTCGTCGTCCGCGGCGCGACCGGCGGCGCGGGCGAGTTCGGGCACACGCCGATCGTCGACGGCGGCGACCTCTGCGGCTGCGGCCAGCGCGGCTGCCTGGAGGCCTACGCGTCGGCGACGAGCGTCCTCGCCCGGTACCGAAGGCGCGGGGGCACGGCCGCCTCCTCGACGCCCGGGATCGTCGCGCGGCTCGATGCGGATCCCGACGCGGGGGCCGTGTGGGCCGATGCGGTCGACGCGCTCGCCGTGGGGATCACGACGCTCGCCGTGGTGCTCGACCCCGCGCGCGTCGTGATCGGCGGCGGCCTCTCCGGCGCGGGCGACGCCCTGCTCGTGCCGCTGCGCGCCGCGGTCGACGCCCGGCTCGGCTGGCGGTCGGCGCCGCCCATCATCCGCTCGACGCTCGGCACGCACGCGGGCGTCATCGGCGCGGCCCTGCTCGCCGGCGGCCCCGCCATGTCGCCGGGATTCGCCGTGCGCGCGGAGGCGTCCCTGCGGGCGTCGACCGCCGAGGCCCTGGGCGCGCCCGCGCCCGACGCGCTCGCAGCCACCCCGCCCGCCCCCGGATCCACCGTCCCATCCGCCCGCACGTGAGGAACCGCACATGACAGCTCCACCCCTCCGCATCGGCCTCGTCGGTGCCGGCGGCATCAGCGCGTCGCACCTGCCGCACCTGCTGGCGCTCGGCGCCGAGGTCTACGTCCACTCCGAGCAGGGCGCCGCCGAGGCGGTCGCCCGGCACGGCGGCGGCACGGTCGTCGACACCCTCGACGAGCTGCTCGCGCTGGTCGACGTCGTCGACGTGGTCACGCCCACCTGGACGCACGCGCCGATCGTGCGCCGGGCGCTCGAGGCGGGCAAGGACGTCATCAGCGAGAAGCCGCTCGCGCGCACGGACGGGGACGCCGACGAGCTGGTCGCGCTCGCCGCGCGGCTCGGACGGCGGCTGCACCCCGCGCACGTCGTGCGGTTCTTCCCCGAGTACGTGCGCCTCAAGGAGGCCGTCGACCAGGGCCTCCTCGGCGACCTCGCGGTGCTGCGGTTCTCGCGCGCCGGCGCCTACCCGACCCGCACGCCCTGGTTCGCCGACCGGGAGCTCTCGGGCGGCATCATCATGGACCAGATGATCCA
The DNA here is from genome assembly GCF_051201715.1 of Clavibacter quasicaliforniensis. NCBI lineage: Bacteria > Bacillati > Actinomycetota > Actinomycetes > Micrococcales > Microbacteriaceae > Clavibacter > Clavibacter quasicaliforniensis. Next base: position 2,973,015 of record NZ_CP139624.1, on the reverse strand, counting down.
CGACCTCGACATCGCGCGCTGGGTCGCCGGAGAGGTCGTGCGGGTCTCCGCCGTCTCCACCCGCGTGGGCGACGCCGAGCACCCGATCGAGGCGGCGCACGTGCTCCTCACGCACGCGTCCGGCGCGATCAGCCACGTCGCCGGCGTGTGGGGCCCGGCGCACCTGCGCTTCACGACCGAGTACACGGTCACGGGCACGGGCGGGCAGCTCGAGCACTCCTCGGCGGTGCAGCGGGGCTACGTGGCCGACCTCGCGGGGGGCGGGACGGACGGGGAGCTCGTGCCCGACACGGATCCCGCCGAGGACCCCTACTTCGTCGAGCTGCGCGAGTTCACGCGGGCGTTCGCGGGCGGACCGGAGCCGCGCGTGAGCGCCGCGGACGGGGCCGCCGCCGTGCGGATCGCCACGGCCGCGCTCGAGAGCCTCGACACCGGGCAGCCGGTGGACCTCGCGCCGGTGGACCTCGCGCCCGCGCCCGGCGGGGAGGGGTGACCGCCATGCGGGAGATCCACGAGGGCCCGCTGCGCGTCGCCGTCATGTCGTTCGCGCACACGCACGCCCGCTCCTACCTCGCGCTGCTCGCGGGGATGGGCGACGTCGAGGTGCGCGCGAGCGACCCCGGCCCGCATCCGGACGGCGAGCTGCGGGGCCGCGACATGGCCGACGCGCTCGGCGTCGCCTACGCCGACACCTACGACGAGCTGCTGGCGTGGCGGCCGGACGCCGTGATCGTCGCGAGCGAGAACGTGCGGCACCGCGAGCTGGTGCAGCTGGCCGCGTCCGCCGGCGCCGACATCCTCTGCGAGAAGCCGCTCGCCACCACGCTCGAGGACGGCCTCGCCATGGAGCGGGCCGTCGCTGACGCGGGCGTGCGGCTGATGGTCGCGTTCCCCGTGCGCTTCGCGAGCGCGTTCCAGGAGCTACGGGCCGCGCACGCCCGCGGCGCCCTCGGCCAGCTCGTCGCGCTCCGCGGCGCCAACAACGGGAAGCTGCCGATGGAGCGGGCGTGGTTCGGGGATCCGGCGCTCTCCGGCGGCGGCGCGCTCGTCGACCACGTGGTGCACGTCGCCGACCTGCTCGACGCGCTCACGGGCGCGGAGGCGGTCAGCGTCACGGCCGTGAGCAACCGGATCCTGCACGCCCACCGCGCGCAGGCCGAGACCGGCGGGCTCGTGACCATCACCTACGACTCGGGCCTCGTCGCCGCGATCGACTGCTCGTTCACGCAGGCCGACACCGCGCCCACCTGGGGCGGCGTGAAGGTCACCGCGACCGGCACGGCCGGCAGCGTCGGGATCGACTTCTTCGGACCCCGGGTCCGCGGGCTCGACGCCGCCACCGGCCGGCCGATCGAGCTGCCGTACGGCCCGGACTTCGACGCCGCCCTCCTCGACGCGTTCCTCGCCGGGGTGCGCAGCGGGGAGCAGCCGCAGCCAGACCTGCAGGTCGGGCTCCGGACGCTGCGCATCGTGCTCGCGGCGCAGGAGTCGGCCCGCACGGGACGCACGATCGAGGTCGCCGCGCTCTGACGCGTCAGCCCGCGGTCGGGTCCAGCCGCTCGGTCGCGTGCGGCGTCGTCGCGATCGCCGCGTTCCGCAGCGACTCCGTGCCCGCGTCGAGGTAGCCGTACGTCTTCTCGTGCGCGGCGAACTCGGCGGCGCGCTGGGCCGGATCGCGGATGGTCGTCCAGGCGCGCGAGTCCGGGTCGTCGTTCCAGCTCGAGTGCAGGACGGGGGCGTGCGTGGTGACGGGGAGGAGGCCGCGCGCGGGATCCCCGTCGACGGAGATGACGGTGGCGCCGAAGCCGGGCGCGCGGGGATCCTGCCGGGAGAGCCGGCCCCACACGGCCTCGTCGTCGTCCGCCGCCTCGCCCGCGTAGACGTGGCGGGCGTGCAGGTCGCGCGCGTCGTCGATGCCGTCCTCGACGCCCGCCGAGCCGAGCATGACGAAGGAGTCGACGCCGAGATCGCGGGCGGCGAGGGCGTCGGCGGCCATGGTGGATCCGTACGAGTGCGCGATGACGTTCACGCTGGCCAGGTCGCCGCCGTGCCGGGCCGCCTGCAGCCCGGCGAGCTCGCTCGCGAGCATCGGGGCGCCGCGCTCCGCGTAGTCGCCGAGCGTCGCGTCGATGCCGGGCGGCGGCGTGCGGTATCCGATCCACGCGACCACGGCGTGCGCGGCCGGGGCGCCGACCGACGCCTGCGCATCGAACACGTTCTGCGCGGTCTCCGTCCAGAGCTGCATGTCGTCGGTGTAGGTGCCCATGCCCGGCACCGTGAAGGTGACCTGGCGGGCGGTGTCGAGGTCGCCGACCGCGATGGCGGCGAGCGGCGGATCCCGGTGGCTGAGCGACACGAGCGTGCGCTTCGGCTCGGCGTGCCCACCCGCGCGGGCCTCCGGCTTGAGCGCGTCGCGGATCGCGGTGAGCGCGGTGAGTCGGTCGCGTGCGTCGGCGTCGTCCGGGTGGGCGGCGACGGCCTCCCGCTCCGTGCGCAGCTCGGCGCGCAGCTGGCGTCGGTTGGCCGCGTCGCGCGAGGCGTAGTCGACACCATCGAGGTTGCCGACGAGCGCGGGCGAGTTCCGGATCAGCGCGCGCTGGTGCTTCCGGTCCTTGGCGGCCCACCAGGAGACGACGCGCGCGGGCGACGCGTCCATCACCTGCAGCTCGAGGGCCGGATGCGCCTGGATCATCCGCTGGGCCTGCGCCTGGGTGAGGGCGGCGTAGCGGTCGAGCTGGGCGAAGCCTCCCTCGACGCCGGATCCGGGCGGGGCCGGCAGGATCACGAGGCCGACGAGCACGGCGGCGAGGGCGAGCGCTGTCTCGCGCCGCCGGTGGGCTCGGGTCACCACCGCCTCCTCATCGCGTGCGCCGCCGTCGGGTCGGACGGGCGCAGGTCAGATCGTAGGCCGCGCTCTCCTCGTGACGCCCATGCGCCGGCTGGGCGGCGACTGTGCGCCGCCCGGACGCCCGGGATCAGCCCCGCCGGAGCGCGAGCGCGTCGCGCAGTGCGGCGGCGGAGGCGGCCGAGCTGTCGATGCGCCAGTCCGCCTCCTTCTGGAAGTCGAACCACACGAAGCCGAGCACGTCGGGCTGGGCCTGCAGGTACGCGACGAGGTCCTTGTCCCACGCGGCCTTGGATCCGCCCGTCTCGCTCGACGCCACCTCGCCGATGATGAGCGGCTTCCCGGGCGCGACGGCGCGCAGCTGCGCGATGCCGGGACCGAAGAGGTCGGCGGGCGCGGTCCAGCGCTGGCCGGCGACGGCGCCCCAGTTGTAGCCGTCGAGGGCGACGACGTCGACCTGGTCGGCGCCGGGGTAGAGGGAGGCGAGGTCGGTGGATCCCGGGTAGGGCACGTTCGGGCTCCACACCCACTTCACGTTCGTGGCGCCCTGCGCGACCACGAGGTCGTGCACGTGCTTCCACGCCTGGACGTAGGAGCCGGATGCGTTGCCGTTCACGCCGTCCGACCACGGGTACCAGTTGCCGTTCATCTCGTGCGCCAGGCGCAGGTAGACGGGCTTGCCGTACTTCGCGAGGTCGGAGCCCCACGAGCGGATGTAGGAGTCGTAGTCGCCGGCCACGATGCGCGCGTTCGCGTAGGCGGGCTGGTCGACCCCGGCGCCGCCCTGCCACGGCTCCCACGTGATGAGGCTGTCGGCACCGCGCGCGGCGACGCTCTGGATGCCGGCGATGGGCGCCGGGTGCGTGAAGTCGACGTGGCTCATCACGATGGACGGGCTCTCGCCGAGGGTCGCCGACGCGGCGTCGAGCTCGCCGTTGGCGGTGGGGCCGCCGGGGGTCGAGAGGCCGAGCCGCAGGCGGGCGGAGCTGATGGCGGGGGCGGTGGATGCGGTGGATCCGGCCGTGCTCCCCGGCGCGGTGCCCGTGCTCGTGCTCGTGCTCGTGGGAGCCGACGTCGTCGCGGGCGTGGGCGCGGCCGTCGTCGGCGTAGGGCTCGTGGTGGGCGCGGGTGCCGGCGCGGCGGAGCGCGAGGACGAGCTCGACTTCGCCGTGGTGACGGTGAACGCGGCCGAGGCCGAACGCGTGCCGGCCGTCGCGGTGATCCGGATGGTGGAGAGCGAGGTGCGGGGGATCGTGATCGCGGTCGTGAACCTGCCCGTGGCGGTGGTCGTGATGCGCTTCGTGGTCGACCCGACCGCGACGACCGCGGCCTTGGTGGACGGGAAGCCGGTGCCGGTGACCGTCACGGGTGTTCCGACCGGCCCGGAGGCGACGGAGAGGACGATCGCGGCGGGTGCCGTCGGGACGGCCCGGGCCGAGGCGGCGCGGGCGGAGACCGCCGGGGCGACGAGCACGGTGGCCGTCACGACCGCCGGTGCGACGGCGGTGACGACGGCGCATTTGAGACGGCGGCGAGTGGGCATGGCGATAGGGTCCTTCCCCCGATGGATGTATGCGAGCGTATGTTCTTCGTCACCCTCCGTCCACCGGATGTCCGCCGAGCGACGGGATCCGGTGGCAGGGGATGAGCGGCTATCAGACGCGACGTGCGGCGAGCGCGTCGCGGATGGCCGTCGTGGAGGACGCGGAGCTGCCGATGCGCCAGTCCGCCTCCTTGTCCATGTCGAACCAGACGAAGGCGACGACGTCGGGCTGTGCCTGCAGGAACGCGACCAGATCGGTGTCCCACTCGGCCTTGGACCCGCCGACCTCGGACGACGCGGTCTCCGCGATGATGATCGGCTTGCCGGCCGCGACGGCGCGCAGCCGCTGGAGGCCGAAGCCGAACAGGTCGCTCGGCGCGGTCCAGTGCTGGCCGGCGACGGAGCCCCAGTTGTAGCCGTCGAGCCCGACGACGTCGACGTAGCCGGCGCCCGGGTAGAGGCCCGCGAGCAGCGTGGATCCGGTGTACGGCACGTTGGGTGTCCACACCCACTTCACGTTGGTCGCGCCCTGGGCGACGACGACGTCGTGCACGTGACGCCAGGCGGCGGCGTAGGAGCCCGGCGCGTTGCCGTTGACCCCGTCGGCCCACGGGTACCAGTCGCCGTTCATCTCGTGCGCGTAGCGGAGGGAGACGGGGCCGCCCCAGGCGGCCAGCTCGGATCCCCACTGGCGGAGGTAGTCGTCATGGTCGCCCGCGAGGATGCTCGCGTTCGAGAAGCCTGACTGGTTCACACCGGCTCCGGCCTTCCACGGCTCCCAGGTGAGGAGGCTCTCGGCGCCGCGGGCGCGGACCTGGTCGAGGGCCTGGATGGGCGGCGCCTGGGTGAAGTCGGCGTAGGAGAGCACGATGCTCGGGTCCTCGCCGACCTGCTGGGCGACGGCGTCGAGCTCGTTGCCGGCGGTGGGACCACCGGGGGTCGCGACGCCGAATCGGAGCCGGGCGTCGGAGACGGTCGGAGCGGCGCTCGCGACGGTGGGGGCCTGGCCGGTGGCGGCGGTGGCGGAGTTGGCCGGGGATGCTGCGGTGAGGATCCCGGCGGTGAGGGCGAGACCCAGGATGAGGGTGGTCGCGTTGCGGATGGTGCGGGGGTGGTGCGTCATTTTGTCCAGTTTTCTGCGGATGTCCGCTCCCTGGAAGCTATCCCGCGCTCCCCAGGGATCCGCGGCCGATGTCCGCTCACGGCCGGACGGTCAGGCGATGGGCGGGTGGGCGATGGGCGGGTCCACCCCGCAAGGCCCTTCCACGCGGGACCCCTCACCGCTAGCGTCACGCACACCCGCTGACGCGCGGGCCCCGACTCCGACGGAGGACACCATGAGCCAGCAGCAGACCGCGCAGCGCCCGAGCCTCGCGGGGCCCGACCCGATCCGGCCGCCGTACGACGCGCGGCTCGCCATGATCCTGCTCGTGACCGAGGGGGTGCTCGCGTTCGCGGGCCTCGTCGCGATGGTGGTCGCGAGCTGGACCCCGGCCGTCTGCGCCGTGCCCGGCTGCGACTACCCCCTCGGCGAGCTGGCGTCGCGGCTCTGGGTCGTGGGGACGATCAGCGTCCTCGTCCTCTCCATCATCGCGACGGTCGTCTGTCGCACGCGACGCGTGAACGCGTGGTGGGCGCCGGCGACGGGCATCGTGCTGATCGTCGGGATCAACGTGGCGGCGCAGATCATGACGCGGTTCGCGACGATGCGCTGACGGGTCCCCGACAGATCCTCACGGACGAACGACACGAGCCCGGCCCCGCGCGATGCGGGGCCGTGCTCGTCTCGTGCGCGCTGGGCGCGGCGCCGCGGATCAGCCGCGACTCACGGCCAGCTGTCCTCGAGCTCGTGGGTGATGACGAGCTCGCGGATCTCGCAGCCGCGCGGCTGGCCGAGGATGAACATCACCGAGTCGGCGACGGCAGCAGGGTCGTTGAGGTTCGCGTCGGAGCCGGGCTTGTACTTCGGGTCGCGGTCGTCGAAGAAGTGGGTCTTCATGCCGGAGGGGATCAGCGTGGTCACGCCGACCTCGCCCTTCGTCTCGGCGGCCAGGGCGCGGGTGAAGCCGAGCACGCCGAACTTCGACGCGCAGTAGGCGGTCGCATCCGAGACGGCCTTGATGGCGAGCGACGACGCGACGGTGACGACGCGGCCGTGCGACTCGGTGAGGAACGGCAGCGCCGCGCGGACGACGGCGACCGTGCCCATGAGGTTCACGCCGATGACCTTCTCCCACTCGGTGGGGGCGACGTCGACGAGGCGGCCGCAGCGGTCGATGCCCGCGGCGGTGACCACGGCATCCAGGCCGCCGTGCGCCCGGGCGATCTCGGTGACGAGCGCCTCGGTGGCGCGGGTGTCGGAGACGTCGATGCGGTGCGCCTCCATGCCGGTGACGCTCGACGTGTCGAGGTCGAGCACGATGGGCTCGCCGCCGGCCGCGAGGACCGCCTGCGCGACCGCGGCGCCGAGCCCGGACGCGCCTCCGGTGATGAGGACGCGGCCGGTGCTGGGGCGGGGGGAGTCGGTCATGGGTGTTCCTTCCGTGGTGCGGATCGCGCGAGGGGCGCGGTGGTTCGGGGAGTCGTGGGTGGTGGGTTCAGCCGACGCGCGCGAGGGCGCCGGCGAGCCTCGTGGTGGAGCGGCCCGGGTGGTACGGCACGGTCACTGCCTGGCCGCCCCACTCGGCGATGACCGCCGACTCGGGGAGGTCCTCGGCGCGGTAGTCGCCGCCCTTGACCCAGAGGTCGGGCTTGATGGAGCGGAGCGCCTCCTCGGGGGTGTCCTCGGAGAAGAGCACCACCGCATCCACGACGCCCAGCGACATGAGGAGGTCGACGCGGTCCTCCTCGGTCATGATCGGGCGCTCGGGTCCCTTGAGGCGGCGCACCGAGTCGTCCGAGTTGAGGAGGACGACCAGGCAGTCGCCGAGGGCGCGCGCTGCGGCGAGCGTGCGGGCGTGGCCGGCGTGCACGAGGTCGAAGCAGCCGCCCGTCGCGACGACGGTGCCGCCTGAGGCGCGGGTCGCGCGGACCACCTGGAGGGCGCTCGCCGCGTGGCCGCCGATGGGGCGCGCGGCGGGCGGGCCGACGAGGGTGGCCACGCCGCCCGCGTCCACGTACTCGGCCGCGGCGGCGACGGCGTCGCGCACGGCGTCCTCGACGGGGGATCCCTCAGCCAGCGCCGCGAGGGCGGTGGCGGCGAGCCGGTCGCCCGCGCCGCACGGGTCGCCGGTCGCGACGAGCGGGGCGGGGACGACGACGGGCATGGATCCGCCGCCCGAGCCCTCCGCGCCCGAGCCCGAGCCCGCGCCCGACGTGGGCGCCGACACGAGCAGGGCGCCGCGCTCGCTCATGGTGACGGCGACGGTGCGGACGCCCCACCGCTCGAGCAGGAGACGGGCCGCGTCGGCTGCTGCTGCGACGTCGCGTCCGGCGACGCCGGAGAACACGCGCGCCTCGGCGAGGTTCGGGGTGGCGAGCGCGGTGTTCGGGACGGGCGGCTCGCCCGCGGGGTGCGGATCCCAGACGAGCGGCACCTGGGCGGCGCGCGCGTCGAGGGCGGCGCGGAGGCGGAGGTCGCGCGTGACGCCGCGGCCGTAGTCGGCGACGACGATGGCGTCGGCCGTGGCGATCGCGTCGAGCATCTCGTCGGTCGCGGCGGGCGTGGGCGGCGGCGCGCAGCCCTCGTCGATGCGGGCGATGGCGTGGCCGTCGGCGCGGACGCGGGTCTTCACGGGCGTGGGCGCGCCGGACGGGCCGGCGATCACCTCGATCCCCTTGAGGCACTCACGGAGCGTCGCGGAGTGGCGGTCGTCGGAGAGGACGGTGACGAGGCGCACGTCGTGGCCGTCGCGCGCGAGCATCGTGGCGACGAGGCCGGCGCCGCCCGCGCGGGGCAGCGACTCCTCGACCTCGATCACCGGCACGGGCGCGTCGGGGCTGAGCCGGTGGGCGGCGCCGGTCATGTCGACGTCGAGCAGCACGTCGCCGACCACGACGATCCTCACGCGGGCACCTCGGCGGGCTCGGCCGTGGTGGAGGCGGGCGCGACGGTCACGGGGACGGACGCGGATGCGGCCCCCGACACCGGAGCAGGGGCGGCCGACGCGCGCGCCGCCACCCGGTCGTTCGCCTGCAGGCGGCTCTCGAAGGAGCGGCAGATCGCGTGCACGGCGACGAGCTGCGCCTCCTGCACGTTGGCCGACGGCCCGTCGAGCGCGATGTGCTCGTCGCACGCCTCGACGAGCGGGTTCGGTCCGGGACCCGTCATCGCCCAGGTGGTGGCCCCGGCGGCGCGCGCGGCGGCTGCTGCCCGGAGCAGGTTCTGGCTGCGGCCGCTCGTGGAGAGCAGCACGACGATGTCGCCGGATCGCGCGTGCGCGTGCACCTGCCGGGCGAACACCTCGTCGAAGCCGTAGTCGTTGCCGATGGCCGTGACCGCGGACGACTCGGAGTGCAGCGCGATGGCGGAGAAGGGGCGGCGGTCGCCGTCGAACCGGCCCACCAGCTCGCTCGTGAGGTGCTGGGCCTCGGCCGCGGATCCGCCGTTGCCGGCCGCGAGCAGGCGCGCGCCGTGGCTCATGCGGTCGGCCATCTCGCGGCCCCACGCGGTGAGGCGCGGCGCGTGCGTGCGGAGGTCGGCGAGCACCGGGGCGAGCGCGTCGAGGTGCGCGTCGACGACGGTCGGGTCGGCAGGGAGCGCGTCGGGTGCGGCCGCCTGGATCGCGGCGCGGTAGGCGTCGGCGGTGCGGGCGGCGACGGTCGACCACGCGTAGCCGTGCTCCATCCGGTCGCGGCCGGCGCGGCCGAGGCGTCGGCGGCGGGCGGGATCCGCGAGCAGCTCCCCGAGGGCGTCGGCGATGGCGGCGGGGTCGCGCGGGGGCACGAGGATCCCCGTCACGCCGTCGACCACGCTGTCGGTGAGGCCGCCGACCGCGGACGCGACCACGGGCACGCCGGAGGCCATCGCCTCGAGCGGCACGATGCCGAACGGCTCGTACCAGGGCGCGCAGACGACGACGTCGGCGGTGCGCATCACGGCGGGCATGTCGGCCTGGGAGACGCGGCCGTGCAGGCGCACGCGGTCGGCGACCCCGGCGGCGCGCGCGGCGTCCATCAGGCGGCGGGCCTCGGCGTCCTCGCCCGCGTCGGCGGCGTCGCCGGATCCGCCGACTATGACCAGCTCGACGTCGCGGCGGCCGCGGCGGGCGAGGATCCCGATGGCCTCGATCGCGAGGTCCACGCCCTTGCGCGGCACCAGGCGGCCGACGACCATGACCCGCATCGGGCGCGCCGGGTCGGCGTCGGTGGCGTCGTCGCCGCGGGGCGTACTGCCCTCCTGGGGCGTGAAGTGCCCGATGTCGACGCCGCAGGGGATCACGGTGATGCGGGCCGCGTCGACGCCCGCGCGCACGAGCTCGGCGGCCTCGTCGGAGCAGGTCGCGATGACCGCATCCGCGCGGCGGCCGACGCCCGGCTCGAGCTCGGCGCGTTCGGCGGGGCTCGTGTCCTCGGCGCCCAGGTGGCGGCGCTTCACGGATCCGAGCGCGTGGAAGGTGTGCAGCACGGGCGGGGCCGCGGCGGCGCCGACCGGGGAGGAGGCGAGGCGCGCGGCCGCGTCGAGCGCGGCGACCCCGGACATCCAGAAGTGGCTGTGCACCACGTCGGGCCGGGCGGTGCGCCAGTCGGCGAGGAGTCCGTCGGCGAGCTCAAGCATGTGCGGCAGCAGCTCGTCCTTGGGCACGGCGCGGGCGGGTCCGGCGTCGAGGTGCACGACCTCCACGCCGGGCGCGAACGCGACGCGCGCGGGCAGCGCCGCGTCGTCCCGGCGCGTGTAGACGGTGACGGTGTGGCCCTCCTCCGCGAGCGCGGCCGACAGCGCGGCCACGTGCACGTTCTGGCCGCCGGCGTCCACGCCGCCGAGCGTCGCCAGCGGGCTGGCGTGCTCCGAGATCATCGCGATCCTCATCGTGTCGTCCTCTCGTCGAGCGGGTGGTGCGGGGAAGTCGGGGAGCCGGATCCGGCGGGCGCGCGTCGGGACCGGCGCGCGGCGGCGGCGTCCACGGCGTCGTGCAGCACGGCGTCCATGTCGTGCAGGAACCGGCCGAGCGAGTAGCGGGCGAGCGCGGCATCGCGGGCGACGCGGCCGCGGCGGGCGGCCTCGTCGGGATCCGCGAGCAGCAGCCGGGCCACGCGCACCAGGTCGGCGGGGTCGGACGAGATCGCGCCCGCGTCCGGCGGCACCGCGCGCGACGCCTCGGTCGCGTCGAGCACGAGCACGGGCATCCCCATGTGCATGGCCTCGAGGAGCGACAGGCCGAGCGAGGTCCAGCGGTGCGGGTGGATGTAGGCGCGCAGGCGCGCGAGCGCGGGGTGCATGCGGGCCGTGGGCAGGTCGCCACGCGGCACGAGCTCTGCGCCGAGCTGCGGGAAGGCGCCGGGCAGCAGATCCGTGCCCATCCCGAACACCTCGACGGGCGCGACCGCCGCGAAGGCGGGCAGCAGGTCGGTGCCGGTGATGCGGCCGCGGCGCACGGGCTCGTTGATCACCGCGCCGAACGACGCGACGTCGCCCGTGTAGAGCGCGCCGGGGTCGGGCACGCCGTGCTCGACGACCGTGGTCGGCGCGGATCCGGTGTCCCACATGAGCGCGTTGAAGCGCGTGACGTGGATCACCGGGATGTCGTCGCGGTCGGCGAGCGCGTGCACGGTCTCGGTCGGGGCGCCGCGCGGGGTGTTGTGCTCGAGGAAGACGGCGGGCACGTCGGATCCGAGGCGGCGGCCGAGCAGGCGCTCCGCCTCCTCGATCTCGGCCACGCGCTGGAGGAGGACGAGGTCGACGTCCGCGTCGTGCAGGGACGACGGATCCACCTCGCGCGCGCTCGCGGGCCACGCGCGGCCGCCGCGGCCGAGGCCCCACGCGTCGCGCGCGGGCGTGGTGGGGAACAGGATCTCGTGGGATCCGAGCACGAACGAGTCGGTCCAGCCGCCGTGGACGTGCCACATCAGGATCCTCATGCGGGCACCTCCGCCCGGCTCGTCGCCATCAGCTGCTCGACCGCGTCGGCGACCTCGGCCGGCGACACCCCCGCGAGGCACGGGTGCCCCGGCACCGGGCAGTCGCGCGCGCGGCTGAGCTTGCAGGCCGCGTCCTGGTCGCCGAGCAGGATCACGGGCACGCGGTACGGCGCCCAGCGGACGGGCGGCACGACGGGCGAGAACAGGCTGACGACGGGCAGTCCCACGGCCGCGGCGAGGTGCGCGGGACCGGTGTTGCCGCTCACGAGCACGGCCGCGCGGCGCATGAGCGCGCCCAGCCCGGCGAGGTCGGTGCGGCCGCCGAGGTCGAGGGCGGCGGATCCGGCGACGTGCGCCGTGAGGTCCCGCTCGTCGGGGCCGCCCGTGACGACCACGGGGATCCCGCGCTCGACGAGGAGCGCCACGGCGTCGCGGTGCTGGTCCGCCGGGTAGGAGCGCGCCCCGACCGCGGCGCCCGGGTGCACGAGCGCGAAGGGGCCGTCGGGGAGGAGCGCCTCCACGTCGGACGGCAGCTCGGCCGGCATCAGGGCCAGGCGCCCGTCGTCGTCCGCAGGAAGCGCGTGCCCGGCCGCCGCCGCGATCGCGAGCGCGCGCTCGGGCTCTGGCCGGTCCTCGTCGAGGTCCTCGCCGGGCTTGAGGCGCACGTCGAGGAGGGAGCCGGCGTAGTCGACGCTGGCGCCCGTGATCCGCCGCACGCCCGCGAGCCGCAGCAGCAGCGCGAGCGGGAGCGGCGACTGGTGGAAGGACGTGAGGATGACGGCCTCGTCCGCGTCGACCTCGGCGAGGATCGCGTGCAGCGCGTCGACCGAGGCGGCGTCGGCGGCGGGCGCGGGGGAGGAGATCCACGGCGCGTCCCAGACGTGCACCGCGTGGACGCCGGGCAGCAGCCGACCGGCGGACGCGCCGCGCGGCCCGCAGAGCAGGTGCACCTCGACGCGCGCGTCTGCGGCGACCGCGCGCACCGCGGGCCCCGAGATCAGCACGTCGCCCACGGAGTCGAGCCGCACGACGAGCACGCGGCGGGGCGCGGGGTCGTGGATGAGGAGGTGCACGGCGTCGAGGATCGTCGGGGCCACGAGCTCCGCCTCGGCCACCTCCTCCTCGCGCGTGACGGGCGTCGGCACGAGCACGCCGCGCGCGCCCGCGGCCCGGGCAGCGCCCATGTCGGCGGCGATGTCGCCCACGACCGCGACGCGCGACGGATCCATGCCCCACGTCCGGCAGGCCTCGAGCACCATGCCGGGCCGGGGCTTGCGGCAGTCGCAGCCGTCGTCGGATCCGTGCGGGCACAGCAGCACGAGGTCGAACGCGCCGAGCAGCTCCTGCACGCGCGCGTTGACGGCGTCGGCCTGGTCGCGCGTGATGAGACCGCGCGCGATGCCGGACTGGTTGGTCACCATCCCGACGCGCAGCCCTGCGGCGCGCACGGCGTCGACGGCCTCGCGGGCGCCGGGCATCAGCGTCACGAGCGCCGGATCCCCGTTGTACGGCACGTCGACGACGAGCGTCCCGTCCCGGTCGAACAGGACGGCCTCGAGGTCGTTCCCGGGCGAGCGCATGACGGACAAGTACCCGACTGCTCCTCCACCCAAACCCGGCCCGGAGCACTTCTCCTCGGGGCGTCGGATCGCCTCCGAGCCCCCTCTCCGTCAGCGCGCCGGCGCCTCCGTGATCCACCGCGACCGCGCCAGAAGCATCGGCATGAGCGGCGCGATCAGCAGCGCCCCCAGCCCGCCGACCGCCATGTCGCCGATCGTGTCGGCGTAGCCCGTGAGGATCTCCGGGTCGAGCCACGCCTGCCCCGCCCACTCGCCGAGCTCCCACAGCGCCGAGAGCGCCAGGCCCACCGTCAGCGCGAGGAAGCCGAGGGGCAGCGGCCGCCGGTCCACCATGACGCCCGCGCGGTCGGCCAGCAGGATCACGAGCGCGGCGAGGGCCGCCGTCGTGAGGAGGTGGGCGGGGATGTCCCACCACGGCAGCCGCTCGTAGAGGTCGAGCCGGTTGCTCGCGGCCGAGACGAGCGTGGTGATCCCGATCCCGAGATCCAGCCCCGGCCGTGCCCCGAGACCCCGCGGCGCGACGAGGCCGAGCAGCGCGAGCGCGAACATCGCCGACGTGACGCCCGTCCACGCGAACACGGAGAAGAGGAACGTGAGGAGCCCGATCACGCGGACGGCGTCGGCGAGGACCGCCGTGATCCCGCGCGGCGGCTGCAGGAACGTGAGCCCGGCCAGCCCGGCGAAGGCCGCGACGTCCTCGGGCGGTGAGGGCGCGTCCTGCGCGGTCGGATCCGTCAGCACCGCACCACCGCCTGCAGCGCCTCGTGGTCGCTCGGTGCGCGCCCGCCGATGCGCGTGGTGTTGATGCCCACGCGCTCCACCTCGATGTCGGGCGTCACGAGCATCCAATCGATGCGGCGGGTCGTGCGCTTCGGCGCCTTGTAGTTCGACCACGTGCCCCACTCGGGCGTGAGGCGCTCACGCGCGGCGGGCCACGCGTCCACGAGCGCGCCGTGCTCGAGGAGCAGCCGGTGCGGTTCCGTGTCGACGCCCGCGTTGGTGTCGCCCGCGACGATCGCGGGCACCGGCAGCTCGGCGACGATCTCGAGGATCATGCGCGCCGACTCCTCGCGCGACCGCCGGGAGAGGTGGTCGAAGTGCGTGTTCACGTGCCGCAGCGGCAGACCCGTGGCGCGATCCGTGAAGTCGGCGACCACGGCGATCCGCGGCACCATGTTGCCCCAGCTGCGGGATCCGGCGACCGCGGGCGTGTCCGACAGCGCGACCTGGCGCCAGCTCGTGAGCTCGAGGCGGCGCGTGTCGTAGAAGGTGGGGCAGCCCTCGCCGTGCCCGTCGGCGTTGCGGCCGTGCCCGATCCGCCGGTAGTGCCGCCCGAGCGCGTGCGACAGCGCACGGCCCTGCGTGGGCATCGCCTCCTGCGTGCCGAGGAGCGCGGGCTGCTCGCGCTGGAGCAGCTCGGCGATGAGCGGCTCGCGGTCGGCCCAGCGGTCGGGGCTGCCCGGCCGGTACCGGCGGAACAGGCGCCGGATGTTGTACGTCATCACGTGCAGCTCGGGGGCGTCGACCGGGCCGACGAGCGCCCGTCCGTCCGTGAGGGTGCCGTCGGCGCTGAGGGTCATGGATCCATCGTCCCCCAGAGCGGCCGCGGCGACGGCGGCTGGCGGGGAACCGTCACGGGCGCTCTAGGCGCCCGCGGGATCGGGCGCGGCGTCGATGCGCGCGAGGAACTCGTGCAGGTCGTCCCGGATCCTGCCGAGCTCCGCAGGGGTCATGCCCGTGCGCTCGGCGACCCGGGCGGGCACCTGCTCGGCCTCGCTGCGGAGCGCGCGGCCCGCGTCGGTGAGCGTGACGCGCACGACGCGCTCGTCCTCCACGCTGCGCGCGCGCTCCAGCAGGCCGGCCGACTGCAGGCGCTTCAGAAGCGGCGTGATGGTCGCGGGCTCCAGGGCGAGCGCGCCGCCGAGGTCGGAGATCGAGCGGCCGTCGCGCTCCCAGAGGGCGAGCATCACGAGGTACTGCGGATGCGTGAGGCCCAGCGGCTCGAGGATCGGCCGGTACAGCGCGACGACCGACCTCGCCGCCAGCACGGCCGCGAAGCAGAGCTGGCTCTCGAGCGCCAGGGGATCCGTGCGCGTCGCGCCCTCGTGTGCCATGCCAGCTCCTCGCCGCCTGCCGAATTACCGCGTACACTGAATACTATGACACGCGGTAAGGATCGAGACGGTGCGCCGAAGCGGCGCGAGCGCGGCTTCGGGGCGGCCGTCGAGCGGTTCAACGAGCGGCTCCGCCCGTACCTCGGCGCGCCGCCGCTCGGCCCGTACACCGACGACCCGGTGCCCGAGCCGCAGTCGCGCCTCTGCCCCATGTGCGGCAAGCCCATGCCAGACCACGACATCGACCGGTCGGGCGCGCGCACGCAGGTGCACTGCCCGTTCTGATCCCGGCACGCGGATCCCGCGGATCCTCGCCCGGGCGCCTCAGCGAATCGGCGACTCCACCCGCGCCGCCCGCCACATCGCCACCGGGCGCGACCCGGCCAGGCCCGCGAGCTCGCCCAGCTCGGCGAAGCCGTCGCGTCGGTAGAGCGCGCGGTTCCGCTCGGTCGACGACTCGAGGTAGGCCGCGGATCCGTCGGCGTCGACGCGGGCGAGCCCGTGGGCGAGGAGCGCGGATCCGATGCCGAGCCCCCGCGCCGCAGCGCCCACGCCGACCTCGGCGAGGCGCCAGTGCGGGAGACCCGGTCGTGCGCGGTCGAGGGTGCGGAGGCGCGTGGCCGCGCGGAGGGCGCCCGCGACGCCGAGGGCGCGCAGGAACGTCGGCGCCTGCCGGAGGGTCCGGTGCGCGGGGATGCCGCCGGGCGCCTCCCAGACCGCCGCGCCGAGGATGCCGCCGCGCACGTCGACCGCGACGTCGACCGTCCCGTCGGGGAGCGGTCCGCTGCGCAGGAGCGCGGCGAAGAGCAGGGCGAGGCGCGCGCGCTTCCGGGGGCCGGCGGGGACGAAGCCGGCCAGCACGGGATCCTCCGCGAAGGCCTCCGCGAGGACGCGCGTGACGTCCTCGAGGTCGGCGGCGCGGGCCGTGCGGATGACGGCGGTGGCGGAGTTGACGGGGCGCTCGGTGCTCATGCTCCGACGCTAGGCGACAGATTCGGCCAGGTGGCCGAATCTCTCTCGCTTGGTAGCTTTCTCCCATGAAGCCCGCCTCCGAGAGCACCCGCGCGTACGGATCACGGGACGCCAGGCGGGCCGAGCTGCTCGATGCCGCGGTGCGCGTGATGGCGGTCGCAGGCGTCGCCGGGGCGAGCACGCGGGCGATCACCGCGGAGGCCGGCCTGGCGCACGGCGCCTTCCACTACTGCTTCGGCGTGCGGGAGGAGCTGCTCGGCGCGCTGCTGCGGCAGGAGGTCGATGCGGTCGTCGCGCAGCTGGAGGCCGCCGAGGATCCCGCGGGCGCGCCGCTCGGCGAGGTCGTCGCCCTGACCCTCCGCGCCGAGCTCGACCGGGTGCGCCGGGAGCCCGACCGCCAGCGCGTGCTGTTCGACCTCGCCGCGACCGTGCAGCGGATCCCGGCGCTCGCCGACCTGCCCGCCTGGGAGCACGGCCGCTACGTGGAGGAGACGCGCCGCCGGTTCGCCGCGGCCGGCCTCGACGACGCGCGCGCCGACCGGTGCGCGGCGCTCGCGGTCGCGGGCATGCGGGGGATCATCGGCGCCTGGCTCGCGCGCCGGGACGACGGGGCCGATCGGGCTGCCGAGCGGGCGGTCGAGGATCTGTCCCGGGCGCTCGCGTTGCTGGCGGAGGACGACGGGCGCTGATCCCGGCGCGCCCTCGCCGGGCGGCGTTCGGTCGCGTCAGCCCAGCGCCCCGAGCGCCTGCACCGCGGCCCTCGCGGCGCCGGAGATCAGGGCGTCGTCGGCCTTAGCATCCTGCTGGTCCTTGGAGGAGTGCACGGCGATGACGATGGGCGCGGCGTCGGGCCGCCAGATCACCGCGACGTCGCCGCGGCTGGCGTAGGCGCCGCTGCCGGACTTGTCGCCGACCGTCCAGTCCGTGGGCAGCTCGGCGCGCACGAGCGTCGCGCCGGTCTGCGTGGCCGTCAGCCAGCCGGTGAAGAGGGCGCGCTCGTCGGCGTCGAGGGGATCCGCGATGGAACCCGGATCGCCCAGCGCGTAGGCCCGGAGCAGGGCGGCGGCGGCGCGCGGGGTCGTGGTGTCGCGGTCGTCGCCGGGGATCGCCTCGTTGAGGTCGGGCTCGGTGCGGGAGACGACCGTGGTGTCGTCGCCGAGGGCGGTGAGCGCCGCATCCAGCTCGGCCGGGCCGCCGAGCGCCTCGAGCAGGAGGTTCGCGGCCGTGTTGTCGCTCCGGGTCATGGCGGCCTCGGCCAGCTCGCGGAGGGTCATCGTGCCGCCGACGCGCGTCTCGGTGACGGGCGCGTAGGAGAGGATGTCGGCCGCTTCGATCGGCACCGCGCGATCCATCCCCGCGATGCCGACGCGGTCGAGCAGCGCGGCCGCGAGCGGGGCCTTGATCGTGGACGCGTACGCGAACCGCTCGTCCGCGCGCCAGGAGACCTCGGCGCCCGTGCCGGTGTCGACCGCGTGCACGCCGAGGCGTGCGCCGAAGCGCTCCTCGAGGGCGGTGAACGCGGCGTCGGCGGCGGCCTGGTCGACCGCGGGGGCGGCGGATGCGGAGGGCGCGGCGGATTCGGACGCGGGCGGGGCCGTCGGCGCCTCGGCGGCGGGGGTCGCGCATCCGGCGAGGAGGGCGGTGGTGAGCGACGCGGCCAGGGCGAGGCGGGCGGGACGGGCGGCGGTGGCACGGGCGGGGTGGATCACGGCGGAGCTCCTCGGGAGGCGTCGGGCGGGAGGCGATGAGGGGATGCGGGCCGGGGTTCGGCCCGCATCCACCCTCTGCCGTCCGCGGCGCGGCGTCGTCCCCCTCGCGGTCGACGCCGGTGCTCCTCGCGGACTACTCGTACCGGAGCGACGTCACCGGATCGGCGCGCGCCGCCCGTGCCGCGGGCAGCGTGCCGGCGAGGAACGCGATCGCCATCACCACGAGCACGATGGTCGCGATCGACGCCGGGTCGAACGCGATGAGCGTCAGCCCGGGCAGGTTCGACAGCACCGTGCCGGAGAGCGCCGCGCTGATGCCCGTGCCCGCGGCCACCGCGATCACGACCCCCACGGCGCTGCCGAGGAACCCGATGAACGCGGCCTCGATGCTGAACAGCGCGAACACCTTGCCGCTGCTCTGGCCCATGGCCTTCATCAGCCCGATCTCCCGGGTGCGCTCCTGCACCGACATGAACAGCGTGTTCACGATGCCGAACGACGCGGCCAGCAGCGCGATGACCGCGAACCCGTTGAGCACGAGCACGATGCCGTCGATCACGGTCTGGAACGTGCCGAGCTGGTCCTGGACGGTCGTGCCCGTGTAGCCGGCGTCGGCGAGGCGCGACTTCAGCCCGTCCACGTCGGCGTCCGTGGCGGAGGCGTCGAACGAGACGGTGGCCTGCGCGTACCGGTCGGCCTGGTCCGCGGGGAGGCCCGCGTCCTGGGCCGTGGACAGCGCCGTCGTGAGGGCCTGGTTGGCGGTGACGCGGGATCCCCCGGCCGCCGCGATGCTCTCCTCCGCGACGCCGACCACGGTCGCGTCCACGGTGTGCGGGGCGCGGGCGGCGTCCGTCACGGCGAGCGTCACGGTCTGCCCGACGGCGGAGGCGTCGTCCGCGAAGCCCAGCGGCTGCACGTAGGAGGTCGGCAGCACCACCTGCAGCGCGGACGACGCGTCGTCGGGCGCGCTGCCCGCCGTGAGGGTCAGCGTCTGCCCGGGGGCGAGGCCCGACGCGCCGACCACGTACCTCGTGCCGTCGCCCGCGGCGATCCAGTCGGTCGCGAGCGACACGGTGGGCTGCACGGCGCGCACGCCGTCGATGCCCTGGATGGTCGTGATGTCGTCGGGCGTGAGCGCGACGACGGTCGAGCCGGGGCGGCTGGTCACGGACCCGCTCGCGACCGTGTCGGGGTCGTACTCGCGCGGGCCGCTCGCGGCGGGACCGGCGCCCGCGTCGTCGCTCGTGCGCGTGACGGTCATGGTGTCGGAGGACCCGACGGCACCGACCGTCGAGGCGATGTACCGGTCGATGCCGGTGCCGATCCCGTTGGTGAGGGTCAGCGTGAACGCGCCCACGAAGATCGACAGGATCGTGAGGACGAGCCGCGTCTTGGAGCGGAACGTGTTGCCGACGGCGGACCGGATGAGGTCGAGCGGCTTCATGCGGCCACCGCCCCGGATGCGGAGCCGACGGCGGCGTGCGCGCCGTGCGGGCGCGGGCCGTCGTCCACGGAGTCCTCCACGATCAGCCCGTCGCGGATGAGGATGCGGCGGTCGCAGCGGGCCGCGAGATCCTCGTCGTGCGTGACGATGATGAGCGTGATCCCGCGCTCGCGGTTGAGCGCGAACAGGATGTCCTCCACCACGGCGCCCGTCGCGGAGTCGAGGTTGCCCGTGGGCTCGTCGGCGAAGATGATCCGCGGGTCGTTGACCAGGGCCCGGGCGATCACGGTGCGCTGCTTCTGCCCGCCCGAGAGGTCGCCCGCCCGGTTCCGCGCCTTGCCGTCGAGCTCGAGCTGCGCCAGCGCCGCCATGCCGCGGCGCCGACGCTCGGTGCGCGGGACGCCCGCGATGGTCATCGGCAGCATCACGTTCTCGAGCACCGACTGGCTCGCGGTGAGGAAGAACTGCTGGAAGACGAACCCGAAGGTGCGGTTCCGCGTGCGGTCGAGTCGCTTCCCGCGGAGGGTGGACGTGTCGACGCCCTCCAGCTCGATGGTGCCGGAGGCCGGCGCGTCCAGGAGCGCGAGCGTGTGCATCAGGGTCGACTTGCCGGATCCGCTCTTGCCGACGATCGCGAGGCTCTCGCCCTGCCGGACGTCGAGGCTCACGCCCTTCAGCGCGTCGAAGCGGCTCTGGCCGCGGCCGTACGACTTGCGCACGTCCCGTACCCGGATGATGGGGGTGTCCATGGTCCTCCTCGGTGGTCGGGCGCCGGTGGTCCGGGCCCGCATCGAGCCTCGCCGTCCGGGTCGCGGGGCGCGTCGTCCCGCTGCGTCGGGCGCGTACCGCGGGCGCGGTATCCGGTCCGGTCCCGCGGGGTGACGCGCCGGGCCCATGGGTCCGGGATCATGAGGGCATGCACGGATCCGCCGCCGCCCCGCGCCCGCCCGCGTGGGTCGGCGACGTCGTCGCCGGGATCCTCGTCGCGATCGCCGCCTTCGCGCGCTTCCCCGGCGGCGAGTACCGCACGGACTCCGCGCTCACGCTGGCCCTGGCGCTCGCGCCCATCGCGGTGCTGCCGTTCCGGCGCCGCTTCCCCGTCCCCGCGTTGACCGTCTGCCTCGCCCTCTTCGGCGGGGCCGCGTTCGCGGGGCTGCTCGCACCCGGGATCCTGCTGTCTGTCGCCGTCACGATGTTCGGCGTCGCGAACCGGCGCGCCAGGCGGACGTCCGGGATCGCCGCGGCCATCGCGGTCGTCGCCGTGCTGGTGCTCAGCCTGCTGGCGTCGGTGGGGTCCGTGTTCGATCCGCGCATCATCCAGTTCGCCGTCATCACCGCCTTCGCGGCCGCCGCGGGCGACGCCACGCGCTCCCGGCGCGCGTTCATCGCGGCCATGGTCGAGCGCGCCGAGCGCGCCGAGCGGAGCCGCGAGTCCGAGGCCCGCCGCCGCGTCACCGAGGAGCGCCTGCGCATCGCCCGCGACCTGCACGATGCGGTCGCGCATCAGATCGCGGTCATCAGCCTCAACGCGGGGGTCGCGTCCTCCGCCGTCGACACCCGGCCGGAGAAGGCGAAGGAGGCGCTCGTCACCATCCGCAGCGCCTCGCGTGCGGTGCTGGCCGAGATCGGCGACCTGATGCGGATGCTGCGGCACGGCGAGGACGCCGGGGAGGGCGCGGGATCCGCCGCGCAGCCGGGCCTCGATCGGCTCGATGCCCTCGTGGAGCAGTTCGCGACCGCGGGCCTCACCGTGACCGTGCGCGTCGAAGGAGAGCGGGCGGCGCTCACGGGCGCCGCCGACCTCGTCGCGTACCGCGTGGTGCAGGAGGCGCTCACCAACGCCCACAAGCACGGCACCGCCGGGCACGCGCACGTGCTCGTGGAGGTGGACGGCCGCGAGGCGCGCATCGTCGTGACGAACCCGGTGCCCGTGCCGGATGCGCGGGAAGACGACGCCGACGCCCCGCTCGACGGCCATGGCCTGCTCGGCCTGCGCGAGCGCGTGGATGCTGTGCGCGGCCGCATCGAGGCCGGCACCGCACCCGGCGGCTGGCGGCTCGCCGCAACGCTGCCGCTCACCCGCGAGGAGACCCCGTGATCACCGTGCTCGTCGTCGACGACCAGCCCCTCATCCGCCAGGCCGTCGGCGACATCCTCGAGGCGGATCCGCGCACGACGGTGGTCGGCACCGCAGTCGACGGGCGTGAGGCCGTCACGGCGGCGCGCACGCTCCGCCCGGACGTCGTGCTCATGGACATCCGCATGCCGGAGCTCGACGGCATCGGCGCCACCGACGGGATCTGCGCTGATCCGGAGCTCGCAGCGACGCGGGTGCTGATCCTCACGACGTTCGAGGAGGACGAGTACCTCGTGGCCGCCCTCCGCGCGGGCGCGAGCGGCTTCATCGGCAAGGGCGCCGAGCCCGACGACATCGTGCGTGCGGTCGTGTCCGTTCACGCCGGCGACGCGCTGCTCTCGCCCGCCGCGACCCGCGGCCTCATCACGCGGTACGTGCTGCCGGGCGGCGCCGGGGCGCCAACGCCCGACCTCTCGCGGCGCCAGGCCGAGCTGGATCACCTCACCGACCGCGAGCGCGAGGTGCTGCTGCTCGTCGCGCAGGGGCTCGCGAACCAGGAGATCGGCGAGCGCCTCTTCATCAGCCCGCACACCGCCAAGACGCACGTGAACCGGGTGATGGCCAAGGTGGGCGCGCACGACCGCGCGCAGCTGGTGATCCTCGCGTACGAGACCGGGATGCTGCGCCCGGGCGAGGGGTAGTCGCGGCAGCGATTCAGCGGACGTGGAAATGCGTTCCCTAGGCTCGCGGGGATCCACGGCGGCGACCTGATCCACCACCGACCGCCGCATCACGACGCCCGACCCCCCGACAGGACGAGAGGCCGCATGAGCGCCATCACCGCAGTGACCCCCGGCGAGATCCATCCGAGCGAGGGGTACGACGGCTTCGTCGGCTGGGTCCTCTCGCTCATCGAGACGCTGGGGGAGGTGGGCGTCGGCCTCGCGGTGCTGATCGAGACGTTCGTGCCGCCGATCCCGTCCGAGGCGATCCTCCCCGTCGCCGGCTTCCTCGCCTACGAGGGCCGGATGAGCGCGTGGGGCGCGTGGGCCGCGGCCACCGTCGGAGCGCTCCTCGGCGCGCTCATCTGGTACGCGATCGGCGCCGCGCTCGGCCGGGACCGCACGCGCCGGCTCGTCGGCCGGATCCCGCTGCTCGACCACGCCGACTTCGACAAGGCCGAGGCGTTCTTCCAGCGCTGGGGCGGCACCGCCGTGCTCCTCGGCCGGTGCGTGCCGCTCGTCCGCTCGTTCATCTCGATTCCCGCGGGCATCGAGCGCATGCCGATCTGGCGGTTCTCGCTCTACACGGTCATCGGATCCGGCGCCTGGAACGCCATCTGGGTCGGCCTCGGCTTCGCGTTCGGCCCGGCGATCCGCCCGGTGCTGGAGGAGTGGAGCGGCCTGATCTCGTACGCGGCCATCGGGATCATCGCGCTGCTCGTCGTGTGGTTCGTGGTGTCGCGGCTGATCCGGCGGGTGCGGGCGGCCTGACGCCGGGCCGCCCCTCCGCCTTCACATGCCCGTCGGATCCACCCGCCCGTCGGTCAGCCGGATCGACGCGTCCGCGAGCCCCTGCAGCGTCGCGTCGTGCGTCGAGATGAGCGCGGTCGTGCCCTCGGCGCGCACCACGTCGAGGAGGAGCCGCATGATCGCGGCGCCCGTCTCCTGATCCAGCTGGCCGGTCGGCTCGTCGGCGAGGAGCAGGCGCGGCCGGTTCGCGAGCGCTCGGGCGACGGCGACGCGCTGCTGCTGGCCGCCCGACATCTCCGACGGACGCTGGCCGGCGTGCGCGGTGAGGCCCACGAGTTCCAGCAGCTCGGCGACGCGGTCCTCGCGCTCGTCGTGCGCGGCGCGGCGGAGGCGGAGCGGCAGGCCGACGTTCTCGGCCGCGGTGAGCGCGGGCAGCAGGCCGAAGGTCTGGAAGACGAAGGCCACGCGGTCGCGGCGGAGCTCGGTGCGGCCGGCCTCGTCGAGCGCCGTGACGTCCACGCCGTCGGCCTCGATGCGGCCCGCGGTCGGCCGGTCGAGGCCGCCGATGCAGGTGAGCAGCGTGGTCTTGCCGGATCCGGAGCGGCCGACGAGGGTCACGAGCCGGCCGCGCGGCACCTCGAGCGACACGTCGCGGAGGGCGTGCACGGCGGTGGGGCCGGATCCGTGGGAGCGCGAGACGCCCTCGACGCGGACCATGGGGGTGGGGTCGGTCATCGTGCGTCGTCCTCGCTCTCGGCGGCGGTGGCCCGCGGCACGCCGTCCGGCCACACGCCCACGTGGTCGGCCTCGAGCTCCAGGCGGACGCGGCCGCGGAGGTCCAGCGACCGACGGTAGGAAGCGGGTAGCTGTAGACGGCCCGCGCGATCCAGCACCGCGTACTCCTCGGCGACCACGCGGGACTCGCCCGCCGCATCCACCTCGCGCCGCCGGACGACCTCGCTGGCGGTGCGGCCGTCGCGGATCGCGACCGTGCGCTCCACCTGCTCGGCGACCGCCGCGTCGTGCGTGACGATCACGACCGTGGTGCCGAGCTCGCGGTTGGCGGCGTGCATGGCGGCCATCACGTCGGATCCGGAGGCCCGGTCGAGCTCGCCCGTCGGCTCGTCCGCGAGCAGCACCTGCGGATGGTTCGCGAGCGCGACGGCGATGGCGACGCGCTGCTGCTCCCCGCCGGAGAGCTGCGCCGGCCGTCGGTCGCCCTCGTCCGCGATCCCGAGCATCCCGAGGAGCTCGGCGGCGCGCGCGGCCCGGTCGCGGCGGGGCACGCCCGCGAAGGCCATCGGCAGCGCGACGTTCTCGGCGGCCGTGAGGTAGGGCAGCAGGTTCCGGGAGGTGCGCTGCCAGACGAAGCCGACGACCTCGCGGCGGTACGCGACGCGGTCGGCGGCGGTCATGCGGAGGAGGTCCCAGCGGCCGACGCGCGCGCGGCCGGCCGTGGGCACGTCGAGGCCGGAGATGATCTGGAGGAGCGTCGACTTGCCCGCGCCGGACGCGCCGACCACGGCGATCATCTCGCCGGCGTCGACGAGCAGGTCGAGGCCCTGCAGCGCCTGCACCTCGACGTCGCCGACCTGGTGGATCCGCACGAGGCTGTCGCAGACGATGAGCGCGCCCGCGCCGAACTCGGGGGCGCCGGGGCGCGGGGCGGTCGCGGTCGCGGCGCCGCCGGTCTCGTGCGTCGGTCGTCGGGTCATGCTGCATCCCCTTCTCGGAGCACCGCGGCGAGGCGGTCGTGGCGGTGGGCGGCGGCCTCGGCGAGGATCGCGAGGGCCAGGATCAGGAGGGCGGCGCCGGCGACCGCGAGCACCACGGTGGGCGCGATCGAGGGCGGCGGATCCGCGCGGCCGCCCGTGAGCAGCCGCAGGCCGAGCGCGGGCCCGAGCGCCAGCACGGTGACGACCGCCGCGACCGCGCCGCCGATGAGCGCGGCGATCACGGCCGGCGCGAGCTCCGCGACGGCCAGGGGGATCCCGCCCCGCCTCGGGAGGCCGAGCGTGCGGAGGAGCGCGAGCGTGCGCGCGCGTCGGCCGGCGCCCGCGACCGCGGTGGCGAGGAGGGCGAGGGCCGCGAGGATCCCGGCGGCGGCCGTCGCGAGCGCGAGCACGAGGTCCACCCCGCCCGCGAGCGCGCCCGTGGAGCGCTGCGCCTGCCAGGCGTCGCGCGTGAGGACGTCGGCGGGATCCGCGTCGAGCTCGGCGACGGCCGCGGCGGCGCCCGGGCCGGTCACGAGCACCTGGTCGGCCACGATCGGCTCGCCCGCCCAGTACGCGAGCGCGCCCCGGTCGACGATCACGAATGGGCCGCCGAGGTAGCCGCGCGGGCCGTCGGAGATCACGCCCGCGACACGGACGCGCACGTTGCGCTCGCCGAAGGTGAGCACGGGGTCGTCGGTGACGAGGCGGTCGGCGAGGACGCGGTCGACGAGGACGGGGAGGCGGTCGTCCTCGGCGGGCTCGCCGGCGAGGGCGCGGATCCGGTCGGGGTCGGCGGGGTCGATCGCGTCGGCGTCCGCGGGGAGGGCCGCGAGCGCGTCGGCGTACCCGGCGTCGACGGCGAGGAGGGTCGCGAAGGCCTGCACGGGTCCGTCGGCGAGGAGCGCGTCGTCGGTGACTCGGGCGGATCCGGCGGCCGTCACGCCGGGCGCGTCCCGGAGTCGGGCGACGTCCGCGTCGGACACCTCGGCGTCGACGCGCGCGTCCGCCCCCACGGCCTGCCACGACGCCGCGACGCGTCCGGTCGCGACGGTCTCGGCGAGCAGCCCGCCGGTGAGCGCGACGGCGACCGCGAGCGTGAGCGCGCCGAGCGGGAGCGGCGAGGCGGGGGATCCGGTGGCGCCGGCGACCGCGCCCAGCGCGCCGCGCCCGCGCCGGGCCAGGGCCGCGAGAGCCGCGAGGGCGGGCGGGATCAGGCGGACGGCGACGAGGGTCGCGGCGGCCGCGAGGAGGAGGGGCGCGGCGGCGAGCAGCGGATCCACGCCGTCGGTGCGCGCGTCGAGGAGGCCCCGGCCGCGCGCGGCGACCACTGCGGCGATCGCGAGCACGACCACGAGCGCCTCGGCGACCAGGCGGCGGATCGCGGCGGTGCGGCGCGCGTCGACGCGGCCCGGGCGGCCGAGCTGGCGGCGGCCCGCGTCGGCGGATCGGCGGGCGATCCACGCGGCCTCGGCGGGCGGGGCCAGCGCGGCGACCGCGACGAGCAGGACCACGGGCGCGGGATCCGCGAGCGGCCACGGCACCCCGAGCAGCGCGGCGGCGCCGAGCCCGGCCGCGCCGCCGACCGCCGCCAGCAGCACCGACTCGACGCCCGCGGTCAGCGCGACGGACGCCGTGCCCGCCCCGCGCGCCCGGTCGCGCGCGATGTCCTCGCGCCGCCGCCCGACGAGCAGCCGCGCGAGCAGCACGAGCACGATCGCGGCGACGCCGAGCGCGCCCGCGAGCAGCACCGACATCTGCGCGACGGCCGCGCGCGCGGCGTCGTCGTGGGCGGCGACCACGCGGTCGAGGCCGGACGTCACCTGCAGCGGTGCCGAGGATCCGCCGACCTCGGCGCCGTCGACGCCCACCGGCGCCGTGCCGGCCGCGAGCCGCTGCACGTCGCGCACGACCGCCCGCGCGCCCTGGTCGGTGAAGGCCGCGGGATCGAGGCGGACGCGGATCACGCCGTCGCCGTCCGCGAGGTCGGCCGTGCGGGCCAGGTCGAAGCCGTCGGCCGCGGCGACGACGGTGATGCCGGCGGTGGATCCGGGGGCGCGGTCGGCCGCGGCTACGGGCGCGAGGAGGCCCGGGACGTCGGGGAGGGATGTGCCTGGGGCCGCCTCGACGATGCCGACCACGCGGATCCCGAGCAGCGGCGCCCGGCCGTCGATCCGGTCGGCGCCGCCCTGCGGGACGGTGAGCGCGGATCCCACGACGAGGCCCGCCGCCTCCGCCGCGGCCGACGAGACGGCGACCTCGACGGGGCCGTCGGGGGAGGTGCCGATGGGCGGGCCGGGCTCGGCGTCGGCATCGCTCGCGGTGCCGGGCAGCACGCCGCGCACCACGCGCAGGTCGGCGGCGAGCGACGTCGTCAGCAGCGCGATGCGCACGGCCGGCGTCGCGGAGGGGCCGCCGCCGACGCCCGCCGACCCGCCGGATCCGTCGGCCTGCGCGCCGACCGTCAGCGGTCCGGTCGCGAGGGTGCCGGGCGTGACGACGGCGCTCGTGATCCCGTCGGCGGCGCGCGCGAGGGCCCGTGGCAGCTGCGCGGGGAGCGCGTCGGCGAGGGAAACGACGTCCTCCGGCTCGACGGATCCGCCCTCCTGCGACCGGCCGAGCGGGGCGCGGAGCACGACGTCCGCGGTGGATCCGGCGGCGGCGACGCGCTCGCGGACGTCGGCGTCGAGGATCCGCCTGACCAGCGCCGGCGCGCCCGCCGCCAGCAGCGACGACACGGCGACGAGCAGCGCGAGGCACGCGGCGAGCCCGCGGTCGCGGAGCAGCCGGCGCGGTGCGAGGGGGATGGCTCCCGCGGTGAGGATCCGGAGCCGCGCGCCGACGCGGGGTGCGCGACCACGCGGATCCGCCGCCCGCCGCCCGCTCACTCCCCGCCTCCCGCGCGCAGCAGCTCGGCGGGCCGCGCGGCCTGCTGCGCCCGCGCGACCGCGGCCACCACGAGCGCCAGCACGACCGCGAGCCCGGCCGGCAGCAGCCCGATCGCGAGCCACGGCACGTGCACCTCGACCGCGGGGACGGGCGCGGTGCCGCCCGGCGACACCGCGACGAGCGGCCCCACCGCGAGCGCCGTCGCGAGCCCGGCCGCGATCCCCGCGAGAGCGCCGAGCACCGTGAGGATCAGCGCCTCGACCGCGACCAGCCCGACCACGCCGGACGCCGAGACGCCGACCGCCCGCAGGTGCGCGAGATCCGCCCGCCGGGCCCGCAGCGACGCGACCGTGTGCAGCGCGAAGCCGGCGGACGCGAGGATCCCCGCGGCCACGATCGCGAGGAGCAGCGCGGTCGGCGTCGCGACCCGCAGCGGCGCCTCCTGGAGGTCGCGGGCGAGGGCGGCGCGCGTGACGACGGGGTCGGCGCCGGAGTCGGCGGTCGCGAGCCCGCCCGAGCCCGCCCACCACTCGTCCACGAGCGCGCCCGTCGCCCCGCGCTGGATCAGCAGGCGCGCGAGCGAGGGCCCGTCCACCACGACGGTGGTCGCGCCTCCCGCGCCCGCGAGCCCGGAGGCGCCCGCCGCGAGCGCCTCGGAGGTCGCGGATCCCGGCACGAGCGGCGCGTCGCCCGCGACCGTCACCGTGACCCGCTCGCCGGAGACCGCGAGGTCGAGCGCCATCCCGGGATCCACGCCGAGGCCGTCCGCGAGCGCCGTCGGGATCACCGCGTCGACCAGCTGCACGGGCACCCACGCGACGAGCAGCGTCACGGCCGTGCGGGTGGACGCGTCCGGCGGCACGAGCACGGGCAGGCGCACCTGCCAGCCGGCGGGCGCGGCCTCGATCACGGGCGGGCGCGCGGCCGGATCCACGCTCACGCCGCCCCAGCCCGCGACGGCCTCGGTCACGGCGGTGTCGTCGAGGGGCGCGGCGGTCGCGTCGGCGAGCGGATCCGCGGGGTCGGCCCCGCCGCCCGTCCGCGCCGCGATCCCGCCCACGAGCACCTCGGTGGCGCGCTCGGACGACGTGTCGGCGTCGCGTCCGCCGACCACCTCGGTGCGGAGGCCGACCAGCCGGAGACCGTCGACGCCGGCGGGCGTCGTCGCGTCTGCTGTCCCACCCGCCGCCCCGGCCGCATCGCTCCCGCTCCCGCCGTCGAGCGCCCCCGCGACCTCGACCGTCGACCCGTCCGCGGGCGCGTCCCCGAGGTCCACGACCGCGAGCAGCCCGCGCGGATCCTCGACCACGGCCGCGACCCGCACCCGCACGTCCGCGAGGGGCGCCGCCGCGTCGCCCGCCCGCACGGTCGCGACGAGCCCGCGCGTCCCGTCCGGCAGCGCGACGCCCGCGTCCTCGCGCGTGCGCGCGGATCCCCGCAGCAGCTCCTCGACGCGCGTCCCGCCGGCCGCGCCGCCGCGCCCGTCCGCGATCATCGTGCGCGCCGCCGCCGACAGCCCGAGCACCTGCGCCCCCGTCCCCACGCCGCCCTCGGCCGGGTCGCCCGCGGGCGCGCCGTCGATCCGCATGGGCCGCCGCAGCACGGGCTCCACGCCGCCGTCCGCGCTCGCCGCGCCGGCCCGCCCCGCCGCCTCCGCGAGCCGCGCCGACTGCCCCACCGCCCGCTCCGGATCCGCGACCACCCGCGCCGCTGGCCCCACGGCGACCGCCGCCTGGTCCTCCTGCGAGATCCGCCACGTGTGCAGGAACGTCACGCCGAACGTGCACACCGCGAGCGCGAGGCTCAGCAGGAGCACGGCCGCGGTCGCCCGCCGTCCGCGCCGGGCGAGCTCCCACGCGGCGAGCGGCAGCACGGATCCGCGGGCGCGCGCCGCCAGCGCCCCCAGCCCGCGGGCGACGAGCGGCACGAGCCGCACCGCGAGCGCCGCCACCGCCACGAGCACCACGACGGGCGCGGCGACGAGCACGGGGTCGAGCCCGGTGGGCGCGTCCTCGCCCCCGGACGCCGACGCGGACCGGTACGCCACCAGCTGCGCGATCCCGAGCCCCGCCAGCACGAGCAGCGCCAGGTCGATCCCCGACCGCGCCAGCCGCGCCACCCCCGCGCGCCCGGCCGCCGGATCCTCGTCGTCCGCCCGGCGCAGCGCCGGCGCGAGCAGCACCGCGGCCAGCAGCGCGGCGACGGCGACGGCCGTCAGCACGGATCCGAGCGGCACACCGGACGACGCCGGCATCCCCGCCGCGCGCATCGCCGGCAGCGCCGCGAGCCCCCGGTACCCGAGCGCGGCGACGAGCGGGCTGATCCCCGCCACCAGCGCCCCGAGCACCGCAGCCTCGAGGCCCGCGAGCGCGATCACCTGCCGCCGCGACGCCCCGCGCGCCGCGAGCAGCCGCCGCTCGGCGTCGCGCGCGTCGGCGAGGAGCCGTCCGGCCTGCGCGATCGCGGCCAGCGCGAGCACCGCCAGCAGCAGCCCCGCGACGGCGACGGTCGCGCGCGTCACGGTCAGCGCGGCGGACGCCCCGGCCACCGCCTCCGCGACGCCCGACGAGTACGCGACGGACTGCCCCACGTCGCCGGCCGCCCGTGTGATCCCCGCGTCCGCGTCCCCGAGCCGCGCCACGAGCGGATCCATCCCCGCCACCGTCACGCGGTCGAACGTCGGCTGCGTGCGGAGGTCCAGCGTCTCGACGCGCACGTCGGCGGCGTCGAGCGCGCCGTCGGCCACGATCAGCGGGCCGATCGCGTGCACGAAGTCGGCGAAGGACACGTCCGGCTCGGGGAACGCGGCATCGTCGCCGCGGCCCTGCAGCGGGTCGTCGAGCCAGGCCGCGCCGCCCGGATCCACCGCCCGGTACAGCCCGACGACCCGCACGGTCGCGGTGGCGTCCCCGCGCGCCGCGACCTCGAGGGTGGATCCGATCCCCAGCCCGAGCGCGGACGCCGCCGCCTCCGGGAGCGCCGCCTCCAGCTCGCCGTCGCCCGAAGGCACGGCGCCCCACGACCCGGTGACCAGCTCGGCGCGCGCGTCCCGGTCGTCGTACTCCCCGGCGTACGCGAGCACGCGCTCGGATCCGTCGCCCGCCACTCCGCCCACGTCCTCGATCTCGCTCACCGCGGATCCCGTCGGCGTCGCCCCCGCCGTCTCGCCGAGGAGCTCGCGGAGCGCCCGGTCGATCGCGTCGCGCGCCTCCGAGACGGTCCCGGTGGGGGTGTCGACCGTGACGCGCACGGCGGTCCGCTCCGCGGGCACGGCGTCGAGGGTGCGCCGCACGCCGCCCTCCTCGGTGGTGGTCACGAGCAGGCCGAGCACGGTCACGAGCGAGCAGGCGAGCGTCGCGACGGCGACCACCGCGACGACGAGCCGCCATTGCGCGGCCGCGCGTCGGAGCGCCGTGCCGAGGATCCACGATCGCGGTCCGACGCCGCCCGCCCGCCGGTGGGGTCGGTGCGCGCGCCCGTCGCCGTCGCGCGGAGCACGGGCGGAGGAGCGAGGACGCCGGGGCGCGGAGGCGTCGGGCCGGTGGCGACCGTGCGCGCGTCCTCGCGTCTGCCCCTGCATGCCTCCGTCGGCCGTGCGACGGTCGGCCCCGGGTGGGCCACGCGCGTCGCTGCGGGCTCAGCATATGGGGAAATAGGCCGCGGGAGTCCACGATCCGGGTGCCGAGCGAGGCTCGTCGCCGCCCCGACCGTCGCGCGTCCCCTCTGCCAGGCTGGAACCCATGCAGACCCCCGGCGACCGCGCCGCCCTCCCCGACGACGCCGCCCACCCCGCCGAGATCCTCATCCTGCGCGCCATCAAGCTCGGCGACATCCTCGTGGCCGTCCCCGCGCTCCGCGCCATCCGCCGCGCGCACCCGGACGCCCGCATCTCGCTCGCCACCACCGGCTGGCTGGCGCCCGTCGTGAAGCTGCTCGGCATGGTCGACGAGCACCTCCCGCAGCAGGGCTTCGACCACCCCATCGCGCGCGAGCCCGGCACCGTCGACCTCGCGATCAACCTGCACGGCGCCGGCATCGAGAGCCGCGCGCTCCTGCACGAGCTGCGCGCCGACCGCACCCTCGGCCACGCCGCCCCCGAGCTCGACGGCATGCCCGCCGCCGACGGCCCCGCCTGGGAGGACCACGTCCTCGAGCGCCACCGCTGGGCCCGGCTCGTCTCCTGGCACGGCATGCCGGCGGATCCGGACGACGTCGGCATCCTCGTGCCCGCCGAGCCGCCTGTCGCCGAGCACGCCGTCGTGATCCACGTGGGCGCCGCCTACGGATCCCGCCAGTGGCCCGTCGACCGCTTCGCCGAGGTCGCCCGCGCGCTCGCGGACGAGGGCCGCACGGTCGTCTTCACCGGATCCGACAAGGAGCGCGAGCGCGCCCTCGAGGTCGCCGCCCTCGCGGGCATGCCCATCTCGACCGTGCTCGCGGGCCAGCTGGCCCTCGACGCCTTCGCCGGCATCATCGCGGCCGCCGACCTCGTGATCTCCGCCGACACCGGCGCCGCCCACCTCGCGACCGCCTACGGCATCCCCTCGGTCGTGATCTTCGGCCCGGCCCCGCCCGAGGAGTGGGGCCCGCCCGCGTCCGGCCCGCACGTCGTGCTGACCGACGCGTCCCAGCGCCTCGGCGACACGTTCTCCGCCATCCCGGACCCTGCGCTCCTCGCGATCACGCCCGCCCACGTCCTCGAGGCGGCCCGCTCCCTCGACGGTCACCGCGTGATCCGCCCCCTCACGGGCGAGCCGCGCGACTGACTTTCCCTCGAAAGCGCATGTAGACCGCATTCGTTGTCGAGCCTAGACGCCCCAAGGTAGTAACTCATCGTTACCGCCACTCACAGTCTCTACGCTTCCAATATGGGTGCGGAGGAGAGTTGGTCAGTATCGCAGAGAATGTCTGTGCTGTAGGCCGGAAATGCAATTTGCAGCACAGCGGGTTGAAGCGTAGGCCCCCGTTTGGGGGTAATACGCGCACCTGGGCCTGGGCCGTGACGGTGGCATGGCGTATGGTGACAGGATGAGTGTTAGTCATGAGGTTGACTCGGGAACAAAGTCCATCTGTTCTCAGCCTGAATATGCTCTAATTACGTATCATTGGTACGCACGTAGCCCTGGCGAGCGCCCCATCGACCTGATCCGTGGGCTCCTGGAAGGTGCTGGGGTTCGAGATGAGGACGCAAGTTACTTTGTGGGCCAGATTCGAGCAACTATGAAGTCGCTCGCACTTGGGCAACTACTTCCGCTACACGATGTGAAGGGGCCGCTGTCTTCGGAGACGCGCTTGGAGCTGTATGAGCTGAGGTTCAGTCATGCCATTCGGGAAGAGAATGGTGAGGATCGCGAATTGCATATACGAATGTACCACGTGGAACCAAGGCAGTTGAAGAGTAAAGGTCAAAGTACAATCGTAGGGCTGCATCTGTATTGGAAAGACTTGGACAGCGACAGTGTCACAGGCGATCAAGACGCTTCTATCCAAGTCGCTTCGCAGAGGTATTTTGAAGGTCGGCCATCCACATGGGGCTTGATGTCGTCGTAGTTGTGGTATAGACTCCGGTCTATGTCCCCCACTACTCGTACGTTGGGCGCGTCATCCGCAGCCCGTGGTGAAGTCGCTGATCCATTCGGATTCGATGAAGAAACTGATTCAGAGAAGCTATCTCGCACATTACACGAGAACGATCTGCGTCTTCTGTGGAGCCTGCGTCATATTCGGGAAAGTAAGGCAATCACTCAAGCAGAGCTCGCGGAGCGTATGGGTATTGCCCAACCCACTCTGGCAGCGTTTGAAAGTCAAGCAAATGATCCTAAGCTGTCCACGATCCGTCGATACGCCCATGCATTAGGGGTATTAATCGATCATTCCATTAATTCAGTCACAGAAATAAATCATTCTGACTGGGGCAGTTCGCGCGTGGTTCATCTGCCGAGCGTCCGCGCGCGGCGAACTACTGCCCGGGCCGGCTGGAGGTAGGCGTTGACCGACAAGTCTGTAGAAACCATTGAGTCTCTTGTTGAAAAGTTAAGTTTAAGTGCGGTAACGTTTTATCAAGTCGGCGCAACGCTTCACGAAGAAGAAGTGGACGAGGGTACCGATGAGTCTGTCGACAGCGGTCTTGAAACCATGTTCAAAGTTCGAACGAGGCACAAGAAGAACGAATTCGGAACCCGATTTCGGGTTGAAGTCTCCTCTATTTATGGCGAAGCGGTTGTTGACGTTGCCTGCGAGTACGAATCCGAGGAGCCGCTGAGAATTCCTCGGGACGTAGCTCATGTTTTTATTAATCAAGTGGCCGTAATGCAGGCGTTTCCTTACATTCGAGAAAGTATTATGACGACCACGGCTCGAATATTACCCGTGCCGATATTGCTTCCTGTCGTAAAGAGAGGCGAATTAGAATTTGAGTTGCAGGGCGGCCCCGAGGTCTCCGAAGGCCTTTGAAAAGGTAGATGGGGCGCGACACGGCCGTCAAGTAACCGAACCTCTCTCGCCAGGACAAGGACTTCGATAATCCAACAGCTGGTGTGCCGCGTCGATTTGAAGTGCTTCTTTAATCGTCGGATTCAAATACAAGTTAATAGCTAAGAGCGTTTATACTGTCGCCTTAGGTCGCCCCCAAGTGTGTCACGGATTGGTGGAGCCATTACTTGCTGCCGAGAGGTTCGTTTCATCCCGGCCGGGTATGGAGAGAGAGCACGATCGCTTAAGCGCGGAACATTCGAGTTATGGCGGACGAGGCGCTAAGCGGCGGTACTGTGCGGTTCTCCCCGTGGCGACTGTGATCAGGCAAACTTCCGATTGTAAGGAAGCCCCCGCCCTCGACGGACGTCGACTGATTCGGCTTGTTTCGGGTCAGCTGGGCGACCGCTAAGAACATTTTAGGAGCCCGCAGCGCCCGGCGAAGCCCCCGGCCATGGCACCGTCGCCGCCGGCCACGCGGACGCGACGAGCGCGTCCCGCACCCGCCGCTGCGACATCACCGCGTCGAGGCTGTCGGTGCGGAAGGCGAGCGCGAGCGCCGCATCCGCCCAGTACGCGTCCCAGCCGTCGTAGGTCGCGAAGACCCGCGCGCCGATCTGCCGGATCAGCGCCCACGCATCGTCCGCGGGCAGGTACCCGGCCATGTAGGCGTAGCGGATCGCGCCGATCGTGCGCTCGCTGTCGCCCGCGAGCAGCAGCACGGGCGGGCGGCCGTCGTGCGGGCGGGTCAGGTCGATGATCTCGAACTCGCTCCGGCCGGTGAGCGCGGCCATGCGCGACACCATGCGCTCCGCCTCCTCGGACGCGGCCAGCTCCGCGAAGCGCGCCGACTGCGGCCCCTGCGCCAGCGCATCCGCCACGAACAGCTCGATGTCGTCGCGCGACGCGATGCGGAACTGCGTGTCGAGGGCGGCGCGGTGCTGCGCGAGCGTCGTCATCGGGAGGCCGGTCCACTCGTGCCCGGTCGACCCGTCGGCGTGCTTCATGCGCAGCTCCGCCGGCATCTCGGCCCACGTCGGCTGGAACGCGAGCGACGAGTTCCAGCCGCCGAACGAGTAGTCGCTCACCGCGTCGAGGGCGAGGAGCTGCTGCTCCTCGAGCGTGACCGGCCGGATCCTGGCCTGGGCCACGTAGTCGAGCTGGTCCCGTCGAGGCGCCCGCGCGTCGATCTGCTGGAACACGATCGACGCGACGAGCATCCCGATGCCCAGCCCGAGCGCGAACAGCACGATGGGCATCGCCGGTCCGCCCTCCGGCGGGCCGGACGTCGCCACGAGGATCCCGAGCCCCGAGCCGGCGACCCCGAACGGCAGCGCGAAGGCCGTGATGAGCAGCGCCCGCTTCCCGCTCCCGCCGCGCGGCTTCATCCGCTGCGCGTTGAGCATCTGGGCGTAGCGCACGCGCGCGCGAACGGGGAACTCGACCTCGCCGGGGTGGTTCTGCAGCGTCACGCGCGAAGCCTATCCACCCGGCGGATCCGCGCCACCGCCGGGCGGACCACGCGGCTCAGCGCCGCAGCCGCATGACCTCGAACGCGAGGTCCACTGGGATGGCGAGCGGCTGCTCCGTGAGCGGCACCCCGTGCCGGAACCGGTCGTCGCCGATCCCCGTCACGATGCGCGCGAGCTCGCCGTCGCGATGCACCTCCACCAGGTGCAGCCCCGGCACGTTGTCGTCGAGGTGACCCTCAAGTGAGGCGAGGTCGTAGTGCAGCGTCAGCCAGATCGACCACGGCGTCATGTCGTACGGGAAGCTCTGCCAGCAGTCCGTGTCCAGCGGCGCGAGCGGCATCACGGCGGCGAGTGCCTCATGGATCTCCTCGCTCGTCGCCCACCCCGACATGCGGATCCGGTGCCCGGAGGTCGTGATCAGCGTCGTCGAGTCCTCGGCGAACTCGACGCCCTCGACGATCGCGACGCCCTCCGGCTGCGACCGCTCCACGAGCGTCAGCCGCGACAGCAGGTTCCCGCGGAACGTCGCCGAGCGCGGCAGGTTCGAGTGCTCGGGCGGCGCGGGCGGCTCCGAGGTCCCGGCCGACGAGACGCCCTCATCGCCATGCTGCCCGTGCGGCGGGCCCTCGCTCCGTGCGGTCGAGGCCATTCGCGCGCGCATGGCCGCTGTCATGACGACGGCGCGGCGGTCCGTAAGTCCCCCCTGGTCCCCATCCACCTCGTCCACGTCGCCCTCAGCTGTAGTCCGCGTGCACCGTCTTCGCCGCCCCGTCGAGCCGCACCGTGCCGCCGTGGGGCAGGATCCACTGCGGCCGCGTGTGCCCGAACGGCACGCCCACGCAGACGACAGCGCGCGGGTTGTAGCGGGTGATCTGCTCGATGACGGTGTCGCGCTGCTCGGCCCGCAGCCGCGCGCGCTCCTCGGCCGACGGCACCGGCGCGCCCATGACGATGGTCACCGGCCGGGCGACGAGCACGCCCGCGACGACATCGAGGATCCCGCGCTCGCCGAGCCCTCGCACCCACCGCTTCACGCTGTCGGCCGACGGCACCTCCTCGCTCGTCTCCAGCAGCAGGATCCCGCCCTCGAGCTTCGCGGTCTCGGGCATGCGCCCGGCCATCGCGATCTGGTCGATCACCTCGATGCAGCCGCCCCACGTCGGCCCCTCCACCGTGCGCGCCGGGCCGGCCCACTTCCACGGCTCCGTCGCGTGCCGCTCGCCGAACTCGGTGAGCGCGCGAGGATCCGTCCAGTCGATCCCGAAGTCCTCCGACTCCCCGGGCTCGGTGATCTCGAGCTCCCCGCCCTCGATCAGCGCGGCCCGCAGCGAGCGCAGGTGCACGTCGTCGATGCCGGGGCCCGCGCCGAGGTGCACCTGGGTGGATCCGCCGTAGAAGCTCGGGATGCCGAGCCCCGCCAGCAGGTTGTGCAGGTTCGTGTTGTCGCTGTAGCCGAGGAACGGCTTCGGGTTCCGGGCCAGCTCCTCGATGTCGACGTGCGGGATCACCGTGACCTGGTCGTCCCCGCCGATGGTCGAGACGATCGCGCGGATGGAGTCGTCGGCGAACGAGGCCGTGATGTCGGCGGCGCGGTCGCGGGCGCTCGCGCCGAGACGCCTGGTGGTCGGGTACTCGACGGGGATCAGCCCGGTCGCCTCCTGCAGCCGCCGCATCGCCTGCTCGTGCACCTCGGGAGCCATGCCGGGTGCCGCGAACGCGGGGCTCAGCACCGCCACCCGATCTCCCGCCTTCGCCTTGGGCACGGACTTGCGGAACCGGGAGGAGGTGGAGGGGATCATGCGGGTCATGCTCCCAGAGGAGGCGGGGAGCGCGCGGGTGATGTGCCGGGCCATGCGTCCGCTTTCGCGGTCAGGAGCTCCTCCCCAACTCGCCGTCCCGGCTGCGCTCCGAGGATGTCGCGATTCACCGCTCACGCCACAACCGCGCGGGTAGGTTTGTAGATCCCAGGAAGGATCTCGTCATGCCCCACGCATCTCCCGCCTCAGCCGCTGCCGCAGCCGAAGACGCACGGGTAGCCGACCGCCTCGCGTTCGCGGATGCAGCACTGGCCCTGGCCGGACACGAGGTGTCGGATCCTGCACTGAGAGCCATCCTCGAGCGAGCCGCACGACACGAGATCACCGGTGACGAGGCAGTCGCGGAGATCCGCCGGCACATCCAGGGCTGATGCCTCGCCGTTCGACGTTCCGTACCTGGGATGACTACTTCATCCCGGGTACGTCTGTATTGAGGAACAAGTTCACGGGACCCGGCCGGCCGCACGGCGAGGTGGATGGAATCGTGCTCACGCAGCTCGAGGAGGCGGCCACGGCTCTGAGGACGGGTGAGCTGGCCGACGAACCGATCGACGGCGTCTTCGACTACCCCCACATGAAGGCGACCCACCGGCACATCTTCCAGGATGTCTACGACTGGGCCGGTGAGGAGCGCGTGGCTCCCGTCGGCTCCTTCATGACCAAGGACGGGCACTCCTACTACCCGGCCGGTCCGACCCTCACCGAAGCAGCCGAGGCCCAGTACCGGCAGCTCGCCGCCAAGGACCTTCTGCGCGGTCTCGAACGGCCGGACTTCGTCCACGAGCTGGCAGAGATCTGGGGTGAGCTCAACGTGATCCACAGCTTCCGCGAGGGCAACACCCGCACGCAGTTCGTGTTCTTCTCGCAGCTCGCGGAGCAGGCGGGGTACCGGATCGAATCCTCTCGGTTCGCGGTCGGCTCGCCGCTGAGGGAGCAGTTCGTCGAGGCTCGGTTCCACAGCCAGGACACCGGCAGCAATGCGCGCTTGGAGGAGGTGTTGGGGCGAGCGATCGTCCCTCTCCCGCGACCGGCATCGCCCGGGACCGCGCGACCCGCGAGGCCGTCACCGTCGCGAGCGGTCCGCGGCGCCGCGCGACCGGGCCCGCTTGCCGGTGGTCGCGCGAGCGGCCGAGACGGCGGCTACGGGAGGTAGCGACAAGTGGCATCCGGGCGCTATCGGTCCGCGAGCGAGGTCGTCCACGCCGGGCTCCGCCGCATGGAGGACCAGGAATCGCAGCTCGACGTGCTGCGAGCAGCGCTGCTCGCCGGTGAGGCGAGCGGCGAAGCCGCACCGTTCGACCTCGACGCGTTCATCGCGGACAAGCGCACGTGAATCCATGACGGTTCCCATCGGCCGCGAAGACCTCTAGGTGCCCGCTACGGCCCACCCAGCCAATGGTCGATCCGGTGGTGATCCGGGCTGAACCCGTGCCCGACGCCCCAGATCACCGCCTGGGTGCGGCTCTGCACCTGGATCTTGCGGTAGATCGAGCGGATGTAGCTCTTGACCGTGTTGGGGGAGAGGTACGTGAGCGCCGCGACCTCCTGGTTGCTCTTGCCCTGCGTGATGAGCGCGAGGATCTCCGACTCGCGGTCCGTGATCCCCTCGCGCTTGCCCGGCCAGTCGAGCGAGGGCGCGCTCGCGGCCCGCAGCGGCGCGTCGTTGAAGAGCTCCTCGCCCGAGTGGATCCGCTCGAGCGCCTCCACGAGCTCCCTGGCCGGCAGCGCCTTGGAGAGGTAGCCGTGCACGCCCTGGCGGCGGGCGTCCGCGATCAGCTCGGGCTGGAAGTTCCAGGTGTAGACGACCACGCGGCGGGCGCGGGGGTTCCGCACCAGCTCCGCGATCTCGTGGTGGTCGGACTCCGGCTGCGCGAACGAGTCGTAGAGCACGATGTCGATCTCGTCGGAGAGCGCGGCATTCGCGTCGATCTCGGCGACCAGCACGCGGTCGCGGTAGTCGTCGAACATGTGGGCGAGGCCCTTCAGCACCACGTCGTAGTCGTCGACGAGCGCGATCGTGACGGGGCGGGTGCGGGTGGCGGGCATGGGATCACCATCCCACCCCCAGGGGTGTGCCGCCACACCCCGCAGGGTGGGACGTTGGATCCATCGCCCCGAACGGGCACCACCGCGCGTCTTCCTGACGTGCTCGCACAGAAGAGAGATCACCATGCTCGGACTCATCATCAGCCTCATCGTCATCGGCCTCATCGCCGGCTTCATCGCCCGCGCCGTCATCCCCGGACGCCAGAGCATGTCGATCCTCATGACCATCGTGCTCGGCATCGTCGGCTCGTTCGTCGGCGGCTTCCTCGCGTTCCTGCTGTTCCAGCGCGACGCGATGGACGGCTTCTTCCAGCCCGCCGGCATCATCGGCTCGATCATCGGCGCCATCATCGTGCTCTTCATCTACGTGAAGGTCGGCGGCCGCAAGGCAGTCCGCCGCTGAACACGACCGGGCGACCCGTCGATGCGCTGGCGCGCGTCTGACGACAGCCGGTAGCGGACCAGGAGGAGGGGCGGGTCGCCGAGCAGGCGGCCCGCCCCTTCTCGTCTGCCTGGGGTCAGGCGCGGGCGGGCTCGGCGTCCGTCGGCCCCAGCAGCGGCGCCCGCGGATCCACCAGCACCGACCGCGCCGCAGCCCCGAACCCGTGCATCGCCCGCCGCCAGTACGCGCGCGGTGCGACACCGCACGCACGCAGCGCAGCCCGGTGGTCGACCACGATCACGGTCGCGGCGCCCGCCGCGACGACCGTCCAGGCGGTGCCGATGAGCGCGCGCAGGGGAGCGGGGGTCTCGCGGAAGCCGGTGCGGAGGCGGTCGATCTGGAAGCGGACGTGGTCCCGCTCATCGTCCGCGATCCGCCGACCGAGGGCGCGCAGCGCGGGATCCGGGGCGTGGTCGGCGAGGGCGTGGAAGTAGCCCGTCGCGACCGTCTCGGCGATGAGGAACAGGCTGATCTCCGTCCGCAGCCCGATGAGGTGCCGCAGCCGCGTGAAGGCCGCGTCCGTCCAGTGCGCGGGCAGCGCGGGCGCGTCGAGGTGGTCGAGCGCGCGGAGGAACAGGGCCGCGTGCTTCTGCTCCTCCTGCACGAGGAGCGCGAGCGCGTGCGTGTAGGCGGGATCGCCCGCCGCGGTCGCCATGCGCAGGAGGTGGGCGCCGTCGCCGCTCTCGCCGAGCGCGAACCGCTGGAACGAGCGGACGAACGCCCGGCGCGTGCGGGCGTCCATCGGCGAGGGCGTGCCGGACGGGATCAGCTGCTCGGGCGTCAGATGCCGGTCCGCGTTGGCGTGGAAGTGGGCGATCCAGTCGGCGGCGGTGCCCATGCGGGCGGTCGCCGCGGCGGGGCGTGCGGGCGTCGGTGTCTGCGTGATCGAGGTCATGCCCTCACGCCAGGAACGACGATGCGACGGCCTCGCCGGGCGCAGGAGGGACTCCGGGGGTCGCCAGGGCGCATCCTGCGGCGGCGAGGTGGTCCGTGCGGCGTACCCGGCTGCATCCTCCGCCCGACGGCCATCCGGTGACGCTTCGCCGGCTGGGCGCGATCGCGTCCGTCCGTGGCTCATGATGGGCATGCGCCCACCGGCAGGACGATCCGTCCACGCTCGTCCGCGGATCCGGTCACGACGACGGCGTCCCGGTCGGAGCATCGACGCGGATGCCCGATCCGCCGCAGAGGACCCGACTCGCGCGCACCCCCGTCCGCCCCGAGCGGCCGTCCACGAGAGGAACCACCATGAGCATGGACAGCGTCGCCTGGAGCTCGCTCTACAAGATCTCGAGCGCGCAGGACGGGTCGCGCGGCATCTCCCGCGAGTCCGTGAAGCGGATCATGACGTTCGCGGTGCCGTACCGGGCGAAGCTGCTCGTCTTCATCGGGCTGTCCGTCGTCGGCGCGTTCCTCGCGGTGGCGACGCCGGTGCTCGCCGGCCAGGTGGTCGACGTCATCGTCGCCCGGGGCGAGACCGCCACGATCGTCCGGCTCGCCGTCGTCATCGCGCTCGTGGCCGTGGCCGACGCCGCCGTGTCGCTCGTGACGCGCTGGTTCTCGGCGCGCATCGGCGAGGGCGTGATCCTCGACCTCCGCACCGCCGTGTTCGACCACGTGCAGAGGATGCCCATCGCGTTCTTCACGCGCACGCGTACCGGCGCCCTCGTGAGCCGTCTCAACAACGACGTGATCGGCGCGCAGCAGGCCTTCAGCGGCACGCTCTCCGGCGTGGTCACGAACGTCGTGGCGCTGATCCTCACCCTCGTCGTCATGCTCAGCACGTCGTGGCTCGTGACCGTGCTCGCGGTGATCATGCTCCCCGTCTTCCTCGTGCCCGCGCGCCGCATGGGCGGTCGCCTCGCCGCGCTCCGCCGCGAGGCCGCCGACCACAACTCCGCCATGAGCACGCAGATGACCGAGCGCTTCTCGGCGCCCGGCGCGACCCTCGTGAAGCTGTTCGGCCGGCCCGACGAGGAGTCCGCGGAGTTCCGTGTCCGTGCTGCCCGCGTCCGCGACATCGGGGTCCGCACGGCGATGCTGCAGTTCGTCTTCGTCACCGCGCTGATGCTCGTCTCCGCCCTCGCGCTCGCGCTCGTCTACGGGCTCGGCGGCGCCCTCGCGCTCGGCGGCCAGCTGGACACCGGCGAGGTCGTCACCCTCGCGCTCCTCCTCACGCGGCTGTACGCGCCGCTGACCGGCCTCGCGAACGCGCGGGTCGAGATCATGAGCGCGGTGGTCAGCTTCGAGCGCGTCTTCGAGGTGCTGGACCTCGAGCCGCTCATCCAGGAGAAGCCCGACGCCGTCCGCGTCCCCGGGGGCCCGGTCGCGGTCGAGTTCGACGACGTGCGCTTCGCCTACCCGTCCGCCGACAAGGTGTCGCTGGCCTCCCTCGAGGAGGTCTCGACGCTGGACACCCGCGGCGGCGAGGAGGTGCTGCACGGCGTGTCCTTCCGGATCGAGCCGGGGCAGACCGTCGCGCTCGTCGGCACGTCAGGCGCCGGCAAGTCGACGATCGCGCAGCTCCTCTCGCGCCTGTACGACGTCGACAGCGGCGCCGTGCGGCTCGCGGAGACCGACGTGCGCGACGTCACCTTCGCGTCCATGCGGCACACGCTCGGCATGGTGACGCAGGACGGCCACCTCTTCCACGAGACGATCCTGTCCAACCTGCGCCTCGCGCGGCCGGAGGCGACCGAGGACGAGGTGTGGGACGCCGTGCGTCGCGCGCGGCTCGAGCCGCTCATCCGCTCCCTGCCTGACCAGCTGGACACCATGGTGGGGGAGCGCGGCTACCGGCTGTCCGGCGGTGAGCGTCAGCGGATGACCATCGCGCGGCTCCTGCTCGCCCAGCCGCGCGTCGTCATCCTCGACGAGGCGACGGCGGCGCTGGACTCGACGTCGGAGGCGGCGGTGCAGGCGGCGCTGAGCGAGGCGCTCGAGGGGCGGACGGCCCTGGTCATCGCGCACCGCCTCTCCACCATCCGCGACGCGGACCTGATCCTCGTGGTCGAGGACGGCGCCATCGTCCAGCGCGGCACGCACGAGGAGCTGCTGGCCGCGGGCGGCCGGTACGAGGAGCTGCACCGCACCCAGTTCGCGGTGCAGAAGGCCGTCGCGGCGGATGCGGAGTCGGCGCTCGGCTGATCCGGGCTCGCCTCACCCGGGCTCAGCTCATCCGGGCTCACCTCACCCGGGCTCACCTCACCCGAGATCTCCTCACCCGAAGACCCGCCGCACCACCTCGTGCTCCTGCTCGAGGCCGTCCCACTCGTCGGATCCGTCGGGCCGGGTCGACTCGTTGACCATCGCGAGCGCTCCCTGGTAGCCCGCGTCCTGGAGGACGCGGAGGGAGCGGGCGTAGTCGACGTCGTC
This sequence comes from Clavibacter quasicaliforniensis, assembly GCF_051201715.1. Taxonomy (NCBI): domain Bacteria; kingdom Bacillati; phylum Actinomycetota; class Actinomycetes; order Micrococcales; family Microbacteriaceae; genus Clavibacter; species Clavibacter quasicaliforniensis. Next base: position 2,930,018 of record NZ_CP139624.1, on the reverse strand, counting down.
GAGCCGGCCGTCCGCGTCGCGGTGCGCCTTCGCGTGGCAGGTGACCGCGTGCGGCGCGATGCGGGCGAGCTGCTCGTGCTTGTCGGGCATGGTCCAGTTGCCGAGGTCGATCAGGAGGCGCACGTCGACGGCGTCGGCCAGGAGCGCGAGCACCGCGTCCGCGTCGGGCAGCAGCTCTCGCCAGTTCTCGGTGACGACCGCGACGGCCGGGTGCGCGGCGGCCAGCCGTGACAGGCGCCGCGCGCTCGACGCGAGCAGCTCCGGCGTCGGTGCGCTCCGGCCGGCGACGACGCGGGCGTGGTGCGCGCCGAGGGCCTCGGCGTCGGCGAGGCGGTCGGAGATCCACCGCTCGTGCTGGTCGGCGTCGGTGGGGTGCGTGAGGTCGCCGTCGTCGACGAGGAACGCGTCGAGCGTGATCCCGGACGCCGCGAGTGACGCGCGCAGCTCCGCGAGGTAGCCGGCGTCCCGCGTGGGCAGCTGGAAGTGGGTGATCTGCACGGCCCGGTAGCCGCGCCGCGCCAGCTCGGCGGGCAGGTCGAGGAGGTCGAGCGCGTTCGCCGCTCGGCCGCCCCGGGTGGTCGGGCCGGATCCGTCGGGCCCGGGGACGCGCGGACGCCCGAGCGTCCCGTCGAGGGACCAGGCGTGCACGGCCTTGTCGGTCGGGCGGGTGGACGCGGTGGGACGGTCGGCGCCGGTCGGCCCGGCGGTCCCGGTCGGCCCGCTCATCGGATCGCTCCGCGGTCGTCGTCGCTGGCGGTCATGCGGCCTCCCGGGTCGCCCGCATCGGCGCGGGGCATGCGTACGATCGTAGGCGCGGGCATCCGCCGCGTCACGGCCGATCTCGGGTCGAGCCGGTCGCGCGATCGCCTGACCACCCCGACCACCGCCGAACGAGGAGCGCCATGGACATCGTCGTCTGGAACGAGAACGTGCACGAGAGCCGGGGGGACGCGACCGTCCTGTCGCACTACCCGGACGGGATCCACACCGTGGTCGCCGATGGCCTCCGCGAGCTGCTGGGCGACGACGCGCGCGTGAGCACCGCGACCCTCCAGGAGGATCAGCACGGCCTCACCGAGGAGCGCCTCGCCGCGACCGACGTCCTCTACTGGTGGGGCCACGTCGCGCACGGCGAGGTGTCCGACGAGGTCGTCGAGCGCGTGATCCGCCACGTGCACGCAGGCATGGGCCTCGTCGTCCTGCACTCCGGCCACTACTCCAAGGTCTTCACGCGCCTGATGGGCACCACGTGCTCGCTCAAGTGGCGCAACGACGGCGAGCGCGAGCTGGTCTGGACCATCGCGCCGCAGCACCCGATCGCCGAGGGGATCCCGCACCCGATCGTCATCGACCGCCAGGAGATGTACGGCGAGCAGTTCGACATCCCGCGCCCCGACGAGGAGGTGTTCCTCTCCACCTTCGCGGGCGGCGAGGTCTTCCGCTCCGGTGTCGCGTACCACCGCGGTCGCGGACGTGTCTTCTACTTCTCGCCCGGCGATCAGGAGTACCCCGTGTACCACCACCCCGACATCCGCCGCGTGCTCGCGAACGCCGCCCGCTGGGTCGCGCCGACGGACGGCCGCGCCGACCTCACGGCCGACGAGCACCCGCGCGACTGGTTCCTCGCCCGATGAGCGCCGCGAAGCCCGCCGTGCCCACGACCCCGGCGACGCCCGCCGCTCCGGCTTCCCCCGCGTCGGCGGCCGCCCCGGCTGCTCCCGCCTACGACGGCCCGCGCGTCCGCGTGATCCACGTCGGCCTCGGCGGCTGGGGCGGCGACTGGGCGCGCAACGCCGTGCCGGCCGTCGCCGAGATCGAGGTCGCCGCGATCGTGGATCCGAGCGAGCCCACCCGCGAGAAGGTGCGCACGCTGCTCGGCCTCCCCGCCGAGGCCGCGTTCGCCTCGCTCGCCGACGCGCTCGCCGCGGTGGAGGCGGACGCCGTCATCGTCACAGCTCCGGCCGTCACCCATGCGCCGCTCGCGCTGGAGGCGCTCGAGGCGGGCAAGCACGTGATCGTCGAGAAGCCGTTCGCGAACTCGACCGCCGAGGCCGCCGCCGTGGTCCGCCGTGGCGAGGAGCTCGGGCTCATCGTGCAGGTCAGCCAGAACTACCGCTGGTACCCGGCGCCGCGCCGCGTGCGCGAGCTGCTCGCCGCCGACGCGCTCGGCGAGGTCGCGACCATCGAGATCGACTTCCGACAGTGGGACAACGACGAGCCCGACGACTATCCGCACTACCGGTTCCCGCAGCCGATCATCAACGACATGGCGATCCACCACTTCGACCTGATACGCATGATCACCGGCCGCGAGGCCGTGCGCGTGTTCGCCCGCACCAGCCGCCCGTCGTTCAGCCACTACCGCGACCCGGCTGTCGCCTCCATGGTCATCGAGCTGGAGGGCGGCCTGATCGTCGACTACCGCGGCAGCTGGCTGCACCGCGGACCGGTCACGCCGTGGGCGGGCGAATGGCGCATCTCCGGCGAGGACGGCGAGCTGACCTTCACGAGCCGCGGCGAGGGCGTCTCGGCAGACCGGGTCGGGATCCGCGACGCCGACGGCTCCGAGCGCGAGCTCGACCTCGAGACCCTGCCGCTCATCGGCCGCGCCGCGGGCCTCCGCGCATTCGCCCTCTCGATCCTCGGCGGCCCGCCGCCCGAGACGAGCGGCCGCGACAACCTCGGCAGCCTCGCGCTGATGGAGGCGGCAGGCCGTTCGGCGGAGTCGGGCCGCTTCGAGGACGTGCGCGACCCGCTCGCGGGGTAGGCCGCGCGGCGGGGATGCGGCCCGGCGTCACCCAGGAATAGCCGGGCGGCGTCCCGCATTGTGATCCGCGAGGCCCGACGATGTGCCGCATCCCCGACATCGACCGAAGGAATCGCCATGACCCTCATCGAGGACGCCACCACCTCCGCATCCACCGCCCGCACCGCCGACACCGCCGTGCCGATCGTGCGCGAGCTCGACGCCCGCTGGAGCCCGCGCTCCTTCGACACGGACGCCAGCGTCTCCGACCAGCAGCTCGACGCGCTGCTCGAGGCCGCGCGCTGGGCGCCGTCCGCCAGCAACCAGCAGCCGCGCCGCTTCATCGCCGCCCGCCGCGGCACGCACGCGTTCGACACCATCGTCGACTCGCTCGTCGGCTTCAACGCCGCGTGGGCCGTCAACGCCTCCGCGCTGATCGTCGCCATCGCCGAGACCTCCACGGTCGAGGGCGAGAAGCGCCCCTACGCCGCCTACGACCTCGGCCAGGCCGTCGCCCACCTCTCCGTGCAGGCGCAGGCCGAGGGCCTGCACACGCACCAGATGGCCGGCGTCGAGTTCGACAAGCTGTCCGCCGCGTTCGACCTGCCCGAGAACCTGCAGCCGCTCACCGTCACGGCCGTCGGCACGGTCGCCCCGGCCGACGCGCTCGAGGGCCCGCTCGCCGAGCGCGAGACGGCGCCGCGCTTGCGCCTGCCGCTCTCCGAGCTGGTGCTCGTCCGCGAGTGATCCGCCTTGCACGACAGCGGCCGCCGACCCACGGGTCGGCGGCCGCTCGTGCGTCATGGGGAGCGGGTGTCAGCCCCCGAGTACGCGCCCGATGAGGTCCTGCACGAAGGGGATCGCGTCCTGCACCTGGTCGACGCTCGCGATCACGGTGGCGACGAGCGGCCACGCGGATCCCACGAGCGTCGCCACCACGGCGGAGACGGCGGCGACCCAGGCGACGCGACCGTCCCGGGTGCGCGCGGCGATCCCGAGCATCACGACCGCGACCACCAGCGACACGCCCACGCCGAGCGCGATGAGGGTCACCGGCACGTCGAGCTGGCCGGCGGTCGCCGCGTCGGCCGCGCCGATGAACCCGAGCGCGGGCAGCAGCACGACGACCACGACCACGATCACCACGACGAGGCCGGTGACGGCGGCCGCGCGCGTGGCCCGCGGGCGGCGGCGGAGGACGGGGCCGGCGGAGCGGGCGCTCATCGCGCGGCTCCTCGGTCGTCGGCGCCGGCGGCGGCCGCGCCGGTCGGGCGGGGGGATGCGGATGCGGTCTGCGCGGCACGGGATCCGCGGGTCGGGTCGTTCATGGCTGCTCCTGTCGGGTGGTGCGTCACCCAGGAGACGGGACGGGCCCGCCGATCGTCCCGCCCGTCCAGGAGGCGCCCAGCGGGGAGCGCCAGACGTTCGCTCCGCGGATGCGGACGGGTCCCCGCGGTTCGCTCGACGGATCAGGCGGGGGCGAGCGCGGGTCGCGTAGAGTCCGGCACGCCCGCCGTCCCCGATCCCCGGAGCGCCCCCATGAGCGAGATCCTCGACTACGTCCGCACCTGGCTCGACCACCGCGTCTGGCAGACCCGCGTCCCCGGCGCGCAGGTCGCCATCGCCCGGCACGGCGAGGTCGTGCTGTCCGAGGCGTTCGGCGTCGCGGATCCCACCACCGACGCGCCGCTGACGCCCGCGCACCTGTTCCGCGTGGCCTCGCACTCCAAGACCTTCACGGCCACCGCGATCCTGCAGCTCGCCGAGCAGGGCGCCCTCCGCCTCGACGACACGCTCGGCCAGCACGTGCCCGAGCTGGCCGAGGCTGGGTCCGAGCTCGCCGGCGTCACGATCGCCGCGCTCCTGGAGCACGGCGCGGGCGTCCTCCGCGACGGGCCCGACGGCGACCACTGGCAGCACTCCGGCCCGTTCCCCGACCGCGCGCACCTGATCGCCATCGCGACCGCGCCCGGCGTCGCCAAGGTCGCGCCCGACACCGCGTTCAACTACTCGAACATCGGGTACTCGCTGATCGGCCTGGTGATCGAGGCGGCGTCCGGCCTGTCCTTCGCGGACTACCTCGCCGAGCGGATCGCCGCGCCGCTGGGCCTCCGCGACACCACCGCGGAGTACGTCCCGGCGCGCGCGGACGAGTACGCGGCCGCGTCCACCTCGCTCCGCACGTCGCGCGAGCGCACCGTCATCCCGCACGTCGATACTCGCGCGATGGCCGCGGCCACCGGCGTCACGAGCACCGCGTCCGAGCTCGTGTCCTTCTTCTCCGCGCTCGTGCTGCCCGACGACGAGCGGCTCATCTCGGCCGCGTCGAAGCGCATCCAGCAGCGGCCGCGCTACGCCTCCAGCGCGGATCCGGCCGGCACCCGCCGCTACGGCTACGGCCTCATCATCGAGCGCGTCGGATCCGGGGCGCACGAAGCCACGGTCGTCGGCCACTCGGGCGGGTACCCGGGCCACATCACGCGCACGGCGGTGGATCCCGCGAGCGGCTGGGCGGTCAGCGTGCTCACGAACGCCATCGACGGCCCGGCCGCCACGCTCAGCACGGGCATCCTCGAGCTGCTGCTCGCCGACTCGGCCGCCACCGAGGACGAGCGTGCCGCGGTCGACGCCCCCTTCACCGGTCGTTTCGCGAACGTCTGGGGCCTGCAGGACTTCCAGGTGATCGGCGACCGCTTCCTCCGCATCGACCCGACCGCGGAGCACCCGCTCGACTCCGTCGACGTGCTCGAGCGCACGGGCGACTCCTCGGTGCGCATCGTCGAGGGCGACGGGTTCGGATCCGTCGGCGAGGAGGTCACGGTCGACCGAGCGCCGGACGGCTCCGTCGACCGGATCCGCGCGGGCGGCGGGATGACGCTGGAGCCCGAGACGCGCGCGTGGGTCCCGAGGTCGCGCGGCTGAGGCCGAGCCCTCTCGCGGGTGGCCGGGCGGACGCACCGCCCGGCCACCTCCGCTCCACCTCCCGGAAGGATCCGCGTCACGCCCGATCCGTACGGTGCCGGAGGCCGCACGGCCGCCCGCTCCCGACGAGAGGCACGATCATCCCCACCCCGCTCCGGCGTCCCCGCGCCCGCACCGCGACGCTGCTGTCGACCACCGCGATCCTCGGCCTGCTGCTCACCGGCACCGGCGTCACCGCCGCGACCGCCTCCGACGCACCCACCGCGTCCTCCACCGCCCCGGCCATCGCGCCCTTCGACCAGGCCACGCTCGACGCGCCCTACCCGTCGAACAGCACCTACGACTTCGTGCCGATGCTCGACCAGTTCACCTCGCTGAAGGCGAACCGCCCCGACATCATGAAGCTGAACGACAAGAAGACCATCAAGATCAACCAGGCCGCGACCCGGGCGCAGGCGGACCGGGCGATCATCGACCAGTACGCCGACATGTCGATCACGATGTCGGACGGCCTCGGCAAGAACCTCGGCGAGATCTACCGCACGGCGCGCGAGGCGGGCCAGCTCCCGAAGACGGACGCGCTGCTCGCCAAGAACGGCGGCCTCGTCGGCAAGTACTCGTCCACCAACCCCGTGAAGACGTACTTCAACAACCCGCGGCCCTACGTCGCGTTCCCGCTCAAGCTCAAGTACCGCGACAAGCCGGACGGCAACGCGTGGGCCGGCCAGGACGGCTCGTACCCCAGCGGCCACACCTCGCAGGCGTTCTGGCAGGGCACAGCGCTCGCGACGATGCTGCCGGAGCTCGCGCCGCAGATCCTCGCCCGCGCCTCCGATGCCGGCAACAACCGCATCATCATGGGCGCGCACTACCCGCTCGACGTGATGGCCGGCCGCATGATGGGCCAGAAGATCGTCGAGCGCCGCTGGTCCGACCCGTCGTTCCGTACGCTCTTCGAGCAGGCGTCCACCGAGCTGCGCACCGTGCTCGAGGCCAAGTGCGGCGCGACGCTCGCGGTCTGCATCGCGAAGGACAAGCCGTACCTGACCACCAAGCAGGCGCTCAAGGTCTACGAGCAGCGCATGAGCTACGACTTCCCGCGCGTCGGCGACAAGGGCCAGCCGACGACCGTGCCCACCGGCGCCGAGTCGCTCCTCATCACCAGCCACCCCGACCTCACGCCCGAGCAGCGCCGCCAGGTGCTCGCGCTCACCGCGATCGACTCGGGCGAGCCGCTCGACGAGGGCACCGAGGGCAGCTGGCAGCGCATCGACCTCCCGGCCGCGATGGCCGCGAAGGTCGTCGTGACGGCCGACGGCACGGTGTCGCTCGTGAAGCACGGGAAGAGCTGACCGGATCCGTCTCCGCACGGGTGAGGGGCGGGTGGCCGATGGCCGCCCGCCCCTCTATCTTCATTTGGAAAGCCGTAAGTCTCTGCGAATTTGCATTAAGTACGCACTTTCTTAATTCAGAGGATTTATGCCTTCCCCCAGAAGAATGCGATCCGACTTATGTCACTCGATTGGTGACATGCGCCTTAATTTTACGCCCGACTCTTCGCCACGGATTGGGCTGAAGCATCTCCTGGTACAGGCTTGGCGCAACTTCGTAGTAGTCGTAGATCCCGCCGCTTTGAAACTGTACGCGAAGCGTACGTGAGCTATTGTCATAACCCACGGCTTGAACGTTGGTGGAGATAACGGAGTGCATTTGCATGATGGCCTTCGGGTCGGTAGTTCGGTGGCAGTGGTCCTGGTGTGGATACAGGTAATAGGCGCCACTGCTCTTTTGGATTGAGCCCAATCTAACGCCCGGCATCAACTGGTATATGGTCCTGCCAATTATTCATTAGCCCCAAAAGAGGGGCGGGTGGCCGATGGCCGCCCGCCCCTCTCGCGTCCCGGGTGCGCGCGGTCAGGTGGCGGGGTGGCGCCGGCGGCGCACGAGGCCCGCGGCGACCACGATCCCGCCGACGAGCGCGAGAGCCGCGGCGATGGCGAGATTCTCGGCGAGCGTGTTGATCCCGATGCCGGCCGTGCGGACCGCGCCGAGCGCCTGCGGGGCGGGGTCGGCGGGGTCGTCGGTCGCGGCGGCCGGGGCCTCCGTTGCCGCGGGCACCGGATCCGCATCCGCCACCAGCTCCGGCGTCGTCCCCGGCGCGACCCGGTGCCGGGTCGCCTGCTCGTACGCGTAGGCCATCGCGAGCAGGTCGCCGTCGTGGCTGCGGGGCGCGGCGAGCTCGAGGCCGACGGGAGCGCCCGTCGAGGTGAAGCCCGCGGGTACCGAGATCGTGGGGATCCCGGTGTTCGCGCCGACGTCGCAGAACGTGGTGCCCGCCCATGTCGCCGTCGCGCTGGTGGCGCTCGTCGGCATCGCGAGCGCGTCGATGCCCTGCTCCACGAAGAACGCGTCCATCGCCGCCTTGCCCGCGTCCTGCTCCGCGATCGACCGCTCGTAGTCGGGGCTCGGGACGTCCTCGTGGCTGAGGAAGTAGGCGATGTCGCCGTCGGTGAGCGCGCTCGGCCGGTCGGCCATCACGTCGGCGAAGGAGAGCACGTCGGCGGGTGCGGTGCGCGCCGCCACGCGCGTCGACCAGGTGGCGGGCGTCTCGCGGAGGAAGCGGTCGATCGCCGGGCGCATGTCGCGCCATCCGCCGCTCTGCAGCGTCTGCTCCACGAACTCCTGCGTGAGCGGCACGTCCACGACCTCGGCGCCCTGGGCTTCGAGGTCGCGCACGGCCTGCTCCATGAGGGCGCTCGTCTCGGCGAGGCCGGGCCGCTCGGGATCGTCCGGGATGTCCCAGCGGACGTAGCCGATGCGCTTCCCGGCGAGGGCGGTGGTCGACAGGCCGGAGACGTACGCGTCGGTGTCCTGCTGGTCGGCGATCTCCGTGAGCGGATCCGCCGGGTCGCGCCCCGCGAGCACCTCCGTGAGGAGCGCGGCGTCGGCGACCGTGGTGGTCATCGGCCCGGAGACGTCCTGCCGGGGCGAGAGCGGCACGATGCCAGCGGTGCTCGTGAGGCCCATCGTCGGCCGGAATCCCACGAGGCCCTGGTGCGCGGCCGGTCCCAGGATGGATCCGCACGAGTCCGTGCCGAGCCCCGCCGGCGCGTAGGCGGCCGCCACCGCCGCGCCCGTGCCCCCGCTGGATCCGCTCGCGCTCCACGACCGGTCGTACGGGTTCGCCGTGCGGCCGCGCGCGGAGCCCAGCGTGTAGGTGCCGTGCCACGCGAACTCGGACATGTTCGTCTTCGCGAGGATGATCGCGCCGGCCGCCCGCAGCCGCGCGACCGCGGTGGAGTCGGCCGTCGTGCGGTAGTCGCGGAGCGCCGCGCTGCCGACGGTGGTGGGCATGTCGGCCGTGGCGTGGTTGTCCTTCACGACGATCGGGACGCCGTGCAGCGGCCCGCGGATCGAGCCGGCCGCGCGCTCCGCGTCGAGCGTCGCGGCCGTCGCGAGCGCGTCCGCGTTCGTGGTGATGACGGCCTGGAGGCCCGGCCCGTCGTCGCCCCGGTCGTCGTACGCGTCGATGCGCGCGAGGTAGGCGCGGGTCAGCGCGACGGAGGTGGTGGATCCGGCGTCGAGGAGCGCGACCGCGTCGGCGACGCCCAGGTCGACGACGGCGGGGGCTGCGGGCGAGGCCGATGCGGCGGGATCCGCGTCGGTGGACGCCCGGGCAGGGCCCGCGTCGATCCCGCCGCCCGTCGCGAGGCCGACCGCGAGCGCGGCCGTGGCGAGGGCGCGACCGCCGGTGCGGATCCGGGCGCGGGCGCGTGGACGAGCGGGCATGCGGATCCATCCAGACGTGGGGAGAGGCGTCTCCCCAGTCTGGGAACCGGGTGTTGCGGGAGCGTTTCCGGCGCGGGACGATCCCGGGTCGCCGACGCACGGCGACCCGGGCGGGTCAGCGCTGCTTGGGGAAGACGATCCAGAGGATCAGGTACAGGAGCACCTGCGGGCCCGGCAGTACGATGGAGAGCACGAACAGCAGGCGGACGAGGAAGCGGCTGATGCCGAAGCGGTCGGCGAGGGCGGCGCAGACGCCGGCGATGATCTTGCCGCGACGGGGACGGGTGAGGGAGGCCATGCATCGAGCATGGCAGGGGCGGCTGCGCCGCTGCCGGATGCGCGCCCCCTGCGGACGGGTCGCGTCAGCCGCGCCCGGCCCCCGCGCGCGCCTCGTCGATCGCGGCGATGATCCGCGCGCCGCCCCACACGATGAACAGCAGCCGGTGGCCGCTCACGAGCGTGACCTCGAGCCGACGGCTGATGCCGCGGGACACGTCGCGCGCCGCCGCGATCTCGCCGATCGGGACCTTGAGCGTGCCTCGGACGCGGTTGGCGGCGTGCGTGCGGAAGACGAGCGCCCGCGTCGTGATCGTCAGACGGCCGCCGAGTCCCTCCCTGCCCGCCATGCCGACGGCGCGCATCGCCGGCTCGACGCTCGGTGCCAGCGGCACGATGCGCAGCTCGGAGAGGCCGAACTCGGCGCGGTCGACGAGGTGGTTCGCGGCCTTGCTGATCAGGATGCGGCCCTCGTCGGCCCGTGCGTCGCTCATGCCCCGACGGTATCCGGGTCCGCTCCCGCCGCCCGCGCGCGACTCTCGCGCCCCGGGCTCCGTCCCCTGGGCAGCCCGTGGGAATGCGCGCGTTCCCTCGGGTGCCGGAATTAGCGTCGGGGGATGAGGATGCGCACCCTGCCCCTGGTCCTGATCGCCTCGACCGCGGTCGTCCTGACGTCGTGCACCGGCCCCGACGAGGTCGAACCCGTCCCGTTGCCGGTCCCCGAGTCCGTCGAGACGTCGCCCGCGGACGAGGGCGACGAGGCCGCGGCGCCCACCGCCGCGACCGCGCTCGTCGCCGCGTACCTCGACGCCGTAGCGGCCGGCGATGCCGGCACCGCATGGGGCATGCTCACGCCCGAGGCGCAGGGGTCGGCCGGATCCCGGGAGTCGTACGTCGCCTCCTTCGGCCGCGCGGGCAACGTCTCCCCGGAGGATGCCGAGCGGCTGCGCGCGGTCGAGCCGATCTCGGCCGAGGGCCCCGAGGGCGCCTTCACGCTCGTGTCCGCCTCGGACGGCGACGTGGCCGACGCCTGGATCGTGCGCGACACCGGCCGGGGACTCCTGCTCGACGACCACGTCGTCCCCGCGACCGGCGCGACGCCCTACGAGTGGCGCAACCCGGCGGCGGGCCCCGAGGGATCCGCGGATCCGGTGCCCGCCGTCGACGCCTCGCGCCCGCTCTCCGTCGCGTTCGTCGCGCCGGAGGACGGCTCCGAGGATGGCGGGCTCGTCGGCTACCCCGAGACGGCCTGGGCGTGGGTCGACGGGACCGAGGTGCCCGTCGGGCTCGTCGCCGCGGGATCCGGCCGCCTCCTCGAGCTCGACACCTCGGCCTGGACGGACGACGACGAGGCCCGTGACGCGGTCACGCTCGTGTGGCAGGTGGGAGGCGACTCGCTCGCCTGGCGCGGCACGACCGTCGCGGCCTGACGCGACGGCCCTGCGTCGAGCCCGCGAGGGCCGGGCGTCGCCCGCGAACGGCTCCCCGTGAGTTCTCGTCCCCGACGCTTTGCGCACAAATCGATGGTGCGATACTCGAATGGTCGAGCCGGGGCTCGGCGTCTCGCCGCGCTGCGGAGGGTCCGGGCCGCGCATCGCCCGAGATCTGCCGACGTCCCCGAACGCACGGGAGGCATCGGATGGAGCAGCACCGTTCGGCCCTGCCCGTCCACGTCGTCGCCGCGTTCCACGCGGCACCGAGCCGCGCCGCCGGCGTCGAGCTGCTGCTCTCCGCGCTCCTCGACGCGTCCTCCGCGACGGGCGCGGCCGTCGTCCTGCCCCGCGCGGCCGAGGTCGCGGTGGCGGGGGAGTCCGGCGCCGCGCTCGGCGCGCTCCTCGCAGCGCGGCCCGTGCCCGGCGGATCCGGCCTGTTGCTCGTCGGCTTGGCCGACGGTGCCGGCGGGCGCACCGACGGGAGGCCCGACGCGCGCACCGACGCGGGCGGCGCCGTCGCGCTGCACCGCGCGACCGGGACGCTCGACGCGGCCGACCGAGCGGTGGCCGAGGAGGTCGCCGTGCACGCGCGCATCGCGCTCGCCGCGTGGGACGCCGCGGACGACCTCGCGCTCGGCCTCGCGTCGCGCTCCGTCATCGGTCAAGCCCAGGGGATCCTGATGGAGCGCTTCTCGCTCGACGCCGACCGCGCGTTCCAGGTGCTCCGGCGCTACTCGCAGGACGGCAACGTGAAGCTCGTCGAGGTCGCGCGCCGAGTGGTGGAGACGGGCGCGCTGCCCGGCACCTGAGCGGATCGCGTCGGCGCCGCCGCCGGGGTGCGCTGGCGCGGAGCCCCGAGCCGCGGAGCCCCGAGCCGCGGAGCCCCGAGCCGCGGAGCTCCGAGCCGCGGAGCCGATCCGGCCTCAGGCCGTGCGCCGGTCGGCCTCGCGCACGCGGATCGGCGACACGGCGGCCAGCGGGGCGACCTCGGGCAGGGCCTCCGCCTCGCCGCGGGTCAGCTCGGCGCGCAACGCCCCGAGGATCCGCGCGAGCAGCCGCGACACCTGCATCTGCGTCACGCCGAGCTCGGCCGCGATCTCGCTCTGGCTGCACTCGTCGACGAAGCGCAGGTGCAGGATCCGCCGGTCGCGATCGCTGAGGACGCCGCGCGCCGCGTCCAGCAGCACCGTGCGTTCGGCGCGCGCGTAGCCGGGGTCGTCGGCGCCGAGGGTGTCTGCCAGGGAGATGCCCTCGTCCTCGTGCACCGTGAAGTCGAGCGACGCGGGCCGGAGGCTGGAGTGCGCGGCGAGCGCCTCGGCCACCTCCTCGCGGGCGTGCCCGGTGTGCGCCGCGAGCTCGGCGTCGGTGGGCGTGCGGCCGAGCCTCTGCGTGAGCGCGGGCACGACCGCGAGCAGCGCGTGCCGGAGCTCCTGGACCTGCCGGGGTGGGCGGACCACCCACCCGTTGTCGCGGAGGTGGCGCTTGATCTCGCCGGAGATGGTGGGGATCGCGAACGAGACGAAGGGCGCGCCGAACCCCGGGTCGTAGCGGCGCGCGGCCTTCACGAGGCCGAGGTAGCCGACCTGACGCAGGTCGCTCCAGTCGTGGGCGCGGCCCGAGTGCTGGCGGGCGAGCTGGTCGGCGAGCTCGAGGTGGTCGAGCACGATCTGGTCGTGAAGGCGGCGGCGTTCGGCCTCGCCCGCGGGATCCTCGGCGACTGCGGCCGCGCGCACGAACCGGTCGTGGGTGACCCGGCGCTTCTCGTCGCGCGCCGCCGTGAGGTCGGGCGCGAGCGGCGTCGGGCGGGGGAGGTTCGTCGGGCGGGGGAGCGTCGTCGACAGCGGGATCGCCGACGCGGATGCGCGGGAGGCGGATCCGCACGAGGCGGTCGGGGCGGCGGCGAGGGCGCGCGTGCGCAGCGTTCCGGTCACTCAGGACCTTCCGGACTCGTGTCGGATGCGGCACGCTGCTTGACCGCTCCTCCAGAGAAGCACTGCTCCTCATGGGTGCCTAGGTCCCCCGATCACTTCTCCTCGGCGCTTCTCCCGCTTCTCCGCGGGCCGGGCGTGTCGGGGGCCCGCGCATCCGCACCAGCACGGAGCAGCGCCCCCGGACGGGGGCGCTACCCGCCCGCCGGTAGGCTCGATCCCCGTTCCCCGAGCCACCACCACCGAACGGACGCCCCATGAGCCTGTTCCGCACGAAGAGCATCGAGTCGTCGCTCGCCGACGCCGCGGGAGGCGAACGCAGCCTCACCCGCTCCCTCGGCACCTGGGACCTCATGCTCATGGGCGTGGCCGTCGCGGTCGGCGCCGGCATCTTCTCCGTCGGCGCGAAGGCCGCGGGCAACTACGCGGGCCCGTCGGTCACGCTCGCGTTCGTGCTCGCCGCCGTCACGTGCGGCCTCGCGATCATGTGCTACGCCGAGTTCGCCTCCGCCGTGCCCGTCGCGGGCAGCGCGTACACCTTCACCTACGCGACCATGGGCGAGCTGCTCGCGTGGATCATCGGCTGGGACCTCATCCTCGAGATGCTCACGGCGGCCGCGGTCATCGCGAAGTACTGGGGCATCTACCTGGAGTCGGCGCTCAAGCTCGCGGGACTCGACATCCCGTCCACCATCACGGTCTTCGGCCTCGGGATCAGCTGGGGCGCCGTGCTCATCACCGCGATCTTCACCGTGCTGCTCGTGCTCGGCACCAAGCTCTCCAGCCGGGTCTCGAGCGTCTTCACCGTGCTCAAGGTCGGGGTCGTCCTGTTCGTGATCGTCGTCGGCGCGTTCTACGTGAAGGCGGAGAACTACTCGCCGTTCATCCCGCCGCAGCGCCCGACCGAGGGCGGATCCGCCGACGTCTGGACCCAGTCCCTGTTCTCCTGGGCGAGCGGCCAGGAGCCGACGCAGTACGGCCTCTACGGCCTGCTCGCCGGAGCGTCGCTCGTCTTCTTCGCGTTCATCGGCTTCGACGTGGTCGCCACGAGCGCCGAGGAGGTCAAGGACCCGCAGCGGACGCTGCCGCGCGGCATCTTCGCGGGCCTCGCGGTCGTCACCGTGCTCTACGTGCTCGTGACCCTCGTGCTCACCGGCATGGTCCCGTACACGGTGCTCGCGGATGCGGAGGAGCCGTCGCTCACGACCGCCTTCACCGCGGTCGGCGCCGGATGGGCGGCGCAGGTGATCTCCATCGGCACGCTGCTCGGCCTCACCACCGTGCTCATGGTGCTGCTGCTCGGCCTCGCGCGCGTCGTCTTCGCGATGAGCCGCGACGGCCTGCTGCCGCGCGGCCTCAGCCGCACGTCGGCGAAGCGCCGCACGCCGGTGCGGGTGCAGATCATCGCGGGCGTCGTGGTCGCGGCCCTCGCCGGGTTCACCGACGTGGGCGTGCTCGAGGAGATGATCAACATCGGCACGCTGTCCGCGTTCGTGCTCGTGAGCATCGGCGTGATCGTGCTGCGGAAGAAGCGCCCGGACATCCGGGCGTCGTTCCGCGTGCCGCTCATGCCGTGGCTGCCGATCCTCTCGGCCGTGCTCTGCGTGTGGCTGATGCTCAACCTCACGACCCTCACCTGGGTCCGCTTCGTCGTCTGGCTCGCGCTCGGCTTCGCGGTCTACTTCCTCTACGGACGCCGCCACTCGCTGGTCGGCAAGGAGGAGGCGCGGATCGCGGCGGGCGGCGCGCCCGCGCCCGAGCTGCCGTCGGCGTCGACGCCGCGCGACTGAGCCCCCGGTGCCCGCGCGTCAGGTCTGGCAGCGCGGGCACCAGTAGGTGACCCGATCCTGCGCGCCCATGCCGGGCCGCACGGGGTCGCCGAGCTGCCCCTGCTGGATCCGCGTGCCGCACCGGAGGCACGGCTTGCCCTTGCGCCCGTAGACCCAGTCGGTGCGGCCGCGGCGGAGGTCGCCCGTGGTGGTGCGCTCGATGCGGTCGCGGTTCGCGCGCATGGTGCGGCGGGCGAGCGCGACCATCGCGGGCAGGTCCGGCACCTCGCCGACCGGCCGTGTGGGCAGCACGCCGCGCAGGAAGCAGAGCTCGGCCCGGTAGACGTTGCCGATGCCGGCGGCGTTCCGCTGATCCAGCAGAGCCAGGCCGATCGCCCGATCCGGCTGCGCGGAGATGCGCCGCACGATCTCCTCGGCCGCCACGTCGCCCCAGTCGGGCCCGAGGATGTCCGGCCCGAGATGCCCGACGACCGTGTGCTCCTGGTCGCGCGGGATCACCTCGAGCACCCCCAGCGAGAACCCCACCGTGACGCGCTCCGCCGTCTCGAGCACCACGCGCGCCTCGAACGCCGGCCGCCGCCACGCGGTGCCGTGCTGGTAGATGTGCCAGGAGCCCTCCATCTTGAGGTGGCTGTGGATCGTGAGGTCGCCGACGCGATGGAGGATGTGCTTCCCGACGCTCACGACCTCGTCGACCTCCTGGCCCGCGAGATCGAGCGTCGCGAACTTGGGCACGCGGAAGTCGCTGCGCGTGAGCACCCGGCCGCCGATGGCCTCGTGCAGGTGCGACGCGGTGCGCCAGACGGTGTCGCCCTCAGGCACGGGCGGCTCCCGGCGCGGGCGTGGGACCGGCGTCAGCGCGAGCGGCCGTGTGCGCCGCGCTGCCCGTGCGCGCCTCGCTGCGCGCGCTCACGACCGCATCCGCAGCCCGCGCGGCGTCGCCGAGAAGCCGTGCTCCTGGAGCGCTGTGCCGAGCGGCGTGCCGAGGATGAACGCGCCGTTGACCTTCTCGATCGCGAGCTTCGCGACCCCGCCGCGCCGGACGATCCCGCCGAGCGACTCGGCCGCCGCGCGGATCACCGCCTCGTCGTCGTCGAAGAGCAGCACGGTCTTGCCGCCGCGCTCCACGTAGAGCACGAGCTCGCCGTCGACCAGCACCACGAGCGCGCCCGCCTTGCGGCCGGCGCGGTGGCCGGTGGGGCGCTCGCCGCGCGCGTCGACGCTGCCGGACTCCGCGATCGCGGACGACGCGTCGCCGACTCCCGCGTCGATGTTCGCCTCCGTGCCGGCGCCCGTGACCGCGCCGCCGTCCCCGTCGGGCGACGACGCGTCGAGCCTCGGCCAGGGCAGCGCCGCCCCGTACGCGTTCGCCGGATCCGTGGCCGCGAGCGTCAGCGCGACCAGCGGCCGCTCGCCCGCGTCCGGATCCCGCGTGAAGCCGCGCAGCCGGTCGACCGTGCCGCCCGTCGAGAACTGCGCCGCGCCGAGCGTCTCGATGAAGTACCCGCGGCGAGCACGCCCGGTGTCCTCGAAGCCCGCGAGCACCTTGTACGTGAGCGCGAAGCCGCCGGGCACCCGCTCGGTCATGACGGATCCGCGCGTGACCACGCCGTACCGCTCGAGCAGCAGCTCGGCCGTGCCCGCCGCGCGCACGGTGGCGTCGGTCTCGGCGAGCGGCACGATCGACCAGCGACCGGCCGCGGTGGGTGGCCCGGTGCGGGTGGGCATGTCGGGCCGCGGCATGCGTCCCCCGCGGTACATGCGCCCGCGCGGCGCCCGCTGCGGCGTCTTATGCGCCGTGGATCCGCCGGCGAGCAGCGCCCGCAGCGGCGACAGGGTGTCGTTCGTGACGAGGCCCGCCCACACGAGATCCCACAGCGCGGTGACGAGCGCCTTGTCGTCCGTGGATCCCACGGCGTCGCTCAGCTGACGGAAGAAGTAGCCGCCGCCGGTGCCGAGCGTGGTGAGGATCTCGCGCTGCAGCTCGTCGGTGTCGTGCGCGTCGGGCTCGGGCAGCGTGAGCGCGACCTGGTCGGCGAGGTGCAGGCTGACCCAGCCGTCGGCGCCCGCGAGCGTGCCGGCGCCCGACCAGATGACCTCGCCCGTCGACGTGAGCTCGTCGAGCATGGCGGGCGTGTAGTCGCGCACCCGAGCGGGCAGCACGAGCGTCTCCCACGCGGATGCGGGCACTGGCGCGCCCGCGAGCTGCTCGATGACCTGCAGCACGCCGTCCACCCCGCGGAGCCCGCGCTCGCGATCCGCGCCGGCCACGTGCTGCCACGCGGGCAAGAAGCGCGCGTACGCGGCCCGCTCCACGGGCTCGACCTCGCTGCGGAGCGCCGCGAGCGACCGACTGCGGAGGCGCCGCAGCACCTCGACGTCGCACCACTCGCTGCCGGACGCGCCCGGCCGGAACTCGCCCTCGACCACGCGCCGCTGGGCGCCCAGGCGGGCGAGCGTGTCGGCGATGACGGCGGATCCGAGCCCTATGCCCGTGGCCGCGTCCGCGATGGTGAAGGGGCCGTGCGTGCGGGCGTACCGGCCGACGAGGTCGCCGAGCGGATCCGCGACCGGCTCGACGAACGCCATCGGCGTGCCGATGGGCAGCGGCACGCCGAGGGCGTCGCGCAGCCGGCTCGCGTCCTCGATGGCGGCGACCCGCGGCTTCCCGCCGAACGAGACCCGGAGCGCGCGCCTGCCGGCGACGAGCGCATCGAGGTGGTCGGCCGCGGATCCGGCCTCCTCGGGCTCGAGCCGCGCGGCGACCTCCTCGGCGTCGAGCGGCCCGAGGATCCGCAGCAGGTCGGCGACGCCCTCGAGCCCCTTGGCGCGACGATCGGGCGCGAGCCGCTGCAGCTCCAGCTCGGTGCGCGCGATGACCGCGGGATCCAGCAGCTCGCGCAGCTCCGCCCGCCCCAGCAGCTCGGAGAGCAGGCCCGCGTCGAGCGAGAGCGCGGCCGCCCGGCGTTCGGCCAACGGGCTGTCGCCCTCGTACATGAACGCGCCGACGTAGCTGAAGAGGAGGCTGCGCGCGAACGGCGACGCGTCCTCCGTGGTGGTCTCGACGATCTTGATGCGCCGGGCCTCGATGTCCTTCGCGAGCGACGTGAGCGCGGGCAGGTCGTAGACGTCCTGCAGCACCTCGCGCACGGTCTCGAGCACGATCGGGAACGCGGGGAACTTCCGCGCGACGTCCAGCAGCTGCGACGCGCGCTGGCGCTGCTGCCAGAGCGGCGAGCGGCGGCCCGGGTTGTAGCGCGGCAGGAGGAGCGCGCGGGCGGCGCATTCTCGGAAGCGCGACGCGAACAGGGCGGATCCGCCGACCTCGCGCGTGACGATCGCGTCGAGCTCGTCCGGCTCGAACACGAACAGGTCGGCCCCCGGCGGCTCGCCGTCGGTCTCGGGGATGCGCACCACGATGCCGTCGTCGTTCGCCATGGTCGCGCCGTCGATGCCGTACAGCTCGGTGACCCGCGCCCCGACCGCGAGCGCCCACGGCGCGTGCACCTGCATCCCGTACGGGGAGTGCAGCACCACGCGCCAGTCGCCCAGCTCGTCGCGGAACCGCTCGACCACGAGCGTGCGGTCGTTCGGCACGTGGCCGGTGGCCTTCTTCTGGTCGTCGAGGAACGCGAGCAGGTTGTTCACGGCGCGGTCGTCGAGGCCCACGCGGCCGGCGCGCGCCCGGGCGTCGTCCACCGCGGATCCGGACAGCTCGCGCACGAACGCGCCGATGGCGCGCCCCAGCTCCAGCGGCCGGCCGAGCCCGTCGCCCTTCCAGAACGGCAGCTTGCCCGGCTCGCCGAACGCGGGCGTCACGAGCACGCGGTCGTGCGTGATCTCCTGGATCCGCCAGCTCGTGGCCCCCAGCGCGAACACGTCGCCGACGCGCGACTCGTAGACCATCTCCTCGTCGAGCTCGCCCACGCGCGACGCCTTCTCGCCCACCATGAACACGCCGAAGAGGCCGCGATCCGGGATGGTGCCGCCCGAGGTGACCGCGAGCCGCTGCGCGCCCGGCCGCCCCTCGATGGTGCCCTCGTCGCGGTCCCACACGATGCGGGGGCGCAGCTCCGCGAACTCGTCGGACGGGTAGCGGCCGCTCAGGAGGTCGAGCGTGGCCTCGTACGCGGAGCGCGGCAGCGTGGCGAAGGGCGCGCTCCGCCGCACGATGTCGAACCACTCCTCGACGCCCAGCGGCTCGAGCGCGACGGACGCCACCGTCTGCTGCGCCAGCACGTCGAGCGGGTTCGCCGGCACGCGCAGCGACTCGATCTGCCCGCTCGCCATGCGCTCGGCGGCGACGGCCGAGTGGATGAGGTCGGCCCGGTGCTTGGGGAAGATGACGCCGCGCGAGACCTCGCCCACCTGGTGGCCGGCGCGGCCGACGCGCTGCAGCCCGCTCGCGACCGAGGGCGGCGCCTCGACCTGCACCACGAGATCCACGTCGCCCATGTCGATGCCGAGCTCGAGGCTCGAGGTGGCGACCACGCAGCGGAGCCGACCGGACTTGAGGTCGTCCTCGATGAGGGCGCGCTGCTCCTTCGAGACGGATCCGTGGTGCGCCTTCGCGAGCACCGGATCCGCGCCCTCCGTGCTCCCGGCCTGCGCCATGACCTCGGCGGGCGGCCGGGCGGCGGTGCGGCGCGTGGCGGAGAAGGCGGTGGCGTCGACGGGCCGCGACGACCCGGATCCGGCCGCGGCACCCGCGAGCACGGGCACGGCGTCGGCCGTCGCGGAACCCGTCGCGGACCCGCCCGCCACCGCGTTCCCCGCCGCGTCGATGCGCCCCTCCTCGATGCGCGTCGCGTAGATCTCGTTGAGCCGCGCCGTGAGCCGCTCCGCCAGCCGCCTGCTGTTGGTGAAGACGATGGACGACGTGTGCTGGAGCACGAGGTCGACGATGCCCTCCTCCACGTGCGGCCAGATGGATCCCTGCTGCGGCGCGTCCCCCTGCGCCGCCGACCCCTCGAGCGGCGCCGTGGTGCCGAGCTCGGTCATGTCGTCGACCGGGACGATGACCCGGAGGTCGAACTCCTTCGTGTTCTTCGGCGACACGATCGAGACGGGTGAGCGACCGCCGAGGAACCGCGCCACCTCCTCGGGCGGCCGCACGGTGGCCGACAGGCCGATCCGCTGGGCCGGCTTCTCCAGAAGCGCGTCGAGCCGCTCGAGCGAGAGCGCGAGGTGGCTGCCGCGCTTGGTGGCCGCGACCGCGTGCACCTCGTCGACGATGACCGTCTCGACCCCCGCGAGCGTCTCGCGCGCGGCCGAGGTGAGCATGAGGAACAGCGACTCGGGCGTGGTGATGAGGATGTCCGGCGGCGTCTTCGCGAGCGCGCGCCGGTCGGCCGCCGGGGTGTCGCCGGAGCGCACGCCCACCGTGACCTCGGGCGGCTCGGCACCGAGCCGCTTCGCCGTCTGCACGATGCCCACGAGCGGCGAGCGCAGGTTGCGCTCCACGTCGACCGCGAGCGCCTTCAGCGGCGAGATGTAGAGGACGCGCGTGCGCCGCATCGGATCCTCGGGCGCGGGCCGCGAGGCCAGCCGGTCGATCGACCACAGGAACGCCGCGAGCGTCTTGCCGGATCCGGTGGGCGCCACGACGAGCGCATGCGACCCCTTCTGCACGGCCTCCCACGCGCCGACCTGGGCGGGCGTGGGGCCGGGGAA
Source organism: Clavibacter quasicaliforniensis (assembly GCF_051201715.1). Taxonomy (NCBI): domain Bacteria; kingdom Bacillati; phylum Actinomycetota; class Actinomycetes; order Micrococcales; family Microbacteriaceae; genus Clavibacter; species Clavibacter quasicaliforniensis. The sequence goes on along the minus strand of NZ_CP139624.1, from coordinate 2,909,461 downwards.
CGCGCCCTGGAACCACTCCCGGGTGGCCGGGGAGAAGCGCGCGAGGACGGGATCCATCTGCTCATCCTCCTCCGGACCACCGACAACGCGTCCGCCCGGGCGCTCCCCGGACGACGGCCGCGCGGGCCGCCACGCGGATCAGCCCGCGTGCTCCCGGATGAACGCCGACACGTCCCGCAGCTCGGCCGCGGAGACGGAGTGCGGGAGGTCCTCGTAGATCCGCTCGGTGAGGGCGGTGTGGGCGCCGATCCACGCGGCCGTGCGCGCGACGGCCTCGTCGGGGATCACCTGGTCGGCGGTGCCGCGGCCCCAGAACACCGGTGTCGGTGAGTCCGCGTTGGCCGCATCGCCCGCGTGATCGCCCCGCACCGAGAACCCGCTGAGCTGCACCGCGTACGAGAACCGCCCGGGCGCGAGCCGCAGCAGCTGGAGCGCGGTGGCGCCGCCCTGGCTGAAGCCGAGGAGGCCCACCGACCGCGGCGGCACGGGCAGCGCGTCGAGCCAGTCGAGCACGCCCTGCGCGGCGGCGTCGGCGGCATCGGGATCCGGATCGCCGGTGGATCCGGGCACGATCGGGAACCACGCGAACCCGCCCTGCAAGGGGAGAGGCGCCCGCAGCGACGCGACGACCGGCCCCAGCGGCAGGTACGGCGACAGCCCGAAGAGGTCGCCCTCGTGCGAGCCGTAGCCGTGCAGCAGCACGAGCAGCGGCCGGTCGGCGAGCTCGGCCGAGGAGGCCGACCAGAGGACGGCGTCGGGATCCAGCGGGAGAGCGGTCACGGTGTCCTGTTCGGGTGGGATGCGGGGCGTCGGGCCCGCCCATCCTCGCATCCGCCCCCGGCAGCCGGTCCGCGCGCCGGGTGGCCGCCGCGCTCCGGCCGTGGGTCACAATGGACCATGACCGTTCGCACCCCGGACCCGAACATCCCCGACCCGAACTCCGGCTGGCTGTCGGACGTGGAGCTGGCGCAGATCCGGCAGCGGCTGCCCCTCCTCTACGTGGAGGCCGTGCCCGTGCGCGTCGACGGCATGGGCCAGGTGAAGGACATCGGCGTGCTGCTGCGCGCCACGGTCACCGGCCAGATGACCCGCATGCTCGTCTCCGGCCGCGTCATGTACGGCGAGACCCTGCGCGACGCGCTCTTCCGCCACCTCGAGAAGGACCTCGGGCCGATGGCGTTCCCGCAGCTCCCCGCGAGCCCGACGCCGTTCTCGGTCGCCGAGTACTTCCCGTTCCCCGGCGCGAGCCCGTACACCGACGACCGGCAGCACGCCGTGTCGCTCGCGTACGTGGTGCCGGTGACCGGCACGTGCGATCCGCGCCAGGACGCGCTCGAGATCACGTGGATGACGCCCGAGGAGGCGGCGTCCGACGCGGTCTCGGCCGACATGGAGGGCGGCCGCGGCGCGCTGCTCCGCGCGGCCCTCGCCTCGGTGGGCGTGCTGCCCTAGTCGCATCACGCCAGCCGGGATGCGGCGGACCGCGGACCGCGGTCTCCCGGATCAGACGGCGGCGGCCCGCTCGGCGAACTGCGGCGGCTCGAGGTAGTGCCGGCGGAGGTCCTCGAAGGCCTGGCTGGCGCCCGCGCCGACGCCGTAGCAGCGCTGCACGTGCAGGCCGTCCATGGCGGAGAGCACGACGGCGGCCGCCGCCTCCGGGTCGAGGTGGGGGTCGATGAGGCCGCGCGCCTGGTCGACGATGACGCCCGCGGTGATGCGCTCGAGCTCGCGCGCGCGGCGCTCGCGGAACAGCTCGTGCAGCGGGTGGCCTGCGGCCGAGGCCTCCGACGAGACGACGGCGATGACGCGGGTGAGGCACGCGCTCTGCTCCCCGTCCGCGATGACCACGGCCGCGTGCTCCGCGACGCTGCGCGGGCGGTGCAGCTCGATGGCCGCGGCGAGACGCTCCTCGCGGCGCTCGAGCACGGCGAGCAGCAGCTCCTCCTTGCCGCTGAAGTGGTGCAGCAGGCCGGCCGGCGTGATCTCGGCCCGGGACGCGATCTCGCGCAGCGAGCTGCTGCGGTACCCCTGCTCGGCGAAGACCTCGATGGCGGTGCGGATGAGGAGCTCCCTGCGCTCCACGCCCTTGCGGTACGGGCCACGGGTGGCGAGGGCGGCGCGAGTCATTGGCTCACCGTAACCGGATGCCGCCGGGCGTCCGCGCGACCGTCAACAGGCACTGCCTCAGCTGTGGAGACTCGGGGCACGGACGCGTCGTCGTGTGTCTCTCCGGACATGACGGAGGGCCCCCGTCCGTGGACGGGGGCCCTCGATGTCATGCCGGCGCGCGGTGCGCGCCGTGCGGTCTAGCGTCCGCTGGAGACGCGGCGGTGGGTGCGCTCGCGGCCGCCGGCCGAGGCGCCGCCGGACGCCGCGGGGCGCTCCTGGCGGGGACGTGCGGTGCCGACGGACGAGCCGCCGCCGAAGCCCTCGGACGAGGTGCTGAAGTTGCGGGGCGCACCGCCGCGCTGTCCGCCCGAGGCGCCGTCGCGGCGACCGGACGAGGCGCCGTCACGACGACCGCCGCCGACGGGCGCGCCGTCGCGGGCCGCGCGCTTCCGCTGCGCGTTGGCGCCCTGCGAGCGTCCGCCGCCGTTCGCGCGGCCGCCCTGCGACTGGCGCTGGGTGGACTCGCGGACCGACTTCGTCTCACGCGGCGCGGGCTTGACGTACGCCGCGACGGCGCCCGTCAGCTCGGCCACGGCGGGGGAGGACTCGGTGACCTGCTGCGGCGTGACGTGGATGTCGGCCTTGCGCATCAGGAGCTGCACGTCCTTGCGCTGCGCCGGCAGCATGATCGTGACGACGTCGCCCGCGGAGCCCGCGCGCGCCGTGCGGCCCGAGCGGTGCAGGTACGCCTTGTGCTCGGCCGGCGGGTCGACGTGGATCACGAGCTCGATGTCGTCGACGTGCACGCCGCGCGCCGCGACGTCTGTGGCCACGAGGACCTTGACGTCGCCCGCGGAGAACGCCGCGAGGTTGCGGTCGCGGGCCACCTGCGAGAGGTTGCCGTGCAGGTCCACCGACGGGATGCCCGCGTCGGTGAGCTGCTTCGCGAGCTTCTTCGCGTGGTGCTTGGTGCGCATGAAGAGGATGCGGCGGCCGGTGCCGCCCGCGAGCTTCTGGACGAGGAGGCGCTTGGCCTCGACGTCGGTCGCCTCGAAGACGTGGTGCGTCATGGCGGCGACGGGCGAGTTCGCCTCGTCGACGGAGTGCAGCACCTGGTCGTGCAGGTAGCGGCGCACGAGCTTGTCCACGCCGTTGTCGAGCGTGGCGGAGAACAGCATGCGCTGGCCGCTGTTCGGGGTCTTGTCGAGGATCCGCGTGACGACGGGCAGGAAGCCCAGGTCGGCCATGTGGTCGGCCTCGTCGAGCACGGTGATCTCCACGGCGTCGAGGTTCACGAAGCCCTGCTTCATGAGGTCCTCGAGGCGGCCGGGGCAGGCCACGACCACGTCGACGCCGGCCTTGAGGGCCGCGACCTGGCGCTGCTGCGAGACGCCGCCGAAGATCGTCGTGGTGGTGAGGTTGTACGCCTCGGCCAGCGGCGCCATGGCCGCGGTGATCTGCGTGGCGAGCTCGCGGGTCGGCGCGAGGATCAGGCCGAGCGGGCGGCCCGGACGACGACGGCCGCCGGCGAGTCCGCCGCCGAGGCGCGCGATCATCGGGATGGCGAACGCCAGCGTCTTGCCGGAGCCCGTCTTGCCGCGGCCGAGCACGTCGCGGCCGTTCAGGGTGTCGGGGAGCGTGTCCACCTGGATGGGGAACGGCGTCGTGATGCCGTTCGCCGTGAGGGCGGAGACGAGGGGTGCGGGCACGCCGAGCGCGCCGAAGGTGTCAGTGGTCATGCGGGGGAGTTGCCTTCCAGGCAGGGGTCCGCCCCGATGTGCGTTCTCGGGATGTGCGACGACGCACGGAAGCGGAGGATGGCGAAGGCGCCGATGGGCGCATCCGTTCGCCAAAAGAAAGATGTCACTCGGCCCCGTCGGCCTGTTCGGCGATCTGATCGGGGCGAGGAGGGAACGCGTTCTCTCGACGCAGGGAGCACGGTGATGTGCTCGCAAGTGATGCCACCGTAGCAGGTCAGGCCGGGGAGAAGCCCATCTCGCCGACGGGGACCTCGAAGCCGAGCACGTTGCCGGCCGGCGCGAGGGGGCACGCCCACTCCGGGTCGTAGGCGCACGACGGGTTGTAGGCGAAGTTGAGGTCGACCACGATCGAGCCCGGCGCACCCGGGCCGAGGTCGGATCCCTTGACCGTGTCGAGCAGGTAGCGGCCGCCCCCGTACGTGCCGCCCTCGCGCCGGTGCGACGCGTCCTTGACGGGCAGGTGCAGGCCGCCGCCGTAGCTCGCGAGCCGCCAGACGTCGAGGCTCCCGGCGTCGCGGCCGTCGGCGGCGGGCAGGTGCACGGAGCCGAGCAGCTCGAACGGCACGACGCCGTCGGTGCCGGTCTCGACGTCGTGGCGCTCGTCGCCGCGGTCGTCCTGGATCTCCAGCTCGAACCGCCAGGCCGGGTCGTAGTCCTTGACGTCCAGGCGGTCGAAGCCGTCGCGGTGCTCGGGCAGGAGCGGCGTCGCGGGGTGGCTGCGGAACATGTCGTCGCGCGTGCGGCGCCAGAGGTCGTGCGCGGCGGCCGGATCCGTCTGCGCGACCCAGCGCACCTCCGCGTACATCTCGTGCGTGCGGCGGCGCCAGTCGGCGACGTGGAGGGCGGTGACGGCGGAGGGCATGCGCCCACCGTACGCGGCCGGGCGGCGCGGGTCCGCGGGAGGTCGTGCCGCGGATGTCCGGATGCGGGCCGGCCCTGTCGCGGATGCGCCCGCCGACGTAGCGTCGTCACGGACGCCGTCGACCCGCGCGGCGCCGCCCCACGGATCGGATGCCGGCCATGCGCGCTCCCCGCCTGCTGCTCGTCCCGGCGCTGGTCGTCGCGCTCGTCGGATGCACGGCGCCGACCGGATCCTCGCTCGACGCCGCCCCGCTGATCGCCCGCGACGCGCAGGCCATGCCCGACGCGAGCGCGTCCGTCGAGCTCCGCACGATGGACCACTCGACGGCGCTCGACGCCGCGTCGCTCGTCGCGTGGCATCCGTCCGACGTGGTCTCGCCCGAACCGTGGGTCGACGTGACGTGGACCTCCGGCGCCCCGGCGTGCGGCGGCCAGGTGGAGGGCGCACGCGTCGTGGAGACCGACGCGCGGGTCGTCATCGACCTCCAGCGCGGGGAGTCCCACCTCTCCGAGGGCGGGGCCTCGTGCGGGGACGTCGGGTTCCCGGGCAGCGCGCGGATCCCGCTGGCCGAGCCCGTCGGCGACCGGGAGCTCCTGCAGCACGCCCCGCCCGCGGGCTGAGCGGCGGGTCAGGAGGCGGGCGTCGGGTCCGCGTCGTCGTCGGCGGTCTCGGGCTGCCAGTCGTACGCCCACGTCGGCGCGAGCTGGCGCAGGCGGAACGCGCGCCACTGCCAGAAGGCCCAGAAGGTCGGCCACATCGCGGGGCCGAGGAGGCCGGCCTCGAACTCGAGCTGGTCGCGGAAGAGGGTCTTGACGCGGCCGTCGGCGTCGGGGCCCGCGGGATCCGCCGAGACGGCCATGCTGTGCCGCATGCTCGTGGGGATCGACATGAGCCCGGAGAGCCCGTGGCCGTCGTCGCGCACGATGCGCACCCCCTCGACGCGCGGCCTCATGTCGCGGAGCCGGATGCTCTGGCGTCCCGCCGTGAACGGGCCGGTCTGCATCGCGGCGACGTGCTCGCGGCCGTCCCAGCTGGAGGGGAAGCCGCCGTCCTCGAGCGGCACGAAGTCGACGAGCGGGCCCGCGACCTCCCGCATCACGGTGGGCGAGTGGAGCGCGCGCCAGGCGGCGTCGGGATCGCAGTCGAGGATGGTCTTCAGCAGCACGCGCATGAGCCCAGTGTGCTCCGCCCGGCTGGGCGTGCCCGGCGTCCCGCCGCCGTGGGACAGGATGGGACGGACATGATCAGGTACTGGGTGGGCGTCGTCTCGCGCGACCGCGTGCTCGACGGCCTGGACCTCGGCATCGCGCAGGTCAACCGCGGCGCCCGCGAGCCGGTCGAGCGGCTCGGCGAGGCCGACGGCTTCGTCTACTACTCGCCGCGCGAGTCGTATCCCGACGGGCAGCTCCTCCGCTCCTTCACCGCGATCGGCCGGGTCGCCGACGCCGCGCCGTACCAGGGTCGCGTGGGCGAGTGGCGTCCGTGGCGCCGGCGGATGGAGTGGGACCTGGGCGCGGTCGACGCCCCCATCCGCCCGCTCGTCCCCGTGCTCGACTTCACGCGCGACTCCCTCGAGTGGGGCAGGAAGCTCGCACCCGGGCTCCTCGAGATCACGCGCGACGACTTCGAGGTGATCCGCCAGGCGATGCGGCGCGGGGCGCCCGAGCCGTCGCGCCGCGTCATCCGCGGAGGGTCCGGCCCGTGGACGCCCGTAGCATCGGATCGTGACCTCCTCCGCTGACGCCGCGCACCCCGACCCGTCGACGCAGGCCCGCTACCAGGTCCGGCTCGACGGCGGCGTGGCCGGCGCCCGCCGCATCGCCGCCGGGGCCGACGTGATCGTCTGGGTCGACGCGCTGCCCTCCGTCCCGCCGCCCACGGCCGCCCGCCGCGACGAGGTCCTCGGGACCATGCCCGCGCGCCCGGCCGTCGTGAGCTCCGGGCTCGCCGACGCCCCGGCCGTCGCCGACTGGATCCTCGCCCTCCAGACCGCGCTCGGCCGCCGCGCCTACGTGGCCGTCGTCGCCGCGGGCACGGTGGAGGCGGACGGATCCTGGCGCGCGTGCGCCGAGGACCAGCTCGCCGCCGGCGCCGTGGTCGACGCGCTCGCCGCCCTGGGGATCGACGCCACCTCGCCCGAGGCCGCCGTCGCGTGCGCCGCGTACCAGCAGCTCCGGCCGGCCGTCGGCCACCTGGTGACCGCGAGCGTCTCCGCGCGCCGGCTCGACGCCGCGGGGCACGACGGGCTGGTCGCCGAGGCGCTCGCCGCGGGCCCCGTCGACGTGGTCGTGCACCGCCTCCACCGCGACGCCTGAGTCCGCGCGCCGCCGCGCGGCATCCGCTCACCGCCCGCCCGGAATGGGCACCCAGGAGCGCGTGTTCCCCTGTGCATCAGGCGCCGCGCCCGGGACGACGCCACGCAACCGGAAGGTCATCACATGAAGGCACTCATCAACGGCGTCACCGTCGCGGAGGCACCCAAGGACGAGCTCATCGAGATCGAGGGCAACTGGTACTTCCCGCCCCAGAGCGTCGACATGTCGCTCCTGACGGAGACCAGCACGCCGTACCACTGCCCGTGGAAGGGCGACACGCAGTACTACTCCGTCAAGGACGGCGACACCGTGCTGCAGGACCGCGCCTGGTCGTACCCGACGCCCATCCCGTCGTCGTTCGACCGCGTCGGCCGCGACTACAGCGGCTACGTCGCGTTCTGGAAGGAGGTCCGCGTCAGCGAGTGACGCGGATCCGTCACGACGGCTCGGGGGCTCCGGCTCCCGGGCCGTCGTCGTACGCGGGGGAGGCCGCGGGACGCACGGGCGCGACGCGCGCCGGGATCCCCGTCCGCCGCTCCCGCAGCTGCCTGGCGCGGTGGGCGCGCACCTTCGCGCGGTTGCCGCAGCGCCGCATCGAGCACCACCGCCGGGTGCCCGAGCGCGTGGTGTCGAGGTAGAGCACGGTGCAGTCGTCGGCGGAGCAGCGGTGGATCCGCTCGGATCCTGCCCCGAACACCACCACCGCGTCGCGCGCCGCCGACGCGAGCGCCTGCGCGGGCCGGGCGAGCGCGCGGCCGGCCTGGCGGGATCCGCCGCCGAGCGCGGGCGGCAGGTCGGGCGTGGCCGCGTAGAGGTTGAGCACGTCGACGTCCCGCGGCGCGGGCTCCCCGCCGTCCGCGATGGCCGCCGCGATGTCGCCGATCGCCTGCCGGAGCGTGCGCGCGTCCGCGAGGTCGCGCTCGCCGGGCTCGGAGACGGGCGCGAGGTGCTCGCTCAGCCACGCGCCGAGGGCCGCGGCGTCGGGCAGCGTCTCGCGCGGCTGCGGATCACCGAGCGCGCCCGTGTACGCGAGGTCGAGGCTCACGGCGCCCGTGTCGAGGAACCAGCGCAGGCCGTCGGGGTCGGTGATCCACTGACCGGTGGGCCGCTCGGATCCCGGCGCCCGGCTCACGCGGCTCCCTCGCGCCGATCGGTGCCCGATGCCCGCGACACGGCGGCGCCCGACGGCACCTCGCGCTTCGTCCACGCGATGAGGTGCGCCTTGTCGAACCGCTTCGAGCACAGCCCGCAGGCGAGCGGGCGGGTCGGCCTCCGGTAGCGGAAGTGGGCGTGGCCGGCCGGGCACGCGCCCACCCAGGGTGCGAGCTCCTCGGCGACGGCGCCCGAGTGCAGCCGGGATCCCTCGTAGCCGAGCTCGGCGGCCACCTTCTTCCATCTCGGCCCGTGGCCCGCGCGGGATCCGGCGAGCGCGTGCGCGACCTCGTGCAGCAGCACCTGGTGGATCTCGTCGTCCTCGAACCGCCCCGCGAGGTGCTTCGAGACCGTGATCCGCTTCTCGCCGTAGTGGCAGGCGCCGGCGCGCGTGCGGGCGTGGTCGAACGCGAAGGTCCACGAGGGGTCGAGGTGCAGCGCGATGAGGGCGTCGGCCCAGATCCGCACCCGGGCGAGGTCAGCCACGGCCGGCCGCCGTCGGCCGGGGAGCGAGCGGGCCCATCACGCGGGCTGGGCGGCGATGCGCTCCTTGGCGACGTCGATCGCGAGCGCCGAGCTCTCGAGCTGGTCGCTCGGCAGGCCCTCGCGGGTGCGCAGCGTGTACGCGTCCTCGAAGTCGGAGAGCGCGAGGCGGTAGTCGCCCCGGTCGAAGTGCACCTTGCCGCGGTGCTGCAGCGCGAACGCCTCCAGCGCGTACCACTCGTGCGCGCGGGCCTCGTCGACGCAGCCGCCGAGGTCCTGCAGCGCGATGTCGAGCTTGCCCTGGTACTGCTGCACCTGCGCGCGGCGGATGCGGCACGCGAGCAGCGTCTCCCGGTCGCCCGTGAAGCGCGCTTGGCGGACGGCCGCGTTCGCCATGTCCCACGCCTCGTCGAGGCGGCCCAGCATGCGCAGCAGCGCGACCTTCTCGGTGATGGCGGAGAGGCTCCGGAGCGCCTCCAGCTCGTCCAGGCGCTCGCCGGCCGCCCGAAGGTCCACCTTCTCCCGGAGGGTGTCCCTGTCGTAGCCGATGATGATCGCGGTGCCTGTCACGAGGTAGAGATTATCCCGCCTGGATCGGCATGAGCTCGACCCGGAGCAGCTTGTCGTCGCCCGCGCGCGGCGTCCCGCGGCCGTCGGTGTTGCCGGTGAGCATGCGCAGCGATCCGTCGGGCGCGGCCTGCACGTCGCGGATCCGGCCGAACTCGCGCGTGTAGAACTCGGTCACGCGGTCGTCGGGGATGGGGTCGGTGACCACCGCGCCCGGCCGGATCACCCAGAGGCGCTGGCCGCCGAGGCCCGCCATGAAGATCGTGTCGCCGGAGATCGCGATGCCGCTCGGGCTCGCGTCGTCGGTGGCCCACTGGCGGACGGGGTCGATGTACGCGTCGTCCGCGGCGTCGTCCGTCGCGCCCTCGACGACCGGCCAGCCGTAGTTCCCGCCGGGTTCGATGAGGTTCAGCTCGTCCCAGGTGTCCTGCCCGAACTCGGCCGCCCAGAGGTTCCCCTCGACGTCCCAGGCGATCCCCTGCGGGTTGCGGTGGCCCATCGAGTAGACGGGCGACCCCGGCGTCGGGTTGTCCTGCGGCCCCTGCCCGTCGGGCGTGAGGCGGAGGATCTTGCCCGCGAGCGAGATCGGGTCCTGCGCGGCGTCGCGGAGGTTCGCGTCGCCCGTGGTGGCGTAGAGCATGCCGTCGGGGCCGAACGCGATGCGGCCGCCGTTGTGGGTCGTGTCGCGCGGGATCCCCGTGACCACGTCCTCGGCCGCCCCGAGCCCGAGGGATCCCGGCTCGCCCGTCACGTCCATGCGCACGATGCGGTTGTCGGTGGCGCTCGTGAAGTAGGCGTAGAGCTGCATGCCGCCGTCGGCCTCGCGCACCGCGATCCCGAGCAGGCCGCCCTCGCCCTGCGGCCCCACGCCCGCGATCGTGCCGGCGACCCGCGTGGTGCCGTCGCCGAGCACCTCGACGATGCGCGACGTGTCGCGCTCGCTGACGAGCAGGGATCCGGACGGCAGCTCGGCGACGGACCACGGCGAGACGAGGTCGGACGCGAGCGCGGTCGGCGTGCCCGACGGCGCGACTCCGGCCGGCGCGGCGTCCGTGCTGGTGGGGGAGGGCGCGGGCGGCTCGGTGGCGCGCACGTCCACGGGTGACCCGTCGTCGTTCGTGCAGCCCGTCAGCGCGACGAGGGCGGCGAAGCCGAGCGCGGCGACGCGCGCCGGGCGGGTGCGGGAGCGGCGGTTCATGGGTACTCCGGTGGTTCGGCGGGCCTCGGTGCCCGGACCGGTCACGGCTTCGTCTGGAAGACGCTGCGGGCGGGGGAGGGGGACGGGACGGCCGTGGCGTCGGTCACGACGGACGCTCCGGCGATGAAGTCGGCGAGCTCGCGCCCCTCGACGACCTTGGCGGGATGGGGGCCCCCGGCGAGCAGGCGCGGCACGAAGTCGAAGGGCAGCGGCGTCGCGGACGCGGCGAACACGACGTTCCCGAACCGGCGGCCCTTGAGCACCTGCGTCTCGGCGAGCGCGGCCACGTGCGGCAGCACGTCCTGGATGGTCGCGGCCTGGCCGCGCGCGAACCGGAGGCCGTGGCCGTCGGCGACGTTGACCGTCATGATCCCGCCCGGCGCGAGGAACGCCGCGGCGTCCGCGTAGAAGTCGCGGCTCGTGATGTGGGCGGGCGTGCGGGCGCCGCTGAAGACGTCCACCACGACGAGGTCGACGGATCCGCGGAGCCCCTGAGGCAGCCGCCCCATCACCTCGCGCGCGTCGCCGTAGCGGAGCCGGATGGAGGCCTTCCGCGACCAGGGCAGGTGCTCGCGCACGAGGTCCACGAGGTCCTGCTCGAGCTCGATGACCTGCTGGCGGGATCCGGGCCGCGTCGCCTCGACGTACCGCGGGATGGTGAGCGCCCCGGCGCCGAGGTGCAGGGCGGTGATCGGCTGCCCCGGATCGCCGACGAGGTCGATGACGTGCCCCATGCGCTGCACGTACTCGAAGAACAGCTCGCCCGGGTCGTCCATGTTGACGTGCGACTGGGGGGTGCCGTCGACCACGAGCTGGTACGCGCCCGGCACGAACCGGTCGGGCTCGATGACGGCCCGGTGCCCGCTCAGGGACAGGACGGTCGACGGGTGCTCGGGCATCTCCTCAGCCTATGCGTCCGTCCGGCGCCGGGACCCGGCCGCCGGGCGACCCGTCACCAGCCGCGCGAGCGCCACGCGGCGAGGGATCCGCGCTCCGCGCCGAGCGTCGTCGAGTCGCCGTGGCCGGGGTGCACGTGCGCGTCGTCGGGGAAGCGCGCGAAGAGCCGCTCCTCCACGTCGTCCATCAGCTGCCGGAAGCGGCCAGCGTCGCCCTGCGTGCTCCCGACCCCGCCGGGGAAGAGCGAGTCGCCCGTGAAGAGGTGCGTGCTGCCGTCGCCCGGCTGCAGCACGAGCGCGACGCCGCCCGGCGTGTGCCCGCGGAGGGCGACGACCTCGAGCGTCACGCCCCCGAAGGCCACCCGGTCGCCGTGCGCGAGCCGCCGGTCGGCGTCGACGGGCAGGTCGGCGGCGTCGGGGTCGCCCACGGCCGAGGATGCGCCGGTCGCGTCGAGCACGGCCGCGAGCGCGCCGTGGTGGTCGGCGTGGCCGTGCGTCGTGACCACGACGGCGAGGCGGCCCACGGGATCCGGCTCCTCCACGAGGGCGAGCAGCCGGTCGACGTCGGCGGCGGCGTCGACGAGCAGGCGCTCGCCGGAGTCGAGGTCGGTGAGGAGGTACGCGTCGTTGTCCATGGGACCGACGGAGGCCTTCCTGACCTCCACGTCGCCCGCCACGTGCACGTGCGAGGGGCCGCCGGGGGACACGTGCCAGGGTGCGCTCATGCCCCGACGCTACGCGGGCGGAGCGGTCCTGCGGCAGGGCAGCCGCACGTTATACACCGAGACACGCCGAGGATGCAAGATTCCGCTGGACATGGCGCGTCGCGACCCGTATGGTGATCCTTTGCGCTCCCACTCCCTTTTGCCTTCATATTGCGGTCGGTCATCGTGTGCGCTCGGGTCCATCCCGAGCCCATCCCGCGAGGTGTGGCGAGCAACTCCATCAGGATCGGCACGGGTCACGTCCCGGGTCGGTCTCGGCGTATCGACGACATCGGAGCCCGACGGGGCCCACGGAGGTAATTTCCTTGGCTGCTGCGCGCAACGCAACTCCCACTCCCCAGAACGGTCGCGACGCATCGCGGCTCTCGTTCGCGAAGATCACTGACACCCTCACCGTCCCCGACCTCCTCGCCCTGCAGACCGAGAGCTTCGACTGGCTCGTCGGCTCGGACGCGTGGAAGCGGCGCGTCGAGGAGGGCACCGCGCAGGGTCGCACCGACCTGGCGCTCAACTCGGGCCTCGAGGAGATCTTCGAGGAGATCTCCCCCATCGAGGACCTGGGCGAGACCATGCAGCTCGGGTTCACTAACCCGTACCTCGAGGAGCAGAAGTACTCCATCGACGAGTGCAAGGAGCGCGGCAAGACCTACTCCGCTCCCCTCTACGTCGAGGCCGAGTTCATGAACCACCTCACGGGTGAGATCAAGACCCAGACGGTCTTCATGGGCGACTTCCCCCTCATGACGGAGAAGGGCACGTTCATCATCAACGGCACCGAGCGTGTCGTCGTGTCCCAGCTCGTCCGCTCGCCCGGCGTGTACTTCGAGCGCCAGCAGGAGAAGACCTCCGACAAGGACATCTACTCCGCCCGCGTCATCCCGTCCCGCGGCGCCTGGCTCGAGTTCGAGATCGACAAGCGCGACCAGGTCGGCGTGCGCATCGACCGCAAGCGCAAGCAGTCGGTCACCGTGTTCCTCAAGGCCCTCGGCCTCACCAGCGAGCAGATCCTCGAGGAGTTCAAGGGCGTCGCGTCCATCGAGCTCACGCTCGAGAAGGACTCCATCCTCACCAAGGAGGAGGCCCTCAAGGACATCTACCGCAAGCTCCGTCCCGGCGAGCAGGTCGCCGCCGAGGCCGCCCGCGCGCTGCTCGACAACTTCTACTTCAACCCGAAGCGCTACGACCTGGCGAAGGTGGGTCGCTACAAGATCAACCGCAAGCTCGGCATCGACAAGCAGCTCACCGACTCGGTGCTCACGGTCGAGGACATCCTCGCGACCATCAAGTACCTCGTCTCGCTGCACGCGAACGAGACGAAGATGAACGGCACGCGCGACGGCAAGCCCGTCGAGCTGCGCCTCGACGTGGACGACATCGACCACTTCGGCAACCGCCGCATCCGCGCGGTCGGCGAGCTCATCCAGAACCAGGTCCGCACCGGCCTGTCCCGCATGGAGCGCGTCGTCCGCGAGCGCATGACCACGCAGGACATCGAGGCCATCACGCCGCAGACCCTGATCAACGTGCGCCCCGTCGTCGCCGCGATCAAGGAGTTCTTCGGCACGAGCCAGCTGTCGCAGTTCATGGACCAGAACAACCCGCTCGCGGGTCTCACCCACAAGCGCCGCCTCTCGGCGCTCGGCCCGGGTGGTCTGTCCCGTGAGCGCGCCGGCGTCGAGGTCCGCGACGTCCACCCGTCGCACTACGGCCGCATGTGCCCCATCGAGACCCCGGAAGGTCCGAACATCGGCCTGATCGGCTCGCTGGCGTCGTTCGCCCGCATCAACTCGTTCGGCTTCATCGAGACCCCGTACCGCCGCGTCGTCGACGGCGTGGTCACGGACACGATCGACTACCTCACGGCCAGCGAGGAGGACGAGTTCCTCGTCGCCCAGGCCAACGCGCCCCTCACGAAGGACTTCCGCTTCGCGGAGGACCGCGTCCTCGTCCGCCCCAAGGGCGGTGAGGTGGAGCTCGTCGCGAAGGAGAACGTCCACTACATGGACGTCTCCCCGCGCCAGATGGTGTCGGTCGCGACCTCGCTCATCCCGTTCCTCGAGCACGACGACGCGAACCGGGCCCTCATGGGCGCGAACATGCAGCGTCAGGCCGTCCCGCTGCTGCGCAGCGAGAGCCCGCTCGTCGGCACCGGCATGGAGGGCTACGCGGCCATCGACGCCGGCGACGTCCTCACCGCCGACGCCTCGGGCGTCGTGGCGGAGGTGTCGGCCGAGGTCGTCACCATCCAGCTCGACGAGGGCGGCACGCAGACCTACTACCTGCGCAAGTTCGACCGCTCCAACCAGGGCACGAGCTACAACCACCGCGTCCTGGTCTCGGCCGGCGACCGCATCGAGGCCGGCGAGGTCATCGCCGACGGCCCCGCCACGGAGAACGGCGAGCTCGCGCTCGGCAAGAACCTGCTCGTCGCGTTCATGCCGTGGGAGGGCCACAACTTCGAGGACGCGATCATCCTGAGCCAGAACCTGGTCAAGGACGACACCCTCTCCTCCATCCACATCGAGGAGTACGAGGTCGACGCGCGCGACACCAAGCTCGGCAAGGAGGAGATCACCCGCGACCTCCCCAACGTCAGCCCGGAGCTGCTCGCCGACCTCGACGAGCGCGGCATCATCCGCATCGGCGCCGAGGTCCGCCCCGGCGACATCCTCGTGGGCAAGGTCACGCCGAAGGGCGAGACCGAGCTCAGCGCCGAGGAGCGCCTGCTGCGCGCGATCTTCAACGAGAAGAGCCGCGAGGTCCGCGACACGTCCCTGAAGGTGCCCCACGGCGAGCAGGGCACGATCATCGGCGTCAAGGTCTTCGACTCGCAGGACGGCGACGACGAGCTCGGCTCGGGCGTCAACCAGCGCGTCGTGGTGTTCATCGCCCAGAAGCGCAAGATCACCGAGGGCGACAAGCTCGCCGGCCGTCACGGCAACAAGGGCGTCATCTCCAAGATCCTGCCGGTCGAGGACATGCCGTTCCTCGCCGACGGGACCCCGGTCGACGTCATCCTCAACCCGCTCGGCATCCCCGGCCGCATGAACTTCGGCCAGGTCCTGGAGACCCACCTCGGGTGGATCGCCAAGCAGGGCTGGGAGGTCGAGGGCAAGCCGAAGTGGGCCGAGCGCCTGCCGGACCACGCGCGCCAGGCGCCCGCCGGCACGAAGGTCGCCACCCCGGTGTTCGACGGAGCGCTCGAGGAGGAGATCGCCGGCCTGCTCGACTCGACGACGGTCACCCGCGACGGCGACCGCCTCATCGGGTCCAGCGGCAAGACGCGCCTGTTCGACGGCCGCTCCGGCGAGCCGTTCCCCGAGCCCGTCTCGGTCGGCTACATGTACATCCTGAAGCTGCACCACCTGGTGGACGACAAGATCCACGCGCGCTCGACGGGTCCCTACTCGATGATCACGCAGCAGCCCCTGGGCGGTAAGGCCCAGTTCGGCGGCCAGCGGTTCGGCGAGATGGAGGTCTGGGCGCTCGAGGCCTACGGCGCCGCGTACGCGCTGCAGGAGCTCCTCACCATCAAGTCGGACGACATCCTCGGCCGCGTGAAGGTGTACGAGGCCATCGTCAAGGGCGAGAACATCCAGGAACCGGGTATCCCCGAGTCCTTCAAGGTCCTGATCAAGGAGATGCAGTCCCTCTGCCTGAACGTCGAGGTCCTCTCGGCCGACGGCCAGGCGGTCAGCCTGCGCGACACGGATGACGAGGTCTTCCGCGCGGCGGAGGAGCTCGGCATCAACATCTCCACCCGCTTCGAGTCGTCCAGCATCGACGACATCTAAGCCCGCTCAAGACTTTCGACTCGAAGCTTTCCAAGGAGAGAAGGAAAATTGCTCGACGTAACAACTTTCGATGAGCTGCGGATCGGCCTGGCCACGGCCGACGACATCCGCCGCTGGTCGCACGGTGAGGTCAAGAAGCCCGAGACCATCAACTACCGCACGCTGAAGCCCGAGAAGGACGGCCTCTTCGGAGAGCAGATCTTCGGACCCAGCCGCGACTGGGAGTGCTCCTGCGGCAAGTACAAGCGGGTGCGCTTCAAGGGCATCGTCTGCGAGCGCTGCGGCGTGGAGGTCACCAAGTCCGCGGTCCGCCGCGAGCGCATGGGCCACATCGAGCTCGCCGCGCCCGTCACGCACATCTGGTACTTCAAGGGCGTCCCGTCGCGCCTCGGCTACCTGCTCGACATGGCGCCGAAGGACCTCGAGAAGGTCATCTACTTCGCCGCCTACATGGTGATCAGCGTGGACGAGGATGCTCGCCACGAGGACATGCCCGGCCTCGAGAACGAGCTCCGGCTCGAGATCAAGACCCTGCAGGACCAGCGCGACAGCCAGATCGCCGAGCGCCTCGGGCGCCTGGAGACCGACCTGGCCGCGCTGGAGGCCGAGGGCGCCAAGAGCGACCAGAAGCGCCGCGCGAAGGACGGCGCCGAGAAGGAGATGGGTCAGACGCGCAAGGCGTTCGACGAGGACATCTCCCGTCTCGAGCGCGTCTGGGAGGAGTTCCGCAGCCTCAAGGTCGGCGAGCTCAAGCCCGAGGACGCCGTCTTCCACGAGCTGCAGGACCGCTTCGGCATCTACTTCGAGGCCCACATGGGCGCCGAGGCGATCCAGAAGCGCCTGGAGGCCTTCGACCTCGAGGCCGAGGGGGAGCTGCTCCGCGAGCAGATCGCCACCGGCAAGGGACAGAAGAAGATCCGCGCCATCAAGCGCCTGCGCGTCGTCAGCTCCTTCCTCGCGACCGGCAACTCGCCGGCCGCGATGGTGCTGCAGGTCGTCCCGGTCATCCCGCCGGAGCTGCGCCCGATGGTGCAGCTCGACGGCGGCCGCTTCGCGACCAGCGACCTGAACGACCTGTACCGCCGCGTGATCAACCGCAACAACCGCCTCCGTCGTCTGCTGGATCTCGGCGCCCCCGAGATCATCGTCAACAACGAGAAGCGCATGCTGCAGGAGGCCGTCGACGCGCTGTTCGACAACGGCCGCCGCGGTCGTCCCGTCACGGGCACCGGCAACCGCGCGCTCAAGTCCCTCAGCGACATGCTGAAGGGCAAGCAGGGCCGGTTCCGCCAGAACCTGCTCGGCAAGCGCGTGGACTACTCGGGCCGCTCGGTCATCATCGTCGGGCCGCAGCTCAAGCTGCATCAGTGCGGTCTGCCCAAGCAGATGGCGCTCGAGCTGTTCAAGCCGTTCGTCATCAAGCGCCTGATCGACCTGAGCCACGCCCAGAACATCAAGGCCGCCAAGCGCATGGTCGAGCGCAGCCGCGGACAGGTCTGGGACGTGCTCGAGGAGATCATCCGCGAGCGCCCCGTGCTGCTCAACCGCGCGCCCACGCTCCACCGCCTGGGCATCCAGGCGTTCGAGCCCCAGCTCGTGGAGGGCAAGGCGATCCAGCTGCACCCGCTCGTCTGCGCCGCGTTCAACGCGGACTTCGACGGCGACCAGATGGCCGTCCACCTGCCCCTGTCGGTCGAGGCCCAGGCCGAGGCGCGCATCCTGATGCTCGCCTCGAACAACATCCTCAAGCCGTCGGACGGACGCCCGGTCACCCTGCCCACGCAGGACATGATCATCGGCCTGCACCACCTGACCACCCTCAAGGAGGGCGTCGCCGGTGAGGGTCGCGCGTTCAGCTCGGTGGCCGAGGCCATCCTGGCGAAGGACCAGCTCTCGCTGGACCTCAACGCCAAGGTGCGCATCCGCCTGCATGACCTCTACTTCGCGGAGGGTGAGGTGCCCGAGGGCGTCGAGCTCGACGAGAAGGGCAAGACCGTCGGCCCCGTGCTGCTCTCGACCACCCTCGGTCGCGCGCTGTTCAACGAGACCCTGCCGGTCGACTACCCCTACATCGAGGCCGTCGCCGACAAGGGCAAGCTCTCCGAGATCGTCAACGACCTCGCCGAGCGGTACCCCAAGGTCGAGGTCGCGGCAGCGCTCGACCGGATCAAGGACGCGGGCTTCTACTGGGCCACGCGCTCCGGCGTCACGGTCGCCCTCTCCGACGTGCTGACCCCGCCCACCAAGGCGGCCATCCTGTCGGGCTACGAGAAGCAGGCCGCCAAGGTCCAGGGCCAGTTCGAGAAGGGACTCACGACGAACGCCGAGCGTCGTCAGGAGCTCATCGAGATCTGGAACAAGGCCACCGCCGAGGTCGCGAAGGCGATGGAGGACAACCTCCCCGCCGACAACAACATCAACCGCATGGTGTCCTCCGGGGCACGAGGCAACTGGATGCAGGTCCGCCAGATCGCCGGCATGCGCGGCCTCGTGTCGAACCCGAAGGGCGAGATCATCCCCCGCCCGATCGTCCACTCGTACCGCGAGGGCCTGACGGTGGCGGAGTACTTCATCTCCACCCACGGTGCTCGCAAGGGACTGGCCGACACCGCGCTTCGCACCGCCGACTCCGGGTACCTCACCCGTCGTCTGGTGGACGTGTCGCAGGACGTCATCATCCGCGAGGACGACTGCGGCACCGGCCGTGGGCTCGACCTGCCGATCGCCACGAAGGGCGCTGACGGCTCGTCCGTCCGCGACTCGAACGTGGAGAACTCGGTGTACGCCCGCTCGCTGGCCGCCGACGCGGTCAACGAGGCAGGCGAGGTCGTCGCCCCCGCGGGCAGCGACGTCGGCGACGTCATGATCGACCACCTGATCGCTGCCGGCGTGCACGAGATCAAGGTGCGCTCGGTCCTCACGTGCGAGTCCGCCGTCGGCGTGTGCGCGGCCTGCTACGGCCGCTCGCTCGCCACCGGCAAGCTCGTCGACATCGGCGAGGCCGTCGGCATCATCGCGGCCCAGTCGATCGGCGAGCCCGGCACGCAGCTCACGATGCGCACCTTCCACACCGGTGGTGTGGCATCGGCGGACGACATCACGCAGGGTCTGCCCCGCGTGCAGGAGCTCTTCGAGGCCCGCACCCCCAAGGGTGCGTCGCCCATCGCGGAGGCCGCCGGTCGCATCACGATCGAGGACACGGATCGCAGCCGCAAGGTGATCCTGACCCCGGACAACGGCGACGAGCCGCACATCTACCCGGTGCTCAAGCGCGCGACCCTCCTCGTCGAGGACGGCCAGCACGTCGAGCTCGGGCAGCAGCTGCACGTCGGCGCCATCGACCCGAAGGAGGTCCTCCGGGTCAAGGGCGTGCGCGAGGTGCAGAAGCACCTCGTGGGCGGTGTCCAGGGCGTCTACCGCTCGCAGGGCGTCCCGATCCACGACAAGCACATCGAGGTCATCGTGCGGCAGATGCTGCGCAAGGTCACGGTCGTCGAGCACGGCGACACGGACCTCCTCCCCGGTGAGCTCGTCGACCGGGCCCGCTACAACGAGGTCAACCGCGCCACGCTGACGGAGGGCAAGAAGACCGCCTCCGCCCGCCAGGAGGTCATGGGGATCACCAAGGCCTCGCTCGCGACCGAGTCGTGGCTGTCGGCCGCGTCCTTCCAGGAGACGACCCGCGTGCTCACGCAGGCCGCCATGGAGGGCAAGTCCGACCCGCTGATGGGCCTCAAGGAGAACGTCATCATCGGCAAGCTGATCCCGGCCGGCACGGGGCTCGCGAAGTACCGCGACGTCACCGTCACCGCGACGGAGGAGGCCAAGGCCGAGCGCTACCCGAACCGCATCTTCACGGATGAGTCGGTGTTCAACGAGTCCGACCTGAGCTTCGTCGACTTCGACAGCTTCAGCTCGGACGACTACACGCCCGGCACCTACAACTAGGACCGCCGGCGCGTGAGCGCACGATGAGAAGGGCCCCGCTCCGGCGGGGCCCTTCCTCGTCCCCGGGGGGGCGTCTCGTCCCCGGGGGGCGTCTCGTCTCCGGGGGCGCGGGTCGCGCGCCCCCGTCCCGCACCGCCGGGCTCCCGGATCGGGGCCCGTCCCCCCGATACAGTGGGCGGACCCGGCGCCGGCCGACGCCCGGGGACCCGAGGAGGCGTCGTGCGGATGCTCGAGGACGTGGTCCTGGCATGGCGGGCGCACGCGCTCCGCCACGCCACGGACACCTCGACCTCGTCGGGCAGCGGATCCGGCTCCTGCCCGGCCTGCGACGCATCGCCGTTCACGGACCAGGAGGCGATCCCGCGGGACGCGCCCCACACGGCGATCCACCCGCTCGTCGCCGCGCTCGAGGTCGCACGCGCCGAGGCGGCCCGCGATGCCGCGGAGCGCCTCTACCGCGAGACCCGCGGACCCCTCTACCGCGACCACCCCTTCGGCATGCCCGCGTTCGTCGACTACGGGGAGCGCGAGGACGACATCCAGCGGGTCGTGGACGACGCGATGGCGCGCGAGCTCGCCCCGCTCGCGCCCGTCATCCGCCAGGCACTCGACCGCGTCGTGGCCCTGCGCCTCCAGGAGCTCGAGGGCGAGATCGGGCCGGTCGCCGACGACGGCGACGGGACCGAGCCCGAGCCGCTCTTCTAGCCACCGGGCGAGCGGGCCGGCGGACGCCGTCCGTCATCCGGCGACACGGGAATACCGACACGGCGAGGGCGTTGAGATCATGGCGGTCGGCGCACCCGGACGGGTTCCGGGCATCCGACGCCCCATCACCGCGAACACAGCACCCGCACGAGGCGATCCCGCACCAGGGACCCGCCGTGACCGCAAGGACCCCCATGACGCTCCGCTCCCGCCTCCGCCCCTCCCTCGCCCTCACCGGTCTCCTGGCCGCGGCTGCCCTCGGCCTCGCGGGCTGCGCCTCGGGTGACGCGGGCACCGGATCCGCCGACGGCACCTCAGGCACCCCCGCCGCCGCGACGAGCCTCTCCGACGTCAAGGCCAAGGGCGAGCTCGTCATCGGCACCGAGGGCACGTACTCGCCGTTCTCCTTCCACGAGGGATCCGGGTCGGGCGCGCTCACGGGCTACGACGTCGAGGTCGCGACCGCGGTCGCCGACAAGCTGGGCGTGAAGCCGGTCTTCGAGGAGACCCAGTTCGACGGCATCTTCGCGGGCCTCGAGGCCGGGCGCTGGGACGTCATCGCCAACCAGATCTCCATCACGGACGAGCGCAAGACGGTCTACGACTTCTCCGAGCCGTACACGGTCTCGCCCGGCGTGATCATCGTGAAGGGCGCCGACTCGGGCATCAGCTCGTTCGCCGACCTCAAGGGCAAGACCACGGCCCAGTCGCTCACGAGCAACTGGAACGAGCTCGCCACCCAGAGCGGCGCCAAGGTCGAGGCCGTCGAGGGCTTCGCGCAGGCGGTGACGCTCCTCCAGCAGGGCCGCGTCGACGCGACCATCAACGACCGCCTCACGCTGCTCGACTACCAGAAGCAGCAGGGCGACTCCGACCTGCAGGTCGCCGCGGAGACCGACGACCCGTCGCTCAGCGCGCTCGTCTTCCGCAAGGGCAGCGACGACCTCGTGACCGCGGTCGACCAGGCCCTCGCCGACCTGCGTGCCGACGGCACGCTCGCGTCGATCTCCGAGAAGTACTTCGGCGCGGACGTCTCGCAGTAGACCGCCGCGTACGCTGACGGACGAGGACGAGACGAGGGGATCGCATGTCGAGGGAGTGGGACCTGTTCTGGTCGTCCTTCGGGCCGCTCGCGCTCGAGACGATCCGCGGCACCATCCCGCTCGCCCTCGTCACCTTCGCCCTGGGTCTCGCGATCGCGCTCGGCCTCGCGCTCATGCGCCTCTACGGCAACCGGCTCGTGTCCGGCATCGCGCGGTTCTACATCTCGGTCGTGCGCGGCACCCCGCTCCTGGTGCAGCTCTTCGTGATCTTCTACGGCCTGCCGTCCATCGGCGTCGTGCTGCCGCCGTGGCCGAGCGCGGTCATCGCCCTGTCGGTGAACGTCGGCGGCTACGCGGCGGAGATCATCCGCGCGTCGATCCTCTCCGTGCCGCGCGGGCAGTGGGAGGCCGGCCACACCATCGGCATGTCCCGCGCGCTGACGCTGCGCCGCATCATCGTGCCGCAGGCCGCCCGCGTGTCGGTGCCGCCGCTGTCCAACACGTTCATCAGCCTGGTGAAGGACACGTCCCTCGCCTCGGTGATCCTCGTGACCGAGCTCTTCAAGCAGGCGCAGCTCATCGCGTCGTCCACGTTCGAGTACATGCTGCTGTACCTCGAGGCGGCGCTGATCTACTGGCTCGTCTGCCTCGTGCTGTCGTTCGCGCAGACCCGCCTCGAGAGGAGGCTCGACCGGTATGTCGCCCACTGATCCCGTCGATCCCGCGCCCGCCCCGCACCGGACGCCCGGTGAGCCCGTCCTCACCGTCCGCGGCCTCCGCAAGTCGTTCGGCGACAACGAGGTGCTCCGCTCCATCGACCTCGAGGTCCGTCGCGGCGGCGTGACCGCGCTCATCGGCCCGAGCGGATCCGGCAAGACCACGGTCCTGCGCTCCCTCAACGGCCTCGAGGTGCCGGAGGAGGGCGTCGTCGAGGTCGCGGCTGCCGACGCCGACTCCCGGTCCCGCACGACGGGCCCCCTCCGCGTCGACTTCGCCGCGAAGCCGAGGCACCGCGAGCTGCTCGCCCTCCGCGACCGCTCGGCGATGGTGTTCCAGCAGTACAACCTGTTCCCGCACAAGACCGTCCTGGAGAACGTCATCGAGGGCCCCGTGCAGGTCCAGCGGCGCCCCGTGGCCGAGGCGACGCGCGAGGCCGAGGAGCTGCTCGCCCGCGTCGGCCTCGCCGACAAGCGCGACCAGCACCCGTTCCAGCTGTCGGGCGGGCAGCAGCAGCGCGTGGGGATCGTGCGCGCGCTGGCGCTCCGACCGCAGATCCTGCTGTTCGACGAGCCGACGTCCGCCCTCGACCCCGAGCTCGTGGGCGAGGTGCTCAGCGTCATCAAGGAGCTCGCCGACGAGGCGTGGACCATGGTGATCGTCACCCACGAGCTGGCCTTCGCCCGCCAGGTGGCCGACGAGGTCGTGTTCATGGACGGCGGCGTGGTGGTCGAGCGCGGGCACCCGTCCGAGGTCCTGCAGCGCCCGACCGAGGAGCGCACGCGCCGCTTCCTGCAGCGGCTCCTCGAGCCGTTCTAGCCGCTCCTCCCCATCTGGCCGCTCCCCGGCACGCCGCCCGGGCGGCGGAGCGCCGCCGAGGTAGGTTCGTGCCATGACCGACGACAGGCCCGCCCCGCACCGACAGCCCGACGAGGCCGACCAGCCGCTGGATCCCCGCACCCCGGACGAGCGCGCCGCCGCCGCCTTCGACGACGGCCCCGCCGACCGGAGCGCCGACTCCGCGCACTCCGACACCTCCACCTTCGACCAGACGGCGTTCGCCGCCCCCGTCGACGAGGACCACGACGCGCGTGAGCGCGAGCGACGCGAGTCCGAGGCCCGCGTGGCCGAGGCCCGGGCGCGCGACGACCGCGAGCGCGAGGCCCGCGAGGCGGAGGCCCGCGAGGCCGAGGCGCGTGAGGCAGAAGCGCGCGAGTCCGAGGCCCGCCAGCGCGACGTCGAGGACCGGGAGCGCCGCGAGCGCGAGGCCCGCGAGGCCGACGCCCGCGAGCGCGAGGAGCGCGACCGCCGCGCCCGCGACGAGGAGACCGCGCGCCAGTCGCAGTCGCAGCCCATCTACGTGCAGGCCCCCGTCCCGCCGGAGAAGCGCGGCAACCGCGGATTCGGCGTGCTCATCGCGGTCGTCGCCGCCATCCTCTTCGCCCTGCTCTACTCGCTGGGCACCGCGCTCCTCGCCTCGGTGCGCAACCCCGACGCGTTCGGCGACGTCTTCGGCCGCTACATCGCGTCGCCCGTCTTCTACGTGCCCACGATCGCGTTCCTCGTGTTCTTCGTCCTGCTCGCGCTCCTGGTCAACCGGGGCAAGTGGTGGGCGTTCGTCCTCGGGGGCCTGCCGGTCGCGATCCTCGTCTACGCCGCGTACGTCGGCACGCGTCTCCTCCAGGGCGGCGTCATGGACCTGGCCCCGTCGGAGCAGGCGCTCCTGCTCCAGCGCACGGTGACCTTCCCCGACGGGATCCTCGCGGGCTTCCTCGCGCGAGAGCTCGTCACGTGGCTCGGCGCCGGCATCAGCGCGCGCGGCCGCCGCATCAAGGCCAAGAACGCCGAGGCCCGCGCCGAGTACGACCGCAAGCTGGCGGAGCAGCCGGACCACCGCTGACGCGTGTCAGGCTGGGGGAGTGATCCCCCTCCTGGCCGCCGTCATGCACGTCGCGCTCGTCGTGTGCGTCTTCGGCTTCGTCGCCCTGCTCGGCGGTGACGAGGTGATCCCCGAGCGCGACGCCGGCGTCCTCCTCGGACCCGTGATGGTCGTGAGCGCCACGCTGGTCTTCGCCGTCGGCCTCATCCGCACCACGCGCGAGGCCGACCGCGAGCGCCGGATCCCCGTCCTGCCGGTCATCGGCTGGGGGGTCGGCGCCTGGCTCGCGTACGGGATCGTCGGCTCCGTGCTCTTCCTCCTGGGCGGCGCGGACGTGTTCGCGAGCCTCGCGTTCGCCGTCCGCCACCTCGTGGATCCGTTCGGCGTCGCCGTGCTGGGGATCTCGGTGCTCCTGGGCCTCGGCGCCGTCGCGTTGGCCGCCCGCGGCCCCTCGTCCACCGTTTGACCGGCGAGTCGCGGAACTGTATCGTTGCGGGGGTGTGCGCTCAGGCGTGCGCTCGTGTCGTGCCGTGAAGTCGGCGCGCCGAGCGGGCCAGGAGCGCACCGATCAGGGTTCGTCCATTCGGCCGGCCCCCACGGCATACCCGCCGGCGCCTCCCACTCCCGTGGGCGACGGACGCGCGGGTCCAGTTGAACTCGATCCCCGCTCGCGGGCGTCGAATGCTGACCATCAACCCGCTGTCACCGTGCAGCATCGAGGAGTCCCGTAGTGCCCACCATCCAGCAGCTGGTCCGCAAGGGCCGCACGCCCAAGGTCGTCAAGACCAAGGCGCCCGCCCTGAAGGCGAACCCCCAGCAGCGCGGCGTCTGCACCCGCGTCTACACGACCACGCCCAAGAAGCCGAACTCGGCCCTGCGCAAGGTCGCCCGCGTCAAGCTCAGCAACGGCCAGGAGGTGACGGCCTACATCCCCGGTGAGGGCCACAACCTGCAGGAGCACTCCATGGTGCTCGTCCGCGGCGGTCGCGTGAAGGACCTCCCCGGCGTGCGCTACAAGATCGTCCGCGGCGCGCTCGACACCCAGGCCGTGAAGAACCGCAAGCAGGCTCGCAGCCGGTACGGCGCGAAGATGGAGAAGAAGTAATGCCTCGCAAGGGTCCCGCCCCCAAGCGCCCTGTCGTCGCAGATCCCGTCTACGGTGCGCCGATCGTCAGCCAGCTCGTCAACAAGATCCTGCTCGACGGCAAGAAGGGCCTCGCCGAGAAGATCGTCTACGACGCCCTCGCAGGCGTCGCCGCGAAGAACGGCCAGGACGCCGTCGTCACGCTGAAGAAGGCGCTCGACAACGTCCGCCCGGCACTCGAGGTCCGCTCGCGCCGCGTGGGTGGCTCCACCTACCAGGTGCCGATCGAGGTCAAGCCGCACCGCGCGAACACCCTCGCGCTCCGCTGGCTCACGACGTACGCCAAGTCGCGTCGCGAGAAGACGATGACCGAGCGTCTCACCAACGAGATCCTCGACGCGTCGAACGGCCTCGGTGCAGCGGTCAAGCGCCGCGAGGACACCCACAAGATGGCCGAGTCGAACAAGGCCTTCGCGCACTACCGCTGGTAGTCGTCCACCTCGTTCGACAGCACCACCAACCCCTTTCGGAGGAACCTGTGGCACAGGACGTGCTCACCGACCTGAACAAGGTCCGCAACATCGGCATCATGGCTCACATCGATGCCGGCAAGACCACCACCACCGAGCGCATCCTGTACTACACGGGCATCACTCACAAGATCGGCGAGGTCCACGACGGCGCCGCCACGATGGACTGGATGGCCCAGGAGCAGGAGCGCGGCATCACCATCACGTCCGCCGCGACGACGTGCTTCTGGAACAAGAACCAGATCAACATCATCGACACCCCCGGGCACGTCGACTTCACCGTCGAGGTGGAGCGTTCGCTCCGCGTCCTCGACGGCGCGGTCGCCGTGTTCGACGGCAAGGAGGGCGTCGAGCCCCAGTCCGAGACGGTGTGGCGCCAGGCCGACAAGTACGACGTGCCGCGCATCTGCTTCGTCAACAAGATGGACAAGCTCGGTGCCGACTTCTACTTCACGGTCGACACGATCATCAACCGCCTCGGCGCGAAGCCGCTGGTCATCCAGCTGCCGATCGGCGCGGAGGGCGGCTTCGAGGGTGTCATCGACCTCGTCGAGATGCGCGCGCTGACCTGGCGCGGCGACTCCAAGGGAGACGTCGAGCTCGGTGCGAAGTACGACATCGAGGAGATCCCCGCGGATCTCAAGGACAAGGCGGACGAGTACCGGGCCAAGCTGCTCGAGACCGTCGCCGAGACCGACGACGCGCTGCTCGAGAAGTACTTCGGCGGCGAGGAGCTGACGGTGGCGGAGATCAAGGCCGCCATCCGCAAGCTCACCGTCAACAGCGAGATCTACCCCGTGCTCTGCGGTTCCGCGTTCAAGAACCGCGGCGTCCAGCCGATGCTCGACGCGGTGATCGACTACCTCCCCAGCCCGCTCGACGTGCCCCCCATGGAGGGCCACGACGTGCGCGACGAGGAGAAGATCATCATCCGCAAGCCCGACTCGACCGAGCCCTTCTCGGCGCTCGCGTTCAAGGTCGCGGTGCACCCGTTCTTCGGTCGTCTCACGTACGTCCGGGTCTACTCGGGCACCATCGCGAGCGGCTCGCAGGTCATCAACTCGACCAAGGGCAAGAAGGAGCGCATCGGCAAGATCTTCCAGATGCACTCCAACAAGGAGAACCCGGTCGACTCGGTCACCGCCGGCCACATCTACGCGGTCATCGGCCTCAAGGACACGACCACGGGCGACACGCTCTGCGACCCGCAGGACCAGATCGTCCTCGAGTCGATGACGTTCCCCGAGCCCGTCATCGAGGTCGCGATCGAGCCGAAGACGAAGGCCGACCAGGAGAAGCTGGGTGTCGCCATCCAGAAGCTCGCCGAGGAGGACCCGACCTTCCGCACCGAGCAGAACCAGGAGACCGGTCAGACGGTCATCAAGGGCATGGGCGAGCTCCACCTCGACATCCTGGTCGACCGCATGAAGCGCGAGTTCAACGTCGAGGCCAACGTCGGCAAGCCGCAGGTCGCGTACCGCGAGACCATCCGCGGCACGGTCGACAAGCACGACTTCACGCACAAGAAGCAGACGGGTGGATCAGGGCAGTTCGCCAAGATCCAGATCAAGATCGAGCCCATGGAGGTGACCGCGGAGAAGACCTACGAGTTCGACAACAAGGTCACCGGCGGTCGCGTCCCCCGGGAGTACATCCCCTCGGTGGACGCGGGCATCCAGGACGCGCTCCAGGTCGGCATCCTCGCCGGCTACCCGATGGTCGGCGTGAAGGCGACGCTGCTCGACGGCGCCGCGCACGACGTCGACTCCTCGGAGATGGCGTTCAAGATCGCCGGCTCGATGGCCTTCAAGGAGGCCGCGCGCAAGGCGAAGCCCGTGCTGCTCGAGCCGCTCATGGCCGTCGAGGTCCGTACGCCCGAGGAGTACATGGGCGACGTCATCGGCGACCTGAACTCCCGTCGCGGCCAGATCCAGGCCATGGAGGACGCGAGCGGCGTGAAGGTCATCACCGCGAACGTCCCCCTGTCGGAGATGTTCGGCTACGTCGGCGACCTGAGGAGCAAGACCTCGGGCCGTGCGGTGTACTCGATGAGCTTCGGCAGCTACGCCGAGGTCCCGAAGGCTGTCGCCGACGAGATCGTCCAGAAGAACAAGGGCGAGTAGCCCTCCAGTTCGAGCGGCATCCGCCGTTTCAGTACCATAAGCAAGATCTCCAACACGCAGGGCGTCCGGGAACACCCGGACGCCCCGCAACCGAGTCCTGAGGAGGACCCACAGTGGGTAAGGCCAAGTTCGAGCGGACCAAGCCGCACGTCAACATCGGAACGATCGGTCACGTCGACCACGGCAAGACGACGCTGACGGCAGCGATCTCCAAGGTCCTGGCGGACAAGTACCCGTCGGCGACCAACGTGCAGCGCGACTTCGCGTCCATCGACTCCGCTCCCGAGGAGCGCCAGCGCGGCATCACGATCAACATCTCGCACGTCGAGTACGAGACGCCCAAGCGTCACTACGCTCACGTCGACGCCCCGGGTCACGCTGACTACATCAAGAACATGATCACGGGCGCCGCCCAGATGGACGGCGCGATCCTCGTGGTCGCCGCCACCGACGGCCCCATGGCGCAGACGCGCGAGCACGTGCTGCTCGCCAAGCAGGTCGGCGTGCCGTACCTGCTCGTCGCGCTCAACAAGTCGGACATGGTCGACGACGAGGAGATCCTCGAGCTCGTCGAGCTCGAGGTCCGCGAGCTGCTCTCCAGCCAGGACTTCGACGGCGACAACGCCCCCGTCGTCCAGGTCTCCGGCCTCAAGGCGCTCGAGGGCGACGAGAAGTGGGTCGAGCAGATCGTCAAGCTCATGGAGGCCGTCGACGAGTCGATCCCCGAGCCCGTCCGCGACAAGGACAAGCCGTTCCTCATGCCCGTCGAGGACGTCTTCACGATCACCGGTCGTGGAACCGTCGTCACGGGTCGTGCCGAGCGCGGCACCCTCGCCATCAACTCGGACGTCGAGATCGTGGGCATCCGTCCCACCGTCAAGACCACCGTCACGGGCATCGAGATGTTCCACAAGCAGCTCGACGAGGCCTGGGCCGGCGAGAACTGCGGGCTCCTGCTCCGTGGCACCAAGCGCGAGGACGTCGAGCGCGGCCAGGTCATCGTCAAGCCGGGTTCGGTCACGCCGCACACGGACTTCGAGGGCACCGCGTACATCCTCTCCAAGGAGGAGGGCGGGCGTCACAACCCGTTCTACGCGAACTACCGTCCGCAGTTCTACTTCCGCACCACCGACGTCACCGGCGTCATCACGCTGCCCGAGGGCACCGAGATGGTCATGCCCGGCGACACCACCGACATGAACGTCGCGCTGATCCAGCCGATCGCCATGGAGGAGGGCCTCGGCTTCGCAATCCGTGAGGGTGGCCGCACCGTCGGCGCCGGCACGGTCACGAAGATCGTCAAGTAGCACCCAGTTCCACCAGCACCACCTCCGACAGGGTCGGGCCGTCATGGCCCGGCCCTGTCGGCCGTTTAACGGGTAGTGAGGTGTCACGGCTGGCCGGGAGCATTCGCATCGTGCCCTAAGCGATGGCGATGGTGCGCGTAGGTTCGACCAATGGTCAGACTCCGGCGCAGCGACGCCACCGGCAAGGGCTACACGCGCAGGCGCTCGGGGAAGGGCTGGACCTACCTCGACGCCGACGGGAACCGCGTCAGCGACAAGGTGCTCCGCGCGCGCATGGACCACCTCGGCATCCCGCCGGCCTGGACCGACGTCTGGATCGCGCCCTACGAGAACGGGCACGTGCAGGCGACGGGCATGGACAGCGCCGGCCGCCGGCAGTACATCTACCACCCGACCTGGCGCGAGCAGAAGGACCGGATCAAGTTCGACCGATCGTTGCAGCTGGCCGAGTCGCTCCCCGCCGCGCGCCGCCAGGTCACCATCCACCTCCGGCAGGACGGCTTCACGCGCGAGCGCGCGCTGGCCGCCGGCTTCCGCATGCTCGACACGGGCAGCCTGCGCGTCGGCAGCGAGCGCTACACGGAGTCGAACGGCAGCCACGGGCTGTCGACGCTGCTGTGCTCGCACGTCACCGTGCACGAGGACACCGTGCACCTCGAGTTCCCCGCGAAGAGCGGGCAGGAGTGGTCGAGCGACATCCGCGACCACGACCTCGTGCAGGTCGTCGGCGGGCTGCAGGAACGGGGTCCGAACTCCCGGCTGCTGGCCTACGAGGACGGCGGCGAGTGGCACCCGCTCGGCGCGGCCGACATCAACGACTACGTGCGCGAGCGCACGGGCGGCGAGTTCACCGCGAAGGACTTCCGGACGTTGCACGGCACGGTCGCCGCGGCGATCAGCCTGGCGAAGCACGGCCCCGAGGCGACGAAGGGCAAGCGGCAGCGAGCGCTCGCGCAGGCGTACCGCGACGCCGCTGAGGTGCTCAGCAACACCCCGACCATCGCGAAGAACAGCTACGTGGATCCGCGCCTCGTCGACGAGTACGTCCACGGGCGCACGATCGACCCGCAGCGCCTGGGCTCGGGCGAGACGGAGCTGCGGAACCTGCTGTTCCGGTGAGCGGAGCGGCAGCTCCGCGCCCTGCGCGCGAGGCGCCGAGAGCCCCGGAAACACGGGGGAGTGGGCGCGACACGCCCGGGTTGCACGCATGGCCGGACTATGACAAACTCGTCTAGTTCAACATTCCGGTGCACGCCGCCCTGCGCGCGAGACACCGGATCACTGCCAGGCAGTGCATAGCCGCCCGGAGCGCTCGTCGCTCCCGGAGCAGGTTAGGCCGCGGGCAGCAGAGCAGAAGCACACGACACCCACCGGATGAGCACCGCTCGTCCGCGCCCGCATGCGGGCGGGTGCACGAGCTGCCCGAGGCCGCGTCCCACGATGCGCGCCCGGGTGCACCACGGATGGGGCGCGCCACGCGGCCGGGCCATCCGAGCGAGGGACACACGCGTCCAATACGGTCCGAGGCCGCATGACGCACGAAAGAGAGAGAGTCACACATGGCGGGACAGAAGATCCGCATCCGACTTAAGTCGTACGACCACTCGGTCATCGACTCCTCGGCCCGGAAGATCGTCGACACGGTGACCCGCGCGGGCGCCACGGTCGTCGGCCCGGTGCCGCTGCCCACGGAGAAGAACGTGATCTGCGTGATCCGTTCCCCCCACAAGTACAAGGACAGCCGCGAGCACTTCGAGATGCGCACGCACAAGCGTCTGATCGACATCGTCGACCCGACGCCGAAGGCGGTCGACTCGCTCATGCGACTCGACCTCCCGGCCGACGTCAACATCGAGATCAAGCTCTAAGGGAACCCATGTCTACCGCTAACAGGACTTTCACCGGTCTGCTCGGCACGAAGCTGGGCATGACGCAGGTGTGGGACGAGAACAACAAGCTCATCCCCGTGACCGTCGTGCAGATCACCCCGAACGTCGTCACCCAGGTGCGCACGCCCGAGGTCGACGGCTACGGCGCCATCCAGATCGCCTACGGCCAGATCGACCCCCGCAAGGCCGACAAGCCGAGCACCGGCCACTTCGACAAGGCCGGCGTCACGCCGCGCCGCCACCTCACCGAGGTCCGCACGGCCGACTTCGCCGAGTACGCGCTCGGCCAGGAGATCACCGTCGGCGCCTTCGAGCCCGGCACCAAGGTCGACGTCGTCGGCACCAGCAAGGGCAAGGGCTTCGCCGGCGTCATGAAGCGCCACAACTTCAAGGGCGTCTCCGCTTCGCACGGTTCGCACCGCAACCACCGCAAGCCCGGCTCCATCGGCGCCTCCTCGACCCCCAGCCGTGTCTTCAAGGGCATGCGCATGGCCGGTCGCATGGGCGGCGAGCGCGTCACCGTGCTGAACCTCGTCGTCCACAGCGTGGACGCCGAGAAGGGCCTCCTGCTCGTCAAGGGCGCAGTGCCCGGCGCGCGTGGCCGCATCGTCTTCGTCCGCAACGCAGTGAAGGGGAAGTAGTCATGGCTACCGACACCCAGCTCGACGTCCTCGACGCGACCGGTGCAGTCACCGGCTCCGTCGACCTGCCCGCGTCGCTGTTCGACGTGCAGACCAACGTCCCGCTCATCCACCAGGTCGTCGTCGCCCAGCTCGCCGCGGCGCGCCAGGGCACGCACAAGACCAAGGGTCGCGGCGAGGTCTCCGGCGCCGGCCGCAAGCCGTTCAAGCAGAAGGGAACCGGTCGCGCTCGTCAGGGCTCGATCCGCGCCCCCCAGATGACCGGCGGTGGCATCGTCCACGGACCCACGCCCCGCAACTACTCGCAGCGCACCCCCAAGAAGATGATCGCCGCGGCTCTGCTCGGCGCCCTCTCCGACCGCGCGCGCGGCGCCCGCCTCCACGTCATCGAGAGCCTCTCCGCCGGAGACGTCCCCTCGACGAAGACCGTGGTCGCGCTGCTCGAGGGCATCGCCACGAGCAAGCACGTCCTCATCGTCCTGGAGCGCACCGACGAGGTCAGCCTCCGCAGCGTGCGCAACATCCCGACGGTCCACGTGCTGTCCTACGACCAGCTCAACGCGTACGACGTGCTCGTGAGCGACGACATCGTCTTCACGAAGGGCGCGTTCGACGCGTTCGTCGAGTCGAAGACGGCCAAGGAAGAGGTTGCCGCATGAGCGCCACCCAGAAGGATCCCCGCGACATCATCATCGCGCCGGTCGTCTCCGAGAAGAGCTACGGCCTGATCGACCAGGGCAAGTACACGTTCATCGTGGACCCCCGCTCGAACAAGACCGAGATCAAGCTCGCGATCGAGAAGATCTTCGGCGTGCAGGTCGCGTCGGTCAACACGCTCAACAAGCAGGGCAAGACCCGCCGGACCAAGTTCGGGATGGGCAAGCGCAAGGACACCAAGCGCGCCATCGTCTCCCTCAAGTCGGGCTCCATCGACATCTTCACGACTGTCGGCTGAGACCGGGACTAGGAAAACACCAATGGCCATTCGCAAGTACAAGCCCACGACCCCGGGTCGTCGCGGTTCGTCCGTCGCCGACTTCGCGGAGATCACGCGTTCGACGCCCGAGAAGTCCCTGCTGCGTCCCCTCCCCAAGCACGGTGGTCGCAACAACGCCGGTCGCATCACCACCCGTCACATCGGTGGTGGGCACAAGCGCCAGTACCGCGTCATCGACTTCAAGCGCAACGACAAGGACGGCGTCCTCGCCACCGTCGCGCACATCGAGTACGACCCCAACCGCACGGCGCGCATCGCGCTCCTGCACTTCATCGACGGCACGAAGCGCTACATCATCGCGCCGAACAAGCTGAAGCAGGGCGACAAGATCGAGTCTGGTCCCCAGGCCGACATCAAGCCGGGCAACAACCTGCCGCTGCGCAACATCCCCACGGGTACCGTCATCCACGCCATCGAGCTCCGCCCCGGTGGCGGCGCGAAGATGGGTCGCTCCGCCGGCGCCTCCGTGCGCCTCGTGGCGAAGGACGGCCCCTACGCCCAGCTGCGCCTGCCCTCCGGCGAGATCCGCAACGTCGATGCGCGCTGCCGCGCGACCATCGGCGAGGTCGGCAACGCCGAGCAGTCGAACATCAACTGGGGCAAGGCCGGCCGCATGCGCTGGAAGGGCGTCCGCCCGACCGTCCGCGGTGTCGCCATGAACCCGGTCGATCACCCGCACGGTGGTGGTGAGGGCAAGACCTCCGGTGGTCGCCACCCGGTCAGCCCGTGGGGCCAGAAGGAAGGCCGCACGCGCCACATCAACAAGCCCAGCGACAAGCTCATCGTTCGCCGCCGCAACGCCGGCAAGAAGCGCAAGTAGGAGTTGTAGAAGATGCCACGCAGTCTGAAGAAGGGCCCCTTCGTCGACGACCACCTGCTCCGCAAGGTGATCTCGGCGAACGAGGCCAGCAGCAAGAACGTGATCAAGACCTGGTCGCGCCGCTCGATGATCATCCCGGCGATGCTGGGTCACACCATCGCGGTGCACGACGGTCGCAAGCACGTCCCCGTGTTCGTCACGGAGTCCATGGTCGGACACAAGCTCGGCGAGTTCGCGCTCACGCGCACCTTCCGCGGCCACGTGAAGGACGACAAGAAGGGTCGTCGCCGCTAACGCGGCGACGAGAAGGAGGAGAGAAATGGTGGAGTCGATCGCACGCGTGCGTCACATCCGCGTCACCCCCCAGAAGGCCCGTCGCGTCGTGGACATGATCCGTGGCAAGCAGGCCGAGGAGGCCCTGGCCATCCTGAAGTTCGCGCCGCAGGGCGCGAGCGAGCCGATCTACAAGCTGGTGGCCTCGGCCATGGCGAACGCGCGGGTCAAGGCCGACGCGTCCAACAGCTTCCTCGCGGAGCAGGACCTCTACATCGCCAAGGCGTTCGTGGACGAGGGCACCACCCTCAAGCGGTTCCAGCCGCGCGCACAGGGTCGCGCATTCCGTATCAACAAGCGCACCAGCCACATCACGGTCGTCCTCGCGACGCCGGATGAGGCGGACGTGGCGACGACCACGAAGAAGGCGAGCAAGTAATGGGACAGAAGGTCAACCCGTACGGGTTCCGTCTCGGGATCACGACCGACCACGTGTCGCGTTGGTTCTCGGACAGCACGAAGAAGGGGCAGCGTTACAGCGACTACGTCGCCGAGGACGTGCGCATCCGCACCATGCTCAAGACGAGCCTCGACCGCGCCGGTGTGGCGCGCATCGAGATCGAGCGCACCCGTGACCGTGTCCGCGTGGACATCTACACGGCGCGTCCCGGCATCGTCATCGGCCGCCGCGGCGTCGAGGCCGAGCGCATCCGCGCCGACCTCGAGAAGCTCACGGGCAAGCAGATCCAGCTGAACATCCTCGAGGTGAAGAACCCCGAGGCCGAGGCGCAGCTGGTCGCCCAGGGCATCGCCGAGCAGCTCGCGGGTCGTGTGGCGTTCCGCCGCGCGATGCGCAAGGGCCTGCAGGGCGCGCAGCGCGCCGGCGCCAAGGGCGTCCGCATCCAGGTGTCGGGCCGCCTCGGCGGCGCCGAGATGAGCCGCTCGGAGTTCTACCGCGAGGGCCGCGTGCCCCTGCACACCCTCCGCGCGAACATCGACTACGGCTTCTACGAGGCCCGCACGTCCTTCGGCCGCATCGGCGTGAAGGTCTGGGTCTACAAGGGCGACATCACCAACAAGGATCTCGCTCGGGAGCAGGCGAACCAGAAGTCGTCGCGCCCGGAGCGTCGTAACGACCGTTCCGACGGTCGAACCGGAGATCGCCGCACCAACGCGCCGCGCACCGCGCCGGCCGCCGAGGCAGCGCCGGTCGCCGCAGCAGGAGTTGAGGCGTAACCATGTTGATCCCCCGCAAGGTCAAGCACCGCAAGCAGCACCACCCGGGTCGTACCGGCCACGCGACCGGCGGCACCGTCGTCTCGTTCGGCGAGTACGGCATCCAGGCCCTCACGCCCGCCTACGTCACCAACCGCCAGATCGAGTCCGCTCGCATCGCCATGACGCGTCACGTCAAGCGCGGCGGGAACGTGTACATCAACATCTTCCCGGACCGCCCGCTCACCAAGAAGCCCGCCGAGACCCGCATGGGTTCCGGAAAGGGATCGGTCGAGTGGTGGGTCGCCAACGTCAAGCCGGGTCGCGTGCTCTTCGAGCTCTCCGGCGTCGACGAGGCCACGGCGCGCGAGGCGCTCACCCGGGCCATCCACAAGCTGCCCCTCAAGGCACGCATCATCAAGCGCGAGGAAGGCGACGCATAATGGCGATCGGTTCCAAGGAGCTCGCCCCCGTCGAGCTGGACACTTTCGAGGACGAGCGACTCGTCGAAGAGCTGAAGAAGGCCAAGGAGGAGCTGTTCAACCTGCGCTTCCAGTCGGCCACCGGTCAGCTCGACAGCCACGGCCGCCTCCGCGCGGTCAAGCGCGACATCGCTCGGATCTACACGGTCATCCGCGAGCGCGAGCTGGGCATCCGTGCCACGCCCGCCCCCGTCGAGGTCCCCGAGAAGCCCGAGAAGAAGAAGGCGACGAAGAAGGCCGCGAAGGCCGACGACGCCGCCGTCACCGAGAAGGCTGAGGAGGCTTGATCATGGCGAACGCCGAAGAGAAGAACACGGCTGACACCGCGACGGCCGACCGCGGCTACCGCAAGTCGCGCCGTGGCTACGTCACCAGCGACAAGATGGACAAGACCATCGTCGTCGAGGTCGAGGACCGCGTGAAGCACCCGCTGTACGGCAAGGTCATCCGCCGCACCTCCAAGGTCAAGGCGCACGACGAGGCGAACACCGCCGGCATCGGCGACCTGGTCCTGATCAACGAGACCCGTCCCCTCAGCGCCTCCAAGCGCTGGCGCCTGGTCGAGATCCTCGAGAAGGCCAAGTAGCCCCGGCTGCTTGGATAAGGAGCAACAGTGATTCAGCAGGAATCCCGCCTCAAGATCGCGGACAACACGGGTGCCAAGGAGATCTTGACCATCCGCGTGCTCGGTGGCTCGGGTCGCCGCTACGCCGGTCTCGGTGACGTCATCGTCGCGACCGTCAAGGACGCGATCCCCGGCGGAAACGTCAAGAAGGGCGAGGTCGTCAAGGCCGTCATCGTCCGCACCAAGAAGGAGACGCGCCGTCCCGACGGCTCGTACATCAAGTTCGACGAGAACGCCGCCGTCATCCTGAACAGCAACGGGGAGCCCCGCGGCACCCGCATCTTCGGACCGGTGGGCCGCGAGCTCCGGGACAAGAAGTTCATGAAGATCATCTCGCTGGCACCGGAGGTCATTTAGTCATGGCGAACATCAAGAAGGGTGACCTCGTGCAGGTCATCACGGGTCGCACGCAGGCCAAGGGCGGCGACCGGGGCAAGCAGGGCCGCGTCCTGTCGGTCCTGGTCGAGCGCAACCGCGTCGTCGTCGAGGGCGTGAACTTCGTCACGAAGCACGTCCGCGTCGGCCAGACGCAGCGCGGCTCCAAGACCGGCGGCATCGAGACCGTCGAGGCGCCCATCCACATCTCCAACGTCGCGCTCGTCGACCCCGAGTCCAAGAAGCCCACGCGAGTCGGCTTCCGGACCGAGCAGGTCGAGAAGGACGGGGTCTCCAAGACCGTCCGCGTCCGCTACGCCAAGAAGTCAGGTAAGGACCTCTAGCAATGACCGACACCGCAACCGCTGGCACGGCCGAGGGCACGCAGCTCCCGCGCCTGAAGCAGAAGTACCGCACCGAGATCGTCAGCCAGCTGACCGCTGATCTCGGCTTCACGAACGTGCACCAGGTGCCCGGGCTCACGAAGATCGTCGTGAACATGGGCGTCGGCGACGCGGCTCGTGACGGCAAGATCATCGACGGCGCGGTCGCCGACCTCACCAAGATCACGGGCCAGAAGCCGCAGGTCACGAAGGCCCGCAAGTCGATCGCCCAGTTCAAGCTGCGTGAGGGCCAGGCCATCGGCACCCACGTGACGCTGCGCGGCGACCGCATGTGGGAGTTCCTCGACCGCCTGCTGTCCCTCGCCCTGCCCCGCATCCGCGACTTCCGCGGGCTCAGCCCGAAGCAGTTCGACGGCAACGGCAACTACACGTTCGGCCTCAACGAGCAGTCCATGTTCCACGAGATCGACCAGGACCGCATCGACCGGGTCCGCGGCATGGACATCACGGTCGTCACGACCGCTCGGACGGACGACGAGGGACGCGCACTGCTCAAGGCGCTCGGCTTCCCGTTCCAGACGCCCGAGAACACGCCGTAGCACGCTCCACCCGCACGACCAGCACGACCGCATCACCGCACGATCGGCGCCGGGCACCTCCGCCCGGCGCCGCCACCACCACAGGTCGTCATCCGTGTCCGGATGAACGAAACCAGGCGAGAGAGGCACCACCAGATATGACAATGACCGACCCGGTCGCTGACATGCTGACCCGACTCCGGAACGCGAACTCCGCGCACCACGACACGGTCTCCATGCCGCACTCCAAGCTCAAGTCGCACATCGCCGACATCCTCAAGTCCGAGGGCTTCATCGCCGGCTGGGACGTCGCGGACGCCCGCGTCGGCCAGACGCTGACGCTCAGCCTCAAGTTCGGCCCCGACCGCGAGCGCTCCATCCGGGGCATCAAGCGCGTGTCGAAGCCCGGACTGCGCGTGTACGCGAAGTCCGCGGAGATCCCCCAGGTCCTCGGTGGCCTCGGGGTCGCCATCCTGTCCACCTCCTCGGGGCTCCTCACGGACCGCCAGGCTGCGAAGAAGGGCGTGGGTGGGGAAGTCCTCGCCTACGTGTGGTAACGCCATGTCACGCATCGGAAGACTCCCCATCGACGTCCCCGCAGGGGTCGACGTCGCCGTGGACGGCCAGCACGTCACGGTCAAGGGCCCGAAGGGCGAGCTGAGCCTCACCATCGCCCAGCCCATCCGCGCCGAGGTCCAGGACGGGCAGGTGCTCGTCACCCGTCCCGACGACGAGCGCGAGTCGCGTTCGCTCCACGGCCTCACGCGCAGCCTCATCGCGAACAACATCGTCGGCGTCACCACGGGCTACACCAAGGGCCTCGAGATCGTCGGCACGGGTTACCGCGTCGCGATCAAGGACAAGGGCGTCGAGTTCGCGCTCGGCTTCTCCCACCCCGTGTACGTCGAGGCGCCCGCGGGCATCAGCTTCACCGTCGAGGGCGTCAACAAGATGACGGTCGTCGGCATCGACAAGCAGCTCGTCGGCGAGACGGCCGCCAACATCCGCAAGATTCGCAAGCCCGAGCCCTACAAGGGCAAGGGCGTCCGCTACGCCGGCGAGAACGTTCGCCGCAAGGCCGGAAAGAGTGGTAAGTGATCATGGCTCTCGGAGTTAGAGGAAAAAGCAAGTCCGCCGCCCGCGGCCGCAGGCACGCACGCCTGCGCAAGAAGGTCGAGGGCACCGAGCTGCGTCCGCGCCTGGTCGTCACCCGTTCGGCCCGTCACGTCTTCGTGCAGGTCGTCGATGACAGCCGTGGTCACACCGTCGCGTCCGCGTCGACCCTCGAGGCCGACATGCGCACGTTCGACGGCGACAAGACCGCCAAGTCGCGCAAGGTCGGCGAGCTCGTCGCCGAGCGCGCCAAGGCGGCCGGCGTGGAGAGCGTCGTATTCGATCGTGGTGGCAACCGCTACGCAGGACGCGTCGCGGCCATCGCCGAAGGAGCTCGAGAGGGTGGTCTGAGCCTGTGAGCGCAGCCGAGAACAACAACAAGGAGCCCGAGGTCGTGGCAGTGGCGGAGACGCCCGTCGAGACCGCGGCGTCCACCGCACCCGCGCAGAACGAGGGCCGTGAGGGCCGTCGTGGCGGACGCGATCGCAACCAGGGCGGCCGCGACAGCCGCGGTGGCCGTGATGCCGACAAGAGCCAGTTCCTGGAGCGCGTCGTCACCATCAACCGCGTGTCCAAGGTCGTCAAGGGCGGTCGTCGCTTCAGCTTCACCGCGCTCGTGATCGTCGGAGACGGCAACGGACTGGTCGGCGTCGGCTACGGCAAGGCCCGCGAGGTCCCGACCGCCATCTCCAAGGGCGTCGAGGAGGCGAAGAAGAACTTCTTCCGCGTCCCCCGCATCGGCCTGACCATCCCGCACGCCGTGCAGGGTGAGGCATCCGCCGGAGTCGTCCTCCTGCGCCCCGCGTCCGCGGGTACCGGCGTCATCGCCGGTGGCCCCGTCCGCGCGGTGCTCGAGTGCGCCGGCATCCACGACGTGCTGAGCAAGTCGCTCGGATCGTCGAACACGATCAACATCGTGCACGCCACGGTCGAGGCGCTCAAGCAGCTCGAGGAGCCGCGCGCCGTCGCAGCCCGTCGTGGGCTCGAGCTCGAGCAGGTCGTCCCGGCCCGCATCCTCCGCGCCCAGCGCGCCGAGGCCGACGCGAAGGCAGGTGTCTGATGGCTCAGCTCCGAGTGACGCAGATCAAGTCCAAGATCAGCGAGAAGCAGAACCAGCGCGACACCCTGCGGAGCCTCGGGCTCCGTCGCATCGGTGCCGTGGTGGTCCGTGAGGACAACGCCCAGAACCGCGGGTACGTGAACACCGTGGCGCACCTGGTGAAGGTGGAGGAGATCGACTGATGGCTGAGAAGAACGAGTCGGCCGAGGCGCCCGTGAAGGCGCCCAAGGCCGCACCCAAGAAGACCGCGAAGGCGCCCACCGCCGCTGCGGCCGCGTCCGCCGAGACGACCACGGTCGGCTCGACGGAGACGGTCAAGCGCGAGCAGGTCCTCAAGGTCCACCACCTCCGTCCCGCCGCCGGGGCCAAGAAGGCACGCCAGCGTGTCGGCCGCGGTGAGGGCTCGAAGGGCAAGACCGCGGGTCGTGGCACCAAGGGCACGAAGGCCCGCTACACGGTCCGCGTCGGCTTCGAGGGTGGGCAGATGCCGCTGCACATGCGCACCCCGAAGCTCCGCGGGTTCAAGAACCCGTTCCGCGTCGAGTACCAGGTCGTGAACCTGGAGAAGCTCGCCGTGCTCTACCCCGACGGCGGCGACGTCACCACGAGCGACCTGGTCGCCAAGGGTGCCGTGCGCAAGAACGAGAAGGTCAAGGTCCTCGGGGACGGCGACATCTCGGTTAAGCTGACGGTTGCGGTCGACAAGGTCTCCGGCTCCGCAGCGGAGAAGATCGTCGCAGCAGGCGGCTCCGTCAAGTAGCACCACAGGACGCAACGGCAGGGGCGGTCGGGCAACCGACCGCCCCTACCGGCACCTGGGGCCGCATCGGGTCGGCCCGACCCCCGCCTCCCGGCGGACCTCCCACAGAAAGCAGGACACCCTCCGTGTTGAGCGCCGTCGTCAGGATCTTCCGCACCCCCGATCTACGTCGCAAGATCGGGTTCACGCTGGGCATCATCGCCCTCTTCCGCCTCGGATCCTTCATCCCGGCGCCGTTCGTCGACTTCGCCAACGTGCAGTCGTGCCTCGCGGCCAACCAGGGCACCTCGGGCCTCTACGAGCTCGTCAACCTCTTCAGCGGCGGTGCGCTGCTGAAGCTCTCCATCTTCGCGCTGGGCATCATGCCGTACATCACGGCGTCGATCATCGTCCAGCTGCTCCGCGTGGTCATCCCGCACTTCGACACCCTCTACAAGGAGGGCCAGTCCGGCCAGGCCAAGCTCACGCAGTACACGCGCTACCTCACGATCGCCCTCGCGGTCCTCCAGTCCACGACGCTCATCACGGTCGCGCGCAGCGGCGCGCTGTTCGGCCAGACCAACGTCAGCGCCTGCACGCAGCTCGTCACGAACGACGCCTGGTACGCGATCATGCTCATGGTCATCACGATGACCGCCGGCACCGGCCTCATCATGTGGATGGGCGAGCTCATCACCGAGCGCGGCATCGGCAACGGCATGTCGCTCCTCATCTTCACGTCGGTCGCCGCCGCCTTCCCGACCTCGCTCATCGCGATCCAGCAGAGCCGCGGCTGGGAGGTCTTCCTCCTGGTGATCCTCGTCGGCCTCCTCGTCGTCGCCGCCGTCGTCTACGTCGAGCAGTCGCAGCGACGCATCCCCGTGCAGTACGCGAAGCGCATGGTCGGCCGCCGCACCTACGGCGGCAACAACACGTACATCCCGATCAAGGTGAACATGGCCGGCGTCGTGCCCGTCATCTTCGCGTCGTCTCTGCTGTACCTGCCGGCCCTGGTCGCGCAGTTCAACCAGCCCGCCGTCGGCCAGGCCCCGGCGCCGTGGGTGCAGTGGATCACCGACAACCTCACGACGGGCGACCACCCGCTCTACATGGCGATGTACTTCCTCCTCATCGTCGGCTTCACGTACTTCTACGTCGCCATCACCTTCAACCCGGAGGAGGTCGCCGACAACATGAAGAAGTACGGCGGCTTCATCCCCGGCATCCGCGCGGGACGCCCGACGGCCGAGTACCTCGACTACGTGCTCACGCGCATCACGCTGCCGGGCTCGCTGTACCTCGGGCTCATCGCGCTCCTGCCGCTCATCGCCCTGTCGCTCGTCGGCGCCAACCAGAACTTCCCGTTCGGCGGCGCGAGCATCCTGATCGTGGTCGGCGTCGGCCTCGAGACGGTGAAGCAGATCGACTCGCAGCTGCAGCAGCGGCACTACGAGGGGCTGCTCAAGTGACCCGGCTCCTGATCGTCGGCCCTCCCGGCGCGGGCAAGGGCACGCAGGCGAAGCGGATCGCCTCCGAGTACGGCATCCCTGACGTCTCGACGGGCGACATCTTCCGGCAGAACATCAAGGACCGCACGGAGCTCGGCCAGCAGGTGCAGGCCCTCGTGGACGCGGGCAACTACGTCCCCGACGAGCTCACC
Organism: Clavibacter quasicaliforniensis; assembly: GCF_051201715.1. Taxonomy (NCBI): domain Bacteria; kingdom Bacillati; phylum Actinomycetota; class Actinomycetes; order Micrococcales; family Microbacteriaceae; genus Clavibacter; species Clavibacter quasicaliforniensis. The sequence goes on along the minus strand of NZ_CP139624.1, from coordinate 2,867,453 downwards.
AACAGCCTCGTCACCGCGCGCCTCCAGGAGGAGGACGCGCAGGCCGGCTTCCTGCTCGACGGGTACCCGCGCACGCTCGACCAGGTCGCGTACCTCGAGGAGCTGCTGCAGGGCTGGGGCCAGGAGCTCGACGCCGTCATCCAGCTCGTCGCCGACGAGGAGGAGGTCGTCGCCCGCCTCACGCGCCGCGCGGCCGAGCAGGGGCGCGCCGACGACGGCGAGGAGGAGATCCGCCACCGCCAGGAGGTCTACGTCCGCGAGACGAGCCCCCTCATCGACGTGTACCGCGAGCGCGGCCTGCTCCTCGAGGTCGACGGGCTGGGCGAGGTCGACGAGGTCGCCGAGCGCATCCGCACGGCCCTCGCCGGTCGCGGCGTGCGTCCCTCCTCCGACGCCGGCCGCGCGTAGCGGCGTGGGCGCGCTCCGCCGAACGCCGGGGATCTACAAGACCCCGGACGAGATCCGCCGCATGGTCGCGCCCGGCCTCGCGACCGCCGCGTCGCTCGACGCCGTCCGCGGGCTCATCGCCCCGGGCGTCACGACGGGCGAGCTCGACGCCGCCGCGGACGCCGCCATCCGCGCGCTCGGCGGCCACTCCAACTTCCAGCTCGTGCCGGGCTACCGCCACACGGTGTGCGTCTCCGTCAACGACGAGGTCGTCCACGGCATCCCGGGCGACCGCGTGCTGCAGCCGGGCGACATCGTCTCGGTGGACAGCGGCGCGGAGATCGATGGCTGGAACGGCGACTCGGCCATGACGGTCGTGGTGCCGGATCCCGCGCGCCCCGACGTCGTCGAGGCCCGCGAGCGGCTGTCCCGCGTCACCGAGGACTCGCTCTGGGCTGGCATCGCCCGGCTCGCGACCGCGTCGCACCTCAACGAGGTGGGCGAGGCCGTCGAAGAGAGCGTCGAGGCGGCCGGGACGTTCGGCATCGTCATGGACTACACGGGCCACGGCATCGGGCGCAGCATGCACGAGGATCCGCCGGTGTTCAACTACCGCGTGCGCGGCAGGGGGCCCGCGGTGAAGCCCGGGCTCGTCGTCGCGATCGAGCCGATGATCACCGACGGCGAGGCGGAGACGCGCGTCCTCGACGACGACTGGACCGTCGCCACGGTCGACGGCAGCATGGCCTCGCACTGGGAGCACTCCGTCGCGGTGCACGCGCGCGGCATCTGGGTGCTCACGCTCGCCGACGGCGGGGCGTCGCGCCTCGTGCCCCTCGGCGTCACGCCCGTCGCGCCCTGATCGCCGCGGACGCCTGACCCGCTCCGCAGACGGGGCGGCTGGGGGTCGGCCGGTCAGGTGTCCATGACGTGCACGAGCTCCTCGATGAAGGAGCCGTGGGATCCCGACGCCCGCATGATCGCCTGCACGTCGCGGTGGTCGGAGAAGACCTCGACGAACTGGTCGAACACGTGCTGGAAGCTCGTGCGGCCGCTCGCGCTGAAGGCCACGAGGGCGACCACGTGCACGCGGTTGCCGCCCCACTGCATCGCCTCGTCGTTGACCACGATCGCGATGGCCGTGCGGTGCGCCGTCATGGCGAGCGAGTGCGGCACCGCGAGGGTGTCGGTGAAGGCCGTGGATGACAGGCGCTCGCGCTCGATGGCCCCGTCGATGTACTCGGGCTCGATGATGCCCTGCTCGACCATCCGCTGACCGAGCAGCCGGATCATCGCCTCCTCGTCGGGTGCGTGCAGGTCGCGGAAGAACAGCGACTCGTCCAGGAAGCGCAGCAGGTCGTGCTTCATGGAGCTGCGGCGCGCGTGGCGGCGGACGCGCGCGACGGCCCGGCGGATCGACTCGATGTCGTCGGGCGTCGGCAGCGGCTGGACCACGACGACGTCGTCGCCGGGCGGACGCGTGCCGGTGGCGTCGATCACGAGCTGGACCCCGAGGGCATCCGCGTCGACGTCGGTGCGCGTGACCACGGCGTCCACGCTGATGTCGGCGCCGAGCGCCTGCTCGATGCGCTGCCGCATGATCTGGTGCAGGTCGTAGTAGTTCGGGCAGACGAGCGCGCACGCGACCCGGTCGTCGCGGCGCGCCACGCGCTCCCGGTGCGAGCCCACGTGCAGCGCGATGTACGCGATCTCGTCGTCGTTGATCGCGATCCCGCGCCGCCGCTGCACCTCGCTCGCGATGAACACGGCGATCTCGTAGGTCATCGGGTAGGAGGTCTTGATGGAGCGGGCGAGCGGGTTCCGGGAGAAGGAGCGGTCGGCCGCGCGGGCGACGAGGTTGCCGAGGTGCAGCGAGAAGCGGACCGTGAAGTCCTCGTCCTCGAGGTCCACCAGGTACTCCTGCTTCACGCGGCGGACGATGGCGCGCACCACGTCGAGGTCGCTCTCGACGACGTGCTCGCGCATCACGGTGGCGAGCGACTGCTCGTTGCCGGGGGTGACGACGCGCGTGCGGACGAGGAGCGCGAGGTAGGCGACGTCGCCGGCCGGCACCGGCACGTCGAAGTGGGCGGCGAGCAGGCGCGCGAGCACGGCGCGGATCGCGAGGGCGGTGGGGTCGGCGGAGGGGGCGGCCGATGACGCGTCGTCAGCCGTCGGGTGCCCGGCGCCCGGCGTGCCGTCGTCGGCGGGATCCGTGTCCGCGCCCGAGTCCGCCCGCTGCGGGGACCGCGCCAGCCGGTCGACCGCGATCGCCACGTGCAGCAGCACGTTGTCGACGCCGTACTCGTTCACGAAGAAGCCGCCCTCCGTGAGCTCGCGGACGAGATCCGTCTTGAACGCGCGCAGCGAGTCGGACGCGAACTCCCGCTGCACCGTCTCGAGCGGCAGGAAGCCCTGCGCGCTCTCGTCGCGGAACATGCGCGACAGCAGCCGGCGGAAGTCGCGCTCCGAGCCCTCGAGCACGACGGTGGATCCGGTGCGGCGGAGGGCGAGACCGGCGTCCTCGACGAGGGCGCGCACCTTGCGGAGGTCCGCCTCGACGGTGGAGTCGCTCACGTGCAGCTCGCCCGCGAGCGCGAAGACGTCGAGGCCGTCGGGCGCGTCGCCGAGGCGGCGGACGAGCGCGTGCAGGCGGTCGCGGGGCGTGCCCTGCTGGTCGCCGCCCGTGCGGGTGCCGAGGTGGCGGGCGTAGCTGCCGGCGTCGATCCGGTAGCCGTCGGGGGAGGAGGCGATGGCCACGGTCGAGCGCTCGCGCACCGCCTGGACGTAGGTGCGGACGCTGCGCGTGGTGACCCCGAGGCGGTCCGCGAGCTCGCCGGCCTCGACCCAGCGGTCGGCCGTGGACAGGTAGTCCAGCAGCCTCTCGTGGTTCTCGCTCAGCATGTCCGTCTCCCTGCGCGGCGGCTCGCGTCCCCTCGGGCGGCGGACAGAGAGCGCCGCTCTCGGAGACGAGTCAACCATCCGCTCCTGCCCGGGATGCCCGCCTGAACGTCCGCCGGCCCCGTCTTCCTACCCCGCGGAAGCGGATCTGCTGGCACGCGGCGCGTCCCGGGGAGCACGATGGGACGACCAGCGACGACGCGAGGAGGCACAGCATGACCGGGAGGATCCTCGTCGTCTGCGGCTCCGGCGCATCCAGCACCTTCCTCGCCCAGCGCCTCCGCGCGCTCGCCGAGGCCGACGGGCTCGAGATCGAGGCCGTCGCCGGATCCATCGCCCAGGTGCGCCTCGACGCCGCCGGCATGGACGTCGTCCTCCTCGGCGCCCACCTCGCCGACCGCCTCGACGCCGTGCGCGCCGCGGCCGCCGACGAGGGCGCGACCGCCGTCCTCCTCGACGCCGACGCCGCGCGTCCCGAAGGCGCGCGCGCCGCGCTCGACCGGGCCGTCGCCGCCATGCGCCAGGGCGCCCGCTCGCTCCGCCTCGCGCCGGGGCTGCACGGCCGCCCCGTCGGGGGATCCCCGCCCCTCGCCTGACCACCGGCCCCGCGCCGACGCCGCACTACCCGCAGCACCGCACGACGCCCGCCCACCAGGGCCCCACCGCCGGGGCCGACCGAAGGAGCCACCATGGCAGAACGCACCGTCACCATCGCCTCGTCGCACGGGCTGCACGCCCGCCCCGCCTCGCTGTTCACGCAGGCCGCCGCGAAGGCCGGGATCCCCGTGCAGCTCGCCAAGGGCGACCGCAGCGTCAACGCCGCCAGCATCCTCGGCGTGATCTCGCTGGGCGTCGACACGGGCGACGAGGTCGTCGTCTCCGCCGAGGGCGAGAACGCCGAGCAGGTCGTCACCGACCTCGCGACGCTCCTCGAGTCCGACCTGGACGCCGCATGAGCTCCCGCACCCTGAACGGCATCGGCATCGGCCGGGGATCCGCCGTCGGACCCGTCATCCGCATGCCCGACCCGCTGCCCGAGCCCGCCGACACCGCGAGCACCCTGACCGCAGATGAGGAGCGGATCCGCGTGAGCGCGTCGCTCGCCGCGACGGCCGCCGACATCCGCATCCGCGGGGAGAAGGCCGGCGGCGCCGCCAAGGACGTGCTCGAGGCGCAGGCCTTCATGGCCGAGGACCCCACGCTCGTCGACGACATCACCGCCCGTCTCGCCACGGGCCGCACCGCCGAGCGCGCCGTGCACGAGGCGTTCGCCGGCTTCCGCGACCTGCTCCTCAGCATGGGCGGCTACATGGGGGAGCGTGCCACGGACCTCGACGACGTCTCGCAGCGCGTCGTCGCGCACCTGCAGGGCGTCGCCGCGCCCGGCGTGCCGGATCCCGACCACGCGTTCGTGCTCGTCGCGCGCGACCTCGCGCCCGCCGACACCGCGCTCCTCGACCTCGACAAGGTCCTCGCCCTCATCACGACCGACGGCGGCCCGACCTCGCACACCGCGATCCTCGCCCGCGAGAAGGCGATCGTCGCGGTCGTCGGCGTCGCGGCCGCGAAGGACCTCGCCGACGGCGAGACCGTCGTGGTCGACGCGCTCACGGGCGCCGTCACCGTCGCCCCGACGCCCGAGGAGGAGTCCGCCGCGCGCGACGCCATCGCGGCCCGGAAGGCGCGGGTCGACGTGCCCACCGGACCCGGCGCGCTCGCCGACGGCACCGCGATCCCGCTGCTCGCCAACCTCGGATCCGCCGACGGCGCCGCCGACGCGGTCGAGAAGGGCGCCGAGGGCGTCGGCCTCTTCCGCACCGAGTTCCTCTTCCTCGACGCCACGAGCGCGCCGACCGTCGACGAGCAGCGCGCGCACTACACGCGCCTGCTCGAGGCGTTTCCGGGCCAGAAGGTCGTCGTCCGCGCGCTCGACGCCGGCGCCGACAAGCCGCTGAGCTTCCTCAACGACGCCGACGAGGAGAACCCGGCCCTCGGGCTGCGGGGCCTGCGCGCGCTGCGGGCCAACGAGCAGATCCTGCGCGACCAGCTCACCGCGCTGGCGCAGGCCGACGCCGCCACCGAGGCCGACCTGTGGGTCATGGCGCCCATGGTCTCGACCGTCGAGGAGGCGCGCTACTTCACGGCCCTCGGCCGCGAGCTGGGCCTCAAGACGGTCGGCGTGATGGTGGAGGTCCCGTCCTCCGCGCTCCTCGCCGACCGGATCCTCGCCAACGCCGACTTCGCGAGCATCGGCACCAACGACCTCACGCAGTACACGCTCGCGGCGGACCGGCTGCTGGGATCCGTGGCCGCGTTCCAGGACCCGTGGCACCCCGCCGTCCTCCGCCTCGTGCAGGAGGTCGGCACCGCGGGCCGCGCGCTCGGCAAGCCCGTGGGCATCTGCGGCGAGGCCGCGGCGGACCCGCTGCTCGCCGTCGTGCTCGTCGGCCTCGGCGCCACCAGCCTCTCGATGTCGCCCGCGGCCCTCGCCGACGTGCGCGCCGAGCTCGCCCTCCACACGCGCGAGGAGGCGGAGGCCCTGGCCGCCGTCGCCCTCGCCGCCGACAGCGCCGTCGAGGCGCGCGCCGCGGTCACCGCGGCATCGGCGCCCGCCACCGTCTGATCCGCACCACCGACCCACCCGCACGGCCCTCTCCACCGCACCACCGCACATCCCCCTCACCGCAGCACGGCGGGCCGCAGCAGGCCCGCCACCACCACGACAGGAGCACCACCCCCATGACGACGACGTCACCCACCCGCAGCACGGGACAGTCCGTGCGGCTCGGCGTGCAGAAGTTCGGCACGTTCCTCAGCGGCATGATCATGCCGAACATCGCGGCGTTCATCGCCTGGGGCCTGCTCACGGCCCTCTTCATCCCGGACGGCTACCTGCCCAACGAGCAGCTCGCGGGCCTCGTCGCGCCCGTGCTGTACTTCCTCCTCCCGCTGCTGATCGCGAACACCGGAGGCCGCATGGTCTACGACGCGCGCGGTGGCGTCGTCGCGAGCATCGCGACGATGGGCGTCATCGTCGGCACCATCGGCGAGCCCTACTTCGAGGGCGGCAGCCCGATGTTCCTCGGCGCCATGATCACGGGCCCGCTCGCGGCGTACCTGCTCAAGGTCGTCGAGCGGCTCTGGATCGACCGGATCCGCCCCGGCTTCGAGATGCTGGTCAACAACTTCTCCGCCGGCATCCTCGGCGCGATCTTCGCCATCGGCGCGTTCTTCGGCCTCACCCCGGTGATCCGCGGCATCACGTCGGTCCTCGGCGGCGGCGTCGGCTTCCTCGTCGACAACGGCCTGCTGCCCCTCACGAGCATCGTGATCGAGCCGGCCAAGGTCCTGTTCCTCAACAACGCCATCAACCAGGGCATCCTCACGCCGCTCGGGACCGAGGAGGCGACCCGCACGGGCAAGAGCATCCTGTTCCTGCTCGAGGCGAACCCCGGCCCCGGCCTCGGCGTGCTCCTCGCGTTCACGATCTTCGGCGCGGGCGTCGCCCGCAGCACGGCCCCCGGCGCGATCCTCATCCAGTTCGTCGGCGGCATCCACGAGATCTACTTCCCGTACGTGCTCTCCAAGCCGCTCCTGTTCCTCGCGGTCATCGCGGGTGGCGCCTCGGGCGTCGCGACCAACGTCGCGTTCGGCTCCGGCCTCCGCGGCCCGGCATCGCCCGGCAGCATCATCGCCGTGCTCGGCCAGACCGAGCGCAACAGCTTCCCCGGCGTGATCCTCTCGGTCATCATCTCCGCGGCCGTCACCTTCGTCATCGCGGCGGTCATCCTCCGCACCGGCAAGAAGACCGACGGCGACTTCGGCGCCGCGGTCCAGGCGACGCAGGCCAACAAGGGCAAGGAGTCCTCGATCCTCTCCGGCCTCGGCGCCGAGACCGGAACCGCGGGCACGGTCGGCGGCCTCGCCGACGGCGCGAGCGCGACCGGCACGGGCACAGGCACCGCCACGACGACGCGCATCACCGACATCGTGTTCGCCTGCGACGCCGGCATGGGCTCATCCGCCATGGGCGCCTCGGTGCTCCGCAACAAGATGAAGAAGGCGGGCGTCACCGACGTCACGGTCGTCAACAAGGCGATCGCGGCACTCGACGGCACGGCCGACCTCGTGATCACGCAGCGCGAGCTCACCGACCGGGCCCGCGAGAAGAGCCCGTCCTCCGAGCACGTCTCCGTCGACAACTTCATGAACTCGCCGCGCTACGACGAGATCGTGGAGCTGGTCCAGAAGCAGCGCTCGGACAGCTGATCACCCCGGGTCCGCCCTCGCGGCGGACCCCGCACCACCGCACCGCGGGGGCCGGGCCATGCTGGAAGGCACCCGGCCCCCGCACCACGCACACACGTCAGGAGCACCATGTCGAACGTCCTCGAACCCGCCCAGATCCGCGTGGGCGGCACCGCGTCGAGCGTGGAGGAGGCCATCGCCGAGGCGGCGGGCATCCTCGTCGCCGCGGGCGCCGTCACCCCCGAGTACCAGGGGTTCATGCTCGAGCGCGAGAAGAGCGTCTCGACGTACATGGGCAACCTCCTCGCCATCCCGCACGGCACCAACGAGGGCAAGGACACGATCCTCGACTCCGCGCTCTCCTTCGTCCGCTACGACGCCCCCATCGACTGGGCGGGCAACGAGGTGCGCTTCGTCGTCGGCATCGCCGGCAAGGACAACGGCCACCTCGACATCCTCAGCAAGATCGCGATCATCTTCAGCGACGACGACGAGGTGCAGAAGCTCGTCGACGCCCCCGACGCCGAGGCGCTGTACGCCCTCCTGGCCGAGGTGAACGAGGCGTGAAGGCAGTCCACTTCGGCGCCGGCAACATCGGGCGCGGCTTCGTCGGGCTGATCCTGCACGAGGCCGGATACGAGGTCGTCTTCGCCGACGTCAACGCCGAGCTCATCGGGCACCTCGCGTCCGCCGACTCCTACCGCGTCACCGAGGTCGGCCCGCACGCGCGCGACTGGACGGTCACCGGGTTCCGGGCGATCGACAGCGCCGCCGACGGCGAGGCGCTCATCGCCGAGATCGCGACGGCCGACGTCGTGACGACGGCCGTGGGCCCCGCCATCCTCCGCTTCGTCGCCCCCGCGATCGCCGCCGGCCTCCGCGCGCGCTCGGCCGACCTCGGCCCCGTCGCCGTCATGGCGTGCGAGAACGCGATCAACGCGACCGACACCCTCCGCGACGAGATCGCGAAGGCGCTCGGCGACGAGACCGACGCCCTCGGACGCGCGGTCTTCGCGAACACGGCCGTCGACCGCATCGTGCCGAACCAGGATCCCGCCGCGGGCCTGGACGTGACCGTCGAGGACTTCTCGGAGTGGGTCGTGGAGCGCACGCCGTTCGGCGACGCCGTGCCCGAGATCGCCGGCGCCACGTTCGTCGACGACCTCGCGCCCTACATCGAGCGGAAGCTCTTCACGGTGAACACCGGTCACGCCACCGTCGCGTACCACGGCTACGCGCGCGGCGCCGTGAGCCAGTCGGACGCGATGGCGATCCCCGAGGTCGCCGACGAGGTGCGCCAGGTGCTCGAGGAGACGAGCGCGCTGCTCGTCGCCAAGCACGGGCTCGACGAGGGGGAGCAGGCGGCGTACCGCGAGAAGAACCTCGCGCGCTTCGCCAACGCGGCCCTCGCGGACACCGTCGAGCGCGTCGGCCGCCAGCCGCTGCGCAAGCTCTCCCGCGAGGAGCGCTTCGTGGGTCCCGCGTCGCAGCTCGCCGAGCGCGGGCTCCCGCACGACGCCCTGGTGCGCGCGATGGGGCAGGCGCTCCGCTTCGACCCCGCGGGCGACCCGCAGGCGCTCGAGCTGCAGGGGCTGCTCGCGACCGACACGGCCGCCGACCTCGTCCGCCGCGTGACGGGCCTCGAGGACCAGCACCCGCTGACGCCCGACCTCGTCGCCGTCGTCGACGCCGCGCAGGCCGACCGCCGCAGCGCCCCCCGCCACCGCGCGTAGCGGGCACAGCGACAGCAGCACGGGCACGGGCCGGACGGGCGACCGTCCGGCCCGTCGTGCGTCCGCTAGCGCAGGATCCGCGGATCCGCCCGCGACACGCGGGGAGAATTGCGACACGCCCGGGGATGCCGTACTCTCGACCCTTGGTGCTCGGCCGCCTCCCGGCGTGCCCGGCATCTGCGTCTCACCATGATGCGCATCCGCACGAACAGCAGACACCACCTCTAGCGACAGTGAGTATATGGCCAAGAAAGACGGCGTCATCGAGATCGAAGGCGGAGTTGTCGAAGCTCTGCCGAACGCGATGTTCCGCGTTGAGCTGAGCAACGGGCACAAGGTCCTCGCCCACATCTCGGGCAAGATGCGTCAGCACTACATCCGCATCCTCCCCGAGGACCGCGTGATCGTGGAGCTGAGCCCGTACGACCTCACCCGCGGCCGGATCGTCTACCGCTACAAGTAGGCCTGCTGCACAAGGAACGGCCCCGCATCCGCGGCGGCACGAGGCCAGCGAGAACGAAAGCAAGGAAGCATCATGAAGGTCAACCCCAGCGTCAAGAGGATCTGCGAGAAGTGCAAGGTCATCCGACGCAACGGCCGCGTGCGCGTCATCTGCGACAACCCCCGCCACAAGCAGGTCCAGGGCTAGTCAGCACGACCGCACGGCACCACCGCACCACCTGAAGAAGAACGACAGCAGCGCCGGAAGCCGGGGTCCTGAGGGATCCGGGGGACACCATCGGTCGGAGGCCGATGCACAGGCTCTGCTGCAGACCTCCATCCATCACCAGGAGAAGCCTCAATGGCACGTCTAGCAGGCGTCGACCTCCCGCGCGACAAGCGCGTCGAGATCGCACTCACGTACATCTACGGCGTCGGCCGCACCTCGAGCGTCAAGACCCTCGAGGACACCGGCATCGACAAGAACATCCGCGTCAAGGACCTGAGCGACGACCAGCTCATCGCCCTCCGCGACTACATCGACGGGAACTTCAAGGTGGAGGGCGACCTCCGCCGCGAGGTGGCCGCCGACATCCGACGCAAGGTCGAGATCGGCAGCTACGAGGGCATCCGCCACCGCCGCGGCCTCCCTGTCCACGGGCAGCGCACGAAGACCAACGCTCGCACCCGCAAGGGCCCGAAGCGCACCGTAGCCGGCAAGAAGAAGGCGCGCTAGGCCTTCGGCCCGCGCCTCGCCACCCGTAGACACAGGAGAATTCCATGGCAGCACCCAAGTCGGCCGTTCGCAAGCCGCGCCGCAAGGACAAGAAGAACATCGCCGTGGGCCAGGCCCACATCAAGAGCACCTTCAACAACACCATCGTCTCGATCACGGACCCGACCGGTGCCGTCATCAGCTGGGCGTCCTCGGGCGTCGTCGGCTACAACGGCTCGCGCAAGTCGACGCCGTTCGCCGCGCAGCTCGCCGCCGAGTCGGCCGCCCGCCAGGCGCAGGAGCACGGCATGAAGAAGGTCGACGTGTTCGTCAAGGGACCCGGCTCCGGCCGCGAGACCGCGATCCGCTCGCTCCAGGCCGCCGGCCTCGAGGTGGGCTCGATCAACGACGTCACCCCGCAGGCGCACAACGGCTGCCGCCCGCCCAAGCGCCGCCGCGTCTAGCTCGCGCTGATCGGCCGCTGCCGTCCCGCTCCACCAGGAGGGGACGGCGTCGGCCGATCCGCCGTGTGTCCGATCGACCAATTCACTACCCGCCCGGGCCGCCACTCGGGGGGCATCGCAGGCGTCATATAGCGGACGCCTCGCCGAAAGGAAACAACACAGTGCTCATTGCGCAGCGCCCCACCCTCACCGAGGAGTCCATCTCGGAGTTCCGCTCGCGGTTCGTCATCGAGCCGCTCGAGCCCGGCTTCGGCTACACGCTCGGCAACTCGCTCCGCCGCACGCTCCTCTCGTCCATCCCCGGCGCGGCCGTCACCAGCATCCGGATCGACGGCGTGCTGCACGAGTTCAGCACCGTCCCCGGCGTGAAGGAGGACGTGACCGAGATCATCCTCAACATCAAGGGCCTCGTCGTCTCCAGCGAGCACGACGAGCCGATCACCGCGTACCTGCGCAAGCAGGGTGCGGGCCAGGTCACGGCCGCCGACATCTCGGCTCCGGCCGGGGTGGAGATCCACAACCCCGAGCTCGTCATCGCCACGCTCAACGAGAAGGCGAAGTTCGAGCTGGAGCTGACGATCGAGCGCGGCCGCGGCTACGTCTCGGCGACCCAGAACCGCAGCGAGTTCAGCGAGGCGGGCCAGATCCCGGTCGACTCGATCTACTCGCCCGTGCTCAAGGTCACCTACCGCGTCGAGGCCACCCGTGCCGGCGAGCGCACCGACTTCGACCGCCTCGTGGTCGACGTCGAGACCAAGTCGGCCATCACGCCGCGCGACGCCATCGCGTCCGCCGGCCGCACGCTCACCGAGCTGTTCGGCCTGGCGCGCGAGCTCAACTCGGCCGCAGAGGGCATCGAGATCGGCCCCGCGCCGGTCGACGCCGTCCTCAGCTCCGAGCTGTCGATGCCCATCGAGGACCTCGACCTCTCGGTGCGGTCGTACAACTGCCTCAAGCGCGAGGGCATCAACAACGTCAGCGAGCTCGTCGCCCTCTCGGAGACGCAGCTCATGAACATCCGCAACTTCGGACAGAAGTCGGTGGATGAGGTCAAGGACAAGCTGGTCGAGCTCGGTCTGTCGCTGAAGGACGCCGTCCCCGGCTTCGACGGCGCGCACTACTACAGCTACGACGAGGACGAGACCACCACCAACTGATCCGTCCGGCCTCGGCCGTACGCCTTCTTTCGACACTTACGGAGACAAGACCATGCCCAAGCCCACCAAGGGTCCCCGCCTCGGAGGCGGCCCGGCGCACGAGCGCCTCATGCTCGCGAACCTGGCCCAGAGCCTCTTCGAGCACAAGTCCATCAAGACGACCGAGACGAAGGCCAAGCGCCTGCGTCCCGTCGCCGAGCGCCTCGTCACGTTCGCCAAGCGCGGCGACCTGCACGCCCGCCGCCGCGTCATGGGGATCATCCCCTCGAAGAGCGTCGTCCACGAGCTCTTCACGGAGATCGCGCCCCTCGTCGCCGAGCGCGACGGCGGCTACACCCGCATCACGAAGCTCGGCTTCCGCAAGGGCGACAACGCCCCCATGGTGCAGATCGAGCTCGTGCTCGAGCCCGTGACCCCGAAGGTCCGCTCCTCGCGCACCTCCACCGCGACGGCCCCGGCCGCCGCGGCCCCGGTCGCCGAGGCGCCCGCGGAGGAGTCCGACGTGCCGGTCGAGGAGACGGACACCGTCGAGCACACCGACGAGACCCCCGCGGAGGCGACCGACGAGGCCGCCGCCGAGGTCGAGGCCGACGCCGCGGAGAAGTCCGCCGAGTAGCAGCACCGCACCATCCCGAGAGCCCCCGCCGCCCTGCGCGACGGGGGCTCTCGTGCGTCCAGACGGCCAGGCGGCTGCTCACGCGGTCCCGGTACCCTGGACGGATGACCGACAGCAGCACGACCATGCCGGACGACCCCTCCTCCACCGCGCCGATCCCGCTCCCCGAGGGGCCGGAGGGGATCACGTGGCGCCCCATCTCCCCTGGCGACGTCGACGCGCTCGTCGAGCTCGCGAGCGACGTGGCCGACGCCGACCACCCGGAGTACCGCGCCACCCGCGACGAGATCGTGATGGCGCAGGGCTTCTCCTTCGTCGACCTCGCGCGTGACACGATCGTGGCCGTCGACGCCGACGGGCGCCTCGTGGCCGAGGGCGTCGCCGTCGTCAAGCCGGACGACGAGACCGTCGTCCGCGCGAACACCTCGGGCTCCGTGCACCCCGGCTTCCGCCGTCGCGGCATCGGCGGGCGGCTGCTCGACTGGCAGATCGCGCGTGCCACGCAGTCCCTCGCCGTGGCCCAGCCCGCCCCGCACATCGAGGAGCCGGTGCCGACGCGCATGGGGGCGGACGTGCAGGTCGACTCCGCTGGCCATGTCGCCCTCCTCGAGTCGCGCGGGTTCACCCCGAGCCGCTACTTCATCGAGATGCACCGCGACCTGGCGACCGAGCTGCCCGACGTGCCGGCGCCCGAGGGCCTCCGCCTCATCCCCGTCACGCCCGAGTGGTGGGAGCGCACGCGCCTCGCGAAGAACGAGGTGTTCCGCGACCACTGGGGATCCGAGCCCGTCAGCGTGGAGCGCTGGGACGCGTACCTGTCGCTGCCGACCGCGCGCCACGACCTCTCGGTCATCGCGGTGACGGGCGACGGCGAGGACGCCGTGGTCGCCGGGTTCGCGATGGCCGAGGTGTACCCGGACAACTGGGAGGCGGCGGGCTACACGTCCACCTACATCGCCCTCGTCGGAGTGCGGCGCGAGTTCCGCGGCCGCCGCCTCGCGCAGGCGCTCCTGTCCACCGCGCTCGCGGGGTCTCGCGCGGAGGGCGTCCAGCGCGCCGTCCTCGACGTCGACTCCGACAGCCCCACCGGCGCGCTCGACCTGTACGAGCACCTCGGCTTCACGCAGGCGAGCCGCTCGGCCGTCTACGAGCGCGAGGTCGGCATGACGCCGCCGCGGGGATCCGCCGCCCGATGAGCGCGGATGCCGAGGCGGGGGACGCCGGCACGCGCCTCCGCCTCGACATCGCGTACGACGGCACGGGGTTCGCCGGCTGGGCGAAGCAGCCCGGGCTGCGCACCGTGCAGGGCGCCCTCGAGGACGCGCTCGCGCAGCTGCTCGCGCGGACGCCGCCGGCGCCGACGCTCGTCGTCGCCGGGCGGACCGACGCGGGCGTGCACGCGACCGGGCAGGTCGCGCACCTCGACCTCACGGATGCGCAGATCGCGTCCCTCGACCGGCCGCCGCGGGGTCGCGCGGCCGAGGCCGACGCGGGGGAGGGGGCGCACGTCCCCTCGGCCGAGCGCGCCGCGGCGTCCCTCGCGCGCCGGATGAACGGCGTGCTCGGCGCCAGGTCCGACGTCGTGGTGCTCGCCTGCGCCCCTGCCCCCGACGGGTTCGACGCGCGCTTCTCCGCGACATGGCGCGCGTACCGCTACAGGATCTCCGACGTCGACGGCCCCCGCGACCCCCTCCAGCGGCATCGCACGGTCGAGCTGCCGGTCGCCCTCGACGCGGCCGTGCTGCAGGAGGCGGCCGACGCGCTCCTCGGCCTGCACGACTTCGCGGCGTACTGCAAGCCGCGCGAGGGGGCTTCCACCATCCGCACGCTGCAGGAGCTGAGCTGGACCCGCGCGGCCGACGGCGCGCTCGAGGCGGCGGTCCGCGCCGACGCGTTCTGCCACAGCATGGTGCGCGCGCTCGTCGGCGCGTGCGTCGCGGCGGCGTCCGGACGCGTCGGGGTCGCCCGGCTCCGCGAGCTGCTGGAGCTGCGCGAGCGCACGAGCGAGTTCACCGTGATGCCCGCGCGCGGCCTGGTGCTCGAGCGGGTGGGCTACCCGCCGGACGCGGAGCTCCGAGCGCGGAACGAGATCACGCGCGCCAGGCGCGGCGCGCACGAGGTGGACACGATCGCCGAGGGCGCCGCGACTGCCGCCCGCGACCTCGCCCGGTTGGCCGACACGCCCGGGATTGCCTGATCGTCCCGGATCGCGTACTCTGAACCGGTTGTCTGCACGCATGCGCGCGGCGACGTACAAGGTTGAGCCCTCCACCGGATGCGTTCTCGTCAGAACGCCCACGGAGCGGGATCCACGACCATCTCACCTCGAAAAGAAGGCAGTCAGATCAATGACGCGCACCTATTCCCCCAAGGCCAGTGAGGTCCAGCACGACTGGGTCGTCATCGACGCCACGGACATCGTCCTCGGCCGTCTCGCCAGCCACGCCGCCGCGCTCCTGCGCGGCAAGCACAAGGCCACGTTCGCCCCCCACATGGACATGGGCGACTTCGTGATCATCGTCAACGCCGAGAAGGTGGCGCTCACGGGCCAGAAGCTCGAGAAGAAGCTGGCCTACCGCCACTCCGGCTACCCGGGCGGCCTCACGGCCACCACCTACGTCGAGATGCTCGAGAAGCACCCCACGCGCGCGGTCGAGAAGGCCATCCGCGGCATGCTGCCGAAGAACTCGCTGGGTGCGGCGCAGCTGAAGAAGCTCAAGGTCTACGCGGGCCCCGAGCACCCCCACGCTGCTCAGCAGCCCACCCCGTACACCCTCGGCCAGGTCGCTCAGTAGCTCCGGCTGCCGACAGCGACGACCAAAGACCTCAGAAGGAATCGAACCCAGTGGCTCAGATCTCAGACTCCCTCGACGTGGCTCCCGAGAGCTTCTCGACCGAGACCCCGAACGAGGAGGCCCCCAAGGCCCCCCGCGCGGTCCTCAACGTGTCCGGCGGCGCCGTCGGACGACGCAAGCAGGCCATCGCCCGCGTGCGCCTCGTCCCCGGCTCCGGCTCGATCACGGTCAACGGCCGTGAGTTCGCGGACTACTTCCCCAACAAGCTGCACCAGCAGCTCGTCAACGACCCGTTCAAGGTGCTCGACCTCCTCGGCAGCTACGACGTCGTCGCGCGCATCTCCGGCGGTGGCCCCTCCGGCCAGGCCGGCGCCCTGCGCCTTGGCATCGCGCGCGCCCTCAACGAGATCGACGAGGAGAACAACCGCGCCGTGCTGAAGAAGAACGGCTTCCTCAGCCGCGACGCGCGCGTCAAGGAGCGCAAGAAGGCCGGACTCAAGAAGGCCCGCAAGGCGCCCCAGTTCTCGAAGCGCTAAGGCGCTCGGGTACTCCGGCACTCATGCCCCGGCTCTTCGGCACGGACGGCGTCCGCGGACTCGCCAACGGCGAGACCATCACCGCGGACCTCGCCCTGCGCCTGGCCCAGGCCGCCGCGCACGTGCTCGGCCAGGACGCCCGGGATGCCGGGCGACGACCCATCGCGGTCGTCGCCCGGGATCCCCGGGTGTCCGGCGAGTTCATCGCGGCGGCCGTGGCCGCCGGCCTCGCGAGCTCCGGCGTCGACGTGTTCGACGCCGGGGTCATCCCGACGCCGGCCACGGCGTACCTCATCGCGGACTTCGACGCCGACTTCGGCGTGATGATCTCCGCGTCGCACAACCCCGCTCCCGACAACGGGATCAAGTTCTTCGCCGCAGGCGGACGGAAGCTCGCCGACGAGCTCGAGGACCGCATCGAGGCGCAGCTGAGCCAGCCCGTCCTGCTCCCCACGGGAGCCGACGTCGGCCGCATCCGCCGCTTCGCGGACGCCGAGGACCGCTACGTCCTCCACCTGCTCGGCACGCTGCAGCACCGGCTCGACGGGATCCACGTGGTCCTCGACTGCGCGCACGGCGCCGCCGCCGGCATCAGCCCCGAGGTCTTCACCGACGCGGGTGCGCGCGTCACCGTCATCGGCAACGACCCGGACGGCATGAACATCAACGACCGGGTCGGGTCGACGCACCTCGACCTCCTGGCCGAGGCCGTCCTCGCGCACGGCGCCGACGTCGGCATCGCGCACGACGGCGACGCCGACCGCTGCCTCGCGGTCGACCACACGGGCGCCATCATCGACGGCGACCAGATCATGGCCGTCCTCGCGCTCTCGATGGCCCGTCGAGGCCTGCTGGCGGAGCGCACGCTCGTCGCGACCGTCATGAGCAACCTCGGCCTCCGCATCGCCATGGCCGAGAACGACATCACCGTGATGCAGACCCGCGTCGGCGACCGCTACGTGCTCGAGGCCATGAACGAGGGCGGCTACTCCCTCGGCGGCGAGCAGTCGGGCCACCTCGTCATCGCGGAGCACGCGACGACGGGCGACGGGATCCTCACGGGGATCCAGCTGCTCGGCGAGATGGCGGCGACCGGCAGGAGCCTGCACGAGCTCGCCTCGGTGATGACCGTCTACCCGCAGGTGATGATCAACGTGCGCGGCGTCGACCGCGATCGCGTGGGCGACGACGCCGAGCTGAACGCGGCCGTCGCACGCGCGGAGGCCGAGCTCGGCGACACGGGCCGGATCCTCATGCGCGCCTCGGGCACCGAGCCGATGATCCGCGTGATGGTGGAGGCCGCCGACCAGACCACCGCCGAGCGGCACGCGCAGGAGCTGGCCGCCCTCGTGACGGAGCGCCTGGCCATCTAACCGGCCCGCCCATGACGCGGCCGGCGTCAGAGCTTGCGGAGCAGGACGTTCGCGACCGAGTGGTCGGCGTCCTTCCGCAGCACGAGCGTCGCGCGCGAGCGGGTGGGGCGGATGTTCTGCTCGAGGTTCGGCTCGTTGATGGCCGACCAGATCCCGCGCGCACGCGCCACGGCCTCGGCCGGGCTGAGCTCCGCGTACCGGTGGAAGTAGGAGCGCGGGTTGCTGAAGGCGCCGCGCTGGAGGCTCAGGAACCGCTCCTCGTACCACTGCGCGATGTCGTGGGTGCGGGCGTCGACGTAGATCGAGAAGTCGAAGAGGTCGCTGACGGCGAGCTTCGCGCCGGACGCCGCCGGCTGGAGCACGTTGAGGCCCTCGATGATCAGCACGTCCGGCTGCCGGACGACCACCTCGGCGCCCGGGACGATGTCGTAGGCGAGGTGCGAGTAGAACGGCGCGCGCACCTCAGGCACGCCGCTCTTGACCTGCGTGACGAACCGCAGCAGCGCCCGCCGGTCGTAGGACTCGGGGAAGCCCTTCCGCTCCATGAGGCCGCGCCGCTCGAGCTCGGCGTTCGGGTGCAGGAAGCCGTCCGTGGTCACCAGCTCGACGCGCGGGGTGTCCTCCCAGCGAGCCAGCATCTCGCGGAGGAGGCGGGCGACGGTCGACTTGCCGACGGCCACGGATCCCGCGACGCCGATGACGAACGGCGTGCTCTTGGCGCGCTCGCCCAGGAACGCGCTCGTGTCCCGGTGCAGCTTCTTCGTGCCCGTGACGTAGAGGTTGAGGAGGCGGCTGAGCGGGAGGTAGACGTCCTCGACCTCGTGCATGTCGAGCCGGTCGCCGATGCCGCGCAGCTGCACAAGCTCGGTCTCCCGCAGCGGGAGGTGCGTGGCGGGGGCGAGGGCCGCCCAGTCGGCACGGGCGATCTCCACGAACGGGGAGACGTTGCCGTGGCTCGTCGGGTGTCCCGTCGCGGTGTCTGGCATGGCGTGCCCATCCTACGGCGGGGTCGGCGGGCGGCCGGAGCGCGCGGCGGCCGCCCGGCGTCCCTCCCCAGCGGGCTCCCGGCCCGGGGCGCGCCGCGATGCCCGGCCGCGCAGGGGAACCCCGACGCGGACGGCTAAAGTGGTGCCCCATGTGCGGAATCGTGGGATACGTCGGTGAGTCCAAGAGCCTCGAGGTGCTCCTCGGGGGGCTGCGGAGGCTCGAGTACCGGGGCTACGACTCCGCGGGCGTCGCGGTGCTCGACGAGGACGGCACGCTCGGCGTCCGCAAGCGCGCGGGCAAGCTCGACCGTCTGCTGGAGGACCTCGAGGCGTCGCCGCTGCCGAACGGATCCACCGGCATCGGCCACACCCGCTGGGCCACGCACGGCGGTCCCACCGACCGCAACGCGCACCCGCACCTGGGCGACGACGGCAAGCTCGCCCTCATCCACAACGGGATCATCGAGAACTTCGCGGAGCTCAAGGACGACCTTCTCGCGGACGGCTACACCTTCGAGAGCGACACCGACACCGAGGTCGCCGCCCGCCTCCTCGGCCGCGAGTACGGCATCACGCACGATCTCGAGCAGGCGTTCCGCAACACGGTGAGCCGGCTCGAGGGCGCCTTCACGCTCCTCGCCGTGCACCGCGACCAGCCCGGCCTCGTGGTCGGCGCCCGCCGCAACTCGCCGCTCGTCATCGGTCTGGGCGACGGCGAGAACTTCCTCGGATCCGACGTCGCCGCGTTCGTCGAGTTCACGCGCCGCGCGGTCGCCATCGGCCAGGACCAGATGGTCGCCATCCGCCCCGACTCCGTCACCGTCACCGACTTCCACGGTGCGCCCGTCGAGACGCACGAGTTCGAGATCGCGTGGGACGCGTCCGCCAGCGAGAAGGGCGGCTGGTCGAGCTTCATGGCGAAGGAGATCAGCGAGGGCCCGGACGCGGTGGCTAACACCCTCCGCGGCCGCATCGTCGACGGCGTCGTCGTGCTGCCCGACCTCGACGCGATCGGCGAGGTCGACCTCGCCGAGATCTCGCGCATCGTCATCGTCGCGTGCGGCACCGCCGCCTACTCGGGGATCCTCGGCAAGTACGCCATCGAGAAGTGGGCCCGCGTGCCCGTCGAGGTCGAGCTCGCGCACGAGTTCCGCTACCGCGACCCCGTGCTCGACGCGACCACGCTCGTCATCTCCATCAGCCAGTCCGGCGAGACCATGGACACGCTGCTGGCCGTGCGCTACGCCCGCGAGGCCGGGGCGCGCGTGCTCTCCATCTGCAACACGCAGGGCGCCACCATCCCGCGCGAGTCCGAGGCGGTCGTCTACACGCACGCGGGGCCCGAGGTCGCCGTGGCGTCCACGAAGGCGTTCGTCGCGCAGGTCGCGGCGCTGTACCTCTTCGGCCTGCACCTCGCGCGCATCCGCGGCACGCTGTCGGCCGACGAGATCGTCGCCAACACGGAGGAGCTGCTGGCCGTGCCGGAGAAGCTCGCCACCGTCGTGGAGCAGGGCGAGAAGATCAGCCAGCTCGCGAAGTGGATGGCCGACACGCGCGCCGTGCTCTTCCTCGGCCGCAACGTGGGCTTCCCGGTCGCGCTCGAGGGCGCGCTGAAGCTCAAGGAGCTCGCCTACATCCACGCCGAGGGCTTCGCCGCGGGCGAGCTCAAGCACGGGCCCATCGCGCTCATCGAGCCGGGGCAGCCCGTGTTCGTCATCGTGCCGAGCCCCGTGCACCAGCTCGCGCTGCACAAGAAGGTCATCTCCAACATCGAGGAGATCCGCGCGCGCGGCGCCCGCGTCATCGCGATCGCCGAGCAGGGCGACGCGTTCGTCCTGCCGCACGCCGACGAGGTCATCCCGATCCCGCTCGCCGCGCCGCTGTTCGAGCCGCTCCTCGCCGTCACGCCGCTGCAGATCTTCGCGATGGAGCTCGCCGCCGCGAAGGGCCTCGACGTCGACCAGCCGCGCAACCTCGCGAAGTCCGTCACCGTCGAGTGACCGCGGCGGCGTGATCAGGGGCATCGGCGTCGACGTGGTCGACGTGGCGCGGTTCGCCCGGAGCGCCGAGCGCACTCCGGGTCTCGTGCCGCGCCTGTTCGCGCCCGGCGAGCGTTCCCTGCCCACGCGCTCGCTCGCCGCCCGGTTCGCGGCGAAGGAGGCGCTCATCAAGGCGCTCGGCGGACCCGGCGGGATCAGCTGGCAGGACATGGAGGTCGTCCGGGACGACCACGGCGACCCGTCGTTCCGCGTGGGCGGCGTCGTCGCCGAGGTGGCGGCCGCGCGGGGCGTGACGCGGATCCACCTGAGCATGAGCCACGACGCCGGCCTCGCGACCGCGTTCGTGGTGACCGAGGGGGACGACCTGTGACCGACGAGGCGACGCTCCAGGCGCCGGCCGCCCTCCGGCGGGAGGCGCGGATCGACACGCGCGCGATCTCGGCGAACGTGCGCGCTCTGCGGGAGACCACGGGTGCACTGCTCGTGATGGCCGTGGTGAAGGCCGACGGCTACGGGCACGGCGCGGTCGCGTCGGCGCGGGCGGCGCTCGCGGGCGGGGCCGACCGGCTCGGCGTCGTCGACATCCGCGAGGCGCTCGCGCTGCGGGCGGCCGGGATCGAGGCGCCGATCCTCACCTGGATGCACGCACCCGGCGCCGACTTCGCCACCGGCATCGAGGCCGGCGTCGACCTCGGGCTCAACAGCCTGCGACAGGTGTGCGAGGTCGCGGACGCCGCCCGTCGCCTCGGGCGCCCCGCCGAGGTGCACCTCAAGGTCGACACCGGCCTCGGCCGCAACGGCGTGACGCCGGCGGAGTGGCCGGGCGTCGTCGCCGAGGTCGCCGCGCTCGTCGCGGAGGGCCGGATCCACCTCGGCGGCGTCTTCAGCCACCTCGCGAACGCGGGGCAGGAGGAGGACCGGGCGCAGGTCCGCGCATTCCACCGGGCGGTCGACGTGGTGCGGGCCGCGGGGCTCGAGCCCGGGATCCGCCATCTCGCCGCGACCGCGGGCGCCCTGCGCGTGCCCGAGGCCCGCCTCGACATGGTGCGCTTGGGCATCGGGATCTACGGCATCTCGCCGCTCGACGGCGTCACGTCCGCCGACCTCGGCCTCGTGCCGGCCATGACCCTCGTCGGCAGCGTCGTCGCGGTCAAGCGCGTTCCTGCCGACACGGGCGTCTCCTACGGCTACACCTACCGCACCACCAGCGCCACGACCCTCGCGCTCGTCTCGCTCGGGTTCGCCGACGGGGTGCCGCGGCTCGCGAGCAATCGCGCGCCCGTCGCGATCCACGGCGCGCGCTTCCGCGTGAGCGGCCGGATCGCCATGGACCAGTTCGTCGTCGACGTGGGCGACGGCGTCGTCGACGGGATCCCGGTGGCGGTGGGCGACGACGCCGTGCTGTTCGGGGATCCCGCGACGGGCGCACCTTCGGTGGAGGAATGGGCCGAGGTGACCGGCACCATCGGCTACGAGATCGTCGCGCGCGTCGCCGGCCGCGTGACCCGGAGGTTCAGCGCGTGAGCGACATCGTCCCCGCGCCCGGGCCCGCTGGATCCGTCGCGCCCGGCCGCCGTGCCGTCGTCGACCTCGACGCGATCCGCCACAACGTCCGCACGCTCGCGGCGCTCGCCGCCCCCGCGCGCACGATGGTCGCCGTGAAGGCCGACGCCTACGGCCACGGCGCCCTGCAGGTCGCGCGCGCCGCCCTCGAGGCCGGCGCCGAGAGCCTCGCCGTGCTCGACGTCGCGTCGGCGGTCGAGCTCCGCCGGGCCGGCATCACCGCCCGTCTCCTCGCCTGGCTGCACGGGGTCGACACCGACTTCCGCGTCGCGGTCGAGAACGGCATCGACCTCGGCGTCTCGGCGCTGTGGGAGCTGGAGCGCATCGCGGCCGCCGGGCGCGCCACGGGGATCCGCGCCCGCGTGCACCTCAAGGCCGACACCGGACTCAGCCGCAACGGCGCCACCCCGGAGCTCTGGCCGGATCTCGTGCGCGCGGCCGTCGCCGCCGACGCCGCGGGCGAGCTGACGCTGCACGCGCTCTGGTCGCACCTGGCCGACGCCTCGCCCGAGGACGACGACGCCGCGCTCGCCCGGTTCCACGAGGCCGTGCGCGTGGCCGAGGAGCTGGGCGCGCGCCCGGTCGAGAAGCACCTGGCGGCGAGCTCCGCGGGGATCCGCCTGCCCGCCGCCCGCTTCGACATGGTGCGCTTCGGCATCGCGGTCTACGGCATCTCGCCGTTCGACGACCGCTCCGGCCGCGACCTCGGCCTGATCCCGGCCATGACGCTCGAGGCCGACGTCGTCTCCGTCAAGCGCGTCGAGGCCGGGCACGGCGTCTCCTACGGGCTGGATCACCGTACCGCCGGGCCGTCGACGCTCGTGCTCGTGCCGCTCGGCTACGCCGACGGGATCCCGCGCATCGCCGCCGAGCGCGCCGCCGTGCTCCTGAACGGCCGCCGCTTCCCGATCGCCGGCCGCATCGCCATGGACCAGCTCGTGCTCGACGTCGGCGACCTGCCCGTCGAGGTCGGCGACACCGCCGTGATCCTCGGCCCCGGCGACCGCGGCGAGCCCACCGCCGAGGAGTGGGCAGGCTGGGCCGAGACCATCGGCGACGAGATCGTGACCCGCGTCGGCCCGCGCGTCGACCGCGTGCACCTGCACGAGCACCCGGAGCCCGACGGCCCGGCCGACGAGGTCCTCTCCGACGAGCTCGTCCCCGTCGCGACCACCGACGACATGGAGGAGCTCGGCCGCGCGGTCGCGCGGGAGCTCGGCCCGGGCGACCTCGTCGTCCTGTCCGGCCCGCTCGGCGCGGGCAAGACGACGTTCACGCGCGGTCTCGGCGCCGGCCTCGGCGTCCGCGGTCCCGTCACGAGCCCCACCTTCGTGCTCGCCCGCACGCACCCGAGCCTCGTCGACGGCCCGCCGCTCGTGCACGTCGACGCCTACCGCCTGGCCGACGCCCGCGAGCTCGACGACCTCGACATCGACTTCGCACGCTCGGTGGTGGTGGTCGAGTGGGGCGACGGCAAGCTCGACGGCATCGCCGAGGAGTGGTGGGACCTGCGCATCGCGCGGCCCACGGGCGCGGGCGACGCGGATCGGGACGCCGCCGACGGCGCCGGTGCCGACCCGGATCCGGACGCCGCCCCCGAGGAGCCCCGCACCGTCCGCATCCGACGGCTCCGCGCGCGTCCCCGCGCCTAGACTCGTCCAGTGCTCCTCGCGATCGACACCTCCGCAGGCACGGGCGTCGCCGTCATCGACCGCGACGGCCGCGTGCTCGCCGAGCGCCAGGAGGCCGACACCATGCGGCACGCCGAGGTCATCGGCACGCTGCTCGACGAGTGCCTCACCGCGTCCGACGTCGAGCGCTGCGACGTCCGCGCCGTCGTCGCCGGCATGGGCCCCGGCCCCTTCACCGGCCTCCGCGTCGGCATCGCGGCGGCCCGCGTCCTCGCGACCGGCCTCGACGTGCGCGTGATCCCCGTGGTCAGCCACGACGCCGTCGCCCACGACCACTACGCGGCGGGCGGCACCGGATCCCTCGTGGTCGTCACCGACGCGCGCCGCCGCGAGCTGTACTGGTCCGTCTACCGCGAGCCCGTCGCCGGAGGCGTCGCAGAGCGCACCGCCGGCCCCGGCCTCAGCAAGCCCGACGACGTGCCCGCGGCCGACCACCGCGTCGACGCGGCCGGCGTCCGCGCGGCGTCCCTCGCGCAGGTCGCCCGCCGGATGGACGAGCTCGGCCTGCCCTTCGCGGCCGACGAGGCGCTCTACCTCCGCTCGCCGGATGTCACCGTCTCCGCCGGCCCGAAGCGGGTCACGTCGTGAGCGTCCTGTTCCGCCCCGCCGAGGTCGCCGACCTGCCCGCGCTGATGCGCCTCGAGACCAGCACGTTCGTCTCCGACGCCTGGTCGGCCGACGCGATGCGCGGCGAGCTGACCGCCCGCCACGGCTGGTACGTCGTGGCCGTCGCCGACTCCGACGGCGGGATCCTCGGCTACGCGGGCCTCTCCTGCCCGCGCGGCGCGCACGCCGCCGACGTCCAGACCATCGCCGTCGCCGACGGCAGCCGCGGCCGGGGGATAGGACGTGCCCTCCTCACCCGTCTCGTCGCGGAAGCGCACGCCCGCGGCGCCCGCGAGGTCCTGCTCGAGGTGCGCGCCGACAACCCGGTCGCGCAGGCCCTGTACTCCTCGCTCGGCTTCGAGGCCATCGCCGTGCGTCCGCACTACTACCAGCCGGACGACGTCGACGCCGTCGTGATGCGCGCAGCCCTCGCCGCGACGCCGCCGCAGGTCGCCGAGCCGCGGGACGCGCCCGCCGTGCGCTCCGGATCCGCCGCCCCGGACGCCGAGGACGCCCCGGACGCCGAGGCGCACGCCGACGAGACCGCGGGCGGCGACGGCGGCCCGCTCGTCCTCGGCATCGAGACCTCCTGCGACGAGACGGGCATCGGCATCGTCCGCGGCCAGACGCTCCTCGCCAACGTCATCTCCAGCTCCATGGACGAGCACGCGCGCTACGGCGGCGTCGTGCCCGAGGTCGCCGCCCGCGCGCACCTCGAGGCCCTCACCCCCGCCATCGACGCGGCGCTCGCCGAGGCGGGCGTCACCCTCCGCGAGCTCGACGCGATCGCCGTCACCGCGGGTCCCGGCCTCTCCGGCGCGCTCATGGTCGGCGTCGGCGCGGCGAAGGCGCTCGCCGTGGCCCTCGACATCCCGCTGCACGGCGTCAACCACCTCGTCGGACACGTGGGCGCGGATCTCCTCAGCACCGACGGCGGGCCGGGCGTCCCGCTCGAGACCCCGAGCATCGCGCTGCTCGTCTCCGGCGGCCACACCTCGCTCCTCCTCGTGCGCGACCTCGTGGACGACGTCGAGCTCCTCGGCGAGACCATCGACGACGCCGCGGGCGAGGCCTTCGACAAGGTCGCGCGCGTGCTCGGCCTGCCCTACCCGGGCGGACCGCACATCGACCGGGTCGCGGCCGAGGGCGACCCGAAGGCGATCCGCTTCCCCCGAGGCCTCTCCCTGCCCAAGGACATGGAGCGCCACCGCTACGACTTCTCGTTCTCGGGACTCAAGACCGCGGTCGCCCGCTGGGTCGAGAAGCGGCAGGACGCCGGCGAGCCCGTGCCCGTGGCGGACGTCGCCGCGAGCTTCCGCGAGGCCGTCGTCGACGTGCTGCTCACGAAGGCCGTCGCCGCCTGCGTCGACCACGGGATCCCGCGCCTGCTGCTGGGCGGCGGCGTCGTCGCGAACGCGCGCGTGCGGGAGCTGGCGGCGGAGCGGTGCCGGGCCGCCGGCATCGAGCTGCGGATCCCGCCCCTGTCGCTCTGCACCGACAACGGCGCGATGATCGCCGCGCTCGGCGCCCGCCTCATCGAGTCGGGCCGCGCGCCGTCCGGCCTCGCGTTCGGCGCCGACTCGACGCTGCCGGTCACCGTGGTCCAGGTCGGCTGACCCTCCCGGCGCCCCCATTAAGGGGACCTTTCGCGGCTATTTCCCGAACGGGAGAATCCCGGGGCACGCATCACGGTATGTTCCCAGGGACGAAAGGAACGACAATGACCGATCCGCAGAACCCGGACCGCTCCAACGACGGCTTCCCGCCCGCGCCGAGCCAGCCCGCCTACCCGGCCGCTCCCGCCGCCGGCTCTGACTCGCCCTACGCGGCGCCCTACCAGCCCGGCCAGGGCGGTGCGCCGGCCTCGAAGGGGCTCAGCATCACGTCCATGGTCCTCGGCATCGTGTCCGTCGTGACGGTCCTCTTCTGGTTCCTCTCGGTGCCCCTCGGCATCGCCGCGCTCGTGACCGGCATCCTCGGCCGCAAGCGGAACGCCGGTGCCAAGGGCTTCTGGCTCACGGGCATCATCACGGGCGTGATCGGCATCATCCTCAGCATCATCCTGGTGGTCATCGCCATCGCGTTCGTCAACACCGTCGTCCAGAACGGCGAGATCAACGGCACGCCGCTGCCCACGGCGCCGTAACGCGCCACCCGCACGACACGACGCGGCCGTCCCCTCGGGGGCGGCCGCGTCGTCGCGTCCGGGGCATGCGTCCGGCGGCCGGGCGTCAGCCCGCGTCGACCCCGTGCCGGTCCGCGAGGATCGCCACCCGCCGCCCGCCGACCCGCGTCGCGATGAGCGTCGCCGATCCGTCGCCCTTCAGCTGCAGCCGCGTCCGCAGCCGCGCCGGATCCACGTCGACCCCGCGCTTCTTGATCTCCAGCGTCCCGATCCCGCGCGCCCGCAGCTCGCGCTTCAGTCGCTGCTCGTCGAGCGGCAGCACCTCGCGCACCCGGAAGCCGCGCGCGAACGGCGTCGCCTGCTCTCGCTCGGACGTGATCCAGGCGATGCCCTCGCCGACCATCCGCCCGTCGAGCGATCGGGCGAGGTCGCCGATGAGGCGGGCGCGGATCACGGCGCCGTCCGGCTCGTACAGGTGCGCGCCCAGCTCGCCGAGCTCGGCGTCCTCGCTGTCGGCGGCCGCCGTGAGCTCCGCCTGCGACCCGCCGCTGATGACGAGCGCGGCCCGCCGGACGCCGTCGCGCCGCGTCGGCCCGAACCAGAGGCCCATCTCCACGGCCTGCCCGTCGACCGAGACCCACTGCGCTTCCGCCTCCGCGGGGATGAGGTCGCGGTCGAGCCCCGGTCCGAGCTTGATGCCGGCGGCGCGACCCGCGGCGAGCTCGAACGCGGCGGAGAGCGTGGGGGAGTAGGCGTCCGGATCCGAGATGCGGCGGGTCGACGAGTGCCCGTCCGTGCGCCGGGCGGGATCCAGGTAGACGCCGTCGACGCGGCCGGCGTCGAACGCCTCGGCCGTGCCCTGCTCGACCTCGGCCTCGGGGAACGGCGCGAGGTTCCAGCCGGCGACCGCCGCGGTCACCTCGTCGCGCTCGACGGCCGTGACGCGGATCCCGATGGCCGCCATCGCCATCGCGTCCCCGCCGATCCCGCAGCCGAGGTCGGCCACGTGCGCGACGCCCGCCTGCTGGAAGCGCCCCGCGTGCTGCGCGGCGACGGGCAGCCGCGTCGCCTGCTCCAGCCCGGCCTCCGTGAAGAGCATGCGCGCGGCGAACTCCCCGAACTTGCCCCTGGCCTTCGCGCGCAGCCGCGACTGCGTGAGGACGGCGGACACGAGCGCGGGGGAGTGCCCCTCGCCGCGCAGCGCGCTCACCATCCGCACCATGTCGTCCCCCGGCGCGGGCGCGGGAAGGGAGTCGAGCAGGCGGAGCCCCTCGAGCGAGAGCACCTCGCGGAGGTCGGTCTGATCCATCCGCCCACCGTACCGGGGCGCCTCTGCACCGATTGGCACTCGCGTTGCGCGAGTGCAAGCGCGGCCCGTAGAATCTCACCTGGCACTCTCCCCGGGAGATTGCCAATCAGTCTTGTCCCTTAGTCACGAAGGAAGAGGTCAACCGTGTCGGTCTCCATCAAGCCGCTCGAGGATCGCATCGTCATCCAGCAGGTCGAAGCCGAGCAGACCACCGCGTCTGGTCTGGTCATCCCCGACACCGCCAAGGAGAAGCCCCAGGAGGGCGAGGTCGTGGCCGTGGGCCCCGGCCGCATCGACGACAACGGCAACCGCGTCCCGCTCGACGTCGCCGTGGGCGACAAGGTCATCTACTCCAAGTACGGCGGAACCGAGGTCAAGTACGACGGCCAGGACCTCCTCGTCCTCTCCGCGCGCGACGTGCTCGCCGTCATCGAGCGCTGACGCTCCACCTCAGCGACACCGCACCACGCACCACCGCTTCACCCGGGAGCCCGGCCGACACGTTCGGCCGGGCTCTCGTGCGTCCGGGCGGGGCTAGCCTCATGAGGTGACGCGCACCGCCTCGGAGTCCTCGACCCGCACCGGACTCCTCGCCGCCGTCGGCGCGTACGGCCTGTGGGGCGTCCTCCCCGTCTTCTTCCTGCTGCTCGTGCCGGCGGGGGCGTTCGAGATCGTCGGCTGGCGGATCCTCTTCTCGCTCGTCGTCTGCGCCGTCGTCATCACGGCCGCCCGGCGCTGGTCGCGCGTGGTCGCCATCGTGCGCCGCCCGCGGATCCTCGTCGGGCTCGGCCTGGCGGGCCACCTGATCCTCGTCAACTGGACCGTGTACGTCTACGGCACGCTCTCCGGCCACGTCGTCGAGACCGCGCTCGGCTACTTCATCAACCCGATCGTCACGGTGCTGCTCGGCGTGATCCTCCTGCGCGAGCGCCTGCGCCAGCTGCAGTGGACCGCCGTGGGCCTGTCCGCTGTGGCGGTGGCCGTCATCGCCGTCGGCTACGGGCAGCTGCCGTGGGTGTCGCTCGCGCTCGCCGGGTCGTTCGGGCTCTACGGGCTGGTGAAGAAGCGCGTGAGCGGGGGAGCCGATGCCCTCTCCGGCCTCGCGCTCGAGACCGCCTGGCTCGTGCCCGCCGCCACGGCGATGCTCGTGATCACGGGCGCGGGTGCCGGGCTCACCATCGGCACGGTGTCGCTCGGGCACACTCTGCTGCTGGTCAGCACGGGCGTCGTGACCGCGGGCCCGCTCCTCCTCTTCGGATTCGCCGCCGGGCGCCTGCCCCTCTCGGTGATCGGGCTCACGCAGTACCTGGCGCCGCTGCTGCAATTCGCGTTCGGCGTCTTCGTGATGCACGAGGCCATGCCGCCCGAGCGGTGGGCCGGATTCGCGATCGTGTGGGCGGCGCTCGCGCTGCTCACGATCGACATGATCCGCGCGTCCCGCCGTCCGCTTTCCGCCGCGGCGCCCGCGCAGACGGTTCCGGCGGTCGTCGACGGCATCTGATTCGGATCCCGTCGCGCATTCCGCGAATGGTAACGATCCGGTCGCGTTACACGACGGAAATGCCGATGCATTGTGTCCGTCTCATCCGCGCCATAGGGTCGCACCAGGCGAGGCGCGCATTCGCGTGCCTCATGCACCACATTCCCGAGCATCACCACACACATCCATAAGGAGCACCATGAGCGCATTCGGCAGGGCTTCGGCCTCCCGCTCACGATCCGCCCGCACCGCCCTCAGCGCCCTCACCATCGCGGTGGCCGGCGCCCTCGTCCTCGCCGGCTGCTCCGGCGGCGGCGGAGGCGAGGGGGGCACCACGGCCGACGGCGGCCTGAACCTCAAGATCGGCACGATCCTGCCGCAGACGGGTTCCCTCGCGGTGCTCGGCCCGCCCGAGTTCGCGGGCGTGCACAAGGCGGAGCAGGACATCAACGACGCCAAGGCCGGCATCACCGTCAACGTCACCGACAAGGACTCCGGCGACACCACGACCGACATCGCGAGCCAGTCGGCCACCTCGCTCATCGCGGACGGCAACAGCGCCATCATCGGCGCGGCGTCCTCCGGCGTCTCGAAGACCTTCATCGACCAGGTCACCCAGGCCGGCGTCGTGCAGCTCTCGCCGGCGAACACCTCGCCCGACTTCTCGACCTACAAGGACGACGGCTACTACTGGCGCACCGCTCCCTCGGACGTGCTTCAGGGCCGCATCCTCGGGAACAAGATCCTGCAGGACGGCAAGACCAACGTCTCGATCCTCTACATGAACGACGCGTACGGCACGGGTCTCGAGGAGAATATCAAGAAGACGCTCGAGGCAGGCGGCGCCACCATCGCCGCCGAGCAGGTCTTCGAGCCCTCCGCGACGGACTTCAACAGCGCGATCACCTCGGTGCTCGCCCCGAACCCCGACGCGCTCGTCGTCATCTCGTTCGACGAGATCAAGACCATCGCCGACCAGCTGGCGTCGAAGGGCTTCGACTTCTCGAAGTTCTACGGCACGGACGGCAACTACGGCGTCATCAAGGAGACCGACACCAACGTCGACATCGCGGGAGCGCAGTTCACGAACCCCGGCGTCGAGGCCAAGGAGGACTTCCAGGCCGGTCTGCAGGACATGGTGAAGGCCGACGGCGATCCCGCCCTCACGGTGTTCAGCTACGCCGCCGAGTCGTACGACGGCACCGTGCTCCTCGCGCTCGCCGCGCTCCAGGGCAAGGCGACCGACGGCGCGACGCTGAAGGAGAACCTGCAGTCCGTCTCCGAGGGCGGCGAGAAGTGCACGACCTTCGCGGACTGCGCGAAGCTCATCGCGGCGGGCACCGACGTCGACTACGACGGCCTCTCCGGCCCGATCACGTTCGATGAGAACGGCGACCCGACCGAGGCGTACGTCTCCGTCTACAAGTACGGCACGGGCAACACCACGACCTTCGAGGAGCAGGTCTACGGCAAGCTCGACTAGCACCCGCACCACGCACGGCTGAGGGCCCGGTCCGCATGGACCGGGCCCTTCGGCGTGCTCGGGCGCGGGTTCGCGCATCGCGGCCGCCGCCTCGCGGACGCCGCCTCGCGCCGGCGGCGGCTCCAGGATCCGGAAGCTGCCACGCGGATCCCGCGACCGGGCGTCACCGTCCGAGAGGCGGCACTGCGACGGCCACCGCCACCGCGACCGCGACCGCCACCGCGACCGCGACCGCGACCGCCACCGCGACCGCGACCGCCACGACGCGACCCCTTCGTGGCGCGCGCCGTCAGCGGTTGCCTCCCCGTGAGCGCGCCGCGACGCGCGCATGCCCCGCACACGACGACGCGGCACCCCCGGAGGGATGCCGCGTCGTCGTGTGCGAGGAGGGATCAGGGCTGGGGCGCCGCCTTCGCCTTCTCCTGATCGGCGGCGAGCGTGCCGAGGTACAGCTCGATGACCTTCGGGTCGTTCATGAGCTCGCGCCCGCGGCCCTCGTACGCGTCCTTGCCCTGGTCGAGCACGTAGCCGCGGTCGCAGATCTGCAGCGCGCGCCGGGCGTTCTGCTCCACGATCATCACGGAGACGCCCGCGCGGTTGATCTGCGCCACGTTGATGAACGTCTCGTCCTGGCGGACGGGGGAGAGCCCGGCCGACGGCTCGTCGAGGAGCAGCACCGTCGGGTCCATCATGAGCGCGCGCGACATGGCGACCATCTGCCGCTCGCCGCCCGAGAGGGATCCGGCGCGCTGCTTCAGCCGCTTGCCGAGCTCCGGGAACAGATCGGTGACGAACGCCAGCCGCTCCTTGTACATCTTGGGCTTCTGGTACGCGCCCATCTGCAGGTTCTCGTCGATCGTGAGCGTGGGGAAGACGTTGTTGTTCTGCGGCACCATCCCCACGCCGCGCGAGACGAGCTTGTCGGCCTTGAGCCCGGTGATGTCCTGGCCGTTCAGCTCGATGCTGCCGCCGCGCACGTTCACCTGGCCGAAGATCGCCTTCAGCAGCGTGGACTTGCCGGCGCCGTTCGGGCCGATGATGCCCACGAGCTCGCCCTTGTCGACGTGCACGTTGCACCCGTTGAGGATGTTGACCCCGGGCAGGTAGCCCGCGTGGAGGTCGGTGGTCTGGAGGACCCGCTCTACCGTCACTTGTCTGCCGCTTCCTTCTCGATCTCGCTCTTCACGAGGTCGGAGTCCATGTCCTTCGCCACCTCGCGCTGGCCCGTGAGGGTGCCGAGGTCGGTGTCGTGGTGGGCGCCGAGGTAGGCGTCGATGACGGCCGGGTCGCTCATCACGGTCGAGGGCGGACCCTCGGCGACGATGCGGCCCTCGGCCATCACGACCACCCAGTCGGCGATCTCGTTGACCATGTGCATGTCGTGCTCGACGAACAGCACGCTCATGCCCTCGGTCTTGAGGTCGAGGATGTGGTGGAGCAGCGACTGCGTCAGCGCCGGGTTGACGCCGGCCATGGGCTCGTCGAGCATCACGAGGTCCGGCTTCGTCATGAGCGCGCGCGCCATCTCGAGGAGCTTGCGCTGACCGCCGGAGAGGCTGTCCGCGTAGTCCTCCTCCTTGGCGTCGAGCTTGAACTTCTTCAGGAGCCCGCGGGCGCGCTCCGTGATCTCGTCCTCCTTCTTGCGCCAGAGGGGGCGGATCAGCGCGGAGAAGAAGTTCTCGCCGCCCTGGCCCGTGGCGCCGAGGCGCATGTTCTCCAGGACGGTCATGCCGCCGAGGGCCTTGGTGAGCTGGAAGGTGCGCACCATGCCGAGGCGGGCGACGCGGAATGCGCTCATCCCGGCGAGGTCCTTCCCCGAGAACTCCCACGTGCCGGTGTTCGGCTTGTCGAAGCCGGTCAGCAGGTTGAAGAACGTGGTCTTGCCGGCGCCGTTCGGACCGATGAGGGCCGTGATGGAGCCGCGGGGGATCTCGAGGTGGTCGACGTCGACCGCCTTCAGGCCGCCGAACTGCCGGCTGACGCCGTGCGCGACGATGATGGGGTCCTTCTTGGCGCAGCCCGGAGCGGCATCGCCGTCGAGGATGGCCGAGACCGGGGTCTTGTCAGGCAAAGTGCGTCTCCTTCTTCTTCCCGAAGATGCCCTGTGGTCGGAAGATCACGAGCAGCATGAGCGCGACGCCCACGATGATGAAGCGGATCGGGCCCTGCTGGGTGCTCGAGATGGGCAGCCAGTCGTTCGACACCGCGAGGCTGAGCAGGCCGTCCGAGAGCGACAGCGTGACCCAGAAGATGATCGAGCCGATGACCGGCCCGAAGATCGTGGCCGCACCGCCCAGCAGCATGATCGTGTAGAGGAAGAACGTGAGCTGCGTGCCGTAGTTGTCGGGCTGCAGCGACCTCGGGAGGATGAAGACCACGCCCGCGAGCCCGCCGAACACGCCGCCGAGCACGAGCGCCTGCATCTTGTAGGAGTACACGTTCTTTCCGAGCGCGCGGACCGCGTCCTCGTCCTCGCGCACGCCCTTCAGCACGCGGCCCCAGGGGCTGCGCATGAGGAGGAAGACCAGCAGGCAGGCGATGCCGACGAGGCCCCAGCCGACGATGCGGATCCACCACTGGTCGGCGGAGTAGGTGAGCACGCCGAAGCCGAAGCGGCCCTCGGGCAGCGGGTTCAGGTCGTTGAAGCCGGCCGCCGCGCCGTTGATGCCCTCGGAGCCGCCCGTGACGTCCGAGAACTCGGGTGTCTTGACGCTCAGCCGGATGATCTCGGCGGCCGCGATGGTCACGATGCTCAGGTAGTCCGCCCTCAGCCGCAGCGTCGGGATGCCGAGGATGAGCGCGAAGACCGTCGAGGCGACGATCGCCGCGAGCAGCGAGGCCCACACCGGCCACTCGTACATGACCGCCGTGATGGCGAACGCGTAGCCGCCGATGGCCATGAACCCGGCCTGTCCGAAGTTGAGCAGGCCCGTGAACCCGAAGTGGATCACGAGGCCGACGGTCGCGAGCGCGTACGCCGCGGTGGTGGGCGAGAAGATCTCGCCGATCGCCAGGAAGATGAAGTTGGAGTTCATGCGCGGCTAACCGATCCGATCTTTCCGACCCAGGATGCCCTGGGGCCTGACGAGCAGGATGACGATCATGACCACGAGAGCGGCCACGTACTTCATGTTCTCGGGCAGGACCATGGTGCTGACGTTGATGAAGACGCCGATCACGATCGAGCCGATGAGTGCGCCGAACGCCGTGCCCAGCCCGCCGAGGACGACGGCCGAGAAGACGAGCAGCAGGATGGACGCGCCCGTGTCCCAGCGCAGCGACTGGTAGTAGGCGATGAAGACGCCGGACAGGGCGGCCAGCGCGGCGCCGCCGATCCAGACCACGCGGATCACGCCCTCCACGTCGATGCCCGACGCGGCCGCGAGCGACCGGTTGTCGGAGACGGCGCGGGTGGCCTTGCCGATCTTCGTGTAGAGCAGCACGTACGCGACGGCGAGGAGCAGCACGATCGAGACGACCGCGCCGGCGACATCGGTGAACTTGAGGCTCACCGGGCCGACGACCAGGAACGGCGCCGGGCTGTTCGGGAGCGTGAGGCGGTCGGCGCCGAAGATGAACTGGAAGACGTAGCGCAGGGCGAGCGACAGGCCGATGGTGACGATCATGAGCGGCACCA
Organism: Clavibacter quasicaliforniensis; assembly: GCF_051201715.1. Lineage (NCBI taxonomy): Bacteria > Bacillati > Actinomycetota > Actinomycetes > Micrococcales > Microbacteriaceae > Clavibacter > Clavibacter quasicaliforniensis. Next base: position 2,833,207 of record NZ_CP139624.1, on the reverse strand, counting down.
GCCCGAGGCGCCGCTTCCGCAGGGGCTTCCAGAGGGCCGCGTCCTGCACGAACCCGAAGGCCCCGCCGAGGATCACCGTGATGACGATCGCGAGCACCGGGTTGAGGCCGAGCACGTTGCTGAAGAGGTACGCCATGAGCGCCCCGAAGGTCACCAGCTCTCCGTGCGCGAAGTTGTTGAGGCCCGTGGTCCCGTAGATGAGGGAGAGGCCGATGGCCGCGAGGGCGAGCAGCAGGCCGAAGATGAGGCCCGTCACCACCTTGGGCCAGAAGATCTTCCAGAAGTTGTTCTGGGTCACGGGCTCCGCGGTGCCGGAGACCGCGCCGGTCTCGGTGTCCGGCGCCGCGGTCTCGCCGCCGGTGGAGGTGCCGGCGCCTGCGCTCGCGCTCGGTGCCGGCGTCGATCCCGCCGCTCCGGCCGCAGCTCCGTCGGGCGATATGAAGAAGAAGGCGGGGACGTTCTTGTTGCCCGCGGCCACGTCGACCTCGCGGGGGCTCGAGCCCGCGCGGGGGACGCCGGCGCCCTCGGGGATGGTGGACTCGTCGACCTCGACCGTGAAGGAGCCCGGCGCGCTGAGGCCGACCTCGGCCTTGCCGTCCGCGCCGGTCGTGCCGGTGGCCTCGACGCCGCCGCCCGAGACCTTGACGGTGACCCCGGCGATGCCGGTCTTGTCGGCGTCCGCCCGGACCCACACGAGCAGCGACTGCTCGGCGGACGCCGGGTCGACCGCCTGGGGCGCCGCGCGTGGATCCGCGTGGGCAGCCGATGGGGCCGAGAGGAGAAGTGCGGTGCAGGCGAACGCCACCGCGAGAATCAGGGCCCAGACGCGCTGCGCGCGTGCTCCGGCCGAACCAGTGGCTATCACTAGACCTCCATAGGGGGAGCCGTGCGACGGGTACATCCGCACAGGCACCGCGACTACCGTCAGGACGACGTTGGTTGACAGTACGTGCTGATTATGTCCTGGATGTTTCGGGCGCGTACGGCGTGGAGGCGTGATATGCCGGGAATGCCGGTCGGCGCGTCCCGTTAACATTGAGACACCGGTTGCCGACGCGGTCCCCCGGGTATCTCATCCGCCTCTCATCCCCCTGGAGGGAACTTGGACCAGTCCGACCCGTTCGGCGTCATCGGCCTCACCTACGACGACGTCATGCTCCTGCCGGGGCACACCGACGTCATCCCCAGCGAGGCGGACACCACCTCCCGCCTGACCCGCAACATCAGCGTCGCCGCACCTCTCCTCTCCTCGGCGATGGACACCGTCACCGAGGCGCGCATGGCCATCGCGATGGCGCGCCAGGGCGGTCTCGGCGTGATCCACCGCAACCTCTCCATCGAGGACCAGGCCGCCTTCGTCGACAAGGTGAAGCGCAGCGAGTCGGGCATGATCACCAACCCCGTCACCACGCGCCCCGACGCGACGGTCGCCGAGGTGGATGCGCTGTGCGGCCAGTTCCGCGTCTCCGGCCTCCCGGTCGTCGAGTCCGACGGCACGCTCGTGGGCATCATCACGAACCGCGACATGCGCTTCGTCTCGCCCGTGCAGGCCGCCACCACGCTCGTGCGCGACGTCATGACCCGCACCCCGCTCATCACGGGCCAGGTCGGCATCGACCCGGACCACGCGATCGCGATCTTCGCGGAGCACAAGATCGAGAAGCTCCCGCTGGTGGACGACCAGGGGAAGCTGCGCGGACTCATCACCGTCAAGGACTTCGACAAGTCGGAGCAGTACCCGGACGCGACGAAGGACGCCGAGGGGCGCCTCCGCGTCGGCGCGGCCATCGGCTTCTTCGGCGACGCCTGGCAGCGCGCGCTCGCGCTCGTCGAGGCCGGCGTGGACGTGCTCGTCGTCGACACCGCCAACGGCGACAGCAAGGGCGTGCTCGACATCATCCGTCGCCTGAAGTCCGACCCTGCCACCTCGCACGTCGACGTGATCGGCGGCAACGTCGCCACGCGATCGGGCGCGCAGGCGCTCATCGAGGCGGGCGCGGACGCGATCAAGGTGGGCGTCGGCCCCGGATCCATCTGCACCACGCGCGTCGTCGCGGGCGTGGGCGTGCCGCAGGTCACCGCGGTCTACGAGGCGTCGCTCGCCGCGCGCGCGGCGGGCATCCCCGTCATCGCGGACGGCGGCCTGCAGTACTCGGGCGACATCGCCAAGGCGCTCGTCGCCGGCGCCGACACCGTCATGCTCGGCAGCCTCCTCGCCGGCTGCGACGAGAGCCCCGGCGACCTCATGTTCGTGGGCGGCAAGCAGTTCAAGAGCTACCGCGGGATGGGATCGCTCGGCGCCCTGCAGACGCGCGGCTCGAAGACCTCCTACTCGAAGGACCGCTACTTCCAGTCGGACGTGCCGAACGACGACAAGCTCATCCCCGAGGGCATCGAGGGCCAGGTGCCCTACCGCGGATCCCTCGCGAACGTCGTGTACCAGCTCACCGGCGGCCTCCGGCAGTCCATGTTCTACGTCGGCGCGCGCACGGTCGGCGAGCTCAAGGACCGCGGGCGCTTCGTGCGCATCACGGCGGCCGGGCTCAAGGAGTCGCACCCGCACGACGTGCAGATGGTCGTCGAGGCGCCCAACTACCGGCGCTGATGCGGTCAGCCGCGCGGATCCCGCGCGGTGACGACGAGGGGCCGGTGCCGTGCGCACCGGCCCCTCGTGCGTGCGGGCGCTCCCTCACAGGGCGCGGCTCCGATCCCGCGTCCGGCGAGTCGCGGCCGGAGGCATCCCGGGCCCTCGTCGGCCGCGACACTGCCGGCATGCCCTCGATCCCGCCCGCGCCCGACGCCCGTCCTCTCGAGGCCGCGACGCTCGGGCCACCCGGGGTCGTCCTGCTCCTCTCGGGGGCCATGGCACTGCCGGGGGCGGATCCGGTGGGCGAGGAGGAGCGCGCGGATCCCGCCGTCGTCGCCCGAGCGGAGGCGCGCGGGGAGCTGGTGCGGCTGCGGGCCGGCGTGCACGTGGAGCGCGCGGCCTGTGAGGCGGTGTCGGCCCGGGAGCGGCACCTGCTGCGGATCCGCGCGCTCGCCCGGGTCTGTCCGGCTCCAGTTGCGCTCGGCGGCGCATCGGCCGCCGCCGTGCACGGGCTGCCGCGCCTCGCGCCGTGGCCGCTGCACGTGACGCTCCTCGACGTGCCGGGCCTGCCGCCGGGGCGCCGGGCGGGCACGCGCATCGTGCGGGATCCCTCCTGCGGGCGCTCGCCGGTCATGCGAGGCCCGGGTGGCGTGCGGCTGCCCACGCTCGCGGCGACGGCGCTCGCCGCCTCGCACGACGCGGCCGTGGCCGCCGTGCGCGCAGCCGCGGCGCCCGGGCCGGGCTGGTGCGCCCACGGGCTGGTCGCGCTCGACGACGCGCTCGCGCACGCGCGCCTCGTCCCCGTGACGCGCGCCGAGCTCCATGCGGAGAGGGAGCTGCGGGGGCCGGGGCCGTGGAGCAGGCGCGCCGAGCTCCTGGTCGACGCCGCGGACGGGGCGGCGGGCGGCCCCGTGGAGTCGATCGCCCGCGGGGTCGCGGCGGAGACGGGGCTGGCGCGGCCGGCCGTCGGCTCGCTCGTGCCGGGTCACGGGCGGCTCGCGCTGGCCTGGCCGCGGCAGCGGGTCGGGCTCCGGATCCGCAGGGCGGGCCCGGAGGATCCCCTCGTCGTCGGCTCCTGCGGGGCGGAGGGGGATGAGGGCGCGGAGTGGCGCGTCGTCGAGGCGACCGAGAGGGACGTGCTGGCCGCCGGACGGCTCCGCGCGCTCCTGCTGCACGCGGGGCTCGAGCCCGAGCGGCGTGCCGCGCCGCCCGTCACGGGGATGCGGGCGGATCCGGGCCACGGCCGGTCGCGCAGGAGCCCGCCGCTAGGCTGTGCGGGTGAGTGATGTAGAGATCGGCCGCGCCAAGCGGGCCCGCCGTGTGTACGCGTTCGACGACATCGCCATCGTCCCGTCGAGGCGCACGCGCGACCCGCAGGACGTGTCGGTCACGTGGTCGATCGACGCGTACCAGTTCGAGATCCCGTTCCTCGCTGCCCCCATGGACTCCGTGGTATCCCCGGCGACGGCCATCGCGATGGGGCGCTTCGGCGGCCTGGGCGTCCTCGACCTCGAGGGCCTCTGGACCCGGTACGAGCACCCGGAGCGCCTGCTCGAGGAGATCCGCTCGCTGCCGCCCGAGTCGGCCACCGCGCGCATGCAGCAGATCTACGCCGAGCCGATCAAGCCGGAGCTCATCACGGCGCGCATCGCGGAGATCCGCGCGGCCGGCGTCGTCGTCGCCGCTGCCCTCTCGCCCCAGCGCACCGCCGACCACTACGAGACCGTGGTCGCGGCCGGCGTCGACCTCTTCGTCATCCGCGGCACCACCGTCTCGGCGGAGCACGTCTCCAAGGGCGCGGCTCCCCTCAACCTCAAGAAGTTCATCTACGAGCTCGACGTCCCGGTCATCGTCGGCGGCGCGGCCACCTACACGGCGGCCCTGCACCTCATGCGCACGGGCGCGGCCGGCGTGCTCGTCGGGTTCGGCGGGGGAGCGGCGTCGACGACCCGCTCGACCCTGGGGATCCACGCGCCCATGGCCACCGCGCTCTCCGACGTCGCGGGCGCTCGCCGCGACTACATGGACGAGTCCGGCGGTCGCTACGTGCACGTCATCGCCGACGGCGGCCTCGGCAGCTCGGGCGACATCGTCAAGGCCATCGCGGTCGGCGCCGACGCGGTCATGCTCGGATCCACGCTCGCCCGAGCGACCGACGCGCCCGGCCAGGGCTTCCACTGGGGCGCCGAGGCGCACCACTCCGAGCTGCCCCGCGGCCACCGCGTGCGCGTCGACCAGGTCGCGCCTCTCGAGCAGATCCTCTACGGGCCGTCCACCACGGCCGACGGCAGCGCCAACCTGGTCGGTGCCCTCCGTCGGGCGATGGCGACCACCGGCTACTCCGACCTCAAGGAGTTCCAGCGCGTCGAGGTGGTCGTCGCGCCGTACGGCAAGTAGTCCGCGCCGGCCGCTCGGCCGGACCCGTGCCGCGTCGAGCGGGCAGGGAACATGCGGGGCGCGGCCCGCGTTGTGAACCACAGGAAGAGGGAGGTGCGCGCATGGCGGAGGTCCGTCGCGTCAAGCTGCCGGGTGTCGGCGTGCTGCACACCTTCATCACCGACGACGGGGGCAAGGTCGGCGTCATCGCCCACCGCTCCGGCCACAGCGACCTGATCACCTTCTCGGAGGAGCAGGACGGGCCCGACACGCAGAAGGTCTCGCTCCGCCTGAGCGAGGACGAGGCGCACACGCTCGCCGAGCTGCTCGGCGGCACGCGCATCACGGAGTCGCTCGACAAGCTCGACCAGATCCCCGGCCTCAGCATCGACTGGTTCACGGTCGACTACGACGACCACATCGCCGGCCAGGCGCTCGGCAACCTCGCCTCGCGCGGCGTCGTCGGGCTCACGGTCGTGGCGGTCGTCCGCGGCGAGTCCGCCAATCCCGCGCCGTCCGACGACTTCACCGTCTACCCGGGCGACACGCTCGTCGTCGCCGGATCCCCCGAGAAGGTCGCCAAGGCCTTCGCGTTCTACCGGACGGGCGAGTTCCCGCACCGCCCCGCCTCCGGCTCCGCGCCGGACGGAGGGTAGCGGGTGCACCACGGCCTCGACCTCATAGTCCTCGGCCTGCTGTTCATCCTCGCCTACGCGTTCGGTCAGCTCGGCAAGCGCATCGGCCTGCCCGCGATCCCCATCTACATGCTCGTCGGGCTCCTCGCGAGCCCGAGCGTCGACTGGTTCCCGCTCGACTTCGCCTCGGGCGACATCGAGCTCATCGCGGTATTCGGCCTGATCCTCCTGCTGTTCAACCTCGGGCTGGAGTTCGACCAGGACGAGTTCTTCGGCAACGCCGGCAAGCTCATCATCTCGGGCGGCTCGTACGTGCTCATCAACATGGGCGTCGGGTTCGCGTTCGGGTTCGCGCTCGGCTGGGGCACCCGCGAGGCGCTCATCATCGCGGGCATGACGGCGACGTCCTCGAGCGCCATCGTCACCAAGCTCCTCATCGAGCTGAACCGGCTGGCCAACGACGAGACGCCCATGATCCTGGGCGTCACCGTGGTCGAGGACATCTTCATCGCCGTCTACCTCGCCATCGTGTCCGTCGTGCTGAGCGGGCAGACCGAGCCGTGGGCGGTGTTCGGCCAGCTAGCGGTGTCGTTCGCCTTCCTCGTCGTCATGTTCACGGTCGCGCGGAAGGGCGGCGCGTTCCTGTCGCGGTTCATGCGCACGCGCGACGTCGAGCTGTTCACCGTCCTGTTCTTCGGGCTCGCGATCCTGTTCGGCGGCATCGGCGAGGTGCTCGGCGTCACGGACGCGATCGGCGCCTTCCTCATCGGGCTGGTCCTCGGCGCGACCCGGGTGCGCAACCGCATCGAGCAGATCGCCATCCCGCTGCGCGACGTGTTCGGCGCGTTCTTCTTCCTCAACTTCGGCCTCGCGCTGGATCCGGGCGAGTTCCCCACCGTGCTCGTCCCGGTGCTCCTCGCCGTGCTCATGACGGTCGTGCTCAACATCATCGCCGGGCAGTTCGTCGCCTGGCTCAACGGGCACGGCGCGCAGGCCGGCATCAACACGGCGTTCATCCTGCAGAACCGCGGCGAGTTCGCGCTCATCCTCGCGACGCTGTCGCTGTCTGCGGGGCTCGACGAGCGGATCCAGCCGTTCGCGGGCCTCTACGTGCTGGTGATGGCGATCATGGGGCCGCTCCTCGCCGCGAACTCGGTGCGCATCGGCACGGCCGTGCTGCCCACGAAGTACCGCTCCGCCACGAAGCGCGCGGCCGAGAAGGCCGGGCGCGACGCGGAGCGCGCCGGCGCGCTCGCCCTGTTCGAGGCCGCCGAGCGCGGCGAGCGGGCGCCCGCCGATGCCTTCGACGACGGACTCGCGGCGGCGGGGCCCCGTCCGGGCACCGTCGCGCGCGGCGTGACGCCGGGCACCGGCCCCGAGGCCGAGGGCGCGCGCCCCGTGCGGCCCGGGGCGGACGACGACGGCGACGCCGGCAGCGCGGAGGGCCCGCGACCCGCCCCCGACCGCCGCGCCGAGCAGGCCGGCCAGCAGTCCGACCACGACACCTGGACACCACCCACCCGCGAACGGGAACCCGACTACTGATGACGCACGCATCCGACCCCCGCTCCGACGCCGCCGCGCGTCCCGATGACGAGCCCGCGGTCTCCGGCCAGGGCGGCTCCGGTGCGCCGGCCGCCCCCGGCCCCACCGTCGGCCAGGTCGCCCGCCGCCCCCGCTCGCTCGCGCTGCTCGCGCTCGCGCTCGTCATCGCCGCGGGCTTCGCCGCGCTCGGGCAATGGCAGCTGGCGCGCGCGGTCGAGTCGGGCGTCGTCATCGAGCGCGACACAGAGACGGCGCTGCCGCTCGGCACGCTGGTCGAGCCGCAGGGCTACGTCACCGACACGTCCGCCGGGCACATGGTCACCGTCGCAGGCTCGCTCGTCCCCGGCGACTTCGTCGTCGTCTCCGACCGCCTCAACGCCGGCCGCACCGGTGCCTGGGTCGTCGGCCACCTCTCCATCACGGACGACGGCGGCTCCGCGGTTCGGGCGCCCGACGCGCTGCCCGCCAGCGTGCCCGTCGCGCTCGGCTGGACCGCGACCGACGCGGAGGCGGCGGCCGTCGCGGCGCAGCTGAACTCGGGCGACGGATCCCCGACGGGGGTCCAGGAGATCGTCGGCCGCTTCCTCCCGAGCGAGCAGCCCGAGCCCGCAGGCGAGGGCCAGGATCCCCAGCGCATGACGCGGCTGAGCACGGCCGCGCTCGTCAACCTCTGGCCGGGCGACGTGGGCGACGTCTACAACGGCTTCATCGTCGCGTCGACCCCCGTCGCCGGCCTCGCGACGATCGACTCGCCGCCGCCGAGCGAGGCCGTGCAGCTCAACTGGCTGAACATCTTCTACGCGGCGGAGTGGGCGGTGTTCGCGATCTTCGCGATCGTCATCTGGTACCGCACCGTCCGCGACACCTGGACCCGTGAGCAGCCCGGCTACCGCGAGGACGAGGACGAGGACGACGACGAGGATCCGCTCCCCGAGGGCGACCGCGACGACCCCGTCGGAGCTCCCGGGCGCGGGAGCCGCGCAGACGCCGACCGGTAGGATCCACGCATGGCCTACGGACTCAAGCGCTCCGACGTCCCGCAGATCCGGAGGGTCCTCGGCTTCTACCGCGTCATGGCGTTCATCACCGGCGCGTTCCTCCTCCTCCTCGTCGTGGAGATGGGCATCAAGTACCTGCCCGGCTTCCAGTTCGTCGACGGATCCCTGCAGTACCTGGCCGGCGCCGGCTACGAGCTCGAGCTGAACGGCCCCTCCGGCTTCCTCGCGCTGTCGCCCGCGGACACGCTCACGGGCACGAACCTGAGCCTCCTGATCCAGATCGTCCACGGCAACATCTACGTGGTCTACCTCATCAGCGACTTCCTGCTCTGGCAGAAGATGCGCTGGTCGTTCACCCGCTTCATCCTCATCGCCGCGGGCGGCGTCGTGCCGTTCCTCTCCTTCATCGTCGAGGCGCGCATCGCCCGCCGGGTGCGGGAGGTCATCGCGAAGCTCGAGGCGCCCCGCCGCGCGAGCACGTCCGCCGACGACCGCGACGACGCGGACCCCCGACCCATCGACCCGACCACCACCACGGAGGCCACCACTTGAGCGTCGACAACCCCACGAACCAGCGCCCCGTCCTCGTCGTCGACTTCGGCGCCCAGTACGCGCAGCTGATCGCCCGCCGCGTCCGCGAGGCCAACGTCTACTCGGAGATCGTGCCGTCGACGATCACGGCCGAGGAGATCCGCGCGAAGGACCCGTCCGGCATCGTCCTCAGCGGCGGCCCGTCCAGCGTCTACGAGGAGGGCTCGCCCGGCCTCGACGAGGGGATCCTCGAGCTCGGCGTCCCCGTGCTCGGCATCTGCTACGGCTTCCAGGTCATGGCCCGCGCGCTCGGCGGCGAGGTCGCGCACACGGGAGCGCGCGAGTACGGATCCACCGCGGTCACGCTCACGCCCGGCAGCACCCTGCTCGACGGCCAGCCCGACGACCAGACCGTGTGGATGAGCCACGGCGACTCCGTGTCGAAGGCGCCCGAGGGCTTCGAGGTCCTCGCCTCGAGCGCGTCCACGCCGGTCGCCGCCTTCGCGAGCGACGAGCGCCGCCTCTACGGCGTGCAGTGGCACCCCGAGGTCAAGCACTCCGCGCACGGCCAGGCCGTGCTCGAGAACTTCCTGCACCGCGCCGCCGGCATCCCCGGCGACTGGAACAGCGGCAACGTCATCGCCGAGCAGGTCGAGCGGATCCGCGCTCAGGTCGGCGACGCCCGCGTCATCTGCGGCCTCTCCGGCGGGGTCGACTCCGCGGTCGCCGCGGCGATCGTGCACCGCGCGGTCGGCGACCAGCTCACCTGCGTCTTCGTCGACCACGGCCTCCTCCGCCAGGACGAGCGCCGCCAGGTGGAGGAGGACTACGTGGCCGCCACGGGCGTCCGCCTCGTGACGGTCGACGCGGCCGACCAGTTCCTCGACGGACTCGCGGGCGTCACGGATCCCGAGGCCAAGCGCAAGATCATCGGCCGCGAGTTCATCCGGTCGTTCGAGGGAGCTGCCGAGGCGCTCGTGCTCGAGGCGAAGGCCGACGGCGAGCCGATCCGCTTCCTCGTGCAGGGCACGCTCTACCCGGACGTGGTGGAGTCGGGCGGCGGCACGGGCACCGCGAACATCAAGAGCCACCACAACGTCGGCGGCCTCCCCGAGGACCTGAAGTTCGAGCTCGTCGAGCCGCTCCGCACCCTCTTCAAGGACGAGGTGCGCGCCATCGGCCGCGAGCTCGGCCTCCCCGAGGTCATCGTGGGCCGCCAGCCGTTCCCCGGCCCCGGCCTCGGGATCCGCATCGTCGGCGAGGTCACGGCCGAGCGCCTCGAGCTGCTCCGCAAGGCCGACGCGATCGCGCGCGCCGAGCTCACCGCCGCGGGCCTCGACGGCGAGATCTGGCAGTGCCCCGTCGTGCTGCTCGCGGACGTGCGCTCGGTCGGCGTGCAGGGCGACGGCCGCACCTATGGCCACCCCATCGTGCTGCGCCCCGTCTCCAGCGAGGACGCGATGACCGCCGACTGGACCCGCCTCCCGTACGACGTGCTCGCCCGCATCTCGAACCGCATCACGAACGAGGTCGACGGCGTGAACCGCGTCGTGCTCGACGTCACGTCCAAGCCGCCGGGCACCATCGAGTGGGAGTGATCCTCCCGCTCGCGCTACGGCGCTGACATGACGAAGGCCGCTCCCCGAGGGGAGCGGCCTTCGTCATGCTGCCGGTCCGCGGTGCTGTGCCGCGGACCGACCAGGGTGCTAGTTGTTGCCGCGCAGGATCGCGAAGAGGCGCAGCAGCTCGACGTACAGCCACACGATGGTGACGACGAGGCCGAACGCCGCGGTCCAGCCGTAGCGGCGCGGGGCGCCCGAGCGGACGCCGCGCTGGATGAAGTCGAAGTCGAGGACCAGGGAGTAGGACGCCAGCAGGATGACGAAGATGCCCAGGATGACGCCGAGGGGGATGCCGGCGATGGTCTCGGTGCGGAGGCCGTACGGGCTGTCGAGGACACCGAACGCGACGAGCGCGAAGTTGAACACCGAGAACAGCGCGTAGCCGACCATCGCGATCATGAAGATCTTCGTGGCCCGCGCGGAGGCGCGGATCTTGCCGCTGCGGAACAGGATCAGCACGGTCGCGAAGATGGCCGCGGTCGCGAGCAGCGCCTGCGTGGCGACGCCCGGAGCGACGGCCTCGAAGACGCGGGAGATGCCTCCGACCAGCAGCCCCTCGAACGCCGCGTACGCGACGATGAGCGGGACGGACGGCTCCTTCTTGAAGGAGTTGACGAGGCCGAGCACGAGGCCGCCGATGGCACCGAGCATGGCGAGGGGGAGCGCGAGCGGGCCCGAGAACCAGGCGACCGCGCCGAGCACGACGACGATCGCGAGGAGGCTGACCGTCTTGACGGTCGTGTCCTCGAAGGTCATGCGGTCGGTCTCGGAGGCCGTCGCGGACGGGCGGGCGTACAGCTCGTCGAGGCTCTCCGGGGTCACATCCCTCGTGGGCGTCGCTCCCCGGCCGTTGAAGACCGGGTTGTTGGAGAACGTGGGGTTGGCCATGGTCCTTCTACTCTCAATGGTGGTTGAACGTGATTGGCGTCCAATTTAGCTGGCCAGGCTGGGAGACCACTCGCGCGGGCCGTGTATTTCCTCAGATGAGTACGCGCTCGCCGTCCACCTGGCGCATGTAGCGTGCCCGGCGTGGATCACGCCCCTCGCCCTCGCCCCCTCGTCATCGCCCATCGCGGAGCCAGCGGCTACCGCCCCGAGCACTCCGCCGCCGCCGTGCGGCTCGGCTTCGCACAGGGCGCGGACGCCGTCGAACCCGACCTCGTCGCGTCCTCCGACGGCGTGCTCGTCATCCGGCACGAGAACGAGCTGTCGGGCACGACCGACGTCGCGGACCGCCCGGAGTTCGCCGACCGCCGTGCCACGCGCGTCGTCGACGGCGTCGAGCGCACGGGCTGGTTCACCGAGGACATGACGTGGGCCGAGATCCGCACGCTGCGCTGCCGAGAGCGGGTGCCCGCGGCCCGGCCGGACAGCGCGGCCCACGACGACGAGGAGACCGTGCTCTCCCTGCCCGACCTCCTGCGGATCATCGACCAGGAGTCGACGCGCCACGGCCGCCCGCTCGGCATGGTCGCGGAGATCAAGCACGCCACGCACTTCGCCGCGCTCGGCATGCCGCTCGACGAGCTGCTCGCCCGCGACCTCCGCGAGCACGGCTGGGCGGACGACGCATCGCGCCTCACGATCGAGTCCTTCGAGCGGAGTGCGCTCCTCGGCGTCCGGGCGCACGGCATCGCGGCGCGGCTGGTGTACCTCCTCGAGGGGCGCGGCGCGGCGATCGACGAGGTCGCGCGTCACGGCGACTCGGCCGTCACGTTCGAGGACCAGCTGACCGACGCCGGTCTGGCGGCGCTCGCCGCGGAGGTGGACGGGATCAGCGTGGGCGTCGAGCGCATCTGCCCGGCCGACGGCTTCGGCTCCGCCGACGAGGCCGCTCCCGTGTCCGACCTGGTCGAGCGCGCTCACCGGGCCGGACTGTCGGTCTTCACCTGGACGCTGCGCCCAGAGAACGCATTCCTGCCGCGACCCCTCCGCGGGCCCGGTGCGAAGTCCGCGCACGGCGACTTCGGCACGCACTGGGGCCGGCTCCTCGACGCGGGTGTCGACGGCGTCTTCGTCGACCACCCGGATCTCGCGGTCCGGCTCGTGGGGGAGCGGGCCGCGGCCGCGGGGAGCTAGGGCTCTCCGCGCCGGCACGGCACGGCACGGCACGGCCATGCTCCGCACCGGCGCGGCTCCGGTCGGCGCCCGTCTCCGCGTCGACGCCCGTCTCCGCGTCGGGGGCAGCGCCTAGGATCGATGCCGACATGAGTTCCGACCCCGCCGCCATCTCCCCCTCCAGCACGCCGATCATCCTCGACGGCCGGTCGGGTGCCGCCGGGGGGTCGGGCGCTCCGGAGGATCCGCTGCTGGAGGGCCTCAACCCGGAGCAGCGGGAGGCCGTCGTCTACCGGGGTCCCGCGCTGCTCATCGTCGCGGGCGCCGGTTCCGGCAAGACGCGCGTGCTCACGCACCGCATCGCGAGCCTCATCGAGTCCCGGGAGGCGTGGCCGAGCCAGATCCTCGCCATCACCTTCACGAACAAGGCCGCTGCCGAGATGCGCGAGCGCGTCGAGTCCCTCCTCGGGCAGGCGTCCGAGGGCATGTGGATCTCCACCTTCCACTCCGCGTGCGTGCGCATCCTCCGACGCGAGGCGGAGGCCTTCGGCTTCACGCAGAACTTCACCATCTACGACTCCGCGGACAGCCGCGTGCTCATCAAGCGGATCATCAAGCAGCTCGACGCGGACACGCTCGGCTTCACCGTCTCGTCGGTGTCGGGCCGCATCTCGAAGCTCAAGAACGAGCTGTCGGACGCGGACACCTTCGCGCGCACGGCGAACTTCAACGATCCGGCCGAGGCCATGTTCGTGGAGATCTTCCGGCAGTACACGCGCTCGCTCGCCTCCGCCAACGCGTTCGACTTCGACGACCTCATCGGCCAGACCGTCTACCTCTTCCGCGCCTTCCCCAAGGTGGCGGCGCTCTACCAGCGGCGCTTCCGGCACGTGCTCGTGGACGAGTACCAGGACACGAACCACGCGCAGTACTCCCTCATCCGCGAGCTGACGCGTGCCGTGGCCCCCGAGGACGTGCCCGTCGACACCCGCATGTCCACGAACGGCATGGGCGGGATCGACGGGGCCTCGCTCACCGTGGTGGGCGACAGCGACCAGTCCATCTACGCCTTCCGCGGCGCCGACATCCGCAACATCACCGAGTTCGAGCGCGACTTCCCGCAGTCGAAGGTCGTGCTCCTCGAGCAGAACTACCGGTCGACCCAGAACATCCTCACCGCCGCCAACGCCGTCATCTCGAACAACTTCGACCGCAAGGACAAGAAGCTGTGGACCTCCATCGGCGACGGCGACAAGATCGTCGGCTTCACGGGGTACTCGGGGCACGACGAGGCGCAGTTCGTCGCCGACGAGATCCAGAAGCTGCACGAGGAGGGCACCGCCTACTCGGAGATCGCCGTCTTCTATCGCACGAACGCGCAGACGCGAGCGCTCGAGGAGATCCTCATCCGCTCGGCCGTGCCCTACAGGATCATGGGCGGCACGAAGTTCTACGAGCGGGCGGAGATCAAGGACGCCATGGCGTACCTGATCGCCGTCGCCAACCCCGCGGACGTGCTGGCGCTGCGCCGCATCCTGAACACCCCGAAGCGCGGCATCGGCCCGGCCACGGAGACCGCCCTCGCGAACTTCGCCGAGTCGCACGGCGTCACCTTCCGCGAGGCCATGCGCCGTGCGTCCGAGCTGGGGCTCGGGCCCAAGGTGACGCAGGCGATCCTCACGCTCTCGCGCATGCTCGACGAGGTCGCGCTCCTGATGGACCCCGAGCGGCCCGAAGGGCGGACGTCCGTCGGCGACCTGGTGACCACGCTGCTGGAGAAGAGCGGCCTGGTGCAGGCGCTCCGGGCCAGCAAGGACGCGCAGGACGAGGCCCGCGCGGAGAACGTCGAGGAGCTCGTCGCCGTCACGAAGGAGTTCTCGCGCAACAACCCCGAGGGCCAGCTGGTGGACTTCCTCACGGAGGTCTCGCTCGTCGCCGCCGCGGATGAGCTCGACGACTCGAGCGGCACCGTGTCCCTCATGACCCTCCACACGGCGAAGGGACTGGAGTACGACTCGGTCTTCCTCACCGGCGTGGAGGAGGACCTGCTGCCGCACCGGATGTCGGCCAACGAGCCCGGCGGCCCGGCGGAGGAGCGCCGTCTCTTCTACGTCGGCATCACGCGCGCCCGTCGGCGCCTCTTCATCTCCCTGGCGATGACGCGGGCCCAGTTCGGCGAGGTCAACGTCGCCATGCCCAGCCGGTACCTGCAGGAGATCCCGGCCGAGCTCATCGACTGGAAGCAGTCGCCCGGCATGGCCACGTCGCGGGGTGGCACCCAGCCGCGCGCCCTCAACGCCCGGCGCGAGGGAGGCGGGTACGGCGGTCGCTCGCGCTCGTCGAGCGGCTTCGAGGATCCGGCGCTGCCGCCGCCACCGCGACCCAAGACCCAGTGGGCCAACACGGTCACCGGCCAGGTGCGCGACAACGGCGACCTCGAGCTCGCGTTCGGCGACCGCATCCGCCACACCGACTTCGGCGACGGCCGCGTGACCGGCGTCACGGGTGAGGGGCGCAAGCGCATCGCCGAGGTGCAGTTCGACGGACCGGCCGGTCGCAAGCGGCTGCTCATCAAGATCGCGCCCATCGAGAAGCTCTAGCCGGGACCCTGCGGCGGCGGCCGACGTGACGAACGCCGATGCCGGCGGCCCCCAGCGCGCCGATGGCGATGGCGGCGCACGCCAGCGGTAGCGCACCGATCCGCTGCGTCGCCCCGGATCCCGGCACGTCGATGCCCGGCGCTCCGCCCGTCATGGCCAGCTGGGCGTGCCCGTGCGATGCGGGGACGTCGACGGCGGGCGGCGGGCCCGCGTGGAAGATCTCGCTCGCGTGCGCCGTGTGATCGGCGAACGGCGCGATGGCCGCCCCGTCCGCGTCTCCGGCGGGACGCCCCGGGCTGTCGAGGACGGCGACGTACCACCCGGGCGACAGGACGCGCATGCAGGGCGTGGTCGCATCCCCGTCATCGGAGACATCGAGGTCGGACTCCAGCCCGCCTGAGGTGCCGCCCTCGGGGACGGCCACCGCCTCGCCCTCGGCGGGCGCGGTCGCGAACGGACCCGCGAGGCGGATGCGCACGGGGACGGGACCGACCCCCACGAACGACGTCACGTGCAGGGTGTCGGTCTGGCAGCTGCCCGTCGTGATCTCCGACGCCCCGATGGTCGTCGTGATCCGCGGCGGCTGCGGGACCTGCGTCGTCTCGGTGGCGGAGCCGAAGGTCGACTGCCAGGGCAGCACCCGTGCCCGCCCGGCTGGCACGGCCGTGTCGTCGGGTGAGATGGACTCCACCCAGGTGTAGAAGCCGCCGGCCGGGAGCCGGCAGGCGGGCGAGGTGTAGTCGCCGGGACCGCGGTCGATGCGGGTCACGACGTCGCAGACCTCCGGTGCGGCGGTCGGGATGTCCTCGCGCTCGGGCCCGACCTGCTCCGGGAAGGGGCCGAGGAGCCTGCTGCGGACGGTGACCGGCACGGGCACCAGGGTCCCGTCGCCTCCGCGCGTCAGCCCCCAGCCACCCGAGGTCGCCGGTCTCCCGTGGTCGGCGGGCGCCGCGGGATCCGCGGACACCTGGAGCGAGTCCGTCAGCTGGTCGCCGACGGACGCCACGGCGCGCGACGTGCGCGTGACCACGCGCGGGGCGAAGGGGAGCGGGCTCGGTGCCTGCGCGTCCGCCCGCGCCTCGGCTCGGGCATCCGTGGGCCGGGCCAGGACCATCCGCTGCGACGCTCCGCCATCGCCCACCGCGTCGAGGGCGTCGCCGTACGGGAGGGAGGAGAAGACGGCGCTCGCCATCACGTGCAGCGCCGCCGACGAACCGGTCGCCCGCAGCGCCACCGCTGCGCCGTTCGACACCTGCGCGGTCGTGCTCCCGTCGTCGAACACGGCGCCGTCGAGCGTGACGGTGCCCGTCTCGGATCCGGCCGGCACGTCCGTGGGCCCTCCCGCCACGAGGTCGGCGCGCAGGTCGACGCGCACGGACCCGTTCCCGTCGTCGCCGAGGGTCACCGTCGCGGATGCGGACACCGAGCGCGACGCGCGAGCCGCCGTCTCCGCCAGCATGTCGCGCGCGCGGGACTCGACTGCGCCCGCGTGGTCGCCGGCGCGCGCCGCGTACCAGGAGAGGTCGTGCACGCCGAGGCCGGTGATGCTCCACGTCGCGAGCTGCCCCGCCGCGGCGGTGTCGGGATCCGCGGATCCGGCCCAGCGCCTCGAGATGTAGGCGAGCCGTGCCCGGTCCTCGGGTGATGCACCCGCGTCATCGACCGGGGAGTACGCGTAGCCGGGCGGCGCGGCGAGCCCGACGTCGATGCAGAAGCCGAGCCGCCCGTCATCCATCCGGTACGAGCCCAGCCAGCGGCCCTCCGACCCCGAGGAGTAGCCGACTCCGTGCGAGACCGCGCTCAGCGCCTGCGCCGGCGGCACAGCGCTCGCCGCGATGCCGAGCGCGAGGCCGACGCCGACGATCGCCGACACGAGCCGTGCGGCGCGCGGACGAAGGGGCGGGCGGTCGTGCCTGGGCCGCGCTGAGGAGGGAGAGAGGTGAGGTTCCGAGGGGTTCCGAGTCATGGCCGCACAGTGCGGGTGCACCGCGGCGCCGCTGCGCGCAGGTCGGCGAGCCGGGGACGGGATCCCCGGCCGTGCGCCTGTGCAGGAGCGGCCGGGCGACGGCTACCCGGCGTCGCGGCGGAGGTACCTGCGGGTGATCACCGAGCGGGGCGCCTCGCGGACGGCACGCGGCAGCACCCGGTACACCGCGATGACGGACGCCAGGAGCCGCGCGTGGCGCCGTTCGAGCCGGGCATCCCACCGCATCCCGAAGCCCGAGCGGAGGCGAGGCGGCAGCAGCCCCGCCGTCACGAGCGCGACGACGGGCATCACCGCCCGGACGACCGGGGACCCGACCCGTCCGCCCAGGAGCGTCCGCGCGACCCTCCGCGCGTCCGCGGTCGGATCGAGGGTCGCGATCCGGTCCTCCCAGTAAGCGCGGAATGCCGCCCGATCAGCGGGCCACCGGCTCTCGGGGACCTGCAG
This sequence comes from Clavibacter quasicaliforniensis, assembly GCF_051201715.1. Lineage (NCBI taxonomy): Bacteria > Bacillati > Actinomycetota > Actinomycetes > Micrococcales > Microbacteriaceae > Clavibacter > Clavibacter quasicaliforniensis. The sequence goes on along the minus strand of NZ_CP139624.1, from coordinate 2,815,824 downwards.
CGCGGTCCCGAGGACGGCGTACTCGCGGTAGACGCGGTCGGCGGCCTCCTCGGGCAGCCGGCCGAAGCAGAGCTCGAACATCGTGATGGCCGAGTCGTACAGCGTCGCGGCCACCCACAGCTGCAGGTCGGGGTCGTACGCGGAGTAGGCCGGTGCGGATCCGTCGGCCGCGGGAGCCGCCGACCGGACCGGCGCGTGCGCACGACCGACGATCCGCCTGGCGCGCGCGACCTCGTCCGGTGAGCCGAACACGACCGCGTAGACGTAGCCGAGCGTCCCCTCCAACCGGTCGAGCGGTCGTGACGCGAAGTCGCTGTGCTCGGCCACGCCGCGGGCGACGGACGGGTCGGCGATCTGGAGCAGGATGGCCCGTCCCCCCGCGGCCAGCAGGATCCCCTCGCCCGCGAGATCGCGGATGGATCCGTCCGGCCGGCATGCGGGGTGCGTCCTCGGCCTCATCCGCCCAGTCTCCCTCCCCAGGGCGCGGATCGCGCGTCGGCGCACGGCCCGCGCGCACCCGGGCCGGCGCACCCGCGACCCGATAGGCTCTCCACGGTCGTCGACGCGGCGGGCCGGCCCACGCAGGTGGGCGGCGGGCGCGTCGACCAGCCGCAACACACCGGGTGCCGCCGCCAGACGGTCGTGGCACCGCAGCCTCGAACGACGCACATGACCGCCGAGCGCGGGTGCGGATGGGATGACACGCGTGGATCTTTTCGAATACCAGGCCAGGGACCTCTTCGAGTCCTACGGCGTCCCGGTCCTCCCGGGGATCGTCGCCGACACCGCCGAGGAGGTGCGCGCCGCGGCCGAGAAGCTGGGCGGCACCGTGGTCGTGAAGGCGCAGGTGAAGACCGGCGGCCGCGGCAAGGCCGGAGGCGTGAAGGTCGCCCAGAGCGCCGACGCGGCCTTCGAGGCCGCCGAGGGCATCCTCGGCCTCGACATCAAGGGCCACACCGTGCACCGCGTGATGGTCGCGGCCGGCGCCCGCATCGCGCAGGAGTTCTACTTCTCGATCCTCCTCGACCGCGCCGAGCGCTCCTACCTCTGCCTCGCGAGCTACGAGGGCGGCATGGAGATCGAGGAGCTCGCGGTCACGCGCCCCGAGGCGCTCGCCCGCATCGAGATCGACCCGGTCGCCGGCATCGACGCCGCCAAGGCCGAGGAGATCGCGCGCGCCGCCTCGTTCCCCGAGGAGCTCATCGCCAAGGTCGCGCCGGTCTTCGAGCGCCTCTGGTGGGTCTACCGGGACGAGGACGCGACGCTCGTCGAGGTCAACCCGCTCGTCCTCACGGAGTCGGGCGAGATCATCGCCCTCGACGGCAAGGTCACGCTCGACGAGAACGCCGGCTTCCGGCACGAGGGCCACGCGGCCCTCGAGGACGCGGCCGCAGCCGACCCGCTCGAGGCCAAGGCCAAGGAGTCCGACCTCAACTACGTGAAGCTCGACGGCCAGGTCGGCATCATCGGCAACGGCGCGGGCCTCGTCATGTCCACGCTCGACGTCGTCAGCTACGCCGGCGAGCAGCACGGCGGCGTGCGTCCGGCGAACTTCCTCGACATCGGCGGCGGAGCGTCGGCCGAGGTCATGGCGGCCGGTCTCGACGTCATCCTCGGCGACGAGCAGGTCACGAGCGTCTTCGTCAACGTCTTCGGCGGCATCACGTCGTGCGACGCGGTCGCGAACGGCATCGTCGGCGCGCTCGACAAGCTGGGCGACGCCGCCACCAAGCCGCTCGTCGTCCGCCTCGACGGCAACAACGTCGAGGAGGGCCGCCGCATCCTCGAGGAGCGCGCCCACCCGCTCGTCACCGTCGTCGGCACCATGGACGAGGCGGCCGACAAGGCCGCCGAGCTGGCCGCCGCTTAACTCCCGAGAGAGAACAGGAACAGATAGATGTCGATTCTTCTCGACGAGAACAGCAGGATCATCGTCCAGGGCCTCACCGGCTCCGAGGGCACCAAGCACGCGGGCCGCATGCTCGCGTCCGGCAGCAAGGTCGTCGGCGGCGTCAACCCGCGCAAGGCAGGCAGCACGGTCACCATCGAGGGCGTCGAGCTCCCGATCTTCGGCTCGGTCGCCGAGGCCATGGCCGAGACGGGTGCCGACGTGTCGGTCATCTTCGTCCCGCCGGCCTTCGCCAAGAGCGCGGTGGTGGAGGCGATCGACGCGGCCATCCCGCTCGCGGTCGTCATCACCGAGGGGATCCCCGTCAAGGACTCCGCCGAGTTCTGGTCGCACGCCAAGAGCACGGGTGGAAAGACGCGCATCGTCGGCCCGAACTGCCCCGGCATCATCAGCCCCGGCAAGTCGAACGCCGGCATCATCCCCGCCACCATCACGGAGGCCGGCCCCATCGGGCTGGTGTCGAAGTCGGGCACGCTCACGTACCAGATGATGTTCGAGCTGCGCGACCTCGGCATCTCGACCGCCATCGGCATCGGCGGCGACCCGATCATCGGCACCACGCACATCGACGCCCTCGAGGCGTTCGAGGCCGACCCGGAGACGCGCGCCATCGTCATGATCGGCGAGATCGGCGGCGACGCCGAGGAGCGCGCGGCCGAGTACATCAAGGCCCACGTCACCAAGCCGGTCGTCGCCTACGTCGCGGGCTTCACCGCCCCCGAGGGCAAGACCATGGGCCACGCCGGCGCCATCGTCTCCGGCGGCAGCGGCACGGCCCAGGGCAAGAAGGAGGCCCTCGAGGCCTCGGGCGTCAAGGTCGGCAAGACGCCGACCGAGACGGCGAACCTCCTCCGCGAGGTCTTCGCCGCCCTGTAGCGGCGCGGCGCTCGCGAGCGCACGACGACGGCCCGCATCCCCGGTGGATGCGGGCCGTCGTCGTGCCCGGGTCCTCCCCACGCGGATCGACTCGCGGATGCCCCGGCGCGCCCGGCGCCGGACGGGTCGCGCACTGCCCGGCCGGTAGGGTCGTCGAGGCATGAACCGACACGCAACCGCCCTGTTCGCGGCACTCGAGGCGCTCCTGGTGGTGGGGGTCGGCGTCGCCCTGCCCCTCGTGCCGCTCACCGCGCTGTGGGCCGGCCAGTACGACCTGCAGATCGACTGGGGCGTCTTCGCGCGCACGGCCGTCGACCTGTGGCTCCTCGGCCACGGCGTGCCGCTCACGGCGTCGCTGGATCCGTCGCTCGCCTCGTCCTTCGGCCTCCCGGGCGTCGACGCGCCGTTCGCGCTCACGCTGGCGCCCCTGGGATTCGCGCTCCTCACGCTGCTCCTCGGGATCCGGGCCGGCCGCCGCATCGTCGAGACCGACCACCCCGGCGTCGGCGCGCTCTCCGCCGTCGCCACGACCGCCGTGCTGTCCCTCGGCCTCGCGCTCGCGGCGCAGCATGACGGCGTCTCCCCGGCCGTCGTCCGCGGAACGATCCTCCCGACCCTGGTCCTCGCGCTGGGCCTCCTCGTCGGCGGCATCGCACGCGCCGATCGAGCGCGGGCCCGTAGGTGGTGGGGGTCCCTGTCCTCCGGGCGGGCGGCCGGTTTGATCCGCGGCGCTCGCGACGCCCTCGACCGCCTCCCGGACGGTGCGGCCTCCGTGGCGGCCACGGCCGTGCGCGGGGGAGCGGCCGCGGCCTTCGGCGTCGTCGCGATCTCCGCCGTGGTCGTCGCGGTGCTGCTCGGCCTCCAGTACGCGACCGTGATCACCCTCTACGAGACGCTGCAGACGGGGATCGTCGGCGGCATCGCCCTCACGCTCGCGCAGATCGCGCTCCTGCCGAACCTGGTGATGTGGGCTGCGTCGTGGCTCATCGGGCCCGGCTTCGCCCTCGGCACCGGATCGTCCATCTCCCCGCTCGGCACGACCGTCGGCCCGATCCCGTCCGTCCCGGTCCTGGGCATCCTGCCGCAGGGTGCGTTCGACCTCGGGTACCTGGGGATCCTGGTGCCGGTCGTCGTGTCCTTCGTCGCCGCGGTCGCGCTGTCCCCGCGGGTCGCCCGGATCCCCGAGCCCGAGGGGCGCCGCTGGCCGTGGTTCCTGGTCGCGGGTCTCGGCATGGGGCTCGTCGGCGCGGTGGTGCTCGCCCTGCTCGCGGTCCTCTCCGGCGGCGCCGCCGGACCCGGGCGCCTGGCCGACGTCGGCCCGTCAGGCGGGTGGATCCTCCTGGTCGCGTTCCTCGAGATCGGCGTGGCGTCCGTCGCGGGCATGTTCGTCTCGGGCCTCATGGCCCCCCTCGTCCGGCGCAGCCCCGAGGGACGCGGATAGGCTGTGCGCGTGCTCAACGTGGTCGTCCTCATCTCCGGCAGCGGGACCAACCTCCACGCCCTCCTCGAGGCGGCCGACCACGCGGAGTACTCGGCGCGCGTCATCGCGGTGGGAGCCGATCGCGACGCCGACGGCCTCCGCTTCGCCGAGGAGCGGGGCATCCCCACCTTCACCGTGCCGTTCGCGAGCTTCCCCGATCGCGCCTCGTGGGGCGACGAGCTGGCGGCGGCGATCGCCGGGTGGGAGCCCGACCTGGTGGTCCTCAGCGGATTCATGCGGCTCCTCCCGCCGCGCGCCGTGGCGGCCTTCGCGCCCCACATCGTCAACACCCATCCGGCGTACCTCCCGGAGTTCCCCGGCGCCCACGCGGTCCGGGACGCCATCGCCGCCGGGGCCACGAGCTCCGGGGCGTCCATCATCGTCGTCGACACCGGGGTCGACACCGGGCCGGTGCTCGCGCAGGAGCGCGTGCCCGTGGAGCCGGACGACACCGAGCACACCCTGCACGAGCGCATCAAGGTCGTGGAGCGCAGGCTCCTCGTCGACACGGTGCGCGCGATCTCCCTCGGCACCATCGACCTCAAGGAGCTGTCCCCGGCATGAGCGGACCCCGTCACGACCCGTCCCTGTTCCGCGATCGAGACGGCATCGAGGTGGCGCGCGCCCTCGTCTCCGTCAGCGACAAGGCGGGGCTGCTCGAGCTGGCCGCTGCGCTCGCGGAGGCCGGGGTCGAGATAGTCTCCACCGGATCCACCGCCAGCACCATCGCGGACGCGGGCTTCCCCGTCACGCCGGTGCAGGACGTGACCGGGTTCCCGGAGGCGCTCGACGGACGCGTCAAGACGCTGCATCCCGCGGTGCACGCCGGTCTGCTCGCCGACCTCCGGCTCGAGTCGCACGAGGTGCAGCTCGCGGAGCTCGGCATCTCCCCGTTCCAGCTCGTGGTCGTGAACCTCTACCCGTTCGTGGAGACGGTGGCGTCGGGAGCCCCCGCGTCGGACGTGATCGAGCAGATCGACATCGGCGGTCCCGCCATGGTGCGGGCGTCGGCCAAGAACCACGCGAACGTCGCGATCGTCGTGTCCCCGTCGAGCTACGACGAGGTGATCGCAGCCGTGCGCGCCGGGGGGACCACCCTCGAGCAGAGGCGGCGTCTCGCGGCCGCGGCGTTCGCGCACACGGCCGACTACGACCGGGCTGTCGCGGACTACTTCCGGTCGACGGTCGTCGGCACGGGATCCTCCGAGCCGGGTGGCTCCGCCTGGCCCACCAGCTGGGACGTCGCGGGCGAGCTCGCTCAGGTGCTCCGGTACGGCGAGAACTCCCACCAGGATGCGGCGCTCTACCGACGGCCGGATGGCGCGGGCATCGCCCAGGCGACCCAGCTGCACGGCAAGGAGATGTCCTACAACAACTTCGTCGACGCGGACGCGGCGGTGCGCGCCGCCTACGACTTCGCGGAGCCGGCGGTCGCCATCATCAAGCACGCGAACCCCTGCGGCATCGCCGTGGCAGCGCCCCGCGCGGTGGACGCGATCGCCGCCGCGCACCGCAGCGCGCACGACTGCGATCCCGTCTCGGCGTTCGGGGGAGTGATCGCGGCGAACCGCACCGTCACCCTGGGGATGGCCGAGACGGTGAAGGAGATCTTCACCGAGGTCCTCGTCGCCCCCGGGTTCGACGACGACGCGCTCACGCTGCTGAAGACGAAGAAGAACCTGCGGCTGCTGACGCTCCCGGAGGGCTACCACCGCGAGCTCCTGGAGGCGCGGCAGATCTCGGGTGGGTACCTGGTCCAGTCCGGTGACGCGTTCCCGACCGACGGCACGCGCCTCTCGGCGTCGTGGACCCTGGCGACCGGGGAGCCCGTGGACGAGCAGACGCTCGCGGACCTCGAGTTCGCGTGGAAGGCCTGCCGGGCGGTGAAGTCGAACGCGATCCTGCTCGCCCACCACGGCGCGTCCGTGGGAGTGGGCATGGGACAGGTCAACCGGGTGGACTCGTGCCAGCTCGCCGTCCAGCGCGCGGGCGACCGGGCGTCTGGATCCGTGGCGGCGTCCGACGCGTTCTTCCCGTTCGCCGACGGGCTCCAGGTCCTGCTCGACGCCGGCGTCCGCGCCGTGGTGCAGCCCGGCGGATCCGTGCGCGACGAGGAGGTCGTCGAGGCCGCCCGTGCCGCAGGCGTCGTCATGTACTTCACGGGCGAGCGCCACTTCTTCCACTGACCGGCACGGCGGCGGTCCCCTGGGGGCCGCCGCCATGCCGCCGGCAGAAGCCGTCGCGACACGCCCGGGATGTGGGTGGTTTTGCGGGGGTGGGGCGGTCCGCGTAATGTCTCCTCTTGTCGCCGGAACGGGCGGGGAGCTGAGAAGCTTCCGGAGTTGTTCTGGTGTTCTGGATCCTGGTGAAACAGAAGTTGCCGTGGCCCTGAAGGGTTGCGTGTTTACCATCAACTGAGCTAGGGTCTGATTCTGCTTCCGACGTGAGTGCTGGGCCTTATGGTCTGGATCACTCCCACGGGGAGCGGTGGAGTGTGAGCTCCGATGGCTGGCTGTGATGGTCGGTGTCGGGAGCGTCCGTTCCTTGAGAACTCAACAGCGTGCACAATGTCAAATGCCAAATACCCGTTGCGGGTGTCCTTCGGATGCTCGTTTCGGATTCCTTTGGAATACATTTAAACAAACAAGCAAGTCAGTAATGATTTGTTCTGTCGGTTTCAAACTTGCTGGTTCGTGTTCGATTCCCGTTCACGTCTGGCTTTAGATGTGCCGGCTGCTTTTGGGTGGTCGTGCGTTTAAGCATTTATGGAGAGTTTGATCCTGGCTCAGGACGAACGCTGGCGGCGTGCTTAACACATGCAAGTCGAACGGTGATGTCAGAGCTTGCTCTGGCGGATCAGTGGCGAACGGGTGAGTAACACGTGAGTAACCTGCCCCCGACTCTGGGATAACTGCTAGAAATGGTAGCTAATACCGGATATGACGACTGGCCGCATGGTCTGGTCGTGGAAAGAATTTCGGTTGGGGATGGACTCGCGGCCTATCAGGTTGTTGGTGAGGTAATGGCTCACCAAGCCTACGACGGGTAGCCGGCCTGAGAGGGTGACCGGCCACACTGGGACTGAGACACGGCCCAGACTCCTACGGGAGGCAGCAGTGGGGAATATTGCACAATGGGCGAAAGCCTGATGCAGCAACGCCGCGTGAGGGATGACGGCCTTCGGGTTGTAAACCTCTTTTAGTAGGGAAGAAGCGAAAGTGACGGTACCTGCAGAAAAAGCACCGGCTAACTACGTGCCAGCAGCCGCGGTAATACGTAGGGTGCAAGCGTTGTCCGGAATTATTGGGCGTAAAGAGCTCGTAGGCGGTTTGTCGCGTCTGCTGTGAAATCCCGAGGCTCAACCTCGGGTCTGCAGTGGGTACGGGCAGACTAGAGTGCGGTAGGGGAGATTGGAATTCCTGGTGTAGCGGTGGAATGCGCAGATATCAGGAGGAACACCGATGGCGAAGGCAGATCTCTGGGCCGTAACTGACGCTGAGGAGCGAAAGCATGGGGAGCGAACAGGATTAGATACCCTGGTAGTCCATGCCGTAAACGTTGGGAACTAGATGTGGGGACCATTCCACGGTCTCCGTGTCGCAGCTAACGCATTAAGTTCCCCGCCTGGGGAGTACGGCCGCAAGGCTAAAACTCAAAGGAATTGACGGGGGCCCGCACAAGCGGCGGAGCATGCGGATTAATTCGATGCAACGCGAAGAACCTTACCAAGGCTTGACATATACCGGAAACATGCAGAAATGTGTGCCCCGCAAGGTCGGTATACAGGTGGTGCATGGTTGTCGTCAGCTCGTGTCGTGAGATGTTGGGTTAAGTCCCGCAACGAGCGCAACCCTCGTTCTATGTTGCCAGCACGTAATGGTGGGAACTCATAGGAGACTGCCGGGGTCAACTCGGAGGAAGGTGGGGATGACGTCAAATCATCATGCCCCTTATGTCTTGGGCTTCACGCATGCTACAATGGCCGGTACAAAGGGCTGCGATACCGTAAGGTGGAGCGAATCCCAAAAAGCCGGTCTCAGTTCGGATTGAGGTCTGCAACTCGACCTCATGAAGTCGGAGTCGCTAGTAATCGCAGATCAGCAACGCTGCGGTGAATACGTTCCCGGGCCTTGTACACACCGCCCGTCAAGTCATGAAAGTCGGTAACACCCGAAGCCAGTGGCCTAACCGCAAGGGAGGAGCTGTCGAAGGTGGGATCGGTGATTAGGACTAAGTCGTAACAAGGTAGCCGTACCGGAAGGTGCGGCTGGATCACCTCCTTTCTAAGGAGCATGTGCACCTCTCCTCTGTATACAGGGAGATCAAGGGTGCCAAGTCACGCGTCAGGCGTCTGTTCTGGCGGTGGCGCTCATGGGTGGAACATTGACATTGATGCCGGCTGATGTGTCGGGCTGCTAGTACGCCTCCTTGTGGGGTGGGAACGCGGTCTGGTGTGTCGAGGGCATGTTGCACGCTGTTGGGTCCTGAGGGACCGGGCCGCACCTTTATGGGTGTGTCTGGTTTCTTGTCGGACCCTTTCCGTCGTCCTGTTGTGGATGGTGGTGGGGTACCGCCCGTATATTGAGAACTACACAGTGGACGCGAGCATCTTAGATTCACCGGTTTACCGGTGGATCACAAAGATCTATTTATAGATCATTGGTCAATTCTGTCTCCTCTAGGGGAGGCGAAACGATTCAATCTCATGTGATTTCAAGATTCTAAGAGCAAACGGTGGATGCCTTGGCATCTGGAGCCGAAGAAGGACGTATAAATCTGCGATAAGCCTCGGGGAGCTGATAATAGAGCTGTGATCCGAGGATCTCCGAATGGGGAAACCCCGCCAGGCCCTTTGGGTGACCTGGTGACTCCCGCCTGAATATATAGGGCGGGTAGAGGGAACGTGGGGAAGTGAAACATCTCAGTACCCACAGGAAGAGAAAGCAAAAGCGATTCCGTTAGTAGTGGCGAGCGAAACCGGAAGAGGCCAAACCGATCATGTGTGATATCCGGTAGGAGTTGCATGGTCGGGGTTGCGGGACTTTCCGTACAGTTCTACCGAGCTGTGAGGGCAATGAGCGCGATATAGACGAATGGTCTTGAAAGGCCAGTCATAGAGGGTGCGAACCCCGTAGTCGAAATGTCGTCGCCTGTCCGGAGAGTATCCCAAGTAGCACGGGGCCCGAGAAATCCCGTGTGAATCTGTCAGGACCACCTGATAAGCCTAAATACTCCCAGATGACCGATAGCGGACAAGTACCGTGAGGGAAAGGTGAAAAGTACCCCGGGAGGGGAGTGAAATAGTGCCTGAAACCGTTTGCTTACAAACCGTTGGAGCACCCTTGTTGGTGTGACAGCGTGCCTTTTGAAGAATGAGCCTGCGAGTTAGTGATATGTGGCGAGGTTAACCCGTGAGGGGCAGCCGTAGCGAAAGCGAGTCTTAATAGGGCGTATGAGTCGCATGTTCTAGACCCGAAGCGAAGTGATCTATCCATGGCCAGGTTGAAGCGACGGTAAGACGTCGTGGAGGACCGAACCCACTTCAGTTGAAAATGGAGGGGATGAGCTGTGGATAGGGGTGAAAGGCCAATCAAACTTCGTGATAGCTGGTTCTCTCCGAAATGCATTTAGGTGCAGCGTTGCGTGTTTCTTGCCGGAGGTAGAGCTACTGGATGGACGATGGGCCCCAAAAGGTTACTGACTTCAGCCAAACTCCGAATGCCGGTAAGTGAGAGCGCAGCAGTGAGACGGTGGGGGATAAGCTTCATCGTCGAGAGGGAAACAACCCAGACCACCATCTAAGGTCCCTAAGCGCGTGCTAAGTGGGAAAGGATGTGGAGTTGCATAGACAACCAGGAGGTTGGCTTAGAAGCAGCCACCCTTGAAAGAGTGCGTAATAGCTCACTGGTCAAGTGATTCCGCGCCGACAATGTAACGGGGCTCAAGCACGCCACCGAAGTTGTGGCATTTATATTATAGGCAGGCCTTCGTGGTCCAGCCGTATGGATGGGTAGGAGAGCGTCGTGTGGCCAGCGAAGCGGCGGTGTGAACCAGCCGTGGAGGCCACACGAGTGAGAATGCAGGCATGAGTAGCGAAAGACGGGTGAGAAACCCGTCCTCCGAAAGACCAAGGGTTCCAGGGCCAGGCTAATCCGCCCTGGGTAAGTCGGGACCTAAGGCGAGGCCGACAGGCGTAGTCGATGGACAACGGGTTGATATTCCCGTACCGATGAAGAACCGCCCAAGACAATCCAGTAATGCTAAGTGTCTGAATCCTTGATTCGATCCCTTCGGGGTGACGGTCTTGGCCTAGCACACGACCCTACGCTGGGGCGTTTAGCGTATTAACAGGTGTGACGCAGGAAGGTAGCTGAGCCGGGCGATGGTTGTCCCGGTCTAAGGATGTAGGGCAGAAGATAGGCAAATCCGTCTTCTATGTAGCCTGAGACCCGATGGGTAGTCCTCACGGACGAAATCAGTGATCCTATGCTGCCGAGAAAAGCATCGACGCGAGGTTCCAATCGCCCGTACCCCAAACCGACTCAGGTGGTCAGGTAGAGAATACTAAGGAGATCGAGAGAATCGTGGTTAAGGAACTCGGCAAAATGCCCCCGTAACTTCGGGAGAAGGGGGGCCTGAGGCGTGTAGGGATTTACTCCTGAAGCGTTTGAAGGCCGCAGAGACCAGTGGGAAGCGACTGTTTACTAAAAACACAGGTCCGTGCTAAGTCGCAAGACGATGTATACGGACTGACGCCTGCCCGGTGCTGGAAGGTTAAGAGGAACGGTTAGCACGCAAGTGCGAAGCTGAGAATTTAAGCCCCAGTAAACGGCGGTGGTAACTATAACCATCCTAAGGTAGCGAAATTCCTTGTCGGGTAAGTTCCGACCTGCACGAATGGCGTAACGACTTCCCAGCTGTCTCAACCGCGAACTCGGCGAAATTGCACTACGAGTAAAGATGCTCGTTACGCGCAGCAGGACGGAAAGACCCCGTGACCTTTACTACAGCTTGGTATTGGTGTTCGGTGTGGCTTGTGTAGGATAGGTGGGAGACTGTGAAGCTCGGACGCTAGTTCGGGTGGAGTCATTGTTGAAATACCACTCTGGTCACTCTGGATATCTAACTTCGAACCGTAATCCGGTTCAGGGACAGTGCCTGGTGGGTAGTTTAACTGGGGCGGTTGCCTCCTAAAGAGTAACGGAGGCGCCCAAAGGTTCCCTCAACCTGGTTGGTAATCAGGTGTCGAGTGTAAGTGCACAAGGGAGCTTGACTGTGAGACTGACAAGTCGAGCAGGGACGAAAGTCGGGACTAGTGATCCGGCAGTGGCTTGTGGAAGCGCTGTCGCTCAACGGATAAAAGGTACCTCGGGGATAACAGGCTGATCTTGCCCAAGAGTCCATATCGACGGCATGGTTTGGCACCTCGATGTCGGCTCGTCGCATCCTGGGGCTGGAGTAGGTCCCAAGGGTTGGGCTGTTCGCCCATTAAAGCGGTACGCGAGCTGGGTTTAGAACGTCGTGAGACAGTTCGGTCCCTATCCGCTGCGCGCGTAGGAAATTTGAGAAGATCTATCCCTAGTACGAGAGGACCGGGATGGACGAACCTCTGGTGTGTCAGTTGTTCCGCCAGGAGCACCGCTGATTAGCTACGTTCGGAACGGATAACCGCTGAAAGCATCTAAGCGGGAAGCCGGCTTCGAGATGAGATTTCCATCCCTTTTAGGGTGAAGGCTCCCGGCTAGACTACCGGGTTGATAGGCAGGATGTGGAAGCGAGGACTAAAGACTCGTGGAGCTGACCTGTACTAATAAGCCGATATCTTGAAAACACTTTGCTTGCGTCCACTATGTGGTTCCCGATATACGGTCGGGTGCTAATTGAACAACCAGCTTGACTGGTCGATTCATCACAGATTTCATGCCCTGTGGGGTGTGTATGAGGTGTTTCGGCGGCCATAGCGAGAGGGAAACGCCCGGTCACATTCCGAACCCGGAAGCTAAGACTCTCAGCGCCGATGGTACTGCAGGGGGGACCCTGTGGGAGAGTAGGACACCGCCGGACTTAACTTGAGAATGATCGGGGAGGCCCGTCGCACATCGTGCGGCGGGCCTTTCTGCGTTAACACTCGAGCTACCCCGTGGTTCGGGCGCGTTCCTGTCAGCCCCCTCACATGCCGGTCATAAGGGCTGACGTTATCGTCGTCGTTCGTGACCGAATCCCGCGAGAACGACCGCACACCCGGCCAGCCCGTCGACTCCGCTGACGGTGGAACGTCCACGACTCCAGCGATGTCCACCGGCGTCCGCCCATCGGCGGCGCGTCCACCGCGCGCAGGGATGTCGAACGCTCCCCTCGGCAGGGCGCTCTCCGCGGCTCTCGTGTCCGCGGGCGTGTCGGCGATCATCGGCCTGCTCTTCAGCGTCCTGACGCTCTTCAGCTCCAACCAGCCGAGCGCTGCCGTGCTGGTGACGCTCCTCGACTACTGGACGGTGCACACGCTCGTCGCCTTCGTCCTCCTCGCCGCGTTGGCGGGGGTGGGCATGCACCGGCGTCTGTGGACGTCCATCGTGGGATCCGTGGCTGCCGCAGTGGTCGGCGCGCTCACCGGGAGCCTCGTCGGCGCCCTGGGGCAGGGCGCCACCGTCAGCGGCGACATCGTCGGCCCGCTGCTCGAGACGCTCCTCGGCCTCAACCTGATGTTCGTGCTCGGCGTCGCTCTGGCGTCCATCCTCCTGGGCCGTCGGCTCTGGATCCGACTCGCCGCCGCGGGGGACGGGGAGATCGAGCGGGAGCGCATCGCCCTCGTGCGGATCCCGTCATCGCGGCTCGCCGACGGCGAGCTGACGCACCTGGAACGCCGGCCCGTGGAAGCCGAGCTCGCGGACCAGCAGTGGGAGCGCTACGTGCTCGCGCTCGAGGAGCACGGATGGTCGACCCGCGAGGTGCCGCCGGCCGACGACCACCCGGACTCGGTGTTCGTGGAGGACGCCGTGCTCGTGCTCGGGACCACAGCCGTCCTGCTCACGTCCGGGGCCGACTCGCGCCGTGGCGAGCGGACCGGCGTCGAGCGTGCGCTCGAGGACATGGACCTGGCGCTCACGTCCATCGACCTACCCGCGACCATCGACGGCGGGGACGTGCTCGAGGTCGGGCGCACGCTCTACGTCGGTGCGAGCAGTCGGACCAACGCGGCGGGGATCCAGCGGCTGCGCGAGATCGCCCGGCCCCTCGGATACGCCGTGGTGGGCGTCCCCGTCAGCCGGACCCTTCACCTCAAGTCGCAGGTCACGGCGCTGCCGGACGGGACGGTCATCGGATACGAGCCGCTGGTCGACGCACCCCGCCTGTTCCCGTCGTTCCTCCCCGTCCCCGAGGCGGAGGGCGTGGCCGTCGTCGCGCTCGACGACGACACCCTGCTGCTTTCAGCCGCCGCTCCTCGCACGGCGGACCTGCTCCGCGGTCTGGGCTACGAGGTCATCGCCGTCGACATCAGCGAGTTCGAGAAGCTCGAGGGCTGCGTCACCTGCCTGTCGGTCCGCATCGGCTGACGTCCGCGTCACGCGCCTCCGCACCGCGGGAAGCGTCAGCACCGCACCGCGCGAGCCCGGCCCGCATCTTCGGATGCTGGCCGGGCTCTTGTGCGTTGGGCCTGCGCTCCATATGCTGGAAGGCTGCCTGGGGCGGCCATTCACGTGGTCGATCGGTGCGGCCCACACGTGAATCGCATACGCAGCCAGGGAGGGTGTCATGACCACGACATCGACGACACACGCACGCACCGTCTCGCACCGGATCGACGAGGTGGCCGTGACCGCGACCCCGTCCTCCCGCGCCGCCAGCTGACCTCACCGCTCGACGCCCCGGCGTCGGGCGCGCGGCGGACGACCGGGGCGGTCGGCACGGAAGCGCGGCTCGGCCTCCCCGGTCGAACGCGTCCGCGTGCGGATCGCCGTTCGTCCCGCGGCGCCCGACCGGATCCCCCGTCTGCTCCACCGCTCGCGTCTCGCCGGGCAGCTGCTCGGCCCTCCCCGAGATCCATCCACCCCCGATCCTCCGCCGCGCGCGTGCTGACGCGCGCGGTCGCCCCGCACGCCCGGCCGCGCATCGGCCGATCACAGAAGGAATGACTCGTGTCCACCTCACCGCCCGCATCGTCCGACCAGGCGCCGTCCGAGCGGCACGGCCCCCGGCCCGGCACCATCGCCGTGCTCATGCGGCTGCTGCCGTTCGCCCGGCCCGCCATGCCCAGCATCATCGCGGGCATGGTGGTCGCGCTCGTCGGCTCGCTGCTGTCGCTCGTCATCCCGCAGATCCTCCGCGGCCTCGTGGACGGCCCGCTCGGCGACGGCGACTCGGCCGCCGTGGTGCCCGCGGTGCTCCTGATCCTCGGCCTCGGGATCCTCGAGGCCGCCATGATCGCGCTCCGCCGCTGGTTCGTGCTGAAGCCCGGCACGCTCATGGAGGCGGACATGCGGAACGCGTTCTACCGGAAGCTGCAGCGGCTGCCCGTCGCGTTCCACGACCGGTGGCAGAGCGGCCAGCTGCTGTCGCGCATGGTCAGCGACCTGAACCTCATCCGCCGCTGGATGGCGTTCGGCCTCGTGCTGTTCATCGTCAACATCCTCACGATCCTGGTGGGCATCGGCTTCCTGGTCTCCATCGACTGGCGCCTCGGGCTCGGCTTCCTCGTGTGCTCCATCCCGCTGTGGGTCTACGGCTACCTCTTCGAGCAGAAGTACTCGTCCGTGGCGCGTCTCAGCCAGGACCAGTCCGGCGACCTCGCCACGAGCGTCGAGCAGTCGGTGCACGGGATCCGCGTGCTGAAGGCGTTCGGCCGCGGCAAGCACATGCACGACGCGTTCGCCGAGCAGGCGGAGGAGCTGCGCGGCACGGAGATCAAGAAGGCGAAGGCCATCGCCGGCATCTGGCTCTGGCTGCTGCTGGTGCCCGACCTGACCTTCGCCCTTGCGCTGCTCGGCGGCGTGCTGCTGGCGGCCGGCGGGCAGATCTCGGTGGGCGACCTCGTGGCCTTCTTCGCGACCGCCGCGGTCCTGCGCTGGCCGATCGAGTCGATCGGGTTCCTCCTGTCGATGACCTTCGACGCGCGGACGGCCATCGACCGCTACTTCGAGGTGATGGACGAGGAGGACGCGATCACGGATCCGGCGAACCCCGTGCGGATCGCCGAGCCCCGTGGTCATCTCGTCTTCCGCGGCGCGCGCTTCCGCTACCAGGACGCCTCCGCGGACCAGCCCGACCTCATCGACGGGGTCGACCTCGACCTGCAGCCGGGGGAGACCATGGCGCTCGTCGGGGTCACCGGCTGCGGCAAGTCCACGCTCACGGCGCTCACGACCCGGCTCTACGACGTGACGGGCGGCAGCATCGAGCTCGACGGCGTGGACATCCGCGACCTGGGGCTCGAGGAGCTGCGGAGCCGGATCGCCATGGCCTTCGAGGACGCGACGCTGTTCTCCTCGAGCGTCCGCGACAACGTGCTGCTCGGCCGCCCCGACCTCGCCGACGGCGGGCCCGAGGCGGAGCGGGTCCTGCAGGAGGCGCTCGACATCGCGCAGGCCGGCTTCGTGCGCGACCTGCCCGACGGCGTCGAGACGACCGTCGGCGAGGAGGGGCTCAGCCTGTCCGGCGGGCAGCGGCAGCGGCTCGCCCTCGCGCGCGCCGTCGCGGCGGCGCCGGACGTGCTCGTCCTCGACGACCCGCTGTCGGCGCTCGACGTCGACACGGAGGCGCTCGTCGAAGCGGCGCTGCGCCGCGTGCTCGCCTCCACCACCGCGCTGATCGTCGCGCACCGCCCCTCGACCGTGATGCTCGCGGACCGGGTGGCGCTCATGCAGGACGGCCGCATCACCGCGGTCGGCCGGCACTCCGAACTGCTCGCCACGAACGAGCACTACCGGTTCGTCATCTCGAGCCTGGACGTGGAAGGGAACACCGTGCGCGAGGAGGCCTCAGCATGAGCGTCACCGGAGTCACCGGCGAGGAGAGGGACGACTTCTCCCGCGAGGAGAGCAAGCAGATCCGCCGCCGCTCGACGCGGCTGCTCGTCAGCACCATCCAGCCGGTCAAGCGGACGCTGATCCTCACGGCCGCGACGATCCTCGTGGCCACCGCCGCGAACGTCGCCGGCCCCGCCCTCATCGGCGTGGGCCTCGACCGCGCGCTGCCGTCGCTGCTGGGCACGGGCGACCCCACGATGCTCGCGCTCGTCATCGGGGCGTACGTCCTGGTCGCGGTCACGGGCGCCGTGCTGGTCGCGAAGTATCAGGTGATGTCCGCGCGCATCGCGCAGGAGATCCTGCTCGACCTCCGCAAGCGCATGTTCCTGCACACCCAGAAGCTGAGCCTCGAGTTCCACGAGACGTACACGTCCGGCCGGATCATCTCCCGCCAGACGAGCGACCTCGACTCGATCCGGGAGCTGCTGAACGGCGGCATCAACCAGCTCGTGCAGGGCGCGCTCTACATGGCGTTCACCGCGATCGCGCTGTTCTCGTTCGACTGGGTGTCCGGCCTCGTGCTGCTCGCGGCGCTCGTGCCGCTGTTCTTCCTGAGCCTCTGGTTCGCGGTGAAGTCGCAGGCGCTGTTCCGCCAGACGCGCGTGAAGTCGGCGCGGCTGATCGTGCACTTCGTCGAGACCATGACGGGCATCCGCGCGGTGAAGGCCTTCCGCAAGGAGAAGCGCAACGCGGAGGAGTTCTCCGAGCACGTCGAGGGCTACCGCGACACCAACATGCGCGTGATCCAGGTCTTCGGCATCTTCGACCCGGGCCTCATCCTCATCGGCAACGTCACGGTCGCCGTGGTGCTCCTGGTGGGCGGCCTGCGCGTCGCGGACGGGCAGCTCGGCATCGGCGCGCTGCTCGCGGTGGTGCTCTACACGCGGCAGTTCTTCGGGCCGGCGCAGGACATGGCGATGTTCTACAACAGCTACCAGTCGGCCTCGGCCGCGCTCGAGAAGATCTCGGGCGTGCTCGAGGAGGAGCCGAGCGTGCCGGATCCCGTGACGCCGGTCGACCTGTGGGAGTCCACCGGTCACGTCTCCTTCGAGGGCGTCGAGTTCGGCTACGGGAAGGGCAAGACGATCCTGCCGCGGTTCGACCTCGACATGCCGGCCGGGCAGACCATCGCGCTCGTCGGATCCACCGGCGCGGGCAAGACGACGCTCGCGAAGCTCATCTCCCGGTTCTACGACCCGTCCGGCGGCCGCGTGGCGCTCGACGGGATCGACCTCCGCGACCTGCACCCGAAGGACCTGCGGCGCGCCATCGTGATGGTGACGCAGGAGGCGTACCTGTTCTCCGGATCCGTCGCCGACAACATCGCGATCGGCAAGCCCGACGCTACCCGGGGCGAGATCCAGGCGGCCGCGGAGGCCGTGGGGGCGCACACGTTCATCGAGTCGCTGCCCGACGGCTACGACACGGACGTGAACAAGCGCGGGGGCCGGGTGTCCGCGGGGCAGCGTCAGCTGATCTCGTTCGCGCGCGCGTTCCTCGCGGACCCGGCGGTGCTGATCCTCGACGAGGCGACGAGCTCGCTCGACATCCCGAGCGAGCGGCTCGTGCAGCAGGGCCTCACGACTCTGCTCGCGGACAGGACGGCGATCATCATCGCGCACCGGCTCTCGACCGTCGCGATCGCGGACCGCGTGCTCGTGATGGAGCAGGGGCGCATCGTCGAGGACGGGACGCCGGAGTCGCTCATCCAGGGCACCGGCCGGTTCTCGCAGCTGCACGCGGCGTGGCGGGAGTCGCTGGTCTAGCGTCGGCGCGCGGTCACGGCCCGGGGCCTCCCGACGGGGAGGCGCCCGGGCCGCGTCGCGTCCGGACACCGTGCCGTCAGAGGTCGAGCGCGGGGGAGCCCACAGGCAGCCACGCGTGCACGGCGTCTCCGTCCGCGGCGGCCAGCCAGCCGTCGCCGCACGCCATGGCCGCGGCGGGGGACGGATCCGGCCACCAGGTGTCCTGCACGGTCGGAGCGGGGGCGTCGGCGGGCGCGGCGGCGCAGCCCAGCCGGTCGGCCGGCGTCGCGGAGCGGAACTCGAGGATCGCGCCCTCGCCCCGCAGCGAGGTCTTGATGCGGATGTCGGTCGCGTCCGCGGGGATCCACGTCGGGATGCGTCCGTCGGCGTCCGCCGCCGTGGCGTAGACGCGCGCATCCGCTGGCGTGGTCATCCCGCCGACGGTGCTCGCGGCGCCGCAGCCGGTGAGGATCAGGACGACGAGGATCGTGAGCGGGGCGGCGGCGAGGGAGCGTGCGGACGGGCGACGGGGCATGCTCCCAGTCCAGCGGAGCCGCGCCCGCGGCGCATCGGCCGCGAGGCCCCGACCCTGGTCCCGCAGCATGACCTGCGCTCGGCCGCCAGGCGGACGGCGGCCATGCCGCGAGCGGCGCGGCGAGCGGACCGCGGTCGGCGGATCACGGGAACCAGCGGGCGGCCTCGAGGTCGACGCGGTAGCCCGCGTCGGTGGGGGCGTCGACCAGCGGCGTGCCCTCGGCCTCGTAGCGGGGACGGGCCTCGTCGGCGAGCCCGGTCGGCGGGTGCCCGCCGGCCCGGAGCACGCGCCACCAGGGCAACCCGGCGCCGTGGTAGCGCAGCACCATGCCGACCGCTCGGGCACCGCGGCGGCCGAAGACGGCGGCGACGTCGCCGTAGGTCATGACGCGGCCCGACGGGATCTCGGCGACGACCTCGAGCACGCGGTCGGTGAACTCGCCCGGGTTGGCGAAGACGGCCACGCGCTAGAGCGCCAGCGCGCCGATGGCCTCGCCGTACTGGGTCTCGCCGATGACCTCGAAGCCGACGTGGGTGAAGAACTCCTCGGGTCCGTCCTCGCCCGGCTCCCACACGACCGTGAGGCGGTCGAAGCCGCGCGAGCGCGCCTCGTCCGCGAGCGCGAGCACCGCGAACCGGCCCACGCCGTGGCCCTGCGCGTCGGCGTCGACGTTGATGCGCCAGATGCAGCTGCGGAAGATCTCCTCGTGGGCCTCGGGGTCGAAGTTGCCCATGATGAACCCGACGACCTCGTCGTCCTCCATGACCACGCGCGGCCATGCGGTGGTCGGGTTGACGTAGGCCTCGGCGATGGAGTGCGACACGGGGGCGACGAAGGCCTCCTGGCCCGGCTTGAGCGTCAGCGTGTTGGCCGCCACGATCGTGCGGGCGCTCAGCTCTTCGAGTGTCATGTCGCTCATGGGCACAGGGTATCGGGCGGGCCTCCGTCGGGCCAGGTGCGTCGGGCCGGGCCGGGTCGGAGGCGGCGTCGGGGCACGGAGTCGGGGCGCGGATCCGACCCGGACCCGCCGATGTCTCGATGTCGAGAGACAGGGCCCGCCGGGTAGGCTGGCCCACGGATCCACCGGCGACGAGCCGGACCCGGCGCGCGCCGACGGAGACGCGCACGGAGGCGACCGACGAGCATGAGGAGGACTTCGTGGAGAAGATCAAGGTAGAGGGGACCGTCGTCGAGCTCGACGGCGACGAGATGACGCGCATCATCTGGCAGTCCATCAAGGACACGCTCATCCACCCGTACCTCGACATCGACCTCGAGTACTACGACCTGGGCATCGAGAAGCGCGACGAGACCGACGACCAGATCACGATCGACGCGGCGAACGCCATCAAGAAGCACGGCGTCGGCGTCAAGTGCGCGACGATCACGCCCGACGAGGCGCGCGTCGAGGAGTTCGGGCTGAAGAAGATGTGGCGCTCGCCGAACGGCACCATCCGCAACATCCTGGGCGGCACGATCTTCCGCGAGCCCATCATCATCAGCAACATCCCGCGCCTCGTGCCCGGCTGGAACAAGCCGATCA
Organism: Clavibacter quasicaliforniensis; assembly: GCF_051201715.1. Taxonomy (NCBI): domain Bacteria; kingdom Bacillati; phylum Actinomycetota; class Actinomycetes; order Micrococcales; family Microbacteriaceae; genus Clavibacter; species Clavibacter quasicaliforniensis. The sequence goes on along the minus strand of NZ_CP139624.1, from coordinate 2,795,716 downwards.
TCGTCGGCCGCCACGCGTTCGGCGACCAGTACCGCGCCACCGACTTCCGCTTCGAGGGCGAGGGCACGCTCACGATGACCTTCACGCCCAAGGACGGCTCCGAGCCGCAGCAGTTCGAGGTGTTCCAGAGCCCCGGATCCGGCGTCGCGATGGGCATGTACAACCTCGACGACTCGATCCGCGACTTCGCGCGCGCGTCGCTCTCGTACGGCCTCGCCCGGAACTACCCCGTGTACCTCTCCACGAAGAACACGATCCTCAAGGCCTACGACGGCCGCTTCAAGGACCTGTTCCAGGAGGTCTTCGAGGCCGAGTACGCCGACCAGTTCGCCGCAGCCGGCCTCACGTACGAGCACCGCCTCATCGACGACATGGTCGCCGCGTCGCTCAAGTGGGAGGGCGGCTACGTCTGGGCCTGCAAGAACTACGACGGCGACGTGCAGTCCGACACCGTCGCGCAGGGCTTCGGCTCGCTCGGCCTCATGACCAGCGTGCTCACCACGCCCGACGGCAAGGTCGTCGAGGCGGAGGCCGCGCACGGCACCGTCACGCGCCACTACCGCCAGCACCAGCAGGGCAAGCCCACGTCGACGAACCCCATCGCGTCGATCTACGCCTGGACCCGGGGCCTCGCGCACCGCGCCAAGCTCGACGGCAACGACGCGCTGAAGACCTTCGCGGACACCCTCGAGGACGTCGTCATCACGACGGTCGAGAGCGGCAAGATGACGAAGGACCTCGCGCTCCTCGTCGGACCGGACCAGCCGTACCAGACCACCGAGGAGTTCCTCGCGTCGCTCGCGGAGAACCTGCAGACGCGCCTGGCCTGATCCCGCGGGCGTCCTCGCGACGCCGCCGGACGCCGAGAGGCCCCGCCCCCGAACCGGGGGCGGGGCCTCTCGCATGCCCGGGTGCGCGTCAGGTGTGCAGAGGGCGGACGGGCGCTGGTAGATCCTCCCTACGGTTCTCCCCATCGCGTCGTCCGACGCGGTTCCGGGGATCCGGTCCGTGCCTCCTCCACCTGGCCGCGGGCCCGGTCCTTCCCGGACCCGTGCGCCCGGCTGCAGCCGGCGACAGGAGGGAACCCCCATGTCCACACGCACACAGACCCCGCCGACCAGGCGGGGCCGCCCGCCCGGCCCGGCGCGCGCGTTCGCCGCGTCCCTGCTGGCCGTCGCACTCGTGGCGGCAGGAGGATCCATCGCCTCCGCCGCCGACGCGCCGACCGCTTCGGTGCCGCTGGACGCGACCGACGGTCACTACATCGTCACGTTGCGCGACCAGCCAGCCGCCTCCTACGACGGCACGCTCGACGGTCTCCCGCGCACGCAGGTGGATCCGGGTTCGCGCCTCGACGCCGAGTCCGACCAGGTGCAGAAGTACTCGGCGCACCTCGGCGACCTGCACCGCCAGACGGCCGACGCGGTCGGCGCCACCATCACGAACGACTACTCCGTCACCACGGACGGGTTCTCGGCCGAGCTCACGACCGATCAGGTGCGGAGGCTCGCGACCGACCCCGACGTGCTCAGCGTGGAGAAGGACGTCGAGCTGCACCCGGAATCCACCCCCTCCATCCGCGCGCTCGGCCTCGACGGCGCCGGCGGCGTGTGGGCGAAGACGGGCGGCCAGGACCACGCGGGCGCTGGTGCGGTGATCGGCGACATCGACAGCGGCATCACGCCAGACAGCCCGTCGTTCGCCGGTTCGCCGCTCGGCACGAAGCCCGGCGCCGACCCCTATCGCTCCGGATCCGGCATCGTCTTCCGCAAGGGGGACGGCACCCTCTTCCACGGCGTCTGCCAGACGGGTGACGGGTTCACCGCGTCCGACTGCTCCACGAAGATCGTGGGGGCGCGGTACTTCGTGGCCGGGCGTGACGCGGCCACCGACAAGCCGATCGGCCCGCAGGAGAAGCGCTCCCCGTTCGACGCCAACGACCACGGGACGCACACCGCGAGCACGGCCGCGGGTGACGCGGGTGTGTCGGCGACGGTCGCGGGTCGTGTGCTGGACACCATCTCGGGCGTCGCGCCGGCCGCGAAGGTCGCCGCCTACAAGGTCTGCTGGAGCGGGCCCGACCCCAAGGTCGAGACCGACGACGGATGCGAGGGCTCCGACATCGTGGCCGCCATCGAGCAGGCCACCAAGGACGGCGTGGACGTCATCAACATGTCGCTCGGCGGATCGCAGGACGACCAGGCCACCAAGCGCGCCCTCCTGGGGGCGGCTTCCGCCGGGATCTTCGTCGCCGCCTCCGCGGGCAACGAGGGCCCCGGCGCGAGCACGCTCTCGAACACCGAGCCGTGGGTCACCACGGTCGCCGCCAGCAGCGTGCCCGACAACTACTCCGCGACCGCTACCTTCGGCGACGGCCGGAAGGTCGCGGGCGCATCCGTCTCGGTGGTCGCGAAGGTCACCGGGAGCCTCGTGCTCGCCTCGGCATCCGGGGCCTCGGGCGCGAGCTCGCCCAACCTCTGCGGGGCGAACACGCTGGATCCCGCGAAGGTCACGGGGAAGATCGTCGTATGCGAGCGCGGCGTCGTGAACCGCGTGGACAAGAGCGCCGAGGTGCTCAGGGCGGGCGGCATCGGCATGCTGCTGGTGAACCCGACCAGCAACTCGACCGACCTCGACACCCACTCCGTGCCGACCATCCACCTCGACGCCGACGTCTACCAGGAGGTCGTGGACTACGCGGGGAAGGCCGGTGCGACGGTCACGTTGGCGCCGGGCAACAGCTCGGGTGTGCAGCCCGCGGCTCCCCAGATCGCGGGCTTCAGCTCGCGCGGCCCGAAGCAGGACGAGGGCAGCGACATCGTCAAGCCGGACATCGCGGCACCCGGCGTGGGCATCGTCGCGTCCGTCGCCGACAAGGACGGGAAGCCGGCGTTCGCCGTGGAGTCGGGCACGAGCATGTCGGCGCCGCACATCGCCGGGCTCGCGCTCCTCTACCTCGGTGTGCACCCGAAGGCGTCGCCCGCTGAGATCAAGTCGGCCATGATGACCACCGCCTCCGACACGGTCGACACGAAGGGCGCCACGGTCACCGATCCGTTCGCCCAAGGGGCGGGTGAGGTGGTGCCGAGCCGCTTCCTCGATCCTGGCCTCCTCTACCTGAGCGGGGAGAAGGACTGGCGGGGCTACGCCGCGGCGACCGGGCTCGACCTGCCCCATCCGAGCCAGCCCGTTGCCGCGTCCCAGCTCAACCTGCCGAGCATCGCCGTCGCCCAGCTGCTGGGCAGCGAGACCGTGACGCGCACCGTCACGTCGACGAAGGCCGGCACCTGGAAGGCGTCCGTGCAGGGGGTCTCCGGGGTCGACGTGCAGGTCGCGCCGTCCACGCTCTCCTTCACCGGGCCGGGCCAGACGAAGTCATTCCAGGTGCGCCTGACCACCCATGCGGGCGCGAAGACGGGGAGCTGGACCACCGGATCGCTCACCTGGTCGGGCCCCGGTGGCACCGTCCGCGGCCCCATCGCGGTGACGCCGGAGTCGGTGCAGGTCCCGGCGACGGCCTCCGGATCCGGTGTCAGCGGCACGACCGGAGTGACCGTCACGGGCGGCATCGACGGGACGGTCGCGCTCACCGCGGCCGGTCTCGCGAAGGGCGAGCACGTGAGCGACCCCGACGATGCGGGCGCGGCCCACAGCGGCGAGGCGCCCACGGGCTACGAGGTCGACTACCCGCTCACCCTCACGAACGCGACCAAGGCCCTCGTGATCGACATCGCGCCGGCCGACGGGAAGTCGGACATGGGCGTCGCGCTCCTGAAGAAGGCGAAGACCGGGCCGCCCACCGTCGTGGCCGACCAGGAGACCGCGTCGCTCGGCGAGCGGCTCGTCGCGTCGGACCTCGAAGCGGGCGACTACACGGTCGCGGCGCTGGTGAACCAAGCGGCGGGATCCGCGAAGACCGCGGCCTTCGACCTCACCGAGTACCAGGTCGGGAGCGGAGCGGGTGAGGGGTCCCTCGCCGTGACGCCCTCTGCCCTCCGCACGAAGCCGGGCAAGCCCGCGTCATACACCGCGTCCTGGTCGGGTCTCGCTGCCGGGTCCTCCTACGTCGGGGTCGTCTCCTACGGGGGATCCGATGCCACGACGCTGCTGAGCGTGTCGACCGCTGCCGCCTCCCCGCCGCCGGCCGCGACCGCTCCGACGGCCTCCGCGCCGCCCGCCATCACCGGCACGCCGGACGTCGGGCAGACGCTGACGGCGTCGACCGGCACGTGGACCCCGGAGGGCGTCACGCTCGCGACGCAGTGGCTCTCGAACGGCACGCCGATCGCCGGGGCGACGGGATCCACGTTCCGCGTGACCTCCGCGGTCGCGGGCACGGCGCTCGCCGTCCGGGTGACGGCCACCGCATCCGACGGGCAGACGGGCGTCGCCACGAGCCCGACCGTCGCGGCACGCGACGCGGCGACGGTGCACCTGCAGGCGACGCAACCGCGGGGCGCGGCGAGCGGCACCGTGCACGTGCAGGTGTCGGTGACGTCGGCCGGGAAGCAGGCCGCCACCGGGGTGGTGCGGGTGACCGTGGACGGCGCGGAGCGCGACGTGCCCCTCGACGGCTCCGGCACGGGCTGCGCCGACATCGCGGGCATCGCGCCGGGGACCCGCACGGTGCAGGCGTCCTACGCGGGCGACAACCTCGTCGGCGGGGGCACGAGCCGCGCGCAGAGGATCCTCGTGCGCTGATCGTCGCGTGAGGCGAGCGGAGGGCGGGTGCCGGAGGGCACCCGCCCTCCGTCGTGCGTGCGGCACCTGTCCACTACACGGAAGGGGACGAGGGAGTCTGAAAGGCTGCCTTGCGGCAGGCGATGGTGCTGCGGTGTGGGCGGTGCGCGCTCGGGTGCTGATGCCCGTCGTGGTGGGACTCGCGCGCCGGCCGGCAACTGTTACACGGCGGTAACAACCGGCCGCTCTCAGGGCGAATACCCGGGGTATGTTGAGGATTCGCGCGTGTCGCAAGGGGTGCGCGCGGGCCACTCATCCCCACTCGAAGGACGTGTTCGTGATCCCACGCTCCCCCCGGCTCCGCTCGGAGTCCGACCGCGCATCATCCCTGCGCAGGGCGACGGCCTCCGTCGCCGCCACCGCCCTCGTCGCCGCAGGCCTCGTCACGTTCGGAGCAGCAGGGGCCATGGCGGCCCCTGCGCCGACCGTGGCGACGCCGGCATCGGCCCTCGAGGACGGCCGCTACATCGTCACCCTCGCGGACGACGCCGCCGCGACCTACCGGGGCGGGGTCGACGGGCTCCCCGCGACCCAGGCCCGCTCGGGCGCGCAGCTCGACGCGAAGGCCGGCCCGGTCGTCGCGTACACCGACTACCTCGAGGACCGGCAGGAGGATGTGGCCGCCAGCGTCGGCGCCGACATCGAGTACTCCTACTCCCTCACGGTCAACGGCTTCTCCGCCGACCTCACGGCCGAGCAGGCGTCGAAGCTCTCCGGCGACCGGGAGGTCGCCTCCGTCGAGCCCGACCGGATCTACCACCCCACGTCCACCCCGGCGGCCGACTTCCTCGGGCTCACGGGCGCCGACGGCGTCTGGGCGAAGACGGGCGGTCAGGAGAAGGCGGGCGAGGGCGCGGTCATCGGCGTCATCGACACCGGCATCGCCCCCGAGAACCCCGCGTTCGCGGGCGAGCCGCTCGGCACGACGGCGGGCGCCGAGCCGTACCGCGACGGATCCGCGATCGCGTACGCCAAGGGCGACGGCACCACCTTCCGGGGCGCGTGCCAGACCGGCGAGCAGTTCACGGCGGCCGACTGCTCCACCAAGATCGTGGGCGCGCGCTACTTCGTGACGGGCTTCGGCCAGGAGAACATCGGCACGGCGGCGACGGGCGAGTACGTCTCCCCGCGCGACGGCGACGGCCACGGCTCGCACACCGCATCCACCGCCGCCGGCGAGGCGGGCGTGACGGCCACCATCGACGGCAACGACCTCGGGGAGATCTCGGGCGTCGCGCCCGCCTCCAAGATCGCGGCCTACAAGGTCTGCTGGTCCGGCCCTGACCCGGCCGTGCAGACGGACGACGGCTGCGCGGGTGCCGACCTCGTCGCCGCCATCGAGCAGGCCACGAAGGACGGCGTCGACGTCATCAACTACTCCATCGGCGGCGGATCCGCGCGCACCACGTTCTCCGCGACCGACAGCGCGTTCCTCGGCGCGGCCAGCGCGGGCATCTTCGTGTCGGCCTCCGCGGGCAACTCCGGCCCGGGCGCCTCGACCCTCGACAACGCGTCGCCGTGGATCACCACGGTCGCCGCCAGCACGGTCGCGGGCAACTTCGAGGCCACGGCGCAGCTCGGCGACGGGCAGGCCTTCGCCGGCTCGTCGATCACGGTCACGGAGCCCGTCACGGGCTCGTTCGTCACGGCGGCGTCCGTCGCGGCGGCCGGCGCCACCACTCCGGCCCTCTGCGGGCCCGGCGTGCTGGATCCCGCGAAGACCGCCGGGAAGATCGTGCTGTGCGAGCGCGGCACGTTCGACCGGGTCGCGAAGTCGGCCGAGGTCGAGCGCGCGGGCGGCATCGGCATGGTGCTGGTCAACCCGACGCCGAACTCGGTCGACGCCGACACGCACTCCGTGCCGACCGTCCACCTCGACGCCGACGTCTACGCGGCCGTCTCCGCCTACGCGGCGACGCCCGGCGCGACCGTCACGCTGGTGCCCGACAACACGACGGGCGTCTCCGCCCCGACGCCCCAGGTCGCCGGCTTCAGCTCGCGCGGCCCGGTGCTCGCGGACGGCAGCGACATCCTGAAGCCCGACGTCACGGCGCCCGGCGTCTCGATCATCGCGGCGACGAACAACGCCGAGGGCGAGGAGCCGACCTTCGCGCTCCTCTCCGGCACCTCGATGGCGGCCCCGCACGTGGCCGGCCTCGCGCTGCTGTACCTCGGCGAGCACCCGAAGGCGACGCCCGCCGAGATCAAGTCGGCGATGATGACCACCGCGTACGACACGGTGGACGAGGACGGCGGCAAGGTCACGGATCCCTTCACCCAGGGCGCCGGCCACGTCGACGCGCGCCGGTACCTCGACCCCGGCCTGCTGTACCTCAACGACCGCGCCGACTGGCTCGCGTACCTCGCGGCCACCGGCTACGCGTCGGGCATCGACCCGGTCGACCCGTCGGAGCTCAACCTGGCGAGCATCGCGATCGGCGCCCTCACCGGCTCCGAGACCGTGACGCGCGAGGTCACGTCCACGCGGGCCGGCACCTACACGGCGAGCGTGCAGGGCCTCGCGGGCGTCACGGCCGAGGTGACCCCGAAGACGCTCGAGTTCACCGAGGCGGGGCAGACGAAGTCGTACGAGGTCGCGTTCACGCGCACCACGGCCGACATCGACGCCTACGCCACCGGATCCCTCACCTGGACGGACGGCGACACCACTGTGCGCAGCCCGATCGCGGTGAACCCGGTCTCCATCGCCGCACCGGACGAGGTGCAGGGGAAGGGGATCACGGGATCCGTCGACGTCACCGTGACGCCCGGCACCACCGGGCCGATCGCGCTCGCCGCGGAGGGCCTCACCGCCGGCCGCGTCTACGCGAACCCGAAGGACGCGTCCTCGCCCATCTCGGGCACGGGGCCGGCCAAGGCGGAGCTGCAGTACGCGACCACCGTCCCCGCCGGCCAGCTGGCGACCCGGATCGACCTCGACTCCGCCGACGACAAGGCCGACCTCGACCTCTCGGTGTTCCGCCTCGAGGACGGGGAGCCGGTCGAGCAGTTCGACTCGGCGACGGAGTCCGCCGACGAGTCCGTGACCATCGAGACCCCGGAGGCCGGTGACTACGTCGTGGTCGTGTCGATCTTCTCGATCCCCGCGGGCGCGACGACGCAGGACTTCACCATCACGCAGTTCGACCTGTCCGAGTCGACGGACGAGGGCGCATTCACGGTGTCCCCGAACCCGCTCGACGCGGTGCAGAGCCAGCCGATCACGTACACGGCGTCGTGGAGCGGGCTCGCGCCCGAGACCGCGTACCTCGGTCGGGTCGCCTACTCCGGCACAGAGTCGTCGACGTACGTGCGCGTCGAGTCGGGCGCGATCCCGGCGCCGACGGCGACCGCGCCGCCCGTGATCACCGGCACGCCCACCGCCGGCCAGACGCTCACGGCGTCACCCGGCACGTGGGACCAGGAGGGCCTGAAGTTCTCCTACCAGTGGTTCGCGGACGGGAAGGCCCTCGCCGGCCAGACGCGCGCGACCTACAAGGTCTCGCCGTCGGTCGCGGGCAAGTCGATCACGGTCGTCGTGACGGCGAAGCCGGCCTCGGGCCCCTCGGGCACCGCGACCAGCGAGGCCGTCGTGATCAAGCTCGCGAGCACTGTGACGGTGAGCGTCAAGCCGCCCGTGCTGACGAGCGCGCAGAAGGCCGTCGTCACGGTCAAGGTCGACAGCGCAGCGAAGGCGGCGCCCACGGGCACCGTCACCGTGAAGGTCGGCTCGGACTCGTTCGAGGTCGCGCTGGATGCTGCGGGCACCGGCCGCGTGGAGCTGCCGGCGTACGCGAAGGGCCGGTACACCGTGACCGCGACCTACGCGGGCGACGCCGCCAACGCGGCGAAGACCAGCTCGCCGAAGTACCTCTACGTGAGCCGCTGATCCGGCTGACGTAGGACCACCGCGGAGGGGCGGGTGCCGGGAGGCGCCCGCCCCTCTCGGCGTCCGGGCCCGGCGCGTCCCGGCCGCGTGCGCCCCGGCCCGCGCGTCAGCGGAAGATGATCGTCCGCGCGCCGTCGAGCAGCACGCGGTGCTCCGCAAACCAGCGCACGGCCTGCGTGAGGGTGCGCGACTCCTCGTCCTGGCCGATGGCCATGAGCTCGCGGGCGCTGCGCGAGTGGTCGACCCGCACGACGTTCTGCTCCACGATCGGGCCCTCGTCGAGGTCGCTCGTGACGAAGTGGGCGGTCGCGCCGATGAGCTTGACGCCCCGCGCGTGCGCCTGCTTGTAGGGGTTCGCGCCCTTGAAGCCGGGCAGGAAGGAATGGTGGATGTTGATGATCCGGCCGCTGAGGCGCGCGCAGAGCTCGGGGGAGAGGATCTGCATGTAGCGCGCGAGCACCACCAGCTCGATGTCGTGCTCCTCGACCGCGCGGATCACGCGCTCCTCGAACGCCCGCTTCGACGCGTCGTCGCTGACGGGCACGTGCTCGAACGGCACCCCGTAGAAGCCCGCGAGGTCCGCCAGCCTCCCGTGGTTGCTGAGCACGAGCGGGATCTCGACGGGCAGCTGGCCCGCGCGCTGTCGGAACAGCAGGTCGTTCACGCAGTGCTCGGCGGTGGATCCCAGCACGAGCGTGCGCAGCGGCCGGCCCACCTCGTCGAGGTGCCAGGTCGCGTCGTACCGCTCGACCACGGCGGCGAGCGCGTCGGCCAGGCGGTCGTCGTCGGCCGCGCTCTGGATCTGCAGGCGCATGAAGAACCGGCCCGTGTCGGCGCTCGAGAACTGCTGCGACTCGGTGATGTCGCCGCCGGCCTCGACGATCGCGCCCGCGATGGCGTGCACGATGCCCGGGCGGTCGTCGCAGGAGAAGACGAGGACGCGGTGCGGCGGACGCGCGGGGGTGGCCTGGTCGGTCATCCGTCTAGGCTATTCCCTGGCTGCGCGGATCCCGCCGGCCCCGGGAGCACTCCCGCCGTCGACGTCCTGTGGGTCTCCATGACGAACACCTCCCCCATCTTCCTGCCCGACCTCGAGCGCGCCGAGCGCTCCGGTCGTCGGCGCCCGACGCCGGGCGTCGACCCGTCCTTCCGCTTCCCCTGGGTCGGGATCCTCACGCTCGCCGCGTGCGTGTTCCTCAGCGTGACGAGCGAGATGCTGCCCACGGGCCTCCTCAGCGAGATGAGCGGCGACCTCCGCGTCGAGGAGTCGCGCGTCGGCCTGCTCGTCTCGGTGTTCGCGGTCGCGGTGGTCGTCTCCAGCGCGCCGCTCGCGGCCCTCACCCGCCGCGTCCCGCGGCACGCGCTGCTGCTCGCGGTGCTCGCGGTCTTCGCGACGAGCAACCTCCTCACCGCCCTCGCGCCGACGTTCGAGCTCGTCACCGCGACGCGCGTGCTCGGCGGCCTCGCGCACGGCCTGTTCTGGGCGGTCGTCGGCGCGTACTCGGCGCACCTGGTGCCGCCCGCGCTCATCGGCAGGGCGGTCGCGCTGACGGTCGGCGGCGGCAGCCTCGCGTTCGTCCTCGGCGTGCCGGTCGGCACCGCGGCCGGGCAGGCGTTCGGCTGGCGGGCGGCGTTCGCGGGGATCGGCGTGCTCACGCTCCTCGGCATCGTGCTGGTCTGGCGCTTCCTCCCGGCGGTCGGGCGGCCCGAGCGGGAGGCGCCGGTCGACGCGCCCGCGGGAGGTCGCGTGGGGATCCGACAGCGCATGGCCGGGCAGGGCCTCGGCGGCGTGCTACTCGTGTGCCTCACGGCGATGGTCATCATGATCGGCCACTACGGCTTCTACACGTACGTCGACCCGTTCGTCACGCGGGTGATGGGGATCCCCGAGCAGCATCTCAGCGCCATGCTCTTCGGCTACGGGATCGCCGGCGCGGTCGGGCTCCTCATCGCCGGCACCGTGTTCGCGAGCCGACCGCAGCTGGGCGTGCTCGCGGGCCTCGCGGCGGCGGCGGCGGGCGTCAGCGCGCTCGCGTTCGTGCCCGGCCTCTGGGCCGTCGCGATCCCCGGCTTCCTCCTCTGGGGGCTCGCGTTCGGCGCGATCCCGACGCTGCTCCAGACGCGCATGCTGCACGCCGCGCACCCGTCGTTCCGCGACACGGCGAGCTCCTTCTACACGACCGCGTTCAACGTCGGGATCGGCGGCGGCGCGCTCGTGGGCGGCGCGCTGCTCGACGGGCTCGGCATCGCCGCGCTGCCGGGGGCCTTCCTCGCGGTGATGGCGGTGTCGGTCGTGCTCGTCGTGGGATCCGCCGGCCGGGCCGCCCGGGGTCGCGCGGCCTCCGCGCGCGCCGCCGCCTGAGGCCCGCCTGCGGGAGGCCGTCGGTGTCCCCAGTCGCATCGGCGTACCTCATGCCTGCGGGAGGATGGGAGCCGTGACCACGACCCCCGCGCCCCTCGGCCTCCTCCTCGACGTCGACGGCCCCATCGCCAGCCCGATCACCCGCACCCTCGCCATCCCGAGCATCGCCGCCGACCTCGTGGAGCTCGCGGCCGCGGGCGTCCCGGTCGTCTTCAACACGGGCCGCTCGGACGCCTTCATCCGCGAGCAGGTCGTCGGCCCGCTGCTGGCGGCCGGTCTCCCCGCGGGCGCGCGCGTGCACGCCGTGTGCGAGAAGGGCGCGTCCTGGTTCTCGATCACCGCGGACGGCGCGGGCGAGGTGCACGTCGACCGCTCGCTCGCGCTGCCCGAGGCGTACATGCGCGACATGGAGCGGCTCGTCGCCGAGCGCTTCGCCGACTCGATGTTCTTCGACACCACCAAGCACGCGATGGTCTCGGTCGAGCAGCTCACGAGCGTCTCGTCCGCCGACTACCTCCGGCTGCAGCCCGACCTCGACGCGCGCGCCGTCGAGATCCTCACGGCGCACGGGCTCGGCTCGGTGCTCGAGGGCGTCGAGGTGCCTGATGCGCACGGCGAGGTGCAGGTGCGCGTGGACCCGACGATCATCTCGACCGACGTCGAGTCGATCCGCCTCGGCAAGGACCTCGGCGCCGCCCGCGCCCTGGAGCTCCTCGCCGACAGCGGCCCGCTGCCGCTGCGCTGGCGCACGGTCGGCGACTCGCGCACCGACTACGCGATGGCGCGCTGGCTGCACGAGAACGGGCACGAGGTCGCGCACGTCGACGTGCGGCCGGCCGACGGGATCCCCGCGACGCCGTACCCCGTGCTCACGGCCGGCGACCTCATCCACGACGAGGCGGGCGCCGCGCTCCTCGGGCAGTGGGTGCGCATCGTGCGCGGCGAGGCGGAGGACGACTCCGCGTTCCTCGCGCCGGGGCGCGGCGCGAGCTGAGCCGCGCGGGTGCTCGCCGCGCCCCTCTCGACCCGCAGGACCCTCGGGGCCCGTCCGCTTCCGGACGGGCCCTTCCGCGTGTGCGCGAACGGATGTTAGCCTCGGCTAACACTTCGACGGAGAGGCCGCCATGATCCGCACCGCCCCCGAGCGCGCCCGCGCGGGTCGGCCCGTCTCGGGCCCGCGGCTCGTGCTCCTGCTGGGACCGGCGTTCGTCGCGGCCATCGCGTACGTGGATCCCGGCAACGTCGCCGCGAACCTGACCGCGGGCGCGCGCTACGGCTACCTGCTGGTGTGGGTGCTCGTCGCCGCGAACCTCATCGCCGTGCTCGTGCAGTACCAGTCGGCGAAGCTCGGACTGGTCACGGGCCGCAGCCTGCCTGAGCTGCTCGGCCAGCGGCTGCCGACCACGCGCCGTCGTGCGTTCTGGGTGCAGGCCGAGCTCATCGCCGCGGCGACCGACCTCGCGGAGGTCATCGGCGGGGCGATCGCGCTGCACCTGCTGTTCGGGATCCCGCTCGTCGCGGGCGGCGTGATCGTCGGCCTCATCTCGATCGGCCTCCTCGCCGTGCAGTCGCGGCACGGGCAGCGGCCGTTCGAGCTCGTGATCGGCGCGCTCCTCGTCGTGATCACGGTGGGCTTCCTCACCGGCCTCGTCGTGAGCCCGCTGTCGGGATCCGGCATCGCGGGCGGCCTCGTGCCGCGCTTCGACGGACCGGACAGCGTGCTGCTCGCCGCGAGCATGCTCGGCGCGACCGTCATGCCGCATGCCGTCTACCTCCACTCCTCCCTCAGCCGCGACCGGCATGGCGTGCAGAGGGACCCGGGCGTGCTGAAGCGGCTCCTCACCGCGACGCGCTGGGACGTGATCACCGCGCTCGCCGTGGCCGGCGCCGTCAACATCTCCATGCTCCTCATCGCCGCCGCGAGCCTCGGCGGCGTCCCCGGCACCGACTCGATCGAGGGCGCGCACGCGGCCATCACGGCGTCGCTCGGGCCGGTCGTCGGCGTCGTGTTCGCGGTCGGGCTGCTCGCGTCGGGCCTGGCGTCGACGTCGGTCGGCGCATACGCGGGCGCGGCGATCATGGGCGGCCTGCTGCACGTGAAGGTGCCGCTGCTCGCGCGGCGCGTGGTGACGCTGATCCCGGCGCTCGCGATCCTCGCGATCGGCGTCGACCCGACCACGGCGCTCGTGATCAGCCAGGTCGTCCTGAGCCTCGGGATCCCGTTCGCGCTCGTCCCGCTGATCCGCCTGACGGGCGATCGCCGCGTGATGGGCGAGCACGTCGACCGGCCGCTCACGCGCATCGCGGCGTGGGTCGCGGTGTCGCTCGTGGTGGTGCTCAACGTCGCGCTCGTCGTGCTGACCTTCACGGGCTGACGCACGCGGGTCGGCCGGGCGTCAGCCGGCGTCGGAGACCCAGACCGCGGAGGCGGCGGCGGGCGTGAGCGGCCTCGCCGCGGATCCGTCCACCGTCACGCGCACGGCGCCGGGAGAGCCGGGTGCGGCCTCGCGCACGAGCGTCGCGTCGAGCCCGATGCCGTGCTCGGCGAGCTCGCGCAGCAGGCGCGGGTCCTCGTCGGAGATGCGCCGCACGCGCATCGGCCGGTCGGTGTCCGCGTACGCGAGCACGGTCGCGTCCGGCAGGTGCGGCTCGCCGTCGGCCGAGGGGATGGGGTCGCCGTGCGGATCCCGCGACGGGTGCCCGAGGTGCTGGTCGATGCGCGCCACGAAGTCGTCCGAGACCGCGTGCTCGAGCACCTCGGCCTCGTCGTGCACCTCGTCCCAGCCGTAGCCGAGCACCTCCACGAGGAACGTCTCGAGCAGGCGGTGGCGGCGCACCATCTGGATCGCGTGCCTGCGACCGTCGTCGGTGAGCTCGATGCTGCCGTACGGCCGGTGCTCCACGAGGCCCTGCGCGGTGAGGCGGCGGATCCCGTCGGAGGCGGTGGCGGGCCGGATCCCGAGCCGATCGGCCAGGCGGCTGACGGTCATCGGCTGGTCGGTCCACTCGGTCGCCGACCAGATGAGCTTGAGGTAGTCCTGCGCGGCGCTGGAGAGCTCGTCGACGGACATGCCGCCATGGTACCGAGCGGCTCCGTGGGGCCCGTCGTCACGCCGCGTGCCCGGGCGGTGCAAGCTGGACGGGACCGCGGGCAGGGACGCCCGCGGCGGATCCGATGGAGGAACCACATGCAGTACCGGAATCTCGGGAACAGCGGCGCGGTCGTCTCGACCTACGCGCTCGGCACCATGACCTTCGGCGCGGAGGCCGACGAGGAGACCTCGGGGCGCATCCTCGAGGCGTACGTCGAAGGCGGCGGCACGTTCATCGACACGGCGGACGTCTACACGTCGGGCGTCTCCGAGGAGATCGTCGGCCGCTGGCTCGCGGCGCACCCGACCGAGGCCGACCAGCTCGTCGTCGCGACGAAGGGCCGCTTCCCGATGGGGGAGGGCAACAACGACGTCGGCACCTCGCGACGCCACCTCACCCGCGCGCTCGACGACTCGCTCCGCCGCCTCGGCGTGGACACGATCGACCTGTACCAGATGCACGCCTGGGACGCCGTGACCCCGCTCGAGGAGACCCTGCGCTTCCTCGACGACGCCGTGCGCGCCGGGAAGATCTCGTACTACGGCTTCTCGAACTACCTCGGCTGGCAGCTGACGAAGGCGGTCGGGCTCGCGAAGGCGCTCGGGTACACGCCGCCCGTGACGCTGCAGCCGCAGTACTCGCTGCTCGTGCGCGAGATCGAGTCGGAGATCGTGCCCGCGTCGCTTGATGCCGGCATCGGCCTGCTGCCGTGGTCGCCGCTCGCGGGCGGCTGGCTCACCGGCAAGTACCGCCGCGACGAGACGCCGACCGGAGCGACGCGCCTCGGCGAGGACCCGGAGCGCGGCATGGAGGCGTTCACGCCGCGGAACGGCCAGGAGCGCACGTGGGCGATCCTCGACGAGGTGCGCCGCATCGCCGACGCCCACGGATCGAGCTCCGCCCGCGTCTCGCTCGCGTGGCTCGAGGCGCAGCCGGCGGTGACCAGCGTGATCCTCGGCGCCCGCACCGTCGAGCAGCTCGAGGACAACATGGCCTCGGCCGACCTCGAGCTCACGGCCGACGAGATCGCGTCGCTCAGCGCGGTGAGCGCGCCCGTGGTGTCCGACTACCCGTACGGCCCGGCCGGCGTGCAGCAGCGCCACCGCGCGATCGACGTGCGCGGCTGATCCCGCCGCCGGTCGTCCCCTCGTCGGCTCCGGCGACGCGGGGGCGGCCGGCACCCGGCGCCCGGGGCGTGATCCGCACGCGCGGCACGTGCCGCCGCACCACGACCTCGAGGGTCAGCTGCCCGCGGCGGGCCAGGATCACGGCCACCACCGCAGCGGCCAGCGCCGGCATCCCGCCGGACACGACCATGCCGGCGTGCACGCCCCACGCCTCGACGATCCCGCCCATGAGCGGACCGCCGATCGCCTGGCCGCCGAGCAGCACGAGCACGTAGACGCTCATCACGCGCCCGCGGATGGCCACGTTGCTGGAGAGCTGCACGAGCGAGTTCGCCGCGGTCTGGAACAGCAGCGACGCCATCCCGACCGTCACGAGCAGCACCGCGAACGGCGCGATCCCGGGCATCAGCCCCGCGGCCGCCTGCAGCAGGCCGGTGATCCCGACGCCGACCACGATGGTCCGCAGCCGCACGGTCGCGCGGCGCGTCGAGAGCAGCGCGCCCGTGAGCGCGCCGATCGCGACCATCGAGTTGAAGAACCCGTAGCCGCCGGCGCCCACGTCGTAGACCTGGCTCGCGAACGCCGCGAGGAGCACGGGCATCGTCAGGCCGAAGACGCTGAACACGGCCACGAGCACGACGGGCCACAGGATGGTCGGCTTCGAGCGCGCGTAGCGGAGGCCCTCCGCGAGCTGGCCGCGGCGGCGCGGGGCGGGCGGGATGCGGATCAGGTCGCGGGTCTTCAGGCTCCACAGCGTGAGGACCACGACGACGCACGCGAGCGCGTTGATCGCGAACGACCAGCCGGCGCCGACCGCGAGCAGCAGGACCCCGCTGAGCGCGGGTCCCACCATGCCGCCGAGCTGGAACACCGACGAGTTGACGCTGATCGCGTTCCGCAGGTGCTGCTGCCCGACGATCTCGGTGACGAACACCTGGCGCGCCGGGTTGTCGATCACCGTCACGAGACCGGTCGCGAATGCGATGGCGAAGATGTGCCACGCCTCGACCGCGCCCGAGAGCGTGAGCACGGCGAGCAGCGCGCTGAGGAGCGCGTAGGTGCCCTGCGTGATCATCATCAGCATGCGCTTCGAGCACCGGTCGACGATGACGCCGCCGAGCAGGCCGAAGAACAGCATCGGCGCGAACTGCATCGCGACCGTGATGCCGACCGCGGTGACGCTGCCGGTGAGCTCGAGCACGAGCCAGTCCTGGGCGATGCGCTGCATCCAGCCCGAGGTCATGGCGATGACGTTGGATGCCGTGAACCGGCGGAAGTTCGGCACGCTCAGGGCGATGAGCGTGTGACGCCACGGCGGGCGGCGGGTCTGGATCGGGAGCGGGGCGGTCGGGGGGAAGGCGTTCGGCGGGGTCACGGTGTTCCTGCGGTGGCGGTTGCGTATGGGTGGCGTCGGTTCTGCATGGATGCGGCTCGGCGTCGAGCCGCGATCGACGCTACCCGCGGGCTTCCCATTCGGATCCCGTCTCGACATGATGAGTGGCATCACATCCTCGAATGGCCGGGAGGCGCCGT
Source organism: Clavibacter quasicaliforniensis (assembly GCF_051201715.1). Lineage (NCBI taxonomy): Bacteria > Bacillati > Actinomycetota > Actinomycetes > Micrococcales > Microbacteriaceae > Clavibacter > Clavibacter quasicaliforniensis. Next base: position 2,778,972 of record NZ_CP139624.1, on the reverse strand, counting down.
GCTCGACCCGACCCTGCTCGCGACGTTCCTCGCCGTCGCCGACACCCGCAGCTTCACGCAGGCGGCCGCGCGGCTCGGGATCAGCCAGCCGACCGTGAGCCAGCAGGTGCGCCGGCTGGAGCGCGCGGTCGACCGCACGCTCATCGCGCGCGACACCCGGGCCATGCGCCTCACCGACGCGGGCGACGCCATGGCGGGCTTCGCGCGCACGATCCTGGCGGCGCACCGCGCGGCGGAGAGCTACTTCGGCGGATCCGAGGTGAGCGGCCGCCTGCGGTTCGGCACCGCGGACGACCTCGCGATCACGCAGCTCCCGCGGATCCTCCGCCACTTCCGGCAGCTGCACCCGCAGATCGAGCTGGAGCTCACGGTCACCCAGAGCGGGCCGCTGCACCGGCGGCTCCTCGCGGGCCAGCTCGACCTGATCCTCACCAAGACCACGGTCGACGAGCAGCCGGGCGCCCGGCTCGTGGGCCGCGACCGCATGGTGTGGGTGGGCCTCGAGCGCACGCTGGTCGAACCCGGCGCCATCGTGCCGCTCATCGCGTACCGCGCCCCGAGCATCAGCAGGCAGATGGCGATGGACGCGCTGGAGCGGGAGGGCCGCACCTGGCGGATCACGTGCAGCACGCGCGACGTGAACGGCGTGCTGGCCGCGGTGCGCGCGGGCATGGGCGTGGCGGTGCTGCCGCAGGCGCTGATCCCGACGGACCTCGTGAAGGTGACCTCGCGGCTCGGCCTGCCCGAGCTCGACGAGGTGGACTACGTGCTGATGGACAACCCGGCCGGGCCGCGCGCGTCCATCGAGGCGCTGACGTCGGCGATCATGTCGCGCGGGGTGACGCGCGCGAGCTGATCGGCGTGAGCTGACGAGCGGTGGCCGCCGCTACCAGCGGGCGACGGGCGGCAGGTCGTCGGGCCAGGCCTCGCGCGCGCGGTCCCTGCGCCCCCGGCCCCGGCCACGGCCGGCCGGCTGGTGCGGCGGCTCGGGCTTGTCGGGATCCGCGGACGGGTCGCCTGGCTGCTCGAGCTGCATCGCGAGCGCGCGCAGCCGGGCGTCCAGCTCCGCGTGCGCGGCGGCGGCCTCGTCGAGCCGGGCGCGCTCGTCGTCGACGTCGGCGGGGATCCGCGTGGCCTCCTCGAGCGGCACCGCCTCGGCCTCCGCCTCGGCGAGCCGGCGCGCGCGGCGGCGCGAGGCGATGATGCCGAACGCGCCCACGCCGATCTGGAACATGCCGAGCCAGCCGGACGCGTCGTTGACGGGAGCGAGCACGTGCCACGCGCCGAGCGCGATCCAGCCGATGTTGACCCACATGGGCCACGCGAACCCGGATGCGGCGCGCGCGCCCTCCCTGGGCTCGTCCGTGCCGCGTCCCTCGTCGCTCATGCCGTTCCTCCGTGCCGACCCGCCAGTGACCGCGAGTGTGTCACGCGAGGTCGTGAGTCGCCTGGAGCCAGACGAACGTGCGCGGGCTGAGGACGATCCCCTTGGTGAGGCGGAGGCGCTCGTCGCGCACGAGGTCGACGGCGTGCTCCGCGAACCCGCCGAGCGTCTCCGCGGAGACCGTCGCCGGCTCGTCGCCGAGGTTCGCGAGCACGAGGACCGTGCCGTCGTCGTGCGGGCGCTGGTAGCCGAGCACGTGCGGGTCGTTCGCGTCGAAGCCGACGACGCGCGTGCCGCCGAGCGCGGGCGTGGCGCGGCGGACCGCGACGAGCCGGCGGATCCCGGCGTGGATGACGCCCGTGCTCGTGGTGCGGTCGTCGCGCTGGTCGTAGCGCTCGAACGGGTAGAGCGGGCGGTTCACCCACCTGCTGTCGTCGGCGTGCGCGGGGACGTCGTCGTAGCCGTAGTCGTTGAGCTGGCCGACCTCGTCGCCGAGCACGATCAGCGGCAGGCCGCCCGTGCTGAGCGCGATGGAGTGGGCGAGCAGGATCCGCTCGACCGCGCCCGGGTCGTCCTGTTCGAGGCCCGCGAGGGATGCCGTGGTGCCGGCGACCGCGCCGCCCGGGTGCCGGATGCCGCGCGCGTGGCTGCCGGGGAACCCGCCCACGTGGTACTCGGCGAGGAAGCGACGGTGCTCGTCGGGGTCGATGCCGAGGGCGCGCGCGTCGTCGTCGTCGAAGGCGAAGCGGAGCGCGTCGTGGCTGCGGACGCGCGCGGTGCGCGCGGAGCCGGCGGGCACGTCGCCGCGGCGCTCGAGGGCGCGCGCGAGCAGGGCGGCGGATCGGGTGGCGAGCGCCTCCCAGACGAGCGCGGTGAGCGCCGGGTCGTCGGCGAGGCGCACGGCGTCGCCGTCGAGGAGCTCGGCGGATCCGCGGGGGTCGGCATCGGCGGCGACGGCCAGCGCGAGCGCGGGGGAGACGCGGCGTCCGAGGGCGGCGATCAGACGGAGGAGCGCGGCCCGGTCGGCGTCGTGGCGCTCGCCGAGGACGTCGGCGGGATCCACGCGGACCACGTCGGCCCCGGCGGCGGCGAGGGCGACGGCCTCGCGGACGGCGCCGCGGATCCGGTCGGCGAGGGGCGCGTCGGCGTCGACGGGGGAGAGGTCGACCGCGAGCGTGAGGCCGGCGGCGTGCAGGGCGTCGGCGAGGTCGCCGAGGTCGGCCGCGGATCCGAGGCCCGCACGCACGCGCACGCCCGGCGCCGGGAGCGCCGCGGGATCGGGATCGGGGTCGGCGGCGGCGGAGGGCTCGGCGACGGGCGTGATCTGCAGGTGCGTGAGGCCGAGGTCGCGGAGGGCGGGGATCCGCGCGGCGAGGCCACGGAGGTCGTCGGCGTAGCGGTCGACGTAGCAGACGCCGCCCGTGCGGCGGTCGAGGTCGAGGCCGTCGGGGGATCCGTCGGTCGGGGCGCGGCGGGCGCGCACGTCGCCGAGGTCGGCGGCCAGCGCGTCGGCGAGCTCGTCGGCGTCGTCGCCCACGAGCGGACGCAGCTCGGCGGCGACGGCGTCCCGGTCGAACGGGGGCGCGCCGGCCGGTTCGGCGGGGGCGCGGTCCTCGTCGGTGGACGCGTGGTCCGCGCGCGCGTCGTCGCGGTCGTGTCCGCCATCCGCGGGATCGGTCGTGAGCGCTGCGCTCCCCATGCTCGGTCCTTCCTCCGCATCCGGCGGGCACCGTCGCCCGACCCCCTGATCCTACGGGCGGGCGGTGCCCGAGACCCTCTGAACCGTTCGTGCCCTTCGCATCTCCTCGCTCGGCGGCCAGGCGCACCTGCGTCCCGGGCGGCCGCGCGCCTCGCGGGCGCGCGCCCGCACGGGTAGGATCGGACCCGTCGCGACTGGCGTTCGGATGGGTCACCATCGGGGAGCGACTCACACGGTTGGTGGCCGTACGCCTGGGCCACGACGCATCCATTCGTCCACCGTGCTCAAGGAGTCCCATGCCCGTCGACCAGTCATTCAACGCCCCCCTCTCCGAGGTCGACCCGGAGATCGCGGCGGTCCTCGAGCAGGAGCTCGGCCGTCAGCGCGGCACCCTCGAGATGATCGCGAGCGAGAACTTCGTCCCGCGCGCGGTGCTGCAGTCGCAGGGATCCGTGCTCACCAACAAGTACGCGGAGGGCTACCCGGGCCGCCGCTACTACGGCGGCTGCGAGTTCGTCGACGTCGCCGAGCAGCTCGCCATCGACCGGGCGAAGAGCCTCTTCGGCGCCGAGTTCGCCAACGTCCAGCCGCACTCGGGCGCCACCGCGAACGCGGCCGTCCTCGCCGCCATCGCGCAGCCCGGCGACACCATCCTCGGCCTCGAGCTCGCGCACGGCGGCCATCTCACGCACGGCATGAAGCTCAACTTCTCGGGCAAGCTCTACGACGCGGCCGCGTACGGCGTCGATCCCGACACCTTCCTCATCGACATGGACGTCGTGCGCGAGAAGGCGCTCGCGCACCGCCCGCAGGTCATCATCGCGGGCTGGTCGGCGTACCCCCGCCACCTCGACTTCGCCGCGTTCCGCGCCATCGCCGACGAGGTCGGCGCGAAGCTCTGGGTCGACATGGCGCACTTCGCCGGCCTCGTCGCCGCGGGCGTGCACCCCTCGCCCGTGCCGTACGCCGACGTCGTCTCCTCCACCGTGCACAAGACCCTCGCGGGCCCCCGGTCCGGCGTGATCCTCAGCCGCGACACCGCGCTCGCCAAGAAGCTCAACTCCGCCGTCTTCCCGGGGCAGCAGGGCGGCCCGCTCATGCACGTCATCGCGGCCAAGGCCACGGCGTTCAAGATCGCGGCCACCGAGGAGTTCGCGGACCGGCAGCGTCGCACCATCCAGGGCGCGCAGATCCTCGCCGAGCGCCTCGTCGCGGCCGACTCCACCGAGGCCGGCGTCTCCGTCCTCACGGGCGGCACCGACGTGCACCTCGTGCTCGCGGATCTGCGGAACTCGCCCATCGACGGCAAGCAGGCGGAGGACGCGCTGCACGAGGTCGGCATCACGGTCAACCGCAACTCGGTGCCGTTCGACCCGCGCCCGCCGATGGTCACCTCCGGCGTCCGCATCGGCACGTCGGCGCTCGCGACCCGCGGCTTCGGCGAGACCGAGTTCACCGAGGTGGCCGACATCATCGCCGAGACCCTCAAGCCCGGCAGCGACCTCGCCGCCCTCCGCGCGCGTGTGCTCACGCTCACCGACGGCTTCCCGCTCTACGAGGGCCTCACCCAGTGACCGCGGTCGTGCTCGACGGCGTCGCCACCGCGTCGGCCGTCAAGTCCGAGCTGGCCGTCCGGATCCGCGCCCTCCGCGAGCAGGGCCTCGTGCCCGGGCTCGGCACGCTCCTCGTGGGCGACGACCCGGGATCCCGCTCCTACGTCGCGGGCAAGCACCGCGACTGCGCCGAGGTGGGCATCGAGTCCATCCGCGTCGACCTCCCGGCCGACGCCACCGAGGCCGACGTGCGCTTGGCGATCGAGCGGCTCAACTCGGATCCGGCCGTCACGGGCTACATCGTGCAGCTGCCGCTCCCGGCGGGCATCGACGAGAACGCGATGCTCGAGCTCATCGACCCGTCGAAGGACGCGGACGGCCTGCACCCGACCAACCTCGGGCGGCTCGTGCTCGGCGTGCAGGGCGAGCTGACCTCGCCGCTGCCGTGCACGCCCGCGGGCATCGTCGAGATGCTCCAGCGCTACGAGGTGCCGATCGCCGGCCAGCACGTGGTCGTCGTCGGGCGCGGCCTCACGGTCGGGCGCCCGCTCGGCCTGCTGCTCACCCGCAAGGGCCTCGACGCCACCGTCACGCTCACGCACTCCCGCACGCGCGACCTCGAGCAGGAGGTCCGCCGGGCGGACATCGTGGTCGCGGCCGTGGGCGTCGCGCACCTCATCGAGCCGGAGTGGGTCAAGCCGGGCGCCGCGGTGCTCGACGTGGGGATCACGCGCGTCGTGGATCCCGAGACCGGCAAGGCGCGCCTCACGGGCGACGTCGACCCGGCCGTCGCCGAGGTCGCCGGGCACCTGTCGCCGAACCCGCGCGGCGTCGGGCCGATGACCCGCGCGATGCTGCTCGCCAACGTGGTGCAGGCCGCCGAGCGCGACGCGCACCTGGCCGCCGAGCTGCGCGGCTGACGGCGCTCGCCGCGACAGCGCTCGACGCGCGCGCGGCGGCGACGGTGGAGGGGACGGCCGGTCAGGCCGTCCCCTCCTCGCGTCCGGGCTGCGTCGACTCGCCCAGCAGGACGGCCGGCGTCGGGATCGCCCCCGCGTGCAGCCGCGCGTTCTCGACGTAGTGGTCGGCGTTCGCGCGGAGGCCCGCCACCTCCTCGTCGGTGAGCTCGCGCCGCACCTTGCCGGGCACGCCCGCGACGAGCGAGCGCGGCGGGATCACCTGCCCCTCCAGCACGACGGTGCCGCCGGCGAGCAGCGACTCCCGGCCGACGACCGCGCCGTTCATCACGGTGGCGGACATGCCCACGATGCAGTCGTCCTCGATCGTGCAGCCGTGAAGCACCGCGTTGTGGCCGACGCTCACGCCCCGGCCGACCGTGAGCGGGAAGCCCGCGTCGACATGGCAGCTCACGTTGTCCTGCAGGTTGGAGCCCGCGCCGATCCGGATTTCCGCGGCCTCGGCACGCAGCACGGCGTTGAACCACACGCTGGATCCCGCCGCGAGCGTCACCCGCCCGACGACGCGCGCGCCCGCCGCCACGAGGGCGTCGGGCGCGATGTCGGGCGCGGGCGATCCGGGGAGCGCGCGGACGGTGGCCTGGGGATCGACGGTCATGCCGCCAGGGTAGGCCGCGGGGTCAGGCGCGCGGGCGCATCCGCGTGCCGCGCTCCATCGGCGCGAAGCCCGCGGCGACGTAGGCGTCCCACGGGGCGCGGTAGTAGGGGAGCGGCGAGGCGTTGATGAACACGTCGCGCCCGCCCAGCTCGCCGACGCGGCGGCAGACGTCGAGCGCGAGGGTCTGCGCGAGGCCCCGGCGGCGGTGGGCGGGCACGATGCCGAGCGGCTCGAGCTCCGTCCACCCGCTCGCCGGGTCGAGCCACGCCGTGCAGGTGCCGGCGAGCGAGCCGTCGGGGGCCTCGATCACGAGGTCGAGGTCGCGCCGGTACACGGCCGCGGCCTGCATGGCCGCGTAGCCGTCCGCGTCGAAGCGGCTCTCCGCCTCGGGGTCGATGCCCTCGCCGGATCCGTCGGTGAAGGGCAGCTCGACCGGCTTCCAGGCGCGGCGGTGGGCCTCGACCTTGGCCTGCTCCTCGCCCTCCTCGACCGGGCGGATGCGGTACCCCTCGGGCGGCCGCGCTCCCGTGTCGCGGGCGGCGTGGCGGAGCCCGGCGAGCGGGATCGCCTCGTCGACGAAGCCGCGGGCCGCGAGGATCCCGCGCAGCCGGTCCTGGCTGCGGTGCACGGCGACGCTCACGGGCGCGTCCCCGGCCGCGTCGAGGAGCCACGCTGCCAGCAGGTCGGTCGTGCCGTCGTCGCCGGGCGCGCACTCGACGCGCGCGTCGTCCGGCGAGAAGGCGGCCCAGCCGATCACGGCGCCCGCGTCGTCGCGGACCACGGCGATCCGCTCCGGCAGCTGCCCCGTGGACGCCTCCCACGCGAATCCGCCGGGGTGCGTCGACGCGGGGAACCACGCCGACAGCGCGCGCCCGATGTCGCGGACGGCATCGTCCCGGTCGTCGGCGATCTCGGTCAGTCCCGCCGGTGGTCGCATGCCGCCGAGCCTAGGGGCAGGCCCGTCCCTACTGCTCCGCCTTCGCCCCGTCCGACGGCATCACCGTGAAGACGGTCGGGCCCGTGTAGCCGTGCTCCGCGAACGCGCCGTCGATGGCGACCTGGAGGCGCGACAGCGAGTCGACGTCGATGAGCGCGATGGCCGATCCGCCGAAGCCGCCGCCCGTCATCCGCGCGCCGATCGCGCCCTCGTTCTGCGCGACCTCGACCGCGAGGTCGAGCTCCGGGACGCTGATCTCGAAGTCGTCGCGCATCGAGCGGTGGCTCGCGTCGAGCAGCTCGCCGATGGCGCGCGGCCCCTCCTCGCGGAGCGCGCGCACGGTGTCGAGCACGCGCTGGTTCTCCGTGACGATGTGGCGCACGCGGCGGAACGTCTCGTCGTCGAGCACCTCGCGGGCGCGGACCAGGTCGTCGACCGCGAGGTCGCGCAGCGACGACACGCCCATCAGGCGCGCGCCCTTCTCGCACGACTCGCGGCGCGCGCGGTAGCCGCCGTCGGCGTGCGCGTGCGCGACGTGGGTGTCGATCACGGCGATCGTGAGGCCGGCCGCCTCGAGCCCGAGCGGGATGACCTCGGCGTCGAGGGAACGGCAGTCGAGGAACACGCCCGCATCCTGCTGACCGAGGAGGCTCGCGGACTGGTCCATGATCCCGGTCGGCGCGCCCACGATCTCATTCTCGGCGAGCTGGCCGACCGCGGCGAGGGTCGGCCGGTCGAGGCCGAGGCGCCAGATGTCGTCGAGCGCGAGGGCGATGGATCCCTCGAGCGCGGCCGAGGAGGACAGCCCCGCGCCCACGGGCACGTCGCTGTCGATGAACACGTCGAAGCCGGGCACGGCGCCGAGGTCGGCCCCGCGCTGGCCGAGCGCCCAGGCGACGCCGAGCGGGTACGCCTGCCAGCCCTCGATGCGCTCGCCCGTGAGGTCGGCGAGGCGCGCCTCCACGACCTCCTCGGAGAAGGAGCTGGCCAGGCGGATCCGGTCGTCGTCCCGCGGCGCGAGCGCGATGACCGTGCGGCGGTCGATCGCGAACGGGAACACGAAGCCCTCGTTGTAGTCGGTGTGCTCGCCGATGAGGTTCACGCGCCCGGGCGATGACCACACGCCGTGCGGCTCGCGCTCGAAGCGGGCGCGGAAACCCTCGCGCACGTCGTCTCGGATGTCGGTCATGCGTCCTCCACTGCCTTGCGGATCATCTCGGCCGCCTTCTCCGGCGGCACGTCGCCGATCCAGGCGCCCATGGCCGCCTCGGATCCGGCCAGGAACTTGAGCTTGTCGGCCGCGCGGCGCGGCGACGTGATCTGCAGCATCAGCCGGATCTCGTCGCGGTGCGCGTCCACCGGCGCCTGGTGCCAGGCGGAGATGTACGGCGTCGGGGTGTCGTAGAGCCGGTCCATCCCCTGCAGCAGCTTGAGGTACATCGTCGCGAGCTCGTCGCGCTCGGCCGCGGTCGTCTCCGCGAGGTCGGGCACGTGGCGGTGGGGGAGCATGTGGATCTCCACGGGCCAGCGCGCCGCGAACGGCACGAACGCCGTGTAGTGCTCGCCGCGGAGCACGACGCGCTCGGACGCCTGCTCGGTCTCGAGGATCCGCTGGAACAGCCCCGGGCCGAACCGCTCGATCGACTCGACGAGGCGGCGCGTGCGCGGCGTGATGTAGGGGTACGAGTAGATCTGCCCGTGCGGGTGGTGCAGCGTGACGCCGATGGCCTCGCCGCGGTTCTCGAACGGGAACACCTGGCGGATCCCGGGCAACGCGGAGAGGGCGCGCGTGCGCTCGGCCCACGCCTCCACCACGGTGCGGGCGCGCGACGGCGCGAGGCCGCTGAACGAGCCGGTGTGCGCGGGGCTGAAGCAGACGACCTCGCAGCGGCCGACCGAGGTGCGGGTGCGCTCCAGGCCGATGGAGGTGAGGTCGTCGTCGTCCACGGGCGCGTCCACCCCAGCGGTGTCGGCGAGCGCGGGCCCGAAGGACGGCGACTTGTTCTCGAAGACCGCGACGTCGTACATGCTCGGGATCTCGGACGGGTTGGTCGGGCTCGCCGGGGCGAGGGGATCCAGCTCGGCCGGCGGCAGGTGCGCGCGGTTCTGGCGCGCGGCCGCGATGGACACCCACTCGCCCGTGAGCACGTCCTGCCGCATCGTCGCGGTGGGCGGCCGGGGCGCCGCGGGGCGGGCGTCGGCGGCGCGCTCGGGCGGGAGGGTCGTGTCGGCGTCGTCGAAGTAGACGAGCTCGCGGCCGTCGGACAGCAGCGTGCGGCGCTGCGTGATCCCGGACGGCGACGTCGTGACGGTCTGGTCGGCATGCATGATCCCTCGATCCTACGGGCTCTCAGGGCTCGGATCTGCGCTCGCGAAACCTACGGCTTGCGTTCCGGCAAGCGGTGGGCGAGGCTCGCGGGATGGCCGACGACTCCGCTCCCGTCCCCGCGGCGACCCGCCGGTCTCGCATCCTCGAGCGTCTCGCCGACCGCGGCTTCGCGACCGTCGCCGAGCTCGCGGCCGACGCCGGCGTCTCGGCCGTCACGATCCGCGCCGACCTCGACGCGCTCGCCGACTCCGCCGCGGTCCAGCGCGTGCACGGCGGCGCGGTCCTCCGTTCCGGTCTCGCCGCGCGCGAGCAGAGCCTCGAGGTGACGCTCGAGTCGGCCGCGGACGCCAAGCGCGCCATCGGCCGGGCCGCGGCCGACCTCGTGGAGAGCGGCCAGAGCGTGGTGCTCGACGTCGGCAGCACGACGCTCCAGGTGGCCCGCGCGCTCGTGGCGCGCGAGGACCTCGTCGACGTCACCGTCATCACGAACGGCCTCACCCTGGCGCTCGAGCTCGAGCGGGCCATGCCGCGCTTCACCGTGGTCGTCACCGGCGGCACGCTCCGGGCGCTGCAGCACAGCCTCGTGGATCCGCTCGCCACCGTCGTGCTCGACCGCCTGCACCCGGACCTCGCGATCATCGGCTGCAACGGCGTCGACGTGCAGCGGGGGATCACCAACGTGAACCTGCCCGAGGCCGAGGTGAAGCGGCGGATGGTCGCCGCGAGTGCCCGCACGGTGGTCGTCGCGGACGGGGCCAAGCTCGGGCGCACGCACCTCGGATCCGTCGCGCCGCTCGACCTCGTCGACACGCTCCTCACGGACGCCGACGCGGATCCGCACGAGGTCGGCCGGCTGCGCGACGCGGGCCTGCGCGTCGTCGCAGCGGCGGGCGAGCCGTCCGCTGCCGCGCGGCCGTAACGTGGATCCCATGAGACCCGTCACCGGAGAGCAGCACCACCTCGTCCACGCCGGCCCGTCGGGCGAGCTCCGCGCCACCGTCGTGCAGCTCGCCGCCGCGATCCGCGGCCTCACCATCGACGGCGTCGACCTCGTCGAGCCCTACGGCGACGACGTCGTCGCGCCGATGGGCGCCGGCATGGTCCTCGTGCCGTGGCCGAACCGGATCCGCGGCGCCCGCTACGAGCTCGACGGGAAGGCCCAGGCGCTCGACGTCTCCGAGCCGTCGCTCGGCAACGCGTCGCACGGGCTCCTCCGCAACACGGGCTACGCGGCCTCCGACCGCGCCGACGACCGCGTCACCCTCTCCGCGACCGTCTTCCCGCAGCACGGCTACCCGTTCCTCCTCGACACCTCCGTCACCTACCGGCTCACCGACGACGGCCTCGTCGTCACCCACCGGATCCGCAACGACTCCGCCGCCGCCGCTCCCGTCGCGGTCGGCGCGCACCCGTACCTCGCTATCGGCGGCGTGCCATCCGCGGAGCTGACGCTCACCGTCCGCGCCGACACGTGGTCCGAGGTCGACGACGCGCTGATCCCCGTCGCCGACCACCCGGTCGACGGCGCCGCCGAGGACCTCCGCACGGGCCGCGTCGTCGGCGAGCTCGACCTCAACACCGGCTACGGTGACGTCCACGTGGAGGGCGGCATGAGCCGCCATGGCCTCACCGCGCCAGACGGCCGCGGCGTCGAGCTCTGGGCCGACGCGTCGTTCGGGTTCCTGCAGGTCTACACGCCGCGCGAGTTCCCGACCCACGGCGGCCAGGCCGTCGCCATCGAGCCGATGACCGCACCGGCCGACGCCTTCAACTCCGGCGTCGGCGTGCGCCGCCTCGCCCCCGGCGAGGAGTGGACGCTCAGCTGGGGCATCCGCGCGACCGGCTTCTGACGGGGACCCGGACCGGGCCTGTGCACGCGGCCCGCGAGACGCCGTGACGTGTGGCCTGATGGGCGGATCCCCACCGCCAGGAGGCCGAGCATGACGAGACGCCCGCCCGCGACGCCGAGCGCATCTCCACGACGGTCGGTCGTCGCCATGATCGTGCTGGCGGCGGCGATGCCCCTGGCCGCGCATCTGGTTCCCGACCTCGCCGCGGTCTGCTGGTCGGCGGGGCTGCTCCTGGTCGTCCTGGCGCTGGTCGTCGTCGTCCGGCGCCGCCGGCGAGCAGGCTAGCCCTCGTCCTCCTGCGCCCACTGCAGCGCGACCCGCTGCGTGTACCGCTCGAGCGCGATCCGGTTCTCCTCGGGCTCGCGCAGCCCGTCGATGTAGGCGAGCAGCCGTCCGACGACGCCCGAGAGGTACTGCACGCCGCGGTCGTCGTGCTCCTCGAGCGCGGACTTCAGCAGGTCGTAGCGCTCGCTCGTCTCCTCGGCGGTCAGCATCGCGATCACGAGTTCGTCGGCCTGCATGCTCATGCGATCCAGCATCGCATCGCCTCCGCCGTGGCCGTCGCGCGGCAGGCGACGGGATCCCCGTGCGCACGCGGATCCGGGCCCCGTGGAGACCGTCATCGCGCCTCCCCGAACTGGGGGTACGCTCCGGGCGGCAGCAGGCCGCACCCTTGCCCTATCCAGCGTGGGGCGTCCGGTGCTCGGGGGAGCGGATCGACGCGACCCGACCGCGCCCGTCAGCACGGCCCACCCGGAAGGCTCCCCCTTTGCCCGAGTCACGCGCGCACGCGCCTGCGCCCATCACCGACCTGCCCGCCGAGGCACTCGCCCAGGACGCCCCGGCGCCCGCCGAGAGGCCGCCGCTCCTCGGCCGCCGCGCCGTCTTCCTCGCCGCCGTCGGCGCGACCGCGGGTGCCGCATCCGTCGCCGCACCCGCCGTGGCGCAGCCCGCCTCGGCCGCCGCCGTCGTGGGCGACCAGACGCGCGTCTACTACCCGGAGCAGTTCGGGTTCGTGCCGTCGGCGGCCGATCACACCAAGGCCATGGCCGCGTTCTTCGCGGCGCTGCAGAAGACCGGCGGCCGGGGGATCCTGCCGCCGTGCGAGATCCGCGTCACGTCGACCGGCATCGACTACTCGAGCGCCGCCTGGCCCAAGCAGCCCCTCTCGGGCGCGCCGTACGGGTACCCGGCCATCTCCATCGAGGGCTACGGCCGACGTGTCACGACCATCCGGCAGATCGCGGGATCCACGGGCGACGTCTTCAAGGTGCAGGGCAAGATCGGCGCCGACGCCGGTCCCGCCGCGAACAACAAGGCCACGGTCTCGCTCACCGGCTTCAGCATCACCGGCACGCGCACGGGCCGCCACGGGCTGTACCTGCGCTCGCTGCTGCACTGCCGGATCACCGACATCGAGCTGAACTCCACCGGCGGCGCCGGCGTCTTCTTCGCCCGCGCGGCCTTCACCGCGGCCAGCGACGAGTACTCCTACGCGAACGTCATCGAGGGCCTGCGCGTCATCACCGCGGGCACCTGGGGCGTCGACTGCGACGGGGTCAACGCCATCGACATCGTCATGCGCGACACAGAGATCGTGAACTGCACGGCGGGCGGGATCCGCATCGCCCCCACCAACGCGCGCTTCGAGAACACGCGCGTCATCGGCTGCGGGGCCGGCAACAAGGCGGCCCGCGGCTTCCTCGCGATCCCCACGAGCAACGCGTCGTCCATGGTCTCCGAGCTCGGCATCAACGGCATGCGCCTCGAGGGCAACTCCGGCGCGGGCGGATACCAGATGGAGATCGGGGCGGGCGTCGGCGCCACCGTCGTCGGCTACAACATCGTGACGGGCGGCGACGGCGGCGCCCACGGCATCGGCGTCGGCCTCGTCGACCAGGGCGGGAGGCTGGCCCAGGACACGTTCGTCGGCCGCGGCACCATGTTCATGACCCCGAGCAAGTACCCGTCGCAGCGCGTCGTCGTGGTGGGCGCGTTCGCGCGCGACACCCGCGTCGAGCGCCCGTCCCTCCCCAACAACCCCGACACGCCATTCGCCTCGATCGTCACGGACCGGGGCGTCCGCAGCGTCGACGGCTTCGGCCGCGCGCTGACCGATCCGGGGACGGGCTCCGCGCCGGCCGGCTGACGTCCGGGCGCCGCCTCAGTCGGCGAGCGCCGCGAGCGACGTCTGGATCCCGGCCGCGATGACCTCGTGCCCGGTGGCGCTGGGGTGCCACTCGTCCTCCGTGCGGAGGTCGGGACGGTCCACGGGCAGCCAGCTCTCCGGACCCGTGGCGTCGATCACGTGGGCCTTCCCGAGCGCGGGCCCCGTGTACGCGGACGCGAGCTTCTCGTAGCTCTGCACGCCCGTCATCGGCGTGATGATCACGGTCTGGGCGTCGGGCCAGCGCTCCGCGATGTCGGCGAGGGTCCGGGTCACGCCGCTGCGCACCGCGACCTCGCCCGGCTTGATGTCGTTGACGCTGCCCTGGAGGACCACGAGGTCGGGCGTGAAGTCGTCGTCCATCGCGGCCAGGCGATCCGGGTACGAGGGCTGGTCGGACGTGGCGGCGAACCCGGTGCCGGCCGCCGCGTTCAGGCGCACGTCGGTCCAGCCCTCGAGGTCGGCGAGGAGCGCCGGGTAGGCGGGCCGCCCCGACGTCTCGATGCCGTGGCCGAGGATGAAGGAGTCGCCGAACATGAGGACCGCGGGATCCTCGGGGAGCTCCAGCGGCGCCACGGGCGCGATCGTGTTGCCGGGCCCGGAGACGAAGCCGGACTCCGCGACGGCGCCCGCGTTCTCGACGGGTTCCGCGCCGGTGCCGAGCGCCGCGACGACCAGGCCGACCGAGCACGCCGCGACGGCGGCCGCGGCCGTCCAGCCGGCGATCCGCCATGCTGCCCGCGCCTTCGCGCCCGCCCGGTATCCGTATTTCCCCACCCGTGAACCGTACGTTCGATCGCGGTCGGCGGTGGCGTCGAAGTCCCACCCCGTTCGGGGGGCGATCACCCCGCCACTGGGATCACCACTGGATCCGCCTCCCGCCGCCGCCCTCCGACACGAGCCGGACACATCGACCCGATACGGTGCCGAGCATGTCTGGGGGAGACGGAACGACGGTCACTGCTGCGCGCGCGGACTGGGTGGATGCGGCCAGGGCGATGGCCATCCTGCTGGTGGCGCTGTTCCATGCGGGCCTCCTGCTGATGCAGGAGGACCTCGCCTCACCGGTCTGGGCGACCATCAACAGCGCGTTCGTCACCTTCCGGATGCCGATCTTCTTCCTCGCCTCGGGGCTCCTCGCGGGGTCGGCCGTGCGCCGCTCCTGGCCGGAGCTCTGGAACTCCCGCATCGCGATCCTCGTGTGGGCGCTGGCGATCTGGTCGGTTCTGCGCTTCCTCTACTTCTCGCTGGTGCCGCTCGACTCGCGTCCGCACGAGGGCGACCCGCGGGCGCTGCTGCTCGCGTTCGTGTTCCCCGCGACGGGCCTCTGGTTCCTGCACGCGCTCGCCGTGTTCCTCGTGGTGGCGAAGATCGCGCACGGGCGCGTGCCGCCGTGGATCCAGCTGGGCGTCGCCGCCGTCCTCTCCGCCCTCTTCCTCAGCGTGCTGCGCATCGGCAGCCTCAGCTGGGACGGCATGGCGAAGTACCTCGTCTTCTTCCTCATCGGGCTGCACGCCAAGGACCTGGTGTTCCGCGTCGCGTCCCGGCCGCGGCCCGTCGCGGCCGCGGCCGCCCTGGTCGCGTTCGGCGCGGCGGGGGTCGCCGTCGAGCTGACCGGCATCAGCGGCGTCCCCGGCGTGCTGCTCGTCGTCTCGTGCCTAGCGATGGCGGTCGGCGTGCTGTGGGCGGCCCTGCTCGCGCGCACGCGGCTCGTGCGACCGCTGCGCTTCCTCGGCCGGAACACGCTGCCCATCTACGTGGCGCACGTCCTCGTGATCGCCGCGGCCTGCGCCGTGCTCGACGCCGTGGGCTTCCAGGCGTCCGGCGCCATGCCGTACCTGCTGCCCCTGGTGGTGAGCGTCGTCGCGATCGCGGCGTCCCTGGCCCTGCACGCGGTGGCGATGCGCACGCCGCTGCGGTTCCTCTACCGCACGCCGCCGTTCCTCGTGCTGGACCGGGGCGGTCGGGGCTGATCCCGCAGGGCGCCGGCGTGCCGGGCGTCCGTCGATCCGTGCCGGTGGGCCCCGTCGGGCTCGAACCGACGACCCAGGGATTAAAAGTCCCTTGCTCTACCAACTGAGCTAGAGGCCCGCGCCCCCGATGCTACGGGATGGGCGGGGGCCGCCTCGGAGCGGGGCGACGTCGCGCGAGGCCGCTCGGGAGGATCCGTCCGGCGTACGCTTGCCGGGATGTCCGGCGAATACCACAAGCCCACCAAGTTCTCCGGGGCCAAGTTCGAGAGCATGCTCGGCGGCGACGACCCCGCCACGATCAGCCGCGTGGCCCACGAGACCGCGTCGGCGCTGCTGGCGCGCGTGCGGGCGGATCCGGACCCCGCGGTCGTCGAGCGCCTCATCGCGTACACCGACGAGCACGGCATCGACGCGGTCGCCGAGCTGTGGTCGCGCGCCAGCCCGCGCAGCCTGCCGGGCGCGCTCTGGCGGCTGTACCTCATGCGCGCGCTCATCCGGCAGGATCCCGACGGCATCAGCCTCCTCTACCAGCGCGGGACCGAGGTGGCCACGACCATCGACCCGGTCGTCGCCGGCGCCACCGCTCCGACCGGCCCGGCGGAGATCGTCGAGCTCGCCGACAGCATCCTCCGCGGCCTCTTCACGGGCGACTTCGCGGTGGCCCTCGACCGCGCGGGCGCCTTCAGTCGGCTGGCCGCCCTCGGCGCCACGAGCGTCGCGGACGACCTCGACGCGACGGCGTCGCCGGAGCGCGCGGGGGACCTCACCACGCGCGCCCTCCGCCTCTCGCAGATGGCCGCCGACCTCGTGCAGTGCGCCCGGCTCTGGCGGAGCGACCGCCTCGACTGACCCGTCCCACGCGTGGATCCGCCCGTTCGCTGTGAGCGCGACCCCCGGGACGACAGCCCGCGCCGACTCGGTTACAGTGGTTCCTGGTCGGGCCGCAGTACTCCCGGGTACCAATATTCGCCGCTCCGAGCGGCCTCGCGCCGAGAGGCGTCCTGCGGCCCGGCTCCTCATCTCCCTCCCCCTCCTCCGCGGAGGGACGGCCCCCGTGCGAGCGGCCGAGATCCCCGCGTCCGCACCGCCGAATCCCCACGGCCTGTGACCAATCCGTGACGCGACTCGCGCCGAAGAGTCATCGTGAGGCGCTCACCCGCCTCGCATCCGTCACCCGCGAGGGTGCGACCCGCATCGGTCGGGTCCTGCCCGCGTGGCAGGCCGCCCGGCCATCCCAGATGTCCCGCACCGCGGGATCCCGGCTGGTGCGGGGCACCGCATGCCCGCGGATCGGCTCCCCACCATCCGCACCACGACCGGAAAGCACCACATGACCTCCCCGCAGCACCACCCAGGCCAGGCGGGCCCCGCCCTGCCTGCATGCGGTTCGCTCGCGGGTCTGAGATGCTGGGGCTCGTGCCTTCATCGATCGAGCGTCCCCACCTCCCAGGGCCGGCGGACCCCGAGTCGAAGGAGTCGCTCCTCGGCCGCGTCGCCCAGGGCGACCGGCGTGCCTTCTCGGAGCTCTACGACCAGCTCGCTCCCCGTGTCCTCGGACTCGTCCGCCGACTCCTCGTCGACCACGCGCAGTCGGAGGAGGTCACGCAGGAGATCTTCCTGGAGATCTGGCAGTCCGCTTCCCGCTTCGATCCCGCCAAGGGCGCAGCGACCACGTGGGTGCTCACCATGGCCCACCGCCGCGCGGTCGACCGCGTGCGCGCCTCCCAGTCCAGCCGCGATCGCGATGTCCGCATCGGCATCCGCGACCACGAGAACGGCTACGACCAGGTCTCCGAGACCGTCGAGATCAGCATCGAGCACGAGAGGGTCAAGAAGGCCATGACGAAGCTCACCGAGATCCAGCGCCAGGCCGTCTCCCTCGCCTACTACGGCGGCTACAGCCACAGCGAGGTCGCGTCGATGCTCGACGTGCCCATCGGCACCGTGAAGACACGCCTGCGCGACGGCATGATCCGCCTGCGCGACGAGATGGGGGTCGCATCATGACCACCGACGACGACATCCGCACGCTCACCGCGGCGTACGCGCTCGGAGCGGTCGACGCCGAGGAGGCCGCCGAGTTCGAGGCCCTGCTCGAGCGCGACCCCGTCCTGCGCGCCGAGGTCGAGGAGCTGCGGGCGACCGCGGCCGACCTCGCCTGGACCGCCGAGCCGGTGGATCCCTCGCCGCGCCTCAAGGTCGACATCATGGCCATGCTCGACGCCACGCCGCAGCTGCCGCCGCTCGTCGCGCCGACCGCGGCGACGGACGACGACCGCCGACCCGCGCCCGTCACCGAGCTGCGTCCCGCGGCCTCCGCGGGCGCTGTCCCCGGTTCCTCCGCGTCATCGTCCTCCGCTCCGCGCGAGCGCCTCGGATCCGCATCCGCCCGCGCCTCCGAGCGGTGGTTCCGCAAGCCCGGAGCCCTCATCGGCGTCGCCGCGGCGGCCGTCGTGCTCGTCGTGGGCGGCGTGGTCGTCGGCACGAACGTGGGCGGCCCCGGCACCTCGCAGGCGCCGGTCGCCTCCGCCTACGAGCGGGTCACCACGGCCTCCGACGTCGTCATCGACAAGCGCGACGTCGTCGGCGGCGGCACGGCCACGGTCTACTTCTCCGCCTCGGAGGCCAAGACGGCCGTCGTCCTGAACGACGCCTCGCCGCTGCCCGAGGGCCGCGTGCTCCAGATGTGGTACGTCGGCGCATCCGGTCCCGTGTCCGCCGGGGTCATGCCGGCCGCGGACGGAGCGGGTCACGCCGTGCTCGACGGCAGCTACACCCCCGGCGACACCGTGGCCATAACGGTCGAGCCCGAGGGCGGATCCGAGCAGCCCACCACCGAGCCCATCGTGGCGGTCACCAGCACCTGATCGGCGCCGCACGGCCCGTTCATCGGAAAGGCCCCCGCATCCTGAGGATGCGGGGGCCTTCGCCGTGCGAGGAGTCGGGATCAGCCGAAGCGGCCGCTCACGTAGTCCTCGGTCGCCTGCACGCTGGGCTTGGAGAACATCGTGGTGGTGTCGTCGTACTCGATGAGCTTGCCGGGCTTGCCGGTGCCGGCGATGTTGAAGAAGGCCGTGCGGTCGGAGACGCGGCTGGCCTGCTGCATGTTGTGGGTCACGATGACGATCGTGTACTGCGCCTTGAGCTCCTCGATGAGGTCCTCGATGGCGAGCGTGGAGATGGGGTCGAGCGCGGAGCACGGCTCGTCCATCAGCACCACGTCGGGCTGCACCGCGATGGCGCGCGCGATGCAGAGGCGCTGCTGCTGGCCGCCCGAGAGGCCGGATCCGGGGAGGGCCAGGCGGTCCTTCACCTCGTTCCAGAGGTTGGCGCCCTGCAGGGACTGCTCGACGAGCGCGTCCGCGTCCGACTTGGAGATCTTGCGGTTGTTGAGCTTGACGCCCGCGAGCACGTTGTCGCGGATCGACATGGTGGGGAACGGGTTCGGCCGCTGGAAGACCATGCCGACCTGGCGGCGCACGAGCACCGGGTCGACGCCGGGGCCGTAGAGGTCGTTGCCGTCGACCAGCACCTCGCCCTCCACGTACGCACCGGGGATCACCTCGTGCATGCGGTTGAGCGTGCGGAGGAAGGTCGACTTGCCGCAGCCGGACGGGCCGATGAACGCGGTGACGGTGCGCGGCTCGATCCGCAGGTTGACGTCCTCGACCGCCTTGAACTTGCCGTAGTAGACGTTCAGGTCGTTGACTTCGATGCTCTTGGACAAAGGTGTTCCTACCGATCGGGTGAGTGGGCCGGGGGAGCGGGTGCTAGCGGCCGAGCTTGGGGGCGAAGATGCGGGCGATGAGCCGGGCGATGACGTTCAGCACCATGACGATGAGGATCAGCACGAGCGCGCCGGTCCACGCGCGGTCCACGTAGGCGAACGCGTCGCTGCCCTGGTCGGCGTACTGCCGGAACACGAACACCGGCAGGGTCATCATCTGGTCCTTGAAGGGGTTGTAGTTCATGCTCTGCGTGAACCCGGCGACGATGAGGAGCGGTGCGGTCTCGCCTATGACGCGGGCGATCGCGAGCATCACGCCCGTGACGATGCCGGCGAGCGACGTGGGCAGCACGATCTTCACGATCGTCAGCCACTTCGGCACGCCGAGCGCGTAGGAGGCCTCGCGGAGCTCGTTCGGCACCAGCTTGAGCATCTCCTCGGCGCTGCGCACGACCACGGGGATCATCAGCACCGAGAGCGCCAGCGCGCCGCCGAAGCCGAGGCGGACGCCGGGGCCGAGGAATATCACCAGCAGCGCGTACGCGAACAGGCCCGCGACGATCGAGGGGATGCCCGTCATGACGTCGACGAAGAACGTGATGGCACGGGCCAGGCGGCCGCGGCCGTACTCGACGAGGTAGATGGCCGCCATCAGGCCCACGGGGATGGAGATCACCGCGGCGATGGCCGTGACGATCAGCGTGCCGATGATGGCGTGGAGGCCGCCACCGCCCTCGCCCACCACGTTGCGGAGGCTCGAGTTGAAGAACAGCGGGTCGAAGCGGTTGGAGCCGTTGGTGACCGCCGTGAACACGAGCGAGATGAGCGGGATGAGCGCGAGCACGAACGCGACCGTGACGAGGATCGTGATGACCCGGTCCTTCGCCTTCCGCTCGCCCTCCACGGCGAGGGAGAAGCAGAACAGCGCGACGCCGAACAGGATCGTGCCGAACACGGCCGTGCCGACGAGGTTGAAGCTGTCCGCGGCGCCCGAGAGCTCGAGCACCAGGAACACGGCCGCCATGACGAGCCAGGACACGACGAAGATCGCCGGGGCCGTGAACCGGTGCAGCTTGCCGGCGGTGAGGGAGTTGGGGAGGGTGCTCGCGACGGGACGCGTGCGGGAGGGTGCGGTCGTCGCCATTAGTTCGCTCCGGAGAAGGCCTTGCGGCGGCTGATGATGTAGCGGGCCAGCATGTTCACGGCCAGCGTGATGACGAAGAGCATGAGGCCGGATGCGATGAGCTCGTTGATCTTGAGGCCGTACGCCTCGGGGAAGCTCAGCGCGATGTTCGCGGCGATGGTGTTCGAGTTCGTGGACTGGAACCAGGCGAAGTTCACGACCGCGGCGGGGGAGAGGACGATCGCGACCGCCATCGTCTCGCCGAGGGCGCGGCCGAGGCCGAGCATGGAGGCGGAGATGATGCCGGGGCGGCCGAACGGCAGGACGGCGGTCTGGATCATCTCCCAGCGGGTCGCGCCGAGGGCGAGCGCCGCCTCCTCGTGCAGCTTCGGCGTCTGCAGGAAGACCTCGCGGCAGAGCGCGGTGACGATCGGCAGGATCATGACGGCGAGGACCACCGCGACCGTGAAGATCGTGCGGCCGGTGCCCGAGACGGGGCCGGCGAAGAGCGGGAACCAGCCGAACGTGTCGGTGAGGAACGTGTAGAACGGCTGCAGGAACTTCGCCAGCACCGCGATGCCCCAGAGGCCGAACACCACGGAGGGGACGGCGGCGAGCAGGTCGATGACGTAGCCGAGGCCCTGGGCCAGGCGGCGGGGCGCGTAGTGCGAGATGAAGAGCGCGATGCCGATGGCGACGGGGACGGCCATGAGCATGGCGAGCGCCGCGGCGTAGACGGTGCCGAACATGAGCGGCCCGACGTAGGCCCAGAAGCCGCCGCCGCCGGAGATCTCGGCAGGAGGTGCGGTGAGGGCCGGGATGCTCTGCACGATGAGGAACAGCGCGACGGCCGCGAGGATCACGAGGATCAGCGTGCCTGACCCGCGGGAGAGGCCGGAGAAGACGCGGTCGCCCACGCGGGCCTTGGGCTTCGCGTCCCGGGAGCTGCGGGGAGCTGCGGTGGCGGCGGCGACGTCGCGCGGCCGATCGGACTCGGGAGCCTGGGGAGGCTGCGGGGCGGCGGTCGTCATGGGTCGGGATCCCTTGGGTCGAGACGGTGGGGCTGGGGGCGGCGGGGCCGCCCGTGGGAGCGCCCCCTGACCCGCGCTGGCGCGGATCAGGGGGCGGACGGCTGGTGCTACTTGATCGACTCGACCGCGGTCTTGACCTGAGCGGAGACCGTGTCGGAGAGCGGCGCGGCGCCGGCCTTCTCGCCGGCGAGCTGCTGGCCCTCGCTGCTGGTCACGTAGCCGAGGTAGGCCTTGACGAGCTCGCCGACGGCCGGGTCCTTGTACTCCTGGCAGGCGATGAGGTAGCTGACGAGGACGATCGGGTAGACACCCGACTCGGTGGTGGAGTAGTCGATGTCGAAGACGACGTCGTTCGCCTCGCGGCCCTCGGCCTCGGGCGAGGCCTCGACGACGGCGGCTGCGGCCTCGGGCGAGTAGCCGACGAACTCGTCGCCGACCTTGATCTTCGCGACCCCGAGGGTGCCGGCCTTGGACGCGTCGGCGTAGCCGATGATGTTGGTGCCGCCCTTGACGGCGTCGACCACGCCGGTCGTGCCCTGGGCCGCCTCGCCACCCTGGTAGGGCCAGACGCCCTTGGGCTCCGCGTCCCAGACCGTCTTGGCCGTGGTGTTGAGGTACTTCGCGAAGTTCTCGGTGGTGCCCGAGTCGTCCGAGCGGTGCACGGCGGTGATGCCGGCGTCGGGCAGGGTGGCGTCGGGGTTGAGCGCGACGATGGCCGGGTCGTTCCACTTCGTGATGGTGCCCTTGAAGATGCCTGCCGTGGTGGCGGCGTCGAGGTTCAGGTCCTTCACGCCCTCGACCTGGAAGATCAGCGCGATGGGGGAGATGTACGCGGGGAGGTCGATCGGCTTGACGCCGTCGGCGCACTGGCCGAACGTGCCCGTGAGCTCGTCGGTCTTGAGCGCGCGGTCGGAGCCGGCGAAGTTCGCGTTCTGGCCGCCGGCCATGAACGCCTCGCGGCCGGCGCCGGAACCCTCGCCGGCGTAGGTGACGGTGACGCCGGGGTTGGCGGTCTGGAACGCGGCGTTCCAGGCCTCCTGGGCTGCGCCCTGGGAGGTGGCGCCGATGCCGTTGAGCGTGCCGGACAGGGTGGACGCCGATGCGTCGCCGCCCTCGGCGGGCGCCTCGTTGGAGGCGCAGGAGGAGAGTGCGAGTGCGGTGACGGCGGCGAGCGCTGCTGCGCTGCTGAGACGCGAGATCTTCACGTGATGGAGCCTTCCGGGTATTTCTTGCTGTGAGGAGGCAGGTGCATGCCCCTCGACGAAGCTATGTCGGGCTCTTGACCGGTTCGGCCGATATCGGTGAACGGGAGGTGAACAGACCGCGTGGATCGGCACGGGCTCAGGCGTGCGGGCGCACAGTTGTCGGTCGGCCGTGTTCGGGGTTTCGAGGCGGCCGGGCGCCGTCAGGCCGACGGCCCGTACGTCTCCACCGCGAGGATCCCCGCCTCGGGGTCCGACGCCGACAGGTGCACCACCGAGAACTCGGCGGGTGACAGCATCCCCGCCCGCGGCATGCGGCTCGCGCGGGGCGTCTCGGTGGCGAGGGCGATCTCGTGCAGGATCTCCGGCAGGACCGGGCTGTGGCTGCAGAGCACGGCGCTGCGGGCCTTGCGCACGCGCTTCGCGACGGTCTCCCGCACGGATCCTCCGTAGGTCTCGTACGCGTCCTGGCTGATGCCCGCGTCCTCCTTCACCCGACGGCCGAGGGCCTCCGCGAGGGGCGCCACCGTCTGCATGCAGCGCTCGGCGGTGCTGCTCGTGACGACCCGCGGACCGAAGGCGAGGAGCGTCGGCACGATCGCCCGCGCGTCCTCCCGCCCGCGCGCGCTGAGCGGCCGCGACGCGTCCGCTCCATCCCACTCGTACGGCTGCACGGCGTGGCCGTGGCGCAGGGCGATGAGGGCGAACGACCGGTGCGAGCCCGTCTCCACGAGCCCGGCGAAGAGGTCGAGGATCTGCACCTCGCCCGGGTAGTCGAGGCGCTTGCGGGCGTTGGGGATCGAGACCCACTCGACGCTCTCGACCTCGTCGTCCGGCTCGAAGCGGCTGGCCTCGACCATGGCGTCGGTGGCCTCCGCCGCCCAGTAGCTCACCGACTTGCGGCGACCGCCGGAGATGCCGTACTCGATGGCGCCGAGCGGCACGCCGAGCGCGACCCGGAGGCCGGTCTCCTCGTGCACCTCGCGGACGGCGGTCTGCGGGAGCGTCTCGCCGGGATCCACCTTGCCCTTCGGCAGGGAGGTGTCGCGGCGTCGCGTGCGGTGGATGATGAGCACCCGGATCCGGCCGTCTACCACGCGCCAGACGACGGCGCCCGCGGCGAAGACGGAGGGGGCAGGGGGCACGTCCCCCACGCTAGCGGGGCCGGGGCTCCGTGGAGCCCCGCTCAGCGGAGCACGCGCCGCTTGCGCTTGGACACGATGCCCATCACCGCGGTCTGCAGGTCCTCCAGCGTGGTGCCGTCCGCGCCCTTGTTGCGGCGCGTCCACTCGCCGGCGGAGTCGAGGATCCACGCGGAGGTCGTGTCGGCCATGGCGCGGTCGAACAGGTCCTCGATCTCCTGCAGGTGCGCGGGATCCACGAGCCGCACGAGCGCCTCCACCCGGCGGTCGAGGTTGCGGTGCATCATGTCGGCGCTGCCGATGAAGGTGGCCTGGTCGCCGTCGTTGACGAACGAGAACACGCGGCTGTGCTCGAGGTAGCGCCCGAGGATCGACCGCACCTCGATGTTCTCGCTGAGCCCCGGCTGCCCCGGCGTGAGCGAGCAGATGCCGCGCACCCAGACCTGCACGGGAACGCCCGCGTTGCTGGCCCGGTAGAGCGCGTCGATGATCTTCTCGTCGACGATGGAGTTGACCTTGATGCGGATGCCGCTCGGCTTGCCGTCGAGCGCGTTCTGCGTCTCCACCGCGATGCGCTTGAGCAGGCCCTTCCGAAGGTGCAGCGGCGCGACGAGCAGGCGCTTGAACTTCTTCTCGATGCCGTAGCCGGAGAGCTCGTTGAACAGGCGCGTGAGGTCCTTGCCCACCACGTCGTCCGCCGTGAGGAGCCCGAGGTCCTCGTAGATGCGGCTCGTCTTGGGGTTGTAGTTGCCCGTGCCGATGTGGCTGTAGTGCCGTAGCACCCCGCCCTTCTCCTGGCGGATGACGAGCGCGAGCTTGCAGTGCGTCTTGAGGCCCGCGACGCCGTAGACGACGTGCACCCCGGCCTTCTCGAGCTTGCGGGCCCACGTGATGTTGGCCTGCTCGTCGAAGCGGGCCTTGATCTCCACCAGCGCGAGCACCTGCTTGCCCGCCTCGGCCGCGTCGATGAGCGCCTCGACGATGGGGCTGTCGCCGCTCGTGCGGTAGAGCGTCTGCTTGATGGCGAGCACGTGCGGATCCGCGGCGGCCTGCTCGAGGAACGCCTGCACGCTCGTGGTGAACGACTCGTAGGGGTGGTGCAGCAGGATGTCCTGCTGCGCGATGGAGCGGAAGATGTCGGCCCGCGAGTTGTCCTCGGCGGGCTTCAGCGCGACGGCCGTGGTGGGCACGTTGTTCGGGTAGTGCAGCGCCGGGCGGTCGAGCTTGGCGAGGTCGAACAGGCCGCCGAGGTCGAGCGGGGACGGGAGCGTGAACACCTCCTGCTCGGTGATGTCGAGCTCGCGCATGAGCAGGTCGAGCGTGACCGCGTCCATGTCGTCCGAGATCTCGAGGCGGATGGGCGGGCCGAACCGGCGGCGCAGCAGCTCCTTCTCGAGGGCCTGGATGAGGTTCTCGGTCTCGTCCTCCTCGATCTGCACGTCCTCGTTGCGCGTGACGCGGAACACGTGGTGCTCGACGATCTCCATGCCGGGGAACAGCGTCTGCAGCTGGTTCGCGATGAGGTCCTCGAGCGCGATGAAGTCGATGGGGCCGGAGCGCGTGTCGGGCGTGAGCGGCATGAAGCGCGGCAGCATCTGCGGCACCTTGATGCGCGCGAACTCCTGGCGGTTCGTCTTCGGGTTGCGGATGCGGACCGAGAGGTTGAGCGACAGGCCCGAGATGTAGGGGAACGGGTGCGCGGGATCCACCGCGAGCGGCATGAGCACGGGGAACACCTGCTCGGAGAACAGCTCGTGAAGGCGGTCCTGCTGCGCCTCGTCGAGCGAGTCCCAGCGCACGATGCGGATGCCGTGCTCCTCGAGCGCCGGGCGGACGCTGTCGTTGAAGGCCGCCGCATGGCGGACCTGCAGGCGGTAGGCGGTCTCGTTGATGGCGGAGAGCACCTCGGCGGGGGTGCGGCCGATGTTCGTGGGGACGGCGAGGCCCGTGGCGATGCGGCGCTTGAGGCCGGCGACGCGGACCATGAAGAACTCGTCGAGGTTGCTCGCGAAGATGGCGAGGAAGTTGGCGCGCTCGAGGACCGGCAGCTCGGGGTCCTCCGCCAGCTCGAGGACGCGGCGGTTGAACGCCAGCCAGCTCAGCTCGCGGTCGAGGAAGCGCCCCTCGGGGAGGGTCCCGTCGTCCTCGAGGAGCTCGTCCTCGTCATCGAAGTCGTCCAGGGATTCGGCGACCGCCTTCGCATCGCCGATGTACGTCTCGCTGTCCATCCGCCCATCATGGCATCGCGGTGTGCGCTCCGCCCTCCGGCAGGTGAACGCAGGGTGAACCGCATCGGGGGAGCGCCGGGGGAGGCGCGGGGATCAGGCGCGGCGGTACTGGACGTCGACCGCGGCGTCGCGGAAGGCGGCTCGGCGGTAGAGCGCGAGGGCGGGCGCGTTGTCGGCCTCGACGTAGAGGTCGACCTCGTCGTGGCCGCGCTCGGCGAGCAGATCGAGACCGGCGGCGAGGAGGGCGGATCCGAGTCCGCGGGCCGCGCGGTCGGGATCCACGCCCAGCACGTACACCTCGGCCTGGCCGCCCTCCACCTTGAGCCAGTGGAAGCCGGCCAGCCGGCCGTCCGCGTCGCGGGCGAGGAGCAGGAGGGCCGGGTCGAACCACGGCTCGGCGATGCGGTCGCAGAGGTCGGCGCGGGTCATGCGGCCCTGCTCGGGGTGGCTCGCGAAGGCGCGCGCGTTGAGCGCGACCCAGTCGTCGGCGTCCTCGGCGGTGAAGGGGGAGAGCGCGAGGCCCGCCGGCATCGGGCGCTCGCCGAGGCCCGTGCGCGCCTCGGCGACCGCCGCGCGCAGCTGCAGGAGCTCGCGGGCCCGGTCGAGGCCCGTCGCGGCGGCGAGGGCGCGGGCCGCGGGGTGGTCCCCGTGCGCCCAGACGGAGGCCGGCGATCCCGCGGCCTCCGCGAGCACGGCGTCGAGGAGCGCGCGACCTACGCCCCGGCGGCGGTGGGCCGGATCCACGACGAGCTCGGCCTCGATGCCGCCGTCGCCCCGCGCGACGACAGCAGCGCCGATCGGGCGCTCGTCCGTCCCCTGGACGACGAGGAGGGCGGGGCCGTCCTCCGTGCCGAGCGTCAGGCGGGTCTGCTCGTTGAACGGGGCGACGGCGTCGTCCGCGCGTGCGCGGTCGGCGAGCTCGAGGCTCCTGCGGACGACGTCGGGGGTGGGCTCGACGCGGGCGACGCGCGCGGCGTCAGGCTCCGGCGGGGGCGGGAACGCGCTCACTGTCCTCCTCGTACACGTTGAAGCGGTAGCCGACGTTGCGCACCGTGCCGATGAGCGACTCGAGGTCGCCGAGCTTGGCCCGCAGGCGCCGCACGTGCACGTCGACCGTGCGCGTGCCGCCGAAGTAGTCGTAGCCCCACACCTCGCTGAGCAGCTGCTCGCGCGTGAAGACCCGCGACGGGTGGCTCGCGAAGAAGCGCAGCAGCTCGAACTCCTTGAAGGTGAGGTCGAGCGGCTTGCCGTGCACCTTGGCGGAGTAGCTGGCCTCGTCGATGACCACCCCGGACGCCTGGATCTTGCTGCCCGTGTGCTCGAGCGCCGCGCGGCCGATCACGAGGCGCACGCGCGCGTCGACCTCGGCGGGACCGGCGGAGTCGAGGATCACGTCGGTCGCGCCCCAGTCGGCGCTGACCGCCGTGAGGCCGCCCTCGGTGAGCACGAGGATGAGCGGCGTGCCGCCGCCCGTGGTGGTGAGGATCTTGCAGAGCGACTTCGCGCTGGCGAGGTCGCGCCGGGCGTCCACGAGCACGAGGTCGGCAGCGGGGGCGTTCACGAGGCTCGCCGCATCCGCCTGGACGTGCCGCGTCCGGTGGCTGAGGAGCCCGAGCGCCGGGAGCACGTCGGTGTCCGCGGACGAGGTCAGGATCAACAGCTGGGCCACAGGGATCCTCCATGGATGAATTCCCCCCATGATACGTGGGGCAGGATTGCAGGGTGACCTCCCCCCTGCGCAGCCTCGTCCCCGTCTGGCTGGCCGCCGCCGTCGGCGCGGTCGTGGTGGCGGTGGCCGTCGGTCCCGACGCCGCCCCGCGCTGGTTCCCCCTCGTGCTCGCCACGTGCGTCGTCGCGACCTTCGTGATCCAGCTGGCCCTGCCCCGCAAGACGGGCTTCGTCGACCGCGCCGTCGGCAGCGTCGTCGGGGCCGTGCTCGTGCTCGTCGCGGCCACCGCCGTCGTTCTCCTCGTGCCCGTCGCCGCCTAGACCGGCCGGTCGGATCCGGCCGCCCGTGGGGTAGATTGGGGCCATGTCGTCGCTGCTTGCTCTGGAACTCTTCTTCACCGGACTGCTGGTCCTGGCGAGCCTCTCCATCGGCTGGGTCTCGCTCGTCGTGGTCTACAACCTCTTCCGCGGCCAGCGCTGACCGCGCGCCGCATGATCGAGATCCCGACCGGCCTCCCCGCCGAGCTCGTCCCGCTGTCCTGGCTCCTCGGCGTGTGGGAGGGCACCGGCGTCGTCGAGTACGCGGTCGGGGACGACGTCGTCCGCCGCGAGTTCGGCCAGCGCATCAGCTTCAGCCATGACGGGCTGCCGCACCTCAACTACTCCTCGTACGCGTGGGTCGAGGGCGACGACGGCCCCGTGCCGTTCGTCACGGAGACCGGCTACTGGCGGCTGCGACGCCGGGTCACCGACGGCGACCCGGGGCCGGCGATGCTGCCGCCCACGGGCGAGCGTCCGTTCACGACGGCCGACGAGGTCGAGACGCTCCGCAACGCGGACGGCGGGTTCGACGTCGAGGTCGCGCTCGTCCACCCGGGCGGGGTCAGCGAGCTCTACGTCGGCCAGGTGAAGAGCGCGCGCATCGACCTCGCGACCGACGCCGTGCTCCGCACCGAGGGAGCCAAGGCGTACACGGGCGCCACGCGGCTGTACGGGCTCGTCGAGCGCGACCTGCTCTGGGCGTGGGACATCGCGGCGCTCGGCCAGCCGCTGCGCACGCACGCCTCCGGGCGGGTGTCGCATGTCGACTGACCCCGTTCCCGCCGTCGCCCGCTCGCCCTTCCTCGACCTGCCCGGCGCAGTCGCGTCCGACGGGCCGGACGCCGGCGTGCCCGCGCACCTCGGGTCGCTCGTCGCCGAGCAGCGCGCGCTCGCCGCGGGCACCGCGATCGTCGACCTCTCGCACCGGGCCGTCCTCTCCGTCGCGGGGGAGGACCGGTTGACGTGGCTCGACTCCATCACGAGCCAGTCGCTCCGCGGCCTCGCGCCGGGCGACTCCGCGGAGACCCTCTTCCTCGACCAGAACGGGCGCCTCGAGCACGCGGTCGGCGTGCTCGACGACGGCGTCACCACGTGGCTCCTCCTCGGCGCCGGCGATGCGGATGCGCTGCTCGCCTACCTGCAGCGCATGCGCTTCATGCTCCGGGTCGAGCCCGCCGATCGCACGGCCGAGATGGCCGTCATCGGCACGCTCGGCGAGCCCGACCTCCCCGTCGCCGCGCCCGCCGGCGTGCCGCTCGTGTGGCGGGACCCGTGGGTCCACGTCGTCCCCGGCGGCCACCAGTACGCGGCCGCCGCGCCGCACCCGGCCGAGGGGTGGACCTGGAGCGAGCGCCTCGTGCCGCGGTCCGAGCTGCCGGCCGTCGTCGCGCGCGCCGCGTCAGGCGACCTGCCCGTCGCGGGCGTCCTCGCGGCCGAGGCCCTGCGGATCGCCGCGTGGCGACCGCGCTTCGCCACGGAGGTCGACGACCGCACCATCCCGCACGAGCTCGACTGGCTGCGCAGCGCCGTGCACCTCAGCAAGGGCTGCTACCGCGGCCAGGAGACTGTCGCCAAGGTGCACAACCTGGGCCGGCCTCCGCGCCGCCTGGTTCTGCTGCAGCTCGACGGATCCGACGCGGTGCTGCCGGGCGCGGGATCCGAGGTGCGGCTCCCCGGCGCCGCCGACGGCACCGCGGGCGAGGTCGTCGGGGCCGTCACCTCGAGCGCGCTGCACCACGAGCTCGGCCCGGTCGCGCTCGCGGTCGTGCGCCGCAACGTCGATCCCGCCCTCCAGCTCGAGGTCGTCGCCGACGACGTCCGGGTCCAGGCCATGCAGGACGTGATCGTGCCCACCGACGCCGGCCGCTCCGCCGACGTCCCGCGCCTGCCGCGGCTCGGTGCGGTCCGCCGCTGAGCGCGCGCGGGAGCGGTCGGCCCGTGCCGCCCGCACCCTGAGGCACCGGGCGGATCCGCGGGCCGCGCTCCTGCGTCTCTGGGGATCCGCGCCCGCCGCCCTGCAGATCGCCGTCGCGGCCACCGGCGGCTGGGCCTTCGCGCACCACGTGCTCGGGCACGACACGCCGCTGCTCGCGACGACCGTGACCATCACGAGCCTCGGCTTCGTCCGCGACGCACGGCCCGTGCGCGTGCTGGAGACCGCGATCGGCATGACCGTCGGGATCACGCTGAGCGAGGTGCTGCTGCTCGGCATCGGCCGCGGTGCCTGGCAGCTGTTCGTCATCATCCTGGCGACCCTGCTGGTGGCGCGGCTGCTGTCGTCGAACGCCGCGTTCGCGGTGGCCGCCGGCGTGCAGGCCGTGCTCGTCGCGCTCCTGCCCGCGCCGCCGGGCGGGGTGTTCGTCCGCAGCGTCGACGGGCTCGTCGGCGGCGCGGTGGCGCTGCTCGCGACCGCGCTCATCCCGCGGGATCCGCGGCGCCAGGCCCTGCGCGAAGCCCGCCGCGTCTTCTCCGAGTGCTCCTACGCGCTCACGTCGCTCGTCTCCGCGCTGCGGCTCGGCGACGCGACCGCGGCCGACCGCGCGCTCGACCGCCTCCGCCGCACCCAGCCGCTCATCGACGCGTGGAGCGCGGCGGCCGACTCGGCGCTGTCCATCGCGCGGATCTCGCCCTTCCTCCGCCGCCACCTGCCGGAGCTGCGGGCCCAGCGGCGCGTGCTCGACGGCATGGACCTGGCCGTGCGGAACCTCCGCGTCATCTCCCGCCGCATCGACTTCCTCGTGGTCGACGGGGTGCGCCGCCCGGTGCTCGCGGAGCTGCTCGCGACCGTCTCCAACGGCGTGAACCTCCTCGGCCAGAGCCTGTCGGATCCGTCGGCCGCGCCCCTCGCCCAGCAGAACCTCGTGCTGGTGGCCGTCCGGCTGGATCCGCGCGAGCTCATCCCCGGCGCCCCCGTCGGCGAGGTCATGCTCGTCATGCTGCTGCGGCCGCTCCTCGTCGACCTCCAGGTGGCGGCGGGAGTGGACGCGGACACCGCACGTGCCGCGCTGCCCGAGGTCTAGGCCGGCGCCACCGCGGACCACGGCACCGTCAGCTCCCCGAGCCGCCAGCGCGCGTGCCCGCCCTCGACCGGCACGCCTGCGTCGCGCATCCGACGCACCGTGCCCAGCCACTGCTGCCGCGGGCCGTACACGCCGAGCGGGGCGCTGAGGATCCAGCTGCGGTCGAGGAGGGCGAGCACCTCGTGCACGCGCTCGCCGGGGACGTTGCGGTGGATGAGCGCCTTCGGCAGCCGCTCCGCCACGATCGACGGCAGCTCCAGCCCCGCCAGGCGCAGCGAGATCGTGAGGCTGCGCGGGCCGTCCTCGCGCACGTCAACCCAGCTCGCGACCCGGCCGATCTCGTCGCACGTGCCCTCCACCACGGATCCGCCGGGCGCCAGCCGCGCCGCCATGCGCGCCCATGCCGCGGGCACGTCGGCCTCGTCGTACTGCCGCAGCACGTTGAACGCGCGGATCACGGTCGCCCGCTCGCCACCGGGCAGCGGCACCTCGAACCCGCCGCGGACGAAGGAGATCCGCTCGCGGGCGGAGGCGTCGGGCCACGCCGCGAGCTGCTCGCGGGCCCGCGCCACGCGTCCCGGCTCGATCTCGATGCCCACGACGCGCACGTCCGGCCGCGTCGCGCGCAGCCGCCGGTGCATCTCGAGCGCCGTGATCCCGCTCGCGCCGTAGCCGAGGTCCACGACGAGCGGCGCGGGAGCGGTGCGCA
Organism: Clavibacter quasicaliforniensis; assembly: GCF_051201715.1. Lineage (NCBI taxonomy): Bacteria > Bacillati > Actinomycetota > Actinomycetes > Micrococcales > Microbacteriaceae > Clavibacter > Clavibacter quasicaliforniensis. The sequence continues at coordinate 2,747,334 of NZ_CP139624.1, read as the reverse complement.
GGGAGCCGAGGGTCGCGATCCACCTGTCGACGCGCCGGAGGCGGTTCGTGTTGGTCGTCCCGCGCGTCACGGAGCCGACGGGGGAGGCGGCGCCCGGCATGGGTCCAGTCTCCCATCGCTCGATAGGCTTGAGGCATGGCTGAACCCCGCACCCTCGTGCTGCTGCGTCACGGCAACAGCGACTGGAACCAGAAGAACCTGTTCACCGGATGGGTGGACGTCGAGCTGAGCGAGCAGGGCGTCGCGGAGGGGCAGCGCGCCGGCGAGCTCCTCGCCGAGTCCGGCATCCTCCCCGACGTGCTGCACACCTCCGTCCTCATCCGCGCCATCGACACCGCCAACATCGCGCTCAAGCGCGCCGGCCGCTCGTGGATCCCCGTCCAGCGCACCTGGCGCCTCAACGAGCGCCACTACGGCGCGCTGCAGGGCAAGGACAAGGCGCAGACCCTCGCCGAGTACGGCCCCGAGCAGTTCGCCACCTGGCGCCGCTCGTTCGACGTGCCGCCGCCCCCCATCGCCGACGACGACGAGTACTCGCAGTCGCGCGACCCGCGCTACGCCGACCTCGGCGAAGCGCTGCCGCGCACGGAGTGCCTCAAGGACGTCATCGAGCGGATGCTGCCCTACTGGGAGTCCGACATCCAGCCCGACCTCGCCTCGGGCCGCACCGTGCTCGTCACGGCGCACGGCAACTCGCTGCGCGCGCTCGTGAAGCACCTCGACGGCATCTCCGACGCGGACATCGCGGAGCTCAACATACCCACGGGCATCCCGCTCGTGTACCGCCTCGACGAGGACTTCCGCCCGATCGTCCCCGGCGGCGAGTACCTCGACCCGGAGGCGGCCGCCGCAGGCGCCGCGGCCGTGGCCGCGCAGGGCAGCAAGAAGTAGCGCCACCCGCCCGTACGACGAGAGCCCGACCGGATGATCCGGTCGGGCTCTCGTCATCGCTGCGGGTCGCGGCCCGCGGCGGGATCAGGCGTCGGCCTGCACCCAGTCGCCGGTCGCGAGGTACTGCACGGTCTTCGCGATGGACACCGCGTGGTCGGCGAAGCGCTCGTGGTAGCGGCTGGCGAGCGTGGAGTCGACCGTGTCGACGGCCGCGCCCTTCCAGGTCTCGCCGAGCACCTTGTCGAAGACGCTGAGGTGCAGCTCGTCGATGCGGTCGTCGTCGTTGCGGATCTCCTCGGCGAGCTTCGGGTCCTCGGTGGTGAGGAGGTCCGTGAGCTTGCGCGCGATGGCCACGTCGAGCTGGCCGAGCTCGAGGAAGGTGGGGCGGAGCGACTTCGGGACCACCTTGTCCGGGAAGCGGTAGCGCGACAGCTGCGCGATGTGCTCCGCGAGGTCGCCCATGCGCTCGAGCGACGCGCTGATGCGGAGCGCGCTCACGACGATGCGCAGGTCGCGGGCGACCGGCTGCTGGCGGGCGAGGATGTTGATCGCGAGCTCGTCGAGGCTCGTGGCGAGCTCGTCGATCCGGCGGTCCTGCTCGATCACGGTCTCGGCGAGGCTGACGTTCGACTCGTTGAACGCGCGGGTCGCGTTCTCGATGGAGATGGCGACGAGCGCGGAGATCTCGATGAGACGCTCCTGGACCTCGTGGAGCTCCTGCTGGAACACTTCGCGCATGGGGGACGTCCTTTCAGGCCGCCCCGCTGCGAGGGGCGGGGTGGTTCTCGGGCACGGCGGACCCCTGGTGACGGGCCCACATCCTCCGACTCTGGTCATGCGAGGTTAACGCACGGTGCCGGCCAGCTGAATTCGCGGCCTCGTGGCCCCCGTGGCGGGGCCGGACGGCCGGGACGCCCCGATGCCGTCTCCTAGTGTGGGCGCATGGACACCGGTGCGTTGGTGCTCGTCTGCCTCCTCATCGGATTGGCGGTCGGCGCGGGATTCGTGTGGCTGCTGAACCACGCGGCGGACCGCGGCGACCGCGCCGTCGAGATCACGAACCCGGTCGTCCCCGACGGCGTCGACCAGGTGCTCGACGCGCTCGAGTCCGCGGGCATCGTCCTCGACCCCTCCAACAACGTGATGAAGGCGTCGCCGGGCGCCATCTCCTCCGGCCTCGTCTTCCACCAGGCGCTGGTCCACCCCGAGCTCGTCTCGATGGTCGACCGCGTGCGCCGGTCCGGCGAGCCGCTCGCCGAGGAGGTGTCGCTCGCGCGCGGCCCGTTCGGCGCGGCCGAGTTCCAGATGCACGTCCGCGTCGCCCGCCTCGGCACCCGCTACGTGCTCCTGCTCGCGCAGGACCGCACCGAGTCGCACCGCCTCGACCAGGTGCGGCGCGACTTCGTGGCCAACATCAGCCACGAGCTCAAGACGCCCATCGGCGCGGTCGGGCTCCTCGCGGAGGCGCTCGACTCGTGCGCCGACGACGCCGTGCAGGTGCGGCGGTTCGCCGCCCGGCTGACCACGGAGTCGGCCCGGCTCGCGCGCATCACGCAAGAGATCATCGAGCTGTCGCGGCTCGAGGCGGCCAACGCGCTCGAGAAGGCCGAGCCCGTCGACGTCGACCACGTCATCAGCGTCGCGCTCGACCAGGTGCGGCTCGGCGCGGAGCTCCGCGGCATCGAGCTCGCACGGGGCAAGCGGTCGCGCTCGACCGTCTACGGCGACGAGGCCCTCCTCGTCGTGGCCGTGCACAACCTGCTGAGCAACGCGGTCAACTACTCCCCGGACGGCTCGCGGGTCGGCATCGGCGTCATGGTCGACGACGGCGCCGTCGAGGTCGTGGTCACCGACCAGGGCATCGGGATCCCCGAGGATGAGCAGGGCCGGATCTTCGAGCGCTTCTTCCGCGTCGACCAGGCCCGTGCCCGCGACACCGGCGGCACGGGACTCGGGCTCAGCATCGTCAAGCACGTCGTGCAGAATCATGGCGGCGACGTGCGGGTCTGGTCCCGCCCCGGCCGCGGCTCGACCTTCACCATCCGCCTCCCCGAGGCATCGCAGACCCCGGCGCTCGCCGGTACGGACATCGGAGAACCCACGTGACACGCATCATGCTCGTCGAGGACGAGGCGTCGCTCAGCGAGCCGCTCGCCTTCCTGCTCCAGCGCGAGGGATACGAGGTGGACGTCGTCGAGGACGGTCCCGCCGCGGTGGCCTCGTTCGACAAGGACGGCGCCGACCTGATCCTGCTCGACCTCATGCTCCCCGGCCTCCCCGGAACCGAGGTGTGCCGGGAGATCCGCACGCGCTCGGCCGTGCCGATCATCATGCTCACCGCCAAGGACTCCGAGGTGGACATCGTCGTGGGCCTCGAGCTGGGGGCCGACGACTACGTGACGAAGCCGTACTCGACGCGCGAGCTGCTGGCGCGGATCCGCGCCGTGCTCCGCCGCCGCGTCGAGGTCGACGACGAGCCGCTCAACGTGCTCGAGGTCGGCTCCGTGCGCATGGACGTGGAGCGCCACACGGTCGAGGTCGACGGCCGGGAGATCGCGATGCCGCTGAAGGAGTTCGAGCTGCTCGAGCTGCTGCTGCGGAACGCCGGGCGCGTGCTCACGCGCGGCCAGCTCATCGACCGGGTGTGGGGATCCGACTACTTCGGCGACACGAAGACGCTCGACGTGCACATCAAGCGGATCCGCTCCAAGATCGAGCGCGAGCCGTCGGACCCCGTGCTCCTCGTCACCGTCCGCGGGCTGGGCTACCGCTTCGAGGCCTAGGCCGCCGACCGGCCGGCCGGCACGACGAAGGCCCCGTCCCGTGAGGGGCGGGGCCTTCGTCATGCGGGGCCGCGAGCGCGACCGGCGGGCTAGTTCGTGCTGTCCCCGAGGCCCTCGTCGCCGTCCGTGGTGCCTGGCGTCGTGGTGACCTTCGTGTCCGGGGTGGATCCGGTCTCGCCGGGCACGAGGTTCGTGTACGTCTCCTGGTCGCCGTTGAGCACGGGGACGTCCATCTCGACGCCCTCGGCGTCGCCGTACTGGATGTAGATCTTGGTGAGCGAGCCCGGCGTCGGGTCGACGGAGTCGAAGGTGATGCGCTGGGAGTCCTCGGCGCCGAACTTCGTGAGGCCGGGGGCCGCCGTGACGGTGCGCGTCTCGCGGTCCGCGCTGCCCTCGGTGAGCTCGTGCTGGAAGGAGACGCGCTGGCTGTCGCCCGAGTTGTTGACGAGCGTGACGACGAGGCTCGCGCCGGCCGCGGATCCGCCCTCGGTGAGGAGGATGGCGTTGCGCACCTCGATGTCGCCGACCGTGGCGTCGAAGCCGTCGCTCGGGAAGTAGGAGATTTGCGTGGCCTGGGGCGTGATGAACGTGCACGACGACGTGCCGACCGCGATCAGGGCCGCGAGGACGATGGACGATGCGGTACGCGCTCTCACGGGACCCTCCGGTTGTCGCGCGGGCCGGCGCCGGGGCGTCCGGAGGCGTCCGCGCTGGATCAGCTGACCCGCTCAGCCTACGGGATCGGGTGGCGGGCGACCGCCCGCGGGCGCGCGGGACCCGGCTGGTATCCTGAGGGGAAGTCCACAGAACGGGGAACCCATGCTCTTCGAGGTCGGCGAGACCGTCGTGTACCCGCATCACGGGGCGGCGACCATCATCGAGGTGAAGAAGCGCATCATCCGCGGCGAGGAGAAGCTGTACCTCAAGCTCGACGTCAACCAGGGCGGCCTCCAGATCGAGGTGCCCGCGGAGAACGTCGACATGGTCGGCGTCCGCGACGTCATCGGGCGCGAGGGCGTGGAGAGCGTCTTCGCGGTGCTCCGCGCCGAGTTCACCGAGGAGCCCACCAACTGGTCGAGGCGCTACAAGGCGAACCTCGAGAAGCTCGCGTCGGGCGACGTGCTGAAGGTGGCCGAGGTCGTGCGCGACCTGTGGCGTCGCAACCAGGACCGCGGCCTGTCCGCCGGCGAGAAGAGCATGCTGCAGAAGGCCCGCGGCATCCTCGTGGGCGAGCTGGCCCTCGCGGAGAAGACCGACGAGGAGCACGCGTCCACGCTGCTCGACGAGGTCCTCGCCTCCTGATCGCCCGGCGTCGGCGCGCGTCGCCGCCGGTAGCCTGACCGCATGAGCCACGACCCCGTCGTCCCGTCCGCCCCCGCGAGCGATGGCGGCGCGACTGGCGGGCCACGAATCGGCGTCGTCGTGGTGGCCGCGGGAAGCGGCACGCGGCTCGGGGCGGGGATCCCGAAGGCGCTCGTGGAGGTCGGCGGCGTGACGCTGCTGGCCCGCTCGCTGTCCTCGGTCCTCGGCCTCGCCGAGGAGGCGCACGTCGTCGTCGTGGCGCCGGACACGCACCTGGCCGAGACGTCCGCCGTCGTCGACGGCGTCGCGGGGGCGGCACGCGGATCCGTCGTGGTCGTGGTCGGAGGAGCGACCCGGCAGGGGTCCGTGCGGGCGGGCCTCGCCGCGCTCGCCGGATCCGTCGACACGGTCCTGGTGCACGACGCCGCGCGCGCGCTCACGCCCACCGCCCTGTTCGCGGCCGTGGTTCAGGCCGTCCGGGCGGATGGCGCCGGCGTCGTCCCCGGCCTGCCCGTCACCGACACCGTCAAGCGCGTGGATCCGGCGGGGGAGTGCCTCGGCACCGTCGACCGCAGCGACCTGGTCGGCGTCCAGACCCCGCAGGGATTCCCGCGGGCAGCGCTCGACGCCGCGTACGCACGGGCTGCCGCCGAGCACACGGACGACGCGGCCCTGTTCCAGGCGTCGGGCGGACGCGTCCGGGTGATCCCCGGCGACGCCCTCGCCTTCAAGGTCACCACCGCGTGGGACCTCCGGCGCGCGGAGGAGCTCGTCGCCAGGGACGCGGGCGCGGGATCCGCCGCCTCGCGCCTCCGCTCGGGCATCGGCACCGACGTGCACGCGGTCGACGCCACGCAGCCGCTCTGGCTCGCCGGCCTGCACTGGCCGGGCGAAGCGGGTCTCGCCGGCCACAGCGACGGCGACGCGGTCAGCCACGCGATGTGCGACGCGCTCCTCTCCGCAGCGGGTCTCGGCGACATCGGCGGGATCTTCGGCACCGACGACCCGGAGCTCGACGGCGCGCACGGCGAGGTCTTCCTGCGGAGGACCGCTGGGCTCGTCCGCGACGCCGGCTACCGGATCGTGAACGTCGCCGTGCAGGTCATGGCCGTCCGCCCCAAGCTGTCCCCGCGGCGGGCCGAGGCCGAGGGGATCCTCTCGGCCGCCGTGGGCGCGCCCGTCTCGCTCGCCGGCACGACCACCGACGGGCTCGGCTTCACGGGTCGCGGCGACGGCGTCGCCGCGGTCGCGACGGCCCTCGTCGAGCGCCTCTGACCGCGCTGTCGCGACGGCCGTGGACCGCCCTCCCGGCCCGTCATCCGGCGGGGGCGCGGATGCGCGCTGACTAGGATCTCTCTGTGACCCTGCGCCTCCATGACTCCCGGACGCAGTCCCTGCGGGACTTCGTGCCGCTCGTCGACGGCAGGGTCGGCATCTACGTCTGCGGCCCCACCGTGCAGTCCGCGCCGCACATCGGCCACCTCCGGAGCGCGCTCGCGTACGACCAGCTGCGCCGCTGGCTCACCCACCGCGGGCTCGACGTGACGCTCGTGCGCAACGTCACGGACATCGACGACAAGGTCATAGACAACGCGCGCCGCGGCCAGGAGGCCGGCGGCACCGAGGAGTGGTGGGCGCTCGCCTACCGCGTCGAGCTCGAGTTCTCCCGCGCGTACTCGGCCCTCGGGATCCTCCCGCCCAGCTACGAGCCGCGCGCCACCGCGAGCATCGGCGAGATGCAGGAGATCATCCGGCGCCTCGTCGAGCGCGGCCACGCGTACGCGGCCGGCGACGCATCCGGCGACGTCTACTTCGACACCGCCTCCTGGCCCGAGTACGGCGAGCTCACGCGCCAGCGCGCCGCCGACATGGAGGCCGCCGCCGACGCGGATCCGCGCGCCAAGCGCGACGTGCGCGACTTCGCCCTCTGGAAGGGCGCCAAGCCCGGCGAGCCCGCGAGCGCGTCCTGGCCGTCGCCGTGGGGCGCCGGCCGCCCGGGCTGGCACATCGAGTGCTCCGCCATGTCCACGCGATACCTCGGCGCCGAGTTCGACATCCACGGCGGCGGACTCGACCTCCGCTTCCCGCACCACGAGAACGAGCTCGCGCAGTCGCGGGCCGCGGGGGATCCGTTCGCCCGCTACTGGCTGCACAACGGCCTCGTCGCCGTCGCCGGCCAGAAGATGAGCAAGTCGCTCGGCAACTCGCTCTTCGCCGCCGACCTGCTCGCCTCCGCGCGGCCGGTGGTTGTGCGCTACTTCCTCGGATCCGCGCACTACCGCTCGACCCTCGAGTTCCACGACGGCGCGCTCGCCGAGGCCGAGGCCGCCCTCGACCGCATCGAGACCTTCCTCGACCGCAGCGCCCGCCGCCTCGCCGGCACGCGCTTCCAGGCCGCGCCCGCCTCGACGGACGGCGCGCCCGCCGCCGTGCCCGCCGAGTTCGCCGAGGCCATGGACGACGACCTCAGCGTCCCGCAGGCGCTCGCCGTGCTCCACGACGCCGTCCGCGCGGGCAACGCCGCCCTCGACGCCGGCGACCTCCAGGAGGCGGCGTCGCTGCGCGCGGACGTCTCCGCGATGGTGGCCGTGCTCGGGATCGACCCGCTGGCCGACGAATGGCGAACCGCCTCCGACCAGCCCGCGCGCCGTGCGCTGCAGGCGCTGGTCGAGCACCGGATCGCCGAGCGACAGACCGCGCGGGAGGCCAGGGACTTCGCCCTCGCCGACCGCATCAGACAGGAGCTGGCCGAGGCCGGCATCACGATAGAGGACTCGCCTGGCGGGTCGCATTGGAGCATCGATGGCGAATAAGCCCAGCCGCTCAGGCGCGGTACGGAAGACCAAGAAGGGCCCGCTCAAGGGATCCGGAGGGCAGGGCAGGCAGGCCCTCGAGGGCAAGAAGCCCACGCCCAAGGCCGAGGACCGGCCGTACCACCCCGCCGGGAAGCGCAAGCTCGCGAAGGACCGGTACGAGGCGGCGTCCGCGGGCGCCAACCGCGGCCGCGATGAGCGCGCCGATCGCGCCGCGGCACCTCGGTCCGCGGCGCCGCGCGCCCGCGCGACCGACCGGCCCGCCGGGGCCGACGCCCCGCGCGCCCGCCGCGCGAAGCAGCAGGACGAGTCCGAGGTCGTCACCGGTCGCAACTCGGTCGTCGAGGCGCTCCGGGCCAAGATCCCCGCGACCGCGCTCTACATCGCCTCGCGCATCGAGTACGACGACCGCGTCAAGGAGGTCCTGTCGCTCGCCACCGGGCGCGGGATCCCCGTGCTCGAGGTCATGCGCCCCGAGCTCGACCGCATCGCGGGCCACGACGCCGTCCACCAGGGCCTCGCGCTCAAGGTGCCGCCCTACGAGTACGCGGACGCGATCGAGCTGCTCGACAAGACCATCTCGCGCGGCCAGCTGCCGCTCCTGGTGGCCCTCGACGGCATCACCGACCCGCGCAACCTCGGGGCGATCATCCGCTCGGTCGCCGCGTTCGGCGGCCACGGCGTGATCGTGCCGCAGCGTCGCTCGGTCGGCCTCACCGCCAGCGCGTGGAAGACCTCGGCCGGTGCCGCGGCGCGCACGCCCGTCGCCATGGCGTCGAACCTCACCCAGACGCTGAAGGCGCTCAAGCAGCGCGGCGTCTTCGTGGTCGGCCTCGACGGCGGCGGCGACATGTCGCTGCACGAGTTCACGCTCGCCGACCGGCCGATCGTGGTCGTCGTCGGATCCGAGGGCAAGGGCCTGTCGCGCCTCGTCACCGAGACCTGCGACACCGTGGTGTCCATCCCGATCGGCGCCTCCACCGAGTCCCTCAACGCCGGCATCGCCGCGAGCGTCACGCTCTACGAGATCGGCAAGCTGCGCGCCGCGAAGCGGAAGTAGCGCACCGAACGCAGGAGGAGCCGGGACCCCAGGGTCCCGGCTCCTACTGAGTTCGCCCCACGCAGAGGCGGTCAGACCTTCGTGCGCCAGTCCTCCGCGGCCTCGGCCTCGGTGATCGGGACGTCCGACTCGTCCTCGATGACGCCGATCGACTCGGTCGGCGGGTCGATGACCGTCGCCTCGTCGCGCCGGTGGCGGAGGATGTCCTGCACGTACGCGGTCACGGCCTCGGCGAGCGGGATGTCCCTGCTGAGCTTCTGCGACATGTACCAGCGGTGCTCGAGCAGCTGGTGGAAGATCTCGGCGGGCTCCAGCTTGCCGCGGAGGTCGCGGGGGATCGCCCGCACGACGGGCTCGAAGACGCGCGCGACCCACTCGTGCGCCACCATCTCCTCGTCGAGATCCTGCTTGTCGAACGTCGCCGTGTACGAGTCGAGGTCGTTGAGGAGTCGACGCGCCTGGTTCTCCTGCGCGTCCACTCCCGTGAGGCGCAGCAGCCGGCGCTGGTGGTGCCCCGCGTCGACGACCTTGGGCTGGATGCGCACCTGCGAGCCCTCGGCGGTCGTGCGGATCGCGAGCTCCTCGATGTCGAAGCCGAGGTCGTTGAGGCGGTCCACGCGCTCGTTGATCCGCCAGCGCTCCGAGGTCGGGAACTCCTCGCGTCCGGTGAGCTCCTTCCAGAGCGTGCGGTACTGGGCGACGATGCGCGTGCTCGTCTCGAGCGGGTCGAGCCCCTCCTCGATGCGGCCGCCCGCCTCGAGGTCCATGAGCTCGCCGGCGATGTTGACGCGCGCGATCTCGAGGTCGTTCTCGCGCTGCCCGTTGGAGAGGCCGCCGTTGAAGAGCTTGCCGGTCTCCGCGTCCACCAGGTAGGCGGCGAAGGCTCCCGCGTCGCGGCGGAAGAGGGTGTTCGACAGGGAGACGTCGCCCCAGAAGAAGCCGATCATGTGCAGCCGGACGAGCAGCACGGCCAGGGCGTCGACGAGGCGCGTCGCCGTGTCCGGCCGCAGCTGCTGCGAGAAGAGCGCCCGGTAGGGGAGCGAGAACTTGAGGTGCCGGGTGACGAGCACCGACTTGAGCGGGTCGCCGTCCTCGTCGGTGCGGTTCATGATCACCGCGACGGGCTCCACGCACGGGATCTCGAGCCGCTGCAGCGTCCGCAGCATGTCGTACTCGCCGCGGGCCATCTCGTCCGTCGTCTCCTTGATGGCGATGACGTAGCCGGACAGGTTCGCGAAGCGCACGAGGTGCCGCGAGATGCCCTTCGGGAGCGTCGCGATGGCCGAGGACGGCCACTCGTCGAGCGGCAGCTGCCAGGGCAGGTCGAGGAGCGCGGGATCGACCGTCGCCGAGGTGATGTTCAGGGATCCGGCCATGCTGCGACCCTACCCGACCCCGGAAACCAGGCTGCCGCGGCCCCCGGTGCTCCCGGCGGGGGAGCGTGGGGACCGCGGCAGCGGTGGTGGGTCGGCTCGATCAGCCCGCGGCGACCGGCGCGTTGAGGCGGAGGCCGCTCTCGGCGTCGAAGGCGTGGAGGTGGCCGGGCTGCGGCGTGATGAAGACGGTGTCGCCGGCGTTCGGGTGCAGGCGGCCGTCGACGCGCGCGACGAGGTCGGTGCGCTTGCCCTCGATGTCGGTGTGGCCGTAGAGGTAGCCGTCCGCCCCGAGCTCCTCGACGAGGTCGACCGTGACCGAGAGGCCCTGGCCCTGCGAGGTGCTGACGACGACGTCCTCGGGGCGCACGCCGATGGTGACCGCTCCGCCGGTGGCGTTGGTGAGCACGTCGCGCTCCACCGGGACCACGGCGGTGCCGAACTGCACGCCGCCGTCGACGACGTTCGCCGTGAAGAGGTTCATCGCGGGCGAGCCGATGAAGCCGGCCACGAAGACGTTCTGCGGCTTCTCGTAGAGGTCGCGCGGGGTGCCGACCTGCTGGAGGACACCGTCCTTGAGGACCGCGATGCGGTCGCCCATGGTGAGCGCCTCGGTCTGGTCGTGGGTGACGTAGACCGTGGTGACGCCGAGGCGGCGCTGGAGCGACGCGATCTGCGTGCGGGTCTGGACGCGGAGCTTCGCGTCGAGGTTCGACAGCGGCTCGTCCATGAGGAACACCTGCGGCTGGCGGACGATCGCACGGCCCATGGCCACGCGCTGGCGCTGGCCGCCGGAGAGGGCCTTGGGCTTGCGGCTGAGGTAGGGCTCGAGGTCGAGGAGCTTGGCGGCCTCTAGGACGCGGGTGGCGCGCTCGTCCTTGCCGACGCCCGCGATCTTGAGCGCGAAGCCCATGTTCTCGGCGACCGTCATGTGCGGGTACAGCGCGTAGTTCTGGAAGACCATCGCGATGTCGCGGTCCTTCGGCGGCACGTCCGTGACGTTGCGGTCGCCGATGAAGATGTTGCCGTCGTTGACCTCCTCGAGGCCCGCGAGCATGCGGAGGGTGGTCGACTTGCCGCAGCCGGACGGGCCGACGAGGACGAGGAACTCGCCGTCGGCGACCTCCAGGTCGATCTGGTCGACCGCGGGGCGCGTCGAGCCCGGGTAGAGGCGCGTGGCCTTGTCGAAAGTTACAGATGCCATTTCGGTGTTCTCCTTCACGGGCAGGTACGTGCCCGACGATCCGTGGTGATGGATGTGATGCTCATGGCTCATCGCTGTGGGCGACGACGACCACCCGATGAGTATTGCACGCGGGTCTCTGGTCGGGAAGCCCGGCACGATGCGGATCGGCGGCTATTCCCCACCCGGGGACAGGGTGTCGCGGGCCTGTATCGTCTCCTGCGGCGATGCACCCGCGCCCGCCGCGTCACCGCTTTCCCAGACTGGCCGCCTAGAGTCCTGAGGTCGTCCGGGAGCCCGCCCGCGCCCGACTCCCCATCCACTGAGCGAGGATCCATGAGCAGCACGCCGCCCGCGCACGAACCGCACGGCGGTCACCGACGACGCCGCGAGGCCGCTCGGGAGAAGGCGCGGCTCAACCGCATGAAGCAGCGTCGTCGCGATGTCGTGGGCCGGTACGCCATCCGCGGCGGCATCGCCGCGGCGCTGGTCGCGGTGGTCGTGGTCGTGGGCCTCGTCGTCGTCCAGGGCGCGCGTCCCGCAGGGCCCGGGCCGCAGAACATGGCGAGCGACGGCATCCTCATCGGGAAGGACCTCGCGGCCACACCCACGAAGGCCCTCGACCCGGAGCAGGATCCGGTGCCCACCGGCTCCGAGGCGGCGGGCGTCGCCCACATCCGCGTCTACGTCGACTACCTCTGCACCGCGTGCAAGGAGTTCCAGGACACCAACGGCGCGCAGATGGAGGGCTGGCTCCAGTCGGGTGCGGCCACGGTGGAGATCCACCCCGTCGCGATCCTCACCAGCAAGTCGCAGGCCTACTCCCTCCGGGCGGCCAACGCGGCCGCGTGCGTCGCCGACGCGGCGCCCGACGACTTCTGGGCCTTCAACTCCGCGCTCTTCGCGGAGCAGCCCGCCGAGCAGAGCACGGGCCTCAGCGACGATCGCATCGTCGAGCTCGCCGGGCAGGCGGGCGCCGGCTCGTCCGACATCGCGAAGTGCGTCTCCGACCAGCGGTTCCAGTCGTGGGTCAACGCCGCGACCGACCGCGTCCTGGACGGCGACATCCCCGACTCGAACGTCGACAAGGTCGTGGGCGCGCCGATCATCGTGGTGGGCGACCGCCAGTACACGGGCCAGCCGGACGACGCGAAGGCGTTCGCCGCCTTCGTGCTCCAGGCCGCAGGCCAGGACGCGACGACGACGCCCACCCCGACCCCCGCGCCGTCCGAGATGCCGACGACCGCCCCGTAGCGCGGCTCGTATGATGGATCGACGGCCCGCGAGGTCCGTCGGCCGGCCTGGCGCAATTGGTAGCGCACCGCACTTGTAATGCGGCGGTTACGGGTTCGAGTCCCGTGGCCGGCTCTCGATGCCGCTCGCTCAGTCGAGGACGGTGATCATCCGCTCGCCGTCGACGGTCGGACGCGGGCCCTTGTCGTCGTCGGCGACATCGCCGACGTAGAGCCAGCCGAGCAGGTCCTCGCCGTCGCGCAGGCCGTGCATCCGTCGCACCGGCTCGCTGCGCGTGAGGCTGCCGGTGCGCCAGAACACGCCCCATCCCTGCTCCTCGAGCAGCAGGGTGAGAGCGTGCGCGACACCCGCGGCGACCGCCTCCTGCTCCCAGTCCGGCGCCTTGCGGCTCGGGGTGCGGCTGGCGACGACGGCGATCAGGAGGCTCGCGCGATGCGTCTTCTTGCGATGCTTGCCGGATCCGGGATCGCCTGCCGCCTCGTCCATCGCGGCGCCGAGGCTGTCGCGCGCGCCTCCGCGGATCTCGATGACCCGCCACGGCCTCAGCCCGCCGTGGTCGGCGAGCCGTGAGGTGGCCTCGACGAGCGGGACGAGATCCTCGTGCGTCGGGGCGGCTTCGCCCACGGACGAGCGGGACCGCCGACCACGGAGCGCCTCCAGGACGGCTCCGCCCTGCGCGGGGGTGCCGGGCCCGGACGGGTCGGGGGTGCCGCCCGCCCGATGCCGCGGCACGTCGATCACTCCGCGGTGCGGAACGACATGGAGACCGAGTTCATGCAGAACCGGTCGCCGGTGGGGGTCTGCGGCGCGTCGTCGAAGACGTGCCCGAGGTGCGATCCGCAGCGGGCGCAGACGACCTCGACGCGCTTCATGCCGAGGCTCGTGTCCGTGTACAGCTTGACGGCGTCGCTCTCCTTCGGAGCGTAGAAGCTCGGCCACCCGCAGTGGGAGTCGAACTTGGTGTCGCTCGTGAACAGCTCGGCGCCGCAGGCCTTGCACCCGTAGACGCCGGTGCGCTCCTCGTCCAGCAGCTCGCCGGTCCAGGGGCGCTCGGTGGCCTGCTGGCGCAGCACCGCGTATTCCTCCGGGGAGAGCTCCTGGCGCCACTCGTCGTCGGTCTTCTCGATCTCGTAGGCCATGTGCGGGTCCTTTCTCGCTGGTCGATCCTAGGGGCGGCGTCCCAGCGCGCCTCCATGGACAACCGCCGCGGGCCCCCGTCGATTCCTGCATGCGGGGGACGATCCGCTCCGGGATGCGAGCGGACGCGATGCGATGCCGCCGTGCCCGTCGCGGTGCGTGGACACCCCGGCATGCTGCGCGAGGCGCTCAGCGAGGCGCACCTAGTATGTGGGGGATGTCGGGGAAGGAGCATGCCGTGGACCAGCGCGAGACCAGCTCCACGACCGCTCCGGCGGCCGGACCGCATCCGGTCGTCGAGCTCGACGCCCGCGCCCGCGCGGTCCTCGACTTCGAGCGGGACTGGACGCGTCACGCCGGGGCGAAGGAGGAGGCCATCCGCCAGGCCTTCGGCCTCTCGGCCACGCGCTACTACCAGCTGCTCGGATCCCTGCTCGAGACGCGCGAGGCCCTCGCCTACGACCCCCTGCTCGTCGGGCGCCTCCTGCGACTCCGCGAGACGCGCGCCGCCGCGCGCGCAGCACGCGCCCTGCCCACCGGTCTCCCGCACCGACCGACCGCGCGCTGACCCCGCGCCCCACCGAGGAGACACGAGACCCCCATGCCCTCCCACGCTCCCGACCGCTTCGACGAGGTCCCCGGCGACCTGAGCCGAGTGGGCGCCCATCGCGCGCCCCGTCCGCCTCACCACCGCTTCCGCGCCTTCGCGTGGGCGGCCCTCGCGACCGGCCTGCTCGTGGGCCTCGGCGTCGTCGGGCTCTTCGTCATCAACGACCGGGTCTCGTTCACCGACATCATCCCGAGCGGCGGCTCCTCCGAGGAGGCCGCGCCCACCGAGGAGCCGACCGCCGCTCCCACCGCAGTGCCCGGCATGGTCGTGACCGTCCTCAACGGCACGAGGACGTCGGGTCTCTCGGCCCGGGCCGCGACGGCGCTCCAGAAGGAGGGCTGGGCCATCGCGTCCCGCTTGAACGCCAGCTCCACCGACATCGCCACCACGACCGTCTACTACTACGACGACGCGGACGAGGGTGCCGCGCGCGGCCTCGTCGCAGCGCTGGGGGTGGGGGACGTGGCGCAGTCCGACCAGTTCCGACCAGCCGAGGGCACGGCGGCGGCCCAGGCGTCGAAGCTCACGGCCGTGCTCGGCGCCGACTACGCGGCCAAGGGCTGACCGCCTCCGTATCGGCCCGCCGAGCCGTCCCCGTGGAGTAACCCGACGGGGCATCGTCGGCTCTGTCTATCGTGCTGCCTGGTCGCACGCCCGCCGCGTCCAGGTGCTGCGCGCCGTACGTCCCTAGGGCGTGGCGCGGGGTCGATGCAGGGCCCCGCGGCCGACCCGGGGGTGGCGGCACCGCGCCCCCGACACCGCGCATTCGCACATGGAGAAGCACATGGCCAACGGCACCGTGAAGTGGTTCAACGGGGAGAAGGGGTTCGGGTTCATCACCGTGGACGCCGTCGAGGGCGGTCCTGCCCAGCAGGACGTCTTCGTCCACTACTCGGCGATCGAGATGTCCGGCTACAAGGTCCTCGAGGAGGGGCAGCGCGTCGCCTTCGAGATCGGCCAGGGCTCCAAGGGCCTGCAGGCGGAGAACGTCACGTTGGCCTAGGGAGCATCCCGCCACGACGCCGTCGCCCGTCCGGGCGGCGGCGTCGTCGCATCCCGACCGGCGTCCGGCCTGTGGGCGGCTCGCTTGCACTCCCGTAGGGCGAGTGCCAGAATCGTCCCTGGCACTCCCTCACGGGGAGTGCTAGACGACTGCCTTTTTCCTGACGTCCGGGAGGGACGAGAGATACACATGGCTAAGATCATCGCTTTTGACGAAGAAGCCCGCCGCGGCCTCGAGCGCGGCCTGAACATCCTGGCCGACGCGGTCCGCGTGACCCTCGGCCCGCGTGGCCGCAACGTCGTCCTCGAGAAGAAGTGGGGCGCCCCCACCATCACGAACGACGGCGTCTCCATCGCCAAGGAGATCGAGCTCGACGACCCGTTCGAGAAGATCGGCGCGGAGCTCGTCAAGGAGGTCGCCAAGAAGACCGACGACGTCGCCGGTGACGGCACGACCACCGCGACCGTCCTCGCGCAGGCGCTGGTCCGCGAGGGCCTCCGCAACGTCGCCGCGGGCGCCGACCCCATCAGCCTCAAGCGCGGCATCGAGAAGGCCGTCGCGGCCGTCACGGAGGAGCTCAAGGCCGCCGCGAAGGAGATCGAGACCAAGGAGGAGATCGCCGCCACCGCGTCCATCTCCGCCGGCGACGCCACCATCGGCGCCATCATCGCCGAGGCGATCGACAAGGTCGGCAAGGAGGGCGTCGTCACCGTCGAGGAGTCCAACACCTTCGGCACCGAGCTCGAGCTCACCGAGGGCATGCGCTTCGACAAGGGCTACCTGTCGCAGTACTTCGTCACGGACCCCGAGCGCCAGGAGGCCGTGTTCGAGGACGCGTACATCCTGATCGTCAACTCGAAGATCTCGAACATCAAGGACCTCCTGCCCATCGTCGACAAGGTCATCCAGTCGGGCAAGCAGCTCCTCATCATTGCCGAGGACGTCGACGGCGAGGCCCTGGCCACGCTCGTCGTGAACAAGATCCGCGGCATCTTCAAGTCGGTCGCCGTCAAGGCCCCCGGCTTCGGCGACCGTCGCAAGGCGCAGCTGCAGGACATCGCCATCCTCACCGGTGGCCAGGTCATCGCCGAGGAGGTCGGCCTCAAGCTCGAGAACGTCACCCTCGACCTGCTCGGCACGGCCCGCAAGGTCGTCATCACCAAGGACGAGACCACGATCGTCGAGGGCGGCGGAGACGCCACCGAGATCGCGGCGCGCGTGCAGCAGATCCGCAACGAGATCGGCAACACGGACAGCGACTACGACCGCGAGAAGCTCCAGGAGCGCCTCGCGAAGCTGGCCGGCGGCGTCGCCGTCATCAAGGCCGGCGCCGCGACCGAGGTGGAGCTCAAGGAGCGCAAGCACCGCATCGAGGACGCCGTCCGCAACGCGAAGGCCGCCGTCGAGGAGGGCATCGTCGCCGGTGGTGGCGTCGCCCTCATCCAGGCAGGCAAGCTCGCGTTCGAGAAGCTCCAGCTCGAGGGCGACGAGGCGACGGGCGCGAACATCGTCCGCGTCGCGGTCGACGCTCCGCTCAAGCAGATCGCCCTCAACGCGGGCCTCGAGCCCGGTGTCGTGGCCGAGCGCGTCCGCAACCTCCCCTCGGGTCACGGCCTCAACGCCGCAACGGGCGAGTACGTCGACATGCTCGCCGCGGGCATCAACGACCCGGTGAAGGTCACGCGCTCGGCTCTGCTGAACGCGGCGTCCATCGCCGGTCTGTTCCTCACGACCGAGGCGGTCGTCGCCGACAAGCCCGAGAAGAACCCGGCCCCGGCCGGCGACCCCACGGGTGGCATGGACTTCTAGTCCGACCGGGTGGGGCGGAGACGCCCCGCCCACCAGCACGATCAGCACGGAGAAGCGGGCGGTCCCTCACGGGGCCGCCCGCTTCGTCGTGCGCTGATGCTCCTGCGGCGGTCGACGGCCGCCGCATCGCGCTAGTGCGCGAACATGCGGGCGTTGCCCTCCTCCACCTCCGCGTACTGCCGGGCGGCGGAGCTCAGCGCCTGGTTGATGCTCGCCAGCGCCTCCTCGACGCGCTGTTGCGTGCCCTTCCACTCGGCGACCACGCCCTGGAAGGCCGTGGCCGCGCTACCGGACCACGAGCCCTGCAGGTCGGCGAGCTGGCCGTGCAGGCCCGCCACCTCCGCCTGGATGCGGCCGATGCTGCCCTGGACCGCCGCGGTGGCCGACAGGACGGCCTCGCTGTCCACCTGATACCTCGTCATGCGTCTCCTCCTTCTCGTCGTGGGACGGGCGGAGGCTATGCGGAGATCAGGACGCGGGGGCGGGCGGGGTGCTGGGCGTGGAGGCCGTCGAGCCCTCGGCGCTGGGGAGGAGGGGCAGGATCACGCGGAAGGTCGCGCCGCCGCCCTCGGTCTCGACCACGTCGACGCGGCCGCGGTGCGCGGCGACGATGGCGGACACGATGGCGAGACCGAGCCCGCTGCCGCCGGTCTCCCGGGTGCGCGACGTGTCGGCGCGCCAGAAGCGCTGGAAGATCTTCTCGCGGATCTGCGGGGGCACCCCGTCTCCGTGGTCGCGGACCTCGATGCGCGCCTCGCGTGCGGCCTCGTCGACGACGGTGGCGAGCTCGATCGGGCTGCCGGCGGGCGTGAAGCGCACCGCGTTGCCGATGAGGTTGGTCACCACCTGCCGGATCTTGTTCTCCTCCGCCTGGACCATGGCGAAGCCCTCGGCGGGGATGCGTGCGTCGTCGTCGCCGGGGCGGGCCGGGGCGAGGGCGTCCGTCGCCGTCTCGCCGGGGCGGCGCGAGCGCCGGGAGCGGAACCGCGACAGCGTGGCGCCGGCGAAGGCGATGGGCCCGGTCGCGTCGTTCCCGGACGTCGTCGCGGTGCCGCGCTGCGCGTCCGGGGACAGGTCCTGGGTGGGCTCGAGGCCGTCGGCGTCGAGGATCGGGCCGACGGGGTTGACGAGGACGGGCGGGAGCGCCGTGACGGTGCGCGTCTGGGAGGAGGCCATCGCGTCGAGGGCGGCGTCGCGGGCGATGGGGTAGAGGTCGACGGGTGCGAGCTGCAGCGGCTTCGTCTCGTCCAGCCGCGCGAGCTCGAGGAGGTCCTCGACCAGCCCGCCCATGCGGATGGCCTCCTTCTCGATGCGCTCCATGGCCTGGGACACGTCCTCGGGCGTCTGCAGCGCCCCCATGCGGTAGAGCTCGGCGTAGCCGCGCACGGAGACCAGCGGCGTGCGGAGCTCGTGGCTGGCGTCGCCGACGAAGCGCCGCATCTGGTCGATGGTCTTGGCGCGGTCGGCGAAGGCACGGTCGATGCGGCTGAGCATCATGTTGAGGGAGCGGTTGAGGCGTCCGACCTCGGTGTTCGGGGTGGCGCCGCCGAGTCGCTGGCTGAAGTCGCCGCCCGCGATGGCGGCCGCGGTGCGCTCGACTTCGCGCAGCGGGCCGAACGTGCTGGTCACCAGCATGCGCGTGACCGCGGCGCCGAGCACGACCACGGCGAGGCCGAAGCTCGCGAAGATGACGATGTACGTGGCGACGAGGTCGTCCACCTGCTCGAGCGGGCGGGCCACGACGAGCGTCGAGTACTCCATGGCGTCCGGCGAGGCGTTCTGCGACACCCGGACGATGCCGTGCCACGCCTTCTTGCCGGAGTTGTCCGAGAAGACGACGATCTCGTTGTTGATCTGCGAGGCGCGCGCCAGGTCGAGGCCGAACACCCGCGGGTGCTCGGCGGAGTCGCCCGTCCAGTTGTCGGCGAGCACGTCGCCCTGGGCGTCCAGGAGCACCACGAACCAGGCCGGATCGGCGGTTGCCACGTCGTCCTGGGTGAAGGTGTCCGGCATCGAGGCGTCCGTGTTGAGCACCTTCGGGAGCTGCGTGATGGTGACCCGGAGCTGCGCGTCGAGCTGGCTCACCATCTGCTGCCGCAGCAGGTACATGGTGCCGGCGCCGGAGACGAGGAGGCCCAGCAGGAGCAGGAGCACCGTGACGCTCGTGATCTTGGTGCGCAGGGAGACGTTGTTCCACTTCTCCGACACGTAGTCGTGCACTGGCCGCACCTCGTGTTCCCGTCTCGCTGACCTGGGTCGAGGATATGCGA
The DNA here is from genome assembly GCF_051201715.1 of Clavibacter quasicaliforniensis. Taxonomy (NCBI): domain Bacteria; kingdom Bacillati; phylum Actinomycetota; class Actinomycetes; order Micrococcales; family Microbacteriaceae; genus Clavibacter; species Clavibacter quasicaliforniensis. Next base: position 2,727,846 of record NZ_CP139624.1, on the reverse strand, counting down.
CCCAGCATGTGCGGACGGCCGGGCGCCCAGCGGGCGTCCGGCCGTTCAGGTGCAGCGGGTCCTCATGCGGGCCCGGAGGGTCAGGACTTGGCGGCCTTGAGCATGTAGCCGAACCCGCGCTTGGTCTGGATGACCGGCTCCGAGGAGTGCTGGTCGAGCTTGCGGCGCAGGTAGGAGATGTAGGACTCGACGATGCCCGCGTCTCCGTTGAAGTCGTACTCCCACACGTGGTCGAGGATCTGGGCCTTCGACAGCACGCGGTTGGGGTTCAGCATGAGGTAGCGGAGGAGCTTGAACTCGGTGGGGCTCAGCTCGATGGGCTCCTCGCCCACGAGGACCTCGTGCGTGTCCTGGTCCATGGTGAGCTCGCCCGCGCGGATGATGGCGTCCTCGTCGGCGTGCATCGTGCGGCGGAGGATCGCCTTGATGCGCGCGACGATCTCGTCGAGGCTGAACGGCTTGGTGACGTAGTCGTCGCCGCCGACGGTGAGGCCCGTGATCTTGTCCTCGGTGTCGTCCTTCGCCGTGAGGAAGAGGATGGGCGCCGTGTACCCGGCGGCCCGGAGCCGCTTGGTGACGCCGAAGCCGTTCATGTCCGGCAGCATCACGTCGAGGATGATGAGGTCGGGTTCCTCCTCGAGGACGGCCGAGATCGCCTGGGCGCCGTTGCCGACGGCGCGGACCGCGAACCCGGCGAACCGGAGGCTCGTGGTCAGCAGGTCGCGGATGTTGGGTTCGTCATCGACGATAAGGATCTTCGGGCCATCGCTCATGGGATGAAGTATCTGCGCGCTCGCTGGGAGCGGCCTGGACGCGCAGGGCGAGCGGCCCCGGCGGATGCGCGCCGGAGATCAGGCCGCGATGCCGGCGGCGTCGAGGATCGTGTAGCTGTAGCCCTGCTCGGCCAGGAAGCGCTGGCGGTTCTGGGCGAAGTCCTGGTCGACGGTGTCGCGGGAGACGAGCGTGTAGAAGCTCGCGGATAAGCCGGACGCCTCGGGGCGGAGCAGGCGACCGAGGCGCTGCGCCTCCTCCTGGCGGGAGCCGAACGAGCCGGACACCTGGATCGCGACCGTGGCGTCGGGCAGGTCGACCGAGAAGTTGGCGACCTTGCTCACGACGAGGACCCGCTCGGTGCCGTCGCGGAACGCCTGGTAGAGCCGCTCGCGCTCGGCGACGGGCGTCGCGCCCGTGAGCTTCGGGGCGCCGAGGGCCTCCGCGAGCTCGTCGATCTGCTCCAGGTACTGCCCGATGACGAGGATGCTCTCGCCGCGGTGCCGCTCGACCAGGGCGCGCGTCACGTCGAGCTTGGCCGGCGCGGTGGCGGCGAGGCGGTATCGCTCGTCGTCCGCGGCCGCGGCGTAGACGAGGCGCTCGTCGTCGGGCAGGTCGATGCGCACCTCGAAGCACTCGGCGGGGGAGATGAAGCCCTGGGCCTCGATCTCCTTCCAGGGCGCGTCGAACCGCTTCGGGCCGATGAGGCTGAACACGTCGCCCTCGCGGCCGTCCTCCCGCACGAGCGTGGCCGTGAGGCCGAGGCGGCGGCGGGCCTGGAGGTCCGCGGTCAGCTTGAAGACGGGCGCGGGCAGGAGGTGCACCTCGTCGTAGACGACGAGGCCCCAGTCGAGCGCGTCGAGGAGCGCGAGGTGCGCGTACTCGCCCTTCCTCTTGGCGGTGAGGATCTGGTACGTCGCGATGGTCACGGGCTTGACCTCACGGGACTGGCCCGAGTACTCGCCGATCTCGTCCTCGGTGAGCGTGGTGCGCTTGAGCAGCTCCGAGCGCCACTGGCGGGCCGACACGGTGTTCGTGACGAGGATCAGCGTGGTGGTCTTGGCTCGGGCCATGGCGGCGGCTCCCACGAGCGTCTTGCCGGCGCCGCAGGGGAGGACGACCACGCCGGATCCGCCGTCGAGGAAGTGGTCGACCGCGTCGGTCTGGTAGCCGCGGAGCGTCCAGCCGTCCTCCACGAGCGCCATGTCGTGGGGCGTGCCGGGCGTGTATCCGGCGAGGTCCTCGGCGGGCCAGCCGATCTTCACGAGCTCCTGCTTGAGCTGCCCGCGCGCCCACGCCTGCACGCGGTAGGTCGTCGCGTCCACGCGCTCCGTGAGCAGCGGCGCGATGCGGCGGGAGCTCGCGACCTCCGAGAGGACGGCGGACTCCGTGCTCGAGATCTGCAGCTCCCCGTCCGAGTCACGCCCGATGACGAGGCGGCCGTAGCGGCCGACCGTGTCGGTGACGTCGACCGTGACCGACTGCGGCACGGGGAACCGGGAGTAGCGCTCGAGGGTGGCGAGCATGTCCTCGGCCGTGTGCCCGGCGGCGCGGGCGTTCCAGAGGCCGAGCCGGGTGATCCGGTACGTGTGGATGTGCTCGGGCGCGCGCTCCAGCTCGGCGAAGACAGCTAGGTCGTGGCGCGCGTCCTCGGCGTCGGCGTGGGCCACCTCGAGGAGGACGGTGCGGTCGCTCTGGACGATGAGGGGGCCGTCGGGCATGCCCGCCAGCCTAGGCGCGCTCATGCGCTCGCCGGCGCGGGGGAGATCTCCACGACGCTCGACAGGGGCAGGGTGCGCTCGACGTCGGCGACGCGGTCGCGGGCGCGCAGCCGCCCGCCGGCCACGCTGGAGGGCTCGAGCACGTGGTCCACCTCGCGGCCGTCCGGCATGCGCACGCGGACGCGGAGGGCGGCCTTCGCGCGGATCGCCACCTCGAGCTGGCGCGTCGTCCACGCGGCGCCGTCGTCGGGGCCGTCGGCCGCGCGGACACGGGACACCAGGGCGTCCGCGGCGTCGGGCTCGGGATCCGCGGCGGTCGACGACGCGGGGGCGGTCCGCGGGGCCGGTGCGATGCGGTGCCCTGCCGCGTCCTCGCGGACGGGGGCGAGCCGGGCGGCCGCGAGCGCGCGCTCCACGGCGTCGGGCGATGCGGCGGACGTGAGCACCGCGTCGCCCGCGCGCACGAGCCGCAGCGGCGCGAGGTCGCGGTCGACGAGGAGGGTGGCGAGCAGCGGCCCGTCGTCGGAGACGATCGCCGACCGGGCATCCGGGACCGCGTCGGAGGGCGACGCCGGGCGGACGCGGAGGCGGCCGAAGCGCGCGGCGGCCTCGTCGAGGAGGTAGTCGAGGGGCTGGGGGATGCCGGTCAGCGAGATCTCCGCCAGGAGGGCGCGGATGGCGTCGGCCGTCGCGCCGGTCGCGAGGGCGCGCGTGACGGATGAGGCGGAGATCCGGTAGGTCGCGGCCAGCCCCCGCCCCTCGGCGTCGGCGACCTCGAGCAGGCGCGACTCGACCGCGGGATCGAGCGGCCCGGGGGAGACGACGGTGAGGTCGTGCTGCAGGTAGACCCGATCGACCTCGGCGGGCAGGTGCGGCGCGAGCGCGGTGGCCGCGGCCCCCGCCCCCGTCGTGAGAAGGGCGCGGCCCGCCGAGCTCGGGACGTCGCCCGTCGAGATGCCGAGGAGCCCGGCGTCGCGCGTGAAGGCGGTGATGCGCTCGCCGATCCAGGCGGATCCGCCGGGGAAGCGCCAGAGGACGCTGTCGACGAGCCCCGCTCCCCACGACGCCTCGGCGCGCTCGGCGAGGATGCCGCGGGTCGCGGGCGCCAGCGCCTCCAGCCAGGCCGCGGCGAGTGCCTCCCACCGCTCGGCGGTCGGCCGTGCGGACCAGGCGGCGGAGGTCGTCGTCGTCGACCAGGCGCGATCCGACCGGGCGACGAGCGTCGCGCGGTCGGCGAGGGACAGGTAGGCGGGGACGTCGTCGAGGTCGGCGCCGAGCGCGGCGGCCAGCCGGCGCGCGTCGGGAAGGGACATGCCGCCTCGGCTCAGCTCGCGCGCGGGCTCGCGGGACAGCTCGTCCACGAGGGCGGCGACGGCGACCACCGACCGGAACGCGCTCTCGCCCGCCCGTCGGTCGACCTCGTCGGGATCGACGCGGGGGACGGCCGCGAGCGGGGCGGGCGGTGCGAGGCGGGCCAGCTCGTCCGTCCCCGGGAGACCGGCGGCGGGCCAGGCGGCGAGGGCGGCCGCGACCTCCGGATGCGTCGTGATGCCCGTGTCGTCCACACCGGCCAGGAGCGTGTCCGCGGCGCGGCGTGCTGCGTCCGTCAGCTCCGCCGGATCCAGCTGGTCCTCGCCCGAGCGTCTGGCCAGCGAGTCCCGGACGGCGCCCAGGGAGATCGGCCCGGCGGTCGCCCCCTCCTCGGCGGCGACCGCGAGGACGGCCAGCGCCGTGCGGTCGAGCTGCTCCAGGGCCCGCGCGACGGCGTCCGGGGCGAGCAGCGCGTCGGCGAGGTCGAAGAGGTCGGCGACGCGCGCGGCGTCGACGTGGCGGTCACGGACCAGGGTGGCGAGCGCGGCGTCGTCGAGCGCGCGCAGGCGGGCCGCGAGCACGAGGGCGTCGGTCATGGTCGTCCCGCTAGCGGGACGTGCCGTCCATGCGACGACGGCGACGGACGCTGATGATCAGGATCGCGATGAAGAGGAGCGCGGCGATGGGGATGCCCACGGCCGGCAGCAGCAGGATGACCTGCCACATGGGGGTGCTGTACTGCGACGCGTCGACGGCGATGAGCGGCGCCAGCAGGATCGCGAGGATGCTCAGCACTGCGACCAGCAGGATCCCGGCGAGCATGTACGCGAGGATGCGCTCGGCCCGTCCCTCGCTCGGTGCGGTCTCGGATGCCATCCCGTCAGACTACGCCGTGGCACGCGCCCGGGCGCGTCGGATCCGAGCATGGCGGCGGGCCGGGCGTCGCCGCCGCCGGGTCCGTCGGGGCCCCGGCGAATAGACTGGACCGCCCACCAGCACATCGAGCCCCGCCCGGGGCGAGGGAAGAGGATCGCATGCCCACCGGCAAGGTGAAGTTCTACGACGAGGACAAGGGGTTCGGGTTCATCAGCTCGGACGACGGCCAGGAGGTCTTCCTGCACGCGTCGGCCCTGCCCTCGGGCGTCGCCGGAGTGAAGGCCGGCACCCGGCTGGAGTTCGGGATCGCGGACGGCAAGCGCGGCGCGCAGGCCCTCTCGGCGCGGATCCTCGACGCCCCGCCCTCGCTGGCTCGCATGTCCCGCAAGCCCGCCGACGACATGGCCGTCATCGTGGAGGACCTCGTGAAGGTGCTCGACGGGATCGGCACCGGCCTCAAGCGCGGCCGCTACCCCGAGGAGTCGCACGGCCGGAAGATCGCGGCGCTGCTGCGCCGGGTCGCGGAGGAGCTCGATGCCTGAGCCGCGGGATGACGAGACGACGACCGACACGACGGCGTCGGGCGCGGTCGACGAGACCACCGGCGACCTGACCGCCGCCGACGCGCCCACCGCTGAATCCCCCGCGACGGAGGCGGAGCCGGCCGTCCCCGACGCCGAGCTGCTCGCGGCCGTGGACCTCGCCCGCGCTGCCCTGCTCGAGATCACGCCGGCCGAGACCGTCGGCGAGCCGGCCGGGTCGATCGTCGAGGGCGACCGCGTGCTGTCGCTCCTCTTCGCGAACACGATGCCCGGCTACCCCGGCTGGTTCTGGACCGTCACGCTCGCCCGGGTCGACGACGCGGCGCCTACGGTGCTCGAGGCCGAGCTGATGCCCGGGGAGGGCGCGCTGCTCTCGCCCGAGTGGCTCCCGTGGTCCGACCGGCTCGCCGGCATCGAAGCCGACCAGGAGGCCGAGCGCCTCGCGGCAGAGGCCGACGACGAGGACCAGGACGAGGACGGCGACCCGGCGGAGGACGCGGAGGACGCGGACGACGTGCTCGACGGCGTCGACTTCGAGGCCCCTGCATCGGACGACGATGACGACGATGACGACGATGACGACGATGACGATGACGATGACGATGACGACGACGACGACGATGACGATGACGACGACGACGACGATGACGACGACGACACGAGCTTCGACGGCGCCGATCGCTGACCCGCGTCCCGCGTGACGGCGGCGGCGACCCCCGAGGGGGCCGCCGCCGTCGTCATGTCCGGGAGGCCGTGATCAGCCCGCGCCCTGCTCCACCACGAACTCGATGCAGCGCACGAGGGCGCGCACGTCGTCGGGCTCGATGGCCGTGAAGGTCGCGACCCGCAGCTGGTTGCGCCCGAGCTTGCGGTACGGCTCGGTGTCGACGACGCCGTTGGCGCGGAGCGTCTTCGCGACGGCGGCCGCGTCGATGGAGTCGTCGAAGTCCATGGTGACCACCACCTGGGAGCGGTGCGCGGGATCCGTCACGAACGGCCGCGCGTACTCCACGCGCTCCGCCCACTCGTAGAGGACGGAGGACGACTCGCGCGTGCGGGCGTCGGCCCAGGCCAGGCCGCCGGCCCGGTCGATCCAGTCCAGCTGGTCCTCCAGCATGAGCAGCGTGGCGAGCGCCGGGGTGTTCAACGTCTGGTTCAGGCGGGAGTTGTCGACGGCGTTCTTGAGGCTGAGGAACTCGGGGATCCACCGGCCGGACGCCGCGATGCGCTCCACGCGCTCGAGGGCGGCCGGGGAGAACAGCGCGAGCCAGACGCCGCCGTCGCTCGCCAGGTTCTTCTGCGGGGCGAAGTAGTAGACGTCGGCCTGGGCCGCGTCGAAGTCGATGCCGCCGGCCGCGCTCGTCGCGTCGACGACCGTGAGCGCACCGTCGTCGCCGTGGACACGGGTGACGGGCGCCATGACGCCGGTGGAGGTCTCGTTGTGCGGCCACGCGTAGACGTCGACGCCCTCGACCGGGTTCGCGGATGCGCGGCTCCCTGGCTCCGCGCGGATCACGTCGGGCGCCTCGAGGAAGGGCGCCGCGGCGGCCTTCGCGAACTTGCCGCCGAACTCCCCGAACACGAGGTTCTGGCTGCGGCGCTCGATGAGGGAGAAGGCCGCGGCGTCCCAGAACGCCGTGGATCCGCCGTTGCCCAGCACGACCTCGTAGCCGTCGGGCAGGCGGAAGAGCCGGGAGAGCCCGTCGCGGACGCGCCCGACCATGTCCTTCACGGGCGCCTGGCGGTGGGAGGTGCCGAGGATCTGCGCGCCCGCGAGCGCGAGGTGGTCGAGCTGCGCCTGCCGGACCTTGGACGGGCCGCAGCCGAATCGTCCGTCGAGGGGCAGCAGTTCGGTGGGGATCGTCGTGGCTGGCATGCGGCAATGGTAGGGGACCGTCCGTCGTCGCCCCGGGCCGTCCCGCGACCCGAGCCGGTCATCCGGCACCCGGGGAAGTAGGCTGGTCCCTGGCGCAAGGGAGGCCCGATGACTGATCTCGTGGACACGACGGAGATGTACCTCCGCACCATCCTCGACCTCGAGGAGGAGGCCATCGTCCCCCTGCGGGCGCGCATCTCCGAGCGCCTCGGCCACTCGGGCCCCACCGTCTCGCAGACGGTGGCGCGCATGGAGCGCGACGGCCTCGTGATCGTCAGCGGCGACCGCCACCTCGAGCTCACCCCGGAGGGCCGCAGCAAGGCCGTCCACGTGATGCGCAAGCACCGCCTCGCCGAGCGCCTCCTCAGCGACGTCATCGGCCTCGAGTGGGAGTTCGTCCACGACGAGGCCTGCCGCTGGGAGCACGTGATGAGCGAGCAGGTGGAGCGCAAGATCCTCGACCTCCTCGGGCACCCCACGGAGTCGCCGTACGGCAACCCCATCCCCGGGCTCGACGAGCTGGGCGACTCGCCTGCCGTCGCGTTCATGGCCGGCGTCGTGAGCATCGTCGAGGCGTCGCTCGGCACGACGGAGGACGCCCCCGCTCGTGGCGTGATCCGGCGGCTGGGCGAGCCCGTGCAGTTCGACCCGGAGCTGCTCTCCCAGCTCAAGCAGGCCGGCGTGCTGCCGGGCGCGACCGGATCCTTCTCCCGCGAGGGCGCGTACGTCCTGGTGCGGGTGGACGGGGCGGGACCGGGGCTCGAGCTGCCGCTCGAGGTCGCGGGGCACATCTTCATCGAGCGCTGACCAGACGTCGGGGTTCCCGGCACCGACCGTGGGCGGATCCCCAGGACCACCCCCGGACTGGGCACAGGCGGGAACGCGCCGCCCTCACCGGGGATTCCGTCCGGCATCCGTCGTGAGGATGACGTCTGCCGTTATGGATTCGTTAGAAATATGGTCCCGCAGGATGACAAACGGGAGCGCGTCCCTTACTCTCGAACAGGCCCGACCGACCACCACAGAGGTTCCGGGCCCGATGCAGGGCGTCTCGACACCCGTCCCCTGCATGAGTACCCCTCGACGACCTTGGAGGGACGGGGCGCCAGCATGTCCGGCGTCGAGACGCAGGAGGTTGACAACTTGGCCCATGGTGACATCAGCGGTTCCGTCGGGAACCCGTCCGACCCGACTCGACCGCCCGCACCCGGGATGGATCGTCTGCCCACTCGCCGCGAGCTCCGCGCCGCGGAGACCGCGAAGGCCGTCCGCCCGCGTCGCGACTCCGCGACCCGCACCCTCCAGGCTCCCGCTCCCCGCCTGAGCCCGGCTCCGGCGCCCGCCGGCCGTTCGCGCCGCACGAAGGCCGCCAACGCCGTCGTGATGACCTTCGTCACCGGCCTCGTCGGCGTCATGGCCATCCCCGCGTACGCCGCGGGATCGCAGCTCGAGCACACCTCGTCCGCCGAGGGCGCTTCGCTGCAGGACTACACGGCCGCCAACGCGCAGGTCGTCACCGCCGACAACGCGTCGTCCGCCCCGGTCGAGGAGGGCTTCACCGCCACGTCCGTCGCCGACCTCAACGCGCAGAAGGCCGAGGCCGCCCGTGCCGCCCTCGCCGAGCAGCGCCGCACGCAGCTCGCGTCCTCCGCCACGACGTACAACGGCGCGTCCGCGTCGCAGCTCGCCCAGAACCCGATCTACCCGGGCACCTCGGCCACCGGCGTCGCCGCCGTCGCCCGCCAGTACCTCGGGGTCCCCTACGTCTTCGGCGGCAACACCCCCGCGGGCTTCGACTGCTCTGGCCTCGTCCAGTACGTGTTCGCCCAGTTCGGCCTCAACCTCCCGCACTCGGTGCGGGCGCAGGGTGCGGCCGGCGTCACTGTGCCGGCCTCCCAGGCGCGCGCCGGCGACATCGTGGTCTGGAACGACGGCAGCCACGACGGCATCTACACGGGCAACGGCATCATGATCGACGCGCCGAAGCCCGGCGACCACGTCAAGGAGCGCCCGGTCTGGAGCTCCAACGTGCACTACGTCCGCCTTCTGGGCTGACACCGGCACGAGCACGACCCCGGGAGGCCGGCGGCACGCATCCTGTGGGATGCGCCGCCGGCCTCCTGCGTTCCCCGGGACAAACGGGGGACGCTGGGCTACCCTGTCCGGTGAGACGTCCCTCGACCCGCCCGGGAGCCCCGATGACCACCGCACCTGACATCCGCACCATGGATGCGCATGTGCGCCACGGCCATCGGCATCATCCCCGGATGGGCAGCCACCTGTTCCACCCGAGCGGTCACCCGCTCTCCTAGAAGGCATCGCCGAGCACTCGGCGGTGCCTTCGCGTGTTCCCGGGGACGGGACGCCTCATTCGGATTCCTGGAAGCCGTCCAGGCCGGTCTGAGAGGGATGTCGTGCGCACACTGGTACTCAACGCGGGCTTCGAGCCGCTCGCCGTCGTGTCGTTCAAGCGGGCCCTTGTGCTCGTGCTGAGCGGCAAGGCCACCATGCTCGCCCAGGACGAGGAGCACCCGATCCTCGGGAACGGCGGCGCGTGGGGGCGCCCGTCCGTGATCCTGCTCACGCGGTACGTGCGGATCCCGCACGCGCGTCGCGTGCCCGTCTCGCGGCGCGGGGTCCTGCGCCGTGACGGCGGCCGGTGCGCGTACTGCGCCCGCAACGCGACCACCATCGACCACGTCCTCCCGCGTTCCCGCGGCGGGAAGGACACATGGGAGAACCTCGTGGCCTGCTGCCTGTCGTGCAACAACCGCAAGAGCGACCGCACGCCGGAGGAGATGGGCTGGACGCTGCGCACGGCGCCCCGGGCGCCGCAGGGGAGCGGCTGGGTGGTCAGCGGGATGGAGCGGCCCGCGCCAGGATGGGACGAGTTCCTGGCGCCCGCAGCCTGATCCGGGCATCCCTCGCCTCCGTAGGCTGAGGGGATGACCGCCGACGCTCGCGACTCCTCGACCCCCGACGACCCGTTCCTCTGGCTGGAGGAGATCCACGGCGACCGCGCGCTCGCGTGGGTGCGAGCGGAGAACGAGCGGACGCTCGGGCGGTCCCCGGAGGGGTCGCGGGCCGAGCTGACGGGCGAGCTGCTCGAGGTGCTGGAGTCGGACGAGCGGATCCCGTACGTGACCCGGCACGGCGAGCACCTCTACAACCTCTGGCGCGACGCCGACCACGTGCAGGGACTCTGGCGTCGCACGACGCTCGACGAGTACCAGGCGCCCGCGCCCGAGTGGGAGGTGCTGCTCGACCTGGACGCGCTGGGCGAGGCCGAGGGGATCCCGTGGCAGTTCTCCCGCGCGCAGCTGCTGTCGCCGTCGCGCGACCGGGCGCTCGTGTCGCTCTCGCCGGATGGCGGGGACGCGGTCGCCGTCCGCGAGCTCGACCTCGGCACCGGGCTCTTCGTCGAGGGCGGATTCGAGGTGCCGGTCGCGAAGACGATGGTGTCCTGGATCGACCGGGACACGGTCTTCGTCGGCACCGACTTCGGGCCCGGCAGCCTCACCGAGAGCTCGTACGCGCGCACCGCGCGCCGCTGGAGCCGCGGGCAGGCGCTGGCCGACGCCCCCGAGGTGCACGCGGTCGCGGCCACCGACATGCTCGTCCACGTGACGCACGACCCCACGCTCGGATTCGAGCGGGACGTCGTGCGCGAGGTGCCCGACTTCTTCACGTCGCGCACGCTGCTGCTGACGGGCGCGGGCACGGTGCCGATCGACGTGCCCGAGGACGTGGACGTCGACCTGCACCGCGAGTGGCTCGTGCTGCGACCGCGCACCGACACGGAGATCGGCGGCGTCGTGCACGCCGCGGGCTCGCTGCTGTCGGCGCGCCTCGACGACTTCCTCGCCGGATCACGCGAGCTCGCCGTGCTCTTCGCGCCGACCTCGTCGCGGAGCCTCGAGGACTGGGCGTGGACCGCGGGGCACCTCGTGCTCACTCTGCTCGAGGACGTGGCCAGCCGGATCCGCGTGCTGACGCCGCCTACCGCCGCGGGGCCCGCCGGGTGGCGCGAGGAGGACGTGCGGGTGGGGACGCCGCTCGCGTCCGTCTCCGTCGTCGCGACCGACCGCGAGACCGACGAGTACTGGCTCGCCGTGACGGGGTTCCTGACGCCGCCGACGCTGCTGCACGGCGTGGTCGGCGAGGGCGCGCCGCGACCCGTCAAGGAGCAGCCGGCGTCGTTCGACGCCGACGGCCTCGAGGTGCAGCAGCACTTCGCCGTGTCCGACGACGGGACGCGAGTGCCGTACTTCCAGGTGGGTCCGCGCGACCTGCCGCTCGACGGATCCGCGCCCACGCTGCTCTCCGGCTACGGCGGCTTCGAGAACAGCCTGCTGCCGTCGTACAGCGGCGTCAGGGGGCGCGGCTGGCTGGCGCGCGGCGGCGTGTACGTGCTCGCGAACATCCGCGGCGGCGGCGAGTACGGTCCCGCGTGGCACCGTGCGGCGCTGCGGGGAGACCGCCATCGCGCGTACGAGGACTTCGCGGCCGTGGCGCGCGACCTCGTGTCCCGCGGCGTGACCGTGCCCGCGCGCCTCGGCTGCGAGGGCCGCAGCAACGGCGGCTTGCTGGTCGGCAACATGCTCACGACGTACCCGGAGCTGTTCGGCGCTGTGGTCTGCGGCGTGCCGCTCCTCGACATGCGGCGGTACACGCGGCTGTCGGCGGGGGCGTCGTGGATCGCCGAGTACGGGGACCCCGACGTGCCCTCCGACTGGGACTTCATCCGGACCTTCTCGCCGTACCACAACGTGCGCGCGGGGGTCGCGTACCCGCCGACGCTCGTCTACGCGGCCACGAGCGACGATCGCGTGGGTCCGGTGCAGGCGCGGAAGATGGTCGCGCTGCTGCACGAGACCGGGGTCGAGGACGCCTGGTACTTCGAGAACACGGCGGGCGGCCACGGCGGATCGGCGGACAACCCCGCGACGGCCCGGCTGCAGTCGCTCATCCACGCGTTCCTCTGGGAGCGGCTCGGCGGCGTGCCGGCGGGGGACTGAGCGGATGCGCGGCGGCGTGATGGGCCGCCGCGCGGGCCGTCAGCCGACGCGGCGAGCCGTGGCGCGGGCGCGCAGGCCGGACACGAGGTCGGTCAGCATCGCCGTGGGCTCGAGTCCCACCTCGCGGTCCAGCCGCGTGCGGTAGATCTCGTAGGTGCGGAGGGCGTCGGACTGGTTGCCGGCGGCCACGTGCACGGTGATGAGGCAACGCTGCGCGGTCTCACGGAGCGGATCCACGTCGATGGCCCGTCGGGCCGCTGCCGCCGCCTCGTGCAGGCGCCTCCGGGCCAGGAGCGCCTGGGACTGGGCCTCGAGCGCGTTCATGCGCAGGTGCCGCCACTCCTCCGCCGCGGGCTCCAGCCAGGCGTCGAACCAGTCGGGCAGGAGGTCCGCGCTGAAGAGGGCCACCGCGGTGGGCGAGATGTCCGCGTCGTCCGGTTCCCCGTGACGAGGCTCGAGCAGGCGGGCGGCCGTCGCGCGGGCCGTCCGGAGGTCGACGTCGACCGTCTCGTGCAGCACGAGCCCACCGGGTGCGGAGCCGACGATCTCGCGGCCGCCGTCACCGAGGCGGGCGATGGCGGAGCGGAGGCTCGACGCGGCGCGGCCGTCCAGCGCGTCGGGCCACAGCTGGCTGGCGAGGGTGCCGCGGTCGGCGGGGCGGGCGCGGATCGCGAGCGCGGCGATGAGCCGTCTGGTGCCCTCGGAGAGCGCGGCTCCGGTCGGATCCGGGCCGGGAGAGGCGGACGAGGGATCGGTGCCGAGGCCCGCGACGCGGAAGCCGCCGAGCACGTCGACGCGGATCACGAGGGCGCTCCGTCGCGGGTCGCACGTGCGGCGAGGGGTCGAGCGGAGGCGGGTGGGCGGCATGTCCGGCGGAGCGATCCGCCGTCGACTCGCTGATGCATCCGGCACCTCCATCGCGGCCACCGTATCCGTTCGGGCACGAAAGCCCACCATGGGCGTGCTTTTGGGGCTAGGCGCGAGGGAGCGCCCGACGACGTGTCGTCGGGCGCTCCCTCGGTGGATCCGCGGGGCGGCTACCGCTGGGCGGACCTGCGTCGTGCGTTCCAGCCCAGCCCGAGCGCGCCCAGGACCAGGGCGGCGAGGCCCCAGCCGATCGTCGGCGTGGGGTCGTAGCCCGTCACCGGCAGCGATCCGCCGGGCGTCGTTCCCCCGGGGATGATCGGGGTCGCGGTGGTGCTCGTCGGGGTGGGCGTCCCGACCGTCGGCGTCGGAGTGCCCGCCGTCGGGGTGGGCGTGCCCGGGGTGGGCGTGCCCGGGGTCGGCGTGCCGACCGTCGGCGTGGGCGTCGGGACCGTCGCGGTGGGCGTCGGCACGGTGGCGGTCGGCGTCGGGACCGTCGGCGTCGGGGTCGGCACTGTGGCCGTCGGCGTCGGGACCGTCGGGGTCGGCGTCGGCGCGGTGGGCGTCGGGGTCGGCGCCGTGGGCGTCGGCGTGGGAGCCGTCGGGGTCGGGGTCGGCGCCGTCGGCGTGGGAGTCGGGGCGGTGGGCGTCGGGGTCGGCGCGGTGGGCGTCGGCGTCGGGACCGTGGGGGTCGGGGTGGGCACCGTCGGCGTGGGCGTCGGCACGGTGGGCGTCGGCGCGGGCGTGGTCGGCTCGACCGTGGGGGTCGCGGTGGGCGTCGCGGTCGCCGTCGGCGTCGGTGTCACGACCGCCGTGACGAAGTTGCTGATGTTCGTGGCGCAGGTGACGGTCGCGCCGCCGCCGTTGCCGGAGCCGTTGCACTGGTTCACCGAGACGAGGAGCGCGGAGGTCTCGGTGGACGTCGGGACCGTGCAGGTCACGCGACCCGCGGCGCCGCCGCCGTTGCCGGAGCCGTTGCACTGGGTGACGTCGGCGCCGGTCGTGTTGGAGACGGGAGAACAGGCGGTGCCGCCCGCGGCGCCGTCGGTCGCGGAGCCGATGCACTGGTTCACGGTGGCGGGCGTGGTGGTGCTCTCGCCGACGATGTTGTTCGTGATGTCCACGTTGCAGATGACATTGCTGCCGCCGCCGTTCGCGACGCCGTTGCACTGCTCGACCGCGGTGATGATGATCCCGTCGCGCTGCGACACCGTCGTGGTGCAGAGGGGAGCCGCTCCCGCGGCGCCGGCGCACACGCGGGTGGTGACCGTCGATGATCCGGTCTGCGTCGCGACGTTCAATTCGTTGACGACCGTCACGTCGCATTCGACCTGGTCGCCACCGCCGTTGGGGGTGTCGTTGCACTGGCTCGTCGTCGTGGGGGAGACGGCGGCGGATGCTGACTGCATCTGACCGGTCAGGCCGACGACGGCGACGAGCGCGATGAGCGCGGCGCCCGCGGATGCGAGGACGCGTGCGCGGATGCGGTGACCCGGGCGGCGGGCGGGAATTGCGGTCCCGGGTGATGCGAGGTGTTTCGGCACGGTGCTCCTTCTTCTCGGCAAGCGTGCTCGCGCCCCCGCGACGGATCCGCGACGCGGGCGTGACGCGCGCGTGACGCCCGGCGCGCCGCGCCTCCCGCGCCCCGGTATTCCGGGGCTGCGTAATTCATTACGGGGCACCCGCGGGACGACGAAGAGGGCCGATCCTGTGGCGGATCGGCCCTCTTCGCAAGTGCTGCGCGCGGTGCGCGCGTCGTGTCGCCTACTTGTTGGCGCGGTACTCCTCGAGCAGGTCGGCGGAGATGCGGCCGCGCTCGGAGACCTTGTGGCCGTGCTCGCGCAGCCACTCGCGGGCGGCGCCGAGGTCCTCCTTGGGGGCGCTCGAGGACGAGCGGCGCGAGCCGGCCGAGCGGCCGGTGGAGGCGCGGCCGACGCGGCGCGCGCGGTCGACGTACGTGTCGAGCGCCTCACGCAGCTTCGCGGCGTTGGCGTCGCTCAGATCGATCTCGTAATTCACGCCGTCGAGCGCGAACGGGACGGTCTCGCCCTTTCCCTCTTCGATGACGACGCCGTCGATGTCGTCGACGAGCGTGGTGACAACCTTGCGAGCCACGTCTGTTCCTCTCATTGCAGATGGTGCATCAGATGATGCGGCGGGAGCCACGATACCTGTTCTCCCCGGGAAATCCGACACCACGCGTGAATCCCGGAGGAATTCATGTCCGATTCGCGGGGAGATGACCTCGCGATACGTCTCCATGGGGGCTGCGCCCGCATTCCGCCCCATGCGGGGGCGCGGTATCGCGGGCGTTTCCTGCGCGCCATCGCGCGGTGCGTCAGGCATATCGCCGGGGAATGCCCCGCGCCCTCCCCACCCGAGGAATAAGATTGGGGCCACGCGGCGGGGACGCGGGAGGGCCCGCGGAGACGTGCTCCGCGGGCCCTCGTGGGTGCTGATCCCGGCGGGATCAGTAGTACTCGCCGTGGCGGTAGTCCCACGACGGGAACGACCGGGCGAGCGCCGACATGATGACGTCGACCGCGAGGCCGCGGCGGATGAGCGTCGGGTTCGGGGTGACCGAGCGCTCGCCGCGCTGCTCGGGGATGAGCGCGCCGGACGCGTCGACCATGGAGACCATGACGCCCTGCTCGTGCCGGCTCGTCTCGTCGAGGCCGGGCTGGATGGACGCGACGTAGTCGTCGGCGGCGACGATGACGTCGGCCTGCTGCTCGATGCGCTCGCCGATGCCCTCGACGCGACCGCGGTTGCCCTTGCCGGACGGGTTCGCGGAGCTCGCGAACGACAGGCGGCGGCTCTCCCACAGGCGCTCGGCGAGCTGCTCGGCGGGGCGGCCGAAGCGGATCACGAAGCAGCTCGTGCCCCGGCGGTCCATGGCGAGCTGGCCGGCGACCTCGTCGGGGATGAGGTGCTTCGCGTCCTCGCGCCACGGGAGGATGCAGCCGAGCAGCACGTCGGCGTCCCAGTGCTCCTGGTAGAAGGCGAGGATCTCGTCGTTCAGCACGGCGAGCTCCTGCAGCTGCGCGATGCTCGTGCAGAGCACCACGCCCGGCTTGTCGCGGTTGCGCTGCTTGGCGTCGAACTTGCGCTCGAGGCCGGTGCCATCCGTCGTCATGAGGATGTAGCCGACCTTGGTGGCGGCGACGACGAGGCCTCCCGGGGCCTCGAGGGCCTGGGCCGCGCGCTCGTCGAGCGTGCCGTCCCAGGGGATCGTGCGGGTGGTGTCGGTCATGGGCGCGTGCCTCTCGTGCGTGTCGGAGTGGGGCCGCCGGGCGCACCTGCGTCGGGCCGGGGTGCGCGCAGCCGCGCGTGCGGCGGATGAGCGGTGATGTCGACGGTAGGCGCGGCGGCTGGGTGGAGCGGGTGAGCGTCCACAGGGAGGGGCGTCGGCCGCCTCGAACGGGGGCTCCTTGCGGCGGGGGCGGCTGCCTAGCCTGAGGGGATGAGCGCTGCCGCCGGCTGGTACGACGACCAGGATCCCCGCTACGTCCGCTGGTGGGACGGCGCGCGGTGGACCGAGCACGTGCAGCCGAGGCCCGAGGCGGCGCCGCAGGAGCCCGAGCCGATCGCGCCGGCCGCCGAGTCCATCGACCGGCTCTCCAAGCGCGAGGCCCGGGAGCGCGCCGCCGCGGCCGAGGCGCACATCGCGCAGCTGGAGGACCTGATCCGGCGGCACGGCATGCGCGACTTCGCCGAGCTGGACGACTATCGGGCGCGCGCGGAGGCGGAGGCGGAGGCGGCGCGACGGACGGGCGCCGATGCGGCGTCCGCGCTGGTCGCCGCGGCCAGCGAGGAGCGGGACCGCATCCTCGCGGAGGCCGGAGCCGAGCGCCTGCGGGCCGAGCAGGAGGCGGGAGCGGTGCGCCTGCGCGCCGAGGAGGAGGCAGGCGCCGCGCGTCGGCGTGCCGAAGCGGAGCTGCAGGCGGTCGACGAGGCGGTGCACGAGCGGATCGAGGCGCGGCGCGCCCTCGACGCCGAGCTGACGGCCGCCCGCGCCGAGCTCGTGGACGTGACCACCACGGCCGAGCTGCAGGGAGTCGGCCTGTTCGAGTACGACCACCCGGCGGAGTCGTCGGCCGAGCTCGCGTCGCGCCTGGAGGCGCTGCGGTACACGATCAAGAACGCCGTCCGGGACAAGAGGGCGGTGACCGCCACGTCCGGCTTCACGTTCAACGGATCAGAGGCGCAGGGCCGGCGGTTCGTGAGCGACATGTCGAAGGTGCTGCTGCGCGCCTACAACGCCGAGGCGGAGAACGCCGTGAAGGCCACGAAGGCGGGCAACCTCCACGTCGCCCAGAACCGGCTGACCAAGGCGGCGGAGCAGATCGCGAAGAGCGGCACGATGATCGACCTGCGCATCCAGGACGGATATCACGAGCTGCGACTCGAGGAGCTGCAGCTCGCCAGCGCGCACCTGCGCGTGCTGCAGGCGGAGAAGGAGATGGAGCGGGAGCGCCGGGCGGAGCTCCGCGAGCAGGCGAAGGCGTCCGCGGAATTGCAAGCCGAGCACGACCGGCTCGACAAGGAGCGCGCGCACTACGCCGCGACGCTGGCGGCGCTCGAGAGCAAGGGCGACGCCGAGGGCGCGGCGCGAATGCGGGACCGCATCGAGGACGTCGACCGCGCGCTCGTGGAGGTGGACTACCGCGCGGCGAACGTGCGCGCCGGATACGTCTACGTGATCTCCAACGTCGGGGCGTTCGGCGAGCGGATGGTGAAGATCGGCATGACCCGGCGGCTCGAGCCGATGGACCGGGTGGTCGAGCTCGGCGACGCGTCGGTGCCGTTCCGCTTCGACGTGCACGCGCTCTTCTTCGCCGACGACGCGGTCGGCGTGGAGGCGATGCTGCACCGGACCTTCGCCCCGCAGCGGGTGAACCGGATCAACCTCAGGCGCGAGTTCTTCTACGTCACGCCCGACGAGGTGCTCGACGCCCTGAAGGCGCACGCGGTGGAGATCGTCGAGTTCGCCCTGCACCCCGCCGCCGAGGAGTACCGGGCCAGCCGCGCGCTCGAGCTGCCGGAGCCGGCTCCCGCCGGGTGAGGTCCGCCCTAGCCCTCCGCCGCGAGCACCGTGCGGCACGCGAGGTGCAGGGCGAGGCGCGTCTCGGCGTCGGCGAGGTCGACCTGGAGGATGCGCTGCACTCGCTGGATCCGCTCCGCCACGGTGTTGCGGTGCACCGCCAGGATCGAGGCGGTCTCCGCGACCGAGGACTCCGCGTCGAGGTAGGTCGCGAGCGTGGCGAGCAGGTCGCCCGTGGTCTGGCGGCGCAGCGGCGCCAGGAGCTCCAGGGCCGCGGGCTGGAATGTGTCCGTCCGCGTCCAGGCGAGGAGGAGCTGGGCGAGGCCGAGACGGTCGACGTGCAGGAAGCGGCCGGACTGCGGGCGGGACGCGGCGAGGCGGGCGGCGTCCGCGGCCTCGGCCAGCGAGCGGGCGATGCCCGCGGGGCCGCGGTGCACGCGGCCGACGCCGACGTCGCTCGGCAGGTCGTCGTCCCAGCGCTGCTGGGCGCGGCGGACCGCGCGGGCCGCGTCGTGCGCGGTCGGGACGTCGGGCTCGAGCGCGAAGGAGATCCACGCGGCCCAGCCGTCGCCCTGCTCGACCACGCCCACGTCGAGGCCCTCCGCCGCCAGCGCCTCGATGAGCTCGTAGCGGCGGCCGACGATGTCGGCGTCCTGGCGTGACACGACGCGGATCCCCATGTGCCAGCCCTCGACGCGCCAGCCCAGCTCGAGCGCGCGGCGCAGGAGCCCGGCGCCGGGCGAGTCGCCGGCCTCGAGGAGCTCGCCGAGGAGCGCGATGCGCCAGCGGGCCTCGCGCTCGTCGACCACGCGCCGGAGCGACAGGCGGTGCCCGACCGCGAGGGCGACGACGGGGAGCGCGGCGGCGACGGCCTCGACCTCGGCGACGACGGATCCGGGCACCTCGACCACGAGCCAGCTCGGCGCCATGAGTCCCGAGTCGACGGGCGCGGTGACGAGGGTGCCGCGCTCGCCGACGGGGCGCGCGTCGACATGGCCTGCGAGGCCCGCGGCGACGGCGGCGTGCGCCGCGGGGGAGGGAGCTGAGCCCTCCGGCGCGAGCACGCGGCCGGAGGAGCCGACGAGGAGGGCGGGGCGCCCGAGCATCGCGGCCGCGGCGACCAGGGCCTCCGCCGGATCCCGGCCCGCGTCCGCCACCGCGGACACGGCGTCGAGCGCGGCGCGACCCGCAGCGGCCCGCGCGTCGCCGAGGCGGTCGTGCAGGGCGACGGAGGTCGCCCACGCGTCGTCGCAGGTGAGGACCACGATGCCGAGGCGGTCGGCGAGGAGCGTGGTCGCGGGATCCACCGCGACGGCCGCGTCGAGCACGACGGCCGCGACGCCCCGGTCGGCGAGGCGACGCAGCCGCGCGTCGAAGCGCCAGGTGGTGCGCTCGGCGCGGTCGAGGACGACGAGGACGTCGCCCGCGCCGTCGCTGTCGCCGCCGTCGCTGCCACCACTGACGCCGGCCGTCGCGTCGTCCGCGGGCGCGTCCATCCGCACGCCGCGGACGCCGGAGACCGCGGGATCCGCTGCCCCCGCCACCCGTCGCACGTCCGCGAGCGACGCGTGGTCGAGCAGCGCGGAGAGGGGGATCGGCCGGATCACGCGGGAGCACCGACGGCGTCGGCGTCGGCGTCGACCCGCCCGAACCCGAACGCGGCGGGCGAGACGGCGGCCCGGCGCTCGGGCGTCGCGGTCCACCACGCGGGCGCGTCGAGGGCGACGACCACGACGCGGGTGCCAGGCCTGGCGTCGTCGACGAGGAGCACGCGCGCCCCGGCGACGGAGGCGCCGGGGACGGCGACGACCGCGATGATCTCGGGCGAAGCGGCGACCGGCCGGCCGTCCACGAGCGCGATCACGAACTCGTTCTCGGCCTCGAGCCGGACGACCGCGCCGGTCGCCTCGTCGACGACGCTGACGGTCGTCACGTCGAAGCGGCCGGGGCGGGGAGACGTGACCACGTCCACGATGCGGCCGTGCCCGAGGAGCGCGCCGCCGAGCGCCGCAGCGAGCCCGGCCGGGGTGCCGGTGCCGTCGGCCGCGCGGAGTGCGCGGCCGAGCCGGAGCGCGCGCTCGGCGGTGCCGGGGATCGCCGACTCGCGGAGGTCGGCGGCACGCTGCGGCGGCAGGGCGAGCGCCGCCCAGCCGGAGGAGTGCGCGATGACGAGCCGCAGCAGCCCCTCGACCTCCGCGGGCGTGACGCCGTCGAGCAGCATCGTCCGGCCTCCCGGCTCGGTGACGGCGCACGGCGAGATGGCGCGGCCGGAGACGACGAGGCTCGACTGGTCGATGCGGGGGAGCGCGCGGCCGGTGAGGTCGGCGTCGAGGAGCGGGAGGCCGAGCGTCGAGGCGGCGGAGAGCGGTGCGAGGCCGTTCACGCCCGCCATCTCGAGCGCCATGAGGGCGGCGGGAGGCGTGCCCGTCCAGCGGGTGAGCGCCTCGACGGCCTCGGCCAGCTCCGTGCCGGACGGGAGCTTCTCGCGCAGCACGGAGGTGGATCCGATGTAGCCCACCGGCACCACGAGGTCGTCCGCGTCGAGGTCGTCGAGCCCGAGGCCGCGCACGGGCGCATCCCGCAGCTGGCGGGCCGTGGCTGCCGCGAGGATCCGCGGGTCGCCGCCCCCGCCGGAGCCGAGCAGGAGGAGCCCCGAGACGAGGTCGGGGAGGTCGTCGACTCCCAGATCCCGGCTCACGGGCGTCACGGTAGCACCCGGCCCTAGGCGCCCGGCGGCACCGAGAAGTCGTCGACCGGGGAGCGGACGGGGTCGATGTCGTAGCCGAAGTACCGGGGCCCGGCGAGCTCGATGCCGCCCGGGCTGTGCCACCGCTCGTCGGCCGGCGCGGAGACCACGCGCACGCGCTGGCCGAAGCGCAGCGTCTCCGTCGTGATCGGCTCGCCCGTCTCGCTGTCGAGCACCATGATGAGATCCGGCGTCGAGGCGACCGGCACCCCGTCGATCGACGCGAGCAGCATCTCGTTCTGGAACCCGAGCACGATCTCGCGGCCCGCGTCGGCGCCCGCGCCCTGGATCCGGGCCTCGCCCCGCGCGAAGCCGGCGACCGTGCGCCGCGCGACGTCCACGACCTTGCCGCCCAGCAGCACCGCGCCGCCGAGCCGCGCGGCGACCGCCTCGACCGGGTCGACGAGCGCCTCGCGCGCCTCCTCCACGAGCGTGCCGAGCTCGTGGCAGAGCGACAGCGTGTGCGGCACGAACGACGCCTTCACCTGCGCGCCCGTCATCGCGTAGTTCGACATGATCATCGAGCTGCCCATCTGCACCGCCACCGGCCGGGTGAGGCGCTCGGCCCACGCGTTGTCGATGGTGTCGACGACGCCCGTGTTGCCCTTCTCGTCGGCGAACGACATGGGGGTGGCGCGGATCCCGTCGATGGTCGGGATCACCATCTGGATCTCCGGGAACGCCCGCCCCATCCCGTCGCCGTCCACGATCGGCAGACCCATGCGCGCGGCCGCGACCATCGGGATGGTGGAGTTCGCGCCGCCGACCTCGATGCACGCGACGTGCGTGGGCGTCACGCCGAGGTAGCGCGCGAGCGCGAGGATCGCCCCCTGCAGCTGCTCCACCGTCGGCAGCTTCTCCACCATCACGGTGGGCGCGCCCATCATCGCCACGGGGATCACCACGGCATCGTCCGGCAGGTCGAACGGGTCGGCGAGCGGGATGGGCCCGAGCTCCTTGATCGCCTCGCCCGCGAGCAGCCGGCCGATGTACGGGTCTCCGCCGCCGCCCGTGCCGAGGATCGCCGCGCCGCGCGCGATGGCGGGCAGGTGCTCCAGCCGGATCTCGGTGAGGCGGGTGCGGGATGCGGTCGTGTCAGACATGCGCGGCCTTCCTGATGTCGAGGTCGCCGACGGCCTTGGCGCGGATGCGGATCGCGTTGCCGGGCAGGTACGGGATGGGGAGCTCGTCGAAGTCGACGATCTCCACGGTCGAGGGGGAGGCGCCCGCGGCGACCGCGCGCTCCACGGCCTCCTGCCTGGCGTCGTCGAGGGCCTGCTGCCGGGACCCCTCGCTCACGCTGTAGACGCGGTCGAGCTCGCCGGAGACCTGCGCGATGGCCGCGCCGACCGCGTTCGCGACGGCGAAGTTCTCGGGGCGATGCACGCGGCCGAGCCCCTCCAGCGCCTCGGGCAGCAGGATCGACCCGCCGCCGACGGCCACGACGGGCAGCGGGGCGGACGACGTGCGCATGCGCTCCACGACGTCGGCGACGCGCATCGCGATGGTGTCGAGCGCGCGGCGGACGAGCTGCGGCGAGAGGTGCGCCACGCACGCCGGGTCGCCCACGTCGACCATGCCGGCCGCGACCGCGATGTCCGTGGTCGTGAGGGTGTCGCCGCCGAACACGAGCGCCCGGCGGCCGAGCTCGTAGCCGACCGACTCGGGGCCGACGAGGTCGCCGTCGCCGCGCACGAGGGATCC
This sequence comes from Clavibacter quasicaliforniensis, assembly GCF_051201715.1. Classification (NCBI taxonomy): domain Bacteria; kingdom Bacillati; phylum Actinomycetota; class Actinomycetes; order Micrococcales; family Microbacteriaceae; genus Clavibacter; species Clavibacter quasicaliforniensis. The sequence goes on along the minus strand of NZ_CP139624.1, from coordinate 2,705,373 downwards.
GCCGCCGATGCCGATGGAGAGCACGTCCGGCATGCGGAAGTTCGTCCGGACGCCGGCCACGCTGATCTCCGCCGTCGCCTCCCGCGGGAACCCGCCGGCGAGCACGCCCACGTCGCTCGTGGTGCCGCCGATGTCGACGACCGCGCACGTGCCGAGGCCGGAGAGGAGCGCCGCACCGCGCATCGAGTTGGTGGGACCGGACGCGAAGGTCGCCACGGGGTACCGGCGCGCGAAGTCCACGCCCATGAGCGTGCCGTCGTTCTGCGACAGGTAGAGAGGAGCGGTGATCCCGTGGCCGCGCACCGCGCCCTCGAGCCCGCCGACGATCTGGTCGGCCAGCTCCCGCAGCGACGCGTTGATGATGGTCGCGTTCTCCCGCTCGAGCAGGCCGATGCGGCCGATCTCGTGCGAGAGCGAGATCGCGACATCCGGCCCCAGCTCCGCGGCGAGCACCGCGGCCGCCTCCACCTCGAACTCGCTGTTCACGGGCGCGAACACGCTGGAGATCGCGACGGACCGGAGCCCGCGCCGGGCGATGTCGGCCGCGTGCCGCTTCAGCTCGTCGTGGTCGAGCGGGGCGATGACCCGTCCGTCGAACTCGTGGCCGCCGTGCGCGAGGTAGCCCGTGCCGCGCACCGCCGCCACGAGCTCCTCGGGCCAGTCGACGAAGGGCGGCAGCGATGCCGTGGCGGGCAGCGCGAGCCGCACGGCCGCCGTCGGCGCGAGCCGCCTGGCTTCGACGAGCGCGTTGATGAAGTGGGTCGTGCCGATCATGACGCCGTCGATGTCGGCGGGGTCGAAGGGGTGCTGCCGGTCGAGCTCCGCGAGCGCTCCGACGATGCCGCTGGTCACGTCCTCGGTGGTCGAGGACTTGATGCCGACGACCACGCGGTCGCCGTCCATGAGCACGGCGTCCGTGTTGGTGCCGCCGACGTCGATGCCGATCCTCATCGGGTCGCCACCTTCCCGGCCGTGGCCGCGTCCGGCGCGGCGACACCGGTTGCGGGCTGGTCGGCCGTCTCGGTGCGCACCTCGCCGACACCGCGGATCAGCCCGGCCTTGCCGAGCACCGCGTAGAGCACGAACGCCGTGATGACGGCGTTGAGGCTGCCGAGGCCGAAGGTCGCGTAGTAGCCGACGAGCGCCGACACGACCCAGATCGCGAGGCTCACGGGCACCCAGCGCGGGGCGCTCGCCGGCAGCGCGCCGGCCTCGCGCGAGGCGTCGAGCGCCGGTCGCCAGTTCCTCACGACGAAGTACTCGGCGATCATGATCCCCACGATGGGCGGGAAGGCCACGCCCAGCAGGGTGAGGAACGCGGTGAACTGCCCGAGGATCCCGGCGGCCGCGAGCACCGACCCGATCACGCCGACGACCACCGTCACGAGCGCCCGGTTCACCCGCCGTCCGAACACCGTGTCGATGAAGTTCACGACGCCGAGGCCCGACGAGTAGAGGTTCCAGTCGTTGATCTTGATGGTGCCCAGCAGGATCACCAGCACGCCGACCCAGCCGACCGACGACAGGATGATGGCCGACACGTCGGCGGTGCGCACCGCGTGGGCGAGCAGCACGCCCGAGAGGCCCGTCAGGTACTCGCCGACCGTGATGCTCACGACCGTCTGCTTCACGACATCGGCGGCCGACCGGTTGTAGCGCGTCTGGTCGGGCGAGATGAGCGCGCCGACGATGAAGCCGCCCGCCACGATCGAGGCGCCCGCGATGATCGACATCTGCGGGCCCGGCGCCGGCTGCGTCACGAGCTCCGAGATGTCGTGCTTCTGCAGCTCGATCACCACGGCCCAGCCCACCAGCAGCAGGAAGAGGGGGACCGCGACGTTCGCGACCCACTGCATGCCGTGGAAGCCGAGCATCACGACGGCGGTGATGATGAGCCCGAACGCGAGCGACCAGGCCCACACCGGCAGCCACGGCATGATCGAGTTGAGGCCGGATGCGGAGACGCCCGACTGGATCCCGAACCAGCCGATGAGGCTGACGCCGATGGCGAGGCCGATGAGCGCCGAGCCGTTGTGCCCGAAGCCCGTCCAGCGCGACAGGATCGAGGTGTTCAGGCCCTCGCGCTGCCCGATGAGGCCCGTGAAGATACAGACGACCTCGAGGATCACGGCGCCGATGGTGATGGCCCAGAAGGCATCCCAGAAGCTCATGCTGAAGCCGAGCGTGGCGGCGACGACGAACGCGCTCAGCGCGGAGAGCTGGCCGACGCGCTGGGTCGCGATCTGGAACCAGTGGTAGCGCGCCTCCTGCGGGACCCGCGCGAGCGCGTAGTCGTCGGGTGCGGTGGATGCCATGGATGCTCCTCGGGTGTCACGACGGGTTGCCACAGCGTAGGGATCCGCCGCGGGAGGGCGCCATGTGCAGAGTGCCGTGTCGGGGGTGTGAAGTGGGGCGGAGTGCCGGGGGAGAGTCTCGGCGAGGATGGAGGACCTGATGACATCGGATCGACCACGCAACCCCGACACGTGGGAGCCCCCGGCTTCGGCCCGGCGCTCCTCGGGCATCTCGTCCTCGGAGCCGTCAAGGCGCCGGTCGTGCTCGTGCTCCTGTGGCTCGCGACCCTCCTGCCGGGCGTCCCGTCGCGGGGAGCGGGTGACCTCGTGGCGCTCGTCGCCGTGGCCGTCGGTGTCGGCGCGCTGATCGAGGTCCTGGTCGAGGACCCCTTCGCCCGGCGGCGGAAGCTCTCGTCGCCTGGCGGCTGGGACTTCGCGCTCGTGCCCCCACTCGTCGCGCTGATCGCGGTGGTGGCCCTCGCCTGGCTCATGAGCGGCTCGCTCGAGATGGGCACGGCGGTGGGAGCCGCCTGGGGGCTGGCATCCGCGGTCGGGATCGCCATCGGCCGCCCGTGGGAGCCCGGCATGACGCAGGACGAGTTCGACGCGAAGTACGCCGAGCTGAAGGACATGACCCGCGAGACCTTCGCGCCTGACGTGGAGGAGATCCGCCGTCGAGCCGGGGAACGATCCATGCAGAAGTACCGCGACGCCATCGAGCGGAAGCGCCGGGAGGCAGGAGGGGACGGGGACCCGCGCTGATGCGTCGCCTCGGCGCGGGACCGCTCAGAGGCCGCGCGTCCCCCACGCCTCCGCGAGCAGCTCGTAGGAGCGCACCCGCGCCGCGTGGTCGTGCGTCGTCGTCGTGATCAGGAGCTCGTCGGCACCCGTGACGCGGCGGAGGGTCTCGAGCTTCCGCGTGACCGTCGCGGGATCCCCGACGATGCGCGTGTCGAGGCGGTCCTGCACCTGCGCGAGCTCGGTGGCGTCGAGCGGTGCGGCGGCCTCCTCGTCGGGGGCCGGGTAGGGGATCGCGCCGAGACCCGAGCGGATCGAGAGCACCCAGCGCGCGAACCCGGAGGCGAGGCGCCGCGCCTCTGCGTCGGTGTCGGCCACGAGCACGTCGGCCGAGACGATCACGTGCGGGGCCGCGAGCACGCCCGGGACGAAGTGCTCGCGGTACGCCGCGACGGCGTCGAGGACGCCCCACGGGGTCGAGTGGTAGTTGGCGCCGAAGGGGAGGCCGCGGGATCCGGCGACGCGGGCGCTCTCGCCGGCGGACGACCCGTGGATCCACACCTCGACCGCCGACCCGTCCGCCGGGGGAGCCGCGATCGGCCCGATCTCGGGATCCGCGTACGTCCCGTCGAGGAAGGCGAGCAGGCCGTCCACCGTCTCGCCGAAGGGCGCGACCTCGGAGTCGCCGCGACGGAGCAGCCGCGCCTGCAGCTGGGCGCGGGACCGGTCCTTGAACATCACAGCGCGTGCGGGGATGAGGAGGCCGTCGACGACACGGGCCTCTGCGTCAGCAGGCGCGCCGGCGTCGGCTCCCGCACCCGCCGGTCGCTTCGGCGGCATCGGGCTGCGACCGAGCCCGAGGTCGAACCGCGGCCCGTAGAGCCCCGTGACGGTGCCGAACGCCTCGGCGACCTGCAGCGCGCTGTGGTTCCCGATGAGGGTCGCCGCCGAGCCGACCCGGATCGAGCGGGTCGCCGCGGCGACCGCGGCCAGCATCGCGTGCGGGCTGGATCCCGCGAGCCCGGGGTTCATGTGGTGCTCGGCGAGCCAGTACCGCGCGTAGCCGGCCGCCTCCGCGCGCACCGACAGGTCGACGCTGTCGCGGAGCGCCTCGGCGGAGGACGACCCGGCGGAGACGGGGACCAGGTCGAGGACGGAGAGCGGGGCGCGGGTCGCGGGATCCGTCTGGTCGCTGGTCGCGGTCATGTGCGTGCTCCTCAGATCGGACGTGGGCCTTCCCGACGATGCCCGCCGAGCTGATGTCTGCTGCCCGGAGCGGCCGCGGTGCCGGACAGGCTGGAGCGACGAATGCTCGGGGACCGCACCAGTGTGGGCGGACGGTCGCTCCCGCCGATCCTGTTCTCCACCGCCCGGGCCGTCCGTCGGCGCCCGGAGCCGGACGCGGTCGGCCCGAAATGGGGGCACCCTCATCTCCATGTGCACGCATCGACATCCGTATCGTCGGCATCACCGAGACGAGGGAGTCCCCGTGGAATTCGCCGAACGACTGGCCGCCCTGGCCCTGAAGGTGCGCAACCAGCGCGACGCCATCCAGACGGAGGAGGCGACGAAGAACGCGTTCATCATGCCGTTCATCTCCACGATCCTCGGATACGACGTCTTCAATCCGCTCGAGGTGGTCCCCGAGTTCACGGCGGACCTCGGCCTCAAGAAGGGCGAGAAGATCGACTACGCGATCATGCGCGACGGCGAGGTGCAGATCCTCATCGAGTGCAAGAAGTCGACGGAGCCGCTCAAGATCGAGCACGCCTCGCAGCTGTTCCGCTACTTCGCCGTGACGAACGCGCGGATCGCCGTGCTCACGAACGGCGAGACGTACCACTTCTACACGGACCTCGACGCGCCGAACCGCATGGACGAGAAGCCGTTCCTCGTGCTCGACCTCGCCGACATCGACGAGACCCTGCTGCCCGAGCTGATGAAGCTCACGAAGGACGTCTTCGACCTCGATTCCATCATCAGCGCCGCGGGCGAGCTCAAGTACGTCGGTGCTCTGAAGCGGGCGATCGCCGCCGAGTTCCGCGAGCCGACCACGGATTGGGTGAAGCTCCTCACCCGTCGCGTGTACGACGGATCGTTCACGGAGAAGGTGCGGGAGCAGTTCACGACGCTCGTCGGCAAGGCGTCCAAGCAGTACCTGAATGAGCAGGTGAACGACCGGCTGAAGACCGCGCTGGGGGCTCCCGCCTTCCCCTCGGCGCCGGCATCCGCGTCGGCCGACGTGATCACCAGCGAGGAGGTCGTGGAGGCAGACCTCTATCGCGACACCGAGATCGAGACGACGCTCGAGGAACTCGAGGGCTACCAGATCGTCAAGGCCATCGCCTGCAGCGAGGTGAAGCCGCAGCGCGTGGTGCACCGCGACGCGAAGTCGTACCTCGCGATCCTCCTCGACGACAACAACCGCAAGCCCATCGCGCGCCTCCACTTCAACGGCAAGAAGCAGAAGTACCTCGGGCTCTTCGACGCGCACAAGGTCGAGACGCGCCACCCGATCGGCTCGCTCGACGAGATCTACGCGCACGCGGACGCGATCCGGGAGGCGATCCGCGGGCACGCGGGGGAGCCCGTCGGCGCATGACACGACTCGCGGCGGGGAGCTAGGGCATCGAAGGCGCCTGGACGGTCCTCGTCGCCGTCACCGCGGCGGCGGCCTCTCTCGCGACCGTGATCGGCTTCGTGCACACCGTCGCCGAGGCGCGACGGAGTAGGCGAGCCGGGCTCGCCGCGGTGCACGCGGATCTGACGACGGGGGAGGTGGCGGCCGCTCGTGATGCGATGGGCACCTTCCGCTATTCCCAGGACGGTGGCACGTCCCCGGGCCGTGTCCGCGACGCGGACGCGGTGCGTGCCTACTTCGTGATCCTCTGGGCCCTCGAGCGGGCGGACAATACGCTCTCCTACTATTCGCGGTCCCACCAGCGGCGTGCATCCAGCTTCATCGGATGGAACCTCGACGAGCTCACGCGGAACGTGGTCTGGTTCCGAGGAGAGCACGGCCCGCGTCTCGGGCTCCATGATGCGGAGTCGTGGACGCGATTCCGTCACGCGCTCGTGTCGGACACCGTCTCCGCATCGGTGGGCCGGGCGACGAGGCTGACTCGGGGCTAGCCGCGCCACGTGCGTCGCGGATCCGGGTCGTCGTGATCACGCGATCATGAGGGTGCCCCTGGAGGGACTCGAACCCCCAACCCTTTCCTTAGGACGGAACTGCTCTTCCATTGAGCTACAGAGGCTGACCGGCCCATGGTAGCGGAGGGGAGGCGTCCGGCCGAGGTCCGCGGGGGCGGGCGGGCGGGCGGCCGGGCGACGGGCCGGGCGGCGCCGGGGAACCAGTAGCCGACATGGCTCCCGGATCGTCCCCGCCCGGCTCCGCCTGCCGGTTTCCCCACCCGACGCGTCGTACTGTTGCCGGGTGTGGCGTGCCAATGAACGATCCGACGACGACGACGACCTGCTCTCCGGGTTCGCCGCCGAGCCTCTTGAGGACCCCCACGTGAATGCTTCCCACAACAGCACCAGCCCCCACGACCTCCGGGTCGGCGACGTGCAGCTCGGGAGCGGCAACGTGGCCGAGCCCCGCTGGCGCGAGTGGCGCGAGCAGCTCGCCGGCATCGGCGGGCCCTCTCCTCTCCTCCACTTCGTGGACGCGCCCGGCTCGCGCATCGAGCTGAGCACCACGCACCCGGGTGGCCTCGCGCAGTTCATCACGGGCAAGACGACGCTTCTGTCCTCTCTCATCCGCGACGACCTCGCTCTCCGCAGCGCCCGCAAGGCCGCGAACCGCATCACCCAGAAGGGCATCGAGCTGGTCTCGGCCCGGGGCATCGAGTCGATCCACCTGGCCATCGGCCTCGCCGAGTGGCGCTTCGCCGACGAGCAGTTCCGCGCGCCCGTGCTCCTGCGCCCGCTCGCGATCCGCCGCCACGGCAGCGACTACGAGGTGCGCCTCAAGGGCCAGCCGTTCCTCAACCCGGCGCTCGCGCGGGCGCTCGAGGAGCAGTTCCAGATCACGCTCGACGCCGACTCGTTCGTCGCGCTCGCCGTGCAGAACGGCGCGTTCAAGCCGCAGCCCGTCATCGACCGCCTGCGTGGCCTCACCTCGCACCTGCCCGCGTTCGCGGTGCAGCCGCGCCTCGTCGTCTCCTCGTTCGCGGAGGTGGGCCGGGCGCTCGCCGAGGACGCCGAGCACCTCGACCACCTCGTCATCGACGCCATCGCCGGCAACCCCACCGCCAAGTGGGGCGTGGGCGAGGCGTACGCGCCCGTGGATCCGATCCCGCAGGACCAGCGCCCGCCCGTCACCGACACCCTGCTGCTCGACGCCGATCCCGAGCAGGAGTACGTCATCGCGCAGATCAACGCGGGCAACTCGCTCGTGGTGACCACGCTCCCCGGCACCGGCGGTACGCAGACCATCGTCAACTCGATCGGCTGCCTCGTCGCGCAGAACAAGCGCGTGCTCGTCGTCAGCCCGCGTGCCTCCTCCCTCAAGGGCATCGGCCAGCGCCTCGCCGACGTGGGCCTGCCCGGCCTCGCGGTCGCGCCGAAGTCGCTCAAGCGCGACGTGGTCCAGTCCATCGTCCGCAACGAGAAGGCCGTGCCGGCCCAGACCGCCGAGGTCGACGACGCGCTCGTGCGCCTCCGCCACGTGCTGCTCGACTACCGCTTCGCGCTCGGCCGCCCCGACAGGGACCTCGGCGTCTCCGTGCTCGACGCGCTCGGCGAGCTGTCGCGCCTGGCCCTGCTGCCCGATCCGCCGGCCACCACCGCGCGCCTCACCCGCGACGCGGTCGTCGCCATCGCGCACGACCGCGCGAGCGCCGCAGCCTCCCTCGTCAAGGCCGCGAGCCTCGGCGAGTTCCGCTACGGCCCGGGCGACTCGCCCTGGTACGGCGCCACCTTCTCCACGAGCGCCGCCGCGACCCACGCGCATGACCTCGCGAAGTCGCTCTCCGCCGACGGCCTGCCGCGGCTGCTCGAGCGCGCGGACGAGCTCATCGGCCAGACGCGCATGCGCGCCTACACGTCCATCGACGAGCTCGGCGTGTACCTGCGCCTCCTCCTCGACGTGCGCGAGACGCTCGACAAGTTCCAGCCCGTCGTGTTCGACCGGTCGCTCAGCGAGATCATCGCGGCCACCGGATCCCGCCGCGATGCTCCCGAGATGACGAGCATCACGCGCCGGCGCCTCCGCAAGCTCGCGCGCGAGTACGTGCGCCCCGGCGTGCACATCTCGGACATGCACGAGAGCCTCAAGGCCATCCAGAAGCAGCGGATCCTGTGGCAGCGCTACGTCGCGGTCGGCTCCACCCCCGAGGTCCCGCGCGGGATCTCCGACGTCCACGTGCGCTACCAGGAGGTCGCCGCCGACCTCAAGGTGCTCGACGAGCCGCTGAGCATGCTCACCCGTCCCACCCCGCTCGGCAAGCTGCCCGTCGACGAGCTGCGCGTGAAGGTCGCCCAGCTCGCCGAGGACAGCGAGGTGCTCCAGAACCTGCAGGAGCGCACCTCCCTGCTGGCCGAGCTCCGCCGTCTCGACCTGGATCCGCTGCTCCGCGGCCTCTCCGACCGGCACGTGCCGCAGGAGGCCGTCGCCGCCGAGCTCGAGCTCGCCTGGTGGCAGTCCGTGCTGGAGCAGATGCTCGCGGGCGACAAGGCGCTCCTCAACGCGAACACGAGCGTGCTCGACCGGCTCGAGTCCGACTTCCGTCTCGTCGACGAGGCGCACGCCACCGCCAGCGCGGGCCTGCTCGCGTGGCAGCTCGCGGAGACGTGGAAGATCGGCGTGGTCGACTGGCCCGAGGAGGCGCACCACCTGCGCCAGCTGCTCGGCGGATCCGCCCCCGTCGACGCCGCGGCCCTCCACCACTCCGCGCCCCACCTCTCGCGCACCATCGCGCCGGTCTGGCTCGCGTCGCCGTACGAGGTGCCGACGATCACCGACGAGATGCCGTTCGATGCCGTCTTCCTCGTGGACGCCGGCGCCATGACGCTCGCGGAGGCCCTCGGCGGCATTCGGCGCGGCAAGCAGACCGTCGTGTTCGGGGATCCCGTCACGCAGACGCCGTCGCCGTTCACCATCGCTGTCGTCCCGCAGCCGGAGCGCTCCACGCCGCAGCTCGCGGACGACGACTCCACGCTCGAGGAGCGCCACGCCGACTCCGCGCTCGCGCGCCTCGGCGAGCTGCTGCCCACCCTCTCCCTCACGCGCAGCTACCGCGCGGGCGGCGAGGACCTGGCCGAGCTCGTCAACCGCCGCTTCTACGGCGGCCGGATCCAGTCCCTCCCGTGGGCGGGCACGTTCCTCGGCCACGGCAGCCTGTCGCTCGACTTCGTCGCCGACGGCCACGGCATGCCCGACGAGGACACCGGCGCCGTCGAGAGCGTCGACGCCGAGGTGATCCGCGTGGTGGAGCTCGTGCTCGACCACGCGAGCCACCGCCCGCGCGAGTCCCTCATGGTCATCACCGCGAGCGCCCGTCACGCCGTGCGCGTGCAGCAGGCCGTGCTCCACGCGGCCGCGAAGCGGAGCGACGTCACCGAGTTCTTCATCGGCGACCGCGCCGAGCCGTTCATGGTCGCGACCCTCGAGCAGTGCGTCGCGCAGAGCCGCGACCGCGTGATCTTCTCGGTCGGCTACGGACGCACCCCGCACGGCCGCGTGCTGTCGAACTTCGGCGCCCTCGCGGCGCCCGGCGGGGAGCGCCTGCTCGCCGTCGCCATGACGCGCGCGCGCCGCTCGATGGTGGTCGTCTCCTGCTTCCAGCCCTCGGACATCGACCAGGACCGGATGAAGCACGGCATCGTCGCGCTCGCCCAGATCCTCTCCGAGGCGGAGGCCCGCTTCAAGGAGGACCCGATCCCGGACGACGGCGATGCCATGCTCGTCGACCTCGCCCGCCGCCTCGAGGGCCTCGGCCTCGCGCCCGCCCTCGGGCACCGCGACAAGCTCGGGCTCGTCGCGTCGTACGGCGGCCGGGCCATCGCGATCGAGACGGATCCGGTCGTCAACCAGACGAGCCTCCGCGAGTCGCTGCGCCTCCGGCCCGAGATGCTCAAGCGCCTCGGCTGGCACTACCTGCGCGTGCACTCCTTCGAGCTGTTCGCGGATCCGGACGCCGTCGCCCGCCGCATCGCCACCGCCCTCGGCGCGATCTCGGACGCGCACCCCGTGACCGCGCCCGTGCAGGTCCAGGCCGGCGCGCACCGGGCGGACTGATGCGGGAGCGTGACGCGTCGGACGCCGAACCTGCGGCCGACGCCGCGGGGGAGCGCCGCCCCGTCCGCCGCTCGCGTCGCGCGTCGACGCCGCCGGTGCCCGGATCCGACCCCACGCCGCAGGCCGCCCCGCGCGTTCCCGCGGTGCCCGCCGCCGAGGACGCCCCGCAGGGCTGGGGCGACGCGCCCACCGCCTCCGACGCGAACGACGACCGCCTCCGGCTCGACCGCCCGCCCCACTGGGGCTGACTGGTCGACGCCGGAGGCGGTCGGGTCGCGCGGATTCGCGCTAGGCCGGCTTGCCGGGCTCGGCCACGTGCTGGCCGGTGGACGACGGGATCGTGTGCGCGCCCTCGGGCGACGGCCGCCCGGCGAGCAGGTCGCGGATCTCGATGAGCAGCTCGGTCTCGGTCGGCGGCACGTCCTTCGGCGTCGCCTCCTCCTCGGCCTTCTGCTTCGCGAACGCGACCTTCTTGAGGTGGTTCACCGGCAGCACGAGCGCGAAGTAGACGACCGCGGCGACGATCAGGAAGTTGATCAGCGCCGCAAGCACCGCGCCGAACAGCAGCGTCGCGGGCTTGCCGGTCGCGGTGGGGATGTCGACCTTGAACGCCTCGCTCAGCGTCGAGGCGTTGAACAGCGCGCCGACCAGCGGGTTGAAGACGGATGTGACGATGGCCGTCACGATCGCGGTGAACGCGGCGCCGATGACGACCGCGACCGCGAGGTCGATGACGTTGCCGCGGAGGATGAACTCCTTGAAGCCCTTCACGGGTGCTCCTGTCTGGCGGGCCGCCCGATCAGGTGGACGGCGAGGACGAGCCGGAGCCCGAGGATGCGGGACCGGAGGGGGTGCTGGGGGTCACGGTACCGGAGCCCTGGCCCACGGTGCCGGAGCCGGAGGATCCCGACGAGTCCGAGGATCCGGAAGACGAAGACGAAGACGACGAGGAATCGGAGGACGAGGACGACGAGTCGCCCGACTTCGCCGACGAGGACCCCGACGACGACGACCGCGACCGCTTCGCCGCGTCCTCGGTGCGCGAGTCGTTGCGGTAGAAGCCGCTGCCGGTGAAGCTCACGCCGACGGCGGCGAACAGCTTGCGGAGCTTGCCGCCGCACACGGGGCACTCGGTGAGGGAGTCGTCGGTGAACGCCTGGACGATGTCGAAGGCGTTGCCGCACACCGTGCAGCGGTAGGAGTACGTGGGCATGGGTCCCTAGAAGGAGTGGATGAGGGTCGGGGTCACGATGCCGTCGACCGGCATGTCGTGCTTCTCCCGCGGGAGCTCGTCGACGAACTCGGCGTCGAACACCACAGCGTAGACCGGGGGGCAGGCCTCCATGGATCCGAGGGTCTTGTCGAAGTAGCCGCGGCCCCAGCCCATGCGCATACCGCCCTGGTCGACCGCGGCGGCGGGCACCACGATGAGGTCGACGTCGTTGATGGCGATGGGCCCGAGCAGCTCGCCCACCGGCTCCGGCAGGCCGAACAGGCCCTCGGTCTCGGTGCCGTCGCTCACGACCCAGTCGAGCAGGCCGTCGTTGCGCGACACCGGCAGGAGCACCTGCCGGTCGTTCGCGTGCAACCACTGGAGGAAGGGCCGCGTGGTCGGCTCGTCGACGGTGGAGAGGTAGCAGGCCACCCGGCTCGCGTCGTGGTTCGCCACGAGCTCCGTCAGGCGGCTGGTCAGCCCGTGCGCCGCCTCGTCGCGCTCCGTCGAGGTCATCTGGCGACGACGCTCCCGCAGCTGGGCGCGCAGGGCCCTCTTCTCGTTCCCGACTTCGCTCGGCATGGGTCGAGTCTAGGGAGATCCGCCCGGTACGCTCGATCGCATGGTCACCCACATCACGAAGGCTGTCATCCCCGCCGCGGGACTCGGAACGCGATTCCTCCCCGCGACGAAGGCGATGCCGAAGGAGATGCTGCCGGTCGTCGACCGCCCGGCCATCCAGTACGTGGTGGAGGAGGCCGTGGGCGCGGGACTGCACGACGTCCTCATGATTACGGGCCGCAACAAGACCGCCCTCGAGAACCACTTCGACCGCAACGCCGAGCTCGAGGCCACCCTCCAGCTCAAGGGCGACGACGCGAAGCTCCGCAAGGTCAACGAGTCCACCGACCTCGCCGACATGCACTACGTCCGCCAGGGCGACCCCAAGGGCCTCGGCCACGCGGTGCTCCGCGCCGAGATGCACGTGGGCCGCGAGCCGTTCGCCGTGCTGCTCGGCGACGACATCATCGACAAGCGCGACGTGCTCCTCTCCCGCATGATCGAGGTCCAGCTCCAGCGCGGCTGCTCCGTCGTCGCTTTGCTCGAGGTGGATCCCTCGCAGACGCACCTCTACGGCGTCGCCACGGTCGAGGAGACCGACGACGACGACGTCGTGCGCATCACCGGCATGGTCGAGAAGCCCGCCGCCGGCACCGCGCCCTCCAACCTCGCCATCATCGGCCGCTACGTGCTGCGCCCCGAGGTCTTCGACGTGCTCCACAAGACGGAGCCCGGCAAGGGCGGCGAGATCCAGCTCACCGACGCGCTCGAGAAGATGGCCGCCGCGCCCGAGTGGACCGGCGGCGTCTACGGCGTCGTCTTCCGCGGCCGCCGCTATGACACCGGCGACCGGCTCGACTACCTGAAGGCCATCGTCCAGCTCGGCGTCGACCACGAGGACCTCGGCGAGGGACTGCGCGAGTGGCTGCCCGAGTTCGTCAAGACGCTCGAGCGCTGATCGAGGACGGCGCCGCGCGGTCCGGTCGCACCGGCGCTCCCGCTGAGGCCTAGGCTCATGGACGTGCCGCAGACCGTACCCACCATGCGGGACGGGCGCATCTCCGTCCGGCCCATCCGGCTCCGCGACTCGCGGGCCCTCGAGCGCTCGCTCCTCGACAACCGCTCCTGGCTCCGCAAGTGGGAGGCCACGAGTCCGTACGCGCCGATGGCGTTCGACACGCGCGCGAGCATCCGGTCGCTGCAGGCCAACGCGCGCGCCGGCCTCGGGGTGCCGCTCGTCATCGACTACGACGACGAGTTCGCCGGGCAGCTCAACGTGTCGTCCATCGCGTACGGCTCGCTCTCGAGCGCGACCATCGGCTACTGGGTCGGCCAGGAGTTCGCGGGACGCAACGTCACGCCCACGGCCGTGGCGCTCGCGACCGACTACTGCTTCACCGCGCTCGGGCTGCACCGGATGGAGATCTGCATCCGCCCGGAGAACGCGCCCAGCCTCCGCGTCGTGCAGAAGCTCGGCTTCCGGTACGAGGGGCTCCGCCGCCGCTACATCCACATCAACGGCGACTGGCGCGACCACTTCTGCTTCGGCCTCGTCGTCGAGGAGCTGTCGACCAGCGTGCTCGCGCGCTGGAAGGAGGGCGGCGTGGATCCCGAATGGTCACGCATCCCCGACGCGGACGTCCAGGCGGCCGCCGTTCCGCTGGCCGTGCAGCGCCGGATCTGACCTCGCCCCGTCCGCGGACCTGCGGATGCGCCGGTCCGGCAGTGGACACGCGGCGCGCTTCCCGCGTCGTGCCCGCCGGACCTCCTAGCCTCGGGATCATGCAATCCGGCGGCATCATCATCGCGCTCTCCGCGGTGCTCTGGCTCGCCTACCTCCTGCCCACGTGGCTGCACCGGCGCCAGTACATGGCGACCGAGCGCAACGCGGTGCGCCTCCAGCAGACCCTGCGGATCCTGGCCGAGACGGCCGAGGTCCCCGACGCGGTGCGCGCCGAGACAAACGCCCGCAGCGTCGTCGAGCAGCAGCGCGCCCTCCGCCGGGCCGCAGAAGAAGCCGAAGCCGCCGCGCGTGCGCGAGACGCCGCCGCCCAGCGCGCCCTACCGAAAGTGGCCCCCGTGTCCGCAACGTCGCCCTCCGCCGCCACGCGCCTCCGTCGCAGCCGCCTCGCCGCCACCGCGATCCTCGCCCTCGCCCTCGTCGGCGTCATCGCCGGGATCGCCCAGGTCGCCGGGGCCGGCGCGTGGACGCTCCTCGTGATCTCCTCGCTCGCCACGTTCGCGTCGCTCGCCTTCCTGCAGCGCATGTCGCAGGTCGCCGCCGCCCGCCGCCTGCAGGCGCCGGAGGCCCGCCCGAAGCCGCGCACCGGCTTCACCGACTTCCTCGAGCGGGCAGCGCAGCCCGCCGAGCCCGTCGCGGAGCGCGAGGAGGGCGAGTCCTGGACCCCCGTTCCCGTGCCCAAGCCGCTCTACCTCTCCCGCTCGCAGGCACCCGGGCCGCGTCCCGGCGCCGGGAGCGCGCCCCGCACGCCGCTCTCGCCCGTCGAGGAGATGCGCCGCGCCGCCGCGGAGTCCGAGGCGACGTTGCGCCGCGCGCACCTCGAGCCCGAGGTCGCGCGCCTGTCCGCCGAGGAGGAGGCGGCGGCGCCCGCCGCATCCGCCGCTCCTGCCGCCCCCGCCGCGCGCACGGCTCCCGTCAGCCGCTTCTCGCGCATGGGCATCGTCGACGACGCGGAGCCCGGCATGGGCGACCTCGACGAGGTGCTGCGCCGCCGCAGGGCGGTCGGCTAGCGCGCCGGTCCGTCCGTCGGAGGGCCCGCGCCGGGCGACCGGCCTGCTGGGTCCGCGGTCGCCTCGGCGGTTCGAAGGGCTCCGCGTGACGTGGTAGTCTCGTGGAGTTGTCAGGGCCTATGGCGCAGTTGGTAGCGCGCCTCGTTCGCATCGAGGAGGTCAGGAGTTCGAATCTCCTTAGGTCCACAAGAACCCCGCTCCGGCGGGGTTTTTGCTTTCCCGGCGGCGCACGCCAGCTCACCCTCACGGGGTGTGAGGGATGCGCGCGCGGCGGGCGCGGCGGTCCTAGCCTTCCCGCATGAAGACACGAAGAGGCATCACCACAGCCCTGCTCGGATTGCTCCTCCCGGTCGCGCTCGCGGCTGCGGGAGCGTCGACCGCCTCCGCAGCCGATGCGGGCTCCACCTCGGCGCGGACCGCCGCGGCGTCGACCACCGCGACCGCATCCGGATGGCTCCACACGGACGGCGGGAAGATCGTCGACTCGTCCGGTTCCACGTACACCGTGCGCGGAGCCGCCTGGTTCGGGCTCGAGTCGTCGGGCTGCGTGCTCCACGGGCTCGACAAGATCACCCTCGACAGCGGCATGAAGCACCTCCACGACATGGGCTTCACGACGGTGCGCATGCCGTTCGCGAACAGCTGCCTCCGGGCGTCGAGCGTGGCCGACTGGGGCGCCACCGCCAATCCGGATCTGAAGGGCATCACCCCGCTGCAGCTCATGGACCGCGCCATCGCCTCCGCGAAGGCCAACGGCCTGAACGTGTTCCTCGACCAGCACCGCCCGACGACCGACGGGCAGTCCGAGCTGTGGTATTCGAACGACCTCTCCGAGGCGCAGTGGATCGCTGACTGGAAGATGCTCGCGGACCGCTACAAGGACGACCCCACGGTCATCGGCGTCGACCTGCACAACGAGCCGCATGGCCAGGCCACGTGGGGCACCGGGGTCATCGGCACCGACTGGCGGCTGGCCGCCGAGCGCGGTGGTGACGCGGTGCTGTCGGTCAACCCGAAGCTGCTCGTCATCGTCGAGGGCACCGACACGGAGCCCGGCGGGTCCGGCACGTGGTGGGGCGGGGCGCTGGGCGCCGCCGGCGACAAGCCGGTCGAGCTGAGCGTGCCGAACCGCGTCGTGTACTCGCCGCACGACTACCCCGCGAGCATCTACGCACAGTCGTGGTTCAGCGCGTCGGACTACCCCGACAACCTCCCGGGCGTGTGGGACGTCGCCTGGGGGTACCTCGCGAAGAAGAGCATCGCCCCGGTGCTGCTCGGTGAGTTCGGCACCAAGCTCGAGACCACCAGCGACAAGCAGTGGCTCTCGACCCTCGTGTCGTACCTCCAGACCACCGGCATCAGCTCGTCGTTCTGGTCGTTCAACCCCGACAGCGGTGACACGGGCGGGCTCGTGAAGTCCGACTGGGTCACCCCCGAGCAGGCGAAGCTCGACGCGATGGCGCCGATCCTGCACCCGGCGTCCTCGTCGGGATCCGGCTCGGGGTCGGGGTCGGGGTCGGGTTCCGGCTCGGGAAGCGGTTCCGGCTCGGGATCCGGCACGCAGCCCGCGCCGCAGCCGCAGCCGCAGCCGCAGCCCCAGCCCCAGCCGCAGCCCCAGCCGCAGCCCGCTCCGTCGGGCGGGGCGTCCGCCACGTACAAGCTGAACGGGTCGTGGGGCACGGGATACTCGTCCGAGCTCTCCGTCACCGCCAGCTCAGCGGTGTCCGGCTGGACGGTCTCCTGGGACAGCCCCGGCGTCACGGCCGTCCCGAACAGCTGGGGGATGACCTGCACCGTGGCGTCCAGCCGCATCACGTGCACCGGCGCTGACTGGGCGGGGAAGATCCCCGCGGGCCAGACCGTGCACGTCGGCCTGAACGTCCAGGGGACGCAGGCTCCGAGCGCGCCCGCGCTCACCGTCTCGAGCCGCTGACCCCGGCTCCTTCTCATCACCTGCGGCGCCGGTCGCCGAGCGAACCCCGCTCGGCGGCCGGCGCCGCTTCCTCGTGCCGGGCCCGGTTAAGATCGGTCGGTGCCCCGCCCCGCGATCCCGCCCGTGACCATCGCGACCCCTGAGGTGCGGGCGCTGCGCGCCGACCTCGAGGCGGCGCCCTTCACCCTGGCGTCGGCGCTCGACGTGTGGGGTGACGCGGCCGGGCAGGCGCTGCACCGCGGGAACCGGATCCCGGCCCGTCGCGCCGTCGAGGCCGCCCGCACCGCCGACGGCCTGCCCGCGGCCGCCGTCCTCGCGGCCCTCTTCGTGCTCGGTGACCCGGTCGACGCGGCCGACCTCCGCGACGCCCTGCCGATGCTGGGCCTCGACGGTGCCGCACGCCTCGGCCTCGTCGAGGTCGACGGCGAGCGGGTGCGCCCGGCCGTCGATCTCCGCCCCTACGGCTTCATCGACGCGCACGGCGTCGGCGAGTGGTGGATCGCGTCCGACCTCGGCGAGCTGGCCACCGGCGGCGCGCTCGACGAGGACCACGTGCTCGGCGTCGGCGGCGCGTCCGCCACCCTCAGCGGCCTCATGATCTCCGCGCCCGTCGCCAGCGCCCTCGACCTCGGCACCGGCTGCGGGATCCAGGCGCTGCACGCCTCCCGCCACGCCGACCGGGTCGTGGCGACCGACATCTCCGCGCGCGCCCTCGCGTTCGCGGCGCTCAACGCGGCCCTCAACGGGATCACGACCATCGAGCTCCGGCTCGGCAGCCTGTTCGAGCCGGTCGCGGGGGAGCGGTTCGACCACATCGTCTCGAACCCGCCGTTCGTGATCACCCCGCGCGCGGAGGGCGTGCCGGCCTACGAGTACCGCGACGCCGGGCTCGTCGGCGACGCGCTCGTGGAGGGCGTCGTCGCCGACCTCGCCGACCACCTCACGCCCGGCGGCGTCGCGCAGCTCCTCGGCAACTGGGAGCACCGCACCGGGGAGCCCGGCCTCGAGCGCGTCGCGGGCTGGCTGGACCGGGCGGCGGCGCGCACCGGATCCGGCCTCGACGCGTGGATCGTCGAGCGCGAGGTGCAGGACGCCGCGCTCTATGCCGAGACGTGGATCCGCGACGGCGGCACACGTGCCGGCACCCCGGAGTCGGAGGCCCTCATGGGCGCCTGGCTCGACGACTTCACCGCGCGTGGCGTGGACGCGGTCGGCTTCGGCTACCTCACCCTCCGCCGGCCGACCTCGGGGACGCCGACGCTCCGCCGGATCGAGCGGCTGCACGGCGGCCTCGGCCACAACCCCACCGGCCTCGGTGACCACCTCCAGGCATCCCTGGCTGCGCACGACGCACTCGCCGACGTCGACGACCACGCGCTCGCCGGGCTCGCGCTCGTGGTGGCCGGCGACGTCACGGAGGAGCGGCACTACTGGCCGGGCGCCGAGGATCCCACGGTCATGACGCTCCGCCAGGGCGCCGGCTTCGGCCGCGAGGTGCCGCTCGACACCGGGCTCGCGGCGCTCGTCGGCGCGTGCGACGGGGAGCTCGCGGTGGGCGCCATCGTCGACGCCGTCGCGCAGCTCACCGCGGTGGACGCCGACGCCCTGCGCGCCGAGCTGCTCCCGCGGATCCGCGCGCTCGTCGCCGACGGGTTCCTCACGCTGCCGGGCACGACGGTGTCCGACGACGACGGGCTCGCCGACCGCCCAGCGCGCGACGCCTAGGATCGCGGGGTGACTCCCCGAACCGCCCGCCGCGCAGCCCGTCCCGAGATCGTCCGCGCCGTCGTCCTCGACGCCGCGCTCATCGTCGTCTTCGTCCTCATCGGGCGGGCGAGCCACGGCGAGGACCTCGTGCCGTCGGGCGTCCTCGGCACCGCGTGGCCGTTCCTCGCGGGCGGGCTCGTCGGCTGGATCGTGGCTCGGGCCTGGCGCAGCCCGTCGCGCGTCGTGCCCACCGGCCTCCTGGTGTGGGGCGTGACGCTCGTGGTCGGCATGGTGCTCCGCGCGCTCAGCGGCGAGGGCGTCGTGATCCCGTTCGTCATCACGACCGCGATCATCCTGGGGCTCCTGATGCTCGGCTGGCGCGCGATCTCGGCCCTCGTCGTACGTCGTCGCGCGCGGGCCTGAGCCCGCCGGCGACCCCGCGTCAGGCGGCGGGCGGCGTCGGGGTCCGGGCCTCCATCACGGCGATGAGCGCCTTGGCGTAGGCCTCCTCGGCCTCGAGGTCCCGGTGCTCGACCTCCTGGCCGTCGATCTCGACGAGCACCACGTGCGCACCGTCCTCCGCGCCGCCGATCTCGCGCCTGAGCGACCTGAACGCCCCGCCGAGCAGCGCTCGGAGCTGGTCCTCGCGCGGCAGCCACAGGCTGTCCTCGAGGGCCACGGAGTCGAGCGCCCACTCGGTCGTGCCGTTGAAGCCGAGCACGGTGCCGGTCGCGTGCTCGTGCGCCTCGATCGTGAGCTCGCTGATGGTGAAGACGTCGGACTCGAAGCCCTGGCCGCGGATCCGGAACCGGTCGCCGGGCTCGGGGCTCCACTCGAGGCCGAGCTCCAGGAGGGTAGTGGCGTTCGCGGTGGAGATCATCCGTGAAGTATGCCGGGCGCTCCCGGGCGTCGCCTCCGCGGGCGGGGGAATGCGTGTGCATTAGATTCGCAGGGCACCGCGTGCGGCAGACGCCGCCGACGGTCGGCCCCGGGAGGACCATGCGCGCGACAGTGAAGGACGTCGCCGCGCGCGCCGGGGTCTCCCCGAAGACGGTCTCGAACGTCATCACCGGGCGCGTCGCCGTGAGCCCCGCCACGCGCGAGCGCGTCGAGCGGGCGGTCGCCGACCTCGACTACGTGCCGAACCTGTCCGCCCGCGGCCTCCGCAACGGGCGCACGGGCGTCATCGCGGTCGCCCTGCCCGACCTCGGCACCGCCTACTCCGCCGAGCTCGCGCACCACCTGGTGGAGGTGGCGCACGAGGCCGGCTACAGCATCCAGATGGAGGAGACGGGCTCGCGGCCCGACCGCGAGCGCGACCTCATGTCCCGGGCGCGCGAGCACCTGGTCGACGGCCTGATCCTCAACCCCGTGCTGCTCTCACGTAGCGCCATCTCGCGCGCCGAGTCGCTGCCGCCCGTCGTGGTGATCGGCGAGGTCGAGCAGGAGATCGTCGACCGTGTGCTCGTCGACAGCGTCCGGGCGGCGTACGACATGACGCGCCACCTCCTCGGCACGGGGGCCCGGCGCATCGCCGCGCTCGGCACGGCCACGCGCGAGGAGTCCGCGGCGGGCGACCTCCGCCGCATCGGCTACCGGCGCGCGATGGAGGAGGCGGGCGAGGTGCCCGTCGAGATCGACCGCACGGGCTGGAACAGCGCGTCGGGGGCCGAGGCCGTCGACGCCTGGCTGGCCGACGGCAATCCCGTGCCGGACGCCCTGTTCTGCTTCACCGACGGCCTCGCGTTCGGCGCCCTGCGCGCGCTCGCCGACCACGGGGTGCGCGTCCCCGAGGACATCCAGGTCGCGGGCTTCGACGACGTCGACCAGTCGCGCTTCTCGATCCCCACCCTCACCTCCGTGCACTTCGACATCCGCGCCTACGCGGAGGCAGCCGTCGGCCAGCTGGTGCGCAGGATCGAGGAGCGCGACGGCCCGCCCGTGCAGGTCGTGATCCCGCACCGCATCGTCGTCCGCGGCAGCACGCGCCCGACCGCCTGACCCGGCCTGACCCGACGGCGAACCTCCGACGGATCGGCCCGGGGAAACGTTGCGCTCCGCATTACAACGATGTAATGATCACTGCATCACAAAGGAGTGGTCAATGGATCCTGTTACGGGAAAGGCCGGGGGACGTCCCTCGGCATGGTCGAGGCGTCAGATCCTCATGGGCGGAGCGGCGGCCCTGGGCGGCGCGTTCCTGGTCGGAGGTCTCTCCGGCTGCGCGCCCCAGGTGGCGTCGGCCGGCGGCATCGTCGACCTGAAGTACTGGCACCTGCTGTCCGGCGGCGACGGCATCCGGATGACGGAGATGGTGAAGGAGGCGAACGACTCCGGCGGCGGATTCGACGTCACCGCCACCGTCCTCGCCTGGGGCCAGCCGTACTACACGAAGCTCGCCATGGCGTCGGTCGGCGGCCGCGCCCCCGACGTCGCCATCATGCACGCGGCCCGCGTGCCCGGCTT
Organism: Clavibacter quasicaliforniensis; assembly: GCF_051201715.1. Classification (NCBI taxonomy): domain Bacteria; kingdom Bacillati; phylum Actinomycetota; class Actinomycetes; order Micrococcales; family Microbacteriaceae; genus Clavibacter; species Clavibacter quasicaliforniensis. Next base: position 2,684,467 of record NZ_CP139624.1, on the reverse strand, counting down.
CGCGCCCGGCGGCCTGCTCGATCCGTGGGACACCGACAGGCTCGCCGAGCTCGGGGTCACGCAGGCCGACTTCGAGCCGCGCGTCTGGGACAAGGGCGTCGTCGACGGGAAGCTGTACTCCATCGCCCTCGACAGCCACCCGTTCATCCTCATGTACAACACGGACATCGCGGCCCAGGCTGGCGTGCTGGGCAGCGATGGCCAGCTCGAGGAGATCACGTCGCCTGACCGGTTCCTCGAGGTCATGCGGGCGATGCAGGCCGTCACCGGCGAGCACGCCCTGAGCTACGGGTACCTCGGCGACGGCGCCCAGATGTGGCGCATGTTCTACACGTTCTACAAGCAGATGGGCGGCGACATGGAGCTGCCCACGGGCGGCCAGGTCGTCTACGACCGCGACAAGGCCGTCGCGTCGCTCGAGTACATCCAGACCCTGCTCGACGGCACGATCGCCACCCCGAGCGGCGACGCGGGCACCGCCATCGCCGAGTTCGCGGGCGCCAAGAGCGGCGCCATCGTCACGGGCGTGTGGGAGCTCCCCACCTTCCAGAAGGCGAAGGTGCCCTTCGACGCGATGCCCATCCCGAACCTGTTCGGCACGCCCGCGACCTTCGCCGACTCGCACGCGTTCGTGCTGCCGCACCAGAGCTCGCCGGATCCCGTCAAGCGCGAGAGGACGTACGCGTTCGTCGCCGACCTGCTGAAGAACTCGCTGCAGTGGGCGGGCGCCGGGCACATCCCGGCGTACAAGCCCATCGTCGACAGCCCCGAGTACGCGGAGCTCCTGCCGCAGGCGCACTACGCGAACGCGGCCGCGCAGATCGAGTACGACCCGGTGGCGTACTTCACCGGATCCGGCTCGGACTTCCAGACGTACTTCGCCGAGAACGTGCAGAACGTGTTCCTCGGGCGGCAGGAGGCGGGCGTCGGCCTCGACGCCTTCATCCGGCAGATCGACGCGCTGCTCGCCAAGCCCAACCCCCTGTAGCGCGCGACCCCGCAGCGCCCGATCGACCTCGCGACCGCCGCCCGTGCGCGGCGCCGCACCCTCTTCCCAGCGAAACGACGAAGGAGTCCACTCGTGACGACAGCAGCACCACCCACCCCGGTCGCCCCCGCGCCCGGGCCAGCCTCCCCGCGGCCCGCCGTCGGCCAGCCCAAGGTCAAGGCCAAGGAGCAGACCCAGGGCATGCTCTTCATCGCCCCGTTCCTCATCACCTTCCTGGTGTTCCTGGTCTGGCCGGTGCTCTACGGCTTCTACCAGAGCCTCACCGGGCAGAGCCTCACGGGCGCCAACAGCGAGCTCATCGGCTTCGCGAACTACTTCGAGGCGTTCGGCGACAGCCAGATGTGGCGCTCGCTCGGCAACACCGTGGTGTTCACGATCGCGAGCACCATCCCGCTCCTCGTCGTCGGCCTCGTGCTCGCGCTCCTCGTGAACCTCGGCCTCCCGGGCCAGTGGCTCTGGCGGCTCGCGTTCTTCCTGCCGTTCCTGCTCGCGTCCACGGTGGTGTCGCTGTTCTGGCTGTGGATGTACAACCCGCAGCTCGGCGTGGTGAACGCGATCGCCGGGGCGTTCGGCCTCCCGCAGCCCGCGTGGCTGCAGGACTCGAACCTCGCCATGACGAGCGTCGTCGTCACCACCGTGTGGTGGACCGTCGGGTTCAACTTCCTCATCTACCTGGCCGCGCTGCAGAACATCCCCGACCAGCAGTACGAGGCCGCCGCGCTCGACGGCGCGGGCAAGTGGCGGCAGCTGTTCTCCATCACGATCCCGCAGCTCGCCCCGACCACCGCGCTCCTCGCGATCCTGCAGGTGCTCGCGTCGCTCAAGGTCTTCGACCAGATCTACCAGATGACCGCGGGCGGCCCGGGCGGATCGACGCGGCCCATCGTGCAGTACGTCTTCGAGACCGGGTTCACCGGCTTCCGCTTCGGCTACTCGGCCGCCATCTCCTACATCTTCTTCGCCCTGATCGTGGTCATCTCGGTCATCCAGTTCACCGCCACCCGGAGGAAGTCATGACCACCGCGACCCGTCCCGCCTTCTCCTCCGGCACGCTCGCCCGGAGGCCCGCGACCAGCGTCGCCGCCCGCCAGGGCCGCACCGGGACGCCCCGGTTCCAGCCGTCGCGCATCGCCGCGCTCCTGATCCTCATCGTCCTCGCCGCCGCGTGGCTGCTGCCGTTCCTCTGGGCGGTGCTCACGTCGTTCAAGTCGGAGACGGACGCCGCGGCGTTCCCCGTCACCGTCTTCCCGGCGGGAGGCTTCACGCTCGACGCCTACGCGTCGGTGCTGAACGGCGGCACGATCCCGCTGTGGACGTGGAACAGCCTGCTGACGAGCACGGTGATCACCGTGGTCGCGGTCGTGTTCTCGGCGCTCGCCGGCTACGCGCTCAGCCGCATCGACTTCCGCGGCCGCAAGCTGCTGATGGGGGCGATCGTGGCGTCGATCATCATCCCGCCGCAGATCCTCATCGTCCCGCTCTTCTACCAGATGCTGTCGTTCAACCTGGTGGACACCCTCTGGGCCGTGATCCTGCCGCAGATCGTGCAGCCCGCCATGGTGTTCATCCTGAAGGCGTTCTTCGACCAGATCCCGATCGAGCTCGAGGACGCCGCGCGCGTCGACGGCGCGGGACGCGTGCGCGTGTTCCTGCAGATCGTGATGCCGCTGTCGCGCCCCATCCTCTCGGCGGTCGCGATCTTCGTCTTCATCGGCGCGTGGAACAACTTCCTCTGGCCCTTCATCGCCACGAACGACGCCACGCTCATGACCCTGCCGGTCGGCCTGCAGACGGTGAAGAACGCCTACGGGATCCAGTACGCGCAGAACATGGCGTCGGCCGTGCTCGCCGCGCTGCCGCTGATCCTGGTGTTCCTCTTCTTCCAGCGCCAGATCATCAAGGGCATCTCGACCACCGGGTTCGGCGGGCAGTGATGCCGCGCTACGACACCCCGACCCGCACCACCCATCCCGCCCGGGACGCACGCGCCCGGGCCCCTCGTCAAGGAGGACGCCCATGACCCGCGCCCGCATCACCATCGACCGCGACTTCACCATCGGCGACGTGCCCCGCCGGCTCTTCGGCTCGTTCGTCGAGCACATGGGCCGGTGCGTCTACAGCGGCATCTACGAGCCGGGCCACCCGACCGCGACGCCCGAGGGCTACCGGCAGGACGTGCTCGACCTCACCAAGGAGCTCGGCGCCACGGTCGTCCGGTACCCCGGCGGCAACTTCGTCTCCGGCTACGACTGGGAGGACGGCGTCGGCCCCGTCGAGGACCGGCCCCGCCGCCTCGACGGCGCGTGGCACACCGTGGAGACGAACGCGTTCGGCCTGCACGAGTTCGTGGGCTGGTCGAGGGCCGCGGGCGTCGAGGTGATGGAGGCCATCAACCTCGGCACGCGCGGCGTCGACGCGGCCCGCTCACTCGTGGAGTACGCGAACCACCCCGGCGGATCGAAGTACTCCGACATGCGGCGCAGGAACGGCGCCGAGGAGCCCTTCGACATCAAGCTCTGGTGCCTCGGCAACGAGATGGACGGGCCGTGGCAGATCGGGCACAAGACCGCCGACGAGTACGGCCGCCTCGCGCAGGAGGCCGGCAAGGCCATGCGGCTGGTGGATCCGAGCATCGAGCTGGTCGCGTGCGGCAGCTCCAACTCGGGCATGCCGACCTTCGGCCAGTGGGAGCAGACCGTGCTCGGCCACACCTACGACGTCGTCGACTACGTCTCGCTGCACGCCTACTACCAGGAGCACGAGGGCGACGTGCGGAGCTTCCTCGCGAGCGCCGTGGACATGGACTTCTTCATCGAGTCGGTGGTCGCCACCGCGGACGCGACCGGCGCGCGCCTGAAGAACCGCAAGCGCATCGACCTCTCGTTCGACGAGTGGAACGTCTGGTACCAGCGCGGGCTGGACGGCGAGGACCAACCGCACCGCATCGAGAAGGCGGGCTGGCGCGAGCACCCGCGGGTCATCGAGGACGAGTACAGCGTCACCGACGCGGTGGTCGTCGGCACTCTGCTCAACTCGCTGCTGCGGCACGGCGACCGGGTGAAGATCGCGAACCAGGCGCAGCTCGTGAACGTGATCGCGCCGATCCGCAGCGAGGAGGCCGGGCCCGCCTGGCGGCAGTCGATCTTCTGGCCGTTCGCCCGGATGGCGCAGCTCGCGACGGGCCGGATCCTCCAGGTCGAGGTCGACAGCGACCGCTACGACAACGACCGGTTCGGCACCGCCGACGTGGTCGACGTGAGCGCGACCTGGGACGACGAGGCCGGCACCGTGTCGCTCTTCCTCGCCAACCGCGGGCTCGAGGAGGACGCGTCGACCGAGGTCGCGCTGCGCGGGCTCGATGCCGGCCGGATCCTCCGCGCCGAGGTCCTGCGCGTGCCCGAGGGCGGTGACCGGCACGCGAGCAACACGCTCGAGTCGGGCGAGCAGGTCGGCCTCGTGCCGCTCGAGGGCGTGCGCGCGGAGGGCGGGCGCCTGACGCTCACGCTCCCGGCGCTGTCCTGGGCGGTCGTGGTGCTGGACGTGACCCGCAGCTGACGCCAGCCGCACGACGACGGCCCGCCCTGCGCGATGCAGGACGGGCCGTCGTCGTGGGGGAGGAGCGGGTCAGCTCACGGGGCCCTCGGTGAGGGTGACGGTGCCGGTCTTCTCGGCGCCGGCCGCGGTGGTCCACCCGAGCTTCACCGACTCGCCGGGCTTGTGCGCGGAGATCGCGGTGCTGAGCTCGGAGGCCGAGGCGACGGCCTTGCCGTCGACCGAGGTGACGACGTCGCCCTGGGCGAGTCCCGCCTTCGCGGCGCCGGATCCGTCGACGACGCCCTGCACGGGAGCGCCCGCGACGGTGCCCGCGCCGTTCGCGAGCAGCACTCCGAGGAACGCCGGGTAGCCGATCTTGACTGTGCCGGACTCGACGCCGCTCTCGATCTGCTTCGCGATGGACACGGCCTTGTCGATCGGGATGGCGAACCCGGCGATCGGCTCGGAGCCCGAGGAGGCTGCGGTGTCGATGCCGACGACCTCCCCCTCCGCGTCCACGAGCGGCCCGCCGGAGTCGCCGGAGACGATCGCCGCGTCCGTCTGGATCAGGTCGGTGAGCGTCTCGCCCGCGGCCGTGCCCTCGGACTGCGTCGTGATGGTCTGGCCGAGCGCCGTGACCTGGCCGGTCGCCGCGGTGAGCGTGCCCGTGCCGCCCGCGTTGCCGACGCCCGTGACGGCCTCGCCGACCTGTGCGCCGTCCGTGTCGAGCTTCGCCGGCGTGAGGCCCGACGCGCCCTCGAGCTTGAGGACCGCGACGTCGTTCGTGGCGTCGGTGCCGACGACCTTCCCGACGTAGGCCTTGCCGGTCGACTCGACCGTGACGCGGATGCTGGTGGCGCCGCTGACGACGTGGTTGTTGGTGAGGATCGTGCCGTCGGACGACAGGATGATGCCCGTGCCCGCGCCGGCCGCGTTCTCGTAGGTGAGCGCGGAGTCGATCGTGACGACGCCGGCCTTCTGCGCGGTGGTCGCCTCGGGGGAGGTGACCGAGGTGCCCCGCCCGGTGCCGGACTGCGTGCCGGATTCCGAGCCGGAGCCGCTGCCGGATCCCTGCCCGGGCAGCGTGGTCGTGCCGCGGCCGAAGCCCTGGCCCGGCGTGAAGGAGCCCGGGTCCTGGATCTGCGTGCTCCCGGCCTGCGGGTTCGAGCGACCGAGGTCGGCCATGAAGCCCACCGCGGTGCCGCTGCCGAAGGAGAGGAGGAGCGCGAGGGCGGACGCCCCGGCGATGAGGCCCGTGCGGAGGCCGCGGCGCATCCGCTTGGGCGGGACGGGGTTCCCGGCCGCGTCGACGTGGAGGGGGCGGCCGAAGGCGTCGGTGGCGGGGGCGGGCCACGGGGATCCCGCGGGGTGGCCCCCGGCGGGCATCGCGGTGGCGTAGGCGGCGGTGGGCTGCTGGGCGGTGGGCTGCTGCGCCGTCGGCTGCTGCGCGGTGGGGGCGCCGGCGCCGACCGCGGGGCCCGCGGTGGCGTGCGCGTCGGTCGGGGCGGTCCACGCCGCGGGGGCCGCGGGCGCGGCGTGTGCGCGGGGCGCGTCGGGCGCTGCGGGACCGTCGGCCGCGGGACCGGCAGGCGCCGGCCAGGCGGGCTGCGCGGTCTCGGCCGCGGCCGGGGCGGCGTCGGTCGAGCGGGTGTCGTCGATGGGGGCCTCGTCCGGACGTCCGGTCGGCTCCTGGGGTGTCTCGTTCATGACGGGTCCTTCGTGTCTCGGGTGGCCCGGTGGGGGCCATGAGGAGATCACACCCGGCGACCCTATGAGCACCCCATGACGAGCACTAGCGTCCGCCAAGCATCCTGGGCCCGACCCGGGCGTAGCCTGACCGTCATGACGCGGAGGTCGGACGGGGAGGGCGAGCCCGCCGACGTGGATCCGCGGTTCGACCCGGCGTTCCAGCGGGCCTCCGGTCCAGCCCCGGCGCCGCATCCGCGGACGGATCCGCAGGCGGGCGCCGAGGCTCCCGGTCCGTCCGCGCCCACCGGGGACCCGCAGACGCACGGGACGCTGGCGCCGTACGTCCCCCGAGCGGCCGACCGCCCGGCCCTCGCCGGCTGGCTCGCCCCGACGCTCTGGATCCTCGCCGTCGCCTTCCCCGCCGCGGGCCTCGGCCTCCGCGCGCTCGCCGCCCGCATCGCGACCTCCATGCCGTACTCGAGCTTCGGCGACCCGCTGGGCGAGCGCTGGCTCCTCGACGCCGTGCCCCTGCTCGTGACCCTCGCGCCGGGCGTCGTCGCGGGCGGCCCGATGGCGGTGATCGCCGCGCTCGCCGTGCACGCCCTGCGCCGCCGGCCCGCCCGCGCCGCGACGGACGACCCCGGCGCTGGCGAACGCGAGGCCGACGTCCCCCGCGCGTAGGCTCGACGCATGGAGCAGAGAAGCCTCGGCAGGACCCATCGGAACGTCTCGGTCATCGGACTCGGGACCTGGCAGCTCGGCGGGGACTGGGGTGACGTGGCCGAGGACGACGCCCTCGCCGTGCTCGACGCAGCGGCCGACGCCGGCATCACCTTCTTCGACACCGCCGACGTCTACGGCGACGGCCGCAGCGAGACGATCATCGGATCCTGGCTGCGCGCGCACCCCGACGCGGGCGTCACCGTCGCGACCAAGATGGGCCGCCGCGACGCCCAGGATCCCGCGAACTTCACCCTCGACCGCTTCCGCGAGTGGACCGACCGGTCCCGCCGGAACCTCGGCGTCGAGACGCTCGACCTCGTGCAGCTGCACTGCCCGCCCACGCCCGTGTTCTCGAGCGACCGCGTCTACGACGCCCTCGACGAGCTCGTCGCCGACGGCGCGATCGCGTCCTACGGCGTGAGCGTCGAGACGACCGACGAGGCCCTCCTCGCCATCGCGCGCCCCGGCGTCGCGAGCGTGCAGATCATCCTCAACGCGTTCCGCCTCAAGCCGCTCGACCGCGTGCTCCCGGCCGCCGTCGAGGCCGGGGTCGGGATCATCGCCCGCGTCCCGCTCGCCTCCGGCCTCCTCAGCGGCCGCTACACCGCGGACACGTCCTTCGCCGAGACCGACCACCGCAACTTCAACCGCACCGGCGCCGCGTTCGACGTGGGGGAGACCTTCTCGGGCGTCGACTACGACGACGGCGTGGCCGCGGCCCGCGAGTTCGCGGCCGCCGCCCACGAGGCCGCGCCCGACCTCACGCCGGCGCAGGTCGCGCTCGCCTGGATCGTGCAGCGCGAGGGCGTCTCCGCGGTGATCCCCGGCGCCCGCAACGCGGAGCAGGCCCGGGCCAACGCCCGCGCCGGCGACGCCCCCGCGCTCGGCGAGGTCTTCGAGCGCCAGGTGGCGGACGTCTACGACCGGTACTTCCGCGCCGCGGTGCACCCGCGCTGGTAGTCCCACCAGGCACACGGCGGCCCCGGTCAGCTTCGCGCTGACCGGGGCCGTCGTCCGTGCGGGAGGGCTACTGCAGCTGGTCGCAGGCGGTCGACATCTGCGTCTTCAGCTCGTCGCTGATGGGCTGGCCGACGCCGGGCGCGATCTGGTCGGCGAGGGCCGTGATCTGCTGGCCGGCCGCCGCGGCGCCGCTCTCGGTGGAGGCGGAGATCTCGGTGCCGAGGTCGCGGAACGCCTGCACGTCCGACTCCTCGAGCGTGGACTTGTCCTTGAGGCCGCACGCGATGTCGCGGGTCTTCGCGGCGATGGCCTCCCGGGAACCGGACGCGGCGGCGTCGCCGGAGCCGGCGTCCGCGCTCGCCTCGGGCGTGGGGCTCGCGGCGTCGGCGGAGGCGCTTGCGGAGGCGGAGGGCGTGGGGGTCGCGGCGTCGTCGGCGGCCGGCGAGCTGCAGCCGGCGAGCGCGAGGCCGAGCACGAGGCCCAGCCCGGCGATCCCGGCGCGCAGGCGGCGCGTGGTCTGAGGGGTCTGCGGAGAGGTCATGCCCTCACACTATCCAGCGCGGCGGGCCGTTTCCTCAGGGGCGGAGACTCCGGGGGCGGAGACTCCGGGGGACGATCCGGCGGGACCCGGGCGTGCCGTCGAGGACGGCCGTCAGGTCATGACCGGGACGGGCTCCGTGTCCGGGATGGGTCCGGCGTCGCGGCCGCGGAGGTCCGGGCTGTGCCGGTGGAAGACGGCGGCGATGGCCGTGCCGGCCGCGAGCAGCGCCGCCGCGACGACGAACGCGCCCTGCGCCCCCTGCGCGTCGATGACGAAGCCGGCCGCGGCTGATCCGAGCGCGGCGCCGATGAGCTGCCCGGTGCCGACCCAGCCGTACGCCTCCGCGGTGTCGCTGAAGCGCACCGACGACGAGACCACGGCGAACAGCACGGCCAGCGCCGGCGCGATGCCGACGCCCGCCAGGAAGAGGAACACGGAGAGCCAGGCGAACTGCATCCACACGGCGGCCAGGGCGGTGCCGACCAGGATGATCGTGAGCCGCCGGGCCATCGCCCACGGGCTGATGGGGATGTGCCCGAGCGAGAGGCCGCCGATGAGCGAGCCGACCGCGAAGATCGCGAGCACGAAGCCGGCCTCAGGACCGCCGTGCCCGTAGACCGCGACGACGCCCGCCTCGATGGCGGAGCACGCGGCGATGAGCAGGAAGCCGACGACGGTGCTGAGGAGCACGGGCGGCCGGCCGAGCACCACGCCGAACCGGCGCTTGCTCCGCGGGATGCGCACCCGGCCGAGCTCGGGCGAGGAGATGAACCACGCGCCGCCGCCGACGAGGAAGGCGGCCGCGACGAGGATCCCGGCGCTGGTGTCCACCTGGATCGCGAGGAACGTCGCGATGACGGGGCCGAGCACCCAGATGATCTCCTGCGCCGACGCGTCGAGGGAGAAGAGGGGTGTGAGCTGCTTGGAGTTGACCATCTTCGGGTAGATGGTGCGGACCGCCGGTTGGACCGGCGGGTTGGCGAGACCCGCGACGAGCCCGAGCACCATGAACACGGGGACGGACGTGCTCTCGTCGCCGAGCGCCACCGCGACGACGGCGACCGTGCAGACGACCGACGTGAGGATGAGCACCGGGCGCATCCCCCAGACCCCCATCCAGCGGCTCGTGAGCGGGCCGGCGACGGCCTGGCCGATGCTCGTCGCCGCGAGCACGAGGCCGGCTGCGCCGTACGACTCGTGGATCCGCTCGACGTGCATCAGGAACGCCAGCGAGAGCATGCCGCCCGGGAAGCGCGCCACGAGCTGGGCGGCGATGATCCGGCCCACGCCGCGGGTCTTGAGGAGGCTTCCGTACGTGCTCACGAGGGTCAGATCCTACCGGCCGGGAGGCCTGCTCCCGCAGCGCCGGGCGCCACCGGACAGCGATGTCGGCGGCGCTCCGTAGCCTGTGGAACCTGTGGACAAGTCCGCGGAGTTGTCCACACCTGTGGACGACACGCCCACTAGATGTGGTGGCTAGGCGCTGACCACGACCCGACATATAGTGGCTCTCAGCCGAGAGCCACTGGATGGCGGATCGTGCCGCCGCCTTTTCCGCGGCTGAAGAATCGCCGCTTGATCGGCGCATGAACCGGGGGCATTCCCGCCCCGCCCAGAGGCATGGGCCTCGAGACCGCAAGGAGCAGATGCAGAGTGTCGATCACGGTAGTCAAGAGGGACGGCTCGAAGGAGCCGTACGACGCGAACAGGATCAACCTGGCCATCGAGGACGCGACGCAGGGCCTCGACGAGAACATCGGCTGGGTCACGCAGATCGCGTCCGAGCTGGAGATCACCCTCTTCGACGGGATCACCACGCAGCAGCTGGATGAGGCCGTCATCCAGGTCGCGCTCCAGAACGTGAAGGACGACCCGGCGTTCGACACCGTCGCCGCGCGCCTGCTCCTCAAGACCATCTACAAGCGCGTCCTCGGCGACTACTCCTCGCCCGAGGAGCTCAAGCGCCTCCACGCGGAGCACTTCGCCCGCAACATCCAGCGCGGCGTCGACGAGATGCTCCTCGACTCCCGCCTCGTGCAGCTGTTCGACCTGGAGCGCCTCTCCCAGGCCCTCGAGCCCGCGCACGACGAGCTGCTCAAGTACATCGGCGTCGTCACGCTGAACAACCGCTACGGCATCAAGGGCCGCAACGGCGACGCCCTCGAGGTGCCCCAGTACTTCTGGATGCGCATCGCGATGGGCCTCACGCTCAACGAGCAGAACCCGACCGAGACGGCCATCGCGTTCTACGAGAAGATGTCGAAGCTCGAGTACCTCGCGGCCGGCTCCACCCTCGTCAACGCGGGCACCATCTACCCGCAGCTCGCGAACTGCTTCGTCATGGAGATGCAGGACGACATCGAGCACATCGCGAAGACCACGCGCGACGTCATGTGGCTCACCAAGGGCACGGGCGGCATCGGCCTCTCCGTCTCCAAGCTGCGCGCGCAGGGCTCGCCCATCCGCTCGAACAACACCACCTCCACGGGCCCGATCCCGTTCATGCACACCATCGACTCCGTGCTCCGCGCGGTCAGCCGCGGCGGCAAGAAGTTCGGCGCCCTGTGCTTCTACATGGAGAACTGGCACCTCGACTTCCCCGAGTTCCTCGACCTGCGCCAGAACTCGGGCGACCCGTACCGCCGCACCCGCACCGCCAACACGGCCGTGTGGATCAGCGACGAGTTCATGAAGCGCGTCCAGAACGACGACGACTGGTACCTCTTCGACCCGCTGGAGGTCTCCGACCTCAACGAGCTGTACGGCAAGGCGTTCTCGGAGCGCTACGCGTTCTACGTCGGCGAGGCCGAGGCCGGGCGCATCCGCATGTTCAAGCGCATCAAGGCGCGCGAGCAGTTCAAGTCGATCCTCATCTCGCTCCAGACCACCAGCCACCCGTGGCTGACCTGGAAGGACACGATCAACAACCGCGCCCTGAACAACAACACGGGCACGATCCACCTCTCGAACCTCTGCACCGAGATCACGCTGCCGCAGGACGAGGACAACGTCTCCGTCTGCAACCTGGCGTCGATCAACCTGTCGCAGCACTTCGCCGACGGCAAGGTCGACTTCGCGAAGATCGAGCAGAGCGCGCGCCTCGCGGTGCGTCAGCTCGACAACCTCATCGACATCACGCGCTCCAGCGTGAAGGAGGCGGACTTCTCCAACCAGCAGAACCGCGCGGTGGGCCTCGGCGTCATGGGCTTCACCGACATCGTCGAGAAGCTCGGCTTCTCGTACGAGTCCGAGGAGTCGTACGACCTGATCGACGAGATCATGGAGCACGTCTCATACGCGGCCATCGACGAGTCGGCCGATCTCGCCAAGGAGCGCGGCGCGTACCCGAACTTCGAGGGCTCGCGCTGGTCGGAGGGCCTCGTGCCGCTCGACTCGATCGCGCTCATGGAGGCCGATCGCGGCGTGCCCGTCAAGGTCAACCGCACGACGCGCCTCGACTGGGACGCCCTGCGCGCCAAGGTCAAGGGCGGCATGCGCAACGCGACGCTCATGGCGATCGCGCCCACCGCGTCCATCGGCCTCGTCGCCGGCACCACGCCCGGCCTCGACCCGCAGTTCTCGCAGATCTTCAGCCGCTCCACCTCCTCGGGCAAGTTCCTCGAGGTCAACCGGAACCTGGTCAAGGACCTGCAGGAGCTCGGCATCTGGGAGACCGTGCGCGAGAACATCCTGCGCAGCCAGGGCGACATCCAGAACATCGCCGCCATCCCGGACTCGGTCAAGGCCACGTACCGCACGAGCTTCCAGCTCTCGCCGTACGCGTTCCTCGAGGTCGCGGCCCGCGCGCAGAAGTGGATCGACCAGGCCATCAGCCGCAACATGTACCTCGAGACGCGCGACCTCGGCGACATGATGGACATCTACTTCGCCGGCTGGGAGCGCGGGGTCAAGACCACGTACTACCTGCACATGAAGCCGCGTCACACGGCCGAGCAGTCGACCGTCAAGGTCGACAAGTCGCAGGACGCCGACGGCACCAAGCGCAAGGGCTTCGGCGGATTCGGCGGCGGAGCTCCCGCGGCCGTCCCCGCATCGGCCGCTCCCGCATCCACCGCGACCGCGGAGGCCCCGGCCCCGCAGTCCGCCCCGGCGCCCCGCAAGGGCTTCGGCTTCGGCGGAGTGGGAGGTGCACGCTGATGAACGACGACACGTTCGGCGACTACGTCGTCCCCATGGACCCCATGGACGAGCTCCAGTGCGACTCCTGCCAGTAGGCGGGAATCGCTCCTAGCTCCTCCCGGCCCGACCGGCCGCCCCACCGCACGACCCGTAACGCAGCGCGAAAGTAGAGACACCAATGTCGAAGATCCTCGGCACGGGAATCCAGGAGGGCCTCCTCCTCAAGCCCGTCAACTACCAGTGGGCCATGGACCTGTACGACCAGGCCGTCGCCAACACGTGGTTCCCCAACGAGATCCAGCTCGGCGAGGACATCGCGGACTTCAAGAAGATGACGGACGAGGAGCGCCACGCGATTACGTTCCTCATGAGCTACTTCAACCCGAACGAGCTCCTCGTGAACAAGGCGCTCGCGTTCGGCGTCTACCCCTACATCAACGCGCCGGAGTGCCACCTCTACCTGGCGAAGCAGATGTGGGAGGAGGCGAACCACTGCATGTCGTTCGAGTACGTCCTGGAGACGTTCCCGATCGACCGCGAGGCCGCGTACAACTCCCACGTCGACATCCCGTCGATGGCGCGCAAGGAGGAGTTCGAGGTCAAGTTCATCAAGCGCATGACCGAGCAGACCCTCGACATCACCACCACCGAGGGCAAGAAGGACTTCGTCCGGAACCTCGTCGCGTACAACGTGATCCTCGAGGGGATCTGGTTCTACTCGGGCTTCATGGTGTCGCTGTCGTTCCGCCAGCGGAACCTGCTGCGCAACTTCGGCTCGCTCATGGACTGGATCGTGCGCGACGAGTCGCTGCACCTCAAGTTCGGGATCAACCTCATCCTCACCGTGCTCGAGGAGAACCCCGACCTGCAGACCGAGGAGTTCGCCGCCGAGATCAAGCAGATGATCCTCGACGCCGTCGAGATGGAGGAGCAGTACAACCGCGACCTCCTGCCCAACGGCATCCTCGGGCTCAACGCGAACTACATCAACCAGTACGTGAAGTACCTCGCCGACCGCCGTCTCGAGGAGCTCGGCTTCGAGGCCGAGTACAAGGTCTCCAACCCGGCGAAGTGGATGGCGACGGCGAACGACACGCTGCAGCTCGTCAACTTCTTCGAGTCGACCAACACGTCGTACGAGTCGAACGCGTCGGCCACCGTCGGCGCCAAGTAGGACCGCACCACCTGCCGCGGGAGACCGCGGCACCGCACCATCGACGCCGCCCGCGCCGCGCATCCACCCGGATGCCGGTGCGGGCGTCGTCATGCCCGCGCCGGCATCCGGCCGGGCTAGGAGGAAGAGGGAGCATGACCGAGCAGGAGACCGGCGCCCGCCACGTCGCACGCGACGGGCGGGTCTACCGCACCGAGGTGGTCGGCTGGGACGACCCGCGCGGGGCGCGGATCCGAGCGGCGATGGAAGCCGAGATGGACGTGCGGTACGAGGGGCGGCACGACGACGATCCAGACTGGCCCGCGAAGGCCGCGGTCGCGTTCGCGTTCGACCCGGCCGACGTGGAGGCGGTAGTGCTGCTCGTCCTCGACGGGGACGACCGGGATGCGGCGGCGCACGGCGTCATTCGGCACCTCGGCGACGAGCTGGAGCTGAAGAAGGTCGTCGTGGATCCCGCGCACCGCGGCACCGGCCTCGCGCGCGTGCTCATGGCGGAGCTGGAGCGCGTGGCCCGGGAGCGCGGCGCCCGCCGGCTCATCCTGCAGACGGGCGACCGGCAGCCCGACGCCATCCAGCTCTACGCGACCGCGGGGTGGCTGCCCATCGACGTGTACCCCCCGTACATCCCGGTCACGAACTCCGTCTGCTTCGAGAAGCCGCTGCGCTGACACGGGCCGTGCCGCCGCGGCCTGCGAGCATGGGGCGATGGAGATCCTCATCACCCCCGTCGAGCTCGACCACGCCCTCCGCACGCGCGACGACGTGCGCGTGATCGACGTGCGGTGGTCGCTCGGTGGTCCTCCCGGGCGGCCGCTGCACGAGGCCGGGCACATCCCGGGCGCCGTGTACGCGGACCTCGACACCGAGCTCGCCGGGCACGGCGCTCCCGAGGAGGGTCGGCACCCGCTGCCCGCGACGGCCGACCTCGAGCGGGCGGCGCGCGCCTGGGGGATCCGGCAGGGCGACACGGTCGTCGTGCACGACGGCGGCGGCAACACGTCGGCCGCACGCGCGTGGTGGCTGCTGCGCGACGCCGGGATCCAGGACGTGCGGATCCTCGACGGCGCGCTGCCCGCGTGGGTCGCGGCGGGGCTGCCGCTGGAGACGGCTTCGGCCGTGCCCGCTCCCGGCGACGTGACGCTCACACGCGGTGCGCTGCCGATCCTCGACGAGGCCGCCGCAGCCGACGTCGCGCGTACCGGGACGCTCCTCGACGCCCGCGCGGCGGAGCGGTACCGCGGCGAGGTCGAGCCCGTGGATCCGCGCGCCGGCCACATCCCCGGCGCCGTGAGCGCGCCGACCGCCGGGAACCTCGACGCGGACGGCGCCTTCCTGCCGGCCGCCGACCTCCGGGCGCGGTACGCGGAGCTCGGGATCCGGGCGGGCGACCGGGTGGGCGTCTACTGCGGCTCGGGCGTCACGGCCGCGCACGAGATCGCGGCGCTCGCCATCGCGGGGATCGACGCGGCCCTGTACCCGGGATCGTGGTCGGCCTGGGCGAACCGGCCGGAGCTGCCGGCCGCGACGGGCGGGGCGCCCGCCGGCGACTGACGCCCCGTCAGCCGAGCCGGCCGGCGTCGAGGGTGAGCACCCGGTCGGCGCGATCGGCCGCCGTCGCGCTGTGAGTGATGAGCAGGATCGCGACGCCCGTGCGGGCGCGTGCCCCGTCGAGGGCGTCGAGCACCGTCCGCTCGGCCGTTGCGTCGAGGGACGCGGTGATCTCGTCGCACACCAGGAGGGCCGGGGCCGCGGCCATCGCCCGGGCGATCGCGACGCGCTGGCGCTGACCGCCGCTCAGCTCGTGCGGGCGACGGGCGAGGAGGCGCGGATCGAGTCCGAGGCCCGCGAGCAGCTCGGCGGGATCGACGGCTGCTGACCCCTGACGGACGGCCGCGCGACCCGCGCGGGCTAGGGCCGTCCGCACCGTCTCGCCCGGGTGCAGGGCGGCGCGGGAGTCCTGGAGCACCAGCCCCACGAGCGGCTTCTCGGATCGGGAGCGGGCGTCGCCCGACCACGGGATGCGGGTGCCCGCCACCTCGAGGGCGCCCGACTCCGGCACGAGGAGGCCGGCGATCGCGCGGCCGACGCTCGTCTTCCCGGATCCGGATCGGCCGCGGATCGCGAGGATCCCGCCGACCGGGATGCGGAGGGAGGCCTCCTCGACGACCCGGTGCGCGCCGAAGCGGATGCGGAGGCCGGACACGTCGACGGCGGGAGCGGCCGCGGCCGCGGGCGCGGCCGGCCGCGCGGGAGCGGGTGAGGCGGGGATGGTCGGTGCGGCCGTGTGGGGCGAGGCCGCCGTCGTGAGCGCGCGCGGGGGCGGCGCGGTGGCCGGGGCTCCGCCGGGTGCCCGGATCCCGTCGCGCAGGGTGACGACGCGCCCGCTCGCGCGCGCCAGCACCTCGGGCGCGTGGCTGGCGAGGACGACGGCCGGCAGCCACGGGAGGCGGGCGACGTGGCGCGCGACGAGGTCGGCGGTCTCGGCGTCCAGCGCGCTCGTCGGCTCGTCGAGGAGGAGCACCGCGGGCCGGCCGGCGAGGAGCGCCGCGAGGATCACGCGCTGCGCCTGGCCGCCGGAGAGCTCGGATCCGCGGCGACGCAGCAGCGCGGGGTCGAGGCGCGCGTCGTGCGCGGCCTCGAGCACGAGGCGGCCGAGGTCCGCGCGTGAAGCGCGGCTCGCGGACCGTCGCGCCGCCTGGCGGATGTGGTGGAGCGCGGTGCGCGCGGGATCCAGCGCGCTCGCCGGATCCTGCGGCACGTGCCCGACGACCCGCCCGCGGAGGATGCGCCGGCCGGCCGGGGTGAGGGGATCCACGCCGTGGACGCGGACGGTGCCCGCCGCGACCCGGGTATCGGGGGAGAGGTGGCCGAGCAGCGCGTGGAGGAGGGTCGACTTCCCGCTGCCGGACGGCCCGGAGAGCCCGACGACCTCGCCGGGCGCGACGCGGAGGTCGATCCCGTGGAGGAGCGCCGCGCCGGGGGCGGTCGCGTCGTCCGCGTCGTCCGCGTCGGTCGCGTCGGTCGTGTCCGTCGTGCCGGGCGCGCCGCGGATGGTGAGGCCGCGGACCTCGATGGCGGGGATCACCGGCCGCCTCCGCGAAGCCTGCTCGACGCATCCACCGCCATCGTGACCCCGAGCGCGACGACCACGAGGAGCCCCGCCGGCACGAGGGTCGCGAGCGGGTTCGCGCGGATGCCGACCACGTCCTCCCGGACCATCCGCCCCCAGTCCGCCGCGGGCGCGCTGGCGCCCACGCCGAGGAACCCGGCCGCCGCGGCGAGCTGGAGCGCGGCGATGAAGCGGAGTCCCGCGTCCGCCAGGGCGACCGAGCGGATCCCGGGGAGGACGTCGTGACGGAGCTGGCTGCCGATCCCGTCGCCGCGCGCCCGGGCGATGACGACGTGGTCGGCCGCCGCGACCATGCGCGTCTGCTGCCGGATGACCCGCACGGAGAACGGCGCGCTCACGAGGGCGATGGCGGCGACGATCGCCGCGGGCTGGCCCGGGGCACCCGCCGCGAGGACGAGCAGCACCAGCAGCGCGGGCAGGGCGGCGACGCCGTCGACGACGCGCACGGCCGCATCCGACACCCGGGACGGGCGGAGCCCCGACCGGATGCCGAGCGCGAGCCCCACGGCGCTCGCGATCGCGGTCGCGACGAGGGCCTCGAGCACGAGCCCCTGCCCGCCCGCCGCCACGCGCGCGAGCAGGTCGCGCCCCAGCAGCTCCGTGCCGAGCGGATGCGCGGCGTCCGGACCCGCGAACGGCCGCCCGACGACCTCGTCCGGCGAGCCGAGCGGCAGCAGGGGCCCGAGGAGGGCGGCGGCGACGACGCCCGCGGCGAGGAGCAGGGCGAGCGCGCGGGACCCGCCTGGCGCCCGGGATCCGCCGCGCATGCCGCTCATCCGCCCACCCGCTCGGCACCCCGGCGCCGTCGGAGCAGGGCCGCGCCGACGTCGCCCACCAGCAGGATGGCGAGGGCCGTGCCTCCGAGCGTCAGCGCCACCGCCTGCACCATCGGCACGTCCCGCGCGGACACCGCGTGCGCGAGCTCCAGGCCGATGCCGGGGACGCCGAACAGCGTCTCCACGACGATCCCGCCGCCGAGCAGCCCGGCGGCCACCAGCGCGAGCGACTGCAGCGCCGGCGCCGCCGCGTTCGGCAGCACGTGCACGAGCGCGAGGCGGAAGCCGCGGGTGCCGTTCAGTCGCGCGTGCTCGATGTACGGCGTGCGCATCACGTCGACGACGGCCGCGCGCAGCATCTGCGCGGCCGGCCCGGCACCGGCGAGGGCGAGCGTCGCGACCGGCAGCACGAGCACCTCCGGATGCTGCCACGCGGCATCGCCCAGCGGCAGGAGCGCGACGGCCGGGAGCACGGGCACGAGGGAGGTGAGCAGCACGAGGAGCGCGATGGCGACGAGGAAGTCCGGGGTCGCCATCATGACCACCGTGAGGGAGGTGAGCAGCCGGTCGGCCGCGCTGCCCTCCCGCATGCCCGACGCGAGGCCGAGGGTGGTCGCGACCACCGCGATCACCGCCACCGCGAGCGCCGTGATCGTGAGCGTGTCAGCGATGCGCTCGGCGACCAGCGGGGCGATCTCGCGGCCGGAGACGAGCGATCGGCCGAGGTCGCCGTGCAGGGCGCCGACGGCCCAGGCCAGGTATCGTTCCGCCGCCGGGCGGTCGAGGCCCATATCCGTCCGGAGGGCGTCGCGCTCCGCCGCGGTGGCGCCGCTGCCCGCGAGGGCCCCCGACGCGTCCCCCGGGAGCGCGGATGCGCTCCAGAACACGACGACCGAGAGCGCCACCAGGGTCACGAGCGCGGCGCCGCACCGTCCGGCGATCCACCGGCCGAGCGGCGCCGCGGAGCTCACCTGGCCGCGACCGTCGCCCGCGACAGGTCGGGGAACTGCAGCTCGCGGACCCCGGCGACGCCGTCGGACTGCGCGCTGATCGAGGGCACGAACACCGGCGCGATCGTGTAGCCCTTCGCCCAGAGGATCTGCTGCGCCTGGTGCGACGCGGCGAGCCGGGCCTCCGGGGTGGCAGCGCTGCGGGCCTCGGCGACGAGCGCATCCGCCTCGGGCAGGGTGCCGGGCACGTGGTTCGGCTCGAAGAGCGCCGGCGGTGCGTACCCGGCGGCGAACGGCAGCTTCTGGTACGCGGCGTAGTCGGCGTAGAGCTGGCCCGCGGGCAGCTCGGAGAGGGTGGCATCGACGCCGATCGCGCGGAGGTCCTGCACGATCAGCGTGGCGGTCTCGACCATGCCGGGGAGCTCCGGCCCCGCCGTGAGCGTCACGGACATGCCGCTCTGGCCGGCCTCGGCGAGCAGCGCCTTGGCTCGATCCGGGTCGTGCTCGCGCACGGGCAGCGTCGTGTCGTAGCTCGGGAAGCCGAGCCCCGGCACGTCGTCGCCCGCGAACGCGTGGCCGAAGTAGACGGTGTCGACGATCTGCTGGCGGTCGATCGCGAGCTTGAACGCCTCCCGCACGCGCTCGTCGGCGAAGGGCGCGAAGGCCGGGTTCATCAGGAACTGCAGGGAGGAGGCGTAGGGCAGCTCACTCGTCGACACGGTGATCCCGGACGCTCCCGTGAGCTCCTGCGCCTGCGCCGGGGCGAGCCCGCTCGCGTAGTCGACCTGCCCCTGGCGGAGCGCGTCCTCGCGGGCGGTCGCGTCGGGGACGGACAGCAGCTCGATGGAGTCGAGCGTCGGACCGGTGCCGAGGGCGGTGCCGTAGAAGGTCGGGTTGCGGGTGAGGACCGTGCTCCTCCCTGGCTCGAACCCGCTGATGGTGAAGGGGCCGGAGGACGGCGTCGTCGGGGTGAACTCCGTGGTGCCGTCCTTGATGGCGAGCATGCTCTGGCAGATGAGCTGGCGCCCGTCGGCGACCGGGTGGCGCGTCGGCAGCGTGACGGTGAGGTCGTCGACGGCCGTCGCGGCGTCCACGTCGAGGTCGCGCGCGACGATCTGCGTGAAGGGAAGGCCGTGCAGCAGCCCCGGGGCGCGGAGCGAGTAGATGACGTCGGCGGCGGTGAGCGTGGATCCGTCGGTGAACGGCACGTCGGGCCGCACGTGCAGCGTGTAGGAGGAGAGGTCGGGGCTCACGTCGATGGAGGAGAGGGCGCCGTATGCGACGCCATCCGCGGCCGACGCGTCGAGCTCGCAGAACGGCGCGTGGACCAGGCGCGCGCGCACGTAGTCGAGCGCGGTCGGGCCGACGAGGTAGTCGAGGGTCTCTGCCGCGCCGCCGCCGGGGAAGGCCGCGCGGAGCGTGCCGCCGGATGCAGCGGCGTCGGCGGACGACGCGGAGGACGGCGCGCAACCGGCCGCTCCGGCCGTGATCGCGAGGGCGAGCAGCGCCGCGACGATCGCGGGATGCCTCCTGGGGAGCGTGGTCATGGGATCCTCCGTGCAGCTGCGTGGGGATCCGCGCGGTGGCGCGGATCGAGATGCAGGCTAGCGGCTTATCGAGAACCATTCTCATGGAACTGCACACCCTCACCCGCGCGGCATGGGCCCGGGGCTCCGCCGCGGATCAGCCCAGCAGCCGCTCCAGCTCGTCGGCCAGGTCCGCGATCGGGCGCCGGCCGTCGAGCTCGACGTCGGCCGACCTGCGGAGCAGGGGCTCCACCTCCCGCGCGTGCCGGCGGATCTCCTCGCGCTCGGCGGGGTCCTTCCCGTAGTCGTTCCCGGTGCGCGCGGCGATGCGTGCGAGCAGGACGTCGAGGGGTGCGCTGAGCAGCACGACGTGCGCGAACCGGTCGCGGAACGCACCCTGGTTCTCGACGGTGCCCGAGATGACGATGCGCGGCTCGCGGTCGAGGAGACGCGCCATCCGGGGCTCGTCCCATCGGCCGTCCGGCATGGTCCAGTCGTCGTGGTCGGTGTCGAGCGCGCGGTGCCCTCGCCGGGCGAGCTCGGCGAGGAGCGTCGACTTCCCGGCGCCGGACATGCCGGTGAGGAGGATCCGCGTCATGCGTCGACGGTACGCGACGGCGGGTGCCGTTGGTCGACCGGCGTCAATCACTGGTTGACATCGCCCGATGTCAAGAATATGTTGACGACATGGCAGACAAGCAGGAGATCATCCGCGGCGGGCTCACCTCGATCATGGCGGGGTTGGAGCCGGACATCGGCAAGGACCTCGATGACGACCCGGACGCGTACCTCCGTCTCGTCCAGGCGGCGGCGGACATCTCCATGGAGGCCGGCGACTCCCTCCGCGAGGCCGTCGTCTCCGCGCGGGCCGCGGGAGTGAGCTGGGAGCGCATCGGCGACGTGCTGCGGATCTCGCGTCAGGCGGCGCAGCAGCGGTTCGGAGGGCCGACCGCACCCGCCGACACGTCGGTCTGGAGGATGAAGCCGGTGACCGCGTTCACCGAGATGGAGAAGCTCGACGAGGCCGGGCGGCACGGGTGGCACTCCGTCGGGTTCGGGACGCTGTACCACGACCTCGTGCGCTCCGATCAGCGGTGGGAGCACCGGCGGGTGAGCATGTTCTCCTCGCATCACGCGCTGGAGGCGGCGGGCTGGACGCGGATCGGCACGATGTGGATCCCGTGGGCGTACTACGCCAGGCCCACCGGCGAGCCCGCCCTGCCCGACCCCGTCCAGCCCGGCAGCTGACGCACGCCGCTCAGCCCGCGAGCACCTTGCGGATCCGCTGAAGCGACACCGGTTCGGCCGTCGGCAGGTGCTGGGCGAAGAGGCTGAGGCGCAGCTCCTCGAGCATCCAGCGCGCATGCACGAGCGACTCGGGCGCGTGCGGCGCGGACGGGATGACGCCGCCGGCCTCGCGGTAGAGGTCGGTCGCCTTCTGCACCTCGGTCATCCACGCGCGGTCGCGCGCGGGCTGGTCGGGCAGGCGCTGGACGCGATGGGTGAGGCCTGACAGGTAGGGAGGCAGGCGCTGGAGCCGGGCGAGACCGGTCGCCGACACGAAGCCCGGGTGCACGAGGCTGGCGAGCTGCTCGCGCGCGTCGGTGAGCGCGCCGATCAGCTGCATGCTCGTCGCGGCCTTGATGGCGCGCTCGGCGTCGCGCGCGCCCGTGAGGATCCGGTTCACGAGCGCCACCGTGTCGAACATCGAGTCCATGACGACGCCCGAGACGCGGTCGCGCGCCGTCTCGAAGAGCTCCTTGGAGTAGATCGCGCCGCAGGGGGCCACACGCTCGAGCACCTGGTCGATGGCGGCGAGCAGGCAGTCGTCGAAGAGCGCCTGCACGTTCGGGTACGGGCTCGTCGCGAGCATCAGCTTCTCCTGGCTCGTGAGGTGCTGCTTCACGTAGGCGGAGGGGTTCGCGATGGCGAGCACGAGCAGGCGCCGGACGCCGCCGGGCATGGCGCGGGCCTGGTCCTCCGCGGTCGCCATGAGGCGGATCGCGACGGTGGATCCCTCGTCGACGAGCGCGGGGTACGCGCGGATGACGTGGCGGCTGTCGCCCGTGCCGCCCTGCGCGGTGTCGACGAAGCGCGGCAGCTCGTCGAGGTCCCACGTGGTGAGGCCTGTGCGCTCCATGCCGCGGGGCGCCCCGCCCGAGGCACCGGCCACGCGCTCGACCGGGCGCGCGGTGGCGCGGGCGACGCTGTCGCGCGCGCGGCTGGAGAGGCGCGCCTGCAGCTCCGTGAGGTCGCGGCCGGCGGCGACCTCGCGGCCGCGCTCGTCGACAACGCGGAACGCCATGCGCAGGTGCGCGGGGATCCGGTCGAGGTCGAAGTCGTCGTCGGCGACGCGCACGTGGGCCTTGCGCATGATGAGGCCCGCGATGGTGGTGGTGAACGCGACCGGGTGCTGCGGATCCGGCTCGGGCAGCCCCTCGAGGAGCCGGTCGGCCCAGTCCGCGGCGGGCACCACGTTCTTGCGCAGCGCCTTGGGGAGGGCCTTGATCATGGCGGTCACGAGGTCGCGCCGCATGCCCGGCACCTGCCAGTCGAAGCCGGCGGGGCTGAGGCGCGCGAGGAGCGCGAGCGGCACCTGCACGGTCACGCCGTCGTCGGGCGCGCCCGGCTCGAAGCGGTAGGTGAGCGAGAGGCGTTGGTCGCCCTGCTGCCAGGTAGGCGGGAACGCGGCTTCGTCGACGTCCACCGCGTCCTCCGCGAGGAGCTCCTCGGCGGTCATGGTGAGGAGCTCCGGCGTCTCCTGCCGCTGCTTCTTCCACCAGCCCTCGAAGGCGCGCGTGGAGGCGACGTCGCGCGGGATCCGCTTGTCGTAGAACTCGAACACGGCCTCGTCGTCGTTGAGGATGTCGCGGCGGCGCGTGCGCTCCTCGACCTCGGCGAGCTCCTCGCGGAGCTTCCGGTTGGCGCGGTCGAACGCCTGCTGCGACTCCCAGTCGCCCTCGACGAGCGCGTGCCGGATGAAGAGCTCGCGCGCGTACGCGGGATCGATGCGGGAGAACTGCACGCGGCGCTTGAGCACGATCGGCACGCCGTAGAGCGTCACGCGCTCCCACGCCACGGTCGCGCCCTGCTTCTTCTCCCAGTGCGGCTCGCTGTGGGTGCGCTTGACGAGTCCGCCCGCGATGGGCTCGGCCCACGCCGGGTCGATGGCCGCGTTCGTGCGCGCGAAAAGGCGGCTGGTCTCCACGAGCTCGGCGCTCATGATCGCGTCGGGCTGCTTCTTCGCGAGCGCCGACCCCGGGAACACCACGAACCGCGACTGCCGCGCGCCCACGTAGTCCTTCTTCTGCGCGTCCTTCAGCCCGATGTGGGAGAGGAGGCCCGCGAGCAGCGACTTGTGGATCCCGTCCGGGTCGGCCTTGGGCTCGTTCATCTGCAGGTCGAGCGGGCGCGCGAGCTGGCGCAGCTGCCGGAAGACGTCCTTCCACTCGCGCACGCGCACGTAGTTGAGGAACTCGGCCTTGCACATCCGACGGAACGCGCTCGAGGAGAGCTCGGCCTCCTTCTCCTCGAGGTGGTTCCAGAGGTTGAGGAGCGTGATGAAGTCGCTCGCCGGATCCACGAAGCGCGCGTGCTGCTGGTCGGCCTGCGGGCGCTTCTCGAGCGGGCGCTCGCGCACGTCCTGGATGGTGAGGCCGGCCACGATGATCATGACCTCGCGGCTCACGCCGTGCTTGCGCGACTCGACGACCATGCGCGCGAACCGCGGGTCGATCGGCAGGCGCGACAGGTCGCGGCCCACCTTCGTGAGCGCCGGCGTGCCGTCGGGGGAGCGGACGACCGCGCCCAGCTCCGTGAGCAGGTCCACGCCGTCCTTGATGCCGCGCGAGTCCGGCGGCTGGAGGAACGGGAACGCGGCGATGTCACCGAGGCCGAGCGACACCATCTGGAGGATGACCGCGGCGAGGTTGGTGCGCAGGATCTCCGGCTCGGTGAACTCGGGGCGGCGGAGGAAGTCCTCCTCGGAGTACAGGCGGATAGCGATGCCGTCGCTCGTGCGGCCGGAGCGGCCCGAGCGCTGGTTCGCGGACGCCTGCGAGATCGCCTCGATGGGGAGGCGCTGCACCTTGGAGCGCACGGAGTAGCGGGAGATGCGCGCGGTGCCGGCGTCGATCACGTACTTGATGCCGGGCACGGTGAGGCTCGTCTCGGCGACGTTGGTGGCGAGCACGATGCGTCGGCGCACGCCCGCCTGCGTCGACGGCTGGAAGACGCGGTGCTGGTCCGCGGACGAGAGCCGGCCGTAGAGCGGCAGCACCTCGGTGTGCGGGAGGTGCCGGCTCCGGATCGCGTCCTCGGCGTCGCGGATCTCGTTCTCGCCGCTGAGGAACACGAGCACGTCGCCCGACGACTCGCCCGCCAGCTCGTCGAGGGCCGCGTTGATGCCCTCCAGGAAGTCGCGATCGTCGGCCGGGCGCTCCATGGGCGCGTCGGCGAGGTCGTCGTCCTCGCCCGCGACGGCGGCCTCGGCCACGAGCGGGCGGTAGCGGATCTCCACGGGGTACGTGCGTCCGGAGACCTCCACGATGGGCGCGTCGCCGAAGTGCTTCGAGAAGCTCTGCGGGTCGATGGTGGCCGACGTGATGATGAGCTTGAGGTCGGGCCGGCGCGGCAGCAGCTGCTTGAGGTAGCCGAGCAGGAAGTCGATGTTGAGGCTGCGCTCGTGGGCCTCGTCGATGATGATCGTGTCGTACTTCTTGAGCAGCCGGTCGCGCTGGAGCTCGTTGAGCAGGATCCCGTCGGTCATGAGCTTGATGCGGGTGTCGGCCGAGACCTTGTCGGTGAACCGCACCTGGTAGCCGACGAGCTGGCCCACCTCGCCGCCGAGCTCCTCCGCGATGCGCTCCGAGATGGTGCGCGCGGCGAGCCGGCGGGGCTGCGTGTGGCCGATGCTCTCCCGGCCGAGCTCGAGGCAGATCTTCGGCAGCTGCGTGGTCTTGCCGGATCCGGTCGCGCCCGCGACGATGACGACCTGGTTGTCGCGGATGGCGTCGGCGATCTCGTCCCGCATCCGGCTGACGGGGAGCTCGGGCGGGTACGCGATGCTGAATTCCATGCTGGTTTGAGTCTATCCGCGGGGCGCCGCCCCTCCCCGTGGCGGCGGCCCGGAGGTAGCGTCGGGGAAAGGCGCCGGGACACCACGGCGCGCGGGTCGCAGTCGCCGCCCGAGTCGACGACGACCGACGGGATCCACCCATGAGCTCCGACACGCCCCTCCTCGCCACCGACCACCCGACGACGACCGGGTTCGCCTCGGTCTCGGTCGCCGCGATCCTCGCCGAGTCGGCCGAGCGGCACGCCGACCGGGTCGCCGTGGTCGTCGGCGAAGTCTCCACCACCTACCGCGAGCTCTGGGACGAGACGCGCGCCTACGCGGGCGCCCTCGCCGAGCGCGGGGTGGGGGAGGGCACGCGCGTCGCGATGCTCATCCCGAACGTCGCCGACTTCCCGCGCGTCTACTACGCGGTGCTCGCGCTCGGCGGCGTGGTCGTGCCCGTGCACGCGCTGCTGAAGAGCGAGGAGATCGCGTACGTGCTGCGCGACTCCGGATCCGCGCTCCTGGTCTGCGCCGGCCCGCTGCTCGAGCAGGGCGCGAAGGGCGCCGCGCTCGCCGAGGTGCCGGTGATCAGCGTGCTCGTGCCGTCCGACACCGAGGGCGGGCCCGACCGGCTGGAGGAGCTCGCGCAGGCCGCGACGCCCATCCGCACCTACGTGCCGCGTCGGCCGTCCGACACCGCGACGATCCTCTACACGTCCGGCACCACCGGCCAGCCGAAGGGCGCGGAGGGCAGCCACCTCGCGCTCGTGATGCAGGTCGACGTGCTCATCCTCGACACCTTCGACCTGCGCGCCGGCGACCGGATCCTCGGCTGCCTGCCCCTGTTCCACACCTTCGGGCAGACCTGCACCATGAACGCGTCGTTCCGGGCGGGCGCCACGATCGTGATGGTGCCGCGCTTCGACGGCGACACCGCGCTCGCGCTCATGGTCGAGCACGAGACCGAGGTGTTCATGGGCGTGCCCACCATGTACTTCGCGCTGCTCGCGGCCGCCGCCCGGAACCCCGCGCGCCCGGTCCTCCGCTACGCCATCTCGGGCGGCGCCGCGATCCCCGTCGCCGTCATCGACGCGTTCCGCGAGCAGTTCGACGCCGAGATCCACGAGGGCTACGGCCTCACGGAGACCTCCCCCGTCGCGTCGTTCAACCACGTCGGCGTACCGGCGCGGCCCGGCACCGTCGGGAAGCCGATCTGGGGCGTGCAGATCGAGATCGCCGACCCCGAGCACGAGGACCGCGTGGAGCTCGTCGAGCGGGGCGTGCTCGGCGAGATCGTGATCCGCGGCCACAACCTCATGAACGGCTACCTGCACCGCCCCGAGGACACGGCCCGCGCGGTCGTCGACGGCTGGTTCCGCTCGGGCGACCTCGGCACCATCGACGAGGACGGCTACATCCGCGTGGTCGACCGGACGAAGGACATGATCCTGCGCAACGGCTACAACGTGTACCCGCGCGAGGTCGAGGAGGTGCTCGCCCGGCACGAGGCCGTCGCGCAGTGCGCCGTGTTCGGCGTGCCGCACGAGGAGCACGGGCAGGAGATCGTCGCGGCGATCGTGCCGAAGGCGGACGCCACGGTCGACGCGGCGGAGGTCGTCGCGTACATGAAGGAGCGCATCGCCTCCTACAAGTACCCGCGGCGGGTCGAGGTGGTCGAGGCGCTGCCGCTCGGGCCGAGCGGCAAGATCCTCAAGCGGACGCTCGTCGAGCGGTTCGGCGCGTGAGCGGCGGGGTCCTCCGCACCTCCATCCCGTCGGTCGCGATGGGCGACGGCGTCCCCATCCCGCAGTTCGGCGTCGGCACCTACAAGGTGTCGGACGGAGATGCCGAGCGGATCGTCGCGGAGGCGCTCGAGGTCGGCTACCGGCACATCGACACCGCGGCCATGTACGGCAACGAGGAGGGCGTCGGGCGGGCGATCCGCGCGTCCGGGATACCGCGCGACGAGCTGTTCGTCACCACCAAGGTCTGGAACGACGACCACGGGCGCGAGCGGGCGGCCGAGGCGATGCGCCGCAGCCTCGACCGCCTCGGCATGCCCGCTGTCGACCTGATCCTCATCCACTGGCCCGCCGCCGAGCGCGGCCTCTTCGTGGAGACGTGGGAGGCGCTCGCCGAGGCGCGCGCTGCGGGGCTGACCCGCTCCATCGGGGTCTCCAACTTCCTCGTGCCGCACCTCGAGGCGCTGGATGCCGCCGGGCTGCCCGCGCCCGCGGTCGACCAGATCGAGCTGCACCCGCGGCACCAGCAGCGCGCGACGACCGAGTACCTCGCCGAGCACGGGATCGCGGTGCAGGCGTGGAGCCCGCTCGCGCGCGGCGCCGTCGCCGACGCGCCCGTCGTGCGCGACGCGGCCCGCGCGCACGACCGCACGGACGCGCAGGTCGTGCTCCGCTGGCACGTGCAGCGCGGCACCATCGTCTTCCCGAAGACCACGCGGCGCGAGCGGCTTATCGAGAACGCGGACGTGTTCGACTTCGCGCTGACCGATGACGAGATGGCCGGGATCACCGCGCTCGAGTCCGCCGGACGCGTCGGCAGCCACCCTGACCAGGTGGTCTGAGCCGGGCGCTCCCCAGCGGCACGGACGCGTCACCTCCGGCGGGTACCGTGTCCGTCATGTCCCAGCACCGCATCCGCACGCGCCTCAAGTCCGTGGTCTCCCGGGGCGTCGCGCCCCTCGGCGGGCATGCGGGCGGCGCGTCGCGGGCGCGGGCCGAGCGGGAGGATCCGGCGGAGCAGTCGGGCGCGCGCCGCCCGAGCCTCGTCGACAACGGCGTCTACGTCGACGGCTGCCGCGTCGCCTCGCCTGCCACGCTCGCCGACACGTTCCGCGAGCTCGACGAGCGGCCCGACGCGATGGCGTGGATCGGCCTCTACCGCCCCACGGTCGAGGAGCTGCAGGCGCTCGCCGAGGAGTTCGACCTGCACGAGCTCGCGGTGGAGGACGCGGTGCAGGCCCACCAGCGCCCCAAGACCGAGCGCTACAGCTCCACCCTCTTCACCGTGCTGCGCGCGGCCCGCTACGTGGACGACCGCGAGGAGGTGGAGTTCGGGGAGCTGCACGTGTTCCTCGGACGCAACTTCGTGATCACCGTCCGGCACGCCGAGTCGCCCGACCTCTCGGCCATCCGCACGCGCATGCAGGAGCGGCCCGAGCTCCTCACCCACGGGCCGCAGTCGGTGCTGTACGCGATCCTCGACGCCGTCGTCGACGGGTACGCGCCCGTCGTCACGGGCCTCGCCAACGACATCGACGAGATCGAGGACCAGGTGTTCGACGGGGATCCGGCCGTGTCCCGCCGCATCTACGAGCTGTCCCGCGAGGTCATCGACTTCCAGCGCGCGGTGCGCCCGCTCGGCGGCATGCTGCAGCAGCTGCAGGCGGGATCCGGCAAGTACGAGGTGAGCGAGGACCTGCAGCAGGCGCTCCGCGACGTGGCCGACCACGTCATCGTCGTCAACGAGCGCGTGGAGGAGTTCCGCGTGCTGCTGCGCGACATCCTCACGGTGAACTCCACGCTCGTCGGCCAGCGCCAGAACGAGGAGATGCGGGAGCTCAGCGAGTCGAGCAACCGGCAGAGCGTGGAGACCCGCAAGATCTCCGGCTGGGCGGCCATCCTCTTCGCGCCCACGCTCGTCTCGAGCGTCTACGGCATGAACTTCGACATCATGCCGGAGCTGCACTGGGACTGGGGATACCCCTTCTCCCTCGTGCTGATGCTCGGCGTGAGCGGCGTGCTCTACGGCATCTTCCGCAAGCGCGACTGGATCTGACGCCGGGGTCGGCGCCGCGCCCCGCGCGTAGCGTGGACGCATGCCCAACCGCCTCGCCGACGCCGTCAGCCCGTACCTCCTCAGCCACGCGGACAACCCGGTCGACTGGCGGCCGTGGGGCGAGGAGGCGTTCGCGGAGGCCCGCCGCCGCGACGTGCCCGTGCTCGTCTCGGTCGGCTACTCGACCTGCCACTGGTGCCACGTCATGGCGCGCGAGACGTTCTCGGATCCGGCGCTCGCCTCGCGTCTGAACGAGGGGTTCGTCGCGATCAAGGTCGACCGCGAGGAGCATCCGGAGGTCGACGCGGCGCTGATCACCGCGGCCGGCGCGTTCACCGATCAGCTCGGCTGGCCGCTCAACGTGTTCACGACGCCCGAGGGCCGCACCTTCCACGCGGGCACCTACTCGCCGCCCGAACCGCGCGCCGGGCACCCGTCGTTCCGGCAGGTGCTCGACGCCGTCGCCGACGCGTGGACCACGCGGCGCGAGCAGGTCGAGCAGGGCGCGGGGCAGCTGAGCGCCGCGATCCGCGAGGCCTCCGAGCGCGGATCCGTCGCGTCGCCGCTCCCCGACGCCGCCGCGCTCGACCGGGTCGCCGCCGAGCTCGCCTCGTTCGAGGACGCGGAGCACGGCGGGTTCGGATCCGCGCCCAAGTTCCCCGTCGCGCCCGTCGTGCTGCTCCTCGACACGCTCGCGACCTCGGGAGCGCTCACGTCCGAGCGCGCGACGGCGACCGCCGCGCTCGTGCGCCGCACGCTCGAGGCGATGGCCGGATCCGACCTGCGCGATCCGCTCGAGGGCGGCTTCTTCCGCTACTCCACGCGCCGAGACTGGTCCGAGCCGCACTACGAGCGGATGCTCTACGACAACGCGCTGCTCCTCGACGCCTACGCGCGCGCCGGGGACGAGGAGGTCGCCGCGGGCATCGTCGCCTTCCTCACGGGGACCCTGCGGCGGGCGTCGGGCGGGTTCGCCTCGGCGCAGGACTCGGAGAGCACGGTCGGCGGGCGCCGCGTCGAGGGCGGGTACTACGCGCTGGATGCGGCCGGGCGCGCGGCCGAGGAACCGCCGGCCGTCGACGGCAAGGTGCTCACCGGCTGGAACGGGCTCGCGATCGGCGCGCTCGCCCGGGCGGGCCGCGCGTTCGGACGCGGGGAGTGGATCGACGCCGCCCGCGGCGCCGCCGACATGCTGCTCGCGGAGCATGTGCGCGCCGACGGGTCGCTCGTGCGGGCCTCGATCGACGGCCGCGTCTCGCCCGCCGTCGCGACGCTCGAGGACCACGGGATGCTCGCCGACGGGCTCCTCGCGCTGGCGCTCGCGACGGGCGAGGTCGGCTACGCGGTGCGGGCGCGAGGGATCGTGGACGCGCTGATCGCCGCGGCGGACGGCGACCCGCAGCCGGGCGCGGCCGGGTTCCGGGTGCCGACGGGTGCGGATCCGGTGCTCGCGGGCTTCGGCCTCGACCTCGCGTCCGACCCCTCCGAGGGTGCGTACCCGTCCGGCCTCACGGCCGCGTCGTCGGCCGCGCGCGTGCTCGGGCGGCTGACGGCGGATCCGCGCTACGAGCGGGCGGCCCGCGCCGCGCTCGCGACGGTCGCCGCGGGCGGGGCGAGCCGGCCGATCGCGTTCGGCGGCGCGCTCGAGCAGGCGGCGGCGATCGAGGCGGCCGGGCGGCAGCTCGTCGTCGTGCTGCCCGACCAGGCGGAGGCCGGCGACGACCCGCTCGCCGCGATCGCGCACGCGCTGATCCGCCCGCCGCACGTGTCGCTGGTGGTCACGGAGACGGCCGCGCGCGCCTGGGCCGACGCGGGCTTCGAGCTGCTCGCGGACCGCATGGCCGGATCCACCGCCACCGCCTACCTGTGCGCCGACTTCGTCTGCCGCCTCCCGATGACGACGGCCGACGCGCTGCGGGCGCAGTTGGCCGACGCGGCCTGACCGCTCAGGCGACGATGTCCTCCCCGTGGGCGAGGATCCGCTCGAGCTCGGCGAGCTGACGCGGCGACGGATCGACGAGCGGCGCCCGCACGGATCCCACGGGCACCCCGCCCAGCCGCAGCCCCGCCTTGATGAGCGACACCGCGAACCCGGGCGTCTCGTCGCGCAGGCGCACGAGCGGCGTGAAGAACTCGTCGAGCAGGAAGCGCTGCCGCTCGAGGTCGTCGGCGCGGTACGCGGCGTGGAACGCGCTCGCGATCCGCGGCGCCATCGCGAACACGGCCGACGAGTACAGCGGCACGCCGATCGCCCGGTAGGCGGCCTGGCTCGACTCGGCCGTGAGCAGCCCGTTGAAGAACTGCACGTCGTCGCGCCCGGCCCGGCGCGCGGCGAGCACGAAGCGCTGGAACAGGGCCACGTCGCCCGCGCCGTCCTTGATCCCGGCCAGCGTCGGCAGCGCGAGGAGCCGCTCGACCGTGGCCTCCGTCAACTGCGCCTGGCCGCGGTGGTAGGCGATGAGCGGCAGGGGAGTCGTCCGGGCGACGGCCTCGACGTACGCGGCGAGGCCCTCCTGGGGGCCTGCGACGAGGTACGGCGGCAGCACGAGGATCCCGTCGGCGCCGAGCTCGGTGGCCAGCTGCGCGCAGCGGCGCGCGTGCCCGAGCGGCCCGCCGACCCCCGCGATGACGAGGTGCCGGCCGCCCGCCGCGGACACCCCGGCGCGCACGGCCTGCGCGTACTCGTCGATGTCGAGCGCGTGGAACTCGCCCGTGCCGCACGCGACGAACGCGGCGCCCGCGCCCTGGTCGAGGCCGTGGGACACGTGCGCGGCGAGCACGTCGACGTCCACGCGATCGGCCTGGTCGAACGGCGTGACCGGGAAGAAGAGCACGCCCTCGAACGGCGGGAGGAGGCCGGCGGATGCGGGAGCCGGGGCGGTGGCGGGGTGGGCGGCGGTGTCGGTCGTCGTCATCAGAACCTCGGGAGGGTGGGGTCGTAGGCGGGCTGGATGGTCTGCATGTAGCCGGAGTCGTCGCGCGCGGTGCGGCCCGACTCCACGTACACCAGGTGCTGGCGGTCGAGCGCGGCGTGGTCGAGCTCCACGCCGAGCCCGGGACCGGTCGGCACGGCGACGGATCCGCCGACGATCTCGAGCGCGCCCGGCACGATCACGTCGTCGCCGCGGTTCCACGGGTAGTGCGTGTCGCACGCGTACGCGAGCTCGGGGCTGGCTGCGGCGACGTGCGTCATGGCGGCGAGCGAGATCCCGAGGTGCGAGTTGGAGTGCATCGAGAGGCCCACGCCGAAGGTGCGGCAGATCGCGGCGAGCTCCCGGGTGTGCGCGAGGCCGCCCCAGTAGTGGTGGTCGGAGAGCACGATCTGCACGGCGTCCTTCGCGAACGCCTCCCGGATCTGCTCGAAGGTGACGACGCACATGTTCGTGGCGAGCGGCTGCGGCACCTCGGCGGCGACGCGCGCCATGCCGTCGATGCCGAGCACCGGATCCTCCAGGTACTCGAGCACGCCGTCGAGCTCGGCCGCCACGCGCACGGCCGTCTCGTGGGTCCACGCGCCGTTCGGGTCGATGCGCAGCGGGTGCGTCGGGAACGCCTCGGCCAGCGCGCGGATCGCGGCGACCTCCTCGTCGGGCGGGAACACGCCCGCCTTCAGCTTGATGGAGCCGAACCCGTACCGGTCGATGAGGTGGCGCGCCTGCGCGACGATGCCGGCGGGATCCAGCGCCTCGCCGAACGCGTCGGGCTCGGCGCCCGGGTGCGCCGCCCACTTGTAGAAGAGGTACGCGCTGTACGGGACCCGGTCGCGCACGCGCCCGCCGAGCAGCTCGCTCACGGGCAGCCCGGTGATCCGGCCCCACGCGTCGTGCGCGGCCACGTCGATCATGGAGAACACGACGCGGCGCTCCTGCCGGCTGAGCGGTCCGGCGTCGCCGCCGAGCGCGGCGTCCACCGCCCGCTCTATGCCGTGCAGGTCGGTGACGCGGAGGCCGACGATCGCGTCCCGCACGGACGCGACGCGCGCGGCCACGACGGCGCCGCCCTGTCCCTCGCCGAGGCCGACGACCCCGCCGTCCACGACGAGCTCGACGATCGTGCGGAGCGCGAGGGGCTCGTGCACGCCGTCGGCGTTGAGCAGGGGCGGGTCGCGGAAGGCGATGGGGGTGACGACGAGGTCGTGGATGATCATGGTGCTATCCCTTCGTCGCGCCCGAGGTGATCCCCCGGATGAGCGACCGCTGCATGAGCAGGTAGATGACGAGGCTCGGCAGGAGCGCGAGCAGCGCCCCGGCGAGCAGGACGCCCGAGCCGACCGTGGGGTCGGTGCGGAGGACGCTGAGCGCGACCGTGAGCGTGTAGTCGCTCGGGTCGTTAGCGGCGATGAGGGGGAGCAGGTACTGGTCCCAGATCATCATGAAGCCGAAGATCGTGACGACGCCCAGCACCGGCTTGCACAGCGGCAGGATCACGGTCCACAGCATGCGCAGCTCGCCGCAGCCGTCGAGGCGCGCGGCCTCCTCGATCTCGAGCGGGATGTCCTTCATGAACTCCGTCATCACGAGGATCGAGAAGCCCCAGACCGCCACCGGCAGGATCACGCCGAACGGCGTGCCGCGGAGGTCGAGGCCCGTGCCGCCCACGTTCCCGATGACCTGCGACAGCGGGATCGCGATGACCTCCTCCGGCAGCATCATCGTGAGGAGGAACAGCAGCAGCACGAACGACTGGCCGCGGAAGCGGTGCCGGGCCAGCGCGTAGGACGTGAGGATCGCGACGCTCACCTGCAGCACGAGCCCGCCGCCCGCGATCACGAGCGAGTTGCGGAGGTAGCCGAGCACGCCCGAGTCGAACGCGACGCGGAACGACTCCAGCGACAGCCTCTGCGGGAACAGGTGGATGCTCGTCGACGACGTGAAGGCGTCGAACGCGCCGGACACGATGATCACGAAGGGCGCCGCGAACACCACGAAGGCGACGGCGCAGAGCGCGAAGCGGATCACGTTCGACGGGCGGAGGCCGGGCTTCCAGCCGAGCGCGCTGTCGAACTGGCCGTCGTTCCCGCGGCGGGACGCGCCCGTCGGGCGCTCGAGGATGCTCATCGGACCTTCTCCTTGCGGGATGACAGGGCGCGGACGCCCACGGTGAGGCCCAGGGTCGCGAGCAGCAGCAGCACGGAGGCCGCCGACGCCACGCCCAGGTCGTTGGCCTTGAAGCCGAGCGAGAACACCCGGGTCATCCAGACCTCGGTGGATCCCGCGGGTCCGCCGCCCGTGAGCACGTACACCTCGGTGAAGGTGCGGAGGCTGCGGATCGCGGCGAGCGTCAGCACGACGCTGACGGCGGGGCGGAGGGCCGGCATCACGATGTACCGGAAGCGCTGGCGCAGGGTCACGCCGTCGACCGCCGCGGCCTCGTAGAGCGTGCGGTCGATGCCGGTGAGGCCCGCGAGGATGATGACCATGTTGTAGGGCGCGCCCGTCCAGACGCCGACGAGCATCACGTACCCGAGGGCCGTCGACTGGTCGCTGATGAAGCCCTGCGGCGGGATCCCCACCATCCCGAGCAGCGAGTTGAGGAACCCGGTCTCGGTGGGGAAGTAGAGGATCCGCCAGATCTCGCCGATGACCGCGACCGCGGTGACGACCGGCAGGAACACGGCCGTGCGCACGAACCACAGCCGGCGCGACGTGCCCTCCAGCAGCAGCGCGAGCGCGAGGCCGATGATCAGCGCGCCGACCGTCTGCCCGATGCCGAGCAGCACGGTGTGCCCGAGCGCCTCCGTGAAGCGCCGGTCGCGCAGCACGTGCACGTAGTTGTCGAGCCCGAGGAACTTGTCGCCGAGGAACGGCTGGACCTTCACGAAGCTCATCCGGAAGCCCTCGAGCATCGGGATGAACTTGAACAGCGCGCCGAGCACGAGGCCCGGCACCAGGAAGGCCCACGGGATCAGGGAGCGCGTCCGGAACGGCAGGCGGCCCTTCGGCTGCACGGGGCTGCGGCCCGCGGGCGCGCGGCGCTCGGGATCCACGAGGAGAGGTGCGGGGGCGCCGATGCTCATCCCTGCACCCCCTGCTCGTCGAGTTCGTCGGAGAGCTGGGACTGGATGTCGGACAGCGCGCCGGGGATGTCGCTGGAGCAGTCCGCGATGACGCCGTTCAGGCCGTCCGCGACGATCTGGCGGTACGGCGTGAAGTCGATCGCCCACGGGAACGACCTGCCGTGCTCGTCGTAGACCTCCTTCGCGGTGTCCCAGCGCGGGTCGGCCTTCACGGTGCCGATGTCGACCGAGGTGTTGACGGGGATCCGCACCACGGGCTGCGCCAGCACGCCCTGGTCGTTCGTCTTCACCTGCATGGCGAGCTCCTGCGCCTCGGGCGTGATCATGAACTCGGCCAGCTGCTCCTGGAGGTCCTGCTTCTTCGAGGAGGCGCCGAAGTAGATGTTCTCGCCCTCCGCGAAGGAGTCCGTGCCGCCGCCCGGGCCGGCCGGGGTCGGGATCACCTCCACGTTGTCCGCGCCGACCGCCGCGTCGAACGAGCTGAGGTTGTAGGGGCCGGTCTGGTAGATGCCGGCCGTGCCCTGCGCGAAGAACGGCGTGTTGGCGGTGGTGAGGTTGACGGAGCCGGGGACGACCACGCCGGGCGTGCAGAACTGGTCGCGGATCCACTTCACGGCCGTCTCGGTGCCCGGGTTGTCGAAGTCGGCGGTGTAGGTGCCGTCGCCCCCGTCCTTCAGGATGTCGCCGCCGGCCTGCCAGATGTACGACGCGGCCCAGCGGGCGATGTAGCCGTTCTCGGCGCTGCCCGGCACGACCATGCCGTAGGTGTCGGCCTTCCCGTCGCCGTCGGGGTCGTCGTCGGCGAACGCCTTCGCGAGCGCGGAGAGGTCGTCCCACGTCTTGGGCACCGCCAGGCCGAGCTTCTCGCGCCAGTCCTTGCGGATGAAGGTGATGTTCGCCTGGCGCGACCACGGGATGCCGTAGTGGTCGCCGTCGGTGCCGAGCGTGCTCTTCCACGTGGCGTCGGAGATCTGGTCGCCGCCGGCGACGGCGTCGCGGTCGACGGGGCGGAGGAACCCCTGCGACTCGTAGGCGCCCAGGTTGCCCGCGTCGGTGACCATCACATCCGGGAGGCTCCTCTGCTGGGCGCGTGCCTGCAGCTGGGTGTCGAACTCGGGGATGGGCTTGTAGTCGATCTTGATGCCGGTCTTCGCGGTGAAGGCGTCGAACACGAACTGGTACGACGCGGCGTCGTCCGGCGTGCTGCGCGTCCACACCTCGAGGGAGCGGTCGTCCGCGGACGAGCCGCCCCCGTCGTCCGACGCGGAGCAGGCGCTCAGGGTCCCCGCGAGCGCGGCGACGGACGCCAGGGCGATCGCCCTCCGCCCGAGTCGAGTCTTCATCATCGAATCTCCATTTACATGCATGAATGCATTACGTCAGTGTGAATGCGGTGCTAACGTAGGTGGACTCGACGGCGATGTCAATCGCCGCGGCCCGACCCTGGGGAGAAGGCATGACGACCTCGACGCGCATCGTGATCACGGGAGCGGCCGGCATGGCCGGGCGGGGCGTCCGACCCCTGCTGCGGGCGGCGGGCCACGAGCTCGTGCTCCTCGACCTGGTGGATCCGGATCCGGTCGACGGGGAGCGCGCGACCATCGCCTCGGTGCGCGACGTCGCCGCGATGCGCGAGGCCGTGCGCGACGCGGACGTCGTGGTGCACCTCGGGGGCATCAGCCGGGAGCGGCCGTGGGAGGACGTCCTCGCGGCGAACGTCGACGGCACGCGGACCGTGCTCGACTCCGCGCGCGAGGAGGGCGTCCGCCGCGTGCTCCTGGCGAGCTCCACGCACGCCGTCGGCTTCCACCCCGCGCCCGCGGAGCCCGTGGACCACCTGCCGCCCCGGCCGGACAGCCTCTACGGCGTGACGAAGGCGGCCATGGAGGCGCTCGGATCCGTGTACGCCGACCGCCACGCGATGAGCGTCGTGAGCGCGCGCATCGGCACGCTGCTCGACCGGCCGAACGGTCGCCGCTCGCTCTCCACCTGGCTCTCCTTCCCCGACCTCGCGCGGCTCATCGAGGCCGTCGCCGCGCTCGAGGAGCCCGGCCACCACGTCGTCTGGGGCGTCTCGCGCAACACCCGCGCGTGGTTCCGGCCCGACGCCGGCGAGCGGATCGGCTACTACCCTGAGGACGACGCGGAGGCCTTCGCGGGCGGCATCGACGACGTGGACGACGCCGACGGGAACGGCCTCATCGGCGGCGAGTGGGCCGCCCCGGAGCACGCACTGGGAGACGCATGGTGACCGAGGAGCAGGCCGCCGAGCGCGGCGCCCGGCCGGTCAAGTCGGCGGAGCGCACGCTCGCCCTGCTGGAGCGGCTCGCCGCGTCGTCCGAGCCCGTCTCCGTGGTGGAGCTCCACCGCGCGTCCGGCTACCCGCGCTCGAGCCTGCACCAGCTGCTGCACACCATGGCGGCGAGCGGCTGGATCGAGATGCTGCAGGACGGCACGCACGTCTCCATCGGATCCCGCGCGCTCGTCGTCGGCACCGCCTACCTCGACCGCGACAGGGCCCTGCCGCACGCGCTCGCCGCGCTCGAGCGGATCCGCGACGAGACCGGGTACACCGCGCACTACGCGCGCCGCGAGGGCGACCGGGTGCTCTACCTGGCCACGCGCGAGACGACCGAGTCCCGGCGGGCGACCTCGCGGGTCGGCCGCCAGCTGCCCGCGCACGCGACCTCGCTCGGCAAGGCCCTGCTCGCGGAGCTCAGCGCCGAGGAGCGGCGCGAGGCGCTCGGATCCGGCCCGCTCGCCGCCCTCACGCCCCAGACCGTGACCGACCCCGCGGCGCTCGACGCGCAGCTCGACCAGGCGCACGAGCGCGGCTACGCGCACGAGCGCGAGGAGAACCTGGCCGGCGTCAGCTGCGTGGCGGTGAGCGTGGGCTACCGGATCCCCGCGACCGACGCCATCAGCTGCTCCATGCCGATCGACCGCGCGACGCCGAAGGAGGCGGAGCGCGTGGCCCGCATCATCGGCGCGCACGCGGATCGGCTCGCCCAGACGCTGCGGTCGGCGGGCGTGCGGTGAGCGTCTCCTTCTGCGCCTACCCGTGGGACCTGATCGACGACCCGGACGCCGTGGCGCGGGTGCATGCGGCGGGCGCCGACGGCGTGGCCATTGCCGCGGCCTACCACTCCGTGCGGGCCGCGACGCCGCTGCATCCGCGGCACCGCATCGTCGACGCGCGCTCCGCCGCGCTCTACCTGCCCGTGCGCGACGGGGCGTGGGGCGAGCTCCGGCCCGACGACGACACTCCCTGGGTCGGCCCGGACGCGTTCGCGCGCGCCGCCGCGGTCGCGCGAGCCGCGGGCCTGCGCGTCGAGGCGTGGATCGTGCTCACGCACTCGACGTCGGTCGGCACGCGCAACCCGGACAGCTGCGTCGTCAACGCGTTCGGCGAGGCGTACCCCTACGCGCTCTGCCCCGCGCGGCCCGAGGTGCGGGAGTACGCGGCCGCCCTCGTCGCCGAGACGGCCGCGGCGGTGGACCTCGACGGCGTGATGCTCGAGGCGTGCGGCCCCATGGGCCTCGGCCACCTCGGCCACCACGAGAAGACCGCGGGCGCGGACTGGTCGGCCGCCCAGGAGGCGCTGCTCTCGATCTGCTTCTGCACGGTGTGCGTCGCGCTGCTGGCGGAGGAGGGCGCGGATCCGGACGCGCTCCGGGCCGAGGTGCGCGCCCGCGTCGACGCATCCGCGGGGCTCGACGGCCTCGACGCCGTCCTCCGTGTGCGCGGCCGGGCCAGGCGGCAGCTCCTCGACGCGTGCGTCGGGGTGGCGCGCGCGGCCGGCGTGCAGCGCGTCGTGGTGCACGCCCAGGCGGATCCCTGGGCCACCGGTCCGTTCGCCGCGCTCCTCGACGACCTCGACGAGGTGGACGGCGTCGTGGTGCTCGACGCCGTGGCCCACGACCCCGAGGCCATGCGCGGGCTCCGCGAGCGGCTGCCCGGCACCCCCATCGGCGGCTACCTCTGGGCGCTGCCGCCGGCGAGCCCCGCGAGCATCCGTGCCGGCTGGCCCGACGCGGTGCGCGGGCTCGACGACACGTACGTGTACCACCTCGGCCTCATCGGCCGAGAGCGCCTGGCGACCGTGGGCGACGCGCTGCGTGCGGCGGCCGCGCCGCGCTAGTCGCGCCGGGTCCGCGGCGGCCCGTACCGCTCGGCGTCCTGCCGCTCGGCCTCCTGCCGGCGGGCGACCCGCTTGGCCGCCTGCCCCGCGCGGAACGTGCTCCAGACGATCCCGCCGACCAGCAGCAGCCCGCCCCAGCTCGCGACGCTGTTCATCCCGGCACCGGCCGCGATCCCGCCGATGACGCCGCCGATCGCGACGGGCAGGCACGTGCTGCGGAGCGCGGGGAGGGCGGCCACGTGCCCGGCCCGCCAGGCCTCGTCGCTGGCCATGAGGGGGCGCGTGCGGATCCCTATCCAGCCGTTGCGCTTGAGGAGCCCCCAGGCCGCGAGCTGCGTGGTGCCGAGGACCAGCAGCGCCGCGACGGCGAGCAGCAGCGCGGGGACACCCATGCGCCCAGCCTGACACGGCCGGCCGCCGCCGGGGCGCTCAGCACTCGATGACGTTGACCGCGAGGCCCCCGGTGGACGTCTCCTTGTACTTGGTGGACATGTCGAGGCCCGTCTGGCGCATGGTCTCGATCACGGTGTCGAGCGAGACGAGGTGCGTGCCGTCGCCGTGCAGCGCCATGCGGGCGGCGTTCACGGCGGTCGACGCGGCGATGGCGTTGCGCTCGATGCACGGGATCTGCACGAGCCCGCCCACGGGATCGCACGTGAGGCCGAGGTGGTGCTCCATCGCGATCTCGGCGGCGTTCTCGACCTGCCGCGGGGATCCGCCGAGCACCGCGCACAGGGCGCCGGCAGCCATCGCGCACGCCGTGCCGACCTCGCCCTGGCAGCCGGCCTCCGCGCCCGAGATGGACGCGTTGGCCTTCACGAGCGAGCCGATCGCGGTGGCGGTGAGCAGGAAGTCGCGGATCCCGTCGCGGTCGGCGCCGGGCACGAACCGCAGGTAGTAGGAGCCGACCGCGGGGATGATGCCGGCCGCGCCGTTCGTGGGCGCCGTGACCACGCGCCCACCGGACGCGTTCTCCTCGTTGACCGCGAGCGCGAACGCGTGCAGCCACTCGTGCGAGGTGTCGCGCGCGCTCTCGGCGTCGATGGTCGCGAGCTGCGACGCGACGCGCGCCGCCCGGCGTCGCACGTTGAGCCCGCCCGGCAGCGTGCCCTGGCCGCCGAGGCCCGCGGTCACGCACGCGGCCATGGCGTCCCAGATCGCGTCGAGCCCGGCGACCGCGCGGCGGGATCCGTGGATCGACTCCTCGGTGTCGCGCGCGACGTCGGCGATGGAGCGCCCGGTGGTCTCGGCCAGCTCGATCAGCTCGTCGGCGTTGGAGAACGAGTGCGGCAGTCCGGTGGGCAGCACGGCCGAGGGCGCCTGGTCCTCGCGCAGCACGAAGCCGCCGCCGACCGAGAACCACGTGCTCTCGAGCACCGTGCCGCCGTCGGCGTCGAGGGCCGCGAGGTGCATCGCGTTGGGGTGGCGGGGGAGGCGCGTGAACGGCTCGAACGTGAGGTCGCGGCCCACCATCCGCACCGGGTGGATCCCCGCGAGCGGCACGTCGACGCCCTCGCCGAGCCCGGACCAGCGGCCGCGCACCTCGTCCGGGTCGCACGTCTCGGGCGCGAGGCCGGCCAGCCCCGCGACGACCGCGTCGGGCGTGCCGTGGCCGAGGCCGGTGGCGCCGAGCGAGCCGAAGAGCCGCACGGTGACGCGCGCGATCTCCGTGAACCGCGGCGACGCCTCGCACTCCCGGGCGAAGAGCAGGGCCGCGCGCATGGGTCCGACGGTGTGCGAGCTCGACGGCCCGATCCCGATGGAGAAGAGGTCGAGTGCCGAGACGTACGCTGTCATCCCGTCAGACTATGCCGCCGCCTCCGCGCGGTCCGCCGCGGGGGCGCTCGCGGGACCGGCGGATGCGCCGGACGGCCGGCGGGCGGGCCCGCGCGAGGCGAGCGCCAGCCAGGTCCAGCCGATGGCGAGGCCGAGCATGGTGATCACGCCGCGCGGGAAGAAGATGTGGCTGTCGACGAACGACACGGCCGCGACCACGGCGATCGCCGCTCCCGGCAGCGCCCGCAGCCCCGCGTGCCGGATCACGAGCGCGCTCGCGAGCACGGTGACCGCGACGTACGACCACACGCCGGTGACGACGATCCCGTCCGCGAGCGCGTACATGGTGGTCACGCCCTGCCCGCCCTCGAGCTTGAGGGCGCCGGCCGCGATGCCCGCGAGGATGTCGAGCGCCTGGTAGCAGACGGCGTACGCGAAGCCGAGGACGATCGCGAGGATCCCGAGGCGGCGGTCGTGGCGGCGCGTGACGAGGATCGGCGCGATGGCGAGCAGCGGGAAGACGGGGAGGAGCGCGATGTGCAGGTCGCGCCAGTGCATCGCGGTGTCGTCGGTCAGCGAGCTCGGGTGCGACAGGCCCGCGGCGGCGAGGGCCAGCGGCGGGAGCGCGACGGCGACGAGGACGGCGGCCGTGCGGGAGCGGGAGGGTGAGGAGGAGGGCGGGGCGACGGCGTCGGGCATGCGGTCATCGTAGGCAGACCCCGCCGCGCGACCCGCCCGGATCAGGATCCCGACATGACGAGAGCCCCCGCCGCCGATCCGGTCCGGATCAGGCGGCGGGGGCTCCGCGGAGCAGGAAGGACTAGGCCTTCTTGCGGCCCACGATCGCGCCGTAGACCAGCAGGACGATGATCGCGCCGACGATGGCGAGCGCGAGCGAGCCGAGGTCGAAGCCGTCGACCGGCTTGTTGAAGAGAGCGCTGCCGATGAAGCCGCCGAGGAAGGCCCCGACGACGCCCAGGATCAGCGTGACGATGATTCCGCCACCCTGCTTGCCCGGGAGGATCAGCTTGGCGAGCGCTCCGGCGATCAGACCCAGAACCAGAAAACCGATGATGCCCATGTGCGTTACTCCTCGAAGATCTCTTGCTGTGTGACACCCGAATGCGGGTGGACGAGTCCCAGTCAAGCACCCGGAGGACCATTCGTGCAAAAACGTTTAGTGGATACGTCTTTACCGGACGGGGGCGCGAGGCCCGTCCCGTCGGGGGATCCGGGGCGCTCAGGAGCCCGCGGTACCGTCGGCGCATGCGCATCCCACCCGCCCGACGTCCCCGCGAGATCCCCGGCGAGGGGCAGGAGTCGGTGTGGGACTACCCGCGACCGCCGCGCGTGGATCCGTCGTCCGAGCGCATCGTGATCGAGCTCGGCGGACGCGTCGTCGCCGACAGCCGATCCGCGGTGCGGGTGCTCGAGACCAGCCACCCGCCCGTCTACTACCTGCCCTCCGCCGACTTCGCCGCGGGAGTCCTCTCGTCCGCGGCCGGCCGGTCGTGGTGCGAGTACAAGGGGGAGGCGTCGTACCTCTCGCTCACGGCCGGCGGCGTCACGGCCGACCGCGCCGCCTGGTGGTACCCGTCGCCCACGCGCGGCTTCGAGGTGCTCGCCGACAAGGTCGCCGTGTACCCGTCTCGGATGGATCGCATCACGGTCGACGGCGTCACGGTCGAGGCCCAGGAGGGCGACTTCTACGGCGGCTGGATCACGCCGCGCGTGGTCGGCCCCTTCAAGGGCGCGCCGGGCACGCTCGGCTGGTGATGCGGGCGGGCGTCTCCGCTAGACCGCGGCCTTCCGCGAGCTGATGACGCCGGTGTCGAAGCCGAGCAGGTGCAAGCCGCCGTGG
This sequence comes from Clavibacter quasicaliforniensis, assembly GCF_051201715.1. Taxonomy (NCBI): domain Bacteria; kingdom Bacillati; phylum Actinomycetota; class Actinomycetes; order Micrococcales; family Microbacteriaceae; genus Clavibacter; species Clavibacter quasicaliforniensis. Next base: position 2,641,663 of record NZ_CP139624.1, on the reverse strand, counting down.
AAGCGCGCGTGCTCGACCTTGATGCACCGGTCCATCACGACCGTGAGGCCGCGCGCCTCCGCGTCGACCGCCGCCTCCTCGTTCCAGATGCCGAGCTGCACCCAGATGACGCGCGCGCCGATCGCGGCCACGTCGTCCACGACGGACGGGATGTCGCTCGCCTTCCGGAAGACGTCGACGATGTCGGGCACCTCGGGCAGCGACGCGAGGTCCGGGTAGGCCTCCTGCCCCAGGATCTCGGTGGCGTTCGGGTTCACGAAGTACACGCGGTAGTCGCTCGACTGCTGGAGGTACGTGCCGACGAAGTAGCTGGACCGGGCCGGGTTCGGCGAGGCGCCGACGATGGCGACGGACTTCGCGCGGCGGAGGATCGCCTGGCGCTCCTTCGCGCTCGGGCCGGTCCACGTGCGCTCGGAGCGGAGGAGCGCGGCGAGCGGGCTGGAGCGGGGGATCGCGCAGGTGAGGCCGTTCTGGAGCTGGGTGGTCTGGGTGCCGTCGGCGTCGGGGTCGGTGACCGGCTCGACGGGCGTGGATCCTTCCGCATCGTCCGCGTGCGCCCCGGCGGCATCGCCGGCTGCGCGGTCGGCGGCCTCCTCGGCCGGGTCGAGGGGCTCGAGGTCCGCGGCGTCGGCCGCCGGATGGGGCGCGGATCCGGTCTGCTCGGGCGGGACACCGCCGGTATCGAAGCTCACTTCGCTCCCTCCGTGGCGGCGGTCAGCGCCTGGTCCAGGTCGTGGATGATGTCGGCGACGTCCTCGATGCCGACGCTGATGCGGACGATCCCGGGCAGCACGCCCGCGTCCACCAGCTGCGCCTCGCTCAGCTGCGCGTGGGTCGTGGACGCCGGGTGGATGACGAGCGTCTTGGCGTCGCCGATGTTCGCGAGGTGGCTCGCGAGCTCCACCGACTCGATGAAGCGCTGGCCCACCGCGCGGCCGCCCGCGACCTCGAACGTGAACACGGATCCGGGTCCCGTCGGCAGGTACTTGCGCGCCCGCTCGTGGTGCGGGTGCGCGGGGAGGCCGGCCCAGTTGACGGCGGTGATGCGCGGATCCTGATCGAGCCACTCGGCGACGGCCCGCGCGTTGTCGATGTGCGCCTGCATCCGGTACGGGAGGGTCTCGACGCCCTGCGCGAGGAGGAACGCGGAGTGCGGCGCGAGCACGGGCCCGATGTCGCGGAGCTGCTCGGCGCGGAGCCGCGTGAGGAACGCGTACTCGCCGAAGTTGCCGGTCCAGTTGAGGCCTCCGTAGCTCGGCACGGGCTGATCCAGCAGCGGGAAGCGCGCGCTCTCCCAGTCGAAGAGGCCGGACTCGACGACGACGCCGCCGAGCGTGGTGCCGTGCCCGCCGAGGAACTTGGTGGCCGAGTGGATCACGATGTCGGCGCCCCACTCGATGGGCCGGTTGAGGTACGGGGTCGCGATGGTGGAGTCGATGACGAGCGGCACGCCCGCCGCGTGAGCGACGGCGGCGAGCCCCTCGATGTCGGCGATCTCGCCCGACGGGTTCGCGACCGTCTCCGCGAAGACCAGCTTGGTGCGGTCCGTGATCGCGGCGGCGTAGTCGGCCGGATCGCTCGACTGCACGAAGGTGGTCTCGACGCCGAAGCGGCGGAGGGTCACGTCGAGCTGGGTGATGGATCCGCCGTAGAGGTTGGCGGAGGCGACGATGTGGTCGCCGGCGCCCGCGAGCGAGGCGAAGGTGATGTACTGCGCGCTCAGCCCGCTCGACGTCGCGACCGCGCCGAGCCCGCCCTCGAGGCTCGCGACGCGCTCCTCGAACGCGGCGACCGTGGGGTTCGACAGGCGCGAGTAGACGTTGCCGTACTTCTGCAGCGCGAAGCGCGCGGCGGCGTCGGCGGTGTCGTCGAAGACGAACGCGCTCGACTGGTAGATGGGGAGGGCGCGCGCACCCGTGGTGGCGTCGGGGATGTTGCCCGCGTGGATCGCCCTCGTCTTGAACCCGTACTCGCGATCGACCATGGGGATGACGCTAGCCCGCGCTCCCGACGGTTCCCCGGCCGCGCCGTAATGCGGCGACATGCGGACGGCGGCATCGGCGGCCTGCGGATCAGGAGAGGCGCACGGCCGCGAGCGCGAGGCCCGCGATGAGCGCCCACGAGAGGAGGCCGGCGGCGAGCGCGGATCCGCCCTGGCCCACGAGCTCGCGGAGGCGCACCGCGGATCCGAGCGCCACGAGCGCGATCGCCAGGAGCGCGGTCTGCGCCACCTGCGCCGCGTCGAGCACGCCGACGGGCAGCGGCACGAAGGTGCGCACCAGCACGGCGGCGAGGAAGCCGAGCACGAACAGCGGCACGATCGGCGGACGCGCGGCGCCCTCGACACGGCCCTCGCGGCGACGCATCACGACCCCCGCGACGGCGACCACGGGCGCGAGCAGCAGCACGCGCGTGAGCTTCACGGCGATCGCGATGGTGAGGGCGGCGGATCCCGCGATCTGCGCGGTCGCGACGACCTGCCCCACGTCGTGCACGCCGGCACCCACCCAGTGGCCGAACGCGACGTCGTCTAGTCCGAGCGGGCCCGCGAGCGGCGGCAGCACGGCGATCGCGAGCGTGCCGCAGAGCGTGACGAGCGCGACGGGCGCGCCCTGGTCGGCGGGCTTCGCGCGAGTGACGCCGGCCATCGCGCCGATCGCGCTCGCGCCGCAGATCGAGAACCCGGTCGCGAGGAGGAGCGGCTGCTGGCCCGGCATGCGCAGCGCCCGGGCGATCGCGTAGGTGCCCGCGAACGCGAGGACCACGACCGCGACGACGAGCAGCACCGCGCGCCAGCCGAGGCCGACGATGTCGGAGAGGCCGAGCTGCAGGCCGAGGAGGACGACGCCGATCCGCATCAGCCGCTTCGACGCGAGCGTGAGGCCGGGCTTGAGCGGGCCGGTGAGCGCGGGCCGGGCCGCGGGGATCTGCGCGGCGACGATGCCGAGGGCGACCGCGACCGTGAGCAGCGGGATCGCCGGGACGAGCGCGTGCACGGCCCACGCGACGAGCGCGGCCGCCGCCGCGGCGCCGAGGCCGGGGAGCGCGGGGTGGAGGCGCGTGGCGGTGGCGGGCATCAGATCCAGCCCGAGGGGATCCACGCGTGCAGCCGCCAGAACCACGTGGGCACGAGCTGCCCGGTCCACAGCGGGTAGAAGAACGCGCTGACGAGGGCGCAGACCACGAGGATCACGCCGACGATCACGATCCCGCGCGTGCGCCTCGGCCGGGGATCGCGGCGGTCGCCAAGGATCATCCCCAGCACCATCGCCAGGCACAGGATGAGGTACGGCTCGAAGGCGATCGAGTAGAACTGGAAGACCGTGCGGTTCACGTAGAGCAGCCACGGCAGGTACCCGACGACCATGCCCATGAGCACGAGGCCCACGCGCCACTCGCGGCGGGCGGCGAGCCGGTAGACGAGGTACAGCATCGCGGCGACGGACAGCCACCAGATGATGGGGTTCGCGATCGAGGTGATGGACGCCGAGCACGCGTCGATCGTGCAGCCCGACTCCCCGTAGCCGTAGCCCTCGTAGTAGAACTGCGTCGGCCGGTAGAGGAGCAGCCAGAGGCGCGGATCCGCGCGGTACGGGTGCGTGACGTCGAGGCCCACATTGAACGCGTACTGCTGCGCGAGGTAGTGCCACAGGCTCTGGATCGACAGGGGCACCCACGCGAGCCCGCCCTGCCAGGCGTTCGCGCCCTCGGCCGCCCAGTTCCGGAAGTACCCGTTCGAGGTCGCGAACCAGCCCGCGTACGAGGCGAGGAACGCGGCGATCGCAGGTGGGACGAGGAGGAGGAAGGAGACGGGACCCTGGACCGCGGCGCCCGCCGTGAACCACGCGGCGAGCCCGTGCCGGCGGCGCAGCAGCATGTCGGTGAGCACCACGTAGAGGCCGAAGCCCGCGAGGAAGAAGATGCCTGACCACTTGACGGAGGAGGTCGCTCCGAACGCGAGGCCCGCCGCGATGAGCCACGGACGCCAGAGGATGACGGGTCCGAACTCCAGCGGCCGCGCGTCGCTCGGGCGTGCTTCGCGGCGGAGGGCGAGCAGCCGCTCGAACCGGCGCTCGTGCCAGGTGCGGTCGAGGAGGATCGCCCCGAAGCCCAGCAGGCCGAAGAACATGACGTGCGTGTCGAGCAGCGCGATGCGGCTCATCACGATGGCGTGGCCGTCGATCGCGAAGAGGAACCCGGCCATCGTCGCGACGACCGCCGAACCCGTGAGGCGGCGGGCGATGAGCATGAGCAGGACGACCGCGAGCGTGCCGACGACGGCCGTCGCGATGCGCCAGCCGACAGGATCCGCGGCGCCGAACACGGCGAGGCCGAGCGCGATGATCCACTTGCCGAGCGGTGGATGCGCCACGAACGCGGGCGCCTGCAGGTACCCGTCGGTCTGCCCGGCGATGAAGTCGGGATTCGGATCGGTCGGCCACGACCCCTCGTAGCCGAGGTGGAGGAGGGTCCACGCGTCCTTCACGTAGAAGGTCTCGTCGAACACGAGCGTGGCCGGGTGGCCGAGGCTCTGGATCCGGAGGATCGCCGCGAGCAGCGTGATGGCGATCGGGCCGCCCCAGTGCCAGGCGCGGCGGCGGGCGGGGGTGGAGACGAGGCGCGCCCAGAGCTCGTCGAGGCGGGATCCGTGGGCGGTGACCGCGCGCTCGCCGGCGCGCTGCGACGCCCGGGTCGGCGTCGCGTCCGGGTCGAGGGCGGTGTCCGCGGTCACGGGAGCCGGTGTGCCGGTCGCCTGCGTGCCGTCGTCCCCGTGCTCGGCGGGGCGGTAGGGCGAGTCGGGCACGGCTCATCATCGCACGCACGTGCGCCGGCGCCCGGGTCGCGGACGCTCGGCGGCTCCGGGTGCGCGTCGGGACGCCGTGAGGTTCGCGGCCGCGGCCGTAGGGGTGTCGTGAGCGGGCTCGCGGTCGGGATCCGCGCGGAGGTGGACTGGGCGCATGCCCTTCCCGTGCCGCGTGCCTCCCGTCCCCGTCCGTCCCGTCCGCGACCGCCGTGCGCGGGTGCGGCGATGAGCGTCCTCGCGGCGGTCGCGCCGCCGCGCGTGGATGCACCGGCCGCGACCGCGCCCGCCGCGCTCGACGACGTCGTGGTCGCCGGGGTCTCGATGCGGCGGCTCGTGGAGGTGTGCGGGACCCCGTGCGTCCACTCCGGCGATGCCGCGGGGATCCACGGCGACGGGGACGGCTGCGGCGCGCTCGTCGTCGTGGCGGTGACGGCCGTCCTCGCGGGACGCGTCGGGGAGCGCGTCGTGTGCGTCGACGGGCACCTCGACGGCGTGGACGCGCGCTGGGCGGAGGCGCGCGTCCTCGGCCGGGCGGTCGGCGGCCGGTCGCTGGCCCGGATCGTCGCGGCCGCGCCGACGTCGGGGGCGGCCGCGGTCGCGCTGCCCGACGACCTGGCGGTCGGGGACCTCGTCGTCGTGCCGTGCGGGGGATCGCCCGCCCTGCACGACGTGCGGCTGAGCGGGCGCCCCGTGGGGACGGGGCTCGTCCGAGGCGGCCGCGGCGCGGGGGAGCGCCGCGTACCGCCGCGTCGCCGGAGGAGGCACTGAGATGCGCGCGCCGCTCGTCGACCCGTCCGCCGGCGGCAGCCGGGCGCGGACGCCGCGCATGTCCTTCGCGGGCGACGCCATCCCGGCGCTCGCCGACCTGCGCGCCGGGCTCGACGGCCGGGACGAGGAGGATCCGCGTCCTGTGCGCGCGCTCGTCGTGGGCGTCGACGCCCAGGCCGGCGGGATCCGCGGGGTCCACGCCGCCGCCCGGTGCCTGCGTGCGGTGAGGGTGCCGGATCACCTGCCGGAGCTGCGGCACCTGGTGGTCGTGGTCGGCGGGCGCGTCGGGGCGATCCGGCCCGACCTCCGCGCGCTCGACGCCTGGGTGGTGCGCACGCACGCGGGGCTCGAGCGCACGCGCGGCGACGACGTCGCCGTGACGGGGATCCTCGCGTCCGGCTGCGTGACGCCGCGGCTCCTCACGAACCGGGTCGTCGACCTCGTGCGGCACCCGATCGCGGCGCCGCGGATCGCCGTCGAGTGGGCGGACATCCGCGACCGGCGGATCCGCGACGTCGCCCTCGAGGCGTGGTGCTGATCCGCCTGCCGTCGCGCTCGCGGCCCGGGGGCGGGGCGGCCTAGGCCTCCTCGGCCTCCTGCTCCTCGTCGAGCAGCAGGAACAGGCCCGCGTAGGGCTCGAGCTGCACGGGGAAGCTCGACAGGTCGTCGACCGTGCCGACCTCCTCGCCCGTGGTCGCGTCGCGGACGACGCGGCGGGCGGGGAGCTCCTCGGAGCGCACGGTCGCGAGGATCGGCTCGCCCGTGAAGTTCAGCACCGTGAGCTGCAGGCGCGCGTCGGCCTCCGGGTCGCCGTTGTCGAGCCGGTGCACCATCACGAGCATGCCGTGGTGGCCCACGTCCGGGACGTCGACCTGCGTGCCGAGCGCGACGTCGAAGCGCTCGCGCACCTCGAGCACGCTGCGGAGCCCGGAGACGAACGACTGCGGGTCGTCGACCTGCGCGGGCAGCGATCCGTACAGCGAGCGACCGCGCGGCATGCCGGATCCGGATCCGGTCGCCTCGGGCGCCGCGTCGAGCAGGTCGTGCCCGCCGCGGTGCACCCAGCGGGTGTCGCCGCCCTCGATGAGGTCGGCCACCTGCGACGCCTGCAGCGGCAGCACGCCGAGGAGGTCCCACGCGGAGAGCGCGAAGACGCCCGGCTGCCACGCGTTGAACTTGGCGAGCAGGAGGTGCGCGGCGCGGATCCCCGCGACGTCGTCGTCCCCGATCGCGTCGAGCGTCGTGAAGCCCTGCGCCGCCGCGATGACCGACGCCGTGGTGCAGGCGATGCCGTTGGTCGTGAACACGTGGTTGTAGTCCGCGCTGTCGCCCGTGAGCTCCTCGAGGAGGTCGCCGCGGATGGTCTCCGCGAGGTCCGCGCCCGTCATCTCGTCGCCGCGGAACGGGAAGACGTCCGCGCAGTGCTCGGTCGCCCAGTGCACGAGCTCGTAGGTCAGCTCGTCGTGGTTCTGCAGCGCGTGCACGAGGGTCACGGGCTCGACGCCGACCTCGAGCGAGGTGCGGAGCGTCAGGCGCAGGAACTCGGTGTCGCCGGTCGCGAGCGCGTGCTGGTACGCGGGCCGGTTGATGAAGTCGTAGGAGAGGTCGGCGCCGACGCGGCCGGTGTCGCGGATGTCCTCCATCGTGAGGTTCAGCTCCTGGAAGGAGAACCCGCCGACCTTGCGGACCATGCTCGCGATGAGGTGGTTCGCCGCCTCCGAGAGCGGGTGTCCCTCGGACCACGCCGGGCCCTCGACGCTCTTCTCCACGCCGAGGAAGCCGTTAGCGTCGAGGCGCAGCGCGCTCGCGCCGAGGTCGCCGAGCGAGTGCAGCGCGTCGCCGATGACCATCCGCATGCCGGCGAACGTGGGGTCGAGCCAGTTGATGGAGGGCTGGCCCTGCTTGAAGTAGTGCAGGTACACCCAGCGGCGCGTGCGGCCGTCGACGCCGAGCACGGGCGCGGTGGCGCTCCAGTTGGTCTCCTTGACGCCGGGCGCGTAGAAGATGACGCGCTGCAGGCGGCCGATGATGTAGCCCTGGTCGGCGAGCGCCTGCTCGGCGGCCACGTCGAGGTTCACGGCGTCGCGGCCGGGGAGCACATCGGGCAGCAGGCCCCAGTCCTCCTCGGGGATCTCGACCATGTGGTAGATCCCGGGGAAGTCCTTGTAGCCCATCTCCGCGAGGCGGAAGTCGGCGCCCTTGCCGGTGTGGCCGGGCACGATGTCGTCGATGACGCTGCCGCCGTGCTGGTCGGCGACCTCGGTGAGGCGGCGGAACTCGTCCTCCGTGCCGAAGGCCGCGTCGATCTGGGTGCTGATGCGGTCGAAGTGGCCGTCGACGCTCGCGGTCTGCGACCACTCGGTGATGCCGCCCGCGAGCTTCACGGGTCCGGTGTGCACGGCCTCGATGCCGATGGACTGGAAGATCTCCCACAGCTGCGGGTCGCCGAGCGCGCCGAGGTACGACTCGCCCTCCTTGGTGATGAGCGAGATCGGGTACGCCGTGAACCAGACCGACGCCGTGTCGATGGCCCGGCGCGCGTCCGGCCGGGCGTAGGGGTTCGACCACATGCTGGGCGATCCGGAGAGGCCGCGGCTCAGCACGTCGGCGTCGCCGAGCATCGACTGGCGGCGGAGCCACTCCACGTAGGAGGGGTTCGACGCGTCGGCGGCGCGCGGGTCGTTCGACGATCGGCGGATCCCGCTGGCGCGCAGCTGCGGGCGGGCGCGGAGCCGGGCGGGGCGGGCCGGGAAGCGCTCCTCGTCGTACGTGATCTCCGTGGGCTCCGGCTCGGGGATCGCGTTCGTCTCGATGGCGTCGTCCACTGGTGCTCCTCGGGGTGGGTGGTGGTGCGTCGTGCCCGATCCGGGCAGCGTCGGCCCGCGGGGCCGCTGTCCCGAGCGTACGCAGGATGCGGGGGCGCCGTGCGGGGCGGCGGGGCGGCCGGGCGCGCCGCGGTGACGTCGGACGGCGTCCGTCGTCGGGAGCCGGCGGCTAGCCTGGCCGGATGAGCGATGACGCGGGCGAGCGCCCTCCGGGACGCCCGAAGCGCTTCGACTTCCCGCGGCGCCTGGCGGCCTGGGCCGCGGTGCTGGGCGGCGCGGTCGCGACGTACCGCGGTGCGACCGGGGACCTGGGCTCGATCTTCCTCATCACCGGGCCCGCCCTCATGGTGCTCGGCGTCATCGGGATCTTCGTGTACCGGTGGATGGCGCGGCGGGGGCTGTAGCCGCCCGTCGGATCAGGCGGCGCGGGTGCGTCGGCCGAGGAGCCCGTCGACGCTGAAGCGGCCCGCGCCGAGCAGCACGAGGACGACCAGGCCGGCGATCAGGGCGAGCACGAGCTCGTAGCCGCCGCCGTCGACGAAGACGCCCTTGTCGGCGTGCACGATGACGAGGGCCCCGAGCAGGTTGAGGACGTTCAGCGCCGCGACCACGGGCGTCAGGAGGCCGAGGATCAGCGCCGCCCCGCCGACGGTCTCGACCGTCGCGGCGAAGACTGCCGCCGCGGCCGGGACCGGGATGCCCATCGTCGTGAAGGAGGCGGCGGTGCCGTCGAGCGTGTAGTCGAGGAACTTCTGCAGGCCGTGCGCCATCAGGATGAAGCCGATCGCCACACGGGCGATGAGCAGGGCGGCGTCCTGGAGGACGGGCGACGTGCGGGCGGGGTGGAGCAGCGTGCGCATGCGGGGTTCTCCTCTGTTCGGTGGTGGTGATGGAAGTGCGGGGATCGCGTCGTGCGGCCGAGGGGCCGGAGCGTGTGGTCGGCGCGCGGATCCCGGCGGTGCGCGATCGGGCGATCTTCGGTGGGGAGCGTCGAGGGCTCGACGATGTCGAGGGGCTCATGTCCACGGACGCCGTCCGCGAGCGAGGCGCCGAGGCCTCCCGCTGATTCGCGATCGGACGCCGGGCTACCGGCCGCGCTGCTCGAGACCGCGCCGGGATGCGCCTGATGAGCCGGCCGGACCGCCTGCGATCGGCGGTCCCGACATCCCCTCGGTTACTCCGCGCTATTTCGTTGAACGTTCAATGACCGTAGGGCGCGGTGCGCGGAGGAGTCAAATCGCTGCACGGTGGGGCGGGTGATTCCGCGGGGTCGTGCTGGCCTCGGCAGCACGGGCCTCGCCACCCACCGGTGCCGTGCCAGCATGGATCCGTGCCCCTCTTCGATCCCCGTCGCATCTCCGCGCTCGCACCCGCCGGCGCGGACCCCGGGGTGGCTGCCCGCGTGAGCTCGGGCGCCGACGCACCCGCGGTGCGCTGAATCGTGTTCCTGCGAAGCCGGTCGCGGGGCCGCGAGACCTGGGGCTACGTGATCCTCGGCCTCTTCCTCTGCCTGACGTCGGTGCTGGGCCTCACGGGCGTCCTCGGCGAGCTCACCACCTCGCGCGGATCCACTCTCGTGCTGTTCGGGGTGCCGCTCGGGCTCCTGTCGATCGGCGTCGGCGTGGCGAATGCGCTCCGCGGCTGGGGCGACCCGGGCGCCGAGGAGGTCGAGGACCCCGCGCACGTCGGCGACCGGGCCGGCCTCCCGCGCGAAGGTGAGGTCGAGGACGAGAGCCGCCCGGATGGGATGATCGACCGGTGATCATCCTCGGCGCGACCCCCATCGGCAACCTGGGCGACGCGTCGCGGCGGCTCGTGGAGGCGCTGACATCCGCCACGGTCATCGCCGCCGAGGACACCCGCACCACCATCCGCCTGCTCGGCGCGCTCGGCGTCGAGAACCGGCCGCGCCTCATCGCGCTGCACGACCACAACGAGCAGGAGCGCTCGGCCGACCTCGTCGAGCTGGCGCGCGAGACCGACGTCCTCGTGCTGTCGGACGCCGGCATGCCCGCGATCTCCGACCCCGGCTTCCACCTGGTGGAGGCGGCAGCCGCGGCGGGCGTCCGCGTCACGGTGATCCCCGGCCCGAGCGCCGTGCTCAGCGCGCTCGCCGTGTCTGGCCTCCCCACCGACCGCTTCACGTTCGAGGGCTTCCTGCCGCGGAAGGGCGGCGACCGGCGCCGCGTGCTCCGCGAGCTCGTGCGCGAGCGCCGCACCATGGTCTTCTTCGAGTCGCCGAACCGGCTGCAGGCGTCGCTCGAGGACGTCGTCGCCGAATGGGGACCCGACCGCCGGCTCGTCGTGTGCCGCGAGCTCACGAAGCTGTACGAGGAGGTGCGCCGCGGATCCGCCGCCGAGCTCGCCGCCTGGGCCGCCGAGGGCGTGCGTGGCGAGATCGTGGTGGTGGCCGAGGGTGCCGCGGCGCTCGAGGTCGACCTCGCGACGGGTGTGACGCAGGTGCTCGAGCTGGTCGCCGACGGCGCTCGACTCAAGGACGCGGCCGGCACCATCGCCGAGGCGACCGGCCTCGGCAAGCGCGACCTGTACCAGGCGGCACTGCAGGCGAGGTGACGCGGGCGCGGGCCCGCGCCTACCCGACGGGATCCGCCGCGCGGCGCTCCCGGAACGCGACCATGTTCATCCGGTTGCCGCAGCGCACGCTGCAGAACCGCTTCGAGCCGTTGCGGGACAGGTCGACGAGCACGCCGTCGCAGTCGTCGGCGGCGCACGCGCGGAGGCGGTCGGTGGCGTCGGAGCGCACGACGTCGACGAGGGCCATGGCGGCCTCCACGAGGATCCGGTCGGCGAGCGGCGCGTCCTCCGGTGTCGCGTGCAGGTGCCAGTCGAGGGCGTCGTGCCGGACGAGCCGGGGTGCCGCGTGGTGGCGGGCGAGCAGCTCGTTGACGGGATCCACCATCGCGTCGCGGTCGAGGCCCCAGAGCTCTCGGAGGCGCGCGCGGGCGCGGTGCACCTCGCGCAGCTCGCGGTCGTCGCGGTCGAAGCGGCCGGAGAAGCCGCTGCGGGTCATCAGGTCGGCGAGCTGCTCCGGGGTCGCGAGCAGGTCGTCGCCGGAGCGGGTGGCGCGCGGGGCCGTGTTGAGGATCACGGCGTCGAACGTCAGCACGTCCTCCGTGTCAGGGGTGAAAAGCAAGTTGACTCCTTATCCATGACGAGTCTAACGTCAGGACCGTAGGCCGCATGGCCCCTGACGAGACGAGCGCACCATGGATCGACGCCACCTGACCACCGGACTCGTCCTCGCGATCGTCGCCGCCTGCTCATTCGGGTTGTCGGGCGCGTTCGTGAAGCCGCTGCTCGAGGCCGGGTGGAGCCCGGTCGCGGCGGTCGCGCTGCGGGCGCTCGTCGGCGGGCTGATCCTCGCCCCCGTCGCGCTCGTGCAGCTCGGCGGCGACCTCCGGCCCGTGCTGCGGGCGTGGCGGCGCGTGCTCGGCATGGCCCTCGTGGGCGTCGCGGGCGCGCAGGTCATGTACTTCGCGGCCATCGAGCGGATCCCCGTCGGCACGGCGATCCTCATCGAGTTCATGGCGCCGCTGCTGCTCGTGGCGGTGGCGTGGGCGATGACGAGGCGACGGCCCGCGGTGCCGGTGCTCCTCGGATCCGTCGCGGCGGCGGGCGGGCTCGCGCTCGTGGTGTCGCCGTCGGGCGGTGGGGCGCTGGATCCCGTCGGCCTCCTCTTCGCGGTCGGAGCGATGGTCGGCTGCGCCGGCTACTTCGCCATCGCGGCCCGCGGCGCCGACGGCCTGCCGCCGGTGGCGCTCGCGGCCGCGGGGCTGCTCGTCGCGGCGGTGCTGCTGGCGCTCGTAGGCGTGACCGGGATCCTGCCGTTCACGGGATCCGTCGCCGACGTCGTGATGCTGGGGAGCGTCGTGCCGTGGTGGGTGCCGATGCTCGTGGTCGGCGTGGTCGCGACGGCGCTCGCGTACGGCGCGGGCATCACGGCGGGCGCGATGCTCGGATCCCGCCTCGCGTCCTTCACGGGCCTGCTCGAGGTCGCGGCGGCCGGCGCCTGGGCCTGGCTGCTGCTCGGCGAGGCGCTCACGGCGCTGCAGCTCGTGGGCGGGGCGCTCATCGTGGCGGGCATCGTCGCGGTGCGATTCGACGCGCGGGCAGATGCGCTGCCGGTCGGCGGCGAGGCGGGCGCGGCGGCTGCTGCGGCGTCGGCCTAGTCCGCGCGCGGATCCGCGCTACGGGGCCGGCGACTCCGCCGCGTCGACCGGCTCGAGGTGCCGCAGCACGCGCTTCAGGTGAATCGCCGTGAGGACGCCCGGCCCCATCGCCCGTCCGAGCTCCTGCGACTGTCGGTCGACCGCCTCCACGAGCAGCCGCACCTGTCGGGCGGCCTCGCCCATCGCGCGGTGGCGCTCGGGGGAGTCCGGGTCGTCGAGGTCGAGGACGCCCGCGACCGCGTGGCAGGCGTCGCGGATGGGCGCGCCGATGCCGTGGTCGAGGCCGAGGGATCCGCGCTGCTCCCAGATGGTGTCCGCCAGCGACGCCGACACGTCCCGGACGTGGAACACGATCTGGTCCATCGCCTCCAGCCGGGCGTGGTCGATGCGCACGTCGCGCTTGTTCACGAGCGCGCGCGGATTGCCCTTGCGGCTCTCGTCGGCCTCGCGGAGGTCGGCACGCACGGCCCGGGCGGTGCCGGCGAGGTCCTCGCTGGCGCGGATCCAGTCGGCGTGCGCGGGCGGGGACTCGGACTCGACCGCGTCGCCGACCTCCCGCAGCCGCTGGGCGACCTCGCGCTGGAACGCGCTGATCCGCGCCCCCGCGGCCCCGCTCGACAGCTGCGGCGCGATGAGCACGTTGATGAGGAGGCCCGTCACCACGCCGACCGCCATCTGCACGAGGTAGCCGAGCGAGTACGTGTCGGCGTCCTGCCCGCCGATGATCAGCACGAACAGCGCCGCCATCGGCACGTACTCGCGGCCCGCGCCGAACCAGCCGGAGCCGGAGAGGATCACGCCGATGCCGACGATCACGGGGATCGACCACCACGAGGGGCCGGTGGTGAGGATCACGGCGGTCGCGAGGACGATGCCCGCCGCGAGGCCGAGGAGCGTCTGGAGGCCGGTTCGCGCGGATCCCATGAGCGTCGGGTACATGCTCACGAGCGCGCCGAGCGGTGCGTAGTAGGGGTACTCGTTCGCGACGCCGGGCACGTAGGGCGCGACGGCCCAGGCGATGCCGACCGCGAGCGCGGTCTTGGCGGCGAGCAGCAGCCGGTGGGGGGAGACGGCGGCGTGCCAGGCGCGCGTGACCTCGTGCCGTGCGCTGTCCATCCCCATGTCCCGAGGCTATCGACGCCGGGAGCGCCCGGCCGCATCGGGCGGCGGGCGTCGGGCGCTCCCGTGCGGGATCAGGCGCGCGTGGCCTCGATCACCATGTCGTCGCGCGACGGGCTGCCGTCCGGGCGCTGGAGGCACGTGATCACGACGAGGCGGCCGGGGGTGTCCGCCCAGACCTCGGCGTCGTCGGGGAGCTCGCCCTTGGGCACCGCGCGGCTGGATCCCACGGCGTAGTCGACGCCCGCCACCTCGATCACCGCGCCGGGAGCGACGCTCGCGCTGCCCGCCCGGTCGTCGATGAGCAGGTCGCCGGGGCCGGTGCCGCCGCCGCGCACCGAGTGCATCACGACGAAGACCGTGCCCCTCGCCGCGTCCTCGGGCGCGACGCCGAGGTCGCGCACGCGGTACGCGGAGGAGAAGCCCGGGGGATCCACGACGCCGCCGACCACGTCGACCGCGCCGAGCGGCACGTCGAGCCCGACCGAGGGGGCGCGGAACCGGCCGAGGCCGGAGTCGACGGACGTGGCCGCGTCGGCGCTCGCCGCGGGAGCAGGCACGTCGGCCTGCACCGGGGCGCCCGCGAGGTCGCGCGGGAGGTCGGAGGCGCCCGGCCACCCGCCGACCGCGGCCAGCGCGCCCGCGACGACCGCCGCCGACGCGACGACGACCCCGGCGGCGGTGAGGAGCCGCCGCCGGGTCGCCTGGCCAGCCGTCGTCACGGCCTGCGCATCGCGGCGCGACGGCGCGCGACCGTGCGGCCCGCGATCGCGGCGAGGCCCGCGAGACCGAGGGCGGCGAGCGCGAGGCCCGGCCACGGGTCGGCGGCGACGGACGTGCCGCCGGTCGCGACCGCGGGGCCCGCATGGCGCGCGCCGGTCGCGGTCGCCGTGATGGCGGAGACGGCCGCCGCGCTCACGGTGATGGTGGCGGGATCCGAGACCGCCCGGCCCTGCGCGTCCACGAGGGTCAGCGTGTGCGTGCCGGTGTCGGTGCCCGCGGGGATCGTGACGGTGCCCGACGCGGTGCCGTCGGAGGCCGCGGTGACGGATCCGACGTCGGTCGGCGTCGAGTGCAGGACCACGCGGTACGTCGCGCCCGGGGTGAGGCCGGCGGCGCGGAACGCGACGGTGCCGCCCGCGGTGGGCGTGGATCCGCCCGGCAGCCCGATCGCCGCGAGCCCGGCCGTGATCCGGTACGTGCGCGTCGTGCGCCCGTCCGCCGCGGTGACCGTGACGGTGACCGTGCGGCCGTCGACCGCGACGGACGAGGTGGCGGCGCCGTCCGCGGTGGTGACCCGGACGTCGCCGGCCGTGAGGGCGGGGAGGCCGACGGGCACGACGGCCCCGGCGGATCCGGCCGCGTCTCCGAGCGGCACGGTCACGCCGCCCACGGTGATGGAGCCCGCTGCCGCGTCGTCCGAGACGAGGAGCTGCGCGCGGAGTGCGCTGATCTCCTGGTCGTCGACGCCGAGCGTGGTGCGGATGTAGGAGTCCATCCCCGCGTAGCGCGACGCGATGCCGGCCTCGAACGTGCCCTGGAGGAGCGCGGGCTTGGCCCAGTCGACGCCGAGCTGCGTGTTCGAGAGCAGGTAGTCGTGGAGGATGTCCGCGCTGCCGACGCCGAGGATCCGGTCGAGCAGGTCGATGACGGTGCCCGTGCGGTCCATGCCGTGCGAGCAGTGGATGAGGATCGTGCCGTTGCCGGTGTGCGACGCGATGGCCCGCAGGATGCTGCGGTACGCGCTGATCATCACGCCCGGGTCCGCCGCGTCGACGTGGCCCTTGTCGATGAGGTCGCGGTACATGACCGTGTCGTCCGGGTAGTCGCCGTCGGCGCCGAACATCGAGATGGCGACGGTCTTCGCGCCCGGGATCGGCACGTCGGGCTTCGCCTGGATCTGGCCGGGCGTGCGCAGGTCGATCACGAGGTCGACGTGGTGCGCGGTCGCGAGCGTCGCGGCGCCGGCGGCGGTGATCTTGTCGAGCGACTCCGTGCGGATCAGGCGGCTCGCGGCGACCGTGCGTCCGTCGAGACCGGTGAACGCGCCGAGCTCGCGTCCGTTGACGAGGCCGGGCACGTCGGTGATGAGGTGGTCGCTCGCGGTGGGCGCGGGCTGGAGCGCCGGATCGGCGGCGGCGTGCGCGGCGGGCGCGCCGATGCCGACGGAGAGCACCACGGCGGCGGCTGCCGCGGTGAGGGCGCCGATGCGCGCGGGGGCGGCACGGCGGGCAGGGGGGATCGTCACGTTCGTCCTTCTCGAGGGGGGATGCGCGCGGGGCCGCGCAGGCCGGCCCGCGCAGGCGCGCGGGAGATCGGCATCAGGATCATGGGGCGCGGTGCGGCGCCGTGCATGAACGGGATGTTCTGCTTCGGTGAACTCCTGCACGCGGCGGCACGCGACGGTGTCGCTGACGAGGAGCGCGAGTCCCCTGGTGCTGACGGCGTCCGGGAGGGATCCCCTCTCGGACGGGTCGAGGAGCGTCCCCTGGCGAGGCGGCTGCCAGACTCAGCCGGGTGATCGTCCTGCTCTCCGCTCCCACGAACCTCGGCCTGGAGCCGCCGCGACCGGGATCCGTGCCGGGTGCCGCGAAGGCGCCCGAGGCCCTGCGCGAGTCCGGCCTCTTCCGACGTCTCGCCGAGCTCGGCGCGCGCGATGGGGGAGTCGTCCTGCCCGGCCGGTACGTCGACGACGACGCGGACCGGCCGGCCCATCGGGTGCGCAACGAGTCCGCCATGGTCGAGCACGCCCGGCGCCTCGCCGACCGCATCGAGGGTGCGCTGCGCGATGGCTGCGCACCGCTGGTGGTGGGCGGCGACTGCAGCGTCCTCCTGGGTGCCGGCGTCGCCATGGCGCGCCGCGGGGGAGCGGGACTCAGGCACGTCGACGGGCACACCGACTTCCGCCACCCCGGGAACAGCGATCGTTGCGCGAGCGTGGCGGGGGAGGACCTCGCCGTCGCGGTGGGCCGGCATCGGCCGGCCATCGCGGACGTCGACGGGCACGGTCCCTACTTCGACGCGGCGCACGCGGCCCATGTCGGCTGTCGCGACGACGACGCCGAGATCGCCGAGGTGCGGTCCCTCCTGGGCGGCGTCCTACCCGCGAGCGAGTGGCGGGTCAGGGGCACGGAGGCCGTCGCGGACGTGGTCATGCGCGTCGCGGACGTGTCCGGGTACTGGTTGCAGGTCGACGTCGATGTGCTCGACCCGGAGATCATGCCCGCGGTGGACAGCCCGGATCCCGGCGGCTGCACCGCAGGCGAGCTCGTCGCGCTCCTGCGTCTGCTCGCCCCGCGCGCGGTCGGGGCGTCGGTGACGGTCTTCGACCCGGACCTCGACCCCGATGGGCGGTACGCGCGCCTCGTGAGCGACGTGGTGGTCGAGGGCCTCGCCCGACTCGGCTCGGCGCTCTGATGCCAGCTGTCCGGGGAGGGCCGCCGACCGGACGACGCCAGCGACCGGGTCGTACCCGTGGGCGGATCCACCCGGCATGACCGCGAAGCTGCCGCGGGAGGTAGCGTCACCAGCATGCCCATGTCCCTGAGCGCCGCGACGCGCATCGCGGCCTTGGCGACCACGATGGCGATCGTCCTCGCGACGGCGGGCTGCGCCCCCGCGACGTACATGGAGAGCACGCGGACGGATGCGTCCCCTGGCCCATCGGGCTTCGAGGAGTCGCTGGTCGCGTCGGTGGACGTGAAGATCGCCTGGCCGGATGACACCCGCAAGCGGCTCGTCACGACGGCGAGCAGCTCGGGGTGCCCGCTCACCCCGCAGCGGTTCGAGGGTCGTGATTCCACGACGCTCCTGATCACGGAGATGAACGGCGGTGGAGGCGCGTGCCCGGCCGACCTCCACCACTACACGTTCGAGGTGGATCGACCCGCGAGCTGGATCCCCGGCGCGGAGCTGGAGGGCTCGGGTTCCGACTCCCGGATCACGGTGTCGGTGAGGTGACCCCGGTGCCGTCGATCCGGCTGGAGCCGCGGCAGGGGCCGCCGGACGTCACCTCCCTCGTGCCGTCGTCGTTGCGCGTCTCCGGATCGAGACGCCGAAGGTCGGGTCGCTGATGGGCGCGGGATCCTCGCGGAGCGTCCTGAGGAGGGTCCGGGCCGCGTGACGCCCCTGCTCGTCGAGGTCGTGCGCGACCGAGCTCAGGGACGGGGTGACGAACGCCGCGGCGGGGATGTCGTCGGCACCCAGGACGGCGATGTCCTCGGGGACGCGGACTCCTGCTCGAGCGAGCGCATCGAGGGCTCCGATGTCCATGGCGTCGTTCGCGGCGAACACGGCGGTCGCGGTCCGGAGCTCCGTCCGCTCGATCGAGGCCGCACCGGACCGCTCGGTCCAGTCGCCGGCCGGAATGCGTCGCACCTCCATGCCCCGGGCCGCGCACCCGTCGCCGAACGCCTCCTCCGCGTACCTCGGCCTGTTCGCGGTCGACCCGTCACGACAGGGCGCGGGCGTCGGGCGCCAGACCATGACGGCGGCCGAGTCCCACGTGCGGAGACGATGGGGCATCGACCCCATCGACATCCAAGTCATGGAGCACCACGTCGCGCTGAGGGAGTGGTACCAGCGGCTCGGCTACCGCGCCACGGGCGGACGCACGCCGTTCACCGACGATCCCGGTGCGGTCCTCGCGGTGCTGGTCGGGATGCGCACGGCGTCCACGCCGGCCTGACCCGGGCCGGGGGATGGCGTCGGCGGCCCTGCCGGAGCCGATCCCGTCGTGGCCGTGACGGGTGGAGCCCCCGCGTCACGGACGCGCGCGCGGCTGGAGCCTCTCGAGCTGGGTGACGTGCTGCGGGGCCAGCTCCTCGAGCGAGTGCGCGCCGAGGAGCTTCATGGTGCGCACGATCTGGTCGCTGAGGATCGCGATGGTGCGGTCGACGCCCTGGCGCCCGCCGGCCATCAGGCCGTAGAGGTAGGCACGGCCGATGAGGGTGAACCGCGCACCGAGCGCGATGGAGGAGACGATGTCGGCGCCGTTCATGATGCCGGTGTCGACCATGACCTCCGTGTCGGCGCCGACCTCGCGCACCACCTCGGGCAGGAGGTGGAAGGGGATCGGCGCCCGGTCGAGCTGGCGGCCGCCGTGGTTGGAGAGCACGATGCCGTCGACGCCGGCCTCGACGAACCTCCTCGCGTCCTCCAGGCTCTGCACGCCCTTCACCACGAGCTTCCCCGGCCACATCCCGCGGATGATGCGGAGGTCGTCGAAGCTGATCGTGGGATCCATGGCGAGGTCGAGGAGATCGCCCACGGTGCCGCCCGTCGAGCTGAGGGATGCGAACTCGAGCTTCTTCGTGGTGAGGAAGTCGTACCACCACCAGGGGCGGGGCAGCGCGTCGAGGACGGTGCCGACCGTGAGCTGCGGCGGGATCGAGAACCCGTTCCGCTTGTCGCGGAGCCGGGCGCCGGCGACTGGGGTGTCGACCGTGAAGAAGAGCGTCTCGAAGCCCGCGGCGGCGGCCCGTTCGACGAGACCGTAGGAGATGTCGCGGTCGCGCATCACGTACAGCTGGAACCAGTTCCGGCCGTCGGGGTTCACCGCCTTCACGTCCTCGATGGAGGTGGTGCCGAGCGTCGACAGCGTGAAGGGGATGCCGGCGGCCGCCGCCGCCCCCGCTCCCGCGGTCTCGCCCTCGGTCTGCATCAGCCGGGTGAAGCCGGTCGGCGCGATGCCGAACGGCAGGGTGGACGGAGCCCCCAGCACCGTCGCCGTGGTGTCGACCGCCGCGACGTCCCGCAGCACCTGCGGGTGGAACTCGACGTCCTCGAACGCCTGGCGGGCGCGCGCGATGGAGATCTCGCCCTCCGCGGATCCGTCGGTGTAGTCGAACGCGGCCTTCGGCGTGCGGCGCTTGGCGATGGTGCGCAGGTCCTCGATGGTGAGCGCGGCGTCGAGCCGGCGCTTGCGCCCGTCGAGCTCGGGCTTCTTGAAGCTCATGTACTCGAGGAGCTCGACGGGCTTGGGGAACTGACGTTGCACCATGTGCGCGCCGCCCTTTCTGGTGGTGGGAGGGGAGGTGGTGGATGGGCTAGGAGGTGGGGCGTCGCGGCCGGTATCGGACCGGCGGATGCGTGCTGCGGACGAGCGAGCGGAGCGACTCGAGCGAGCCGGCGACGAGACCCTGGGATCGCGCCTGGATGAGGACGTTCCCGATCGCGGTCGCCTCGACGGGCCCGGCGAGGACGGTCCTCCCGGTGCGGTCCGCGGTCAGCTGGCACAAGAGCTCGTTCTGCGATCCTCCTCCGACGACGTGCACCACGTCGATCCGACGGCCGGACAGCGCGGACGCCTGCTCGAGCGTGGTCGCGTACGCGTCGGCGAGGGACTCCATGATCGCGCGGACGAACTCCGCCTCCGTGCGCGGCGGCGCGACGTCGTGCTCCACGCACCACTCGACGATCCGCCCCGGGATGTCCCCGGGCGCGACGAACCGCGCGTCGGCCGCGTCGAACGTCGGCCTGCGGCCACGGACGTCGGCGGCCTCGGCGAGCAGGGCGCCCAGGTCGATGCTCTCGCCCGATCGCCGTTCCCACGTGCGGATGGACTCCGACAGCAGCCAGAGGCCGGACACGTTCTTCAGGAACCGGATCCGCCCGTCGACGCCGCCCTCGTTCGTGAAGTTCGCGGCGCGACTGGCCGGGGAGATCACGGGTTCCTCGAGCTCGAGGCCGACCAGCGACCAGGTGCCGCTCGAGATGTAGGCGATGTGGTCCCCTGTCGACGGCACCGCGACGACCGCGGATGCGGTGTCGTGGGAGCCGACCGCGACGACGCCGAGATCCCGCGGGGCGTCGAGCTCGGCGGCCACGGCGGGGAGCAGCGCGCCGAGGCGCGTGCCCGGCTCGATCAGCGGGGCGAGGATCCCGCGCGGCAGGTCGAGCCGGGCGATCAGCTCCTCGTCCCAGGTGCGGGTGAGCGGGTCGAGGAGGCCCGTGGTCGAGGCGTTGGTGACCTCCGTCGCCTGGACCCCGGTCAGCCAGTAGCCGATCAGGTCGGGCACGAGGAGCGCGCGATCCGCGAGCGCCACGACGTCCCGCTCGGCCGCGAGCTGGTACAGCGTTGTGAACGGCAGGTGCTGCAGGCCGTTCCGCCGGTGCAGCTCCTCGGCGTCGATGCGCGCGTCCACGTCGGCGACGCCCCGCGCGGTGCGCTCGTCGCGGTAGTGGTACGGCGCGCCGAGCAGGCGGCCGCCGCGCAGAAGCGCGTAGTCGACGGCCCACGAGTCGACCCCGATCGAGGCGAGGTCGGGCTCCTCGCGGAGGGCGCCGGCCAGGCCGAGCGACAGCGAGCGGTGGAGCCCCAGGATGTCCCAGTGCAGGCCGGAGGAGCCGCCCTCGTGCGTGCGGACGGGCTGGTTCGGGAAGCGCGCCACGTGCCGCAGCCGCAGCTCGTCCTGGCCGACGTGCCCCACGACGACTCGCCCGCTGGTGGCGCCGAGGTCCACCGCCGCGACCGCCCTCATCGGAGGAACGCGGCCGCGACCCCGGCGTCGACGGGGACGTGGAGCCCGGTCGTGTGCGAGAAGTCGGACGTGCAGAGCGCGAAGACCGCGTTCGCCACGTTCTCCGGGACGACCTCGCGCTGGAGGATCGTTCGCTTCGCGTAGAACGCGCCGAGGTCCTCCTCCTCGATCCCGTACGTCTTCGCGCGGTTGGCGCCCCAGCCGGAGGCGAAGATGCCGGATCCGCGGACGACGCCGTCGGGGTTGATCCCGTTCACCTTGATGCCGTGCTCCCCGAGCTCGGCCGCCAGGAGCCGCACCTGGTGCGCCTGGTCGGCCTTGGTGGCGGAGTAGGCGATGTTGTTGGGTCCCGCGAAGACCGAGTTCTTCGAGGAGATGTAGACGATGTCGCCGCCGAGCCCCTGGTCGACGAGCACGCGGGCCGCGGCCTGGGACACGAGGAAGGAGCCCTTGGCCATCACGTCGTGCTGCAGGTCCCAGTCCGCCTCGGTCGTGTCGAACAGCGACTTCGACAGCGACAGCCCGGCGTTGTTGACGACGAGGTCGAGTCCGCCGAACGCGAGGACGGCGGCGTCGACGGCGGCCTTCACGGCTGCAGCGTCGGCCACGTCGGCGGCGACGCCGACGGCGACGTCGGTCGAGCCGAGCTCCGCGGCCGCGGCCTGCGCCTTCGCGAGGTCGAGGTCGGCGACGACGACGCAGGCGCCCTCGGCGGCCAGGCGCGTGGCGATGGCCTTGCCGATCCCGGACGCCGCGCCCGTGACGAGGGCGATGCGGGACGCGAGCGGCTGGGGCTTCGGCATCCGCTGGAGCTTGGCCTCCTCGAGCGCCCAGTACTCGATCCGGAACTTCTCGGACTCGTCGATGGGCGCGTAGGTCGAGATCGCCTCGGCACCGCGCATGACGCCGATCGCGTTGACGTAGAACTCGCCCGCCACCCGAGCGGTCTGCTTGTTCGGGCCGTACGAGAACATGCCGACGCCCGGGACGAGGACGATCAGCGGGTCCGCGCCGCGGATCGCGGGGCTCTCGGCCGTCCGGTGCGCGTCGTAGTAGGCCTGGTAGTCGGCTCGGTACGCCTCGTGCAGGACGGGGAGGCGCTCGAGGATCTCCTCGACGCTCGCCGTCGCGGGCAGGTCGACGACGAGCGGCTTCACCTTGGTCCGGAGGAAGTGGTCGGGGCAGGAGGTGCCGAGGGCGGCGAGGCGCGGGTGCTCCGCGCGGGCGAGGAAGTCGAGGACCGCGTCCGAGTCGGTGAAGTGGCCGACCTGCGCTCGGTCGCGCGACGCGATGGCGCGGAGATGCGGTGCCAGGGCGGCGGACTTGGCCCGTCGCTCGGCCTCGGGGAGCGCGCCGAACCCGTCGAGCTCCGGCCCGAAGGGGTCAGGCCGGCCGTGCTCGGCGATGTAGGCGGTCGCCGTCTCGATGATGCGCAGCGAGTTGGCCTCCGCCTCCTCGCTGGTGTCGCCCCATGCGGTGATCCCGTGCCCGCCGAGGATCACCCCGATGAGCGCCGGATCCCGGTCCTTGATGGCGGCGATGTCGAGGCCGAGCTGGAAGCCGGGACGACGCCACGGCACCCACGCGACGGTCCCTCCGAAGGCCTCGGCGGTCAGCCGCTCGCCGTCGGCCGCCGTCGCGAAGGCGATGCCGGAGTCGGGGTGGAGGTGGTCGACGTGGGCCGCGTCGACGAGGCCGTGCATGGCCGTGTCGATCGACGGCGCGGCACCGCCCTTGCCGTGCAGCGCGTAGTCGAACGCCGCCACCATCTCGTCCTCCCGCTCGACTCCCGGGTAGACGCCCGCCAGCGCGCGCATCCGATCGAGCCGCAGGACCGCGAGGCCCGACTCCGTCAGCGTGCCGAGGTCCCCGCCCGAGCCCTTCACCCAGAGCAGATCGACGGGTTCTCCCGTGACGGGATCCGTGTCCGTGCCCTTCGCGGAGGTGTTCCCTCCCGCGTAGTTCGTGTTCCGCGGGTCGGCGCCGAGGCGGTTCGAGCGGGCGATCAGCTCAGCTGCTGTGTCGTTCGTCATGGGGTTCAGGGGTTCCTGTCCGGAGGGGGATCGAGAGGTCGAGGGTGGAGGGGGGTGGCGCGTCAGGCGCCCCAGCTGGACTGCATGCCGCCGACGCGCTCATCGGCCAGCTGCTGCGCGCGACCCGAGGCGGCGTAGGCCTGCATCGGGTCGCCGGGAAGGCCGCGGCCCTCCCGCCACGCGGCCAGCGCGGGACGGACGTCGGAGTAGAACGCGTCCATGAGGATCCCGTTCGCGCCCAGCACGTCGCCGGCGAGCTGCGCCTGCTCGAGCGCCGCGCGGTCGACGAGCAGCGCGCGCGCCGTCATCTCCTGCACGTTGAGCACGGAGCGGATCTGGCCGGGGATCTTGTCCTCGACGTTGTGGCACTGGTCGAGCATGAACGCGACGGGGGAGTCGGGCCCGTAGCCGCCGCCGCGGACGACCTCGTAGAGGATCCGGAACAGCTGGAACGGGTCCGCCGCGCCGACGATGAGGTCGTCGTCGGCGTAGAAGCGCGAGTTGAAGTCGAACGAGCCGAGCTTCCCGAGGCGGAGGAGCTGGGCGACGATGAACTCGATGTTGGTGCCGGGCGCGTGGTGGCCGGTGTCCAGGCACACGAGCGCGCGGTCGCCGAGGGCCGCCACGTGCGCGTAGCTGGTGCCCCAGTCCGGGACGTCCATGTGGTAGAACGCCGGCTCGAAGAACTTGTACTCGAGCACCATCCGCTGCTCGGCCCCGAGCCGCGCGTAGATCTCCGCGAGGGAGTCGGCGAGGCGGTCCTGACGGCCGCGGATGTCCTGCTGGCCCGGGTAGTTGGATCCGTCGGCCAGCCAGATCTTGAGGTCGCGGGATCCGGTCGCGTCCATGATGTCGACGCAGGCGAGGTGGTGGTCGATCGCCTTCCGTCGGATGGCCGGGTCGGAGTGCGTGAGCGAGCCGAACTTGTAGTCGTCGTCCTGGAAAGTGTTGGAGTTGATCGTGCCGAGGGACACCCCCTTCGACGCGGCGAAGTCGCCCAGCGCGGAGTAGTCGTCCACCCGGTCCCAGGGGATGTGCAGCGCGACCGTCGGGGCGAGCCCCGTGAGCTCGTGCACCGTCGCGGCGTCGGAGATCTTCTCCTCGATGGTGCGCGGCGTACCCGGCGTCGCGAAGACCTTGAAGCGCGTGCCGGCGTTGCCGAACGCCCAGGAGGGCAGCTCGATGGCCTGCTGCTCGAGCTGGTGGAGGAGGTCGGGGCCGAGGTCGGTCACGGGGTGTCCTTGTCTACGACGGTGGAGGGGAGGACGCGATGAATCGTTTCATTCGCTCGATCGAGACAGTAGCGCGCGGGCGGATCCGCTGTCAACGGGATCGGGCCCGCCCGCGGTCGGCGCCTCCTGGCGGGTGCCGGCGATGGCCTAGCCTCGGAGTCCGAGGGGGCCGCATCGCCGCCCTCCATCCCGAGTCCGACGGGGGAGGAGCCGACGTGTCCGTGAGCATCCGCGACGTCGCCGCGCGGGCCGGGGTCTCCGTGGGGACGGTGTCCAACGTCCTCAACCGGCCGGAGAAGGTGACCCCCGACGCCGTGCGGAAGGTGCAGGCCGCCATCGCCGAGCTCGGCTTCATCCGCAACGACGCCGCACGCCAGCTCCGCGCGGGCCGCAGCCGGAGCATCGGCCTCGTCGTCCTCGACTCCGGGAACCCCTTCTTCGCCGAGCTCGCCCGCGGCGCGCAGGCGCGGGCCGCGGAGGCAGGACTCGCCGTGCTGCTCGGGAGCACCGACGGCGACGCCGGGCGGGAGGACGCCTACATCGACCTGTTCGAGGAGCAGCGGGTGACGGGCGTCCTCATCTCCCCGCAGGGCGAGGGCTCGGGCCGCATCGCCCGCCTCCGCGCGCACGGGATCCCCTGCGTCCTGGTCGATCGCGAGGCCGACGATCCGGGGCACTCGTCGGTCGCCGTCGACGACGTGGCCGGCGGTCGCCTCGCGGTGGAGCACCTCCTGCAGCTCGGCCGCCGTCGCATCGCGGTGATCGGGGGGCCTGCCTCCACCCGGCAGGTGTCCGACCGCGTGTCCGGGGCGCGCGCGGCGGTCGCCGCCGTGCCAGGGGCGACCCTCGAGGAGGTCCCCAGCGAGGCCCTCTCGGTCCTGGCGGGCCGTGAGGCGGGGCGCGCGATCGCCGACCGCGACGCGACGGCGCGCCCCGACGCGATCTTCGCCGCCAACGACCTCGTCGCCGTCGGAGTCCTGCAGGCGCTGGTGCTGCTGGGCGACGTCCGCGTTCCTGAGGACATCGCCCTCATCGGCTACGACGACATCGCCTTCGCGAGCGCGACGGTCGTGCCCCTGTCGAGCATCCGCCAGCCGAGCGCGCTGATCGGCGCCACCGCGGTCGAGCTGCTGCTCGGCGGCTCGTCGCGGCAGGTGCTCTTCCAGCCCGAGCTCGTCGTCCGGGCGTCCACCGGGGGCTAGGGCGGGGCGACGGCGCTCGTCGCCCCGCGCGCCCGAGGGGCGGCGGGTCCGTCAGGCGGAGGCGCTGCTGGCACGGACGATGAGACGCGGCGAGAGCGTCACCGTCTCATGCACGTGCTCCGCCGGCGCGGTGATCTCCTCGGCGAGCAGCCGCATCGCCCGGTGGCCCATCTCGACGCCCGGCTGCCCCACGGTCGAGAGCGGGAGCAGGGTGCTGTCGGCGAAGTGGTTGTCGTCGTAGCCGACGATGGCCACGTCGTCGGGGACGCGGACACCCTCGACGACCAGGGACTGCACGATCCCGGCGGCCAGGGCGTCCGACGCGGAGACGATCCCGTCGGGGCGCGCCGAGGGCGGCCGCGCCGCGATCTCGCGGCCGACGGCGATCCCCGGCGGCACGGTGAGCTTGGTCGTGGTGATGAGCTCCAGGGTGACGCCGGGGGCGGCGCGAGCCGCCCGCGACGCCCCCTCGAACCGGTCCCGGACGGCGGTCAGGCTGAAGGGGCCGCCGACGAAGGCGAGCCGCGTCCGGCCGTGGTCGATGAGGTGCTGCGCCGAGAGCTCGCCGCCCAGCACCTCGTCGACGACGACGCCGCAGCTCTCGCCGTCGACGCCCGGCCAGTTGACGAAGACGATCTTGGTCCCGCGGCGCCGCAGCGTGCGGACCTCGTCGAGGGGTCCGTCGAACGGCGCCAGGACGATGCCCGCGGCCCGCGCCTGCTCGAACAGCTCCAGGTGGGCCGTCTGCTTGCCGAGGTCCACGTCGGAGTTCGCGAGCAGCACCCGCCGCCCCAGCGTGTCGGCCTCCCGCTCGATGCCGCGGGAGATGTCGAGGAAGTAGGAGTTGCCGAGGTCGACCGCGATGAAGCCGATCGCCGTCCCACGCCCTGCCGCGAGGCTGCGCGCGGTGCTGTTCGGGACGAAGCCGAGGGTCGAGATCGCGTCGAGGACCCTCTCCCGGGTGCTGGCGCGGACGGCCGTCGGCGTGTTCAGCACGTTGGAGACCGTCCCGATCGAGACTCCGGCGAGCTTCGCCACATCCGACATGAGCGGCGCACGGCGCGGGGGAGTCGTCGAGGGAACCGTCATGGTGAGCCCGAGCGTACCGCGCCGTGATCGGATCGCGACTTGACACGGCGGTGGCGCCGTGACTTACTTTGAAGCGCTTCAACTTCTGAAGCATCCAGCCATTCAAGGAGGAATGTTGCTCAAGTCAGCTCGTCGGGCTGCTGCGGTCACCGCAGCGGGCGTGACCATCTTGGCCTTGTCCGCGTGCGCCGGCGGCGGAGGGGGCGCCGCTCCCACGGAGTTCACCGTCCTCGGCAACGTCGAGAACGAGGTCGTTCCTAAAACCCTTCAAACGCTCGCCGACGGCGCGTGCAAGACCGAGCAGGCGGCCATGCCGCTCAAGGTCGACACCGTGCCCCAGACCAACCTCAACCAGCAGGTCCAGCTCCTCGCCGGCCAGGGCGGTCTGCCCGTCATGTACGCCGTCGACACCAGCGAGCTCACCCTGCAGCTGAAGGAGGCCGGGAGCGGAGCCGACTTCAGCACCCTGTTCGACGAGCTGGGCGTCTCCGACAAGATCGAGCCCGCGGCGCGCTCCACCGTCGAGTCGCTCTACGACGGCGACTTCGTGGTCCTCCCCACCGAGTACAACATCGAGGGCGTCTGGTACAACAAGGCGCAGTTCCAGGAGAAGGGCGTCGCGGTCCCCACCACATGGGACGAGCTCGTCGCCGCCGCCGCCACCTTCGAGGCCGCCGGCGTCGTGCCGTTCTCCGCCAGCGGCGAGCAGGGCTGGCCCCTCACCCGCCTCATCGGCAACTACATCGAGCGCGACCTCGGCACGGACGCGCTCCAGAAGGTCAAGGACGGCGACGCCAAGCTGACCGACCCCGAGTACGTCGCGGCCGCTCAGAAGGTCGCCGACCTCGGCGCCGCCGGCTACTTCGGCCAGGGCGTCGGCTCCATCGACTACGACACGTCGATCAACCAGTTCCTCAACGGCAGCTCGCCCATGATCTACATGGGCAGCTGGCTCCTCAGCAGCATCGGGGACCCGGAGCTGAACAAGATCGGCGAGGACAACATCGGCTTCATGCCGTTCCCCGACGTCGACGGCGGCTCGGGCGACAGCAGCCAGCTGGTCGCCAACGTGGGCCTGCCCTTCACCATCAACGAGTCCGCGCTGAACGACGACAGCAAGGCCTGGGTGAAGTGCATCACCGAGAACTACGGCACGGTCGCCCTGCAGGACAGCAGCCGGATCTCCGGGTTCACGGTCGACGGCGACGTCCCCACGTCGCCGCTCACCACCGAGGTGCGCGACCTCATCTCCTCCACGGACACCACCGTCCCGTGGTTCGAGGCGTACTTCTCCGCGCAGGCGACCACCACGTCGCAGCAGAACGCGGCCCAGCTCGTGACGGGCGCGATCACCGCCGAGCAGTTCATGACCCTCGTCCAGGGCGACCTGGACTGATCGACCCCGGCGCGGCTCACGGCACCGCCGTGAGCCGCGCCTCCACGCGCCCATCCGCATAGAAGGCAGCCCATGAACCCCCTCCTCGGAGACCGGCGATCGACCCTGATCCTCGTCGGACCCGCCCTGCTGATCTACAGCGTGGTGATGCTCGTCCCGATCATCGTCTCGATCGGCTACACCTTCACCTCAGGCAACGCCATCGTCGGCTTCGAGTTCTCCGGCGTCGAGAACTACATGGAGCTCCTCTCCGACACCCGGGTGAGGGACGCGCTCCTGCTGACCATCCGCTACGCGATCGTCATGACCGTGCTCCAGGTGGGCTTCGGCTACCTCCTCGCGCTCACGTACGTCTTCGTCCTCCGCAAGTGGTCGAGCTCGGTGCGCACGCTCGTCTTCTTCCCCGTCGTCCTGCCCACCGTCGCGGTCGCGCTGCTCTTCCAGCAGATGTTCGCCATCGCCCCGCAGAACGGCCTCGTCAACACGTTCCTGAACGCCATCGGCCTGTCGTCCACCGACTGGTTCGGCGACGGGGGCACCGCCTTCCTCGTGATCATCGTCATGGATGTCTGGCGCTCGATGGGCTTCTACGGAGTGCTCCTCTACGCCGGTCTCCTCGACATCCCCGACGAGATCTTCGAGTCCGCGCGCCTCGACGGCGCCTCCGGGTTCGGGCTCGTGCGCCGGATCGTGCTGCCGCTCTCGCTGCCGGTGCTGATCTCCTCGCTGATCTTCTCCATCAACGGGACGCTCAAGGTCTTCGACAGCATCCTCGCGCTGACCAACGGCGGCCCCGGCACCTCGACCAGCCCGCTGACGATCTACATGTTCGACACCGCGTTCCGCTACGGGCAGTACGGCTACGGATCGACGGTCGCCTTCCTGCTCACGATCGTCTCGCTCGCCGTGACGGTCGTCATCTTCCGTGCCAACCGACGCGACGCCACGAAGGGCTGACCGATGAGCACCACCACCGCACAGCCGCGCATCGACGCGCCCCGTCCCGTCACCCGGTCCACCCGCCGACCGGTGTCCCCGCGGCGGGTGATCGGCCGCGTAGTCAGCGGCGCCCTCGTCGCCTTCCTGCTGGTCATCGTCGTCGGACCCCTGATCTGGATGGTCCTCGGGTCCTTCAAGACCCAGACCGAGTTCCTCGAGAACCCCGTCTGGATGCTGCCGCAGCAGTGGAACTTCGACAACTACGTCTTCGCGTGGACCACGGGCAACTTCGCGCAGTACGCGTTCAACTCCGTCGTCACGGTGATCCCGTCGCTCTTCCTCGTGCTGCTCCTCGGTTCGATGGCCGGGTTCGCGCTCGAGGTGCTCGTCTGGAAGGGCCGCGGCGCCATCCTGCTCACGTTCCTCGCGGGCATCATGGTGCCCACGCAGATGATCCTGCTGCCGCTGTTCGCGGCGTACTTCCGCACCGGCCTCACGGGCACGCTGTGGCCGCTGATCATCACGTACACGGCCACGAGCCTGCCGCTCACCGTGTTCCTCATGGCGACCTTCTTCCGCGCGGTCCCGCGCGAGGTGTTCGAGGCCGCGACCCTCGACGGGGCGAGCATCATCCGCTCGTTCTTCCTGGTCGGGCTGCCCATGGTCAGGAACGCGCTCTTCACGGTCGGGCTGGTCCAGTTCTTCATGCTCTGGAACGACCTCCTCATCGCGCTCACCTTCACCAACTCCGGCTCCCTGCGCACCCTGCAGGTCGGCCTCCTCAACTTCACGGGCCAGTTCGGCTCGGTGCAGTACGGCCCGCTGTTCGCGGCCATCTGCCTCAACGTGATCGGAATCCTCGTGATCTACCTCTTCCTCAACAAGCAGGTCCAGAAGGGCCTGACCGCCGGCGCGGTCAAGGGCTGAGGCATGGCGCGCATCGAGGGCCCCATCCGCGTCGAGCACCTCCGCGAACCGCTCGGCGTCGGCACCGCGACGCCCCGTCTGAGCTGGCGCAGCGACGCCGCCGACGACTGGCGGCAGGCCGCCTACGAGATCGAGCTCCAGCGCGGCACCGACGAGCCCCTCGACGCGCTCGTCGGGTCGCCCGACCAGGTGCTCGTGCCCTGGCCGTTCCCGGCGCTCGGCAGCCGCGATCGGGTCGCCCTGCGGATCCGCCTCCACGGCGAGGACGGCACGGCGGGCGAGTGGAGCGCGCCGACGGCCCTCGAGACCGGGCTCCTCGAGCCGTCCGACTGGTCGGCCGCCCCCGTGGGAGGCAGCTGGCCGGAGGAGGCCGGCACCGACCGCCGCCCGTCGCGCGTGCGGCGGCGGTTCCACGTCGACGCGCCGATCGCCTCCGCCCGCCTCCACGCCACCGCCCACGGCGTGTTCGAGGCCGAGGTCAACGGCACACGCGTCGGCGACGACGTCCTCGCGCCCGGCTGGACCTCCTACGCGTCCCGGCTGCGCTACCGGACCTACGACGTCACCGACCTCCTGGTCGAGGGCGACAACGCCATCGGCGCCTGGCTCGGCGACGGCTGGTACCGCGGCCGGCTCGGCTTCAACGGGGGCTACCACGACCTCTACGGCACCGACCTCTCCTTCATCGGGCAGCTCGAGATCACCCTCGCCGACGGCACCGTCCAGCGCGTCGCGACCGACGCCTCCTGGGAGGCCAGCCCGAGCCCCCTCACCTCCAGCGGCCTCTACGACGGGGAGCGGTACGACCAGCGCCTCGACGACCCCGCGTGGTCGACGCCCGCATCGACCGGCGGGGAGTGGACGCCCGTCGCCGTCGGCGCGCGTGACCCGGGGACCCTCGTCGCGCTGGAGCAGCCGCCCGTGCGCCGCACCGAGGAGCTCGCCCCCGTCGACGTCCGCCGCACCGGATCCGGCGCGCTGCTCCTCGACTTCGGCCAGAACCTCGTCGGGCGGCTCCGCGTCACCGTCGACGGCTCGGCCGGGCACGTCGTCACCCTCCGTCACGCGGAGGTCATCCAGGACGGCGAGCTCTACCGCCGCACGCTGCGCATCGCGGCCGCCGAGGACAGCATCACCCTCGCCGGCACCGGACCCGTGACCTGGGAGCCGCGCTTCACCATCCACGGGTTCCGCTACGCCGAGATCACCGGGGCGCCGGACGGCTTCGACGCGTCCACCGTGAGGGCGCTGGTCTGCCACACCGACATGGAGCGCACCGGATGGTTCGCGTCCTCGGACGCGGACCTCGACCGGCTGCACGACAACGTCCTCTGGAGCACGCGCGGCAACTTCGTGGACATCCCCACCGACTGCCCCCAGCGCGACGAGCGCCTCGGCTGGACCGGCGACATCCAGGTCTTCGCCCCCACGGCCTCGTTCCTCTACGACTGCTCCGGCATGCTCGGATCCTGGCTGCAGGACCTCGCCATCGAGCAGCTCCCCGACGGCACGGTGCCGTGGTTCATCCCGCGCATCCCGGGCGGTCCGTCCTGGGAGCCCATCGAGCCGGGCGCGGTCTGGGGCGACGCCGCCGTCCTCACCCCGTGGGTGCTGTACGAGCGCTTCGGCGACGCCGGCGTCCTCGCGCGGCAGTACCCGTCGGCGAAGGCGTGGGTGGACCTCATCGTCTCCCTCGCGGGCGCCGACCGGCTGTGGGACGAGGGCTTCCAGCTCGGCGACTGGCTGGATCCGGCCGCACCGCCGGAGGATCCGGCGGACGCCTCCACGGACCGCTACCTCGTGGCCACCGCGTACCTCGCGCAGTCGACGCTGCACCTCGCCCGGACCGCCGAGGTCCTCGGGTTCGACGACGACGCGGCGCACTACGCGCGCGTCGCCGAGGAGGTGCGCGACGCGTTCCGCCGCGCCTACGTCCTCCCGGACGGGACCATGACGAGCGACGCGCAGACCGCGTACTCGCTCGCCATCGAGTTCGGCCTGGTCGCGGGCGACGCCGCCGAGCGGGCGGGCGACCGGCTCGCCGAGCTCGTCCGCGAGGCCGGCAACCGCATCGCCACCGGGTTCGCGGGCACGCCGCTCGTGACCGGCGCCCTCACCTCGACCGGCCACGCGGACACCGCGTACGACCTGCTGCTCGAGCGGTCCTGCCCCTCGTGGCTCTACACGGTCGGCATGGGCGGCACGACGATCTGGGAGCGCTGGGACAGCATGCTGCCGGACGGCACCGTGAACCCCGGCGAGATGACGAGCTTCAACCACTACGCGCTCGGCGCCGTCGCCGACTGGATGCACGGCACCATAGCCGGGCTCGCGCCCGCCGCACCCGGCTGGCGACGCATCCGCTTCGCCCCCCGGCCCGGCGGCGGGCTGACGCACGCGAGCGCGCGGCATCTCTCGCCCTACGGATCGGCGTCGTCCTCCTGGCGGATCGTCGGCACCGAGATGCACCTCACCGTGACGCTGCCCGTCGGCACCACCGGCGACGTCCTGCTGCCCGACGGCTCGACGCACGCGGTCGGCCCGGGAGAGCACTCCTTCACGGCGGTCGTGGCGCAGGTCCTCGTCACGACGTGAACGAGGGCCGGCGCTCGCGAGCGCCGGCCCTCGCCGCCGAGGCGGGACCCGTGGTCCGCCTCGCGGTGCGTTCGCCCGTCAGGCCGTCCGCTGCTCGAAGCGGATGAGGTCGATGACCGCGCTGAACTCGGGCACCCCGTCGGCGGCGACCGGCCAGTCCGCGAGATCCACGTCACCGCTCGCCCAGGACCCCACCGTGACGACGATCTGCACGAAGAACGGCTGGTCGAACGGCCAGCCGCCGGCGGCGCGCGGATCCGCGGGCGTGGCGGAGTGGTACACCTGGCCGTCGATGGCCCAGGTGATCTCCGACGACGACCACTCGAGCGTGTGCTCGACCCAGCGGCCGGCCAGGGAGTCGAGCGGACCGGTGTAGGTCCCGGAGATGGGCGACGCGCCGGAGTACCCCGGCCCGTGGATCGACCCGAACGGGGCGCCGGGGCGGCCCAGGGCGATCTCCGTGGCGTCGATCTCCCCGCACTGCGGCCAGCCCACGGCGTCGATGTCCTCGCCGAACAGGCAGACGCCCACCCCGACGCCGGTGCCCGTCGTGAGGTACTGCCGGGTGGTCAGGCGCCCATGCGGTCCCAGGACGCGCTTGCCGCGCGTGGTGATGCTCCCGGCGCGGTACGCGAACCCGTTCGTGGGCTCCTTCCGCGCCTTGAGGACGAGGTTCTGTCCATCCAGGAAGACCATCCCCGCGTCGTTGTACTGCTGGTCACGGAGGTCGGTCTGCCCGCCGCCGACGATGGCGCTCCAGGACCCGGTGTCCAGGGCGCCGCCGCCGAAGCCGTCCTCCCAGACGGTGATCCAGCCGCCTTCGCCCGCGGCGCGGGCGGCGGTGCCGGGGTTCAGGGCGGTGGCAGCGGCGGTGGCGGCTCCTCCCAGGAGGCCGGCCGTGACCGTCCGACGCGAGATGGCACGAGAGGCTTCTGATCCGTTCATGAGAGCTCCGATGTTCGAGGGCGGGAGGGCGAGGAGGGTGGGCTACTTGCAGGCGATGGCCGCGTAGGGCGCGGTCACGGTCGACGCCACGGACCCCTTGGCGGAGGCGACTGCGGTGACGGAGGCCGTCCCTGCGGCGACCGACGACTTCGTGGAGCTGACGGGGTAGAAGACGGTCCGTCCCGGGGCGACGTTCCAGAACTGCTGCTTCCCGCTCAGGGCCCTCAGCGTGATGTTCGACTTCGCCGTGGAGGTGTTCGTGGCGGTGACCGTCACGTACGCCTTCGTGCCGACGCATCGCGAGACGGCGGAGACCTGCACGACACCCGCCGACGCGGACGGGACGGCGATGCGGGCGACGGGCGAGACGAGCCCCGCGACGTCGGTCGCCCGATAGCCGATCGTGGCCGCCCCGGCGCCGACGGGGACGGGCGCCGAGTACGGCGTCCACGGACCCGTGTCGCCGACCCGGTACTCCACCGAGGCGATGCCGGAACCGGCGTCCGTGGCGCTGATCGAGACCGCGCGAGACGGCGCGTCGAGGGCCGCGGACGCGACGGGCGCGACGCGATCGATGTCCACCCGGACCGACCCCGCGGCCGCGGGGACCTCGGCGCCGTCACGCAGGACGCGGTACCTGAGGGAGTGCGCTCCGTCCTCGTCCACGGTGATCGGTCCCGCGTACGGGGTCCAGGCGTCCCCGACGGCGTACTCGAGCGTCCCCGCTCGCGATCCCTGCTGGAGCTCGAGCGACACGCGCACGGGGGCGTCGGTGAACCAGCCGTTCGCGCCCTGGGGTGCGGCCGGGTCCGTGGTCACCGTCACGGACGGATCGACGGGCGCTCCGGCGAAGGCATGCAGCTCCGCGACCGACCAGTAGGCGGCGGGCGCCGCGGCCGTGAGGGTCACCCGGACGTACCGGGTGTCGACCGTGGGGAACGCGATGTTCGTGAACCTCTTGGTGCCCCGCCCCTTCGCGATCGGCTCGCTCCACGTGGACGCGTCGTCGGAGACTGCCACCTCGTAGCCTCGCGGCCAGTCGTCGGAGCTGGCGCCGCCCTCAATCGTCCCCGAGTCGAGGGTCAGCTGGTCGATGGCCGTGCGGCCGCCCATGTCGAGCGTGATGCTCTGACCCGCGGCCTGCGCGGTGAAGTTCCGCCACGCCGTGCCGGCGTCGCCGTCGAGCATCGAGGCCGCGCCCCACTCCTGCAGGCTGGCGCTCGCGGTCCACCCGTCGCGGGGCAGCGCCTCGGCCTCCGGTGTCCACGTGTAGGTGCCGACCGTGGCCGCCGGGAGCGTGTCCACCGCCTGGCCGTCGAAGGTCGCGATCCGGAACTGCTGGTCGTAGTCCGTCTGGTTCACGACCACGGCGACGTGCTCCCCGTCGGGATTGCGGAACACCACGTTCGTCACGGTGCCGGCCGATCCGGGGTCGCTGGCGATGCGGACGGCCCCGTTGTCCAGGAAGCGCGAGAACTGCGCGTAGAGGTAGTAGTCCCGATCGAGGTAGTAGGAGTCGAGGTCGCCGTGCGGCGCGCCGATCTGCTGGGGGAACGAATCGCCGTCCAGGGGCCCCGCGTTGGGGAGGCCGTCCTCGTCGAGGAAGGTCAGCCAGTACGTCCAGCTGCTCACGTCGTTGCGGAACAGCTGCACGAGGCGGTCCATCCCCTTGACGTCGTAGTACGACCGCTCGGTGAGGCGCACCTCGACACCCGGGTACCGGTCCACGATGCCCGTCGCCTGCGTGACGTCGCCGTCGTCGTAGTCGTGCACGCCCACGCCGTCCACCATCGGGCCGACGACCGGGTCCTTGAGGATGTTCTCGAACTGCGAGGTCGTCCACCAGTTGTCGTCCTGGATCCAGATCTCGGTCTCCGGCGACACCTCGTCGAGGGCCTGACGCAGATGCGGGATGAAGTCCCGCTCCTGCTCCCACGTCCACGACGACGACGGGTAGTCCGGCACGACGAGCGGCTCGTTGGCGACCGTCACGGCCGTGATCGGGATGCCCTGCTCCGCGTACGCCGCGATCGCGAGGCGGTAGTAGTCGGCCAGCGCCGGGTAGTACTCGGGCAGCACGGAGCCGCCGTTGTTCAGGCTCTTGTTCTCCTTCATCCAGGCGGGCGGGCTCCACGCGGATGCGAAGAACTCGACGTCCGGGTTGATGCGGAGCGCCTGCTGGGCGACGTCGATGATCCCCGCGTCGATGTCCTTCTGGATGGAGAACCCCTCCAGCTCCGGGTCGACCTCGCCGTCGGGCAGGTCGTCGTACGTGTAGAAGTCCTCGGCGCAGAAGTCGGGGCAGCCGAACGACAGGCGCATCAGGTCGTACCGGTTTCCGGTGGCGGGATCGAAGAGGGCCCGCATGACCGCCTCGCGATTCCCCGGCGACAGCTGCGTGATGTTGTAAACGCTCGACGACTCGAGGGATCCGCCGATCCCGTCCAGCGTCTGGCCCGTCGTCGTCGGATCGACGCCGATGGTCGTGATGCCGGCGCCGCTGATGGGCGCGAAGGCGAGGTCGTCCTGCTTCGCGAGCTCGTCGCTCCCGTCGGACGAGCTGTAGGTGACGGAGACGGACGGACCGGAGGCCGTGGCTCCGACCGCGGGGTGGGCGGGGAGGGCGAACGACCCCACGGCGATGGCCACGGCCGCGGTCGTCGCGTAGGCCCTCCTCCGGGCACGGGCAGCAGGTGGGCGCAAGGGATTCTCCTTCGAATCACGGACTCCGGGCAGCCGGAGCGCTGGGCGCGGGTGAAGCGCTTCAAGTGCCTCGAACTGTAGGGAGGACTGCCCAGGACGTCAACCCTCGCGCCCCCGCCCTTGGACGGACGGCGCGGTGCGTGCGATGCGGACATCGCTCGAAGACTCCGTCAGCTTGAGCATCCAGAGGGTCGATTCGGCGAGTCCCCCGGGAGCCGCGCACGGGCGGCATCCGGCGTTCCGCGCCGTTGACGCGTCCCCCACCCAGGGAATAATCTCCGGACATTGCAGCGCTTCAAGTGCGCTCACTCTCAATGACGAGGGAAGGGACCCCATGCACGAGACCCCCGCATCACGACCCGGAGCACGGCGACGCAGATGGGTGGTCGCCGCGGCGACGGCCGTCGCGCTGCTCGTGCCCGCGGTCGCGACGACCATCGACGCCGCTCCCGCGGAAGCGGCCGACTGCCTCAGGGCGCCCTGGATGAAGCAGACCCAGGCCCCCGAGAAGCGCGCCGCGGCGCTGCTGGCTGCCAGCAGCCAGCACCAGAAGTACAGGTGGCTCGTCGAGCAGCCCGCGAACAACCCGCGGCAGACGGACTTCGGCGGCGTCCTGTACCCGGCCCAGCTCGACTGCACGCCGCAGATCACCTACGTCGACGGTCCGGACGGCGTCCGCGCCGGAGAGGGCGTCACCGCGTACCCGGCACCGATCGCCATCGCGTCGAGCTGGAACACCGCGCTCGCGCAGACCAAGGGCGCCGAGATGGGGGCCGAGGCGTTCGACAAGGGCAAGAACGGCGTCCTCGGGCCCGGGCTCGCCAGCGGCCGCACCCCGCTCGCCGGCCGGACGCCCGAGTACTTCGGCGAGGATCCCGTCCTCACCGGTCTGCTCACGGCCGCGACCGTCACCGGGCTCGAGGAGGGGAACCGGAAGAAGCCCGTCATCTCGAACCTCAAGCACTACCTCGCGAACGAGCAGGAGCTCGACCGCACGACCAGCTCCTCGAACGTCGACGAGCGCACCCTCAAGCAGATCTACGACCTGCCGTTCGAGATCGCCCTCAAGCGGAGCGCGCCCGAGAGCGTCATGTGCTCCTACAACCAGATCAACGGCGCCTACGCCTGCGAGAACCCCCTCCTGGACTCGACCCTCAAGGGCGAGCTCGGCTTCGACGGCTTCGTCATGTCCGACTTCGGCGCCGTGCACTCCACGGCCGCGTCGCTCGTGAACGGCCTCGACCAGGAGCTCAACCGGCCGATCTGGTACACCCCCGAGAAGCTCGACGCGGCGCTGGCCGCGGGCGAGATCACCCAGCAGCAGATCGAGGCCGCGGCGACGCGCGTCATCGCCGGCTACATCCGCGGCGGGCTGTTCGACACCCTGCTTCCGACCACCCCGAAGGCGGACGCCTCCACCGCCCAGCACAAGGC
Organism: Clavibacter quasicaliforniensis; assembly: GCF_051201715.1. Taxonomy (NCBI): domain Bacteria; kingdom Bacillati; phylum Actinomycetota; class Actinomycetes; order Micrococcales; family Microbacteriaceae; genus Clavibacter; species Clavibacter quasicaliforniensis. The sequence goes on along the minus strand of NZ_CP139624.1, from coordinate 2,603,981 downwards.
CACCGCCCGGCAGCTCGCCGAGCAGGGGACCGTCCTGCTCAAGAACGACGGGGTGCTGCCGCTGACGACGAAGGCCGGCACGAGGATCGCGGTCTTCGGTCCCACGGCGTCGACGACGCCGACCGACGGGATCAGCGCATCGTCCGTCTGCAGCATGTCCATCCGCTTCGGCGCCGGGCCGCTCCGGAACACCCTCCCGTGCGAGGACATCGTGTCCCCGGAGGCCGCCATCCGCGAGCGCGCCGCGAAGTCAGGCGCCACCGTCACCTTCAACCCGGGCACGGACCCGGCGAGCGTCGCGGCCGACGCGGCGGCGGCTGACGTCGCCATCGTGTTCGGCTACCAGCGCATGGGGGAGTTCAACGACATCCCCGATCTGCGTCTGCAGGGCGGAGGCGACGCGCTCATCGAGCAGGTCGCCGCGGTCAACGACTCCACGGTCGTGGTCCTGAACACCGGCAGCGCGGTCGAGATGCCCTGGGTCGACGACGTGCAGGGCGTCTTCGAGGCCTGGTACCCGGGAGAGCAGGGCGGTCCCGCTGTCGCTGGCCTCCTCTTCGGCGACGTCAACCCCTCCGGGAAGCTGCCCATGACGTTCCCGAGGTCGCTCGCCGACACCCCGACGAGCACCCCCGCGCAGTACCCGGGCGTGTTCGCCGACGGATCCACCACCCGCCCCGCAGGAAGCCAGGAGATCCGACAGGTCGACTTCAGCGAGGGCCTCCAGGTCGGCTACCGCTGGTACGAGGCGCAGGGCATCGACCCGCTCTTCCCGTTCGGGCACGGGCTCAGCTACACCGACTTCGCCTACACGGACGCGAAGGTCACCTCGAACTCGGCGAAGGGCGACAAGCTCGTCCGGATCCGCGTCCGCGTGACCAACACCGGTGACCGCCCCGGGACGGAGGTCGCGCAGGCGTACGTCGCCCTGCCCGACGCCGCGGGGGAGCCGTCGAAGCGCCTCGTCGCCTGGCAGCGCGTGACCCTGCAGCCGGGGCAGCAGAAGTGGGTCGACATGCTGCTCTCCGCGTCCGACCTGGCGGACATGCACCTGCTCCAGCACTGGGACGAGGGGGCGAAGGCGTGGGTGACGTCGCCCGGGAGCTACGAGGTCACGGTCGGATCCTCCATCGACACGGCGGTGACCTCGGCGCTGACGGTGAAGTAGCCCACGTGGCGTGGGCGGTCGCGCGGCGGCCGTCCACGCCACGCTGCCCCCGCAGATCGCCCGTGGTCCCGAGCGACAGAACTGTACGGTACAGTACACATGTGTCCCTGCCCTCTCCATCGGCTCGTCCCGCGCGCGTCCGCGCCGTCCTGGACGCTGCCACGGACATGCTCATCGAGCAGGGCTACGCCGCGCTGACCATCGACAAGGTGGCCGCCAGGGCCCACGCCTCCAAGGCCACGATCTACAAGTCCTGGCCGACGAAGACCGACCTCATCTGCGCCGTCGCGGCCGACGTGACCCTCGTGCCGGTCCCAGAACAGCCCCTCGAGCGCTCGTCCGCCGACGCGCTCACCGACATCGCGGAAGCCGTCGTGTCGGTCACGCGCGGGCGGAACGGGCGCCTCCTCCTCGCGCTTCACGAGGCGAGCAGGGCGGAACCGCGGATCGCCGAGGCCGTGTCGACCCACCTCGTCACCCCCCAGCACGAGGCGATCGCCACCGCGATCCGCTCCCTGCAGCAGCAGTCGCGCGTGGCGGACGGCATCGACCCGGCGGTCGCCAGCCGCGTGATCTCCTCCGTCATCATCGACCGGGCGCTCGTCAGCGGCCAGCCGCTCGAGGGCGATGAGCTGCGTCGCGTCGTGACGCAGTGGCTCATCCCGGCGATGAGCCCCCGGGCCGTGAGCGGCCGGACCGCGGGCCCCACGGCCGGTCCCGGTTAGGCGGGACGCGCGCGCCTCCCACCCGGGAGGATCCTCCGCGCGCCCGCCGTCGCGCTCCGCCCTCGTCCCGTCGTCGTGACCGTGAGGCGGAGGGGTCCGCCATGCCCAGCCCGCACCCGTCCCACCCCATCGGAGACCACCACCATGTCCTCTTCCCCCTCGACGTCCCCCCGGGGCTCCCGTCCCCTCCGCGGCAATCCCGCGCTGACCCTCGCGGCGGTCTGCTTCGGCCTCTTCATGGTCGGCCTCGACGGCACCGTCGTCTCGATCGCGAACCCCGCCATCGCGCAGTCGCTCGGCACCGACTTCGCCGAGCTCCAGTGGATCACCAACAGCTACCTCCTCGGGCTCGCCGTGTTCCTGATCCTCGGCGGGAAGCTCGGCGACCGCTTCGGCCGCCGCCGCATGTACCTCATCGGCGTCGCCGCGTTCGCGGTGACCTCGGTCGCGATCGGGCTGGTCGGGAGCACGGAGGGCGTCATCGCCTTCCGCGCGCTCCAGGGCCTGAGCGCCGCCCTCCTGATGCCGCAGACCCTCGCGCTGCTGCGCGCCACGTTCCCGCGGGAGAGGTTCGGCGTCGCGATCGGCATCTGGGGCGGGGTCTCCTCCGTCGCCATCGCCGCAGGACCCATCCTCGGCGGCTTGCTGGTCGGAACCCTCGGCTGGGAGTCCGTCTTCTTCATCAACGCCCCCATCGCCGTCGTGGGTCTGATCCTCGGCATGTCCGTGCTGAAGGAGAGCACGGCTCCCGGGAGGGCGCGGTTCGACTTCGCCGGCGTCGTGCTCCTCGCCCTCGGCCTGTTCGCGATCGTGCTCGCCGTGGTCCAGTCCGAGGGCTGGGGATGGGGCAGCCCCCTGACCCTCGGGGTACTGCTCGTCGGTCTCCTGCTCCTGGTCGCCTTCGTGCTCGTCGAGAACCGGGTGGCCGCCCCGCTCCTCCCCATGGGGCTGTTCCGTGACCCGACCATCACCGTCGGCGCCCTGGCGGTCGGCGCCAACTTCTTCGCCCTGTTCGGCGTCACGTTCTTCCTCTCCCTCTTCCTGCTCAACCTGCGCGGGGAGCAGGGGCTCACGGCCGGGGTGATGCTCCTCCCGCTGAGCGGGGTGTCGATCATCGCGTCGCCCATCGGAGCGGCCCTCGTCAGCAAGCTCGGGATCCGCGTCACCATGGCATCGGGGCTCGCCCTGGTCGGGATCTCCCTGTTCGCGCTCACCGGCATCTCCCTCGACTCCCCGTACATCGGCATGGCGATCCCCTTCGTCGTCCTCGCCCTCGGGGTGGGCATGGTCATGACCTCGGGCGCCGAGGCGATCGTCGGCAGCGCACCCGTGAAGCTCGCCGGGGTCGCCGGCGGCCTGCAGGCGACCGCGCTCCAGCTGGGAGGCGTCCTCGGCACCGCGGTGCTGGCCGCCGTCGTGTCGGCGGGGACGGCGTCGCGACTCGGGGCGCTCGATGTCGCCGGATCCGAGGGCGTCGCCCAGGGCATCATCCCCACCGGCCTCGACGCGGCCGGCCGGGCCGTCGCCCAGGGCGCGTTCGTCGGCGGGCTCCACTCCGCGCTGATCGTCGCCGGGGTCGTCGCCGTCGCGGTCGCCGTCCTCGCGGCGGTCTTCGTGCGTCCCGTGCGGACGCACGTGCCCGCGGCGACCGTGATCGAGGAGGCCGAGTCCGGGCTGTCCGGATCCGCCCTCGCCACCTCCGCGGGATGAGGCCCCTCCGCCGGTGCGTCACGCCGCGGCCGGGAGGGAGGGGAGCGCCCCTCCCTCCCGGGGGATCCGTTGGGTGACAGCGCCGAGACCCGGGAGCGCCTGCTGCTGGCCGGCTTCCGGGAGTTCGCGTCCAAGGGCCTGGCGGGTGCCCGCGTGGACCGGGTGGCCGACGCGGCAGGGATCAGCAAGCAGGGCATCTACAACTACTTCGGGGGCAAGGAAGGCCTGTTCCTCGCCGTGATGGAGAGGCACGTGACGACTCCCGTCGCCGCGCTCCCGTTCGCGGCGGGGGAGCTCCCCGACTTCGCGGGACGCCTGTTCGACCTCCTCGACGCGGACCCCGACATCGCGCGTCTGATCGCCTGGTCCGCCCTGGAGTCACGGCACGGGCCGGGGATGGCCCTCGACGCGTTCGGGGTGGCCGCGGACGTGCGGCGGATCCGGGACGGTCAGGTGCCCCCCGAGGGGGCCGGCGGCGTCTACGCCGGCCACCTGGCCGCCCTGCTCCGCCTCTGCGTCGCCTGGTGCGGGAGCCCTGTGCGGTCGTCCGCATCCGTCGAGTCCGGCGACGGCTCCTGGCGGCGGGCGGCCGTCGTCGAGTCGGCCCGTGCACTGGCGGCGGCGTCGGCCGCTGTCATGACGTCCGGGTCCGGCCGCCAGGGGGCTCCGCGCTCGCCTGTTCCACGACACGGTCCTGTCCAACCTGCGCCTGGCGCGGCTCGAGCCGCTCATCCGCTCCCTGCCTGACCAGCTCGACACCATGGTGGGGGAGCGCGGCTACCGGCTGTCCGGTGGCGAGCGTCAGCGGATGACCATCGCGCGGCTCCTGCTGGCCGGACGGCCCTGGTCATCGCGCACCGCCTGTCCACCATCCGCGACGCGGACCTGATCCTCGTGGTCGAGGACGGCGCGATCGTCCAGCGTGGCACGCACGAGGAGGTGCTGGCCGCGGGCGGCCGGTACGAGGACGTGCACCGCACCCAGTTCGCGGTGCGGATGGGGACGGCGGCCGATGAGGCGGCGCGGAGCGGGAGCCAGTCCCGAGGTCGGCGATCCAGGCGCTCCCGCGGGCCAGACTGGGCAGCATGGACGACATCGACTGGAACAGCGGCTCCTGGACCAACGCACCCGCCCACGTGGCGGTCGCCGACGACGGCATGCGCGTCACCGCCGTCGAGGGGAGCGACGCCTGGCGCATCACCTCCTACGGCTTCGTGCACGACACCGAGCACGCCCTCCTCGTGCCGTTCGAGCAGGGCGCGGCGATGGAGGTGTCGTTCCGGCTCGACCTCTCCGCCCAGTTCGACCAGGCCGGCATCTTCGTCCGCGTCGACGAGAGCACGTGGATCAAGGCCGGCGTCGAGCGCAGCGACGGCGAGGACGGTCTCGGCGCGGTCGTCACCCGCGGGATGTCCGACTGGTCGCTGGCGCCCGTCCCCGACTGGCGCGGCCGACTCGTCACGATCCGCGCCAGCCGCTCCGGCGACGCGTTGACGATCCGCGCCCGGGTGGACGACGAGCCGTGGGGTCTCGTGCGGGTGGCGCCCCTCGATCCCGATGCCGCGGCGTTCGCCGGCCCGATGTGCTGCGCCCCGACGCGGGAGGGACTCACCGTGCACTTCGCCGCGTGGCGGACCGGGGCGGCGGACGCGGGCCTGCACCCGGAGGGCTAGGCGGTTCAGGCGGGGATCACCTGCTGGGTCCCGGGCGCTGCCGCCGGTGGGCGTGCGGTCACCACCAGAACGGCGGCTGCGTCACGTACGGGCTCTCGAGCCGGGCGACCTCGTCGTCGGTCAGCTCCAGCTCCAGCGCGGCGACGGCGTCGGTGAGGTGGTGCGGCTTGGTCGCCCCGATCACCGGCGCGGCGACCGTCGGGTTCCGGAGCACCCACGCGAGCGCGACGCGGGCCATGGGCACCTCGCGCTCGGCGGCGACCTGCTCGACCGCGTTGATGACGGGGCCGTCGGCGTCGGTGTCGAACGCCTCCGCGACCTTGTCCGTCGCCGAGCGCGCGGTGGTCGCGCCGCGCGGCCGGGTGAGCCGGCCCTTGCCATTCGGGGAGTACGGCGTCAGGCCGACGCCGGTGTCGGCGCAGAGCGGGATCATCTCGCGCTCCTCCTCGCGCTTGAGGAGGTTGTACTGGTCCTGCATCGCGGCGAAGCCCGTCCACCCGTTGACCGCCGCGGCCCGCTGCAGCTTCGCGAACTGCCACGCGTGCATGGACGAGGCGCCGAGGTAGCGGACCTTGCCCGCGCGGACGACGTCGTCGAGGGCCTGCATCGTCTCCTCGACGGGGGTCTCCGGATCGAAGCGGTGCAGGTAGTGGACGTCGATGTGGTCAGTGCCGAGGCGACGGAGCGACGCGTCGACCTGCTCGAGGATCGCGGCCCGCGACAGGCCGGACCCGCCGGGCCCGTCGTGCATCCTCCCGGAGACCTTGGTCGCGAGCACGATGTCCTCGCGCCGGGAGAAGCGCCGGATGGCCCGGCCCACGTACTCCTCGCTGGTGCCCTGCTGGTAGACGTTGGCGGTGTCCCAGAACGTGATGCCGAGCTCGACCGCCTGGCGGAAGAAGGGCGCCGACGCCTCCTCGTCCATGGTCCAGGAGTGCATGCCCCGGGCGGGATCGCCATACGTCATGCAGCCGAGGGCGAGGCGGCTGACCTGGAGGCCGGTGCTGCCGAGTCGGGTGTGCTCCATGTGCGTGCTCCTTCGCGGTGTGGATCCCACGTTACGGCGAGGCGGATCCCGCGGGTCGGGTGCCAAGCGCCACCAGCCACACGTCCACAGCGTCCTCGCGCTCGACGCGGAACCCCGCCCGCTCATAGAGGCGCCGCGCGGCGCTGCCCTGGAACACGTCGAGGCGGAACGGGCGGCCGTCGCCGTGCCGGGCCATGAGGTCGCGCAGGACCTCGCCGCCGATCCCCGCGCCGTGCAGGGCGGGATCCAGGTAGAAGTGCTCGATCCAGTGCGCGTCGGGCTCGTCGCGGCAGGCGATGAGGCCGACGTCGCGGCCGCCGACGCGGATCACCCACGTGCGCTCGGGTGCCCACCTGTCCAGGAAGCGCCGGCGGACCCGCACCGGATCCCACCGGCCGAGCCGCTCGAGGTCGGGCCGCAGCACGACGGCGCGCAGCTCGGCCATCCAGGTCGCGTCGTCCGGGAGGGCGGGGCGGAGGATCCAGCGGGGGAGCGGCCCGGGCGCCTCCCGCAGGTCCCGCTCCATGCAGACGCTCGTGGGATCCGCCGCGTACGGCCCGAACCGCGGCACGTGCCTATACCCGCCGCGCTCGTACATCGCGATGGCGGCGGTCTGCGGCAGGCCGGTCTCCAGCCGCATCACGTGAGCCCCCAGCTCGCGCGCCCGCTCCTCCGCGGCGACGAGCAGCGCGCGCCCCACGCCGAGGCCGCGCGCCGCGTCCGTGACGAACACGCGCTTCAGCTCCGCGGATCCGTCGCCCCCGTCGACGACCGCCGCCGTGCCGACCGCGCGGCCGTCGTGGCGCGCGACGAGGAACGTGACGCCGGGCCGCTCGAGGTCGCCGACGTCGAGCGCGTGGTAGTTCTCGGCGGGGTAGAGGGCGAGCGCGAAGTCGTCGGCCTGCCGCAGCAGCGGCAGCACGTCGCCCTGGCGGGGGGACTCCGGGGTGACGGTGAGCACGCTCCAGCGTATGGCGGGCCCGCCGGTGGATACGCTGGACCGGTGCCGCGCGGACGGGGCCACGAGCCCTCCGCGACAGGCGCCCGACCGTGAGGAAGAGCATGCAGATCCACCGCGTCCGCGTCCACCGCAGCGACGAGGCCCTGCCTCCCGGGGAGCAGCTGGCGGGGCGCATCGCCGCCGTCGCCGCGGACCCGGTCGAGGTCGACGCCGAGGTCACCGAGATGATCGTCAACCGCATCATCGACAACGCGGCCGTCGCGACCGCCTCGCTCACCCGGGCACCCGTCGTCGCGGCGCGCGCGCAGGCCCTCGCGCACGGGCCGTCCACGGGCGGCGCGGGCGCGACCGTCGTGGGCGCGGATCCCGCCACCCGCGTCAGCGCCGAGTGGGCGGCCTGGGCGAACGGCGTGGCCGTGCGCGAGCTCGACTACCACGACACGTTCCTCGCCGCCGAGTACTCGCACCCGGGCGACAACATCCCGCCGATCCTCGCCGCCGCGCAGCACGCCGCAGCTGGAGGCCGCCCCGACGGCCGCGCGCTCACGGGCGCCGACGTGATCCGCGGCATCGCGACCGGCTACGAGATCCAGGTCGACCTCGTGAAGGCCATCAGCCTGCACGCGCACAAGATCGACCACGTCGCGCACCTCGGCCCGTCGGCCGCCGCAGGCATCGGCACGCTCCTCGGCCTGGATCAGGAGACCGTCTTCCAGGCCATCGGCCAGGCCCTGCACACCACGACCGCCACGCGGCAGTCGCGCAAGGGCGCGATCAGCACGTGGAAGGCGCACGCGCCCGCGTTCGCCGGGAAGATGGCCGTCGAGGCGATCGACCGGGCGATGCGCGGCCAGACGAGCCCCACCCCCATCTACGAGGGCGAGGACGGCGTGATCGCGTGGCTGCTCGACGGCCCCGATGCCGGGTACGACGTGCCGCTGCCCGCGCCCGGCGAGGCCAAGCGCGCGATCCTCGACACGTACACGAAGGAGCACTCGGCCGAGTACCAGGCGCAGGCGTGGATCGACCTCGCGCGCCGCCTGCACAACACCCACCCGGTGCTCGCCGACGCGGACGCGATCGACCGCGTCCTCATCCACTCGTCGCACCACACGCACGTCGTGATCGGATCCGGTGCCAACGACCCGCAGAAGTACGACCCGCGCGCCAGCCGCGAGACGCTCGACCACTCGATCCCGTACATCTTCACGGTCGCGCTGCAGGACGGCGCCTGGCACCACGTCGACTCGTACGCGCCCGAGCGCGCCGGCCGCCCCGACACGGTGGACCTCTGGCGCCGCGTCACCACGACCGAGGACCCGGAGTGGACCCGCAGGTACCACTCCATGGATCCGGCCGAGAAGGCGTTCGGCGGCCGCGTGGAGATCCGCCTGACCGACGGCTCGACCATCGTCGACGAGATCGCCGTCGCCGACGCGCACCCGCTCGGCGCCCGGCCGTTCGCGCGCGCCGACTACGTGGCCAAGCTCCGCACGCTCGCCGACGGCGTGCTCGAGGACCGCGAGGTCGACCGCTTCCTCGCGCTCGTCGAGCGCCTGCCCGAGCTCACCGCCGACGAGCTCGCCGGCCTCACCGTGACCGCCCGGCCGGGCCTGCTCGATCAGGCCGGCTCCCCGAAGGGACTCCTCTAGTGCTGCACTCCGCCCTCACCTCCGCCGCCAAGCGCCGCGCCTTCCGCGAGCGGCTCGCGACCGGCGAGCTGCTCCGGATGCCGGGCGCGTTCAACCCGCTGTCGGCCCGCCTCATCCAGGACAAGGGCATGGACGGCGTCTACATCTCCGGCGCCGTGCTCTCCGCGGATCTCGGCCTCCCCGACATCGGCCTCACCACGCTCACCGAGGTGGCCGGGCGCTCGCAGCAGATCGCGCGCGTCACCGACCTGCCCTGCCTCGTGGACGCGGACACGGGCTTCGGCGAGCCGATGAACGTCGCGCGCACCGTGCAGATGCTCGAGGACGCCGGCGTCGCGGGCCTCCACATCGAGGACCAGGTGAACCCCAAGCGCTGCGGCCACCTCGACGGCAAGCAGGTGGTGGACGAGTCGACGGCGCTGAAGCGGATCTGCGCGGCCGTCGACGCCCGCCGCGACCCCGACCTGCTGGTCATGGCCCGCACCGACGTGCGCGGCGTCGACGGCATGGCCGCCGCGGTCGACCGGGCGCGCGCTCTCGTCGACGCCGGCGCCGACGCGATCTTCCCTGAGGCGATGGCCGACCTCGCCGAGTTCGAGGCGATGCGCGCCGCGGTGGACGTGCCGATACTCGCCAACATGACCGAGTTCGGGAAGAGCGAGCTGTTCACGACGCAGCAGCTCGCGGACGTGGGCGTCAACATCGTGATCTACCCGGTGTCGCTCCTGCGCCTCGCGATGGGCGCCGCCGAGCGCGGCCTCGACGCGATCCTGGAGGAGGGCACGCTCGCCGGCAAGGTGCCGGAGATGCAGACCCGCGCCCGCCTGTACGAGCTCCTCGACTACGCGGGCTACAGCGCCTTCGACGAGGACGTCTTCACCTTCACGCTCGAGGGGAACCGCGGCGGGGCGTGATGCCTAGTCGCGGTCGTCGAGGTCGCGGAGCGATCCGTCGAGCGTCATGCCCACGGTGAGGACGGCCAGAAGGATCCCCATCGCGATCGACGCGAGGACGTGCCCCGCGCGGGTGACCGCACGCACCCCGCCGGATCGGGCGGCGGGGGCGGCGGGCATCCCGCGAGGCTAGCCGTGGACGGCCCGCGCGGCGCCGGAGCGTCCACACGGGGCGGGCGTCACAGCCGCGGATCCACCGGCTCGGACTCCATCGCGAGCACGCCGAAGACCGCCTGGTGGACGCGCCACGTCGGCTCGCCCGCGACGACGCGCTCGACCGCCTCGACGCCGAGCGCGTACTCCCGGAGCGCCATCGACCGCTTGTGGCCGACGTCGCGGTCGCGCAGGCGGCGGAGGTTCGCGGGCTCCGTGTAGTCGGGGCCGTAGACGATGCGCAGGTACTCGCGGCCGCGCACCTTGATGCCCGGCTGCGCGAGCGCCTTCCGTCCCCGGACGAGACCCGCGACGGGCTTCACGACCATGCCCTCGCCGCCCGCGTCGGTCAGCTCCTGCCACCAGCGGGTGGCGGCTGCCTCAGACTCCGGGTCGGCGAGGTCGACCTCGAGGGAGCGCGTGGGGATCACGAGGCCCGGATCCGCGACCGCCAGCCGCCGCGCGAGCGCCAGGTGCCAGGAGTGCTCGCGCGCCAGGTGGGTCGCGCCCTCGGTGGCGAGGAGCTGGAACGGGGCGAGGCGCACGTCGTCGAGGCCGGCGGAGGGCGCGGCGTGCCGCCGGTACGCGGCGACGTACGCCTCCGCGTCGGCGGCGCGTGCGCGCGTGCGGTCGAGGAGGTCGGCGACGTCGATGCCGGACGCGGCCGCCTGCTCGAGCGTGCGGACGGCGGCGGGCAGCGCGGCCGTCGCGGCGGCGCCGACGGACGCGTACTGGTCGCGGATCAGTGGCCCGGCCTTCACCGACCACGGCAGCAGCTCCGCGTCGAGGAGCAGCCACGACGTGTCGATCTCCTCCCAGAGGCCGGCCTTCTCCACGGCGGCGTCGAGCCGGGCGAGCAGCGCATCCGTGTCGGTGGCGTCGAAGAACGGGCGGCCGGTGCGCGTGTGCACGACGCCGCGCCAGCCCGCGGGCGCGTCGAAGCGGGCCGGGTCGCGGGTGAGGAGCACGACCGCGCGGGATCCCATGTGCTTCTCCTCGCAGATCACCCGCTCGAGCCCGTCGCGCCGGTACGCCTCGAAGGCCTCGGCCGGGTGCTCGAGCACGTCGTCGCGGGACGAGGTCGCGGGCGGGCTCATCGTGGGCGGCAGGTAGAGGAGGTGCCGCGGGTCGACGGCGAAGCGGCTCATGGTCTCGAGCGCGCCTGCGGCGGCGTCCTCGCGGATCCCGACCGGGCCGAAGGCGCGCGTCTCCACGACCTGCTTCCCGAGCACGTCGTCGATGCGGAGGAGGCCAGGGGCGCGTTCGTCGTCCGCGGCGGATCCCGAACCGGATGCGGCGGCGGACGAGGCGTACCGGCGGCCGAGCGGCACGGTCGGCTCCGACCAGACGCGCTCGGCGGGCACGGAGACGACCTCCCGCTCGGGCCAGCGGAGGGCGCTGAGCTCGCCGCCGAAGACGCATCCGGTGTCGAGGCACATGGTGCCGTTGACCCACTCGGTGCCGACGCCGGCGACGTGCCCGTAGAGGACCGTCGCGGATCCGCGGTAGTCGAGCGCCCAGTCGCGCCGCACGGGCAGGCCGTGCTCGTCGGTCTCGCCGATCGTGGCGTCGCCCCACAGCGCGAAGGCGCGCACGCGGCCGGACGCGCGGCCCTGGTACGCCTCGATCAGGCCCGCGTGCGCGACGACGAGGTCACCGCCGTCGAGCACCAGGTGCGAGACGAGCTCGCGGCAGAAGCGCTCGACGTCGGCGCGGAACGCGTCGTCCTCCTCGGCGAGCTGCGCCAGCGACTCGGCCAGCCCGTACGCGATCCGCACCTTCTTCCCCTGCAGCGCTTTCACGAGCTTGTCCTCGTGGTTGCCGGGCACCGCGAACGCGTGGCCCGCGCGCACCATGCCCATCGCGAGGCGGAGCACGCCGGGGGTGTCGGGTCCGCGATCCACGAGGTCGCCGAGGAACACCACGCGGCGGCCCTCCGGGTGCGCGGCGTCGACGGGCCGACCCCGCTCGTCGCGCTGGATCTCGTAGCCCAGCTCCCCGAGCAGCGTCTCGAGCTCCGCGCGGCAGCCGTGCACGTCGCCGATGGCGTCGAAGGGCCCGCGCTCGTGGCGGAGGTCGTTGAGGAGCGGCGCGACCGTGAAGCGCGCGGCGGCGATCTCGTCAACGCCGCGGAGCACGTGCACCCTGCGGAAGCCCTCGCGGCCGAGGCCCTTCAGCGACCGCTGGAGCTGGTCGTGCTGGCGCTTCACGACGGAGGCGCCGAACGAGCGATCAGTGCGGGTTGCGTTGCGCTCCACGCACACGCCGACCGGCACGTCGAGCACGATCGCGACGGGCAGCACGTCGTGGTCGCGGGCGAGCTGCACGAGGGACCGCCGCGACTCGGGCTGCACGTTCGTGGCGTCGATCACGGTCATCAGCCCGCGGCGGAGGCGGTGCGCGGCGACGTGCCGGAGCGCCTCGAAGGCGGCCGACGTCGCGCTCTGGTCGTTCTCGTCGTTCGACACGAGGCCGCGGAAGACGTCGCTCGACAGCACCTCGTACGGGCCGAAGTGCTTCCGGGCGAAGGTGGACTTGCCGGATCCGCTCGCGCCGACGAGCAGCACGAGCGACATGCGGGGGATGGGCAGCGGGTCCGGGAGGATCGACTCGGTCATCGCGTGGCCTTCCGGAACAGGGCGAGCTGGGTGGGGGAGCCGTGGACGGGATCCGCGTCGCCGACGGGCCGCACCTCCACGCGGTAGCCGAAGCGGTCGGCGACGCGGTCCGCCCACGCGGCGAACTCCGCGCGGGTCCACTCGAAGCGGTGGTCGGGGTGGCGGAGGGCGCCCGCGGCGAGGCCCGGGTAGAGGGCGTTGTGCTCGGAGTTCGGCGTCGTGACGATCACGGCGGCGGGCGACGCGGATCCGAACACGCTCGCCTCGAGGGCCGCGTGCCGGTCGGGATCCACGTGCTCGATCACCTCCATCAGCACGATCGCGTCGAGGCCGGCGATGCGCGGATCCTCGTAGGTCGCGGACGACTGCAGCAGCCGGATCCGCTCGCGCACCCGGTCGCTCGCCTCGCGGAGGTCGAGGCGACGGGCCGCGGCCTCGAGGTCGGACGCGGAGACGTCGGTGCCGATGATCGTCGTGAACGCGGGATCGGCCACCAGGTGCCGCAGCAGCGCGCCGGATCCGCAGCCCACGTCCGCGACCGTGCGGGCACCGAGCTCCGTGAGCACGGCGTGGACCGTCTCGGCGCGCATGCGGGCGAGCGAGGGGGAGCGCGGCGCGGGGAGATCCGTGGCGGGAGCGGTGTCCGCGGGCGCATCGGACCCCGCGTCGAGCAGCTCGTCCGCCTCGCCCACGAGGTCGCGCTGGTGCGCGAGGTAGCGGCGGGTGATGAGGTCGCGCGACGGGTGCTCGGCGAGCCAGCCGTCGCCGGCGCGCATCAGCTTGCCGACCTCGTCGTCGGACACCCAGTAGTGCTTCCCGTCGTCGAGCACGGGCAGCAGCACGTAGAGGTGGCGGAGCGCGTCGGCGAGGCGGACCTCGCCCGTGAGCACGAGGTCGACGTAGCGGGAGTCGCCCCAGTCGGGGAACGCGGGATCCAGCGGCACGGGCGTCGCCTCCACCCGCCAGCCGAGGGGCGCGAACAGCGCGTGCACGAGGTCGGCGCCGCCGCGCGCGGGCAGGGCGGCGACCGTGATGCGGAGCGGGAGGGCGTTCGCCGCGAGCTCGGGGAAGGTCTCGCTGCGGCCGCCCATCGCCGTGCGGAAGACGTGCCCGAGCGCGACCGCGAGCATCGACGACGACGCGTAGGGCCGGTCGTTCACGTAGTGCGCGATGCTCGACGCACCTGAGCTCCGGAAGCGCGAGGAGCGGACGAGCGCGATCGGATCCACCTCCAGCAGCAGCGCCACCGTGCACCGCTCGTCGGTCGCCTCCGGGTAGAGGACGTGCGCGGTGCCGACCGCGAGGTCGAAGGACTGCGCCTTCGCCGGGTGCTTGCGGAGCAGGTGGCTGAGGTCCGACGCCGAGGGCGCGGTCGAGGTGAGGGTGATGAGCACGGCGGACTCCCTGGTGGGCGGATGCGACCCGGTGCGGAGGCCGAGACCCACCGTATCGATCGGGCGATCCCCGCGGGGATGCGCGACACGGCCCCCTCACCGGGGGTTCCGTGAGGCGTGCCGGCCGTGGTCGACTCGTCGTCGGGAGGGGCGGATGCCACGAGCACGAGCGCGAGAGGTCGCGCCGCCGACGCCCGATCCCGCGGATCCATCGCCCGCACCCCGCCCGCGCCTGCTCCTGCGTGCCGCGCTCCTCGGCGGGATCCCGCTCGTGGCCATGTCGGCGATCGGCGCGTACCTGCTCCACGAGGGTCAGACCGCCGACGGTCGCTCGACCCTCGCGGTCGGCGTCATCGTCGCCGCGACGGCCGCCGGCTCGCTCCTCTACCAGGTGCCCGGCTGGAGCCTCCCGCGGCAGTCCGTCGCCCACTTCGCGCTCATGCTCGTGACCGTCCTGCCCGCGCTCCTCCTCAGCGGCTGGTTCCCGACGGACACGGCGGGCGGCGTGCTCGCGGTCGTCGGGATCTTCCTCGCCGCGGGCCTCGTGCTCTGGACGACGCTCTTCCTCGTGATGACGGCGGTCGAGCGGGGCCGAGCGCGGCGATCGGTCGCCGGCCCGTAGCAGCGCGGACGCGCGGGACCGAGGTCAGCCCGTCGTCGCTCCGCCCGCGCAGAGCCCGTCGCGCACGTGCGCCGCGAGGGCCGCGCGGCGCCGGGCGTGGAGGGCCGCCGGGTCGTCCCTCGTCGCGACCGTCGTGATCGAGACCTGCGCCCAGCTCGCCGCGGTGGCGATGAGGAGGGTCCACACATCGTCGGGGTCGAGGTCCGCGCGGATCCGGCCGGACGCCTGGGCCGCGGCGATGTCGCGGAGGTGCGCCGCGTCGTGCTCCTCGAGGCCGGGGTAGAGGTACCTGGTGCCGTCGCGCTCGAGCCGCTTCCACATCACGAGGCGGGCGAGCGCCGGATCGGCGAGGTAGTCGTCGTAGAGGCGGGCCGCGTAGCCGGGCAGGTCGTCGGCGGTGAAGGGGACCCGGTCGCCGTTGGCGATCACGTGCTCGGCGAACACCGCGTCGAACAGCCGGTCCTTGCCGCCGAAGTGCGAGTACAGCATCGGCTTGCTCATGCCGGACGCCTGGGCAATCCGGTCGACGCGGGCCCCGGCGATGCCGCGGGCGGCGAACTCCTCCGTCGCGGCGTCGAGGATGAGCTGCCGGGTGCGGTCGGCTGTCGAGGTCATGCGCCCATCGTACGGATCTACCAACTAGTAGGTAGAGTGAGCGCATGCGCACCACAGCCCTCCAGTCCCCGGCCTCCGGCCAGCCCGTCCGCCCGACCTCGATCGAGCGCCGCGACCTCCGACCCGACGACGTCGACGTCCGCGTCACCCACTGCGGCGTCTGCTTCTCCGACTTGCACGCCCTTGACCAGCACGGCCGTGCCGACGCGCTCGTCCCCGGCCATGAGTTCGTCGGGGAGGTGGTGGCCGTCGGATCCGCCGTCACGGCCTTCGCGCCCGGCGACCCGGTCGCGGTCGGCAACATCGTCGACTCGTGCGGCGTCTGCGCCATGTGCCGCGGCGGCCACGAGAACATGTGCGTCGAGTTCCCGACGCTCACCTACGGCGGCCGCGACCGCGTCGACGGATCCACGACCCGCGGCGGCTGGTCCGGCCGCTACGTGGTCCGCGAGTCCTTCGTCTACCACCGCCCGGCGTCGCTCGATCCCGCGGCCGTCGCGCCGCTCATGTGCGCGGGCGTCACGGTCTGGGAGCCGCTGCGGTCCGAGGGCGTCGGGCCCGGCACGCGCCTCGGCGTCGTCGGCCTCGGCGGTCTCGGCCACCTCGCAGTGCGGCTGGGGCGGGCCCTCGGCGCGGAGGTCACGGTGTTCACGACGAGCGCGGCCAAGGCCGCGGACGCCGAGCGTCTGGGCGCCACGCGGGTGGTCGTCTCCACGGACGCCGACGCGATGGCCCGTGCCGCCTCCAGCCTCGACCTCGTGCTCGACACGGTCTCCGTCGCGCACGACCTCGCCCCCTACCTCCGCGTGCTCGACCTCGACGGCACGCTCTGCGTGCTCGGCTTCCTGGGTCAGCTCTCCGTCCCGGCGATGGACCTGCTCACCGGCCGCCGCCGGCTCGCGTCCTCCGGCAGCGCCGGGCGTCCCGCGACGCAGGACCTGCTCGACTTCTGCGGCGAGCACGGGATCACGGCCGACGTGGAGGTGCTGCCCGCGGAGGAGGTCGCGACGGCGATCGACCGGCTCCGCCGCAACGACGTCCGCTACCGCTTCGTGCTCGACATGGCGGGGATCGACGACGGGGTCTGAGCGGACCCCGCATCCCCCGGGATCAGGCCGCGCCGACCGCCGCGACGACCTCGGCGACGGCCCGATCCATCTCGGCGCCCACGGCGTCGCGGTCGCCCGACTCGGAGTCGTGCACGAACGCCAGAGCGCCGTGGCGCGCGCCGCAGTAGTCGAGGATCCCGTGGCCGATCTGCGTCTGGAACGCGGACAGGTAGCCGTGCCGGGCGAACGACGCGCGGCCGAAGCCGGCGACGGGCAGGAGGTGCACGGTGAGGCGCTCCAGGTGCGTGTGCACGCGCCCGTCGTCGTCGATGTCGAAGGCCCAGCCGCCGATGAAGGTGCGGTCGATCCAGCCCTTGAGGAGCGCCGGCATCGACCACCACCACACGGGGAAGACGAGCACGACATGGTCCACGGCGTCGAGGCGCGCCTGCTCGGCGAGGACGTCCGCGGGCGCGGGGGCGCCGCCGGAGTACGCGCCGCGGTCGGCCATGCCGAACACCGGGTCGAAGCCCTCCTGCGCGAGGTGCGCGGTCGTGACGCGGGATGCGCCGGATCCGCCGAGCGCCGCTTCGAGCCGGCGGGCGACCTCGTGGGTGAGGGAGTCGGGATCGGGATGGGCCGTGACGATGAGCGCGGTCATGCGTACATCCGACCACGCCCACCCGGGCGCCGCCTCAGTCGAGCTCGCCCGCCCGGTCGTCCTCCTGGAGCAGCCGCCGGGCGGCGATCCCGATGATCGCGCTGTACGTCGGGTACGCGAACCGCACGTGCGCGAGGGTCGCGACGTCGACGCCCGCGGCCATCGCGGTGGTGACCGACTGGATCACCTCGACCGCGTTCTCGCCGACGGCGTGCGCCCCGAGGATCAGCTCGCGGCGGCGGTCGGCGATGAGGAGGAGGAAGCCGGCCTCGCGGTCGTCGATCACGGCCCGGTCGACCTCGGCGAACGGCACCCGCGCGACCACGCACGCGCCGTCGCGCTCGCGCGCCTCCGCCTGGGTGAGGCCGACGCCCGCGTAGTCGGGGTCGGTGAAGCCGCCGGCCGGGAGGAGCTGCAGCGGGATCCGCCGGTTGACGCCGAGCACCGCGTTCTCCGCCGCGGCCTCGCCCTCGGACTGCGCCGCCTGCACGAGCATGTCCTTCCCGTTGGCGTCGCCCACCGCGAGGATGTGCGGCACGCGCGTGCGGAGGTAGCGGTCGACCGGGATGGCCGACCTCGCCACCTCGAGGCCGGCGTGCTCGAGCCCCAGATCCTCGACGTCGGCGGGCCAGCCGGTGGCCATGATCACGGCGTCGAAGCTGGAGGACTGTGGGCGGTCCCCTTCACGCCAGAGCAGGGTGATGGATCCGTCGCCCGTCTTCGTGAGGCCCGTCACGGTGTCGATGCCGGTGCGGACGCGCACGCCCTGCGCGGTGAAGGCCTCGGCGACAGCCTCGGAGATCGCCTCGTCGGATGCGGTGAGCACGCGCGGCGCGACGTCCAGCAGCGTGACCTCGGAGCCGAACGAGCGGAAGACGGTGACGAGCTGCGCGCCCGTGTTGCCGGCGCCGATGACGGCGAGGCGGCGGGGGATCCCCGGCAGCGCGAGCACGTCCTCGGGCACGGTCGCGAGCTCGGCGCCGGGCACGGGCAGGCGGCGCGAGTGGCCGCCGACGCAGACGATGATCGAGCCCGCGGTGATGCGCCTGCCGCTGTCGAGCCGGAGCGTGCGGTCGTCGACGAAGCGCGCGCGGCCCTCGTGGATCAGCGTCACGCCCGCCGCCTCGAACCGGGCGGCCTCGTCCTTGAGGGAGCGCACCCGGTCGACCTGCTCGTGCACGCGCGCGACGATCGACGGCCAGTGCGGCGCGGGCTCGCCCACTCCGATCCCGTTCTCGCCCGCGGAGCGGACCTCGCGCACGAGCCGCGCGGTCTTCGCGAGCACGCGCGTGGGCACGCACCCGGTGTTGACGCACGTGCCGCCGACGCGGCCGGCCTCCAGCACGACGACGCTCGCGCCGAGCTCGGCGGCGCGGAGGGCGGCGGCGGTGCCAGCCGGTCCGGCGCCGATGACGGCGACGTCGTAGCGGTCGGGCTCGGTCGCGGCGTCGGGCTGCGCGTGGTCGCGCTGCTCGCCGGCCGCGCGCTCGGCGGTCTCGGCGGCGGGATCGGCGTGGTCGGTGCTCTCGGGCATGGCGTCCTCCGGGTCGGCGCTGCTGCGCGGGCGGCGCCTCGGGTGCGCCTGATCGAGAGGCTACCGAGCGGATCCCGCGGCGGCCCGGGTGCGGAGGCGCCCGTCATCGCGCGGTCGCCCCGCGCCTCCTCCCCAGCCCGCCGCCGCGCGTCCACCGCATCGACGTCGGCGCCCCTCGCCCCCGCGCCACCCGCCCCGATACAGTGACGAACGCACCCCGAGGCGACCCGATCCGCCCGACCGACGCGGGTGCGGCATGACGCGAAGGAGCACCATGGCCGACATCCGCAAGGGCCTCGCCGGGGTCGTCGTCGACACGACCCGCATCAGCAAGGTCGAGCCGGCCACCAACTCCCTCCTCTACCGCGGGTACCCCGTGCAGGAGCTCGCGGCGCACTGCTCCTTCGAGCAGGTCGCGTACCTCCTCTGGCACGGCGAGCTGCCGACCGACGAGGAGCTCGCGCACTTCGAGAACCAGGAGCGCGCCGAGCGGCGGCCGTCCGACGCGGTGCTGCGGATCGTCGACGCGCTGCCCGTCGACGCCCACCCGATGGACGTCCTCCGTACCGCGGTGAGCGCGATCGGCGCCGCGGATCCCGCGCCCGACGACCACTCCGCCGACGCCGACCTCGAGCGGTCCGTGCGGCTGCTCGCGCAGATCCCGGTGCTCATCGCGTACGACCAGCGCCGCCGCCGGGGCCTCGACCCCGTCGAGCCGCGCGACGACCTCGGCCTCGCCGAGAACCTGCTCCTCATGGTCCACGGCGAGCGCCCCACCGAGGCCGACGCGAAGGCCATGGAGGTCTCGCTGATCCTCTACGCCGAGCACTCCTTCAACGCCTCCACGTTCACGGCCCGCGTCATCACCTCGACCCTCGCCGACCTGCACTCCGCGGTCACGGGCGCGATCGGGGCGCTCAAGGGCCCGCTGCACGGCGGCGCCAACGAGGCCGTGCTCGAGACGCTCGACGAGATCGGTGACGCGTCGCGCGTCGAGTCGTGGCTCGACGAGGCGCTCGCCGCGAAGCGCAAGGTCATGGGCTTCGGCCACCGCGTCTACCGCGCGGGCGACTCGCGCGTGCCCACCATGAAGGCGGCGCTCGACGACCTCGTCGCGGTGCGGGTCGAGGCGGGCGGCGAGGCGGGGGAGTCCGCCCGGCGCACCATGGACCTGTACGACGCGCTCGAGCGCGGCATGGCCGACCGCACCGGGATCCTCCCGAACCTCGACTACCCGTCCGGCCCCGCGTACGCGCTCCTCGGCTTCGAGACCCGCGCATTCACGCCGCTGTTCGTCGCCGCGCGCGTGGTCGGCTGGACCGCGCACATCGTGGAGCAGCGGGCGGCCAACTCGCTGATCCGGCCGCTCTCCGAGTACGACGGACCCGCCGAGCGCCACCTGTCCTGACCGCCGCCGCAGCCGCCCGGGGCCCCCGTCACACGGCCGGGAGCGCTCCCGCCGATCGTTAGGATGGAGCCCATGTCCCGCGGCGAGCCCTTCTACATCACCACGCCGATCTTCTACGTGAACGACGTCCCGCACATCGGGCACGCGTACACGGAGGTCGCCGCCGACGTGCTCGCCCGCTGGCACCGCCAGCGCGGCGACGACACCTGGTTCCTCACGGGCACGGACGAGCACGGGCAGAAGATCCTCCGCACCGCGACCGCGCACGACACGACCCCGCAGGCCTGGGCCGACCGTCTCGTCACCGAGAGCTGGCAGCCGCTGCTCGAGGCCGTCGACATCTCCAACGACGACTTCATCCGCACAACCGACGCCCGCCACGAGGAGTCCGTCAAGGTCTTCCTGCAGCGCCTCCACGACGCCGGGTACATCTACACCGGCGAGTACAAGGGCTACTACTGCGTCGGCTGCGAGGAGTACAAGCAGCCCTCCGACCTCCTCGAGGGCACGGGTCCGTTCGAGGGTCAGCTCGTGTGCGCCATCCACTCGAAGCCCGTCGAGCTGCTGGAGGAGAAGAACTACTTCTTCCGCATGAGCGACTTCGGCGAGCGGCTCCTCGCGTTCTACGAGGAGCGCCCCGACTTCATCCAGCCGGAGAGCGCGCGCAACGAGATCCTCTCGTTCGTCCGCCGGGGCCTGGAGGACCTGTCGATCTCGCGCTCCAGCTTCGACTGGGGCATCCCCATCCCGTGGGATGAGAGCCACGTCGTCTACGTGTGGTTCGAGGCGCTGATGAACTACGTCACGGCCATCGGCTACGGCGTGGACGACGAGCAGTTCCGCCGCCGCTGGCCCGCCACGCACCTCGTGGGCAAGGACATCCTCCGCTTCCACGCGGTCATCTGGCCGGCGATGCTCATGGCGCTCGGCGAGGAGCCGCCCCGCCGCGTCTTCGGCCACGGCTGGCTGCTCGTCGGCGGCGAGAAGATGTCGAAGTCGAAGCTCACGGGCATCGTGCCGCAGACCATCACCGACACCTTCGGCATCGACGCGTTCCGCTACCACTTCATGCGCGCCTTCGCCTTCGGGCAGGACGGCTCGTTCAGCTGGGAGGACTTGAGCGCGCGCTACCAGGCCGAGCTCGCGAACGGCTTCGGCAACCTCTCCTCCCGCGTGATCGCCATGGTCGGCCGCTACTTCGACGGCCGCATCCCCGAGGCGAACGAGCTCACCGAGGCCGACGAGCGCGTGCTGTCCGTCGCGCGCACCGCGGCGTCCACCGCCGACGAGGCCATCGAGCGGCTCGCGATCCACGAGGCGCTCGCCGCCGTGTGGACCCTGGTCGACGAGCTCAACGGCTACATCACGAGCCAGGAGCCGTGGGCCCTCGCCAAGAAGGAGGACGGCCGCGCGCGCCTCGAGACCGTGCTGCACACCGCGGTCCGTGGCCTCGGCACGCTCGCCGTGCTGCTCGCGCCCGTGCTGCCCGGCGCCACCGCCAAGCTCTGGACCGCGCTCGGCGGCACCGGCACGGTCGGCCAGCAGCGCATCGACCTCGCCGACGAGTGGACCGGATCCGGCACCGTCACCCCGCTCGAGGCGCCGCTGTTCCCGCGCATCGAGCAGGAGCCGGCGACCGCCTCCGCCTGACCCGCACGCCGTGGCGGGTGCCGCGCCCACCCGGCGCAGCACCCGCCCCTCGGTAGAGTGAGCGCGATGTCCGACTCCAACTACGTGCGCCAGCGCGACACATCCGCGGCCCACGGCCAGACGCGCGACCTCACGTACCCGCCGCTGCCCGAGGCGCTCACGGTCCCCGTCTACGACAACCACACGCACCTCGAGATCGCGGACGGCGAGTCGCCCATCGACTTCACCGAGCACCTCGACCGGGCGAGCTCGGTCGGCGTCCGCGGCGTGATCCAGGTCGGCGGCGACCTCGAGACCTCCCGCTGGTCCGCCGAGACCGCGGCGCACGAGCCGCGCATGCTCGCGGCCGTCGCCATCCACCCGAACGAGGCCCCGGCCTACGAGGAGGCGGGCACGCTCGACGACGCGCTGGCGGAGATCCACGAGCTCGCCGGTCGACCGCGCGTGCGCGCCGTCGGCGAGACCGGCCTCGACTTCTTCCGCACGGGCGAGGAGGGCCGCGCGGCCCAGCAGCGCTCGTTCGAGGAGCACATCCGCATCGCCAAGGAGCGCGGCATCGCCCTCCAGATCCACGACCGCGACGCGCACGACGAGGTCGTCGCGACCCTGCTGCGCGTCGGCGCCCCCGAGCGCACCGTCTTCCACTGCTTCTCCGGCGACGAGGACCTCGCCCGGATCTGCGCGGAGAACGGCTGGTACATGTCGTTCTCGGGCACCGTCACCTTCAAGAACGCGGGGGAGCTCCGCGAGGCGCTCGCCTTCGCGCCGCGCTCGCTGCTGCTGGTGGAGACGGACGCGCCGTTCCTCACGCCCGTGCCGTTCCGCGGCCGGCCGAACGCGCCGTACCTCATCCCGCACACGCTGCGCGCGATGGCCGCGCACCTCGGCACCGACGTGTCGATGCTGGCCGCGCAGATCTCCTCCAACACCGAGCTGGTCTACGGGCGCTGGGACGACGAGCCCGTCACGTCGCCGTCGAAGGATCCCGCCGAGATCGACCCGGCGGGCCGCGCGTGAGCGACGAGACGGCTCCCGGCGCACCTGCTCCCGCCGCCGCTCCCGCTCCCGCTCCCACGCTCCTCGGCCCCGCCGAGATCCGCGACCTCGCCGAGCTGCTCGGCGTCGCGCCCACCAAGAAGCTCGGCCAGAACTTCGTCATCGACGCCAACACGGTGCGCCGCATCGTGCGCGTCGCCCGCGTCGAGGCCGGCACGCACGTGGTCGAGGTGGGGCCGGGCCTCGGATCCCTCACCCTCGGCCTCCTCGAGACCGGCGCGAGCGTCGTCGCGGTGGAGATCGACGGCCGGCTCGCCGAGCAGCTGCCGATCACGGTGGCGCTCTACCAGCCGGACGCCGCGCTCACCGTCGTGCACGAGGACGCGCTGCGCGTCGCCGAGCTGCCCGGGGATCCCACGGCTCTCGTCGCGAACCTGCCCTACAACGTGTCCGTGCCCGTGCTGCTGCACCTGCTCGAGCACTTCCCGGCGATCCGCACGGGCGTCGTCATGGTGCAGGCCGAGGTCGGGCACCGCATCGCGGCGGCGCCCGGATCCAAGGTCTACGGATCCCCGAGCGTCAAGGCCGCCTGGTACGGCGCGTGGCGCACGGCCGGCCAGGTCAGCCGCCAGGTGTTCTGGCCGGTGCCGAACGTCGACTCGGTGCTCGTCGCGTTCGAGCGGCACGCGGAGCCGTTCGCCTCGGAGGGGCTGCGGAAGCGCACGTTCAAGATCGTCGACGCGGCCTTCCAGCAGCGCCGCAAGATGCTCCGCCAGGCGCTCGCCGAGCTGCTCGGCGGGAGCGAGGCCGCGTCCGCGCTCCTCGAAGCCGGAGGGGTCGCCCCCACTTCGCGGGGCGAGGAGCTGAGCGTCCACGACTACCTCCGCGTAGCCCATGCCTGGGCGGATCGCGAGGCGGACGGAGTGCCTCCCAGCCTCCGCTAGGTTGGATCACATGACCTCCGCGGCCACCACCTCAGATGTGGTGCACGCGCGGGCCCCCGGCAAGATCAACGTCTCGCTCACGGTGGGCGCCCTCCAGGAGGACGGCTACCACGACGTCGCCACCGCCTACCAGGCCGTCGGCCTCTACGAGGACGTCTGGGCCACGAAGGCCGACGGGTTCTCGGTCGAGTTCGGCGGATCCATCGACACGTCGCACCTCACCACCGGCGCCGACAACCTCGCCGTGCGCGCGGCCCGGCTCCTCGCCCGGAGCACCGGCTACCGCGGCGGCGTGCACCTGCGCATCGAGAAGAACGTGCCGATCGCGGGCGGCATGGGCGGCGGATCCGCGGACGCCGCGGCCACCCTCCTCGCCTGCGACACCCTGTGGGGCACCGAGCGCACGCGCGACCAGCTGCTCGCCCTCGGTGCGGAGCTCGGCGCCGACGTGCCGTTCGCGCTCGCCGGCGGCACCGCCATCGGCACGGGCCGCGGCGACCGGCTCAGCCCCGCGCTCGCCAAGGGCACGTTCCAGTGGGTGCTCGCCATCGCCGAGTTCGGCGTCTCCACGCCCGACGTCTACGGCGAGCTCGACAAGCACCGCGAGCGCCACGCGCAGGACATCTTCCCGGCGCAGCAGATCCCGCAGGTCGACTCGGGCGTGCTGCAGGCGCTGCGGGCGGGGGATCCGCACATGCTCGCCGAGGTCCTCCACAACGACCTGCAGGCGCCCGCGCTCCACCTCGCGCCCGGCCTCGGCGAGGTGCTGCAGCTCGGCGAGGAGAACGGCGCGCTCGCAGGAATCGTCTCCGGATCCGGCCCCACGGTCGCGTTCCTCGCGGCGGACCTCGACAGCGCGCTCGAGCTGCAGATCGCGCTGAGCGCCGCTCGCCTCACGGTCATCCGGGCGACCGGGCCCGTGCACGGCGCCCGCATCATCACGGGCTGACGCGGGCCGCTCCGCTCCATGCGCACGATGCTGCCCCGCGCCGTCCGGCCGTCCCGCCCCGAGTGGGCGCTCATCGGCATCACGGCGATCTGGGGCGGCACGTTCCTCGCGGTGCATGTGGCGATGGAGCACAGCGGGCCGCTCTTCTTCGTCGGGCTCCGCTTCCTCGCGGCGGGGCTGATCAGCGTGGTCCTGTTCCGCCGGGCCCTCCGCGGGATGCGCCGGATCGACCTCGCGGCCGGGTCCGCGATCGGGGTCATGATCTTCCTCGGCTACGGCCTCCAGACGTACGGGCTGCAGACGATCCCGAGCAGCACGTCCGCCTTCATCACCGCGCTGTACGTGCCGCTGGTGCCGCTGCTGCAGTGGGCGGCGTTCCGGAAGCGGCCGAGCGCGCTGGCCCTCGTGGGCGTGGCGCTCGCGTTCGTCGGGCTGCTGCTCGTCGCCGGTCCGCAGGAGGGCGTGGCGCTGGGGGCGGGGGAGGTGGCGACGCTGGTCAGCACGCTCCCGATCGCCGCCGAGATCATCCTCATCGGGCTGTTCGCGGGTCGCGTGGACGTCGGCCGGGTGACCGTCGTGCAGCTCCTCGTCGCCGGCGCGCTCTCGCTCGCGTGCATGCCGCTGGCCGGGGAGGCGATCCCCGCGTTCTCGTGGGTGTGGCTCGTGTCGGCGGTGGCGCTCGGGGCGAGCAGTTGCCTCATCCAGCTCACGATGAACTGGGCGCAGCGCTCCGTCTCACCGACGCGCGCGACCATCATCTACGCGGGCGAGCCGGTGTGGGCGGGCGTCGTCGGACGCGTGGCGGGGGAGCGGCTGCCGGCGCTCGCGATCCTCGGCGCGGCGCTCATCGTCGCGGGCACGGTCGTGAGCGAGCTGCGGCCGCGGCCGGCGCGGGAGCCCGTCTAGCGCACGGCCCGGATGCGCGGAGATGGCGGATCAGGTCGTCCGGCCCGCATCAGTCCCGCACCCGCTGCGCGTGGGCGCGGGCCTTCATCCGGTTGCCGCACGTCGCCATGGAGCACCACTTCGCGGTGCCGGGGCGGCTGTGGTCGACGAGGAAGAGCTCGCACTCGGAGTTGGCGCACGGTCGGAGGCGGCCGGGGAGCCGCGCCGAGACGGTCGACCAGGCGAGCACGGCGTCCACCGGGAGGCGCTCGTCGCGGGGGGCGCGGAGCTCCCACGCGATGCCGTCTGCGGTGACGCGTGGTGTGCGGACGGCCCCGTCGACCACGGCCGCGAGCTCCTCGACGGCGGCGGGCGCTGCGGCATCGCCGCGGATCACGGCGTGCAGGGCGTCTCGGGTGCGCCGGAGACGCTCGAGCTCGGCCGCGGTGCCGGTGCCGCCCCAGGTGCGGGCGAGCTCGCGGCCGGATGCGCCGGCGAGCCGGTCGTCCCGGTGCCCGTCGACCACGGGCGCGCTGTTCAGCAGCGCCAGCAGCAGCTCCTCGTCCGGGTCCATGGGTCCTCGCCTCCTGCGCGCTCGGGTGGCGCGATGGATCCATGCTACCGTCCTGCTAACCACCAAAACAACTCAAAGGGGTTAGCCATGGTCACCGTCCACCACCGCACCGTCTCGGTCTCCGTCGACGGGCTCGACGGCCTCGACGTCTTCTGGCGCGAGGCCGGGCCCGCCGATGCACCCGTGCTCCTGCTCCTGCACGGTTACCCGTCGAGCTCGCACATGTTCCGGCACCTGATCCCGGCGCTCGCGGGCCGCTTCCGCGTCATCGCGCCGGACCTCGTCGGGTTCGGCCGCTCGTCCGCGCCGTCCGTCGACGAGTTCGACTACACGTTCGCCGCGCTCGCCGAGGTCACCGGCCGCTTCCTCGCCGAGATCGGCGTCGAGCGCTACGCGATCTACGTGCAGGACTACGGCGCACCCGTCGGCTGGCGCCTGGCGCTCGCCGACCCGTCCGCCGTCACGGGTGTCGTCACGCAGAACGGCAACGCCTACGAGGAGGGCTTCGTGCCGTCGTTCTGGGATCCGATCTGGGCCGACGCCGCCGAGCGCACCGACGCCACGCGCGATGCCCTCCGCCCGGCCCTCGGTCGCGAGGCCGTGGAGTGGCAGTACACGCACGGCGTGCCGGACCCGTCGGTCGTGGATCCCGACGCCTGGGAGCACGACCTCGCGCTCCTCGCCCGCCCGGGCCAGGACGACGTGCAGCTCGCGCTCTTCCGCGACTACGCCACCAACCGCGAGCTGTACCCGGCTGTGCACGCGTGGCTCCGGGAGTCTCGCGTGCCGCTGCTCGTGATCTGGGGACGGAACGACGAGATCTTCGCCGCGGCCGGTGCCGAGGCCTTCCGCCGTGACGCCCCGCACGCGCGGATCGAGCTCGTCGACGGCGGGCACTTCCTGCTCGAGTCGCACCTCGACCGCGCCGTCGCGGCGATCGGGGAGTGGAGCCCCGTGGCCTGAGCCGCCGCGGGATCAGCCCGCCGCGACCCGCTCGTACCGCTCGACGTTCGCGTTCATCACGTGCCAGTCGTCGGTCTTGGCGAATCCGCGCGGGGTGAGCGCCTCGGCCACGTCGTCGCGGATGTCCTGCTTGTCGCTCGTGACGAGCCACACGACGTCGGCGCCGTCGACCTCGTCGACCCGGTCGGCGAGCGGGTAGGTCTCCTCCCAGAGGCCGTCGGTGTCGCCCGGCGGGGTGCGCAGGAGGATGTCGTCCATGCCGTGGAACGCGTCCGGGTAGGAGTACGCGACGATGCGCGAGGTGGCCTTCGGGTGGCGGCGGACCGGGCCGAAGATCACGGCCTCGGTCGTGCCGGGCGCCTCCTGCGCGCGCTCCTCGGAGACGATCCGCGCGATGGCGGCCCAGTCGGAGTCGGCCTTCACGGTGGTGGTGCGGTCGTGCACCAGCTGCATCACCGACAGCGCGACGAGCACGGCCGTGACGGCGGCGACGAGCGGCTTCCACTTGAGCGCGAGGATCCCGACCGCCATGAGCATCGCGAACGCGGGCGCCGTGTACGCCATGTAGCGCGGCGAGTAGAGCGGCGACATGAGGGTGGACGCGCCGATGAGCAGCAGCGTCGGGACGACGAACCAGACCACCGCGAGCTGCAGGATCGTCGGCGACCACCCGGCGTGCAGGTACGCCGACTCGAACTCGGCGAGGGCGCCCTCCGGCTCGAGGCGCGATGCGCGGCGGGCGCGCACCAGGCGGATCCCGCGGCGCACCAGCAGCGCGAGGCCCACGAGCGCGAGCGCCCAGGCGAGGAAGCCGAAGACGTCGTTCTGGTAGAAGAGCTGGGTCGAGATCACCTGCGTGATCGTGTTCGGGCCGATGGGCTTGATCCACCCGACCTGGCCCGACTGCTCCGTCACCACGCGC
This sequence comes from Clavibacter quasicaliforniensis, assembly GCF_051201715.1. Lineage (NCBI taxonomy): Bacteria > Bacillati > Actinomycetota > Actinomycetes > Micrococcales > Microbacteriaceae > Clavibacter > Clavibacter quasicaliforniensis. The sequence continues at coordinate 2,576,175 of NZ_CP139624.1, read as the reverse complement.
ACGAGCGGCAGCGACAGGAGCCCTGCCGTGATGGAGGCGAGGGCCCAGCCGAGCAGCGACACGACCATGGGCCGGCGGCTGCGGCGGCCGACGCGCGCGGAGGCGATGGCCCACAGGATCACGACGCCGTGCGCGCCCACGAGCAGCGCCAGGTACACGAAGGTGGATGCGCCGAGCCACGCGAGCAGCCCGTACAGCGCCCACCACCTGGCCTGCACCTGCCAGCGGGATCCGGCGCGGCGGGCCGCGAGCACGAACGCGACGGTGAGCGCGACCGCGATGAGGGTGCCGAGCGCGAACGAGCGCCCTTCCGTGCCCATCCACGCCGAGCGGGGGATCACGACGAACACGATGCCGGCGACGATGCCGGTGGCTCGCGTCGAGATCGTGCGGGTGAGCAGCACGACGCCCGCGGCGGCCAGGCCGATGAACACCGCGCTCGGGAAGCGCAGCGAGGTGGGCGAGTAGCCGACCAGCTCGAACCACACCTTCATGCCCGCGTAGTAGAGGCCGTGGACGGCGTCGACCGTGCTGAGCTCGCGGAGGAGGTCGTCCCAGCCGCGCGTGGCCGAGATGACGGTGGCGGCCTCGTCGTACCAGACCGAGGGGGCGCCCGCGAGGGGGAGCGCGAGCAGGAAGCCGAGGAGGCCGATGAGCCAGGCGTCGCCCCAGCGACGGTGGTGGAAGCGGCCGAGCGGGCCGGACGGGCGGCCGCCGCGGGGACCGTCGGCGGGCCGTCGTACGCTGGGTCCGGTCGACGCGGGTCCGCGTCCGCCGTCCGTACGGAGGTCTGTCATGGGGTCGTCTCTGCCGCTCGTCGATCTGGACGGCACGCACCCCGGGGGGCGGGGCCTCGGTGGTCATGGCTCCGGGCAGGATGCGCACGAACGGCGCGAACGCCACTCCCGGCACCTCGCCCTTCCCGGCATCGGGATGGGGGGTCAGTCCCGCATCGACCAGGCGCGCGTGCTCGTGATCGGCGCGGGCGGCCTCGGTTCCCCCGTGCTGCAGTACCTGGCCGCGGCGGGGATCGGGACCATCGGAATCGTAGACGACGATGCTGTGGACCTCTCCAACCTCCAGCGCCAGACCATCCACGGCACGCCCGACGTCGGCCGGCCGAAGACCACGTCAGCTGCGGATTCCGTGCACCGCACCGACCCCGGCATCGAGGTCGTGGAGCACGCCGAGCGGCTCACGAACGACAACGCCATCCGGATCCTCAGCGGATACGACGTGGTCGTCGACGCCACCGACAACTTCGCCACGCGTTACCTCATCAGCGACGCGGCGGCCCTGGTCGGCGTGCCGTGCGTGTGGGGATCCGTGTACCGGTGGGACGCGCAGGTCACCGTCTTCTGGGACGCGGCGCCCGACGGCCGCGGCATCGACTACCGCGACGTCTTCCCCGAGCCGCCGGCCGACGGCGCCGTGCTCTCCTGCGAGGAGGCGGGCGTGTTCGGCGCGGTGTGCGGCACGGTCGGTGCGCTCATGGCGACCGAGGTCATCAAGCTCGTCACGGGCGCGGGGACGCCGCTGATCGGCCGGGTCGTCGTGCTCGACGCGCTCGCCGGCACCAGCCGCACCATCGGCGTGAAGCGCGCGAAGGGCCGCCAGCGGGTCACGGCGCTCGCCGACTACGACCTGTTCTGCGGTGTCGGCGCGGCCACCGACGGCACCGAGCTCGACGCGGAGGAGGTGGAGCGGATCCTCGCCTCCGACGAGAAGGTGGTGCTCCTCGACGTTCGCGAGCCCGACGAGCGCCTGGCCGACTCCATCCCCGGCCACGTCGCGGTGCCCGTGCGCATCGTCACGGTGGATCCGGGCGCGGTGCCCGGCGCGATCACCGACCGCGTGATCGTCTACTGCGCCTCGGGCGTGCGCTCGCGGGCGGCCGCGGCGGCCCTGCGCGAGGCGGGCCGGGACGCGGTGAGCCTCCGCGGCGGGATCCAGTCGTGGCGGAGCGTGGCGGGGCGGGCGTGACGGGAAGCGCCGCCGACGCCGGTCCGGCCCTCGGCCTCGACCACGACTCGTTCCTCGAGCACGTCGCCGATGCGCTGGCGTCCGTGCCGGGCGTGCGGGGCGTCGCGCTCGGCGGATCCCGCGCCCAGGGCGTCGCCCGGCCCGACAGCGACTGGGACGTGGCCGTCTACTACCGAGGGTCCTTCGATCCCGACGACCTGCGCGCGCTCGGCTGGCCCGGCGTGCTCAGCCCGCGCGGCGGGTGGGGGCGGATCTTCGACGGCGGCGGCGCGCTCCACGTCGACGGCCGCACGGTCGACGTCCACTACCGCGACCTCGACGCGATCGAGGCCGTCCACGAGGAGGCGCTCGCCGGCCGCTTCACCCTCGAGACGCTGCTCTACCACCAGGCGGGCCTGCCGAGCACGATCCTGCTGGCCGAGGTGGGCGTGAACCGCGCCCTCCGCGGCGAGGTGCCGGAGTTCGCGTACCCGCCGGCGCTGCGCGCGTCCGCGCCCGGGATCTGGTGGCAGCGCGCCGAGCTCACGCTGCACTACGCCCGCGAGGGTCACGCCCGCCACGGTCGGGTCGCGCAGTGCGCGGGTCTCCTCTCCGAGGCGGCGTGCTCCGCGGCGCACGCGATCCTCGCCCACCGCGGTGAGTGGATCACGAACGAGAAGCAGCTCCTGACGCGCGCGGGGCTCCGCGGGGTCGATGCGGTCGTGGGACGCATGGGCACGGAGCCCGCGGAGATGGTGCGCGCGGTCGACGCGGTGGAGGTCCTTCTCGTCGAGGCGGTGCGGCGGGACGGGATCGCGGGCGGGGGCTGATCGGGGCGGTGCATCCGTCTCCCGCCTCCCGCGACGACGTCGCCGGTCGTCTATATCCTCCAGTGAGGAAACGACTTCGACGGGGATCGGTGGCGTGCGATGGACGAGCAGCGCGGGTTGGGCAAGGCCAGGGACGGCATCGCGAAGGTGATGGACGAGGCGGCCCGGAGGGCGCGCGCCGCGTCCACGCAGGTGGGCGAGCGGGTGGGGGATCTCCGGGACACGACGAAGGAGACCGTCGAGAAGCTCGCCGCCAGGAAGCCGGATCCCTACGAGGACGCCGTCGCCGCGTACAACATCGCGTACACGGCGATGAACGACGCGGGACTCGCGCTCCTGCGCCAGCGCGAGCGGTCGACCGACCTGATCGAGCACGTGGAGGCGCTGGTCAACAGCATCGCCAACACCCCGAAGTCCTTCGACGTGGCCATCGGCCGGATCGACGTCGACAAGGCGGAGTTCCTGGACGTCGAGGAGTTCGCCCGGCGGGACCTCGAGGCCGCCCGGCGGTCCGCGGCCGGAGGCGGTGCCGGGTTCGCCGCCGGGGCCGCGGTCGCGAGCGTGGCGCCGAGCGCGGCCATGTGGGTCGCGACCACCTTCGGCGCCGCGTCGACCGGCACCGCGATCTCCGCCCTGTCCGGCGCTGCGGCCACGAACGCGGCCCTCGCCTGGCTCGGCGGCGGCGCCCTGGCAGCCGGCGGCGGCGGGACGGCCATGGGCGGAGCGATCCTCGCGTTGTCCGGCCCGATCGGCTGGAGCGTCGCGGGAGCGGCGATCCTCACCTCGGTCGCCCTCTTCGCGTGGAAGAAGGGCGAGACCCGCGAGGAGAAGCAGGAGGCTCTCGGCGCGGTCACGCGCAACACCGCGCGCGTGGAGGAGCTGGCCGCCAGGGTCGACGCCCTCCTCCGACGCACCGACGAGCTCCGGTCGCTGCTGACCGCGAGCTACCGCGAGGCCATGCGCTCCTTCGGTGCCGACTTCTCGACTCTCCCGGCGAGCGACCGGTCCCGCCTGGCCGCCCTGGTCAACAGCACGCAGGCCTGCGCGGCCCTGCTGAGCGAGCGCGTCGAGGGGGACGCCGACCGTGGTTGACGTGCCGGACCTCGCCGAGCGCAACCAGGAGCAGGCGGTCGCGGCATGGGTGAACCACCTCAACCAGGTGCGCCTCGACGGGCTGCTCGCCGCCCTCCGGCGCCAGGACGGGAACCTCCGCGACGCATTGGCAAGGGTCGACGCGGCCATCCGCACCATCGACCTCGAGGTGGTCGGGCGCAACCGGGGTGGGACGAAGGGGATGCACGGCTTCATCGCCGAGGCGGCCGAGAGCGGGATCGGGGACGCCAGGAGCCAGATCCTGGGCGAGGGGCGGGTCTACGAGTGGGTGAACGACAACGGGCCGGTCGACCTGATGCGCGGCGGCGTCGAGATCCAGCAGAAGTTCGTCGCGGCGGGCGGTCGATTCGGGCTCGGCGCCATCGCCGAGCACCTCGAGAGGTACCCCGACTTCGTGAGCGGCGGCGGCAGGTACCAGATCCCGAGCGACCACTTCGAGGTGATCCAGGCGCTGCACGGCATGAGCCGGGAGGAGGCGGGCCGCCTGCTCACTCGCGGGGGCGATGGCCCGTCCTTCCGCGACTGGAAGGCCGTCCAGACCTTCTTCGCGACCCGCGACCTGGGGATCGAGTCGCTCGAGGCCTCGCACCTCCGCTACGACGAGGTGCAGCGCGGCGTGTACGACACGACGCTGGAGGGGGAGAAGGACTCGCTGCGCGCGACCGACCAGACCCGCCGGGACGACGCCCACCGTGCGAGCAGGCCGACAGTCCGTGAGGGTGCGAAGGCGACCCTCGTCGCCGCCGGGGTCGAGGGGGCGACGGCGTTCGTGCTCGCCGTGGTGCGGAAGCGCCGCGCCGGCACGAGGCTCCAGGACTTCACCGAGGAGGACTGGACCGAGATCGCGGGCGACTCCGGCCGTGGCTTCCTGACGGGCGGGATCCGCGGCCTCAGCATCTACGCGCTCACCAACTTCACCGCCACGTCCGCAGCCGTGGCCAGCGCCATGGTGACCGCTGCGTTCGGCGTCGCGGAGCAGGCGCACCGGCTCCGGACGGGCGAGATCGCCGAGGCGGAGTTCCTCGAGAACGCCGAGCTCGTGTGCCTGGAGGCGGCCGTCGGCGCGCTGTCCTCCTTCGTGGGCCAGGCGCTCATCCCGGTGCCGGTGCTGGGGGCGGTCATCGGGAACACGGTGGGCATGATCATGCACTCGGCCGTCTCGGACGCGCTCTCCCGGCGGGAGGCCGCCCTCGTCGAGGGCTACCTGCGCGACCAGCGCGAGCTCGACGAGCGCCTCGCCGCCGAGCACCAGGCGCTGATCGACGAGCTCGACGCGAGCATGGCCACCTGCCTCGAGGTGCTCGAGAGGGCCTTCTCGCCGGACGTCGAGGCGGCCCTGGTGGGGTCGGTCGACCTCGCGCGCTCGGTCGGGGTGGAGACGGAGCGGATCCTGGACTCCGACGAGAAAATCCGCGACTACTTCCTCGGCTGACGAGGACCGCGGGGCACCTCATCTCGTCGCTGCGCCACACCACCGCGAACAGCCGCAGCATCCCGTGGCCCTCCGTGCAGCGGTCGGCGGCGCGGGTCGGATGCCTGTCCTGGGCGCTCCCGCCATGCCAGGCTCGCAGGATGAGCGCCGACCCCGTCATCGCCCGATCCGACGACCCGCGGGTGGCGGAGCTGCTCGCCGCCGGCTGGATCGTGACCGCCCGGTCGTGGGGCGCGCAGCTCGACGCGGCGGACGCGGATCCCGCCCGGCTGCGCACGCTGGTCGACCGGGTCGCCGGGTCCGCGGTGCTCCGCGAGCTGGGCCCGGACGACGTCGGTGCCATCCTCGCGCTCGACGCCGCCACGCTCGACGACTACCCGGGCGGCCCCGCCACGCGGCACGCGGGTCTCACGCCGGACTCGGCCCGCGTCCCGGCATCCGGCCGCCGCGGCTACGGCGCCTTCGACGCGGCGGGTGCGCTCCTGGCGATGACGTTCGTCGACCTGGACCCCGCGGGCCGCGCCGCCGAGACCGACGTGACGGTCGTCGACGCCGCCCACCGCGGTCGCGGCCTCGGTACGGCCGTGAAGGCGGCGTCGGTGCTGGCGCTCCTCGAGGCGGGCGTGACGGCGTTCCGCACCGGAGGCTCGAGCGAGAACGCGGCGATCATCGCGGCCGGCGCGTCGCTCGGCTACCGCATCGACGAGGAGTGGCTCACGCTCGAGGCGCCCGAGGACGCACCCCGTACGTGACGACGCGGACGGGCGGCTGGGCCGTCCGTCCGCGTCGACATGATGCGGCGGGTCAGGCGCGCGGCGCGCCCGTCGTGTCGAACAGGATCCGCGACGCCTCGGCGGCCCGCGCGCTGTCGACCAGCACGTCGTAGCGGCCGGCGGTCAGCGTCTGGATCGAGGCGAAGTCGCGCTTGCCGCGCGTGGCGTAGTGGCCGACGAAGCCGAACAGCGCTCCCCAGAGCGCGCCGATGCCGACCGCGACGAGCAGCACGCCGAGCCAGGCGACGCCGGGGGTGAAGATCCCGAACAGGAGGCCCAGCATGAGGCCGAACCACGCGCCGCCCGCGGCTCCGCGCACGGCGGCGCTGCCGTTGGTGACCCGGCCCGTCACGGTCTCGACGGTGCGGACGTCGTGGCCCACGATCTGCGTCGAGGCGACCGGGAACTCCTTGTCGGACAGCGTGTCGACGGCGGCCTGCGCGTCGGCGTACTCGGTGTAGCTCGCGATCACCTCGCGGGGCGTGGCCGGGACGGCGTGCGCGCGGGGGTCGGTGCTCGGGGTGGACATGGGGTGCTTCCTCTCGGATCGTGCGGGGCGTGCGTTACGTCCGGGTTCGGACGATATGGTTTGAGGATACCAACGGTCGGCGAGCACGGAGGAGGCGGGGATCCAACAGTGAGCGAGCTCCCAGGCAAGGACGGCGCGGGCGTCGGGGCAGCGATGGAGCGCGCGGTCCTCGCGATCACCCGCTGGGCGTCCCGGCCCGACGTGCGCCGCCGGATGCTCGCCGACGAGGGCGGGGCGTTCTCGTCCACCGACACCTGGCTCCTCGCCCACCTCGCCGAGTGCGGCGCGACGCGGATGCGCGTGCTCGCCGACTGGCAGGGCGTCGACAAGTCGACGATGACCGCGCACGTGCGCCGCCTCGAGGAGCGGGGCCTCGTGATCCGCGAGCCCGACCCCGACGACCGTCGCGCCGTCCTCGTGCGCGCGACGCCCGACGCGGAGCGGGTGCTCGACCGCAACTCCGCGACCGCCCGCGCGCTCCTCGGCGAGCTCGTGGGGGAGTGGTCCGCGCGCGAGCGGATGGAGCTGACCCGGCTGCTCGGGCGGCTCGTCGCGGAGATCGAGGCGGAGGGCGCGGATCGGTGATCGCTTCGGCGCGCCCATTCCTTTCCAACTCGGAAACACTTAGTGTTGCCAACATGGAAACACACGCTCAAGACCCCTCGTCCGACCGCCCCGACGCCCCGTTCGACGCCGATGCCATGCGCGCCGCGGCCGACCGGCTCACCGGCCGCCTGCGCTCGCCGTGGTGGTTCCACGCGCTCCGCGGCCTCAGCGTCGGCGCCGTCGTCTTCGGCATCGTGCCGCGCGCCGACTGGGCCATCGCGGTCCTCGCCGTCGGCCTCGTCGGCCTCGTCCTGCTGCCCCGGCTCCGCATGTCCGCCGTCGGCTTCTCGAGCGCGCACCCCGACCGGTGGCGCTTCGTGCGGGACGGCGCCCCGTGGTCGGTCGTCTCCCTCGCGGCGTCCGCGGCCGGCATCGCCGTCGTGCTCTTCGCGCGCCAGCTCGGGATCCTCGAGGTCACCGGCATCGCGGTCGGGGTCGCCGTCGTCGTCGCCGTGCTCGGACCGCTGGCCGACCGCTCCGCGCGCCAGCGCCTCGCCCGCGGGCTCGCGTAGTGGCCGCGTCCGCGCCGGAGTTCGACGCGGTCATCCACGCACCCCAGCGGCTGCAGATCTGCGCGCTGCTCGCCCGGGCCGGGGAGATCGAGTTCGGCACCCTCCGCGACGCGCTCGCCGTGTCCGACGCCACCCTCAGCAAGCACCTCAAGACCCTGTCCGAGTCCGCGATCGTCGAGTCGCGGCGCGTGCAGCAGCCGCGCGGCCAGGCCCGCACCTGGGTCGCGCTCACGAAGGACGGGCGCCGGCGGCTGGCCGCGCACTTCGCCTTCCTGCAGGGGCTGGATCCGGGCGCTGCGGCGGAGGGATGAGTCGCGGATCGGGTGCGGGGCGTGAACGTTCACGCGCGGCATTCGCAGGAGCTCTTGACGACCCCGCGACCCGCCCCGTAGCGTCGACGTGAACGTTCACGCCGACGACGCCGCGAAGGGCTCCACCATGACCGACCCCACCCCGACCACCACGACCGCACCCGGCTGGGCGGTCCTCGGCCCGGGCAGCATCGCCCGCCGCTTCCTCTCCCAGCTCCCCGCGAGCGAGCGCGACGCGCGTCTCGTCGCCGCCGGCAGCTCGAGCGCCGAGCGCGCCGCGTCCTTCGCCGCCGAGGCCGCCGACCACGGCTTCGCCGACGTCACGGGCGCCGACTACGACGCCGTCCTCGCGGATCCCGCCGTCGACGCCGTCTACGTCTCCACCGTGCACACCGGCCACGCCGACCTCGTCATCCGCGCGCTCGAGGCCGGCAAGGCCGTCCTCTGCGAGAAGCCGCTCGCCGTCAACCACGGCACCGCCATGGCGCTCGTCGACGCGGCCCGCGAGGCCGGCCTCCCGCTCGTCGAGGCGTACATGTACCGCTTCCACCCGCAGACCGCAGCGCTCCTCGAGCTGCTGCGCGAGGGCGTGATCGGGGAGGTCGCCCACGTCGACGCGTCCTTCTCCTTCCGCACCGGATCCCGCACCGGCCGCCTCTACGACACCGCGACCGCGGGCGGCGGGATCCTCGACGTCGGCGGCTACACGGTCACCGCCGCGGCCGCCGTGGTGCAGGCGGCGACCGGTATCGCCGTCGCCGAGCCGCTCACCCTGGAGGTGGACGGCACGGTCGGCCCGACCGGCGTCGACGAGTGGTCCGTCGCGCGGGCGGCCTACCGCGGAGGGATCACCGCCACCCTCCGCACGGGCGTCGCGCTCGACGAGCCGCAGTCGCTCACGATCCTGGGCTCGCGGGGCCGCATCCACCTCAGCGACCCGTGGACCCTCGGCGACGCGCCCACCATCGAGGTCTCCGTCGTCGGCGAGGAGCCGCGCACGCTCACGTTCGCAGGCGCCAAGCCGTACGCGATCGAGGCCGACGCCACGACAGACGCCCTCGCGGCCGGCCTCGGCGAGGCCGCCCAGATGACGCTCGACGAGACGCTGGCCACCGCCCGCACCCTCGACCGCTGGCGCGCCGCGCTGGAGCTGCGCTACCCGTTCGAGGCGGAGGACGCCGACATCCCCACCGTCTCCGGCCGGCCCCTCGCGGTCCGCGACGACAGCCCCATGCTCTACGGCGAGATCCCCGGCGTCGGCAAGCGCATGTCGCGCCTCGTCATGGGCGTCGACAACCAGCCCGACCTCGCCCACGCGTCCGCGATCTTCGACCACTTCGTCGAGCAGGGCGGCAACGCCTTCGACACCGGCTACATCTACGGCGGCGGCGTGCTCGAGGGGCGCCTGGGGAAGTGGATCCGGAACCGCGGCATCCGCGAGGACGTCGTCGTGATCACCAAGGGCGCCCACACCCCGCACTGCGACCCCGAGTCGCTCACGAGCCAGCTGCTCGAGAGCCTCGATCGCCAGGGCACCGACTACGCCGACATCTACCTCATGCACCGCGACAACCTCGAGGTGCCGGTGGGGGAGTTCGTCGACGTGATGGACGAGCACCAGCGCGCCGGGCGGATCCGCTCCTACGGCGTCTCCAACTGGACGCCCGAGCGCTTCGACGAGGCGCAGGCGTACGCGAAGGCGAACGGCCGCGCCGGGTTCCAGGCGCTGAGCGACCACTTCGGCCTGGCCGAGGCGTACGACGTGCCGTGGGCGGGATGCGTGCACGTCACGGATCCCGCGTCCAAGGCGTGGCTCGAGGAGCGGCAGATCCCGCTGCTCCCGTGGTCGTCGCAGGCGCGCGGCTTCTTCACGGGCCGCGCCCGCCCCGACGACCTGAGCGACCCGGAGCTCGTGCGCTGCTACTACGGCGACGACAACTTCGAGCGCCTGCGTCGCGCCGAGCAGCTGGGCGCGGAGCACGGCGTGCAGGCCACGGCGATCGCGCTCGCCTACGTGCTCGCGCAGCCGTTCCCGACCTTCCCGCTCTTCGGCCCGCGCACCATCACGGAGGTCCGCTCCTCGATGCGCGGCCTGTCCGTCGAGCTCACCCCGGAGCAGGTGGCGTGGCTGGACCTGCGGGGCTGAGCGGGTCGGGCGCGGCCGGTCGGGAGACGGGCTCGGGCGATGGCCCGGCCGGCCGCGCCACGATCCACGACGTCGCGGCCGCCGCCGGGGTCTCCCGCCAGACCGTGACGCGCGCGATGAACGGCATGCCCGGCATCAGCGAGGAGACGAAGCGGCGCGTGCTCGACGCCGCGGATCAGCTCGCGTACCGCCCGTCGCGGTTCGGCCGGGGGCTCGTGACGGGTGGGGACCACCAGCTCGGCCTCGTCGTCGACGACCTGCGCAACCCATGGTCGCCCGAGCTCGCGGCCGCGGTCGTGCGGATCGCGGCGGCGCGCGGCTGGAACGTGTCGCTCGCCGACGTCGGCCTCGCCGCCGACTCCGACCGCATGGTCGAGGCGCTCGGCGCGCAGACCGACGCCGTCATCGGGACCCTCGGGTCGCGCGCCGCCGAGTGGATCGCACGGCTCGGCTCGGTGCCGGTCGTCGAGCTGGATCCGCGTGGTGACCCCCTGCGCGCCGCCGTGCAGCTGGATCCCTCGGAGGCGATCGACGCCCTCGCCGACCACCTCGACGCGGTCGGCGTGCGGCACCCGGTCGTGCTCGACGCCGCGGTCGCCGCGGGCTCCAGCCCGCGCGCCGCCCTGCTCGTGCGCGCGTTCGAGGCGCGGTCGATGGAGGTGTCCGTCGTCCGCGCGTCCGCGCCCACCGCGGAGGCGGCCGCCGTCGCGACCGAGCGCGTCGTCGCCCGCCCGCGCACGGCCGACGCGATCGTCGCCTTCAACGACGTGTGCGCGCTCGGCGTGCTCTCCGCCTGCCGCCGCGCGGGCGTCGACGTGCCGGGCGACGTGCGCGTGGTCGGCATCGACGGCCTCTCGCTCGGCCGACTCCTCGCGCCCACCCTCACGACGCTGGCGGTGGACCTGGACGAGCTCGCCCGCCACGCCCTCGACCTCGCCGTCGCGATGATCGCGGGCGACCTGCCGCGCTCCGGACCCGAGGTGATCCGCACGGTGCGGCACCAGCTGGTGGTGCGCGAGTCGGCATGACCCGCGCCCCTGGCTAACGGAGGCATTGTTCGCATAGAATGCGAACATGCTCATCACGGTGGATCCTGCGGCGAAGGCCTCGCTCGCCGAGCAGGTGGCCACGCAGATCCGCTGCGCGATAGCGCGCGGCGAGCTCGCGAGCGGGGAGCGGCTGCCGTCGGCGCGGGACCTCGCCGCCTCCATCGAGGTGAACATGCACACGGTGCTCCGCGCCTACGCGAGCCTCCAGTCGGACGGGCTGATCGAGCTGCGTCGAGGCCGCGGCGCGACGGTGATCCGCTCGGGCAACGCCTCCTTCGACCGCCTGCGGACGCTCGTCGAGGAGCTGCGCGACCAGGCGGAAACCCTCGAGGTGCCGCTCGACGACCTCCTCACCATGATCAAGGGAGCACGATGACCACCACAGCACCCCTGCCTCTGCCGACCGGCGCGCGCGTCGCGGTCGTCGCCCCCGCGGCGGTCATCGCCCTGTCGCTCGGCACCGCGGCCGTCCTGCTCGCGCCGGAGCTGCCTGGCCGCATCGCCGTCCACTTCGCCGCCGACGGGACGCCCGACGGATGGGGCTCGCCCTGGGTGATGCTCGCGGTCGCGCTGGGTCTCGCGGTCGTGGCCGTCGCGCTGGCCGTCGCCGCCCTGCGGTCGCGGGACCGGCGCACGGCGGCCACGGTGCTGCTCGTCGCGAACCTCGTGGCGGGCATGCTCGGCACGGGATGGATCGGGATCGCCGCGTCCGCCGCCGTCGGCGACGGCACCCTCCCCGTCGCGTGGAGCGTCGTGCTGCTCGGCGTGGGGGCGGTGGCCGCCGGGATCCCCGTGGCCGTCCTGGTCCGCGCCGCCGGGCCCCTGCCCGCGCACGACGTGGCGCCGCTCGAGATCCCCGCCACGGCGCGCGTCGCGTGGCGCGGTCGCACCGGGAGCGGGTGGTTCGCGGGGATCGGCGCGGTCGTCGTGGTGCTCGGGTTCGTCGCCGCGGCCAGCGCTCCGGCGAGGGACGTCGGCACCGCCGCGCTCACCGGCCTCCCGCTGGTCGTCGTCGGCCTCGCCATGCTCGCTCTCGCCCGCGTCGACGTCACGGTCGACCGGCGCGGGTTCCGCGTCGTGTCGGCGTGGACGCGGATCCCGATCATGCGCGTGCCCCTCGCGCGCATCGAGTCGGCCGGCTGGGAGGACGTCTCGCCGGGGCAGTGGGGCGGATGGGGCCTGCGCGTCTCGGGTCGCGGCGTCGCCTACGTGACGCGGTCCGGGTCCGGCCTCGTGGTGCGGCTCAGCGGCGGGCGAGCCCGGCTGGTCACCGTCGAGGACGCGGATCGCGGCGCTGCCGTCCTCGAGGCGCTCCTCGCGGGGCGCCGCACGTCCTGAGCCGCCCGCCGCATCCGCCGTCGGTCGGGCTCTGGTCCGCGGGCTCGCCGGTGGCTAGCGTGGCCCCGACGGCGCGCGACGACGCCGCCGTCGGACACGAGGAGCCGCCATGCCGCGCATCACCCCCACCCTCTGGTTCGGCGAGGAGATCGAGGAGGCGGCCCGGTTCTACGTCGACCTGTTCCCCGGATCGCGGATCCTCGACACCTCGCGCTACCCGGACGACTTCCCCGATCCGGCGCTGCGCGGCACCGCCCTCGTCGTCGACCTCGAGCTCGACGGCCAGGGGATCCGCCTGCTCAACGGCGGCCCCGGCATGCAGGCGACCGAGGCGGTCTCCCTGTCGATCTCCGCCGCGACCCAGGAGGAGGTCGACCGCTACTGGGACGCCTTCGCCGACGGCGGGACCGAGGGCCGGTGCGGCTGGGTGCGCGACCGCTGGGGCTTCTGGTGGCAGGTCGTCCCGGAGGCGATGGCGTCCACGATCGGCGGACCCGACCCCGCGGGCGCCGCGCGCGCCATGGCCGCGATGATGGGCATGGGCCGGCTCGTCGTGGCGGAGCTGCAGGCGGCGTACGACGGGCGGTGACGGACCGGCGCCCATCCTGACCCCCACGCCCGTCAGGATGGGGTGATCCCCGCACCCGCCCACTCGACGGGATCGGCCGCCCTCGACCGGATCGGATGCCCATGCTCACGGGTCTCAGCGCCTTCCCCCTCACCCCGCTCCGCGACGACGCGGTCGACGAGGCCGCGTACGCGGGCCTCGTCGGGCGGCTCGCCGTCGCCGGGGTGGACTCGATCACCGCCCTCGGGTCCACCGGCTCGTACGCGTACCTGGGCCGGGAGGAGCGCCGCCGGGTCGCGACCGCGACCGTGGACCACGCGGGTCCCGTGCCGGTGATCGTGGGGATCGGCGCCCTGGCCACGTCGCAGGTGCGTGCGCTCGCGGAGGACGCGCAGCGGGCCGGGGCGCGCGCGGTGCTCCTCGCGCCCATCACCTACCAGGCGCTCACGGACGACGAGGTGCACGGCCTCTTCGCCGACGTGACGGCCGAGCTGTCGGTGCCGCTCGTGGTCTACGACAACCCGGGCACCACGCACGTGACCTTCACGGACGACCTGTACGCGTCCATCGCGCGGCTGCCGCACGTCGCGTCGATCAAGATCCCGGGCGTGCCCGCGGATCCCGCCGCGGCCGCCGCGCGCGTGCAGGCGATCCGCGCCCGGATCCCCGCCGGCGTGACGATCGGCGTATCCGGCGACGGCTTCGGCGCGACCGGCCTCGTCGCGGGCTGCGACGCCTGGTACTCGGCGATCGCCGGCACGCTGCCGGAGCCCGCCCTGCGGATCACCCGCGCGGCTCAGGCCGGGGATCGCGAGGCCGCTGCCGCGGAGTCCGCCCGGCTGCGGCCGCTGTGGGACCTGTTCGCCGAGCACGGCGGCAGCTTCCGGGTGATCGCCGCGATCGCCGAGCACCTGGGCCTCGTCGCGCCTGGCTCGCTGCCGCGCCCGGTGCGGGGGCTGGATGCCTCTGCCCGTGCGCGCGTCGCCGCGGTCGTGGCCGAGCTGGACCTCCGCGCGTAGGGGACCGCGGGGTGCGGCGCCTCCCCGTCAGGTCCCCGCGCGCTCCGACAGCAGCAGGAGGAGCAGCGAACCGAGCGCGACGACGGCGATGAGGCCCATGAGCCAGGCGAACGCGAGGTTCCGGATGCGCGCCGTGCGCACGGTCGCGGCGACGACGAGCATCGCGAGGTAGAGGAGCGCCGTCGCGGCGATGCCAGCCAGCGGGATCGCCGTCTCCAGCCGGAGCGCCGCGACGAGCAGCCCGACGGTGACCCCCGCCATCAGCCCCGCGGGGACGAGCCACTGGCGCCGGCGCCCGGTGCGGATCGCGGGCTGGTCGCGGACGCGTGTGGGATCGGGTTCGGGTGCGGCGGGCATGCCCCACCCTCCCGCTGCGGGGCGCTCCTGGCTACGGGTGCGAGCGGCCCGGATTCAGCCGCCCGAGAACGGCGGCAGCACGTCCACCGCGCTGCCGTCGGTGAGGGGCGCGTCGCAGTCGGTGGTCGCGACGCCCTCGACGAGGTAGGTGCAGCGGGCGAGGACGTGAGTTGCGACCGTGTGGCTTTTCCTTACGCCCTTTGCCTTCGCGTTGTACAGCCTCCAGGCCCTCTCGGACTCGACGGCCACCCTCGTGGGAACCTGCCTCACGTCAAAAACGCACTCGAGGAAAAGCCACTGTCGTGCTCGCCTTGGGGCCCGAAAAAGCCCTTTTTACCCTACTGTGGAAACATGCCGGATGAAGAGACACAGGAGCAGGGGCGTGATGGAGTGATCTTCACGCGGCGCTGGCTTGAAGCCACGACATTCATCGAGCTCCCCTGGAACGCTTATGAGAATAAGAAGCTATGTGTTCTTCCTCTCCTGAAAAGTGGTCGAAAGAAGTATGATTTGCGTGGACGCTTTCTCCATGAAGGGCGCCATGAAATCTACGTGGAAAATAAAGCCGCCAATGTGGCGAGTAATCAAACAGCTGATTTTCGTGAGTTCCTCGCTAACGCATATAGCACGACCGCGAGGCAATGGGCTGACTTAGACGGCGATCCGGAAATAGAGTACATTTTTGTCACGTCGTACCCTTTTGGTCGCCTTGCAGATTGGGGCAAGCTGCACACCAAGGAAGCCGTCATCGAAGCGGTTGAACATGAAGAGGTCCTACCGGCGGGGACGTCTCTAGACGACAGTCTCGCGGCGCTTGTCTCGGAACGTTGTTGGTTGCTCGTGGTCCACGCTAAGCAGGAAAGAATAACACTCGATCAGCCTGAGCTCGAGGTTGCCCTTCGGGCTTTGGAGAGAAAGAAGCACACGCTATGACGTTCCTCGAGGCTTTACGTGTCGCTCGAGACACGGACGATCCAGTATTGTACGCGTCGCGTGTCAAAGATACAGTGCGGGCTGAAATTGAATCAATAGATCCTACGTGTCATATAGAAAATACCCAGTATTTCAATCACACGGCGGTCCCTGATTTCGTACTCAGTTGGCCTGCCGACAGTCGGCAAGCCGTTTCTGGGGCACGTTCCGTGTTCCTACGCCCATCCTACCGGGCGTTAAACGCCGAGAAGGATGAGTACTATTTAGCGAAGACAGACGCTGTTGTCGTGTCGATTTTGCCTGGTCGTCACTTACGGCCATCGGCCCCGCGACCTTCGTCCTCTTCTCGCTTGCTTATAACGGACTCAAAGGCATTCCAACTAGTAGCAGAATCTGCTACCCCAGAAATCAATAACCCTTTACAGGGCTTGGTTCGAGCCAACTTTATCCGAGGTGGTAAAGGACGCCAGAATCCCGCGGACGTCGCGCGGCTATTGAGTATCGGAGTCAGTGACTACGTCGGGGCATCGTCTGATGGAATCGACTTAATTGCGTCCGCGTTCACGGAGGATGCCGTGGCCAGGATCTCACGCACAGCACGTCTCATGGAGCTAGCGGTGGGTGACATGGATGATACTCCTCTCGCAAGCGAGGATGGCACCCTTTCTGCTGCCGAACTGCGTCTCTTGCTCCCGTGGCTATTGCAACAACCCTCGGACGATGTCAACGCAGCAATTTGGAGCTACCTCGGTGGCCTTTTTTCCTTCAGTGACCTGGAAGCCATCCGGGAGGACATCGCTGGCTTGAATTTGTCCCCCCTCATTATAGCGAATGCCAGCAGGTGGTTCGCGAAGCGCGCTTACGTAGGGTTCGTAATTGTGGAATCTGACAATGCGGACGCGCCAAATGCAGACGAGGGCACGGGGTCCGAGGTGGAGGATACTGAGGGCGCGGCCGCCGAGGCGGATGCTATCAATGACGTTGATCAATCAGGCGCCCCTGCTGCGCTGGAAGGAAGTAGCACATTTCCGTTATGGAGTTTCCGAGCGGGTTCCCTTTCCGCTCTTAGTGTGGAATTAGGTGACCGTCGACTCCACATTGCGCACCTAGGAAATATGTTACGAAAGGGGCGCCCTAATGCTTCCACTGCTACTTGGGAGCAGGTGCAGAGGGCGGCTGAGGGTGTTCGGCTAAGGCGAGTGGATCTCCACGGTATACAGAGTTCAGTCAGCATTAATGCTGAACAGAGCCCTGACATACAAGGGCATGTGATGCGGGTTGCAGAATCTCTTGACGACGATTACCTTGTGGATGCAGTCACTCTTCGATACCTTGCGCCCGAGGGCGAGGAAGGTTACTCGGACGTGGATATAGATTTCGGCCAGGGCTTAGTCGTGGCCAAAGATACTGCTTCTCTTGCGGACCTCACTTCGGCCGCGCTAGGCATTGCGGAATGTCGTAATCCAGCGTCGCCTACCGAGGTGCAGTCCCTACTGGAGTAGGAATCAGAGCGCTACTTTCATTGGCGCGAGGTTCGACGCTGCCACTGTGGACCGCGGGTAGGAATAGGTCACAGGCCGATCGGACCATCAATAGTGGGTGAGCCGTAACTAGCTTTCAGCCGCCCGAGAACGGCGGCAGCACGTCCACCGCGCTGCCGGCGGTGAGGGGCGCGTCGCGGTCGGTGGTGGCGACGCCCTCGACGAGGTAGGTGCAGCGGGCGAGGACGGCGGCGGCGTTCGCGGGATCCGCCGAGGTGGCGGCACGGGAGCCGAGCGCGTCCATCAGGTCGCCGAGCGCTGCGCCGTCGGGCAGCTCGAGATCGTCGGTGGTGCGGCCGAGCGCCGCTGCTGCGGCCGCGAAGAGCTCCACGGGCACGATCACGTCAGCCCCCGATCGCGCTCATCGAGCGGGCGGGCTGGATGAAGTCGGCGTCGTCCATGCCGTGGCCCTTCGGCTTCGCCCACATGGCGCCGCGCCAGAGGTCGGCGATCTCCTGGTCGGATGCGCCGGAGCGGAGAGGTGCGAGCAGGTCGGTCTCGGTGTGCGAGAAGAGGCAGCTGCGCACGCCGCCCGTCGCGGTGAGGCGGGTGCGGCGGCAGTCGGCGCAGAACGGCTCGGTGACGCTCGCGATGACGCCCACGCGGCCGAGCATCGCGGTGCCGGCGCCGCCCTCCCGGGAGTGCACGCGCCAGAGCTCGGCGGGGGATCCGTCGCGCGGCTCCTCGTCGGGCACGAGCGTGAAGCGCTCGGAGAGGCGCGCGCGGATCTCGGCGGCCGTGATCATCTCGTCGCGGTCCCACGCGTGGTCGGCGTCGAGCGGCATCTGCTCGATGAAGCGCAGCTGGTGCCCGCCCGCGACCGCCCACTCGAGGAGGTCCGCCGCCTGTTCGTCGTTGACGCCGCGCACGAGCACCGCGTTGATCTTGATGGGCGCGAGCCCCGCAGCAGCCGCGGCGTCGATCCCGTCGAGCACGCGGTCGAGGAACGGGCGGCGCGTGATGAGCCGGAACGTCTCGGCGTGAACGGAGTCGAGCGAGACGTTGATGCGGTCGAGCCCCGCGTCCTTGAGGGCCTGCGCGCGCGACGCGAGGCCGATCGCGTTGGTGGTGAGCGAGATCTCGGGCCGGTGGGGGATGGCAGCGCAGGCGGCGATGATCTCGATGAGGTCGCGGCGCAGCAGGGGCTCGCCGCCCGTGAAGCGCACCTGGCGGACGCCGAGGTCGCGCGTGCCGATGCGCACGAGCCGCTCGATCTCGGCGAGCTGCAGCGCCTGCCGGTCGGGCGTGAACGGGAGTCCCTCGGCCGGCATGCAGTAGGTGCAGCGCAGGTTGCAGCGGTCGGTGAGCGAGATGCGGAGGTCGGTCGCGCGGCGGCCGAAGGGGTCGAGGAGCGCCGGATCGTCGGGCCGGGCGGGGCCCCTAGCGGCGGCGGGACGCGGCATCGCCGGCATCCCCAGCGAGGTGCTCATCACCCCAGGCTACGCGCGCGCCGGAGCGGGACCGACACGGAGCGGATGAGGGCGACGGGCGCGCGCCGCGCCTGCGGTGCCTAGGATCGGTGCATGACGCAGAAGAGGGACCGCCCGCCCGCCCGCGCCGCGGATGCCGAGCAGCCCGTCGCCGCGGATCCCGCATCCGGGCCCTTCCGCTACCGCGTGAGCGAGGCCGCCGCGCTCATCGGCGTGAGCGACGACACCCTCCGTCGCTGGGCCGATGCCGGCAGGCTCGACCTCGTGCGCGGCGAGGGGCGGCTGATCCAGGTCGACGGCGTGCAGCTCGCCCACCTCGCGACCGAGCTCGCCGCGGACGGGTCGCTCGCCGCATCCGGCGCCGGTCGCCCGCCGACCTCGGCGCGGAACCGCATGCCCGGCATCGTCACGCGCGTCGTGCGCGACGGGGTCATGGCGCAGGTCGAGATCCAGGCGGGGCCGTTCCGGATGGTGTCGCTCATCAGCCGCGAGGCCGCCGACGAGCTCGGGCTCGAGGTGGGCGCGCCCGCCGCCGCGACCGTGAAGGCCACGAACGTGGGCGTAGAGCTGCTCGCCCCTGAGACGCTGACGGGAGGGAGGGCGTGATCCGCGTCGCGCGCGCGGCCGTCGTCTGCGCCCTCGCGGCCGGGCTCCTCACCGGGTGCTCGGCGGCCGGATCCGCGCCCGCCGGCGTCCCCGACCCCGCGCCCGACTCCCTCGCCGGCACCCTCGTCGTGCAGGCCGCGGCGTCGCTCACCGGCAGCATGGACGAGGTCGCCCGCGGCTTCGAGAGCGCGCATCCGGGCGTGACCGTCACGGTGTCGTACGGCGGCAGCTCGACGCTCGCGCAGCAGATCGTGCAGGGCGCGCCCGCGGACGTGTTCGCCTCCGCCTCGGACGCGACGATGAAGACGGTCGTCGACGCGGGGGAGACGGCCGCGGATCCGCGCGTGTTCGCCCGCAACGCGCTCGAGATCGCCGTGCCGCCCGGGAATCCCGGCCGCGTCGCGGGCCTCGCGGACTTCGCCGACCCCGCCCGCACGCTCGCCCTCTGCGCGCCCGAGGTGCCGTGCGGGGCCGCGGCGGCGCAGGCGTTCGCCGCGGCGGGCATCACGCCGCAGCCGGACTCGCTCGAGCAGGACGTGCGCGCCGCCCTCACCCGCGTCGAGCTCGGCGAGGTGGACGCGGCGGTCGTCTACGAGACGGACGTGCGCGCCGCGGGCGACGAGGTCCTGGGCGTGCCGCTGCCGGACGACGTGAACGCCACGACCGACTGCGTCGTGGCGCCGCTCGCCGGATCCGCGTCGCCCGCTCTCGCCGCCGCGTTCGCCGACTACGTGGCCGGCGACGACGCCCGCGCCGTGTTCCAGGCGGCGGGGTTCCGTGCGCCCTGAGCGGCGCGCCGACCGCAGCCGCGTCCGTGCGGGCGAGCGCGCCGACCGCGTCCCCGCCCTGCTCTGGCTCCCCGCCGGGGTCGCCCTCGCGTTCCTCGTGCTGCCGCTCGCGGCCCTCGTGGTGCGCGCGCCGTGGGCGACGCTGGGGGAGCGGCTGGCGGATCCCGGCATCGCGCGCTCCCTCGGCCTCTCGCTCGGCAGCGCGCTCGCCGCGACCGCGCTCAGCCTCCTGCTCGGGGTGCCGCTCGCGTTCGTGCTCTCGCGGTCGGCGGGCCGCCCGCCCGTGGTGCAGCGGATCCTCCGTGCGCTGGTGACCGTACCGCTCGTGCTGCCGCCCGTGATCGGCGGCGTGGCGCTGCTGCTCCTGCTCGGGCGCCGCGGGCTGATCGGCGGGCCGCTCGAGGCGCTGACGGGGATCACCATCCCGTTCACTACGCCCGCCGTGGTGATCGCCGAGACGTTCGTGGCCATGCCGTTCCTCGTGCTCGCGGTGGAGGGGGCGCTGCGCGGCGCTGACCGCCGCTTCGAGGACGCCGCCGCGACGCTCGGCGCGAGCCGCTGGACGGTGCTGCGCCGCGTGACGCTGCCGCTCGTGGCACCCGGGATCGGCGCGGGCGCGGTGCTGTGCTTCGCCCGCGCGCTCGGCGAGTTCGGCGCGACGCTCACCTTCGCGGGCAGCTTCCCGGGCGTGACGCAGACGGTGCCGCTGTCGGCCTACCTGGCGCTGCAGACGGATCCGGACGCCGCCGTCGTGCTGAGCCTCGTGCTGCTCGCGGTGTCGGTGGTCGTGCTCGTGAGCCTGCGCGACCGGTGGGCGTCGGGGGTGCACGCGTGAGCGGGGACGCTCGGCCGGCCTCCGGTGGCTTGGACGCGCGCGTCGTCGTGGAGAGCGCCGCGTTCCGGCTCGACGTCGCGCTCGCGGTGCCGGCCGGATCCACGACCGCGGTCGTCGGGCCGAACGGCGCGGGCAAGTCCACGCTGCTCCGGGCGCTCGCCGGGCTCGCGCCGCTCACGGCGGGACGCGTCGCGCTCGACGGCCGGGTGCTCGAGGACCCGGGCGGGAGCGCCGCGCGGATCCCCGCCGAGCGCCGCGGCATCGGCGTCGTCTTCCAGGACCACCTCCTCTTCCCGCACCTGTCCGCCCTCGCCAATGTCGCGTTCGGGCCGCGGGCGCGCGGCGTCGCGCGCGCGGTCGCCGACAGCAGGGCGCGCGCGCTCCTCGACCGACTCGGGATCGCGGACCTCGCCGACCGCCGCCCCGCCGCGCTGTCGGGCGGCCAGTCGCAGCGCGTCGCGCTCGCCCGCGCCCTCGTGCTCGAGCCGTCGCTGCTCCTCCTCGACGAGCCGATGGCGGCCCTCGACGCGGGCACGCGGCTCGACGTGCGCGAGCTCCTCGCCGACGAGCTGCTGCGGTTCGGCGGCGCGGCGGTGCTCGTGACGCACGATCCGGTGGACGCGCTCGCGCTGGCCGAGCGGATCCACGTGCTCGAGGACGGGCGGCAGGTGCAGGAGGGCGCACCCGCCGAGGTCGCCGCGCGGCCCGCGACGGACTACGTGGCGCGGCTGGTGGGGATGAACCGGCTGACGGGTCGGGATCCCGACGGGCGGCCGACCGTGCTCATCGCCGCGCCGTCGGACGTGCGGCTCTCCCGCGACCGTGACCCCGCATCCGAGCCGGCCCCGGCCGCCGCCGGCCACGTCGCGACCGGCGAGGTCCGCCGCATCGAGGGCGTCGCCGGCCGGATCCTCGTCACGCTCCGCCTCGCACCCGACGGCCCGTCGGCGCTCGAGGGCGACGTCACCGCCGAGCTCGACGCCGTGTCCTTCGCCGCCCTCCGCCCGGTCGCGGGCGAGCGCCTCGCCATCCGCATCCCTCGCAGCCCGCGCTAGCCTCGGCCCGTGAGCACCCTGCAGACGCTGCGCATCCTCGGCCGCCTGCGCCGCCACCCCGCCATCCTCAGCGCCCTCCTCGGGGTGCTCGCCGTCCTCATGATCGTCGTCGGGTCGCTCGGGGTGGCGACGAGCACGGACGACGCGTCCCGCATCCGCGAGCTCCGAGTCGCCGGCGGCAGCGTCGAACCCGGCGTGCTCGTGGAGTCCGTGCCGGTCGACGTGGACGGGTCCCCGAACGGATCCCGGCGGACCGAGTTCTGCCCGCGATACGCCTACACCGCGTCCGACGGCGTGGAGCGCACGATCCTCGACCACGACGACTGCGCGAGCCGGCCCGACCAGCTGGCGGGCCGGACGGCGCGCATCCTCGTCGACGACGCGGATCCGGACACGGCGTTCATCGAGGGGCGCCCGGCCCGCGTCGGTCGCTCCTCGCTCGCGATCTTCGCGTGGTCCACCCTCGCGCTGGGCATCGGCCTCGTGCCCGTGTCGGTCGCCGTCGGCGTGCGGGCCCGTCGTCTCGCCCGGGACCGCGCGTCGCGTCGGCCGCGACACGCGCCCTCGAGCTGATCAGACGGCGCCCTAGGGGCTGGGCGGACCGCCGGCCCGGTCGCCGGCCCCCTGTCCCAGCCGCCGCCGCACCGCCACCGGCAGGAGCCGCGCGCGCCCCTCCGGCCCGAGCCGCACGAGCGAGCCGGCCACGACGATCACGAGCGCCGTCGCGAGCGCGATCTGCCAGGCCCACTCGTCCGGCGCGAACAGTCGCAGCGCGAGCGCGGCCACCACCGCGAACCACTCGCCGCGGCCGGTCATGGCGATGAACGGGATGAGCAGCAGCGCGTACCAGGGGTAGCGCGGGCTGACGGCGAGGAGCGTGACGCCGATCATCACGAGCTGGCCGAGCCACGGATCCGCCGGGTCGGTCTTCCACCAGACGAGGCCGGCGGTCACCGCGAGGATCAGCGCGACCGCGACGAGCCCGTACTGCCCGGGCACGACGAGCTCGATGAGGGGGAACCGCCCGCCGTCGTCGTAGCCCTCCTCCTGCAGGTAGCCGGGCAGGTAGCCGAGCACGGCGATCCCGGTGCTGAGCACGTACGGCACGTAGAGCAGGGCGAACGTGACGACGGCGGCGGTGATCACCTTCCACGGCTGCTTGCGGAGCAGCGCCGGCGCCGCGATCACCGGGATGAGCTTGGTCGCGATGGCCGCGCCGAGCGCGATGCCGCCGCGCCACCGCATCCCCCCGGCGACGAGCAGCGACGCCGCGAGCGCGAGCAGCGCCCCGAGCGCGTCGACGTGCGAGTTCGTGACCACCTCGCTCGCCACGAGCGGGCACCACGCCCAGAGCGCGGCCCACCACACGGGCCTGCCGCGCTTCCGCAGGGCGCGGATGAGGAGCAGCGTCACGGCCGTCATCATCAGGAGCCCGGCGGCCTGGAACGCCCAGTACTCCGCCGTCACCGGGACGACCGCGCGCACACCCGCGAAGAACAGCTCGGCCATCGGCGGGTAGATGGTGGGCACCTTCGGGCGGTTGAGGGCCGTGCACATCGGCTCGTGCGTCTGCTCCTCGCGGACGCCCATGATCCGCTTCCCCTCGCAGGTGGCGGCGCCGTCGGACCCGACGACGGTCTTCGGATAGAGCCAGTCGGGCCGGAGGTCCCGCAGCTCCGGGTCGGCCGGCGTGTACCGGTAGGGCGACTCGCCCGCGTTCTGCACGATCCCGTCCCACGCGTATCGCGCGGAGTCGGTGCTGGTGTTCGGCGGTCCGGCCATCGCGACCGCGCCGAGGCCCACCGAACCGAGGATGATGAGCGCAGCGGCGGATCGGGCCGGCAGCTTCCGCACCAGGAGGACCGCCGCTCCGAAGACCACCCAGATGACGACCACGAGCCAGAACAACGGCGCGGCACCCTCGCGACGGAAGAACGCCTCGTCGTCGGCATCGCCGAACAGATCGAACGCGACCACCGACCACCCGGTGAGCGCGGCCATGACGGCGAGGACGAGGGCGGTGAGGGCGGTGCGCACACTCCATCATGGCGGCGCGCGGCCGGGCGATCGCCGACCGGCCCCGACCCGCCGCTCCCCGGACGAAGGACGACCCCCATGCGGACGCTGATGCACGAGGCCAGGCGCCGCCTGGCCTCGCCCGCGCGCACGACCCGGCTGGCGGTCGTGGTCGGCCGCCTCCTCGGCATCGCCTTCCTCGTGTGCTTCACGACGGGCCTCTACAGCCACTTCCTCCAGGACCCGCTGCCGTGGATGCGCTTCCCGACCGCGCCCGTGTCGCTGTACCGGCTGACGCAGGGGATCCACATCACCGCCGGCATCGCGTGCGTGCCGCTGCTGCTCGCCAAGCTCTGGATCGTCTTCCCCGAGCTGCTCACGTACCCGCCCGTCACCGGGGTCGTGTCGTTCCTGGAGCGCGCGTCCATCGCCGTGTTCGTGGGGGCGTCGCTGCTCGAGGTGACGATGGGCCTCCTCAACACGTTCCAGTGGGTGCCGTTCCCCTTCTACTTCCGGCAGACGCACTTCGCGCTGGCGTTCGTCGTGATCGGGTCGCTCGCGATCCACATCGGCGTCAAGCTGCCCGCGATCGCCGGGCACTGGCGGCGCGGGCAGGCGGACGAGTCGCCCATCGTGGAGGCGGAGGACGCGCCCGCCGACGCGCCCGACGGCACTCCGGCCCGCGCGCCCCGCGGCATCACCGGCCGCGTGCTCGCCTGGATCGACGACACCCCCGTCACGCCCACCCCGGTCGCCCGCCGCGGCTTCCTCGTGGCGGTCGGCGCATCCGTCGCCGCGGTCGTGGGCCTCACCGCCGGGCAGTCGTTCCGGATCCTCGCCCCGTTCAACGCCTTCGGCCCGCGCGTCATGGGCACCGGCCCGCAGGCGCTCCCCGTCAACCGCACGGCCGAGGCCGCAGGGGTCACCGAGACCGCCATGGACGCCGGGTGGACGCTCACCGTCTCGAACGGCTCCTCCTCCCGCGCCTTCACAATGGACGACCTCCGCGGCATGGGGCTCGTCACCGCGACGCTCCCCATCTCCTGCGTCGAGGGCTGGAGCCAGTCGGCGACCTGGCGCGGCGTCCGCCTCATGGACCTCATGGACCAGGTCGGCGCCGACCCCGGCGCCCGGCTCCGCGTCACGAGCCTCGAGAAGAGCGGCGGCTTCCGGCGCACCGAGATGGGCCCGGAGTACGTGCGCGACCCGCTCACCCTCGTGGCGCTCGAGCTCGACGGCGCGCCCCTCGACATCCAGCACGGCTACCCGGCGCGCATGATCGCGCCCGGGCGTCCCGGCGTGCTGCAGACCAAGTGGCTCTCGACCCTGGAGGTCATGTGATGACCGGCACCCGCATCCCCGCGACGCGCGGCGTGCTCGCCGCCCGCATCGCGCTCATCGCCGTGGGGGTCGTCGGCCTCGCCGTCGGCGCGCTCGTGCTGCTCGACTCGCAGCGCACCGACCAGGTCGTGGGCGTCGCCGTGTTCCTGCTGATCGCGATCCTCGTCCACGACGCGATCCTGTCGCCCGTCGTCTTCGTCGCGGGCCTGCTGATCCGGAAGGCCGGGCGACGCCTCCCACCGGGATCGCTCGTGATCGTGCAGGCCGGCGTGATCGTGATGGCGGTGATGACCCTGGTGGTCGTCCCCGAGATCCGGGCACGCGCCATCGGCAACGACAACCCGACGATCCTCATCGCGGACTACGCGCCGCGCCTCGCGCTCATGTGGGTCGCCACCGCGGTGGCGACGGCCGTCGTCGCGACGCTCTACGCGCGCACGAGGCGGCAGAAGGACCGGCCCTCGGTCTCCCAGCACTGAACGAGGTCGAGGCCCGCGTCGCCCGCCATGCGCGCGACGGCGTCGCGGCCGACCTGCGCCCACGGGAACGGGTCGCTCGCGCGGCCCTGGCCGTCCTCGACCGTGCACTCGAAGGTGCGGTCGCGGGCGGGATCCGGGTGGGTCTCCACCACGAGCGCGCCCTGGTCGTCGAGGAGGTCGCCGCAGCGCGCGAGGAGCGCGGCCGCGTCGCCGCCGATGCCGATGTTGCCGTCGAGGAGGAGGAGCGTGCCCCAGCCGCCCTCGCGGGGCAGGCGCTCGAAGACCGAGCGGTGGAGGACGGGGAGGCCGAGGCCCGCGGCCATCTCGACCACGGTGGGGGAGACGTCGATGCCGAGCGCGCCGAGCCCGGCGTCCATGGCCGCGCGGACCATGCGGCCCGGCCCGCAGCCGATGTCGAGCACGGGGCCGGCGGCGTCGGCGAGGAGGCTCGCGTCCACGGCGTCGGCGTCGGCGCTCCAGCGGCCCAGGTCCATGACCTCTGCGCTGTCGTCGTCGGAGGACGCGAGGGACAGGAAGAGGACCTCGCCGGAATCGCGGAGGGCCCGGGCGTAGGGCTCGCCGCCACCGGATCCGAAGGTGCGGACGCGCGCGGAGGCGCGGTCCTCGGGGTGGTCGACGGCCAGGCTCATGCGGGGTCCCTCTGCGATGTCGCGGGTGCGGTGGTGGCGGCGCGGGTGCTCGCGCCGGTCTCCAGGGTTCGGAGCACGTGGGCGAAGCGATGGGCGGGCGCGGCCTCGGCCGCCTCCCGCGCGTCGTCCACCGTGTCCACGTCGGTGAGCTCGGGCAGCATCGCCACGTCGAGCCCGGCGTCGATCAGGCGCGACAGCTGCACGGCGCCCGTGTCGTCGCGGGACATGGGCACGCCGCGCACGAGCGCGCCGTCCGGATCCCGGAGGCCGAGCGCCCAGAAGCCGCCGTCGTTGGCGGGGCCGAACCAGGCGTCGGGGCCGCGCGCGCCGTCGGCCCAGGAGTCGAGCACGGGTCGGAGGAGGGACGCGGTGAGCTGCGGGGTGTCCATGCCCACGAGGAGGACGGGGCCGTCGAGCGCGTCGAACATCGCGGCGAGGCGCTCGTCGAGATCGCCGGTCACCTGCGGGATCACGTCGTAGCCCGCGGCCTCCGCGGGCGGGTTCTCGCCGTCGAAGAGGAGCACGCGGCGCGCGGGCGCGGCGTCGTCGACCGCGGCGAGCGTGTCGGCGAGGGCGGCGGACGCGAGCTCGGCCGCCTCCTCGAGCGTGAACGGCGGGTGCAGGCGCGTCTTCACGCGGCCGGGGATGCACTCCTTGGCGATGACGACGACGGCGGTCACGCGGCTCCTCCCAGGGTGCGGTTGGCGCCCGCTGCCGCCGCTCGCGCCTCGGCCAGCACCCGCGACATGTCGCGCACGGCCGTGACGGTCCCGCGCACGGTGCCGGTCACCTTGGACCGCCCCACGCGCGGCGCGTACGGCATGTCCACCTCAAGGATGCGCCACTCCGCCGCGGATGCCCGCAGCAGCATCTCCAGCGGATAGCCGCTGCGCCGGTCGAGGATGCCCAGGCCGAGCAGCTCGGTGCGCCGCCCGCAGCGCATGGGGCCGAGGTCGTGCAGCGGCACGCCCGTGATCCGCCGCAGCCGCCTGGCCAGCTCGAGGTTCGCGATCCGCGCGTGCAGCGGCCACGCGCCGCGCGCCGACGGGACCCGGCGGCCGAGCACCAGGTCGCGCTCGCCGTCGCGGACCGGGTCGACCACGCGGGGGAGGAGCGCGGGATCCATCGACGCGTCGGCGTCGCAGAACGCCACGAGCGGCGCGGTCGCGGCCTCGAGCCCCGCGTGCGCGGCAGCGCCGAACCCGCGGCGCGACTCCGCCACCACGAGGGCGCCGTGCGCGCGCGCCACCTCGGCGGAGCCGTCGGTGGATCCGTTGTCGACGACGATCGCGCGGTACCCCTCGGGCAGGCGGGAGAGGACCCAGGGCAGGGCCTCCTCCTCGTCGAGGCAGGGGAGGACCACGTCCACGAGCGCTGGCGTCATCCGTCGAGCCTAGGAGGCCGCGCCTGCGCCCGCCCGCCACGCGCCCGATCGCCGCGCCGCCGCGCCGCCGCGCCGCCGCGACCCGAGGGGTGACGGCTCGCTCGCAAGCCGGACACCCGCGGGGTCGGGCCCAGGGACCGCGCATAGTCTGACCGGGTGAGCCCCACCTACGATCCCGCGCGCGCCGACGCCGGGCGCCCCGACCCCGCGCGGCCCGATCCCTCGCGGCCGGACCCGCTGCGCGGCCGCCGCATCCTCGTGGTCGAGGACGACCCCACGGTCAACGAGGTCGTCTGCCGCTACCTCAAGGCCTCGGGCTTCCAGGTGGAGACCGTCGCCGACGGCCTCGAGGCCGTGCGCGTCGCCACCGAGCGCATGCCCGACCTCGTCGTGCTCGACCGCATGCTCCCCGGCCTCGACGGCCTCGAGGTGTGCCGCCGGATCCGCGCCCACCACCCCGAGTCGCCCGTCCCCGTCGTGATGCTCACCGCGCTCGGCCAGGGCGAGGACCGCGTGAACGGCCTCGACGCCGGCGCCGACGACTACCTCGCCAAGCCGTTCTCCCCGCGCGAGCTCGTGCTGCGCGTCCGCGCCGTGCTCCGCCGCACGGTGCCCGAGGCCGTGCCCGAGCCGCCGTTCGTCGCGGGGCCGTTCGTGCTCGACCTCGGCGCGCGCGAGATCCACCAGGCCGGCGTCATGCTGTCGCTCACCTCCCGCGAGTTCGACCTGCTCGCCTTCCTGCTCCGGAACCCGCGACGCGTGTTCGGGCGCGACGACCTGCTGCGCCAGGTGTGGGGATGGGAGATCGGCGACCTCTCGACCGTCACCGTGCACGTGCGGCGCCTGCGGGAGAAGATCGAGGCGGATCCCGCCCACCCCGTGCTCCTCGGCACCGTCTGGGGCGTGGGCTACCGCTTCGACCCGGACGCCGCGACGCCCGCTGCACCCGCGACGCCCGCCGCGCCTGCCGCGCCTGCCGCGCCCGCGACGCCCGCCGAGGCCGACGCGTGACCGCCGACTCCTTCCTCGTCGTCGTCCTGACCGCGCTCGTCTGCGCCGCGGTCGTCGGCCTCGGCGCCAGCGTCCTGCTGCGCGCCCTCCGCCGCCGCTCCCTCGTGCTCCAGATCTGCGTGGTCGCGCTCGCCGCGGTGCTCTCGGTCGTCGGCGGCATGGTCGCCGTCACCGCGAGCATGCTCGTCGACGACGCCGGCCTCACCGCGTTCCTCTCCGTCGCCGCCGTCTCCGCGCTCGTCTCGCTCGTCATGGCCGCGATGCTCGGCATGACCCTCGTGCGCGGCAGCCGCGAGCTCGGCCGCTACGCCGCGTCCATGGGCGAGGAGGCCGCCGTCGAGCCCGGCCGCCCCACCAGCACCGAGTTCGCGCAGCTCGCCCGCGAGCTCAGCGCAGCCAACCGCCGCCTCGCCGACGCGCGCGACAAGATGGAGGCCCAGGAGCGCAGCCGTCGCGAGCTCATCGCGTGGATGTCGCACGACCTGCGCACGCCGCTCGCCGGGATCCGCGCCATGGCCGAGTCCCTCGAGGACGGCATGGTCGACGACGAGCACCGCTACTTCCGCCAGATCCGCGTGCAGGCGAACCGCCTCAACGGCATGGTCGACGACCTGTTCGAGCTGTCCCGCATCAACTCGGGCAGCCTCGAGCTCGCCGTCGAGCGCGTCTCCCTCTACGACGTCGTCAGCGACACCGTCGCCGAGCTCGGTCCGGTCGCCCAGGCCCGCCAGGTCGATCTCCGCGGCGTGACCGCGCACGACGACCTCGTGGTGCAGGGCGACCCGCGCGAGCTCTCGCGCGTGGTCGGCAACCTCGTGATGAACGCCATCCAGCAGTCGCTCCCCGGCGGCCGGATCGTCATCTCCGCGCACCGCGACTCCGGCAACCTCGCCGTCCTGTCCGTCGAGGACACCGCGGGCGGCATCCCCGAGGCCGACCTCCCGCGCGTGTTCGACGCGGGCTGGCGGTCGACCGGATCCCGCACGCCGCGCGCCTACGGGAAGAGCGCCGCCGAGAAGACCGCGCTCGGTCCCGACTTCCCGGCTGCGCCCGTCGAGGCCACGCCGCCGGATCCCGCGGTGCAGGCCGAGGGCACGCACGACGGCGGCTACGCGTCGGGCGGCGGCGGCGCGGGCCTCGGCCTCGCGATCGTCCGCGGCATCGTGCGCGCGCACGACGGCGACGTCACCGTCCAGAACATCGAGGGCGGCTGCCGCTTCGACGTGATCCTCCCCTACAGCAAGCCGGTCGCCTCGTGACCCGCGCGGCCCTCCGCTGGTGGTCCGCGTTCCTCGGGGTGGTGGCGGCGCTCGCCGTGCTGGCCGTCGCCGAGATCGCCGCGGCCTTCGTCGCCCCGGCGGCGAGCCCGGTGCTCGCGGTCGGCGCGCTCGTCATCGACCTCGTGCCCGCGGGCGTCAAGGACACCGTGATCGCCTTGTTCGGCACGGGCGACAAGGTCGCGCTCATCGTCGTGCTCGGCCTGGTGGTGCTCGCCGCGGCCGCGCTGGCCGGGATCCTCCAGGTGCGCCGCCCGCCGCTCGGCGTGGTGGTGCTCGCGCTCTTCGCCGGCGTCGCCGTGCTCGCGGCGACCACGCGCGCCGGGGCGACGGGCGCCGCGGCGATCCCCACGATCGTCGGCATGATCGCAGGCGTCTTCATCCTCCACCGCGGCGCCGACCGCCTCCGCGACTGGCGGGACGCGGCGGACCGCGCGGCGTCCGCATCCGCGGCGGTGGCCGAGCCCGTGCGCGGCATCGCCCGCCCGGCCGCGCGCGCCCCGCTCACCCCCGGTGCCGGTGCGCGCGTCGAGCGCCGCACGTTCCTCCTCATGACGGCGGTCGCAGGTCTCACCTCCGTCGTCGCCGGATCCGTGGCCCGCGGACTCAACGCCGCCGCCGCCCGCGTGGACGACTTCCGCCGCACGCTCGTCCTCCCGAGCGCCGCGACGCCCGCCGCCACGATCCCCGCGACAGCCGAGCTCGGCGTCCCCGGCCTCGCGCCGTTCCTCACGCCGGCGAGCGACTTCTACCGCATCGACACCGCGCTGCAGGTGCCGTCGGTCGACGCGGCGTCGTGGAAGCTCCGCATCACCGGCATGGTCGAGCAGGAGGTCGAGATCACGTTCGCCGAGCTGCTCGCCCTCCCGCTCGAGGAGCACGTGACCACCCTCACGTGCGTGTCCAACGAGGTCGGCGGGAACCTGATCGGCAACGCGCTCTGGCTCGGCTACCCGATCCGCCTCCTGCTCGAGCGCGCGAAGCCGACCGCGGGCGCCGACATGGTGCTCTCGACGAGCCAGGACGGCTGGACCGCGAGCACGCCGCTCGAGGCGCTCACGGATCCGGATCGCGCGTCGATCCTCGCGGTCGGCATGAACGGCGAGCCCCTGCCGCAGCAGCACGGCTTCCCGGTGCGGATGGTCGTGCCCGGCCTCTACGGCTACGTCTCGGCGACCAAGTGGGTCACCGAGCTCAAGGTCACGACCTTCGCCGAGGACGTCGCCTACTGGTCGACCCGCGGCTGGACCGAGCGCGGCCCCATCAAGACGGGCTCCCGCATCGACACCCCGCGCTCCGGCGCGCGCGTGGACGCGGGACGCACCGCGATCGCCGGCATGGCCTGGGCCCAGCACACCGGCATCGAGAAGGTGGAGGTGCGCGTCGACGAGGGCGACTGGGTCGAGGCGACGCTGGGCGACGGCGTCGGCGCGGACACGTGGCGGCAGTGGTCGTACGCGTGGGACGCGGCGAGCGGATCCCACAGCGTCGAGGTGCGCGCCACCGACACCTCGGGCGCGACGCAGACCTCCGACGAGGCGCCGCCCGCCCCCGACGGCGCGACGGGCTGGCACCGGATCACCGTCGGCGTCTCCTGAGCGGAGCCGCCCTCCCGTCGTTCGCCGGACGCGTCGGGCCAGCGGGCGCGGAGCCGGGGCGCGTACCGTCGATGCACGGCGCGTCCGCGCCGCATCGACGAGCGAAGGAGAGCACCGTGAGCGACATCGAGAACCCGCGCGACCCCGCCGACCGCGACCTGGACGACACCGGCGTCGACGAGGAGGAGCTCGTCGGGGTCGACGCCCGCGAGGCGCAGGAGGCCGTCGACGCCGAGCGCATCGTGCCGCTCGGCGACGACGACGACGGGGTCGCGGACGACGACGCGGACGGCGGCCTCGGCATCGACATCACCGAGTCCGACGGCCCGGATCTCGAGGCCGGCGACGACCTCGACACGGGAGCGGCGATCCGCTGATCCGCCCCGCACGCACGACGACGGCCCCCGCACCAGCGGGGGCCGTCGTCGTGCCGGGCCGTGTGGCCCAGGTGGATCAGTCGGCGAGGATCGCGTACAGCGCGCGCCGCGTCTCGTCGAGCTTCGCCGCCGCGGCCTGGCGCTGGGCGTCGGTCGCGTCGTGCATCAGGGGCTTCACCACGCCCATGAGCTTCATGAGGCTGGTCTGGAACGCGTCCTCGCCCTCCGACTTGTCGGTGGTCGCGGCCCAGGCGGCGTCGATCTCCTCCTTGTGCTCCTCGACGTGGGCGCGGCCCTGGTCGGTGAGGGAGTAGACGCTCTTGGCGCCGGACTCGTCGGCGACGATGAGGTCCTCGTCGACGAGCTGCTGGAGCGTGGGGTAGACGGATCCGGGGCTCGGCCGCCAGGCGCCCTCGGTCTTCGTGGCGATGCCCGTGATCAGGCCGTAGCCGTTCGAGGGCGCGTCGGCGAGCAGGGAGAGGATCGCGAGGCGGACGTCGCCGCGGCGGGCGCGACCCCGCCCGCCGCGTCCCCGGCCCGGGCCGAAGCCGGGTCCGCCGAATCCGCCCATCCCGGGGAAGCCCGGGAACCCGGGGAAGCCGGGACCGTCGCCCGGGCGGAAGCCGCGGGCGAGGGGGTGACCCGGCATGATGCGCGGTCGCCCGCCGCGGTGGTGCTGCATGCGGGGCTCGTGGCGGTCGGCGGGGACCTCGGCGGATGAGGGGGACGAGAGGTGGTCGTCGTGGTCGTGGGTGCGCATGAGCGCTCCTTCCGGTCAGGTGATGTCGTGGATCGCGGCGTGCTGTCGCGATGTAGCGACGATATATCGGCGACAGTCGGAAGTCAAGCGTCGAGCTGGAGAGGCCCCGCCGCCGATCCCCGTGATCCCGGGGGAGCGGCGCGTGAACCTGGCCTTCACCTGGGAATGGCGGACCGACCCCAACCCGTTCTCCGGCCGCGCCGAAGTCCCTGTGTCGCCCGGGGGTACCGGGCGGATCCCCGTCCCACACAGCGAAGGAAATCCCATGCGCAACCTCACCAAGTCCGTCTTCGGCCTCGCCACCGCGGGCTTCCTCGTCGTCGGCCTCGCGGCCTGCTCGACCCCCGCCGAGACCCCGTCGTCCTCCAGCGCCTCCAAGCCCGCCGCGACCGCGACGACCGAGGCCAACCCCACGCCGCTCGCGACGATCCCGACCCTGACCGGCGTCGACACCAAGGTCACCCTCGACTCCGGCTTCACCGGCGCCCTCACGACCCTGGGCCTGACCCCCGGCGTCATCGGCACCGCGACCCTCGACGGATCCACCGGCACCCTCGCGTTCCCCATCACCGGCGGCAACGTGAAGTACTTCGACCCCGAGCAGTCCTACCGCCCCTACGTCCAGGGCGAGATCGACCACTCCGGCTCCGGCATCAGCCTCACCGCCGGCTCCACCGTCGTGAAGCTCACCGACTTCGTCATCGACCCCGGCACCAGCCGCCTCACGGGCTCGGTCCAGGTCGGCGACGGCGAGGTCATGAAGGACGTCTACATCTTCAACCTCGACGGCACGACCCTGAAGCCCCTCCAGATGGAGGGCGACAACGCCGTCCTCGAGGGCACCACGGTCAAGGTCAGCCCCGACGCCGCGTCGCTCCTGAACAGCACGTTCGGCACGACCGCGGTCACCGACCAGCTCGTCGTCGGCATCGCCAAGATCACCGTCAACACCAAGTAGCACCCACCCGGGCTCGACCCCGGGACGGCACCACCTGCGATCACAGCAGAACGCATCGACGGCCTCGTCTCCCTCCGGGGAGCCGGGGCCGTCGGCGCGTGCGGGGTCGTGCTGCGACGCCCGTCGGGTCAGCCGATCGTGACCTCGAAGCCCGCGACGCTGCGGGTCACGGTGCCGGTCGCGAGCTCGACGAGGAGCGTGGTCACGGACGTGTCGCGCGGGTTCCGCGGGTAGTCGTCGCTGGCGCCGCGCGCGGGATCCGGGACGGTCTCGAGCAGGGCGAAGCGGCCGTTCGGGGTGACGGAGAGGCCCGTGATGCGGGTGGCCGGGTCCGCGGGCACGTAGACGTCGCTCGCCGTCCCGTCGCGGACGACGACGAGGCGCTGCGTGGCGGTGCCCGTCGCGGGATCGAGCGTCGTGCGCACGCGCAGCACCGCGCCGTCGTCGCCGGGCACGAACGAGATCGCGCCGTCGTACTGGAGGTCGGCGCCGCCGGTCTCGGTGGGAAGTGTCGTCTGCTGGGCGGTGCGCAGGTCGATCTCGGTCGTCGAGCCGGGATCCGTGACCGCGAGCCGCGTGCCGTCCGCGGAGAACGGCCCGAGCGTGCCGTGGCGGCCGAGCGGGACGATGGGCGACGACCCGTCGACCGTGACCAGGTAGAGGTCGCCGTCCTGCCCGTGCGCGACGAGCTGCGGGCGCCCGGGCACGAAGCCCCACGCCTGCGCGCTGATCGCCTGGCCGTCGAGCCCGAGCACGGGCGTCGGCGTCGCCCCGGCGCCGACGTCGTCGACCATGAGGGTGTCGTCGTACGGCCCGCCGTCCGTGCTCGTGAAGCGGAAGCCGATCGTGGTCCCGGTGTCCTCGGCATGGAGGTCCTGGAGCGTGCCGCGGCCGGGCAGCGGCAGGTCGACCTGGCCGGATCCGTCCAGCCCCGCGATCACGAGGCCGTTCGTGCCGTCGTCCTGGAGCGTCGCGACCACGAGCGACTGCCCGACGACCGCATACTCCTGGATCTTCGTGGCCTCGAACACCTCGTCGCTCGCGCCCTGGCCGCCGCCGGCGACGCTCTGCCGGAGGATCCGGTCGGCCTGCTGCTCGCCGCCGCGGACGAGGACGTACATGCCGGGATCGCCCGTGCGGAACGACGTCGCGAGGTCGGACGCGGGGCCGCCGCCGACGCCCTGCACGCCGTCGATCGACACCGTGTACGCGGCGTCGTAGGCGAGCGGCCGGGTGAAGTCGATGATGATGCGGTCGGCCTGCGTGTCGACGGTGAAGTCGGCGCCGGGCTCCATCCTGATGCGCGAGACGTCGACCGGCTGGATCGGCCGGTTCGCCGCGAGCACGAGCCGCTGCCGGGACTGCTGCACGACGGCGAGCGGATCCACGTCGGTGCGCACGAGCCGCGGCCCCTGGCTGCCGGCGACCGCGAGCAGGCCGCCGCAGGCGAGGACCAGCACGAGGATCACGGCGGTGAACGCCCGGCGGAAGGCGCGCGGGGAGGCGGGGGCGTCGGTCACGGGCGGCTCAGTAGACGTAGGGGTCGGCGGGCTGGTCGACCTGCTGGACGCCCTGCGGCATGACCGCGAGCGGCTGCCGGCTCTTCGCGCTCGGGTTCGACGCGAACGGGCCGGTGACGCGCACCCACTCGTCGGTCTGCAGCGTCGACTTCCACCCCGGCTGGTAGACGGGGACGCCCACGGGCTGCGCGTCGACCGCGCAGCAGGTGACGACGAAGCGCGTGACGTAGAACACGTCGTCCGGGTCGTCGGGGTCGGCGCTCACGAAGCCCGTGATGTCGACGGACTTCGAGGTGAAGAAGGCGGGATCCGTGGTCTGCGCGAGGAGCTGCGACCAGTCCTTGACGCCCAGGGTGGAGAAGTCGTTCGTGCCGAGGAGCTCCTGGTCGGGCGCGGCGTCGGAGGCGACCGTGCTCGAGTTGAGCGCGCGCTGCGTGACGGTGCTCTGGGTGAGCGTCCGCGGCGGGAGCACGAGGACGGCGACGACCGTGACCGTCACGACGGCGGCGACGGCGACGCGGGAGGCGCGGGCGCGGAGGGAGGCGCGGGCGGCAGGGGACTCGGCGCGTCCGGTGGGTCCGGCGGCGAGGTCGTCGAGCGCGGCGGATCCGTGGTCGTGGTCGTGCTCCTCCGCGGCGTCGGCCGGGCGGAGCGCGAACCCCGCGACCGTCGCGACCAGGCCGATGACCGCCATGATCCCGGTGAACACGAAGTAGCGCGGGTGGATGTAGAGGCCGAGCTGGCCGGTGATCGTCAGCCACAGCGTCGAGACGATGCACGCGGCGAGGAGCACGAGGCCCACCGTGGAGGAGGCGCGACCGCCGGCGGCGCGGCGGCGTCGGGCGCGGCGGAGGACGGTCACGGTCCGGTCGGCGGGCTCCCGGTCGGCGGGTTCCCGGTCGTCAGGCGATGGCATTGACACCCCATCCCAGCGCGAGGCTGATCAGCGCGACGACCGAGGTGATCATCACGAGCGTGCGGGTCGAGTAGGTGGTGCGCATGAGCGCGAGCATCTTGACGTCGATGACCGGCCCGAACACCAGGAAGGCGACGATGCCGCCGGGCAGGAACACGGATCCGAACGAGAGCACGAAGAACGCGTCCACGTTGGAGCAGACCGAGACGACGAAGGCCAGGAGCATCAGCGCGAGCACCGAGAGGATCGGGCTGCCGCCGAGCGTGACGAGCACCTCGCGCGGCACCGCGACCTGGATGAGGCCGGCCAGCAGGGATCCGATGACGAGCGCCGGCATGATCGTCGTCGCCTCGCGGCCGAACAGCGAGATGGACTTCCGGACGCGCGCGCCGCCGTGGGCGTGCGGATCGGGCAGGGCGCACTCGGCGCGGAACTCGTCGGTGAGGAGGCGGTCGGGCTCGGGGTGGAGGCTGAACAGCCAGCCGACCACGTTCGCGATGAGGAAGCCGCCTACCAGGCGGGCCACGAGGATCCAGCCGTCCCAGCCGAAGGCCGCGTGCGTCGTGATGATGGTGATCGGGTTGAGGATCGGCGCGGCCAGCAGGAACGTGATCGACTCCGGCACCGTGAAGCCGCGCACCACGAGGCCGCGCGCGAGCGGCACGTTGCCGCACTCGCAGACGGGCAGGGCCATGCCGAGGAACGAGATGCAGGCGCGGCGGGCGAACGGGTTGCGGGGGAGGCGGCGCTCGATGACGCCGGGCGGCACCCACACCTGCACGACGATCGACAGCACGATGCCGAGGATCACGAACGGCAGCGACTCCACGATGACGCTGACGCTCAGGGTGACGAGGTCCTGGAGCCGGTCGGGCAGGACGCTGTCGCCGAGCGCGGGGGAGGCGGCGCGGAGGGCGAGGAGCAGGAGGACGAGGGCGAGGCCCGTCGCGAGGCCGGTGCGGATCCCGGCGGGGGCGGCGCGGGCGGGGCGCGGTGCGTCGTGGTCGTGGTCGTGCGGGTGGTCGTGGTCCGCGGGAGTGCGGATCGCGGTCGCCGTCGCCGTCGCCGTCGCGGTGGCGGTGGCGGTGGCGGATGCGGCGGGGGATCCCTCCGCGGCCCGGTCCTCACGGGTCCGTCGTGCGCGGGGTGCCCGTTCGCGGCGCGGGCGCGCGGGCCGGTCGAAGGGGGACGCGTCGTCGTCGTCCGGCGCCCACGGGGTGTGCCGATCCGTCATCGCGGACCGGTGGCGCGGGGCCGGGGTCCGATGGGGGCGCGCACGGATTCAACCCTAACCGCGCTGAGAAGCGTCCTCAGCAGGCGCGGCGGCGGGTCAGCGGAGGCCCGCGGGCGCCTGCGGGCAGCGTGAGTCGAGCATGCCGTCGCGCGTCTCGACGTACGGCTGCCAGGGATCCCCGGCGCGGGACGACGCGATGAACGCCTCCCGATCCGGCACGTCGCCCTCGAACGGCTCGCCCTCGGACGCGTAGCAGGGGAGGAGGAAGTCGACGTAGTAGTCGTGCAGCCAGCCGAGCGCGGCGTCCGTCAACGGGCCGTCGGGCGTGGTCGGGAAGCGCACCGAGCAGGCGTACTCCACGGCGACATCCGCGGAGTGGGCGCCCAGCCGGGTGTCCTCGCCCGTCCCGATGACCTGGACGCGCACCCCCGACTCGCCCAGGCACGCGGCCTGCTGCCTGACCCACTCCTCGCCGTCGAGGACGCGCTCGACGGGCAGGTCGGGGCGCACGGCGTCGGGACGCTCGAGGAGCACCCGGTCCCAGAGGGAGTCGGCGCTCTCCCGGAGCGCCTGCGCGGTCTCGACGTCGGTGAGGTCCTCGCGCAGCTTCGCCGGCGGCTCCTCCGTGAACGCGGGCACGGGTGTGCCGATGCGGGGATCCGGCGTGCTCGGCGGGCCGGGCGTCGAGGTGGGCTCCTGCGATCGCCAGCTGTCGTCGTCGGAGAGGAGGCCGGCCGCGGATGCGGTGCCGAGCCCGACGACGAGGAGCCCGCCCGCGAGCACCGCGGCGACCGGGCCGGGGCGGAGGAGGCGGCGGCGCGGCGCGAGCGGGTGCGCGCGGGGATCCGCGGTCTCCCCGGCCGCGGTCGGGACGTCGTCCGACGCGCGCGGGGTCGCCCGCGCATCGGCGGCGAGCAGCTCCCGGCCCTCGCCGACGAGGCGGTGCTCCTCGACCAGGAGCGCGACGAGCGGTGCCGAGAGCGCGTCGACCTCGATCCCGGCGGCCAGCCGGATCCCCTCGGGCACCCCCACGTGCGGAGCGTCTCCGTCCTCGCGACCGTAGGCGGCGCGGCGGAGGGTGTCGAGTGCGCGAGCGGCGTCCGGGTCGTCGCGCAGGCGTCGACGGAGGGCGTCGGCGGGCGAGCCCGGGGTGGTCACCGGTACGCCGCGGGGAGGGCCGGGCACGCCGCGGCCAGCCCCTCGTCCATCGCGTCGGGGAACGGGGTCCAGGGGCGCTCGGCGCGCATGGCGGCGATGAAGTCGTCGACGGCGGGGACGTCACCCTCGTACGGGCTCCCCTCCGCGGCGTAGCAGGGGATCAGGTAGGAGACGTAGTAGTCGTGGATGTAGGCGAGCTCGGCGTCGGTGCGCGGGCCGGCCTCGCGCTGGGGGAAGCGGACCTGGCAGGTGTACACGGTGACCGGATCCGCGTCGGTGAGGCTGTAGCTGTCCTGGCCGATCACGGACGCCGTGATCCCCGCGTCCCGCAGGCAGGCCACCTGCTGATCGACGTAGTCCTCCTCGTCGACCACCCGCTCCGTCCCCACGTCCGGCCGCACCGCGTCGGGCTGCTGCTCGAGCACCATGTCCCAGGCCCGGTCGGCGCGGACCCGCAGGTCCTCGGCCAGCTCGGCGTCGGTCATCGGGACGCTGACGGGCGGATCCGCCGTGAAGTCCGGGACGACGGATCCGCGTCGCCCGTCGGGCGTGCCCATCGCCTGGCCGCGCGGGGTGGCGGTCGAGGTGACGGCGGAGCCGACGCCCTCGGCGGTCGGGGGCGTCGAGGCGGTGGATCCGGCGTCGAGGGAACCCATGGCCGCCGCGGTGCCGAGGCCGGCGAGCGCGACGAGGCCCGCGACGACCATCACGAGGACCCCGCGGACGCGTGGCCGACGTGGCGCGGCCGCCTCGGCGGCGTCTCCGGCTTCCGCTCCCGCATGCTGCCCGGCCCGCGCGGCATCGGCCGCCGGACGCTCGGACGCCAACAACGCCGCGCCCTCGTCGACGAGCCGCGCCTCCTCGGCGAGCAGGGCGACGAGCGGCGCCGGCAGCTCGTCCGCGTCGTAGCCGGTGCGCGCTCGGAGGTCGGCGGGGACCTCGACGAGCGGCGCCGTGGATCCGTCTCGCCCGTAGGCGCGGCGTCGCAGCTCCTCGAGACGGCGCGCGGCCTCGGGATCGTCGCGGAGGCGCCGGGCGAGGGCGTCGTCGGGAGCGTCGAGCGGGTCCGTCATGAGGCCTCCTCGTCGAGGACCGGGAGTCGCGGCCGGGGCGGTGGTCGCGTACCGCCAGGCTACGGCGGCGGATCCGGGACGGCGAGGCCCCGTCCGGGTCACGACGGGGCGGCCCGTACCCTGGGCGGGTGGCCACCACCGTCATCGCCTGGATCCTGACCGTCGCCGGCGCCCTCGTCACCCTCGACGCGCTGGCCGCGATCGTCGTCGCGCGCCGGGCCGGCCGCAGGATCGCCCGCCGCACGTGGCCGCAGCTCGTGGTCGGCACCGCCGGGCTCGCGCTCGGCGTCCCGCTCCTCGTCACCTCCTGAGCGCACCGTCGTCTCCTGAGGCGCCGTCATCTCGTGGCCGCGCCGTCGCGGCCGGATCGGGCCAGGATCCGGACATGACCATCGACGACCGCCCCGCCCCCACCGACGCCCAGCTGACCGCCCGCGACCACGTCCCCGGGCTCGTGCACCACGTCGTGCTCTTCCGGCTCCGGGACGACGCGTCGCCCGCCGACCGCGACGAGGTCGAGCGCCGCTTCCGGGCGCTCGCCGACTCCCCGCACCCGGACGGCTCGGGCCCGTACATCCGCTCGCTGCACGCCGGCCGGCAGTCGAGCCCCGAGGGCGTCGGCCGCGGATTCGAGCTCGGCTTCGTGCTGACCTTCTCCTCGGAGGGCGACCGCAACCTCTACCTCGGGGAGCCGCTCATCGCGGATCCGGCGCGCATCGACGCGCAGCACGCCGCGTTCAAGGAGTTCGTCGGGCCGCTGCTTGCGCCGGATCCGCACGGGGTGCTGGTGTTCGACTTCACCGAACCGTCGACGTCGGCGGATGGATCAGCGGGGGCGCCAGCGGCCTGATCCCGCGCCCCAGATGCGGGCCGCGCCGTCGTCGGGGTCGCGCGGCACCGGCCCGACGGCCAGCCTGGATCGACCGCCCGACGCCTACGAGACGAGTCCCGTGCCCGCATCCGCCCGCCCTGCCGCCGCAGCCGCGCCCTCCACCGCGCGCGCCGAGTCCGCCGATCCGCGCCTCGACGCGCAGACGCGTCGCCCGCAGCCATGGATCCGCGCCGTCGCGGTCGCGCTCCTCGCCTGGGTCGTGCTCGGGGTGGGTCTCGGCCTCGCCATCGGCATCACGGACGCGGTGGAGCAGGCGACCGGCGCCGGCCTGCTCGCCAGGATCGTCCTGCAGGCCGTGCTGATGTCCGCGCTCGTCGTGCCCGCCGTCGTCCTCCTGCGGCGGCGGCTCGACCGCAGGAGCCTCGCGAGCCTCGGCCTGTCTCGGCGGATCCGGCGGCCGATCGCGCTGGGCGTCGGCGTCGGAGCGGTGGCAGGTGCGGTCGTCTGGGTCCCGGCCGGCCTCCTCGGCTGGATCCGCGTGGACGGCGTCGACCTCGCCGCGTTCGCCGGGTTCCTCCTCCTCAACGGCGTCGTCCTCGCGCTCTACGAGGCGATCCCCGAGGAGCTCGCCCTCCGCGGGTACATGTGGACGAACCTCCGCGACGGCACCGGGCTCGTCATCGCGACGGTCGTGACCACCGCCCTCTTCCCGGCCACCGGCGTGGTCATCGAGTCCGGCCGCTGGATCCTTCTGACGATCGCGGGATCCGACACCGGCGCCTTCACGCCGATTCCCGCCGGGAACGACGCGGTCGTGTACGTGCTCCAACTCGGGCTGTTCGGCCTCGCGCTCATCGCCGCACGGCGGATCCCGATGGAGGGTGCGCTCCTCATCGCGATGGCGTTCCACTGGACGCAGCTGACGGTGACCCGCGTGCTGCTGGGCGGCATGGCCTGGGCGTCGTCGGGCTGGGAGATCGCGTTCGTCGAGCCCGATGCGATCGCGCTGGTGCTCGTGCACATCGTCCTGGCCGGCCTCGTCTTCGTCGCGGTGCGGAGGCGGATGGAGCGGCGGCGGCCCGAGCTGCGGGCGGCGCGCGGAGGCCGCGTCCAGGAAACCGACCTACGGTAGGGATGTCCATGCGATCGCATGGACCAGTGGCTCCGCCCACGAGACGCGGGCCACCGCCCCACTCGTCAGGAGACCCCATGACCACCACCCGCTTCACCGACAAGGTCGTCCTCATCACCGGCGGAGGATCCGGCCTCGGCCGCGCCGCCGCCGTCCGCCTCGCCGCCGAGGGCGCGCGCCTCGCCCTCGTCGACATCTCCGAGGGCGGCCTGGTCGACACCGTCGCCGCCGTCACGGCCGCGACGCCCGACGCCGAGATCCTCACCGTCCTCGCCGACGTGTCGAAGGAGTCCGACGTCGACTCCTACGTGCGCCAGACCGTCGAGCGCTTCGGCCGCATCGACGGCTTCTTCAACAACGCGGGCATCGAGGGCCGCCAGAACCTCACCGAGGACTTCACGGCCGCGGAGTTCGACAGGGTCGTCGCGATCAACCTCCGCGGCGTGTTCCTCGGCCTCGAGAAGGTCCTCGCCGTGATGCGCGAGCAGGGCTCCGGCATGGTCGTGAACACCGCCAGCGTCGGCGGTATCCGCGGCGTCGGCAACCAGTCCGGCTACGCGGCCGCGAAGCACGGCGTCGTCGGCCTCACCCGCAACTCGGCCGTCGAGTACGGGCAGTTCGGCATCCGGATCAACGCCATCGCGCCCGGCGCCATCTGGACGCCGATGGTCGAGGCGTCGATGAAGCAGAGCGACGCGAACGACCCGCGCGGCTTCGCCGAGCAGTTCATCCAGGGCAACCCGACCAAGCGCTACGGCGAGGCCGAGGAGATCGCGTCGGTCGTCGCGTTCCTGCTCTCGGACGACGCGGCGTACGTCAATGCGGCCGTGCTGCCGATCGACGGCGGGCAGTCCGCCAAGTACTGACGGGATCCGGCCGGATCGGCCGCGAGGTCGGCCGGCGCGGCCGGTCGGCTCGCGGCCGCGCGGCGGGTGCGCTCAGCCGAACGGCGCCGTCGGGACCTGGCACGTCACGGGCTGCCCCGGTGCCGCGGTCGAGGTCGCGATCTCCTTCACGCCGTCCACGAGGATCCGGCATGTCAGCGCCTCGCCGTCCACCGGGGTGGCCTGCACGAACGCCCAGTCCTCGGCGGTCACGACGGACTCCACCGACCAGACCGAGCTCGCCGAGTCGTCGCCGGGCGCGAGGGACGCCTGGCCGACCTCCTTCACGATCGACGGGCGTCCGCGGTGGGAGGCCTCGGCGTACGAGACGTCCGTCAGGCCGCTGTCGGCCGGGCCGGTGGTCGTCACCTCGTAGGTGATCGAGTAGATGTCGGCGATGTCGTCGGTGATGCTCGAGCAGCCGACGAGGGCGAGCGATGCGGCGCCGACGGCCAGGGCGATGCCGGAGCGCGCGGCCATGCGGCGAGGCGATGCGGAGGTCATGCCCCCAGTGTGGCGAGCCGACGGCACCGAACTCGTCCGTCGGAGGTGCCGGGCTCGGCGGACGAGCGGCACCCGGGTACGACCCGCCATGGATCCGCCGCGGCTGCCGGGCGCCCTCGGCTCAGACGACCGCGCTCCGCAGCGGCGCCGTCGCGAACTCGCGCATGCCCTCCTCGAAGGTCATCCGCGGCTGCCAGCCGAGCTCCGTGCGCAGCCGATCCGACGACGCCGTGATGTGCCGCACGTCGCCGAGCCGGTACTCGCCCGTGGTGACGGGCGCGGATCCGCCGGCCTCCCGCGCGAGCGCCTCCGCCATCTCGCCGATGGTGTGCACGGTGCCGCTGCCGACGTTGAAGGCCCGGAAGGATCCCGCCTCGCGGTCTGCGGTCCAGGCGAGCGCGGCCAGGTTCGCGCCGGCGACGTCGCGCACGTGCACGAAGTCGCGGCGCTGGCGGCCGTCCTCGAAGACGCGCGGCGCCTCGCCGCGCGCGAGCGCCGAGCGGAACAGCGAGGCGACGCCCGCGTATGGCGTGTTCTGCGGCATGCCGGGCCCATAGACGTTGTGGTACCGGAGCGCGGCCGCACGACCACCGGTGGCGCGGGTCCACGAGCTCGCGAGGTTCTCCTGCGCGAGCTTGGTGGTGGCGTACACGTTGCGCGGATCCAGCGGCACGTCCTCGCCGATCAGCTGCGGGACGAGCGGCTCGCCCGTCGCGGGATCGAGGGGATCGAACATCCCGGCGTCGAGGTCGGCGACGCGGCGGGCGGGCGGGCGCACCGGGCCGTCGACGCCCGCGTACGCGCCCTCGCCGTACACGACCATCGAGCTCGCGAGCACGAGCCGGTCGATGCCCGCGCGGGTCATGGCGGCGAGGAGCACGGCCGTGCCGCCG
Organism: Clavibacter quasicaliforniensis; assembly: GCF_051201715.1. Taxonomy (NCBI): domain Bacteria; kingdom Bacillati; phylum Actinomycetota; class Actinomycetes; order Micrococcales; family Microbacteriaceae; genus Clavibacter; species Clavibacter quasicaliforniensis. Next base: position 2,532,445 of record NZ_CP139624.1, on the reverse strand, counting down.
TCGTTGGTCGTCACGTAGTCGGGCGCGTCGAGGAAGTCGACGCCGAGGCCGACCTTCGCGGCCTGGTGGCACACGACGTCCACGCCGTCGAGCGCGCCTGCGACGGCGTCCGGGTCCGTGACGTCGCCTCGCACGAGCTCGACGCGCGGGTCGATCTCCGGGTCGCCGCCGTGCACGTCGGCGCGCAGCGAGTCGAGCACGCGCACGCGCCGCCCCTCCTCGAGCGCGGCCTGCACGATCGCGCCGCCGATGAAGCCGGCGCCTCCCGTGACGAGGAGGATCCCGTCGGTCACGAGCGCGCGTCCGTCGTGTCAGCGGTGCCGGTCGTCGGGCCGGTGCCGGAGACATGCCGCGCGAGCACGGACGCCACGGCATCGGGGTCGATCAGCGGCCGTCCGCGGTAGTCGGCGGGGATGGCGCGGACGACCGCCTCGATCGCCCGGACGATGCGCGGCTGCGCCTCCCGGAGCCGGGCGAACACCAGGTCCGCCGTGACGGCATCGCCCTGCTCGCCGGGCAGAGGTGCGAGGCCCGCGTCCGCGTCGGTGACGAACGACAGGTTCACCGTGCCGATGTTGAGCTCGGAGGCGAGCACGACCTCGGGGTACTGCGTCATGTTGACGATGTGCGCGCCCGCCTGCCGGAACCAGAGCGACTCGGCGCGCGTGGAGAAGCGCGGGCCCTGGATCACGACGACGGTGCCCGAGGTGCGCAGCGGCCCGGCGGGATCGGCGTTCTCGCCGCCCTCGAGCTCCACCAGCGCGGCGGCCGCGAGCGCGTGCAGCTCGGGGTCGAAGGGATCCGCGGCGGAGAGGTGCTGCACGACGCCGGCGTCGAAGAAGGTGTCGGGGCGGCCCCACGTGCGGTCGAGGAGCTGGTCGGTGAGGACGAGCGATCCCGGCGGGTAGTCCGGCGAGACGCCGCCGACCGCCGAGGACGACACGATGGCGGAGGCGCCGAGCGACGCCAGGGCCCAGATGTTCGCCCGGTAGTCGATGAGGTGAGGCGCGACGGAGTGGTCCGCGCCGTGCCGGGTGAGGAACGCGACGCGGCGCCCGGCCAGCTCGCCGACCGTCACCTCGCTCGACGTGGGGCCGAACGGCGTCTCGATGCGGTGCGACGTGCTCGTCGCGGGGTCGAGAAGGGAGTACAGGCCGGATCCGCCGATGACGCCGATGTCGGCGCGGGGGACGGATGCGGCGTTCGCCGGGGCGGGGGTGTCGGTCACGTCGTGCTCCTTCGGGTGGGTGCCCAGTCAACCAGGGCGCGGTGGACGCGGGCTCGACCGCGCCTGCCGTGCCCCGGTCGACGTCGACCGAGGCGACGCCGGGACCGCGTCAGTTGAGAGGCCGCGTCCCCTCGGGCAGCGCGCCGCCCGCGTAGAGGTCCTTCGCCATGTCCTGCAGGGCGGTGAGCGCGACGCGCTGGGTCCACGGGCCGTAGGAGATGCGGCCGACGCCGAGCTCCTCGAAGCGCGCGGGGGAGAGGGATCCGGGGACGCCGATGACGGTGAGGCGCTGCGGGCCCACGGCCTCGACGAGGGTGCGCACCTCGTCCTCCGTGAGCGGGCCGGGCACGAAGACGCTCGTGGCGCCGGCGGCCATGTAGGCGCGCGTGCGCTCGACGGCGTCGGCGAGGACGTCGGACCGGTCGCGGTCGCCGCCCAGCACGTAGGCGTCGGTGCGGGCGTTGAGCGCGAACGGCACGCCCTCGGCCTGCGCTGCTGCGACGGCCGCCTCGACGGCACGGATCGAGTCGTCGAGGGGGCGCATGCCGTCCTCCAGGTTCGCCCCGACGACGCCCACGCCGATGGCGCGGCGCACGGTCTCGCCCGCGTCCCCGTAGCCCGACTCGAGGTCGGCGGAGACGGGCTGCTCGACGGCGGCGACGATGCGGCCGATCATGTCGAGGTGGAGGTCGAGCGGGATCCTCTCGCCGTCCTCGTAGCCGAAGGTGGCGGCGATGGAGTGGCTCGCGGTGGCGAGCGCCTTCGTCTCGGGGAGGGATCCGATGGCGGCGGCCGTGATGGCGTCCCACACGTTCACCACCCTCAGGAGCTCGGGTGCGGTGTGGAGGTCGACGAGGGTCTGCCCGCGGGCGGCGATGGTCATGCTCCGACCCTAGGACGGCCGGGCGGCGCGCGGCAGGGGCGGGTTCGGGAGGCGGACACGGATCCGTCGACTCGTCCTGGGGAGGAGCGGATCCGCGTCAGCGCGGGCGGTCCGCGGAGGATCGCACGGCCGCGACGACGAGGCCCGCGCCCGCCGTGAGGAGCATGAGCGCCGCCACGAGCAGCAACAGCCCGAGGTCTGATCCGCCCGTGTAGACGACGACCCCGGCGACGCCCAGCGCGATCGCGGCGGCGAGCAGCACGGCGCCGATCGCGGTGGCCGTGCGGCGGTGGAGGGCGACGCGGCGCTCGTGGGGATCCATGCGCACAGGGTCCCGCGCCCGGACCGCGACGGCAAGGCCCGTGTCCGGGGCGCGGATGACGGGGAGGACGACCGCGCATCGGGATCCGACGGCGACCGGGGAGGACGCACCCGCGTCGGGGATGATGGTCCCATGACCCCCGACCGCCCCGCGGACCGACGACGACGCACGGTCGACGAGCACCGCGCGGCCGTGTCCGCGCTGCTCGCCCCGCTCGCCGACCTGCCCGCCGAGGAGCTGCCCGTCGCCGCGGACGCCGTGAGCGCGGATCCGCACCGGTACGCCGACCGTGTGCTCGCCCGCGACGTCACGAGCCCCCTCGACCTGCCGCCGTTCCGCAACTCGCAGATGGACGGCTACGCGGTGCGCGCGGCGGACCTCGCGGGCGCGGGTGGCGCGGTACCGGCCGTCCTGCGCATCGCCGCGCGGATCCCCGCGGGCGTCGCCCCCGAGCCCCTCGCGCCCGGGACGGCCGCCCCCTGCATGACCGGCGCGCCCGTCCCGCCCGGCGCCGACGCCATCGTGCCCATCGAGGCCGCGATCCCCGACCGCTTCGTCGACGAGGAGGCGACCGACGCGACCGTCTCCTTCGCCGCGCCCGTGGATCCGGGCGCCTTCGTCCGCGCGCAGGGCAGCGACCTCGCCGCGGGTGCCGTGCTGGTCGCGGCCGACACGCGCCTCCTCCCGTCGCACTGGGGCGTGCTCGCGTCGGCCGGCGTCGCGACCGTCGCCGTGCGCCGCCGACCCGTCGTCCTCCTCCTCTCCACCGGCCTCGAGCTGCGCGGGCCCGGCGAGGAGCTCGCGCCCGGGCAGATCCACGACGCCAACTCGGTCGCGCTCGCCGCCGCGCTCGCGGCCGCCGGGGCGGAGGTCCGCACGCTGCGGGTCGCGTCCGACGACGCCGACCGGGTGCGCGACGCCATCCGCGACGCCGCCGTCGGCATCGACCTCCTGATCACGACGGGCGGCGTCAGCGCCGGTGCCTACGAGGTCGTGCGCGACGTGCTCGCGGGCGACGGCGTCGAGTTCGTCTCGGTCGCGGTGCAGCCGGGCGGGCCGCAGGGGCTCGGGTCGGCGGAGGTCGCCGGCGCGCGGATCCCCGTGGTCGCCTTCCCCGGCAACCCCGTGAGCGCGCTGGTGTCCTTCGAGCTGTTCCTCCGGCCGGTGCTGCGCGCCACCGCCGGGCACCCGCATCCCGCGCGGCCGTCCCGCGAGCTGCCGCTCGCCGCGCCCCTCGACTCGCCCGCCGCGAAGCACCAGGTGCGGCGCGGCCGGATCGACGCCGACGGCCGGGTCGTCGCGGTCGGCGGACCCGGATCCCACCTCCTGCACGCCTACGCGACCGCCACCCACCTCGTCCACATCCCCGCGGGTGTCGACCGGCTCGAGGCCGGCGACCCCGTCACCGTCTGGAGCATCGATGACTGATCCCGCCCCGAGCGCCGCCGCGCCGTCCCTCACCCACCTGCGGCAGGACGGATCCGCGCACATGGTCGACGTCACCGACAAGGCCGTCACGAAGCGCCGCGCCGTCGCGCAGGCCGTGCTCGTGACCCGGCCCGACGTGGTCGCGTCCGTCATCTCGGGCGACCTGCCCAAGGGCGAGGCCGTCGGCACGGCGCGCATCGCGGGGATCATGGCGGCGAAGCAGACCTCCAGCCTCATCCCGCTGTGCCACCCGCTGCCCATCGGCCGCATCGAGATCGACATCACCGGTGCCGACGACCGGCTCACGGTGGTCGCGTCCGTCAGCACCACGGGCGTCACGGGCGTCGAGATGGAGGCGCTCACCGCGGCCTCGGTCGCGGCGCTCACGCTCTACGACATGGTCAAGGCCGTCGACGCGCGAGCCGTCATCACCGACGTGCTCGTGCGCGAGAAGCAGGGCGGCAAGTCCGGCGACTGGGCCCGGCCGTGAGCGCGGCGGATCCTCGCGGACGCGCCGTCGTGATCGTCGCCTCCACGCGCGCCGCCGCGGGGGAGTACGAGGACCGCACGGGTCCCGTCATCGTCGCCTGGCTCGCCGAGCGCGGGTTCGAGGTGGGCGCGCCGGTCGTCCGCGCGGACGGACCCGGGGTCGCCACGGCGCTCGCCGAGGCCGTCGCAGGCGACGCGCGCGTGATCCTCACCACGGGCGGCACGGGCATCACCCCCACCGACCGCACGCCCGAGGCGACCCTGCCGCTGCTCGACCTCGAGATCCCCGGGATCATGGAGGAAGCCCGCCGCATCGGCACGGCCCACACGCCCACCGCGGTGCTCACGCGCGGGCACGCGGGGATCGCGGGCGGCGCGTTCGTCATGAACCTGCCGGGCTCGCCGGGCGGCGTGCGCGACGGCCTCGGCCTCCTCGACCGGATCCTCGACCACGCGCTCGAGCAGGCCCGCGGCGCAGTGCATCCCGCCGCCGACCCGGCCGCCGACACCGCCGACACGGCTCCCGCGGCCGACGCAGGAGCCAGCTCGTGACCGCCGACCGCGTGCTCTTCGCGCGCATCGCGGGCGGCGCGATCCGCGTGGAGGACTGCGCCGACGCCGTGCGCGCCGACGACGCGGGCGCGGTCGTCACCTTCGAGGGAGTGGTGCGCGACCACGACGACGGCCGCGGCGTCCTCTGGCTCGACTACTCCGCGCATCCGGCCGCCCGCCAGGCGATCCGGCAGGTCGCGCTCGACGTCTCCGCGCGCTACCCCGAGGTGCGGATCGCCGTCGAGCACCGCATCGGTCGCCTCGGCATCGGCGACGTCGCGCTCACCTGCGCCGTCTCCTCCGCGCACCGCGCGGACGCGTTCGCCGCGTGCGGTCTCCTGGTGGACGAGGTGAAGCAGCGCGTCCCGATCTGGAAGCAGCAGGCCTTCGACGACGGCACGAGCGAGTGGGTCGCCTCGCTCGGCTGACTTGCTCGGGTCGAGCGCTTCATATTCTCCGCCCTGTGGACTGTGTCGACGGGCTTCGATCACGAGTTCTAAGTTCAGCCTCGAGGGCTCAGTCGATCCTGGAATTCCGACCGGAGCCCACGTCACGCGAGGCATATCTGAATGCCGAGCCCTGCCTTGCTCCCTCGGTACACTGGGTGTAGGTCGAGCGACATCGGTGCGCGGATTGTCTCACTCCTCTATAGAAGGAAAGACAAATGAACAGCAGATCGAAGGCTCCAATCTATGTTGCTGTGGCGGCAGTCGTCGCCCTCGGATTCACGTGCATCTCCTCCGGGGCAGCAGATGCGGCTGAGATGGCTCAGCCCCCGGGGTCGTCCGCGATCTCGGGACAGGCGACCAGTCGCTTGCACGCCGAACTGGACGCGTCGGACGTCCCACGAGAGATCTCGCTTGTCGATGGGCGGTCCGTCACGACCTACCACATGGGCAGCGGGATCGAAATCGTATATCCTGAAGGGGCGGCAGCCACCCCGCCCCAGGGGGAGTTCGAATCGAAGATTTCCGGCGGACTCGACGACGGTACCGGGCATCCATACATCCTCTTGAATTCATTCGATCAAGATGCAATCATCAACGGCAGCGGCTTCCTTATAGGAATCGCCGCGTGCGGCGCATTCCCCGAGACCTGTGTCATCACTACCGGTGTCCTCGCGGCCGCGCAGCAGTACCTCAGCTATAATGGGAAGTGTTCTGACGATCGTCAACTGCTCCTCCCCTTTTTCGGTCATGAAGCGGCGTGGTCTGGCGTAGACGATTCATGGATTCGGTGCGTCTGACGCTCACACTACCTAAGAGGTGGGTGCTGCGAGAGCCGCGGTGCCCACCTCCGGAAAAGAGGCCAAATTGAGGTACAAGATCGCGGGAATCGTCGTCCTCGGGCTCGGGGTCGTCCTGCTCATTCAATATTTCACCTTCGAGCGAACCGGAGTGATTCGAGTCGTAGGGTCGATTGCCTTCGGCATCACCATCGTGATCTCTGGCCTCGCGATCAATGCAGTCGTACGCCACGATGGCCAAAAGAGCTCTGAGTGAGGAGACGTCCATCGACCAAATCGACGGTACGGTGTCCGGGCCGTCAAGTGGAGGGCAGGGGCCGGCCGTTGATCCGAGCGTCGTCAGCCGTCTCTCGGCGGCACGGCTTTATCTGAAAGCACATCGAGCACCGCATCGGCCGGCTCGGCATCGGCGACGTCGCGCTCACCTGCGCCGTCTCCTCCGCGCACCGCGCGGACGCGTTCGCCGCGTGCGGTCTCCTGGTGGACGAGGTGAAGCAGCGCGTCCCGATCTGGAAGCAGCAGGCCTTCGACGACGGCACGAGCGAGTGGGTCGCCTCGTTGGGCTGACCCGGCGATCCCGCGCGGGCGCCCGGCGCCGCCTTGCTACCCTCTCAGCATGCCCGCCAGCCTGAGCACGACCCTCATCGTCATGCCCGCGTACAACGAGGAGGAGGCGGTGGGCCAGGTGGTGCGGGAGGTCCTCGATACGCTCCCCGGCATCGCCTGCCTGGTCGTCAGCGACGGATCCAAGGACCGCACGGTCGAGGTAGCGCAGTCCGCGGGGGCCCGGGTCCTCGAGCTGCCGTTCAACCTCGGCGTCGGCGGCGCGATGCGCGCGGGGTTCCGCTACGCGCAGCGCCACGGCTTCGACAACGTCATCCAGATCGACTCGGACGGCCAGCACAACCCCGAGAGCGTCCCGCAGCTGCTCGCCGCCCTCGAGCGCAAGGACGTCGTCATCGGCGCGCGCTTCGCCGGCGAGGGCGACTACGAGGTCTCCGGTCCGCGCAAGTGGGCGATGAGGTTCCTGAGCTTCACGCTGAGCCGCATCGCGCGCACGCCGCTCACCGACACGACCTCGGGGTACCGCGGATCCGGCCCCCGGGCCGTCGCGCTCTTCGCCGAGAACTACCCGGCCGAGTACCTCGGCGACACGGTCGAGTCGCTCGTGATCGCGGCGCGCCACGGCCTCACCATCGAGCAGGTGCCCGTGTCCATGCGGCCCCGCGCCGGCGGCGTCGCCTCGCACAACCCGGCCAAGGCCGCCATCTACCTGGCGCGCGCCGGCATGGCGCTCGTGATCGCCCTCATCCGTCCCATCAGCCGACCCGTCAAGGCGGTCACCGCGTGAACCCCACCAGCTACGTCTTCACCCTCGTCGCGGCGCTCCTCGCCGTGGGCGTCGTGATCGAGCGCCTCCGTCGGCGCCGCCTCCGGGAGCGCCACGCCGTGTGGTGGCTGGTCGCGGGCCTCGTCGCGCTCGTGATCAGCGTCTTCCCGCCGCTGCTCTCGGGGGCGGCCCGCTTCCTCGGGGTGCAGGAGCCGCTCAACCTCGCGTTCTTCGCGAGCATCGTCGTGATCTTCCTGGTGTGCGTCCAGTTCAGCGCCGAGCTCACCGACCTCGAGGACAAGGTGCGTCGGCTCGCCGAGGAGAGCGCCATGACGGACCTGCGTCTGCGCGACCTCGAGCAGGAGGCGCGCGCCGGCCGCGCGGACGCGGCGTCCGCGTCGCCCGCCGACCGGGATCAGCCGGCGTCGGGATCCGAGGGGCGCGGGTCGTCCGCGTCATCGTCCCCGACGGGGACCGCGGACCGGTCCGCGAACACCCAGAACCTGTAGGCGGCGTAGTTCCAGAGCGTCGTCATGGCCGTCGACACGAACTTGCCGACGATGTATCCGAGGCCGATGCGGTCGAACAGCTCGATGATCAGCACGGTGGCGAGCGAGTTGACGGCCACGAGCACGCCGTACTTCCAGAGGCTGTGCCAGTCCGACCGCTGGTCCCGGAACGTCAGGAAGCGCTGCATCACGTAGCTGACGACGAGGCCCGCCCAGAACGAGGTCGCGCTCGCGGCGGCCAGCGGCCAGCCGAGGAGGTCGCGGCCGACGATGAGCAGGCCGAGGTCGACGACGAAGGCCACGCCGCCCACCGCGAGGTAGACGAACGGCCCGTAGAGGCGGCCGGCGCGGAAGCGCGCGAGGCGGCCGGGGATGCCGGTGCTCATGCGTCGCGCGATCCGTCGGCCGTCGCGTGCACGGCTGTCGTCGGCGCGGCGTCGGCCGTGTCGTCGGTGTGGTGCGCCTCGGCCGACGCGGCCACGGTCCCGCGGCCGGTGCCGACGGAGTCCGGCATCCCGACGCCGGGAAGCCCGCGCGGCCCGGCGTCGAGCGCCGTCTCGGCGGGGGCGTCGCGCCGGGCGGCCAGCACCGCGAGGAGCAGCGCGGCGCCGGCGAGGACCGACCCGACCGCGATCGCGAGGATCCACGGCTCGACGCCCACGACGGGCGGCGACCAGCGGGGCCGCAGCAGGAGGTCGGACCACGAGGCGCTGAGGCCCACGGAGTTGCGGCGCAGGAAGGTCATGAGGCCCACGAACCCGGCCGCGGCGTGCACGACCGCGACGAGCACCAGGATCCGGCGGCGCACGAGGGCGGGAACCCGGTCGAACGCGGGCGCGGCGACGACGGCCGCGACGATGATCAGCAACAGGTACGCCGGCAGGTTGTAGCGGCCCTGCCACACGAATCCGGACTTCGTCACCGACGATGCCTGCACGAGCGCGGGCAGGAGCACGAAGCCGACGAGGGCGACGACGACCGCGCGTCGCCCGCCCTTCGCGGACGGGATCATGAGGGCCGCGGCGACGATGACGCCCCAGCCCACGAAGTAGGGGAACACCGCGTACGACGGGATGGCCGTGTCGAGCCAGCCGAAGTTGCCCACCATGTCGCGCGCGTAGTCGAAGGTGCGCTCGAGCATGATCACGAGGCCCTCGCCGAAGCTGGTGCCCGCGCGCTCGTAGACGCCGACGGCCGCGAGCGAACCCGTGCGCAGGATCCAGACGATGGCGAGCGCGGTCGACACGGCCACGATGCCCACCGCGGTGAGCACCTGCGGGCGGCGGAGGTACGTCCAGAAGCGGGACCACCCGACGAAGGACGCGCCCGCCACCACGACGACGCCGAGCCACATGGGCGAGAGGCCGCGCGCGTGCACGAGCAGCCCGCCGGTGACCGCGAGGAACGCCGCGGTGCGCCAGCTCACGGGCCCGCCGCGCACGAGGCCCGTGATGTAGGCGGCCGCGAACGCCGCGGTCGCCGCGATCTCGAAGGCGTTCGGGTTCACGGATCCGAACAGCGAGTGCGTCATGGGCGTGAGCGCCGCGAAGGTGGCGAGCACCGGGAGGACCGGGCGGGGGAGGCGGGCGAGGTAGGCGAGCGCGCCCGCGGCGAGCAGCGTGCAGAGGAGCGCGCTCACGAGGCGCATGCCGAAGACGGCCGTGGTGCTGCCGCCCCAGATGAGCGTCGGCCAGCCGACGAGCAGGTAGTAGACGGGGTCGTAGAGGCCGGCGCTCGTCTCGGTGGAGACGATGCGGTCGGCCGCGTCGCCGGCGGGGAAGCCGGGCGCGCAGTCGGCCGTCCGGTCGCCGTCGTGCCGGGCGCACGCCGAGGGATCCGAGTACGCGACGCCGGCGGGCACCTGGACCGTGCGCACCTGCGGGTCGTCCGTCACGTCGCCGAGGAACTGGCCGCGCACGACGGAGGCCGCCTTGTTCATGTGCGCAGGCTCGTCGGGGCTCGCGCCGAGCGGCGTCGTGACCGCCCACAGCGCGCTCAGCACGCCGATCCCGATGAGCGCAGCCAGGAACACGAGGAGCGACGCCCTGCCCGGCCGGCCGTCGGTGCGCGGGGCGCGGGCGTGCGGGGGCGTTCGCATCATGGTCTCTCCGGGACGTGCAGCGCGTGCGGACAGGAGCGGCCGGCGGGCCCCCTGCGGACGGCGACCTGCACGTGGCGGTCCCGCGGTCCGAGACGAGGATAGCCCGGCGTCCCCGCGGCCCCCGCGGCCGCGGGCCCCTCCGGCGGCTACGCCTTGGGGGTCTTGGCGGCGTTGTAGCGGCGGCGGAGGCTGCCGAGCACGATCGTGCCGAGGATCAGGATGATGCCGATGATCCCGAGCCAGATGAGGCCCTTGATGGCGAAGCCGACGACCGTGAGGATCAGCCAGAGCACGAGCAGGACGACGATGAACGCCATGGGGGACGACCTTCCGTTGGTGTCGGAACCGGGCGGGTGCCGGTCCGGAGGCCTGCGGGCGGGACCGCCCGGCCGCTCGGCGAGCACGATGCTACCTCGGAGCCCGCGCAGCGGCGGTCGCCGTCCTGACCCTCGGGCGGCGTCTACCTGGCGGCGGCGTCCAGCGCGTCGGCGATCCGCTCGGCGCGGCGCGTGCGGCGTCCCGTGAGCTGCAGCACGAGCGCGACCAGGGCGCTCGCCGCGACGAAGGCGCCGTAGACGGTGAGCACGATCGGCAGCCCGTCCGCCTCGACGAACACGCCCGCGACGATGCTCGGCACGCCGAACGCGAGGTAGCTCGCGACGTAGACGGAGGAGAGGAGGCTCGCGCGCTGGTCGACGGGCGCCTCCGCGAGCACGAGCCGCAGCCCCGCCTGGAAGCCCGCGCCGAAGCCGACGCCGCCGATCACCGCGGCGATCGCGAAGAGGGGGAGCGACGCGGTCCAGATCGCGGCGACGAGGCCGATCGGGCCGAGCACCAGCGCGACCACGCCGACGATGAGGCTGCGGCGGGCGTCGCGGGTGCGGATCACGATGCCGGTGATCGCGCCCGTGCCGGTGAACAGCGCGATCGCGGTCCCCGTGAGCGCGGCGCTGTGCAGGCCGAACGTGGTGCCGAGCACGGATCCGATGAAGGCCAGGAACATGCCGCCGAGCGCCCAGCTCGCGATCATGCCGCCGACGACGGCGGTGAAGACGGAGCGGGCGGCGCGCGGCACGGCGACCGACGGGACGAGCGAGCGCAGCGCGCCCGCACGGCGCGGCTGGCGCTCGGGCACGAACGCGACGGCGACACCCGCCGCCACCATGAGCGCGGCGAGCACGAGGAACACGGTCTCCTCGGGCGCGGGTCCGTAGGCGACGAGGAAGCCGCTGCCGAGCGCGCCGACCGTGAGCGCCACGGGCGGCACGACGCCGTTGAGGAAGGCGGCGAGGCCGGATCGGCGCGACGGCTGGTGGTCGATCATCCCGGCGCCGAGGGCGCCGGTCGCGAGGCCGATCGCGAGGCCCTGCAGGATGCGCGCGACCACGAGCGCGAGCCCGTCGTGCGCGAAGGCGAAGACGAGCATGGCGGCGACGGACACGACGAGGGCGCCGAGGATCACGGGTCGGCGGCCGATGTGGTCGGAGAGCCGGCCGGCCGTGAGCAGGGTCGCGAGGAGGCCGGCGACGTAGACGGCGAACACGAGCGTGAGCACCACGGGCGGCAGCGTCCACTCCTCCTGGTACACGGGGTAGAGCGGCGAGGGAGCGGCGCCGGATGCGACGAGGACGAGCAGCGTGAGCGCGTAGACGAGGAGGCCGGCGGCGGACTCGCGGCGGGCGGGGGACGCGGCGGATGCGGCGGTCGAGCCGTTGACGGGGATCGATGCGGTCTCGGTGCGGCTGGTCGTCATGTGCGCTCCTCGCGGTGGGCGGATCCCGGCGCACGGGCGGCGGGGCGGGCTGCTCCCCGTCGAGCGCGCGGCCCTGCGCGGGCCACGATGAGGGGCAACGGCGGGCGGCTCGCGGGAATTCCCCGGCCGGGGGTCACCTAGGCTCGTGCGGTGGCCCATCTGCTGGGAGCCGAAGCGCTCCACCTCGAGTTCCCGACGCGCGTGATCTTCGACGACGTGACCATCGGGGTGAACGAGGGCGACCGCATCGGCATCGTCGGACGCAACGGCGACGGCAAGTCGACCCTCCTCTCCCTCCTCGCCGGACGCCTCGAGCCCGACCGCGGCCGCGTCACGCGCCGTCGCGGGATCACCATCGGCGTGCTGGACCAGAGCGACACCCTGCCGGACGGCCAGACCGTCGGCGAGGCGATCGTCGGCGGCATCGACGAGCACGAGTGGGCGGGCAACCCGCTCGTCCGCGACGTGATCGACGGCCTCGCCTCGGACGTGCCGTGGGACGCCGACGTCGCGAACCTCTCGGGCGGCCAGCGCCGCCGGGTCGCGCTCGCGAAGCTCCTCATCGGCGACCACGACATCCTCTTCCTCGACGAGCCCACCAACCACCTCGACGTCGAGGGCATCGCCTGGCTCGCCGGCCACCTCCGCCGCCGCTGGGCGCCCAACTCCGGCGGCCTCATCGTCGTGACCCACGACAGGTGGTTCCTCGACGAGGTCGCGAACGCCACGTGGGAGGTCCACGACCGCCTCATCGAGCCGTTCGAGGGCGGGTACGCCGCGTACATCCTGCAGCGCGTCGAGCGCGACCGCAGCGCCGCCGTCTCCGAGGCGAAGCGCCAGAACCTCATGAAGAAGGAGCTCGCGTGGCTGCGCCGCGGGGCGCCCGCGCGCACGGCGAAGCCCAAGTTCCGGATCGAGGCGGCGAACGCCCTCATCGCCGACGAGCCGCCCGCGCGCGACACCGTCTCGCTCGCGTCGATGGCCATGCAGCGGCTCGGCAAGGACGTCGTCGACCTGCTCGACGTGTCGGTCAGCTACGGCGAGAAGCAGATCCTGAAGGACGTCGAGTGGCGCATCGCCCCCGGCGAGCGCACCGGCATCCTCGGCGTCAACGGCGCGGGCAAGTCCACGCTGCTGTCGCTCGTCGCGGGATCCCTGCAGCCCACCACCGGCAGGGTGAAGCGCGGCAAGACCATCAAGGTCGCGGTGCTCACGCAGCAGCTCGACGAGCTGAAGGACGTGCTCGAGGACCGCGTCTCGACGGTCATCGGCCGCCAGCGCACCACGTACGTCGCCGGCGGCAAGGAGATGACGCCCGGTCAGCTGCTCGAGCGCCTCGGCTTCACGAGCGCGCAGCTGTCGACCCCGGTGAAGGACCTCTCGGGCGGCCAGAAGCGCCGCCTCCAGCTCCTCCTCATCGTGCTCGACGAGCCGAACGTGCTGATCCTCGACGAGCCCACCAACGACCTCGACACCGACATGCTCGCCGCCATGGAGGACCTGCTCGACTCGTTCCCCGGCACGCTGCTCGTGGTGAGCCACGACCGGTACCTCATCGAGCGCGTCACCGACCAGCAGTACGCGGTGATGAACGGCAACCTGCGCCACCTCCCGGGCGGCGTGGAGCAGTACCTGAAGCTCCGGTCGCAGCCCGGCAACGCCGAGAAGGCGACCGTCGCCCGTCCCGACGAGGTGGGCGGCCAGGCCACGGCGACGCTCGGCGGATCCGGCGGCTCGCAGCTGCAGGGCGCCGAGCTGCGGAACGCGCAGAAGGAGCTCGCCAGCATCACGCGGAAGCTCGAGAAGGCGGACACGCGCCGCCGCCAGGCGCTCGACGCCATGGCCGAGCACGACCCGAACGACTACGACGGCCTCGGGAAGCTCAACGAGGGCGTGCGCGCGATCGAGGCCGAGGTCGAAGCCTTCGAGTCGCGCTGGATGGAGCTCAGCGAGCTGCTCGAGGGCTGATCCGCCGAGCGGTCAGTAGGCGAGCAGGACGTCCGGCGAGCTCAGCGTCAGCTTGCCGTCGGGGGACCAGACGACGCTGAGGCCGCCTCCGGCCATCCGCACGCTGCCGTCGAACGCCCGCGCCGGGACGTCCGCGATCCACGTGATCTCGAGGCCCGAGACGGCGAGCTGCGCGGGCGGGGCGCACGACGCGACACCGGACCCGGGGCTGTTCCCCGCAGCCGGGGCGGATCCCGTCCACGGGTAGACGAGCAGGCACGCGTCGCCGGAGATCGTGCGCGCGACGTAGAGGCCCACGCTCGTCTGCACGCCGCGGATGGAGGTGAGGTCGATGTCGCCGCCGGGCGAGCGCGGCGGCGTGTCGGCCTCCGTCTGCGGAGCAGCGAGGATCCCGTCGACCGCGACGGGGTCCGAGGTGCGGCTGATGTCGGTGCCGAGCAGCGACCGCACTCCCGCGGGATCCGGCGGCGCCGCGGCGGAGTCGGTCGCCGCGGCGGAGGGGGTCGCCGTCGCGTCGGCGGACGGCGCCGCGGATCCGCCGAGGCCGGTGGCGATTCCCGCGCCCGCGAGCAGCCCGACGACGAGGGCGCCGCCGGCCCACGCGAGCGTCCGGCGGGAGCGCGCGGGAGGATCCGCCGCGTCGGCCTCGTCGCTCTCCGCGCCCGGTGCGTCCGCATCCGCCGGACGGGCGGAGGGGGACGACGCGCGCTCGCGGCGGGTCAGCTCGGCGGCCGCGCGGATCCACCGCTCGTCGGCCTCGTCGGCGCCCTCCGCGTAGACGAGCTGGCGGAGCGCGTCGAGCGGGAGCGTGGTGAGGTCCTCGTCCGACCCCGATGCGCGTGCGTCCATGGTGGTGTCCCCTTCCCGCGACGACCCTCCCACACGTCCGACGCGGTCCCGGAGACGCCGCTCAGTACGCGAGGATGCGGTCCGGCGTGGTGAGCGTGATGAGGTCGTCGCCCGACCAGGTCGCCGTCACGTCGCCCGTGATCATGCCGGTCGAGCCGTCGCGGTTGCGCGACGGGAACTCGGTCGTCCACGCGATGCGGAGGCCGTCGGACGCGACGCGGTCGGGGGACGCGCACGTGACGACGCCCGCGCCGCCGCTCGGGAAGACGAGGAGGCACAGGTCGCCGGAGACGGAGAGCCCGGCGTACAGGCCGACGCTCGTCTGCACGGCGCGGATCGTGGTGGCGTCGACGTCGGCGCGGACGGCCTTGGGCGGGCGGTCGCCGTCCTCCTGCGGGCCGTCGAAGATCGCGCCGACCGGACGGCTGCGCTGGTCGGAGGTGGAGTCGGGGCCGAGGAGCGCGGGGCCGTCGGGGCTCGCGGCGGCGGCCGGGGTGGATCCCGCGGCGGCCGGCGGTGCGTCCGCGCCGGGGCTCGGGGTGCCGTCGGCGGAGGTCGCGGAGGGGGATCCGTCGCCGAGCGCGGCGCCGACCGCCCCGCCCGCGGCGAGGCCCACGGCCAGCGCGGCGGCGGCGATCCCGACGAGGACGCGTCGGGATCCGCGAGGAGGGGCGGCGGAGGTGGCGGCGTCGGCGTCGTCGGGGGACCCGTCGTCCGCCGTCGCGTCGGCGGACGCGGGGGCCGCCGCATCCGCCAGGCCCTCGGCGCCGGCACCCGCTCCCGCCGCGAGGACGGCGTCGCCCGCGGCGGGCAGGGACGCGCGCTCGCGGCGGGTGAGCTCGGCGGCCGCGCGGATCCACCGCTCGTCGGCCTCGTCGGCCCCCTGCGCGTAGACGCGGCGTCGCAGCTCCTCGACGGGGAGCGCGCAGACGGCGTCGTCGTCCTCGTGCATGGGCACCTCCGTGGCCGACCCTGCCACATCCCGCGGGCGATGCGGGGTGTCCCCGTGTTACGGCCCGGTTCGACACGCCCCCGTCCGTCCGCCTACCGTCGAGGTGCTGCAGGGACGCGGCCACCGGCCGTCGTCGGCGTCCCGCACCGCAGGCGGGTGCGCCGTCCCGACTCCTCCCGCGAGGCATCCCGTCCGGACGCCCTGGCGCGTCCGCTCGACCGCGTCGGCGCGCGCACCCGCGCGCCATCCGGCCGCCACCGCATCCCCGCACGACCGCACCCGCTCGACCGCACCCGCACCACCACCGGACAGCACCGGCCCCGCACCACCGAGAGGACCACCATGACCACCCAGGCACCCCTGATCGACGCCCCGAAGCGGAGGAACCGCCTCGGCCTCATCATCGGCGCGGTCGTCGTCGTCCTCGCGATCGTCGCGGCCGTCCTCTTCGCCACCGGCGCGTTCTCGGGCGGCGGCAAGGCCGTGAGGATCGGCGTCGTCGGCGCGAGCGACCCGCAGTGGCCCCTGTTCGTCGAGGCGGCGAAGGAGGAGGGCATCGACGTGCAGATCGTGGACTTCACCGAGTACCCGCAGGTGAACCCGGCGCTCAGCGAGGGCGAGATCGACCTCGACCAGTTCCAGCACCTCGTCTACCTCGCGCAGTACAACGAGGGCGCGGGCGAGGACCTCACGCCCATCGGCGCCACGGCGATCTACCCGCTCGGGCTGTACTCGTCGAAGCACACGTCGGTCGCCGACATCCCGCAGGGCGGCACCGTGATCCTGCCCAACGACGAGTCGAACCTGGCGCGCGGCCTCCTCCTGCTCCAGCGCGAGGGCCTCCTCACGCTGAAGGGCGGCGGATCCAGCGTCTCCACGCTCGACGACGTCGACCAGGCCGCGTCGAAGGTCACCGTCACCACGGTCGACGCCGCGCTCACCGCCACGTCGCTGCCGGACGCGGACGCCGTCATCATCAACAACGACTTCGTCACCGACGCGGGCCTCACCGCCGACGCCGCGATCGCGCAGGACGACCCCAGCGACCCGAAGGCGCTCGCCTACGTCAACGTCTTCGCGGCCCGCGCCGACGACGCGCAGAATGAGACCTACCTGAAGCTCGCGCAGATCTTCCGGGACACCCCCGCGGTCGTGGACGCGGTCGTCGAGAACTCGGGCGGCACCGCCATCCCGCTGCAGACGCCGCCCGACGAGCTGCAGAGCCTCCTCACCACCACCGAGAAGGCCGTCGCCGAGAAGAAGGCGGCTCGATGACGGACGCCCCGCACGTCTCCCTGCGCGGCGTCGGCAAGCAGTACCCGCCCCGCGCGAAGGGGGAGGCGGGGCTCCACGCGCTGGCCGACGTCGACCTCGACATCCGCCGCGGCGAGGTGTTCGGCATCATCGGCTACTCCGGTGCGGGCAAGAGCACGCTCGTGCGGCTGGTGAACGCGCTCGAGCGGCCGACCGCCGGCACCGTCGCGGTCGACGGCCGGGAGATCCAGGCCCTCCCCGAGCGCGAGCTGCGGAAGCTCCGGCTCGGCATCGGCATGGTGTTCCAGCAGTTCAACCTCTTCACGTCGAAGACGGTGTGGGGCAACGTCGCGTACCCGCTCACGGTCGCCGGCATGCCGAAGGACCAGCAGCAGCGGCGGATCAGCGACCTGCTGCACTTCGTCGGCCTCGCCGACAAGGCGCACGCCCGGCCCGACGAGCTGTCCGGCGGCCAGAAGCAGCGCGTCGGCATCGCCCGGGCTCTCGCCACGAGCCCCGCGATCCTCCTGGCCGACGAGGCCACGAGCGCGCTGGATCCCGAGACCACGAGCGAGGTCCTCGCGCTCCTGCGCCGGGTCAACGAGGAGCTCGGCGTCACCATCGTCGTCATCACCCACGAGATGGAGGTCATCAAGTCCATCGCCCACCGCGTGGCCGTCATGGACTCGGGCCGCGTCATCGAGCAGGGCGAGGTGTTCGACGTGTTCTCCCGGCCCACGAGCGACGTCGCGCGCCGCTTCGTCTCCACCGTCGTCGCGGGGATCCCCGAGGCGGAGGAGGTCCAGCGCCTCCGCCGTCGCCACCCGGGACGCCTCGTCACGCTGTCCTTCGCGGACGGCGGCGCCACGCAGACCGAGGTGTTCCGGGCGCTCGCGGATGCGGGCATCGCGTTCGAGGTCGTGCACGGCGGCATCACCGACATCCAGGGCCGCACGTTCGGCAACCTGACCCTGGCGCTCGGGGGCGACCCCGCGCGCATCGACGAGGTGCTCGCGGCCGACCGCGCCGGCGTCACCGTGACGGAGGTGGTCTGAGATGGACGCGCTGACCCCGCTCCTGCCGCTCCTCGGCCGGTCGACGGTCGAGACGCTCGTGATGGTGCTGCTCACGCTCCTGTTCGGCGGGCTCGGCGGCCTGATCATGGGCCTCGGGCTCTACCTCACGCGCGCCAGCAGCCTGCTGCCGAACCGCGCCGTGTTCGCCGTCCTCAACCTGGTCGTCAACACCTTCCGGCCGATCCCGTTCGTGATCTTCCTGGTCGCGGCCCAGCCCCTCGCCCGCCTGGTCACGGGCAACGGCATCGGGCAGCCGGCGATCATCTTCACGCTGTCGCTGGGGGCGTCCTTCGCGATCAGCCGCATCGTGGAGCAGAACCTGCTCACCGTGCAGCCGGGCGTGATCGAGGCGGCGAGGTCCGTGGGCGCGAGCCCCGTGCGGATCATCTTCACGCTGCTGATCCCGGAGGCGCTCGGCCCGCTGATCCTCGGCTACACGTTCATCTTCGTCGGCATCGTCGACATGACGGCCGTCGCAGGGGCCATCGGCGCGGGCGGCCTCGGCAACTTCGCGATCGTCTACGGCTACCGGCAGTTCGAGCCGGTCGTGACGTGGTCGGCCGTGCTCATCATCATCGTGCTCGTGCAGGTGGTGCAGTTCGCCGGCAACCGGATGGCGCGGGCGGCGCTCCGACGCTGATCCGTCCGCGCGCCCGTCGCCCGCCGCGGCCGCCCCGCTATCGCAGGGAGGCGGCCGCGGCGCGCACGTGCCGGGTGAGGTCGGCGAGCACGGGGGAGTCGACGCTCCAGCGCTGCCAGTGCAGGGCCACGTCCACGTGGGATCCGGCGTCGAGCGGCACGAGCGCGCCCGACGCGACGAGCTCCTCGCTCTGCAGGTCGGGCAGCATGCCCCAGCCCATGCCGAGCGTGACCGCCGTGACGAACTCCGCGGACGACGGCACGTAGTGCCGCGGCTGTCCCGCGGACGCCCGACGGCCGCGCAGCCAGCGGTCCTGCATGGCGTCCTTGCGGTCGAACATCACGAGCGGCGCGACCGCGAGCGCGCTCGGAGTGGGACCGTCGGGCAGGTGCGCGGCGACGTAGGCGGGCGTCGCGAGCGCGCGGTACCGCATCCGGCCGAGGCGCTCCGAGGTGCAGCCCTGCACGGGGTCCTTCACGCTCGTGACGGCGGCCATCGCGGATCCGTCGCGCAGCAGGTCGAGGGAGTGGTGCTCGTCCTCGCGCAGCACCTCCACGGCCTGGCCGGTCTCGGCGGCCAGCGCCGCGAACGCGGGCAGCAGCCACGACGCGAGCGAGTCGCCGTTCACGACCACGGGCACGGCCGCCGTCCCCGCGCGGGGCGCGTCGCCGTCCCCGTCGCCCACGCCGAGCAGCCCGTCGAGGTCGCGCTCGAGCAGCAGCACCTGGCGCGCGTGGCGCAGCACGGCGTCGCCCGCCTCGGTGGTGGTCGCGGGTCGCGTGCGGCGGAGGAGGACGCGTCCTGCGCTGCGCTCGAGCGCCGTGATCCGCTGGCTCACGGCGGAGGGCGTGAGCCGGAGCGCCCGGGCGGCCGCGTCGAGCGTGCCCGTGTCGATGACGGCGGCCAAGGTGCGCAGGTGCTCGGTGCGGATGTCCATCATCAGCGATGCTAA
The DNA here is from genome assembly GCF_051201715.1 of Clavibacter quasicaliforniensis. Lineage (NCBI taxonomy): Bacteria > Bacillati > Actinomycetota > Actinomycetes > Micrococcales > Microbacteriaceae > Clavibacter > Clavibacter quasicaliforniensis. The sequence goes on along the minus strand of NZ_CP139624.1, from coordinate 2,512,913 downwards.
TGGTGCAGCAGGAACATGAGCTGGTCTGATGCGCGCTCGATGCCTAGCGTGGAGGCCATGCACCCGCTCGCGCACGCGCTCTCCGGCTTCGGACTCGGCTTCTCGCTCATCGCCGCGATCGGCGCGCAGAACGCCTTCATCCTCCGGCAAGGCACGCGGCGCGAGCACGTGCTCGTCGTCGTCCTCATCTGCGCGGTCTCCGACGTGATCCTGATCGGCCTCGGCGTCGCCGGCATCGGCGCGGTCATCGAGGCGGCGCCCGTCGCGATCGTCGTCATCAGGATCCTCGGCGCCTGCTTCCTCGCCGGCTACGCGGCGCTCTCGCTGCTGCGGGCCGTCGCACCGCAGGGCCTGGCCGTCGCCGTGTCCGCGCCCCGCGCGCTCGGCACCGTGGTGGCCGCGTGCCTCGCGCTCACCTGGCTGAACCCGCACGTGTACCTCGACACCGTGCTCCTCGTCGGATCCGTCGCGGCGGGCCACGGCGACGGCCGCTGGGCGTTCGGCCTCGGCGCGATGGTCGCCAGCTGCGTCTGGTTCACGCTCCTCGCGACGGCCGCCCGCGTCTTCGCGCCCGTGCTCGCCCGGCCGGCCGCCTGGCGCGTGCTCGACACCGTGATCGCCGGCGTGATGCTCGTGCTCGCCGTGCAGATCCTGCTGCCGCTCGTGCCGGCCGGGCTGGGGGAGGGGGCGCGGATCCTCGTCGCCACCGCGATCTGCGCCGCGCTCGCCGGCGCCGTGGCCGCGTGGTCGGTCGTGCGCCGTCGTCGCGCGGACGCCGCGCGTCGCGACGAGACGACGGCCGACGCGCCCGCCGCCCCCACCCCGGACGGGCTCGGAACACCGGAGGCGTCCGCGCTGTTGGGATGAGCATGACCGTCCCGCTCTCCATCCTCGACCTCGCCCCCATCGCCCCCGGGGAGACCGCCCGCGAAAGCTTCCAGGCCTCCGTCGCCCTCGCCCAGCAGGCCGAGCGGAGCGGCTACCGTCGCGTCTGGTACGCCGAGCACCACAACATGGCGTCGATCGCGTCCAGCGCGACGAGCGTGCTCATCGCCCACGTCGCCAGCCAGACGTCGACGATCCGGCTCGGGTCCGGTGGCGTCATGCTCCCGAACCACTCGCCGCTCACCATCGCGGAGCAGTTCGGCACGCTCGAGACGCTGCACCCGGGACGCATCGACCTCGGCCTCGGCCGCGCCCCCGGCAGCGACCAGGCCACCTTCCGCGCGCTCCGCCGCGACCCCGGGTCCTCGGACCGCTTCCCGGAGGACGTCGTCGAGCTGCAGGCCTTCCTCGCCGGCGAGAGCCAGGTGCCCGGCGTGTCCGCTACGCCCGGCGCCGGCACGCGCGTCCCCCTCTACATCCTCGGATCCTCGACGTTCGGCGCCCAGCTGGCCGCGGCCCTCGGCCTGCCCTTCGCCTTCGCCTCGCACTTCGCGCCCGACATGCTGCTCGACGCCATCGCGATCTACCGCCGCGACTTCCGCCCGTCGGAGCAGCTCGACGCGCCGTACGCGATCGCCGGCATCAACGCGATCGCGGCCGACGACCGCGCCGACGCCGAGCGCCAGTTCGCCGGCGTCCGCCGGGCGCGCCTGATGATGCTGCTCCGCCAGAGCGGCCAGATCCCGGCCACTCAGACGTTCACCGACGACGAGCTCGACCGGCTCCTCGAGGCCCCGGTCGGCGCGCACGTCGCCAGCATGATGACCTACACGGCGGTCGGCACCGGCGCCGAGGTCTCCGACTACGCGAACCGGTTCGCGGAGCAGGCGGGCGTCGACGAGGTCATCGTCGGGCACGCGTCGCAGCGGACGCCCGACCGCCTCCGCTCGGTCGAGCTCATGGCGGACGCGCACGCGCTCGTCCCCGTCGCCGCGTAGCCGGCCGGTGGCCGACGACGCCGCGGCCGCTCCGGCGGACCCGCGCGCGGCCCTGGAGGCGGTGCGCGCCGACACGCTCGCGCTCATCCGCGGCCTCGACCGCGACGTGGCGGCGATCGTCGAGGCCCGCCAGGACGCGAACTCCGACGACGAGCACGACCCCGAGGGCGCGACCCTCGCCTTCGAGCGCTCGCAGTCCGACGCGATGATCCGCGAGGCGCGCGTGCGCCTCGCCGACGTCGACGCCGCGGTCGCGCGACTCGACGCGGGCACCTACGGCCGGTGCGAGGTCTGCGGCGAGGCGATCCCCGCGGGCCGGCTCGAGATCCGCCCGGCCGCGCGCCGCTGCGTCGCGCACGCCTGAGCCGTCCGTCCGTCCGTCCGGCCGGCCGGCCGGCGCGCGTCGGGGGTCAGGCCCCGTCGTCGTCGAGGTCGAGGATCAGCTGCCGCAGCAGCCCCGCGAGCACGTCGCGGTCGGCCGCGGGCAGGGTCTCGAGCAGCTCCGCCTCCTCGGCGACGAGCCGGGTGATCGCGGTGTCGACGCGCGTGCGGCCCGCGTCCGACATGACCACGAGGATCCCGCGCCCGTCGTGCGGATCCGTCCGCCGCTCCACGAGCCCGCGCGCCACGAGCCGGTCGATGCGGTTGGTCATGGTCCCGGAGGAGACGAGCGTCTGCTGCAGGAGGGCCTTGGGGCTCAGCTGGTAGGGATCGCCCGCCCGTCGCAGCGCCGACAGCACGTCGAACTCCCACGACTCGAGCTCCGACTCCTGGAACGCCGAGCGCCGGGCGCGCTCCAGCAGACGCGACAGGCGGCCGACGCGCGACAGAACCTCGAGCGGGGAGAAGTCGAGGTCGGGCCGCTCGCGCCGCCACGCGTCGACGATGCGGTCGACCTCGTCGCGGCTGGGCATCCCCCCATCATGCCGGTCCGGGGCTCCCGCCCGGTCGCTAGCGTGGGGGACGTGGCCGGCCTCCCCTCCATCCGCTCCGTCATGCCGTGGTGGTTCGTGGCCGGGGCCGCGCTGGCCCTCCTCGTCGCCCTCGTCCTCGTCCCGGTCGCGAACCTCGGTCTGGTGCTGCCGATGTGGGGCGCCCTCGTCGGCACGACGATCCGCGACCGCCGACGCGGCGCCGAGCCCATGACCCCGTCGCAGGAGGCCCTCGTCGCGGCGGTGCTGACGCCGCTCCTGCTCGGGATCGCCGCCCTCGCCAGCCAGCTGTGGCCCTTCCAGCAGGGCGCGTCCGACGCGCGCGTGCTCGTCGGCGGGGCCGTCGGGCTCGCGGTCGGCGGCGCGCTCCTCCTGGTGCTGCGGATCCGCGGTATCCTCCGCCGGCGCCGCGCGCGCGGCGCCTGAGCGCCCGCCGCGTCCCGGTCTCCGCGTCCGGGCACCTCTGGCAGACTCGTCCTGCGCACGGCCGGACCGTGAGCGGTCCGCCTTGGTGTAACGGCAGCACTTCAGCCTTTGGAGCTGTGAGGTCCAGGTTCGAATCCTGGGGGCGGAGCCACGCCCGCCGGCCGCGCCGGACAGACGCACGAGGATCAGGGAGATCGCCATGACCGACTCAGACATCACGCCGACGACCCGCGAGATCCCCATCGTGACGGGCGAGCTCGACGTCGACGGCGAGCCGCGCAGCCCCTCCATCGCCGTCGTGATCCTCGCCGCCGGCCAGGGCACCCGCATGCGCTCGCGCCTCCCCAAGGTCCTGCACCCGCTCGCCGGCCTGCCTCTCGTCGGCCACGTGCTCGCGACCGCGGAGGAGCTCGGCGCGCGCCACATCGTCACGGTCGTGCGCCACGACCGCGACCAGGTCGTCGAGGTCGTGCGCGCGCTGTCGCCGCAGGCCCTCGTGGTCGACCAGGACGAGATCCCCGGCACCGGCCGCGCGGTCGAGGTGGGCATCACGGCCCTGCCCGACGGCTTCACCGGCCAGGTCGTCGTGCTCTCGGGCGACGTGCCGCTGCTCGACGCCGCCACGCTCCGCTCGCTCGTCTCCGCCCACCGCCAGGCGCGCAACGACCTCACGCTCCTCACCGCCCGACTCGACGACCCGACCGGCAACGGCCGCATCATCCGCGGCCAGGACGGCGCGTTCGAGGCCATCGTCGAGCAGAAGGACGCGACCGGCGAGCAGCTCCGCATCGACGAGGTCAACGCGGGCGTCTACGTCTTCGACGCCGAGGCGCTCCGGCAGACGCTCGGCGCCATCGGCACCGACAACGCGCAGCGCGAGAAGTACCTCACCGACGCGGCCGACGTGATCCGCCGCGCGGGCGGCGCCATCGAGGGCCTCCCTGTCCGCGACAGCTGGCTCGTCGCCGGCATCAACGACCGCGTCCAGCTCACGGCCGCGGCCACCGAGCTGAACGCGCGCATCATCCGCCGCTGGCAGCTCGCGGGCGTGACGATCCAGGATCCGCGCACCACCTGGATCGACGTCAAGGCCACGCTCGCCGCCGACGTCACGGTCCTCCCGGGCACCCAGATCCTCGGCGCATCCACGGTCGCCGCGGGCGCGACCGTCGGCCCCGACACCACCCTCCGCGACACCGAGGTCGGCGAGGACGCGACCGTCCGCCGCACCGACGCGGAGCTGGCCGTCATCGGCGCCCGCGCGACGGTCGGCCCGTTCTCCTTCCTGCGACCCGGCACGCGCCTCGGCGACGACGGCAAGATCGGCGCCTACGTCGAGACGAAGAACGTCGAGATCGGCGCGGGCAGCAAGGTCCCGCACCTCAGCTACGTGGGCGACGCGACCATCGGCGCGCACACCAACATCGGCGCTGGCGCGGTCTTCGCCAACTACGACGGCGTCTCCAAGCACCGCACGGAGGTCGGCGACCACGTGCACCTCGGCTCGCGGAACGTCCTCGTCGCACCGGTTAGGATCGGTACCGGCTCCTACACGGGTGCCGGTGCCGTCATCCGCAAGGACGTCCCGCCCGGCGCACTCGGCATCTCGGTGGCGCCGCAACGCAACATGGTCGGCTGGACCGAGGCGAAGCGACCGGGCACCCCCGAGGCCCGGGCCGCCGTCGAGGCGGCCGAGGGGCACCAGGACGATCCGTCCGGGACCGAGCACACCGAGCAGCACTGACGAGACGGAGTCCCGTGTCCGCAATCAAGACCGCCGGAGAGAAGCGGCTCGTGATCGTCACCGGTCGCGCGCACCCCGAGCTCGCCGAGCAGATCGCCGAGGAGCTCGAGACGACCCTCGTGCACACCGACGCGCGGACCTTCGCCAACGGCGAGCTCTACATCCGGTACGACGAGAGCGTCCGCGGCAGCGACGCGTTCGTCATCCAGTCGCACACCGCGCCCATCAACGAGTGGCTCATGGAGCAGCTCATCATGGTCGACGCGATGAAGCGGGCCTCCGCCAAGCGGATCACCGTGGTCGCCCCGTTCTACCCCTACGCCCGGCAGGACAAGAAGGGCCGCGGCCGCGAGCCGATCTCCGCCCGCCTCGTCGCCGACCTGTTCAAGGCCGCAGGCGCCGACCGCATCATGTCGGTGGACCTGCACGCCGCGCAGATCCAGGGCTTCTTCGACGGCCCCGTCGACCACCTCTTCGCGATGCCCGTGCTCCTCGAGCACATGCGCTCCGTGCTCGACTCCAAGACCCTCACGGTCGTCTCGCCCGACATGGGTCGCGTGCGCGTCGCCGACATCTGGAGCGACAAGCTCGGCGCGCCGCTCGCCATCATCCACAAGCGCCGCGACCCGAAGGTGCACAACCAGGTCACCGTCCACGAGATCGTCGGCGACGTCGCCGGCCGCGTGTGCCTCCTGGTGGACGACCTGATCGACACCGGCCGCACCATCGTCTCGGCGGCCGAGGCCCTGAAGAAGAACGGCGCCACGGGTGTCGTCGTCGCGGCCACGCACGCGGTCTTCTCCGACCCCGCCACGCAGATCCTCGACAGCCCGCACATCGACTCGGTCGTGGTCACCGACACGCTGCCGATCCCCGAGGACAAGCGCTGGGACAAGCTCACGGTGCTGCCCATCGCGCCGCTGCTGGCCCGTGCGATCCACGAGGTGTTCGACGACGGATCCGTCACGAGCATGTTCGACGGCGCGGCGTAGTCCCCAGCACCGCGGTCCGGGCCGGCGGCTCGGGCGCCCGGGGGATCAGTCCCGGGAGTTCCGCTCGACGACCTCGCGCGCGACGCGGCCGGAGGGGATGAGCCCGAGCGACACGATGTGCTCGTCGCCGCCGAAGGCGTACCTCGTGTAGCACTCGTAGCCCACGCCGCCTGGGCCGAAGAGCTGGAACCGCACCTCGTATGAGGGGGAGTCGGGCCGCTCGTACGCGACGAAGTCGGCGCAGGCCATGTCGGCCGTGCTGGCGCCCACGCGCACCATGGTGACGACGCCGGGGAGCAGCAGGCTCACGATCCCGACCACGACGACCACCCGCATCACGACGAGCGTGCGCTTGCTGCGCAGGCTCCGCGGGCGGTGCGGCTCGTAGCCCGCGAGCTCGGGGTGCTCGTCCTCGTCCATCCGCCCCAGTGTGACAGACGCCCCGCCGCCCACGAGGGGCGGCGGGGCGTCGGCGACGGTCGGTGGACGCTAGTGCGTGTCCTCCGCCTCGACCTCGGAGCGGTCGCCGGACCACAGCGTGTGGAAGGTGCCCTCCTTGTCGGTGCGGTGGTACGTGTGCGCGCCGAAGAAGTCGCGCTGGCCCTGCACCAGGGCGGCGGGCAGGCGCTCGGAGGCGAGCGAGTCGTAGTAGCTCAGCGCCGACGCGAAGCCGGGCACCGGGATCCCCGACAGCGCGGCGACCGAGACGACACGGCGCCAGGCCTGCTCGCCGTCGGCGACGGCCTTGGCGAAGTACGGGTCCTCGAGCAGCGTCGCGAGACCGGAGTCCTTCTCGTACGCCTCGACGATCCGGTTGAGGAACTGGGCGCGGATGATGCAGCCGCCGCGCCAGATCTCCGCGACCTTGCCCTTGTCGATGTCCCAGCCGTACTCCTTCGCGCCCGCGATGATCGCGTCGAAGCCCTGCGCGTACGCGACGACCTTGCTCGCGTAGAGCGCGGCGCGCACGTCGTCCTCGAAGGTGTCGCCGCCCGACTGGATCTCCGGACGGCTCGTGATCGTGGCCTGCACGGCCTTCCGCTGCTCGGGCTTCGACGACACGGCGCGCGCGAACACGGCCTCCGCGATCCCGCCCACCGGCACGCCGAGGCCCACCGCGTTCTGCACGGTCCAGACGCCCGTGCCCTTGGATCCGGCCTGGTCGACGATGACGTCGACGAGCGGCTTGCCCGTGGCGGCGTCCTTCTGGCGGAGCACCTCGGCGGTGATCTCGATGAGGTACGACTCGAGGTCGCCCCCGTTCCACTCCTCGAACACGTCCGCGATGGCGTCCGGCTCGTGGCCGCCGACCCGGCGCAGCAGGTCGAAGGACTCCGCGATGAGCTGCATGTCCGCGTACTCGATGCCGTTGTGGATCATCTTCACGAAGTGGCCGGCGCCGTCGGTGCCGATGTGGGTCACGCAGGGCTTGCCCTCCGCGACCGCGGCGATCGACTCGAGGATCGGGCCGAGCGTCTCGTACGCCTCGGCCGTGCCGCCCGGCATGATGCTCGGGCCCTTGAGCGCGCCCTCCTCGCCGCCGGAGATGCCGGCGCCGACGAAGTGGAGGCCCTTCGCGCGGACCTCCTTCTCGCGGCGGATCGTGTCGGTGAACAGCGCGTTGCCGCCGTCGACGATGATGTCGCCCTCCTCGAACGCCTCGGTCAGCTGCTCGATGACGGCGTCGGTGCCGCGCCCGGCCTTGACCATGATGATCGCGGTGCGGGGGCGCTGCAGCGACGCGGCGAACTCCTCGATCGAGGTCGCGGCGACGAAGCCCGCCTCGGGGTGCTCCTCGACGAGGTCGGTGGTCTTCTGGGTCGTGCGGTTGTACACCGCGACCGTGTTGCCCTCGCGGCTGGCGAGGTTCCGGGCGAGGTTCGACCCCATCACCGCGAGCCCCACCACCCCGATGTTCGCCGTGGCCTGCTGGTCATCTGACATCTGATGCCTCCTTGTCGACAGTCGTCATCAGGCTACGCCCGGGCCCCCGACCGTCAGCGGGGCGTCGGGGAGCGTCTCGTAGGATGGACGAGCGCACCCACACGGTCGCGCCGCACGAGTTCCTCACCGAACCGCAGGGAGTGATCCGCATCGACGCCGTCCGCCCGTTCCCGCCCGTGATCGTGATGGGGGTCTCCGGATCCGGGAAGTCGACGGTGGGCGAGCTGCTCGCGCAGGATGCCGGCGTCCCCTTCATCGACGGCGACGACCTCCACCCGGAGGCCAACCGCCGCAAGATGGCCGAGGGCCACTTGCTCGACGACGACGACCGCCGGCCCTGGCTGGAGGAGGTCGGCCGCGTGCTCGCCGGGCGCCCCGATGGCGGACCCGTCGTCGCGTGCAGCGCGCTGAAGCGCTCCTACCGCGACATCCTCCGCGCCGCCGCGCCCGACGCCGTCTTCGTGCACCTGGCCGGCGACCACGATCTCCTGGCGGAGCGCCTCGGCGGCCGCGAGGGCCACTTCATGCCGTCGAGCCTCCTCGCGTCGCAGCTGCGCACGCTCGAGCCGCTCGGCGACGACGAGCAGGGCATCACGCTCGACATCACCGACGATCCCGTCGCGCTCGCCGACGCGGCCGTCCGCGAGCTGCTGCCGGGAGGACGCACGGCGTCGCCCGGCCGGGTCGACGACGCGCCGGCCACCGCGACCGAGCCCGCCGCCGCGGTGCCCGAGGCGGACGTCCCCGCGGTCGTCCGGGAGGCGCGGTCGGAGGCCGACGTGCCGCGCGCCGCCGTGCACCGCGCCGACGCGGCACCGTCCGCGGGCCAGGAGGGCGCCCCCGCGGCGGCCGTCCACGAGCCCATCCGGGTCGCGATCGTCGGCTGCGGCGTCATCGGCACGCACCACGCGCGCGTGCTCGCCGAGCACCCCGAGTTCCGCGTCGCCGCGCTCGTGGACGTCACGGCCGCCACCGCCGACGAGCTAGCCGACGTGGTGGTCGACGAGCTGCACGCCGACCGCCCGCGCGTCTTCGCGCACCTCGGCGACATGATCCGCGAGGACGCCGCAGAGCTCGTCGTGATCTGCACGCCGAGCGGCCTGCACATCGGCCTCGCCGAGGAGGCGCTCGCCGCCGGCCTCCACGTCGTCATCGAGAAGCCGCTCGACGTGGACCTGGCGCGCGGCCGCCGCATCGCCGAGCTCGCGCGCGAGGCCGCCGGGCGGGGGATCCTCTCGACCGTCATCAGCCAGCACCGCTTCAACCCGTCGAGCGTGATCGTCGACCGCGCCGTGCGCTCCGGCCGCCTCGGCCGCCTCACCACCGCGGTCGCCAGCGCGCCGTGGTGGCGCAGCCAGGGCTTCTACGACTCCGGCCACTGGCGCGGCACGTGGGACCTCGACGGCGGCGGCGCGCTGATGAACCAGGGCGTGCACACGCTCGACCTCCTCGTCTCCTACCTCGGCCGCCCGGTCGAGGTGTACGCGCAGACCGCGCTGCTCGCGCACGACGGCATCGAGGTCGAGGACGTCGCGGTCGCCGTGATCCGCTTCGCCTCCGGCGCGCTCGCGACCCTGCAGGCGACCACCGCCGGCTACCCGGGCCTCGACACCCGCGTGCAGGTGCAGGGCACGCGCGGATCCGCCGTGATCGAGGCCGGCTCCCTCACCTACTTCCACGCGGCGCCCGAGTCGGGCGTGCCCGCTCAGGCCGACGTGCGCAACGACGCCGAGCTCGAGATCCACGCCGCGGACCTCCCGCGCTCGCCGCGCCTCGACAACACGTACCTCGAGGGCCACTACCGCCAGTACGACGACATCGCCGACGCCCTGCGCTCGGGCCGACCGGCCGGGGTCACGGTCGACGACGCCTTCCTGTCGCTCGCGACCGTGGTGAGCGTCTACGTCTCGGCCACGCTCGGCGCGCCGGTCGCGTTCGAGGACGTCGTCGACGGCGTGCACGACGGCCTGCGCCTCCGGGTCGGCCAGTCCACGCCGCCCGCGCCGGGGTCCCCGTCTCCGGCGGCCGCACCGGACGCGCCCGACGCGTCGACCGTGGACCCGTCCGTCCGGTAGCATCGGGGGTTGAACTTCGGCGAGGGATCGCAGGAGCCGCGCGCGAGCGCGGCGGCGGTCCGTTATCGACGCGGTGGACGGGGCTCGCACCTCATTCCTCACGCGCAAGCGTTCGAGCAGACACAGACACACGACGCGAGCCCTCACGGGCCGCAATTGGAGCGACATCATGGTTGACAACAACCTCTCCGCGGAGCTGCGCACGCAGTTCGGCAAGGGCGCGGCCCGCAAGATCCGCGCGATCGGCAAGATCCCCGCCGTCATCTACGGCCACGGCACCGACCCGCAGCACGTCACGCTGCCGGGCCACGAGCTCATGCTCATCATCCGCAAGGCCAACCAGATCATCACGCTCGACATCGCGGGCACGCCCCAGCTGGTGCTCGTGAAGGACGTCCAGAAGGACCCCGTGCGCCAGATCATCGAGCACGTCGACCTCATCGTCGTCCGCCAGGGCGAGCGCGTCGAGGTCGAGGTCCCGATCCACGTCGAGGGCGAGTCCTACCCGGGCACGATCCACAACCTCGAGTACACGTCCATCACGGTCGACGTAGAGGCCACCCACATCCCGGAGCGCTTCGTCGTCTCCATCGAGGGCTTCGAGGAGGGCACGCAGATCACGGCCGGCCAGGTCGACCTGCCCGCCGGCGCGACGCTCGTCACCGACCCCGAGACCCTCGTGCTCGCGATCTCCGTGCCGCAGCTCGACCTCACGACCGACGCGGTCGACGAGGACGTCGTGGCCGAGGGCGACGCCGAGGTCGGCGTCACCGACGACGGCGCCACGGGCGACCAGTCCGGCGACGACAAGTAGCACCTGCCGCGGCCCTGGCCGCACATGCACCACCAGAACGACCAGCACGACCAGCACCACGGAGCCCGTCGGCCGCCGTCCGGGACACCGGCAGCGGCCGGCGGGCTCCGCGCATCCGCCCCGGATGCGATCGACGGACGAGGAGAGCGCACGTGGACGACCGGACCCTGCTCGTGGTCGGCCTCGGCAACCCCGGCCCGCAGTACGCGGGCACGCGGCACAACGTCGGCCAGATGGCGCTCGACGTCCTCGCCGACCGGATGCGCGCCACGTTCCGCTCGCACCGCGCCAACGCGCAGGTCGCGGAGGGGCGGGCGGTGCCCGGCGGTCCGAAGCTCATCCTCGCGAAGCCGAGCTCGTTCATGAACCTGTCCGGCGGGCCGGTCGCGAACCTCCTCAAGTACTTCTCGCTCGAGCCCGCGCAGCTCGTGGTCGCGCACGACGAGCTCGACATCCCGTTCGACTCGATGAAGCTCAAGCAGGGCGGCGGGCACGGGGGCCACAACGGGATCCGCGACATCATCTCCTCCGCGGGCACGGGCGACTTCACGCGCGTCCGCATCGGCATCGGGCGCCCGCCCGGTCGCCAGGACGCCGCCGACTTCGTGCTGAAGCCCTTCTCCTCCACGGAGCGGCAGGTCCTGCCCAACGTGCTGGAGGACGCGGCCGACGCCATCGAGATGATCGCCTCCGACGGCCTCATCGCGGCGCAGCTGCGGTTCCACACCGCCGCGTCCTGATCCGCCCGGCCGGCTCGGTCTGCGCGTCCCGCGTCCGCCCTCGGCGGACGACGGCGAGCGCGTCGGTGGCGGCGCGTACGATCATCTGGTGATCCTCCAGGGCTTGATCCCGGCGCTCTCGCGCGCCTCCACGTTCGACGACGCCCTCGCATCGGCCTCCCGCGACGCCGACTTCTCCCTCACCGAGGGGCTCCAGGGGCCGCTGCTCGCGGGGCTCCTGCGCCAGCGCATCCAGCGCGGCATCCCGGGGTGCCTGCTCGTCGTCACCGCCACCGGTCGGGAGTCCGAGGGCATGCGTCGCAGCCTCGACGCCGTGCTGCCGGACGCCGAGATCCTCGAGTTCCCGGCATGGGAGACGCTGCCGCACGAGCGGCTCAGCCCGAGCGCGGAGATCGTGGGCAAGCGGATCCACGCGCTGCGCCGCATGGAGCAGTGGCACGCCGCGCTCGGCCAGGGTGCGCGCGAGGTGCCCGCCGACCAGGTGCGCCCGCTCGTCATCGTCGCCTCGGTGCGCGCGGCCCTCCAGCCCGTCGCCGACAACCTCACCGAGCTCGCGCCCGTGCAGCTCGCCACCGGCAGCCGCGGCCACGACCTCTCCGAGCTCGCCGTCCGGCTCGTCGACCTCGCCTACTCGCGCGTCGACATGGTCACGCGCCGCGGCGAGTTCGCGGTGCGCGGCGGCATCCTCGACGTCTTCCCGCCCGTCTCCGACCACCCCGTGCGCGTCGAGTTCTTCGGCGACGAGGTCGACCAGATGCGGCCGTTCGCCGTCGCGGACCAGCGGTCGCTCGAGGAGGAGATCACCTCGGTCGAGCTGCCGCCGAGCCGCGAGCTGCTGCTGAGCGCGCCCGTGCGCCAGCGCGCCCGCGAGATGCAGCACGAGTTCCCCAACCTGCAGCAGATGCTCGCGAAGATCGCCGAGGGCATCCCGGTGGAGGGCATGGAGTCGCTCGCCCCCGCGCTCGTCGACCGGCTGGTCCCCGTCACCCACTACCTGCCGGTGGACGCGGCCATCGCCGTCGTCTCGCCCGAGCGCGTGTCCACGCGGGCCCAGAGCCTCGCCGACACGAACCGCGAGTTCCTCGACGCCGCGTGGAACGCCGCCACCGCGGGCGCGCAGGCGCCCATCGACCTCGCGTCCGGGGACTTCCTCTCGCTCGGACGCCTGCGCGACGCGCGCGGCCCGCGCCGCTGGTGGACCCTCTCGGGCTTCCAGGCCACCGACGTGCTGCCGGAGGACCTCGGGATCGACGAGGTCATGACCGTGCGCATCCAGGCGGATCCCGTGCCGAGCTTCGCGGGCAACGCCGACGGCGCCATCGAGCACGTGCGCCAGCGCCTCGCCGACGGGTGGAGCGTGGGCGTCGTGGCCCAGGGATCCGGCCTGGTCGAGCGCGCCGACACCGTGCTCCGCGAGGCGGGCGTCCCGGCGCGCGTGGTCGAGGAGTTCCCCGCGGAGCCCGAGCCGGGCATCGCCTACCTGCTCCGCTCCGCCATCGACGCGGGCTTCGAGATGCCCGAGGTCAAGCTCGCGCTCCTCACCGAGAGCGAGTTCTACGGGCGCGCGGCCGGCTACGACAGCCGCCAGGTCAAGAAGCTCGCCACGCGCCGCAAGAACGTGGTGGATCCGCTGCAGCTCAAGCCCGGCGACCACGTCGTGCACACCACGCACGGCATCGGGAGGTTCGTCGAGCTCACGCAGCGCGAGGTCTCCTCGGGCGGCCGCAACGCCGTGAAGACCCGGCGCGAGTACCTCGTCATCGAGTACGCGCCCTCCAAGCGCGGCTACCCGGGCGACAAGCTCTTCGTGCCCACCGACCAGCTCGACCTCCTCAGCCGCTACGTCGGCGGGGAGGAGCCCGCCCTCAGCAAGATGGGCGGCAGCGACTGGGCCGCCGCGAAGGGTAAGGCGCGCCGCGCCGTCCGCGACATCGCGGTCGAGCTCGTGAAGCTCTACTCCGCGCGCATGGCGTCGCGCGGGCACTCCTTCCCGCCGGACACCCCCTGGCAGCGCGAGCTCGAGGAGGCGTTCCCCTTCATGGAGACGCCCGACCAGCTCACCGTCATCGACGAGGTCAAGCGCGACATGGAGAGCCCCATCCCCATGGACCGCCTCGTCTCGGGCGACGTCGGGTTCGGCAAGACCGAGATCGCCGTGCGCGCCGCGTTCAAGGCCGTGCAGGACGGCAAGCAGGTCGTGATGCTCGTGCCCACGACGCTGCTCGTGAAGCAGCACTTCGAGACCTTCTCGGAGCGCTTCGCCGGGTTCCCCGTGCACCTGCGCCAGCTCAGCCGCTTCCAGTCGGAGAAGGAGTCGCGCGAGACCGTCAAGGGCCTCGAGGACGGCTCGGTCGACGTCGTCATCGGCACCCACCGCCTGCTCACGGGCAACATCGCGTTCAAGGACGTGGGGCTCGTCATCATCGACGAGGAGCAGCGGTTCGGCGTCGAGCACAAGGACGCGCTGAAGAAGCTCAAGGCCAACGTCGACATCCTCGCGATGTCGGCCACGCCGATCCCGCGCACGCTCGAGATGGCGGTCACGGGCATCCGCGAGATGTCGACGCTCGCGACGCCGCCGGAGGACCGGCACCCGATCCTCACCTTCGTGGGCCCGAACAGCGAGAAGCAGATCGCGGCCGCCATCCGGCGCGAGCTGCTGCGCGAGGGCCAGGTGTTCTTCGTGCACAACCGCGTGTCGAGCATCAACCGGGTCGCCTCGGAGCTGGCGGAGCTCGTGCCCGAGGCGCGCGTCGCCGTGGCCCACGGCAAGATGAGCGAGGCGATGCTCGAGCAGGTCATCGTCGACTTCTGGGAGCGCAAGTTCGACGTGCTCGTGTCGACCACCATCATCGAGACCGGCCTCGACATCGCGAACGCGAACACGCTCATCATCGACCGGGCCGACAAGTACGGGCTCAGCCAGCTGCACCAGCTGCGCGGGCGCGTCGGCCGCGGGCGGGAGCGCGCCTACGCGTACTTCCTCTACGACGCCGACAAGCCCCTGTCCGAGACGGCGCACGACCGCCTGTCCACCATCGCGGCGAACAACGAGCTGGGATCCGGCATGCAGGTCGCGCTCAAGGACCTCGAGATCCGCGGCGCGGGCAACCTGCTGGGCGGCGAGCAGTCCGGCCACATCCAGGGCGTGGGCTTCGACCTCTACCTGCGCATGATCGGCGAGGCCGTCTCCACCTTCCGCGGCGATGTCGCGGAGGGCCAGACCGAGCTGCGGCTCGAGCTGCCGGTGGACGCCCACATCCCCGAGGAGTACGTCGACAGCGAGCGGCTGCGCCTGGAGGCGTACCAGAAGCTGTCCACCGCGGCGTCGCCCACGGCGACCGACGACCAGATCGACCGGGTCATCGAGGAGCTGTCCGACCGCTACGGCGAGCCGCCCGTGGAGGTCGACAACCTGGTGCGGGTGTCGCGCCTGCGTCGCGTCGCCCAGCGGGCCGGGCTCAGCGAGGTCGTCGCGATGGGGCCGAACCTGCGCATCGCGCCGGCCGACCTCGCCGACAGCAAGCAGGTGCGCCTGCAGCGCATGTACCCGGGCAGCAAGCTGTTCGCGCAGACGAACGCGGTGACCGTGCCCCTGCCGAAGCGCGACGGCGAGCCGCTGCCCGACGCCGAGCTCGTGGACTGGGTGCGGCAGCTGCTCGACGCCGTGTTCACGGTGGAGCAGGCGCCGGCCGCGAAGGAGTCCGCGCCCAAGGCGTGATCGGCGGTGGGCCGGTCGGCGCGGGCGCGATCCGGTCGGCGCCTAGGTGCGGGCCGGTCCGCTGTCCGCGTGGGCCGGGAAGTCGTCCCGCGTCGCGTCGTCGTCATCAGCGCCGTCGCCGGCCTGGCGTGCCCGGCGGCTGCGGATCGACAGCGTGACGGCCGCCGCGACGATCGCGACGCCGGATCCGAGCAGGACCGCGAGCGTGCCCTCGTCGCGCACCTCGCCGAGGCCCGCGAACGCGAGCTCGCTCATCAGCAGCGACACCGTGAAGCCGATGCCGCCGAGGAGCGATACGGTTACGAGGTCGGGTACGGCGAGCCCGCCCGCGGATCCGCGGCGCCGCGCGACCCACGCGCCGAGCAGCCCGCCCGCCGTGATCCCCACGAGCTTCCCGAGCGGCAGCGCGAGCGCGATGCCCCAGAAGGCGGGCGCGAGCTCCGCCAGGCCGATCTCGGGGATCGCCACGAGCGCCGCGGAGAACGCGAACAGCGGCAGGACGATCCCGTTGGAGACGGGCTCCAGCGCGTGCGCGGCGCGGAGCCCGGAGAGGCGGGGGAGCGCGAAGCCGAGGGCGACGCCCGCGATGGTGGCGTGGATGCCGGAGGAGAGCGTCGCCCACCAGGTCACCAGGGCGATGAGCACCAGCAGCGCGACCACGGCGATCCGCGCGGCGCCCGTGCGCCCGACGCCGAGCCGCCCGACCACCGCGAACAGCACGACGCCCGCGACCGCGAGGGCGAGCGCGCCCAGGTCGAGGTCGGTCGTGAAGAAGACCGCGATGATCCCGATGGCGATGAGGTCGTCGAGCACGGCCAGCGCGAGGAGGAACACGCGCACGGCCGCGGGCAGGCCGCGGCCGAACACCGCGAGGACGCCCAGCGCGAAGGCGATGTCGGTCGCGGTCGGCACGGGCCAGCCGCGCTCGAAGCCGCTGCCCGCGGTGATCGCGAGGTAGACGCCCGCGGGCACCACGACGCCGCCGACCGCCGCGATGGCCGGGACGAGCGCCGCGGAGACGCTGTTGAGCCCGCCGGCCAGGAACTCGTGCTTGAGCTCGACCGCGACGATGAAGAAGAAGACGACGAGCAGCCCGTCGCTGACCCAGTGCCGGAGCGACAGGTCGACGCCGATCGCGGGGATCGCCAGGTGCCCGTCGGCCCACGCGAGGAGGCCGGGCCCGGCAGGTGTGTTCGCGACGACGAGGCCGACGACGGCGGCGAGCAGCAGGAGCCCGGCGGCGACGCGCTCGGAGCGGATGAGGGAGGTCATGGGGCCTTCCGGGGTCGGGGGAGAGGGAGACGGTCACCCGCCGCCGACCAGACTTCCCGGCACACCGACCCTCAGCCTACCGGCGGCCCGGTG
Organism: Clavibacter quasicaliforniensis; assembly: GCF_051201715.1. NCBI lineage: Bacteria > Bacillati > Actinomycetota > Actinomycetes > Micrococcales > Microbacteriaceae > Clavibacter > Clavibacter quasicaliforniensis. The sequence continues at coordinate 2,496,277 of NZ_CP139624.1, read as the reverse complement.
CGAGGATGGCGGGATGATCGAGCCCGCGTCCCCGTCCGCATCCGCCGCCGAATCGGGATCCGACGCCGCGTCCGCCGCCGTCGCGGACCTGGCCGCCGCGATGGCCGTCCTCCGCGCCCCCGACGGCTGCGCCTGGAACCGGGAGATGACGCACCGGACCCTCGTCCCGTACCTCCTCGAGGAGAGCCACGAGCTCGTCGAGGCCATCGAGACCGACGACGTGCCCGGCATGCGCGAGGAGCTCGCGGACGTGCTCCTCCAGGTCGTCTTCCACGCCGACATCGCGCGCACGGAGGGCGAGGGGTTCGACCTCGCCGACGTCGCCCGCACCGCCACGGAGAAGATGGTGCGCCGCCACCCGCACGTCTTCGGTGACGAGCGCGCCGACACCGTCGAGGAGGTGCTGCGCGTCTGGGGCGCCGCCAAGGACCGGGAGAAGGCGGCGCGCACGAGCGTCGTCGACGGGATCCCGATGGGCATGCCGTCCCTCGCGCTCGCCGACAAGCTGCTCGGCCGGGCGGAGCGCGTCGGCCTGCTGGAGGCTGGCGCGCCGGCCGCGATCCCCGTCGACGACGAGGACGACCTCGGCCGCCTGCTGCTCGCGGTCGTGGTCTCGGCGAGGTCGCGCGGCCTCGACGCGGAGCGCGCGCTGCGGACGACGCTGCGGTCGCTGACGGCGGAGATCCGGACGGCGGAGATCCCGGCGGCGGAGGAGCCCGACGACGGTGGGACCGGCGACGGGACCGACGCCGACGACGCATCCCCCGGCGCGGGCCGGACCGCCTGAGGCGAGCTCCGGCCCGCGGGGGCATCGCCCGGGATTTACCCGATCCCGAGCGGCCGCGTCCGTCGCCTCCACCCGAAGGAGACGGCGGACAGACCTGGGCGATCACACGGTAACGGCCTTCGCCGCACGTCCATCACGGTTGTTATGGTGAGGCGTGGCAGCCCCGGATCCGCACCGCCGCCAGGACCTGCTGGCCCACATCCTCGACCACCTGCGCGCGCACCCGCTCCAGTCGGTGACCTTCCGCGGCCTCGCCGACGCCCTCGGCGAGAGCACCTTCGTGCTCGTCTACCACTTCGGGTCCAAGGAGCGGCTGCTCGAGGCCGCGATGGACGCCATCGACCACCGGCAGGCGGAGATGGTGGAGGGCGATCCGCGCGAGATCGGACCCGGCGAGCTCCGCGAGTGGATCACTCGGGCCTGGAGCTGGCGCCTCACCGACGTCAACCGCGACTTCCAGCGCCTCGAGTTCGAGGCCGCCCTCCTGCGCACGCGCGACGGCGTCGTCCGGCCGCACGCCATCGCGAGCGTCTCCGCGTGGCGCCGGTTCGGGCTCGAGTGGATGCGCGCCCACGGCGTCCCCGAGGAGGTCGCCCTCGACACGGCCGAACTCCTGCAGGCCGGGTCCTACGGCCTCCAGTTCGACTTCGTGATCTCGGGCGACCGCGACCGGGCCATGCGCGGCTTCGAGGCGCTCATCGACGCGTTCACCCCGCGCATCCAGCCGTGGCTCGACCTCGCCGCGGGCCCGGGGGCGCCCGGTGCCCCCGGGGCGGGGACGCCGCCCGCCGCCTGACAGAATCGGGGGATGCCCCAGCAGATCACGCCGCCCCGCGGCATGCGCGACTTCCTGCCCGCCGAGAAGGCCCGCCGCGAGCAGGCGCTCGCCATCATCCGCCGCACCTACCGCGCGCACGGCTTCGACGAGATCGAGACCCCCGTGGTCGAGGAGTCCGGACGGCTGCACGCGGGCCTCGGCGGCGACAACGAGAAGCTCGCCTACTCGGTCCTGAAGCGCGGCCTCTCGGGCGACGACCTGCACGCGGCCGCCGACGCCGGCGACGTGCTCGCCCTCTCCGACCTCGGGCTCCGCTTCGACCTCACGGTGCCGCTCGCGCGCTTCTACGCCTCGCACCGCGCGGAGCTGCCGGGCGTCTTCCGGTCGATCCAGGCCGCGCCCGTCTGGCGTGCCGAGCGCCCGCAGAAGGGCCGCTACCGCCAGTTCATGCAGTGCGACATCGACATCATCGGCGAGGCCGGGCAGCTGGCCGAGGTCGAGCTGATCTCCGCCACCGCCGCCACGCTCGCCGCCCTCGGGCTCACGGGCTGCACCATCCGCGTGAACGACCGGCGCATCCTCCGCGGGATCCTCGACGCGTGCGGGTTCGCGCCCGACCGCCAGGCGCAGGCGCTCATCAGCATCGACAAGCTCGACAAGATCGGCGCCGCGGGCGTCGTGGCCGAGCTCGCCGAGGGAGGGGCGGACGCGGCGGCGGTCCTCGGCGGGATCCTCGAGCGCATCGAGCCCGCGCTCGCGGACGGCGGCGTGCCGCTCACGGCCGAGGCGATCACCGGCATCCTCCCCGCGGGCGTCGACCCCGACGCGGTCGCCGACCTCGAGACCCTGGCGGATGCGCTCGTCGGCCTCCCCGACGGCGTCACGCTCCGCTTCGACCCGACCCTCGTCCGCGGCATGGGCTACTACACGGGCACGATCTTCGAGATCGCGCACCCCGCCTCCGGCAGCTCGGTCGGCGGCGGCGGCCGCTACGACGGCATGATCGGCCGCTTCCTCGGCCAGGACGTGCCGGCGGCCGGCTTCTCCATCGGCTTCGAGCGCATCGTCGACCTGGCCGTGCTGCCCACGGCGGAGGACGCCGACGCCATCGCGCTCGTGCACGACCGGCGGACCCCGGTCCAGGTGCTCGCGCGCCTCAAGGCCGAGCTCGTCGCGTCCGGTCGTCGCGTGCGGCTGGAGCCGCGCCCGAAGAACGTCGCGCCGCTCCTCGAGGCGCTCAAGCAGCAGGGATTCCGAACGTTCGCCTCCGTCGACGCCGACACGGCGGACGCCGCCTCCCTCCAGGAGCGCCCGCTCGACGGCGGCCCGCGCGGCTGATCCGTCACCTGCGCGACACCTGCGCGCGGGCCTCGCCGCCCGCGGCCCGGAATGACCCCGCGGCTAGGATGGACCCGACTTCCCACCCCTCACCGCAACGCAAGGAGACCATTCCGTGGCAGCCATCGAAGCAGTCAACGCACGCGAGATCCTCGACTCCCGGGGCAACCCGACCGTCGAGGTCGAGGTGCTCCTGGAGGACGGCACGTTCACGCGCGCCGCCGTCCCCTCCGGCGCATCCACCGGTGCATTCGAGGCGTACGAGCTGCGCGACGGCGACGCGGGCCGCTACCTGGGCAAGGGCGTCCAGAAGGCCGTCGCCGCCGTCGTCGACGAGATCGGCCCGGCCATCCAGGACCTCGACGCCGCGGACCAGCGCATCATCGACGCCACGATGATCGAGCTCGACGGCACCGAGAACAAGTCCCGCCTCGGCGCCAACGCGCTCCTCGGCGTCTCCCTCGCGGTCGCGAAGGCCGCGGCCGACTCGGCCGAGCTGCCCCTGTACCGCTACCTCGGCGGCCCGAACGCGCACACGCTGCCCGTCCCCATGCTCAACGTCATCAACGGCGGCTCGCACGCGGACACCAACGTCGACATCCAGGAGTTCATGCTCCTGCCCGTCGGCGCGTCCACCTTCTCCGAGGGCCTGCGCTGGGGCGTCGAGACGTACCACGCGCTCAAGAGCCTGCTGAAGAAGAAGGGCCTCTCCACCGGCCTCGGCGACGAGGGCGGCTTCGCGCCGAACCTCGACAGCAACCGCGCCGCGCTCGACCTGCTCATGGAGGCCATCGACTCCGCGGGCTTCACGGCCGGCAAGCAGATCGCGCTCGGCCTCGACGTCGCGTCCAGCGAGTTCTTCTCCGACGGCGCGTACACGTTCGAGGGCCAGAAGGTGGATGCGGCGCACCTCACCGCGTACTTCGCCGACCTCGTCGCGTCCTACCCCCTCATCACCATCGAGGACCCGCTGGACGAGGACGACTGGGCCGGCTACGACCACTTCACCGCCGAGCTCGGCTCCAAGGTGCAGATCGTCGGCGACGACCTCTTCGTCACGAACCCGAAGCGCCTCGCCGACGGCATCACGCGCGGCGTCGCCAACTCGATCCTCGTGAAGGTCAACCAGATCGGCACGCTCACCGAGACGCTCGACGCCGTCAGCCTCGCGCAGCGCAGCGGCTACACGACGGTGCTCTCGCACCGCTCCGGCGAGACCGAGGACACGACCATCGCCGACCTCGCGGTCGCGGTGGACGCGGGCCAGATCAAGACCGGCGCCCCCGCCCGCAGCGAGCGCGTCGCGAAGTACAACCAGCTCCTCCGCATCGAGCAGGACCTCGGCGCCGCCGCGGTCTACGCCGGCCGCAGCGCCTTCCCGCGCTTCCAGGCCTGATCAGGCCGATCCGCCCGCGCCCACCCGGCGCGGGCGGATCGCCGTTCCACCACCCCCGCACGACCCGACCCGCACACGAAGGAGGACCGATGGCCCGCTTCCCCGGCCTCGACACCCTCCGCGCCCGCCGCGCTCCGCGTCCGCGCGCCGAGCGCGTCCCCGTGGCGCTGCCCGACGGCGACGCCCCCGCGGGCAACTGGCTCCGCAGCATGCGCTTCTCCGGCTTCTCCGTCATGGTGCTCGTGCTGCTCGTCCTCACGGTCGTGGTGCTCGCCCCGGGCCTCCGCATCTACCTCGAGCAGCGGCAGCAGCTCAGCAGCCTGCAGAGCGCGGTGGACGCCCAGAAGGGCACCATCGCCCAGCTCCAGGACCAGCGCGCCCGCTACGACGACCCCGCCTTCCTCAAGGCGCAGGTGCGCGACCGCCTCTTCTACGTCATGCCCGGCGAGACGAGCTACCTCGTCCGCGGGCTGCCCGCCGCGACAGGCGACGCCGCCACCACCACGCCCGATGGCGCGCCCATCAGCGCCGACCTCCAGGAGACGAAGCAGGACTGGGTGCAGGCCCTGCTCGGATCCGCGCTCACCAGCGCCCTCAGCGACACCCCGCCCGACCAGCTCCAGGGATCCGTCCAGGGAGGCGACCAGTGACCCGACCCCCCTTCGACCCGCCCTCCGAGCGCGACGTGGCCGTCGTCACCGCCCAGCTCGGCCGCCCCGCGCGCGACGTGGTCGGCATCGCCGCCCGCTGCGTCTGCGGCAACCCCACCGTCGTGAGCACGGCGCCGCGCCTCACCGACGGCACGCCGTTCCCCACGCTCTACTACCTGTGCCACCCCGCGGCCACCGCCGCCATCTCGCACCTCGAGGCCGAGCACGTCATGGCCGAGCTGCAGGACGACCTCGCGGAGGACGAGGCGCTGCGCGACGCGTACGCCGCCGCCCACGCGTCCTACCTCGCCGACCGCGAGTCGATCCTCGTGGTGCCCGAGCTCGCGGGCGTCTCCGCGGGAGGCATGCCCGTGCGCGTGAAGTGCCTGCACGCGCTCGCGGGCCACGCGCTCGCCGCGGGTCCCGGCGTGAACCCCATCGGCGACATCGCGCTGGCCCGGGCCTCCTGGTCGCCGGACGTCTGCGAGTGCGCCGACCCCGACGCGGCATGATGCCCGCGCCAGGTGCGCGCGCGTCGACCCGGCCCGGGCGCCGTTTCACGCGAACGATCGCCGTCGGGATCCTCGCCCTCGCCGCCGCGCTCACCGCGGCGACGCCCGCCCAGGCGGATCCCGTCCGTGAGCGCGAGTACTGGCTCGCCGACTACGGCATCGAGCAGGCGTGGCAGACCACCCGCGGCGAGGGCGTGAAGATCGCCGTCATCGACACGGGCGTCGACGCCTCGGTCGCCGACCTGCGCGGCGCGGTCGCGGGCGGCACGGACGTCTCGGGCGTCGGATCCGCGGACGGCACGAAACCCGTCGGCGCCTCGAGCGAGCACGGCACCATGGTCGCGTCGCTCCTCGCCGGCCGCGGCACGGGCACCGGATCCGGCGTGATCGGCGTCGCCCCGGCCGCGAACGTCCTCAGCGTCTCGGTCGCGCTCGGCGGCCCGACGCCCGGCGCGCGCGACGAGGACGCGCAGATCGCCGACGCCGTGCGCTGGGCCGTCGACAACGGCGCGAGCGTCATCAACATGTCCCTCACGCGCAACTCGCTCGACTGGCCGGAGAGCTGGGACCGCGCCTTCCTCTACGCCTACGAGCACGACGTCGTGGTCGTCGCGGCGGCCGGCAACCGGGGGAGCGGCACGACCGAGGTGGGCGCGCCCGCCACCATCCCCGGCGTGCTCGCGGTCGCGGGCGTCGACCGCTCGGGCGCCGCGAGCTTCGACGCGTCGTCGCAGGGCATCACCATCGCGGTGGCCGCGCCCAGCGAGCAGCTCGTGGGCGTGGAGCCCGGCGGACGCTACGTGCAGTGGAGCGGCACGAGCGGCGCCGCACCCCTCGTCTCCGGCGTGGTCGCGCTCGTGCGGGCCGCGCATCCGGAGCTCAAGGCCGACGACGTGGTGGAGCGCGTGCTCGCGACCGCACGGCAGAAGGGCCAGCCGGAGATCTACGGCCGCGGGCTCGTCGACGCGGCCGCCGCCGTGACGGCCGACGTCGCGCCCGCGAGCGGCAAGCCCCTGGGCGACCTCGAGGAGTGGGTGCGCCTCTACCGCCGCGCGCCCGCCGCGACGCCGGATCCGGCCGCGTCCGCCACCCCGGACCCCGCGCCCGCGGTGCCCGCCGACGGCCCCACCGCCGACCCCGAGGCCGGCGCGCTGCCGACCGTCGGCGCGCTCCGCGACGTGGGGATCCCGGCCCTCGTCCTCTCCGTCTTCGCGGCGCTCGCGGCGGCCATGGCCGTCGTCGCATCGCGGCATTTCAGGCGGTTGCTCCGGAAGGGGTAGCCTGATTTCGACCACAACCTGCAGGGAGTCATCCATCGTGCCCAAAATCCTGATCGTCGGCGGCGGCTACGCCGGTTTCTACACGGCATGGAAGCTCGAGTCGCACCTCCGATCCGGCGAGGCCGAGGTCACCATGGTCGACCCGCTGCCGTACATGACGTACCAGCCGTTCCTGCCCGAGGTGGTCTCCGGATCCATCGAGCCCCGCCACGCGGTCGTCTCGCAGCGGCGCCACCTCCGCACCACCAACGTCGTCACGGCGAAGGTCACCGGCATCGACCACGCGTCGAAGACCGCGACCATCACGCCGCCCGTGGGCGAGCCCTACGAGTTCGCGTACGACATCATCGTCGTCACCGCGGGCAGCGTCTCGCGCACGTTCCCGATCCCTGGCGTCGCGGACGAGGCCATCGGCCTGAAGACGATCGAGGAGGCCGTCGCCATCCGCGACCGCATCTTCGCCAACTTCGACCGCGCGGCCACGCTGCCCGCGGGCCCCGAGCGCGAGCGCCTCCTCACCTTCGTGGTGGTCGGCGGCGGCTTCGCCGGCATCGAGGTCTTCGCCGAGATGCGCAGCATCGCGACCGACCTCGTGAAGAAGTACCCCGAGATCGACTTCGAGGACACGCACTTCCACCTCATCGAGGCGATGGGCCGCATCATGCCCGAGGTGTCGCTCGAGACGAGCCACTGGGTGCTGAAGAACCTCGCCGAGCGCGGCGCGCTCGTTCACCTCGACACGCAGCTCAAGTCCGCCGTCGGCGGCGTCGTCGAGCTGTCGACCGGCGAGTCCTTCGAGTCCGACGTCATCGTCTGGACCGCGGGCGTCATGGCCAGCCCCATGCTCAAGAACACCGACTTGCCGATCGAGGAGCGCGGGCGCCTGCGCGTGCGCGCCGACGGTCGGGTCGAGGGCGACGACGGCATCGTGGCGGACGCCTGGGGCGCCGGCGACGTGGCGGCCACCCCCGACCTCACGGGTGGCGGCGTCGGCGGCTTCTGCGTGCCCAACGCGCAGCACGCCGTCCGCCAGGGCAAGCTCATGGCGAAGAACCTCACCGCGAGCCTCCGCGGCGAGGGGATCACCGACTACTTCCACAAGAACCTCGGCGCCGTCGCGGGCCTGGGCCTGTACCAGGGCGCGTTCCAGTCCGGGAAGCTCGGCATCACCGGCTTCCCCGCATGGGTCATGCACCGCGGCTACCACGGCCTCGCGATCCCGTCCTTCGAGCGCAAGGCGCGCGTCGTCACCGGCTGGGTGAACAACCTCGTCTGGGGCCGCGACATCGTCTCGCTCGAGGCGCGCGAGACCCCGCGCACCGCGTTCGAGACCTTCGCGTCGCGCCCGCGTCCCGCCGCGGACGCCGCGCCGGCCGCTCCCGTGAAGAAGGAGGAGGCGCCCGCTAAGAAGGCCGCCGACGACAAGGCCGACGCGCCCACCGAGGGCGAGAAGTCCCCGGCGCTCGCGGGCAGCTACAGCTCGGCACCCGGCGCGGAGAACGCGGACGAGAAGCCCTCGGCCTGATCCACCCGCACCACCGTCGACGGCCCGCACGCAGCAGCGTGCGGGCCGTCGTCATGCCCGGTCACCGCGGATCCGCGCCGCGACCGTAGGCTGTCGGGAGCGCCTCGGCGCCGACGCCCCCGTAGTCCAATTGGCAGAGACGGGCGACTTAAAATCGCTACAGGTCAGGGTTCGAGTCCCTGCGGGGGCACCGTCGCGGAGGCCCGATCGACCCGGGTCAGGCCGCGGGCCGCGGCGCGACGGGCGCCGCGTCCGGATCCGCCGCCTCCGTCACGTGCACCTGGCGCGTGTTGAGGAAGTGCCGCTCCACGAGGTGGAAGAAGCCGAAGCCGGCCGCGACCGCGAGCGGCGCGACGACCAGCAGCATCAGCGCGGCGTACGCGCCGGTCGGCAGGCCGAGGGGCAGCAGCAGGAGGTTCCCGAGCGCGAGGAGCGGGCTGTGCACGAGGTAGACGCTGTAGGAGACGAGGCCGATCCGTTGCGCCGGACGGGTGACGAAGGCGCCGAGCGCGCGGGGACGGGATCCGGCCATCGTGCGCGCGCCCGCCCAGGCGAGGAGCGACGCGAAGCCCGCGCCGGCGACGAGCTCCGCGGCCCACACGCTTCCCTGGAGGACCGTGATCCCGAGGAGCAGCACGGCCGCGGCGCCCACGGCCACCGCGAGCAGCAGCCGGTCGGACGCCCAGCGCGGGCGCGCGCCTACGGTGAGCTCGGCCGCGAGCATCCCGGCGGCGAAGAGGCCCAGCAGCCAGGGGCAGGCCCACGGGGCGAAGCCGGCGAGGGACGCGCCGGTCATCACGACCGTGGCGACGGCGACGACGGGCAGCCCGCCCCAGCGTCGCCAGAGCGGCAGCAGCACCAGCGGCATGAGGAAGTAGATCTGCCACTCGACGGCCACGCTCCAGAGCGGCGCGTTCACCTGGCTGACCCAGGCGGGGGAGAGGTCCTGCAGCAGGAGCACATGGGAGACGATGCCGGCGGGTGTGGCGGGCGCCGCGCTCTCCCATGCGGTGCCGGCGCCGTCGCGCATCACGGGGATCACGAGCGCCATCAGCAGGCTGAGGGCGATGGCCGCGAAGTAGGGCGGGAGGATCCGCCGGGCGCGGCGTCGGAGGAAGGTCGCCGTGCCGTGCCGGAGGTCGAGCCCCGGGCGGCCGGCGACGGGGAGCATCAGCACGTAGCCGGACAGGACGATGAAGACGGGCACGCCGAGGTAGCCGTACCCGGTGATCCAGCCGAGGAGCGGCAGATCCCGCCAGGCCTGACCGCTGAGCCCGGTGTAGAGGAACGCGTGGAACGCCACGACGGCGAGGGCGGCGGCGCCCCGCATGCCGTCGAGGTAGGGCAGCTCCGGTCGCCGTGCTGATGCCATGCGATCCCCCCGGTCCGCTCCCGAAGCTAGCAGCCCCTCCGCGACCACTGGGACGACTACCGAGGTCATCCGCGTAGCGCCACTTAGTACGTCCCCTATGGATCCGGGCACGTAAGCTGAGCGCGCCCGGCGATCCCGGGTGCCGTGGGCGGGGGCCCACATCGGCGAGGGGGCGGGGATGAGTCTGATCGAGGACGCGCGGGCGACCGCGTCGCAGCGCGCCGTCGAGGCCCTGGGGCTGCTCGACGGAGCCCCGGAGGAGCGCTTCGACCGTGTCACGCGCCTCGCCCGCACGGCGTTCGACGTGCCGGCGTGCAGCATCGGGATCCCGGACCGGGAACGCATCTGGTTCGCATCGCGCACCGGTCTCGAGATGACGGAGATACCGATCACGAGCGCGTTCTGCGACACCACCATCCGCGAGGACCGCGTGCTCGTCGTCGAGGACGCCGCCGCGGATCCGGCGTTCCGTCACCTGCCCTCTGTCGCGGGACCGCCGCACGTGCGCTTCTACGCGGGCCACCCGTTGCGCGACAGCGAGGGCGCCATCATCGGGACGCTCTGCCTCTACGACGTCCGGCCCCGCAGCCTCGACCAGGGGCAGCTGGCGCTCCTCGCCGAGCTCGCCGACTGGGCGCAGCGGGAGCTGGCCACGAGCGCGGAGATGGATCGCGCGCAGGCCGTGCAGGCCGCCCTGCTGCCCGTCGCGGAGGTCGAGCTGCCCGGCTACGAGCTCGCGGCGGTGTGCATCCCGGCGCAGATGGTCGGCGGCGACTTCTTCGACTACGAGCGCACGCCCACGGGCCTCCGCTTCGCCATCGCCGACGTGATGGGCAAGGGGACCGGCGCCGCCATCCTCACCGCCACCGTGCGCGCGACCCTGCGCGGCCTGGCCGGCACCGCCGACCGCTTCGGCGCGGGCGCGCTGGGGGACACCGGGGTCCTCGTGACGGAGGCCGCGCGATCGCTCGAGGGCGATCTCACGCGCACCGGCGCATTCGTCACGCTGCAGCACGGCCACATCGACACCGGCACCGGCCTGGTGCGCTACGCCGACGCGGGTCACGGGCTCACGATCGTGGTGCACGCGGACGGCCGCGTCACGCACCTGCGCACGGGGGACCTGCCCGTGGGCATCGACCCGGAGCACAGCTGGGCGGAGCTGCGCCTGACGCTCGACCACGGCGACACGCTGGTCACCTTCAGCGACGGCCTCTTCGACATGTTCGGCGGCAGCGATCCCGCGTTCGAGGCCATCGGCCGCCTCGTGGCCGAGGCAGGCGGCGTGCACGCGCTCGTCGAGCGGGTCCGCATCCTCGCCTCCGCCGGCGCGCCGCTCGACGACGTGACCGTGCTCGCCGTGAGCCGCGCGTGAGCCGCTCGACGCACCGCGCACCGACCACGGGCAGGTCGCCGCTGCGCTTCGCGTTCATCCGCCTCCTCGCCGTGGTGACGGCGATCCTCGGCCTGAACTACATCATCTGGCGGCTGCTGTTCTCGGTGAACACCGAGGCGCTCTGGATCGCGATCCCGCTCGTGCTCGCGGAGACGTACAGCCTCATCGACTCGCTGCTGTTCGGGCTCACGATGTGGCGGGCCCGCGACCGGCCCAAGCCGCCCGCTCCGCAGCCGGGCCTCACGGTCGACGTGTTCATCGCGACGTTCAACGAGCCGCTCGACCTCGTGATGGAGACGGCGCGCGCCGCCCAGCGCATCACCTACCCGCACAAGACGTGGGTGCTCGACGACGGCAACCGCACCGAGCTCCGCGACCTGGCGGAGGCGGAGGGCATCGGCTGGATCACCCGCTCGGCCGACTGGTCGGGCCGCGCCCGCCACGCGAAGGCCGGCAACCTCAACAACGCGCTGCTCACGACCGAGGGCGAGTTCATGCTCATCCTCGACGCCGACCAGGTGCCCACGCCGGAGATCCTCGACAAGACCCTCGGCTACTTCGACGACCGGCGCATGGCGCTCGTGCAGACGCCGCAGGTGTTCGTGAACGTGCCCGACTCGGATCCGCTCGGCAGCCAGGCGCCGCTGTTCTACGGCCCCATCCAGCAGGGCAAGGACGGCTGGAACGCGGCGTTCTTCTGCGGATCCAACGCGATCCTCCGCCGCGAGGCCCTCATGCTCCTCGGCGTCTCGCGCTACGTGACGGACATCGAGATCACCGTGTTCCGCGCGCTCCGGACGGCGGGCGACGTGATCGACAAGGCCCGCGAGGAGCTCGAGCCCGACCAGCAGGAGCTGCGCAAGGCCCTCGACGACGTCGCCTACGACGTGCGCCGCGCCCGTGCCGAGCTCCGCCGAGGTCAGGCGCTGGCGGACGTGACCTACCGCTTCCAGAAGCGCGTGGACTCCATCGCCGCCCGCATGGTGCAGGACGACATGGCCGCCCTGAACGCCGACCTCGCCGAGATCGCCGCGCTGGCCGGTCGCCACTCCGCCGAGCGCGACGCGGTCTCGCTCGTCGACGAGAGCGCCATGACGCGCCTCGCGCAGCGCGACTGGTCGCCGCTCGGGGCGCTCGACGCCGTGCGCGCGATCGTCCGCGACATCGACGTGCACCGCGACGACGACGCGCAGTCGATCATGCCGCTGGCCACCATCTCGGTCACCGAGGACATGGCCACCTGCATGCGCCTGCATGGGCTCGGCTGGAAGTCGGCGTACCACGACGAGGTCCTCGCCTACGGGCTGGCGCCGGAGGACCTGCCGACGATGCTCACGCAGCGCCTCCGCTGGGCGCAGGGCACGATCCAGGTGTTCTTCCGCGAGAACCCGCTGCTGCAGAAGGCGCTCTCCATCCCGCAGCGCCTCATGTACTTCGCCACGATGTGGAGCTACTTCTCCGGCTTCACGGCGGTCGTCTACGTGGCCGCGCCGATCATCTACCTCGTCTTCGGCGTGCTCCCGGTGCAGGCGATCTCGACGGACTTCTTCATCCGCCTGATCCCGTTCCTGCTCGTGAACCAGCTCCTGTTCGCGGTGGTCGGCCGCGGCAAGCGCACCTGGCGCGGCCAGCAGTACTCGCTCGCGCTGTTCCCGGTGTGGATCTCCTCGGTCACCACCGCCGTCGCCAACGTGTTCTTCCGCAAGCCCCTCGACTTCGCGGTCACCCCGAAGGTCCGGGCCGCGAGCGGGAAGCCGCGGTGGGATCTCGTGAAGCCGCAGCTCTACGTCATCGGCGCGCTCATCGTCGCGTCGGCGATAGGCCTGCTGCGCCTCGGGGTCGGGCAGGCGACGCCGCTCGGCACGTTCACCAACCTCGCCTGGGTCGTCTTCGACCTGGCGATCTTCAGCATCATCATCCGTGCGGCCCGCTACCGGGGCTTCACGCCGGCCAAGGAGGACGCATGATCGACATCGCAGTCAACGAGCAGGGCACGCATGTGAGCGTCGTCACGCCGACCGGCCGCCTCAACATGGTCTCCGCCCGCCAGCTCACCGCCATCATCACCGAGGTCATCGACGGCGGACGGCCCTTCGTCGTGGTGGACCTCGGCAGCACCGACTTCATGGACTCCTCCGGCCTCGGCAGCCTCGTCTCGGGCCTCAAGCGCGCCCGCCAGGCGGGCGGCGACCTCCGGCTCGCGCGCCCCAACGCGCAGGTGAAGGCGGTGCTCGAGCTCACGAACCTCAACCGCGTGCTCACGGTGCACGAGTCGCCCGAGGGCGTGTTCCGTGACCGATGAGGGCATGACGCACCACGCGCCGCCGGTGCGCGCCAACGTCACCCTGCCCGCCGTCGACGAGAGCCTCGGCGCCGTGCACGCGGTGATCGCCGCGGTCTGGGACCAGGCGTCCGACGTGAGCGACGAGGAGCGGATGCTGTTCGAGACCGCCGTGGTGGAGATCGCGGGCAACGTGGTCGAGCACGGCGTCGCGGTGGGGGAGCGCGCGGGGTACCCCGTGACGTTCACCATGACCGTGATCTGCCAGCACGACCGCATCGTCGCGCTGTTCGAGGACGACGGGAAGCCCGCCGTCGTCGACCTCACGCGCGTGTCCATGCCCGACGACCTCAGCGAGAGCGGCCGCGGGCTGGCGCTCGCGCAGGCGGTCCTCGACGACCTCACCTACGAGCGCACCGACGGCAGCAACCGATGGCGGCTGGTCAGGCTGCGCGGCTGATGCGCGGCGGGGGGATGCGTGCACGCGGGGGCGGGCGCACGCGGGGACGGATCGGCGGCTGGGCCGCCGCCATGGTGGCGCTCGCGATCGCGGTCGTCCCGGCGACGGCGGCGCTCGCCGTGCCCGCGGCGCCTGCCGCGCCACAGGTTGGATCGCCCCGGGCGGCCGCGCCCGCGGCACCCGCGGACGAGGTCGACCTCACCCGGGCGCCCGCCGCGCCGTGGTTCGGCGGCATCATCGACTGGACGGCCGACGACGCGCAGAGCTACGCCGACCGCCTGGGGGCGACCCCCGCGGTGCTCGGCCAGTCGGTGCGCTACCCGCTCGGATCCGACGACGTCACCTACCTCGACCAGTTCGCGCAGCAGGCCGCGCAGCAGGGATCGCTCCTCTTCCTCACGCTCGAGCCGACGAAGCCGCTCGCCGACCTGACGGCGGCGGACGCGACCGCCCTCATGGGTCGGCTCGAGGCGCTGCGCGAGCGCTACGACTCTCGCGCGCTTGTGCGGTTCGCCCCCGAGATGAACGGCTCGTGGACCCCCTGGGGCCAGCAGCCGACCGCGTACATCGCGGCCTTCCGCCAGGTCGCCGACGCCGTGCACGCGTCCGACGCGGGCGCCGTCACCGTGTGGTCGCCCGCGTACGCAGCCGGCTACCCGTTCGGATCCGCCGACGGCCTCACGGACGCGTCCGGCACCCGGTCCATCGCGGAGCTCGACACCGACGGCAACGGCCGCGTCGACGTGGACGACGACGCGTACCGGCCCTACTACCCGGGCGACGAGGCCGTCGACTGGGTCGGCCTGTCCGCGTCCCACTTCGGCTCCGAGCAGGACTTCACCGTCGGGCAGCCCACGAGGGACTACCTGGGGAGCGAGGTGATCCCGCAGCAGGAGTTCGGCAAGAACGTGGTGCCCGAGGACGGCAAGTTCGCGCGCGAGCTCGCCGGCGAGTACGGGTACGCGGACCAGGGCGGCGCGGGGCGCGACTTCGCGGCCGAATGGATCGAGGGCACCGGCAAGCCCGCCGTCATCGAGACGGGCGCCCTCTACGACCCGGCCCGCACCGACGGCGCGAGCGAGATCGAGATCAAGAGCGCGTGGTGGGACCAGGTGCTCTCGGCCGACATCCGGGCCGCCCACCCCGGCATCGGCATGGTGGTGTGGCGCGAGGTCCAGCGCACGGAGGCGGAGGCCGACGGCGCCGTCATCGACTGGCGCGCAACGGGGGCTCCTGCCATCGCGTCCGCCCTGCTCGCGCACCTGGATCCGGCGACCGCCACCCTCGGCGCCGTCACGCAGGTCTTCGACCAGGAGCGCGCCAACATCGCGACCGCGCAGTACCGCGACCCGGGATCGCCCGAGGACGAGCAGATGGGCTGGATCGTGCTCTGCGCGGTCGTGCTGCTCCTGCTGTTCGTGATCTCCGGGCCCATCGGCCGGCTCAAGCCCGGCTGGCGCTACCCCGACGAGAACTCGCCTCGCGACCGCCGCCTCGACCTCTTCCGCGGCTGGATCATCGTCGTCGTGGTCGTCACCCACATCGAGGTGGCGAGCCCGTACTCCTTCGTCAGCATCAACGCGATCGGCGCCATCACGGGCGCGGAGATGTTCGTGCTGCTCTCCGGCCTCGTGCTCGGCATGGTCTACCCGCTGGCGGTGAAGAAGTTCGGCGAGGTGAAGGCGCTCGTCTCCATCCTCCGGCGCGCGCTGAAGCAGTACATCGTGGCGATCGCGGTGGTCGTCATCGTCTTCGCCCTCACCTTCGTGCCGTTCCTGAACACCGACGTGATCACCACGTTCACGGACCGCGGAACGGGCGCCGACGGCAAGGCCACCACCGGGCAGGTCTACGACCTCTACCCGAACGGCGCGCGCCTGCTCGACTACCCGCCGCCCTGGTACGCGATCCGCGACCTGCTGCTGATCCGCATGGGCCCGTGGGTGTTCAACATCATGGGCCTGTTCGTGGTGCTGACCCTCCTCGTCCCCGCGATCGTGTGGCTGCTCCGCCGCCGCATGTGGTGGGTCGTGCTCATCGTCAGCTGGACCGCGTACGTGCTCAACGCGCAGTTCGACATCCGCGTGCTGCCGTCCATGTTCGAGGACGTGTTCCCGCTGCTCACCTGGCAGGTCGCGTTCCTCAACGGCATGGTGATCGGCTACTACCGCAGGCAGATCACGCGCGCCCTCACTGGTCGGGTGGGTCGAGTGCTCGTGACGATCCTGCTGGTCGCCTACACGGGCGGGCTCGCGGTCCTCTGGGCCGGGCACACGTTCGGCGTCGCGATCCCCGGCGTGCCCGACGGCCTCTACTCGTCGCTGTACGAGTCCATGTACCAGCGCACGTTCCTCCAGCCCGGCCGCCTCATCGACCTCGCGCTGATGCTCGTGGTCGCGTACACGTTCCTCACCCGCGTGTGGAAGCCCGTGGACCGCGCGTTCGGCTGGTTCTACACGCCGCTCGGATCCGCGAGCCTCTACGTGTTCATCGTCCACGTGTTCTTCGTGCTGCTGGTGGGCAGCCTGCCGTTCCTCGACAGGTCCAATTTCTGGCAGGGGACAGCTATCCACACCCTCGTGCTCGCGGTGATCTGGTTCATGGTCAAGCGCAAGTTCCTGTTCAAGGTCATCCCGACCTGATCCGCGTCCCGGAGATCCGCGCGCCCTCGGGCCAATCCGCGGAGAGCCGCGTTCCGAAGGGTTCGTGACATCCGGCGAAACAGTGCGTCGCGCCCCTATCCGGATGCCAACCACCCGTTTAGCGTTCGAACCACCACGCGCTCGGTATCTGGGATACGGACGCGCCGATCAAGGGAGCTCAGCCATGTTCGACAAGAAGTTCATCACCCAGGCCATCGACAAGAGCGCGCAGTCGCCGCTCGACCGTCGTCGCTTCTTCAGCGCCGCGGGCATCGCGGGACTCGGCGTCGGCGCCGCGGCCCTGATCCCCGCGACCGGTGCCCAGGCCGCCGACGCCCAGGCCGAGGCCGACGCGGGAGCCGTCACGGACGCCGCCGTCCTCAACTTCGCGCTCAACCTCGAGTACCTCGAGGCCGAGTTCTACCTCCGCGCCTCCACGGGCGCGGGCCTCGTCCCGAACGACATCTCCGGCGTCGGCACGCCGGGCGCGGTCACGGGTGGACGCCAGGTCCAGTTCAAGGACAACGCCATCCGCCAGTACGCCCGCGAGATCGCGCAGGACGAGAAGGCGCACGTCAAGTTCCTGCGGTCCGCGCTCGGCTCGGCGAAGGTCGCGCGTCCCGCGATCAACCTGGACGCGGCGTTCTCCGCGGCCGCCCAGGCCGCCGGCCTCATCAAGGCGGGTGAGAAGTTCGACGCGTTCGCGAGCGACGAGAACTTCCTGCTCGCGTCGTTCGTGTTCGAGGACGTCGGAGTCACCGCCTACAAGGGCGCCGCGCCGCTCATCACGAACAAGACGTACCTCGAGGCGGCCGCCGGCATCCTCGCGGTCGAGGCGTACCACGCGGGCATCATCCGCACGTCGCTGTTCGCGAAGGGCCTCGCGGCTCCCACGAACGCGATCTCGAACGCCCGCGACTCCCTCGACGGGTCCACGGACCTCGACCAGGGCATCACGATCTCGGGCGGCGCGAACCTCGTGCCGACCGATGCCAACAGCATCGCGTTCAGCCGCACCACGGGTCAGGTCCTCAACATCGTGTACCTGAACAACAAGGCCGTGACCCGCGGCGGGTTCTTCCCGAACGGCGTCAACGGCGGCATCAACACCAGCGGCGCGAACTAGCCAGCAGGGGACATGCAGCAGGGGCGCCGCCCACCTCGCGAGGTGGGCGGCGCCCCTTTCGTCGCGCGGGCGGATCCCGTCGGGGACCGACCGGTCAGCGCCGGTTGCGCGGGCTGTCCGGCGCGAGCACCGAGTTGCGGCGCGAGTAGGTGAGGTAGATCACGAGGCCGATGACGAGCCACACCGCGAACCGCACCCACGTCTCCCACGGCAGCGACGACACGAGCCACAGCGAGAAGCCGATGCCGATGATCGGCACGACGGGCATGGCCGGCAGCCGGAACGCCCGCGGGATCTCCGGCCGCTTGTAGCGCAGCACGATCACGGCCGCGCACACCACCACGAACGCGAGCAGGATCCCGATGTTCGTCAGCTCCGCCACCACCGTGATGGGCAGGAAGCCCGCGAACAGGGCCGAGCCGATGCCGATGATCCACGTCACCCGCGTCGGCACGTTGCGCTTCCGGTCGGTCACCGCGAACCACTTCGGCAGCAGGCCGTCACGGCTCATCGAGAACCACACCCGGGACGCCCCGAGCATGAACGTGAGCATCACGGTGACGACGCTGACGATCGCGCCGACCGCCACCACGTTCGCCACCGCGGGCAGGCCCACCGACTCGAACGCGGTCGCGAAGCCGCTCTCCGGGTTGATGTCGCTGTACTTCTGCATGCCCGTGAGGACGATGGTCGCGAGCACGTAGAGCACCATCGCGATCGCGAGCGACAGCAGGATCGCCTTCGGCATGTGCTTGGTCGCGTCCTTAGACTCCTCGGCCGCGGTGCTCATGGCGTCGTAGCCGAACACCGCGAAGAAGACGGTGGCGGCGCCCGTGAAGACGCCGGCCGCGCCGAACGGGAAGTACGGCTGGTAGTTGGCGCCGGTGATCTGCGTGAAGCCGATGACGACGATCACGAGCACGAGCGTCACCTTGAGGCCCACGAGGTAGAGCTCGAAGCGGCCGACGCTCTTCATGCCGCGGGTGAGGACGAACGCGGTGCCGAGGCAGAGGATCACGGCGAAGAGGTCGACCACGTGGCCGTCGCCCGTGCCGGCGGCGCCGAGCATCCAGGCGGGGAGGTCGACGCCGAACTGGTCGAGGAGGAAGCCCGCGTAGCCGGAGACGCCGATGGCGACCACGCCGACGATGGCGGTGTACTCCAGCAGCAGGTCCCAGCCGATGAACCAGCCGACGATCTCGCCGAGCGCCGCGTAGCCGTACGTGTACGCGGATCCGGCCTTGGGGATCATGCCGGCGAACTCCGCGTAGGAGAGGGCGGCAGCCGCGCTCGCGATGCCCGCGATGAGGAAGGAGATGAGGACCGCGGGGCCGGCGGTCTGGTTCGCGACGGTGCCCGCGAGCGTGAAGATGCCGGTGCCGATGATGCCGCCCACGCCGATCGCGGTGAGCTGCCAGAGGCCCAGCGAGCGGGTGAGGCCGCCCTCCTCCCCGGCCGCGCCGGGCTCCGCCTCGATCGTCTCCACCGGCTTCCGCCGCGTGAGCGCCGCCCAGAGGGACGTGCTCGATGTGCTCATGCTGGACTCCTGCCGTCGGGGCCGCGCGGGCCGGGTCGAGGCCGCCGGAGCCGGCGACGGATCCAGTGTGGCCCCGGCCGACGATCCGCACCAGGTGCGGCGCGGCAGCGGTACAGCGGCGGGGGACGGGTGCTACAGGCGCTGGAGCGAGGGCTCGACCACGCGGATCCAGAGCCACACGGCGACGCTCACCGCGGCGAACGCCCCGGCGACGACGAGGGCGGTGATCCAGACCTCGGCAGGCACCCCGCTCGCGGTCGTGGCGACGGCGGCGAACGCGAGCGTGAGCACGGCGACGCTGACGACGGCCCAGAGCGGCAGGGAGCGCAGCAGGAGCGAGCGGCCGAGCACGAGGGACACGGGCGCGAGCGCGAGGGCGGCGGAGCTGAGGGAGGCGAGCGTGACCACGCTCAGCAGCTCGTTCGCCAGCTGCGGCCACATGGCGCCGTCGGCGGGGACGAAGCCGTAGAGGATCCAGGCCAGGAGGCCCAGCGTCGCGAGCGATCCCGACTGCACGAGCGCGAGGCGAGCGCGTGACCGGTCGTCGCGGTCGTCGGCGACGATGCCGAGGACCTGGCCGATGACGATGGGCGGGGCCAGCCCGAACGCCCGCGACGCGAGCACGGCTGTCGCCGAGAGGACGAGGAGGGCGGGCACGGCGCGCACGCGGGCGGGTCCGGCGCCGACGCGGCCGGCCACCGCGGCGACGGCGACCACGCCGACGCCGTTGACGACGGCGAGGCCCACGAGGGCGGCGAGGAAGAGGCGGACGGCGTTGGGGTCGGATCCCACGGGCAGCGAGAGCGCGGCCAGCGCGGCAGCGAGGGCGAGGGCCGCCGCGGCGGCGCTCCAGCGGCCGGCGCGGCCGGGCTCGCGGGCGGGTCGGGCTCCGAGGAGCGTCGGCGCGGGCTCCCGGCGCGCGGGCACGGGGATGGGCGCGGAGTCGAGCCGCCCCGGCACGATGCGCAGCTGGCCGGTCGTCGCGGCCGAGTCCGTGAAGGCGGCGGCCGCGGCCCGGGTCGTGAGGGCGCCGGCGTCGCCGCGGGGCACGATCCGCAGCGGCGTCACGTCCTCGGCCGCGCGGTGGCGGCCGCCGAAGCGCGCGACGAGCGCCCCGCGGAGGAGGAGGGCGGGGAGGGTGACGAGCAGCACGGCGCCGAGCGCGAGGAGGAGCGGGAGGAGGCCGCGCCCGTCGGTGAACGCCGCGGGCAGCGGCTGGAGGGAGGTGCCGAAGCGCGTGGGCGCGTTCCAGGTGCCGGGTGCGGCTGCCGCGGGCGCGGATCCGGAACCGGGCGCGCCGTCCGGTCCGGGCGCGGTGCCGGTCGCCCCGCCGCCGCCCTCGCCGCCGGAACCGGAACCGGATCCGGGCGCGGGAGCCGCCTGCGTGCCCTCGGGCGAGCTGGTGGCCTCGGGCATGGGGGTCGCGGGAGGCGTGGTCGCGCCCGGGGTGGGCGAGGAGGAGGGAGTCGCGACCGTGACGTCGACCTCGGCTGCCAGCGTGCTGATGTTGCCGAGCGGATCCGTGACCGTCGCCGTGATCCCGAGCGGCCCCGGCGGCAGCGTGCCGGTCGTGCACGACCAGCGACCACCGGCGACCTGCGCCTGGCACGCGGCGTCGCCGTAGCCCGACAGGTAGGCGCGCACCAGGGTGCCGTCCTCGTCGGAGGTTCCGGAGATCGTGATCCCCGTGGCCTCGACCGTCGCTCCGGCCGCGGGGGCCGTGATGACCGCGGCGCCGGGGGCGGTCGTGTCGAAGCTGCCCGTACCGCGTCCGACGGCGGGCGTGCCCGAGCTCCACGGCGTGGTCTGCGTCGCGGTGACCGGGACGCCGGTGCCGGAGGGCGGCGGCGGGGCGAGGAGGCAGGCCCACGTGCTCGAGGCGCCCACGGTGGCGCGGCAGACGGCGGATCCCGAGCGCGCGTCGACGATCGCACCCGGGTAGCCGGTGCCGCTGACGAGCCCGGTGGTCACGACCGAGAAGCTGTTGACGCCGGGGGCACGCAGGACGGACGCGGTGGCGGCGGCTTCCTGCCCTCCCGCGGTGACGCGCACCTGGCTCTGCCCGTCCGGGACGCCGGTCGCGGTCGCGCGCCAGGTGGTGGAGGACGGGAGCGTGACGGCGGCGGGCACGCTCGCGATGGTGACCTGCACGTCGGCGCCCGCGGGCCGGGTGCCGGTGACCGCGATGGCGCCGTCGGTCGAGAAGGCCGGCGTCTGCACCGTCGGGGCGGGTGCCGGCGCGCCCGACGGGACCGGGCTCGGCGTGGGGGTCGGGGTGTCGGTGGCGGCGGAGGCGGCGACCGTGCCGCCGGCGGTGAGCGCCGCGAGCAGCAGGAGCACCGAGGCCGTGCGGGCGAGCCGCTGCCGGGATCGACGGACACCGCCCGCTCCACCCCCCGTGGACGGACGATCCTCGTTCCTCGCCAGTTGCTGCACCGTGCGTCCATTCAGGCGGGTGCATCCGGGCGTGTCAACCGCACGCACCGACCGTGACGGAAGTGGTACGGGAACCTGTGCGCCGCGTGCCCGGCGCCGGTGCGCGGGGTGTGCGTCGTCGGTGCCCGATACTGGCTCAGGTGACCCCTCGCGACGCCGCCCCCGACCGCCCGACGCCGACCGAGCTGGCGGGTCTGCTCGCGGGCGGCCCGCGCATCGGGGTGAGCACGAGCGCGACCAAGGTCGAGGGCCGCGCGCACGAGGGCGGCCGCACCGAGTCCGTGTGGGACGCCTTCGCCCGACGGCCCGGCACGGTGGCCGACGGCAGCGACCCGGAGCGCGGCGCCCGGCACATGGAGAGGTACCGGGAGGACGTCGCGCTCGCGACCGAGCTCGGCGTCGACGTCCTCTCCATCTCCCTCTCGTGGTCCAGGCTCCAGCCCGAGGCGCGAGGGGGCCTCCGCCGCGAGGGCATCGCGTTCTACGACGAGCTGGTCGACGCGCTGCTGGCCGCGGGGATCCGCCCGCGGGTCGCCCTGCACGACCACGACCTGCCCGTCGAGCTGCAGGATCGCGGCGGATGGCTCCACCGCGACACCGCGCTCCGCTTCGGCGACCTCGCGTACCTCGCCGCGGAGGCGCTCGCCGACCGCGTGCCCGACTGGGTCACGCTCCGGACGCCCGCGCTCACGACGATGGCCGGCCACGTCACCGGCACGCACGCGCCCGGATCCCGCCTCGCGCTCGACGCGCTCCCCACCGTGCACCACCAGCTGCTCGCCCACGGACGCGCCGTCGAGGCCATCCGCGGCGCGAGCTCCACGGCCCGCGTCGGCATCGTCGACGCGCACCGCGTGGTCGAGGCCGCATCCGCGGACGACGACGACCGCGCCGCCGCCGTGGTCGCGCGCGCCCTGCACCAGGACCTCTTCGCCGACGCCGTGCTCCTCGGCCGCTACCCGGACCTCGCCGGGCCGCACGCCGAGGCCTTCGAGCGGCTCGGGCGCGTGGACCCGGCCGACCTCCGCGTCATCGGCCAGCCGCTCGACCACTACGGCGTCGCGCTCGCCGACCCGATCCGCGTGGCCGCGGTGCCGCGCCTCGTCGCCGGATCCACCGCGATCCCGTTCGCCGAGCTGCCCTGGACCGACCACCCCGTCTCCCTCGACGGCCACCCCGTCGCGCCCGACCTCGTGCCCGTCGTGCTCGCCGACCTCCGCGCGCGCTACGGCGACGCCCTGCCGCCCGTCGTGCTCTCGGGCCTCGACGCCGCGCATCCGGTGCAGGTGGACGACCGCGACGGCTCCCGCCGGGATCCACGCCGCGCCCACGCGATCTCCGACCACGTCGTGCAGGCGCTCGCCGCCGTCGCGCCGGGCGGTGCGGCCGAGGGCGTGCGGCTCGAGGCCGTCATCGCGGGAAGCCTCCTCGACGGGTTCGAGTGGGAGGCGGGCCGTGCGCATCCGCGCGGCCTCGTCCACGTGGATCCGCGCTCCGGCGACCGCACTCCCCGCTCCTCCTATCGCTTCCTCCGCGACACCCTGCGCGAGCGCGGCTGACGCCGGGTCCGGGCGCGGGGCCTGGAGACGCCCCCAGAACGGGTGCGCGGGCCCCGGATCCCCCGGGTCCTCCCCAGCCCCGCGCGTAGGATCCTGAGCATGGAATTGTGGATCGCGCTCGGAGTCGTCGTGCTCCTGGCAGTTCTCGTCGGCATCTACCTCTGGGCCACGTACAACGCCCTCGTCACCCTGAACGTCCGCGTGGACGAGGCGTGGAGCGACATCACGGTGCAGCTGAAGAGGCGCGCGGACCTGCTGCCGACCATCATCGAGTCGGTCAAGGGCTACGCGAACCACGAGCAGAAGGTGTTCGAGAAGGTGGCCTCCGCGCGCACCGAGACGATCAGCGCCGCGAGCCCCGCGGAGGCGAGCACCGCTGAGGAGCACCTGCAGGGCGCGATGAAGTCGCTGTTCGCGGTCGCCGAGGCGTACCCGCAGCTGCAGACCAGCCAGACCTTCCTGCAGCTGCAGGGCGAGCTCGTGGACACCGAGGACCGGATCCAGGCGTCGCGCCGCTTCTACAACGGCGGCGTGCGCGAGCTCAACACCAAGATCACGCAGTTCCCGAACACGCTCTTCGTGCGCGGGCTGGGCTTCGGCGAGCGGGACTTCTACGAGGTCTCGAGCCTCGCGTCCATCGCCGAGCCGCCCCGCGTCCAGTTCTAGCGGCGGCGCCTCACGCCGCCGGCTGGCTCGTGGAGCGGATCGGCACGAGGCAGTCGATCTCGCCCGCCCGGCGGTACCGCTCGATGTGGGGACGATCCGGGTCGTGGTCCGCCAGGCCGAACAGCACGTCGAAGGCGGGCCCGATGTCCTCGTAGATCTCCGGGGCACTCCCGCGCAGCCTCAGCCGGAGGTAGGGGCCGCCGGGGACGACCGTCTCGTCCAGGTCCGCGGGGGCCACTCCGTCGCGCTCGAGCCGGACCGACGCCATGCGGTACACGTGATCCGCGGCGAGCACGAGGCCCATCATCCGTCGTCCGCGCAGGGAGTCGAAGCCCGCCTCGAAGGCCGGCCAGGCCGCCTGCACCGCCTCGATGTCGAGCGGCACGTCGCGGCTGAGGGCCGGAGCGTCCTCCAGGGTGATGACGTCGATCCGGCCGAGCGCATGGGTCATGGGGGAGTCGGTCACGGCGTCTCCTCCGAGGCGGCAGCGACAGCGGGCAGGTGCGCTCGCAGCGAGGCGGCGAGCGTGCCGCGGTCGACGACCCCGACGCCGTCGAGCCCCTGCCACGCGGCGGCCCGCTCGACGAGCGGCGCGATGCGCTCGGCGACCGTCGCGGGATCGTGCCGCCCCTCGATCCACGAAGCCTGCACGCGCAGCACGCCCGCCTGCCGGTCGCTCTTGAGGTCCACCCGGGCGACGATCTCGTCGTCCACCAGCACCGGCAGCACGTAGTAGCCGTGCACGCGCCGCGCCGCCGGCGTGTAGATCTCGATCCGGTAGTGCAGGTCGAAGAGGCGGAGCGCCCGCTCGCGGAACCACACGACGGGGTCGAAGGGGGAGAGCAGGGCCTCGCCGCGGATCCGCCGGGGCAGCCGCGCGTCCCGGTGCAGCCACACGGGCAGCGGCTTCCCGCGCCCCTCCCAGCCGGGCACGGTGACCGGCAGCACCTCGCCCGCGTCGGCGAGGTCGCGGAGCGCGCGGTCGGTCGCGGCGCGGGACAGGCGGTGGTAGTCGCCGAGGTCGGCGGCCGTCCCGATGCCGTGCGCGACGGCGGCGCGGCGCACGAGCTCGCGCACGGCGTCCTCCTCGGGCACCGCGCGCGCGAGGACATCGGCGGGCAGCACGTCCTCCGCGAGCCCGTAGACCCGCTCGAACCCGCGCCGTCCGGCGCTCGCGATCTCGCCCCACGCGAACATCGCCTCGAGCGCGCGCTTCACGTCCGACCAGCCCCACCACGGACCCCTGCGGACGTTGGACTCGTGCTCGATCGCGCTCGCGGGCACCGGACCGGTGCGGGCGAGCTCGGCCCGCACCTCGGCGATCAGCGGCAGGTGCTCGGATGCCCACGAGCCGGGGCGCGTCCGCCGGGCCAGCTCCGCCTCCATCCGCCACGCGAACAACGGCAGGTCGTCGACGGGCAGCACTGCCGCCTGGTGCGCCCAGTACTCGGTGTACGCGCCGCCGCCGCCGAAGAGCATCCGGTCGAGCGCGGCCCGGTCGTAGGGCCCTACCCGGGCGAGCATCGGCAGGTGGTGGCTGCGCTCGAAGACGTTGACGGAGTCGATCTGCAGCAGCCCGAGGCGCCGGATCTCCGTGGCCAGGCGTCGCGTGCCCGCCGCGGCCGGATGAGGCCGGCCGAGCCCCTGCGCCGCGAGGGCCACGCGGCGGGCGAGGGCGGGGGAGACGGTGTCGGCCATGGTGCGACGCTAGCGGCGACCCCCGACCGGGCGACCCCCGACCGGGCGGCATCGGCCCGGCGGGGAGCGGCCGCACGGGAGGCCCGTCCTAGACTCCCAGCATGATCTTCGGCCAGCGATCCCGTGCGCGCGCCGCGGCAGCCGCCCGCGCGGCCGAGCGGCCCGCCGAGCCCGACATCGACTCCGTCCAGCCCGTCGCGCGCACCGTCGCCGAGACCGTGCCGCCCGGGATGGTCATCGCGGGCGCGTGGGCCTGGCGGCTGCTCCTCATCCTCGGCGTGCTCGGGGTCGTGGCGTGGCTCGTGATCCAGCTGGAGTACGTCGTCATCCCGCTGTTCCTCGCCATCGTGCTCGCGGCCCTGCTCGTCCCCATCTCGAACTGGATGCAGCGCCACCACGTGCCCAAGTGGCTGGCCGTCGCGATCTCCGAGATCGGCGTGATCGTCGCGGTCGCCGCCCTGGTCTACCTCGTGACCACGCAGATCATCGGCCAGTACGACTCCCTCCGCGCGCAGACGCTCACCCGCTACGCAGACCTCCGCGGCTTCCTCACCGACGGGCCGCTCCAGCTCTCCGAGCAGCAGCTCAACGACGCGTACGCGCAGGCGGTCGACGCCGTGCAGCGGGATGCGGGCGCGCTCCTCAGCGGCGCGCTGTCCGTCACCTCGTCGCTCGGCCACGTGCTCACGGGCGTGCTGCTCGTGCTGTTCTCGACCCTCTTCATCCTCATCGACGGCGCGGGCATGTGGCGCTGGGTCGTGCGGCTGTTCCCGCGGCTCGCGCGTCCCGCGGTCGACGGCGCGGGCCGGGCCGGCTGGAGCACGCTGCAGAACTTCGTGAAGGTGCAGGTGCTCGTCGCCCTCATCGACGCGGTCGGCATCGCCGGGGGCGCCGCGATCATCGGGGTGCCGCTCGCGATCCCCATCGGCGTGCTCGTCTTCCTCGGCTCGTTCATCCCGATCGTCGGCGCGGTCGTCACGGGCGCGCTCGCCGTGTTCGTGGCGCTCGTCTACAACGGGCTGACGCAGGCGCTCATCATGGTCGGCATCGTGCTCCTCGTGCAGCAGGTCGAGGGCCACGTCCTCCAGCCGCTCATCATGGGCTCGGTCGTCAAGGTGCACCCGCTCGCGGTCGTGCTCTCGGTGGCGGCCGGCGGCATGGTCGCCGGCATCGCGGGCACCTTCTTCGCCGTGCCTCTCGTCGCGACCGTCAACTCCATGGTCAAGCACGTCGCCAGCGGGGCGTGGCGGGGGCAGCCCGAGCCGCCGCCTCCCGCGGTCCCCGCCGACGCCGCGCACGCCACCCGCCGCCCGAACCCGAGGAAGCCCACCCGATGACCGACGCCGCACCCGCCCGGACCCCCGCCGAAGAGGCTGCCGCCGCGCCGCACGCCGACCTGCCGCACCTGCGCGCCGTCGGCGACGAGCTCGACCCGTCGCAGCTGGGGGAGGAGGCCGCGGCGCTCGCCGGGGAGCTGCCGCGCGGATCCGCGCCGACGCTCGCGCGCATCGAGGCCGCCCGCGAGGTCGTCAGCCGCGTCGCCGAGGTGACGCCGATGGAGTCGTCGCGGTTCCTCGCGGAGATCCTCGGCAGCCCCGTGCACCTCAAGTGCGAGAACCTGCAGCGCACCGGGTCGTACAAGATCCGCGGCGCGTACAACCGCATCTCGCGCCTCACCGACGAGGAGAAGGCGCGCGGCGTCGTGGCCGCGTCGGCCGGCAACCACGCGCAGGGCGTCGCGTTCGCCGCTCGCGAGCTCGGGATCCGCGCCACGATCTTCATGCCGGTCGGTGTCGCGCTCCCCAAGCTCCAGGCCACGCGCCAGTACGGGGCCGAGGTCATCCTGCGCGGGCACACGGTCGCGGAGCCGCTCCTCGCCGCCGCCGAGTTCGCCGCGCAGACGGGCGCGGTGCTCATCCCGCCGTTCGACCACGAGGACGTCATCACCGGCCAGGCCACGCTCGGCCTCGAGATCCTCGACCAGACGCCCGACGTGGAGACGGTCGTCGTGCCGATCGGTGGCGGTGGCCTGATCTCCGGCGTCGCGACCGCGCTCAAGCTGCGCGCCGCCCAGGAGGGCCGCACGATCCGCGTCGTCGGCGTGCAGGCGCGCAACGCCGCCGCCTACCCGCCGTCCCTCGCCGCGGGCCGCGCGACCGAGATCGAGATCACGCCGACCATCGCCGACGGCATAGCGGTCGCGAAGCCGGGCCTGCTCAACTTCGACATCATCCGCGAGAGCGTCGACGAGGTCGTCACGGTCGAGGACGACGACACCGCGCGCGCCCTGCTGCTGCTGCTCGAGCGCGCCAAGCTCGTGGTCGAGCCCGCGGGCGCCGTGGGCGTCGCGGCGATCCTGGCGGGACTCGTGACGGATGCCGGCCGCACCGTCGTGATCCTCTCGGGCGGCAACATCGACCCGCTCATGATGGAGCGCGTGATCAGCCGCGGCCTCGCCGCGAGCGACCGCTACGTGAAGCTGCGGATCATGCTGCCCGACCGGCCGGGCCAGCTCGCGCGCACCTCGCAGATCATCTCCGAGGCGAACGCGAACGTCGTCGAGGTGCTGCACACGCGCCACGGCCGCGGCCTGCAGATCAGCGAGGTCGAGCTCGAGGTGAGCGTCGAGACGCGCGGACCCGAGCACACGGGCGAGGTCGTCCAGCGCCTGCGCGACGCGGGCTACGACCCGCGCCTCCAGCGCGACTGAGCGGCCTGCACGCGACGAGGGGCGCGGACCATGCGGTCCGCGCCCCTCGTCGTCGTTGCGCTCGCCCTACGGCGTGTAGTTCTCCACGGCCTGGATCTCGACGGGGATCTCGCGGCCGTTCGGCGCGGTGTACGCGCCCTTCTGCCCGACCTCCCAGCCGATGATGGCGGCCCCGAGCGGCGACTGCTCGCTGTAGACGTCGAGGTCGCTGTCGCCCGCGATCTCGCGGTTGCCGAGCAGGAACTTCGTCTCGTCGCCGGCGATGAGCGCGGTGACGACCGTGCCGGGCTCCACGACGCCGTGGCTCTCGGGGGCGTCGCCGACCTCGGCCGTCCGCAGCAGCTGCGTGAGCTGGCGGATGCGCGCCTCGATCTTGCCCTGCTCCTCCTTGGCGGCGTGGTAGCCGCCGTTCTCCTTGAGGTCGCCCTCCTCGCGGGCGATCTCGATCTTCTTCGCGATCTCCTCGCGGCCCTGCACGCTGAGGGTGTCGAGCTCCCTGCTGAGGCGGTCGAACGCCTCCTGGGTCAGCCAGGTGACTGCCTGCTCCTGCGCCACGATGGACTCCTTGCACTCGCACGGACGCCCCGACGGAACCGTCGAGGCGAATCCCCCACTCTAGGCGGGCCAGCAGCTGTGGATCAACCCGGTCACCGCGGGACCGGTGGTGCGGAGGCGCACCGTCTCCATGCGCTCGAAGCCGTCCTGGGCCGGCAGCTCGACGACCTTCCATCCGACGATGGAGCGCTGCTCGTCCTGCGCCTGCACCGCGCAGAAGGCCCGGGTGCCAGCGGGCATCACGACGGAGAAGGTGACGTCGATGGTGCGGGCGTCGACGATGTCGAACGCGCGGTCGGTCGCGTCGACGTTCCCCGACGCCTGGTCGAGCCCCGCCCACAGCACCCACGCGCCGAACACCAGCGCGACGAGGCCGCCTGCGGTGCCGTAGAGCCAGCGCTGGCGGATCCGGGCGGGCCGCGTGCGCCCGTACCGCTCGTCGAGCGCGGCGCTCGATCGGGGCGCGGGGACGCGGTGCTCGACGGTCTCGTCGTCGTGCGCGTGCGGCGCCGCGGGGGCGGGGGAGCGGGACTCGGTCGTCACGGCGATCTCCTCACACGCACCTTGTACTCTGGGGATCCAGACTACCTTCCCCACCCTTGGAGCCCCGTGACCCTGCGCCTCATGGCCGTGCACGCCCACCCCGACGACGAGTCCAGCAAGGGCGCGGCGACGTACGCCCACTACACGCGCCAGGGCGCCGAGGTCATGGTCGTCAGCTGCACGGGCGGCGAGGCCGGCGACATCCTCAACGAGGGCCTCGCCGAGCGCGCGATGGCCGAGCGCGACCTGCCGGGTCTCCGCCGCATCGAGATGGCGCGCGCGCAGGCCGTCATGGGCGTGCAGCACCGCTGGCTCGGCTACGTCGACTCGGGCATGGCGCGCGAGGACGGCTCCCTGCCGCCGGCGTCGTTCGCGAGCATCCCGGTGGAGGTCTCGGCCGAGCCGCTCATCCGCCTGGTGCGCGAGTTCCGCCCGCACGTGCTCGTGGCGTACGACGAGAACGGCGGCTACCCGCACCCCGACCACATCCAGGCGCACGTGGTCGCGATGGAGGCGTGGCGCGAGTCCGGCGTCGCGGGCTCGTACCCCGACGCGGGCGAGCCGTGGGAGATCTCCAAGCTCTACTTCGACCGGATCTTCAACGGCGCCAAGCTCCGCGCCGTGCGCGAGCACCTGGTCGCCGGCGACGCCGCTCCGGAGATGCTCGAGGCCGTCGACGAGATGCTCGGCTGGATGGGCGACCGTCCCGACCTCGCGACCACGCACGTGCACGTCGCCGACCACTTCGAGGCCCGCGACCGCGCCCTGCTCTCGCACGCGAGCCAGGTGGCGCCCGACAGCTCGTTCTTCCGCTGGCCGCGCGACCTGCAGCAGCGGGCCTGGCCGTTCGAGGACTTCCAGCTCGTGGAGTCGCGCGTCGCCGCGCCCGACGAGGAGCACGACCTCTTCGCCGGCATCGTCGACGACGAGCAGGCGGCCGTCGCGTGATGGGCGCCGACATCGTCCTGCGCGTCGCCGCGGCGGTCACCACCCCGAGCCCCACGCCCAGCGCGGAGTTCGACCCGGACACCGTCTCGCCCGGCCCGGTCGGCTTCATCGCGATCTTCTTCGTGGCCGTCATGGTGCTGCTGCTCATGGTCGACATGACCCGCCGGATCCGCCGCACCCGCTACCGCGAGGAGATCCGCGGCCGGCTGGAGGCGGAGAAGCTCGAGGCGGACCTCGCCCGCGACGCCGCGCCCGAGCGCGACCGCCGGACGACGGGCACCGCGGCGGGCGACGCCGGCACCGTGGATCCGGACGATCCCGCGGTCCCGCCCCGCGCCTGACAGGCGCCCCGCCCCGCGCCTGAGCGAGCGCCCCACCCCGCGGCTGAACGGCGCCCCCGCCCGGGGGCGCGTCCGTCCGATCCCTGTGGACCCGCGCGTCCCGCCGCTCCTTCCGCTCCTTAGTCTCGGGCTCCACCCGAGATCGGAGCTCCACCGCCGTGCCCTCCACCACGCCCTCGACCCGCAGGCCGCGTCGGACCGACGCCCGCGCCCGCGGTGAGCGCCTCGCCGTCGTCCGCGCGGGCCGACATGGCCAGCTCGGGCCTCGAGCGGATGGTGCACGCGCGATCCGCGCCGACCTCGACCGGCTGACCCGTCCCCGTCGCCCGTCCCCCATGAGGGGGACGCCGGCCGTCGCCCGTCCCCCCGCTCGTCACGAGCTGGTCGTCCGCGATTAACCATCCCTGCCTACGTTTGCGAGGCGCGGAGGGAACGTTCCCTCTCGTGAGCCGCATGAGGAGCCCGACATGACGCATGCCCCCGCGCCCGCCCGGGTCGCACCGCCGCCCGGAGCGGCATCGGCCCCGACCCCACCGGCGGCCGCGCGTGCGTCCGCCGCGCTGCGACCGCGCCGTCGTCGCCCGGGCCGACTGCGCGACGGCCTGCTGTTCCTCGCCTTCGTCGGTCCGAACGTGCTGCTGCTCGCGGTCTTCACCTACAAGCCCCTGCTCGAGTCCTTCTACTACTCGACGCTGCAGTGGAACATCGGATCCTCGGTGGCCCGCGAGGTCGGCCTCGCCAACTACGTCGCGTGGTTCCAGGACCCGCAGACGCCCACCGTCATCCGGGTCACGCTGATCTTCACCGGAGTGACGGTGGTCGGCTCGATGGCGCTGGGGCTCTGCGTCGCGGTGCTGCTCAACAGGCGGATCCGGTTGCGCGGGCCCGTGCGCACCATCATCGTCGCGCCGTACGTGCTCTCCGGCGTGGCAGTCGGCTTCCTCTGGCTCTACGTCTTCGACCCGAACTTCGGCCTGATCTCGGCGGGCCTCCAGTTCGTCGGGCTCCCGTCGCCCGACTGGTACAGCGACCCGGGCGCCGCCCTCGCCATGGTCACCACCGTGCAGGTATGGCGCGACCTCGGCTACTGCGCGCTCATCTACCTCGCGGGCCTCCAGGCGGTGCCGAAGGACCTGCTCGACGCGGCCGCCCTCGACGGCGCCGGACGCGTGCGGACGTTCCTCCGCGTGGTGCTGCCGCTGCTCAGCCCGACCACGTTCTTCCTCAGCGTGACCACGCTGCTGAGCTCGCTGCAGACCTTCGACCTCATCAGCGCCATGACCAAGGGCGGGCCGCTGCAGGGGACCACCACGATGATGTACCAGATCTACCACGAGGGCTTCGTGGCCGGACGGGCGGGCTACTCGTCCGCCGTCGCCACGATCCTCTTCCTCGTGCTGCTCGTCGTCACGCTCGTCCAGCTCGTGATCGTCCAGCGGAAGGTGCACTACTCGTGACCACGACCCTCGCCCGTCCCGAGCCCGCGGGGGCGACCGCAGGGTCGCGTCGTCCGCGCTCCGGCGGCCGCCGCCCGGACGCGTCCGGATCCTCCCGCCCGCCCCTCGCCGGCACCTACCTCGCGCTCGCCCTCGCGGTGGTCGTCATGCTCCTGCCGCTCGTCTGGATGGTGCTCACGAGCTTCAAGGACTTCGGCGAGATCTACTCGCTGCCGCTGAAGCTCCTGCCGTCGTCCTTCGCCCCGACGAACTACGCCACCGCGTCCGACACCGTCTCGTTCTCCACGCTCGCGACCAACAGCCTCATCAAGACGATCGCGGGCTCGGGCCTCAAGGTGCTGCTCGGCCTGATGACCGCCTATGCGCTGGTCTTCATCCGCGTGCCGTTCAAGAACGTGTGGTTCGGCGTCGTGATCCTCGCGCTCCTCGTGCCCCAGCAGATCGTGATGATCCCGAACTACCAGGTCATCGCCGGCCTCGGCTGGATCAACACCTACCCGGGCCTCATCCTCCCCGGGGTCGCGAGCGCGTACGGCACGTTCCTGTTCCGCCAGCACTTCCTCACGCTGCCGGGCTCCGTGCTCGAGGCCGCCTCCATGGACGGGGCCGGGCACCTCCGCCGCCTGTGGTCGTTCGTGATCCCCATGTCGGGCCCCACGATCGCCGCGGTCGCGCTGGTCTCCATCGTCGGCGAGTGGAACGACTACCTCTGGCCGCTCCTCGTCACCACCGACCCGCGCATGATGACGCTGCCCGTCGGCCTGACCCTGCTCCAGGACACCACGGGCATCACCAACTGGGGCGTGCTCATGGCGGGCACCGTCATCGTGACGATCCCTGTGCTCGCCGTATTCCTCGTCTTCCAGCGGCGCATCGTCGGCGGCCTCACCGCCGGCGCAGTGACCGGCTGACGCCCCTTCCTCCCCGCCCCATCCCCTCCCGCACGACCCGCATCCCGAACCCAGGAGAACCATGCCCATCGATCCCCGCTCGGCCCTCGGCGGCTTCGCCGCCCGCCCGTTCGACCGCCGCAGCGTGCTGAAGCTCGGCGCCGTCCTCGGCGGCACCGCGATGCTCGCCGCCTGCTCCGGCCCGTCGGTCGGCGGCGACACGGCGGCCACCGCGGCCCCCGACACCGACTGGGACGGGATCCAGCCCGCCACCGACATCACGTGGTGGACCACGCACCCCGGCCAGACCTCCGACCTCGAGGCCCAGTTCGCGGCGGACTTCCTCGCCAAGACCGGCATCACCGTGAACGTGGTGACCGGTGGCGCGAGCTACGACGAGATCGCGCAGAAGCTGCAGGCGGCCGCGGGCACCGACAGCATGCCCGACATGGTGAACGCCAGCGACACCTGGTGGTTCCGCTACATGGTGAACAAGCAGTCCATCGCGATGGACGGCCTCATGTCGCACCTCGGCTTCGAGGTCGACGACTTCAACAAGGTGTTCCTCGACGACTACCTCTACAACGGAGCGCGCTACGCGGTGCCGTACGCCCGCTCGACGCCGATCTTCTACTACGACAAGTCGATCTGGCAGAAGGCCGGCCTCCCGGACCGCGCGCCCGACACCTGGGCCGAGCTCGAGGAGTGGGCGCCCGCGATCATGAAGGCCACCGGCGGCAACCCCGCGGTGCGCCTGCCGCAGGGATCCATCGGCACCTGGGCGATGAGCAACGTCCTCTGGGGCCGTGGCGGCCAGTACTCCGACGGCTGGGACCTGAAGCTCGACCAGCCCGAGACGCTCGAGGCGGCCGGATACGCGCGTGGCCTCGTCTTCGACTCCAAGATCGCGAACGTCGCGGCGGCCAGCGGCGACACCGCGGTCGACTTCGCGGGCGGGCTCGCGCCCTGCACCATCGCCTCGGCGGGCGCGGTCGGCATCGTCACCGCGAGCGCGAAGTTCCCCATCGGCACGGGCGTGCTGCCGGGCGGCCCCCAGGGCCAGTTCGTCCCCACGGGCGGCACGGGCCTCGCGGTCATCGGCAGCAAGACCAAGGAGCAGCAGCTCGCCGCCGCCATGTTCATCAAGCACCTGACCGAAGTCGACCAGCAGGTCGCCCTGGCGAAGAAGACCGGCTATGCGCCCTCCCGCACCTCGGCGGGCGAGTCGACCGACCTCACGGGCTTCTGGGCGTCGAACCCGGCCTTCCGCACCGTGTACGACAGCCTCGACCACGTGCGCTCGCAGGACTGGGCGCGCACGCTGATCCCGAACGGCGACACCTACCTGCAGCAGCCCTGGTCGCAGATCCTCACGCAGGACGCCGACCCGGCCGCCGTGTTCCCGGCCGCCGCGACGCAGCTCACGTCCGCCTACACGGAGAACGTCGAGCCGTACCTGTGACCGGCGCTCCGCGCACCTTCCTGCTGGCGGGCCACCGCGGCAGCATGGCGGACTGCCCGGAGAACACGATGCTGTCGTTCACGACGGCGGAGCGGGCCGGGGCGGACGAGATCGAGCTCGACGTGCGCCTCACGCGCGACGGGCAGGTGGTCGTCCTGCACGACCGCACGCTCGAACGCACGGCGGCGGCACCCTGCCCGCACCTCGACACGCCCGTCGAGGAGCTGACGCTGGCCGAGGTCCGCTCGGTGGACCTCGGCTCGGGCCAGCGCGTGCCGACCCTCGACGAGGTGCTCGACCGCACGCGTGGCCTCGTGCAGGTGGAGGTGAAGGCGCCGGCAGCGGCGGGACCCCTGGTCGCGCTCCTGCGCGCCCGCGGCGACGCCGACCGGGCACGCTGCACGGTCATCAGCTTCCACCCGCAGGCGCTCGTGGACGTGATGGCCGGGCTGCCCGACCTCCCGCGCGGCACGGGCCTGCTCGTCGCCGACATCGACGGCGAGTGGCGCGATGCGGTCGCGCCCACGCGGGCGCGCACCATCATGCTGCCGTGGCGCGGTCTCACGCGATCGCTCGTGGACGGGCTGCACGACGCGGGGCTCCGCGTGCACGCGTCCCTCCTCGAGGGACCGGGCGAGGTGCGCCGCATCGTGGACCTCGACGTGGACGCGACCACGGCGAACCACCCCCGGTACGCACGCGAGCTGCTCGCGGCGCACCCGGGGTTCGTCGCGCGGTTCCCCGGCTTCGGGCGCTCGGGCGCCTGACCGCGGGTCCGCGGACGGGGCCGAGCTCCGGTCAGACGACCGGCGGGTGCGTCGCCACCAGCAGGATCCCCGTCCAGTGGCAGAGGAACGCCACGAGGGTGAACGCGTGGAAGATCTCGTGGAAGCCGAAGCGGCCGGGCCAGGGATTCGGCCGCTTCAGCGCGTACGCGACCGCGCCGACCGTGTAGGCGAGGCCGCCCGCGAGGATGAGCGTCATCATTGCCGCGTCGGCGCGGAAGAAGTCGACGATGAACACGAGCGAGGCGTAGCCGAGCACGAGGTAGAGCAGCACGTAGAGCCAGCGCGGGGCGTGGATCCAGAGCACGCGGAACAGCACGCCGATCGCCGCGCCCGACCACACGAGCCAGAGCAGCAGCACCGACTTGTCGTGCGGCAGCGCGAGGACCGTGATGGGCGTGTACGAGCCCGCGATGAGCAGGAAGATGTTGGCGTGGTCCATCCGCTTGAGGAGGATCCTCGCCCGCGGCGACCAGTCGAACCGGTGGTACACGGCCGAGACGCCGAACAGCAGCAGGGACGACGCCACGAACACGGCGCAGGCGATCTTCGCCGCGGCCCCGTCGGCGGCCGCGATGAGCACGATCCCGAGCACGAGGGCCACCGGGGTCATGCCCGCGTGCAGCCAGCCGCGCCACGTGGGCTTGGGCTCGGGGCCAGCGTCCTGCGCATCCTCGACGAGCGGGAGGTGGGCGACGGGCGCCTGCTCGTCCGGCGACGCATCCTCCGGGCTGCCGAGCGGTCCGGGTGAGGAGGCG
The DNA here is from genome assembly GCF_051201715.1 of Clavibacter quasicaliforniensis. Classification (NCBI taxonomy): domain Bacteria; kingdom Bacillati; phylum Actinomycetota; class Actinomycetes; order Micrococcales; family Microbacteriaceae; genus Clavibacter; species Clavibacter quasicaliforniensis. The sequence continues at coordinate 2,460,389 of NZ_CP139624.1, read as the reverse complement.
TCGCGCGTCATCCTGCGAGTGTAGGTCAGCAGTGCACGACGTCGGCCGGGAGGGCGATCCGGCTCCCGGGCGCGTGGGATAGCGTTGCCCCCGTGCGAGAGAAGCCGATCCGACCGTGGCGCGGTCTGCTCTACCGGGCGTACCAGAAGCGCATCCGCCGCGGCCTCGACCGGAACGCCCTCCCGCACCACATCGCGATGATCCTCGACGGCAATCGCCGCTGGGCCCGCCAGCTCGGGCTCGAGTCCGCGGCGCACGGGCACCGCGCGGGGGCGGCCAAGTTCCTCGAGTTCCTCGAGTGGTGCGACGACCTCGACATCAAGGTCACCACGCTGTACCTGCTCTCGACCGACAACCTCACGGGCCGCGGCAGCGCCGAGCTCACCGCGCTCATCGACATCATCGGCGAGCTCGCGGAGGACCTCTCCCGGCACCGCGACTGGCGCGTCAAGCACGTCGGATCCGACGAGGGCCTGCCGCCCGAGCTCATCGCCCGGCTCGACGCCTCCGAGGAGCGCTCGAAGGGCAACGCCGGGCTCCACATCAACCTGGCCGTCGGCTACGGCGGGCGCACCGAGATCGCCGACGCCATGCGCAGCATCGTGCAGCAGCACCACCTCGCGGGCGGCACGCTGGAGGACCTCGCGGCGCTCCTCACCCCCGACCTCATCGGCGAGCACCTCTACACGAGCGGGCAGCCGGATCCGGACCTCGTGATCCGCACCTCGGGCGAGCAGCGCATCAGCGACTTCATGCTGTGGCAGTCGGCGCACAGCGAGCTCTACTTCATGGAGGCGCTGGGTCCGGACCTCCGCGAGGTCGACTTCCTCCGGGCCTTGCGCGACTACTCCTCGCGCCAGCGCCGCTTCGGCTCCTGAGGCCCTCGATCCGGGCTGCGGACGCGCTCGGTCGGCCGCGCCGGGCAAGAGTTAATGTCCACGACACATCCGGACCCGCGTCGCTCTGGTCATGTCGACGGTGGGCGACGTAGGTTCGCACTCATCGGGCATGGCGCCCGATCGAGAGGGCCGCAGGATCTCTTCTCGCCACCGTGGCCCGATCGCCGTCAGGATCCGAGCGCGACCGCTCGGGGATGGAGTGGCCCGTGGCCCCGATGGACAGCCAGAGCAGCACCGCACGACGCGCGAGCAGGCAGGAGGGGACGCCGCAGGCCGAGCGCACGTACGTGCTCGACACCTCCGTCCTCCTGTCCGACCCGCGGGCTCTCTTCCGCTTCGCCGAGCACGCGGTGGTGATCCCGGTCATCGTGATCACCGAGCTCGAGTCGAAGCGGAACGACCCGGAGATCGGCTACTTCGCGCGGCAGGCCCTGCGCCTCCTCGACCAGCTCCGCGAGGAGCACGAGCGGCTCGACTTCCCCATCGAGGTGGGCGAGTCCGGCGGCACGCTGCGGGTGGAGCTCAACCACTCGAGCATGTCCGCGCTCCCGAACGGCCTGCAGCTCGGCGACAACGACTCCCGGATCCTCGCGGTCGCGCTCAACCTGTCGACCGAGGGCCTCGCGGTCACGGTCGTCTCGAAGGACATGCCGCTGCGCGTGAAGGCCGCCTCCATCGGGCTGCAGGCGGAGGAGTACCGCGCCGAGCTGGCCGTGGACAGCGGCTGGACCGGCATGGCCGACGTCACCCTCTCCAGCGAGCAGATGGCCGACCTCTACGACGGCGAGTCGCTGCAGACGCGCGTCGTGCAGGACCTGCCCGTGAACACGGGCGTCGTGCTGCACTCCGACCGCGGATCCGCCCTCGGGCGCGTCGTCCGCCGCGGCACCGTGAACCTGGTGCGCGGCGACCGCGAGGTGTTCGGACTCAAGGGCCGCTCGGCCGAGCAGCGGCTCGCGATCGACCTGCTCCTCGACCGCGAGGTGGGGATCGTGTCCCTCGGCGGCAGCGCCGGCACGGGCAAGTCGGCGCTCGCCCTCTGCGCGGCGCTCGAGGCGGTGCTGGAGAAGCAGCAGCACCGCAAGATCATGGTGTTCCGGCCGCTGTACGCGGTGGGGGGCCAGGAGCTCGGCTACCTGCCGGGCGACGCCGCCGAGAAGATGAACCCGTGGGCGCAGGCCGTGTTCGACACCCTCGGCTCGGTCGTCTCGCAGAACGTCATGGACGAGGTGGTGGAGCGCGGGATCCTCGAGGTTCTGCCGCTCACCCACATCCGCGGGCGCTCGCTGCACGACGCGTTCGTGATCGTCGACGAGGCGCAGTCGCTCGAGCGGAACGTGCTGCTCACGGTGCTCAGCCGCATCGGCCAGAACTCGCGCGTGGTGCTCACGCACGACGTGGCGCAGCGCGACAACCTCCGCGTCGGCCGGCACGACGGCGTCGCGAGCGTCATCGAGACGCTCAAGGGCCACGAGCTGTTCGGGCACATCACGCTCACCCGCTCGGAGCGCAGCGCGATCGCGGCGCTCGTCACGGGGCTGCTCGACGGCGACCCCGTGTGATCCACCTGCCCCGCGCATGACGACGGGCGCCGGTCCCCGAGGGGATCGGCGCCCGTCGACGTCCGTGGCGAGCGGCGGCTACAGGCCGGGCGCCGTCATCCGCAGCACGTCGAGGCCCGCATCGAGCTGCTCCTCGGTGATCTCGCCGCGCTCGACGTAGCCGAGGTCGACGACGGCCTCGCGCACGGTCATCTTCTGCGCGACCGAGTGCTTGGCGATCTTCGCCGCGGCCTCGTAGCCGATGATGCGGTTCAGCGGCGTGACGATCGACGGCGACGACTCCGCGAGCGCACGTGCGTGCTCCTCGTTGACGCGCAGGCCGTCGACGGTCTTGTCGGCGAGCAGGCGCGTGGAGGACGCGAGGATGCGGATCGACTCGAGCAGCGACGAGCCCATGACGGGGATCGCGACGTTGAGCTCGAAGAGGCCCGAGGCGCCCGCCCACGCGACGGTGGCGTCGTTGCCGATGACGCGCGCGCACACCATGAGCACCGCCTCGGGGATCACCGGGTTGACCTTGCCGGGCATGATCGAGGACCCGGGCTGGAGGTCGGGGATGTGCAGCTCGCCGAGGCCCGTGTTCGGGCCCGAGCCCATCCAGCGGATGTCGTTGCAGATCTTGGTGAGGCTCACCGCGAGCGTGCGCAGCGCGCCGGAGGCGTCGACGAGGCCGTCGCGCGCGCCCTGGGCCTCGAAGTGGTCGAGCGCCTCGGTGACGGGCAGGCCGGTGTCGTCCGCGAGCACCTTGATGACCTTCTGCGGGAAGCCGAGCGGCGTGTTGATGCCCGTGCCGGTGGCCGTGCCGCCGAGCGGGACCTCCGCGACGCGGGGGAGCGCCGTGCGCACGCGCTCGATGCCGAGGCGGATCTGGCGCGCGTAGCCGGCGAACTCCTGCCCGAACGTGACCGGGGTCGCGTCCATGAGGTGCGTGCGGCCCGCCTTGACGAGCCCCTTCCATGCCTCGGCCTTCGTCTCGAGGGCCTCCGCGAGGTGCTCGAGCGCGGGGATCAGCTCCGCGAGGAGCGCGCCCGTGACGGCGACGTGCACCGACGTCGGGAAGACGTCGTTCGACGACTGCGACGCGTTGACGTGGTCGTTCGGGTGCACGGGCTTCCCGAGCGACGCGGTCGCGAGGGCCGCGAGGACCTCGTTCATGTTCATGTTCGAGCTCGTGCCGGAGCCCGTCTGGTACACGTCGATCGGGAAGTGATCGTGGTGGGATCCGCCCGCCACCTCGTCCGCGGCGGACACGATGGCGGCCGACACGTCGGCGTCGATGATGCCCATCTCGCCGTTGACGATCGCGGCGGCGCGCTTGATGCGGGCGAGCGCCTGGATCTGCGCGGGCTCGAGGCCGCGGCCGGAGATGGGGAAGTTCTCGACGGCGCGCTGCGTCTGGGCGGCGTACAGCGCATCCCGGGGGACCCGCACCTCGCCCATCGTGTCGTGCTCGATGCGGAACTCGTCCGCGCTGCTCGGGGATCCTGGGGCGATGTCGGCCACGCTGCTTCTCTCCTTCGGGAACGGGTGATGCACCCGGGCCCGTGGGCCGCGGGGGTCTAGGGGGTCAGCGCGGACAGGCCCTCTAGCGAGGGATGTCGCCCACGATGACGTCGGGCACCGCGGTGCCCTCGAGGAGCTTGTAGTTGGCGCCGACGATGGCCAGGCTACCGGCCGCCACCCGGTCGGAGATCATCTCGGAGGCCTCCAGCATGCGGGTCACCGTGCCGCGCAGGTGCTGGCGGCCGACCTCGCCGGCGTCGACCTCGGAGGGGACGACGTGGTCGCCCGCGACCCGGCGGACGGCGGGCGCGATGGGCGCGATGAGGTTCGCGATGTGCGGCGGCAGCGCCTCTGCTCCGGGCGCCGCGCTCTCGATGGCGGCGCGCACGGCACCGCACTCGTCGTGCCCGAGCACCACGATGAGCGGCACGCCCAGCACGGCGACCGCGTACTCGAGGCTGCCGAGCACGGAGTCGGAGATGATCTGGCCCGCGTTGCGGATCACGAAGAGGTCGCCGAGGCCCTTGTCGAAGATGATCTCGGCCGCGAGGCGCGAGTCGCTGCAGCCGAAGAGCGCGGCGACCGGGCGCTGCACGTGGGCCAGCGCGGCGCGGCGCTCCACGTCCTGGCGCGGGTGCTCGGGGGTGCCGGCGACGAAGCGCGCGTTCCCCTCCACCATCTCCGCCCAGACGGCGGCGGGCGCCTGCACGGCGTCGTCCTGCGCGGTCTCGACCTGATCGGTCATCCCTCGATCCCCTCTTCCGGTGCGGTGATGCTGGTGGTGCCGTCGGCGGGCGACGGCGTCGTGCCCGCCGGGGCGGTGCGCGCGGCGGCGACCGCGTCGATCGCGGTGCGGAGCTCGTTCGCGTCGGCCGTGCCGTAGATCGCGTAGGTGCTGTCGCCGTCGACGGCGCTCGCGGCCAGGACGACGTTGCCCGGGTCGTCCGCCTGCGAGTTGTCGTACAGGGTCCACTCGAGGCCGCCGATCTCCTCGGAGCTCACCTCGGGCGCCGACTGCAGCGTCTCGTCGAGCCAGGTGGGGTTCGCGTCGATGCCCTGCGAGATCCCGATGTAGCGGTTGCTCGGCGTGATGAGGCCGATGTACCAGACGGCCACGCCGTCGCGGCCAGCGGGGCGGATCTCCGCGTCGTTGCTCTTCCACGCCGTCGGCAGGTCGGGCACGACGAGCGTCTGCGGGAAGCCGCCCTGCGCCTCGGCGGCCGCGGCGCCGTAGTCGACGTCGGGGAGGATCGTGGTGTTCGAGCGGGGGACCAGCGCGACGATCACGGCGACGGTCGCGACCGTGACGATCAGCGAGTAGAGCAGGTTGCGGAACGTCTGCTTGGCGCGGTGGCGGCGGGAGTCGGCGGCCTTGCGGGCGGCGGTCTCCTCGGGTGTCTCCGGTCGGCCGAGCTCGGCGACGACGTTCGGGGTGCGGTCCTTCGCCACGGTCAGCCGGCGTCGGACGCGGTGGTGCGGGCGGCGTCGAGCCGCGCCTTGGCGCCGAGCAGCCACTCCTCGCAGCGGGCCGCGAGGGCCTCGCCGCGCTCCCACAGGGCGATCGACTCCTCGAGCGTGGACGCGCCCTGCTCGAGGTCGTTGACGACGCGCACCAGCGCGTCGCGCGCCTCCTCGTAGCTGAGCTCGGAGACGTCGGGCAGGCGTGCGCCGGTGTCGGCGGGGCTGGTGGGCATGGGGGTGATCCTAGCTTTCGGCGCCGGACGCCGGCCGGGCGTCCGGGGCGGGGGATGCGGGCAGCCGCGCGGCCGACGACGGGATGTCGTCGGTGGAGCCGGTGGAGGTCGCGCCGAGCGCGCCGTCGGCGAGCCGCAGCACGAGGCCGGTGCCGTCGGGCGCGTCCTCGGGGGCGCGGAGGGCGGATCCGTCGGCCGTCTGCACGATGGCGTACCCGCGGTCGAGCACGTGCTGCGGCGAGAGCGTGCGCAGCTGCCGGGACAGCTCGCTCGTCTGCTGCATCCCGCGCTCGACGACGCGGCCGGCGAGCTCCGCGGATCGCGCGATGTAGCGGCCGAGCTCCTCGGCGCGCGAGTCGACGATCCACGCGGTGCTCGCGAGCACGGGCCGCGACCGCAGCTGCTCGATGCGGTCGATCTCGCCGCGCACCTGCGAGGTGAGGCGCATGCCGATCCGGGCGCGGGCCTGCTGCACGCGGGACAGCTCCTCGGAGACGTCCGGCACGACGCGCTTCGCGGCGTCGGTGGGGGTGGATGCGCGGAGGTCGGCCACGTCGTCGAGCAGCGGCCGGTCGGCCTCGTGCCCGATGGCGCTCACGAGCGGGGTGCGGCACGCGGCCGCCGTGCGCACCAGCTTCTCGTCGCTGAAGACGAGCAGGTTCTGGAAGTCGCCGCCGCCGCGCGCGATGACGATGACGTCGACCTCGGGATCCTCGTCGAGCACCCCGATGGCGCGCGTGACCTCGCCCGCGGCCCGGTCGCCCTGCACCGCGGTGTGCACGACGCGGAAGCGGACGCTCGGCCAGCGCAGCTGCGCGTTCCGGAGCACGTCCTTCTCGGCGTCCGAGTCCTTGCCCGTGATGAGGCCGATGCAGCCGGGGAGGAACGGCAGGCGATGCTTGCGGTCGGCGTCGAACAGGCCCTCGGCGCGGAGCGTCTGGCGCAGCCGCTCGAGCCGCTCGAGCAGGTCGCCGAGGCCGACGTGGCGCATCTCCAGCACCTGCATCGTGAGCGTGCCGCCCTTGACCCAGTAGTTCGGCTTCACGAGCGCGACGACGCGCGCACCCTGGCCGAGGTCGGCGGGGATCTTCGCGCGCACCGACGACCAGACGGTGAAGCTGATGGTGGCGTCGACGTCGAGGTCCTTGAGCTTCCCGTAGACGTTGCCGCCGGATCCGCCCCACTGGGTGATCTCGCCCTCGACCCACGCGGTGCCGAGCCGGTCGATCCAGCCCTTGATCTTGCCGGACAGCACCGAGACGGGCCACGGCGCGTCGACCGTCGGGGCATCCGCCGCGGGCATGGACACGCTGCGCGTCTCGCTCATGGCTCCCCCACTCGTCGCCCAGCACGGGCGCTTAGACTCGGGACTGTGACTACAGCGACCACTGACCAGCGACTCGTGGGAGCACCCGTCGTCAGCCTGTCGATGCCGCGGATGCCCGGCGTCCGCAACAGGCTCAAGGATAACCCGGTGGCAGGACCCAAGAAGGTCCTGCTCGCGGCCCCCCGCGGCTACTGCGCCGGCGTCGACCGCGCCGTCGTGGCCGTCGAGAAGGCCCTCGAGCGCTACGGCGCCCCCGTCTACGTCCGGAAGCAGATCGTCCACAACGTGCACGTCGTCTCGACGCTCGAGCGCATGGGCGCGATCTTCGTGGAGGAGGTCGACGAGGTCCCCGAGGGCGCCCACGTCGTCTTCAGCGCGCACGGCGTCTCGCCTGCCGTCGTGCAGGGCGCGGCCGACCGCGGCCTCCAGGCCATCGACGCGACCTGCCCGCTCGTCACCAAGGTCCACCGCGAGGCCGTGCGCTTCGCGAAGGCCGACATGCAGATCCTGCTCATCGGCCACGAGGGCCATGAGGAGGTCGAGGGCACCGCGGGCGAGGCGCCCGAGCAGACCATCGTCGTCAACTCCCCGGAGCACGCCGACGTGATCGAGGTCAAGGACCCCGACAACCTCGTCTGGCTGTCGCAGACCACGCTCTCGGTCGACGAGACGATGGAGACGGTCCGCCGCCTCCGCGCCCGTTTCCCGAACCTGCAGGACCCGCCGAGCGACGACATCTGCTACGCCACGCAGAACCGCCAGGTCGCCATCAAGAAGGTCGCCGTCGACGCCGACCTCGTGATCGTCATCGGATCCGCGAACAGCTCCAACTCCGTCCGCCTCGTCGAGGTCGCGCTCGAGTACGGCGCCAAGGCGTCGTACCGGGTCGACTACGCGTCCGAGGTCAAGCAGGAGTGGCTCGACGGCGTGAACACCGTCGGCGTCACGAGCGGCGCGTCCGTGCCCGAGGTCCTCGTGCAGGAGCTGCTCGACGACCTGGCCGACGCCGGCTACGGCGACGTCACCGCGGTCGTCACGGCCGAGGAGGACCTCGTCTTCTCGCTCCCCAAGGAGCTGCGCAAGGACCAGTCCGGCAACACGGACTCCCGCGCCATCGGCGGGCGCACCCGCGCGTGAGCGACGACGACGGCACGCGCCGTCCCGGTCGGCCCGCGCCGCGCTACGGCGAGTACGCGGCGTCGCCGACCTCGTCCTCTTCCTCGTCGTCGGAGGACTCCGGGCTGTCCGAGGCGGATGCGCGCATCGTCGCGGAGGCCGCCGAGTACCGCCGGGCGCAGGCCGAGCGCGATGCCCCCGCGTCCGCAGGCCGCGGCAAGAAGCCCGGCAGGTCGGCCGCGCCGCAGACCCTCGCCGAGCAGATGGCCGAGGAGCGCAAGGCCGCGCGCGAGCGCCAGCAGGCGGAGCGCCGCGACGCCGAGAAGGCAGCGGCGGATGCCCGCCGCGTCGCCGAGAAGTCCGCCGCGGCCGAGCGCCGAGGCGCGCGCCGTGCGCCGGGCACCGCATCCACGCCGGATCCCGCCGCGTCCACCCCGGGCACCCGCCCGGAGCGCCCCGCCTACCTCGCCGGCCAGGAGCCGCGCCGCGCACCGCGTCGCTTCGACGCGGCCATCACGGTCGGCCTGCTCGCCGCGGGCCTCGTGAACGTGGCCGGCAGCATCGGCGCGAACGCGGATCCGTCGCAGGCCATCAACCAGTCGTACGCGCTGTTCGGGGGCGGCACCTACGAGGTGACGCCGCAGACGTCCGTCATCGGCATCGCGGTCAACGTCGTGAACATCGTCGTCTTCGTGCTCGCCGCGTGGATCTCGCTCGAGCTCGTGAAGCGCAAGCGCATGGCGTTCTGGGTGCCGATCGTCGGGGCGGTGGTGGCCACCGTGATCACGAGCGTTCTCGTGCTGACGCTGATCGTCCAGGACCCGGCGTTCCAGCAGATCATGTCGAGCCGCGGGCCCTGATCCGCGGAATCTGACGAACGACGGCGGGGCCGGTCCATCAGGACCGGCCCCGCCGTCGTTCGTGGTGTGTGCGCCGCTAGCTCTGCGACTTCCCGTGCGAGCCGAGCTGGCGCGTGGCCTCGACGACGCGGGCGGCCATGGCCGACTCCGCCGTCTTGCCCCAGGCGCGGGGGTCGTACGTCTTCTTGTCGCCGACCTCGCCGTCGACCTTGAGGAAGCCGTCGTAGTTCCGGAGCACCGAGTCGGCGATGGAGCGGCTGAACGCGTACTGCGTGTCGGTGTCGATGTTCATCTTCACGACGCCGTTGCGCACGGCCTCGGAGATCTCGTCGTCGGAGGAGCCGGATCCGCCGTGGAATACGAGGTCGAACGGCTTCTCGCCCGTGCCGTACTTCGCGGCGATGCCGTCCTGGATCTCCTTGAGCAGCGACGGGCGCAGCTGCACGCCGCCGGGCTTGTACACGCCGTGCACGTTGCCGAAGGTGAGGGCGGCCATGTAGCGGCCCTTGTCGCCGAGGCCGAGGGCCTCGACCGTGGAGATCGCGTCCTCGAGGGTCGTGTAGAGGTGCGAGCCGGTGTCGTGGCTGACCCCGTCTTCTTCGCCGCCGACGACGCCGATCTCGACCTCGAGGATCGCGTTGATCGCCTTCATGCGGGGGAGCAGGTCCGTCGCGATGTCGAGGTTCTCGTTCAGCGGGATGGCCGAGCCGTCCCACATGTGCGACTGGAAGATGGGGTTGCGGCCCGCGCGGACCTCCTCCTCGCTGGCCTCGATCATGGGGATGACGAAGCCGTCGAGGGCGTCCTTCGGGCAGTGGTCGGTGTGCAGCGCGACGGTGATGGGGTAGTTCTTGGCGACCTCGGTGGCGAAGCGCGCGAAGGCGAGCGCGCCTGCCGCGCGGTTCTTCACGGTGTGGCCGGAGAAGTAGTCGGCGCCGCCCGTGGTGACCTGGATGATGCCGTCGGATCCGGCGTCGGTGAGCCCCTGGAGGACCGCGTTGATGGTCTGCGACGACGAGACGTTGACGGCCGGGTAGGCGAATCCGCCGGCCTTGGCGCGATCCAGCATCTCGGCGTACTGCTCGGGGGTTGCTACGGGCATGGTGCATCTCCTTCGGCGGATCCACGGCGACGCCGTGCGGCTGTCGCGGGATCCTGATCGGCCGGCGGATGGAGTCGTGCGGCCGGGCCCCGCGTGCTCGCCACTCTACCCAGCGGGGGTGCCAGCGGCCGGGGCGGGCGGGCGCGTGAACTCGTCCGCGGTGAGCTCGCGGGTGGTGGCCTCGAGCGGCTCGAGCGTGCCGATGACCTTGGACTCGTCGAGCCGGGTGAGGCGGCGGGCGGTGGGGAGCACCTGGCGCTCCAGGGATCCGACGACGCGGTTGTAGTCGCCCACCGCACCGGTGAGCGAGCGGCCGAGCTTGGCGATGTGCTCGCCGCTCGTGGCGAGGCGCGCGTGCAGCTCGCGGCTGAGGTCGAAGAGCTGCTTCGCGTCCTCCGTGAGCACCTCCTGCTGCCAGCTGAACGCGACGGTCTTGAGCACCGACCACAGTGTGACGGGGGAGGAGAGCGCGACCCGGCGGGAGAACGCGAACTCCATGATGCTGGGGTCCGCCTCCAGCGCTGACGACACGAGCGACTCGCTCGGGATGAACGCGATGACCATCTCGGGGCTCGCGTCGAGCCCCTCCCAGTACGCGCGGCTGCCGAGCGCCGTGATGTGGTCGCGCACGGCCTGCACGTGCTGCTTCATGAGGCCGTCGCGCCGCGCGCCCTCGGGTCCGTTCGCGGAGGCGGGGATGGCGCTCGCCTCCAGGTACGCGGTGAAGGGGGCCTTCGCATCCACCGCGATGTGCTTGCCGCCGGGCAGGTGCACGACCATGTCGGGCCGGCCGACGCCCTGCGCGGTGGAGACGGAGGTCTGCACGTCGAAGTCGACCCGGTGGATGAGCCCCGCCGCCTCGACGACGCTCCGCAGCTGGGTCTCGCCCCACACGCCGCGAGTGCTGTTGGAGCGGAGCGCCGACGCGAGCGTCTCGGCCGTGGCGCGCAGCCGCTCCTCGGCCTCGGTGGCGCTCCGCAGCTGCTCGCTGAGCTCGCCGTGCTGCTGCCGGCGCTGCTCCTCCAGCTCGTGCACCTTCGCCTGCACCTGCTTGAGGCTCTCGGCGACCGGGCTGAGCGCGGTGAGCACCCGGCCGTCCTCCTCGGTGCGGGCGACCTCGGCGCGCTGGATCTCGCGCAGCCGGGTCTGCAGCTCCGCGATGCGGTCCTCCTGCTGGCCGATCTGCTCGCGCAGGTGGGACTCCTGCGCGTCGAGCCGCTCGCGGTGCAGCGCGTCCTGGGTCTGGGCGCGCTCGGCGTACTGCGCGGTGGTCTGGGCGACCTGCTCCTCGGCGAGCCGCTCCGTGCGATCCAGCTGCTCGCGCAGCGCCGTGACCGTGGCCTCCGCCGCGGCGAGGCGTGCGGCCTCGCCCGCGCGACCCGGCGCATCCACCCCGGAGCGGGCGCGCGACACCGCGAGCCCGACCACCGCGCCCACGGCCAGGCCGATGACGAGGCCGACGAGGAGGGCGATGACGGGATCCATGCGTGCAGTGTGCCAGCGGCCCCCGACACGGCCGGGACGCGGGTCGGCGGGTGGCCGAGCGAGAGGATCAGGCCCAGTCGATGGGCGGCGTCGCGGCGGCGGACGCCTGCGTGACGGTCTGCGCGCGCGGCGCGCCGATGCGTCCGAGGCCCACGCCCGCGGCCTCCGCCAGCCCCGCGATCGACGCGGCGCCGTGCCGTCCGGCCGCGTGCACGACGATCGCCGCGCACGCCCGGGCGTCCGCCAGCGCCTCGTGGTGCGAGAAGTCCTCGAAGCCCGCCGCCCGCGCGGCGACCGGCAGCCGGTACGAGTCGAGCGCGTACGTGCGGCGCGCGACCTGGAGGCTGCAGAGGTAGGAGTACGGCGGCGGGATGAGCGCGGTGGCCTTGCAGGCGCCCTGGATCACGCCCATGTCGAATCGCGCGTTGTGGGCCACGAGGTGGTCGTCGCCCGCGAAGGCCATGAGGCGCGGCAGCTGGTCGGCCCAGCCGTCGGCGCCGGCCACGTCGTCCTCGACGATGCCGTGGATCCGCGTGTTCCAGACCGAGAAGGAGTCGTGCCCCGCGGGCGGCCGGATGAGCCAGGAGGCGGTCTCGACGACGACGCCGTCGCGGACCTTCACGAGACCCACCGAGCACGCGCTCGCCGACGAGTTGTTGGCGGTCTCGAAGTCGATCGCGGTGAAGTCCAACGGCATGGGTCCGAGTGTTCCACGCACGACCGACGCCGGATCCCGGGACAGCCCAGCCCGGCGCGGGCGGGGGAGGAGCCGGCACGCCCCGTACGATGGACTCCCGTGGCTCTCACTATCGCGATCGTCGGTCTCCCCAACGTCGGCAAGTCGACGCTCTTCAACGCCCTGACCAAGAACCAGGTGCTCGCCGCGAACTACCCGTTCGCGACGATCGAGCCGAACGTGGGCGTGGTGAACCTGCCGGACCCGCGCCTCGAGGTGCTCGCCGGCCTCTTCGGCAGCGAGAAGATCCTCCCGGCCCCCGTCTCCTTCGTCGACATCGCGGGCATCGTCCGCGGCGCGAGCGAGGGCGAGGGCCTCGGCAACCAGTTCCTCGCGAACATCCGCGAGGCCGACGCCATCGCGCAGGTCGTCCGCGGATTCGAGGACGAGGACGTCGTGCACGTCGACGGCCGCGTCGACGCCGCGAGCGACATGGAGACCATCAACACCGAGCTGATCCTCGCCGACCTGCAGACCCTCGAGCGCGCCGAGCCGCGCTACGAGAAGGAGCTGAAGACGAAGCGCATCGAGCCCGTCGTGCTCGAGACTGCGAAGGCCGCGCGCGAGTGGCTCGACTCGGGCAAGCCGCTGTCGGCGTCGAAGATCGACCTGGAGCCCGTCCGCGAGCTCGGGCTGCTGACGGCCAAGCCCTTCATCTACGTGTTCAACGTCGACGAGCAGGTGCTCGGCGACAAGTCTCGTCTCGCCGAGCTGGCCGCCCTCGTGGCGCCGGCGCAGGCCGTGTTCCTGGACGCGAAGATCGAGTCGGAGCTCATCGAGCTCGACCCCGAGGACGCCGCCGAGATGCTCGCGAGCACCGGCCAGGAGGAGTCGGGCCTCGACCAGCTCGCCCGCATCGGCTTCGAGACCCTCGGCCTCCAGACCTACCTGACGGCGGGCCCCAAGGAGACGCGGGCCTGGACCATCGGCAAGGGCTGGAAGGCCCCGCAGGCGGCCGGTGTGATCCACACCGACTTCGAGAAGGGCTTCATCAAGGCCGAGGTCATCTCCTACGACGACCTGGTCGAGACCGGCTCCATCGCCGAGGCGCGCTCCAAGGGCAAGGCCCGCATCGAGGGCAAGGAGTACGTCATGCAGGACGGCGACGTGGTGGAGTTCCGGTTCAACAACTGAGTTTGCCTCTGATCGTTGACCAAGACAAAGGAGTCAGAATTGACGAACCAGGAAAGCGGCGCACTGTCTCACGGTGCTCAGCGCGGATCCCCCTCTCACCTTCTCCGTCAGCTCAAGCTGCCCTCGAGGTATGAATCGCTGATTGCTGCCGTGGGTGTGGATGTTGCACGGCTATTAGTCGAGCCAAGCGAGTCGACGCTGACAATCTTTCGGCAGGCTGCGCTCCATATTCGTAGCCGCGGCAGGGGGCTCTTTTTGCCGGTATACGCTGATTCTGGCACTGGAAAGACCACGCTGATCAGTAATTTGGCTGGGTGGATTCCTAATGAATACGGGCCGACCGCGCGACTTGCCGGAGGCGAAGTCACGGCGGATCGCTTGCGTCAAGCACTCGCCGCGATTGTGCAGGAGAATGCGCTGCCCATCAACGACTCTCGAGTATTGGTCATCAACGTCGACGACCGTGAAAGCGATCCGCCTACGGACAAAGAATTATCACAAATTAAATCGTTTGTCCGTGAATCTGGAGAAGGCGCGGCGTCGCTTGGATCTCGTGCGCTGGTTGTGTGGCCGGAGACCTCCCGCGAAAATGCCGACTCTATGTCCCAGGCATTTGTAAAGAGGGCCGGTAAGTCGCCTGTCGATATCCCAGCGGAGATCAATGGGCCTGGGAGAGAGACCTGGCCCGGCCTGGCGGTAGCAACTCTGAAGCTCGTCAATTCCTTGGAACACCTTGAGTCGCTAGGTGTGGCGCCAAATGACTATGCCCCTGAGGAATTCCCAACCTTGGGCGACTTCCTAGATGAAATTAGCAATGATTTTGTCGGCCTACTCGACAAGCTTCTAACCTCAACCCGGAAGCCAGTTCGGCTGGTTGTGGCATTTGCAAGTGAGAGCGGTAAGGCGGGAGTGCTGAGCGAGCTCGCGAGCGGATACAGATACGGATTGGTGGACGCTGATAAACTTGTGGCCGCTACGCCCGGCAGTGTTATTGGTAAATGGTGGTCCAAGCGCATGGGACTACTTATTCAGACCGTGGTGCGACTTGACGCACGCATCGCGTTTGTCGCCCCCTCTCTCTCTGTTCCTGTGGTCAACAGATTTGGGCCGAATGACGCGAAGAAGCTATTAACGGATATTGGTGTCAATCCGCGGTCACCTGCAGAAATTGCTACTTACTTTACAAGATCTGACTTTGGTCGACTCTTGGAGGGTACTGCGTCGGCAGTTGCTGAGACACGAGGTAATCCGGCCGCCGACGCCACTGCGGCCTTTACGCTACTCGCGGAGAACTACGGGTTCGGTGTCGGTCGTGATAAATTGATGAATCGCGCCCTTGGGGACTTCCTGACGCAATCCCAGACGGCCCTCGGAGTTACCTCAGTCGAGACAAAAGCGGAGGGAATTCCCTTGATCCCCGATATCAGCATCAGCACGGATGATCACGTAACTTGCGTTGAATTACACTGGCGATCCGGTGATTACTTGACGTCTGCTAATCGGTCTGCGATCGCACAATACGTCCTCACTAAACTTAAAGCGTATGCGCTAGAGCTCGGTTGGACGTCCGAGCGCTAGTATTACAATGTTTTGCATGAAGCCGTATGCGATGGATCTATCGCGTACTAATGACTGTTCTCCGATCTGGCCCTAGAAGAGCGGCCAGGGAATCGCAGTATTTTGGTGGGCGGACGCGAAACCGAGCCTCCGCCCGCGACAACGCGCACCACTGCACAGGCGCCACGATCTTCTCCGCCGCTAGCAGCTCCACCGGCTCCGACCCCCAACTCGCCATCGAATCCGGCGAGCACCGTATCCACTCCCTCGATCTCCTCAGCGGCGAGCGGGGCAAGCCGCTCGGAGTGCCTGATGGTCCTCTTTTTCCGACGGCGTCCCCTTTTGGGGGCTGCTGGCATGACGAGGAGGTCAGTAGATTCGCTGCCAAGGCTGGTGTTACGGCCCTAGTCGTAACGCGCCAGCGTGCACTGGATCGCCACGGGTGGGGCTTTGTGCGCCGTCAGGGCAGACTTCACTGTCCCTTTGGCACTGGGAGCTTATCAACAGGCACCGGGCTGCATCGAGGTGGGACTCGCTCGCGTCATCCATATAATTTAGTTAATCAGACTCGGGGGAAATCGCACATGCCAGAAATTGCAGTTCTTATATCACTAGGCTCGTTGCTTGTTTCCGCGTTGGCCTTCGTCGTCACGAGCGTCAGTGCCTATCAGCTGAGTCACCGTGCCAAAGTGGTGAACGCTCTAGAAATATTGACGGCAGATCATATCGCCGAAGCGCGATTTACAGTTGGTCATGCCGCTCGGCACCCTGACTTGACTGCAGAGCAAAAGACTGCGTTTGTGGCGGCGGCTTTCCGCCTGATGTGGGCGGTTCAGCGATCAACCTTTGCTGCCCGAACAATTAGAAAGACCGCACTCGCTCCCCAGGAGGCGCTTTGGCTGTATCGGCATATCGACAGCATAACTGCCGATTTGGCTACTGCCATCCTTTTGCATGGTCACGAAGGTGATTGGCAGCCGACTCTCGATTACACGAACGATGTCCTTAAGGAGCTTCCTAAGAAGATTAAGAGCGAATGGAATCTACTTGTTAAAAAGAAGGCATTCACGATACTCGAGGCACCGAAGGCCCAAAACTCTGTAGTTCAATAGGTGTGCAAGCTGAGGTACTCAGTCGCGTACGTAAGCTAGAACAACGGCCAGGGGACTGCGGATTGACGACCGGCGGGAGACGGGAACTTCGCCTCCGAGCGCACGCGGATGCATCGTGCGCGCAACGCCGCTATCTCCTCCGCCGTCAATAGCCCCGCCAGCTCCCGCCCCAGCTCCCCATCCAGCCCCCCGAGCACCCGATCCACGCCCGCGAGCTCCTCGGCAGTGAGCGGATCCCCGACCCACCCCCACAGCACAGTGCGCAGCTTGTGGTCCTCGTGGAAGGTGAGGCCGTGGTCGACGCCGAAGCGGTGGCCGTCGGGCATGGCGAGCACGTGGAAGCCCTTGCGGTCGGCGTTGTTCACGATCACGTCGAAGACGGCCATGCGGCGCAGCGCCGGGGTGTCCTCGTGGATGAGGGCGACCGTGTTGCCCTCCTCGTCCTCGCCGCCGAGCACCGTCCGGTAGCCGGTCTCCGGGATCTCGGCCGCGGGGACCAGGTCGACGGCGTCCTGGTCGGGATCCTCGTCCTGCCAGAGCTGCACCATGCCCTCGCCCGCGGGGCCGTCGCGGAGCCACGTGCGCGGCACGACGCCCCAGCCGAGCGCCTCGGAGACGAGGTAGGCGGCGACCTCGCGATGCGCGAGCACCGCGTCGGGGAAGTCCCAGAGCGGGTTCTCGCCGCGGATGGGCTTGTAGACGACGGCCACGTCGCCGATCGTCCCGAGGAAGGTCGCGTTCGACGCGGTGCGGATGCGGCCGGTGACGATCAGCTCGCCGTCCAGCGGGTCCGGCTCCGACATCATTCGTCGGGGAAGGTGTGCTCGTGCCCGTCGGGGTCGATGGGGTAGCCGCACACCGCGCAGATCGGGCGGCCGGCGCCCACGATCTCGTGGGTGCGCTTCGCGAAAGCGCGGGCGGCGCCCACGGGCATGCGGACGACGAGCATCTCGGTGTCGTCCGCGTCCACGTCGTCGTCGGCGCTCGGCAGGTCGAAGTCGTCGCTGTCGTCGTCCTCCGCGAGGGGATACGCCTCGATGACCACCTGGGCCGTCGTCGGATCCCAGCCGAGGCCCATGGCGCCGGTGCGCCAGCGCTCGTCGACGTCCTCGAGCGGGTCGTTGTCGACGAGCTCCGGGGGCGTGCTCTCGGGGATGCTGAAGGGGTTGCCCTCGACGGTGACGAGCTGGTCGAGGATCTCGTCGATCTTCTCGGCGAGCAGCGCGGACTGCTGCTTCTCGAGGGCGATGGTCACCAGCTGCGGTCCGGAGCGCACCTGGAAGTAGAACGTGCGCGCGCCCGGGAGGCCGATGGTGCCGACCACGGCCCGGTCCGGCCAGTCGAATTCGAGGGCTCGTGTGGGCATGCGTCCACTCTATGCGCGGTGGATCACGGCGTCGTGTGCCCGGCGCCGCCACCCACGGGAGCGTCACCGGATCCGACGCTCGCGGCCAGCCACGAGAGGTCACCCGCGTCGGTGTTGGTCGCGTGCACGGTCGGCCGGCCGGCGCCGTAGCGCACGATGGAGATCGACGCCGGGCCCACGTCGATGCGCTGGAACAGGTCGAGGTGCGTGCCGAGGGCGTCGGCGAGGATCGACTTGATGACGTCGCCGTGGCTGACCGCGACCCACACGGCGCCCGGCCCGTGCTCGGCCTCGATGGCGGCGTCGTGGCGGCGGATCGCGGCGACCGCGCGCGCCTGCATCCCGGCCATGGACTCGCCGCCGGGGAAGACGACCGACGACGGGTGCGACTGCACGCGCGACCAGAGATCCTCCTTCGCGAGGTCGGCGAGGGCGCGGCCCTGCCAGTCGCCGTAGTCGCACTCGGTGAGGTCGGGGTCGACGGGCTGGGCGGGCTTCCCCGGCTGCCGCTCGAGGATCCGCTGCGCCGTCTCCCAGCAGCGCTGCAGCGGGCTGGACACGACGGCCGCCAGCGGCACCGCCGCGAGCCGGTCGCCGGCGCGGTCCGCCTGGTCGCGCCCGGTGTCGTCGAGGTCGACGCCGGGGGTGCGCCCCGCCAGGATCCCGGTCGCGTTCGCTGTGGTTCGTCCGTGCCGCACGAGGATCACTGTCGCCATGCGGCCAGCCTAACCAGCGGCCTCGTGGGCTCTTGCGGACGGATCAGGCGTCGCGCGCGACGGGGACGGCGACCTCCGCCTCGTCGACCTCCGCCACCGGATCCACCGACCCGCCCCGCGCCTTCGTCACCACGTACAGCACGAGCACGACCGCCCATGCCACGAGGCTCAGCACGAGCTGCGGGCGGATCTCGGGATCCAGCGCCATCTGCGCGAGCACCGCGAGGATCCCGACGACCGTGATGATCGAGAGGCCCGGGAACAGCCACATCTTCACCGGGAGGCCGGCGGACCCGCTGCGCCGGCGGAGGACGATCTGCGAGATCGAGATCAGCAGGTAGACGAACAGGATGATCGCGCCCGAGGAGTTGAGCAGGAACAGGAAGACGGTGTCGGGGGAGACGGCCGCCGCGATCACGCAGAGGAAGCCGACGACCGACGAGAGCAGGATCGCCGCGCGCGGCACTCCGCGCGAGGTCACCTTCACCAGCCGTGCGGGAGCTTCGCGCCGGGCGGCGAGCACGAAGAGCATGCGGCTCGCCGTGTAGAGGCCGGAATTCAGGCACGAGAGCACGGCGGTGAGGACGACCGCGTTCATCACGTCGCCCGCGAACGGAATGCCCATGCGGTCGAACGCGCTCACGAACGGCGAGGCGCCGAGCTCCGTGGAATCCCACGGGAGGATCACGGCGAGCAGGAACAGCGAGCCGACGAAGAACAGCGAGATGCGGAGGATCACGGAGTTGGTCGACTTCCGGATCGCCTTCGCGGGGTCCTTCGACTCGGCGGCCGCGATGGTGGCGATCTCCGCGCCGACCATGGAGAAGATCACGACGACGACCGAGGAGAAGATCGCGCCGACGCCGTTGGGGAAGAAGCCGCCGTGCACGACGAGGTTGGAGAAGTCGAGGGAGCGGCCCGGCCAGATGCCCAGCACGTAGAGGGTGCCGAGGCCGAGGAACAGGATGATCGCGGCGACCTTGATCCCCGCGAACCAGTACTCGAACTCGCCGAACGCGCCGACCGAGATGAGGTTGGTGGCGGTCATCAGCGCCATGAGGCCGAGGGAGAGGAGCCAGAGCGGCGCGTCGAACCAGTAGGTGAGCGCCTTCGCGCCGGCGACCGCCTCGAATCCGACGACGATGACCCAGAAGTACCAGTAGAGCCAGCCCATCGAGAACCCGGCCCAGCCGCCGAGGGCGTGCCGGGCGTAGTCGGCGAAGGATCCGGTGCTCGGGTTCGCGGTCGCCATCTCGCCGAGCATGCGCATCACGAGGATGATCAGCACGCCGGAGATCGCGTAGGTGAGGAACGCGCCGGGACCCGCGCCGTTGATCACCACCCCGGACCCCACGAACAGGCCGGCGCCGATGACGCCGCCGATCGCGATCATGGTGAGCTGCCTCTGTGTGAGGCTCTTGTGCAGCTGGGGCGCGGATGCCATGGATGCCTCCGAGGGGGTCGGCGTTCTCCGGTGGGGGATCCTCCCGGTCAGCCGGCGACGCGTCGGGCCGGGAGGTGCTGAGCACGATACGCACGGTATCGACCCGACCGCGAAGTGTTCACAAGGGCTTTACATTCGGGCGGCGGGCGTGGTGGGCCGGCGGCCGTGCTGCGCTACCGACCGCCCGCGGACGAGCCCGCCGCCTTCCCAGGGAGCACGATGGCCGGAGGATCACACGACGAGAGGCGAGACGATGGCAGTTGAGACGCAGGCCGGTTGGTACGACGACGGTTCCGGGACCATGCGCTGGTGGGACGGCACGCGCTGGACGGAGACGGTGCAGCCTCCGCCGCCTCCGGGACATGGCGCGTCGGCGGCGACGCCCGTCTCCGCCGGAGCAGCAGCCGCGACGACATCGGATGCAGCTCCGCGGAAGCGCGGCAAGAGCTACGTGGTCCTTCAGACCATCCTCAAGGAGAAGGTGTGGGGCACCGGTTCTGGCAACCTCACCGAGCTGGAGAACGCGATCAACGCGCAGGCGGCTCGCGGCTACCGGCTGCACACCATCTCGACCGCTGTGTCGGGCAGCAAGGGGCTCGGCGGCGGCGACCGCATCCAGGCGACGATGGTGTTCGAGGCGATCGACTGAGATCTGCGCGCGCAGTCTCGCTGCGCTACCCCCGCCCGCGCACCGTCGGCCGGCAGATCAGCACCGGGCACGGTGCCGAGTGCTGCACGCGTGACGCCGTGCTGCCGAGGAGGATCGTCGCGGTGAGGCCGCGGCTGCCGGCGGCCATGGAGATCAGGCCGGCGGAGAGGTCCTCGGCGGCGCGGATGATCTCGGTGGCGGGGGAGCCGCTGCGCACGTCGTGGTGGATGGTCGGGCCCCAGCCGTCGAAGACCGCCGCGACCGTGTCGACGGCGGCCTCGGCGTCGCGGCGGTAGCTGAGCTCGGTCTGGCCGGTCGCGCGGCGCGGGCCGAGCTCGTTGGCGAACGGCGCGGCCGCGTAGGGGCTCACGACCGCGAGCACGGTGACCTCGGTGATCTCGCGGGAGTCCGCGATCACCTGGAACTGGCGGGCCGCCTGGAGCGACGCCTGGGATCCGTCGGTGGTGACGATGACGTGCACGGGTCAGACCTCCCTGTCCGTGGGTCCGGCCGCGGCGACGCCGGCGGCAGCCTCGAGGTCCGGCTTCTTCGCGCCGAACGTCCGTTGCGCGAGGTAGAGCACGAGCCCCAGCGCGAGCAGCCCGCCGACCCAGAACAGCGCGCCGGGGTCGTCGACGAGCGTGTAGATCAGCACGGCGACGTTGCCGAGGATCCCGACGATCAGCAGCGGCGTGTTCGCGCGGTACGTGTCGTCCCGCTCGTCATGGCCGCGGAGCTTCAGGCACGCGACGATCACGAGCGCGTAGATGAAGAGGAGGAACACGACCGTGATGGTCGCGAGCCGATCGACGATGTCGAGCCGCTCGTCCTCGGGGATGCCGGCCTGGCTGGAGCGGATCGCCGCGCCGATGATGAGGAGGCCGGCCACCACCGCGCCGCCGAAGATCAGCGCCACGTACGGGCTGCGGCGGGCCGGGTGCACCTTGGCGAAGATCGCCGGGACGACGTTCTCGCGCGCCATGCCGAACAGGATCCGCGACTGGGCCACCACGGTCACGAGCGCCGTGTTGCTGATGGCGACCATGGCGATGAGGCCGAAGATCACGAGCATCACCGCGGCCGGGATGAAGAAGAGGTCCGCGCGCACGACCTCGAGGAGCGTGTTGCCGGCCAGCGCGTCGATCGGCACCGCGAGGGCTGCGGCCATGGACACGAGCACGTAGACGATGCCGGCGGTCATCATGCCGCCGATGAGCGCGCGGGGGAACGCGCGCGACGGGTCGATGGTCTCCTCGGCCACGTTGGCCGCGTTCTCGAAGCCGGTCATGGCGAAGAACGCGAGCGAGACGCCGGCGAGCACGGCCAGCACCGCGGATCCGGGGCCGCCCTCGACCTGGAACTGCAGCAGCACGGCCGGGTCGCCGACGCCCTCCACCAGCGCGATCACGCCGATGGCGACGACGATGATGAGGCCGCTGATCTCGACGAACGTCATGATCACGTTCGCGACGACCGACTCGCTGATGCCGATGAGGTTGATGGCCGTGATGACGGCGACGAACGCGACGGCGATGCCGGTGGTCGCCCAGATCGCGGACTCGGGCAGGCCGATGAGGTCGCTGAGGTAGCGGACGAAGCCGGCCGCGAGGGATCCGACGGCGGCCATGTTGGCGCTGAGCATGCAGATGGTGATGAAGAACGTGAGCACCGGGCTGCGGAACGCCTTGTTGATGTAGAGCGAGGCGCCGGCGGCCTGCGGGTACTTCGTGACGAGCTCCGCGTAGGCGAGGCCGGTGATGGTCGCGATGGAGACGCCCACGAGGAACGCCATCCAGAACGCGCCGCCCACGGCCGCGGCCACGAGGCCGACGAGCACGTAGATGCCGGATCCGAGGACGTCGCCGACCACGTAGAAGTACAGCTGCTTGACCGTGATGGAGCGCTTCAGCTCGGATCTCGGGGGTGCCTGGGCCTCGATGGGATTCGCCATTTCCCCACCCTAGGGGCGTGATGGCGAGGGGTCGAGGGGGCGGGATCGGCGTCGGTCGCGTGGTATCCCCGGGTCAGGCGCCGTCGGCGATGCGCTGCAGCGCGCCGATCGCGCGCCGCAGCTCGCCCTCGTCGACGGGCGGCTGCACGGAGGCGCAGGCCCCGCGGATCCAGCCGATGCGGGCGCGCATCACCGTCTGGAGGAGCTCCCGGCCGGCGGGCCCGACGACCAGGCGCGCGCCCTCCCCATCCGCCTCCTCCACGAGGACCCGCCGCTGCAGCAGCGCCGCGAGGCTCGGCACGAGGGCCGCGCGCGAGGTGCGGGTCCACATGGAGAGCGACTGGCGGTCCACCTGCATCCCGGTGGCGACGACGCGCAGCAGCTGGATCTGCAGGCCGGTGAGGCCTTCCCAGGCGTCGAGCGTCGCGGCATCCATGAGGTCGAAGACGGTCGCCATCGAGGAGATCAACTCCTCGTGTGCGCTCAGCTCGGACACTGCGCTCCTTCGGCCAAGCGGACGGGGTGAGCAGGCGGACCGCCTGCTCGTGGAGGGAAAGGTACCCATCAGGACCGTTCCCGGTCCAGGTTCGCGGTCGACACGTCACGGAGGCGATCGTGCGGGGATACTGGGACGTGGTGCGGGGTCCCGGGTGGACGGCCGCCGGGACGGGGATGTCGCATGAGCGCAGCAGCAGGAGACGCCGGGCGGGCGCGGCCATGACGCCGCGGATCCGGGCGCTCCTCCTCACCGGGATCATCACCGGCCTGACCATGGCCATCGTCGCGGTCGCGCGCCCCTGGACCCGCGAGGACGAGCCCGACGACTGGGTCGTGCTGCGCTTCGAGGCCGGTGAGGCGGCGACCGCGTACGAGGCGTTCGAGTCGCTGGCCGCGACCGAGATCGCGGGCGACGACGCTCTCCAGCTGCTCCAGGCCGGATGGATCGACGGCAACGAGTTCGGCGAGGACTCCTACGACGTCTACTTCGTCGGCCCGGACCGCCGCATCATGTGGGAGGTGCTCGAGCCGATCTTCGCCGACGCTCCCGTGCCGTGGACCTCCGTCGAGCTCCGCCGCGGGCTCGAGGACCAGGCGCCCGTCGTCGTGCGGGCGGCGCGCTGAGGCGTTCCGGGCCGTCTCCCGCGGGTGCCGGTGTCGGCGCCCGCGCCTAGCGTCGGGGCATGACCTCGACCGGATCCGCACCATGCCTCGCCGAGGGCTGCGCCGCGCGGGCTGAACCCGGTGCACCCGTGCCGCTGTGCCCGGCCCACCTCGTGGGCGCGGCCGCGTGGGCGGAGCGCGAGCACGGCGTCGAGGACGTGCTGCCGTCGCCGTGCCCGGCCTGCGGATCCCGCCTAGGCGTGCGGTACCCGTCGGGCTGGCTCTGCGCGGTGTGCGAGTGGCGGCACGGCGACCACCCGGACGGCGAGCTCGCGCCGCCGCGGGTCGACGTCGTCTACTACATCCGCTTCGGCGACCGGCTGAAGATCGGCACCAGCTCGAATCCGCGGCAGCGGCTCGGCACGCTCCGGCACGACGAGCTGCTCGCGTTCGAGCGCGGAGGGCGATCGGTGGAGCGGGCGCGGCACGCGCTGTTCGCCCGGCAGCGCTTCGCGCGCACCGAGTGGTTCGAGCTCGACGCGGAGCTGCAGGCTCATGTCGCCGCGCTCGCCGCGGGCCAGCCGGATCCGTGGGAGCTGCTCGCGCGCTGGCGGAGCGAGGCGCTGGCGCTGCGGGTCAGCTGAGGCGGGCGGGCGAGCGGTTCATCCGGCTGCGGCCGACGGCGGCGCCTCGCGCAGGTAGGCGTCCACGAAGAGCGGCCCGCGGATCTCGCGGAGCCGGTCGAGGATCTGGTCGACCGTGCCGCGGGTGAGGCCCGGGATGCACAGGTCGTAGGGCCCGAGGGGTGGCAGCTTGCCGGTGCGGATGCGGATCACCTCCCATCCGGCGGCCCGCAGCGCGCGGTCCTTGCGCCGGTCGGCCTCCTCGCGGCGGCCGACGTGCTCGAGGCCGTGGCGGCCGGTGGAGTCGTACTCGATCGCGACGCGCAGCTCGGGCAGCAGGATGTCGGGCCACGCCTCGAGGTGCTCGAAGAACGGGCGCGCGAGCCGGACGGCGTTCAGGCCGGTCGTGTGATCCAGGCGCGCGGCCAGATCCTGCCGCAGGCGCTCCTCGACGGCGGACGCGGGCGGCGGCGCGCACGCGCTGGCGAACGGCTCGCCGACGGGGAGGTCGGGCGTCTTCCCGCAGACGGCGGGGGATCGGCGGGCGCGGGCGGGCGTGGTGGCCGTGGCGGGGGATCCGCGTCGCTCGGCGGGCCCGATCGCGCTCGGTGTGCCGTCCTTCCCGCGCCGGTCGCGGGCCGTGCCGCCGACCGCGGGCCGTCCGTCGCGCGCGCCCCGCCGCGGACGCGGCGAGCCCCCTGCCGTCGACGGCGGTCCGTCGGACGTGCCGGACGCGTCGGCCACGGACCCGCCCGCCACCGGCCCCGCCACCAGCGGCGACGCCCCCGGCCAGCGCACCTGATCGGCCATCGGCAGCACGGGCGTGCGCGGCGCCGCGGCCTCCGCGCAGTCCGGGCACCACGACGACCGCCGGCGCTCGCGGCCCGGCCGCCGCCGCTGCTCCTCGGGCGTCGCGACGAACACGTGCCCGACGTCGCACTGCCAGGTGAGGAGCACGTCGGCCGCGGGCGGCACCTGCGTGAGCGTGATGCCGCGGTTGAGCTCGGGGTGGTACTGCCGGATGAGCACGGGGAACGACGCCCACGCCTCCCGGTAGGTGCCCACCGGGTACGGCACGTCGAGGCCGCGCGACCAGCGGCGCCGCGCCCACCACGCATCCACCGGCTCGGGCATGCCGTCACGCTAGGGGGAGCCACCGACGTCCCCCTAGCCTGGGGCGATGCCCGACCTCGCGACCGACCGCCTGCTCCTCCGCCGCTTCACGGATGCCGACGCGCCCTTCCTCCTCGACCTGCACGCGCGTCCCGAGGTGATGCGGTGGATCGGCACGGGTGCGGTGCAGACGGATCCCGCCCAGGCGGCCGCGCGCGCCGCCCGCTACGCCGCGCTCGAGCACCCGGTGCGCGGCATCTGGGCGATCGAGGACCGCGACGGCGGCGCGCTCCTCGGCACGCTGCTGCTCAAGGACCTGCCCGCGTCGGCCGCGCCCCTCGCCAGCGACGACCCGGCCCCGCGGGACGCGCCGGAGGAGGGTGAGACGGAGATCGGCTGGCACCTGCATCCGGACGCATGGGGTCGCGGCGTCGCGACGGAGGCGGCCCGGCGGGTGCTCGCGCACGCGGCCGAGGGCGGGCTGGCGCGCGTGCTGGCCGTGACGAACCCGGCGAACGCGCCGTCGCAGGCCGTGTGCCGCCGGATCGGGATGCGTCCCCTCGGCCGCACGCGCGCCTACTACGACAAGGAGTGCGCGCTGTTCCGGGTCGACTTTCCCTAGGCGCGTCCGGCGCCCCGGATCAGCTCTCGCGCTCGCGGGCCTTCCGGGTCTCCCGGTCGTTCGCCTTCCGGATCCCGTCCACCAGCTCGTCCTTCGTCATGCGGCTGCGGCCGGGGACGTCGAGGCGGCGCGCGACCTCCATCAGGTGCGCCTTCGACGCGTTCGCGTCGACCCCGCCTGCCGTGCCCGCGCCGCGCTCCTCGGCGCCCGCGTCCGACGGCCCCGCCGACTCCTTCGGCTCCCAGTGGTCGCCGACCTTCTCGAAGCCGTGCTTGAGGGCGGCGTATGCGGTGCGCTCGGCGCGCTCGCCGGATCCGTACCGCTCCTCGGCCGCCGCGTGCGCCGCCGACCAGGTGGCCTGCGCGTGCTCGGGGGAGCGGCGGATGGTGCTCGGCATGTCGTCGTCGGGGGCCACGGATCCTCCTGGTGTCGCAGGTCGCCGGCCCGGGCGGCCGCCGCCCCTCCACTCTGCACCGACCCGCGCGCGGACCGTGCGGCAGGGCGCGGGAGGGCGCGGATCAGCCCGCGCGGAGCGCCTCCTCCAGCGTCGTCCACGGCAGCATCGCGCACTTCACGCGGCCCACGTACCGGGAGACCCCGTCGAGCGCGACCGCGTCGCCGAACTCCTCCGGGTCGAGGTGGGACGCGCCGCGGCTCCGCATGACCTCGCGGAACGCCTCGGCCCGCGCGCGCACCGTGTCGAGGTCCACGCCGTCGAGCACGCCGACGAGCATCGACGCCGACGCCTGCGAGATCGCGCAGCCGTGGCCCGTCCACGCGATCTCCACCACGCGGCCGTCCTCGACACGGACGCCGAGGGTGATCTCGTCCCCGCACGTCGGGTTCACCTGGTGCGCGTGCAGCGGCCAGCCGG
The DNA here is from genome assembly GCF_051201715.1 of Clavibacter quasicaliforniensis. Taxonomy (NCBI): domain Bacteria; kingdom Bacillati; phylum Actinomycetota; class Actinomycetes; order Micrococcales; family Microbacteriaceae; genus Clavibacter; species Clavibacter quasicaliforniensis. Next base: position 2,433,843 of record NZ_CP139624.1, on the reverse strand, counting down.
TGGGATCGCCCGTGCCCTCGGGCGTGCGCGAGTGGTCGAGGATCAGCTCCTGGTACAGCGCGCCGCCGCCGGACGCGGGAGCGCTCATCGGCCGGCCCCGAAGAACGCGGCCGCGTCCTCGACGCCCTGCAGCAGCAGGTCGATCTCGGCGTCTGTCGTGTGCAGGGTCCCGCTCGCGCGCGTGGACGCGGTGAGCCCGAGCCGGCGGTGCAGCGGCTGCGCGCAGTGGTGCCCGACGCGCACGGCGATGCCGCGGTCGTCGAGGATCTGCCCCACGTCGTGCGCGTGCACGCCCGCCAGGTCGAACGCCGCGAGCCCGATGCGGTCGTCGTGGGGTCCGAGCACGCGCACGCCCCGGATCCCCGAGAGGCCCGTCACCAGCCGCGCGCCGATGCGCCGCCCGTGCTCCTGGATCCGGTCCATGCCGACCGCCTCCAGGTAGTCGACCGCTGCGCCCAGCGCCACGACCTGCGAGATGCGCTGCGTGCCGGCCTCGAAGCGCTGCGGCGGCGGGAGGAACTCGGCCGACTCCATCGTGACGGTCGTGATCATCGACCCGCCCGTGAGGAAGGGCGGCAGCGCCTCGAGCACCTGGCGGCGCCCGTAGAGCACGCCGATCCCGGTCGGCGCGAGCATCTTGTGGCCGGAGAAGACGGCGAGGTCGACGTCGAGCGCCCGCAGGTCCACCGGCAGGTGCGGCACGGACTGGCAGGCGTCGAGCACGACGAGCGCCCCCACCTCCCGCGCCCGCGCGACGACGGGACCGAGGGGCGCGATCCCGCCCAGCACGTTGGAGACGTGCGCCAGCGCGACGACGCGCGTGCGCTCCGTGATCACGTCGCCCAGCGTCTCCAGCCGCAGCGCGCCCTGGTCGTCGACGGGGATGAAGCGCAGCCGGGCGCCCGTGCGGAGCGCGAGCTGCTGCCACGGGATGAGGTTCGCGTGGTGCTCCGACTCCGTGACGACGATCTCGTCGCCCTCCCGCACGCGGATGGACGCGGGCGCGGCCGCGCTCCCGAGGCCGTACGCGACGAGGTTCAGCCCCTCGGTCGCGTTGGAGGTCCACACGATCTCGCCCGCGTCGACGCCCACGAAGCGCGCGACCTTCTCGCGCGCCTCCTCGAACTCCTCGGTCGCGAGGGCCGCGAGCGTGTGCGCGCCGCGGTGGACGGCGGCGTTGCGGTGCTCCAGGTACGCGCGCTCCGCGTCCAGCACCTGGCGCGGCTTCTGGGAGGTGGCGGCCGAGTCGAGGTAGACGAGCCGGTGGCCGTTCACCTCCGAGTCGAGGAGCGGGAAGTCGCGTCGGATCCGGTCGATCTCGTCGGCGGTGAGGCCGGCGGATCGCGCCGTGCCGTCGCCGGGGGCGTCCTGCGGTGCGGTGTGCATCCGTCCACTCCATCGTGCCGCGCCCCCGGGCGCAACACGCGTGCGGGCGCGGCGTCATGGACGGCCGCCCGCCGGGCGCATGCGCAGGGGATGATGGACCCATGGCGTCTCCGCACCACCCCCGCACCCCGTCCCTCCTCCGTCGTGCCGCGCTCGCCGCGGGAGCCGCGGCCCTCGTGCTGGGCGGGGCGCTCATCCCGGCGGGCGCCGCGTCCGCGCACGACCGGCTCGTGGGATCCACCCCTGCCGCCGACGCCACCGTCACGGACGAGCCCGGCACCATCGCGCTCGACTTCAGCGAGGAGCTCCTCGCCCTCGACGCGCAGGCCTCTGGCTTCGCGATCCAGGTGGTCAACGCCTCGGACGGCTCCTTCCACGAGGACGGCTGCGTCGCGGTCGACGGATCCACCGCCACGACCCGCATCGCGCTCGGCACTGCCGGCACCTACCAGGTCACGTGGCGCGCGGTCTCGAGCGACAGCCACCCCATCGACGGCACCTACTCCTTCACCTACGCGCCGACCGGCGACACGACGGGCACCCCGGCCATCGCCGCGGCCCCGGCCTGCGGCGACGCCTGGGCCGGCAGTGCGGCGACCGCGACGCCCGAGCCCGAGGGCACCATGACGACGCAGGGCGCCGAGTCCGTCGCGCCCGCGCCGACCTCGGACGCGCAGTCCGGCGAGTCCGTGCCGCTCGCCGACGCCGCGGAGACCACGCCCGTCTGGGTGTTCGTGCTCATCGGCCTCGTGATCCTCGCGGCCGCCGTGCTCGTGGTGGTCGGCGTCGTGCGCCGGTCGTCGCGCCGGTTCCCCGGCGAGGACGGCGGGAGCGTCGGCGGTCCGTACGACGGCGCCGACGACCCGCGCTAGCCGGGCGAGCGGACTGCCTAAGCCCGGTCGTCCCCGCCGAGCGCGCGGCGCAGGGCCGTGAGGTCGTCGCCGTCGAGCGTGCCGGCGAAGCGCAGCAGGGCGGCCTCGCGGTCCTTCGTGGCCGCGAGCGCGCCCGACATGAGCGACGCCGCGTGGTCGGTGCGCGAGCGGGCGGGCGCGAACGTGAGCGCGCGCGCCTCGTCGGAGCGCGTGACGAGGCCCTTCTGGCCGAGCCGCTCCAGCACCGTGAGCACGGTGGTGAGGGCGGGGCGTGGATCCGGGATGCGGGCGACGACGTCCTTAGCCGTCAGCGGCTCGTCGGCGTCCCAGAGGGCGTCCATGATGGCGGCCTCGAGCTCGCCGCGGGGGCGCTGGCGTCCGATCGACACGGGCGTCTCCCCTCGGGACGGATGGCGGGTGGAAGAGACGATCCTAACTCCGCGCGCGGCCGCGGGGAGGCCCGGCCCGGGCGCCGCGGTCAGGCGCCGCCCCGCCGGATCGGGCACGATGGACCCATGACCGATTCACAGGACCGAGAGCCCACCCCCCTCGAGCAGGCCATCGCGCGCGGCCAGGCGGGCGAGTCCGACATGACCGCCGTCCTCACCGAGTTCATCAACACGACGGTCGTGGTGCCCACCGCCACGCCCCTCACCCCCGAGACCGACCAGCTCCAGCCCGTCCTCTTCGACCGCGACGGCGTGCCCATGCTCGCCGCGTTCACGCACGAGGACCGCATCGACGAGAAGGTCACGAGCGTCGCCGACCACGTCGCCACCATCCCCGCCGCCGAGCTCGTGCAGGCGATCCCCGAGGGCACCGGCCTCGTCATCAACGTCGGCACCACAGACGGCTTCGAGATGATGCCCGAGGGCGTCGCGCAGCTCGCCGACGACGTGCGCCGCGTCATCGACCAGGACGAGGACGGCGCGCCGCAGGCACCCGCATCGCCCTCGCCCGACGCGATCTGACCCGCGGGTCGACCCGACCCCCGACGCCGCCGCATCCACCCGGACGCGGCGGCGTCGTCGCGTCCGGCGCGGGGGATCGACCGGGAATCGTCACACGGCGGAAACGTCCCGCTCGATATGCTGGGACGCGTAACACGGCCGCGCACGCATCGCGGGAGAGCTCCTCCGGGAGCACCGAAGGAGCAAGCCTCCCCGCCAATCTCTCAGGTCCACGTACCGCGATGCACTGGCCACTCTGAAAAGCAGCCGTCCCGCACGGCTCGCCCACGGTGAAAGCACCGTCCTCGGACGGCGCGAAGCTCTCAGGCACATGACAGAGGGGGAGTCCCGCATCCGGCGTCCGCGCCGGTCACGACCGGAGGACTCCATGCCCGACGCACCCGCAGACACCGCGCCCGACGCGGCCGCCGGAGACCCGCCCCGCCGATCCCCGCTGCACGCCGTGCACGAGGCGGCCGGCGCCTCCTTCACCGACTTCGCCGGCTGGCTCATGCCGGTCCGCTACACGAGCGACCTCGCCGAGCACCGCGCCGTGCGCGAGGCCGCGGGCATCTTCGACATCTCGCACATGGCCGAGATCGCCGTGGAGGGGGAGGGCGCCGCCGCGTTCCTCGACTCCGTCCTGGCGGGGAAGCTCTCCGCCATCGCCGAGTGGCAGGCGAAGTACACGCTGCTGCTGGATCCCTCGGGTGGCATCGTCGACGACCTCATCGTCTACCGCACCGGCGAGGAGTCCTTCCTGGTCGTCGCGAACGCGGGCAACCACGATCCCGTGCTCGCCGTCCTGGCCGAGGCCGCCGCGGGCAGGGACGACGTGGAGGTCGACGACGCGAGCGACGACGTCGCGCTCATCGCCGTGCAGGGTCCGGTGTCCCGCGCGATCCTCGAGGCCACCGCCGGCCTCGAGACCGAGACGCCGCTCGAGGCGCTCCGCTACTACCGCGCGACGGCCGCGCGCTTCGCCGGCCAGGACGTGCTCGTCGCCCGCACCGGGTACACGGGCGAGGACGGCTACGAGCTGTACGTCGCGACCGAGGACGCCGTCGCCCTGTGGGAGGCGCTCGTCGCGGCCGGCACGCCGCTCGGCCTCCTGAACACGGGCCTCGCCTGCCGCGACACGCTCCGGCTCGAGGCGGGCATGCCGCTCTACGGCCACGAGCTGGGCCTGCACACGCTCCCCGTGCAGGCCGGCCTCGGCAAGGTGGTCGCGCTCGGCAAGGAGGGCGACTTCCGCGGTCGCGCCGCCGTGGAGAAGGGCCCGGATCCCGTCGCCCGCGTGCTCGTCGGCCTCGTCACCGAGGGCCGCCGCGCGCCCCGGGCCGACTACCCCGTCTACGCCGAGGAGGCCGCGGGCGACTCCGCCGCGGCCCTCGAGGCCGTGATGGAGGCCACCGAGGGCGCCGTCGCGCCCGTCGGAATCATCACGAGCGGCGCCCTGTCGCCCACGCTCGGCCACCCCGTCGCCATGGCGTACGTGGATCCCTCGCTCGCCGCCCCCGGCACGCGCCTGACCGTCGACGTCCGCGGCACGCGCGTGCCTGCCACCGTCGTGACCCTCCCCTTCTACTCGCGAAAGGCCCTCGCATGACCGACCAGACCAGCCTCCAGTACACCGCCGAGCACGAGTGGGTGCAGGTCGACGGCGACGTCGCGACCGTCGGCATCACCTCCTACGCCGCCGACAAGCTCGGCGACGTCGTCTTCGTCGAGCTCCCCGCGGTGGGCGACGAGCTCGCGGGCGGCGAGGTCGTCGGCGAGATCGAGTCGACCAAGTCGGTCGGCGAGTTGTTCGCGCCCATCGACGGCACCGTCACGGAGGTCAACGACGACGTCGTGGCCTCGCCCGACCTCGTCAACAGCGACCCGTTCGGCGCCGGCTGGCTCGTGAAGGTGCGCTTCGAGGCGCTCCCGGCGCTCCTCAGCCACGACGAGTACGTCGCGCTGGTGGGCGAGTGACCGCCGTCGACGCCGGCACGCGCCCGGCCACCCCCGCGCCCGACGCCGCTCCCGACATCGCCGAGGAGTCCTCGACGTTCGCGCCGGGCGCGTTCGGCGCCCGTCACATCGGCATCGACTCCGAGGCCCGCGCCACCATGCTCGGGGTCCTCGGCCACGACTCGATCCCGTCCCTCCTCGCGAAGGCCGTGCCCGAGACGATCCAGGTCGACCGCTTCCGCACCGAGGGCGACTCCGTGCTGCCCGAGGCCGCCACCGAGCGCGACGCCCTCGCCGAGCTCCGCCGCATCGCGGGCCGCAACCGCGTGCGCACGTCGATGATCGGCCTCGGCTACCACGACACGATCACGCCCGCCGTGATCACCCGGAACGTGCTCGAGAACCCGAGCTGGTACACGGCGTACACGCCCTATCAGCCGGAGATCTCGCAGGGCCGCCTCGAGGCGCTCATCAACTTCCAGACGATGGTCGCCGAGCTGTCCGGGCTCGCGACCGCGAACGCGTCCATGCTCGACGAGGCCACGGCCGTCGTCGAGGGCATGCTGCTCGCGCGCCGCGCCTCCAAGGCCAAGACCGACGTGTTCCTCATCGACGCCGACGCCCTGCCGCAGACGCGCGCGCTCCTCGACAGCCGGGCCGCCGCCCTCGGCATCGAGCTCGTCGCGCACGACCTCGCCACGGTGGATCCGGCCGAGCTGCCGGACGCGTTCGGCGCCTTCATCCAGTACCCGGCCGCCTCCGGCCGCGTCTGGGACCCGAGCGCCGTCATCGCGCGCGTGCACGCGGCGGGCGGCCTCGCGGTCGTCGCGGCCGACCTGCTCGCCCTCACGGTCATCACCTCGCCGGGCGAGCTCGGCGCGGACATCGCGGTCGGCACCTCGCAGCGCTTCGGCGTCCCCATGGGCTTCGGCGGTCCGCACGCGGGCTACCTCGCCGTGCGCGCGGGGCTCGAGCGGCAGATGCCCGGCCGCCTCGTCGGCGTCAGCCAGGACGCGGCCGGCCACCCCGCATACCGCCTCTCGCTGCAGACGCGCGAGCAGCACATCCGCCGCGAGAAGGCCACCAGCAACATCTGCACGGCGCAGGTCCTCCTCGCCGTGATGGCCTCGATGTACGCGGTCTACCACGGGCCGAAGGGCCTCCGCGTGATCGCGCGCCAGGCGAACCGGGGCGCCCGCCGCCTCGTCCGCTCGCTCGCGACCGTCGGCGTCTCGCCCGTCCACGCCGCGTTCTTCGACACCGTGCGCGTCTCCGTGCCCGGCCGCGCCGACGAGATCCTCGCGACGGCCGCCGCGGGCGGGGTCAACCTGCTCCGCGTGGACGCCGACACGCTCGGCTTCAGCGTCGACGAGGCCACGCGCCCCGAGGACCTCGCGGCCGTCGCGCGCGCGTTCGGCGCCGAGCTCGCGGAGGACGAGGGCGCGCACGGCGACCTCTCCTCTATCCCCGAGCAGTCGATCCGCACGAGCGAGTACCTCACGCACGCCGTCTTCTCCACGCACCGCTCCGAGACCGGCATGATGCGCTACCTCAAGCGCCTCTCCGACAAGGACTACGCGCTCGACCGCGGCATGATCCCGCTCGGCTCCTGCACCATGAAGCTCAACGCGGCCACCGAGATGGAGGCGGTGACCTGGCCCGAGTTCCAGGCCATCCACCCGTTCGCGCCGGCTGACGACGTCGAGGGCTACCTCGAGCTGGTCCTCCAGCTGGAGACCTGGCTCGCCGACGTCACGGGCTACGACACCGTGAGCCTCCAGCCGAACGCGGGCAGCCAGGGCGAGCTCGCGGGCCTCCTCGCGATCCGCGGCTACCACCTCGCGAACGGCGACGACGCGCGCACCGTCTGCCTCATCCCGCAGAGCGCGCACGGCACGAACGCGGCCAGCGCCGTGCTCGCGGGCATGCGCGTCGTTGTGGTCGCGTGCGACGACCTCGGCAACGTCGACCTCGACGACCTGCGGGCCAAGATCGCGCAGCACCGCGACGAGCTCGCGGGCCTCATGATCACGTACCCCTCCACCCACGGCGTCTACGAGCACGAGGTCGGCGCGATCTGCGAGGCCGTGCACGAGGCCGGCGGCCAGGTCTACGTCGACGGCGCGAACCTCAACGCGCTGCTCGGCTTCGCCCGGTTCGGCGACTTCGGCGGCGACGTCTCGCACCTCAACCTGCACAAGACGTTCTGCATCCCGCACGGCGGCGGCGGACCCGGCGTCGGCCCGGTCGCGGCGAAGGCGCACCTCGCGCCCTTCCTGCCCGGCCACCCGCAGGCGCAGCGCAACGTGCACGCGCTCGTCCAGGACGGGGTCGTGTCCACGATCGAGCACGGCGGCGCCCCGGTGTCGGCGGCTCCCTACGGATCCCCGAGCATCCTGCCGATCAGCTGGGCCTACGTCCGCATGATGGGCGCCGAGGGGCTCAAGCAGGCGACCGGGGCCGCGGTCCTCTCGGCGAACTACATCGCCGCGCGCCTGCGCGACCACTACCCGGTGCTCTACGCGGGGGAGGACGGCCTCGTCGCGCACGAGTGCATCCTCGACCTGCGTCCGCTGACCGCTGCGACCGGGATCACGGTGGACGACGTGGCCAAGCGCCTCGTCGACTACGGCTTCCACGCGCCGACGATGAGCTTCCCGGTCCCGGGCACGCTCATGGTCGAGCCGACGGAGAGCGAGGACCTCGCCGAGGTCGAGCGCTTCATCGCCGCGATGATCGGCATCAAGCAGGAGGCCGACTCGGTCGCCGCGGGCGAGTGGCCGGCCGACGACAACCCGCTCCGGAACGCGCCGCACACGGCCGAGTCGGTCATCGCGGGGGAGTGGACGCACGCGTACACGCGCGAGCGCGCCGTCTACCCGGTGTCGACCCTGGTGCGCGACAAGTACTGGCCGCCGGTGCGCCGCATCGACCAGGCGTACGGCGACCGCAACCTGTTCTGCGCCTGCCCGCCGCCGGAGGCCTTCGCCTGATCCGCTGATCTGCTGATACGCGGCACCTCCGGGCGCCGCACCGCACCACCGCGAGGGCGGCGGGACCCACGGTCCCGCCGCCCTCGTCGCGTCCCGCCGGCGCGCGTTCACGTGCCGTTCACCGCAGCTGGGTCATTCCGTCGATGCGCGCTGCATATCGTGGACGCTGCGTCCACAGGATCCCGACGCGGGATCCCGAGGAACCGGGCGCGGAGACGAGCGCCACCCGTGAGCACCCCCGGCCGGACCATCGTGTTCGACTTCGACGGCACCGTCTCCCTCGGCGACGGCCCCGTGCTCCGCTACGCGCACCACGTGGCCGAGACGCTGGCGGTCGACGCCCGACCGGGATTCGCCGCCGCCGTCGCCGTGGGTCTCCAGCAGGTCGGCCGCGCCTCCGGGGCGGTCGACGGCTACGCGCTCGTGCAGGGCCTCGCCGCCGACCACGGGGTGCCTGCTCGGCTCCTGTCCGCCGCCTTCCTCGCGAGCCGCGCCGAGCTCGGCGGCCCGCACGCGCCCGTCCTCCCGCCCGCCGGCCTCGCCTCCTTCCTCCGCGGCACGAGCGGTCGCGTCCGCCGCGTCCTCGTCACCAACTCGCCCGCCTGCCGGATCCCGGAGGCGCTCGCCGCCCTCGGCCTCGACGACGCCTTCGACGAGGTCGTCACGGGCGCGGGCAAGCCCGCCGGGATGGACGCCGTCCTCGACCGCGTCGACCCGGGTCCTGCCGCTGGCCTCCCGGCCGCCCGGCTCCTCAGCGTCGGCGACCTCTGGGTCAACGACCTCGAGCCCGCCCACGCCCGCGGCTTCAGCACCGCGCTCGTCGGCCCCGGCTCGTCCGACGACGCCCGCCCCACCTTCCGCGCCGCCACCGTCGCCGACCTCTACGACGACATCGACGCCTGGCTCGACGCCGTCCCCTCCTCTCCTCCCGTCCCCACCTCCGCAGCTCCCCACGGAAAGCAGATGCACGCATGAAGAAGCCCGCCCTCCCGCTCCTCGTCCTCGGAGCCGTCGCCGCCCTCGCGCTCACCGGCTGCTCCGCCGGCGCCGGTTCCGACGCGTCCGGCACGCCCGCGGCCGCCGCGGATCCCACCTCCCTCACGCTCGCGCTCGTCCCCTCGCAGGACCAGGACGGCCTCGTCGAGACCGCCGCGCCGCTCACCGACATGCTCACGAAGGCGCTCGGCATCCCGGTCACCGGCGTGGTCTCGAAGGACTACCAGGCCGCGGTCGAGGCGATGGGCGCCGACCAGGCGCAGATCGGCTTCCTCCCGTCCCTCCAGCTCTGGCAGGCGAGCGACATGTACAAGGCGAAGGTCGTGCTGCAGACCGAGCGCAACGGCAACATCACCTACCCCGCCCAGTTCATGACGAACGACCCGGACAAGTACTGCGACGACACCCCGGTCGAGCGCGACGGCATGCTCTTCTGCAACGGCGCCGACGCCCTCTCGGGCCCCCAGGGACTCGACTCCATCACCAAGGTGAAGGGCGCCAAGGTCGCCGTCCTCGGCCCGGGCTCGCCCGCCGGCTACATCTACCCGATGCTCGCGCTCAAGGACGCCGGGCTCGACACCGACTCCGACATCCAGCAGATCCCCGTCACCGCGAACGACGCCTCGGTGCTCGCGGTCTACAACGGCGACGCCGAGGTCGGCTTCAGCTTCTGGGACGCCCGCACCATCGTCGCCAAGGACAAGCCGGACGTCGGCCAGAAGGTCGTCGTCTTCGCCATGACGGACGAGATCCCCAACGACGGCGTCGCGGTCTCCGGCTCGCTCTCGCCGGAGCTGCAGGACAAGATCACGAAGGCGCTGGCCGACTACTCGGCCACGCCCGAGGGATCAGCGGCCCTCACCGCCGTGTACTCCATCACCAAGCTCGCGCCCGCCGACCCGTCCTCGCTCGACGTCGTGGCCCGCGCGGCGCAGTCGCTCGGTCTGCAGTAGCCCGTGCCCGCCACCCGCTCCCTCGCGGAGGCCGGCGCGCTCGCGCCGGCCTCCGCGCCGTGGGCCGTCCGCCTCGCCGGCGTCACGGTCAGGTACCCGAACGGCGTCGTCGCGCTCAAGGACGTCTCCCTCGACATCGCCGGCGGCGAGATGGTCTCCATCGTCGGCCTGTCCGGATCCGGCAAGTCGAGCCTCATCCGCACGATCAACGGCCTGGTCCCCGTCTCCTCCGGCGAGGTGGAGGTCGGCGGCACGCGCGTCGACGGCCTCGCGGGGCGCCGGCTGCGCGCCCTCCGCGGCGACATCGGCATGATCTTCCAGGGCTTCAACCTCGCGAAGCGCGCGAGCGTGCTCGACAACGTCCTCGTCGGCCGGCTCGCGCACACGCCGGGCTGGCGCACCTTCCTCGGGATGCACGCCGCCGCCGACCGGGAGATCGCGTTCCAGGCGCTCGAGAGCGTCGGGATCCTCCCGAAGGTGTGGGCGCGCGCCTCCACCCTCTCGGGCGGGCAGCAGCAGCGCGTCGCCATCGCGCGGGCCCTCGCCCAGCGGCCCCGGCTCGTCCTCGCCGACGAGCCCGTCGCGAGCCTCGACCCGCCGACCGCCCACGGCGTCATGGGCGACCTGCGTCGCATCAACCGCGAGCTCGGGATCACCGTGCTCACCAACCTGCACCTGCTCGACCTCGCGCGCGAGTACGGCGACCGCATGATCGGCCTCCGCGCCGGCGAGGTCGTCTACGACGGCCCCGCCGCGACCGCGGGCGACGACGTGTTCGAGGCCATCTACGGCCGGTCGATCCGCCCCGAGGACACCCTCGGATGAGCGTCAGGGAGCTGCCGCCCCGGCCGGCCGGACGCTGGAAGCCGTGGCTCGCGCTCGCGGTGGTGCTCGCCATCACCGCGATCGCGATGAGCCCGCAGCTGGGCGTCGCATTCGGGTTCGACGCCATCGCGCGCAACTGGCGCAACGGCGCGGACAAGCTCGTGCGGCTGGTCCAGCCCGACTGGGCGTTCTTCCCGCGCACGGTCGCGCCCATGCTCGAGACCCTGGCCATGGCCGTCGTCGCGACGGTCGCGGGCGCGGCGGTCGCGCTCCCGATCAGCCTCTGGGCCGCGCGCCTCACGAACCCGAACCCGGTCAGCCGGGGGATCCTCCGCGCGATCCTCAACGTGGTGCGCGCCGTGCCCGAGCTGCTCTACGCCTCCGTGCTCGTCGCGATGGTCGGCGTCGGCGCGCTGCCCGGCATCATCGCGCTCGTCCTGTTCAACGTCGGCATCATCGTCAAGCTCGTCTCGGAGGCCATCGAGTCGAACGACGCCGGGCCCCTCGAGGCGGGTCGCGCGGCGGGCGGCACCCGCATGCAGGTCGACCGGGCCGTGGCGCTGCCGGACGTGATGCCCGGCTTCATCGGCCAGACGCTCTACGTCCTCGAGCTCAACGTGCGCGCGTCCACCGTGCTCGGCCTCGTCGGCGCGGGCGGCATCGGCCTCCTGATCGACGCCGTGCGCACGTTCTACCGCTACGACCAGCTCTCGCTGATCGTGCTCGAGATCCTCGTGATCGTCATCGTCATCGACCTCGTCTCGAACGAGATCAGGAAGAGGATCGCATGAGCCTCGCCGTGCCCGTCCGCCCCCGCCGTCCCGGTCGCGCGATCGCCGCGGCCGGCGTCACCGTCGTCGTCCTGGTCGCGTGCTGGTCGGCCGACATCGCGTGGGACCGCCTGGCCGACCTGCCCGCCGAGGTCGTCCGCTACCTGTGGCTGATGTTCTCCAGCCCCGACTGGTCGAAGCTGCCCGAGGCGCTGGCGCAGACCTGGATCTCCGTGCTCATGGCCTGGGTCGGCACCGTCATCGGCATCGTGATCTCGGTGCCGCTCGCGTTCGTCGCGGCCCGCGGCTTCGCGCCCGCGGCCGTGCGCTGGCCGCTGCGGATCCTGTTCTCCGCCATCCGCGCGGTGCCGGAGATCATCACCGCGATCATCATCCTGTCCGTCACCGGTCTCACGCCGCTCACGGGCGCCCTGGCGCTCGCCGTCTCGAGCGTCGGCACGCTCGGCAAGTGGGGGTACGAGTCCGTCGAGGGCGTGGACGGCGGCCCGCTCGAGGCCGTGCGCGCGGCCGGCGGCGGCGCCTGGTCGCTCGTCCGCTGGGGCGTCTGGCCCCAGGCGAGCGGCGAGTTCCTCTCCTTCTGGCTGTACCGGTTCGAGATCAACGTGCGCGCGTCGGCCGTGCTCGGCCTCATCGGCGTCGGCGGGATCGGCGACATGCTCACCTCATACACTCAGTACCGGGAGTGGCCCACCGTCGGCGTGCTCCTCATCGTGGTCGTCGCCGTCACCATGTCGATCGACGCGATCTCCGGTGCCATCCGCCGCCGGATCACCGAGGGAGCCAGGGTCCGTGCAGTGGAGTGACGACGTCGGGCCCACCACGCGCATCGCGACCGTGGTCAACGCCCTGCAGCCGAGCGAGCGCCGGGTCGTGCAGCTCATCCTCGACGACACCGAGGGCGTCGTGGAGATCACCGCGCAGGAGCTCGCCGACCGCGCGGGCGTCGCCCGGTCGACCGTCGTGCGCTCCTGCCAGAGCCTCGGGTACCGCGGATACCCGCAGCTGCGCGTCGCGCTCACCCGCGAGCTGGCGCGCAGCTCGGCCCGCGCGTCGACGGCCGCGGGGGACCACGCCCACGGGCCCAGCGCCCTCGGCCGGATCCGCTCCGACCTCGACGCGCTCGCCGCCGCCCTGCCGCGCGTCGCGAGCGTCCTCACGGAGGCGGAGGTGGAGGACGCCGTCACGCGCGTCGTCGGCGCCCGCCGGCTCGTGATCGTCGCGAGCGGCCTGTCCTCGCCGCTCGCCCTGGACCTCTCGATGCGCCTCACCGCCGTGGGCCGCCCGGCCGAGCACGTCGCCGACCCCATCGGCCAGCAGATCGCCGTCAGCCGGCTGGGCGCGGACGACGTGGTGCTGGTCATCAGCGGCAGCGGCGCCAACGAGCTGAGCCTGCGGGCCGCGCGCTCCGCCCGGGCCTCGGGCGCGGGGATCGTCGTGGTCACGTCGTTCGCCACCTCTCCCATCGGGGCCCTCGCGGACGTCGCGCTCGTCGTCGCCCCTGCGAAGGCCGGCTTCCGCCACGAGGTCGAGCACACCTCGCGCATCCCGCACGTGATCGTGCTGGAGTCGCTCGTGGAGATCGTCGCCGACCGCCTGGGCGAGGCCGCGGTCGACACCCGCGCGGGCGTCCTCGCGATCCTCAGCGACGCGCTCAGCGACTGACGGCGGCCCGGGCGCCCGCCGGGCCGCCCGGGCCGCCCGCCGCCTAGTGCTCCGTCGCCTTCTCTGCGCCGTGCCCGGTGAGCGACCGCACGTCCATCTCGGCCGCAACGAGCGGATCCTCCTTGCGCGTGGAGGTCACCGTCCCGATCCAGCCGAGCAGGAGCCCGACGGGGATCGACACGATCCCGGGGTTGCTCAGCGGGAACCACGAGAAGTCGGCCCCCGGGATCATCGACGTCTCCGCACCCGACACGACGGGCGAGAACGCGATCAGCACGAGCGCCGTCCCGAGCCCGCCGTACATGCTGAGCACCGCGCCCCGCGTGGAGAACCGCCGCCAGTAGAGGGAGTACAGGATGGTCGGCAGGTTCGCGCTCGCGGCCACCGCGAACGCGAGCGCCACGAGGAACGCGACGTTCTGCCCGTTCGCGCCGATGCCCGCGATGATCGAGACGATGCCGATCACGACGACCGTGATCCGCGCGACCCGCACCTCGCCGTTGGCCGAGACCTGCCCCTTCTTGATGACGCTGCCGTACACGTCGTGCGCGAACGACGCGGCCGCCGTGATGGTGAGGCCCGCGACCACCGCCAGGATCGTGGCGAACGCGACCGCCGCGATGATCCCGAGCAGGATCGGCCCGCCGAGCTCGAGCGCCAGCAGGGGAGCGGCGGAGTTCACGCCGCCGGGCGCCGCGAGGATCCGCTCGCTCCCGAGCAGCGCGCCCGCGCCGTAGCCGAGCACCAGGGTGAAGAGGTAGAAGACCCCGATGAGCCAGATCGCCCAGACGACGCTGCGACGCGCCTCCTTCGCGGTCGGCACCGTGTAGAAGCGCATGAGCACGTGGGGGAGGCCCGCCGTGCCGAGCACAAGCGCCAGCGCGAGCGACAGGAAGTCGAGCTGCGTGATCCCCGTCACGCCGTACTGGTTGCCGGGCTCGAGCACGGGCTTGTCGGCCGCGTCCGCCGCGGCGCCCAGCAGCGTCGAGACGTCGAACCCGTGGATCGCGAGCACCCAGACGGTCATGACGGCGGCGCCCGCGATGAGCAGGCACGCCTTGATGATCTGCACCCAGGTCGTGCCCTTCATCCCGCCGACCAGCACGTAGACGATCATCAGCGCGCCGACCACGGCGATCACGAGCGACTGCCCCAGCCGGTCGTCGATCCCGAGCAGCAGCGAGACCAGCCCGCCGGCGCCCGCCATCTGCGCGAGCAGGTAGAAGAAGCAGACCGCGAGCGTGGTGGTCGCCGCCGCCAGCCGCACGGGCCGCTGCTTGAGCCGGAAGCTCAGCACGTCGGCCATCGTGAATTTGCCCGTGTTGCGCATGAGCTCCGCCACGAGCAGCAGGGCCACGAGCCACGCGACCAGGAACCCGATCGAGTAGAGGAACCCGTCGTACCCGTTGATGGCGATGGCGCCGACGATCCCGAGGAACGACGCCGCCGAGAGGTAGTCGCCCGCGATCGCCGTCCCGTTCTGCGGGCCGGTGAACGAGCGGCCGGCCGCGTAGTAGTCCGCGGCGGTCGAGTTGTTCCGGCTCGCGCGGAACACGATCACGAGCGTGATGACCACGAACGCCCCGAAGATCGAGATGTTGAGGACCGGATCGCCCGTGTCGGTCGTGGGCGTCGTCGCCATGACGGCCGTGCCCGGCGCGATCACCGTCGGCCGCCCTTCCGGCGCTTCGGCGGCGTGGATCCGCGCGGCCCCTCGAGCGCGACGCGCTCCCGCTCCTCCAGGTCGGCGCGGATCTCCGCGGCGATCGGATCGAACCGCGAGTTCGCGCGGCTCACGTACCAGGTGGTGATCGCGAAGGTCGTCACGAACTGCCCGAGCCCGAGCAGGATCCCGAGGTTCACGTTCCCGATGACGGGCGTGGACATGAGCTCGTGCGCGTAGTCCGAGAGCAGGACGAACGCGAAGTACCAGACGAGGAAGGCGACGGCCAGCGGGAAGACGAAGCTGCGGTGCTCGCGCTTCAGCTCGCGGAACCTGGCCGAGTCCTCGACCTCCAGGTAGTCGATGGCCGGCCGGGGGTCCCCGGACGGATGAGCGGCGTCGCCCATGAGGTCTCCTCGAGATACGGCCGCACATCGTCGTGCGGCGCTCCCAGGTTAGGCACAGGTGCGGGTGATGCGCCAGGCCCGCGCCCCCGGCCGGCGCGCTAGCGCCTGTCAGCCGAACAGCCCGGGCAGCAGCGCGAGCGCGACCGGGTAGCCCACGAAGCTCACGACGTCGAGGATCAGGTGCGCCACCACGAGCGGCGCGGTGCGACCGAAGCGCACGTAGCACCAGCCGAACACGACCCCCATCGCCACGTTGCCGAGGAAGGGCCCGTAGCCCTGGTAGAGGTGGTAGCTCCCGCGCAGCACTGCCGCGGACAGGATGATGCTCCACGCGCCCAGCCGCCCGTGCCCCCAGCCGAGCTCGCGCAGCCGGGTGAAGAGGTAGCCGACGACGATCACCTCCTCCTGCAGCGCGGCGCGGAGGGCGACGAGCACGAGCACCGGCACGGTCCACCAGTACGAGTCGAGCGCGGTCGGCACGACGTCGACCGTGATCCCGAGAGCGCGGCCGGCGAAGTACAGCCCGAGCCCGGGCACCCCGATGAGCGCGGCCAGCCCGAATCCCGCGGCGACGTCGCGCCCCGGACGCGCGAGGTCGAGCCCGATGCGTCGGAAGGCGCTCCGCCCCGGCTGCCACAGCAGGAAGAGCACGAGGACCACGGGCACCAGGGCGGTGGCGATGTCGAGCAGCTGGTACAGGAGGTCGAACGCCTGCCGGTCGTTCAAGCTCCGGTTGATGGTGGCGCTCTGCGAGCCGAGGGCCTCCGGACGCGTGGACAGGTCGACGATCCGCAGCACCGAGTAGACGGCGCTCGCCCCGAGCGAGAGCCCGAGCACGATCGCGATCTCCCACCGCAGCCGCGTCCGCATGGCGCGCCGCAGCGGCGGTCGGGGAGCGCGGGCGAGGGCGGGAGCGTCGGGCACGGGCCGATCCTAGGCGCGGGATGCCGAACCGCCGTCAGCGGACCGGATGTGGCCGGTGAGGGCCCTGACGACGCGATCCGTCGCCGCGGGCGGCAGGAACGCGCGATCCCGACCGTCGAGACGCACGGATCCGGACCGCGACGCGTGGATCCGCGCGTCCGCGTTACCGGTGTGTAACGTTTGGGCCCAGTTTTTGCAAAGACTCCCAGCCGTACCTAGGGTCATTCTTATCTGCGCGGTCGACCGCACGCACGGTGGGTCCGCGCCATTCCCATGCACAGGAGGAACCTTGAAAATCAGACGCCTCGCAGCGGCTGGTGCCGTCATCGTCTCCGGTGCCCTCGTACTCAGCGGCTGCTCTGCGCCCGCCCAGGAGTCCGAGGTCATCGCCGGCACTGAGATCACCGTGGCCTGGAACGACCCGTTCCTCGAGTACAACAACGCGTCGGCGACCGGCAACGCGTCCGCCAACACGAACATCGTGTACCTGACGAACCAGTCGTTCAACTACTACGACGACGGCCCGTCCCTCGTCAAGAACACCGACTTCGGCACCTACGAGAAGGTCTCCGACAACCCGCTCGTCGTGAAGTTCACGATCAACGAGGGCGTCAAGTGGAGCGACGGCACCCCCGTCGACGCCGCGGACATGCTCCTCAACTGGGCCGCGAACACCACGAACGTCAACACGGTGGCCGACGACGCGGTGAAGAAGGACGACTCCGGCGCGGCGACGGTCGGCGACGACCAGGTCTTCTTCAACTCGGGCGCAGTGCCGGACACCCGCCTCGGCCTGGTCACCAAGACCCCCGAGATCGGCGACGACGGCCGCAGCCTCACGTACACGTACGACCAGCCCTACGTGGACTGGGAGATCGCGACCGGCAACGGCGTCGGCGTCTCCGCGCACGGCACCACGCAGCTCGCGTTCCCCGACGAGAACCTCTCGCCCGAGGACGCGAAGAAGAAGCTCATCACGGCGATCCAGGACAAGGACGCCAGCGTCCTCGCCCCGGTCTCCAAGGTCTGGAACGACGGCTACCGCTACTCGGACATGCCGACGGAGCCGCAGAAGACCCTGGGCGACGGCGCGTACACGATCACCGACCTCAAGGCCGACCAGTACGTCACCCTGACGGCCAACAAGGAGTACACCGGCTCCAAGAAGCCGAAGTACGAGAAGATCACGGTCCGCTTCATCGCGGACCCGCAGGCGCAGATCCAGGCCCTCTCCAACGGCGAGGTCCAGATCGCGTCCGGCCAGCCGACGGCTGACCTCCTCCAGCAGGTCCAGGGACTCAGCGGCATCGAGTACAAGGGCCAGGCCGAGGGCACGTACGAGCACGTCGACCTCCAGGTCACCAACGGCGGCCCGTTCGACCCCGCGAAGTACGGCGGCGACGCCGACAAGGCCAAGCTCGTCCGCCAGGCGTTCTTCAAGACGCTGCCGCGCGAGGAGATCCTCGACAAGCTGATCAAGCCCCTCCAGTCGGATGCGGAGCTCCGCAACTCGAACGTCTACGTGCCCGGCACGCCGGAGTACGAGGCATCCGTCGAGAAGAACGGCTACAAGGACCAGGCGGTCGACATCGACGGCGCCAAGGCGCTCCTCGCCCAGGCCGGCGTCTCCGGCCCGATCGACGCCCGCGTCATCTACGGCCAGGGCAACACGCGCCGCCAGCAGGAGTTCGAGCTCATGCGCCAGTCGGCCGCCCTGGCCGGCTTCAACCTCATCGACGTGAACAGCGCGACGTGGGGCGCCGACCTCTCCAGCAAGACGGGTTCGTACGACATCGCCCTCTTCGGGTGGCAGTCGGTGAGCCTCGGTGTCGGCGAGTCCGGCCCGAACTACCAGACCGGCGGCATCAACAACTACTACGGCTGGTCGAACCCCGAGATCGACTCGCTGTTCAAGCAGCTGGACACGGAGACGGACAAGGACAAGCAGCTCGAGATCGTCACCCAGGCCGAGACCCTGATCCAGCAGCAGGGCTGGACGACGCCCATCTACCAGTTCCCCGGCCTCACCGCCTGGAGCGACACCGTGTCGGGCGTCAAGCCCGCGTTCCTGTCGCCCAACTGGTTCTGGAACTACTGGGAGTGGGCTCCGGCCCAGGCAGCCGCGCAGTAGCGCGACAGCAGTGAGCGCCGTCCCCTGAACGGGAGGGTGCGAGGGTGCCGAGGTCTTCTGGCCTCGGCACCCTCTCCATGTCCGTTGCCGATTCGTGATCCGCGGATCCGGCCGCGTATGCTCTCGTCGGGCCGGGTCATGAGCCCTGGCCGAACACAGAAAGGGACGTCGTCGCCCTGTGCTTACCTTCGTCTTGAGACGTCTCGTCGCGTCGTTCTTCGTCCTCCTGGGCGCCAGCTTCATCATCTACAACCTGGCGGCCAATTCCGGTGATCCCCTCCAGGATCTGCGCGAGAACCCGTCGCCGAACCGCGATGCGCTCATCGCCGCTCGAGTCGACCTCCTCGACCTCGACGTGCCGTCGCCGCTGCGCTACTTCATCTGGCTCGGTGGGGTGTTCAAGGTCTTCATCGGCCAGGTCGACCTCGGCAAGGCCATCGACGGCCGCGAGGTCAACGAGATCATCGCCAACGCCGCCGGGCAGACGATCCAGCTGGTGACGATCGCCACGATCATCGCCGTGCTCATCGGCGTCTCCATCGGCATGACGACCGCGCTCCGCCAGTACAGCGGCTACGACTACACGGTCACCTTCGCGTCGTTCCTCTTCTTCTCCCTGCCGATCTTCTTCGTCGCCGTGCTGCTCAAGCAGTACGTCGCCATCGGCTTCAACGACTTCCTCGTGAACCCGTCGATACCGCCGATCATGATCGTGGTGCTGTCGCTCGTGTCGGGCTTCGTCTGGATGAGCATCATCGGCGGCGACCCGAAGCCGCGCCTCATCGTGTTCGGGTCCGCGACGGTCATCACCGCGATCGTGCTCGTCTACCTGCTCGCCACGGACTGGTTCTCGCGTCCTGGCCTCGGCATCCTGCTCATCGCCGCGCTCGGCGCCCTCGTCGCGGTGCTCATCACGTCGCTCTCGACGGGGCTGCGCAACCGGCGGGCGTTCTACTCCGCGCTCGCCATGGCCGTCCTCGGCGCCGCGCTCTGGTACCCGCTGCAGTACGTGCTGACCGTCTCGGCTCCCTGGTGGATCACCATCGTGCTGATCGTCGCCTTCGTCGTCGTCGGCGTGGTCGTCGGCTACGTCGTCGGCCAGAACGACAAGCCGATCGTCGCCCGCGGCGCCGGCATCACGGGTGGCCTCGTCGCGCTGCTGATCATCGTCGACCGCGTCATGCAGGTGTGGCCGGACTACGTGACCAACACCCGCGGCCGCCCCATCGCCACCGTCGGCGCCGTGACGCCTGGTCTGAACGGATCCGTGTGGCAGGGCATGCTCGACAGCTACACCCACCTCCTCCTGCCGACCATCGCGATCCTCCTGATCTCCGTCGCGAGCTACTCGCGCTACTCGCGGGCCAGCCTCCTCGAGGTGATGAACCAGGACTACGTGCGCACCGCACGGGCCAAGGGGCTCACCGAGCGCACGGTGATCATGCGGCACGCGTTCCGCAACGCCATGATCCCCGTCGCCACCGTCATCGCGTTCGACGTGGGGGGGCTCATCGGCGGCGCCGTGATCACCGAGACGATCTTCGCCTGGAAGGGCATGGGCTCCGTGTTCCAGGACGCCCTGACCAAGACCGACCTCAACCCGCTGATGGGATTCATCCTGATCACGAGCATCCTCACCGTGATCTTCAACATGCTGGCCGACATCCTGTACTCGGTCCTCGATCCTCGAATCCGGGTGAGCTGACACATGTCCAACGCACTGATGGGGAACCCCAACGACCCCCACAACGACCCGAGCCTGCCCGAGGGCGGCGCCAACTCCGAGCTGACGATCGAGCAGCGGGAGGTCGAGGGCCTCAGCCAGGGCACCGTCGTCCGCCGCCGGTTCCTGCGCCACAAGGGCGCGATGACCGCGCTCGTGGTGCTGCTGCTGATGGCGCTCCTCGTGTACTCGTCCGTCGGCATCCAGTTCTTCGGATTCCGCATCCCCGGCTGGTGGATGTGGAACTACGAGGACGTCGCGCCCATCGTCAACGGCGGCAACCCCACGTGGACCCTGCCGTTCCAGTTCGGCGTGCACCCCTTCGGTCAGGACGAGATCGGGCGCGACATCTTCGCCCGCGTCATGCGCGGCACGCAGCAGTCGATCGTCGTGATGGTGCTCTACGGCATCATCGCCGCGTTCATCGGCATCGTGGTCGGCGCCGTCTCCGGCTTCTTCCGCGGACGCATCGACTCGCTGCTCATGCGCTTCACGGACCTCATCATCGTGATCCCCGTGATCGTCATCGCGGCCGTCCTCGGCCGCACCTTCGGCGGACTCGGCGCGGTGGTCCTCGGCATCGTCCTCGGACTCATCGGCTGGCCGTCGCTCGCCCGCCTCGTGCGCGGCGAGTTCCTGAGCCTCCGCGAGCGAGAGTTCGTGGACGCCGCCCGGGTCGCCGGGGCCTCGAACAGCCGCATCGTCTTCCGGCACATCCTCCCGAACGCCATCGGCGTGGTCATCGTCTCGACGACCCTGCTCATGAGCGCGGCCATCCTCCTCGAGGCGGCGCTGTCGTTCCTCGGGTTCGGCATCGTGAAGCCCGACGTGTCGCTCGGCCAGATCATCAACGAGTACCAGGGCGCCTTCGCGACCCGGCCGTGGCTGTTCTGGTTCCCCGGCCTGTTCATCATCATCATCGCGCTGTCGATCAACTTCATCGGCGACGGCCTGCGCGACGCGTTCGACCCGAGGCAGCGCCGCATGCCCGGCGGACAGGGCCCCTACAAGCAGATGTTCGCCATGCTCACCGGGCGCACCCGCCGCGACGCGGGTCCGTCGACCGGCTCCGGTGCAGAGGGCGTCCGCGTCCCGCCGCCCGTCGGGTCCGCGCGTCCGGATGCCCAGGCCGACGGTCCCGCCGACGGCCAGGCGCCCGACAGCACGGACGGCCGATGACGGTCCCGGCGGCGAGCCGGGCCCTCAGCCGCGTGCGTGCCGCGGGCCGCGCCTCAGATCAGGCCGGACACCACAGTGGCCACGACGAGCACCGCGAGCACGGCGATCTCCGCCCAGTGGATGCGGACGCGCCGGCCCTCCTCCTCGACCGGGCCGCCCAGGTGGCCCGCCTCGGCGAGCTCGGCCAGGCGCAGGCGGATCACCGTCGCCGCGTCGCCGGAGTCGGTGCGCGGGAGGTCGCCGCGGCGCGCGTCCTGCATCATCGCGCTGAGGTAGGGCTGGATCTTCTCCTCCTTCGTGGTGATGTAGGCGTTGGAGCGTCGACCGGGCGCCGGAGCCGCCCAAGCGGTGACGCGCTCGTGCGCGGTCGTGACGTTCAGGGCCCACTTGGTGTCCACGTCCCGGATCGCGGGCCACGAGATGTCATGCGTGCGGAAGACGTTGCGGATCTGCACGCCCTCGGTGGCGATGCGCACCCACGGGTGCCAGAAGACGAGCCACGAGACGTAGGCCAGCATCACCGGCCCCCACACCGCCGTCGGCAGGAGGTCGGCCCGACCCCCGACCACGGTGCTCACGAGCACGAAGACCGCGATCGCCGAGACGATCACGGTCAGCAGGCGTCCGAACGACGGGCGGATGACGACGGGCTGATCCATGGCCACATCGTCCCACGGCCCGCGTGGACGCCCCTCGACATCCCCACTTCCAGCAGCCAGGAGGCCGCAGCATGACCGCTCACGCGAACGGGTCGGACGAGATCGTCCCCATCCTCGAGGTCTCCGGCCTCGGCGTCGACTTCTGGGTCGGCGACGAGTGGATCCCCGCGGCCGTCGACCTGGACTACAAGGTCAACCCGGGCGAGGTGCTCGCGATCGTGGGCGAGTCCGGCTCCGGCAAGTCCGTCAGCTCCATGTCGCTGCTCGGCCTGCTGCCCAAGAACGGCCGGGTGCGGGGGAGCGCGAAGCTCAAGGGCGTCGAGATGGTCGGCGCCGACCAGGCCACCCTGCGGAAGGCGCGCGGCAACGACATCGCCGTGATCTTCCAGGAGCCCATGACGGCGCTCAACCCCGTCTACACGGTGGGCTTCCAGATCGTGGAGGCCCTGCGGGTCCACAACTCGATCATCCCGTCGGCCGCCAAGGTGCGCGCGCTCGAGCTGCTGAAGCTCGTCGAGATGCCGGATCCCGAGAAGGCGTTCGACTCCTACCCGCACCAGCTGTCGGGCGGTCAGCGCCAGCGCGCCATGATCGCGCAGTCGCTGTCGTGCGACCCCGACATGCTCATCGCGGACGAGCCCACGACGGCGCTCGACGTGACGATCCAGGCCGAGATCCTCGACCTGCTGCGCAGGCTCCACCAGCGCCTCAACAGCGCGATCGTCATCATCACGCACGACATGGGCGTGGTGGCCGACCTCGCCACCAACGTCATCGTGATGAAGAGCGGCCGCATCGTCGAGCGCGGTTCCGTGCGCGAGATCTTCCAGTCGCCGAAGGACCCGTACACGAAGCAGCTGCTCGCGTCGGTGCCGCACCTCGGCACGGGCGAGGCGTCGCAGGTCGAGGTCGTCGAGCGCACGACCGAGCCCGCCATCTCCCTCAAGGAGGTGGACATCGACTACCCGAAGCTCGGTCGCGTGCCGGCGTTCCGGGCGGTCACGGGCGCGTCCTTCGACATCCACCCGGGCGAGGTCGTCGGCGTCGTGGGGGAGTCGGGATCCGGCAAGACCACGATCGCGCGTGCCGCGGTGGGCCTCCTGCCCGTCGCGGGCGGCGAGCTCACCGTCGCCGGTCGCCGCATGACCGGCATCTCCGCCAAGGACCTCCGGGCCGTGCGCCGCGAGATCGGCATCGTGTTCCAGGACCCGGGTTCCTCGCTGAACCCGCGCTGGCCCATCGGCCAGAGCATCGGCGAGCCGCTCGAGCTGTCGGGGCAGTTCTCGAAGAAGCAGCAGAGCGACCGCGTCGAGGAGCTCCTCGAGCAGGTCGAGCTGCCCCGCAGCTTCCGCAACCGGTACCCGAACGAGCTCTCCGGCGGCCAGCGCCAGCGCGTCGGCATCGCGCGGGCGCTCGCGCTGCGACCCAAGGTGCTCGTCGCCGACGAGCCCACCTCGGCGCTCGACGTGTCGGTGCAGGCCCGCGTGCTCGCGCTGCTGCAGGAGATCCAGAAGGAGCTCCAGTTCGCGTGCCTGTTCGTGAGCCACGACCTCGCGGTGGTCGACCTGCTCGCCGACCGCATCGTCGTGATGAACCACGGCAAGATCGTGGAGCAGGGGCCGACCGAGTCGATCCTCCGGAACCCGCAGCACCCGTACACGCAGAAGCTCATCGCCGCGGTCCCGCTGCCGGATCCCGACCAGCAGAAGGAGCGCCGCGAGCTCCGCGAGGCGCTGCGCGACCAGCAGCCGCCCGCGGCCTGATCCGCACCCGCACGACCAGGCCCGCCGTCCGACGCACCCCCTCGCGGGGGCGCGCGGCCGGCGGGCCTCGTCGTGCCGCTCGCGTAGGATCGACGGCGATGGACAGCGACACGCGAGGCCCCGGGGCCGCCCGAGCCCGGCGCCCGCGAGGGATCCGCCGGGCCGTCCGGGGCGCATCCGCCGCAGTCGCGCTGGCGCTCGTCGTCGGCCTCGCCGCCTGCTCGCCGACCACCGGGATGGTGGCCGACACCGAGATCCGCGCCGCGGTCCCCGCCTCCTTCACCTCATACAACGCGGCGTCGCGCACGGGTGGCACCGCGGGCAACGAGGAGATCGTGCACGCGACGAACTCGCGGTTCTCGGAGGTCGCCGCGGACGGCACCGTCGCCGCCGACCCGGGCTACGGGACCGCGAAGGTCGTCTCGCGCGACCCGTTCACGGTCGAGTACACCGTCGCCGAGGGCGTCCGCTGGTCCGACGGCGAGCCCGTCGACGCGGCGGACCTCCTGCTCGCCTGGGCCGCCGGATCCGGCGCGCTCGACACCCCCGGCTTCGACCCGTCCGGCTACGTCGACGAGACGACGGGCGGCTACACGGGTCCGCTGCCGGAGCAGACCGTCTACTTCGACGCTGCCGCGGACGAGACGCTCTCGCACGTCACCCGCACGCCCGAGATCGGCGACGGCGGCAGGTCGATCACCATGGTCTTCGACGAGTACGCGCCCGACTGGCGGCTCGCCTTCGAGGTGGGCCTGCCCGCGCACAGCGTGGTGCAGCTCGCGCTCGACATGTCGAGCCCTGGCCGCGCGAAGCAGACGCTCGTGGACGCCGTGCAGGATCGCGCGCCCGAGCTCCTCTCGCCCATCTCCGACGCGTGGAACCGCGGGTTCGGCGTGGCCGAGATCGCCGCGCACCCGGATCGCGCCGTGGGCTCCGGCCCGTACGCCATCGAGTCGATCGACCCGGGGACCTCCATCACGCTGCGCGCCAACCGCTTCTACACGGGGCTGCACCGGCCGTCGGTCGAGCGCATCGTCGTGTCCACCATCGAGGATCCCGGCGCCGCCGTCGCCGCGCTCCAGGCGGGCGAGGTCGACGTCATCGCGCCCGCGGCCGACGCGGAGGTGTCCGACGCGCTGTCCGGCATCGCCGGCGTGCAGGTCGTGCGCGGATCCTCAGACACCTGGGAGCGGCTCGACCTGCAGACCCTCGGCGCGCGCGACCCGGCCATGTCGGACGTCGCGGTCCGCACCGCGTTCCTCTCCACCGTGCCGCGGGACACGATCGTCCGCCAGGCCGCGCTGCCGGCGGATCCCGACGCCACGACGCGCGACTCGTTCGTGCTCGCTCCCGGATCCGACGGCTACGACGACCAGGTGCGCGCCAACGGATCCAGCCGCTTCGACGACGTCGACATCGACGAGGCGCGGCAGCTGCTCGCGTCGGTCGGCCGCTCGGCGCCCGAGGTCTGCGTGCTCTACGACCCCGCCGACCCCCGCCGCGTGGCCGCGTTCGACACCATCCGCGACTCCGCCGAGAAGGCCGGCTTCGTCGTGACCGACTGCTCGACCCCGCAGTGGGAGAGCGTGCTCGACCAGCCCGGCGCCTACGACGTCGCGCTCCTGTCCTCCCAGGACGCGTACCCGTCCGTCGCCGGGATCCGCGCCGCGCACGAGGCGCGCGCCGACGCCCGCGACGGGCAGGCGACGGCCGACCCCGACGTCGCGTCCCTCTTCGCGTCGCTCAGCCGCACCGAGGACGCCGACGCGCGCGACGAGCTCCTCCTCCGCCTGGACCGCCGCATGTACGGCGACCGCGCCGGCCTGCCGCTGTACCAGCTGCCCGCGCTCGCGGCCGCGCGCGACGGGATCGGCGGGGTCCAGGTGTCGCCGCACCAGGCCGGGATCCTCGACGACGCCTGGCGCTGGACGCTGTCGCGCGACGCTCCCTGACCCGGTTTGCATCGGCACGGTAGGCTGGTGGTCGCTGGGAATAGCAGACGGCGGCTCTTCGCCCTCCTCCCTTGATGACAAGGCCGGCACCCTCTCCACTGAAGGACAGCACTATGGCGCTAGTCGCGCGCAACGACCTCCGCAATGTGGCCATCGTGGCCCACGTCGACCACGGCAAGACCACGCTCGTCGACGCCATGCTCAAGCAGACGAACTCGTTCGACGCCCACTTCGAGGGCGAGGACCGCATGATGGACTCGAACGACCTCGAGCGCGAGAAGGGCATCACGATCCTCGCGAAGAACACCGCGGTGCTCTACAACGGGAAGCACGCGGACGGCTCGCCCATCGTCATCAACGTGATCGACACCCCGGGCCACGCCGACTTCGGCGGCGAGGTCGAGCGCGGCCTCTCCATGGTCGACGGCGTCGTGCTCCTCGTCGACGCGTCCGAGGGCCCGCTGCCCCAGACGCGCTTCGTGCTCCGCAAGGCGCTCGAGGCGAAGCTGCCCGTGATCCTCCTGGTCAACAAGACCGACCGCCCCGACGCGCGCATCGACGAGGTCGTGGCCGAGAGCCAGGACCTGCTCCTCGGCCTCGCCTCCGACATGTCGGACGAGCACCCGGACCTCGACCTCGACGCGATCCTCGACGTGCCCGTCGTCTACGCGTCCGGCCGCAACGGCGCCGCGAGCGCCAACAAGCCGGAGAACGGCACGCTGCCGGACAACGACGACCTCGAGCCGCTGTTCAAGGCGATCCTCGACCACGTCCCGGCGCCCACCTACGACGACCAGCACCCGCTGCAGGCCCACGTCACCAACCTCGACGCGTCGCCGTTCCTCGGCCGCCTCGCCCTCCTGCGCGTCTTCAACGGCACGCTCAAGAAGGGTCAGCAGGTCGCCTGGGTCAAGCACGACGGATCCGTCAAGAACGTGAAGATCACCGAGCTCCTCATCACGAAGGCGCTCGACCGCTTCCCGACCGAGTCCGCGGGCCCCGGCGACATCGTCGCCGTCGCCGGCATCGAGGACATCACGATCGGCGAGACGCTGGCCGACCCGGACGACGTCCGCCCGCTGCCCACCATCACGGTGGACGACCCGGCCATCTCGATGACCATCGGCACCAACACCTCGCCGATGATCGGCAAGGTCAAGGGCCACAAGCTCACCGCCCGCATGGTCAAGGACCGCCTCGACCGCGAGCTCATCGGAAACGTCTCCATCAAGCTGGTCGACATCGGTCGCCCGGACGCGTGGGAGATCCAGGGCCGCGGCGAGCTCGCGCTCGCGATCCTCGTGGAGCAGATGCGCCGCGAGGGCTTCGAGCTCACCGTCGGCAAGCCGCAGGTGGTCGTCAAGCAGGTCGACGGCAAGGTGCACGAGCCCTTCGAGCACCTCACCATCGACTCGCCCGAGGAGTACCTCGGC
Organism: Clavibacter quasicaliforniensis; assembly: GCF_051201715.1. Taxonomy (NCBI): domain Bacteria; kingdom Bacillati; phylum Actinomycetota; class Actinomycetes; order Micrococcales; family Microbacteriaceae; genus Clavibacter; species Clavibacter quasicaliforniensis. The sequence continues at coordinate 2,406,625 of NZ_CP139624.1, read as the reverse complement.
GCGATCACGCAGCTCCTCGCCGCCCGCAAGGGCCGCATGGAGGGCATGGCGAACCACGGCACCGGCTGGGTCCGCATGGAGTTCGTCGTCCCGTCGCGCGGCCTCATCGGCTTCCGCACGGAGTTCCTCACGATCACGCGCGGCGCCGGCATCGCCAACGCCGTGTCGCACGGCTACGAGCAGTGGGCGGGCGAGATCACGACGCGCGTCAACGGCTCGATCGTCGCGGACCGCTCCGGCGTGGCCACCCCGTTCGCCATGGTGGCCCTGCAGGAGCGCATGTCGTTCTTCGTGGAGCCGACCCAGGAGGTCTACGAGGGCATGGTGGTGGGCGAGAACTCGCGCGCCGACGACATGGACGTGAACATCACCAAGGAGAAGCAGCTGACCAACATGCGTCAGTCCACCTCCGACTCGTTCGAGCGCATGACGCCCTCGCGGCGCCTGACGCTCGAGGAGTGCCTCGAGTTCGCCCGCGAGGACGAGTGCGTGGAGGTCACGCCCGAGTTCGTGCGGATCCGCAAGGTCGAGCTCGACGCGAACGCCCGACAGCGCAAGACGTCACGACTGAAGAAGCAGAACGCGTAGCCCAGCATGACCCCGACGAGCCCGTCCACCAGGTCCCTCCGCAGGAGGGGGCTGGCGGCCGGGCTCGTCCTCGTCCCCGCCCTCGTCCTCACGGGGTGCAGCCAGGTGGGCGAGGTCGTCCGCGATGCCGCCCACGAGGGCGCGAAGCAGGTGCGCCACAGCGTCGAGGACGTCGTCGGCGACACGCTCGGCAAGGTCCAGGTGTCGACGGACGGCCATGTGCCGCCCTCGTTCCCGACGGATGCCGTGCCCTTCGCGGACGGCAAGCTCCTCGGCGGGGGAGCGGCCCCCGAGGACGCCGGCTGGGTGGCGCAGATCGCCGTGCCGGACGTCGAGGGCGGGTTCGCCGACGCCCGGGCGCGCCTGGAGGCCGCAGGCTACGCGTCGAGCGACGTGGCGAGCGACGCGCAGAGCGGCTACGGGCGGTTCACGACCGACGCGTACTCCGTCATCGTCACGGTCTCGGCCGACCTCGGATCCCCGGTCGCCACGTACGTGGTGATGCCCGCGGGCTGAGACCCGCGGCCCTAGGGCCCGCCCGGCGGCGCGCGCCGGATCAGGACGCGAAGAGCGTCTCCCCGACGTAGCCGTCGCGCGAGGCGCCCGGCGGCACCGCCCAGATCCCGCTGCCCACGTGCCGCAGGTACTCGTTCATCGCGTCGCGGGCGAGGCTCCGCTGGATGGGGATGAACTGCGTGCGCGGATCCCGCTGGAACGCCAGGAAGAACAGGCCCGCGTTGAGGCGGCCGAGGTCGTCGTTGCCGTCCACGAAGTTGTAGCCGCGGCGGAGGAGCACCGCGCCGTCGTTCGCGTCCGGGTGCGCGAGGCGCACGTGCGAGGCGCGGTCGATGAGCGGTGCGCCGCCGCGACCGGTGGCGTGGAAGTCGGGCGCGGTCATCTCGGTGCCGCCGCTGAGGGGCGCGCCGGATCCCTTCGTCCGGCCGACCACGCGCTCCTGCTCGCGGAGCGACGAGCGGTCCCAGGTCTCGATGGTCATGCGGATGCGGCGGGCGACGAGATAGGAGCCGCCCTGCATCCACGCCTCGGCGGGGGTGGATCCCGCGTCGGCCCAGACGTGGTCCTCGACCTGGCGCGTGTCCTCGGACTTCACGTTCGCGGTGCCGTCCTTGAAGCCGAAGAGGTTCCGCGGCGTGACCTGCGCGCGGCTCGTCGACGAGGTGCGGCCGAAGCCCAGCTGCGACCACCGGATGGAGGCCCGGCCGAACGCGATGCGCGAGAGGTTGCGGATCGCGTGCACGGCCACCTGCGGGTCGTCGCTGCAGGCCTGGATGCAGAGGTCGCCGCCCGTGGCCTGCGGCACGAGGGCCTCGCCGGGGAAGCGCGGCAGGTCGACGAGCGCGGCGGGCCGGCGGTCGGCGATGCCGAAGCGGTCGACGCCGTCGGCGGTCGTGAACAGCGACGGGCCGAGGCCGAACGTGATGGTGAGGCCGGCTGGCGGCAGGTCGAGCGCCTCGCCCGTGTCGTCGGGCGGGGAGTCGTAGGGGCCGTCGACCGCGCCGAGCGCGCCCGCGGATCCGCCTGCCGTCATGCGCGCGGCCGCGGCGCTCCAGTCCTGCAGGAGCGAGACGAGGCCGGCGCGGTCGATGTCGGCGACGTCGAACGCGGCGAAGTGCAGGCGGTCCTGGGCGGGCGTCGTGATCCCGGCCTGGTGCGCGCCGTGGAACGCGTACGTGGCGCCGCCCGCGGCCTGGCGCGCGCCCGCGAAGGCGCGATCGGCCATGACGCCGCCCGCGGAGCCGACCAGGCCGCCGCCGAGCGCGCCCGCGCCGAGGAGGCCGAGGATCCCGCGGCGGGAGATGCCGGCGGACGCCGGGGTCGTGGGAGCGTCGGCGGCCGCCGTGGTCTCGTGATCCGTCATCAGCCGACGAGCGCGCCGGTGAGCTTCGACAGCGGCTCGGCCAGCGCGTTCACGCCGTCCGCGAGGCCCTTGACCTGGTCGGTGGTCAGCTTGTCGTAGGTCGTGAAGCCCTTCTCGAGGGATCCGTACGCGGCGAGGTCCTTCTCGAGCGACGCGAACTGCGCGTCGAGCGTGGCCACGAGCTGCGGGTCCTTGGGCGCGACGATGTCGCGGACGCCCTCGTACGCGACGCGCGCGCCCTCGAGGTTGGCCTGGAAGTCCCAGAGGTCGGTGTGCGACCAGATCTCCTCCTCGCCGGTGATCTTTCCGGAGGCGACCTCGTCCATCAGCCCGACCGCGCCGTTGGAGACCGTGGAGATGTCGACCGAGAAGCCGTCCGCGTGCACCGCGTCGTAGAGCTTCTGCGTGTCGGCGGTCAGCTCCTGGGCGAAGTGCGCGCGATCCGCGGCGGCGAGCGGCGTGTAGACGTCGCCGCCGTTCGCGTCGGGCGATGGCTGCCAGAGGTCCTTCTCGATGCGGTGCCACCCGGTCCACTCGGTGCCGGGCTCGACGTCGGCCTCGCGGAAGTCGATCTCCGGGTCGAGGTCGCCGAACGACTCCGCGACGGGCTCGACGCGCTCGTAGTACGCGCGGGCGGTGGGGTAGAGCGCGCGCGCCCTGTCGTCGTCGCCCGCGAGGTAAGCGTCGGCGAACTCCTGCGTGGCCGGGAGGAGGCGGCCGACCTGGTCCTTGACGTAGGCGAGGTACGCGGCGGCCGCGTCCTGGCCCTGCTGCTCCGCGTCGCCCGCGAGCGCGACCTGGTCGCCCGTGACGGTGAAGGGCGCACGGCCGACGCCGTCGCCGACCATGCCGGGCTTGCAGACGGTGTAGTAGCTGCCGGGCTGGGCGGTGAGCACGAGGTCGCGCTCGATCCCGGGGCTCACGTTCTCGACCTCGCCGACGATGCGCAGGCCGTCGTCCGCGAGCAGGTAGAACTCGGTCACCTGGTCCGTGGAGTTCGTGACGTGGAACGAGACCGTGCCGCTGGGGGCGGTCGCGGCGGAGACGGTGCACGCGTCGGCGGAGCTGTCGACCGTGAGCTGCGTGACGCCGGAGTCGGCGGCCGCGGCACCTGCACCGGCGTCGGCGGATCCGGTCGGGGTGTTCGCGACGCAGCCGGAGAGGGCGAGGGCGGCGCCGGCGAGGAGGGCGGCGGCGGGGAGGGTCGAGCGCTTCATGTGTCCTCGGGGGAACGGGCCGGCGGTGCCGGGCGGTGGATGGGGAGCAGAGCGGGAGGTGCGGGGGAGCGGGCGGGTCAGCGGGCGGCGGACGCGTCGGCGACGCGGGCCGGATCGCCGTCCGCGGGAGCAGGCGCGGGAGCGGCGTCGGGCGCCGACGCGGACGGCGCCGGGACGGACGGCGCCGGGCGCGCCCGCCGCCCCCGCCGCGCGAGCCGGAGGTACACGGTGAGCGTGGGCACGACGTACAGCACCCACGTGATCGCCTCGAGCCAGGTGGTGGCGGGGGAGAAGTTGACGGTGCCCTTGAGGAGCGTGCCGTACCAGGATCCGGGCGGGACGGCGCCGGAGACGTCGAACGCGAGCGCGCCGAGCCCGGGGAGGATCCCCGCCTCCTGCAGGTCGTGCACGCCGTACGCGAGCACGCCGCCCGCCACGACGATGAGGAGCGCGCCGGTCCAGGTGAAGAAGCGCGCGAGGTCGATGCGGAGCACCCCGCGGTAGACGAGCCAGCCGAGCGCGACGGCGGTGACGAGCCCGAGGCCCGCGCCGACGAGCGGCATGGTGGTGGCGCCCGTGGCCTGCACGGCCGACCAGAGGAACAGGGCCGTCTCGATCCCCTCGCGGCCGACGGCGAGGAAGGCGACGGCGACGAGGCCCCACGCCGCGCCCGCGATGGCCCGGTCGACGGCGCCCTGCAGCTCGGAGCGCATGTCCTTCGCGGTGCGCAGCATCCAGAACACCATCCAGGTGACGAGGCCCGTCGCGACGATGGAGAGGGATCCGCCGATGGCCTCCTGCGCCTCGAACGTGAGGCCGTAGGCGCCGTAGGTGAGGATCGCGCCGACGGACAGGGCGAGGAGGACCGCGAGCCCGACGCCGAGCCAGAGCCGGCCGAGCACGTCGCGGCGGCCGATCTTGACGACGTAGGCGATGAGGATGGTGACGACCAGCGCGGCCTCGAGGCCCTCGCGCAGGCCGATCAGGTAGTTCGCGAACACGCGTGCGCCTCTCCGGGCGGCGGACGCGACGGGACGCGTCCTATTGCTAGTGTGGGGAAATGTAGGTGAGGCTTGCCTTACCTCGTGCACAGTAGCGCGGGGGCGGTGGCGCGTCCAGTCGACCGTCCCGGGAGGGCGCCCAGGGAGCGGCGCGTGGCCCGCGGCTAGGATCGCCGGATGACCACCGGCACGTCCCGACGCCCCGATCGGGCCGCCCGCCCCGAGCGCGAGCACGTCCTCTTCGTGCACGCGCACCCCGACGACGAGAGCATCGTCACGGGCGGCACCATCGCCAGGCTCGTGCGCGACGGCGTGCCCGTCACCGTCCTCACGTGCACGCGCGGGGAGCGCGGCGAGGTGATCCCCGCGGAGCTCCGCCATCTGGAGGGCGACCTGCGCGCGCTCGCCGACTACCGCGAGACCGAGCTGGCCGATGCGATGGCCGCCCTCGGCGTCACCGACCACCGCTTCCTCGGCGACCCCGACGCGCGCTGGCGCGGGCTCGAGCCGCGCCGCTACGTCGACTCGGGCATGGAGTGGGGCGACGACGGCGTGCCCGTGGCGCTGCAGCCGCTCGATCCCGACTCGCTGTGCGCGGGCGACGAGGCCGACGAGGCGCGCGACGTACTCGCGGTCATCGCGGACACGGACGCCACGAGCGTCATCACCTACGACGACCACGGCGGCTACGGCCACCCGGACCACGTGCGCACGCACGTCATCGCGACCTGGGCGGCCGAGGAGGCGGGGATCCCCGCCTACCTCGTCACCACGACGGAGTCGTCGGCCCGCGAGGCGCACGAGCTCGTCGCGGCGCGCGGGCGCTTCCCCGCCCCCGATGCGGAGCCGGCCGGGGCGCTCGTGCTGCCCGACGACGCCGTGGACCTCGAGGTCGACGCGTCCGAGGTGCTCGACGCGAAGATCCGCGCGGTCGCCGCGCACCGCACGCAGACCGTCGTCGACGGCGACCAGTTCGCGCTCTCGCACGGCATCGGGGCGCCCATAGCGCCCGTCGAGCTGTTCCGGCTGCACCGGCCGGCCGGCGCCGCCGCCGACGACGGGACCCCGCGTCCCCCGCGGGGCGCGCAGCGGATCGGCACGGCGGTCGCGTCGCTCGTGCTCGGCCTGCTCGTGGGCGCGGTCGCCACGGCCGCGCACCGCGCGACGCTGCCGGTGGGCGGGATCGCGCTGCCGGTCGGCCTCGTGCTCGCGCTCGCGACGCTCGCGTGCCTGCTGGTCGCGTTCCGCCTCCTCCTCGTCGACCGCCTGCACGCGCTCTGCCTCGGGCTCGGCGTCGTCGCGGCCGTCGCGGTCCTGAGCAGGCGAGGACCGAGCGGATCCGTGCTGTTCCCCGACGACGCGATGAGCCAGGTGTGGGCGGTCGCGCCCGCCATCCTCGTCGCGGCGGTCCTCGTGTGGCCGCGGTTCTCCTCGCGCGCGCCCGGCACCGACGCGCGCCCGGATGCCGCTGACGCCGCGGGATCCGACGCCCCGGCCCCGGCCGGGACCGGTTCGCGCGCCGCGTAGACTCGTCGGGCCGCACCGCTCCCGGAAGGACCCGCCCGAAGTGACCTACGTCATCGCCCTGCCCTGTGTCGACGTCAAGGACCGCGCCTGCATCGACGAGTGCCCGGTCGACTGCATCTACGAGGGCGAGCGGAGCCTCTACATCCACCCCGACGAGTGCGTCGACTGCGGTGCGTGCGAGCCGGTCTGCCCGGTCGAGGCCATCTACTACGAGGACGACCTGCCGGAGAAGTGGTCGGACTACTACACCGCGAACGTCGAGTTCTTCGCCGAGATGGGATCCCCGGGCGGCGCGACCAAGGTCGGCGTCACCGCCGGCGACCACCCCGTCATCGCGGCGCTCCCCGTCCAGAACGGCTGACGCGCGTGGCCCTCGGCGAGCTCCCCGACTACCCCTGGGACCAGATGGCCCCGTACGCCGAGCGGGCCGGGCGGCACCCCGACGGGATCGTCGACCTCAGCATCGGGTCGCCCGTGGATCCGACCCCGACGCTCATCCGCGACGCGCTCGCCTGGGCGACGGATGCGCACGCGTACCCCACCACCGTGGGCACGCCCGAGCTCCGGCAGGCGATGGTCGACTGGCACGCGCGTCGCCGGAACGCGACGCTCGGCACCGACCAGGTGCTGCCGACCATCGGGTCGAAGGAGATGGTGGCCTGGCTGCCGTTCATGCTGGGCCTCGGCGAGGGCGACGCGGTCGTGCACCCGCGCGTCGCGTACCCGACCTACGCGATCGGCGCGGCCCTCGCGGGCGCCGAGTCCGTGCCCGCCGACTACCCCGCCGACTGGCCCGCGCACACGCGCCTCGTCTGGCTGAACTCGCCGGGCAACCCGGACGGCCGCGTGCTCGGCGTCGACGAGCTGCGCGCCGCCGTGGCCCGAGCCCGGGAGCTCGGCGCCGTCATCGCGAGCGACGAGTGCTACGCCGAGCTCGGCTGGGAGGGGGAGTGGGCCTCGGGCCCGACGCCCTCGATCCTCGACGCGCGCGTCGTCGGCGACGACCACGCGGGCGTGCTGGCGCTCTACTCGCTGAGCAAGCAGTCGAACCTCGCCGGGTACCGGGCCGCGCTCGTCGCGGGCGACCGGGAGCTCATCGCCCGGCTGATCCGCGTACGCAAGCACGCGGGGCTCCTCCCGCCCGCGCCGCTCCAGCACGCCATGACCGTGGCCCTCGGCGACGACGACCACGTGCGCGCCCAGCGCGAGCTGTACCGCGCCCGCCGCGACGTGCTCCGCCCCGCGCTCGAGGACGCCGGCTGGCGCATCGACTCGAGCGAGGCCGGCCTCTACCTCTGGGCGACCCGCGGCCGGGACGCCTGGGAGGGGATCGCGGAGCTCGCCGACCTCGGGATCCTCGCGGGCCCCGGCCCGTTCTACGGCGACGCCTCGCCCGAGCACGTCCGCCTGTCTCTCACTGCGACGGACGAGCGCATCGCGCAGGCCGCGGCCCGGCTCCGCTCCGCCGGCGCAGCGCCCCGCTCCGCGTAGCACGACCTCCAACGGATCCGGCCGGATGCTGGCGGAGGCGACAGTGTCCCTGTCAGCCCTTTAGGCTGTAGTCGGCTCGGAATCCGACGCCGCGACGGCGCCACGAGCGTCCGGCGGCGCGCATCCCTCCCGGGCCATCCACCCAGACTCGAGGAGGCGCCGTGACCGATGGCGGGCAGCAGGCGGACGACCGGCCGAAGGCGGACGAGCCCCAGGCGGAGCAGAAGCCCACGGCGACCCTGACGTACTCGGGCGGACGGGTGGAGTTCCCCATCCTCCCCGCGGTCGAGGGCGCGTCCAGCATCGACATCTCGGCGCTCACGAAGAAGACGGGCCTCACGACGCTCGACAACGGCTTCGTCAACACCGCGTCGACCCGCTCGGCCATCACCTACATCGACGGCGAGCAGGGGATCCTGCGCTACCGGGGCTACCCGATCGAGCAGCTCGCGCGCCAGTCGAGCTACCTCGAGGTGGCCTGGCTCCTCATCCACGGCGAGCTGCCGACGAGCGACGAGCTCGCGGGGTTCGAGGACGACATCCGCCGCCACACGCTCCTGCACGAGGACTTCAAGGGCCTCTTCCGCGCGCTGCCCACCAACGCGCACCCCATGTCGGTGCTGTCCAGCGCGGTCTCCGCGCTCTCCACCTACTACGAGGACTCGCTGAGCGTCCACGACCCCGAGCAGGTCGAGATCTCGACGCTGCGCCTGCTGGCCAAGCTGCCGGTCATCGCGGCGTACGCGCACAAGAAGAGCCTCGGCCAGGCGTTCCTCTACCCGGACAACTCGCTGAGCTTCGTCGACAACTTCCTCCGCCTGAACTTCGGCAACAACGCCGAACGCTACGAGGTGGATCCCGTCGTCAGCCGCGCGCTCGAGCGCCTGCTGATCCTGCACGAGGACCACGAGCAGAACGCGTCGACGTCGACCGTGCGGCTCGTCGGATCCACCGAGGCGAACATGTTCTCCTCCGTCTCCGCGGGCATCGGCGCGCTCTTCGGGCCGCTGCACGGCGGCGCGAACGAGGCCGTGCTCGCGATGCTCGGCCGCATCCGCGACTCCGGCGAGGGCGTCGACCGCTACGTGGAGCGCGTGAAGAACAAGGAGGACGGCGTCCGCCTCATGGGCTTCGGGCACCGCGTCTACAAGAACTTCGACCCGCGCGCCCGCCTCGTGAAGGAGAGCGCCGACGAGGTGCTCGCGGCCCTCGGGATCCAGGACCCGCTGCTCGACATCGCCAAGGAGCTCGAGCAGGTCGCCCTGGCGGACGACTACTTCATCGAGCGGAAGCTCTACCCGAACGTGGACTTCTACACGGGCGTGATCTACAAGGCCATGGGCTTCCCGACGCGCATGTTCACGGCGCTGTTCACCATCGGGCGCCTGCCCGGCTGGATCGCGCACTGGCGCGAGATGAACGAGGACCAGGCCACCAAGATCGGGCGCCCGCAGCAGCTCTACATCGGCCAGCCCGCGCGCGACCTGCCGCCGCGCGACTAGCCGGGCGCGCACGATCGTCGCTCCCGAAGAGGGGGCGTCAGGAGGCCGCCGACCCGTGTACCCGCGCGGATCGGCGACCTAGACTCGTCTCACAGCGAGAGATCCATCCGCCGCCCGCAACAGCCCCTGCCGTCGGTCCCGACCCGAAGAGGGGGCCATGGCCAGACGCCTGCCGTCCGCCCCGCCTGTGCTGCCGGGGTTCACCTACGTGACGGTCCTCGGTTCCGGCGGCTTCGCCGACGTGTTCCTCTACGAGCAGGACATGCCGCGACGCCAGGTCGCCGTGAAGGTGATGCTCGCGGAGATCGTGACCGAGCGCCTCCGCGCCATGTTCCGCGCCGAGGCCGACCTCATGGCGCAGCTGAGCGCCCACCCGTCGGTGCTCACCGTGCACCAGGCGTCCGTCGCCGCCGACGGCCGCCCGTACCTCGTGATGGAGCTGTGCTCGTCGAGCCTCAGCGACCGGTACCGGCGCGAGCCGCTCGGCGTCGCGGAGGTGCTGCGCGTGGGTATCCGCATCGCGAGCGCCGTGGAGACCGCCCACCGCGCGGGCGTGCTGCACCGCGACATCAAGCCGGCGAACATCCTGACGACCGCCTTCGGCCACCCCGTGCTCAGCGACTTCGGCATCGCCTCGACGCTCGAGGACGCCGCCGCGACCGACGCGGTGGGCCTCTCGATCCCGTGGTCGGCGCCCGAGGTGCTCGCCGACGAGAGCCCGGGCACCGTGCGGAGCGAGGTGTGGTCGCTCGCCGCGACCGTGTACTCGCTGCTCGCAGGGCGCAGCCCCTTCGAGGTGCCGGGCGGGCAAAACGCGCCCGCGGACCTCGTGGCGCGGATCCAGCGGGCGCGGCCCCTGCCGACCGGGCGCGCGGACGTGCCCGAGCGGCTCGAGCTGGTGCTGCGGCGCGCGATGTCGCGGCAGCCGGACGCCCGGCCGGAGTCGGCGCTCGCCTTCGTGCGCGAGCTGCAGGCGGTGGAGGCGGAGCTGCGGCTCGCGCAGACGCCGCTCGAGGTCGCGAGCGAGGAGTGGGCGTCGGCCGTCGCGGCCGGCGTCGACGAGGACGACGACCCGACGCGCGTGCGCGGCATCGCGCAGGTGGATCCGGGGACGACCGGGCCGGTCGGCGGGCGCGGCTCCGGGGGCGTAAGGCGCACCCGGCGGAAGGCGGCGCCCGCGGTGGCGCGGCAGACGGGGGGCGCGGCGCGTCCCGGCGTCCCGGCGACCGCGTCCGAGCAGGTCCGCGCGGGATCCGCGTCCACCTCCCTCGGCCGGTCCGGTTCCGGGCCCGTCGGCCTCTCCGCCCCGGCCCGGACCACCGTCCCCGGCCGGCGCGCGTTCCTCGCGCGGCACCGCGTGGCGTTCGCGGCGGCCGCCGCCGGCGCGATCGTCGCGAGCGTGGGCGTGGGCATGCTGCTCGGCGGGTCGGGCGGCGGGAACGCGGCGCGCGACATCCCGGTGGTGGGCGAGATCCAGGCGTCCGCCGCAGCCGACGGCGTGCTGTTCTCCTGGAGCGACCCCGGCCTCGGCGCCGACGACGCGTACCAGGTGGTGCGCGACGGCGGGCTGCCGAGCACGCAGCGCGACACGACCTTCCGGGTGACGTCCGGCTCGGGCGGCACCGCCGGTGACGGCACGGACGACCGCGCCTGCATCCGCGTCACCGTCACGCGCGACGGCATCGCCGGGGAGACGTCGACCGAGAAGTGCGCGGAGCTGCCGCGATGATCCGCGAGTGGATCCGCCGCCACCGCCAGGCCGCGACGACCGTCACCGGCGGGGCCGTCGTGCTCGCCCTCCTCACGGGCTTCGCGCTCGTCTCGGACGGCTACCAGGCGCAGCGCGTCGACCTCGACGACGGATCCGTGTGGGTCGTCAACTCCGCGCAGCAGGCGATCGGCCGCGCCAACACGGCCGTGCTCGAGCTCGACAGCGTCGTCGACTCCCGCAGCGAGGACATCGACGTGCTGCAGGCCGGATCCACCGTGCTGCTCGCCGACCGCGGCAGCTCGCGGCTCGACGTGGTCGACGACGCGACGAGCGAGGTGGTCGACACCGCTCCGCTGCCCGCGGGCGCCGAGGTCATGCTCGCGGGAACCCGCGCCGCGATCCTCGTTCCGGCGACGGGCCAGCTGTGGCTCGTGCCGGTCGCGGGCCTCTCCGCGTTCGACGCCGCGAGCGCGCCCACGCTCATCCTCGGGGCGGACGCCGTCGCGTCCATGGGCGACGACGGCACGCTGCTCGTGTACTCGGCCGCCACGGGGACGCTGTCGCGCATCCAGGCCGCGACCGAGGACACCGTGCGGGAGACGGTCGACGTCGGGCCCGTCGGCGCGCCCGTGGCCGCGGCGGCCGACGCCCCCGCCGATCCCGCGGCGGCCCTCGCGGGCGAGACCGTCCAGTCGGGGGATGCCGGCCGGCCCGCGGGCCAGCGGCTCGCGCTCACGTCCGTCGACGGCCGGTGGGCGCTGTACGACGCCGACGCGCGCGCCCTCCTCGTCGACGGGCGGACGGTCGACCTCGCCGGATCCGTGGCCGCGGACGCGCGCGTCGCCCTCCAGCGCGCGTCGTCGGATGGCAGCGGCGTCCTGGTCGCGCACTCGGGCGGGCTCGTCGAGGTGCCCGTCGCGGGCGGGGATCCGGTCGTCGTCACGGGCGACGTGCGCGGCGACCCCGCGCGTCCCGTCCGCGTGGCCGGCTGCGAGTACGCGGGCTGGACCGATGGATCCGGCTGGCAGCGCTGCCTCGCGCCCGCGGCCCTCACGGGTGGGGGCGACGGCGACCAGGACGCCCGGCGCACGGCGGCGGGCGCCACGAGCGGCATCGGATCCATGCCGCAGCAGGCCGCCCTGCGCTTCGTGGTCGACGGCGCGCGCGTGGTGCTCAACGACACGCGCGGCGGCACCGCGTGGGCCGTGCAGCGCGACGCGGGACTCATCGACAACTGGGCCGACCTCATCGACCGCGACCGCTCCGACACCGTCGTCGAGCAGAACACCGCGGACACCCCGCCCGAGACCGACCGCGTGCAGCAGCCGCCCGTCGCGGTCGACGACGACCTCGGCGCGCGCCCCGGCCGCACCACCGCGCTGCCCGTGCTCCTCAACGACCACGACCCGAACGGCGACGTGCTCGTGATCGACTCCGTCACTCCCGTGGACGCGGCGGTCGGCGCGGTCGACATCGTGGACGAGGGCCAGGGACTCCAGCTCGCGCTCGCCGCGGGCGCGTCCGGCACCGTGCGGTTCTCCTACGTGGTGAGCGACGGGCGCGGCGGCACCGCGACGGCCGACGTGCGCGTCGCCGTGCGCGGGACCGACGAGAACGCGCCGCCCGAGCAGGCGCGGCCCGCGACGGGCACGGTCGCGGAGGGCGACCGGCTGCAGACCGACGTGCTGGGAGGCTGGTACGACCCCGACGGGGATCCGATGTACCTCACGCGCGCGAGCGTCCCCGCGCCCGACGCCGTCAGCTGGAAGCCCGAGGGGCGCGTCGTCTACACGGACGCCGGGGCGGGCGGCGACACGCGGACCGTCGCGCTGCAGGTGTCCGACGGGCGCGAGGAGGGCTCGGGCGAGCTGGTCGTCACCGTGCGCCGCGCCGGGGACGTGCCGCTCGTGGCCGAGGGCTTCGTCGTGCAGGCGGCGATCGGGCGCGAGATCACGGTCGAGCCGCTGACGCACGCGCGCGGCGGGAGCGGCGCGATCCGGCTGGCGGCCGTGCCCGCGCGGGCCGGCGTGCAGATCACGCCCGACCTCGAGGCAGGCACCTTCCGCCTCGAGGGCGGCCAGGCGGGCACGCACCTGCTCGAGTACACGGTGACCGACGGGCGGACGACGGCCACGGGCGTCGTGCGCGTCGAGGTGCGCGGCGCGCCCGCGTCCGACGGCCGGCCCGTGACCGTGCCGCACACCGTGTTCGTGCGCGCGCTCCAGGCCCAGGACGTGGACGTGCTGCAGACCGACTTCGACCCCGCGGGCGGCGTGCTCGTGATCACCGACGCCGTCTCGCCCGACGAGGCGGTGGGCGTGCGCGCGGAGGTGGTCGGGCAGCGGCTCGTGCGGATCAGCCTCACCCGGCCGCTCGACGGGCCGGTGGACGTGGGATACCGCGTGAGCAACGGCGTGGCCGAGGCGGCCGGCGTGATCACCGTGATCGAGGTGCCCGAGCCGGCCGTGCGGCAGCCGCCCGTCGCGACCGACGACCGCGTGGCCGTGCGCGTGGGCGACGCCGTGGACATCCCCGTGCTCGCCAACGACGAGCAGCCCGACGGCGACCGGCTGCGCCTCGACCCCGTGCTGGTGGATCCGCTGCCCGAGGGCGCCGGCCTCCTCTTCGCGAGCGAGGACCGGCTCCGCTACCTCGCGCCCGACCGCACGGGCGACTACACCGCCGTCTACCGCGCGGTCGCGCCCGACGGGCAGTGGGCGACCGCGACGCTCACCGTCTCCGTGCGCGAGGCCGACGTCGCGACCAACGCCGAGCCCGTGCCGCGCCCGCTGACGGCGCGCGTGCTCGCGGGGGAGACCGTGCGGATCCCCGTGCCGCTCACCGGCATCGACCCCGACGGCGACTCGGTGCGGCTCCTCGGGCAGGACACCGGGCCCGAGAAGGGCCAGGTCGTCGAGGTGGGCCCGGACTGGATCGACTACCAGGCGGGCGACTACTCCACCGGCACCGACGCCTTCGCGTACGCCGTGGTCGACGGGCTGGGCGCGCGGGCGACCGGCACGATCCGCGTGGGCATCAGCCCGCGCGTCGAGGGCGCGAGGAACCCCGTCGCCACCGCCGACACCGTGACCGTGCGGCCCGGCCGCGTGCTCCGCGTGCAGGTGCTCGCGAACGACACGGATCCGGACGGCGGCGCGCTCTCGCTCGTCTCGGTGCAGCCGCAGGCCGAGGGCCTCGTCGCGGGGCTCGACGGCGACACCGTGCGCGTCGTCGCGCCCGAGGCCGCCGGCCGCTACGGCTTCGTGTACGGCGTGCGCAACGCGCGCGGCGGCAGCGACGAGGCGTTCCTCACCGTGATCGTGGATCCCGCCGCGCCGCCCACCCGCCCGATCGCGCGCGACACGGTGCTCCAGCTCTCCGACGTGCTCGACCGCTCGACCGTCGACGTCGACGTGATGCGCAACGTGTTCTCCGCGGAGGGCGACGCGTCGTCGCTCGTGCTCGCCGTCGGCGCGGGCTACGAGGACGTGGCGCTGGTGACGGACGACGGCCGGATCCGCGTCGAGGTCGGCGACGAGCGCCGCATCGTCCCGTTCACGGTGGCGCAGCCCGACGACCCGTCGATCTCCGCGACGGCGTTCGTCTGGGTGCCCGGCTTCGAGGACACCCTCCCGCAGCTGCGCGTGGGCGAGCCGCGGCCGACCGTGCCGAGCGGCGAGCGGCTCGTGGTCGAGCTCGACCGGCAGGTGGTCGCGGCGGGCGGGCGGGCCGTGCGCATCGCGGATCCGAACTCGCTGTCGGCGACCCACGCCGACGGGCCCGTCGAGCTCGTGGACGAGGACACCATCGCGTACCGCAGCGAGCCCGGGTACTTCGGGCCTGCGGCGATCTCCTTCACCGTGACCGACGGGTCGGGCGCGGGCGGGCGCACGGCCGCGCTCGTGCTGCCGATCACGGTGACGCCCACCGAGAACCAGCCGCCCGTGTTCACGGGCGCGGTCATCGACCTCGAGCCAGGGCAGTCCAAGGACGTCGACCTCGGCCGCCTCACCACCTACCCGTACCAGGACGACCGCGGGCAGCTCGCCTTCGCGCTGGAGGGATCCGTCGCCGCCGGGTTCCGCGCGTCCGTCGACGGCGGCACGCTCCGCATCTCCGCCGACGAGGGCGTCGCGACGGGGCAGGCCGCGTCGTTCCCGGTGAGCGTCCGCGACGCCACGCAGACCGGGCGCGCGGGCCGCGTCGACCTCCGCGTCGTACCGTCGACGCGCCCGCTCGCGCAGCCCGCGACGGACGAGGGCACCGTGACGCGCGGATCCTCCACCTCCGTCGACGTGCTCGCCAACGACCAGGCCGGCAACCCCTTCCCGGGCACGCCGCTCACGGTCGCCTCCATCCGCGGCGCCGACGGCGCGAGCCTCCCCGCGGGCGTGACCGTGACGCCGTCGGCCGACCGCGCGACGCTCGCCGTGAGCGCATCAGCCGACGCCGAGCCCGGCGACGTGCGCGTGCAGTACGAGGTGCGCGACGCCACGGGCGACGCCGGCCGGGCCGCGTTCGGCACCGTCGTGATCCACGTTCAGGACCGCCCGGGACCCGTCTCGGCCCTCCGGGCCTCCGGCTTCGCGGACCGCTCGCTCACCGTCGCGTTCGAGCCGGGCGCCTTCAACGGATCCGCCATCACGGGCTACCAGGTGCGCGTGCTCCGCGGCGGCACGGCGACCGCGACCGTCACCTGTCCGTCGACGACCTGCACCGTGCCGACCCCCGGCAACGGGCCCGCGAACTCGGTGCAGGTGGAGGTCTCCGCCGTGAACGGCGTGGGCACCTCGGATCCGGTGTCGATCTCGGGCCTGTGGTCGGACGTGCTCCCGGCCGCGCCCGCGGGCCTCGCGGTCGAGCCGCTCGTGGACGGGCTGCGCCTCTCGTGGCAGCCGTCGGCCGTGCCGTCGTCGTCGAGCCCGGTCACGCAGTACGTCGTGGGGGTGGGCGGCCTCACCCGGCAGGTCGCGGCCGACGCCACGAGCGTCGAGGTGCGGGATCCGTCGCTCGTCGCCGAGGTGCCCGTCGCCGTCTCGGTGTCCGCGCGCAACAGCGCCCAGGTGCAGGACGGGACCGCCTGGCTCGCCGCCACCGCGACCGGCACGCCGCGCGGCGCCCCGACCGCCACCGGCGCGCCCGCCGCGGTCGCCGACGCGGCGGACGAGACGCGCGTCACCGTCTCGTGGCCGGCGTTCCAGGGCCAGGGCGTCGACGGGATCCGCTACCTCGTCGCCGCGTACGCCCCGGGATCCGCGCCCGGCTGCACGGTGCCCACCGAGGGCGTGTCGCCGTGGTCGGCCGAGCACGGTCCCGCGGTCGAGGTGGGCGGCGCGACCAGCCACGTCTTCACCGGCCTCGCCACCGACCAGCCCGTCGCGTTCGCCGTGCTCGCCGCCAACAGCCAGGGCTGCACGGTCGTCGAGGCCGGGCAGCTCACCCCGCGCACCGCGCCGTCGACGCCCGTCGTCCGCGTCGACCTGCCGAGCCCCGACCGGTCCGCCGACGGCGTCTTCCGCGCGGTCCTCGCCGACGCGCGCTACCGGCCGGGCAGCGCGTCCGCGTCCGCCCAGCTGCTCTACCGGGTCGACGGGCAGGGCGACGGCGTGCCCATCGGCGTCGGCCAGGCCCTCACGCTGCCGCGCACGGGGGTGGGCGCGTCGATCCAGGTCCGCGTCGTCGAGGACTCCGGCGACGGGCGCCCGCGCTCGAGCGGCTGGTCGGATCCCGTCTCCGCCGGGACCGCGGTGGACGCGCGCGCGGGCGACGTGCGGTCGTCGACCGACGACGCGGGCATCACGACCTTCTCGTGGACCTCGATGCCGCCGGCCGCCGGACGCGGCGCGCGCGTCGCCGACGGCGGCGGGTACGCGCGCAGCGAGTGGCGCTGCGGCGGCCAGGGCGCGTGGACCGACGCGTCCTCGGGCGCTGCCGGGTCCTGCACGGTCCCGGCCGGCGGCGAGCGGATCCTCGAGGTGCGCGTCACCGCGAACTCGGGCACGCTGTACACGTACGCCCACCGTGGATGACGGCCGTTCCCGCGGCTCCGACGCCGGACCCGAGGCCGCACCCGAGAGGCACGAACCCATGACGATGACCGCCGACGAGGCCCGCGCCTTCCAGGACGAGTTCGCGCGGCTCGTGCGCAACGTGGAGCAGGTGCTGCTGGGCAAGTCCCACGTCGTGCGCCTCGCGTTCACGGCCATGGTCACGGGCGGCCACCTGCTGCTCGAGGACGTGCCAGGCACCGGCAAGACCTCGCTCGCGCGCGCCATGGCGCAGACCGTCGACGGCACGCACAGCCGCGTGCAGTTCACGCCCGACGTGCTGCCCGGCGACATCACGGGCGTCAGCGTCTACGACCAGCGCACGGGCGAGTTCGAGTTCCACCGCGGGCCGGTCTTCGCGAGCATCGTGCTGGCCGACGAGATCAACCGCGCGAGCCCGAAGACCCAGTCCGCGCTCCTCGAGGTGATGGAGGAGGGCCGCGTCACGGTCGACGGCACGCCGTACGAGGTGGGCCACCCGTTCATGGTCATCGCCACCCAGAACCCCATCGAGCAGGCCGGCACCTACGCGCTGCCCGAGGCGCAGCTCGACCGGTTCCTGCTGCGCACCTCCATCGGGTACCCCGACCACGAGTCGATGCTGCGGATCCTGCAGGGCGCCTCCGTGAGCGCGCACGACGTGACGCTCGCGCCCGTGACGTCTGCCGCCGCCGTGCGCGCGCTGCAGGAGCGCGCGGGGACCGTGCACGTGGATCCCGCGGTCGCCGACTACGTGGTGCGCCTGGTCGACGCGACCCGCGTCGCGCCCGAGGTGCGGCTGGGCGCGAGCGTGCGCGGCGCCCTCGCGCTCGTGCGCGCGTCCCGCACCTGGGCCGCCGCGGACGGTCGGCACTACGTGGTGCCCGACGACGTGAAGGCGCTCGCCGAGCCCGTGCTCGCGCACCGCCTGCTGCTGGATCCCGAGGCCGAGTTCGACGGCGTGACGCCCACGAGCGTGCTGTCGCAGATCCTCATCGAGACCGCGCCGCCGCGCGACGGGCACGCCGGGGCGTCGGGCGGTCGGGCTTCCGCGGGGTCGCACGTCGCGGGGCCCTCCGCTCCGGGCGCCTCCGCCGCGGGCGCGCGGTCGGGCGGATGAGCGCGGTCGGGACGCGCGGCGCGGCCGCCGCCCCGGACCCCACCGCCGTCGCGTCGCCGCTCGATCCCGCCGCCGCCCCGCGGCGCCGCGCCTTCGCGCGCCTCGTGGGGGTCGTCACGCCGCTCGGCCGCGTCGTCGCGCTGGCAGCCGTCGTCGCGGGCGCCGTCGGGTACGCGCTCGGCTGGCGAGAGCTCGTCGCGGTCGCCTGGACCGCCGCCGCGCTCTGGCTCATCGCGCTGCTGCACCTCGTCGGGTCGTCCGGCGTCGAGGTGTCGCTGCGCCTGCCGCGCGACCGCGTGGTCGCGGGGGAGCGAGCGCCCGCGACCGTCGCCGTGCGCAACCCGCTGCGCCGCCGCGCGGTCGGCCTCACGGTGGAGGTGCCGGTCGGATCCGGTCTCGCCGAGGTCCACGTGCCCTCCCTCGCGCACGGCCACTCCCACGAGGACGTGTTCGTCGTGCCGACCTCGCGCCGCGGCGTGATCGCGCTCGGCCCCGCCCGCATCGTCCGCGGCGACCCGATCGGCCTGGTGCGCCGCGAGTCCGCCGAGGCCGCCGCGACCCGCCTGCTCGTGCACCCGCGCACGCTCGCGATGCCCAGCACGAGCACGGGCTTCGTCCGCGACCTCGAGGGCCGCGCCACGCGCGACCTCACCGACAGCGACGTGTCGTTCCAGTCCCTCCGCGAGTACGTGCCCGGCGACCCCGTGCGCCACATCCACTGGCGCTCGACCGCGAAGACCGGCGTGCACATGGTGCGGCGGTTCGAGGAGACCAGGCGGAGCCACATCATGGTGGCGCTGTCGCTGCACGCGGGCGACTACGGCGGCGGCGGCCCCGGCCCGGTGGAGGACGCGACGGCGATCCCGGCGGGCGGCACCACGGTCGCGGCGGGGCATGCGGCGGGCGCGCTCGCCGGATCCACCGCCGACGCCGAGTTCGAGCTGGCCGTGAGCGTCGTCGGATCCCTGGGCGCGCGCGCCATCGTCGACGCGCGCACCCTGCAGGTCGTCGCGAGCGCCGACAGGGCGGCGCGACGCACGCGCCGCCCCCCGATCGCGCCCACGCTGCCCGGGCTCGCCCGCACCGTCGCGCGCCAGGGCCCGCCCGGATCCCGCTCCGCCCGGCTCCGCCGCCTCGCCACCGTCACGCGCGACCGCCTCCTCGACGACCTCGCCGAGATCGGCGCCTCCGACCGCGCGGCGACGCTCGTGGAGCTTGCCCGCGCGGCGGCCGACGAGGTCGCGGGCGTGTCCGTCGTCTTCCTCGTCTGCGGCACGGGCGCATCCCCCGCCGCGATCCGCGCGGCCGCCGTCGGCTTCCCGCCCGGGGTGCAGGTGGTCGCGGTGGTCTGCGACCCCGAGGTCGAGCCGGGCCTCCGCCGCCTCGGCGACCTGTCGGTCCTCACGATCGGCTACCTCGAGGACCTGCGCGGCGCCCTGCAGCGGAGCGCGACGTGAGCGCGCGGGGATCCGGGGGCGGCAGCCGCCCGGCCGCCGGACGCGGCGCCGCCCGCCCCCGCGGCGCCGCCCGCCCCCGCGTCCCGGCCGGATCCCGCGACCCCGGCCGCACGCTCATCCCGGCCGTCGCGATCGCGCTCCTCACCGGCCTCGCCGCGGCCGCCTTCTGGCCCGTCTACCGCGACGCGTCGTTCGTGCGCATGGCGGGGATCACGCTGGTCGTCGGGGCGCTCATCGCGGTCGCGGGTGCCCGGTTCCGCTGGGGGAGCGCGGTGGTGGCCTCCGCGATCCTCGTGGCCTTCCTCGCGCTCGGCGTGCCGCTCGCGGTGCCCTCCGGGGCGGCCGACGGCTGGCGGCCGACGCTCGCGGGCCTCGGCGAGCTCGTCGAGGGCGCGTCGCTCGGAATCGTGCGGCTCGTGACCATCGCGCTCCCGGTCGGCGACTACCAGGCGCTGCTCGTGCCCGCGTTCGCGCTCGTGCTGCTGGGATCCGTGATCGGCGTCTCCGTGGCCCTGCGCTCCCGGCGGCCCGAGCTCGCGGTGATCCCCTCCCTCGTGATCCTCGTCGCGGCCGCCGCCCTCGGCCCCGACCGCAGCCAGGGACCGGACGCACCCGACGCCGCGGGCCTCCTCGTGCCGGTCGCGCTGGCCTGGCTCGCGACGGCCCTGCTGTGGATCGCGCGCTGCCGCTGGCGCCGACGCCACCGCGCGATGCGCCGCCTCGGCCGTCAGGCGGGGATCCCCGTGGAGTCCGCGTCCGACCGGCGCCGCTCGGGCACGCGCGCCGGGGTCTCCGCGGTCGTCGTGCTCGCGGTGGCGCTCGTCGCCGGCGTCGCCGCCACGGCCGCCGCCCCGCCCGACGCGTCCCGCACCGGCCTCCGCTCCACGGTCGAGCAGCCGTTCGACCCGCGCGAGCAGGTCAGCCCGCTCTCGTCCTTCCGCACCTACTGGAAGACGCCGACGTCCGACGAGACGCTGCTCACGGTCGCGGGCCTGCCCGTCGGCGGCCGGGTGCGCCTCGCCGCCCTCGACACCTACGACGGCGTCGTCTACGGCACGGGCGGCGCGCGCGGCAGCGTCGACGCGTCGCGCACCGGGCAGGCCTCCGGCACGTTCGCGCGCGTGCCGTACCGGCTCGACCAGACGGGCGTCGCGGGCGACGACGTCACCCTCGACGTCGTCGTCGACGCCTACCGCGGCGTGTGGCTGCCGGGCGCGGGCCGCCTCGAGCGCATCGCCTTCGCGGGCGACGACGGCGGACGCCTCGCCGACTCCTTCTACTACGACGACGCGACCGCCACCGGCGCCGTGATCGGCGGGCTGACCGCGGGCGACGCGTACGAGATCGAGGCCGTGGTCGCGTCGACGCCGCCGCTGGAGGCGCTCGCGGACGAGCGCCCGGGCGACGCCGTGGCCCCGCGCCCCACGGGCGTGCCCGACGAGGTCGCCGCGCGCGTGGAGGCGTCCACCGCTGCCCCCGACGGCGCGACCGCGGGCGGCACGGACGCGGGCGCCGGAACCTCGGCGTCGCCCGGCGCGCAGCTCGTCGCCGCGATCTCCGCCCTCCGCGCCGACGGCTACGTCAGCCACGGCGTCGGCGACGCGCCCTTCAGCCGGTCGGGCCACTCGGCCGAGCGGATCGCCGACCTCCTCACCACGCGCCCCATGCTGGGCGACGCGGAGCAGTACGCGGTCGCGGCCGCCCTCATGGCCGACGACCTCGGGTTCCCCGTCCGCGTCGTGATGGGCTTCGCGCCCGGCGAGGCGGCCGTGCGGGAGGCGCTCGGCGGGCCCGTGAGGATCCAGGGATCCGACGTCACCGCGTGGATAGAGGTCGACACGGCGTCCTCCGGCTGGGTCGCGGTGGATCCGAACCCGCCCGTCCGCGACGTGCCGGACGCGTTGCCCGACGAGCCCACCGAGGTCGCCCGCCCGCAGACCGTGCTGCCGCCGCCCGTCGAGGAGCAGGCCGAGCCCGAGGACCGCACGCCGCCGGACGCGAGCCGCGACGACCGGCCGGAGGCGGATCCCGCGCTCCAGGCCGTGCTCGCCGCCGTGCGTGTGGCCGGCTGGTCGCTGCTCGGGCTGGGGCTCGCGGCGTCGCCGTTCCTCGCCGTCGTGGGCGCGAAGGTCGCGCGCCGGCGGCGGCGGCGCCGGGCGGCGGTGGCCCGCGACCGGGTCGGCGGCGCGTGGGACGAGTTCCACGACGGCGCGCTCGATCGCGGCCTCGTGCCGCCCGTGCAGGCCACGCGGCGCGAGGTGGCGCGGCTCGTGGGCGTGGGCGGCGCGCGCGGGCTCGCGGACGTGGCCGACGAGTCGGCGTTCGCGCCGGGCGACGTGCCGGATCCGCTCGCCGACGCCTCCTGGCGCCGCGTCGACGAGCTCGCGGCGCGCATGGACGCGGGGCGGACCCGGCGGCAGCGGATCCGCGCGATGGTGTCGCTCGCGTCGCTGCGGCGCGGGCGCGGGCGCGCCGCGGGCGGCGATGGCGACGGCCGCGCGCGCTTCGCGGGAGCGCGTGCCCGGCCGCGCCGCCCGCGCCCCTGACGCCTCCTCCCCAGGATCCCGTCGCGCTCGGCGTCCACGAGGTGCGGGCGCCGCGCCGCCGGGGCACGACGACCGTGGTGTCCTCGCCCGGTGGACATCTCCCCGCCCCCGTCGCCCGCTCCCGCGCCGCCGCCCCCGTTCCCCGTGCTCGGCGTCGCGGCGCCCCTCGTCGTCAGCGTCGCCGTCTGGGCCGTCACGCGCTCGCCGTACGCGCTGCTGTTCGCGGCGCTGGGGCCCGTGGTCGCGGTCGCGGGCGTCGCGGATCAGCGCATCTCCGGCCGGCGCTCCGCCCGCCGGGTCGAACGCGAGTCCCGCGCGGCGGTCGCGCGCCTGCACGCCGAGGTGCGGGCGCGCGTCGCCGCCGCCCGCGTCGCCCTGCGGTCCCGGGCGCCGTCCGCGCGCGAGATCCTCGACGGGAGCGCCAACCCCGCGCTCCTCTGGCGGGCGGATCCGGGCGGCGACGGCTCGCTCCCGATGGCGCTCGGCACGGGGGAGGTGCCGAGCGGGATGGTCTGGCGGGGCGATCCGGACGCGCTGGTGCCGGATGCCGACGGGCGCGACGGGCGCGGCACGCTCCTGCGCCGTCCGCTCCTGCGGTCCCTGCGGCGGCGCATCCGCAACGTCTCCGCCGGTGCGCGCTCGGCGTCCGCCGCCTCCCCGCACCATCCGGCTCGGTGGGCGGATCTCGTCCGCTGGGTCCCCGACGCGCCCGTCCTCGTCTCCGCCACCGGCGGCCTCGGGCTGCGGGGCGCCCCCGCCCTGGTCGCGCCCGTGCTCCGGGGCGTCGTCGTCCAGCTCGTGCACGCCCTCCCGCCTGACGACCTGCGCATCGCGTCCCGCCCGGCCGGGCCCGAGTGGGACTGGCTCGAGCGGCTGCCGCACGCGGCCGACGGGCTCCGCGAGCAGCGGGCCGGCGCCGACCGACCGGCCGCGGAGCCCACCGCCACGGGCGAGCCGGGCGCGTGGGCGATCCGGCTCGCGCTCGGCTGGCGGGAGGTCGTGCTCGCCGCGGCGCCGCGGGTCGAGTCGCTCCCCGCCGCGTGCCGCACGGTGCTCGACGTCCGGAGCCCCGGCACGGCGCGGATCCTCGCGGCTGACCCGGCGCCTGCCGACCCGGCCGCCCTCGGCCACGGCGCCTCCGCGGATCCCGCGGCGCATGTCCTCCCGCCCGACGGCATCCCGGTGCCGCGCCTCACCCGCACCGGCCTGGTGCGTCCCGACCTCGTGTCCCTCACGGAGGTGAAGCGCCTCGCGGACGAGCTGGCCGACCTCGCGCGGCGGCGCGGGCTCGCGGCGGCGCGGGCGCCCCTCCCGTCGCGCGTGCCGTTCGCCGACCTGCTGGCCGCGGAGCCGTCCTTCGCGGAGCTGCCGGACGTCGACGACCCGGCCGCGGGCGACCCGGCCCGGTCGGCTCCCTGGCTCGCGGCGGGCGACGGATCCGTCACGGAGCGGGACCGCCTGCCGCACCCCCGCCGTCCGCGCACGCTCGCGGCGGTCATCGGCGTCGGGCACGACGGTCCCGTGTCGGTGGACCTCGTCGCGGACGGCCCGCACGCGGTCGTCGCCGGCACCACGGGGAGCGGCAAGAGCGAGCTCCTCATCACGTGGATGGCGGCGCTCGCGGCGGCGCACCCGCCCGAGGAGGTCACCGTGCTCCTCGTCGACTTCAAGGGCGGCGCGGCGTTCGACCCGCTGCTCGTCCTGCCGCACGCCGTCGGCCTGGTCACCGACCTCGACGGCCAGGGCGCGCGCCGCGCGCTGGAGAGCCTGCGGGCGGAGATCCGGCATCGCGAGCGCGTCCTCCGCGAGGCCGGCGCACGCGACGTCGACGACCCCGCCGCGGCGGGCGTGCTGCCGCGCCTCGTCATCGTCGTCGACGAGCTGGCGGCCCTCCTCGCCGACCAGGACGGCCTGCACGAGGTCGTCGCCGACATCGCCGCCCGAGGCCGCTCGCTCGGCATGCACCTCGTGCTCTGCACCCAGCGTCCCGCCGGCGTCGTGCGCGACGCGGTGCTCGCCAACTGCGACCTCCGCCTCTCGCTCCGCGTCAACAACGAGGCGGACAGCAGGGCGCTCCTCGGCACCGTCGAGGCGGCCCGCCTCGCCGACGCGCCCGCGGGTCGGTGCCTCGTCGGGGCGCACGGCGCGCCGGCGCGCCCGTTCCAGGTCGCCGTCACGACGGCTGGCGACCTCGCCCGCGTCGCCGCCGCCCGCGCGACCCCCGTCCCCGTCCGGCGCCCGTGGCTGGATCCGCTGCCCGCGTCCATCCCGTTCGCCGACCTCGACGCGGTGCCGCCCCTCCCCAGGCACGGATCCGCGACCCTCGCACCCGGCGCGTCCCCCATCCCCTTCGCCCTCGTCGACCTGCCCGAGGAGCAGCGGCGCGCGACGGCCGTGTGGTGCCCGGCGACGGACGGCCACCTGCTCGTCGTCGGCGGCCCGGGATCCGGCCGCAGCACGTGCCTGCGCACCATCGCCGCGTCCGCCGCCGTGGCCGGCGCCGAGGTGATCCACGTACCCGCGGACGCGGAGGGCTGCTGGGACGCGGTCGCCCGCGTCGTCGCCCGCATCCGCGACCCGCACGGGCCGCGCGATCCGCTCGTCGTGCTGGCCGACGACCTCGACGTCGCCGTCTCCCGCCTGGGACCCGAGCACCAGGCCGCCCTGCTCGAAGGGCTGACCGCCATCGTCCGCGAGGGGCCGCACGCCGGGGTGGCGCTCGCCGTCGCCGGCCGTCGGGCGGGCGGATCGCTCCAGTGCGTGACGGCCGCCTCGGGACCGCCCGTGATCCTCCCGCTCCCGACCAGGCAGGAGCACGTCCTGGCGGGCGGCGAGAGCCGCCTCTTCGACGCCCGCGCGACGCCCGGAGCGGGGGAGTGGCGCGGCGAGCGGATCCAGGTGGCCACGCCGCCCGAGGTCGAGAGCGCGTCCGCCCGGCATGCGGAGGGCTCCCGTGCGCCGGTGCCCGCGGACCCCGCGCCCCGCGTGTTCCTCTCGGGCGACGCCGTCCACGCGCTCGTCACGCCGTCGTCCGCCGCCGCGGTCGCGCGACTCCGCGAGCGGGGCGTCGACGCGGTCGAGGCCGCGCGGATCCCGCCGGGCTGGTCCGCGGATCAGCCGTTCCCCGGTGCGGCCGCGGACGGGATCGGGATCTCGACGCGAGCCGCCGTCGGCCTCGGCGCGCACGACGGCGGCGGCCGCGCAGCGCGTGCCCGGGTCGTGGTCGGGGATCCCGACGCCTGGCTGATGCGCGGTCCGCTCCTCGCGGACCTCCGCCGCGCCGGCGACGTCGTGCTGGAGGGCTGCACCCCGCGGGACGCGCGCACGCTGCTCCGCGTCCGCGCGGTGCCGCCGCCCCTCGCCCCGATCGCCGGGCGCGCCTGGCTCGTCACGCCCGACGGCGACGTGCGACGCTGCTCGTGGCCGCCGGCGACGGCGGGGACGCCCGATGCGCAGGTGCATGGGGAGGCACCCGCGGCGACCGCGGCGCTCCCCGCCGACCCGCCGCGTCGCGCGCAGCCTGCCGGGGTCAGCCGATGAGCGTCGGCGACACCCGGATCTCGCCCACCGGCATGCCGCCGCCGAGAACCGCGAGGTCGAGCTCCGGGCGCACGAGCTCCACGTCGTCCCGCGTGATCGCGCCCGCCTGGGCCAGCAGCTCGAGCGCCACGATGGTGGACGCCCGGAGGCTCCCGTCGAGCGTCTTCGAGGCCACCGTCGTGCCGTCGGGGGCGGTCATGATCATGATCCCCTCGGCCCCGCCCTTGGCGAAGAGGCCCAGCCGCTCGATCACGACGGTGTTCGCGCGGCCGGGCCCGTCGATCGCCCAGCCGTGGGCGCGCACGGCAGCGGTGAGGGCTGCAGCGTGCCGGTACAGCGCGAACGGCGAGCCGGGTGCGGAGGTCGCGATGCGGTGGATCCCGCGCGCGAGCGCCGTCAGCGACATCGCGTGCACGGGAGCACCGCACCCGTCGATGCCCGTCGTGGCGATCCGCTCTCCCGTGAAGCGCTCCACCACGTCGCGGATCCGCACCTGCAGGGGGTGGTCCGGGTGCAGGTAGTCGTCGGTCGACCAGCCGTTCGTCACGCAGGCGAGCAGCATCGCGGCGTGCTTGCCGGAGCAGTTCATGTGGACGGGGGAGGCGGGGATCCCGGCGCGCACGAGCTCGTCGCGCGCGGCCCGGTCGAGCGGCCAGTCGGCGGGGCAGCGCAGCGCGGACTCGTCGAGCCCGGCCTTGGCGAGGATCCCCCGCACCACCTCCACGTGTCGCGCGGTCGCCGCGTGGCTTGCCGTGGCGAGCACGTGCTCCTCCTCGGTGAGCTCCGCGCCGCTCGCCAGCACCGCGAGGGCCTGGAACGGCTTCATGCTGGAGCGCGGGAACACGGGCGTCGTCGCGTCGCCGACCTCTCGAAGCACCTCGCCCTCGGGCGACAGCACGACGGCCGCGCCGATGTGGCGCGACTCCACGAAGCCGCTCCGCTCGAGCACCGCGAGCTCCACGGCGCCCTGGACGGGGATCGTCTCGACGGCCGCCGCCATCAGAGCGCCCGGAACGCGTCGGCGATCACGCCGAGCGCGTCGTCGAGCAGCTCCTCGGAGATCGCGAGGCTCGGCAGGAACCGGAGGACGTTGCCGTACGTCCCCGCGGTGAGGATGATCACGCCGTGCGCGTGGCAGTACGCCGCGATGGCGGCGACCGCGTCCGCGTTCGGCTCCTTCGTGGTGGATCCCGTGCCGGGCTGCACGAGCTCGATGGCGACCATCGCGCCGATGCCGCGCACGTCGCCGATGATGTCGTGCTCCTCCTGCAGGTCCGCGAGCGCGTGGTGCAGGTGGTCGCCGATGCGCGTGGCCTCGTCGAGCAGCCCGTGCGTCTCGATCGCCTCGAACACGGCCACCGCGGCGGCGGCTGCGACGGGGTTGCCGCCGAACGTGCCGCCGAGGCCGCCGGGGAGCGCGGAGTCCATGATCTCGGCGCGGCCGGTCACGCCCGCGAGCGGCAGACCGCCCGCGATGCCCTTGGCCGTGAGCACGAGGTCGGGCACGAGGCCGAGGTGCTCGCTCGCGAAGAAGCGGCCGGTGCGCGCGAGGCCCGACTGGATCTCGTCCGCGATGAACACGACGCCGTTCGCCGTGCACCACTCCTGGAGCGCGGGCAGGAAGCCGTCAGCCGGCACCATGAAGCCGCCCTCGCCCTGGATCGGCTCCGCGACGACGCACGCGAGGTCGGTCGCGCCGATCCGCTTCTCGAGGTACGAGATGGTGCGGGCCGCGGCCTCGGCACCCGAGAGGCCGTCGTGATACGGGTACGAGCTCGGCGCGTGGTACACGTCGCCGGCGAAGGGGCCGAAGCCGGTTCCGTAGGGCGACGCCTTGTAGTTCATCGCCATCGTGAGGTTGGTGCGGCCGTGGTAGCCGTGGTCGAGCACCGCCACCGCGCGGCGACCCGTGTGCTTGCGTGCGATCTTCACGCCGTTCTCCACGGCCTCGGCGCCCGAGTTCACCAGCACCGTGCGCTTCTCGTGCGTGCCGGGCGTGTGCTCCGCGAGCAGCTCCGCCACGCGCACGTACTCCTCGTAGGGCGTCACGGTGAAGAGCGTGTGGATCACGTCGCCGAGCTGGGCGGTCGCCGCGTCCACGACCTCCTGGCGCGTGTGCCCGACGGTGGTCACGCCGATGCCGGCGCCCAGGTCGATGAAGCGGTTGCCGTCCACGTCCTCCACGATCGCGCCGTGCGCGCGGGAGATGTAGACGGGGAGCAAGGAGGAGACGCCGGGCGGCACCACGCGCTTCCGGCGCTCGTGCAGCTCTCGCGAGAGCGGGCCGGGGATCTCCGTCACGATGCGTCGCTCCTGCGGCACCTGCGGGCGCGCGTCGCGGGCGGACGCGGCGGGGGAGTCGGAGGCGGAGCCGGCAGGGATGCCGACGCGGGCGGAGTCCAGGGTGTCTGTCATGATCCGGCGAGTTTACCCGCGCGGGCAGCGGGATCCGGAAGGGCCGCGGCGCCGTTCGCTAGCGTGATCCCATGCAGATCGAGCACCGGTACGCCCTGTCCCTCGAGTGGACGGGCGACCGCGGCTCCGGCACCACCGACTACCGCTCCTACGGCCGCGACCACGTCGTCCGCGCCGCGGGGAAGCCCGACCTCCTGGGATCCGCCGACCGCCCGTTCCGCGGCGACGTCGACCGCTGGAACCCGGAGGAGACCCTCATCTCGGCGCTCGCGCAGTGCCACCTCCTCAGCTACCTGCACGCGGCCGCCATGGCGGGCGTCGTGGTCGTGGGCTACAGCGACGAGCCCACCGGCACGATGCGGCAGACGGACGATGGCGGCGGGCACTTCGTGGAGGTCACGCTGCGGCCCGTCGTCACCGTGCGGGATCCCGCGCACGTCGAGCTCGCGACGTCGCTGCACCAGGGCGCCTCCGAGCGCTGCTTCATCGCGAGCTCCGTCAACTTCCCCGTGCACCACGAGCCGCGCACCGTGCTCGCGGACCCCGCGGACCTCGCGGACCCCGCGGGCGCCTGACCCGGCGCTCGGCTCGCGCCCTGTCAGGCGGTCCCCGGCCGGTTCGGGCAGACTGTGCGAGTCCCTCCCACATACCTGGTGCGTCCGCCGCGCCGATGAAAGCGACTCACGTGAAGCGACGCATCCCCCTCACCCTGGCCGCGGCCGCCGTCCTGGCGCTGTCCGCCTGCTCCGGCAGCGGCACGCCGAACGCGGATCCGTCCGCGAGCCCGACGGCCGGCGCACGCACCGCGGGGGCGTCCTGCATCGACACCCCGTCGGGTGACGCGTCGAAGTCCGTCAAGGTCTCCGGCGACTTCGGCAAGGCCCCCGAGGTCACGGTCGACGGTCCGCTCACGGTCGACACGACCGAGCGCACCATCGTCACGGAGGGCGACGGCGCGGAGATCGCGGCAGGCGCCACCGCGAACATCGCGCTCGCCGCCTACAACGGCAAGACCGGCGAGGCCATCGCGCAGCTCGCCTACAACGCCGACTCGCCGCTGCCCGCCACCATGAACGACGGCGCGCTGGTCCCCGGCGTCGTCCGCGCGGTCGAGTGCACCACGGTCGGATCGCGCATCGTCGCGGTCGTCCCCGCGGCCGACGGCTTCGCCGCCGAGCAGGCGACGACGCTCGGCCTCGGCGCCGACGACCCCATCGTCATCGTGGTCGACGTGCTGAGCCAGGCCGCCACCCGCGCCGACGGCGTCGACCAGCCCGCGCCGGATGGCTTCCCCGCCGTCACGCTCGCGGACAACGGGGCGCCCACCATCACCATCCCGGACGCCGCCCCGCCGACGGAGACGAAGATCGCGAACCTCAAGGTCGGCGACGGCGCCGAGGTCGCCGACGGCGCGAGCGTCACCGTGCAGTACACGGGCATCAACTGGAACACCAAGAAGGTCTTCGACTCCAGCTGGGACCGCGGCCAGTCCGCCACCTTCGTCACGTCGCAGGTCATCCCCGGCTTCACGAAGGCGCTCGTCGGCCAGAAGGTCGGCTCGCAGGTCATCGCGATCATCCCGCCCGCCGACGGCTACGGCGACAAGGGCCAGGGCACCGACATCGGCGGGACCGACACCATCGTGTTCGTCGTCGACATCCTCGGCACCCAGCCCGCCGCCGCGGGCCAGTAGGGCGAGCCGTGCGCCGGGTCATCGTCCTCGGATCCACGGGTTCCATCGGCGTGCAGGCCCTCGAGGTCGTCGCCCGGCACCCGGAGCTGTTCGAGGTCGTGGGGCTCGGCGCCGGCAGCAAGCGCGAGGCGCTCGCCGAGCAGGCGCGCGTCGCGGGCGTCGAGCACACGGCCCTCGGCGCGGATGAGGCGGAGCAGCTCATCCGCTCGGTCGACGCCGACGTGGTGCTCAACGGCATCACCGGATCCGTGGGGCTCGGTCCCACCCTCGCCGCGCTGGAGGAGGGCCGCACCCTCGCCCTCGCCAACAAGGAGTCGCTCATCGTCGGCGGCGAGCTGGTGCGCGGTCTCGCGGCGCCGGGCCAGCTCGTCCCCGTCGACTCGGAGCACTCCGCCATCGCGCAGGCGCTCCGCGGCGGCACGGCGGAGGAGGTCAGGCGGCTCGTCGTCACGGCGTCCGGCGGCCCGTTCCGCGGCCGCACGCGCTCCGAGCTCGAGCACGTCACCCCGCGCGAGGCGCTCGCGCACCCGACCTGGGACATGGGCCTCGTCATCACCACGAACTCGTCGACGCTCGTGAACAAGGGCCTCGAGGTCATCGAGGCGCACCTCCTGTTCGACGTGCCCTACGAGCGGATCGACGTGGTCGTGCACCCGCAGTCGATGATCCACTCCATGGTCGAGTTCATCGACGGGTCGACGCTCGCGCAGGCGTCCCCGCCGGACATGCGCCTCCCCATCGCGCTCGGGCTGAACTGGCCGCACCGCATGCACGACGTCGGCGTGCCCATCGACTGGACCCGCGCGGCGACGTGGACATTCGAGCCGCTCGACGACGAGGCCTTCCCCGCCGTGCTGCTGGCCAAGCAGGTCGGTGCCGCGGGATCCACCTACCCGGCCGTCTACAACGCGGCGAACGAGCAGGCCGTGCAGGCGTTCCACGCGGGGCGCGCCGGATTCCTCGACATCGTGGACACCATCCGCCGGGTCGTCGACGCCCACGAGCCCGCGTCCGGGCCCCTCACGCGCGAGTCGCTGGCCGAGGCCGAGCGCTGGGCGCGCGCCGAGGCAGACCGGGTGCTCGGGGTCTGACCGGCCCGGACCGGCCGTCGCCGAGGGCGGCGACCGCGTAGAGCTTCGGCAGCACGTCGGTCGCGGCGATCTCGGACGCGGCGCAGAGCCGGTCGGATGGCGATCCGACCGGCCAGGTCAGCCGTTCCCGTTCCCGTTCCCGGGGTCGCCGGCTCCGCCGTCGCCGTTCCCCCCGCCGTTCCCGTTCCCGTTTCCGGGTCCGCCGCCGCCGCTGCCGTTGCCGCCGCCCGGGGCCGGGCTCGGCGTGGCCGGGGGAGCGGGCGTCGCCGTGCGGCTCGGGCTCGGGCTGGGCGAGGGCGAGGGCGTCGCCGTCCGCGAGGGGGACGGCGACGGCGAGGGGCTCGTCGACGGCGACGGGGAGTGCGTCGGGGTCGTCTCCGCCGCGTCGCGGGCGGCCTCGAGCTGAGCGCGCACCGCGTCGATGCGCGCGATGACCTCGTCGCGTCGCGCCTGGTCGATCGACGCGTCGGCGAGGTCGGCCTCGACCGCCGCCCGCAGCTCCTCGAGCTGCGCGAGCGCCTTGGCGTAGTCGCCGTCGGCGGACGACTGCGTGACGGACTGCGTGCGCTGCTGCAGGTCGTCGAGCGCGCGGTCCTCCGGCGTCGACGAGCCCGCGCAGCCGGCGAGGAGGAGCACGGCCGTGGTCGCGGCCGCGAGACCCACGGCGGCACGACCGCGGAGCGAGCGCCGCCCTGTGCCGTCGGTCGAGCGGGTCGATGTGCGGATCACGGGGCGTCCTCCACGCTCTTCTGCAGCTCCTCGAGGCTGGCGCCGAGGGGTCCGGGGACGG
Organism: Clavibacter quasicaliforniensis; assembly: GCF_051201715.1. Taxonomy (NCBI): domain Bacteria; kingdom Bacillati; phylum Actinomycetota; class Actinomycetes; order Micrococcales; family Microbacteriaceae; genus Clavibacter; species Clavibacter quasicaliforniensis. The sequence continues at coordinate 2,375,031 of NZ_CP139624.1, read as the reverse complement.
ACGGGTACGAGGTGTCGTTGGTCTGCATGGCGTTGACGGTCACGACGCCCACGACGGCGGCCGCGGCGATCAGCACGGACACGACGCCGATGCTGAGCGCCCGGTTGCCGCGGCGCTTCGCCGGGGCGCGATCCGCGTCGGCGGCCGGGGAGGTCCGGGCGGTGGGGTCCGCGCCGCGCGCGGGAGGCGTCGTCGGCGCGGCGGCGAACCGCTCGGTCCGGGCGTCCGGATCCGCGTACGGCGCAGCAGCAGCACCCGCCCCGGCCGCGCCGAACCCGGCAGCCGCCGCAGCGGGCATCACGCGCGTCGAGGTGGCGGTCGGCGCATCCACCGCGGACTCGGGCGCGCGCCCGGTGCGGAGCTCCGCGGCGACCTCGCGCGCGGTCGGCCGGGTCGCGGGATCGCGGCGGGTCATGCGGGACAGAAGGTCCACCCACGAGGCGCCGAGCCGGGCGGGGATCTCCGGGTCGCGCACCACCCGCGCCATGGTCGACTCCGCGGCCGTGCCCGGGAAGGTGCGACGGCCGGTGAGGCACTCGAGGAGAACGAGGCCGAGCGCGTACACGTCGGTGGGCGCGCCGACCTCCTCGCCGAGCGCCTGCTCGGGGCTGAGGTAGCTGACGGTGCCGATTATGGATCCGGTCGACGTGAGGCGCGTGCCGTCCACGAGCCGGGCGATGCCGAAGTCGGTGAGCTTGGCGACGGCGGGCTCGTCGTCGTCCTCGGGCTGCGCGAGCAGCACGTTGGCGGGCTTCACGTCGCGGTGCACGACGCCGCGGCGGTGGATGTAGCCGAGCGCGTCGCTGAGGATCCCGCCGATGCGCGCCACCTCGGGCCCGGGCAGCGGCCCCTCCTTCATGCGGTCGGCGAGCGTCGAGCCGTCGACGATCTCCATCACGATGAACGCGAGCACGCGGTCGGCGACGACGTCGTCGCCCACGTCGAAGAGCGTCACGAGGCCGGGGTGGCTGAGGCCAGCGAGCATGCGCACCTCGCCCTCCTGGCGCTCCACCTCACCGGGATCGGCGGAGTCGGTCGCGAAGACCTTGACGGCCACCTCGCGGCCGAGCGTCTCGTCGGCGGCGCGGTACACGGTGGCCATGCCGCCGCGTCCGAGCAGCCCGCTGATGCGGTAGCGACCGGCCAGCAGCGTGCCGGCGAGTGGGTCGGGCCGTTCTCCGGGCATGGGCGCACCTCTCGTCACGGGCTCCCAGACTAGCCCGGGGCTCCTGGGCGGCACCCGCCCGGCGCGGTCGGCGGCCAGCCTGCGGATCCGCGCCACGGCGGCGTCCGCCCAGGGTGCGGGAGGTAGCCTCTCCCACCATGGACGGCGTCTTCCTCTACATCCTCGGGGTGCTCATCATCGTGGTCGGCGTCGCCGTGTCCATCGGCCTGCACGAGGTCGGTCACCTGGTGCCCGCCAAGCTCTTCGGCGTGCGCGTCACGCAGTACATGATCGGCTTCGGGCCCACCATCTTCAGCCGCCGCAAGGGCGAGACCGAGTACGGCGTGAAGGCCATCCCGCTCGGCGGCTACATCTCCATGATCGGCATGTTCCCGCCGCAGAGCTCCCGCGCCGGCACGAGCAGCACGGGGATCGCGCAGCTCGTCGGGCCCGACACCCGCCGCGACGCCGCCGATGCCGGATCGCCGACCGCCCCGGACGCCGACGACCGCGCCGGCCGAGGCTTCTTCGACCTCCTCGTGCAGGACGCCCGCCAGGCCAGCGCCGAGAGCGTCGGCGACGAGGAGGACCGCGCCTTCTACAAGCTGTCCGTCCCCAAGCGCATGGTGATCATGCTCGGCGGCCCGGCGATGAACTTCATCCTGGCGATCGTGCTGTTCGCGATCGTCCTCTGCGGCTTCGGCGTCACGACGTCCACCACCACGGTCGGCCAGGTGAACGCCTGCATCGTGCCCGCCGGATCCACCGCGTCGGCCGACGCCGGCACCTGCCCCGCCGGCGCACCCGAGGCGCCCGGGGCGGCTGCCGGCCTCCAGCCCGGCGACACGATCGTCAGCATCGACGGCTCGCCGGTCACCGCATGGGATCAGGTCACGAGCACGGTGCAGGCATCCGCCGGGAAGGAGCTCGACGTCGTCGTGCAGCGCGGCGGCGCCAGGCAGACGCTCGCCATCACGCCCGTGCTGACGCAGCAGGCCGTCATCGGATCCCGCGGCGCCCCCGAGGTCGACGAGCAGGGGAAGCCGGTCACGCGCGAGGTCGGCCTCATCGGCTTCAGCCCCACGCAGGCCGTGCAGCAGCAGCCGCTCTCCGCCGCGTTCACCACCACGGGCGAGAACATGGCCGCGGTCGGCAACCTCATCCTCAACCTCCCGCAGCGCCTGGTGGACGTCGGCCGCGCGGCGTTCGGCGGCGGCGAGCGCGACCCGAACGGCCCGATGAGCGTCGTCGGCGTCGGCCGCGTCGCGGGCGAGATCGCGAGCCTCGACGAGACGCCGGTCGCCTCGCGCGCCTCCGCGATGATCGGCCTGGTCGCCTCGCTGAACGTGGCGCTCGGCATGATCAACCTGCTGCCGCTCCTGCCGCTCGACGGCGGGCACGTGCTCGGCGCGATCGTGGAGGGCGTGCGCCGGTTCCTCGCGAAGGCGTTCGGCCGACGCGATCCCGGACCGGTCGACGTCGCGAAGCTCATGCCGCTGACGTTCGTGGTCGTCATCGTCTTCGGCGCCATGAGCGCGCTGCTGATCTTCGCCGACCTGGTGAACCCCGTCCGCCTCACCTGACGCGCGCCCGACCCCGCCCCGCCCGACGCCGCCCGCGCCCCCGACGCACCGGGCGCGCAGGAATCGGACGTAGGCTCTTCCCGTGCCAGCAGTCAATCTCGGAATGCCGAAGGTCCCTGAGGTCCTCGCGCCCCGCCGCAAGACCCGTCAGATCAGCGTCGGCAAGGTGAAGGTGGGCGGGAACGCCCAGGTCAGCGTCCAGTCGATGACGACCACGCAGACGACCAACATCAACGCCACGCTCCAGCAGATCGCCGAGCTCACGGCCACGGGCTGCGACATCGTGCGCGTCGCGGTGCCCCACCAAGACGACGCGGACGTGCTGCACATCCTCGCCAAGAAGAGCCAGATCCCGATCATCGCGGACATCCACTTCCAGCCCCGCTACGTCTTCACCGCCATCGACGCAGGCGTCGGCGCGGTGCGCGTGAACCCCGGCAACATCCGCAAGTTCGACGACCAGGTCGGTGCCATCGCGAAGGCCGCCAAGGCCGCGGGCACCTCGATCCGCATCGGCGTCAACGCCGGATCCCTGCACCCGAGCCTGCTGCAGAAGTACGGCAAGGCCACGCCCGAGGCGCTCGTCGAGTCCGCCGTCTGGGAGGCCAGCCTCTTCGAGGAGCACGACTTCCACGACTTCAAGATCTCGGTCAAGCACAACGACCCCGTCATCATGGTGAAGGCGTACCGCCTGCTCGCCGAGCGCGGCGACTGGCCCCTGCACCTCGGCGTCACCGAGGCGGGCCCCGCATTCCAGGGCACCATCAAGAGCGCCACGGCGTTCGGGATCCTGCTCTCCGAGGGCATCGGCGACACCATCCGCGTCTCCCTCTCCGCGCCGCCGGCCGAGGAGGTGAAGGTGGGCCTGCAGATCCTGCAGTCGCTCAACCTCCGCGAGCGCAAGCTCGAGATCGTCTCCTGCCCGAGCTGCGGCCGCGCCCAGGTCGACGTCTACTCGCTCGCCGAGCAGGTCACCGAGGGCCTCAAGCACGTCAACGTGCCGCTGCGCGTCGCCGTCATGGGCTGCGTCGTGAACGGGCCCGGCGAGGCCCGCGAGGCCGAGCTCGGCGTGGCGTCCGGCAACGGCCGCGGGCAGATCTTCGTCAAGGGCGAGGTCATCAAGACCGTGCCCGAGGCCGAGATCGTCCAGACCCTCATCGAGGAGGCCAACCGCCTCGCCGCGGAGATGCCCGCCGGATCCATCGGCAGCCCCGAGATCCTGGTCTAGTCCGCTCTCTCCCCACCCGCCCGCCCGGGCGGCGTGCGTCCGCGCGCGCCGGCTGCGCGTAGGCTCTGCTAGTCGTCCGCCCGGCGGACCGCCCCACGAACTGAGGATGCTGTTGAACGGTAACGCCACATTCCGGCATCGGAACACCTCCCTGCTGGGGCTCGCCAGCGTCCTCGCCCCGCACACCGTGACCTCCGTCGAGATCGACGACCGCCTGAAGCCCGTGCTGTCCCGGCTCCGCCTCCCCACCGGTCTCCTGCAGCGCGTCGCGGGCGTGCTCGAGCGACGCAACTGGGACAAGTCCATGTCCTTCGACGCGGCCGCGACCGAGGCCGGGCGCAAGGCGCTCGCGCAGGCCGGCGTCGAGGCGTCGCAGATCGGGCTGCTCATCAACACGTCCGTCACGCGCGCGCACCTCGAGCCGAGCGTCGCGGTCAGCATCCACAACGGGCTCGGGCTCCCGTCGTCCGCCCTCAACTTCGACATCGCCAACGCGTGCCTCGGCTTCGTCAACGCGATGACGCTCGCCGGCCACCTCATCGACTCGGGCCAGATCGACTACGCGATGATCGTCGACGGCGAGGACGCCGGCGAGATCCGCCACAACACGGTCGCGCGCCTGCTCCGCCCGGAGACCACGCGCGCCGACTTCCTCAGCGAGTTCCCCAGCCTCACCCTCGGCGCGGGCGCGGCGGCGGCCGTCCTCGGGCGCACGAGCGACCACCCGGAGGGGCACCGGATCCTCGGCGGCGTCACGCGCGCGGCCACCCAGCACCACGAGCTCTGCATCGGCGACGTCGACGGCATGTTCACCGACACGAAGGAGCTGCTCCGCGGCGGGATGGAGCTCGTCGTCGACGCGTGGAAGGAAGCCGCGCAGGACGACTGGGACTGGTCCGACATGGACCGCTACATCCTCCACCAGGTCTCGGACGTGCACACGAACGCCATCGTCAAGGCCGCGAAGCTCGACAAGTCGCGCGTGCCGCTGACCTACCCGCGCTACGGCAACGTCGGGCCCGCGAGCATCCCCATCACGCTCGCCGACCAGGCCGACAGCCTCAGCCGCGGCGACCGCGTGCTCTGCATGGGCGTGGGCTCCGGCCTCAACACGGCCATGACCGAGATCCTCTGGTAGCCGCGGCGTGAGCGCATCGGCCGCGGTCGCCCCGGCGACCGTCCCCGTGACGGGCCCCGACGGGCGGCCGCTGCCCGGGCTCGATCCCGAATGGTCGCGCGTCGTGCGCGCGGGCGGCCACGGCTGGCACCTGCTCGACACGGGGGAGCGGCTCGCGGCCACGGGCGCGCCCGTCGCGGGCACGATCCTCTGCGTGCACGGCAACCCCACCTGGTCGTACCTGTGGCGGCGCATCGCGGCGGAGTCGCTGGCGCGCGCCGAGCGGGATCCGTCGCGGCCGGCCTGGCGCGTGGTCGCCGTCGACCAGCTCGACATGGGCTTCTCCGAGCGCACGGGCGAGGCGCGCACGCTGCCGACGCGGCTCGACGACCTCCAGGCGCTGACCGACGAGCTCGGGTTCTCGGGATCGGGCGCCACCGGCCCCGTCGTCACGCTCGGCCACGACTGGGGCGGAGTGATCAGCCTCGGCTGGGCGCTCCGCAACCGCGACGTGCTGGCGGGCGTAATGGCGCTCAACACGGCCGTGCACCAGGAGGAGGGCGTGCCCATCCCGTGGCCGCTGCGCCTGGCGCTCGCCACCGGGATCCACGACGCTGCCACCCGTGGCACGCCCGGCTTCCTCGCCACCACGCTCGCGCTCGCGCACCCGCCGCTCGACCCGGCCGTGCGTCGCGCGTTCGCGGCGCCGTACCGCGGTGCCGACCGCCGCGTCGGGATCCGCGGCTTCGTCGCAGACATCCCCGTGGGCCCCGCGCACCCGAGCCACGCGACCCTCACGTCCATCGCCGAGGGCCTCCGCGACCTCGACCTGCCGGCCCTGTTCGTCTGGGGACCGCGCGACCCGATCTTCAGCGACGTCTACCTGTCCGACCTCCTCGAGCGCCTGCCGCACGCCGACGTGCACCGGGTGGAGGGCGCCGGGCACCTGGTCGCGGAGGACCACGACTACGCGTCGGCCGCGCTCGACTGGCTCGCGGATCGGGTCGCGCCGGGATCCGCGCCCGCCTCCGCTCCGGCCGCCGCCGCCGTCGCCTCCCCGCCCGTCCGCCTGCTCGGCGCCCTCCTCGAGGAGCTGCGCGACTGCGACGCGCCCGTCCTCGTCGAGATGGCGCCGCGCGGCGGCGGCGGCCCGCGCACCGTCTCCTGGCGGCTGCTCTCGCGGCGCGTCCGCGAGATCGCGGCGGGCCTGCACGCGCGCGGCCTCCGCGCCGGCGACCGCGTCTCGCTGCTCGTCCCGCCCGGTGCCGACCTCACGGCCCTCCTCTACGCGTGCCTCCGCATCGGCGTGATCGTCGTGGTCGCCGACGCCGGCCTCGGCGTGAAGGGCCTCGGGCGCGCCGTCGCCGGATCCCGCCCCGACATGGTCGTCGGCATCCCCGCCGGCCTCGCCCTCGCGCGCGCCCTCGGGTGGCCGGGGGAGCGCATCTCCGTCACCACGCTCGCGCCGCCCGTCGCCGGCGCGCTCGGCGTCGCCGCGAGCCTGCCGCAGATCGCCCGCGACGGCCGCGCGCAGGTCCTCCCGCCCGAGCCCGCTGCGGACGACGACGCCGCGATCCTCTTCACCTCCGGATCCACCGGCCCCGCCAAGGGCGTCGTCTACACGAACCGCCAGCTCGCAGCGCTCCGCGACACCCTCGGCTCCCGCTTCGACGTGGGTGTCGGCACCGGCCTCGTCGCCGGGTTCGCGCCGTTCGCCCTGCTCGGTCCCGCGCTCGGCGCCACGAGCGTCACGCCCGACATGGACGTGACCCGCCCGCGCGACCTCACCGCGTCCGCCCTCGCCGCCGCGGCCCGCGCCGCGGACGCCACGGTCGTCTTCGCGTCGCCCGCCGCGCTCGCCAACGTGGTCGCCACCACGGACGCCCTCTCGGCCGCCGATCGGGAGGTGCTCGGCCGGGTCCGCTCGCTGCTCTCCGCGGGCGCCCCGCTCTCGGAGGCGCTGCTCACGCGCGCTGCCGCGCTCGTGCCGGCCGCCGAGGTGCACACGCCGTACGGCATGACCGAGGGGCTGCTGCTGACCGACGTGACCCTCGAGGGGATCCGCGCCGCCGCCCTCCGCGGTGACGCCGGCGTGTGCGTCGGCGCGCCCGTCGACCCCGCCGCGATCCGCATCAGCCCCCTCGACGCCGACGGCGCCGCGACCGGTGCACTCACCGACGAGCCCGGCATCACGGGCGAGATCGTCGCGTCCGCGCCGCACGTGCACGACCGGTACGACCGCCTGCACGTCACCGACCGCGCGGCCCGCCGCGACTCGGCAGACGGGATCCGCCGCCACCGCACGGGCGACGTCGGCCACCTCGACGCCACGGGCGCGCTCTGGATCGAGGGCCGACTGCCGCATGTGATCACGACGGCCGACGGCGTGCTCACGCCCGTCGGCCCCGAGCAGCGCGCGGAGTCCGCGCCGGGCGTCGGCCGCGCGGCCGCCGTGGGCGTCGGTCCGGCTGGCGTGCAGCAGCTCGTCCTCGTCGTCGAGAGCGAGCCGGCCGCGCGCCGGGTCGGCCTCGCGGATCCGGATCTCGCCGCTGCCGTGCGCGCCGCGGTCGGCATCCCCGTCGCGGCCGTGATCGTCGTCCCCGTCCTGCCGACCGACGTCCGCCACAACTCCAAGGTCGACCGCGCGCGCCTCGGCCGCTGGGCCGCCGGGATCCTCGCGGGCGGCCGGGTGAGCGCGCCGTGATCGTCCTCGTCACGGGCGCCAGCGGCATGCTCGGCCGCGCCGTCGCCGAGCGTCTCGCGGCGGCCGGGCACGCGGTCCGCACCTTCCAGCGCCAGCCGTCCGGCCTCGCGGCGAGCGGCACCTCGCCCGTGCCGGGAGCGGTCGTCGACCTCCGCGGCAGCGTCACCGACCAGGCCTCCGTCGTCCGCGCGGTCGACGGGGTCGACGCCGTGATCCACCTCGCCGCCAAGGTCTCGCTCGCGGGCGACCCGGCCGACTTCCGCGCCGTCAACGTCGAGGGCACGCGCGCGCTCCTCCGGGCGGCGCGCGCGGCGGGCGTCTCCCGCTTCGTCCACGTCTCCTCGCCGTCGGTCGCGCACACGGGCCTCTCCATCACGGGCGACGGCGCCGGACCCGCGGACCCGGTGCGCGCCCGCGGCGACTACGCCCGCACCAAGGCCGAGGGCGAGCTCATCGCGCTGGCCGCCGACGACCCGGCGATGCGCGTCCTCGCCGTCCGCCCGCACCTCGTCTGGGGCCCCGGCGACACGCAGCTCGTCGCCCGCATCGTCGACCGGGCCGCCCGCGGACGCCTCCCGCTCCTCGGCCACGGCGCCGCGCTCATCGACACCGTCTACCGCGACAACGCCGCAGACGCGATCGTCGCCGCGCTCGACGCAGCGGACACAGCGCACGGCCGCGCCTACGTCGTCACCAACGGCGAGCCGCGACCCGTCGCCGAGCTGCTCGCGGGCATGTGCCGCGCGGCCGGGGTGCCCGCCCCGCGGATCCGCGTGCCCGCCGCCCTCGCCCGCGCCGCCGGGGGAGCGGTCGAGCGCGTGTGGGCCGTGCGCCCCGGATCCGACGAGCCGCCCATGACCCGCTTCCTCGCCGAGCAGCTCTCCACCGCGCACTGGTTCGACCAGCGCGAGACGCGTCGCGCGCTCGGCTGGACCCCCGCGGTCTCCCTCGACGAGGGCTTCGAGCGCCTCCGCCTCTCGGACGCCGCCGCGCGCTGAGCGGGCCCGGTCGGATCGCTAGGCTGATCCGGTGTCCACACGCCTCTCCAAGCTCTTCGTCCGCACCCTCAGGGAAGATCCCGTCGACGCCGAGGTCGCCAGCCACCGCCTCCTCGTGCGCGCCGGCTACATCCGCCGCCAGGCCCCCGGCATCTTCGCCTGGCTGCCGCTCGGCCTCCGGGTCAAGAACAAGGTCGAGGCCATCGTCCGCGAGGAGATGGAGCGCATCGGCGCCCAGGAGGTGCACTTCCCCGCGCTCCTGCCCGCCGAGCCGTACCAGGCCACCGGCCGCTACGACGAGTACGGCCCCGGGATGTTCCGCCTCGAGGACCGCAAGCGCGCGCCCATGGTGCTCGCCCCCACCCACGAGGAGTTCTTCGCGCTGCTCGTGAAGGACCTCTACTCGTCGTACAAGGACCTGCCCCTGTCGATCTACCAGATCCAGGACAAGTACCGCGACGAGGCCCGCCCCCGCGCGGGCATCCTGCGCGGCCGCGAGTTCACGATGAAGGACGCGTACTCCTTCGACCACACCGACGCCGGCCTCGCCGTCAGCTACCAGGCCCAGCGCGACGCCTACGAGCGGATCTTCCAGCGCCTCGGCCTCGAGTACGTCATCGTCGCGGCCGACGCGGGCGCCATGGGCGGGTCCAAGAGCGAGGAGTTCCTGCACCCCACGCCCATCGGCGAGGACACGTTCGTGCGCAGCCCCGGCGGCTACGCGGCCAACGTCGAGGCGTTCACGACGCTCGTGCCGGAGTCGATCCCCATCGAGGGCCAGCCCGCCGCGCGCGTCTTCGACTCGCCCGACACCCCCACCATCGCCACCCTCGTCGACCTCGCGAACGCCCGCGAGCCCCGCGAGGACGGCCGCGCGTGGACCGCCGCCGACACGCTGAAGAACATCGTGCTCGCGCTCACCCACCTCGACGGCACGCGCGAGCTCGTCGTCGTGGGGATCCCCGGCGACCGCGACATCGACCTCAAGCGCGCCGAGGTGGCGTTCTTCCCCGCCGAGGTCGAGCCCGCCACCGATGGCGACCTCGCGAAGCAGCCCGGCCTCGTGAAGGGCTACATCGGCCCGTGGTCGCCCGAGGGCCCCGTCCTCGGATCCACGTCCACCACGAAGGTGCGCTACGTGGTCGACCCCCGCGTGGTCGACGGCAGCTCGTGGATCACGGGCGCCAACGTCGCCGGGAAGCACGTGCTCTCGCTCGTCGCCGGCCGCGACTTCACGCCCGACGGCGTCGTGGAGGCGGCCGACGTGCGCGACGGCGACCCCGCCCCCGACGGATCCGGCCCCATCAGAACCGCGCGCGGCACCGAGATCGGGCACGTCTTCGAGCTCGGCCGCATGTACGCGGAGGCCCTCGGCCTCAAGGTGCTCGACGAGAACGGCAAGCTCGTCACCGTCACGATGGGGTCCTACGGCATCGGCATCACGCGCAACCTCGCGCTCGTCGCCGAGGCCACGCAGGACGGCCGCGGCCTCCTCTGGCCCGCGTCCATCAGCCCGTTCGACGTGCACGTCGTCATGACCGGCAAGGGCGACGAGATCGCCTCCGCATCCGAGGAGCTCGTCGACGCGCTCGACGCCGCGGGCCTCGACGTGCTCTTCGACGACCGCCCCAAGGTGTCGCCCGGCGTGAAGTTCGGCGACGCCGAGCTCATCGGGGTGCCCACCATCGTCATCGTCGGCCGCGGCGCGGTCGACGGCATGGCCGAGCTCTGGGACCGACGCACGAACGAGCGCACGCCCGTCGCGCTCGCCGACGTCGTGGGCGCGCTCACCGCCGACCGCTGATCCGAACCGCGCCCCCGCCCGAGGCTGCCCGACCGCTCCCGGTCGGGTAGCCTCGAGTGTTTCCAACCGAATAGAGGAGTCGCACCGTGGACATCGACCTGAGCGTCTTGCGCCTGATGGAGCGCGAGCGCGAGATCCCGTTCGAGGAGCTCGTCTCGATCATCGAGCAGGCCATCCTCACCGCCTACCTCAAGCACACCGACCAGGCCGACGCCAAGCCCGTCGCCGACGGCGTGCCCCCCGCCCGCGTGCACCTGGACCGCAAGTCCGGCCACGTCTCCGTGCACGTCCCGGAGCTCGACGAGGACGGCCTCGTCATCGGCGAGTCCGAGGACAGCCCGAGCGACTTCGGCCGCATCGCCGCCTTCGCCGCGAAGCAGGTCATCAACCAGCGCCTGCGTGACATCGGCGACGACCGCATCCTCGGCGAGTTCAAGGGCCGCGAGGGCGACATCGTCGCGGGCGTCGTCCAGCAGGGCCCGAACCCGCGGATGATCCACGTCGACCTCGGCACCATCGAGGCGATCCTCCCGCCCGAGGAGCAGGTCCCCGGCGAGAAGTACGTGCACGGCTCGCGCCTGCGCGTCTACGTCACGAGCGTCTCCCGCGGCGCGAAGGGCCCGCAGATCACGGTCTCGCGCACGCACCCGTCCCTCGTCCGGAAGCTGTTCGCGCTCGAGGTGCCGGAGATCGCGCAGGGCCTCGTCGAGATCGTGTCGCTCGCCCGCGAGGCCGGGCACCGCACCAAGATCGCGGTGCGCGCGACCGAGCCGGGCATCAACGCCAAGGGCGCCTGCATCGGCGAGCTGGGGCAGCGCGTCCGCGCCGTCACCGCGGAGCTCAACGACGAGAAGATCGACATCGTCGACTACTCCGAGTCGCTGCCCGTGTTCGTCGGCAACGCGCTCTCGCCTGCCCGCGTCACGAGCTCGTTCGTCATCGACCAGGCGACGAAGGCCGTCCGCGCGCTCGTGCCGGACTACCAGCTGTCGCTCGCCATCGGCAAGGAGGGCCAGAACGCCCGCCTCGCGGCCAAGCTCACGGGCGCGAAGATCGACATCCAGCCCGACTCGATCCTCGAGGGCGACGACTGAGCGCCGCCCGCCGCGACCCGGCCTCCCCGCCGCCGGACGGAGGGGGTAGTATGGATCCGGTAAGAACGTGCGTCGGCTGTCGTCGGCGTGCCCCGAGGTCCGCGCTACTGCGGATCGTCGCCGATCCCCCCACCAGCTCCCTCGTCCTCGACGAGCGCGCGGTGATGGCCGGCAGGGGCGCGTGGATCCATCCGACCATCGAGTGCATCGACAGAGCGATCGCGCGGCGTGCCTTCGGGCGGGCCCTGCGGAGCGACGCGGCGCTCGACCCCGCAGCTCTTGGGGGACTACGAGAGCGGCTCGCGGCCCAGCCGAGCGCGCGAGCATCCGAGAGAACAGGCTGAACGGCACATGGACAACTAATGAGCGGCTCGAAATGAGATCCGTCCAGCACTAGCGGTCCCCTCCTGCCTGGGAGAGGACCCCCAGACAGGAGAACAGTGGCTAAACCACGCGTACACGAGATCGCCGCCGAGATCGGCGTCGACAGCAAGACCGCACTCGCCAAGCTCAAGGAGATGGGCGAGTTCGTCAAGGGACCGTCGTCGAGCATCGAGCCCCCCGTGGCCCGCAAGCTCAAGGCGGCCCTCGAGGCCGCCGGCCTCACCGGACAGGCAGCGGCACCCGCCGCGGCCCCCTCGTCCGCCCCGCGACCCGGAGCCCGTTCGTCGGCTCCCAAGCCGGGCGGCCGTCCCACCCCCGGCCCGCAGCCCACCGCTGCTCCCGAGGTCGAGGCGCCCGAGGCGTCCGACGTCCCGGTCCCGGCGAAGCCGCTGACCGTCGCGGAGCGCCAGGCCCAGGCCGAGGCGAGCCGCAAGGCCGCCGCGGAGGAGAAGGCGCAGGCCGAGAAGTCGGCCGCGTCCGCCACCCCCGACGCCCCGGCCGCCGAGACCCCGAGCGCCCCGCGCCCGGACGCCGGCAGCGCCCCGGCCCCCTCGAACGGCATCCCGCGCCCCGGGATCCCGCGTCCGGCCGCCCCGCGCCCCGGCAACAACCCCTTCGCGAGCAACCAGGGCATGGGCACCAAGCCCCGCCCGGGCAACAACCCGTTCGCGAGCAACCAAGGCATGGGCCAGCGTCCCGCCGCGGGAGCCGCAGGCCCCCGTCCGGCCGCTCCCCGTCCCGGATCCCCCCGCCCCGGCGCCCCGCGTCCCGGCGGCGTCGGCCAGGGTGCACGCCCGGCCGGCTTCGGCCAGCGTCCCGCGGGCGCGGGTCGCCCCGGCGGAGCACCCGGCGGAGCGGGACGCCCCGGCGCCCCCGCAGCCGGCGGCTTCCAGCGTCCGGCCGGCGGCTTCGCCGGTCGTCCCGGCGGCGGCGGTCGTGGTCGCGGCCCCGGCGGCGGCACCGCCGGCGCCTTCGGGCGCGGCGGCGGCAAGAGCAAGTCGCGCAAGTCGAAGCGGACGAAGAGGGCCGAGTTCGAGCTGCGCGAGGCCCCGTCGCTGGGTGGCGTCAGCGTCCCCCGCGGCGACGGCAACACCATCGTCCGCCTGCGTCGCGGCGCGTCCATCTCGGACTTCGCCGACAAGATCGACGCGAGCCCCGGCAACCTGGTGACCGTGCTGTTCCACCTCGGTGAGATGGCCACGGCGACCGAGTCGCTCGACGAGGCCACCTTCGAGGTGCTCGGCACGGAGCTCGGCTACAAGATCCAGGTCGTCTCCCCGGAGGACGAGGACCGCGAGCTGCTCGAGGGCTTCGACATCGACCTCGACCAGGAGCTCGAGGACGAGGACGACGACGTGCTGGAGATCCGGCCGCCCGTCGTCACCGTCATGGGCCACGTCGACCACGGAAAGACCCGTCTGCTCGACGCCATCCGCAACGCCAACGTCATCGAGGGCGAAGCGGGCGGCATCACGCAGCACATCGGCGCGTACCAGGTCTGGGCGCCGCACGAGGGCTACGAGCGCGCCATCACCTTCATCGACACCCCGGGCCACGAGGCGTTCACCGCCATGCGCGCCCGTGGTGCGCAGGTCACCGACATCGCGATCCTCGTGGTCGCGGCCGACGACGGCATCATGCCGCAGACGGTGGAGGCCCTGAACCACGCCCAGGCGGCGAACGTGCCGATCGTGGTCGCGGTCAACAAGGTCGACAAGGAGGGGGCCAACCCCGCCAAGGTGCGCCAGCAGCTCACCGAGTACGGCCTGGTCGCCGAGGAGTACGGCGGAGACGTCATGTTCGTCGACGTCTCGGCGCTCACCGGCAAGGGCGTGGAGGACCTCCTCGAGGCCGTCCTGCTCACCGCCGACGCCGGGCTCGACCTGCGCAGCAACCCGAACAAGGACGCGCGCGGCGTGGCCATCGAGGCCCGCCTCGACAAGGGCCGCGGTGCGGTCGCGACCGTCCTCATCCAGTCGGGCACGCTCCGCGTGGGCGACGCCATCGTGGCGGGCACGGCCTACGGCCGCGTCCGGGCGATGATGGACGAGAACGGCGACGCGGTCCACGAGGCCTACCCCTCGCGGCCCGTCCAGGTCCAGGGCCTCTCGTCGGTCCCCGGCGCGGGCGACACCTTCCTCGTCACCGAGGAGGACCGCACCGCCCGTCAGATCGCCGAGAAGCGCGAGGCCGTAGAGCGCAACGCCCAGCTGGCCAAGGCCCGCAAGCGCATCAGCCTCGAGGACTTCACGCGTGCGCTGGAGGAGGGCAAGGTCGAGTCGCTCAACCTCATCATCAAGGGCGACGTGTCCGGTGCCGTCGAGGCGCTGGAGGAGTCGCTCATGAAGATCGAGGTGGACGACTCCGTGCAGCTGCGGATCATCCACCGCGGCGTCGGAGCGGTCACCGAGAGCGACGTCAACCTGGCGACGATCGACAACGCGATCATCATCGGGTTCAACGTCCGCCCCGACCCGAAGGCCCGTGCACGTGCGGCTCGCGAGGGCGTCGACATCCGCTTCTACAGCGTCATCTACTCGGCGCTCGAGGAGATCGAGTCGAGCCTCACGGGCATGCTCAAGCCCGAGTTCGAGGAGGTCCAGTCCGGCGTCGCCGAGATCCGCGAGGTGTTCCGCTCCTCCAAGTTCGGCAACATCGCGGGTGTCATCGTCCGCTCGGGCACCATCACCAGGAACGCCAAGGCGCGGGTCATCCGCGACGGCGTGGTGGTGGGCGACAGCCTGGCCATCGAGTCGCTGCGCCGGTTCAAGGACGACGTGTCCGAGGTCCGCACGGACTTCGAGGCGGGCATCGGCCTCGGCAAGTTCAACGACATCCAGATCGGCGACGAGATCGAGACGATCGAGATGAAGGAGAAGCCGCGGGTCTGACCCCGGCCGATCCGGGCCCCGCTCCCCACCAGGGGAGCGGGGCCCTCCCCGTCCCGCGATCCGCGGGGCACGAGCACGACGCCGGACGAGCACGCCCGGCGAGCAGCGTCACGGAAGGACGTCGACCATGGTCGATCACGCGAGGGCCAGGAAGATGGCCGACCGCATCAAGGAGATCGTCGCGCGCAAGCTCGACCGTGGCATCAAGGACCCGCGGCTCGGCTTCGTGACCGTCACCGACGTGCGCGTCACGGGCGACCTGCAGCACGCCAGCATCTTCTACACGGTCTACGGCACCGACGAGGAGCGCGCCGACACGGCAGCGGCCCTCAAGTCGGCCACCGGCATGCTCCGCAGCGAGGTGGGCAAGAACATCACCGCGCGCCTCACGCCGTCGCTCGAGTTCATCCTCGACGGCGTGCCCGAGAACGCGGCCGCGATCGACGCCCTCCTGGAGGAGGCGCGTCGGCGCGACGCGGACGTGCAGGCGCAGGCGAAGGCCGGCGTCTACGCGGGCGACGAGGACCCGTACGTCAAGCCCCGTGTGATCGGGGAGGACGAGGACGACGAGGACGACGACGAGGGCGACGAGGACGGCGACGACGTCGACCGCTCGGCGCCCGGGTACGAGCCCGCCCACTGATCCACCCGGTCGGTCGGCGTCCGCGCCGTTCGACCGCCGCGCGTCAGCTCGGCAGGGCGTACGTCCCGTCGGGCTGGCGCACCGCGAGCCCGTCGGCGAGCAGGCCGTCGAGGGCGCGCCCGCGCTGCACGGGCTCCGGCCACGCGGTCGCGAGGTCGGCCGCGCTCACGGGGGAGTGGCTCGACCGCAGCTCGGCGAGGAGGAGGCCGCGCACCTGGCGGTCGGATCCCTCGAACCGCTTCTGCACGACGCGCGCCGGCCCGTCGTAGGCCGGGTACCCCGCGGCGCGCCATGCGCACAGGTCGCGGACCGGGCAGTCGTCGCAGCGCGGCGCGCGGGCCGTGCAGATCACCGCTCCGAGCTCCATGGCGCCGGCGTTGAACACGCGCGCCTCCGCGACGTCGTCGGGCAGCTGCGCCTCCATCGCCTGGAGGTCGACGGTCGTGCGCGCCGGTCCGGGGTCGCCCTGGCCGGCGATCGCGCGTGCGAGCACCCGCCGCACGTTGATGTCGACCACGGGATGGCGGTGGCCGAAGGCGAACGCCGCGACCGCGCGCGCCGTGTACGGACCGACACCGGGCAGGTCGAGCAGGGCATCCACGTCCTCCGGCACCTCGCCGCCGTGCCGCTCGACGATCGCGACCGCGCACGCGTGCAGGTTCAGCGCGCGCCGCGGGTAGCCCAGCCGGCCCCATGCGCGGACGGCCTCGCTGGCGGGCGTCGAGGCGAGGGCCGCGGGCACGGGCCAGCGCGCGAGCCACTCCTCGAGCCGCGGGATCACGCGGACCACGGGCGTCTGCTGCAGCATGAACTCGCTGACGAGGATCCCCCAGGATCCGAAGCCCTCGCGGCGCCACGGCAGGTCGCGGGCGTTCTCCCGGAACCACGCGTTCACATCTCGGGCGAGGGCGGTCTCCGGCATCCGGCCAGCGTACGAGACGATGAGCCTAGGCTCGGCGCATGCCCCTGTACCGCGCCTCCCGCGCCGAGGTCCTCGCCTCGCTCGCCGACGAGTTCCTGCACAACTACGGCCATGGACGCGCGTTCCTCGCGGTGGACGGCGGGCCGCTCGCGGACCCGAACGCGTTCGCGCACGACCTCGCGGACGTGCTGCGCACGGACGGCCGCGGGGCGTACGTCGTCGCGGCCGCGGACTTCGCCTCCGACGGCGGCGCTCCTGCCGCTGATGCCCTCCGCGACAGGCTCGTGCGGCCGTTCCGGAAGCCCGGCAGCGCGTTCGCGCTGCGACCCGACGGGGACGCCGTGACGGACGCACCCGACGACGCCGTGCTCGTCGTCGCGGGGGACGCCCTGCAGGCCCCGGAGCTCCGCGGCCTCTGGAACGCCGTCGTCTACCTGCTGCTGCCCGACGAGCCGCTCGCGACCTCGGGTGGCGACGCCGGATCCGCGGTCCAGGAGGCGCACGCCCGCTACATCCGGCAGGTCAACCCGCGACGCGCGGCGACCATGATCGTGGACGTCACCGACCCCGAGCTCCCGCGCCGCGTCTTCGCCGACAGCTGCTGAGGCCTCCGGCGTCCGGCGGCTCGCCCGCCGACGGTTCGGGAGCCGGGATCAGCGCGGCACGAGCCGGGCGAGCTCCGCGGGGGAGATGTGCCGGCCGCTGGCCTCCACGCCGTGCACGAGCTGCACCAGCGCGGCGTTGACGCGCGCGTCCTGGCCGGCGCCGGGCGCGAGGGCCGAGACCGCGCCGTTGAGGTGATCCACCTCGGTGAGGCGGTTGCGGCGGATGCTCTGCAGCGTCGACCCGGGGTTCGGCACCTGCCCCATGTTCCGGGCGAGCGACACCGGCAGACGCTCGGCGAGGGGGAGCGGCAGCGAGGCGAACAGCCGCAGGCGGCGGTGGGTGAGGCCGCCGAGCCGGCCGAACGTCACCCCGCGGGCGAGGCCCGTGCGCACGGTCTCCTGCATGGCGCGCGTGACGATGCGCCGGAGCACGGGCTCCGCGATGACGGCCTGCACGCTGAGGCCGGTGACGGCCGGCACCGCGTTGATCCCGTTGATGACGAGCTTGGTCCACTGGGCGCCGCGGAAGTCGGGGGCGACCGTGATCGGCATGACGGGATCCAGGACCTCGCGCACGAGGGCGATCCCGGCACCGCCGGGGCCGTCCGCGGAGCCGATCTGCATGCCTGCGGGCGACGTGACCGTGACGAGCCCGGGCTCGGTGAGCGATGTCGCCGCGAGCGCGAGCCCGCCCACGACCTGCGAGCGCGGCAGGCACTCGACGCCCATCGTGATCGCGGAGAGGCCGTTCTGCACGACGAGCACGGGGATGCCGCGGAGCCAGCCCGCGTTCTCCGTCATGGCGTCGCGGGCGTCGGCGATCTTGGTGGCCACGATCGCGAGCTCGGGCGGGCGGCCCAGCCGCTCGGCCGCCGCGACGCGCGCGACGTGGTCGCCGTAGCCGCCGGCGAGGCGCAGGGCGCGGTCCTGGATCGCCCGGAGATGCGGGCCGCGCGCGGTGACGTCGACCTCGTGGCCGGCCCGTTCGAGGAGCGCCGCGAGCGTGCCCCCGACCGCGCCAGCACCCAAGACACCGATCCGCACGCGTCCTCCTCCGACGCCCTCGATCCTAGGCCGGGCGGATCCGAGGGAGCCGGGGGCACCGCCGGGCACGGCATGATGGTGGGGCCATGGAAACCCCGACCCCCCGCGCCGCGCCCTCCACCGCGAGCGGCCTGCTCCTCATCGACAAGCGCGGGGAGTGGACGAGCCACGACCTCGTCGCCCGCACGCGCCGCCTCGCCGGCACCCGCAAGGTCGGGCACGCGGGCACGCTCGACCCGATGGCGACGGGCCTCATGATCCTCGGCGTCAACAGCTCCACGCGCCTGCTCACCTACCTCGTCGGCCTCGACAAGGAGTACCTGGCGACGATCCGCCTCGGTCGCGCCACCACCACGGACGACCGCGAGGGCGAGGTCGTCTCCCGTGCCGAGCCCGGGCGGATCCGCGACCTCGCCGTCGCCGACGTGGAGCGCGCCGTCGCCGACCTCCGCGGCACGATCTCGCAGGTGCCGAGCGCCGTGAGCGCCATCAAGGTCGACGGCAAGCGCGCCTACGCCCGCGTCCGCGCCGGCGAGGACGTCGAGCTCGCCGCGCGCGAGGTCACCGTCTCCGCGTTCGACGTGCTGCGCTTCGACGCGGTGGAGCCCGAGGAGGGCGAGGAGGACGGCGCGCAGCTCGACCTCGACGTCCGCATCACCTGCTCGTCCGGCACCTACGTGCGGGCGCTCGCGCGCGACCTCGGACGCGCGCTCGGCGTCGGCGGGCACCTCACCGCGCTCCGCCGCACCCGCGTCGGTCCCTTCCACGTCGACGACGCTGTCCCGATCGACGAGATGGTCGTCGCCGACCGCCTCATCCCGCCGGCCGACGCCGCCGCGCGCCTCTTCGACGTGCTGCACCTCACCGAGCAGGAGGCCGTCGACCTCGGGCACGGCAAGAAGCTCACGACGCCCGACGAGGCGCCGACGGAGGATCCGCTCGCCGCGGTCGCGCCCGACGGCCGGCTCGTGGGGCTGGTCGGCTTCCGCGGCCGCACCGGCACGTCCATCGTCAACTTCCCGTCCGACGACCGGGGCGCCTCGTGATCGGCTGGTTCACGGTCGCGCAGGTCGCCGTCGCGGTCGTCGCGGGCGTCCTGTGCCTCGTCGTCGGCGCGATCGGGCGGAAGCCGAGCGACCTCACGGTGCTGCCGACCGCGCTCGTCGAGGTGCTGCTCGTGGTCCAGCTCGTCATCGCGATCGTCGCGCCCGCGGTCGGCAACCCGCCGTCGGGCAGCCTGATCGAGTTCTACGCCTACCTGCTGAGCGGCCTCGTGATCCCGCCGCTCGCGATCTTCTGGGCGCTGGTCGAGCGCACGCGCTGGAGCACGATCATCCTGGGGGCGTCGTGCCTCGCCATCGCGATCATGGTCTACCGGATGGACGTCATCTGGAACGTGCAGTCCGCGTGACCGCCCTCTCCCTCGGGTAGGGGATAATCGCAGGTGCCATGACTGACTCCCGTACCTCGCGCATGACCGGTCTCGGACGGGTCCTGGTCTTCTTCTACGGGCTGCTGGCCCTCGCCGCGACGGGCCGCTCGGTCACGCAGATCCTCACCAAGTTCGACGAGGCGCCCGTCGCGTACGCGCTCTCCGCGCTCGCCGCCGTGGTCTACATCGTCGCGACCGTCGCCCTGGTCGCGCCCGCGCGCACCACGGAGGCCGCGCGCCGCTGGTACCGGATCGCGTTCGCCACGATCGCGTTCGAGCTAGTGGGCGTGCTCGTCGTGGGCACCCTGAGCCTCGTCGACTCCCAGCTCTTCCCGCACGACAGCGTGTGGTCGGTCTACGGCTACGGCTACGTGTTCATCCCGCTCGTGCTGCCGGTCCTCGGCCTGTGGTGGCTCCGGAGCGGGGGTCGCTCGCGGGTGAGCGCCGTCGACGAGCGCCCCGTGCGCGGAGACCGCTGACCGTGCTCGTCGTCCACGACCCGGCCGAGGTGCCGGGCGGCTTCGGGCCGAGCGCCGTCACCATCGGCAAGTTCGACGGCGTGCACGCGGGGCACCGCGCGGTGATCCGGCGCCTCCTCGGCATCGCTGCCGACGAGGGGCTGTCCTCCGCCGTCGTCACCTTCGACCGCCACCCCGCCGCGCTCCTCGCGCCCGCCGCGCGGCCGCAGAGCCTCGTGAGCAACCGGCAGAAGATCGAGCTGCTCGCGGAGCTGGGCGTCGACGCGACCCTCATGCTCCCGTTCGACGAGCGCCTCCAGCGCCTCAGCCCGGAGGAGTTCGTCCGCACGGTGCTGGTCGACGCCCTCCGCGCCCGCGTCGTGCTCGTGGGCGAGGACTTCCGCTTCGGCGCTCAGGGGGCGGGCGACGCGGCGACCCTCACGCGCCTCGGCGAGGCGCACGGCTTCCGCACGGTCGTCGTCGGCGACGTCATGCCCGACGGCAGCCGGAAGGTGTCGTCCACGTGGATCCGCGACCTCATGGACCGCGGCGACGTCGAGGCCGCCGCCGAGCTGCTCGGCCGCGCGCCCGCCGTCCGCGGCCTCGTCGTGCACGGCGAGAAGCGCGGCCGCGAGCTCGGCTTCCCCACCGCGAACCTGTCGCCCGAGGCCGAGGGCCTCATCCCCGCGGACGGCGTCTACGCGGGCTGGCTGCGCGACGGCGACCGCACGTATCCCTCCGCCATCTCGGTCGGCACCAACCCGACGTTCGCGGGCGTCCGGCCGCGCGTCGTCGAGGCGTTCGTGCTCGACGAGACGCTCGACCTCTACGACCACGAGGTCGAGGTCGTGTTCGTCGCCCGCATCCGCGGCATGGTCGCCTACGAGGGGCGCGAGCCGCTCATCGCGCAGATGACGGACGACGTGGTGCGCACGCGCGGGGTGCTCGGGATCTAGGCGTCGCCCGCAGGCTGCGCCGCGTCGCCCTCGGGGCGGGGCGTGCGGCCGAAGAGGTACATGATCAGGGTCGACGCGGTCGCCTCGATGACGGGGCCGTGGCCCACGCTCCAGCCGGCGTCCGACGCGCGCAGCGTGCGCGCCCGCAGCACCCCGCGGATCTGCGCGGGCGCGATCGCGGCACGCGCCACGGCGACGGCGCCGGTCGCGCGGTGGTCGAGCTCGAGGTCCGCCTTCAGCGCGTGCGCGATGTCGAACGCGTGCACGACCACCTCGAGCAGCTCCGGCAGGCGCTTGCGGCCCTTCCCGGTGCGCTTCTCCGCGGCGATGGCGCGGATCCGGGCGACGAGCTCCTCGGGGGAGCGGGCGGCCTCGTCCGCGCTGAGGTCGTCCATCACGTGCATGGGGTTGAGGTGCGGGCGGCGGCGCATCGACCCCACGGCCGTGCGCACCATGGCGGCGTTGCTCGCGCCGACCCGCCAGACGATGTGCCCGGCGACGTCGCGCACGGTCCAGCCGTCGCACATGCTGGCCGCCTCCCAGCCGTCGGCGTCGAGCGACGCGAGGAGGTCGGCGGTGCGGTCCAGCACGTCCGCGATCTCCGCGCTCCAGATCCCGGTCACCTTCGCCTCGGGCTCGGACGCGCGCTGGCTGAGGGGCAGGTGCCGGGAGATCTCGCTCATGGCCGAGAGCCTATTCCGGCCGCCGTAGAATCTGGTGGTGACGACGACTCCCGCAGCTCCCCGCGCGGGCGCGCTCCTCGCCCTGGTCGGCATCGTGCTGGTCGCCCTCAACCTCCGCACGGCCGTCGCCGTGTTCTCGCCGATCGTCGACCAGATCGGCCGCGACGTGCCGCTCGACAGCGTCTCGATCGGCGTGCTCGGCGCGCTGCCGCCCGTCTGCTTCGCGCTGTTCGGCCTGCTCGCGCCCGCGATCTCGCGCCGACTCGGCCTCGAGCTCACCGTGGTGGTGGGCCTCGTCGCGATGGTCGTCGGGCACCTGCTGCGCGCCGGATCCGACACCGTGGTCGTCTTCGGCGTCGGCACGATCCTCTCGCTCGCGGGCATGGGCCTCGGCAACGTCCTCCTGCCGCCGCTCGTGAAGAAGTACTTCCCCGGCCGGATCGGGCCGCTCACCTCCCTCACCACCGTGATGCTGTCGATCAGCACGGGCGTCCCGTCGCTCGTCGCCGCGCCCCTTGCCGACAGCGCGGGCTGGCGCGTGGCGATCGGAGCCTGGGCGGCGATCGCGGTCGTGGCGCTCGTGCCGTGGATCGCGCTGCTGGTGAACCACCGCCGGGACACCCGGCGCGAGCGCGCCGCCGCGGCCGCGGCCGACCACGTGGAGGAGGCGCCCGCCGCCGTCACGGGCCGCGTGTTCCGCTCGCCGGTCGCGTGGGCGCTCGTGGGGATCCAGTCCGCCTCGTCGTTCAACGCGTACGCCATGTTCGCGTGGCTGCCCGCCCTCCTGCAGGACACCGCGGGGCAGTCGCCCGTCGCGTCGGGCGCTCTGCTCGCCGTGTTCGGGTTCATGGGGCTGCCTGCGGCCATCGTCATGCCGATCCTCGCGGCGCGCATGAGGAACGTCGGCATCCTGATCCAGGTCGGCGTGCTCTTCTTCGTCGTCGGCTACGTCGGCCTCCTGGTCGCGCCGGCCGCCGCGCCGCTCCTCTGGGTCGCCGCCGCCGGATCCGGCCCGCTGCTGTTCCCGCTCGTCTTCGTGCTCATCAACCTGCGCACCCGCACGCACGGGGGAGTGGTCGCGCTGAGCGGCTTCGTCCAGGGCATCGGCTACTCGATCGGCGCGATCGGACCCCTGCTGTTCGGCGTGCTGCACGAGCTGTCCGGCGGCTGGACCGTGCCGCTGCTCATGCTGTTCGTGATGGTCGCGGTGGCGTCCGCGTCGGGCTTCTACCTCGCCCGGCCGCGCATGCTCGAGGACACCTGGGACCGCGCGCCCCGCGAGGCCGCGCGCGAGGGCTGACGCCCGGCGGGTCGCGTCGCGTGCTCCGTTCACCTCCCGACAGCCCGCCGTCCATCCGGGGTCCATCGCCCGTCGCATTGATTCGGCACCGTGGGAAATCCACGCGCACGGTGACACGGAGGACACGGATGACGAACGACGCACGCACGACGGTGAGCCGCAGGGGCTTGCTCCAGACCGGCGCGGTGGTCGGCGCCGGCGCCGCCATCGCCGCTCTCGGACCCGCACCCGCCGCCCGCGCCGCCGGTGCACCCGCGAAGGTCGGCGGCTACCTCTGGCTCGAGGGCGACCACCACGTCCACACGCTCTTCAGCAACGACGGCAAGTACCGCGTCCGCGACCACATCCGCCAGGCCGTCGCCAACGGCGTGCAGTGGATCGTGCTCACCGACCACGGCAACACGGCGCACTCCACGAAGGGCAGCGTCGATCAGATCGTGCCGTTCATCGAGGAGGCGCGGAAGGAATTCGGCTCCGACATCGTGATCTTCCACGGCCTCGAGTGGAACATCCCGGGCGCCGAGCACGCCACCGTCTTCGTGCACCCGCAGGGCGACGCGGTCGGCGTGCTCAAGGAGATCGAGGACCGCTGGGACGCCCGCGTGAAGGGCACGCGCGACGGCACCCCGGCGAACGAGGCGCTCGCGCTCGAGGGGATCCGCTTCCTCGACCAGGCCGTCGCCTCGCGTCGCGTGAAGGACGCCGTGATGCTCCCCAACCACCCGTCGCGCCAGGGCATCGACTCGCCGCACGAGCTGCGCGCGTGGCAGGACGCCGGCCCGCGCGTGGTCCTCGGCATGGAGGGCGCGCCCGGCCACCAGGCGGGCGGCCTGCCGTCCCCGCACAGCACGGCCGGCGGGCGCGGCCTCTACGGCAACTCCCGCGGCACGTACTCCTTCCCCGGCTACCCGGCCGAGTCGTACCGCACCTGGGGCGGCTTCGACTGGGTCACGGCCACGGTCGGCGGCGTCTGGGACTCGATGCTCGCCGAGGGGCGGCACTTCATCGTCACGGCCACGAGCGACAGCCACAACGTCTACCTCGACACCACCGAGGTCGGACCCGGCAGCGACTACGAGCGCGACGGCCGCATGGTGGATCCCGTCTACCGCGGCGGCGTCGACACCGACGAGAACGACTTCTGGCCGGGCCACTACAGCCGCACGCACGTGGGCGCGGTCCGCCAGGACCACACGTCCGTGCTCGACGCGATCCGCGCCGGCCGCGTGTGGGTGGATCACGGCGGCCTCGTCGACTCGATCGACGCGCGCCTCGTCCTCGAGCGCGGCCGCACGGTCCCGCTGGGCGGGACGCTCATCGGCAAGCGCGACCGCAAGGTGACGGTGACGGCCGACATCATGACGGCGTCGCGCCCGAACCGCGCCGGCTTCGTGCCGGAGCTCGCGCGCGTGGACGTGATCGTCGGCCGGATCGACGGCCCCGCCGCCGACCGCGACTCCATGACCGCGCCCGCGACGCGCGTGGTCGCGCAGCTCCCGGTGTCGCGCCTCACGGCGATCCCGGGCGGCTACCGCCTGTCGCAGGAGATCACCGTGCCCGGCGACCGCTTCTACGTGCGCCTGCGCGGCACCGACGGCAAGCGCCAGCAGCCCGGCTTCCTCGGCGCGGCGATCGACCCGGCCGGCCCCGCGATCGACGTGCTGGGCGACGCGGACCCGTGGGAGGACCTCTGGTTCTACACGAGCCCGCTCTACGCCGAGCTGTCCTAGCGGCGGGCGGCGGGCGGCGGTCGTCGGGAGGGGTCGGGGGATCCGCCCGGCGACCGCCGTCAGAAGCTCGGGACCATGTCCCGGCGGTGCACGAGCGCGCCCGCGCCGATGATCGGGCCGTCGGAGGAGAGGCCGGAGGGGACGACGCACGTCTTCGTGACGAAGCCGAACTGCTCGCGGAGCGCGATGGGCTCGCGGATCATGTCGAAGAGGTCGGGCGTGACGCGGCTGAACCCGCCGCCGATCGCGACGACGTCGAGGTCCACGAGGGAGCTGGCGGACGCGATGGCGCGGCCGATCGCGAGGCCCGCGCGCCGGACAGCCGCGACGGCCGTCCCGTCGCCGTCCCGGTAGGAGGCGGCCAGGTCCTCGCCGGTGGATCCCGTCCAGCCCTGCGCGCGCGCCCAGGCGACGCTCTTCGGCCCCGACGCGATGGCCTCCACGCATCCCTGGCCGCCGCACGTGCACGGGTCGTCGAACCCGGCGACCTCGACGTGGCCGATGTGGCCGGCGTTGCCCGTGGATCCCGCCGCGGTGCGGCCGCCGAGCACGAGCCCGCCGCCGATCCCGGTGGAGACGATCATGCCCATCACGTGGTCGTGGCCGCGGCCGGCGCCGACCCAGTGCTCGGCGAGCGTGATCGCGAGGCCGTCCATCTGCAGCGTCGTGGGCACGTCGGGCGTGAGCTCGGCGAGGCGGTCGCGCAGCGGGTAGTCGCGCCAGGCGGGCACGTTGAGCGGCGACACGAGGCCGTGCGGCACGTCGACCGGGCCGGCCGCCGCGAGGCCCGTGCCCACGAGCTCGGCGTCGTCGGGCAGGGCGGCGAGCGCCTGCCGGGCGACCCCGAGGACGGCGTCGAGTAGCTCGTCGGCGGATCGCTCGGGCCCGGTGGGACCGCGGAACCGGCTGCCCTCGAGCACGCGGCCCGCGTCGTCCACGAGCGCGGACTCGACCTTGGTGCCGCCGAAGTCGACGGCGAGCGCGAGCGTGCGAGGCATCTTCGTCCTGTCCCGGTCCCGGATCCGCCCGTCGACCGGCGTCCAGGATACGGGCGGCCGCACGGGCGTCCGCGAGCCGCGCGGCCCGAGGTCCTCATCCCGTCGTCCGACCATGCCCTGACACCTGTGTGGAATTCACGGACCGGACCTGCGGTCCGCGCCTAGGCTCGGCACGTGGATCCCGATCACACCCCCGGACAGGCCCCGAGCGAGGCGTCCGACCCGCGCGCCGAGAACCCGATGCCCTCCCGGCGCGGCGGCGCCCCAGCCCTAGAGCACACCGACGCCGCGGAGGCGCGCCTCGCCTCCCGCGAGCTCGACGAGGGCATGCCCGCCTCCGCCGGCCTCGACGACGACCGTCACCCCGACCGGGACGTCGACCGTCCCCGGTTCCCCTCCCTGCCCGGCGCCTTCCTCTCCGAGGCCCGCGAGTCCACCGTCTTCCTCCCGTACGAGTTCGTCTTCCGCCGGCTCATCGACCTGCCGCCGCTCATCGTGTGGGACGCGGTGTCCGACGCCGACATGGTGTCCGGCTGGCTCGCCGAGGCGTCCATCGAGCAGGAGGACGGCGGTGACTTCTGGTTCGAGTGGATGACGGTGCCCGACCGCAGCCTCGCCTCCGCGTCCGGCGGCACGGTCACGCGCTTCGAGGAGGGGCGGGCGATCGACTACACGTTCGTGCACGAGGGCGAGGTCTCGGCCCGCTTCCTGATCCGCCTCCATGAGGTGCCCGGCGGCCCGCGCGACCGGCAGACGGAGATCAGCGTCACGGTCTCGGGCTTCCTCCCCGCCGGCATCGCCAACGTGCTGAAGGCCAGCTGGCGCCTGCACCTCGACCTGCTCGAGGACCTCGTCCACGGCAGCCCGGTGGACTGGGCGACGTGCGAGGCCGAGCACGGCCCCACCTGGCGCCGGTACCTCGCCGAGCTCGAGTCCGCCGAGGGCTGATCCGCGGGCGGCGTCCACCGCCCGTCCCGGCTCCTGGGAGCCGCTTGCCAGGCTGATTGCCTAGCGTGAGGGAATGACATCGCCGAGCGCCGCCTCCCGTCTCGCCCTCGTGACCGGAGCGACGGGCTACATCGGCGGTCGGCTCGTGCCCCGTCTCCTCGACGCCGGCTTCCGGGTGCGCGTGCTCGTGCGGGATCCCCGTCGCCTCACCGACGTGCCCTGGCGCGACGACGTGGAGGTGGTGCAGGGCGACCTCGCCGACGCCGCGACCCTCGGCCCCGCGGTCGACGGGGTCGACGTCCTCTACTACCTCGTGCACGGCATGGGATCCAAGGGCGACTTCGCGTCGTCGGAGCGCGCCTCCGCCGAGCACGTCGCGACCGCCGCGAAGGCCGCGGGCGTGGGCCGCATCGTCTACCTCGGGGGGCTGCACCCCGACACCCCGGAGCTCTCGAAGCACCTGGCGAGCCGCAAGGCCGTCGGCGACGTCCTCCTCGCGAGCGGCGTGCCGACCATCGCGCTGCAGGCGGGCGTGGTCATCGGATCCGGCTCCACGTCGTTCGAGATGATCCGCCACCTCACCGAGGTCCTGCCCTTCATGCCCGCGCCCGGCTGGGTCCGCAACTTCATCCAGCCCATCGCGATCCGCGACGTCCTCTACTACCTCGTCGCCGCGGCCGACCTGCCCGCCGACCTCAACCGCACCTTCGACATCGGCGGGCCCGATGTGCTCCGCTACGGCCAGATGATGAACGGCTACGCGGTCGAGGCAGGCCTGCCGCAGCGGCCCATCGCCTCCATCCCGGTCTTCGCGCCTCGCCTCGCCGCGCACTGGGTCAACGTCGTCACGCCCATCCCGCGGACGCTCGCCGTGCCGATCATCGAGTCGCTGCAGTACGACTGCGTGATGGGCGAGCACGACATCTCCACCTACATCCCGGACCCCGAGGGCGGCCTCACCGGCTACCGCCGCTCCGTGCGCCTCGCCCTCGGACGCATGCGCGACGGCGTCGTCGAGACCAGCTGGAAGGACTCGGCCGTCGTCGGTGCGCCCAGCGACCTGCTGCCGAGCGACCCCGACTGGTCGGGCCACACCGTCTACCTCGACCTCAAGGAGCGCTCGACCGACGCGGCGCCCGAGGACCTGTGGGCCGTGATCGAGTCGATCGGCGGCGAGAACGGCTGGTACTCACTGCCCGTCGCCTGGGCCGCACGCGGCTGGATGGACAAGCTCGTCGGCGGCGTGGGCCTCCGCCGGGGACGCCGCAGCGCGACCACCCTGCAGACCGGCGACGCGCTCGACTTCTGGCGCGTCGAGCACATCGAGCGCGGATCCTCGCTGCGGCTGCGCGCCGAGATGAAGCTGCCCGGCGAGGCCTGGCTCGAGCTCAGCTCCACGCCCCGCGAGGGCGGCGGCAGCGACTACCGGCAGCGCGCGATCTTCTTCCCCTCCGGCCTCGCCGGCCGGCTCTACTGGTTCTCGATCCTGCCGTTCCACGGCGTGATCTTCACGTCGATGGCCACCCGCATCACCGCGAAGGCGCTCGCCGCGACGACGTCCCGCGAGGCCGGGCGTCCCCTCGAGGGGGCCGCGCGGTGAGCCGGCGGATCGGGGCCCCGCGCATCGGCCTGATCCTCCTGACCCTCGTGGGCATCGCCCTCGCGTCGGCCGGCCTCGCGACCGCGGTGACGATGAGCGTGTCCGCGCCCGTCCAGGCGCGGGCCGACCTCGCGATCATCTCGGGTGACGGACCGGCCGCGGCGCGCACGCCGTCGGCGGGGAGCACGCCCGACCCCGCGGCGTCCGAGTCGTGGAAGCCCGTCCCCGTGGACGCGGCCGGCGACCGCAACATCACCGACCTCACCGACGGCGCCGCGTCGCGCGTCACCATCGACGTGCTCGGCATCCCCCTGAACCCCGGGCAGGCGGGCGCGCTGGTCGCCGCGATCCTGTCCCTCCCGCTCCTCATCGCCGTCGCCGTCCTCGTGCTGTCGCCGCGCCGACGTCGCTGGTGGCGCCGGGTCGCACGCCGGCAGCACGGCTGAGGTCGACGCGGATCCGGTGACTTCGCCGGGCGCGGGGACCATGATGGGCACGACGAGAGGCGGATCCATGGCACCGCGCACGCGCACGACAGTCCTCCTGGGCGACAGCCTGACGGGGGACGGCGGCTGGGGCGGCATCGTCCCCGGTCCCGTCGGCGACGACGCGGAGGCGCGGATCGTCGACCTCGGCCGGGCCGGCCAGACCACCGACGACGTGCTCGCGCTCTTGCCGGACGCGGTGGCCGCCGAGCCGTCGACCGTCGTGGTGTCCTGCGGCACGCACGACCTGGGCGCCGCGCGCCGCGGGCCGGAGGCGACCGTCCGCGCGCTGGAGACGATCCTCGCGCACCTCCGTCGCGACCTCCCGGCGGCCCGGATCGTCGTCCTGTCGGTGCCGCCGCGCGGGCGCGAGCACGCCGAGCGGATCCGCGTCGTCAACGTGCACATCCGCCAGTACGCGCCGGCGGTCCGCGCCGAGCACGTGGACCTCTGGCCCGCCCTCGGCTTCGGCGACGGCGAGCTCGCCCCCACGCTCACGGACGACCGGCTGCACCTGAACGACGACGGGGCCCAGGCGGTGCGCGCGGTGCTCGCGCCCGTCCTCGCGGCCAGGGATGACGAGGACGAGTCGGCGGACGACGCGACGGCCGAGGCGGGGGATCCGGCCGGCTCCTAGCGGTCCGACGCGTCCGGCCCGGGGGAGCGCAGCCCACCCACGCCCGCGAGGACCACGCCGAGCTTGCGCAGCCACCAGTCGCGCGGCGTCGCGGCGGATCCCGTCGACACCTCGCCGGAGAACCTGGCGGTGACGCGGTCCATGGTGCCGAGCGCGTCGCGCTGGGCCGCCTCCTCGCGCGCGTGCAGCGCGTCCGGGGTGCCCGCCGAGTGCGCGGGTCCGCCGCGCCGGGACGCGTGCAGGGTCTCCGCGGCGTCGGCGTCGGCGGCGTGCTCGGCCGCGATCCCGTCGGCGGCCAGGGCGAGCAGCCCGCGCCCCATGGCGGCCGGCAGCGTGGCGTCCACGATGGGCGACGACGACGCGGGCCGGTCGGCCGCGCCGCCGCCCGCCGCCAGCACGCGCTCCCAGCCGACGTAGGACTCCACCCCGATGTCGAGCACGGTGTCGAGGACCAGCACGGCCTCCGCCTCCGCGAAGCCCATGCGGGTCAGGTCGCGGATCGCCCCGGTGAAGCGCAGGACGACCTGGTCGGGGGCGGTGTCGAGGTGGTGGATCGCGCTCGCGAGGCCCGGGTGCCTGTCGTACATGTCCCAGATGCGCGCGACGGCCTGCTCGAGGTAGGCGCGCCACGAGGTGTCGTCCGGCGCCACGAGCTGGGCGGCGGGGAGGTCGGGGACCGTCGGCCAGTCCATCCGCGCGATGGCGGTGTCGCACGCGAGGAGGACGATGTCGTCGCGGCTGGCGACGTGCCGGTACAGCGTCGAGTGGTCGACGCCCAGGCGTTGCGCGAGCGAGGTGAGGGTGAGGGTGCTGAGGCCGACCTCGAGGGCCGCCTCCGCGATGAGCCTCCGCGAGACGCGCGCGGGCCTCCCGACCCGACCGGCTCGCCGCTCCATGCGCTCGATCCTACCGTGACGGCGCCAGCGATTCGGGGGCGAAGGATCCCGCCCAGCGTCGAGCTCCGTGGTGGGAGGGCCGGCCGCCGCGGCCCCGCCGGACGGCGCCGGGAGCCGCCGCGGCTAGCGTGGGAGCATGCCCGACACCCGCACCCCCACCCCCTTCACCGAGCTCGACGAGTTCATCGCCATCCCGCGCCTCGGCGGCCTCGTGCTCTCGCCCGACGGACGCCGCGCGGTGCTCACCGTCACGACCCTCGACGCCGCGAGGACCGGCTACCGCCACGCCCTCTGGGTCGTGCCCGCGGCAGGCGGCGGCGTGCCGCGGCGCCTCACCCGTTCGGCGAAGAGCGAGGGCGGCGCGGCGTTCACCGCATCAGGGGACCTCCTCTTCGTCTCCTCCCGGCCCGACGCCGACGACGCCGACGGGAACGAGGCCGCCCAGCTGTGGATCCTCCCGGCGGACGGCGGCGAGGCCCGCGCGCTGACCCGCCTCGCCGGCGGGGTGGACGGCATCGCGGCCGTCGCGCGCGACGCGGCCACGGTGGTCCTGCAGGCGCGGCTGCTGCCCGGATCCGGCTCGCTCGAGGCCGACGCCGTGGCACGGAAGACGCGCGCCGACCTGAAGGTGAACGCGATCCTGCACGAGAGCTACCCCGTGCGCTACTGGGACCACGACCTCGGCCCGGACGAGCCGCACCTGTTCGCGCTCGACCTCGCCGACGCGCTCGTGGAGGAGCCCGCGCGGCCCACCACGGCGGATGCGGCGGCCGCGCTCGCCGCCGAGGCCGCGACCGAGGACGGCGGATCCGCGGCGATGGCCCCGGCCGCCGGCGCGCAGCCGTACCCGACCTCGCTGCCCCGCCCGCGCGACCTCACCCCGGAGCCCGGCCGCACGCTCGAGCACGCCACCGCGGCGATCAGCCCGGACGGCCGCACGCTCGTCGTCGCCCTCGGCGTGAAGGAGCGCCGCGGCTTCCGGCAGGCGCTCGTGTCGATCGACGTCGCGACCGGGGAGCGCACCACGCTCCTCGACCTGCCCGGCGTCGACCTCGAGATGCCCGCCATCAGCCCCGACGGCGCGCTGCTCGCCTACGTGCGCACCGACCGCGCGACCCCGGCCGCGCCCACGCAGCAGGAGATCTGGGTGTCGGCGCTCGACGGGTCAGACGCTCGCCGCGTCGCCGCGGGCTGGGACCGCTGGCCGTCGTCGCTGCGGTTCGACGCGGACTCGCAGGCGCTCGTCGTCACCGCCGACCAGGACGGCCGCGGACCCGTCTTCCGCATCGGCCTGGACGACTCCGTCACGCAGCTCACGACCGACGACCACACCTACACGGACGTGGAGGTCGACGGCGAGACCGGCGACGTGCTCGCGCTCCGCTCCTCGTGGATGGCGCCCGCGCACCCCGTGCGCGTGTCGGCCGCCGACGGATCCGTCACCGGGCTCGCGACGCCCGCGCCCGTCCCCGCGACGACCGGGACCATGACCGAGGTCGAGACGACGGCCGCCGACGGCGCGCGCGTGCGCGGCTGGCTGATGCTGCCGGATGGCGCGTCGGCCGAGGCGCCCGCGCCGCTGCTGCTGTGGATCCACGGCGGCCCGCTCAACAGCTGGAACGCGTGGAGCTGGCGCTGGACGCCGCAGGTGCTGGTGGCGCGCGGCTACGCGGTGCTGCTGCCGGATCCCGCGCTCAGCACCGGCTACGGCCTCGACTTCATCGCGCGCGGCTGGGACGCGTGGGGTGAGGCGCCGTACACCGACCTCATGTCCATCACGGACGCGGTCGAGGCGCGCGACGACATCGACCAGACGCGCACGGCCGCGATGGGCGGCTCGTTCGGCGGCTACATGGCCAACTGGGTCGCGGGCCACACCGACCGCTTCCGCGCGATCGTCAGCCACGCGAGCCTGTGGTCGCTCGACCAGTTCGGGCCGACCA
Source organism: Clavibacter quasicaliforniensis (assembly GCF_051201715.1). Taxonomy (NCBI): domain Bacteria; kingdom Bacillati; phylum Actinomycetota; class Actinomycetes; order Micrococcales; family Microbacteriaceae; genus Clavibacter; species Clavibacter quasicaliforniensis. The sequence goes on along the minus strand of NZ_CP139624.1, from coordinate 2,342,783 downwards.
CCGACTCGTCGCAGTACTGGCAGAGCATCTTCTCGGCCGAGGGGCTCGACCGGAACTCCCCGCACCACTCCGTGCGCGACATCGTGACGCCCATGCTCGTGATCCACGGCGACCGCGACTACCGCGTGCCCATCGGCGAGAGCCTGCGCCTCTGGTCGGAGCTCGCGGAGCACCACGCGGCCGACGACGGCACCACCCCGCACCGGTTCCTGGTCTTCCCGGACGAGAACCACTGGGTCCTCAAGCCCCAGCAGTCGGTGGTCTGGTACCGGACGGTGCTCGCCTTCCTCGACCAGCACGTGCACGGTGCGGAGTGGAAGCGGCCCGAGGTGCTCGGCTAGCGGCGGCGGCGCGCGGCCGCGACGTCGACCGCCACGGCGTCGAGCGCGCGGCGGAGCCAGCGGGAGGCGGGATCCGCGTCGGCGCGGCGGTGCCAGCGCTGGTCGACCTGCACCTCGGGCAGGTCGAACGGCAGCCGGTGCGCCCGGAGCGGGACGCCGCCGTCGACGAGGCGCTCGGTCATGAGCTCGGGGAGCAGGCAGATGGATCCGCTGCCCACCACCATGAGGGCCGCCACCGCGTAGGTGGGCGCGACCGCGACCACGCGTCGCGTCCGCCCCGTGGCCTCGAGGGCGTCGTCGACCGGACCCCGCGCGCGGCCCCGCCGCGACGCCGAGACGTGCGGGTGGGCGGCGAGGTCGTCGAGCGTGAGCGTCGTCTTCCTGCCGAGCGCCGTGCGGGCGCCGACGACGGCGACGAAGCGGTCGGTGACGAGCGGCGCGGCGAGCACGTCGGGCGGCGACGCCACGCGGATGCCCACATCGAGATCGAGGGTCCCGTCGCGCAGCGCCTCGGCGTCCTTGGACTCCTGCGGGACGAAGCGCAGCAGGACGCCAGGAGCCTCGGCGACCACGCGCTCCGTGAGGGCCGGCGCGAGCACGGGGATCAGCGACTCGTTCATGCGGATGGCGAAGGCGCGGTTCCAGCTGGACGGGTCGTCCTCCCCGGTGCGGGTGAGGCCGTCCGCCTCGTCGAGGAGGGCGCGGACGGAGGCGGCGACGCGCAGCGCGAACGGCGTCGGCACCATGCCGCGGCCGGCGCGCACGAGGATCTCGTCGCCCATGCTGACGCGGAGGCGGCCGAGCGCGCGGCTGGCGGCGGGCGGGGAGAGGGCGAGGCGGGAGGCGGCCTCGGTCACGCTGCTGGTCGCGACCAGCGCGTCGAGCACCCGGAGGAGGTTCAGGTCGAGCTGGGCCACGGATCCTCCTAGTTGCGCCCGGTGCAACGCATGCTTACCAGCATTGCACTGGACGCATGGGTGGCGCGACCCGAGACTGGCCGAGGCGCCCGACGCATCCACCCGGATGCGATGGATGCGCCACCACGAGAAGGAGCCCGCCATGTCCCGAGCCATCCGACCCCGCCAGCACGGAGGGCCCGAGGTCCTCGCCGTCGTCGACGTGCCGACGCCCCGAGCAGGAGCCGGGGAGGTCGTCGTGCGCGTGCGCGCGGCCGGCGTGAACCCCATCGACTGGAAGCTCTACGGCGGCGACTTCCACGAGGTCGACGACGACCAGCGCGAGGAGGCCGGCCTCATGGAGGAGATGCCGACGCTCGGCCTCGAGTGCGCCGGCGTCGTCGTCGAGGTCGGCGCGGACGTGCGCGACGTGGTCGTGGGCGAGGAGGTCGTCGTCTACCCGGTCACCGCGGCGTACGCCGACCACGTGGTCGCGCCGCCGTCGTCGCTCGTCCGCCGCCCGGCGGCGCTCGGCGAGGAGGAGGCCGCCGGTCTGATGCTGGCCGGGACCACGGCGGCGCACGCCCTGCACGCCGCCGGCGCGGGGGCGGGCGACACCGTCCTCGTCCACGGCGGCTCCGGCGGCGTGGGGCTCATGGCCGTGCAGCTCGCGCGGATCGCCGGCGCCGCGGTCGTCGCGACCGCGTCGGAGCGCAACCACGACGCGCTCCGGGACCTCGGCGCCATCCCGGTCGCCCACGGCCCGGGGCTGGCCGACCGGATCCGCGCGGTCGCGCCGCAGGGGATCGACGCGGCCGTCGACACGGTCGGCACGGACGAGGCGCTCGACGTGTCGGTCGAGCTCGTGGCGGACCGCGGGCGGATCGCGTCCATCACGGGATCCGACCGGCGGGCGGAGGCCGGCATCCGCCTCCTCGGCTACGGCCCCGGGCAGGACGCGGGCACCGGCTACCGCGCGTCCGTGCGCCAGGCGCTGGTCGACCACGCGGGCGCCGGACGCCTCCGGGTGCGCATCGCGGGGACCTTCGCCCTGGCCGACGCCGCCGACGCGCACCGCTTCGCCCGCCGGAGCCACGCGCCCGGCAAGGTCGTGCTGGTGCCCTGACGCCGTGGGCGGGCCGACGCATCGGCGACCCGACGCGGGCGTGCGGGATGATGACCGCATGCCCGCGCGCGACGAGACCGTGACCACCCTCCTCCGCGCGGCACGGGTGGTGGACGCGCGCGGCACGACCGCCGACGCCTGGATCCTCCTCGACGGCGACGCGATCGCGGCCGTCGGGAGCGGGCGCGAGCTGCCTGCTGCCGACCGCACGGTCGACCTCGGCGACGCGACGCTCGTGCCCGGCTCCGTCGACCTGCACGTGCACGGCGGCGCGGGCGCGTCCCACGAGGACGGGGCCGAGGGGATCCGCGCGGCCGTCGCCCTGCACCGCAGGCACGGGACGACGCGGTCCGTCCTGAGCCTCGTCGCGAACCCGGTGCCGGACCTCGTGCGGTCGCTCGGCGCGATCCGCGAGGCGATGGTCGACGACCCGACCGTCCTCGGCGCGCACCTGGAAGGGCCGTTCCTCTCGCCTCACGCGGCGGGGGCGCACGCGCACGAGCACCTGGTGGATCCGACGCCCGCGCGCATCGAGGCCCTGCTCGAGGCGGGTCAGGGCGTGCTCCGACAGGTGACGATCGCCCCGGAGCTCGACGGCGCGATCGATGCGATCCGGCGCCTGGTCGACGCGGGCGTGGTCGCGGCCATCGGGCACACCACGTGCTCGGGCGACGTGGCGCGCGCCGCCTTCGACGCCGGCGCGACCGTGCTGACGCACGCGTTCAACGCGATGCCGGGGATCCACCACCGGGAGCCCGGCCCGATCATGGCCGCGATCGCCGACGAGCGCGTGACGCTCGAGCTGATCCTCGACGGCGTGCACGTGGCGCCGTCGGTCGCGGCCCTGCTGTTCCGCGAGGCGCCGGGCCGCGTCGCGCTCGTCACGGACGCCATGGCGGCGACCGGATCGGCCGACGGCCGCTACCGCCTGGGCTCGCTCGACGCCGACGTGCGCGACGGCATCGCGCGGCTCGCGGCCACCGAGACGATCGCGGGTTCGACGCTCACGCAGGACCGCGCTCTGCGGATCGCGGTGGACGAGGTGGGCCTCGCCCTGCCCGACGCGGTCGCCGCGCTCACCGTCGTCCCGGCGCGGGCGCTCGGCCTCGACGATCGGCTCGGCCTGCTGCGGGCGGGATCCGCCGCGGACGTCGTGGCGCTCACGCCCGGCCTCGGGGTCGCCCGCGTCTGGGCGGCGGGCGTCGAGGTGCCCGACGCGCAGGCCGCGCCGGCTGCGCCTCAGGCCTCGTCGCGGTAGACGACCCGGCGCTCGCCCGCGCGCACGGCCGCGGTCAGGCGGTTGCCGGCCGGTGGGAGCGGGCAGTTCATCCAGTCGGAGAAGCCGCAGGGCGGGACGACGGCGCGCGTGAAGTCGAGGGTCACGGGTCCGTCGCCGTCGGGGCGGGGGATGAAGAGGAAGCGGCTGGGCGCGTAGCTCTCGCGGCCGGTGGTGGCGTCGGCGAAGACGAGCTGGAGGCGGTCGCCGTCGGCGAAGGCGCTGAGACGCACCTCGCGCCCCTCGATATCCACGACGATGTCGCCGGGGACCGGCAGCTCGCGCGTGCGGCCGGCGTCGGCGATGTGCTCGAAGGGGATCACGCGGTCGTCGTCGACGCGCTCGAAGCGGCCCTCGAGGATCCACTCGGGCGCGTACGGGTAGACCTCGATGTCCTCGAACGCGCGGTTCTTCGGGGACGCCGCGTCCCACAGCCGGTAGCCGTGCTCGGGCTCGCCCGTGTCGAGCGAGGTGCGCTCGATGCGCGTCAGCTGCACGGTGTCGGGCTGGCCCTCGAGCGCCTCGAGGTCGCTGACCTCCCGGCCGGGCTCGAGCCAGGTCGTCTGAATGAGCGCGAGGCTGCCGAACGGGCTCGTCACGGCGGCGAGGCGGGCGCGGTGCCAGGCCTCGTAGTCAGCCTGCGCAGCGGCGGCGAGGGTGTCGGGGTCGGCGGCGGAGCGGGCGGGATCGGTCGTCGTGTCGGTCACGTGAGGGTCAACGCGCCTGGCGCGGTCGCATTCCCGGAGCGCGCGGCGCGCGGAGCCCGCGCGGAGGCGGCGGGTATTGACTGGACGCACCGACGGAAGGACGCAACATGGCTCGCACGGTCGCCGACCAGCTCATCGCCCAGCTCATCGAGGCGGGGGTGAGCCGCATCTACGGGGTCGTCGGCGACAGCCTCAACCCGGTCGTCGACGCGGTGAGGCGCACGGGCGGGAGCCGCAAGGGCGGCATCGACTGGATCCACGTGCGGCACGAGGAGGCGGGCGCGTTCGCCGCATCCGCCGAGGCGCAGCTGACGGGCAAGCTCGCCGTGTGCGCGGGATCCTGCGGCCCCGGCCACCTGCACCTCATCAACGGCCTCTACGACGCGCACCGCTCGGGCGCGCCCGTGCTCGCGATCGCGAGCCACATCACCACGAACCAGATCGGCTCCGGCTACTTCCAGGAGACGCACCCCGACCGCCTCTTCGTCGAGTGCTCGCACTACACAGAGATGATCTCGACCGCCGTGCAGGCGCCCCGCGTCGTCGACCAGGCGATGCGGCACTCGCTCGCGCTCGGCGGCGTCAGCGTCATCACGCTGCCCGGCGACGTCGCCGAGTTCGAGGCGGAGGGCGAGGCGCCCGCGTTCTCGCTGCCGCGGCGCCCCGCGATCGTGCCCGCCGAGGAGGACGTGCGCGCGCTCGCCGCCGCCATCGACGACGCGAAGAGCGTCGCGATCTTCGCGGGCCGCGGCGCGGGATCCGCGCACGCCGAGCTCATGGAGCTGGCCGACAGGATCGCCGCTCCCGTCGGCCACTCGCTGCGCGGCAAGGACGTGATCCAGCAGGACAACCCCTTCGACGTCGGCATGACGGGCCTCATCGGCTACGGCGCCGCGGCAGCCGGCATCTCGGGCGCCGACCTGCTGATCCTCATCGGCACCGACTTCCCCTACGACCAGTTCCTGCCCGGCAAGGAGGTGCGGACCGCCCAGATCGACATCGCGCCCGAGCGCCTCGGCCGCCGCACCGACGTCGACATCGCGATCCACGGCGACGCGCTCTCCACGATCCGCGCGGTGCTGCCGCTCGTCGAGCGGAAGACGGACCGGCGCTTCCTGGAGAAGCTGCTCAAGGAGCAGGACAAGAAGGTGGAGCAGGTCGTCGGCGCGTACACGACGAAGGCGGAGAAGCTCCGGCCGATCCACCCGGAGTACGCGGCGAGCGTCCTCGACGAGGTCGCGGCCGACGACGCCGTCTTCCTCAGCGACACGGGCATGTGCAACGTGTGGACCGCCCGGTACCTCACCCCGAACGGGCGCAGGCGGATGCTCGGGTCGCTCGTGCACGGGTCCATGGCCAACGCGCTGCCGATGGCGATCGGCGCGCAGGTCGCGCACCCGGAGCGGCAGGTCGTGTCGGTCTCGGGCGACGGCGGCCTGTCCATGCTCATGGGCGAGCTCGTGACCGTGGCCGCCTACAACTTGCCCGTGAAGGTCGTCGTGTTCAACAACTCGACGCTCGGGCTCGTGAAGGTGGAGATGCTCGTCGACGGGATCCCCGACTTCGGCGTCGACGTGCCCATGGTCGACTACGCCGCGGTGGCGGCCGCCCTCGGGATCCACTCCCAGCGCGTCGAGGACCCCGCCGACATCCGCGGCGCGCTCGAGGCCGCGTTCGCGCACGACGGGCCCGCGCTCGTCGACCTCGTCACCGACCCGATGGCGCTCTCGATCCCGCCGGAGATCACGGCCGCGCAGGTGAAGGGCTTCGCGCTCTCGATGTCGAAGATCGTGATGAACGGCGGCGTCGGCGAGGCCGTGAAGCTCGCCCGCTCGAACCTGCGGAACATCCCGCGGCCGTGAGCGATCCCGCCCACGTGAACCGTCCCACCCCGAACCGTCCCACCCCGAACCGAGGAGAACCCATGTCCCAGCCCGTCGTCGTCACCGCCGTCTTCACGCCCGTCGAGGGCAAGCACGACGAGGCCGTCGCCGCCCTGTCCGCCGGCATCGCCGCGGTGCACGAGGAGGAGGGCTGCGAGGTCTACGCGATCCACGACGCCCCCGACGGCACCATCGTGATGCTCGAGAAGTGGTCGTCCGTCGAGGACCTCCAGGCGCACGGCGCGGGCGAGGCCGTCGCCCGGATGGGCGCGTCGCTCGCCGGGCTCATCACGGGGCCTGCCGTCGTCACGCGGCTCGCGCCGATCCCGGCGGGCTCGGAGCTGCAGGGCGCGCTCTAGGCGTCGGGGGAGGGACGGCACGGGCGGGTCCCGCGTCCGGCAGGGTGGGCGCGTGCCCCCACGTCGATCCAGGATCCTGAGCCGCCTGCCCCTCGCGTTCGCGGTCGCCGTGGTCGTGCTCGTCGGCGGGACGATCGCCGCGACGCCGTCCCTCGAGCGCGCCGGCCTGCTCGACGTCCCTCCCTCGCCGCAGCGCTACGCCGACATGGCCGTGGACCTCATGGTCGACGGCCTCAAGGCGGATCCCGCCCGCGTCGCGGAGGTCCGGGCGGAGGTGGACGCGCAGGCGGCCCGGGCGCGCACCTACGCCGGCACGTACCCGGCGCTCTCCGGGGCCGCGAAGGAGCTGGGCGGCGAGCACAGCTCCCTGCTCGGACCCGCGGATGCAGCGGCCCTCTTCGGCGACAGCCCGCCTGTGTCGGCCGCGGCCGAGCCGCGGCCCACGGTCACGACGGCCGACGGGATCACGACCATCGTCGTCCCCGCGATCGTGGGCGGAGACGAGGCATCCCGCCAGCGCTACGTCGACGCGGGAGCCCAGGCGCTCGTGGCCGCCGTGCCCGCGACGACCCGCGGCTGGGTCGTGGACCTGCGGGGGAACCACGGCGGCGACATCTGGCCCATGCTCGCCGCGGTCTCGCCGCTGCTCGACGAGGGGCAGGTGATGTCGTTCGACGACGCGGACGGCTCGGTGCCCGTCACCGTCGCGGGCGGTGCCGTCGCCCAGGGCGGAGACGTCATGGCGACGAGCGACGCGGGTCGGGTCCCCGCGGGGCTGCCGATCGCCGTCGTCGCCGACGGCATGACCGTGAGCTCCGGCGAGGCGGTCGCGATCGCGTTCGTCGAGCAGGCCGGCGTCCGTTCGTTCGGGCAGCCGACCTACGGCTTCAGCACCGGGAACGAGCCGCGGACCCTGCCCGATGGCGCGATCGTGAACCTCACGGTCACGGTCGACGCCGACCGCACGGGGAGGCGCTACGGCGGTCCCGTCGTGCCGGACGTCGTGGTCGACGACGCCGGCGTCACCGCCGCGGTCGACGCCTGGTTCGACGCGCCACGATAGCCCGGGACCCGGCCGGGCTCAGCCGACCTCGACCAGTGTGATCCCCGCCGAGCGGTCGCCCGACGCGAGCGCCTCGAGCGCGGCCGGCGCCTCGTCGAGGGTGATGCGGTGCTCGATGAGCAGCTCCGGGCGGAGCGCGCCCGACGCGACCATGGCCATGAGCTCGGCGTAGTCGTGCGCGGGCATGCCGTGGCTGCCGTGCAGGCTCAGCTCCTGGCTGATGACGAACGGCACGGGCACCGTCGGCTCGCTCGCGAACAGGCCGATCTGCACCTGGCGGCCCGTCGGCGCGAGGGCGAGCAGGCTGATCCGGAGCGTGGACTCGCGGCCGAGCGCCTCGACCGACACCTGCACGCCGTCGGCCGAGACCGCGCGGATGGCGTCGAGGACGTCGAGCTCCGAGAGGTCGGACGAGTCGATCGTGTACTCGGCGCCGAGCTCCGAGGCGCGCGCGAGGGCGGCGGGATCCACGTCGACCGCGATGACCTCCGCGCCGACCGCGACGCCGATCATCACGGCGCTGAGGCCCACGCCGCCGCAGCCGATGACCAGGAGGCGCTCGCCGCGCTGGATCCGGGCCCGGTGCACGAGGCCGCGGAAGGCCGTCGCGAAGCGGCAGCCGAGGAGCGCCGCGGCGCCGGCGTCGAGGTCGTCCGGGACGGGGATCAGGTTGACGTCGGCGTCGTGCAGGGCGACCAGCTCGGCGAAGGACCCCCAGTGCGTGAAGCCCGGCTGCGTCTGGTCGCGGCACACCTGGCCGTTCCCGGCGCGGCACTCGGCGCAGCGGCCGCACGCGCAGACGAACGGGACCGTCACGCGGTCGCCCACCTGGAAGCGCGTGACCTCGGGGCCGACCTGGTGGATCCGCCCGACCAGCTCGTGCCCCGGCACCTGCGGGAGCGCGATGCCGTCGTCGTGGCCGAGCCAGCCGTGCGCGTCGCTACGGCAGACGCCCGTCGCCTCGACGCGCACGACCACGCCGGCGGCGGACGGGACGGGATCCGGCAGCTCGCGGACGACGGGCGTCTCGCCGAACCTCTCGTAGACGACGGCGCGCATGGGGGCTCCTCGGGGTCGGGGCGGGACGGGCTCGTCCACGTTATCCGAGCGCCGGACCTATGCCGATCCGGGAGGGTCGTCGTGCGTCCACGTGTTCACGACCCAGCCGACGCGGGACGGATCGTCCACGAGCCCGTCCGCCCAATCGACGTCGAGCGGCGTCATCGGCCCGTCGGGCTCGATGACCTCGTTCGGGTAGACGGCGTCCGCGAGGCTCCGGGCGTCGCGCGGCGCGAACCGCGCAGCCAGCCGCTCGAGCACCCAGCGGCGTCCGCGCAGGCGGCCCTGCCCGTCGGAGTAGAGGATCACGGCGGTGCCGTCGGCCCGTGCCCGCCCTGCGACCCACGTCTTCTCGGGGGCGAAGGAGGGCGTCGCCTCGAACCGGCGGCGGATGGCGGCGACGAATGCGTCGCCGTCCACGGGCTCCGGCCTCCCCGGGAGCGCGGCAGGCGCCGTCACGCGGACTCCGCGGGGACGTCGAGCGAGTCGAGGTAGGCGGTGTTGCCGCGGATCGCGGGGAGGTAGCGCTGCAGCTCATCGTCGGGCACGTGGTCCGCCACGATCCGCAGCGCGCTCGCGAGCGCGGCCTCGGGCCGACCGGCGGCGTGCAGGGTCAGGGCCTCGAACACGGCGAGCGACGACGATCCCGGGAACTCGGCCCGGGCCCGCGCGAACAGGGCGAGCGACTCGTCGACGCGGCCGAGGTTCCTCAGCGTGCTGCCGTGCTGGAGGTAGCAGCGGCGGAGGATGTCGTCCGCGAGCCCCGCCGCCTCCGCGCGCTCGTAGAGGTCGAGCGCCGTCGTCTCCTCGCCCGCGGTGTCGTACGCGCCGCCGACCTCGTAGAGCACGCGGGCGTTCCGCGGGTGCGCGTCGAGGAGCGGCAGGAGGGCGGCGATGGTCGGTCCCATGTCGTCGCGGTCGCGCGCGGCGAGGATGCGGTCGAGCTGGGCGTCGAGGGTCTCGGGCACGGGGGCTCCTGCTCGTTCGCGGCGGGTGGGGGAGACGGCCGCCAGCCTGCCGCGGCCCGCTCCCGGCGCGCGCTGGCAGACTGGCCGGGTGACCCGCACCCCCGCCGCCCCCGCGTTCACCCGTCCGTCGCTCGCGCCCGGGCTCCTCGGCGCCATCGTGCTGCTGGCCGGGTTCGCGGTGATCGACGGGGACTTCTTCACGGTCGTGCGGTTCGCGGTCGCGATCCTCGCGCTCATCATGATCGTGTTCTCGGTGCGCGCCCGCAGCTGGTGGAGCGCCGCGCTGCTCGCGGCCGTCGCGGTCATGTGGAACCCCGTCGCCGTGATCCCCGTCGAGGCAGTCACGTGGCAGTCGCTGCAGTACGTGGCCGCGATCGTGTTCATCGCGGCCGGCATCCTCGTGAAGGTGCCCGTGGAGGAGAGCCCTACGCCGGGCCGACCCCGAACGCGCGCTCCTCGGTGAGTCCGCGCCGCAGGTAGGCGACGATCTCGTCGAGCGACCGGCGGGCGAGTGCGGGGTCGGCCGCCGGGTAGGCGAGCCAGCCCTGGTCGGCCCGGGGGATCCGGATGAGCCGGGTCTTCGCGCCGGCCGCCTTCAGCGCCGTCACGCCCTCCGCGACGCGGTCGATGCGCGGATCCGCGGCGCCCACGTGCACGAGCATGTCGGGCAGCCGGTCGCGGCCGTGCCCCTGGCGGTCGGCGGATCCGACGCTCGGCACGTCGCCGGACGGGCTGACGAGCACGAGCCGCAGGACGGCGGGTCCGCCGGCGTCGCGGGCGAGCGCGGTGATCCGCAGCGCCCGGTCGGCTCCGGGACCGTCCCCGAGGATCCCGAGCCGCTCCGGCGTGCCGTTCCACCCGGCCGCGTGCGACGCGATCCAGGAGAGGCCCGCGAGCGCCTGCGCGTCGTCGTCGGGCGCCATCGTCACGACCACCGCGCGCAGGTCCTTCGCGAGCGTCGAGGGCAGCCAGTCGCCGTCGTGACGCGCGAGGACGACGAGCACGGGGGATCCGGTCGCCGAGCGGTCGTGCCCGGGCGGTGTCCATACGGCCACGTCGAGGGGGACGCCCTGCTGGCCGCCTGCGGGGAAGCGCACGACGCGCGTGCCCGCGGCGGGCGTGCCGCGCATCGAGCGCGCGATCGCCGGGACGTGCCGGATCGCGAGGCCGAGGAGCCGGCGACGCCGGGTGAGCGTGCCGGGAGCTGTGCGCGCCGGCATCAGGCGGGGACCGCGGATCCGGCGTCGGCCGATCCGGGAACGGGCGCCCCGGAGACGGACGCGCGCGCCTCGGACGGGCGCGTCTCGCGTCCGCCGCGCGGCACCGCGCCGTGGCCCTCGGGCACGCGCTCGCCCTCGCGGACGGGGCCGGGAGGCGTGCCGTCGCCGAACGGCCGGCCGCCCAGCTCCTCGCGCCCGTGCGGCTCGAGCCAGCCCCACGTCTCGGGGCCGACCGGCACGACGCGGGTCGGGTTGATGTCGGTGTGCGTCAGGTAGTAGTGCTGCTTGATCTGCACGAAGTCGATGGTGTCGCCGAAGCCGGGCGTCTGGAACAGGTCCCGCGCGTACGCCCAGAGCACCGGCATCTCGCCGAGCTTCTGCCGGTTGCACTTGAAGTGGCCGTGGTAGACGGCGTCGAAGCGCGCGAGCGTCGTGAACAGGCGCACGTCCGCCTCCGTGATCGTGTCGCCCACGAGGTAGCGCTGCGTGGACAGGCGGTCGCTCAGCCAGTCGAGACGGCCGAAGAGGCGGTCGTAGGCCTTCTCGTACGCCTCCTGGGATCCCGCGAACCCGCAGCGGTAGACGCCGTTGTTCACGTCGCGGAAGACGAGGTCCGCGACCTCGTCGATCTCAGCCCGCAGCGCGACGGGGTAGAGGTCGGGCGCGCCCTCGCGGTGGTGCTCGGTCCACTCGGTGGAGAGGTCGAGCGTGATCTGGGGGTAGTCGTTGGTGACCACCTGGCCGGAGGGGATGTCGACGAGCGCCGGCACGGTGATCCCGCGCGGGTAGTCGGGGAAGCGCGCGAAGAACGACTCCTGCAGGCGCTCGGTGCCGAGGACCGGGTCGCGGCCGTCGGGGTCGAGGTCGAAGGTCCAGCTGCGGGCGTCGTGCGTGGGGCCGGGCAGGCCGAGCGAGATGGCGTCCTCGAGGCCGAGCAGCCGCCGCACGATCACCGAGCGGTTCGCCCACGGGCACGCGCGCGCCGCGACGAGGCGGTAGCGGCCGGCCTCGACGGGCCACCCCTGCGAGCCGTCGCGGAGGATCCGGTCCTCGATGTAGTTCGTGTCGCGGGTGAACTCACCCTCCTCGACGTAGCGGCCGGGAGCGCCCGCCTCGTTGCTGCCTGCGGGTGTCGCCTGATCCGTCATGCATCCACCCTAGGCCGGGCCGCCCACGGCGACCGGGCCGCGCGGAGCCGCACCGCGCACAGCGGCGCGCACCGCCTCCCGCGTGCCCTAAACTCCTCTGTGTGCCCGTCCTCCCCGAGGCGGCCGGGCGCAGGCGGCGGACCCACGTCCCACCCCCGACCCGGAACCCCGGTTGCTCGAGGCAGGTCCCCTCGCCACCGTCCGACCGCACGCGTCACCGTGCGCGACGGACGCACGTCCTTCCGATCCGGGAGCGCAGGCAGCGCCTGGCCCCGGCAGTGAACAAGGAGTTGCATGGCTCGCACCGGCCAGCGGCGGTCCTCCGCCCGCACGCGCACGATCGACAACGAGGGGCTCATCCCCGTGCTGGCGCGCGCCGTGCGCGAGATCGAGCAGGCCGCCCAGCGCGGCAAGCTCAAGCCCGTCAACCGCACGAAGTTCCAGGTCATCGCCGTGCTGATGCGCGAGGAGCGCACGCACGCGAAGGACCCGGCCACCCCGCTCAGCGACCCCGAGCGCGCCGAGACGCTGAAGCGCCTCGACGGCATCGCGAGCATCCTCGCCCGCACGGCCGCGCGCGACACCTCGGTGCTGCCGCTGCTGGATCCCGACGCCAAGCTCTCCGAGACCGCCCGCGCCATGCGCAAGCACATGCTGTTCGACGGCGGCGTGGAGATGGTCGTGGAGGAGGAGCCGGAGCCCGAGCCCGAGGATCCCGCCCTCGCCAAGCTGCACGAGCGCCAGGTCGTCCCGCCGTCGGTCAAGGCCCGCGTGCTGGCGAACCCGTTCCTCGAGCCGGACCTCGATCGGCCCGCGCCCGCCGCGCCGCCCACCCGCCTGCTGGCGAACTGGGAGCTGCTCGGCCCGCTGTTCAAGTCGTTCGAGTACGGCGCCGGCGGCGGCATCGCGAGCATGGACCTGCCCGAGAGCCCGCGCATCGACCGCCTCTCGCCGCAGAACCTCGAGCTCATGCGCCACCAGGCGCGCTTCCTCGAGAGCGTGCGCCTCGGCCACCGCGAGTTCCTGCTCGCTGACGAGCCCGGCCTCGGCAAGACCGCGCAGGCGCTGCTCGCGGCGTCCGTCGCCGACGCGTACCCGCTGCTGGTCGTGGTCCCGAACGTCGTGAAGATGAACTGGAAGCGCGAGGTCGAGCGGTGGACGCCGCACCGCCGCGCCACCGTGATCCACGGCGACGGCGCGGGGCTCGACGCGTTCGCGGACGTCGTCATCGTCAACTACGAGGTGCTCGATCGGCACATCGGCTGGCTGCGCACGCTCGGCTTCCGCGGCATGGTCGTCGACGAGGCGCACTTCATCAAGAACCTGCAGTCGCAGCGGTCGAAGTTCGTGCTGGCGCTCGCCGAGAGCATCCGGCAGCGCCAGTCGAACCCGCTGCTCATGGCGCTCACGGGCACGCCGCTCATCAACGACATCGACGACTTCCGCGCCATCTGGCAGTTCCTCGGCTGGATCGACGGCGACAAGCCCACCTCGCGCCTCATGGGCGAGCTGGAGGAGGCGGGCCTCACGCCCGCCGACCCCGGCTTCTTCGCCGAGGCGCGGCGCGCGGTCATCGACCTCGGGATCGTGCGTCGCCGCAAGATCGACGTTGCGACCGACCTGCCGTCGAAGCGCATCGCGGACCTCCCGGTCGAGCTCGACGACGACCTGGGCCGCTCCATCCGCCAGGCCGAGCGCGAGCTCGCCGCCCGTCTCGTCAAGCGCTTCACGGCGCTCGTCGGCGCGCGCGGCACCACCGTGCCCGAGGTCATGGCGGGGTCCGCGTCCGAGCGCGCGAGCCTCGTGCGGCTCGTGGCGCAGTCCGAGCTCGACGAGGCCAAGGCTCAGAAGACCGGCGAGAACGTGTTCACCATGGTCCGCCGCATCGGCCAGGCCAAGGCCGTGCTCGCGGCCGACTACGCCGCGCAGCTCGCGCGGTCCGTGGGCAAGGTGGTGTTCTTCGCGAAGCACGTCGACGTGATGGACCAGGCCGAGGCCACGTTCGCGAAGCGGGAGCTGAAGAGCGTCTCGATCCGCGGCGACCAGACGCCGGCGGCCCGCCAGAACGCGATCGACTCCTTCCAGAACGACCCCGAGGTGAAGGTCGTGGTCTGCTCGCTCACCGCGGCGGGCGTCGGCCTCAACCTGCAGGCCGCGTCGAACGTGGTGCTCGCCGAGCTCAGCTGGACGAGCGCGGAGCAGACGCAGGCCATCGACCGCGTGCACCGCATCGGCCAGGAGGAGCCCGTCACCGCGTGGCGGATCATCGCGGCGCAGACCATCGACGCGAAGATCGCCGAGCTCATCGACAGCAAGGCGGGCCTCGCGGCGCGCGCGCTCGACGGCGAGGACTTCGACGAGGCCGGATCCACCTCCGTGCAGCTCGACGCGCTCTCGCACCTCCTCGAGGAGGCGCTGGCCGCGGGCTGATCCGCGACACGCAGCACGTGACGACGCCCCCGCGACCTGCCGGTCGCGGGGGCGTCGTGGTGCTGGCGGCGGACTAGTCGCGGTCCTGGCCGCGCCGGTACCGCGCCATGGTGATCGAGTAGGCGAAGGCGAACAGGAGGACGGCCCAGACGGCGGCCGGGGCCGCTTGGTCGGCGGCGGGACGCCCGGCTACGAGCGGCACGATCACCAGCTGCGACACCAGGTAGAAGGCGGGGAGGATGGCGGCGTCGCGTGCAGCGCGGATGCGTCGCCGCCGCAGCTCGTCCGGGCTCATCCGATCAGGATGCGCGTCGGAGGCCGGCGGCGAGCGGACCCTCCCCAGCGCGGATCAGCCGCGCTCGGCCTTCTTGCGTGCCCGCTCCGCCTTCCGCGCCGCGCGGCGCTCGCGGGCCACGGCGTCCTGCGCGTCCTGCGTCGGGTTCGAGCGCCTGGTCCCGATGACCGCGAAGCCGAGGAGGATCACCACGACCGCCATGACGGGGTAGATCACGAAAGACAGGACCACGGGGTCTCCTCGGCTCGGTGCTCCCGAGCGTACCGACCGGATCCGCCGGGTCAGTCCTCGAGGGCCGCGCCGCGGAGGTCCGGGAGGGTGAGCGCGGCGGCCGCGGCCACCGCGAAGACCGCCGCGAAGACGCCGAACGGCAGCGCGACGCCGCCGAGCGCGAGGAGCGGCGGCACGCACAGCGGCGCGACGATCGACGCGAGCCGCCCGAAGCCCGCCGCGCTGCCGGCGCCCGTCGCGCGCACCCGGGTCGGGTACAGCTCCGGTGTCACGGCGTAGAGCGCGCCCCACGCGCCGAGGTTCGAGAACGACATGAGGGCGCCGAACACGAGGATCGTCGTGACGGAGTCGGCCGTCCCGAAGAGACCGGCCGACACCGCGGATCCCGCGAGGAAGACCGCGAGCGTCACGCGTCGCCCCCAGCGCTCGACCAGCCAGGCCGACACCGCGTACCCGGGCAGCTGCGCGAGCGTGATGAGCAGCGTGTACTCGAACGAGCGCACGAGCGAGAAGCCCTGCGCGACGAGCAGCGTCGGCAGCCAGATGAAGGCGCCGTAGTAGGCGAAGTTGACGCAGAACCACACGATCCAGAGGGAGAGCGTGCGGCGGCGGAGGCGCGCGCCGAAGAGGCGCTCGCGAGGCGCGGCGTCGGCGGCGGGCGCGTCGGTCTCGCTGCCGGCCGCGGCATCCACGACGCGGGCCTCGGCCGTCGAGCCCACGGCGCCGTCCGTCGAGGGATCCGCCCCCGCCGCCCGTTCGAGGTCGCGCACCACGCGCTCGGCCTCGCGGTGCCGCCCCTTCGCCTCGAGGAACCGCACCGACTCCGGCAGGCGCAGCCGCACGACGATCGCCCACACCGCGGGCACCGCGCCGAGCGCGAGCGCCCACCGCCAGCCGTCGTCGCTCGAAGGGATCACGAGGTAGCCGATGAGCGCCGCGGCGGTCCAGCCGACGGCCCACGAGGACTCGAGGACCACGATGACGCGGCCCCGGATCCGGGCGGGCGAGAACTCGCTGACCAGCGTCGACGCGACCGGCAGCTCGGCGCCGAGCCCGAGCCCCACGACGAAGCGCAGCGCGATGAGCGCGCCCACCGACATCGCGAGCGCCGAGACGCCCGTGGCCACCCCGTAGACGAGCAGCGTGAGCGCGAACACCTGGCGGCGGCCGATCCGGTCGGCGACCAGGCCGCCGACGCTCGCGCCGATGGCCATGCCGAGGAACCCGGCGGATGCGACGAACCCGAGCTGCCCGGCGTCCGCCTTCCACACGACGGCCAGCTGCGCGATCACGAACGAGATGAGCCCGACGTCCATCGCGTCGAGCGCCCAGCCGACGCCGCTGCCGCCGAGGATGCGGGAGTGGGCGCGGGTCCAGGGGAGTCCGTCGAGGCGCTGGGCGCGCGTGCGCGGCGGGGTGGTCGTGGTCATGGTCCTGGCTTCCGGGAGGGCGCTCTGGCGGTCGCGCGCCTCGCGGGGAGAGGGGAGGCGCTCGCGGTGGGTCGAGCGTAGCGCCGGGGCGGGCCGCAGCCCGCCCCGCGGCGTCAGAGCTGGCGGACCCGCTCCGCCAGGCGCTCGAACGCCGCCGCGTGCGTGACCCGCAGCGCGTCCCACGACGCCGTCATGTCGACCTGCTCGGGATCCGCGACCACCTCCGCGAAGCCGTGCTGCGCGCGCGGCACCGCGTCGCCCGGCAGCACGAGCGACTGGATGAACGCGCCCGTGTCCTCCGAGAACGTGAGCGTGTGGCTCGCGACGTTGCGGTGCCAGTCGTCCGACGGCCACGACAGGAACGCCACGTGGCGCGGAGCGACGCCCGTCTCCGACGCCGACACGTAGCTGCCGTAGTGCTCCTCGCCGGGCGACAGGATCTTGTAGGAGCCGTTGTCGAGGTACACCAGCAGGGCCTCGTCGAACGGCTTCTCGCCGTACATCGCGGTGTAGCGGAGCGCGTGCACGAGCACCGGTGCGCCGAGCGGCACCGGGAGCGCGGCCGCCGGGGTGGCGGTCGGCGCCGCGACGGACGCGGGGGCGGCCGGGCGCAGGAACTCCCCGTCGGTCACGTGCGCGCCCCAGGTGGTGGCGTCGACGGGGTCGTCGCCGTCCTCCAGCACCGCGATGTGCTCCATCGGCGCGTGGGCCGTGGCACCGTGCCAGTGCTCCTCGCCGGCCTCGATGTACACGGATCCGCCGGGCCCGACCTCGACGACCTCGCCACCGCGCGTGCCCACCCGGGCGATGCCCGAGGTCACGTGCAGCGTCTGGCCGAGGACGTGGGAGTGCCACACGGTGCGGGCGCCGGCCGCGAAGGTGACGGCCGCGACGACCGCGCGCTGCTCGGGGGTCTGCGGGGTGGAGAGCCAGCGGAGGCGGACCTCGCCCGTGAACTGGTGGTCGGGCATCGTGACGGCGGGGGTCTCAGCCTGGACGCGCATGCGGTGTCCTCTCTGTCGGGCACGAGGGTGCCCGGGTCGTGGAACGGGGAGCCCCGGCGCGGTGGTCGCGTCGGGGCACGGGCATCCTCCCGCGGGTGCCGCTGGGAGGGGGCCGGGGCGTCCCCAGGCGCGTGCGGGATCCGCGTCACGCGTCCGCCGCCCCGGTTCAGCCGAGCGCCTCAGCCGAGCGCCTCAGCCGAGCGCCTCCGGGGCGCGGAAGAAGTCGCGCTCGTACGCCGACGACAGGCGGGACGCCTCGAGCATCGCGGCCCGCCGGGTCGGACCCGCGATCACCGCCGCCTCGTCCACCAGCTCGCAGGCGCGCCGCGTGGCCGCCGCGAAACCCGGATCCGCGTACGTCGCCAGCCACGCCGCGTACGGATGGGCCTCGCCCGCGGAGGCCGCCGCGGATCCCGCCGTCCGGAGCCTGGTGCCCACGTCCGCGTAGATCGTGAAGCAGGGGAGCAGAGCCGCGACGAGCACCGAGTAGTCGCTCGTCGCGGCGTGCGCGAGCAGGTGGTCGACGTAGGCGCGCGTCACCGGTGCGGCGACCGCGGGCGCGGGATGCCGGGACAGCCACTCCTCGTGCAGCGCCGACTCGGCGGCGATCGCGTCGGCGGCGCCGCGCGCCCACACGACCTGCGCGTCGGGCGTCGGCGCGAGCTGGCTCGCCCGGGCGAGCACCCGCGAGTACGCCCGCAGGTAGATCGCGTCCTGCGCGAGGTAATGCGAGAACCACGCCTCGGGCAGGGTGCCGTCGCCGAGGCGGCGGACGAAGGGGAGGTCGTCGATCTCGCGGCGGAGGTCGGCGGATCCGGCCCACATCTCCGCGGAGATCGGCCCGGCGTGGGTGCCGGCCGCGTCCCACAGCGCGCGCAGGTGGTCGAGCGGGCCGGCACCGGATCCGACCTCGAGGTCCTCGGCGTGCGCGAGCGATCCGGTGAGCCAGGCCTTCGCCTCCGTCAGCGCGTTCAGCCAGTCGCCGCGCCGCGGGTGCAGGGTCGCGAGCGCGCTGGAGAGGGAGCAGCCGGTGCCGTGCGTGCTGGTCGTCGCGATGCGCGGGCCGTCGACGACGGTCACCGACGGATCCGCGCCGCCCGCACCCGGGGTGACGAGCGCGTCCGGGCAGTCGTCGACGCGCAGGTGCCCGCCCTTGACGACCACGCGGACGCCGTGCCGCGCCGCGAGGGCCCGGCCCTGCGCGAGAGCCTCGTCCCAGCCGTCGGCCTCGCGCTCGCCGAGGAGCACGGCGAGCTCGGGCAGGTTCGGCGTGACGACGTCGGCGAGCGGCAGCAGGCGCCGGAGCGCCTCGGTCGCGTCGGCGTCGAGGAGGGCGTCGCCGGACTGGGCGACCATCACCGGATCCAGCACCACGACCGGCGGGCGCACCGCGCGCAGCCAGTCGGCGACCTCGTCGACCACGGCGGCGGATCCGAGCATGCCGACCTTCACGGCGTCGATCACGACGTCGTCGGACACCGCGTCGAGCTGCGCGCGCAGGAACGCGACGGGCGGCACGTGGATCTCCCGCACGCCCGTCGTGTTCTGCGCGACGAGCGCCGTGACGACGGCCATGCCGTAGCCGCCGTTCGCCGCGATGGACTTGAGGTCGGCCTGGATGCCGGCGCCGCCCGTGGGATCCGTGCCGGCGATGCTGAGGACGCGGGGGACGCGGGTGGGGTCGGCTGCTGCGGGTGGCGCGGCGCTCGCCGTGTCGGCAGGATCCGCGCCGGGCGCGTCGGGTCCCGTCGCCTCCGCGGGCCCGGCCGCGGTCACGCCGGCGCGCACCCGCGCCCACGCCTCCGCCAGCTCGCGCGCCGCGGCGCACGGGTCCTCCGCCGCGCAGATCGCCGACACGACGGCCGTCCCCGCGCCGCCCGCCGCCGCGATCGCCTCGACGTCGCGCACGTCGACCCCGCCGATCGCGACGCACGGGACGGGGGAGAGCCCCGCGATGATCCCGAACCCGTCGTGCCCGAGCGGCGTCGGGTGGTCGGGCTTGGTGCTCGTGGGGCGGATCACGCCGACGCCGAGGTAGTCGACCGTGCCGGCCGGCATCGTACGCACCGCCTCGACGTGGGCGGGCGTGTTCGCGGTGAGGCCCACGACGAGGCGGCGATCCGGGCTCGCGGCGTCGAGCATCCGGCGCACGAGGTCGGCCGGCACGTCCGACTGGCCCACGTGCACGCCGTCCACGCGCGCACCGCGGGCGAGCGCGGCGAGCACCACGTCGACGCGGTCGTCGACGAGCAGCAGCGGACGCCGTGCGGATGGATGCGCGGCCGCATGGGCGTCGATGGCCTCCGCGGCCGCGACCACCGTCGCCAGCAGCTCGGCCGCGCTCGCGCGCTTGTCGCGGATCTGCACCGTCGTCGCCCCGCCCGCCACCGCCGCGGCGACGACCGCGGGCACGCCGCGCGCGCCGCACAGCGCGGGATCGGTGACGAGGTAGACGGAGAGGTCGAGCCCGCTCACGAGAGGCGCTCGCGCTGGGCGACGAGCTCGGGCGTGACGGCGTCGAGCGCGTCGAGCAGCCCGACCGCGAAGGATCCCGGCCCGCGCGCCCCCTCCGCGGCGATCTCCGCCGCGACCGTGTACACGCTCGTCGCGGCGACGGCGGCCCGCAGCGGATCCGGATCCAGCGACGCGAACGCCGCCATCACGGCCCCGAGCGCGCAGCCGCCACCCGTGACCTTCGTGAGCAGCGCGTCGCCGGTGTGCACCCGGACGACCCGGTGGCCGTCCGTGATGTGGTCGACCGGCCCCGAGATCGCGACCACCGTGCCGAAGGTGCGCGCCAGCAGCGTGGCGGCGTCGAGCGCGGCCTCGACCTCGTCGGTGGCGTCGACCCCGCGGCCGCCCGCGCCGCCGGTCGCGAGCGCGATGATCTCGGACGCGTTGCCGCGCACGACCGTCGGCGACAGCGCCACGAGCTCGTGCGTGAGCCGCGTCCGCACGGGCAGGGCGCCGACCGCGACGGGATCCAGCACCCACGGCGTCCCCGCCTCGCGCGCCGCGTGCGCGGCCTCGACCGCGGCCTCCCGCTGCTCCGCGTGCGGCGTGCCGAGGTTGACGAGCAGGCCCGACGCGATCCGCGCGAACGGCCCCGCCTCGGTCGGCACGTCCGTCATCGCGGGCGCGGCGCCCAGCGCGAGGAGGACGTTCGCGGTGAAGCCGGTGACGACCGCGTTGGTGATGCACTGCACGAGCGGTTGGCGCTCCCGCAGCAGGAGGAGGAGATCCGCCGATGCGGTCCCCGTCCCCGTGATCTCGTGGGCCGATGGGCGCGCAGCGCTCATGATGACATCCCTCCGCCGGTGCGAACCGGATCAGGTGCGACGGGTCTCATCTCAGCCCTCGTGGGCACCCCGTGTCAGGGATCCACCCTAGGGGGAGCGCGCGGGAGCGTGCCTAAGCCGGGCGGTCGCCCCCGGCCCCGACCTCACGTGCTCGCTGGAGTCGGCTGGCGACGAACCGCGCGACCGCGAGGATCAGGCCGATCAGCACGGCGGCGAGACCCAGCACGATCGCCGCCTTCTCGAACGACGTCATCCCCGTGATCCGCAGGTACAGCGACGTGTCGATCTCCCCGTAGAGGGCGTCGAACATCGAGAAGCGATGGAGGTAGCCGAGCCCCGCCGTCGCCGCCGCCGCCATGCCCGCGCCGATCAGCAGGGCGGAGATCACGGCCGAGGACCGCGATGCCGGCCCGGCGGAGGCGCGCCTCAGGCCAGCCCCGCCACGTCGAGCACCCACGCGTAGTCGTTGGCGCGCTCGCGCCACGCGTCGTAGCGGCCCGACTTGCCGCCGTGGCCGGCCTGCATCTCGGTGCGCAGCAGCACGGGCGCGCCGACCTCGCGGAGGCGGGCCGTCCACTTCGCGGGCTCGACGTAGAGCACGCGCGTGTCGTTGAGGCTCGTGACCGCGAGGATCCGCGGGTACTGCACGCCCTCGCGCACGTTCTCGTACGGCGTGTACGACTTCATGTACGCGTACACCTCGGGGTCGTGCAGCGGGTCGCCCCACTCGTCCCACTCGATCACGGTGAGCGGCAGCGACGGGTCGAGGATGCTCGTGAGCGCGTCCACGAACGGCACGCCCGCGAGGATCCCGGCGAACCGATCCGGCGCGATGTTCGCGACCGCGCCCATCAGGAGTCCGCCCGCGCTGCGGCCCTCGGCCACGAGCTTCTCGGGGCTCGTCCACCCGCGCGCGATGAGGTGGTCGGCGGCCGCGACGAAGTCGGTGAACGTGTTCTTCTTGGTGAGCGTCTTGCCCTCGTCGTACCAGCGCCGACCCATCTCGCCGCCGCCGCGCACGTGCGCGATGACGAAGGCCATGCCCCGGTCGAGCAGCGACAGCCGGGCGATGGAGAACGACGGGTCGATGCTCGCCTCGTAGGAGCCGTAGCCGTAGAGCAGGAGCGGCGCGGGCGTGCCGGGGTGCACGAGGCCGCGCTTGTAGATCACGGACAGCGGGATCTCCGTGCCGTCCTCCGCGGTCGCCCACTCGCGGGTCTGCACGTAGTCGTCGGGGTCGTAGCCGCCGCGCACCGGCTGCTGCTTGAGCAGGCGCAGCTCCCGGGTCGCGAGCACGTAGTCGTAGGTGGTGGCCGGGGTCGCGAGGCTCGTGTAGCCGAGGCGGACGGTGGGCTGCGCGAACTCGGGGTTGCCCGCGGTGCCGACCGTGTAGATCGGCTCGTCGAACGCGATCTCGTGCAGCTGCTCGCCGTCGAGCACGCGGTCGAAGGGGATCACGCCGACGCGGGTGAGGCCCTCGCGGCGGTAGGAGATCACGAGGTGGTCGGCGAACGCGCTGGCGTCCTCGAGGCGCACCTCGTCGTCGTGGGGGATGACGACCTGGCGGTCGGTCGTGGAGGTCGGGTCGTCGGCGGGTACGTCGATCAGCTCGAAGTTGGTGGCGCCGTCGTTGTGCAGGATGAGGAGCCGGTCGGATCCGTCGATGACCGCGTGGTCGACGTCGTACTCGACCCCGTGGCGGCGCGGCCACACCGAGCGGAACGTGCCCGTGGGATCCCCGGCGTCGAGCAGCAGCACCTCCGTGGTGATCTTCGAGCCGACGTAGATGGTGAGGTACTGGCGGCTGCGCGTCATGCCGAAGCCGACGAAGTAGCTCTCGTCGGGCTCGGTGAAGACCTTCACGTCCTGCGACGCGGGGGTGCCGACGCGGTGGCGCCACACGGTGTCCGGGCGCCAGGCGTCGTCGACCGTGACGTAGAAGAGGTGGTCGCCGTGCGCCGAGAACGTGGCGCCGTGGCTGGTGCCGGGGATCTCGTCGGCGAGGTCCTCGCCCGTGGTCAGGTCACGGATCTTGAGCGTGAACCGCTCGTCGCCCTCGGTGTCGGTGGAGTAGGCGAGGAGCGATCCGTCGGGGCTGACCTCGAACGCGCCGAGGGAGAAGAACTCGTGGCCGTCCGCCTCGGCGTTGGAGTCGAGGAGCACCTGCTCGCCGGGGACCGAGACGCCGTCGGCCGCGGGCTCGATGGCGGGCGGCGTCCAGTCGTCGGGGCCGGCGACGGGACGGCGGCAGCGGATCGCGTACTGCGATCCCTCGACCGTGCGTGCGTAGTACCACCAGTCGCCCTCGCGGACGGGGACCGAGAGGTCGGTCTCCTGCGTGCGGTCCTTGATCTCCGTGAAGATCCGCTCGCGCAGCGACGCCAGGTGCGCGGTCGCGCCTTCCGTGTACGCGTTCTCGGCCTCGAGGTGCGCGATGACCCGCGCGTCGTCCTTGTCGCGCAGCCACTCGTAGCGGTCCACGAACGTGTCGCCGTGGAACGTGCGCTCGATCGGGCGCTGCTCCGCGACGGGAGGGGTGGAGGGGGAGTCGGATGCGGGGGAGGAGACGGCCGGGACGGCGGGGTCGGTCATCCCGCCAGCCTACCGACGGGGGACGACAGGGCCCCGGCCTCCTCCGAGGATCAGGAGGTGATCGGCCCGGCCTCGCGAGGACCGGTCGCGCCCGGCGTGGTCACCGCGCCGAGCGTGCTCGAGCGAGTGGCGAGGCGGGCGACGGCCTGCAGCGGGATCGACAGCCAGCCGGGCCGGTTGCGCACCTCGTAGATCGCCTCGTAGACGGCCTTGTCGATCTCGAACGCGTCGAGCAGGGCCCGGTTCGCGCGGAGGTCGGTGCCCGAGCGGGCGATGTAGCCGTCGACGAACGCGCGGCGGGCCGCGGACGCCCACGCGGCGGCGGACTTGCCGGGGTGCGCGAGCGCGTAGGAGCCGGCGACGTAGTCGAACGAGCGGAGCATTCCCGCGACGTCGCGGAGCGTGACGTCGGGGAGCGAGCGCTCGTGCATCGGCCGGAGCGGCTCGCCCTCGAAGTCGAGGAGCACCCAGCCGCGGTTCGGCACCGAGAGCACCTGGCCGAGGTGGTAGTCGCCGTGGATGCGCTGCAGCTTCGGCCACTCGCCCTTCTCGGCGGCGTCGTACACGCTCGAAATGGCGTCGTGGAACGCGGCGATCTCGGGGACCTCGCGCTCGGCCGTCGCGTGGCGGCGGCGGAAGCTGACCATGATCCCCTCGATGACGTCGGGGGTGGCCTCGACGGTGGGGAGCGCGGCCGCCAGCGTGGCGTGCACGTCGGCCGTCGCCTCGCCGAGCGCGCGGGCCTCGGCCTGGAAGTCGGCGTCGGCCTCGGCGGCGCGGAGCGCGACGCGCCAGGCGTCGGTCACCCCGGGCAGGAACTCCTGCGCGAAGGCGACGTGCCCGATGGCGCGTCCCTCCTCGCGGCCGGAGTCGCTCCACTCGGCGAGCACGCTGCCCATGGTCTGCGGCACGAGCCGGGATCCGGCGCCCGCGATGGCGGACTGGAGCACGACGTCCGGGTTCTCGCCGTGGTGCAGCGCGCGGAACACCTTGACGATCATCGGGTTCACGGCGTGGCCGTCGGCCGAGACCATGTCGTAGATGATCGACGTGTTCGACTGCTCGCCCGAGAGCACGTGGGATCCGACGACGGTCGCGATCTCCACGCCCGGCTGGCGCTGGCCGCGCGCGGTCGCGCCGAGCGACGTCTCGTCGACGTCGGCGTCGCGGTCGTCGAGGATCGTGCGGATGAGGGCCCACGCGTACGCGGGGTCGTGGGGGCCGTCGTAGACGTGCAGCTCGACGCCGTCGTCCTCGACGGTGGTGCCGATGTGGAAGGGCTTCAGCTCCTCCAGCGGCGCCTGCCGGTAGGTGAGCGGCACCTGGTACAGCACGGGCTTCGCGCTGCCGTGGTCGATGATCAGGTGCGTCTCGATGCGGGCGAACCAGCCCTCGTCGCTGAAGCTCCAGCCGCCGATGCGCTCGAGGCGCGGCTCGGTGCCCTTCGAGGCGAACCAGCGCTGCTCGCGCATCCACGCGGCGAGGAAGTCCGGGATGACGCTGAGGTCGTGGTGCTGCATGTCAGGCCACCTTCGCGGTCACGTCGGCGAGCGACGGGTTGGTGGCGGACGAGCCGTCGGGGAACAGCACGGTCGGCACGGTCTGGTTGCCGCCGTTGATGGCCTCGACGAGCTCGGCGGTGCCGGGCACCTGCTCGATGTCGACCTCGTCGTAGCCGATGCCCGCGCGATCGAGCTGGGCCTTCAGCCGGCGGCAGTAGCCGCACCAGGTGGTGGAGAACATCGTGATCCGCCCGGGGGCAGGTACGTAGGAGGAGGTCTCGGGCGCCATGGTGCTCACCCTACGCGCCGTTCTCGACGCCGACCCGGGATCGCGGCGCGCCGACGGCATGCGCCGGCGCGTCGCGGATCCCCGGGTGCGGTCCCGGTCAGGGGTAGATGCGGCTCAGCCGAGGAGCGAGCGCTCGAACCACGCGTTGCGGAACTTCCCCGCGGGATCCAGGCGCTCCGCGAGGGCCAGGAAGTCGCCCGATCGCGGGTACAGCGGTGCGATGTCGGCCGCCTGCGCGGTGAAGACCTTGCCCCAGTGCGGGCGCGCGCCGAACGGCCGGATGGCCGCCTCGAGCTCGACGAGCACGGCCTCGACGGCCTCCTGGTCGCGCTTCCACGTGAAGTGCAGGCCGATGGTCGTCTGCCCGAACTGGGGGCTCAGCCACAGCCGGTCCTCGGCCACCGCGCGCAGCTCGCACACGAGGAGGATCGGGCGGATCCGGTCGCCCATGGCGCGGAGCGCCCGCACGGCCTCGACGGCCCGGTCGAGCGGCACGTGGAACTCCGACTGGATCTCCTCGCCGTCGCTCGGCGTGAAGCCCATCTTGAAGTGCGAGAGGCGGTCGGACCACAGCCCGACGACCCCGAGCTGCGACGTGCTGTTCACCGGATCGATGCCGAGGATCGGGTGGCGCTCCTCGGTCGCGGCGGGCGCCCCGAAGTAGTCGGCCACGACGACCTCGTCCTCGGGCTGGCCGTCGACGTCGAGCTGCACGCGGCTCTTCAGCCACACCTGGTCGGTGGCCTCGCCGAAGCGCGTGAAGACGCTGACGCTGTACGCGCCGCCGAACACGTCCTCGAGGTTCTCGTCGAACGCGTCCCACGACAGGCCCTCGAAGACGCGCTGGCGCACGAGGTAGGCGGGCTCGACGTCGAGGGTCACGCGCATGACGACGCCGAGCGCGCCGAGGCCGACCACGACGCCGTCGAAGTCGTCGTCCCCGCGGCGGTACGTGACGGTCTCGCCGTCGGCCGTGATCAGCTCGAGGGCGGCGACGGCGGTGCCGAGGTTGCCGTTGCCGATGCCGGATCCGTGGGTCGCCGTCGCGATGGCGCCGCCGACCGAGATGTGGGGCAGCGACGCGAGGTTGTGGATCGCGAGGCCCTCCTCGCCGAGGAGCTCGGCGAGCTTCCCGTAGGCGAGGCCCGCGGAGAACGTGGCCGTGCTGGCGTCGCGGTCGATCACGAGGTCGGCCGGCAGCTCGGCGAGCGAGACCAGCACCTCCGAGTCGGCGATGTCGTTGAACGAGTGGCGGGATCCCAGCACGCGGACCCTCGGCGCATCGCGGACGATGGCCCGCAGCTCCTCGACGCTCGTCGGCGAATGGACCTCGCGGGCCCGGTACGCGTAGTTGCCGGCCCAGTTGGTGCCCGCGGTGCCCTGCTCGATGGTGTCGGTCATGCGTCCTCCTCGCGCCCGCCATCGGACGCCGTCGTCTCCAGCTTGCTCGCCCTCCCGGGGAAGGGCGAGCGCCGGGGCGCCCGGATGGGCGGCCCGGCCCCGTTCCGCGTCAGCGGCTGCGGATGGTGAGCTCCAGCGTGCGGGCCGAGGGCCACAGCTGGTGCTCGGGCAGCACGTCGAGCCCGCACGCGCGCGAGCCGAGCCCGTGCTGCGCGGCGTCGATGTAGAGGTGCACCGCCTCGCTCGCGGGCAGCTCGTGCGGGTGCGCCGCGCGGTCGAGCTCCTGCGGCGTGTGCCGCGAGGCCGTGAAGCCGGGGCGGCGGCCCGCGGTGTCGGGCCGAGCCTGGATCACGATGCCGCCCTCGCCGTCGAACGTGCCGAGCTCGAGCTCCCGCAGGTCGCTGCGGTGGCCGGTCTCCTGGGGCATCGAGTACACGGCGCCCAGGTCGTCGACGAGCGACGAGAACCGGCCGACGAGCGCCGCGCGCCGCGAGTCCGGGTACGACTCGAAGGGCCCGGTGCCGAACCACTCCGCGTTGGTGACGCTCGCGGGCAGGTCGAACAGGATCCCGACGCGCGGCCAGGTGATGGCCCAGCCGGCGCTCGGCACGATGTCGACGCGGAGCCCCAGGTCGCCGTCGGCGCCCTCGGTCCAGCAGTACGTCGTGTCGACCGAGTCGAAGGACTGCGCCGCGCTCGTGCGCACGACGACCGTGAGCGAGCCGGAGCCGACCTTCACCGAGCGGACCCGGTGGGTGAGCCGGTCGAGGCCGGCCCCGCGCCAGCGCGCCTCGCTCGACGGGCCGGGGACGCCCTTGCCGAAGGTGAGGCGCGGATCCGCCAGCTCGTAGGAGCCGCTGCTGTCGCTGCGGTCGTTGTCGGTGGGCGCGCGCCACAGCTCCAGGCGCGGGCCGTCGACCTCGAGCGAGCCGAGGCGCACGAGGCGCCCGGTGGCGAGGTCGAACTCGCCGTCGCCGAGGGTCAGGCGCGTGGCGCCGGATGCGGGGTACGTCTCCTCGTCGGCGTCGACCCAGCGCGCGGGCACGGCGGGTTGCGGCGCGGGCGTGAGGTCGAACTGCTGCACGGCGACCACGTGGCCGGCCTCGGCCCACGGCTCGTCGTCGCGGAGGATGGCCTGAACGGTCAGCCACACCTCGGGCGCAGAGCCCTCGGCGCCGTCGCCCGCGAGCTCGCCCGCGTCGAGCGCGTCGGCGGGCAGCGGGATCCGCGCGGTCTCGCCGGCCGCGACGGCCTCGGCGTCGAGGACCCCGGTCGCCACGTCGTCGCCGTCGACCGCGAGCACCCAGACGAGGCTCGCGAGCGCGGTGGAGACGGAGTGGTAGCGGTTCTCGACCACGAGGGACGCGGATCCGCCGTCGCGCTCGAGCCCGAACGCGATGGGCTGCACGACGGCCTTGTACTCGGCGAGGCCGGGCGTGGGGGTGTCGTCGGGCAGGACCATGCCGTCCATCACGAAGTTGCCGTCGTGCACGACCTCGCCGAAGTCGCCGCCGTAGGCGTAGAACGCCTCGCCGTCGGCGGTCTCGGTGAGGATGCCGTGGTCGCGCCACTCCCACACGAAGCCGCCGTGCAG
Organism: Clavibacter quasicaliforniensis; assembly: GCF_051201715.1. Lineage (NCBI taxonomy): Bacteria > Bacillati > Actinomycetota > Actinomycetes > Micrococcales > Microbacteriaceae > Clavibacter > Clavibacter quasicaliforniensis. The sequence continues at coordinate 2,314,670 of NZ_CP139624.1, read as the reverse complement.
GCGCGGGTAGCGGAGGACGAGGTCCTCGTACTCGCCGATCTGGCCGGGGCCGTTGCCCATGGCGTGCACGTACTCGCAGAGGATGAAGGGCTTCGTGCGCTGGCGCATGCCCTCGCCGGGCGTGCAGCCGAGCAGGTCGCCCGGGATCACGTCGCTGCCGATGGACTCCGTCTCCTGCAGGTTCGAGTACATGCGCGAGTAGACGTCCGTGTACTCGCCCGTGTAGTCGCCCTCGTAGTGGACGGGGCGGCCGGGGTCGCGGCGGTGGACCCACGCCGACATGGCGGCGAGGTTGCGTCCCGTGCCGGACTCGTTGCCGAGCGACCACATCACGATGGACGGGTGGTTCTTGTCGCGTTCGATCGTGCGCTCGATCCGGTCGAGGTAGTGGTCGGCGAAGCGCGGGTCGTCGCTGGGGTTGCCGACCCAGCCGCCGAACTCGAAGCCGTGCGTCTCGAGGTCGCACTCGTCGATGACCCAGAAGCCGAGCTCGTCGGCGAGGTCGAGCACGCGCGGGTGCGGCGGGTAGTGGCTGGTGCGGATCGCGTTGACGTTGTGCTGCTTCATCAGCAGCATGTCGGCGCGCGCGTGCTCCTCGTCGAAGACGCGGCCGCGCTCGGGGTGGGCCTCGTGCCGGTTGACGCCGTGGAAGACCACGCGGCGGCCGTTGACGAGGAACCGGTCGCCCTCGATGCGCACGGTGCGGAAGCCGAGGCGGATGGAGAGCGCCTCGACGTTGGTGCGGAGGAAGCCCTGGTACTGCGTGGGGCTCTCGGCGCTCCACGGCTCGACGCGGTCCACGTGCACGGGCGCGACGTCGGCGGGGGTGTCCCACGTGACGTGGATCCCGAGTCCCTCGACCTCGAGCGTGACGGGGAACGCGGTCGGCTCGGCGTCGACCTCGACGTGCACCGTGCCGGCGCCCGTCTCGTGGTCGTACTCGGCGCGGGTCCACGCGTCGTCGATGCCGCCCTCGGGGCGGCCGAGGAGGGTCACGTCGCGGAAGATGCCGGGCATCCACCACTGGTCCTGGTCCTCCAGGTAGCTGGCGATCGACCACTGGTGCACGCGCACGGCGAGCACGTTGGACCCGGGGCGGAGCGACGCCGTGACGTCGAACTCGTGCGAGAGGCGGGATCCCATCGCGGTGCCGACCTCCTCGCCGTTCAGCCACACCTTGAACGCCGACTCGACGCCCTCGAAGCGGAGCACGACGCGCTCGAGCGACTGCCAGTCGGTGGGCACGTCGACCTCGACGCGGTAGTCGCCCGTGGGGTTCTCGTCCGGCACGAAGGGCGGCTCGACGGGGAACGGGTACTGCACGTTCGTGTAGGCGGGGAGGCCGAAGCGGCCGTCCTGGCCGAGCACCCAGTGGCTCGGCACGGGGATCTCGTCCCAGCCGGAGTCGTCGAACGCGGGGTCGGCCATCTCGTCGGAGAGGCCGCGCGGGGTGGGGGAGAGGCGGAACCGCCAGTCGCCGTTCAGCACGATGCGCGGGGCATCCGAGTGCAGGCACGAGCGGGGGCGGCGGGCCGCGCCCGACGTGGGGGCGAAGTCCTCGAAGTAGGGGAGGGCGTGCGTCATGGGCTTCCTTGCGCGTGGGCGGGTGCGGCGACGTGCCGCGCATCCATCATCGTGGGTCCGGGGGCGACGCGCCGAATGCGCGGACGGCCGGGCAGGTCGCCCCGCCCGGCCGTCCGCGGATCCGTGCGCGGGTGCGTCAGCCCTTCACGGCGCCGTCCGTCAGACCGCCGCGCCAGAACCTCTGCAGCACGATCATCGCCGCGATGAGCGGGATGATCGAGACGAGCACGCCGCCCGTCGTCAGCTGGTAGAACTCCGGCAGCCGGTCGACCTGGCTGCGCCAGTTGTTGAGGCCGAGCGTGATCGGGTACAGCTTCGTGTCGGCCAGCATGATCAGCGGCAGGAAGTAGTTGTTCCAGATGCCGACGAGCTGGAACAGGAACACCGTCACGAGCGCGGGCGTCATGGAGCGGAGCGCGAGCGTGTGGAAGATCCGCAGCTCGCTCGCCCCGTCGATCCGGCCGGACTCGATCACCGCGTCCTCCACCGACGCCTGCGCGTAGATCCGGCAGAGGAACAGGCCGAAGGGCGAGACGAGCGACGGGATGAGCACCGACCAGTACGTGTTCGCGATCCCCATGCTGCTGAACAGCAGGAACAGCGGAAGCGCGGTCGCCGTGCCCGGCACGAGCACCCCGCCGAGGATGGTGCCGAACACGATGTTCGACCCCTTGAACTTGTACTTGGCGAGCGCGTAGCCGCCGGCGGCGGCGAAGTACGTCGCGACGAGCGCGCCCACCCCGGCGTAGAGCACCGAATTCATGAACCAGCGCACGAAGATGCCGCCGTCGTACGTGAACACCATCGTGAGGTTCTGCCAGAGGTTCATGTTCGCGAACAGGAACCCGTTGGTGCTGAACAGGTCGGCCGTCGTCTTCGTGGCGGCGACCACGATGTAGTAGACGGGGACGAGGAAGTACAGCGCGACGAGCGTGAGGATCGCCGTGACGATGATCCGCGTCGCCGGCTTGGTGCCCGCGCCCGGGGCGCTGCCGTTCTTCGACGGCCGGCTCACCCTCGACTCGGCGGCCTGCGCGAGGCGCTTCTGCTCCGCCTTCTCCGCGGCGCTCTCGGTGGTGGTCGGTCGTGCCTCCGTGGCGGTCATGCGCGTGCCCCCTTCTTCCTCGCTGCGGCGGCTTCCCGCTCCTCCTTGGGCTTCCTGTTGGTGAACGCGAGGAACACGAACGAGAGCACGAACGCCGCGAGGGCGATGATGACCGCCTGGGCGGCGGCGACGCCGTAGTCGTTGTACGCGAACGCCGTGGTGTAGGCCGACAGGTTCGGCGTGTACTGCGAGTCGATCGCGGGGGCGGAGGTGGCGAGCACCTGCGGCTCCGCGAACAGCTGCAGCGTCCCGATGATCGAGAACACGGTCGCGAGCACGAGCGCCGGCCGGATGAGCGGAAGCTGGATCGACATCGCGGTGCGCCACGCGCCCGCCCCGTCGATGCGCGCGGCCTCGTACACGTCCCCGGGGATCGACTTCAGCTGGGCGATGATGATGAGCATGTTGTAGCCCGTGTAGGTCCAGGTCACGATGTTCGCGATGGACCAGAGCACGGTGCCCGCGCCGAGGAAGTCGAGCTGGATTCCGAACATCTGGCCGATGTCGATGATGGGCGACAGGCCGGGGATGTAGAGGAAGCCCCAGAGGATCGTCGCGATGACGCCCGGCACGCCGTACGGCATGAAGTACGCCGCCCGGAAGAACTGGGGCCACTTCGCCGACGCCGACTCGAGCAGGAGCGCGAGGATCGTGCAGAGGATGATCATCACCGGCACCTGCACGACGCCGAAGAGCAGCACCCGGCCGATGGACGCCGTGAACGCGTCGTTCGCGAGCGCGAGCGCGTAGTTCTCGAACCCGGCGAAGACGGTGGTGACGCCCTGCTCGCCGAACAGGCCCTCCCGCCGCACGGTCGTGAACGACTGGAACACCGCGTAGATGATCGGGAGCACGAAGGTCAGCAGGAAGACCGCGAGGAACGGCGCGAGCAGCACCCACGGCGCGATGGTCTGCGACTTCTTCAGCTGGCCCTTCGTGACGCCCGAGCGCTGGGCGCGGATGGGGCGGGTGGCGGCGCGCTCGCCGCTGGCGGGACGCGTGTCGACGCTCATGCGGAGGCCGCCTCGACGCGCAGGCCCTTGTTCTGGAAGGCCTCGATCACGGCCTCCTGAGCGAGCGGCAGCGAATCGACGAGGGTCTGGCCGCTCGTGAGCTTGCGGCGGAACTCGTCCTGCAGCGTGTTCAGCGTGAACTGCGTGAGCGGGCACCAGGTCCAGTCGAGGTTCTGCTCCTTCGCCGCGGGCGCGAACACCTCCTCGTTGTAGCTCTGGCCGCTGAACCACTCGCTCGGCTCCTGCCGGGAGGCGCCGATGTAGTCGGGCGACGGCGACCAGCCGATGCCGGAGTTCTTGATCATCGCGTCGATGCCCTCCCGGGAGGTCGTCATCCACGTCATGAACTTGAGCGCCTCGGCCGGGTGCTTGCTGTTCGCGAGCACGGCCGCTGTGGATCCGCCGAGGTAGCTGGATCCGTACGCCCCGTCGAAGCCCCACGTCTGCATGGGCGCGACCTTCCACTTGCCCTCGCCGCCGGAGACCGACTGGATGAGGGCGTCGCCCCAGCTGGCGCTCGTGACGCCGAAGACCTTGCCGTCCGCGGCGGCCGCGGTCCACGGCGGGGAGAAGGCCGAGTACGAGGTGTTGACCACGTCGTCGTCGATGGCCTTGTCGAAGAACGCGGCGACCTCCATCGTGCGCTCGTCGAGCATGTCGACCACCCAGCGCTCGCCGTCGACCTTGAACCAGCTCGCGCCGGCCTGCGTCGCGTAGGAGGTGAAGACGGAGGCGTCGGCGACGGGGAAGCAGTCGAGGTAGTTGCCGGCGCCGGTCTTCCGCACCTCGGCGCCGAGCGTCGCCCAGTCGTCCCAGGTCGCCGGCGGCTGGCCGCCCACCTGGTCGAGGAGCTCGCGCTGGTAGTAGAAGGCCATGGGGCCGGAGTCCTGCGGGATCCCGAAGACGCCGTCCTGGAAGCTGACCTGCTTCCACAGCGCCTCGTCGTAGCTGTCCCTGTACTCCTCGACGCCGTAGCGGGTGAGGTCGACGAGCCCGTTGGCGAGGAGGAACTCGGGCAGCTGCCGGAGCTCGACCTGGCCGATGTCGGGGCCGCCGCCGGCCGTGATGGCGGAGTACATCTTCTGGTAGCCGCCCGCGTTGCCGCCGGGGATCCAGACCGCCTCGACCTGGATGTCGGGGTTCTGCGCGTTCCAGACGTCCGCGACCTTCTGCAGGTCCTTCAGCCACGCCCAGTAGGTGAGCGTGACCTTCTCGCCGGCCGCGACGGCCGGGATTACCGGATCGGAGTTGACCAGCCTCCCGCCCGGCGCCGAGCACGACGCGAGGGCGAGCGTCCCTGCGGCGGCGGCCCCCACCCCCAGTGCCTGTCTCCTGCTGATCGAATGCGTCATCGCATCCCTCCCGTCGTCGTTGATGGCAGATGGGCCGGAGCCCACGGCCACTCTAAGCGCGCGACGAAACTTATTCCTAACCCCTGGTCGGGATTCCTGGGAGCGCGACGGGTGCCGGCTCAGCGGCGCGCGCCCCGGTTCCGCACGGCCCACTCGAGGGCGTGCATCGCCTGGTCCTTCGAGAGCCGGGTCTCGAGTCCGCAGCTCGGGCACTCGACGCGGTAGGTCGAGCGGAGCGGGATCAGCGGCACGAAGAAGACCGTGAAGCGGAGCGTCCGGTGGAGCACGCGCTGGGCGCTCGTGACGCCGCAGCGGAGGCACGCGAAGGTCACGATGACGATGAGGGCGTCGCGGGCGCGCGTGCCGAACAGGAGGATCACCTCCCGAGGCTACGCGCGGCGGCGCGGAGCATAGGCCGTGGGCGGCCCCCGGACGAGGAGGCGACGCTTCGCGGATCACCCGGTACGTTCGAAGGACACACCCAGCAGATCGGCCCCGCATGACCACGCACCACGTCGGCGCGCACGTCTCGCCCGCGGCGGCCTGCCCGGGAGCGGACGCGTGATCGTCTTCGTGGTCGTCGGGGCCGTCGGCCTCCTGCTCCTCCTCTCCAGCATCGTGCTCGGCGACCTGCTCGACGCGATCGGCGGCGGCGACGGCCTCGTCTCCGGCGTCGCGCTCGGCGCGGCCCTCGCCATCTACGGCGTGGGCGGCGTGCTCGCCGACCAGGCGGGCATCGGATCCGGCGGCGCCATCGCGATCGCCGTGGCCCTCGCGCTCGTCGCCCTCGTCGTGGTGCAGCTCACCGTCCGCTTCGTCGCGAAGCAGGAGAGCGGCGGCTCGTACTCGCCCGTCGGCATGGTCGGCGTCGTGACCTCGCCCACCTCGCCGGCCGGCGGCGAGGTGCGGCTCGAGCACATCCGCGAGCTGGAGCGGCGGCTCGCCATGAGCGACGCGCCCCTCGCCGTCGGCACCCGCATCCGCGTCGTCTCGGAGGACGGGTTCCGCGTGCGCGTCGAACCCGACTCCGACGCCGGCCCCACGACCTAGCAGCACCCGTCCCAACGAGAGGAACCATCCCGTGGACCTGATATCCGGCGGCACGACAGCCATCGCCGTCATCGTCGTCATCGTCGTACTCGTGGCGCTGGTGGCGTTCATCGCCTCCCGCGTCCGCCGCGTCCCGCCGAACCAGGCGCTCGTCATCGTCGGCCGCAACGCCGAGAAGAGCGAAGGCGGCGCGGGCTTCTCCAGCCCCCAGAAGGTCATCATCGGCGGCCGGACCTTCATCTGGCCGATCTTCCAGGAGGGCTTCACGCTCTCCCTGGAGCAGTACCAGACGAGCGTCACGGCCGAGGCGCGCGACGCGAACTTCATCAACACCGCGGTCGTCGCGACCGTCAACTTCAAGGTCACGGGCACCGAGGACGGCGTGCGCCGCGCCGTGCAGCGCTACCTCCTCCAGCAGGACGCCCTGCCGGAGATCGTGCGGCAGTCGCTCGAGGGCGCGATCCGCGGCCTCATCGGCGACCGGCCCGTCGACGAGCTCGTCAAGAGCTTCTCCGTCGTGGCGCAGGAGGCCGTGAACCAGACCAAGAACGACCTCGCGGAGCTGGGCCTCCAGATCGAGACGCTCAACGTCCGGGAGATCACGACCCCCGGCAGCTCCTACCTCGACGACCGGGCGCGCTCGAACGCCGCGCGCGCCCGCCAGGTGGCCGAGGTCGCGGAGGCCGAGAACAAGCGGATCTCCGCGCTCGCCGCGATCGAGAACGACCAGCAGACCGCCGAGCGCCAGCTCGAGCTCGATCTGCGTCGCGCGGCCATCAAGGCCGACACCGACCGCGCCAACGCGACGGCGTACGCGGCCGGCGAGCTCGCGAAGGCCGAGCAGGACCGCCTGGTCGCCGACCAGGAGCGCACCGCCGTGGCCGCGCAGGCCGAGGTCTCGAAGGAGCGCCTGCGCATCGACGTGGAGCTCCCCGCCGAGGCGCGCAAGTACGCGACCGTCCAGGATGCGCAGGCCGCCCGTGACGCCGAGAAGGCGAAGGTCGACGTGGAGGTCTACCAGCGCACGCAGAACGCCGAGGCGGCGAAGACCGCGGCAGTGAACGAGGCCGCGTCCATCACCGCGCTCGGGAAGGCCAACGCCGACGCGATCCAGGCCCGCGGCCAGGCGGAGGCCGAGGCGGCCGCCGCGCTCGCCGAGGCGCAGAACAAGCTGTCGCGCGAGGCCCTGCAGGCGCGCATCATCGCGTCGATGCCGGAGATCGCGCGCGAGATGGCGGCGCCGCTCGCCAACGTCGACAACATGACGATCATCTCGGCGGACGGCGCGAACGCGCTCAACCGCTCGGTGGCCGAGAACATGGCGACGCTGCCGAAGCTCCTCAAGGACACGACGGGCATCGACGTCGCCACAGCGCTGAGCTCGTTCCTCGGCTCGACCGCCGCGGGCACGTCCGCCGGCGCCGGATCCACCTCGACGGATGTCGGCCCGAAGACGGCCGCGTCCGAGGGCGCCGGGATCTGATCCCGGTGCCGCGGCTCCTCGGGGCGCACGCCGCCCCGAGGAGCACGGCGTGAGATCCACGAGCCCGTTCCGGGCGTTGTGGGGCGCGAACGCGCTCTCCAACCTCGCGGACGGGCTCGTCTTCGTCACCATGCCGCTCGTCGCGGCGGGCCTCACCGACGACCCGCGCGGCGTCGCCGGGCTCGCGACCACGTACGCGCTCGTGCGGCTGCTGGTCGCGCTGCCCGTGGGCGTCTACGTCGACCGGCTCGACCGGCGCACGCTGATCGTGGTCGCCAACGCGCTCCGCGGCGTCGCGGTGCTGGGGCTCGCGGTGTCCATCCAGTCGGGCGTCGCGTCGCTCGCGGTGCTCTACGCGGTGATGGCCGTGGTCGGCGTGCTCGAGAGCGCGGCCGACGGGGCCGCGGTCGCCGTGCTGCCGTCGATCGTGCTCGGCGACCGGCTCGACCGGGCGAACGCGCGCATCACCGGCACGCAGCTCGTGGCGGACGAGTTCGTGGGGCCGCCGCTCGGCGGGATCCTGTTCGCGCTCGCCGCCGCGGTGCCCGTGTACGCGACCGGCGGGCTGTGGGTCGCTGCGGGTGCGGTGGCGCTCGCGCTGCCGCGGCGGGCGGATCCGGAAGGTCCTGCCGCGGGCCCGCGCCCCTCCGTCTTCCGCGAGGCCGCTGAGGGCGTGCGCTGGCTCGCCGGGCACCGCGTGGTCGGATCCCTCGCGCTCATCGGCGGCCTCGCCAGCGTCGGCTACATGCTCCCGTTCTCGGTGCTCGTGCTCTTCGCGGGCGAGCGGCTCGGATTGGACGCCGCCGGCTACGGCGTGCTGCTCGCCGCCAGCGCGCTCGGCGGCCTGGCCGGATCCGCGATCGCCGCACCGCTGCGCGCCCGTCTCGGCTCCCGCTGGACCATCACGGCGGCCCTGGCGCTCGGCGCAGCCAGCCTCGCGGGCCTCGCCGTGATGCGCGACCCGATCGTCGCCGGGATCCTGCTCGCGCTCTACATCCTGCACGCGGTGGTCTGGAGCATCTGCGCGACCACGCTCCGGCAGCGGCTCGTCCCGGCGGATCTCCTCGGCCGCGTGGGCGCTGCGGGCCGGGTGGTCAGCCTGCTCGGCCTCGCCGCCGGATCCGCGCTGGGCGGCGCGCTCGCGACCTCCGGGATCGCGCTGCCGACCGTCGCCGGTGCGGTCGTCTTCGCGGGGTGCGCGGTGCTCGCGGTGGTGGCGCTGCGCGGATCCGTCGACCGGGATCCCACGGCCTAGCCCGCGTTCGGCAGCCGCACCTCCACGAGCCCGCCCGTGACGCGCGTCTCGAAGCGGGGCTGCGGCGCGGTCGCGGGGCCGTGGATCACCGCGCCCGTCTTCAGGCTGAACACGCTGTCGTGCCACGGGCAGGTGACGCACGCCTCGCCGGTCTTCGGGTCCGTGCCGAGCTCGCCCTCGTGGAGCGGCGCGGAGAGGTGGCTGCAGGTGTCGCTCAGCGCGTCCACCGTCATGCCGTTCCGGCGCCCGAGGAGCGGCAGGCCCGCGACGTCGCGCGCCGCCAGGCGGCCGTCGGGCAGCTCGTCGAGGTGGCCGAGCTCCTGCCAGCCCGCGGGGAAGCGGTGCGGCACGTCCTCGGCGTGGTTGGCGCCCGCCGCCTGCCGGTAGGCGAGGTGACCGCCGAGGAACCCGCCCGCGGAAACGAGTCCGAGGCCCGCGAGCCCCAGGACCTTGCCGCTCGTGTGCTTGCCACGCGCCCGCTGGATCCACGAGAGGCCGTAGAGGCCCGTCGCGAGCGCGTTGGCGGCCGAGTGCACGATGCCGACGCGCATCTGCTGCTCGTGCAGCTGGGACCAGTCGGCGTAGCCGGAGGCGATGGAGGGCGCCGCGCTCAGCACGCCGACGCCCACGAGCGCGCGGCTGGCCTTCTCGTTGCCGGGCAGGAGGTCGAGCACCGCGGAGGAGAGCCAGGCGCCGGTGGGGATCAGCACGGCCACGGGGTGCAGCGGGTGCCCGAACGGCACGCCGTGCAGGAGGTCGGCCAGCGCGCGCGGCTTGAGCAGCGCGGTGACGACGCCCTTCACCCGGTCGACGATCGGATCCAGCGTCTTCGCGCCCTCGATCCTCACGACCGCCTCGACCAGCTTGAGCTCGCGCACGGTGCCTCCGTCCGGAGCGCGGCACCGATGCCGTCGCCCTGGTCCCAGGCAACGCCGCTCGGGGAGCGCTGACAAGGGCGTCGAGCGGCGGATCGGATCCCCGCCCGTCCTCGCGCGCCGAGCGCGCCGTCCGGGATCCCACGCAGGGGATCGCCGCGCATTCCATCGGGCCCTCGCATGGGGAATACCTGATGGTCGTCAGACGAGCGTCTGATGTTCGCACCCGCGCATTCTCGGGACCGCTTCGGGAATTGTCGTCCGCCCTATCGTTGCCGCGAGGCGGGATGCCCCTTCCTCGATTAAGGAGGCACCACAGATGTCTGCACGTCCACGAGCCCGTCGGCTCCTTTCCCCGCGCCTGGCTCTCACGGCCATGGCCATCACCGCGGTCGCAGCGCTCGGCATCTCCATCGCCACGCCGCAGGGTTCGGCGTACGCCGCCACCCCGGCCGAGATCAGCCCCCAGAGCAAGGTCGCGGCCTCCATCGCGCACGACACGCTGCTCCAGGACATCCAGAGCGGCGCGATCTCGCAGGCCGACATCCAGGCCGTGTCGAAGACCGGTCTCGACGTGCAGGGCCACCACATCGCGGCGTTCACCGCGCCCACCGCCGCGGAGACCGCCGCCGCGCGCCAGGCGCCTGCCGTCTACACGGACGCTGCGGCCGGTGCGGCGGCCACGCTCTCGGCTTCCGCCGTCGCGGGCGAGTCGACGACGACCGCTCCGCCCCTGAAGTCGGGCGAGGCCGGCGGGATCACCGAGAGCAAGCACTGGTACAGCCCCATCACCAACACGTGGAAGTGGCTCCACACGGATCACTGGTACTACATCAACGGCACCTGGCTCGCGTGGATGGCCAACGTCTCGCTCGGCACGGCGGCCGCCAGCTTCTGTGGCGCCATCGCCCGGTCGCTGCCCACCGCCGTCGGCTGCGGCATCGTGGCCACGCTCCTGTGGGCGGTCGCGGGCGTGGCCCACGACTCGCAGTGCGAGAGGCGCGGCTGGTGGGTCGACCTGCCGTACATCGGCAAGTCGCACTGCAACCGGGACTAGCGGATGCGCGGGCGTCGACCGGCGCCCGGACGCGAGGCGGGCCGGAGGGAATTCCCTCCGGCCCGCTTCGTGCGTCCGACATCCGGGATCGAAGACCGCACATTCCTCGAATTCCTCCTCGACGAATACCCGGCGGCCATCAGACGGTCGTCTGGCGTTCGCGGCATGTGCTTTCCGAATGCCGCACACGCCCTTTCTCGTCCCTATTCTTCGAGCGAGGCGGGAAATGCCCCGCCCGAACAAGGAGGAAGCTCGATGTCCACCCACCACAGCGTCACCCGGATCCTCGCTCCGCGGAGGCTCATGGCCGCCGCCGCCCTCGTCGCGGTCGCCGCCCTCGGCACCGCCCTCGCATCCCCCACCGACGCCGCCCTGGCCGACACCCGCTCCTCCTCGCACTCGTCCACCTCCTCGCACGCCGTCTCGACGAAGCTGACGGCGGCCTACGAGAACGGCACGCTCGTGCAGGACATCCGCTCCGGCAAGCTCACCGACGCCGACCTGTCGACGGCGATGACCTCCGGCATCGACGTCGCCGGCAAGCACGTGACCCTCGCCGCCCCCACCCCCGCGGAGGCCGCGGAGGGGAAGCGCATCGCCGCGCAGATGAAGGCGAGCGGCACCGGCGCCGCCGAGGGGATGGCGCAGCTCTCCGGCGCGGGCAAGTCCGCCGCGGCGACCGGATCCGGGACCGTCGACGTCAAGCCCGGTGCCGGCGACCCGCTCATCGAGGCCAGCGACCACTGGTACAGCAACCACTGGGTCTACATCAACGGCACGTGGCTCAAGGTGCTGATCGCGGCGACAATCGGCGTCGTCGCGTCGGCCATCTGCGCGTTCCTCTCGATCTCCGGGCCCTGGTGCATCCCCATCGCCGCGCTGGTGTCGGGATCGGTGGAGTTCCTGAAGAACACCCAGTGCGCCCGCCGCGGCGTGTGGATCGACTTCCCGTACCTCTGGAAGACGCACTGCTGACGCGGATCCGCGCATGACGGCGGAGGGCCGGAGGGGAGCGGATCCCCTCCGGTCCTCTTCGTCGATCGGGCGTTCGCCTGATGTCCGCCCGCGGCATGTGCGCACGGACTGCGCGGGCGGCAGCCGCGCCGCTACCGTTCCCCTGCTCCGTGACGAAGGTCGCCACGGACCACTGGGAGTCCTCATGTCCTCTCCCCTCGCGCGCACCCGACGCTTCGCCCCCCGACGGATGCTGTGGGTGCTCGCCCTGGCGGCGGTCGTGGGCCTCGGTGTCGCCACGTCCACGCCAGCCGGTCCCGCATCCGCGGCGCCGTCCGCGCCCTCCTCGTCCGTTGTCGCGCAGAGCCGTGTGGTGACCACCACGACGGATCCGGTGGCGGCGAGCGATGGGCGCGTCACGACCCACAAGGTCATCATTCCCAAGTACATCTTCGACGCGTACCGCACTGGTTCGCTCAGTGAGCCTGCCCGGCTCAAGAGGGCCGCTGACCTCGCGGACTTCATCTGCTCGGCGTACTACCTGGGAACGCAATGCCGCATCGACGTCGCGAAGCTCATCACCCAGAACGCGTCCAAGTGCGCTGGCCTCATCGCGTACATCCCCCAGATGAAGGTCGTGACGTGCGGCCTATGACGGTGGCTGCCTGAGCGCCCGGCGGACGTGCCTCCGGGCGCTGCTGAGCCGCCAGCGCGAGCTGTTCGGGCGGGCCGGGGACATCCTCCGGCCCGCCCTCTGCCTGGGGCGTCGTCCGGCCGTCCGGTCGGGGATCAGCCTGTTCGCGGCGGGTGCGCTCGGACGGAGGCGTCGGGTCAGGCGTCGGGGTCGTGCGCCGCGTGCCGGGACGCCACCGGTCGGCCCCCGCGCGCGACGCGGTAGCCCGGCGCCCGGAGCCGGCGCGCCCATGGGTACGTCGTGTCGCCGGGCGGGGCCGCGAGCACGGGATCCGCGCGGGTCGCCGTGTCGAGCGGGCCGGCCGGGTCGTGGGACAGCTCGATGCGCGCCGCCACGTGCCAACGGCCGCGCGGCGTCGCGTGCACGAGCCGCATCCGCAGCGGCCGCGACGCGAGGGTGCGGCCCAGGTCCGCAGCACCCGCGGGCAGGGGCGGGTCCCGGTCCACGAGCACGCCGAGCAGCAGCGGCCCCGCGGAACCGCGGTAGGGCATCAGCGTCGTCATCCGCGCGCCGGAGAGCGCACGCCGCGGCTGCAGCAGGAACCGCCCGGGGACGCCGATGCCCGTGGTGGACACCAGCACGTCGACCGTCGTCCCGCCGCCGTCCGGGATCCGCAGCGCGAGCCCGAGTACGTCGGGCAGCGCCGACGGGAGCCCGCCCCCGCGGGAGAAGCGGGCGTCGACGTCGAGCGGGGCGTCGAGCGCGTCGAGCCACGCGAGCCCGGACGCGGCGCGGCCCGGGACCGGCGTCAGCGTCCCCGCGAGCGCGACACCGTGCGGATGCAGCGGTCGCGGCCGCCGCACGAGGCGGACGGCGGAGACCAGCCCCGCGAGGACGTTCCCGCCGACGCGGGCCGGGGTGCCGGACATCTCCCGACCCTATGCCGGTGCGCGGCGCGCGTCCGGCTCGAGATCGGCGAGCGGCACGCGACGACGCCCGGGCCGACCAGATGGTCGGCCCGGGCGTCAGGCGGTGCGGTGCGCCGGAGCGCGCTCCGCTACGGCGTCGGCATCCCGCCGTTGACGTTCAGCGTCTCGCCGACCACGTAGCTCGACTCGTTGGACGCGAGGAACACGTAGGCGGGCGCGAGCTCGGCGGGCTGGCCGGCGCGGCCGAGGGGGGTGTCCTCGCCGAACTCGGGCAGCGCGTCCTCAGGCTGGCCGCCCGCGGTCTGCAGCGGGGTCCAGATGGGGCCGGGCGCGACGACGTTCACGCGGATGCCCTTGGGGGCCAGCTGCTGCGCCAGGCCCTTCGAGAACGCGTTGATCGAGGCCTTGGTCGTGGCGTAGTGCACGAGGTTCGGCGAGGGCGCGTAGGCCTGGATCGACGACGTGTTGATGATCGAGGAGCCGGGCTTCAGGTGCGGGAGGGCCGCCTTCGTGATCCAGAACATCGCGTAGACGTTGGTCTTGAAGGTGACGTCGAACTCCTCGTCCGAGATGTCCTCGAGGGAGTCGAAGTTCTGCTGCTTGCCCGCGTTGTTCACGACGATGTCGAGGCCGCCGAGGCCCTCGACCGCCTTCGCGACGAGCTCGCGGCTGAACTCCGCGGTCGCGATGTCGCCGGGGATGGCGACGGCCTTCCGGCCCGCCTCCTCGATGAGGGCGACGACCTTCTTCGCGTCCTCCTCCTCCTCGGGGAGGTAGGAGAGCGCGACGTCCGCGCCCTCGCGGGCATAGGCGATGGCGACGGCCGCGCCGATGCCGGAGTCGGCGCCGGTCAGGAGGGCCTTGCGTCCCTCGAGGCGGTTCGATCCGCGGTACGTCTTCTCGCCGCGGTCCGCGGTGTCGTCGAGCGCGGCGTCGAGGCCGGGCCCGTCCTGCTGCTGCGCGCTGGGCTGGATGTCCGCGTACATCTTCGTCGGGTCCTGGAACGTGTACTGGTCGGTGCTCATGTGTCTCCTGGTGCTGTGGTGTGCGTGAGGGAAGGCCGGGGATGGATCAGCTGGGCGGGGTGTCGTCCAGGTCGATGTCCTGGCCCGCGAGCTCGTTGTCGGCGAGGACGGGCTCGGCCTCGCCGTCGACGCCGAGGACGTCGGCCGTCGGCTCCGCGTCGGCGCCCATGACGGCGTCGTCGTCGGGCTCCTCGACGGGCTCGTCGGTGTCCGGGAGGACGGTCTCGCCGGCGACGGCGTCGTTCACGACGGTCTCGTTCGCGAGGGCCTCGGTGTCGAGCGCCGTGTCGTCATCGGTGGAGTCGTCAGCGGGGGTGGCGGTGGCGTCGGTCACGATCACGCACCGGCCTCGGGCTTGGGGTGGCCGGGGATCGAGTCGCCGCTGAGGTTGAGCTCGTCGGGATCCACGTCGATCTCGCCGACGTCGTCGGGGCCGCCCGATCCGGGGAGCACCTGCACGTCGTCCGCGGCGGCGGGCACGTCGTCGGAGACGCCCTCGCTCTCCGTGATCTGCTGCTCCTGCTTGACGCGCGTGTCGTCCTCGCTCTGCGAGATGAAGTCCTTGTCCTGGTTGGTGTCTGAGGTGTCCGCGGGCTGGAGGCGCGGGTCGTCGGTGTCCATGCGTCCGACGCTACGCTCGGCCCCGAGAGCTGTGTGGTGGCGCTCAGGCAACGCTCATGTGTCGTGTCCGGGACGCGTCGTCGCCGCACGCCGGGGGCGGATCACTGGTCGTCGGGACCCTCGCCGAAAGGGTCCGGCGCATCCTCGCGGGCGTCCTCCTCCGCGGCCTCGGCGAGCTCGGCCACCGAGTCGGCGTCGATGTGCGCGGGCTCGGCCAGCGGGTCGTGCGGGGCGTCGGCGGGAGCGGGATCCGTCATGTCAGCGGCCCTCGGGGTCGACGTGCCCGGCGGCGTCGTCGGCGGGCGCGCTCATGTGCGAGTCGGCCGCGGTGACGGAGCGGTTGTCGGGGACCGCGGGGTAGTCGGCGCTCGCGGGATCCGCGTCCTCGATCTCGAGGGTGTCCTCCTCGGGCGTGCCGTAGGTCGTCCCGTCCGGCTCGCGGACCGCGTCGCCGACACCCGCCGGCGCGTCGTCGCCGGAGACCACGTCGTCCACGGTCACCAGCCCGTCGGGATCCCCGGGTCCGCGCCCGGTGCGGATGCCGTCTGCCTGGTCGTCTCGGTCGCTCATGCTCCCCACCCTACGAGCGCCGAACCGTCGTGACCGGGTCGCCGCCGATGTGCACGGGCCCGTCGGCGCGCCGCCGGCGCTTGGTTCACTGGCCTCTCACGTTCACCGGCCTCCCGCGCCTCCGGCGGATCGGCCTCCGAGCGACACCACGGGCGCGGGAGGCGACGGCGACATGGACATGCGATACGGGATCAACCCCCACCGGGCGCCGGCGCGGATGACGGCGGCGGGGCCGGGCGGTCTGCCGTTCCGGATCGTGAACGGCGAGCCGTCCTACGTCAACGTGCTGGACGCGGTGAACGCGTGGCAGCTCGTCCGCGAGGCGAGCGTCGCGCTCGGGGCGGTCGTGGCGGCGTCCTTCAAGCACGTGTCCCCGGCCGGCGTCGCGCGTGCCGGCGCCCTGGACGCGGTGGTCCGCGCCGACTCGGGGCTCGCCGCCACCGAGGAGGTCGACGACGTGACGAGCGCCTACCTCCGCGCGCGGGACGCCGACCCCAAGTCGTCCTACGGGGACTTCGTCGCGATCAGCCACGCCGTGACCCGCGGCCTGGCCATGCGCCTCGCGGGGATGGTCTCCGACGGGATCATCGCTCCGGGCTTCGAGGACGGTGCCGTCGAGATCCTGCGCCGCAAGAAGAAGGGCGCGTTCGTCGTCCTGGAGGCGGACGAGGGCTTCGTGCCGCCGCCCGAGGAGTCGAGGGACGTCTTCGGGGTGCGTCTCACCCAGCCGGCGGACCGGGTGGTGATCGACCGCGGGCTGCTCGCGCACGCGGACGGTGAGGCGCTGCCTGACCATGCCGTGGACGACCTGCTGCTCGGCATGGTCGCGCTCCGCCACACGCAGTCCAATTCCGTCGCCTACGTGCGCGAGGGCGTCACGCTGGGGATCGGCGCCGGGCAGCAGTCGCGGGTGGACTGCACCCGGCTCGCCGGGGCGAAGGCGGACACCTGGTGGCTGCGGCGTCTCCCGGCCGTGCGGGACATGGCGTTCCGGGACGGGGTCAGCCGCCAGGAGCGCATCAACTGGCGGATCCGGTGCCTCGAGGGGGACATGACGGCGGACGAGGGCGCACGGCTGGCGGCGGCGCTCGTCGGTCGCGCTCCGGACCTCGGCGTCGAGGATCGCCGTGCGTGGATGGCGGGTCTCGACGGGGTCGGCTTCGTGTCGGACGGCTTCCTCCCGTTCCGCGACAACATCGACCACGCCAGGCGGCACGGCGTCCGGTACGTCGCGGAGCCCGGCGGCTCGGTGCGCGCCGACGAGGTCGCGGCGGCCTGCGCCGAGCACGGGATCACCCGCGTCCGGACCGGTCTGCGGCTGTTCCACCACTGAGCAGGACGACGGATCCCGTCCCCTGATCGGCGGGATCCGAGCTCCGGATCACGCCGCTGGCGCCCCCGAAACGGGGTCGCGACAGCGCCTCGCGGAGGGTCCCCGCGAGTCCTCGTCGGCCGGGTTGCGTTCCCGTCCGGGCGCCTTCATATTAGGTGAGCCTTGCCTAACCGCGCAGGGTGCTCGTGACCCGGACACGGCTCCCCATCGAACCGACGAAGGACCCATGACCCTCTCCCCGCACGCCTCCCGTCCCTCCGATCCGACGCTCGACGACCCCCGGTCGGCCGTCGTCACGGCCGCCGCGGATCCCGCCGACGAGCTGTTCTCCGACCGGACGCTCCCCGGCTGGGACGCCGCCCTCCGCGCCGCCGCCGACCACGTCCGCGGCGCCGCCCGACGCGCCGACGGCCCGTTCACCGGGATCACGCCCGACCGACTCCGCGGCTCGTTCGCCGGGCTCGACCTCGACCGCCCGCTCGGCGCCCTGGACGACGCCCTCGACGAGCTCGACGACCTGTACCTCCGGGACGCGGTCTGGTTCCACGACCCGTCGTACGTCGCGCACCTCAACTGCCCGATCCTCATCCCGGCCATAGCGGGGGAGCTCATCCTCTCGAGCGTCAACACGTCCATGGACACGTGGGACCAGAGCGCGGGCGCGACCCTCATCGAGCGCGCGCTCATCGACTGGACCGCGGGCCGCGCCGGCCTCGGCGACGAGGCGGACGGCGTCTTCACGAGCGGCGGCAGCCAGTCGAACCTGCAGGCGCTGCTGCTCGCCCGCGACGAGGCGGCGGCCGTGCACGGGCTGTCGATGGCCGACCGGCAGCGGATGCGGATCCTCGTCAGCGACGTCGGCCACTTCAGCGTCGAGAAGAGCGCCCGGATCCTCGGCCTCGCGCCTGACGCCGTGGTGCGCGTGCCGAGCGACGACGCCAAGCGGATGCGCGTCGACGCCCTCGAGCGCGAGCTCGCGCGCTGCTACGCCGCCGGGCTCCTGCCGGTCGCCGTCGTCGCGACCGCCGGCACCACCGACTTCGGCAGCGTCGACCCGCTGCCCGCCATCGGCAACGTCTGCCGGCGCGAGGGGATCTGGCTGCACGTCGACGCCGCGTACGGCGGCGGGCTCCTGACGTCGCTACGGCACCGGCACCTGCTCGACGGCATCGAGCGCGCCGACTCCGTGACGGTCGACTACCACAAGACCTTCTTCCAGCCCGTGAGCTCCAGCGCGCTGATCGTGCGCGACGGCCGCACGCTGCAGCACGCGACGCTGCACGCCGACTACCTGAACCCGGCGGACCGCGCGCACGAGGAGATCCCCAACCAGGTCGACAAGTCGCTGCAGACCACCCGGCGCTTCGACGCCCTCAAGCTGTGGCTCACGCTGCGCACCGTGGGCGCCGACGGGGTGGGACGGATGCTCGACGACGTGATCGCGCTCGCCGACCGCACCTGGTCCGCGCTGAGGCGGGACCCGGCGCTCGAGGTGGTGGTGCGGCCCGAGATCAGCGCGCTCGTGTTCCGGTACGTGCCGGCGGGGGAGCGGGGCGGATCCGCGGGGCCCGACGCGGGGACGCGCTCGGACGCCGTGAACCGCGGCATCCGGCAGGCGATCCAGGACTCGGGCCGCGCGATGGTCGCCGCCACCCGCGTGGGCGGCCGCGCGCACCTCAAGCTCACGCTGCTGAACCCGGCGACGACGGACGCGCACATCGCGGAGATCCTGGGGATGGTCGTGACGGCAGGGGACGCGCTGGACGCCGGGCTCGGAGACGTGGCGTGCGCGACGGTCGCGGAGGCCGGGCGATGAGCGCCGCCCCCGACCGCATCCACGACGTCGTCGCCGTCGGCCTCGGCCCCGCGAACCTCGGCCTCGCCTGCCTCGCGGATCCCCTCGACCTCGACCTCGTCGTGCTCGAGCGGAAGCCCCGCTTCGACTGGCACCCCGGCATGATGCTGCCGACCGCGCACCTGCAGACGCCGTTCCTCGCCGACCTCGTGACGCTCGCGGATCCCACCTCGCGCTTCTCGTTCCTCGCGTACCTCAAGGACACCGGGCGGCTCTACTCCTTCTACATCCGCGAGGACTTCTTCGTGCTCCGCAGCGAGTACGTCGCCTACTGCCGGTGGGCGGCCGAGCGCGCGCGGGGGATCGAGCTCGACCGCGACGTGCGCGCGATCCGCTTCGAGGAGGCCGAGGGCGCGTACGTCGTCGAGTCGGTCGACGCGGCGGGCATCACGCACGTGCACCGCGGGCGGAACCTCGTGGTCGGCGTCGGGACCCCGCCGTGGCTGCCCGAGGCCGTGCGCGACCTGCCGGGTGTGATCCACAGCTCGGGCTACCTCGGCGCCAAGGACGCGCTGCAGGAGCGGGACGCGATCACGGTGATCGGCAGCGGCCAGAGCGCCGCCGAGATCTACCGCGACCTCCTCGAGGACGTGGACTCCCGCGGGTACCGGCTCGACTGGATCACGCGCTCGCCGCGGTTCTTCCCGCTCGAGTACACGCGCCTGACGCTCGAGATGACGAGCCCCGAGTACAGCGACCACTTCTTCGGCCTGCCCGCGGATGCGCGCGAGGTGCTGCTGCGCGAGCAGCGGAACCTCTACAAGGGCATCGACTCGGAGCTCATCGACGAGATCTTCCACACGCTCTACCGGAAGCGGCTCGCGTTCGACGCGCTGCGGGCGGAGGGGCGGCTCGCGCCCAGCGGCGATGCGGGATCCGGCGTGCCGACCCGGGTGCTCACCAACGCGGAGGTCGTGTCGGCGCGCGCGACGCCCGACGGCGGCGCGGTCCTCGGGCTGCGGCACGCGGAGACGGGCGCCGAGCGCGACTGGCCCACGGGCGCGGTCATCATGGCGAGCGGATACGACGCACAGGCCCCGCGGATCCTCGACGGGCTCGGCGACCGCGTGCACCGCGATGCGCGCGGCCGCCTCGACGTGGCGCGCGAGCACACGGTCGACGACGCAGGCACGCTCTTCGTGCAGAACGCGGAGGTGCACACGCACGGCTTCGTCGCGCCCGACCTCGGCATGACCGCGCACCGCAACTCGCGGATCCTGCGCGCCATCACCGGGCGCGAGGACTACGCGGTGGAGGAGCGGATCGCGTTCCAGGAGTTCGGTCTGCCGGACGACGCGCCCGTGGCGGGATCGGGGGTGCTCGCGTGAGCGCGCCCACCCTCGAGGCGCCTGCCTACGCCCTCGACCTGCGCCCGCTCGACCCGGACGCCGACGCCGCCCTCGTGCACGCCTGGGTCACGGCCCCGCGCGCCCGCTTCTGGCAGATGGAGCACGCGACCCTCGACGACGTGCGGGCCGAGTACGCGGCGATCGCGGCGGATTCCCGGCGCGAGGCCTGGATCGGCCTGCACGACGGCGCCCCCGCGTTCCTCGTGGAGGCGTACGACCCGGCCGACGACCCCATCGGCGCCCACCTCGATCCGCTCCCCGGCGACCGCGGCATGCACCTGCTCATCGCGCCGCCGGCGGGCGACCCGCTGCCGGGATTCACGACCGCCGTGATGCGGCACGTCGTCGCGCACCTGCTCCGGGACCCGGCCGTGGAGCGCCTCGTCGTCGAGCCGGACGTCCGCAACACCGCGATCCAGCGCCTGAACGAGCTCGTCGGCTTCCGCCCGCTCCGCGTCGTCGACCTCGGCGCGAAGCACGCGCTCCTCAGCGTCGCCACGCGCGACGAGGCACTCCTGCACGCCACCCCCACGGACGGACCCGCCATGACCCTCACCCACGACCACCCCCTCGACACCCACCCCGAGGCCCGGCCGGCCGCCGCGTCGAGGACCGCCGAGCCGGATCCCCGCGTCCACCCCGCCGCGCACCTCCGCCCCGACGTGTGGGCCGCCGCCACGCGCCACCTCGTGCGCAAGGCGCTCGCCGAGTTCGCGCACGAGCTGCTCATCGCGCCCGAGCGCGTGGATCCCGAGCTCCCCGCCGGCGCGCCCCGCCGCCTGCACGACCCGCGCGACTGGGCGGACTACCGCGTCGCGAACGCCGACGGCCGGAGCGCGTACGCGTACCGCGCCCGGATCCTCGAGCTCGACCACTGGGACGTCGACGAGGCGAGCATCCGCCGCACGGTCGACGGCCGGCCCGCCGACCTCGACGCGACCGACCTCGTGCTCGACCTCCGCGACCGCCTCGGCATCACGGACGAGGTGCTGCCCGTCTACCTCGACGAGATCCAGAGCACGCTGTCGGCCGCCGCCTTCTCGCGCCTCCGCGACGTGCCCGACGCGCGCGGCCTCCTCACGGCGTCCTACGCGGAGGTCGAGTCGACGATGGACGAGGGGCACCCCTGCTTCGTCGCCACCAACGGCCGCATCGGCTTCGACCTCGACGACCACGACCGGTACGCGCCCGAGGCCGGCGCCGACGTGCGGATCCTCTGGCTCGCCGTGCACGAGCGCCTCGCCCGCTTCACGGCGATCGACGGGCTCGACCGGGAGACGTTCCTCGACGCGGAGCTCGGCGGATCCGCCCGCGCCCGATTCCGCGCGCGCATGGACGCGCTCGGCATCGACCCCGCCGAGCGCGTGCTGGTGCCGGTGCACCCGTGGCAGTGGGAGAACGTCGTCACGGTGACCTTCGCGGGCCTCGTCGCCCGGCGCGACATCGTGCTCCTCGGCACGGGCGACGACGAGTACGGCGCGCAGCAGTCGATCCGCACGTGGGCGAACCGCACGACCCCGGAGCGGTGCTACGTGAAGACGTCGCTGTCGATCCTCAACATGGGCTTCACGCGCGGCCTCTCGCCCGCGTACATGGCCGTCACGCCGGCGATCAACGACTGGGTGCACGCGCTCGTCACGGGAGACGCGGAGTTCGCGCGGCTCGGCTTCGGGATCCTCCGCGAGGTCGCCGCGGTGGGCGTGCGCGACGAGCGCGTCGAGTCCGCGCTGCCGCCCGGCCACTCCCACGGGAAGATGCTGTCGGCGCTCTGGCGCGAGTCGCCCGTGCCCGGCCTCGCGGAGGGCGAGCGGCTGATGAGCATGACGAGCCTGCTGCACGTCGACGCCCATGGAGGCACGGTGCTCGGCGAGCTCATCGACGCGTCCGGCATCGGCGCGGCCGCCTGGCTCCGCCGGTGGCTCGACGCCTACCTCGTGCCGCTCGCGCACGCGCTGATCGCGCACGACGTCGCGTTCATGCCGCACGGCGAGAACGTGATCCTCGTGCTCCGCGACCACGTCGTCGTCCGCGTCCTGATGAAGGACATCGCGGAGGAGGTCGCCCTCTTCGACACGGAGCGCGCGCTGCCGGAGGGCGTGCGGCGGATCCGCCTCGACGTGCCCGAGGAGGAGCGCACCCTCACGGTCTTCACCGACGTGATGGACGGCTTCCTCCGCTTCGCCGCCGCGCTCCTCGAGGACCGCGACGACCTCGGCCCCGACGGCCTGTGGCGCGTGGCGGCCGAGGCGCTCGCCGACCACGAGCGCGCGCACCCGGAGCTCGCGGAGCGCTTCTCCCGGTTCGACCTGTTCACGCCGTCGTTCGACCGCTCGTGCCTCAACCGGCTGCAGCTGCGCGACAACCGGCGCATGGTCGACCTGCAGGCGCCCGTCATGCAGATCCACGGATCGCTGCGGAACCCGCTCGCGATCCACGCGGGGCTGCGGCCGCGGATCTGCTGACGTCGACGGCGCCGACCCGCGTCCCGGGCCGGACATGCGGGGAGCCGCCGCCCGCTTCGTGCGGACGACGGCTCCTCGTCGTGTGCGGCGCCTCATGCGCCCGGTCGGATCAGCTCGCGGCGGGCGCGCCCTGCTCCACCGTGAGCGTGCGGCCCTCCTGGCCCTGCGGCTCGTCGGACGTGACCGCGATCTTGCGCGGCTCCGCCCGCTCGCTCACCGGGATGGTGACGCTCAGCACGCCGTTGGCGTAGTGCGCCGAGATGCGCTCGGTGTCGATGCCCTGGCCGAGGGTCAGCTGGCGGAGGAACGTGCCGGCCACGCGCTCGCGCGTGAGCCACCGGACGTTCTGATCGCCGGCGAGGGTGCGCTCGGCGCGGATGGTGAGCAGCTGGCCGTCCACGTCGATGTCGACGGAGCCCGGATCGATGCCGGGCAGGTCGGCGGCCAGCACGTAGGTGTCGCCCTCGCGGTGCAGGTCGATGGGCATCGGACGGTTCGCCTGGCGGGTCTCGGCCAGCGCGCCCATGGCGCGGTCCAGCTCGCGGAACGGATCGAAGGTCATGTTCATGCTCGACTCCTCTGATGATCTGCGGTGATGATCTGCGGGGTTGAGCCCGCTCGGCTCAACCACGTCGAGATTAGCACTCGGCCTGGGGGAGTGCCAAGCCGTTCGCCGACGGCGAATGCGGCTCTCACCACCTCTTCAGGAGCGGCGGCGGAGGTCGCGCTCCATGCGCCCGATGAGCGTCCAGACCGCGCGCGAGAGGTCGGGGTGCTCCAGCGCGATCCCGCGCAGCAGCCGGTACTCGAAGCGCGCGACGACCGCGGGCTCGGTCTCCGGATGGCGCACGCGCGCGAGCTCCTCCGCCATCCCCTCGGCCTCCAGCGCGTCCTGTCGGAGGGTCGCGACCACGTGCTCGTCCACGGTCGGCAGCTGCGGGATCACCTCCCACGGGTCGTCGCCGATGCGGCAGCGGTGCTCGATCACGGCGTCCAGCTCGTCGCGGGCCTCCTGGCGCAGCACCTCGAGGCTGGCGGGGAAGCGGGCGTGCACGGGCGGATCCTCTCGGGCGGCGGGCCGACGCGCCTCACGGCCGCCGTCCCTTCACGCTACGTCATGCCCCGGGGGGCGCCGGGCGGGTGGCCGGATGCCGTCGGTAGCCTGGAGGACCGCGACCCAGGAGGATCCATGACCGACCACGCCCGCCCCGTCGCCCTCGTCACGGGAGCCACCCGCGGCATCGGCCGCGCCGTCGCCGAGGACCTCGCCCGCACCCACCGCGTGATCGTGCACGGCCGCGACCGCGACGCCGTCGACGCGCTCGCCGCCTCGCTCCCGGACGCCGTGGGCTGGGCCGCCGACCTCGCCGCGGGCGGCCTCGCCGACCTCGTGCCCGGCCTCGACCGCCTCGACGTGCTCGTGCACTCCGCCGGCGTGATCGGCGGCGACGCCGTGGCGGAGACGCCCGTCGACGAGTGGCGCCGTGTCTTCGAGGTCAACGTCTTCGCGGTCGCCGAGGTGACGCGGGTCCTCCTGCCCGCGCTCCGGGCGGCGAAGGGGCAGGTCGTGCTCGTGAACTCCGGATCCGGCTTCACGGCCAACCCCACGGACGGCGTCTACGCGGGATCCAAGTTCGCCCTCCGCGCGCTCGGCGATGCCCTCCGCGAGGAGGAGCGCCCGCACGGCGTGCGCGTCTCGAGCGTGCACCCGGGCCGCGTCGCCACGGACATGCAGCGCGAGCTCCGCGCCAAGGAGGGCGGCGAGTACGACGAGACGCGCTACCTCGAGCCCGCGTCCGTCGCGCGCGCCGTGCGCCTCGTCGTCGACCAGACCCGCGACGGCACGCTCGAGTCGGTGTCGCTGCGGCCGTTCGGGGGCTGATCCGGGCCCGCCCGCCGGCGTAGCGTGCGGGCATGACGACCCCGGGATCCGACGACGCCTCCGGGCTCGCAGCCGCGGCCACCCTGCTGGGCGCGACCGCTCCGACGCGCGTCGTGGGCCGCGGCGCCCTCCGCTCCGCGCTGCCCGTCACGGATCTCGTCGTGTCCGCGATCGGGCTGCTCGGCGGCGCCGTGGCGGCTCTCGCCGAGGCCGCCGACCTGGCCGGTCCCCGCGAGGCCGTCGTCCACCGCGGACGCGCCGAGGCGTGGTGCGGGCAGCACGTGGAGCCCGTGGGGTGGGCGCTGCCCTCGCCGTGGGATCCGCTCTCCGGCTCGTTCCCGACCCGCGACGGCTCGTGGATCCGCACGCACGCCAACGCGCCCCGCCACCGTGCCGCGCTGCTGTCGGTGACGGGCTGCGCGCCCGACGCCGACGTCGCGGCGCTGACCCGGGCGATCGCCGGGTGGGATGCCCTCGCCCTCGAGGACGCGGTCGTCGCGGCGGGCGGGGTGGCCGCTGCCCTGCGGAGCGCGGGGGAGTGGGCCGCGACGGGGGCCGGCCGGGCCGTCGCCGCCGAGCCGCTCATCGCGCGCCAGGACGGCGGCGCGGTCGCCGGGTCCTCCGGCTGGCGGCCGAGCGCGGAGGCGCCGCTCGCGGGGATCCGCGTGCTCGACCTCACGCGCGTCATCGCGGGCCCGGCCTGCACGCAGGCGCTCGCGGCGCTCGGCGCGGACGTGCTGCGCGTGGATCCGCATGACTGGGACGAGCCCGCCGTGCTGCCGCTCGTCATGGCGGGCAAGCGGACCGCGCGCCTCGACGCCCGCACGCCGGAGGGTCACGCGCGCCTCACGGAGCTCATGGCGGGCGCCGACGTGCTCGTGCACGGCTATCGTCCCGGTGCCCTCGACGCGCTCGGGTTCCCGCGTGAGGAGAGGGAGCGGATCCGCCCGGGCCTCGTGGACGTGGCCGTCGACGCGTACGGCTGGACGGGTCCGTGGGCCGGACGCCGCGGCTTCGACTCGATCGTGCAGAGCGCATCCGGGATCGCGCACGCGGGCATGGTCGCGGCGGGCGGCGACCGGCCCGTGCCGCTACCCGTGCAGGCGCTCGACTGGAGCACGGGGTACCTCGCGGCGGCGTCCGCTGTCGCCGGGCTCGCGCGGCGGGCCGGCACCGGGCGCGGATCCTCGTGGCGGCTCTCGCTCGCGCGCACGGCGCACGCGCTGCTGGCCCTGCCGCGCTCCGCGGGGCAGGGCGACGTGGACGAGGCCGGGGACGCGGAGGACGAGCCCCCGCGGCTCGTGACCAGCCCGCGCGGCGGCGCGCGCATGACGGCGTCGCCCCTGCGCGTCGGCCCCGCGTCGCTCTCCCCGACCTGGATTCCCACGGCGCTGGGCGGGGATGCGCCGAGCTGGCGCTGAACCGGCGGTCGCCGTCACACGGTCGGACAGATGATCTTGACGAAAGACGATCTCTTGGGCATATGATCTCCGCATGAGCTCATCCACCGCGACCCGCGACCGGGGTCACGCCGACGTGGACGCATCCGGCATCGACTGGGGCTCCGGCGGCATCGAGACGCAGTTCGGCTGGTCCATCCAGGCCGTCTACCAGGGCTTCGTGCGCACCGCGCAGGCCGCCGTCGCGGACGTGCCCGGCGGACCCCGCGGGTACCAGGTGCTCGTCGCGATCACCACGGAGGAGCCGTCGTCGCAGCTGGCCCTCGCGCAGCGGCTCGGCATCGACAAGACGCAGATGACGTACGTGATCGACGCGCTCGCCGCGGGCGGGCACGTCGAGCGCCAGCCGCACCCGCGCGACAGGCGGATCCGGCAGGTCGTGCCGACCGACGCCGGGCGCGCCCTGCTCGCCACGGCGCGCGTCGCGCTCGGCGAGGTGGAGGACGGCCTGATGGGCGCCCTCGAGCCCGACGAGCGCGTCGCGCTCCGGCGCCTCCTCGCCCGCGTCGCACTCGGGATCGGCGAGGCCGCCGGACCGGCCGCCGAGCCGGCGGAGACGGAGCGCCTCGAGCAGCCCGTCGCCGCCCCCCATCGTTCGCGCCGACCGGCGCGCCGCACCACCCCAGAGGGAGACCCCGCATGAGCCCCCCGAACCCCGCATCCGCATCCGGCCCCGTCGTCGTCGCCGGCGCCACCGGCGACCTCGGCCGCCGCATCGTCCGCGAGCTGCTCGCCGCAGGCGTCCGCGTCCGCGTCCTCACCCGCCCCGGCAGCACCTCGGCGGCCGAGGCGTGGGGCGACGACCCGCGCGTCGAGGTCGTCGAGGCGGCGTACACCGACCGGGCCGCCCTGATCCGCGCGGTCGCCGGCGCCCGCGTCGTCGTCTCCGCCGTGAGCGGCGCCCGTGCCGTGATCGTCGGGGCGCAGCGGGCGCTCCTGACGGCGGCGGTCGCGGCCGGCGTGCCGCGCTTCATCCCCTCGGACTACTCCTCCGACTACCGCCGGGTCACGCCGGGCAGCAACCGCAACTTCGAGCTGCGGCGCGAGTTCGCGTCCGACCTCGACGCGGCGCCGATCCGGGCCACCTCGGTGCTCAACGGCGCCTTCGCCGACATGCTCACCGGGCAGGCGCCCATCGTGCTGTTCGACCGGCGCCGCGTCCTCTACTGGTCGTCCGCCGACCAGGTGCTCGACTTCACGACCAAGGACGACACGGCCCGCGTGACGGCGCTCGTCGCGCTCGACGACGACGCGCCCCGCGTGGTCGAGGTGGCGGGGGACCGGGTCACCGCGCGCGACCTCGCGCGCACCATGACGGAGATCACGGGCACGCCGTTCGCGCTGCAGTGGGCGGGCAGCACGGGGGTCCTCTCCACGGCGGCCAAGGCGATGCGCCGCGTCGGGCGCGACGAGCAGGAGACCTTCCCGGCCTGGCAGGGGATGCAGTACCTCGTGAGCATGTACAGCGGCGAGGCGGAGCTCCTGCACGTCGACCGCGAGCGGTTCGGCGCGCACACCTGGACGAGCGTGCGGGACGTGCTCGCCGCGCACGTCGCCGAGCGCGGAGCATCGACCGCCGCGTAGCCGCACGTGGGATCGGGGCGGCCGGGCGACGCGCCCGGCCGTCCCGTCACGAGGCCACGGTTCGCTGGGTGCCGCGTCCAGCGGGCGGTGGAAGGGTGGGGCCGCGCCACGAGCGCCGCGGGCCGGCCGTCCGACCGCCCGCACCCGAGAACGAAGGAGACCCATGTCTGCACGCAGCATCCAGTGGCAGCTGGCGAAGCGCCCCACCGGCGAGCCCACCCCCGACGACGTCCGCCGCGTCGAGGTCGACCTGCCCGACCTGCAGGACGGCGAGGTCCGCGTCGAGAACGAGTTCATCTCCGTCGACCCCTACATGCGCGGCCGCATGAACGACGTGCCGTCCTACGTGCCGCCGTTCCAGCTCGACGAGGCCATGACCGGATCCGCCGTCGGCCGCGTCGTCGAGTCCCGCTCCGACGACCTCGCGGTCGGCACGCTCGTCAGCCACATGCTCGGCTGGCGCGACGTCGCCCAGGGCCAGGCCGGCGGCTTCCGCCCCGTGCCCGAGGTCCCGGGCGTCGCGTCCTCCGCGCACCTCGGCGTGCTGGGCCTCACGGGCCTCACCGCGTACGTCGGCCTGACCCGCATCGCGTCGATCAAGGAGGGCGACGTCGTCTTCGTGTCCGGCGCGGCCGGCGCGGTCGGCTCGATGGTCGGCCAGATCGCCCGCCTGCTCGGCGCCTCGCGCGTCGTCGGCAGCGCCGGATCCGCGGAGAAGGTCGAGCGACTCACCTCGCACCTCGGCTTCGACGCCGCGTTCGACTACCACGGCGGCGACCTCGAGCAGAAGCTCGCGGAGGCGGCGCCCGACGGCATCGACCTCTACTTCGACAACGTCGGCGGCGACCACCTGTCGGCCGCGCTCGGCGCCCTGAACAATGGCGGACGCGTGGCCAACTGCGGGTCGATCTCGACCTACAACTCCACCGGCGAGGAGATCGCGATCCGCAACACGGGCCGCATCGTCACGCGCGGCCTCACGCTCCGCGGCTTCACCCTCGGCAACCACCAGGACCTCGCGCCCGAGTTCGCCCAGAAGATGGGCCCGTGGCTGTCGGAGGGCCGCATCACGGCCGACGAGACCGTGATCGACGGCATCGACCGCGCCTTCGAGGCCTTCACCGGCCTCATGCGCGGCGAGAACGTCGGGAAGATGGTCGTGCGGACCCGCGCTTCCGCCTGACCCGCACCTCCCTCGTGTCGTCCTCGGGGAGCGTCTGCGGTGCATCCGCCCGGCGCTCCCCGGGGTTCGACGCGTGTCGCCCCGAGCGCGCCTCTCGCAGGCGCCGCCCCTCGTCCTCGAGGAGGGCGCGGCGCCGGGCGAGCCGGTCGGCGCGGGTCGTGTCGCGCACGGGCAGCCGCAGCGCGTGCTCGGCCGGGATCCCCGCCTGCAGCTGCCGGGCGCGGATGATCTCCACGTCGAGCTCCCCGCCCAGCACGAGCGACAGGTTCCCGATGTAGAGCCACAGCAGCAGCACGATCACCGCGCCGAGCACCCCGTAGGTCGACTCGTAGGTCGCGATGGTCGTCACGTACCAGACGAAGCCGGCGGTGCCGAGGCCCCACGCGACGATGGCCACGAGGCTGCCCCAGGTGAGCAGGTCCACCCGGCGACGGCGGAGGTTCGGGGTCGCCGCGTACAGCACGCCGATGATCCCCGTCAGCAGCGCCGCGAGCAGCGGCCACTTGACGATCGCCCACACCACGAGCGTCGTGTCGCCGATCCCGAGCTGCGGCCCGAGCGCACGGGCGCCGTCGTCGGTGAGCAGCAGCATGCCGACCATCACGACGCTGACGACGAGCAGCGCGACCGTGACCCCGAGCATGAGCGCCCGGTACTTCACGAGCGGCCGGCCCTCCTCGGTCTCCTGCACGCGGTTCATCGCGCGGCCGAAGGCGGTGACGTAGGCGGCCGACGTCCAGAGCGCGCCGAGGAAGCTCACCGTGAAGGCGATGCCCGAACGGGGACCGTCGGCGAGCTGCTCGACGGGGTCGCGGATCACGTCGACGGCCGAGTCGCCCAGCACGGCCGTGAGCACGCCGAGCACGCCCTCGACGCCGGCACGCGTGTCGCCGACGACGCCGATGAGGCTGAGCACCGCGACCGCCGCGGGGACGAGCGAGAGCGTGGAGTAGAAGGTGAGGCTCGCGGCCATGTCGATGCCGCGGTGCTTCATGAAGCCGTAGACCGCGCGGCGGCACGCGTACCAGCCGAGCTCGCGGCCGATGCGCTGCCGCCGGTGCAGCGCCTGCTCGTCGAGCTCCGCCTGCGGCGCGGCGTCGTCGGGCGCGACGCGGCGCGGGCGGATGGGCATGCCAGCCAGTCTGACCCACACCCGGAGCCGTGGTGCTCCCGGCGACCGTCGGCGGCTGGCCGCGCCGGGCCGGGTGCGCTACACAGGGGGCATGGTTCACACATCCTCCGTCGAGATCGAGCGCAAGTACGACGTCCCGGAGGGGGTGCCCGTCCCGGCCTTCGTCGGCATCGAGGGGATCGCCGAGGCGCGAGCCGCGGAGCCCGTGACGCTCGTGGCGGTCTACCTCGACACCGCGGACCACGTGCTCGCCGACCGCCGCATGATCCTCCGCCGCCGCGAGGGCGGGCACGACGCGGGCTGGCACGTGAAGCTCCCGGCCGACGGCGGCGAGGGCCGCACCGAGCTCGGCTGGCCGCTCCAGGACGGCGACGGCGACGATGGCGCGATCCCGCCGGCCGTGCTCGACCAGGTGGCCGTGCACGTGCGCGGCCGCGAGCTCACGCCGCTCGCGCGCCTCGAGACCGTGCGCACCACCGTCACGCTGCACGACGCCGACGGCCGGGCGGTCGCCGAGTTCGCCGACGACCGCGTCACCGGATCCGACATCCGCGGCGGCACCGTGCGCGCCTGGCACGAGTGGGAGGTCGAGCTGCTGCCGGACGCGCCCGCGAAGCGGAAGCAGCGCGCCGCCCTCCTCGACCTGATCGAGCGGCACATGGTCGACGCGGGCGCCCGCCCCTCCGACAGCGCCTCGAAGCTCGCCCGCGCGCTCGGCGCCGACGCGCTCGGCCGCGAGGCTCCCGCGGGTCCCGCCCTGCCGGATCCCGCGACCCTCACGAAGGAGAGCCCCGCATCCGAGGTGGCCCGCGCGATCCTCGCCCGCGGCGTCCGCGACCTCGTGGCCGCCGACCCGCACGTGCGCGCGGACGAGCACGACGCCGTGCACCGGATGCGCGTCGCCGTCCGTCGCCTCCGCAGCGCGCTCCGCACCCACCAGGACGTGATCGACCCGGCGGCCACGGCGCCCGTCCGCGCCGAGCTCACCGCGCTCGGGACCGTCCTCGGCGGCGCGCGCGACATGGAGGTGCTGCGCGACCGCGTCGTCTGGTCGGTGGTGGAGCACGACACGGAGACCGTGCCCGACCACGTCGGCGACGCCCTGCACGACGTCCTCGACGAGCGCTACCGCCGCGCCCGCGAGCGCGTGGTCCGCGCGCTCTCGTCCGCTCGCTACCTCGCGCTGCTCGACGACCTCGACCGGCTGGTCGCGGATCCGCCCCTCACGCACGACGCGAGCGCCCCGGCGGGTCCCGCCCTGCACGCGGCCCTCCGTCGCGACGCCGAGCGGGTCGGCCGCCGGGCAGCGGTCGCGCAGGAGGCGGTCGGCGAGGCCGCGCGCACCGAGGCGCTGCACGAGGTCCGCAAGGCCGCCAAGCGCCTCCGCTACGCCGCGGAGGAGGTCAGCGGCCGCACGGTCCAGGTCCTCGGCCGGAAGACGATGCGGCTCGCGACCGCCGCCGAGGAGGTGCACGACGAGCTCGGCGAGCACCGCGATGGCATCGCGATGCAGCGGGTCCTCCGCGACGAGGCGAAGCGCCTCGCGGCCCGCGGCGAGGACGCCTTCGCGCTCGGCGTGCTGCACGAGGCCGAGCGGCTGCGCACGGAGTCCGCGCTCTGGCGGGCCGAGCGCGCGCTGGAGCGCCTGCTCGCGACCGCCGTCCCGGGAGCGTGAGGGCGGACCGTAAACTCGATCGGGTGACCCCCGACGCCGACGTGCCCACCCCGGCGTACGACCCGTCGGAGCTCGACGTGCGGGTCACCGGCGGCACCGTCCGCGGCGTGCGCGAGCGCGGCATAGAGGCGTGGCGCGGCATACCCTTCGCCGCACCGCCCCGCGGCGACCTCCGCTTCCGGGCGCCGCAGCCCGTGGTCGCCTGGGAGGGCGCGCGGTTCGCGCAGCACTTCGGCAAGGTCGCGCCGCAGGTCAGCGCGGGCGCGTTCATGGGCGCGCCGCAGGGCACGCCGATGGGGGAGGACTGCCTCACCGTCAACGTCATCGCGCCCTCCGGCCTCAGCCCCGACGCCGCCCGCGTGAACCGCGAGTCGCAGCTGCGGCCGGTCATGGTCTTCATCCACGGCGGCGCGTACGTCGTCGGATCCTCGCGCGAGAACCCCGTGCAGGGCGAGGGCCTCGTCCGTCAGGGCGGCATCGTCTACGTGAGCTTCAACTACCGGCTCGGCGCGCTCGGCTACCTCGACTTCAGCCGGTACTCCACCCCCGAGCGCCCCATCGAGTCGAACCTGGGCCTGCGCGACCAGGTGCAGGCGCTCCAGTGGGTGCGCGACAACATCCGCGCGTTCGGCGGGGATCCCGACAACGTCACCGTGTTCGGTGAGTCCGCGGGCGGGAACGCGGTCACGACCCTCATGGCGGTGCCGTCGGCGCACGGGCTGTTCGCCCGCGCCATCGCGCAGAGCTCGCCGACGAACGCCGTCTACCCGGCCGAGCAGACCGCGCGCTGGGCGGCCGAGTTCGTGGGCCTCCTCGCCGGTCGGGCGGGCCGCGCCCCCGACGACGCCGAGGCGGTCCGGCTGCTCACCGCCGCGAGCGCATCCACCCTCGCCGCCGCGGCGAACGAGCTGATGGTGCGGACGCCCGACGAGGAGCCGGGCACCATCACGTTCAGCCCCGTCATCGACGGCGACGTGCTGCCGGAGCGCCCGCTCGACGCGTTCAAGCACGGACGCGCGGCCCGGGTGCCGCTCATCATCGGCACCAACGAGCGGGAGGGATCCCTGTTCACCGGCCGCCTCGACATCCTCGCGACCACGCCGCCCCGCATCGAGGCGGTGTTCGCGAAGACCGACGAGGCCCACCGCGCGGAGCTGGCCGCGCTCTACCCGGGCCTCCCGAAGCGCCGGGCCGCGCTCGACTTCGGCGGCGACTACGCCTTCTGGTTCCCGTCGATCAAGGTCGCCGAACGCCATGCCCGCTACGCGCCCGTGCACTTCTACCGCTTCGACATCGCCCCGCGCCTCGTCCACCTCATGGGCCTCGACGCCACGCACGGCCTCGAGCTGTTCGCGCTGTTCGACCGCATGGACTCGATGCTCGGCCGCGGCATGACCCTCCTCGGCGGCCGGCGCGCGTTCGTCGCGGCGGGGGAGCGGATGCGCATCGCGTGGCTCCGCTTCGCGCAGGACGGCACCGTCGACGAGTCCTGGCCGCCCTACGTGGGCGGCGCCGACGAGGCGCCGGGCACCGGTGCGCCGGGCACCGGGGCGTCGGGGGAGCGCGCGACCCTCGTCTTCGACGTGGTCGACCGCATCGAGCACGACCCGCACGCCGAGCGTCGCGTCGCCTGGCGCGACTTCGTGCCGCACATCTGACGCCCGGCGTCCGGCGCGGGATGTTCACCGGATCGCCATCCTCCGGACCCCCGTTCGAGCCCGGCGTATGCAGGCCGTTAGGATCGACGACTGTGACATCCGCTCGAGGGATCCGATAGTGGATCTCACCCTCATCGTCGTCCTGGTCATAGCCCTGGCCCTGTTCTTCGACTTCACCAACGGCTTCCACGACACGGCGAACGCGATGGCCACCCCCATCGCGACGGGTGCGCTGAAGCCGCGGGTGGCCGTCGCGATCGCCGCGGTCCTCAACCTCGTGGGCGCGTTCCTCAGCACCGAGGTCGCGAAGACCGTCTCCGGCGGCATCATCCGCGAGGGCGACGGCGGCGTGCAGATCACGCCGACCATGATCTTCGCGGGCCTCATGGGCGCCATCGTCTGGAACCTCGTCACCTGGCTCCGCGGCCTCCCGTCGAGCTCCAGCCACGCGCTGTTCGGCGGCCTCATCGGCGCGGCCGTCGTGGGCGCGGGCCTCGGCTCGGTCGACTTCGGCGTCGTGCTGTCGAAGGTGATCCTGCCGGCGCTGCTCGCCCCCGCGATCGCCGGCCTCATCGCGTACACGACCACCAAGCTCGCCTACTCGATCACGCGCCGCTCGAGCGGCCCGAACGAGCGCGGGGGCTTCCGCTACGGCCAGATCTTCACGTCGTCGCTCGTGGCCCTCGCGCACGGCACCAACGACGCGCAGAAGACCATGGGCATCATCACCCTCACGCTCATCGCGGGCGGCTTCCAGGCGGCGGGCTCCGGCCCCGAGTTCTGGGTCATCGCGGTCTGCGCCGTCGCCATCGCGCTCGGCACCTACATGGGCGGCTGGCGCATCATCCGCACGATGGGATCCGGCCTCACCGAGGTCAAGCCCGCGCAGGGCTTCAGCGCCGAGGCGTCGACCGCGGCCACCATCCTCGCGTCCAGCCACCTCGGGTTCGCGCTCTCGACCACGCAGGTCGCGTCCGGATCCGTCATCGGCTCGGGCCTCGGTCGCCGCGGCGCGTCCGTGCGCTGGAACACGGTCGGGAAGATCGCGCTCGGCTGGCTGCTGACGCTGCCGTCGGCCGCCATCGTCGGCGCGGTCGCGGCGTTCGTCGCGAGCACCGGCACGGTCGGCTTCGTCATCGACGCGGTCGTCGGCGTCGCCGTCATCGTCTGGATCTTCTGGCGCTCGCGTCGGAACGCGGTCGACGCCCGCAACGCCATCGTCGAGGTCGACGCCGCCGGTTTCGCGGTGCGCGGACGCAAGGCCACCAAGGCCGCCCGGAAGGCCAGGGAGGCCGCATGATCGACTGGAGCGCGTTCCTCGTCGTCGCCGTGGCGGCCCTCGTGGGCGCCGTCGCGGTGGTGTGCCTCTTCTCCCTCGGCGTGCGGCTGCTGGCCGTCGGCACCGAGTACGACGACGAGGGCGACAAGGTCTCGGTGACGGGCATCCGCCCGCAGGCCGCGACCGTGGGCGGCTACGTCTGCTTCGCCCTCAGCGGCCTCGCCGTGCTCTACGGCGTGTACCTGATCATCCCGGCCCTGCACTCCTGAGCGGCGGGCGAGGCGCTCCGGGCTGGTCCCGGCCGCGCGCCCGGCCCTAGGCTCGAACCCGTCCCGACAAGGTCGTCGGCCCCTCCCCTCCCCGTCGCCCGACCCGACCCCTCGCGGAAGAAGCCCATGACCGAAGCGCGCACGTCGTCCCCCGCCCCCGATACCCGCGAAGGGCGCGGCGCGCTCGACCGGTTCTTCGAGATCACGAAGCGCGGATCCACGTACGCGCGCGAGATCCGCGGCGGCGTCCTCACCTTCGTGACCATGGCGTACATCGTCGTGCTCAACCCGCTGATCCTCGGCGGCTTCAGCGCGGACGCGGCCACGCTCGACGTCGAGGGCAACTGGCTGCGCGCCTCGCAGGTGGGCGCCGCGACGGCCCTCACCGCGGGCGTCATGACGATCCTGTTCGGCCTCGTGGCGCGCCTCCCGTTCGCGTTCGCCGCGGGCCTCGGCATCAACTCGTTCCTCGCGGTCAGCGTGGTCGGCGAGGTCACCTGGCCGGAGGCGATGGGCCTCGTGGTCATCAACGGCCTCGTCATCGTGCTGCTCGCCACCACGGGCCTCCGCACCCTGATCTTCCGGGCCGTCCCGCGGGAGCTGAAGACCGCCATCACGGTGGGCATCGGCCTCTTCATCGCCTTCATCGGCTTCGTGGACTCCGGCTTCGTGCGCGGCACGGGCGTGCCGGCGTCGCCGCTCGCGCTCGGGATCGACGGGTCCATCGCGTCGCTGCCGACCGTCGTCTTCATCCTCGGCCTCGTGATCATGGGCGTGCTCATGGCCCGCCGCGTGCCGGGCGCGCTCCTCATCGGCATCGTCGCGACCACCCTCATCGCCATCGTCGTGGAGCAGGTCTTCCACATCGGCCCGTCGAACACCTCGGGCGCCACCGGCTGGAACCTGAACGCGCCCGTGCTGCCAGGCACCCCGGTCGCGCTGCCGGACCTCGGCCTCGTCGGCGCGTTCGACTTCGGCGCGTTCGGCCGCATCGGGATCATCTCGAGCCTGATGCTCGTCTTCACGCTCGTCTTCACGAACTTCTTCGACGCCATGGGCACCATGACGGGCCTCGCGAAGGCGGCCGACCTCTCCGACGAGCGCGGCGACTTCCCGCGCCTCAAGGGCGCGCTGGTCGTCGAGGGCTTCGGCGCGGTCGCGGGCGGCGCCACGTCGAGCTCGTCGAACACGGTCTTCATCGAGTCGGCCTCCGGCATCGGCGAGGGCGCCCGCACGGGCCTCGCGTCGATGGTCACGGGCGTGCTGTTCCTCCTCGCGATGTTCTTCACGCCGCTCACGCAGGTCGTGCCGCTCGAGGTCGCGGCCGCCGCGCTGGTCATCGTCGGCACGCTCATGGCGTCGCAGATCCGCGACATCGTGTGGACTGACTTCTCGGTCGCGCTGCCCGTGTTCCTCACCGTCCTCGTCATGCCGCTCACCTACTCGATCGCCAACGGCATCGGCGTCGGCTTCCTCTCCTGGGTGCTCGTGCGCTCGTTCTCGGGCCGTGTGCGCGAGGTGTCGCCGCTGCTCTGGGTCGTCTCGGCGGGGTTCCTGATCTTCTTCGCGCGCGGGCCCATCGAGCAGCTGCTGGGCGTCTGACCCTCGGGCGCCGCGCGACCGGCGGCGCCCGCGCGGCGCCCAGCCCTGCGTAAGGTGGGACAGGACCCCCATCCGATGACGCACGGGAGCCCGCTCATGACCGACCTCGACACGCGCGGCGACGTCCGCGAACCCCAGGAGTCGGCCAAGCGCTGGCGCATCGTCGGCCCCGGCCTCGTGGTGGCCGCCACGGGCATCGGGGCGGGCGACCTCGTCGCGACCCTGGTCGCCGGATCCCGCTTCGGCTACGCCCTGCTCTGGGCCGCGGTCCTCGGCGTGATCATCAAGATCTTCCTGGTGGAGGGCGCCGGCAGGTACTCGCTCGCGACGGGGAAGACCATCTTCGAGGGCTGGCGCACCGTCGGCCGCTGGACCACGTGGTACTTCGGTCCGTACATCCTCATCTGGGGCCTCGTCTACGGCGCGGCCGCGATGAGCTCCTCTGCGCTCCCGCTGGCGGCGCTCTTCCCGGGCGTGGACCTCAAGGTGTTCGCCATCGCGTGCGGCCTCGTGGGCGCCGTCGTGGTCTGGTTCGGCCGGTACTCCGCCTTCGAGAAGATCATCGCGGTGTTCGTCGGCCTCATGTTCGTGACCGTCGTGGGCGCCGCGATCGTCACCGTGCCGAACGTGCCCGCGCTCCTCACGGGCCTCGTCCCCACGATCCCCGAGGGCGGCCTCGTCGTCGCGCTGAGCATCGCGGGCGGCGTCGGCGGCACCATCACGCTCGCGGCCTATGGCTACTGGCTGCGCGAGAAGGGCTGGGTCGCGCCCCGCTGGATGAAGGTCATGCGCATCGACAACTCCGTCGCCTACGTGATGAGCGGGATCTTCGTGCTCTCGATGCTCGTGGTCGGCGCGGAGCTCCTGTACTCCGCCGACATCGCCCTGGCCGACGGCGAGGGCGGCCTCGTGCAGCTCGCCGACGTGCTGGGGGAGCGCTACGGCGCCTTCATGACGTGGTTCTTCCTGCTCGGCTTCTTCGCCACGTCGTTCTCGTCGATCCTCGGTGTCTGGAACGGCGTCTCGCTCATGTTCGCCGACTTCCTCGGCACCGTCCGCGGCCTCGACGTCGAGGACCCGCGCCGTCGCCTCGGCGGCAGCTACTACCGGGCGTTCATCCTCTGGCTGACGATCCCGCCCATCGGCCTGCTGTTCCTCGACCAGCCGATCGGCCTGATCATCGCGTACGGCGTGCTCGGCGCCCTGTTCATGCCGTTCCTCGCGATCACGCTGCTGGTGCTGCTCAACACCGACCGCACGCCGCGCGCGTGGCGGAACCGGCCGCTCAGCAACACCGTGATGGGCATGTCGGCGCTGCTGTTCGTGGTGCTCGGCGTGCAGCAGCTCGTGACCGAGGTCGGGAAGCTGCTGTAGCCGGCGGCCCGGGCGGGCTCAGTCGGCGGACGCGGCCTGGCGGACGGCGGGCGAGCCGTCGGTCGCGGCGTCGGGGCCGGCCTCCGCGGCGGGCGTCGGCGTCCGGAACACCACGAGCCGGTACAGCGTGAAGTTCCACACGAGGCCGATGAGCACCGCGGTGGCCTTCGCGATGTTGATCTCGAGGAACTCCTGCTCCGCGCTCGTGCCGAACATCAGCAGCGAGCGGCCGAACGTCGTGTCGAAGCCGCGCTCGAAGAGCCAGATGACGCCGCTCTGCAACAGCAGCGAGCTGAAGCCGGTGACCGCGAAGAACTTGAGGAACCGGCCGATCGTCACCGCCTCGCCGTGGCGGAACACGAAGAAGTGGTTGAGGAAGTACGAGATCGTGATGCCGACCGTGACGGAGATCAGGTTCGCGGCGAGCACGGGCATGTGCGCCGCGAGGATCAGGGCGTTGAGCAGCACGAAGTCGAGGGCCGTGTTGAGGAGCCCGGCGATGAGGAACCGGACGCGGCGGTCGGCGAGGAGTCTGGTCACGCTGATCCTCCCGGGCGGTCGCCGGACGGTTCGGCGGGTGCGGACGGCGTCAGGACGCCGGGCCTCCCGAAGTGTAACAAGGAGATAACGGGCGACGGCCGTCCCGCGCGGTCGGATCCGCGGTCGCTGGCTAGACTCGACGAGGCCCGGATCCGGGTCATCCCCCGATTCGGAGACGGAACCACCAGCTTGAGCAGTCTCACGATCGTGATCCCCACCTACGAGGAGGCGCGCAACGTCGGGGAGCTGCTGCCCCGCCTCGCGGCCATGGCGGCGGAGAACCCCGACTTCCGGATCACGGCCATGATCGTCGACGACTCCTCGCCCGACGGCACCGCGGACCTCGCCCGCTCGATCGCGCCGAGCGTCGAGACCGAGTCCTTCCGGGTGCGCGTCGAGACCCGCGCGGAGAAGGCCGGCCTCGGCGCCGCGTACATCTGGGCCTTCGAGAGGCTGCTGGGGGCCGAGGAGCCGCCCACCCACATCCTGCAGATGGACGCCGACCTCTCGCACGACCCCTCCTACATCACGGAGATGCTGCGCCGGGTGCGCGGCGGCGCCGACCTCGTGGTCGCCTCGCGCTACATCCGGGGCGGGGCGACGCCCGACTGGAACCTCAAGCGCCGGTTCCTCAGCGTCGGCGGCAACCTCTACACGCGCCTGTTCCTCGGCTCGCGGATCACCGACTACACGGGCGGCTTCAACCTCTACGAGACGGAGCTGCTGCGGCGGATCACGCCGTCCACCATCACGACGACGGGCTACGGCTTCCAGATCGAGATGAAGCAGCGCGCGCTGAAGCTCGCGAAGCGTCCCACCGAGGTGGCGATCGTGTTCATGGACCGCACCGAGGGCGAGTCGAAGATCCCGAGCGACACGCTCGTGAAGAACCTGCTGCTCGTGCTGCAGCTGCGCTTCGGGCTGCGTCGGGGCTGACCCGACGTCACGCCTCCGCGGTCACGCCTCCGGCGCGTGCAGCGGATCGCCGGGGGCGCGCTGGTGCGGACGGGCCGGCGCGATGATCGTGCCGCGCCGCCCGAGCGCGTCGACCACGGGATCCGTCGCCCCGAGCACCTGCGACCGTGCGAGCCCGTGGCGCGCCCAGTACGCGGCGGTCCAGGCGCAGATCAGGCCGTCGAGCAGGTCCTCGAGGTGCTTGTGCTGCCGCTCCACGATCGCGGGGCCGTCGGCGACGAGGGCGGCCGCGCGCGGGTGCGTCGTGACGTCGAGCGGCGGATCCGCGTGGGCCAGCCCCGCGACCGCCGCGAGCACCACGCGGAACTCGGCCGCGCGATGGGGCCGGCGCTCGGCCGTCGAGAGCAGCGGGGCCAGGCGCTTGTAGCGCGGCTTCATGGCGGCGAACCCGAGCTCGTGCGCGCCGACGAGCGTCGTGTAGGGGTAGCACTCGATCATCGTGCGGGCCTCGGCGTCGCGCACAGCACTCGACCCGTCGTCGTACACCCAGCCCGCGTCCTCCAGCCGCCGACGCAGCGCGACCGCGCCCTGCGCGGGCCGTCCCGTGTTCGACGGGTAGGCGGAGATCCCGAGGCGACCGTAGCGGGACGCGACCTCCTTCTCGGCGAGCCGGCTGCCCGTGGCGTTCGCGACGACGAGCGGCCCGTCGACCGCGGCGACCGCTCCGGGGCCGTCCCAGCGGGCGACCCAGGCCACCACCTCGTCGATCCCGCGGGCCGTCGAGAGGTCGAGCACGCGGCCCGACGCCTCGATGCACGCGAGCCCGGTCTCGCGGGCCGGGCGGGTCGCGGTGCCCTCCGCCCAGGCGAGGTCGATCCCGAGGAAGCGGCGCATCCGACGAGCCTATCCGCGGGTCCGGGCGGCCTCGGCGGGGCGCGACCCCGCTAGTAGGGTCGAGGGATCCTCATGCCACGAGCGACGAGACGATGGAGCCTGCACCGTGACCCCTGTCAGCCCGAACGACGACCGCATCCCGACCCCGGACGGCCACCCCGTCCGGACCGAGACCGACAGCCTGGGGAGCATGGACGTCCCCGCCGACGCGTACTGGGGGATCCACACGGCGCGCGCGCTCGAGAACTTCCCCATCAGCCTGCGGCCGTTGAGCGTCTACCCGGAGTTCGTCGTCGCGCTCGCGCAGGTGAAGCAGGCCGCCGCCCGCGCCAACGTGCAGATCGGCGTGCTCGACGCGCGGAAGGCGAAGCAGATCGACGAGGTCTGCACCGAGATCATCGCCGGGCACCTGCACGACCAGTTCGTGGTCGGCGTGATCCAGGGCGGCGCCGGCACGAGCACCAACATGAACACCAACGAGGTCATCGCGAACCGCGCCCTCGAGCGGGCCGGCCACGCGCTCGGCGACTACCGGCACATGCACCCGCTCGACGACGTGAACCGCAGCCAGTCGACCAACGACACCTACCCGACCGCGCTCAAGGTCGCCCTCATCCACTCGCTGCTGCAGACGCTCGACGAGCTCGACCTGCTGCGCCGCTCGTTCCTCGCGAAGGGCGCGCAGTTCTCGCAGGTGCTCAAGGTCGGGCGCACGCAGCTGCAGGACGCCGTGCCCATGACGCTCGGCCAGGAGTTCCACGGCTTCGCGACCACGCTCGGCGAGGACCACGCGCGGCTCGGCGAGCTCGTGCCGCTGCTGTCGGAGATCAACCTCGGGGCGACGGCGATCGGCACGGGCATCACGGCGGACCCGAACTACGCGGCCGCCGTGCGCGGGCACCTCAGCGCCATCACGGGCTACACGCTCGTGACCGCGAGCGACCTCATCGAGGCGACGAGCGACGCGGGCGTGTTCATGACGCTCTCGTCGACGCTCAAGCGGAGCGCCATCAAGCTGTCGAAGATCTGCAACGACCTGCGGCTGCTGTCGTCGGGGCCGCAGGCGGGGCTCGGCGAGATCAACCTGCCGCCGCGGCAGGCGGGCTCCAGCATCATGCCGGGCAAGGTGAACCCGGTGATCCCCGAAGTCGTCAACCAGGTCGCGTTCTCCATCGCGGGCGCCGACGTGACGGTGACCATGGCGGCCGAGGGCGGGCAGCTGCAGCTCAACGCGTTCGAGCCGGTCATCGCGCACTCGCTGCTGCAGTCGCTGAGCTGGCTGCGGAACGCGGCGAAGACGCTGCGCGTGAACTGCATCGACGGGATCACGGCCAACACCGAGCGGCTCGCGGCGCAGGTGGAGTCGTCGGTCGGCGTCGTCACGGCGCTCACTCCGTACATCGGCTACGCCGCGTCGTCCAGCCTCGCGAAGACGGCGCTGATGACGAGCGCGTCGATCCCGGACCTCGTGGTCGAGGCGGGGCTCATGACGCGGACGCAGGTGGAGAAGATCCTCGCGCCCGACCGGCTCTCCGGGCTCGAGCCGGTGACGGCGGCCATGTCCGTGATCACGCCCGAGATGCTCGCGGCGCACGCCGCCGAGGAGGGTGGCCAGGCCGACTGACCCGCCCCCTGACGACGACAGCGCGCCGCGGCCCGAGGGCTGCGGCGCGCTGTCGCGTGCGGGGTGGCGTGCTCGGGATCAGGCGTCGTCGCCGGAGGTGCGGGCCGGGGTGGTGCCGGTCGCGTCGTCGGCGGGCGCGGCGTGAGCGGGCTCCTCGCGGTGCACGGATCCGGCGATGTCGCCCGGCGTCGGCACGTGCGGGGCGTCGGCCGGCTTCGGGGTCGTCTTCGGCTTCGGGGTCGCCTTCTTCGCGGCGGCCTTGGGCTTCGCGGGAGCGGGAGCGGGAGCGGGAGCGGGCTCGGCGGCGGGTGCCTCGTCGGCGTGACCGTCCCGGGGGATCGCCACGGGACCGGTCTCGTCCTCGTCGTCGAACGACGCGAGGGCCTCGTCGCGCGCCTCGGCCGCGGTGAAGACGGCGCGGCGGCCGGCCTCCTCGCCGCGCTCGCGGAGGTCCTCGGCCGTGGCCTGGACACGCGTGCGCGCGTCCTCGGCGGTCTCGACGACGCGGTCACGCACGTCCTCGGCCGTCTCCGCGACGCGGTGCCCGACCTCGGTGGCCTGCTGGCCGACGCGGTCGACGACGTGCTTGGTCTGGTCCGCCGTGCGGGTGCCC
Source organism: Clavibacter quasicaliforniensis (assembly GCF_051201715.1). Classification (NCBI taxonomy): domain Bacteria; kingdom Bacillati; phylum Actinomycetota; class Actinomycetes; order Micrococcales; family Microbacteriaceae; genus Clavibacter; species Clavibacter quasicaliforniensis. The sequence continues at coordinate 2,272,480 of NZ_CP139624.1, read as the reverse complement.
AGGTCCTTGGCGGTGTCGCCGACCCGGCCCGCGATGTCCTGCGTGGTGCTGCCGACGCGACCGGCGACGTCCTGCGTGGTGGTGCCGATGCGCTCACCCACGGTGTGCGCGGTGCGGCCGACGGCGACCGCGGCGCCCTGGACCGCGTGGCCGACGAAGTCCGCGACCTCGCGGGCCGTCTCGACCGTGCGCTCGACGACGACGGGGCCCTTCTCGTCGAGCACGGTCTGCGCCTGGCGGACGCCGCGCTGGACGGGCTCGCTCGACCAGACGGAGCGCGAGGTGCGCGCGATCCCCTCGTAGCGCTTGCGCCCGGCGCGCGCGCCCAGGACGTATCCGGTGCCGATGCCGGCGAGGAAGAGGAGACGGTTGATCATGCGTCGAGCCTAGACGCGGCGGACGTGCATCGGCCGGGAGCGGCTACGCGTCCGGCTCGCCCCGACGGCCGGTGGCGTCGTGCAGCTCGTCCGTCTCGGGATCCACGGCGTCGGGCGCCGAGACGTCGGCGTCCTCGGGGATGGAGTGGTCGTGGATCGGGTCCTGCGGCTGGTCGGTCATGCGCTCGACCCTACGCGCGGCTCGCGCCTCAGAGGATGCGCGTGTGCGTGGTGAGCGAGCCGATGCCCTCGACGGAGACCGTGACGGTGCTGCCGTCCTTGAGGAAGATCTGCGGGTCGCGCGAGTAGCCGGCGCCGCTCGTGGTGCCCGTGGAGATGAGCGTGCCCGGCTGCAGCGTGGACGACGTGGAGAGGTAGGAGACGAGGCGCGCGACCGTGCGGACCATGCCGCTCGTGCGGCCGTCCTGCACCGTCTCGCCGTCGAGCACCGTCGTGATGCGGAGGTCCTGCGGATCCGGCACCTCGTCGCGCGTGACGACGACGGGACCCGTGGGGGAGAAGCCGTCGAAGCTCTTGCAGCGGCTCCACTGCTGCTCCGAGAACTGGAGGTTGCGGGCCGTGATGTCGTTGACGACCGTGTAGCCGAAGACGTGGTCGAGGGCGTCCGCCTCCGACACGTCGCGGGCGGCCTTCCCGATGATGACGCCGAGCTCGACCTCGTAGTCGACCTCCTCGCTGAGCGAGCGCGGCCAGCTCGTGGTGCCCTCGTGGCCCGAGAGCGAGTTGGGCCAGAGCGCGAAGACCGTGGGGGCGGAGGCGCTCGTGATGTTGAGCTCCTCGGCGTGCGCGGAGTAGTTGAGGCCCACGGCGTAGACGGCCGGCGGGCGGAGGATCGCGGAGGCGTGCGTGAGGCCGTCCACCGGCGTGGTGCTGGTGCGGCTCGCGACGGCGCGCTCGACGGTCGCGCGGACGCGGGCCATCTCGTCGTCGCCGCGCTCGATGAGGTCCTGGAGGTCGCGGGGGAGTCGTCGAGCACCTCGTCGAGGAAGAGCGCCTCGCCCTCGGAGACGATCGCGGCCAGTCGGGGGGTCACGCCGTCGTCGGCGAGCAGGTGGGCGAACTTCATGACCCTGAGCGTATCGGGCGCGTGTGAACGGACGCGGTTGCGGTCATAACGTGCATGGGAAGGTCCGCCTCACCTCGTCTGCACGCGCGCCCAGGGTCAGCCCTCGCGGACGACCTCGTCGGGCGACTTGTCGTGCCGCCAGCCGCGCCACGACGCCTGGCGGAGGCGGCCCGTCGAGGTCCACTCGGCGAACTCGACCTCGCCGACGAGACGGGGCGTGATCCAGTGGGCGTCGCGGGCGTCCGCGGCCGGCACGTCGGCGAAGGGGCTGGTCTTCCGCGCGAGCGGGCGGAACCGGCGGAGGGCGTCTTCGAGGTCGCGCTCGGTGAAGCCCGTGCCGACGCGGCCCGCGTACATCAGGCCGTCGGAGCCGGGGACGCCGACCAGCAGCGAGCCGATGCCGGATGCGCGGCTGCCGGATCCGGGCCGCCATCCGCCGACCACCACCTCCTGCGCGCGGTGATGCTTGATCTTGATCCAGGCGCTCGACCGGCGGCCCGACTCGTAGGGCGCGTCGACGCGCTTGGCGACGACGCCCTCGAGGCCGAGCTCCCGGCTGGTGGCGAGCGCCCCGTCGAGGTCGCCGTCGAAGGCGGGCGGGACCTGGATCCGCCCGCGGCCCGGCGACCGGACGGCGTCGAGGAGCGCGGCACGGCGATCCAGGTAGGGCTCCTCGACGAGCACGCGGTCGCCGATCTCGAGCGCGTCGAAGAGCATGAGGTGCACGGGCGCGGCCTTCCGGGCGCGCGCGCTCTCCTTCTCGCCCGTGAGGCCGAGGCGCGTCTGCAGGAGGCCGAAGTCGGGGCGGCCGCCGTCGCCCAGCACCACGATCTCGCCGTCGAGCACCGCGGCGTCGACGCCGAGGGAGCCGGGCAGCTCGGCGAGCTCGGGGAAGGCGGGCGTGAGGTCGACGCCGTTGCGGCTCGTGATGGTCGCCCGGCCGTCGGCGACGACGGCGATCGCGCGGTAGCCGTCCCACTTCATCTCGACCGCCCACTCCTCGTCGGCATCGAGGCCGGCGGCGGTCGCGGCCGTGGCGAGCATGGGCGCGAGAGCGGACGCGGATCCGCCGCGAAGCCGCGCGCCGACGCGCGTGCGTCCGCCGGCCTTCTCGAGCGCGGCGGGCCGTTCCGGCTTCGCGTGCGCCGTCGCGGGCGCGTCCGCGGGCTCCATCAGGTGGATCAGCCAGTTCGCGTCGGCCTTGCCGTGCCCGCCCGTGTGGATGAGCGCGTACCGCCGCGGCCCGTCGATGCCGGTGCCGTCGCCGCGGCCGTGCAGCGTCGCGATGACCTCCTTGCCGTCGCGCCACTTCTCCAGCTCGAAGGTGCCCGCGTCCCAGATGGTGACCTCCCCGCCGCCGTACTCGCCCGCGGGGATCGTGCCCTCGAAGGACCCGTACTCGAGCGGGTGGTCCTCGGTCTGCACCGCGAGGTGGTTCGTGCCGTGCTCGGTGGGCACGCCCTTGGGGAGGGCCCAGCTCACGAGGACGCCGTCGTGCTCCAGCCGGAAGTCCCAGTGCAGCGCGCGCGCGTGGTGCTCCTGGATCACGAAGGAGCTGCCCTCCGAGGGCGCAGGGGACTCCGCGGGCACCGGCTCGCTGGTCTTCGCGGCGTCGCGCTTGGACCGGTAGGTCGCGAGGCGGTCGTCGGCGGGCGCGTCGGCGGCGGGGTCCTTCCGCGCGAAGCCCGCGAGCCGCTCGCGCGTGGGCTCCAGGCTCTCGCGGTGGCCCTCCTCGACCGGGGCGAGCGGATCCTGGCGCTTCCGCATCCGGGCGATCACCTCGTCCAGCTCCAGGTGTCCGAGGGTCGGCGACGCGAGCTCGCGCCAGGTGCGCGGCACGGCGACCGTCGGCCGGGAGCGCCCGCGCAGCGAGTACGGCGCGACCGTGGTCTTGTTCGGGTTGTTCTGGCTCCAGTCGACGAGCACCTTGCCCTGCCGGAGCGCCTTCCTCATGTCGCTCACGACGAGGTCCGGGTGGTCGGCCTCGAGGGCGCGGGCGAGCTCGTGCGCGACCTCGGAGATCGCGTCCGCGTCGTGGCTGCCGTCGAGCGCGGCGTAGAGGTGGATGCCCTTGGACCCGCTCGTCACCGGGTACGGGTCGAGGCCCATGTCGCGGAGGATCGATCGCGCCGCCTTCGCGACCTCCACGCACTCGGGGAGGCCGGCACCCGGGCCGGGGTCGAGGTCGAGCACGAGCCGGTCGGGCCGCCGCTCGTCGCCCGTGCGGCCGAAGCGCCACTGCGGCACGTGCAGCTCGAGCGCGGCGATCTGCCCGAGCCAGGTGAGCGTCGCGACGTCGCCGACGAGCGGGTAGTCGTTCGCGTGGTCGCGGTGCTGGATCGCCCGCCGCTGCACCCACTCCGGCGTGTGCGCGTCGAGGTCCTTCTGGAAGAACATCTTCCCCGGCGCCTCGTCGGTGCCGACGCCGTCGACCCAGCGCTTGCGGGTCACGGGCCGGTCGCGGAGGTGCGGCAGCATGTGCGGCGCGATGGCGGCGTAGTAGGCGATGACGTCGCCCTTGGTCGTGCCGGTCGCCGGGTACAGCACCTTGTCGAGGTTCGTGAGCGTGATCCGGTGCCCGTCGACCTCCACCTGCTGCTTCTGCCCCGCCATCGCTCCAGCATGGCCCTGCCGGTGTTCACTGGATCCATGAGAGCCATCTGGAAGGGCGCCGTCACCTTCGGCCTCGTCAACGTGCCCGTGAAGGTCTACAGCGCGACGCAGGATCACGACGTGCCGCTGCACCAGGTGCACGACGCCGACGGTGGGCGGATCCGGTACCAGCGCCGCTGCGAGGTGTGCGGCAAGGTCGTCGACTACGCCCACATCGACAAGGCGTTCGACGACGGCGACCGCACCGTGGTGATCACCGAGGAGGACCTCTCGAGCATCCCCGAGGAGAAGAGCCGCGAGATCGACGTCGTCGAGTTCGTGCCGAGCGACCAGGTGGATCCCGTGATGCTCGACCGCAGCTACTTCCTGGAGCCCGACTCGTCGAGCCCGAAGTCGTACGCGCTCCTGCGCCGGACGCTGCAGGAGACCGACCGCACCGCGATCGTGCACGTCACCCTCCGCCAGCGCACCCGGCTCGCGGCGCTCCGCGTGCGCGGCGACGTGCTCATGCTGCAGACGCTGCTCTGGGACGACGAGGTGCGCGAGGCCGACTTCCCGTCGCTCGACGCCGCGCCCAAGGTGTCGCCGCGCGAGCTGAAGATGTCGGCGCAGCTCGTGGAGGGCTTCGCGGAGGACTTCGACCCGTCGAAGTTCGGCGACGAGTACCAGGAGCAGCTGAAGACCCTGATCGACGCGAAGCTCGCGCAGGGCGACTCGCTCGACACCGACGCGACGTTCGGGGAGGGCGACGCGGACGACGACGAGGGCGAGGGCGGCGAGGTGCTCGACCTCATGGACGCGCTGAAGCGGAGCATCGAGCGGAGCCGAGGCGGGGGATCCGGGGCGAAGAAGAAGGCGCCGTCGGCGAAGGCGCCCGCGAAGCGGAAGGCGTCCGCCGCGTCGGCGAAGGAGGGCGGCGAGGGGAAGAGCACCGCCGCGAAGGTCACGGCGAAGTCGACGTCGAAGTCCGCGGGCTCCACGACCGCGAAGAAGTCGAGCACGGCGAAGAGGTCGAGCACCGCGAAGAAGTCGAGCACCGCGAAGAAGGGCAGCACGACGAAGAAGCCTGCCGCCGAGCGGAAGAGCGCGTAGGCGTCAGCCCGCGGCGGGCATCCCGTCGGTCATGACGCGCCAGAGGTGCAGGGTCGCGTAGGAGCGCCACGGCGACCACGCGGCGGCGCGCGCGTCGAGGGCGCGCGCCTCGTCGGGGAGGCCGAGCGCGGCCGCGCCGCGGCGGACGATGAGGTCGCCGGAGAGCAGGATGTCGGGCTCGCCGAGCGCGCGCATCGCGACGTAGTCGGCGGTCCAGGGGCCGACGCCGTGGAACGCGACGAGCGCCGCCCGGAGCTCCGCGCGCGGCATGCCGGGCTCGATCGCCAGCTCGCCGGTCTCGAGGGCCTCGGCGATGCAGATCAGCGTGGCCGTGCGCCGGGCGGGTCCCCGCAGCAGCTCGGCGCCGTCGCGGGCGATGCGTGCGGCGGTCGGCGGCAGCCGGGTGACGGATCCGTGCGCGACGGATGCGGGCAGGTCCTCCCCGAGGTCGGCGGTCATGCGACCGTGGGTGGCGCGCGCTGGCGACGGAGATCTGCTGGCCGACGATGGTGCGGAAGAGCGTGGAGCGCGGATCCAGCGTGCCGGGGATCCGGAGGCCGGGCGTCGCGCGCACGACGGCGGCGAGCGCGGGGTCGCGGGCGAGGTCGGCATCGATGCGGGCGGCGTCCACGTCGAGGCCGAGCAGGCGGCGCGTGCCGGCGAGGAGCTCGGCGGCGTCGGCGGCGTGCTCGACGCGGGTGGTGACCTCGACGCTCGAGGCCACGTCATCGCCCGGCTCGGCCTCGAGCAGCCGCACGGTCACCGTCCCCGCGCCGTGCGCGAGTCGCGCGGACTGCGTGAACGACGTCGCGTCGCCCTCCTCGGCGCCCGTGACGGCGTGCCAGGAGAGGAAGCGGATCACGCCGCCGCCGTCGAAGGGACCGGGGACCTCGAGCACCGTGCGGTCGACGTGCGCGACGGCGCCGGGGGAGTCCATGCCTCCAGCCTGCCCGACGCCCCCGACGGCGGCGGGCGCGCGACCTAGGGTGGATCGCATGATCGACGACGTGGTCCTAGCACCCTCCGCCGATGCGGATGCCCGCGTCGACGCCGTCCGCGCCGAACTGGTCGCGGCCCTCGGCGACATCGTCGCGACCGACCCCGCCTCCCTCGACGACGCGCGCGGCGACCGGTCCGGCTACCGCAGCGCGGCCGCGCCGATCGCCGTGGTGCGCGCCACCGAGGCGGCGCACGTCGTCCAGACGCTGCGCATCGCGCACGGGACCCGCACCCCCGTCGTCACGCGCGGCGCCGGCACGGGCCTCGCGGGCGGCGCCACGGCGACCGCGGGCGAGATCGTGCTGTCGGTGCGGGGCATGGACCGGATCCTCGAGGTGAGCGAGGCCGACGAGCTCGCGGTCGTGGAGCCCGGCGTCCTCAACGACGACCTCAACGCGCGGCTCGCGCCGCTCGGCCTCTGGTACTCGCCGGATCCCGCGAGCAAGGCCATCTCGACCATCGGCGGCAACATCGCCACCAACGCGGGCGGGCTCCTGTGCGCCAAGTACGGCGTGACGCGCGAGGCCGTCCTCGCGCTCACGGTCGTGCTCGCCGACGGCCGCGTGGTCGAGACCGGACACCGCACGGTCAAGGGCGTCACGGGCTACGACCTCACGGCGCTGATGATCGGCTCGGAGGGCACGCTCGGCGTCATCGTGCGCGCGACCGTGCGGCTCCGGCCGCTGCCGACCGCGACGCCGGCGACGGTCGCCGCGTTCTTCCCGGACTCGGCGACCGCGGCGGCCGCGTCCTCCGCGATCACGGCCGCGCGGATCCGGCCGGCCGCGATGGAGCTGCTCGACGCCGGCGCGCTCGAGGCCATCGACGCGTTCCTCGGCACCGACCACTCCACCCGCGGATCCGCCCACCTCCTCGTGCGCTGCGACGGCCCCGACGCCGCCGATGAGGCCGCGCGCGTGGTCGAGGTCGTCGTCGCCGGCGGCGGCACGGCCGACGTGACCGACGACGCCGACGAGGGCGAGCGCCTCCTCGCGATCCGCCGCGCCTTCCACCCGGCGCTCGCCGCCCGCGGCCGCGTGCTCATCGAGGACGTCGCCGTGCCGCGCTCGCGCCTCGCCGACATGCTCACGCGGATCCGCGAGATCGAGCGCGAGACGGGCCTCGCCATCCCGACGGTCGCGCACGCGGGCGACGGCAACCTGCACCCGAACTTCTGCATCCCCGAGGATCCGACGACACCCGACGGCGACGCGACGGGAATCCCCGACGACGTCTGGCACGCGGCGGACCTCCTCTTCCGCGCGGCCGTCGACTTCGGCGGCACGCTCACGGGCGAGCACGGCGTGGGCCTCCTCAAGCGGCGCTGGCTCGCCGACGAGCTGGGCGACGACGTCATGGGGCTGGCCGCGGGGATCCGCCGCGTCTTCGACCCGCGGGGGATCCTCAACCCGGGCAAGGCGGCCTGAACCCCGGCAAGGCGGCCTGAACCCCGGCACGGCGGCCTGATCAGACGGCCATCCGGTCGCGTGTCCGCGGGCCGATCCGACCCGGACGGCGGGCGGTCCCGTCGCTAGGCTGGCGGAGCCGATCCGCCGAAGAGAGGGCCGTCGTGACCGACCCGTCCATCCCCGTGACCGCCCACCGTCCCTCGCCGGCCTCGCCCCCGCCGTCCATGGAGCTGCCCGCGCCGCACGCGTCGTCGCGCATCACGGCATCGGCCGTGCTCGGCGTCGTGGGCGTCGCGGTGCTGCTGCTCGTCGGCCTGGTCGTCGCGGCGTACCTCGTGCTCAGCCTCGGGATCCAGGCCGTCGCGATCTGCGCGCTCCTCGCCCTGATCCCGCTCGCCGGCGTGCTCCTCGCCATCCGCTGGGTCGACCGCTGGGAGCCCGAGCCGCGCCTGGCCCTGCTGTTCGCGCTGCTGTGGGGCGCGGCCGCGTCGGTGGCCATCGCGCTCCTCTTCGACCTCGTCGCGCAGTACGCGCGCCTCGCGATCGGCGTGCCCACGCGCTACACGGAGTTCCTGCAGCTCGCCGTCCAGGCGCCCGTCGTCGAGGAGTCCGCGAAGGCGATCGGGCTGCTCCTCATCTTCTGGGTCGCGCGCCGCCACTTCGACGGCCCGGTGGACGGCGTCGTCTACGGCGCCACCATCGCGGCCGGCTTCGCCTTCACGGAGAACATCGTCTACTTCGGCGGCCCGCTCGTCTCGGGCACGACCGGCACGCTCGTCGGCACCTTCGTGCTGCGCGGCCTGTTCTCGCCCTTCGCGCACGTGACCTTCACGATGATCACCGGCATCGCGATCGGCTACGGGGCCCGCCGCGGTCCGGGAGCGGCGCTCGGGTTCGGCGCGATCGGGCTGGTCGGCGCCATCGTGCTGCACGCCCTCTGGAACACGGGCGTCACCATCACGGGCGACTTCCTCTCCTTCTACGTGCTGCTGCAGGTGCCGATCTTCGCGTTCCTCGTGACGGTCGTGATCCTCCTGCGCCGCTACGAGATCCACCTCACGCGCCGCCGCCTCCGGGAGTACGCGGCCGTCGGCTGGTTCACGCCCGCCGAGGTCGAGATGCTGAGCACCTGGCAGGGGCGTCGTCGGGCCCGGCTCTGGGCGCGCACGCGCGGCGGCGAGGCGGGCCGGGCGATGGGGCTGTTCACTCGGGACGCCACGCGGCTCGCGTTCGCGCGCCAGCGGATGCTCTCGGAGCGCCCCGCCGCGTCCGGCCGATCCGAGGCCGGGCACCTCGACGACGAGCGGCGCCTCCTGCGCGCCGTCACCGAGCACCGCGAGGCGCTCCTGCGCGGCGGCCGGCGCTAGAGATCCGGCGCTAGCCGCCCCGCGTCGAGGACGACTCCGGTACCCGTCCGGTGTCGCCGGTCGCGAGTAGCGTCGGAGGCACCACACGAGGAGGCACCACCATGAGCGATGCGAACCAGGACACCACAGGCGGCGACGAGAAGGAGATGCTCGGCTCCTCCACCCCCACGCCGCCGCAGAGCGCCGAGAAGGACCCGAGCACGTGGGTCACGGGCGACGAGCCGATGACGGGCGCGCAGCGCAGCTACCTCGACTCGCTCGCCACGCAGGCCGGCGAGGAGATCCCCGCTGACCTCAACAAGGCGGAGGCGAGCGAGCAGATCGAGCGCCTGCAGGAGAAGAAGGACACGGCGTCGCCGCAGTCCGACGACGCGAGCTGATCGACGCATGGACGGGACGGACGGGCGCCTGATCGGCGCCCGTCCGTCGTCGCGTGACGCGGGGGCGCACGCAGGGGGAGGCGACGCATGAGGGAGGACGCATGACCACGCTCGTCGGGTACGTCCGCGTCGCGCGCTCCGAGGAGCCGTACCAGGACCAGGTCGACGCCCTCGACGCGGCCGGCTGCGAGCGGATCTTCGTCGACGTCGCAGGAGGCCGCAGGGCCCCGCGTCCCGGCCTCCAGGACGCGCTCGACTACCTCCGCGAGAACGACGAGCTCCTCGTCGTGAGCCTCGACCGGCTGGGGCCGGGCACCGCAGACGTGGTGCGGATCCTCAACGGGCTCGAGGCCCGCGGCATCGCCTTCCGCGCCATCCGCGACGGGCTCGAGGCCGGCACCGCGGCCGGCCGCGGGCTGTTCGCGGCCACGCTCGCGCTCGCGACGGTGGAGACGACGACGGAGGCCGAGCGGCACCGCAGGCGGTCCTCCGACCGGTCCGCGGGATCCCCGCCGGAGGGCACCCCCGAGGCCGCCCCCGCGACGCCCGCCGCGCCCGCCCTCCCGTCGCTGCCCAAGGGCATCACGCGTCGCAAGCTGCAGATCGCCGTCGAGGAGCGCTCGAAGGGGCGCGACACCGCGGAGATCGCGCGCGTGCTCGACGTGAGCGAGCGCGTCGTCACGCGCGCGCTCGCGTGGGCCGAGTCGGGTCGCCAGGGCGGCATCCAGCGCTGACGCCGGGGCCGGCCGCGCGAGCTCGGGCCGCTCGCGCTCGTCCCCGCGACGGAGCGTGTCGGCACCCGCGGCCGAGGTGCCCGGCCCGGCCGTTTCCTACCCTGGGGACATGACCGGATCCCGCCCCGCGCCCGCCCGACGACCGCCGGGCCGCTCCCGGTCCGTCCGCCGCCGCCGCGACGCGGTGCTCGCGGCCGTCGTCGCGACCGCGGTGGTCGGCGTCGGGCTCGCCACCGGGATCCTCCCGTCACCCGCGGGCGGAGCGTCGGCGGATCCCGCGTCCTGCACGGTCGACGCGCTCACGGGCGGCTGGTCCACGGGCACGCTGCACCTCTCGGCTGCGGAGGTCGACGGCGACGCGGGGCGCGACGTCCTCGATGTGCGCGGCGACGTGCCGGCGGCGACCGCCAGCACCATGAAGGTCCTCACCGCGGCGGCCGCCGTCGAGGCGCTCGGCCCCGACCGCCGCATCGCCACGCGCGTCGTCCAGGGCGCCCGGGCCGACACGGTCGTCCTCGTCGGCGGCGGCGATCCCACGCTCAGCCGCCTGCCGTCCGGCACCGACGGCGTCTACCCGGACTCCCCGCACCTCGACGACCTCGCGCGCCAGGTGCTCGACGCCCGCCGCGCCGACCCCGACCTCGCGGGCGTCCCCATCCGCCGCCTCCAGGTCGACAGCGGCCTGTTCACCGGGCCGGCCTGGCTGCCGGAGTGGCCGCTCGAGGCGAGGCGGGGCGGATCCATGTCGAACATCACGGCGCTCATGGTCGACGGCGACCGCGACGACCCGGCGGAGCCCTACTCGCGCCGCGGCGAGAAGGCGGTGGCGCGCGCGGCCGACGCCTTCGCGGCGCTCATCGGCGACGACGTGGCGGCCGACGGCCCGCTCGTGACCGCGTCACCCGGATCCGCCGTGCTCGGCACCGTGGAGTCCGCGCCCGTCCGCGACCTCGTCGGCTACATGCTCACCCACTCCGACGACACGCTCGCCGAGACCCTCGCGCGGCTCGTCGCGATCGAGACGGGCGCCGGTAGCGCGGCCGAGGACATCCAGCGCGGCACGCCCGCCGCCCTCGCCGACCTCGACCTGCCGACCGACGGGGTGGTCCTGGTCGACGGCTCGGGCCTCTCGGACGCGAACCGCGTCCCCGCCGCGCTCCTCACGCGGCTGATGGTGCGGATCGCGGAGCACCGCGGCGACCTCGCGATCGTCGACGCGGGTCTCGCGGTCGCGGGGCGCACGGGCACGCTCGCGGAGGGCGGCCGCTTCACGGGTGAGGCGGACGCGGCTGCGGGCCGGATCCGCGGCAAGACCGGCACGCTCGAGCGGATGCACGGCCTCACCGGCATCGCCGACGCGGAGGACGGCACCGAGGTGGCCTTCACCATCTGGGCGGAGGACGTGGATCCGTCCGTCCCCGCGGAGTCCGCCCGCGCCGAGATCGACGCGCTCGCGACCGACCTGCACCGCTGCGGCGGCGCGCTCGGCGGCTGATCCGAGCGCAGCCGATGACGCGCGAGACGCCCGCCGCCTACGCCCCCGAGCGCTCCACGAGCCGGTGGTCGTGCGCGTACACGACGAGCTGCACGCGGTCCCGGAGCGCGAGCTTGGCGAGGATGCTGCTCACGTGCGTCTTCACGGTCGACTCGCTCACGAACTCGAGCGCCGCGACCTCCGCGTTCGACAGCCCGCGCGCCACGTGCCCGAAGACGTCCTTCTCGCGCGCGCTCAGAGAGCGGAACGCGGGCGGCGCCGGGGGAGCGGGGGCGGCCGTCGCGTCCGAGGTGAACAGCTGCGTGAGCTCGTCCGGCGCGAGGACGGCGCTGCCCGCGTGCACGGCGCGGATCGCCGCGGCGAGGAAGGCGGGCGTCGCGTCCTTGAGGAGGAAGCCGCTCGCGCCGCCGCGGATGGCCGTGGCCGACGCGCGATCCAGCGCGAACGTCGTCAGCACGATCACGCGCGGCGGAGCGTCCCGCGTGCCGTCGAAGAGCGCGCGCACGGTCTCGAGGCCGTCCATCACGGGCATGCGCATGTCGAGGAGCACGACGTCGGGCCGCACCTCGTCGATCACGGCGAGCCCCTGCCGCCCGTCGCCGGCCTCTCCGACGACCTCGAGGTCGGGCTGGGCGTCGAGGGCGACGCGCACGCCGCCGCGGAACAGCTCCTGGTCGTCGACGAGCACGATGCGGATCACGGGCGGCCTCCCGGCACGGTGGGGATGGGGTGCGCGGCCGGCAGGGGGATGCGGGCGCGGGCGGTGAACAGGTCGTCGACGGGCTCGGCCTCGAGGTCGCCGCCGACGGCGGCGAGCCGGGCGCGCATGCCCTCGACCCCGGTGCCGACGCGCAGGGCGCCCAGCCCGAGCGGGTCGGCGTGGTCGGGCGCGGGCCCGCGTCGGGCGACGGGGTTCTCGACCTCGAGCACGACGTCGGCGGTCCGCCAGGTCTCGCGCAGGCGGATCCGTCCGCCCGGCTCGCCGTGGCGCATCGCGTTGGTCGTCATCTCCTGCGCGACGCGGCGGATGACCACCTGCCGCGCGGGATCCACGGGCCGGCGCACGCCGCGCACCTCGTGCGCGAGGTCGACGCCCGCGGCCCGCACCTGCGCGACGACCGCGTCGAGGTCCTCGGGCCCGTCGTCGGCGTCGGCCGTGCTGGTGCCGCTCAGCACCTCGCGCACCTCGGCGAGCGAGCGGCGCGCGGTGTCGGCGATGGTGGCGGAGACTCCGCGGATCCGCTCCTCGTCGTCGAGGAACTGCACGGAGTCGGCCTGCGCGATGATCACCGCGAGCGAGTGCCCGACTATGTCATGCACGTCGCGCGCCATGCTCGCCCGCAGCGTCTCGGCCTGCGCGAGGTCGACGGCCTTCACCGCGGTGTCCTCCGCCTGGACGCGGAGTCGCGACTCGGCGGTGCGGGACCGGATCACGCGCACCACGAGGCCGGTCAGCCATGCGAGGAGCAGCATCAGGACCGGTGCCAGCACGAAGATCACGGCGCCGATGCCGCCGGGGCTGATCAGGAGCGAGTAGCGGGCGCCCGTGTGCAGTAGGTAGACGGTGGCCATCGCGCCGCCGACGAGCGCGGAGGCGAGGCCGAGCACGGCCGTCGCACGGGATCCCCGCCGGGCGGTGGAGTACAGGACGAGCAGCAGCGCGAGGTCCGCGAAGCCGGGTCGCTCGCCCAGCTGCCACTGCGCCAGCGCCATCACCCAGGCCAGCGCGAGCGCCGCCCCCGGGAACACCGAGCGGACGGCGACGGCCAGGAGCACGAGCGCGGCGACGGGGAATCCCGCCTCCTGCACGTCCACCGGCGGCTTGAGGGCGAGGCCCGCGAGCACGAGGCCGACGACCGCGTCCACGAAGAGCTCGATGCCGTCGCGGTGCCGGGGCGCCCGTGTCGACGTCGAGCGCGTCACGGCGGCGGTCCCGGTGTCCATCGGCCACAGCCTAGGCGCGGCCCCGCGGGCGGGTCGCCCCTCGCGGGTACCGGTCGCCGGTACCCGCGGGGGAGGAACTCTACTTCTTCTTCGTCAGCGCGGAGCCCTTGTGGGCCGCGGTCTTGCCGGACTTGTCGCTCTCCACGATGTACGCGGGCTCGTCGGACGACGCCGTGAAGCGCTGCCCGTCGTGCTGGAAGTCCTTCGTCTTCTCCTCGACGACCTTCCCGTGCGTCTCGCCCTGGGGCGTGTTCCAGGTCACGTGGTCGCCCTTCGACAGACCGGCCATCAGATCGTCGCCACCGATCCGGAGTCGACGCGGTAGTTGGACCCGTTCACGAACGACGCGAGGTCGGAGCAGAGGAACGCGACCACGTTGGCGACCTCGGCGGGCTCGCCGCGGCGCTTGAGCTCCATGTACGGGCGCTCCTCGTCGAGGAACGACTCGATCGCGTCGTCCGTCGAGGTGCCCAGCTGGTCGGCGCGCTTCTCCATCATCGCGTCGGTCATGGGCGTGTGGATGAAGGCGGGCGAGACCGCGTTCACGAGCAGCCCCTCCTTCGCGTAGCTGCGCGACAGGCCCTTCGACAGCGCGAGGATCCCGGCCTTGGCGGCGCAGTAGGGGAGCTCGTCGTCGTACGGCTGCACGGCGTCCTCGGAGGCGAGGAACACGATCCGGCCCCAGCCGCCCTTCCGGAGCGACGGGAGGAACTGCTTCACCAGGCGCACCGGCCCGAGCAGGTCGACCTCGATCGTGTTCGTCCAGCCCTCGTCGTCGATCTCGTGGAAGAGCCCCTGCGCGCCCGTGATGCCCGCGGACTGCACGAGGATGTCGATGTCGCCGACCGCCTCCTGCACCTTCTCGTGCAGCGCGGCGAGCGACTCGACGCTCGTCACGTCGGCCGCGAACGCGTGCACGCGGTCGCCGCCGTCGAGCTGCGCGGCAGCCTCGTCGAGCGATCCCTGGTCCTGGTCGCTGAGGACGACGGTCGCGCCCTCGGCGAGGAGGATGCGGGCGGTCTCCCACCCGATCCCCGAGTCTGCGCCCGTGATGAGCGCGGTCTTGCCTGTGATCCCGAGGTCCATCTCGGTCTCCTCACTGCCCCGCGAGGGGCGTCGTGGTGTGTCTGCCGTGCCCTCGCGGACACGACGAGGGCCGCACCTGGCGGCGCGGCCCTCGGGTCGTGATGCGCGTGCTGCTCGCGCTACTCGGCGGCCGAGCCGACGCGGCGGTTCTCCGCGGAGACCATCCACGCGTACTGCTCGAGCGCGGTGATGAAGCCGTGGAGGAGGTCAGCGGTGGTCGGGTCCTCCTCGTCGACGTCGTCGTGCACCTCGCGCATGGTGTGCACGGCGGCCTCGAGGCGCTGGGTCACGAGGTCCACGGTCTCGGCCGTGTCCACCTCGCCCTGCGGGTACTCGGGGAGCGTCGTGGTCTCGGCGACGGTGTCGCTGCGGCCGTCCGGCGTGGCGTGCAGGGCGCGCATGCGCTCGGCCAGGTCGTCGCTGAACTCGCGGGCCGAGTCGATGATCTCGTCGAGCTGGAGGTGCAGGTCGCGGAAGTTCTTGCCGACGACGTTCCAGTGCGCCTGCTTGCCCTGGATGTGCAGCTCGATGAGGTCGACGAGCACCTTCTGCATGTTCTCGTGCAGCTGCTCGGAGGCCTTGAAGCCCCGCTCGGCGTTCTGGCGCTTGGTGGGCTTGGAGCCCTCGGGCTGGGTGGCCTTCTCGGATGCGCTGGTGGGGCGTTCGACGGTCGTGGTCATGTGCGACTCCTCGTTCTGTTCGTTCGTGGGGTCGGGGGTTCCCGATCCGTGCGGGGAGGCGTCCGGTGGGATCCTGCCCCTGCTGGCCGGGCGCGCTCTCGCGCGTCGTCCGGCCTCTCCTCGACGGTACGCCCGCCGCTTCCTCGTCGCACGAACGATGAGGGCGCTCACAGTCTGCGTCCAGCGACGCGGGCGGTCGCTTCGCTCCGCGGACGGACCGACGCTCGGGTGCTTGGCTGGATCCATGACCGCCATCACGTCCGACCTCCGCGTCCTGCGCGACGCCCGCGCGATCCTCGTCGAGAGCCTGTGGTGGGATCCGGCAGGCGACGTGATGTGGAACGACATCACCGCGGGCACGCTGCACCGCAGCCCGTGGGAGGGCGCCGCCGACGGATCCGACGACACCGTGCTCGAGCTGCCGCCGCCGCTCGCGTCCTTCCAGCCGGCAGACGACGGCGGCTTCGTCGCGGGGCTCGGCGACCGCATCGTGCTCGTCGACCGCGCCGGCCGGATCACGCGCGACCTCGCCCGGGTCGAGCACGCGCACGACGGCATGCGCCTCAACGAGGGGAAGGTCGATCCGGAGGGACGCTTCGTCGTCGGATCCATGGACGTCACCGAGGGCGAGCCGGACGGGGCCGTCTACTCGGTCGACGGATCCGGCGCCCTGCGCACGCTCCTCGGCGGCTTCGCCGTCGCCAACGGCTTCGAGTGGACCGACGGCGGCCGGACCATGATCCTCACCGACACCGGCGCGCAGACCGTCTACCGCGCGCCCTACTCGCCCGACGGCGAGCTCGGCGACCTCGAGCGCTGGATCCACGGCGAGATGAGCGACGGCCTCACCCTCGACGTGGACGGGTACGCCTGGAACGGGATCTACGGCGGCGGCAAGGTCATCCGCTGGGCGCCGGACGGCACGAAGGACCTCGAGTTCGAGGTCCCGGCGCCGAACGTCACCTCGGTGGCCTTCGCCGGCCCGGATCTCCGCACCCTCGTCATCGGCACCGCCCGCGAGAACCTCACGGAGGAGCAGCTCGAGGAGCACCCGCTCTCCGGCGGCGTCTTCGCGATCGACACCGCGGTGTCCGGCCGCCCGGCGAACGTCTTCCGCACCGTGGTCGACGACGCCCGGCGGGCGTAGCGTCGAATGCGCCGTCCGACCGGGCGGCGACACTCTCACGAGGAGGAACGCACATGACCGGAGAGAGCATCCAGGGCCGCACGGTGGCCTTCCTGCTGACGGACGGCTTCGAGCAGGTCGAGCTGACGGAGCCGTGGAAGGCCGTCCAGGAGGCGGGCGGGAAGCCCGTGCTCGTGTCCCCGAAGTCGGACACGGTGCAGGGCCTCAACCACATCGACAAGGCCGACACGTTCGACGTCGACGTGCAGGTGAAGGACGCCGACGCGGCCGACTACGACGGCCTCGTGCTGCCCGGCGGCGTCGTGAACGCGGACGACCTCCGCGTCGACGCCGACTCGGTCGCCTTCGCCAAGGCCTTCTTCACCGCGGGCAAGCCCGTCGCGTCCATCTGCCACGCGCCGTGGATCCTCATCGAGGCCGGCGTGGTCGACGGCCGCCGCATGACCTCGTACCCGACGCTCGCCACCGACCTCCGCAACGCGGGCGCCGAGTGGGTCGACGAGGAGGTCGTGGTCGACAGCGGCTTCGTCACGAGTCGCAACCCCGACGACCTGCCCGCGTTCAACGCGAAGCTGATCGAGGAGATCGCCGAGGGCGAGCACGACGAGCAGCACGCCTGACCCGTCCGGCCGACCCGCGCGGACGGCCCCGCGCCTAGGGTGAGGGCGTGACCACGCCCTCACCCGATGCGCGCTTCCGCCAGACCACGCCCGCACCGCGCGCCGTCCGCATCGCCGGGCTGGTGATCGCGGTGGTCGGCCTCGTGGTCCTCATCGCCACCGGGGGCGGGGCGCTCGGCCTCGTCGTCGCGGTGCTGCTCATGGCGGCCGGCGCCGTCGTCGGCTCGCTCCGGATCCGCATCACGCTCGACACGGACGAGGTCGAGGTGGCGCTCGTGCCGCTCAAGCGCATCCGGATCCCGTACTCCGCCGTCGCGGACTGCACGGTCGTCGACCACCTCCGCCCGCGGACCGTCGGAGGGATCGGCGTCCGGCGGCTGCCGGGCGGCGGCGCGGCGATCCTGCTCGACGCGGGCCCCGCCGTCGCGATCGAGGCGGCCGACGGCACCCGCCACCTCGTCCGCAGCACGTTCCCGCGGGAGGCGGCCACGCGGATCCGCGACCGGGCCGCCGCCGCGCCCATCGCGCCGTCCGACGCCCGCGACCCGGAGGATCCGGCCGCGACCACCGCCTAGGCTCGTCGCGTGACCACAGCACCCCCCGCCGCACGCCGTCCCCGCACCTCCCGCCCCGTCGTCGTGGCGCTCGCGGTCGTCGTGGTGGTCGTGGGCTTCGTCCTCGACCAGCTCAGCAAGCGCTGGGCCGTCGACGCCCTCGGCGGCGGCGAGACCATCCCGCTGTTCCCGACCGCGCGCTTCGCGCTCGTCTACAACCCGGGCGTCTCCTTCGGCATGGGCGCCGAGGTCGGGCCGCTGCTCACCGTCGGGATCATGGCGCTCGCGCTCGGACTCGCCGTGTGGGTCGGCTGGCAGATCCGGCACCGCGCGTCGCTGCTGCAGGTGCTGCTGCTCTCGGCCGTGCTCGCGGGCGCACTCGGCAACCTCTTCGACAGGATCACGCGTGCGGAGGACGGACCGCTGTCCGGCCACGTCGTCGACTTCATCGCCGTCGAGTGGTTCGCGGTCTTCAACGTGGCCGACATCCTCACGGTCTGCGGCATGATCGCGTGGGCCCTCACGACCGTGTTCGGGCGCGACCACGTGTCCGACGCGCGCGAGGCGGATGCGGACGCGGAGGCGGACGATGCAGCCGTCGACTCGGCCCCCGACACCGGATCCGCGGCCACCGACCGCGCCTGACGCCCCGGCGTACCGTGAGGGGATGACCACGATCCCCACACTGGAACTGTCCGACGGGAACCGCATCCCCGCCATCGGCCTCGGCACGTACGGGCTGAACGACGACGCGGGCGCCGAGCTCGTGTCCGGCGCGATCGGCGCCGGCTACCGCCTGCTCGACACGGCCCTCAACTACGGCAACGAGGCCGCGGTGGGCGAGGGGATGCGCCGCTCCGGCGTCCCCCGCGAGGAGCTCTTCCTCACCACCAAGCTGCCCGGCCGCCACCACGGCTACGACGAGACGCTCGCGTCCTTCGAGGAGTCGCGCGCGTCGCTCGGCGTGGACTACGTGGACCTGTACCTCATCCACTGGCCGAACCCGAGCGTGGACAGGTACGTCGACAGCTGGCGCGCGTTCGTCGAGCTCAAGGAGCGCGGGCTCGTCCGCTCCATCGGCGTCTCGAACTTCACGCCCGCGCACCTCACGCGCCTGCATGGCGAGACGGGCGTGCTGCCCGTCGTCAACCAGGTCGAGCTGCACCCGACGTTCGCGCAAGCGGATCTCCGCGCCTTCCACGCCGAGCACGGCATCGTGACGGAGAGCTGGTCGCCGCTCGGCACGCGCGAGCAGCTCATGCAGGACCCGGCCGTCGTGGCCGCCGCCGAGGCGCATGGCGTCACGCCTACGCAGGCCGTGCTCCGCTGGCACGTCCAGTCGGGCGCGCTGCCGATACCGCGGTCGACGGATCCCGAGCGGCAGCGCCAGAACCTCGACGTCTTCGGCTTCGAGCTCAGCGAGGAGGAGGTGCGCGCGATCGGCTCCGGCCCGCAGTCGCGCCTCTGGGACGGCGACCCGGACACGCACGAGGAGATGTAGCGCTCCCGTTCCGGCCTGCTCGGCCGTCGCGTCCCTCCGGGGCGCGGCGGCCGCGGCGTGCGGGGCGGGTCAGCGCCCGAGCAGCGCGGGGATGCCGAGCAGCACGACGCCCGCGACCAGGCACGCGGCCGCGACGACGACGAGCACGCCGACCCACAGGATCCCCGGCAGGTGCGTCAGCCGCCCGAGCTGGTCCGCGTCGGACGCGCCGCCGCCCCGGCGGGACCGCGACCGCTGCAGCTCGAGCGTCGCCCGCAGCGCGCCGAGCAGCAGGAACAGCGCGAGCGCGTGCGCCGCGACGCCCTGCACGACGATCGGGGCCGCGCCCGCGACCACGCCGACCACGACGCCGGCGACGAGGCACGACCACAGCCCGAACCAGTTGCGCACCTGGATCACGACGAGCGCGAGCAGCAGCAGCCACAGCCAGAGGACGGCGGCCGAGCGACCGGATCCCGCGAGCCACGCGGCGCCGAGCCCCGCGAGCGCCGGGGCCGGGTAGCCCGCCAGCAGCGTGATCACCATGCCGGGCCCGCGCGGCCGGCCGACGCTCACGGTGAGGCCGGAGGTGTCCGAGTGCAGCCGGATCCCCGCGAGCCGCCGCCCGCTCAGCGTCGCCGCGAGCCCGTGGCCGCCCTCGTGCACGATCGTCACGGCGTGCCGCGTGAGCCGCCACGCGGCCGGCACGAGCACGAGCACCGCAGCGAGCGCGACGGCGACGAGCGCGGGCCCCGCATCGAGCGGCGCCTCGACGGCGGTCGCGCGCGCGACGACGTCGCGGACGATCTCGACGGGGTCCAATGGCTGCTCCTCGGTGGGCGGTCGCGGCGCCGGGTGCCACCGCGGCCGCCAGCCTAGGAGCGCGTCGCTGGGGAGAGCCCGTCCGGCGGCGCGGTCGCGTCAGGGCGCGACGGGATCCCCGTGCACCGTGAGCGACCACGCGGTGTCCCGGTCGGCGCGGTACCCGATCGCGCCGACGCGGTCTCCCGTCGCTCCCGCGAGTGCGGTCGAGGTGAGGACGGTCACGCTCCCGTCGTCGGCCCCGCGAGCGGCGCGCTCCGCGTGCCACCGCTCGAGCGCCCCCTGGTCGACGGCAGGCGGAGCGCAGGCGGACAGCCCGGCCACCGCGACGACGACCAAGGACACGGCGGCGAGGCGAGAGGAGCGCATCGCTCCACGATAGGCGCGCTCCCGGCCGCCTGACGGATCGCCGCCGCCCGGCCACCGACTACCGTTGTCGGGTGCCCGAGACCCCCGCATCCGACCTCGTCCGCTCCCTCCTGCTCACCGTCCCCGACTTCCCGCAGCCGGGGATCCTGTTCCGCGACCTCACGCCCGTGCTCGCCGACGGCGCCGGCCTCCGCGCCGTGGTCGACGACCTCGTGGCCGCCGGCGGTCCCGTCGACGCCGTCGCCGGCGTCGAGGCGCGCGGCTTCCTGCTCGCCGCGGCCGCCGCCTACGCGTCCGGCGTCGGCACGCTCGCGGTCCGCAAGGCCGGCAAGCTGCCCGGCGAGGTGCTCCGTGAGACCTACGCGCTCGAGTACGGCGAGGCGGCCATCGAGCTGCACCCCGGCCAGCTGGCGCCCGGATCCCGCGTGCTGCTCCTCGACGACGTGCTCGCGACCGGCGGCACCCTCGAGGCGGCCGCACGGCTGCTGGAGCGCGCCGGCTACGAGGTCGCCGGCATCGGCGTCGTGCTGGAGCTCGCGGACCTCGGCGGCCGCGCGCGTCTGGCCGGCCACGACGTGCACGCGATCCTCTCGCTCTGACCAGCCCGAACGATCAGCTCCAGAGCCGCCGCGTCGCGATCTCCGCGCCCTGCGACAGGCTCTCGAGCTTCGCCCACGCGATCTGCGGGTGGATCCGCCCGCCGAGCCCGCAGTCGGTCGAGGCGATCACGCGCTCCCGGCCCACGAGCCGCGCGTAGCGCTCGATCCGGTCGGCCACGAGCTCCGGGTGCTCGACCACGTTGGTCGCGTGCCCGACCACGCCCGGGACGATGAGCTTCCCGTCGGGCAGCTCCACGTCCTCCCACACGCGCCACTCGTGCTCGTGCCGCGCGTTCGCGCCCTCGAACGAGTACGCGCCCGCGTCGATCTCGAGCATCGTCCGCACGAGGTGCTTGAACTCGATGTCGGTCGTGTGCGGCCCGTGCCACGAGCCCCAACAGAGGTGGAAGCGGATCCGCTCCTGCGGCAGCCCGCGCAGCGCGTGGTTCAGCGCCTCCACGCGGATGCGCGTGAACGCCAGGTAGTCCTCCACGCTCGGCTCCGGGTTGATCTGGTCCCAGTTCTCCGCGATGGACGGGTCGTCGATCTGCAGCACGAGCCCCGCGTCGATGATCGCGACGTACTCCTCGCGCATCGCGTCCGCGCACGCCCAGATGAACTCCTCCTCCGTCGCGTAGTGCAGGTTGCCGATGCGCGACGCGCTGCCGGGGGAGAGGGACGTGATGAAGCCCTGCCCGTGCTCGTAGCCGTTCGCGCCGAGCGCGTGCTGCAGGTGGGCGATGTCCGCCCGGATCGCCGCGTGCCCCGTGTAGGAGACGGGCCCGGTCGCGCTCGGGAACTCGATGGGCGCGTCGCCCACCGTGATGCCGCTCGCCGGATCGCGGTACGCGTCGGCGAAGATCGTCCAGTCGCGGCGGTCGGGGAACGTCGTCAGCCGCACGTCCCCCGGCGAGCTGCGCACGGGCTCCGAGGAGAACGGGCCGCCGGGCACGAGCTCGAGGCCGCCGAGGCGCTGGAACGAGTACGACCACCAGGCGCCGTAGTCGATCGCGCTCGACATGGCCTTGCCGTACTCGCCGTCGCCGGGCACGGTGATCCCGACCTCGCGCTGGCGGGCGACGAGGCCGTCGACCGCGTCGGCGAGCACGGCGTCCAGGCCGTCGTCGGCCGGGGCAGGCGCGGACGACGCGTCACCGCCCGCGAGGACGGCCTTCCGGCTGTCGGCGCGCGCCGCGTTGGCGGCGATGAGCGCGTCCGTTCGCGGCAGGCTGCCGGCGTGGGACGTCTGGATCCGGTCGGTGCTGTCGAGCATGGGGACCTCCGCGGGTCTCTCGTGCCGTCGGGCGGCCTCGGACGACCGCCCGCGGCGAGCGGGAACTGATCGCAGGCGGTGTCCGGCCGCGGATGCGGTGGGACGCGAGGCTTCGCGGGATGCGCTGCACGCACATGGTCCCACCGGGTCATCCCCGAGGACGGGTCGGCCGCAACAGGGCGTCACGGAACCGGCACCTCCGGCGGATCCGGTGCACAGGGGCGAGCCCGGATGATGGACGGATGCTCCTCCGCCACCCCGTCCTCGGAACCGCCACGGCCCTGTACCTCGGCCTGGTCGCGTGGATCACGCTGTCGCCGGAGCCCTACGACCGCCGCATCGACGGCTACCTCTTCCGCGCCCTCCGCGCGCTCCACCGGCACGACGGCACCTCGTGGATCACGTACTCCGCCGTCGAGGGCGCGGCGAACGTGGCGATGTTCGTGCCCGTCGGCATGTTCCTCGTGCTGCTCCTCGGCCGCTCGCGCTGGTGGCTCGCGATCGCGCTCGGCGTCGGCCTGTCGGCGCTGATCGAGACCGCGCAGGCGTTCCTGCCCACCCGCGTCTCCGACGTCCGCGACATCGTGCACAACGGCCTCGGCGCCCTCGTCGGCGTGGTAGTGGTCCTGATCCTCACGGCCCGCTCCGAGAACGCCCGCCGCCGCGCGCTCCGCAGGCGCCCGCAGCCCGCGACCACGGGCCCGCAGCGCCTGGTCGGCACGCGCCGCTGACCCCGACGTCGGCCGTCGCGCGCCGTCGTCGTCGGGGGCGCCCGCGGTCAGGGGAGGCCCCCTCGGCTCGATAGGATTGACGCCGGATTCCAAGGGGTGTGCAGGTGACCGGTACGGAGCTGGAGCGCGAGCGGGCGTACGTCACCCGCCTCTACGGGCGACTCGACGCGGTGCGCGCGGAGACCAGGGATCAGCTGACGGCGGTGCGGGACAGCCCCACCGGCGGAACGCACCAGAACCGCTCCGAGCGCGACGCGTTCGCCCGCATCTACGAGGACCGCCTGCAGGCGCTCCGCGAGGTCGACGAGCGCCTCGTCTTCGGCCGCCTCGAGTTCGAGGACGGCCACCTGCCGGAGGACGAGCCCCGCGACGGCGCGCCCGTGCGGGTCATCGGCGACGGGGATCCCGTCTACAGGTACATCGGCCGAATCGGCCTCCGCGACGACGACCTCCAGCCGCTGCTCCTCGACTGGCGCGTTCCCCAGGCCAGCGCCTTCTACCAGGCCACCGCCGCGACCCCGCTCGGCGCCCGCGCCCGCCGCCACCTCACGACGCACGGCCGCGAGGTCGTGCACGTCGAGGACGAGGTGTTCGACCCGACGCTCCTCGACGAGGGCCGCACCAGCCTCCAGGGCGAGGGCGCGCTGCTCGCCGCGCTCGCCGCGGGCCGCACCGGCCGGATGAACGACATCGTCGCCACCATCCAGGCCGAGCAGGACCGCATCATCCGCTCCGACCTCCGCGGCGTGCTCGTCGTGCAGGGCGGACCCGGCACCGGCAAGACCGCGGTCGCGCTGCACCGCGCGGCGTACCTCCTCTACTCGCACCGCGACCGCCTCGCGTCCTCGGGCGTGCTCGTCGTGGGTCCCAGCCGGTCCTTCCTCCAGTACATCGAGGCCGTGCTGCCGTCGCTCGGTGAGACGGGCGTCGTGCTCGCGAGCGTCGGCCAGCTCTACCCGGGCATCGACGCCGCGGGGGAGGACGCGCCGGAGGTCGCAGCCGTGAAGGGATCCGCCGAGATGGCCGGGCTCCTCCAGCGTGCCGTGCGCTCGCGCCAGGTCGTCCCGACCGAGGCCGTGACCCTCGACGTCAACGGCGAGCGCATCGTGCTCGAGCCGTCGCTCGTGGCGAACGCGCTCCGCCGCGCGCAGGACAGCCGGAAGCCGCACAACGAGGCCCGCGTCGTGTTCAACAAGGCGGCCCTCGGATCCCTCGCCCAGGTCCTCGCGTCGCAGATGCGCCGCAACGGCAGCGCCCTCGACGACAGCGACCTCGCCATGCTCCGCGAGGACCTCCGCACCTCGTACGACGTGAAGGTCGCGCTCAACACCGCGTGGCTGCCGCTCACCCCCGAGAAGCTGATCCAGGACCTCTACGCGCGCCCGAACTGGCTCGCCTCGCTCACCCCGCGCTGGAGCCCGGAGCGGCGCGCGCTCCTCCGCCGCGACCGCGACGCGCCCTTCACGATCGCCGACGTTCCGCTCCTCGACGAGGCGGCCGAGCTCCTCGGCGAGTTCAGCGCGCAGGCCGACGCGAGCGCGCGCGAGCGAGAGCAGCAGCGCCTCCGCGACATCGAGAACGCCGAGCAGGCCATCGAGAACATGGGCGTCGGCGGCATGGTCACGGCAGAGCGCCTCGCCGAGGGGTTCGCCGAGCAGGCCGCGCGGCGCACGACCGCGGAGCGCGCCGCATCCGACCGCACCTGGACCTACGGCCACATCGTGGTCGACGAGGCGCAGGAGCTCAGCCCCATGCAGTGGCGCGTGCTGCTCCGCCGCTGCCCGCTGCGCTCCTTCACGATCGTGGGCGACGTCGCGCAGGCGAGCTCGGCGGTCGGCGTCACGAGCTGGCAGGACGCGCTCGGGCCGGTGCTCGGCCGCGAGTGGCGCCTCGAGGAGCTCACCGTCAACTACCGCACGCCCGCCCGGATCGCCGAGGCCGCCGAGCGCATGGCCATCGCGCACGGCCTCCCGGTGACCCGCTCGCGGGCCGTCCGCGAGGGCGAGCACCCCATCGACACGGTCGAGGTGGCGGCCGACGAGGTCGTGTCGGCCGTGGTCGACGTGGTGGACGAGGAGCGCGAGGGCGGCGACCAGGGCACGCTCGCGGTCATCGCGCGCGACGACCGCGTCGAGGAGCTGCACCGCGCGCTCGCCGAGCGGTTCGGATCCGCGGTCGGCATCGGCGTGGGAGGCCTCGGCCGGCCCATCGCGGTGCTCGGCTCGCAGGAGGCCAAGGGCCTCGAGTTCGACGTCGTCGTCATCGCGGAGCCCGACGAGATCCTCGCGCACACGTCGCGCGGCGCCGCCGGCCTCTACGTCGCCATGACCCGGCCGACGCAGCGCCTGCACATCGTCACGTCGACGGGCTTCGCCGCCTGACCCGCGGCGCCGCCTGACGCCTCTCGGACCAGGGCGCGGCGCTCGCGTGAACACTATGAAGACAAGTGGCATCGGGCCTCGCACGCGCGGATGATGGGCCGGTCATGACCCCTGATCCCGCATCCCCCGGCCCCTCGTCCGCATCCGGCACCGGGACGGATCCCGGCCCCGGTGGAGCGCCCCGGGACGAGGTGGATCCGGCGCCTGACGGGGTCGCGTCCGTCGCCGCCCCCGATGCTGATGCCGCCGACGCCGCGGCCGCCGCCCGCCGTGCCCGCCGCTCGCGCGCGATCCAGGTCGTCGTCATCGTGGCCGTCGCGGTCGGCATCGCGCTCGTCCCGCCGCCCGCCGGGGTCGACCCCCGCGGGATGCACATGGCCGGCATCTTCGTCGGCACGGTCCTCGCGCTCATCCTCCAGCCGCTGCCGACCGCGCCCGTCGCGCTCACCGGCCTCGCGGTCGCGATGCTCACCGGCACCATGACCACCGACGGCGAGGCGCTCGTCGGCTTCGCGAACCCCACCATCTGGCTCATCGTCGCGTCGTTCTTCATCGCCGACGGCTTCCTCGTCACCGGCCTCGGCCGCCGCATCGCGCTCGCGTTCGTGTCACGGCTCGGCGGATCCAGCCTCGGCCTCGCGTACGGCATGGCGCTCACCGACCTCGTGCTCGCCCCCGCGACGCCGTCGAACACCGCGCGGGCGGGCGGCGTCGTCTACCCGATCGTGGCGTCGCTCAGCCGGGTGCAGGGATCCACCCCGGACTCCGACGCCTCCCGCCGTCGCCTCGGCTCCTACCTCGCGCTCACGAGCGTGCAGGTCAACACCGTCACCTCCGCCATGTTCGTCACGGCCATGGCCGGCAACCCGGTCGCGCAGAAGGCCGCGGCCGACCTCGGCATCGAGGTCACCTGGGGCGGCTGGGCGCTCGCCGCGCTCGTGCCCGGCCTGCTCAGCCTGGTCGTCGTGCCGTGGGCGATGTCGCGCGTGTACCCGCCGACCCTCACCCGCACGCCCGAGGCCCCCGCCCACGCACGCGAGGAGCTGCGCGGGCTCGGCCCGCTGTCGGGTCACGAGCGGATCATGGCCGCGACCTTCGTGCTGCTGCTCGTGCTCTGGTGCGGCGGATCCCTGCTCGGCATCCCCGCGACCGCCGCGGCGTTCGGCGGCATCGCGGTGCTGCTCGTGACGGGCGTCCTCAAGTGGTCGCACCTCGCCGCGAACGCCTCGGCGTGGTCGACGCTCATCTTCTTCGCGGTGCTCGTGGGCATGGCCGACCAGCTCGACGCGCTCGGCGTCATCGACCTCGTGGGCGGCGCCGTCTCCGGATCCGTCGGCGGCCTGCCCTGGCCGTGGGCCTTCGCGGTCCTCGCGCTCGTGTACTTCTTCTCGCACTACCTGTTCGCGTCGAACACGGCCCACATCGTCGCGATGTACGCGGTCTTCCTCGGTGCTGCGGTCGCGACCGGCACGCCGCCGCTGTTCGCCGCGCTCGTGCTCGGCTTCATCGGCAACCTCTTCGGCGGCATCTCGCACTACGCGTCGGGGCCGTCCGGCGTGGTCTTCGGATCCGGCTACGTCACGACGAAGGAGTGGTTCCGCGTCGGCTTCGTGATGGCCGTGGTGCTCATCGTGATCTGGGGCGTCGTCGGCACGGCGTGGATGGGCGTGCTCGGCCTCCTGGCCTGACGCCGCGGAAGCCCGACCGCCCGAGGGCAGGGAGATGGGCCGACCCGATGACGGGCCGGCCCTGCGGTCGTGGTCCCGGCGCCGAGACCCCTCTCCATGCGCCGTCCGTGCGACCGCTCTCCCCATGACATCCGGACCCGTTGTGCATCGCGTCTCTGGTGGTCCGGCGCATTGCAGTGTCTTCGGACCGGCCACCCGATCGGATCGGCCGGCCAGGTGACGGCTCCCTGTGCGCGCGTTCCCGCATGCCGGGCGTCAGCGCACCGGCGACGGCCAGCCCACGTCGTCGGAGGTCAGCAGCGGCACGTCGCCGCACCCGTCGAGCACCCGCGCCATCGCGTCGTGCTCGGCCCGCGTCACGCTGAGCTCGGTGCGCACCTTGATGGACACCTGCCGCACCACGAGCGCGCACGCGTCGGCCGGGTCATCCGGCAGCCACGCGTCGGCCGTCGCGTCGGACTTCGCGTTGTTCTCCGCGGCGGACGCGGCGACCAGCTCCAGCGGATCGTTCGCGAAGGCCGCGCGGTAGTCCGCGTCCCAGCGCCACGCGCCCGACGACCATGCGTCCGACAGCGACACGACGTGGTCGATCTGCACCGCCTCCGGGTCGCGCGACCGGTCGAACGACACCCGTGCCCCCGAGTACGGGTCCTCCAGCGCGCCCGCCTGCACGACGCAGCCGCGCGTCCCGCCGCGGATCTCCGCGTCGGCCAGGTCGCGCCGCAGCACGTCGTTGCGGGTGTCGCAGCCGTTGCGGTCGACGTCCGTGCGCCAGGCGAAGGACTCGCGGTCGTAGCCGTCGACGCGATCCTCGGCCCGCACCTCGAGCCCGTCGAGGGCGAGGCGCGCGGATCCGGTGGAGCCCGGCTCCGCGCCGAGCCCCGACGTGCCGCCAGCGGCCGGGCCCGATCCGACGCCCGGATCCCCGCGCCACTGCACGAGACCCGCGACGATCACGATCGCGAGCGCCGCCAGCGTCACGAGCACGGGCGTCCGCCGTCTCCTCCGCCGCGTCACGGCGTCGGGTTCCGGGAGTCGTAGTGCTCGAACGACGGCAGCGCGCGGATCAGGATCCACACCACCACGGCGATCAGCAGCCCGCCCACGAGCGACGGCACCCACAGGTACGCGAACAGCGTGACGATGCCGATGTACGCGTCGCCGAGCCGC
This sequence comes from Clavibacter quasicaliforniensis, assembly GCF_051201715.1. NCBI lineage: Bacteria > Bacillati > Actinomycetota > Actinomycetes > Micrococcales > Microbacteriaceae > Clavibacter > Clavibacter quasicaliforniensis. Next base: position 2,244,383 of record NZ_CP139624.1, on the reverse strand, counting down.
GGCCCGCCCGTCACCACCACGATGAAGATGCCCTGCAGCCGCCCGCGCATGTTGTCGGGCACAGCGGTCTGCAGCATGGTGTTGCGGAAGATCGAGGAGATGTTGTCGGCCGCGCCCGTGAGCGCGAGCAGCACGGAGGCCGCGACGATGCCCGGGATGCTCGCGTCCTCGATGCGCGACCCGATCCCGTGCAGCACGCCCGGCTTCGACGCGAGGAGCAGCACGACCCCGAAGCCCGCGGTGGAGAGCCCGTACGCGACGATGGCCCAGCGGATGGCCCGGCCGTGGCGTGTGACCCGGCCGACGGATCCGCTCAGCACGCTGCTCACGAGGCTCCCGACCGCGCCGGCCGCCGTGAGGATACCGACGGTCACCGGCCCGCCGCCGAGCACGACCGCGCCGACGGCCGGGAACAGCACGCGCGGCTGCCCGAACGTCATGGCGATGATGTCGACGATGAACGACATGCGGATGTTCGGCGCGGTCCTCAGGAACCCGAGCCCGTACCTGATGGACGCCAGCCCCGGCCGCTGCACCTCGCCCTCCGGCGCGATCCGCGGCAGCGCGAGCACGCCCGTGAAGGCCGCGAGGAAGAGCACCGCGTCGACCGTGTAGGTCCACTGGAACCCGACCGACGCGACGAGCACGCCCGCGAGCGCCGGCCCGACCGTCACCATGACGCCCAGGCTGATCCCGCCCAGCGCGCTGGCCGCGGGCAGCAGGTGCGGCGGGAGGATGCGGGGGAGGATCGCCTGCCGGCTCGTCCCGATGACCGTCGCCGCGACCGCGTTGAGGATGCTCAGCGCGTACAGCGACCACACCGTCTCCGCGTGCGTCCACGCGAGCGCCGCCAGCAGGATGGTCGACCCCCACGCCACGCACGACGCGATCAGCGCGACCTTCCGCCGGTCGAACGCGTCCGCGAGCATGCCGCCGTAGAGCCCCGCGATGATCATCGGCAGGAGCGACAGCACCCCCACGAGCGCGACCGACCCGGTGGATCCCGTCAGCTCGTAGACGTGCAGCCCGATGGCCACCACGGTCATCTGGCTGCCGATGCCCGCGATCGCGTTGCCCGCCCAGAGCCGGGCGAACGCCGGGCTCTCCTTCAGCGGCGACAGGTCGACGAAGTGGCTGCCGCGCACCTGCCGCTCGTCGGGGATCGGGATGGGGGAGGTCTCGGGCGGGGTGCTCACGTGTCGCTGCGTCGTCTCTCTAGAGTGGATTTCCACGCTAGCCGAGTCCACCGACGGCGCCCCGCGCCAGGCGCCTCCGCCCGCCGGCTCGGCCCCGCCCCTCTGGTATGCTCGTGCGGTTGCCGTCTGAACGGCCGCGGATCAAGAGAGCTCGCACATCCTGTGACGGGCGCCGCGCAACGAACACGAGAGGGGATCATCACATGGCTCTGGAAGCAGACGTCAAGAAGGCGATCATCGACGAGTACGCGACCCACCCCGGTGACACCGGATCCCCCGAGGTGCAGATCGCGCTCCTCACCAAGCGGATCACGGGCCTCACCGAGCACCTCAAGGAGCACAAGCACGACCACCACACGCGTCGTGGCCTGCTCCTCCTGGTCGGCCAGCGTCGCCGTCTCCTCGGCTACCTGTCCAACGTCGACATCGAGCGCTACCGCGCCCTGATCGCGCGCCTGGGCATCCGCCGCTGACACGCATCACGCGTCGCTGATCGCATTGCTTGCGAAGCAGACGGGCCGTCACCCTCCGGGGTGGCGGCCCGTCCGTCGTTAAGGGGTGCGTCATCCGCCCGACACCCGGCGATGCCCGCCATCCCGGGCCCGCGAGGGGCCGGGTGCTACCATGGCCGAAGTGATCCAGCGGACGCCCAGCGTCACGATGCGATCACGACAGATGGAGCTGGCCGGCAGGAGCTGGTCGTTGGTGGTGGTATTCCGAGTCGCTCGGAGCATTCCCACTGATGGCCAGACATGCGCCCGCCGCCGTCGGCCACCGGCCGGCGAGCGGAACCAGCCGCGCACGTGCACCCGGGATCCGCAGCAGGCGGACGCCGCGGTGTCGCCTCGCCCGCTCCTCCTCTGTCGTAGGAGGTCCGCATCCACACGGGATGCAGGACGAGCGCCCGACGGGCGTCGCCGAGAGGCGCAACACGAAGGAGAGAGACCTCAATGGAAGGTCCAGAGATCAAGTTCGCCGAGGCAGTCCTCGACAACGGCAAGTACGGAACCCGCACGGTCCGATTCGAGGCCGGCCGCCTCGCGCAGCAGGCGCAGGGCGCGGTCGCCGCGTACCTCGACGAGGACACGATGCTGCTGTCCGCCACCTCGGTGGGCAAGCACCCGAAGGACAACTTCGACTTCTTCCCCCTGACCATCGACGTCGAGGAGCGCAGCTACGCCGCGGGCAAGATCCCCGGCTCGTTCTTCCGCCGCGAGGGCCGTCCCTCCACCGAGGCGATCCTCGTCTGCCGCCTCATCGACCGGCCGCTGCGCCCGTCGTTCATCACCGGCCTCCGCAACGAGGTCCAGGTCGTCATCACCGTCCTCAGCATCGCGCCGGACGAGTTCTACGACAGCCTCGCCATCAACGCGGCGAGCGCCTCCTCCATGCTCTCGGGCATCCCGTTCTCCGGCCCCATCGCGGGTGTGCGCCTCGCGCTCATCGGCGACCAGTGGGTCGCCTTCCCGAAGCACTCGCAGCTCAAGGAGGCCGTCTTCGACATCACCGTCGCCGGCCGCGTCGTCACCGACTCCGCGGGCAACGAGGACGTCGCGATCATGATGGTCGAGGCCGAGGCCACCGAGGGTGCCTGGGACCTGATCCAGGCCGGCGCCACGAAGCCCGACGAGGCCGTCGTCGCGCAGGGCCTCGAGGCCGCGAAGCCGTTCATCCGCCAGCTCGTCGCCGCGCAGGCCTCGCTCGCGCAGCAGGCCGCGAAGCCCACGGTCGACTACCCGGTCTTCCTGCCCTACGCGCAGGAGACCTACGACGCCGTCAGCGCGCTCGCCCTCGACGAGCTGGGCACCGTGTACCAGATCGCCGACAAGATCGAGCGCCAGGACGCGGACGACGCACTCAAGACCCGCACCAAGGAGGCCGTGGCCGCCAAGGTCGAGGCCGGCGAGCTGCCGCAGTCGACGCTCACCGAGTTCTCCGCGGCGTACAAGTCCGTCACGAAGACCGTCGTCCGCGGCCGGATCCTCCGCGACGGCATCCGCATGGACGGCCGCGGCCTGGCCGACATCCGCCCGCTCGACGCCGAGGTGCAGGTCATCCCGCGCGTCCACGGGTCGGCCATCTTCCAGCGCGGCGAGACCCAGATCCTGGGCGTCACCACGCTGAACATGCTGAAGATGGAGCAGCAGATCGACTCGCTGAGCCCCATCACGAAGAAGCGCTACCTGCACCACTACAACTTCCCGCCCTACTCCACCGGCGAGACCGGTCGCGTCGGGTCGCCGAAGCGCCGCGAGATCGGGCACGGCTTCCTCGCCGAGCGCGCGCTCGTCCCCGTCCTGCCGAGCCGCGAGGACTTCCCCTACGCGATCCGCCAGGTCTCGGAGGCACTCGGGTCCAACGGCTCCACGTCGATGGGCTCCGTCTGCGCCTCGACCCTGTCGCTGCTGAACGCGGGTGTGCCGCTGCGCGCGCCCGTCGCCGGCATCGCCATGGGCCTCGTGTCCGACACCGTCGACGGCCAGGTCCGCTACGCGGCCCTCACCGACATCCTCGGTGCGGAGGACGCGCTCGGCGACATGGACTTCAAGGTCGCCGGCACGTCGGAGTTCGTCACGGCCATCCAGCTCGACACGAAGCTCGACGGCATCCCCACGTCGGTCCTCGACGGCGCGCTCAAGCAGGCCAAGGAGGCCCGCACGGCCATCCTCGGCGTGCTGAACCAGGCCATCGACGGCCCCGACGAGATGGCCCCGACCGCGCCCCGCGTGATCTCGGTCAACATCCCCGTCGACAAGATCGGCGAGCTCATCGGCCCCAAGGGCAAGACGATCAACGCGATCCAGGACGAGACCGGCGCCGACATCTCCATCGAGGAGGACGGCACCGTCTACATCGGCGCCGTCGACGGCCCGTCGGCAGAGGCCGCGCGTGCGCAGGTCAACGCCATCGCGAACCCGACGAACCCCGAGGTCGGCGAGTCCTTCCTCGGCACCGTCGTCAAGATCGCGACGTTCGGCGCGTTCGTCTCGCTGCTCCCCGGCAAGGACGGCCTGCTGCACATCAGCGAGGTCCGCAAGCTCGCCGGCGGCAAGCGCGTCGAGAACGTCGAGGACGTGCTCGGCGTCGGCCAGAAGATCCTGGTGGAGATCACCAAGATCGACGACCGCGGCAAGCTGTCGCTCGCTCCCGTCCTGGAGGAGGCCGCTGATCAGGAGGGCCGCGACGCCGCCAGCCACGGCTCCGAGGCGCCCGCGGAGGGATAGTCCCCGCCGCAGCACCCGAACGAACCGGATGCCCGTCCCACCTCGGTGGGGCGGGCATCCGTCGTGTGCGGGCTACTTCCCGTGGTTCGGGTCCGTCGGGTACGGAACGTCCTGCGCGGGCGGCGCGGAGAGGGACGGTGACGGGGTGGGATCCGCGGTCGGGCTCGGGGCGGGCGTCGGCGCCGGCTCGTCCGGAGCCGGCGTAGGCGTCGGGTCGGGAGCCGGCGACGACGGCGTGACGTCGGGCGTGGTGCCGGGCTCGCCGGTGGTCGGGACGGACGGCACCTGCTCGCCGTCGCCCCGCGACAGCGTGATCGCCGCGATGACCCCGGCGATCACGAGGACGGCGGCGATCACCGCGAGGACCAGCACGAGGCGCCGGCGTCGGGCGCGGGCGTCGTCGCCCTCGCCCGAAGCCGTCCGGCCGCCCCCGTGGGTCACGTCGTCGCCTCGATCCGGTCGCTCAGTCCGCGACGTTGATCGCGGTGCCCATGAGCTGGGCGCGCCCGATCACGTGGGGGAGCATCAGGAAGCCGAGCATCGCGGGGGTCGCGCCCTCCGGGATGTCCAGCGACTCCACGTCGAGCGCGGTGACGGTGAAGAAGTAGCGGTGCGTGCCGTGACCCGCGGGCGGCGTCGCCCCGAAGAAGCCCGTCGCGCGCGCGTCGTTGTGCAGGGTCACGGCGCCCTCGGGAAGGAGACCTGAACCCGGATCGCCGGCACCGGCGGGCAGCGCCGTGGTGGACGCGGGGATCCCGCGCACCGCCCAGTGCCAGAACCCGCTGCCGGTCGGGGCGTCGGGGTCGTACGCGGTGAGCACGTAGCTGCGGGTCGCGGCGGGCGCGCCCGTCCACGTGAGGGTGGGGGACCGGTCCTCGCCGCCCTGCCCGGCACCGCGCGCGGACTGGGGCAGCGCTGCCCCGTCGGCGAAGTCGGGGCTGGTGAGGTGGAAGGGGGCGGCGTCCGGCAGGCGGTGGAGCGGGTCGTTGGGCACGTGGGTTCCTCTCGGTGGTGCTGACCTCCCCAGCCTCGCACGGCCGGACGTGCAGCGGCCGGGATCGTCCCGCCCCGACCGCGGAGAGGCCTCCCCGGACCTCACGGGGACGAGCGCGCGGCGACAAGGCCCCCGAAGAGGGGTCTGGGTCCCGACGAGGGCCCCTGGCTACCGTTGTCGATGCGGGCAGGTCCACGTGATCGCCCGCCTCCGGGGGACGCATCGGGGGATGCAGACCGCCGAGGGGTGCCGGGGTCGGGGGATCGCGGCACCCCTTCCGGCGGTGTCGCCGTCTCGATCGCCCGCACCCGGACGGTCGCTGGGCGGCCCATGTCCCGGAGGCGAACGTCGGCGCGCGCATTCCCTTGGTACGCAAACCTTTCGCCTGCTGGGCGGTATCCTCGGGGTGTGACGACGTCCCCTCCCTCCGCCTCCGACGTCATGCCCGGATCGCAGCCGCGCCGCCGTCGCGGGGGATCGCTCGTCCCGCGCCTCTCGCGCCCCACCGGCGCGACGACCCGGCCCGGCGGAATCGTCGAGACCACCGTCCAGGCCGCCAGCGCCATCGTCCTCGAGGCCTCCGTCGCGGAGCCCGGCCTGCGCACCGGCGGGAGCATCCCGCAGCCGGCCCGCCGCCGCGCCATCGGCGACACCGACCTCCGCGTCTTCCCGCTCGCGCTCGGCGGCAACGTCTTCGGCTGGACCGCCGGCGCGGAGGACGCATCCGCCATCCTCGACAGGTACCAGGAGGCGGGCGGCAACTTCATCGACACCGCCGACTCCTACGCGAGCGGCCGCAGCGAGCACATGATCGGCTCGTGGATGCGCGAGCGCCGCAACCGCGACTCCATGGTCGTCGCCACCAAGATCGGCAAGAGCGAGGACTTCCCCGGCCTCGGTGGATCCCGCATCGAGCGCGCCGTCGACGCCAGCCTGTCGCGGCTCGGCACGGACTTCATCGACCTCCTCTACTTCCACTGGGACGACATCGACGTGCCGCTCGAGGAGAGCCTCGCCGCCGCCGGCCGACTGATCGCGTCGGGCAAGGTCCGGCACCTCGCGGCGTCGAACTACGCGGCCGAGCGCCTGCTGCACGCGCGGATCATGGGCGGCCTGTACGACGCGCCGCGGTTCGTCGCCCTGCAGACGCACTACAACCTCGTCAACCGGGCGCCCTACGAGTCGGCGTTCCTCGACGTCGTCCGCGGCCAGCAGCTCGCGGTGATGCCCTACTTCGCTCTCGCAAACGGGTTCCTGACGGGCAAGTACCGCACCCGCGACGCCGTGCGCGAGGGCGCCCGCGGGGCTCGGGCCGCGAAGTACCTGACCCGACGGGGGCTCCGCGTGCTCACCGCCCTCGACGAGATCGCCGACCACCACTCGACGAGCGTCGCCACGATCGCCCTGGCCTGGCTCCTCGCCAAGCCGGGCATCGTCGCGCCGGTCGCGAGCGCGAGCCGACCGGAGCAGGTGCACGACCTGGTGCAGGCCGCCCACGTCCAGCTCTCGCGCCACGACGTGGCCCGGCTCGACCGCGCGTCCGAGTAGTCGTCCCCAGGGTGCAGCGCCCGCCGTCCCTCCCCCGCGATGTGGAGGGCCGCGGTCGTGCCCGCGTCCCGGCGGCTACCTTTCCTGGACCCGCGACGCCCGGCGCTACTGCGCCCGCTTTCTCGTGCGGGTTCCGCACTGCCCGGGGGAGACGACCATGCACGACCGACTGCGCATTCCGCTGCGACGACGAGGGGGAGCGGTGGTGGGCGGGCTCACGGTGGTGCTCGTCGGCGGTCTGCTGAGCGGATGCACGGCGTCGCCCGCCGCGGATCCTGCTCCGGCGCCGACACCGTCATTGACGCAGGAGCAGCAGGATGACCAGACGTTCAGGGACGTCATGACGAGATATATCGACCTCGATGCGAACTCCGACATAGAAGATGATTTGAATGAGCTCCTGACGGGGAATGTCCTCAACAGCGAGAAGGACGGGCTCGCCGAAGCACGACGAACCGGGGAGCGACAAAGCGGCAAGGAGATCGCTTCCGGCTTCCAAGTCACCGATCGAGGCCTGGACCCAGCGGGTCTTCAGTACATGACGGCTCAGGTCTGCCTCGACACCAGCGGTCTGCGCCTCCTTGACGCGAACGGCAACGACATAACTCCGCAGCACGACACGCGCCGCTCGCTCCAGGTGAAGGCGATCAAGTCGCCAGACTCACTTTGGCGAATCAGCGACATCGTGCGGAACGAGGATGTCCACGCATGCGGGTGACGGTCGCGACGCTCACCCCGCTTCTGGTCATCGGCATCTTGACGGCGCCGGCCACCGCCGCTCATGCATCAGGTGAGGACTGCTCCACGAAGTACGGTGCCTTCGGCCCGTGCGCCTCCGGTCTCATAGGCGACGGAGGAGTTTCCATTAGCGCGCAGGACCAACAACCGGAGTCCTCAGGTGGGGGACAGTCGAATCGCGGTGAGCAGAAACCGCGACCGGAAGCTCAAGGCCCCGTGGCGCCACCTCCGGTGCCGCGGGGGCGGTTGGCTGCGGATGTGGACGTGCCGTGCACTCCGAGTGCGCGTCTGTCGGGTGGATCTCTCTGTTCGGATGGGCAGCATGCGTTCCTGCCGCCGGCGAAGGCAGCGACCAAGCCGGCGGATCTGGTGCCGGTCGTGGCCGCAGCTCCTGGGGTGTCGTTGGCGGATGTGGCGCAGTTCGTGCCGCGGGATGCGTCGATCCGGTCGCAGCCGAACGGGTGGGCGATCGTGGGGGCGCCGGTGAACCTGTTCACCGACGCGACGCCGCAGGTGGTGGACGGGGTGTTGCTGGGTCGGCCGGCGCAGGTGCGGTTCGTGCCGGTGTCGTTCGTGTGGGATCACGGCGACGGGACCAGTACGACGGTGGTGGGTCCTGGTGCGTCGTGGAAGGCGTTGGGGCAGCAGGACTTCACGCCGACGGACACGAGCCACGTGTATCCGAGCGTCGGTGACAGGCAAGTGAGCCTGACGATCTCGTACTCGCCCGCCTACCGGTTCGACGGGGGTGCCTGGCAGCAGATCCCGGGCACGCTCCCGGTGCAGGTCGGGCCTGTCGCGATCCGTGTCCTGCAGGGGTCGACGGTGTTGGTCGGGGGTGCGTGCGGGGAGCGGGACGCGGGACCCGGATGCCCGTGAGCCGCCTGTCGCGTGCCGGTCAGCGCCCGGGTCGCTGCGGGGCCCGTGGCGTAGGGTGACGCTGATGTCCCGCGCCGTAGAACTCCCCCTCGACCTCCCCGAGCTCACCGTGCAGTCGACGGGCGGCGCCCGTGTCCGGCGCTCCGTCCTGCCGTCCGGCGTGCGCATCCTCAGCGAGGACGTGCCCGGCAGCCGTAGCGCGACCATCGGCATGTGGGTCGCGGTCGGCTCGCGCGACGAGCAGCCGGGCGACCTCGGATCCACGCACTTCCTGGAGCACCTCCTCTTCAAGGGCACCCCGTCGCGCACGGCCCTCGACATCGCCGTGTCCTTCGACGCGGTCGGCGGCGAGCACAACGCCGTCACCGCCAAGGAGTACACCTGCTACTACGCCAAGGTGCAGGATCGCGACCTCGGCATGGCCGTGGACGTGCTGGCAGACATGGTCACCTCGAGCCTCATCGACGCGGAGGAGTTCGAGACCGAGCGCGGGGTCATCCTCGAGGAGCTCGCCATGGCGGACGACGACCCGGGCGACGTCGTCAGCGAGCGCTTCTTCGAGGCCGTGCTGGGGGATCACCCGCTCGGCCGTCCCATCGGCGGCAGCCCCGAGGACATCGAGGCCGCCGAGCGCGACGCCGTCGTCGCGCACTACCGGCGCAACTACCGCCCGCAGGACCTCGTCATCACGGCGGCGGGCTCCGTGGACCACGACGCCCTCGTCGCCCGCGTCACCACCGGCCTCGAGCGCGCAGGCTGGGATCTCTCGGTCGCGGCGGCCCCCGTCGCACGCCGCACCGGCGCCACGCCCGTGATCACCCGCGGCAGCGACCTGGTCGTCGTCGACCGGCCCATCGAGCAGACGAACATCCTGCTCGGCGTGCCCGGCCTCGCGGCGTCCGACGACCGGCGGCCCGCCCTCGCCATGCTCAACTCGGTGCTCGGCGGCGGCATGTCCTCGCGCCTGTTCCAGGAGGTGCGCGAGAAGCGCGGCCTCGCGTACTCCGTCTACTCGTTCGGCGCCTCCTACTCGGACGCGGGCGTCTTCGGCCTCTACGCCGGATGCACGGCCGCGAAGACCGAGCAGGTGTCGCGCCTCATGGTCGAGGAGTTCCGGAAGCTCGCCGAGGAGCACGTCACCGAGGAGGAGCTGTCGCGTGCGTTCGGGCAGCTCTCGGGGCAGTCCGCCCTCGCGCTCGAGGACTCGGACACGCGCATGTCGCGGCTCGGGCGGTCGGAGATCACCACCGGCGAGTACGTCGACCTCGACGAGACGCTCGTCCGCCTGTCCCGCGTCACCGCCGAGGACGTCCGCGCCCTCGCGTCCGACCTGATCTCCCGACCGCTCTCGATCGCCGCTGTGGGGACCGTCGGCGCCGACGCGTTCGCCCCGCTGCTCGAGACCCCCGCGCTCCTGTAGGAGGAACCGTGTCCCACTACATCTACCTCGTGCGCCACGGCGAGCAGCAGGATGCCGAGCACGGGCTGCCGGACGGGCCGCTGTCGGGCCGCGGCAAGCGCCAGGCCCACTGCATCGCCGACCGGCTGAGCGGCGTCCCGTTCACGTCGGTGCGTCATTCGCCGCTCGCGCGGGCCGAGGAGACGGCCGCGATCATGGCGGAGCGCATGCCGGCCATCGAGCCGGAGCCGTCGTCGCTGCTGTTCGACTGCATCCCCTCGGGACCGGTGCCGGACATGCCGCACGCGTTCGAGTCGTTCTTCGGCGGCATCACCGAGGAGGAGATCGACGCGGGGAGCGCCCAGATGGCCGACGCGGTGAGCGAGTTCCTGGCTCCTGCCCGCGGGGAACGGCACGACCTGCTCATCACCCACAACTTCGTCATCGCCTGGTTCGTGCGGCACGTGTTCGACGCGCCCGAGTGGCGGTGGATGGGCATCAACCAGGCCAACTGCGGCCTCACCATCATCCGGGTCCGATCCGCGAAGCCGCCCGTGCTCGTCGTGCACAACGACCTCGGCCACCTGCCGGTCGAGCTGCGCACCGGCCTCCCGGAGCAGCAGCCCTACTAGCCGCGCTGGCGCATCGGCCGCCCGGCGTCGGCGGGGGAGCGCGCCGGTACGCTGGGCGGATGACAACCACGGTCGCCGTCGTCGGCGCAACGGGACGCATGGGCCAGCTGATCTCGCAGATCGTCGAGGCGAGCACCGAGTTCGAGCTCGTCGCCAGCCTCGACTCGAAGGACGAGCTGTCGGACATGCTCGGCGCCGACATCGCGGTCGACGTGACGCTCCCGGCGGTCAGCCAGGGCGTCGTCGAGTACGCGGTCGCGCACGGGATGAACGTCCTCGTGGGCACGAGCGGCTGGACCGGCGAGCGGATCACGGAGCTCGAGCGGCGGATCACCGGCAACCTCGCCGTGGGCGTCGTCATCATCCCCAACTTCTCCGTCGGCAGCGTGCTCGCGACCTCGTTCGCGCAGATGGCGGCCCGCTTCTACGACTCCATCGAGATCGTCGAGGCGCACGGCGCGTCCAAGATCGACTCCCCGTCGGGCACGGCCGTCCGCACCGCAGAGCTCATGTCGCAGGCACGCGGCGCACGCGGGCCTGTGCAGGCGCCGCACACGGATCAGCGGGCGCGCGGCCAGCAGGTCGCGAGCATCCCGGTCCACAGCCTCCGCATGCAGGGCGTCGTCGCCAAGCAGGACGTCGTGTTCGGCGGCAACGGCGAGGTGCTCACCATCAGCCACGACACGCTCGCGCCGAGCGCCTACGAGGCCGGCATCCTGCTGGCCCTCCGCGCGACCCGCACCGCGCGCGGCGTGGTGGTCGGGCTCGACCGCCTCATCGACCTCGACGGGTCGCGCGAGCGCGCTGCGCAGGCGGCGGGCGACGCGGCGTCGGGTCCCGTGGACGACGGCGGGCCGAGCGGCCAGGCCGCCACCGTCACGAGCGCCTGATGGGGACGCGCATCGGCGTCGGCCTCATGGCCGTGCTCATGACGCTGTACCTGGTGGTGCTCGCCCAGCGCGCCGTGCTGTTCGTGATCTCCGGTGAGCCGGCGGGCATCGCTATCAGCGTCGGACTGCTGATCCTGTCGCTCGTCGGCGCGTGGGCGCTCGTGCGGGAGCTGTGGTTCGGCGTGCGCAGCGGGCGCCTGGCCCGGATCCTCGAGGAGGAGGGCGGCCTGCCCGTCGACGACCTCCCGACGCGCGCCAGCGGCCGGCCGATACGCGACGCAGCGGACGCGTCCTTCCCCGCGTACCAGGCCGAGGTCGAGCAGGATCCGGCCAGCTGGCGCGCATGGTTCCGACTCGGACTCGCCTACGACGCGAGCGGGGACCGGCGCCGGGCGCGCGGGGCTATCCGCCGCGCGATCGCGCTGCACGGATCCGACCGCGACGCCTGAGCGCACCGCGGGCGCGGGCTCGCGCCTCTAGCTCTTCGCGAGCAGCCGGTCGATCGCGAGCTCGACCGTGGGGTCGCGGAAGGCGAACCCGTCGGCGAGCAGCTTCTCGGGCCGCGCGGGCTGGCTGGAGAGCAGCAGCTCCTGTCCGGCCTCCTGCAGCGCGAGCCGGATGAGGAACTCGGGCACCGGCACCAGGTAGGGCCGGTGCATGCGCTTCGCGAGGTGGCGCATGAGCCGGTCGGCCATGACGGGCTCGGGGCCGGTGAGGTTCACGGGGCCGGAGATCGAGGACGTCAGCAGGTGCACGAGCGCGGCGGCCTCGTCGCGGAGGGAGATCCACGGCCAGATCTGGCCGCCGGTGCCCAGCCTGCCGGCGAGCCCGAGGTTGGTGAGGAGGCGGAGCGGCGCGAGGGCGCCCGCCTGCGCCAGCACCAGCCCGGTGCGGAGGGTCGCGACGCGGACGTCGGCGGGCGCCTCGAAGGCCTCGGCCTCCCACGCCTCCACGACCTCGGCCAGGAAGCCCGCGCCACGCGGCGAGTCCTCGGTGAGGCGCTCGGCGGGACGGTCGCCGTAGAAGCCCACGGCGGATCCGTTGAGCAGCACCCGGGGCGGGTTCGCCGCCGACGCGATCGCGCCGACGATCGTGCGCGTGGCGGAGACGCGCGACGCGCGGATCTCCTCCTGGTACGGCTTCGTCCACGGCAGGCGGCTGATGGAGGCGCCCGAGAGGTTGACCACGGCGTCCACGCCGTCGAGCGCGGCGGGATCCAGCCGCCCCTCGGCCGGCTGCCACTCGCGCTCGTCGGGCGACGACGGCGCGTGGCGCACGAGCGTCCGGACGCGATGCCCGGCGGCGTGCAGCTGGGCCTGCAGCTCGGTGCCGATCGTGCCCCCGGCGCCGGAGATGAGGACGGTGAGCGGGGCGGGGGATGCGGTGCTGTCGGACATGGTCGAGCCCTTCGTCGGTGCCCAACAGCCTAGGACGCGGCCCCGCACGGCAGCCGGGAGGAGCTGCGCGCAGACCGGGCGCGAGCGGGTGCGGGCCGTCGCGTACAGTGACGGTCGTGCCCCACGACGACATCGCCTTCCGCTCCGACATGACCGTGGAGCTCGTCCGCTCCAGCGCCCACGACTCCGACGTGATCTTCGCCGCCCGCGTCTCCACCGCCGGGGAGAAGACCCTCGAACGCGCGCTCGACGAGCCCGACGGCAAGGACCGCGCCCTCGAGGGCGACGTCGACACCGAGGCGGAGGAGAAGCGGGTCAAGCGCGACCGCGGCCTCATCAACTACCTCATGCGCGACCGCCACGGATCGCCCTTCGAGCACAACTCGATGACCTTCTACGTGCAGGCGCCGATCTTCGTGTTCCGCGAGTTCATGCGCCACCGCATGGCCTCGTACAACGAGGAGTCGGGCCGCTACAAGGAGCTCGACGCCGTGTTCTACGTGCCCGGCCCCGAGCGCAACCTCGTGCAGGTCGGCAAGCCCGGCGCCTACGAGTTCCACGCGGGCACCCCCGAGCAGACCGCGCTCGTGCAGGAGGAGACCCGCCGTACCTCCGCCGAGGCGTACGCCTCCTACCAGCGGATGCTCGAGCAGGGCGTGGCGCGCGAGGTCGCCCGCATCGTCCTCCCGCTGAACATCTACTCGTCGATGTACGTCACGCTCAACGCCCGCGCGCTGATGAACTTCCTGTCGCTGCGCACCAAGCACGAGGACTCGACGTTCCCGAGCTTCCCGCAGCGCGAGATCGAGATGTGCGCCGAGAAGATGGAGACCGAGTTCGAGCGGCTCATGCCCCTGACGCACGCCGCGTTCCAGAAGAACGGCCGCGTCGCCCCGTAGCCCGCGAGGCGACGCAGCCACGCGTCGCGTCACCCCACGTGCACGGCGACGCTGGTCCGCGAGATGGTGGGGTAGGGGTACCGCTCTCCCGTCACCCTCACCTCGAGGAGCCGCCCGCGGTCGGCGGCGACCGGCGTGTACGCGGGCCCCTCGGCGCCCGGGATGACCACGCCGTCGCGCAGCCACCGGTAGGTCAGCGCGATGGGCGCCGGACGCCAGAACCCGGTCCTGACGGTGAGCTCCCGTCCGACGAGCGGGAGCCCGCCGATCGCCGGCACGCCCGGGGAGATGACGGGCATCGCAACACGCGGGGTCGGGGCCGAGACGCGCTCGACCGACGCACGGCCCGGTGCGCTGCCCCTCACGCCCACGGTGATCCGCTTGCCGCCGTCGAAGCGCGCGTCGACCTCGTAGGTCGGCCCCGACGCGTCGGAGATCCGCTGGCCGTCGCGGTACCACTGGTAGGCGAGCGTGACGGGGCCCGGCCGCCAGGTCCCCGTCCGGACGGACAGGGTGCTCCCCGGCACCGCGCGGCCGACCACGGTCGGGGTCGGCGCGGAGGTGAGCGACGGCGTGCCGGGAGGGCTGCCGGTGGCGAGCTCCAGGTGCACGTACCTGGCCACGTCGACGTTGGGCCCGTGCCAGAACACGAGGCGGATGGTGCGGTCGTAGCCGACGTCGAGGGTGGTCGATCCCACGGCGTCGGCGAAGGTGTACGGGTCGTCGCCGAACGCGTAGACGACCGACCGCGCCTCCGGCCAGCCCGCGAGGTACCCGCGGACGTCCCAGGCGAGGGTGATCCGGGGCCCGTCGATCGTGATGACCGGGTCGTACCGCGTGGGGTAGCCGAGCGAGAGCACGGCGACGGGTGCCGAAGCGGTGCCGACGACGGGCGTGCCGTCGACGACGCCCGCGGCGCGGAAGGCGATGGTGTGCGGTCCGGCGGGAGCGGCGATGCGGATGACTGCCGAGTCGAGCGGACCCGAGTAGGCCGTCCGCCAGGATCCCACGCCGTCGAGCAGGTACTCGAATCGCGGATCAGCGAGCTCGAGCTGCCCGACGTCGAGTCCGACGTACACCTCGATCTCGGGGACGTCCGTCACCTCTCCGCCCACGAAGACGTCGGGGGCCGGCAGGGAGGGCGCGGCGACCGGGGCGAGGGGGAGCGACGCACCGGACGGCGCCGCCTGGGCCGGCGCGGCGCCGGCGAGGGAGACCCCGACGACGAGCGCCAGGGTGAGGGCCAGGAGCGGCGAGGGCCGTCTCCGTGCCGGGATGTCCATGGTGGCACCAGCGTCTCCGGGACATCGTCGTCCCGAGCGAAGGGTGCTCGCGATCCGGCCCGCGCGCATCCCCCCGTCCGGGGGCGCCGGCGCGGAGGATCGCCCCGCCCGGCCACGGCCCGCCCGTTACGATGGTGCCCGTGTCCACAGAGAACCCGTTCGGCCAGGTCCTGGTGGCGCTCGTCACCCCGTTCACCGCCGATGGCGAGGTCGACTGGGCGGGCGTCGAGAAGCACATGGACGACGTCATCGTCGCCGGCGCGGACGGCATCGTCGTCACGGGCACGACGGGCGAGACCAGCACCCTCACCGACCCGGAGAAGATCAGGCTCGTCGAGGTCGGCCGGTCCGTGAGCGCGGGCCGGGCGAAGATCATCACGGGCGGCGGGTCCAACGAGACCGCGCACGCCATGCAGCTCGCGCGCCAGAGCGAGAAGGCCGGCGCGGACGGCAACATGATCGTCACGCCGTACTACAACAAGCCCACGCAGGCCGGCGTCCTCACGCACTTCCGCATGATCGCGGACGCGACCGACCTCCCGGTCATCCTCTACGACATCCCCGGCCGCACGGGCATCCCGATCCAGTACGAGACGATCCTCCGCGCCGCGAAGCACCCGAACATCCTCGCCATCAAGGACGCCAAGGGCGACCTCGCGCAGGCCAGCCGCGTGCTCAACCAGACCGGCCTCATGTACTTCGCGGGCGACGACGCGAACGCGCTGCCGACCCTCGCGATCGGGGGGACGGGCCTCATCGGCGTCACCGCGAACATCACCGCGACGCCGTACCGTACCATGGTCGACGCCGTGAACGCGGGCGACCTCGGCGCCGCGACGCACGCGCACCAGCAGCTCGAGCCGCTCGTCCGCGCGGTCATGACGCACGTGCCCGGCACGGTCGCGGCGAAGTACATCCTCCACGGCCTCGGCCGCATCGGCAGCCCCCGCGTCCGCCTGCCCCTCGTGGGGCCGGAGGAGTGGGAGGCCGCGCAGATCGAGGACGAGATCGACCTCGTCCGCGACGTCCCCGGCGTCGACTTCCGCAACTTCCGACCGGACCGCAACGCCGCGGCCGGTGGAGCGCTGCCGCAGGTCGCCGGCACCACGCGCTGACGCGCGCCCCGAGCATCCACCGTCGGTCCCCTCGGGCCGCACCGTCACCAGAGGAGTCCCATGCCCCACGGCGTCTACGACCCGCCCGAGCTCAAGCCCGGCACCCTGCGCATCACGCCGATCGGCGGCCTCGGCGAGATCGGGCGCAACATGACCACGTTCGAGATCGACGGGAAGATCCTCGTCGTCGACTGCGGCGTGCTCTTCCCCGAGGAGCACCAGCCGGGCGTCGACCTGATCCTCCCCGACTTCTCCTCCATCGCGGACCGCCTCGACGACGTCGTCGGCATCGTCCTCACGCACGGGCACGAGGACCACATCGGCGCCGTGCCGTACCTCCTCAAGCTCAAGCAGGACATCCCGTTGATCGGCTCCGGCCTCACGCTCGCCCTCATCGAGGCGAAGCTCAAGGAGCACCGGATCAAGCCCTACACGTTCCAGGTGAAGGAGGGCGACCGCGAGCGCCTCGGGCCGTTCGAGCTCGAGTTCGTGGCGGTCAACCACTCCATCCCGGACGCGCTGGCCGTCGCCATCACGACCGAGGCGGGCAGCGTGCTGCACACCGGCGACTTCAAGATGGACCAGCTGCCGCTCGACGACCGGATCACCGACCTCCGCGCCTTCGCGCGCCTCGGCGAGGCCGGCATCGACCTCTTCATGTCGGACTCCACCAACGCGGACGTCCCCGGCTTCACGCCCACCGAGCGCTCCATCGGCCCGGTGCTCGAGGCCGTGATCTCGAAGGCTCCCCGCCGCGTCATCGTCGCGAGCTTCTCCAGCCACGTGCACCGCGTCCAGCAGGTGCTCGACGCCGCGCACGCGAACGGCCGCCGCGTCGCCTTCATCGGCCGCTCGATGATCCGCAACATGACCATCGCGGCCGAGCTGGGCTACCTCAAGGTGCCGGACGGGGTCCTCATCGACTCCAAGAAGGCCGTCGACCTGCCGGACGACCGGATCGTCTACATGAGCACCGGGTCGCAGGGCGAGCCGATGGCCGTGCTCAGCCGCATGGTCAACCAGGAGCACCAGATCGAGATCGGCCAGGACGACACCGTCATCCTCGCGTCGAGCCTCATCCCGGGCAACGAGAACGCCGTCTACCGGATCATCAACGGGCTCACGAAGCTCGGCGCGAACGTCGTGCACAAGGCCAACGCGAAGGTCCACGTCTCGGGCCACGCGGCCGCGGGCGAGCTGCTCTACTGCTACAACATCCTCAAGCCGCGCAACGTCCTGCCCGTGCACGGCGAGTACCGGCACCTCGTCGCGAACCAGCAGCTCGCGATCCAGACGGGCGTGCCGGAGCGCAACACGTTCCTCGCGGAGGACGGCACCGTCCTCGACATGAAGGACGGGCACGTGCGCGTCACGGGCCAGCTCGACGTCGGCTACGTCTACGTGGACGGCTCGACCGTGGGCGAGATCACCGACGCCGACCTCAAGGACCGCCGCATCCTCTCCGAGGAGGGCTTCGTCACGATCTTCGTCGTGGTCGAGCCGCAGACCGGCAAGGCCACGGTCGGCCCGGAGATCGAGGCGCGGGGCTTCGCCGAGGACTCGAAGGTCTTCGACAGCGTCAAGCCGCTCGTCGTGAAGGCCCTCGCGGAGGCGGCGGCCAACGGCACCAGGGACACGCACGCGTACGCGCAGGTCGTGCGCCGCACGGTAGGTCGCTGGGTCAACTCGTCGCACCGCCGGCGTCCGATGATCATCCCGGTGGTCATCGAGGCCTAGGCCGGCCGCCGGCGAGGGCTGGCGCGCAGCACGTCCGGAGGGGGCGGGGGAGACCCCGCCCCCTCCGTCGCGCGTGCCGACGGCGCTCGTCCGCGCGGCCCCCTGACGGGGGGAGCATGTCATCCGCGTGGACGAAGCGACGCGCACGGTGCCGCCCCTAGCGTCGGAGGCGACCGGACGGGCCGCTGGGGACCGCCGGGGAAGGAGCGGCCGTGGGCATCTGGCGGAGATGGATCCTCCCGATCACGAGGCTGGTGGTGCTCGCGGCGATCGCGGTGGCGCTCGTGCGCATGGCGTTCTTCGGGACCACGACGGAGGAGACGGCCCAGGTGCCGACCGGCTCCGTCGTCGAGTCGCAGGTGCCGGCGTCCATCGCGACCGTGGTCAACGACGTGACGGTGAAGGGCAGCATCCAGCCGGATCCGGACGTGGCCGTGAAGGCGACGCTGCAGGGCAAGGTCTCGAAGATCGTCGCCGGGCAGGGCGCCACGCTCGCGGCCGGCGACCCGATCCTCGTCATCCGCCAGGAGACGCCGGTCGATCCGGTGGTCGCCGCGGACGGCACGGTCACGCAGTCGAAGCCCAAGGTGGTCACCGAGACCGTCACCGCGTCCGCCGCGGGATCGCTCGCGGAGCTCGGCGTGCTCGTCGGCCAGGAGGTCGCCGTCGGAGACGCGGTCGGCCGGATCGCGCCGCCCACCTTCCGCGCGACCGCGCCGCTGACCGCGGAGGAGCAGTACCGGCTCGTCACGCAGCCGACGGCCGCGAAGGTCGCGATCACGTCGGGCCCCGCGCCCTTCGAGTGCGGGGAGCTGCGCATCGGCCAGCAGGCCGCGGCGTCCACCGAGGGCACGGGCGCGGTCGGCGGGGCGGGCTCCGGATCCACCGGCGGCACCGAGTCGGCCTCCACCGGCGCGACCGTCTCCTGCGCCGTCCCGGCCGGGACCCGCGTCTTCCCGGGCCTCGCCGCCGACATCACGATCCCCGCGGGCGAGGCGCCCGACGTGCTGACCCTCCCGACCACGGCGGTCGAGGGCCTCGCCGACACGGGCAACGTCTGGCTCGCGTCGGACGGCGGCGAGCCCGAGGAGCGCGCGGTCGGACTCGGCATCAGCGACGGCAAGGTCGTGCAGATCACCTCGGGTCTCGCGGAGGGCGACATGGTGCTCGAGTTCGTGCCCGGCGCGCCCGTCCCCGAGGACGAGGCGATGATGATGCAGGGCGGGTACGGCGGATGAGCCTGATCCGTCTCGAGCAGGTGACCCGGACCGTCGAGCGGCCGGATGACGAGCCGCTGACGATCCTGCACGGCGTCGACCTCGACGTGTCGGTGGGTGACCACGTCTCGATCGTCGGCCGGTCCGGTTCCGGGAAGTCGACCCTGCTCAACATCCTCGGCCTGCTCGACACCCCGACCACGGGTGAGGTCTACCTCGACGACGTCCCGATGGCCCGCGTCTCCGGTTCTCGGCGCGACCGGGCCCGCGGGGGCGACATCGGCTTCATCTTCCAGCAGTTCAACCTGCTGCAGGGCCGCACGGCGCGGGAGAACGTGATGACCCCGCTGCTCTACTCGACGGGCCGCTCGTTCTGGCGGCGGGCGGCGATCGCGGCGGACATGCTCGAGCGCGTGGGGCTGGGCCACCGCATCGACTCCATGCCCGAGACGATGTCCGGCGGCGAGCAGCAGCGCGTCGCGATCGCGCGAGCCCTGGTGCGGTCGCCGCGGCTGATCCTGGCCGACGAGCCGACCGGCGCGCTCGACATCGAGACCGGCGCCACGGTCATGACCCTGCTCGCCGAGGTCGCGCACGCGTCCGGCGCGGCCCTCGTCACGATCACGCACGACCCGACCGTCGCGGCCCGCGCGGACCGGCACCACCGCCTCGAGATGGGCGTCCTCGCGCCGTCCGAGGCCCTCACCCGCGGGGTGCTCGCATGACCGGCTGGCTGTCGCGCACGGCGACCGGTCTCGTGGGGGCGGTCGTCGAGGCGTGGGCCGAGCTCCGGATCCACCGCACGCGCGTGATGCTGTCGCTCATCGGCGTCGCGGTCGCGGTGGCGGCGATCACGTCGGTCGTCGGCCTGGGGGCGGTCGTGCAGCAGTCGCAGACCGAGCAGATGGAGCGCCAGTCGGGCCGACCGGCCGCGCTGTCGGTGTCCGCGTACTCCGCGACGGGGGACGGCCTGTCCTACGCCGAGCAGCGCACGCTCCTCGCGGACGTCGCCGACCGGTACGGCATCACCTGGTCGACGATCATCGGCTCCACGACGATGCCGGTCGACTTCGCGCGCGGTCAGGCGCAGGTCCAGACGGTCGTGGTCGACCGGGACTACGGCGAGATGCGCCGCGTCGACGTGACGGACGGCCGCTGGTTCGTCGAGCGCGACGCCGAGCGCCTCGCGCCCGCGCTCGTCGTCAATCCCGCGTTCCTCGCGGAGCTCGGGTCGCCCGACATCGCCGCGCATCCCTCCGCCGTGCTGCATGGCGAGCGCTCGGACCTCGTGGGCGTCGTCGTCGGCACCGTGCCCGCGCTGTACGCGGAGGAGCCGCCGACCGCCTACCTGCAGGCGTCGGACGCCGAGCGCCTGATGTCCGACGACGCGCTCGACGCGATGGCGCCGCAGTCCGAGTTCTGGGTGCCCGAGGCGGACGCCGACGCGCTCACGGCGGCCATCACCTCGCAGGTGGCGGCGACCGCGCCCGAGGGCCTGCAGGTGAGCGTCGGCCGCAGCGACTGGGGGACGTACGACTACGACCCGCTGCTGTCGGTCAAGATCCTCGTCGGGGGAGTGGCGGGCCTCGTGCTCCTCCTCGGCGCCCTCGGCCTCGTGAACATCTCGCTCGTGACCGTGAAGCAGCGGATCCGCGAGATCGGCGTCCGCCGCAGCTTCGGCGCGAGCGCGGGCCGCGTGTTCTTCGCCGTGATGATGGAGAGCATCGTCGCGACGGTGGCCGCGGGCGTGGTCGGCGTGATGGCTGCGGTCGCGATCGTGAAGAACCCGTGGATCCTCTCGTTCGTCGCGTCGGGCGTCACCGAGTTCCCGCCGTTCCCGCTCTCGGCTGCGCTCCTCGGGCTCGGCGCCTCGCTCGCGGTGGGCGCGATCGCGGGCCTGCTGCCGGCGCTCGTCGCCGTGCGCGTGTCCGTCATCGACGCGATCCGGTACTGATGCCGGGGCCGCTCGGGCAGCGTCCCGTCCGGCCCGGCGTCCTGTCCGTGACGGCGGCGCGGGATAACGTGGGGCGCATGGCTACGAGCACCAGGTCGACCAGCCGCGCCGGGAAGACCTCCTCGGGCGCGCCGCGCGCCACGCCCCCGCGCAAGGGGCGCACCGCGGACACCAAGCAGCAGACCGTCGCCTACCCCGTCCAGTCGGAGCGGCGCGGACCCCTCGTCGCCGCGTGGATGGGCCTCGCGCACGCCACGGGCGCCCTCTTCCGAGCCCTCGGTCCCGAGAAGCTCGCGAAGGAGGAGCGCCGCGACGGCATCCCCTTCCTCCTCGTGGTCCTCGCGATCGCCGGCGTCGTCGTCGAGTGGTTCAACCCGCTCAACGACGTGGCCATGGCCTTCGACGCGTACACGTTCGGCGGGCTATTCGGCCGAGTGGCGTTCGCGCTGCCCATCGTGATGGTGCTCCTCGCCCTCTGGCTCTTCCGCCACCCGTCCTCGGTCAGCGACAACGGGCGGATCGGCGTGGGGGTCTCGCTCCTCCTCGTCTCCATCGCCGCGCTCTGCCACGTCTTCAACGGGGCGCCGGATCCGCGCGACGGCATGCTCGCGCTCGCCCGCGCCGGCGGCGTCCTCGGCTGGGTGCTCGCGGCCCCGCTCTCGCTCCTCATCACCCCCATCGGCGCGGGGATCGTGGCCGGGATCCTCCTGGTGCTCTCCCTCTTCATCATCACGCGCACGCCGCCGAACCGCGTGGGCATGCGGCTGCGCGAGCTGTACTCGTACCTCTTCGGCGCCCCGCCGGTCGACGAGGAGCAGCGCGCCGCCGACCGCGCGGCCCGCAAGGCGCAGGCGACCGAGCAGGTCGAGCTCGAGGGGCTCGACGACGACGGCCCGGTCGACACGGACAGCCTCCCGTGGTGGCGGCGCAACCGCAGCCAGCGCGAGGACGCGCCCGCGTTCGACAGCCCGGTCCTCGCGCCGCACGCGGGATCCGACGACCGCGACGAGACGACCGGCCGCGCCGCCGGCGAGGCGCCCACGACCGTCATCGACCGCACGGTCGATCCCGACACCTCCCGCCCCGAGCCCGGCGCCTTCTCGGGCGACGACGCCGCGACCCGCCGCATCGACCTCGACGCGCCCGTCGACGCCACGGCCACCGCGATCCTGCCCTCCGTTCCCGTGCACCCGACGGGGATCCGCGAAGACGACGAGCCCGCGGTCCTGCCCGGCTTCGAGGACGACGGCTCCGACGCCCCGATCGTGTCGGGGGAGTCCGACACCCCGCAGGCCCCGTACCGCCTCCCCGCAGCGAGCACCCTCGCGCCCGGCACGCCCGCGAAGTCGCGCTCGTCCGTCAACGACGAGGTGGTGCGCGCGCTCACCGAGGTGCTCACCAACTTCCAGGTCGACGCGACGGTCACGGGCTTCTCGCGCGGCCCGACGGTCACGCGCTACGAGCTCGAGCTCGCGCCCGGCGTCAAGGTCGAGCGCGTCACGGCGCTCGCGAAGAACATCAGCTACGCGGTCGCGTCCAACGAGGTCCGCATCCTCTCGCCCATCCCGGGCCGCAGCGCCATCGGCGTCGAGATCCCGAACACCGACCGCGAGATCGTCTCGCTCGGTGACGTGCTCCGCTCGTCCGCCGCGACGAACAGCGCGCACCCCATGACCATCGGCGTCGGCAAGGACGTCGAGGGCGGCTACGTCATCGCGAACCTCGCGAAGATGCCCCACCTCCTGGTCGCGGGATCCACGGGCTCCGGCAAGTCGAGCTTCGTCAACTCCATGATCACGTCGCTCCTCATGCGCGCGAAGCCGAGCGACGTGCGCATGGTCCTCATCGACCCGAAGCGCGTCGAGCTCACCATCTACGCGGGCGTCCCGCACCTCATCACGCCCATCATCACCAACCCGAAGAAGGCGGCCGAGGCGCTGCAGTGGGTGGTGAAGGAGATGGACATGAGGTACGACGACCTCGCCAGCTTCGGCTTCCGCCACATCGACGACTTCAACAAGGCCGTCACGAGCGGATCCATCGTGCTCCCCGAGGGCAGCGAGCGGACGCTGCGCCCGTACCCCTACCTCCTGGTCGTGGTCGACGAGCTGGCGGACCTCATGATGGTCGCGCCGCGCGACGTCGAGGACTCGATCGTCCGCATCACGCAGCTGGCGCGCGCCGCCGGCATCCACCTCGTGCTCGCGACGCAGCGCCCGTCGGTCGACGTCGTCACCGGCCTCATCAAGGCCAACGTGCCGTCGCGCCTCGCGTTCGCGGTGTCGAGCATGACCGACTCCCGCGTGATCCTCGACCAGCCCGGCGCCGACAAGCTCATCGGCCAGGGTGACGGCCTCTTCCTCCCCATGGGCGCCAACAAGGCGGTCCGCGTGCAGGGCGCATGGGTGCAGGAGGCCGAGATCGCCAAGGTCGTGGAGCACGTGACGCGCCAGGCGCGGCCCGAGTACCGGCAGGACGTCGCGGTCGCCGCCGAGAAGAAGGAGATCGACGCGGACATCGGCGACGACCTCGAGGTGCTGCTCGCGGCCGCCGAGCTCGTCGTCAGCACGCAGTTCGGTTCCACGTCGATGCTGCAGCGGAAGCTCCGCGTCGGCTTCGCCAAGGCCGGCCGTCTGATGGACCTGCTCGAGGCGCGCGAGATCGTCGGCCCGTCCGAGGGATCCAAGGCGCGCGACGTGCTCGTCTCGGCCGAGCAGCTCCCTGGCGTCCTCGCGACCCTGCGCGGGGAGACGCCCGCGGCACCGCCGGCTCCCGCCGCGCCCTCGGCCGCTGCCCCGACCGCGCCGCCCGCCGCCGACGCGGACGACGGGAACCGCTACCCGTCGGACCCGCTGCACAAGGACCTGGACGCGTACGAGCAAGTGGAGGCCGAGGGCGACGACGACGCCTGGGGCCTCACGGGGAGGGACTGACCGTGTCCGAGCGGAGCGCATCGGGCACGGCCGGCACCGGGGCACCGCGCGTCTGGCGCGCGGGGGACTCCCCGGCGAGCCCCTGGAACGTCGCCAACGTCCTCACGATCGTGCGGATCCTGCTCGCCCCCGTCTTCGTCGTCCTCCTCGCGGCGGACGACGGCGCCGACGGTCCTCTCCGCTACGCGGCCGCGGCGCTGTTCATCGTCGCGATCGCGACCGACGGGGTCGACGGGCACATAGCCCGCAGCCGCAACCTCGTGACCGACCTCGGCAAGCTCCTCGATCCCATCGCCGACAAGGTGCTCACGGGCGCGGCGCTCGTGATGCTCTCCGTCCTCGGCGAGCTGCCCTGGTGGGTGACCATCGTGATCCTCGTGCGCGAGCTCGGCATCACGGCGTACCGGTTCGCCGTGCTCCGCGACCGCGTGGTCGCGGCGTCGCGCGGCGGCAAGCTCAAGACCGTCGCGCAGGCCGTCGCGATCAGCGTCGCGCTCCTCCCGTTGTGGGACGTGGTCGGCGACGGCATGCACGTCGTCAACACGGTGCTCATGTCGATCGCCTTCGTCCTCACGGTCCTCTCGGGCCTCGACTACATGCGCCAGGCGCTGCGGGCGGAGCCCGCGCGATGAGCGCGTACGACGACGTGACGGACGATCAGCTCGCCGAGCGCGTCATCGCGTCCCTGGTGGCGAGCGGCCGTCGCATCGCGGTCGCGGAGTCGCTGACGGGCGGCCTGCTCACCGCCGCCCTCGTGGGGGTCCCCGGCGCATCGCGCGCGCTCCTGGGCGGCATCGTCTCCTACGACACGGCCCTCAAGCGCACGATCCTCGGGGTCGAGTCCTCGATCCTCGCGGTCCACGGCGCGGTCCACCCCGACGTGGCGAGGCAGATGGCCCGCGGCGTCCGCCAGGCCTGCGCGATCGACGGGCGCCCCGCCGACATCGGCGTCTCGACGACGGGCGCCGCCGGTCCCGACCCCCAGGACGGGCAGCCGCCGGGCACGGCGTTCGTCGGCCTGTCCATCGACGGCGACTCGCGCGCCATCGCGCTGCACCTCGACGGGGGCCGCCAGGCGGTCCGCGCGGGTGTCGTCCGAGCCGCCCTCGCAGCCCTCGTCGACGCGCTCGAACCCGGCGGGAACATCTGATGCGGCTCCCGCGTTGTCGTAATCACGTTCACAAGCAACGCCCAGTGCCCCTGCTTAGCCTGAGTCCTCGGCCAGATGGTCATCCATCAGCCCCGGACCTCCGGTTCGATCAGGCACCAGGCGCAACGAGGAGGCTCCCGTGGTTCTAGTCCGTCAGGAGATCGGCGACGTCCTTCGCGACTTCCGCCTGCAGAAGGGGCGCACGCTCCGCCAGGTCGCCAGCAAGGCGAGCGTCGCCCTCGGCTACCTCAGCGAGGTCGAGCGGGGCCAGAAGGAGGCGTCGAGCGAGATCCTCGCGTCCGTCGCCGACGCGTTGGACACCCCGATCTCCGTCATCATGCGCGAGGTGGGCGACCGCCTCGCCGTCATCGAGGGGCTCAACCCCATCCCCGACACCATCCCCGACGACCTCGTCGCTGGCTTCGACAGCGATCTCGTCGCGCGCTGACCCCTCCGCCACGGCCTCCCGCCCCGCTCGTCCTCGTGACGGGCGGGGCGTCGTCGTCCCAGCCGCAGCGGGTAGCGTGGCGGGCATGCGACTGAGCGAGTTCCAGCGGGCCGTCTCCGACGAGTTCGGCGCCGGCTACGGACCGGTGCTCGTCGCTGACCTCGTGCTCGGCGACCTCGGCGGGCGCACGTGCGCGCAGGCGCTGAAGGACGGCACGCCCGCCCGCGAGGTCTGGCTCGCCCTCTGCCGGGCGCAGGACGTCCCGCGCTCGCGCTGGAACGGCGCCGGCGTCCCCGAGCCGCGCGCCTGACGGTCCCGTCCTCCGACGCTCCTCGTCCTCGAGGCGCCGCGGATCCGTCGACGACACGCGGCGCGCCGTTCGAATATCCCTTCGAACGCGCGTAGTCTCCCCACAGGAGCGATTCGAAGCGCGGACTGCACAGGTCCGGCCCCTCCGGCAGCGATGTCGGCGGCGCCGCATAACGTGCACCTCGCGGAGATCACCCGTCGCCTTGTCGGCACCGGACCCCGCGGCCAGCGGGAGCGGAGCGACAGCCTGCAGGCAACCCACCTTCGACA
This sequence comes from Clavibacter quasicaliforniensis, assembly GCF_051201715.1. NCBI lineage: Bacteria > Bacillati > Actinomycetota > Actinomycetes > Micrococcales > Microbacteriaceae > Clavibacter > Clavibacter quasicaliforniensis. The sequence goes on along the minus strand of NZ_CP139624.1, from coordinate 2,218,171 downwards.
CGAGGAGCACCCCATGGCATCATCGGCAGACCGCGAGAAGTCACTCGAGACCGCGCTCGCACAGATCGACCGGCAGTTCGGCAAGGGCTCGGTCATGCGGCTGGGCAGCGACGAGCGCGCCCCCGTCGCCGTCATCCCCACCGGCTCCGTCGCGCTGGACGTCGCGCTCGGCATCGGCGGGCTCCCGCGCGGCCGCATCGTCGAGATCTACGGCCCGGAGTCCTCGGGAAAGACCACGCTCACGCTGCACGCCATCGCCAACGCGCAGCGCGCCGGCGGCATCGCGGCGTTCATCGACGCGGAGCACGCGCTCGACCCGGAGTACGCGAAGAAGCTCGGCGTCGACATCGACGCGCTCCTCGTCTCCCAGCCCGACACGGGCGAGCAGGCCCTCGAGATCGCCGACATGCTCGTGCGCTCGGGATCCATCGACCTCGTCGTCATCGACTCCGTCGCGGCGCTCGTGCCGCGCGCGGAGATCGAGGGCGAGATGGGCGACTCGCACGTCGGCCTCCAGGCGCGCCTCATGTCGCAGGCGCTCCGCAAGCTCACCGGTGGGCTCAACCAGACGCAGACCACCATGATCTTCATCAACCAGCTGCGCGAGAAGATCGGCGTGTTCTTCGGCAGCCCCGAGACCACGGCTGGCGGCAAGGCGCTGAAGTTCTACGCCTCCGTCCGCCTCGACATCCGCCGCATCGAGACCCTGAAGGACGGCACCGACGCGGTCGGCAACCGCACCCGCGTCAAGGTCGTCAAGAACAAGATGGCACCGCCCTTCAAGCAGGCGGAGTTCGACATCCTCTACGGCACCGGCATCTCCCGCGAGGGCAGCCTCATCGACTTCGGCGTCGAGCACGAGATCGTCCGCAAGTCGGGCGCCTGGTACACCTACGACGGCGACCAGCTGGGTCAGGGCAAGGAGAACTCGCGCAAGCACCTCCTGAACAACCCGGAGATCGCCGCCGAGATCGAGCAGAAGATCAAGGTCAAGCTCGGCCTCGTGAAGGACCCGAACGCCGTCGCCGACGCTCCCGCGGATTCGGCTCCCGCGCCGGTCGCGGCCGTCGCGCCGAAGGCCTCCGCCCGCAAGAGCGCCTGACCCGGCGCATCGCGGTGGGGCGCATCGCACCGATGCGCCCCACCACCTGCACCAATCCGGCTCTCCCCCCATCGCGCCCGGCGCCAGCAGGGGATGGCCCATCCGAGGACGGACGCATCATGGTCAGATTCCCCTCCGAGAACGAGCAGGGCACGGGCCCCGGGCCCGACGAGGTCGCACCCGTCGCCTCACTCGCCGCGCGGCGTTCGCGTCGAGAGGCAGCCCGGCCGATCGTCGAGTCCGCGTCTCCCGCCGCGGAGCCGCCCGCGGCTCAGGTCGCGCCGACGCATCCCGCGCGCGGTCGCACGGTCACCGAGGTAGACGGCATCGTCACGATCGGCGCCGCCGTGGACGAGTCGGAAGCCGGTCGCGCGCTCGCGGCGCAGGAGCGCATCGCGGAGGCGAGGCGGGTCCTCGCCGAGGCCGAGGCCCAAGCCGCGCGAGGGTCAGGGGACGCGCCTGCCGCGTTCCCCGACGGGCCGCAGTCCGAGCCGGCGTCCGCGGACGACCCGACCCCCGCCGCATGGCGTGCCGAGCAGGAGCGCGCCGAGCGGGCGCGCGCCAAGGCGGAGCAGGACGAGGCGTATCGGAAGGACATGCTCCGGCTCGAGGAGGACCGCGTCGAGGACGAGCGTCGCGAGGCGGAGGCCGAGGAGGAGCGCGCGGCCGAGCGGACGCCCGAGCGCCAGCGGCGTCGGGCGGACAACGTCCTCGCCAACCGCCTGCGCGGTCGGGGGCTCTCGCTCGCCGAGGCGCGCGAGGTGCTCGACGGCGCGGAGATCGACGCCGACATCGCGGAGGAGACGCTCGCCAGGTACGTCTCCCTGCAGTACATCGACGAGGCCGCGCTGGCGGAGCAGATCCTGCACACGCACCTCGACCGCAAGGGCCTCGGCCGGCGATCGGTCGAGATGGAGATGCGCCGCCGCAAGCTCGATCCCCTCGTCATCGAGGAGGCGATGGCCGAGCAGCCCGACGAGGAGCTCGCTCGCGCCACCGAGGTCGCGATGAAGCGCGTGGGTCAGCTCTCGTCGTATGACGACGAGACGGCCGAGCGGCGCCTGACGTCGTTCCTGATGCGCCGCGGCTACGGGGGCGGCGTCGTGCGCGACGCCGCGAAGGCCGCGCTCGCCACCCGCCGCGGCTCGTCGCGCGTGCGCTTCCGCTGACCCGGTCGTCGGGCGGCGCGCGGCGTCCGCGCACGTAGGATCGAGCCATCATGAGCACCCTCGCCGAGCACGTCCGCGACACCCCGCCCGCAGCTGAGCGGCCCCGGACGTACGAGGTCCGCACCTACGGGTGCCAGATGAACGTGCACGACTCGGAGCGGCTCACGGGATCCCTCGAGGCCGCCGGTTACGTGTCGGCCGAGGGCGCCGAGGCCGACATCGTCGTCATCAACACCTGTGCCGTCCGCGAGAACGCGGACAACAAGCTCTACGGGAACCTCGGCCACCTCGCCGGTGTGAAGCGCCGACATGAGGGCATGCAGATCGCCGTCGGCGGATGCCTCGCGCAGAAGGACCGGGCGACCGTCCTCGAGAAGGCGCCCTGGGTCGACGTCGTCTTCGGCACCCACAACATGGGCGCGCTGCCGACGCTGCTCGAGCGTGCGCGGCACAACGGCGAGGCGCAGCTCGAGATCCTGGAGAGCCTCGAGACGTTCCCGTCCACCCTGCCCACGAAGCGCGACGAGATCGCGAGCGGGTGGGTGTCCATCTCGGTGGGGTGCAACAACACCTGCACGTTCTGCATCGTGCCCGCCCTCCGCGGCAAGGAGAAGGACCGACGGCCGGGCGACATCCTCGCCGAGATCCAGACGCTCGTGGACGACGGCGCCGTCGAGGTCACCCTGCTCGGCCAGAACGTCAACTCCTACGGCGTCGAGTTCGGCGACCGGTACGCGTTCGGCAAGCTGCTCCGCGCCGCGGGCGCCATCGAGGGCCTCGAGCGCATCCGCTTCACGAGCCCCCATCCGGCCGCCTTCACCGACGACGTGATCGACGCGATGGCCGAGACGCTGGCCGTGATGCCGCAGCTGCACATGCCGCTGCAGTCCGGATCCGATCGCATCCTCAAGGCGATGCGCCGGTCGTACCGGTCCGAGCGCTTCCTCGGGATCCTCGACCGCGTGCGCACGCGGCTCCCGGACGCGGCGATCACGACCGACATCATCGTCGGCTTCCCCGGGGAGACGGAGGAGGACTTCCAGGAGACCCTCCGCGTCGTCGAGGCCGCCCGCTTCTCCTCCGCGTTCACGTTCCAGTACTCGATCCGCCCCGGGACCCCGGCCGCGACCATGGAGGAGCAGGTGCCCGCCGACGTGGTCAAGGATCGCTACGGGCGCCTCACCGCGCTGCAGGAGCGCATCAGCCACGAGGAGAACCAGCGTGTCGTCGGCCGCACGGTCGAGGTGCTCGTCAGCGCACACGAGGGCCGCAAGGACGGCGACACCCGCCGGGTCACGGGGCGCGCGCAGGACGGTCGCCTCGTCCACCTCGACGTGCCTGCGGGCAGCGGCGAGCCGCGGCCCGGCGACGCCGTCGAGGTCGAGATCACGCGGGCGGCGCCGTTCCACCTCATCGCGGACTCGGTCGACCGGGCCCCGCTGCGCATCCGCCGCACCCGGGCGGGCGACGCGTGGGAGCGCGCGCAGGCCGACTCCTGCGGCGTGCCCGCGCCCGCGGCGGGCGCCAGCTCGAACGGTGCACCGCGCGTCTCGCTCGGGCTGCCCTCGCTCCGCGTGCCGACCGTCGCATCCGCGGGCGCGGTCGACGGGTCCGCGCACCCGCGCCACCGCGCGTGAACCCGATCGTCGCGGTCGTCGGCGCCACCGGCACCGGCAAGTCCGGGCTGTCCGTCGACATCGCGGATCGGCTGCGGTCGCAGGGTCGCGCCGCGGAGATCGTCAACGCGGACGCCATGCAGCTGTACCGCGGCATGGACATCGGCACGGCCAAGCTGCCGGAGGCCGAGCGTCGTGATGTGCCGCACCACATGCTCGACGTCCTCGACGTGACCGCCGAGGCGACCGTGGCCGCGTACCAGGAGGAGGCGCGCGGGGTGATCGCCGGCATCCTCGAACGCGGGGCGGTCCCGGTCCTCGTCGGCGGATCCGGGCTCTACGTCTCGTCTGTCCTGTTCGACTACGAGTTCCCCGGCACGGACCCCGAGATCCGACAGCGCCTGGAGCGGGAGCTCGCGGAGACCGGGCCGGGCATGCTCCACCGACGCCTCCGGGAGCTCGACCCGGCCGCAGCCCAGCGGATCGGCGCGCACAACGGGCGGCGTCTCGTGCGCGCGTTGGAGGTAGTCGAGATCACGGGTCCGCAGCCGGAGCGCGCATCCGCGGAGCCGCGGCCGTGGCACCCCGCGCGGATCCTGGCGCTCACGCTGCCGCGCGAGGAGCTCGTGCCGCGGCTCGACGCCCGCGTGTCCGGCATGTGGGCAGACGGCCTCGTCGACGAGGTCGCCGGGCTGCTGCCCGCGGGGCTCGCGGACGGCGTCACCGCGTCCCGCGCCATCGGCTACGCGCAGGCGGCGCGGCAGCTCGCGGGGGAGCTCACCGAGGAGGAGGCGATGGAGGAGACGCGTGCGCTCACCCGTCGCTACGCGCGGCGGCAGGTGTCGTGGTTCGGTCGCTACGCCGACGCGGTGCGGCTCGACGCGCGCGACGAGCGGCGACTCGAGCGCGCGCTCGACGCCCTCCCGGCGGCGCGCCCGTAGGCTGGCGGGATGGCAGACCTGCAGTTCACCAAGGGCCAGGGCACGGGCAACGACTTCGTGCTGTTCGCGGATCCCGCGGGCGAGATCGACCTGACCGACACGCAGGTGCAGGCCCTCTGCGACCGCCACTTCGGCATCGGCGCCGACGGGACGATACGCGCGGTGCTCTCGAGCCGCATCCCCGAGGGCCGCGCCGCCCTCGACGAGGATCCGGACGCCGAGTGGTTCATGGACTACCGCAACGTCGACGGCAGTCCCGCCGAGATGTGCGGGAACGGCATCCGCGTCTTCACGCTGTTCCTCATCGAGAACGGCCTCATCGAGCTGCCCCCGGGCCGCACGGTCCCCATCGGCACCCGGGCTGGTGTCCGCGACGTCCAGCGCAGCGGATCCGGCTTCCAGGTCGACCTCGGCCGCTGGGAGCTGGCGGGGGGCGAGCCCCTCGTGCGCGCCAAGGACCTCCAGGTGGCGCGTCCGGGCCTCGGCATCGACGTCGGCAACCCGCACGTGGTGGTCGCGCTGTCGAGCGAGGACGAGCTCGCGGAGGCCGACCTCGCGTTCGTGCCGCAGCTGGACCCCGAGCCCGCCGCCGGCGCGAACGTCGAGCTGGTGGTCCCGGCGGATCCGCTCGTCGTCGACGGGGTGGGCCACATCACCATGCGCGTCCACGAGCGCGGGAGCGGCGAGACGCTGAGCTGCGGCACAGGGGCCGCGGCGGCGGCCCTCGCGACGCGGCACTGGGCGGGTGCCGCAGCACCGCACCAGTGGCGCGTGCAGCTGCCGGGCGGTGCGCTCGGCGTGCGCATGTTCCCGACCGAGGACGGCGAGCACGTGGGCCTCTCAGGACCGGCCGAGCTGGTATTCGACGGCGTCGTGGCGCTGGCCTGATCCGGCGAGGCGTCGGGCTCGTCCGGCGCCTGGCCCGGATGCCCGGCCCTAGGAGTCGGAGCCGCTGTCGGCGCGGTGCACCCGCAGCACCCGGAAGCCCTTGTCGGACGCGGCACGCGTCGTCTCGAGGCCCTCGGGCAGCGTGTCGACCAGCCAGCGCTGCAGCGAGTCGGATCCGAGGTTGCGCTGCACCACGAGCCAGGCGTCCGCGCCCGGGGCGAGCCGCGGCATCCAGTCGAGCAGGATGCCGTGCAGCGCCTCCTTCCCGACGCGGATCGGCGGGTTCGACCAGACCGTGACGAACTCGAGATGCGAGGGGACGTCCTCGGGCAGCACGGCGTTGACGTTCTCGAGGCCGAGGGACCGGGCGTTCGCCCGTGTCAGCGCGAGCGCGCGCTCGTTCACGTCGACCGCCCAGACCGTGGCCGCCGGCGACCGCATCGCCAGATCGAGCGCGACGGGACCCCAGCCGCAGCCCACGTCCAGCAGATGCCCCTCTGCAGGGGGCTCCGGGACGTTGCGCAGCAGCACCAGCGAGCCTTGGTCGACGTGCTCGGGGCTGAAGACGCCGCCGGCGGTCTCGACGTCCACCGTGCGTCCGCCGAGCTCGACCGTGATCGTGCGCGTGCGCAGGGGGCCGGCCGGCGACGGGGAGAAGTAGTGCGCGTCGGCCATACCGGGACGATACCGGACGCCCGCGCTACGATGGGAGCACATGACAACGCACGACGAGCACGACCACGAGCCCGCGGACACGACGACGACGTCCACCGAGAACACCGACCGGGACGACGTCGTCGCGCGCGTCCTCGCCCGAGCGGAGAACCGGTCGGCCGGCTACGCCCTCTTCCGCGGGTCCGGCGCACAGGCCCTGTCCGCGAACCCCGACACCGAGCAGGGATCGGACGGCGACCAGAGCGAGCGCGCCGACCGCCAGGCGCTCCGTCGGGTCCCCGGCCTCTCCACCGAGCTCGAGGACGTCACCGAGGTCGAGTACCGGCAGTTGCGCCTCGAGAACGTCGTGCTCATCGGCGTGTACTCGCAGGGCTCCGTCGACGACGCCGAGAACAGCATGCGCGAGCTCGCGGCCCTCGCGGAGACCGCAGGGGCCGTCGTGCTCGACGGACTGCTGCAGCGCCGTCCGACGCCCGATCCCAGCACCTACTTCGGCCGCGGCAAGGCCGAGGAGCTGCGCGCGCTCGTGGCAGCGGTCGGCGCGGACACCGTCATCGCGGACACCGAGCTCGCCCCGAGCCAGCGGCGTGCGCTCGAGGACGTGGTGAAGGTCAAGGTCATCGATCGCACCGCGGTCATCCTCGACATATTCAGCCAGCACGCCAAGAGCCGCGAGGGCAAGGCGCAGGTCGAGCTCGCGCAGCTGCAGTACCTCCTCCCGCGCCTCCGCGGGTGGGGCGACTCGATGTCGCGCCAGGCAGGTGGACAGGTCGGCGGCGCGGGTGCCGGCATGGGATCGCGCGGTCCGGGTGAGACCAAGATCGAGCTCGACCGCCGGCGCATCAACACGCGCATGGCGCGTCTCCGCAAGCAGATCGCCGCGATGAAGCCCGCGCGCGACACGAAGCGCGCAAACCGCGACCGGCACTCGGTGCCCTCGGTCGCGATCGTCGGGTACACGAACGCCGGGAAGTCGTCGCTGCTCAACCGCGTCACGAAGGCCGGCGTGCTCGTCGAGAACGCGCTCTTCGCGACCCTGGACGCGACCGTGCGCAGGACCGAGACCGACCAGGGGCAGCTCTACACGCTGGCCGACACCGTCGGCTTCGTGCGCAACCTGCCGCACCAGCTGGTCGAGGCCTTCCGCTCGACGCTGGAGGAGCTCGCCGACTCGGACGTGCTCGTGCACGTCGTCGACGCGTCGCACCCGGATCCCGCGGCCCAGCTCGCGACCGTGCACGAGGTCATCGCGGAGGTGGACGCCTCGTCCATCCCCGAGATCGTGGTGTTCAACAAGAGCGACCTCGCCTCCGACGGCGACCGCGTGGTGTTGCGCGGCCTCGCGCCGCAGGGCGTCTTCGTCTCGGCCCGCACGGGCGAGGGCGTCGAGGAGCTGCGTCGCCGCATCGCGGAGCTGCTGCCGCAGCCGACCATCGAGGTCGACCTCCTGGTGCCGTTCGAGCACGGCGAGATCGTCGCCATGCTCCACGACGGCGCGAAGGTGGTCGAGACCTCGTACGTCGAGGAGGGCACGCGCGTGCGCGCGCTCGTGACGGCCGAGCAGCAGGCGCAGGTCCAGGCGTACTCGGTGGTGCCCACAGCCTGATCCGCGGCATCGTGCGCAGGTTCGAGCCCGCACGCAGCAGAGCGGCCGATCCCCTCGGGGACCGGCCGCTCTCGTGCGTCGTGCGGGGGGATCAGACGGAGCGCATGACCGCGACGACCTTGCCGACGACCTCCGCGAAGTCACCGAGGATGGGCTCGAACGCGCTGTTCCGGGGGAGCAGCCATGTGTGGCCGTCGCGCTGGCGGAACACCTTCACCGTGGCCTCGTCGTCGAGCATGGCCGCGACGATGTCGCCGTTCTCCGCGGTCTTCTGCTGGCGGACGACGACCCAGTCGCCGTCGCAGATGGCCGCGTCGATCATCGAGTCGCCGACGACGCGCAGCATGAAGAGGTCGCCCTTGCCGACGAGCTGACGGGGGAGGGGGAAGACCTCCTCCACCATCTGCTCCGCGGTGATGGGGATGCCGGCGGCGATGCGGCCGACCATGGGCACCATGGCGGCGTCGCCCACGGGCGTCGACGGCTCGCCGCTCTCCGCGGCGCCGCTGCCGGGCAGGTCGATGAGGACCTCGAGGGCGCGCGGCCGGTTCGGGTCGCGGCGGAGGTAGCCGGAGAGCTCGAGCTGGTTGAGCTGGTGCGTGACGCTCGAGAGCGACGCGAGGCCCACGGCGTCGCCGATCTCGCGCATGCTCGGCGGGTAGCCCTGGCCGGCGATGGTGCGCTGGATGAACTCCAGGATCGAGATCTGCTTGTCGCTGAGGCTCTTGCGGCGCCTCGTCGCGCCGCCTCCCGCCGCTCGCTCGTCCGTCATGTCACGGCCCGCCTCTCGTCGCCGACGCCTCCGCGGCACGTCGACCCGGCGGGCCGACGCCCTCGCGGGGGCGATGTCGGTGGTGCCGGGTGGAATGGACACCAGGCACTCGAAACTGTATCCAGCTGGGGCACCTCGTACAAACACCTGTTCGAGCGTGTCGCGCCGTTAGGGGCCGGATCGAGGCGATGAGGGCTTGCGGAGCCTGGGTTTCGAATGTATGTTCGGAACACAGCTTCGCACCCGGCTCTCCCGGCCGAGAGCCGGGTGCGAGCTGCCGGACCCGCATCGCATGCCGCACCGCACTGCACCGCCGGGTGCGTCGCATCGACGCCCCACCGTCTCGCACGAGAGGTCACCATGAACACCGCAGCCACCACCACCGTCGCCCCGTCCGTCGCACCCGTCGCGGAGGCCGCCGTCGCGCCCCGTACGCGCCTGCGCATCACGCGCCGGGGGCGACTCGTCCTCACCGCGCTGGTCGCGGCTCCCCTCGCGTTGGGCGCCGGCTTCGTCGCGCTCAACGGCGGCGCGGCCGTCGCGTCGAAGGACGCCTCGGGCACCACGTTCGAGTACGTCACCGTCTCCAGCGGCCAGTCCCTGTGGGACCTGGCCGAAGAGATCGCGCCGTCGGCCGACCCGCGCGACGTCATCGCGTCGGTCGTCGACCTCAACCGCCTGCCGTCGTCGGACGTCGCGGCTGGCCAGCAGCTCGCCGTCCCCACCGAGTACGCGCACTGATCCTCGGGCGACGCCGCATGGGTCGTCGCACGCGAACGGCGGTCAGCCGCCGCGCTCCCGGTGGCGGCCGGGAGCGCGGCGGCTGGAGGGGAACCGATCGGTAGCATGGATCCCATGAGCACCCTCGCGCGCACCGCGCACGTCACGCGGCAGACCAGCGAGTCCACCATCGATCTCCAGCTCGACCTCGACGGCACCGGCGCCTCCGAGATCAGCACGTCGGTGCCGTTCTACGACCACATGCTCACCGCGTTCGCGAAGCACTCCCTCACCGACCTCAGGGTCACCGCCACGGGTGACACGCACATCGACGTGCACCACACCGTGGAGGACGTCGGGATCGTCCTCGGGCAGGCCATCCGCGAGGCGCTCGGCGACAAGTCCGGCATCGCCCGCTTCGGCGACGCGCTCGTGCCGCTCGACGAGGCCCTGGTGCAGTCGGTCGTCGACATCTCCGGCCGTCCGTTCCTCGTGCACTCGGGCGAGCCCGCAGGCTTCGAGATGCACCTCATCGGCGGCCACTTCACCGGATCCATGGTCCGCCACGTGTTCGAGGCCATCACCTTCCACGCCGGCCTCACCGTGCACGTCACCGTGCTCGGCGGGCGCGACCCGCACCACATCGCCGAGGCCGAGTTCAAGTCCTTCGCGCGCGCCTTCCGTCAGGCGAAGGAGCTCGACCCGCGGGTGTCCGGCATCCCTTCCACGAAGGGCGCGCTGTGACGCGGCCCTCCGTCGTCGTCCTCGATTACGGGAGCGGGAACGTCCACTCCGCCGTCAAGGCGCTCGAGCTGGCCGGCGCCGATGTCGAGCTGACGGGCGACGCGAAGAGGGCGCACGAGGCCGACGGCCTCCTCGTCCCCGGCGTCGGGGCGTTCTCCGCCGTGATGACGGCGCTGCGGGCGGCCGGCGGCGACCGGGTCGTCGACCGCCGTCTGGCGGGAGGCCGCCCGGTGCTGGGCATCTGCGTAGGCATGCAGGTCATGTTCGACCGCGGCGTCGAGCGCGACGTCGACGTGGCCGGCCTGGGGGAGTGGCCCGGCACGGTCGACCGGATCGAGTCGGACGTGCTCCCGCACATGGGCTGGAACACGGTCGACGTGCCCGAGGGGTCGGCGCTGTTCGCGGGTCTCGAGGAGGAGCGCTTCTACTTCGTGCACTCGTACGCCGCGCGCACGTGGGGGATCGACCCGCTCCCGCCGCTGCCCGCGCCCCGCGTCACCTGGGCCACGCATGGAGAGCGGTTCGTCGCCGCCGTCGAGAACGGCCCGCTCTCCGCCACGCAGTTCCACCCCGAGAAGTCGGGCGCGGCCGGGATCCGGCTGCTCGCGAACTGGCTCGGCACCCTCCGCGCCGCCTGACGCATCCCACCCGCCGCCCTGTGCGGCATCCCGCACGCCCGCGCCCCATCGATGGAAGGCCCCATGAGCGAGTTCACCAGCACCCCCCGCCTGACCCTGCTGCCCGCAGTCGACGTGGCGGGAGGCCAGGCCGTCCGCCTCACGCAGGGCGCGGCCGGCACCGAGACCGGCTACGGCGACCCCGTCGACGCCGCCCGCGACTGGGCGGAGCAGGGCGCCGAGTGGCTGCACCTCGTCGACCTCGACGCCGCGTTCGGCCGCGGGGACAACCTGTCGGTGATCTCCCGTGTGATCCGCGCCATCGACGGCGTGCAGATCGAGCTGTCCGGCGGGATCCGGGACGATCGCTCGCTCGACGTGGCGCTCGAGAGCGGCGCGACGCGCATCAACCTCGGCACCGCCGCGCTGGAGAACCCCGAGTGGGCCGCCAGCGTCATCGCCCAGCACGGCGAGGCCGTGGCGGTCGGGCTCGACGTCCGCGGCCGCACCCTCTCCGCTCGCGGTTGGACGCAGGACGGGGGCGACATCTGGGAGGTCCTCGAGCGCCTCGAGGACGCCGGGTGCGCGCGCTACGTCGTCACCGACGTCACGAAGGACGGCACGCTCCAGGGCCCGAACCTGCAGCTGCTCCGGGATGTGCTCGAGCGCACCGAGCGTCCGGTCGTCGCCTCGGGTGGCGTCTCGAGCCTCGACGACATCCAGGCTCTCCGTGAGCTCGTGCCGCTGGGTCTGGAGGGCGCCATCGTCGGCAAGGCCCTCTACGCGGGCGCGTTCACGCTCGGGGAGGCGCTCGACGTCGCCGGGGAGCGATGACGGGATCCTCTCCGCACGCCGACTCGGCCGGGACCCCCTGGGCGGGCCGGTCGTTCGAGCCCACCCCGTTCCCGGACGACGACGGATCCGCGCCGCCCGCCGTCACGGCAGCGCTCGCGCGGCACGGTCGCGGCGAGGTCGGGCAGGCCGCGGTCGTGGACGCGCTCCGCGATGCGCGCCTGCTGATCCCGCTGGTCGCCCGCCTCGGCGAGGAGAGTGAGGGCGCGCACGGGCTGAAGGCCGACAAGAGCGCCGAGCTGTCGATCATCACGGTGGCCGGGCCCGACGGGCGCACCGTCATGCCGGTCTTCACGTCCGTCGCCGCGATGGCGAGGTGGAACCCCGCCGCGCGTCCCGTCCCCGCGGACGCCGTCCGGGTGGCGCTGGCCGCGGCGAGCGAGGAGACCGACCTCGTGGTCGTCGATCCGATGTCCGACACCGAGTTCGTCCTGCGGCGGCCGGCGGTGTGGGCGGTCGCGCGGTCGCTGCCGTGGATCCCGAGCCCCGAGGACCCGGAGGTGGTCGCGGCGCTGGAGGCGAGCGTCGCCGAGGAGCCCGCGGTCGTGTCCGTGAGCACGGCGCCGGGCGATCCGCGCGCACGCCTCGAGGGGCCGGAGCTGATGATCGCGCTGGAGCTCGTCGACGGCCTCGACCGCCCGGCGCTCGACGCGCTGCTGGCACGGCTGCAGGGGGAGTGGTCCCGGAGCGCGGTCCTCGCCGACCGGGTCGACAGCATGGGGCTCCGGATCACGTCCGCGCGCTGACCTGCGGGCGCGGCTCGCGAGCCCCAGCGGGCGGCTGGCCTAGGAGACGGGGCCGGTGTACTTCTCGCCCGGTCCCTTGCCGACGGCGTCGGGGTACGGCGACGCCTCGCGGAAGGCGAGCTGCAGGGAGCGGAGGCCGTCGCGGAGGCTGCGCGCGTGCTGGTCTCCGAGCTCCGGGGACGCGGCGGTCACGAGGCCCGCGAGCGAGATGATGAGCTTCCGCGCCTCGGCGAGGTCGGTCTGCGTGGCGGGGTCGTCGGCGAGCCCGCACTTCACGGCCGCGGCGCTCATGAGGTGGACGGCCGTGGTCGTGATGACCTCGACGGCGGAGACCTCCGCGATGTCACGCGCGTACTGGTCGGCGACGAAGTCGGCGGTGTCGTCGTCCGCGACGCCCGCGGCCGAGCTGCCGTCGCCGGTCGCGGCGGGCTCCTCGAAGCGGTGCACGTGGGCGTCGGCCGGACCGGCGGACGCGGGGTCGGCGGGCGCGGTGGTCGCGGGGTCGGGCTGGGCCTGGTCGGTCATCTGTGTCCTCGGGCTGGGTGGCGGTGCCGGATGGCGGAGGCGGCGGGAGCTCGTCGTGGCCGCCGGGGTCGGCGTCTGCTATGCTGATCGACGGCTCCGGGGCTGTCACAGTCCCGGTTCGAAAGAGGATTGATCTCCCACCCGCGCTTGACCGCCTCCATAGGTTACCGGGTCGATTTCGCTCCCCCGTCCGAACGGCTCCCCAGCGGGAACCGCGCAGGACGGGAGCCCCGCATCACGCGGGCATGGGCGTGTTGCCGAGTACGACGGATCCGTCGCACCCTGGTGAAGAACCCTCCTCGTCTCGAATCCGAGCGGCTCCCCGAGAGCCGCCGGGCCACCCGAAGACACGAATAGGAGCAGTCCATCAGCGATCCCCGTACCAACGATCGAATCCGAGTTCCCGAGGTTCGCCTCGTTGGCCCAGCAGGCGAGCAGGTCGGCGTCGTATCCATCGACGTCGCACTCCGGCTCGCGCAGGAAGCCGACCTCGACCTCGTCGAGGTCGCGCCCAATTCCAAGCCCCCCGTGGCGAAGATCATGGACTACGGCAAGTTCAAGTACGAGGCCGCGCAGAAGGCCAAGGAAGCGCGTCGCAACCAGGCGAACACCATCCTCAAGGAGGTGCGCTTCCGCCTGAAGATCGACAAGCACGACTACGAGACCAAGCGCAAGCGCGCCGAGGGCTTCCTGCAGGACGGCGACAAGGTCAAGGCCATGATCCTGTTCCGCGGACGCGAGCAGTCGCGTCCGGACCAGGGCGTGCGACTGCTCAAGATGTTCGCGGAGGACGTCGCCGAGTTCGGCAGCGTCGAGTCCACCCCCACGATCGACGGCCGCAACATGGTCATGGTCATCGGACCGCACAAGAACAAGTCCGAGGCCAAGGCCGAGGCCAACGCGAAGCGCGACGCCACCAAGGCGAGCGCACGAGAAGCGAGAGAAGAGAACAATGCCTAAGCAGAAGACCCACTCGGGTGCCAAGAAGCGTTTCAAGGTCACCGGCAGCGGCAAGATCATGAAGCAGCAGGCGGGCATGCGGCACAACCTCGAGGTCAAGTCCTCCGGGCGCAAGGCGCGACTCAACCAGGACCAGCCGCTGGCCAAGGCCGACATGAAGGTCGCCAAGAAGCTCCTCGGCCGCTAGGCCCCTCGTCGTCCGCGACACCTGAATTCGAATAGGAATAACTGAAATGGCAAGAGTCAAGAGGGCCGTCAACGCCCACAAGAAGCGTCGGGTCATCCTCGAGCGCGCCGCCGGATACCGCGGCCAGCGCTCGCGTCTGTACCGCAAGGCCAAGGAGCAGGTCACCCACTCCCTCGTCTACGCGTACCGCGACCGCCGCGCGAAGAAGGGCGAGTTCCGCCGCCTCTGGATCCAGCGCATCAACGCCGCGGCCCGTGCGAACGGCCTGACGTACAACCGCCTCATCCAGGGCCTCTCGCTCGCCGGCGTCCAGGTCGACCGCCGCATCCTCGCGGAGCTCGCGGTCCACGAGCCCGCGACCTTCGCGTCGCTCGTGCAGACGGCCAAGGCCGCCCTGCCCGCGAACACCTCGGCCCCCAAGGTCGCGGCGAACGCGTAGCGCATCCCGCACCACCGCCGACGGCGCGTCCCCATCCGGGGGCGCGCCGTTAGTGTTGGGCCATGCTCGACAACCCCCGCTCCCCGCGTGTCCGTGGCGTCGCCAAGCTCGCGAAGCGGGACGCGCGCGCCGACACGGGCCTCTTCCTCCTCGAGGGGCCGCAGGCCGTCTCGGAGGCGCTCGCGTTCCGGCCCGACCTCGTCCAGGAGCTGTTCGCGACCCCCACGGCCCTCGACCGCTACCCGGACCTCGCGCGCGCCGTCCGCGAGGCGGGCGTCGAGGTCGAGTTCGTCACCGAGGACGTGATCGGGTCCATGGCCGACACCGTGACCCCGCAGGGCGTCGTGGGCGTCTGCCGCCAGTTCCCGACGTCGCTCAAGCAGATCCTCGGTGACGACCCGCGCCTCATCGCGATCCTCGAGGAGGTGCGCGACCCCGGCAACGCCGGCACCATCATCCGCGCTGCCGATGCCGCGGGAGCCGACGCGGTGATCCTCACGGGCCGCTCCGTCGACCTCTACAACCCCAAGGTCGTGCGCGCCACGACGGGCTCGCTCTTCCACCTGCCGGTCGCGATCATGCCCGAGCTCGACGCCGTGCTCGAGCGCGTGAAGGCGGCGGGGCTGCAGGTCCTCGCCGCGGACGTCAAGGGCGACGACCTCCTCGCGGAGCGCACGTCCGGCGGGCTCGCCGGCCCCACCGCCTGGCTCTTCGGCAACGAGGCGCGCGGCCTCCAGGACGAGCACCTCGCCCTCGCCGACCGCGCCGTCGTCGTGCCGATCTACGGGCAGGCCGAGTCGATGAACCTCGCGACGGCCGCATCCGTCTGCCTCTACGAGTCGGCGTTCGCGCAGCGGGCCTGACCGCCCGAGGCCGGACCCCTCACGGGTGATCGCCGTCCGGTAGGTGTCGGCACCGCCCCTGATCGGCGGAAACGCGGCCGACGCGTCACGATGGGGTGACGATGCCCCGCGGAAACGCGGACGAAACACCGGCATGGATATGGTGTTCGCATGGAGCAGAGCCCGACGGCGGACCCCGCCTCGCCCGCCGCAGCAGCGGTCGGCGAGCCCCTGGTCGTCGTATCCCACGTCAACAAGCACTTCGGTGACCTGCACGTCCTGAAGGACATCTCGACCACGGTGAACCGCGGCGAGGTCGTCGTCGTCATCGGCCCCAGCGGGTCGGGCAAGTCGACGCTGTGCCGCGCGATCAACCGGCTCGAGACCATCGACGACGGCACCATCACGATCGACGGCCAGGACCTCCCGTCCGAGGGCGCCGAGCTCGCGCGCCTCCGCGCCGACGTCGGCATGGTGTTCCAGTCCTTCAACCTCTTCGCGCACAAGACCGTGCTCGAGAACGTGACCCTCGGCCCCATCAAGGTGCGCAAGCAGGGCAAGGCCGAGGCGGAGAAGCGGGCGATGGAGCTCCTCGACCGCGTCGGCGTCGCCAACCAGGCGCAGAAGATGCCGGCCCAGCTCTCGGGCGGCCAGCAGCAGCGCGTCGCGATCGCCCGCGCGCTCGCGATGGACCCGAAGCTGATCCTCCTCGACGAGCCCACCTCGGCGCTCGACCCCGAGATGATCACCGAGGTCCTCGACGTGATGGTCGGCCTCGCCAAGGACGGCATGACGATGATGGTCGTCACCCACGAGATGGGCTTCGCCCGCAAGGCCGCGGACCGCGTGATCTTCATGGCCGACGGCGCCATCGAGGAGGACACCACCCCGCAGGCCTTCTTCGACGACCCGCAGAGCCCCCGCGCGAAGGACTTCCTCTCCAAGATCCTCGCCCACTGACGCGCGCGGAGGGCACGCGCCCTCCCGCCCTCCCGCATCCGGACGCCGCCGAGGCAGGCGCGTCCGGGCGCCGCACCACGGCACGACCCGCACCACGCACCACGAGCGATCCCCATCGCGTCCGTCATCCACCTCACCAGCAGAGAAACGGGAACCATGAAGAACAGGAAACTGACCATCGCCGCGGCCGCCGCGATCGTCGTCGTCGCCCTCACGGGCTGCGGCGCGGCCGGCAGCGCGTCGAACAGCGGCATCGACGCCGGCACGAACGCCCCCGAGAACGGCGACGGCCCCTACAAGCTCGCGCTCGCGGAGAACCCGACGTTCGACGAGGGCACCACGATGGCCCGCCTGGCCGCGGCAGGGGAGATGAAGGTCGGCACGAAGTTCGACCAGCCGCTCTTCGGCCTCGCCGGGCTCGACGGCAAGCCCGCGGGCTTCGACGTCGCGATCGCCGCGCTCGTCGCCAGCAAGATGGGCATCCCCTTCGACGGCATCAAGTTCACGGAGACGGTGTCCGCGAACCGCGAGCCCTTCATCCAGAACGGCTCGGTCGACGCGGTCGTCGCGACCTACACGATCAACGACAAGCGCAAGGAGGTCGTGGACTTCGCGGGACCGTACTACGTCGCCGGCCAGGCGCTCATGGTCCTCGCGGACGACACCACCATCAACACGCCCGAGGACGTCCGCGGCAAGCAGGTCTGCTCCGTCGCCGGATCCACCCCCGCCGCGAACATCGAGGCCACGTTCGGCGCGGTCGTCGTGCCCACCGACGTCTACAGCAAGTGCCTCGACCCGCTGCGCAACGGCCAGGTGGCCGCCGTCACGACCGACAACGTGATCCTCTCCGGCTTCATCGACCAGAACGAGGGCGAGTTCAAGCTCGTCGGCGACGGCGAGACCTTCACCCAGGAGCCCTACGGCATCGGAGTCGCCAAGGACGACGAGGCGTTCCGCACGTTCATCAACGACACGCTGCAGGAGGCCTACGACGACGGCACCTGGGCGCGCCTGTTCGAGGCGACGGCCGGCACGGTCATCGACACGCCGGAGCCCCCGGCGATCGACCGCTACTAGTCCCACCGGGTCCCGCGTGCGCTGATGCGCGCGCGGGACCCGTCCCCTGTCCGAGCGCGACGAGCCCGGATCCGACCATCGCCCGGCCCGCCGGGTGCAGACCATAGGAGGTGCGCCGTGGATGTGATCCTCGACAATCTCGACGTGTTCCTGCGGGGGTTCGGCGGCACGCTGCGCCTCCTCGTCCTCACCGTGCTGTTCGCCCTCCCGCTGGGGGTCGTGATCGCCGCGATGAGGATCTCGCCCGTCGCGAGCCTCCGCGCCACCTCCACCGTCTACGTCGAGCTGCTGCGGAACACCCCGCTGCTGCTCGTGTTCACCTTCTTCAGCGTCGTGATCACGTCGATCTCGGGCGCGCTGCCGTTCATGACGGCCGCGGTGCTCGCGCTCACGCTCTACACGGCGCCGTTCTTCGCCGAGGCGATCCGCTCGGGCATCAACAGCGTGCCCGTCGGACAGGCCGAGGCCGCCCGCAGCATCGGGCTCACGTTCTCGCAGACGCTCGGGTCGGTGATCCTGCCGCAGGCCGTGCGCACCGTCATCCCGCCGCTGATCAACGTCGTCATCGCCCTCACCAAGAACACGTCGATCGCGGGCGCGTACTTCATCTACGAGCTGTTCAACGTGGGCCGTGACGTCGCGAACGCCAACGGCGACGCGGTCGTCTGGGTGTTCGTGGGCGTCGCGTTCTTCTACCTCATCATCACGGTCCCGCTCGGCCAGCTGGCGGACCACCTCGAGAAGCGAGTGGCGGTCTCCCGATGAGCCAGGTCCTCTACGACGTGCCCGGCCCGAAGGCCCGCCGTCGCTCCCGCATCCTCTCCGTCGTCACGGCGGTCATCGTGGTGGCCGTGCTCGCCTTCGCCGCGGTCAAGCTGCAGCAGGCGGGGCAGTTCAGCCCCGACATCTGGCTCGTGCTCAACGACCCGCTCGTCTGGCAGCTGCTCCTCCGGGGCCTCGTCGTGGTGCTGCAGTCCGCCGCGGTGGCCGCGGTCCTCGCGATCCTCCTGGGCATGGTCCTCGCGCTCCTCCGCATGAGCGAGCACCGGGTCATCCGCTACGCCGTCACCGTGGTGCTCGAGTTCTTCCGCGGCATGCCCGTGCTGCTGATGATGCTGTTCATCTACCTGATCTTCCCCATCGGCCCGTACTGGTCGGTCGTCACGGCGCTCGCGCTCTACAACGGCGCGATCATCGGCGAGGCCCTGCGCTCCGGGATCCTCGGCCTGCCGCGCGGCCAGCGCGAGGCGGGGCTGGCGATCGGTCTCCGGCCGCTGCAGAACCGGCTGCTCGTGGAGTTCCCGCAGGCGTTCCGGACGATGCTGCCGATCATCGTCGCCCAGCTCGTCGTGCTCATCAAGGACACCGCGCTCGGCACCATCGTCAGCCTCGTCGGCCTCACCAAGCAGGGCGAGCTGATCCTCGAGGCGACGAGCCGCGCCAACTCGCTGCCGATCTTCGTGGTCATGGTGGGCATGTACCTCGTGCTGAACCTCACGGTGTCTACCATCGCGCGGCGGCTCGCCCGCAAGCGCGGACCGCGCGTGGCGAAGACCGTCGCGGCAGGGACGTCGCAGGGGGCGTAGGCGCAGCGCGGGCGCCGCTCGCGGGAGCCCGCGGCGGGCAGGTCGCGGGCCGGTCGCGGGCCGGGAGCGGCACCCCCGATCGGTAGACTCGGGCCTCATGTCCGAACCCCAGATCTCCGAGGAGACCGTCGGCGCCGCCGTGGAGCAGGCGATGGCCGCGCTCGCCGCGACCACCGACTCCGCGTCGCTCGCCCAGGCGCGCTCCGCCCACATCGGCGAGGCGTCCCCGCTCGCCCGGCTGAACGGATCGCTCCGCGACCTGCCGCCCGCCGACCGAAAGGACGCCGGCAAGCTCGTCGGCCAGTCGCGCGCCCGCGTCACGCAGGCGTTCCAGGCGCGCGAGGCGGAGATCCAGGAGCAGGAGGCCGCCGAGCGGCTCGTGGCCGAGGCCGTCGACGTCACCGCGCTGCCGAGCCGCTGGCGCGCCGGTGCCCGCCACCCGCTGACCATGCTCGAGGAGCGCATCGCCGACATCTTCGTCGGCATGGGCTGGCAGGTGAACGAGGGCCCCGAGCTCGAGAGCGAGTGGTTCAACTTCGACGCGCTCAACTTCCCGCCCGACCACCCGGCGCGCGCCATGCAGGACTCCTTCTACGTGGATCCGACCGACGCGCACCTCGTGCTGCGCACGCACACCTCGCCCGTGCAGATCCGCACGCTGCTCGCCGACGAGCTTCCCGTGTACACGATCGCGCAGGGCCGCACCTTCCGCAGCGACGAGCTCGACGCCACGCACACGCCCGCGTTCCGCCAGATCGAGGGGATCGCGATCGACCGCGGCCTCACCATGGCGCACCTCCGCGGCACGCTCGAGCACTTCGCCCGCTCGATGTTCGGCCAGGACGCGCGCATCCGCCTCCGCCCCAACTACTTCCCCTTCACCGAGCCGAGCGCCGAGATGGACGTCTGGCACCCGGCCGCCGCGGGCGGACCCCGCTGGATCGAGTGGGGCGGCTGCGGCATGGTGAACCCGAACGTGCTGCGCTCCGCGGGCATCGACCCCGACGAGTACCAGGGCTTCGCGTTCGGCATGGGCACCGAGCGCACCCTCATGTTCCGCAACGACCTCTCCGACATGCGCGACATCGTCGAGGGCGACATCCGATTCGGCGCGCAGTTCGGGATGGTGGTGTAGTCGTGAGGATCCCGATCAGCTGGCTCGGCGAGCACGTCGAGCTCCCCGCGGGGGTCACCCCCGAGGACGTCCACGCCTCCCTCGTGAGGGTGGGCCTGGAAGAGGAGGACGTGCACGCGTTCTCGATCTCCGGCCCCGTCGTCGTCGGGCAGGTGCTCGAGGCGAGCCCCGAGCCGCAGACGAACGGCAAGACCATCAACTGGTGCTCCGTCCGCGTCGCGCCCGAGGGCGCCACGGCGGCCGACGGCGGCGAGGACGTGCGCGGCATCGTCTGCGGCGCGCACAACTTCGTCGTCGGCGACAAGGTCGTGGTGAGCCTGCCCGGCGCGGTGCTCCCCGGCCCGTTCCCCATCTCCGCCCGGAAGACGTACGGGCACGTGTCCGACGGCATGATCGCGTCGTCGCGCGAGCTCGGCCTCGGGGAGGAGCACGACGGGATCCTCGTCCTCTCCTCGCTCGGCCTCGACCCGGAGGTCGGCACGGACGCCCTCGCGCTCCTCCACCTCGACGACCAGGCGGTGGAGGTCAACGTCACGCCCGACCGCGGCTACGCGTTCTCGATCCGCGGCATCGCCCGCGAGTACGCCCACGCCACGGGCGCCGCGTTCACCGACCCCGCCGACGCGCTCGCGCTGCTCGCGGCCGACGCGCCCGTCGCGGGCGTGGAGGTGCGCGTCGACGACGCCGCCCCCATCCGCGGCCGCTCCGGCGCCGACGTGTTCGTCACGCGCGTGGTCTCGGGCATCGACGTGTCCCGGCCCACTCCGCCGTGGATGGTGTCGCGCCTCACCCTCGCGGGCGTCCGCTCCATCTCGCTCGTGGTCGACATCACCAACTACGTGATGCTGGAGCTCGGCCAGCCCCTGCACGGGTACGACCTCGACCGGCTGCGGGGCGGGATCGTCGTCCGCCGCGCCGCCGAGGGCGAGACGCTCGTCACGCTCGACGGGCGCGAGCGCGCGCTGCACTCCGAGGACCTCGTCATCGCCGACGACTCCGGCCCGGTCGGGCTCGCGGGCGTCATGGGCGGCGCGGCCACCGAGATCGGCGCGGGCACCAGCCGCGTGCTGATCGAGGCGGCCGGCTTCGACCCGGTGTCGATCGCCCGCACCGCTCGCCGGCACAAGCTGCCGAGCGAGGCGTCCAAGCGCTTCGAGCGCGGGGTGGATCCCCGGATCGCCCCGGCCGCCGCCGCGCGCGCCGTGCAGCTCCTCGAGGAGCTCGCCGGCGGCCACGCCGAGGGCCTCGGCTCGATCCTCGACACGACCGCGCCGCGCGAGGCGATCGAGCTGCCGCTCGGCTACCCCGCGTCGCTCGTCGGCGTCGACTACACCGAGGACGAGGTGCGCCACGCGCTCGTCGACGTGGGCTGCGCGCTCGAGGAGCGCGACGGCGTCCTCGTCGTCACCCCGCCGACCTGGCGACCCGACCTCCGCCACCGCGCGGACCTCGTGGAGGAGGTCGCGCGCATCGTCGGCTACGACCGGATCCCCGCCGTGCTGCCCGTCGCGCCCCCGGGCCGCGGCCTCACCGCCGCGCAGCGCCTCCGACGCCAGGCCTCGATCGCGCTCGCCGCGTCCGGGCTCAGCGAGGTCATGGGGTCGCCGTTCGCGTCCGAGCAGCAGAACGCCCGCTTCGGCGCGGCCGACCGCGACGACGCGCCCGCGGTGCGCCTCGCGAACCCGCTCGACGTCGCGTTCCCGTACCTCCGCCGCTCGCTTCTGCCGGGGCTCGTCGACATCGCGCGGCGCAACCTGTCGCGCGGATCCACCGACCTCGCGCTCTTCGAGACCGGCACCGTGTTCCTGCCCCGGGCCGGCGTCGCGTACGGCTCGCCCGAGATGCCGCCCGGAGCCGCGCGCCCCGACGCGGACACGCTGCGGGCGCTGGATGCGGGCATCCCGCCGCAGCCGCGCCACGTCGGCGTGCTGATCCTCGGGGACGCCGTGCCGAAGCAGCCGGGCACCCCGGCGCAGCGCGCGGGCCTCGTCGACGCGCTCGACGCCGTGCGGCAGCTGGCGCACGCGGTGGGCGTGGAGATCCGCTTCGAGCAGGGCAGCCACATCGCCCTGCATCCCGGACGCACGGCCGCGGTCGAGGCCGTGACCGCCGACGGCCCCGTCATCGTCGGCTTCGCGGGCGAGCTGCTGCCCGCGCTCGCCGCCGAGCTCGACCTCCCCGAGCGCGTCGCCCTCGCCGAGGTCGACCTCGACCTGCTCGTCGAGCTCGCCGGCGGCGCCGTGGAGGTGCGCACGCTCACCTCGATGCCCGTCGCCACGCAGGACCTCAGCCTCGTGGTGCCGCTCGAGGTGCCGGCGGGGGAGCTCCTCCGCACGGTGGTCGAGGGCGCGGGAGACCTGCTCGAGTCCGCCCGGCTCGTGGACGACTACCGCGGTCCCGGCGTCGCGGACGGCACCCGCTCGCTCACGTTCGCGCTCCGCTTCCGGGCGCCCGACCGCACGCTGACGGCGGCCGAGGCGAGCGATGCCCGCGACGGATCCGTCCGGCTCGCCGCCGAGCGGTTCGGCGCGGCGCTCCGGGAGTAGGCGCCCCGCGGCGGTCGCCGCACGATCGTCCACGCGGGCGGGCTCCTCCTCAGGGAGGGCCCGCCCGCGCGTGCGTCTGCGGGCGCCCGGCCGGCGGGACCCCTCCGGCACCGGCACTAGATTTGAGGCATGTCATTCTCAGTCGCCGTGGCGGGTGCCAGCGGCTACGCGGGCGGGGAGCTCCTCCGCCTGCTCGCCGACCACCCGCGCCTCGAGGTCCAGACGCTCACCGCATTCCAGAACGCGGGCGAGCGTCTGCGTCAGGTGCACCCGCACCTCACCTCGTACGCCGACCGCACCTTCGTCGAGACGACCGCCGAGCAGCTGGCCGGCCATGACGTGGTCTTCCTCGCGCTGCCGCACGGCAAGTCCGGCGCCATCACGGCCGAGCTCGACGACCAGACCCTCGTGGTCGACTGCGGCGCCGATCACCGGCTCGTCGACGAGGCCGCGTGGGACGCGTTCTACGGCGGCGACTTCGCGGGCGCCTGGCCGTACGGCCTGCCCGAGCTGCTGCACGCGGAGGAGGGCGGCACCCAGCGCACGCGCCTGTCGGGCGTGAAGCGCGTCGCCGTCCCGGGCTGCAACGTCACCGCCATCACGCTCGGCCTCCAGCCGGGCATCCGCGCGGGCGTCATCGAGCCGGAGGACATCGTCGCGGTGCTCGCCGTCGGGCCGTCCGGCGCCGGTCGGTCGCTGAAGACGAACCTGCTGGCCAGCGAGATCCTCGGATCCGCGAGCGCCTACGCGGTCGGCGGCACCCACCGCCACACGCCGGAGATCCGGCAGAACCTCGAGACTGCGGGCGGCGGGCACGTGAGCGTCTCCTTCACGCCCGTGCTCGTGCCGATGGCCCGCGGGATCCTCGCCACGGCCACCGCGCGCCTCGCCCCCGGCTTCTCCGCGCACGACGTGCGCGCCGCGTGGGAGCTCGCCTACGCAGACGAGCCGTTCGTGCACCTGCTGCCGGAGGGGTCGTTCCCGAACGTGTCCGACGTCACGGGTTCCAACACCGCGCTCGTGGGCCTCGCCATCGACGAGGCCGCCGGCCGCGTCGTCACGGTCACGGCCATCGACAACCTGGTCAAGGGCACGGCGGGCGCGGCGATCCAGTCGGCCAACATCGCGCTCGGACTCCCCGAGGCCATGGGCCTCCCGGTGAACGGGGTCGCCCCGTGAGCGTCACCGCCGCACGCGGCTTCGTCGCAGGAGGGGTCGCCGCGGGCCTCAAGTCCACGGGCGCGCTCGACGTCGCCCTCGTCCGCAACACCGGCCCGTCGCAGGCGGCCGCCGCGGTCTTCACCAGCAACCGCTGCCAGGCGAACCCCATCCTCTGGTCGCGCCAGGTCATCGGCGACGGCCGGGTGAGCGCCGTCGTCCTCAACTCCGGCGGGGCGAACTGCTACACGGGATCCCGCGGGTTCCAGGTGACGCACGCCACCGCCGAGGCGGTCGGCCGCGCGCTCGACGTCTCGAGCGGCGACGTGCTCGTCTGCAGCACCGGCCTCATCGGCGAGCAGCTCCCGCTCGAGAAGCTCGAGGACGGGGTCGCCCGCGTCGCCGTCGCGCTCACCGACGGCGGCGGTGACGACGCGGCTCGCGCCATCATGACCACCGACACGAAGCCGAAGCAGTCGGTGCGATCCTCCGACGACGGCTGGACGGTGGGCGGCATGGCCAAGGGCGCGGGCATGCTCGCGCCGGGGCTCGCGACGATGCTCGTGGTGATCACCACCGACGCCGACCTCGACAGCACCGCGCTCGATGCCGCGCTCCGCGAGTCCACGCGCGTCACGTTCGACCGCCTGGACTCCGACGGCTGCATGTCGACCAACGACCAGGTCACGCTCCTCGCGAGCGGCGCATCCGGCGTCGTGCCGGACGCGGACGCGTTCCAGGCCGCGCTCACCGCGGTGTGCGCCGACCTCGCCGAGCAGCTGCAGGCCGACGCCGAGGGCGCCTCGCACGACATCGCCATCGAGGTCGTCCACGCGGCGTCCGACGACGACGCCGTCGAGGTCGGCCGCGCGGTCGCCCGCAGCAACCTCTTCAAGGCCGCCGTCTTCGGCAACGACCCCAACTGGGGCCGCGTGCTCGCGGCCGTCGGCACGACCGGCGCCGCGTTCGACCCCTACGGCATCGACGTCGCCATCAACGGCGTCCAGGTGTGCCGCGCGGGGGAGCCGCACGAGAGCCGCGATCTGGTCGACCTCCACCCGCGCGCCGTGCACGTCCTCATCGACCTGCACGCGGGCGACGCGACCGCGACCATCCTCACCAACGACCTCACGCACGACTACGTGCACGAGAACAGCGCGTACGCCAGCTGATGGGCGGCGCAGACGGGACGGACGTGACCGCCATCACGCAGGACGCCGCCGAGCGCGACCAGGCGCAGGCCGAGTCGAAGGCCGCGACGCTCATCGAGTCGCTGTCGTGGCTGCAGCGCTTCCATGACCGCATCGTGGTCGTGAAGTTCGGCGGCAACGCCATGGTCGACGAGGAGCTCACGCGCACCTTCGCCGAGGACGTCGTGTACCTCCGCTACGCGGGGCTGCGTCCGGTCGTCGTGCACGGCGGCGGTCCGCAGATCAGCGCGATGCTCACGCGCCTCGGCATCGAGAGCGAGTTCCGCGGGGGATACCGCGTCACCACGCCCGAGGCCCTCGAGGTCGTGCGCATGGTGCTCACCGGCCAGGTCAGCCGGGACGTCGTGCGCGGCATCAACGCGCACGGCCCACTCGCGGCCGCCGTCTCGGGCGAGGACGCGGGGCTCTTCACGGGCCGCCGTCGTGGCGCCGTGGTCGACGGCGTCGAGGTCGACCTCGGCCTCGTGGGCGACGTGGTCTCCGTGGATCCCACGGCCGTGCTCGCGCAGCTCGACGCCGGCCGCATCCCGGTCGTCTCCTCCATCGCGCCCGACGAGTCCGACCCCGCCGTCTCGCTCAACGTCAACGCGGACGCCGCGGCGGCCGCGCTCGCCGTGGCCCTCGGCGCCGAGAAGCTCGTCATCCTCACGGACGTCGCCGGCCTCTACCGCGACTGGCCCGACCGCGGATCGCTCGTCTCCGACATCCGCGCGGACGAGCTCCGCGCGCTCCTGCCGTCGCTCGAGTCGGGCATGATCCCGAAGATGGCGGCGTGCCTCGAGGCCGTCGACGGGGGAGTGCCCAAGGCCGCGATCATCGACGGCCGCATCCCGCACTCGATGCTCCTCGAGATCTTCACCACGAACGGAATCGGAACGGAGGTCGTGCCCGCATGACCACGACCCAGCCAGAGCGCCGCACCACCCAGACCGAGAGCGAGTGGTCCGACCGCTTCCAGGCCGCCATGATGCGCTCGTCGCCCCCGCCGCTCGCCATGCTGGTGCGCGGCGAGGGCTGCCGCGTGTGGGACTCGACCGGACGCGAGTACCTCGACTTCCTCGCCGGCATCGCCGTCAACTCGCTCGGGCACGCGCACCCGGCGCTGATCCGCGCGGTCACGGAGCAGGTGTCCACGCTCGCGCACGTCTCCAACTACTTCGCGACGCCGCCGCAGATCGCGCTCGCCGAGCGCCTGCGCCGCATCACGGGAGCGGGCGACAGCGGCCGCGTGTACTTCGGCAACTCGGGCGCCGAGGCGAACGAGGCGGCCTTCAAGCTGGCGCGCCGCAACGGATCCGAGCGGCGCACGCGCGTCATCACGCTCCAGGGCTCCTTCCACGGCCGCACGATGGGCGCGCTCGCGCTCACCGGCCAGCCCGCGCTGCAGGCGCCGTTCCTCCCGCTGCCCGGCGGCGTCGAGCACATCGCGCCGACCCTCGAGGCGCTCGAGGCCGCCGTCGACGACACAGTCCAGGCGCTCATCCTCGAGCCGATCCAGGGCGAGGCCGGCGTGGTCGACCTCCCCGCCGGCTTCCTCCGCCGCGCCCGCGAGCTCACGCGCGAGCACGGGGCGCTGCTCATCCTCGACGAGATCCAGACCGGCGTCGGGCGCACCGGCCGCTGGTTCGCGTACGAGCACGAGGGCGTCCGTCCGGACGCGGTCACGATCGCCAAGGGCATCGCCGGCGGCGTGCCCATCGGCGCGCTCGTCGCGTTCGACGCCGCGGCCGACCTCCTGCAGAAGGGCCAGCACGGATCCACCTTCGGCGGCAACCCGCTCGCCACCGCGGCGGGGAACGCCGTGCTCGCCGAGATCGAGGACGCCGGGCTCGTGGAGAACGCCGCGCGCCGCGGCGAGGAGATCCGCGCGGCCATCACGGGCCTCGACTCGCCGCTCATCGCCGAGGTCCGCGGTCGCGGCCTCCTCATCGGCGTGGGCCTGCACCACGAGGACGGCGGGCGCATCGCGGCCGCCGCGCTCGGCGAGGGGCTCATCATCAACGCGCCGAACGCCCGCAGCCTCCGCATCGCGCCGCCGCTCATCGTGGGCGACGACGAGGTGCGCGACTTCCGCGAGCGCTTCGGCCGCGCCCTGGCGCACCTGCGCTGAACCGCGCAGGGCCGGCCGACACGACGGTCCGGGCCCCATGCGGCACCCGTCGACGGGCACCCCCGCACGTCCCCTAGGCTTGAGCGATCCCGAGTCCCCCGAGAGCGAGCGATGCGATGACCCGCCACTTCCTGCGCGACGACGACCTGAGCCCGGCCGAGCAGGCCGAGGTGCTCGACCTGGCGGTGCAGCTCAAGCGCGAGCGCTGGTCCGAGCGCCCCCTCGCCGGCCCGCAGACGGTCGCGGTGATCTTCGACAAGTCCTCCACCCGCACCCGCGTCTCGTTCGCCGTCGGCATCGCGGACCTCGGCGGCGTCCCGCTCATCATCAGCACCGCCAACAGCCAGCTCGGCGGCAAGGAGACCGCGAGCGACACCGCGCGCGTGCTCGAGCGCCAGGTCGCCGCCATCGTCTGGCGCACCTACGGCCAGGCGGGCCTCGAGGAGATGGCCGCGGGCACCACGGTCCCGGTCGTCAACGCGCTGTCGGACGACTTCCACCCGTGCCAGATCCTCGCCGACCTGCTCACCATCCGCGAGCACCGCGGCGACCTCGCCGGCCAGACCCTGGTCTTCCTCGGCGACGGCGCCAGCAACATGGCGCACTCCTACCTCCTCGGCGGCGTCACCGCCGGCATGCACGTCCGCATCGCCGCCCCCGCGGGCTACGTGCCGTCGGAGGCCGTCGTCGCGGACGCCGAGCGCATCGCCGCGTCCACGGGCGGCTCGGTCCGGATCCTCGCGGATCCCGTCGAAGCCGTCACGGGCGCCGACGTCGTCATCACCGACACCTGGGTGTCGATGGGCCGCGAGGAGGAGAAGGCCCAGCGCCTGGCCGAGCTCGGCGCCTACCAGGTCACGACGGAGCTCATGGAGCACGCGGTCGACGACGCGATCTTCCTGCACTGCCTTCCCGCCGACCGCGAGTACGAGGTGGCCTCCGAGGTCATCGACGGCCCGCGATCGGTGGTCTGGGACGAGGCGGAGAACCGCCTCCACGCCCAGAAGGCGCTGCTCGTCTGGCTCCTGCGCCAGTCCTGACGCAGCCCCCACACCCCGAGACACCTCAGCAACGAAACGGAGAACGGCATGGCCGAACGCGTGGTACTGGCATATTCCGGCGGACTCGACACCTCGGTCGGCATCGGCTGGCTCAAGGACGCGACCGGCAAGGAGGTCGTGGCCCTCGCCGTCGACGTCGGCCAGGGCGGCGAGGACATGGAGGTCATCCGGCAGCGCGCGCTCGACTGCGGCGCCGTCGAGGCCGTCGTGGTGGATGCGAAGGACGAGTTCGCGGACGACTACATCGTCCCCGCGCTCAAGGCCAACGCGCTGTACCAGAAGCGCTACCCGCTGGTCTCGGGCCTCAGCCGCCCGCTGATCGCCAAGCACCTCGCGCGCGTCGCCCACGAGCTCGGCGCGAACAGCGTCGCGCACGGCTGCACCGGCAAGGGCAACGACCAGGTCCGCTTCGAGGCCGCCGTCGCCGCGCTCGCGCCCGACCTGACCTCCATCGCGCCGGTCCGCGACCTCGCGCTCACGCGCGACAAGGCCATCGTCTACGCGAACGAGCACGACCTGCCCATCGAGCAGAGCAAGAAGAGCCCGTACTCGATCGACAAGAACGTCTGGGGCCGCGCGGTCGAGACCGGCTTCCTCGAGGACCCGTGGAACGGACCCATCGAGGACCTGTACGAGTACACGCAGGATCCCGACGTGCTGCGCGACGCCACCGAGGTCACCATCACGTTCGAGTCGGGCGTCCCCGTCGCGATCGACGGCGTGCGCTACTCGCCGCTCCGCATCGTCCAGGAGCTCAACGCGGCCGCGGGCGCGCATGGCATCGGCCGCATCGACGTCGTCGAGGACCGCCTGGTCGGCATCAAGAGCCGCGAGGTCTACGAGGCCCCCGCCGCCATGACGCTCATCGAGGCGCACGAGGAGCTCGAGAGCCTCACGATCGAGCGCGATCTCGGCCGCTACAAGCGCGGCGTCGAGAAGGACTGGGCGAACCTCGTCTACGACGGGCTCTGGTTCTCCGGCCTCAAGCGATCGCTCGACGCCTTCATCGAGGACTCGCAGCGCCACGTCTCCGGCGACATCCGCATGACGCTGCGCGGCGGACGCGCGGTCGTCACGGGCCGCCGCAGCGAGTCGAGCCTGTACGACTTCGACCTGGCCACCTACGACACGGGCGACACGTTCGACCAGTCGCTGTCCAAGGGCTTCATCGAGCTGTGGTCGCTGCCGAGCAAGATCTCGGCGCGTCGCGACCTCGCGGTCGAGCAGGCCGCGCTGGCGGTCGACTCCGCGCCCGCCGCGGAGTAGCAGCATGACCGAGAGCACGGATCCGTCCACCCGCGCGGGCGAGGCGGGCGCCCTCTGGGGCGGCCGCTTCGCCGGCGGCCCGTCGCCGGAGCTCGTGGCGCTCAGCCGCTCGACGCACTTCGACTGGCAGCTGGCGCCGTACGACATCGCCGGATCCCGGGCGCACGCCCGTGCTCTCGCGTCCGCGGGCTACCTGTCGGACGCCGAGCGGCAGGCCATGCTGCAGGCGCTCGACACCCTCGAGGACCGCGTCCGGTCGGGCGCGCTCGTCGCGTCCGAGGCCGACGAGGACGTACACGGCGCCCTCGAGCGCGGGCTCATGGACATCGCGGGCACCGAGCTCGGCGGCAAGCTCCGCGCGGGCCGCAGCCGCAACGACCAGATCGCGACGCTCGTCCGCATGTACCTCCGCGACCACGCGGCCGTCATCCACGCGATGCTCGTGCAGCTCGTCGACGCCCTGGCCGCGCAGGCCGAGGCGGCGGGCGGCGCGATCATGCCGGGCCGCACGCACCTGCAGCACGCGCAACCGGTGCTCCTGGCGCACCACCTCCTGGCGCACTGCTGGCCGCTGGTCCGCGACCTCGAGCGCCTCGCGGACTGGGACGCGCGCGCCGACGTCTCGCCCTACGGATCCGGCGCCCTCGCGGGCTCGACCCTCGGCCTCGACGCCGGCGCCGTCGCCCGCGACCTCGGCTTCGCGCGCAGCTCCGAGAACTCCATCGACGGGACGGCCGCCCGCGACGTCGTGGCCGAGTTCGCGTTCGTGCTCGCGCAGGTCGGCATCGACCTGTCGCGGCTGAGCGAGGAGATCATCCTCTGGAACACGCGCGAGTTCGGGTTCGTCACGCTGAGCGACTCGTTCTCGACCGGGTCGTCGATCATGCCGCAGAAGAAGAACCCCGACATCGCGGAGCTCGCGCGCGGAAAGTCGGGGCGCCTCATCGGCAACCTCTCCGGCCTGCTCGCGACCCTCAAGGGCCTGCCGCTCGCGTACAACCGCGACCTGCAGGAGGACAAGGAGCCGGTCTTCGACTCGGTGCAGACCCTCGAGGTCCTGCTCCCGGCGTTCACCGGCATGATCGCGACCCTCCGCTTCGACACCGACCGCATGGCCGAGCTCGCGCCCCAGGGCTTCTCGCTCGCGACCGACGTCGCCGAGTGGCTCGTGAAGCACCGGGTGGCATTCCGCGACGCGCACGAGATCACGGGCGAGCTCGTGAAGGCCGCGGAGTCCCGTGGCATCGGCCTCGAGGATCTGTCCGACGACGATCTGCGGACCGTGTCGCCGCACCTGGTGCCGGAGGTCCGCGAGGTCCTGAGCATCGAGGGATCCGTGGCGAGCCGCGACGGGGTGGGCGGCACCGCCCGGGTGCGCGTCGACGAGCAGCGCGCCGAGCTCGTGCGCCGGATCGCCGAGCTGCGCGCGCGGGCCGATGCAGCGGCCGAGCGCCGGGCGGCGGCAGCGGCGGCGGCTTCCGGCGAGGCGTCGGAGTGACGCTCTCGAACGGCCGCCGTCCCGAGCGGCCCGCGCCCCGGCACCGCTGGCTCCTGCCGCTCGTCATCGGCGTGGCCGTCGCCGTGCTGGTCTTCGTGGTGGTCGTCGCGAGCCTCAACGGCGAGCTGATCTGATCCCCGCGTGATCGACGCGGCCTTCTTCGCGCGCGACGCGGTCGAGGTGGCGCCCGCGCTCCTCGGCGCGATCCTCTCGCGCGACTCGGAGGAGGGCCGCGTGTCCGTGCGCCTCACCGAGGTGGAGGCCTACCGCGGGGTCGGCGAGGATCCCGGCTCGCACGCCTTCCGCGGGAAGCGGGCGCGCAACGCGACCATGTTCGGCCCGCCCGCGCACCTCTACGCGTACTTCACGTACGGCATGCACACGTGCGCGAACATCGTCTGCGGCCCCGAGGGCACGAGCGCGGGCGTGCTGCTGCGCGCCGGCGAGGTCGTGGAGGGCGTCGAGCTCGCGCGGCGCCGGCGCGGCGCTGCGGTCCGTGATCGCGACCTGGCGCGGGGGCCGGCGCGGCTCGCGGTCGCCTTGGCGATCCCGCTGTCCGACGACGGCGTGGCGCTGGACGCGCCGCCGTACCGGCTGGTCCTCCCCGACGAGCCGCTCGCCCTCCCTGCCGCGGGCCCGCGCGTCGGCGTGTCCGGACCCGGTGGGTCCGGCGAGCTCTTCCCGTGGCGCTTCTGGGTGCCGGGCGACCCGACCGTCTCGGCGTACCGGGCGCACGTGCCGCGCGTCCGCCGCTGACCGGTCCGCGCGACGCGGACGGACGGGCGACTAGCGGACGACCAGCACGACCGCCGCGCAGGTGGCGGCCCACAGCCAGCTGACCAGGGTGCCGATGATGAACCGCTCCCGCGCCTCCGCGGCCTCGCCGAGCTCCGAGAACCGGCCGACGCCCTTGATCGCGATGATGACCGCGAGCGCCTCGGGGTAGCCGGCGAGGATGACGGCCACCACGGCCAGCCGCTCGAGCATGCCGATCGTCGCGCCGCCGCGCAGCACTTCGCGGGTGGGTCGACGCAGCGCCGACGGATCGTCCTCGTGCCCCCGCGGCGCCACCAGGATCCCGCCGAACGCTCCCGGCGGCACCGAGCCGCGGGTCGCGAGGGCGAGCACCACGGTGGACGCGGACCCGCCGCCCAGCACCGCGAGCACGACCGCGACCATGCCCACGAAGCCGACGACCAGGGGCGACGCGGGGCCGGTGAGGGCCAGTCCGAGCGCGAGGGCGCAGGCGAGGGCGCCCGCGGCCGCGACCACGCGGCCCGTCCGGGGCGCGCGCACCGCCAGCAGCGCGAGGATGAGCGCCGCGGTCACCAGCACGCAGAGGGCGATCCACGCCGTGATCTCCCCGGCAGTCCCCACCGGGATCACGAGCGCGTCCCCGGACGGGCGGATCGCGGTGCGGGTGCCACGGCGTCCTCGTCCCGGGTCGCCTGCGCGTCGAGGTGGGCGAGCAGCGCGACGAGCCCCGGGATCGCGGCCCGCTCGGCGCGCCATGCGCTGGTGCGCAGCCGCGTGCTCACGGCCTGCGGCGTGATGCCGAGGGTGGCGGCGACCTCCCGCTGCGTGCTCCCGTCCGCCATCCGGTCGACGACGTCCCAGCCCTGGGTGGTGCGGCGGTCCCGCGCGAGGAGCAGCAGCGTGATGAGCGCCTCGACCTCGTCGGGGCCGGGGAGCGCGTAGCCCGGGAGGTCGGATCCCGGATCACCGGGTGTCGGGGGAGCAGGCGGATCCACCGCGAGCGCGAACCTCGTCGCGCTGCGCTTCGCCGCGCCGACCGCGTCGCGCGCGGCGATGAAGGCCGGGCCGGTGGCCTCCCGTGTCGCCCGGGGGAGCGGGGTGCGCACGGCTCCGATCCCGAGCCCGACGCTCCAGTGCCCGGCGCGGGTGAGGACGAGCGCCATGTCGAGGGCGGTGTCCGCGTCGGCGACGAGCGCCTGCAGCTCGTCGCCGGACGTGCGGTCGACCGGGAGCACGAGCCGGCCCTCGAAGCGCGACGCCAGATCGTCCCGTCCCGTCCCGGCGCGGTCGACGTCGGTCCTGCTGCCCTTCTGGTCGGCGGTGATGACGAACATGCGGATCCCCCTCAAGGCCCTGCCGTTGATGCGTGCACATCAAAGCTATGCACTTGATCTCCGCGGATCAAGCCCAGGGGCCTGATCGCATCACCCGGTGCGCTTCCGAGTGTGTCCGGGACCACCGACAGCGGTCCGAGCTCGACCACCCCGCCCGGGAGGCGACGACACCGCCGCGTCCCACCGTCCCCGCGATGCCGCGCTGATACCGTGATCGCGTGACGAACGCCGATCCCGACCGACTCTCCTCCCAGCGCAACGACCCGTCCTTCGAGGACGTGTGGGAGGAGATCGTCTGGCGCGGGTACGTGCACGTCTCCACGGCCCAGGACGCGCTGAAGGAGCTGCTGTCCGGTCCGCCCATCACCTACTACTGCGGCTTCGACCCCACCGCGCCGAGCCTGCACCTGGGCAACCTCGTGCAGCTGCTGCTCATGCGCCGCCTCCAGCTGGCCGGGCACCGTCCGCTCGGCCTGGTGGGCGGGTCGACCGGCCTGATCGGCGACCCGCGGCCGACCGCCGAGCGCACCCTCAACGACCCGGAGGTGGTCGCAGACTGGGTGGGCCGTGTGCAGGCGCAGGTCTCGGCGTTCCTCAGCCCCGAGGGCGACAACGCCGTGCGGATCGTGAACAACCTGGACTGGACGGCGCCGATGAGCGCCATCGACTTCCTCCGGGAGGTGGGCAAGCACTTCCGGGTGGGCACCATGCTCAAGAAGGACGCCGTGAGCGCGCGCCTCAACTCCGACGAGGGCATCAGCTACACGGAGTTCAGCTACCAGATCCTGCAGGGTCTCGACTTCCGCGAGCTGCACCGCACGTACGGGTGCGTGCTGCAGACCGGCGGCAGCGACCAGTGGGGCAACCTCACCAGCGGCACCGACCTGATCCGGCGCAGCGAACGGACCACCGCGCACGCCATCGGCACGCCCCTCATCACCAACTCCGACGGCACCAAGTTCGGCAAGAGCGAGGGCAACGCGATCTGGCTCGACCCCGAGCTCACGAGCCCGTACGCGTTCTACCAGTTCTGGCTCAACACGGAGGACGGCGACGTGGTCCAGCGCCTCCGCCTCTTCACGTTCCTCGACCGGGCCCGCATCGAGGAGCTGGAGCGAGCCGTGGAGTCCGAGCCCTTCCGACGCGAGGCCCAGCGGACGCTCGCCTGGGAGGTGACGTCGCTGGTCCACGGGGTCGAGGCGACCGAGTCCGCGATCGCCGCGGCGCAGGCGCTGTTCGGGCAGGGCGAGCTGACCGCACTCGACGAGTCGACGCTCCGCGCCGCCTTGGGAGAGCTCCCGTCCTCGGAGATCCCCGCCGGCACCACCGTGATCCAGGCGCTCATCGACACCGGTCTGGTCTCGAGCGCGGGTGAGGCTCGGCGTGCGATCACGCAGGGCGGGGTCTACGTGAACAACGTCGCGGTGGGCGATGCGGCCGCTGTCGTGGATGCCCTCCTGCACGGCCGTTTCGCCGTGATCCGCCGAGGCAAGAAGACCCTCGCGGGCGTCACCGTCGCCTGAATGCCCTCCTGATCAGCCCTTCATGTAGAGGGCCGTCGCGACACGCCCGGGATGTGGGTGGTTTTGCGGGGGTGGGGTGGTCCGCGTAATGTCTCCTCTTGTCGCCGGAACGGGCGGGGAGCTGAGAAGCTTCCGGAGTTGTTCTGGTGCTCTGGATCCTGGTGAAACAGAAGTTGCCGTGGCCCTGAAGGGTTGCGTGTTTACCATCAACTGAGCTAGGGTCTGATTCTGCTTCCGACGTGAGTGCTGGGCCTTCTGGTCTGGATCACTCCCACGGGGAGCGGTGGAGTGTGAGCTCCGATGGCTGGCTGTGATGGTCGGTGTCGGGAGCGTCCGTTCCTTGAGAACTCAACAGCGTGCACAATGTCAAATGCCAAATACCCGTTGCGGGTGTCCTTCGGATGCTCGTTTCGGATTCCTTTGGAATACATTTAAACAAACAAGCAAGTCAGTAATGATTTGTTCTGTCGGTTTCAAACTTGCTGGTTCGTGTTCGATTCCCGTTCACGTCTGGCTTTAGATGTGCCGGCTGCTTTTGGGTGGTCGTGCGTTTAAGCATTTATGGAGAGTTTGATCCTGGCTCAGGACGAACGCTGGCGGCGTGCTTAACACATGCAAGTCGAACGGTGATGTCAGAGCTTGCTCTGGCGGATCAGTGGCGAACGGGTGAGTAACACGTGAGTAACCTGCCCCCGACTCTGGGATAACTGCTAGAAATGGTAGCTAATACCGGATATGACGACTGGCCGCATGGTCTGGTCGTGGAAAGAATTTCGGTTGGGGATGGACTCGCGGCCTATCAGGTTGTTGGTGAGGTAATGGCTCACCAAGCCTACGACGGGTAGCCGGCCTGAGAGGGTGACCGGCCACACTGGGACTGAGACACGGCCCAGACTCCTACGGGAGGCAGCAGTGGGGAATATTGCACAATGGGCGAAAGCCTGATGCAGCAACGCCGCGTGAGGGATGACGGCCTTCGGGTTGTAAACCTCTTTTAGTAGGGAAGAAGCGAAAGTGACGGTACCTGCAGAAAAAGCACCGGCTAACTACGTGCCAGCAGCCGCGGTAATACGTAGGGTGCAAGCGTTGTCCGGAATTATTGGGCGTAAAGAGCTCGTAGGCGGTTTGTCGCGTCTGCTGTGAAATCCCGAGGCTCAACCTCGGGTCTGCAGTGGGTACGGGCAGACTAGAGTGCGGTAGGGGAGATTGGAATTCCTGGTGTAGCGGTGGAATGCGCAGATATCAGGAGGAACACCGATGGCGAAGGCAGATCTCTGGGCCGTAACTGACGCTGAGGAGCGAAAGCATGGGGAGCGAACAGGATTAGATACCCTGGTAGTCCATGCCGTAAACGTTGGGAACTAGATGTGGGGACCATTCCACGGTCTCCGTGTCGCAGCTAACGCATTAAGTTCCCCGCCTGGGGAGTACGGCCGCAAGGCTAAAACTCAAAGGAATTGACGGGGGCCCGCACAAGCGGCGGAGCATGCGGATTAATTCGATGCAACGCGAAGAACCTTACCAAGGCTTGACATATACCGGAAACATGCAGAAATGTGTGCCCCGCAAGGTCGGTATACAGGTGGTGCATGGTTGTCGTCAGCTCGTGTCGTGAGATGTTGGGTTAAGTCCCGCAACGAGCGCAACCCTCGTTCTATGTTGCCAGCACGTAATGGTGGGAACTCATAGGAGACTGCCGGGGTCAACTCGGAGGAAGGTGGGGATGACGTCAAATCATCATGCCCCTTATGTCTTGGGCTTCACGCATGCTACAATGGCCGGTACAAAGGGCTGCGATACCGTAAGGTGGAGCGAATCCCAAAAAGCCGGTCTCAGTTCGGATTGAGGTCTGCAACTCGACCTCATGAAGTCGGAGTCGCTAGTAATCGCAGATCAGCAACGCTGCGGTGAATACGTTCCCGGGCCTTGTACACACCGCCCGTCAAGTCATGAAAGTCGGTAACACCCGAAGCCAGTGGCCTAACCGCAAGGGAGGAGCTGTCGAAGGTGGGATCGGTGATTAGGACTAAGTCGTAACAAGGTAGCCGTACCGGAAGGTGCGGCTGGATCACCTCCTTTCTAAGGAGCATGTGCACCTCTCCTCTGTATACAGGGAGATCAAGGGTGCCAAGTCACGCGTCAGGCGTCTGTTCTGGCGGTGGCGCTCATGGGTGGAACATTGACATTGATGCCGGCTGATGTGTCGGGCTGCTAGTACGCCTCCTTGTGGGGTGGGAACGCGGTCTGGTGTGTCGAGGGCATGTTGCACGCTGTTGGGTCCTGAGGGACCGGGCCGCACCTTTATGGGTGTGTCTGGTTTCTTGTCGGACCCTTTCCGTCGTCCTGTTGTGGATGGTGGTGGGGTACCGCCCGTATATTGAGAACTACACAGTGGACGCGAGCATCTTAGATTCACCGGTTTACCGGTGGATCACAAAGATCTATTTATAGATCATTGGTCAATTCTGTCTCCTCTAGGGGAGGCGAAACGATTCAATCTCATGTGATTTCAAGATTCTAAGAGCAAACGGTGGATGCCTTGGCATCTGGAGCCGAAGAAGGACGTATAAATCTGCGATAAGCCTCGGGGAGCTGATAATAGAGCTGTGATCCGAGGATCTCCGAATGGGGAAACCCCGCCAGGCCCTTTGGGTGACCTGGTGACTCCCGCCTGAATATATAGGGCGGGTAGAGGGAACGTGGGGAAGTGAAACATCTCAGTACCCACAGGAAGAGAAAGCAAAAGCGATTCCGTTAGTAGTGGCGAGCGAAACCGGAAGAGGCCAAACCGATCATGTGTGATATCCGGTAGGAGTTGCATGGTCGGGGTTGCGGGACTTTCCGTACAGTTCTACCGAGCTGTGAGGGCAATGAGCGCGATATAGACGAATGGTCTTGAAAGGCCAGTCATAGAGGGTGCGAACCCCGTAGTCGAAATGTCGTCGCCTGTCCGGAGAGTATCCCAAGTAGCACGGGGCCCGAGAAATCCCGTGTGAATCTGTCAGGACCACCTGATAAGCCTAAATACTCCCAGATGACCGATAGCGGACAAGTACCGTGAGGGAAAGGTGAAAAGTACCCCGGGAGGGGAGTGAAATAGTGCCTGAAACCGTTTGCTTACAAACCGTTGGAGCACCCTTGTTGGTGTGACAGCGTGCCTTTTGAAGAATGAGCCTGCGAGTTAGTGATATGTGGCGAGGTTAACCCGTGAGGGGCAGCCGTAGCGAAAGCGAGTCTTAATAGGGCGTATGAGTCGCATGTTCTAGACCCGAAGCGAAGTGATCTATCCATGGCCAGGTTGAAGCGACGGTAAGACGTCGTGGAGGACCGAACCCACTTCAGTTGAAAATGGAGGGGATGAGCTGTGGATAGGGGTGAAAGGCCAATCAAACTTCGTGATAGCTGGTTCTCTCCGAAATGCATTTAGGTGCAGCGTTGCGTGTTTCTTGCCGGAGGTAGAGCTACTGGATGGACGATGGGCCCCAAAAGGTTACTGACTTCAGCCAAACTCCGAATGCCGGTAAGTGAGAGCGCAGCAGTGAGACGGTGGGGGATAAGCTTCATCGTCGAGAGGGAAACAACCCAGACCACCATCTAAGGTCCCTAAGCGCGTGCTAAGTGGGAAAGGATGTGGAGTTGCATAGACAACCAGGAGGTTGGCTTAGAAGCAGCCACCCTTGAAAGAGTGCGTAATAGCTCACTGGTCAAGTGATTCCGCGCCGACAATGTAACGGGGCTCAAGCACGCCACCGAAGTTGTGGCATTTATATTATAGGCAGGCCTTCGTGGTCCAGCCGTATGGATGGGTAGGAGAGCGTCGTGTGGCCAGCGAAGCGGCGGTGTGAACCAGCCGTGGAGGCCACACGAGTGAGAATGCAGGCATGAGTAGCGAAAGACGGGTGAGAAACCCGTCCTCCGAAAGACCAAGGGTTCCAGGGCCAGGCTAATCCGCCCTGGGTAAGTCGGGACCTAAGGCGAGGCCGACAGGCGTAGTCGATGGACAACGGGTTGATATTCCCGTACCGATGAAGAACCGCCCAAGACAATCCAGTAATGCTAAGTGTCTGAATCCTTGATTCGATCCCTTCGGGGTGACGGTCTTGGCCTAGCACACGACCCTACGCTGGGGCGTTTAGCGTATTAACAGGTGTGACGCAGGAAGGTAGCTGAGCCGGGCGATGGTTGTCCCGGTCTAAGGATGTAGGGCAGAAGATAGGCAAATCCGTCTTCTATGTAGCCTGAGACCCGATGGGTAGTCCTCACGGACGAAATCAGTGATCCTATGCTGCCGAGAAAAGCATCGACGCGAGGTTCCAATCGCCCGTACCCCAAACCGACTCAGGTGGTCAGGTAGAGAATACTAAGGAGATCGAGAGAATCGTGGTTAAGGAACTCGGCAAAATGCCCCCGTAACTTCGGGAGAAGGGGGGCCTGAGGCGTGTAGGGATTTACTCCTGAAGCGTTTGAAGGCCGCAGAGACCAGTGGGAAGCGACTGTTTACTAAAAACACAGGTCCGTGCTAAGTCGCAAGACGATGTATACGGACTGACGCCTGCCCGGTGCTGGAAGGTTAAGAGGAACGGTTAGCACGCAAGTGCGAAGCTGAGAATTTAAGCCCCAGTAAACGGCGGTGGTAACTATAACCATCCTAAGGTAGCGAAATTCCTTGTCGGGTAAGTTCCGACCTGCACGAATGGCGTAACGACTTCCCAGCTGTCTCAACCGCGAACTCGGCGAAATTGCACTACGAGTAAAGATGCTCGTTACGCGCAGCAGGACGGAAAGACCCCGTGACCTTTACTACAGCTTGGTATTGGTGTTCGGTGTGGCTTGTGTAGGATAGGTGGGAGACTGTGAAGCTCGGACGCTAGTTCGGGTGGAGTCATTGTTGAAATACCACTCTGGTCACTCTGGATATCTAACTTCGAACCGTAATCCGGTTCAGGGACAGTGCCTGGTGGGTAGTTTAACTGGGGCGGTTGCCTCCTAAAGAGTAACGGAGGCGCCCAAAGGTTCCCTCAACCTGGTTGGTAATCAGGTGTCGAGTGTAAGTGCACAAGGGAGCTTGACTGTGAGACTGACAAGTCGAGCAGGGACGAAAGTCGGGACTAGTGATCCGGCAGTGGCTTGTGGAAGCGCTGTCGCTCAACGGATAAAAGGTACCTCGGGGATAACAGGCTGATCTTGCCCAAGAGTCCATATCGACGGCATGGTTTGGCACCTCGATGTCGGCTCGTCGCATCCTGGGGCTGGAGTAGGTCCCAAGGGTTGGGCTGTTCGCCCATTAAAGCGGTACGCGAGCTGGGTTTAGAACGTCGTGAGACAGTTCGGTCCCTATCCGCTGCGCGCGTAGGAAATTTGAGAAGATCTATCCCTAGTACGAGAGGACCGGGATGGACGAACCTCTGGTGTGTCAGTTGTTCCGCCAGGAGCACCGCTGATTAGCTACGTTCGGAACGGATAACCGCTGAAAGCATCTAAGCGGGAAGCCGGCTTCGAGATGAGATTTCCATCCCTTTTAGGGTGAAGGCTCCCGGCTAGACTACCGGGTTGATAGGCAGGATGTGGAAGCGAGGACTAAAGACTCGTGGAGCTGACCTGTACTAATAAGCCGATATCTTGAAAACACTTTGCTTGCGTCCACTATGTGGTTCCCGATATACGGTCGGGTGCTAATTGAACAACCAGCTTGACTGGTCGATTCATCACAGATTTCATGCCCTGTGGGGTGTGTATGAGGTGTTTCGGCGGCCATAGCGAGAGGGAAACGCCCGGTCACATTCCGAACCCGGAAGCTAAGACTCTCAGCGCCGATGGTACTGCAGGGGGGACCCTGTGGGAGAGTAGGACACCGCCGGACTTAACTTGAGAATGATCGGGGAGGCCCGTCGCACATCGTGCGGCGGGCCTTTCTGCGTTAACACCCGGACCATCGCGGGCGATCCTCCACGGCGGGGCTTTCGAGCTCGACCCTGAGATGGCCCATCGCGGCGGTGGCGGATGGGTTGCGCCTCTCCTGGTGTCGCGTCCGACTGCGTGTCCCGGGGCTGAGATCGCCGAGGCGATGCAGCCCGCCGAGGATCGGTGCGCGACCACCATGATCGCCGATGCCGGTCCGCTGCACACGACCGACGGCACCGGTTAGCCTGGGACCTGACTTCGGCGACACCCACAACACCACAGACATCATCTGGCCCATGCGGCCGACAGGAGCACAGTGAGCGACTCATCCGATCGAGACAGCCGGCCCGAGGGCCAGGACCGCGGATCGTCGCACTCGCCGCGTGGACGTGATGGCGGCAAGCCGCCGTACGAGCGCGGTTCCGCGGGTGCGCCTCGCGGGCCCCGTGAAGGCGGGCGCTCCTCCGGTCCGCGTGCGGCCGGGGGAGACCGCACGGCGCGTGACGGGGAGCGCAAGCCCTGGTCGAAGGACGACGGTGGAGCGGCCGGTCGGCCGCAGCGCGATGGGGAGCGCAAGCCCTGGTCTCGTGATGGCGGCGGTCCGGCTCGTCCCGCTCGTGACGGTGAGCGGAAGCCCTGGTCGAAGGACGGTGGTGGGCAGTCCCGCCCGCAGCGCGATGGGGAGCGCAAGCCCTGGTCCAAGGACGGCGGCGGGGCCGGCGGTCCGGCTCGTCCCGCTCGTGATGGTGAGCGGAAGCCCTGGTCCAAGGACGGCGGTGGAGCTTCCCCTCGGCCGCAGCGCGATGGGGAGCGCAAGCCCTGGTCGCGTGATGGCGGGTCGGGTTCGCCGCGGCCTGCCAGGGACGGGGAGCGGAAGCCGTGGTCGAAGGACGGCGGTCGGGATTCCGGTGGCCGTGATGCCGGACGCGGTGGTGCTCGACCGCCGCGCGACGGTGACAAGCTCTGGACGCGCGGCGGACGACCCGCGAGGAACGACCGCGATGCCCCTCGCTACGAGGAGGCCTTGACGGAGGAGCAGCTGCGCGCGCGTGAGCTGCGCTCCGTGCGTCCGCGCCACGAGGACCCCGAGATCCCCGAGGACGTGAAGCCGGGCGATCTCGACCGCATCGCGCGCAACGAGCTGAAGACGCTGAGCAAGGACAACGCCGAGGGCGTCGCGCAGCACCTGGTGATGGCGGCGCGGCTCATCGAGGAGGATCCGGAGCTCGCGCACCGGCACGCCACCTCGGCTGCTCGCCGTGCCGGTCGCATCGCGGTGGTCCGGGAGTCGCTGGCCATCACGGCGTACGCCGTCGGCGACTATGCGCTCGCGCTGCGCGAGCTGCGGACCTACCGGCGCATCTCCGGCAAGGACGACCAGCTCGCCCTCATGGTCGACAGCGAGCGCGGGCAGGGACGCCCGGACAAGGCCTTGGAGCTCGGGCGCTCGGTCCCGAAGGAGACGCTGCCGGCGGCGGAGCAGGTCGCGCTCGCGATCGCGATGTCCGGGGCGCGCCTCGACCTCGGCCAGACGGAGGCGGCTCTCGACGAGCTGTCGATCGCGCAGCTGAACCGGGACGTGGCGTACTCGTACAGCGCGGACCTCTTCCACGCCTACGCGGAGGTGCTCGAGGAGCTGGGTCGCTCGGCGGAGGCGGACGCCTGGCGTCAGCGCGCCGACGCGGCCGAGGCGGCGTTCGCGGATCCGGACGAGGGCTGGGACGACATGGTCGAGGTCGTCGAGGAGGAGCTCGAGGTCGAGGACGGTGGGCACGAGCCGTCCGAGGACGACGGATCCGGCGACGCGATCCCTGCGAGCGCGAGCGCCGTGGAGTCCGACGAGGCTGCCGATGCCACAGTCGACGCCTCGGAGGACCCCGTCGAGGCAGCTGAGCCGAGCCCGCCGAGCGAGGAGGGCGACAGCGAGGACATCGCGGTCGACGTCGACGACGAGTTGGAGGTCGATGGCGATGCAGGCGACGAGTCGCCTGCCGCGGACGCCGAGGACGACAGGCCGCGGGCCGACGACGCCGGGGAGGCGGACCGCGATGTTCGCTAGGGCGTCGAAGGGCAGTGCGCCGCTCGACGGCGTGGACGTGATCCTCGCGGACCTCGACGGCGTCGTGTACGCGGGACCCGACAGCATCCCGCACGCGGTCGACGCGCTGAACCGCGCCGCCGGCGACGGGATCCGGCTCGGCTACATCACGAACAACGCCTCGCGCACCGACGCCTCGGTGGCCGAGCACCTGAGCTCGCTCGGGCTCACGGTGGCGCCCGAGGACGTCGTCACGTCGCCGCAGGCCGCGCTGCGGCTCCTCGCGGACCGGGTGCCCGCCGGATCCACCGTGCTCGTCGTCGGCGGCGATGGCCTCGTGCACGAGCTCGAGAAGGCCGGCTACGTGGTGACGCGCTCCACGGAGGACCAGCCGGCTGCGGTCGTGCAGGGCTTCTCGCCGGAGGTGGGCTGGGCCCAGCTGGCGGAGGCCGCGTTCGCGCTGGCCGACCCGGACGTGGTGTGGGTCGCGACCAACACCGACTGGACCATCCCCGTCGCGCGGGGCATCGCGCCCGGCAACGGCACGCTCGTCTCGGCCGTGCACACGGCGGTCGGTCGGCTGCCCGTGGTCGCGGGCAAGCCGGAGACGCCGATCTTCGACGTGGCGCGCGAGCGCTTCGGCGCCCAGCGGCCCGTGTTCCTCGGCGATCGTCTCGACACCGACATCCTCGGGGCGACGCGCGCCGGGATGGCGTCGGTCCACGTGCTCACCGGGATCGACCGGGCGAAGCAGCTCCTCGCGGCCGAGGAGGACC
Organism: Clavibacter quasicaliforniensis; assembly: GCF_051201715.1. Lineage (NCBI taxonomy): Bacteria > Bacillati > Actinomycetota > Actinomycetes > Micrococcales > Microbacteriaceae > Clavibacter > Clavibacter quasicaliforniensis. The sequence goes on along the minus strand of NZ_CP139624.1, from coordinate 2,174,831 downwards.
AGCGGCCGACGTTCATCCTCGAGCACCTCGGGCAGCTGCACGAGCCGTACCCCGAGACGCGGTTCTCGCAGGAGGGCCGGGTGGCGACGGTCGGCAAGTCGTCCGTGCGCATCGCGGGCGACCGCGTCGAGGTCGTCAAGGACGGCGGATCCACCATCGACACGCTCCGCGCCGCGTGCGCCGTGATCTGGAACTCGGGCCGGCCGATCTACGGGCTCGATGTGCAGGAGTCCCTCTACGTCGCCGCCGGTGCCGCCGGCGCGGGCCGGGCGTAGCGTGACGGCGTGAGCGACGACCCGGACGACAGCGCTCGAGCGGGATCCGCACCGGGGTCGGACTCCGACGACGGCCGCGACGTGGCCGAGGAGCTCGTCTCCCGGCTGCAGCTCATCGAGGAGCAGCCGCTCGGCGACCGCGCGGCCGCGTTCGCGCTGCTGCACGACGAGCTGCGCGCGCGGCTCGAGGGCGGCGACGGGGCCGCGACGCGTGGCTGACCCCGGCGACGGATCCGCGCCCGCGCCAGCAGCCGACCCGGTCCCGGGCGAGTCGCTCGGCGGCGACCTGCGGCTCGACGCCGCCCTGCCCGCGCTCGGCCTCGCGCGTTCGCGCACCCACGCCGCCCGGCTCATCGCCGACGGGCTCGTCACGGTGGACGGGCGCGGTGTCGTCAAGGCGTCGTTCCGGGTGATGCCCGGATCCGTCGTCCAGGTCGCCGGCACCGACGCCTATGTCAGCCGCGGCGCCCACAAGCTCATCGGCGCGCTCGACGCCTTCCCCGGGGTCGCGGTCGACGGGCGGCTGGCGCTCGACGTCGGCGCGTCCACGGGCGGGTTCACGCAGGTGCTGCTCGAGCGGGGCGCGCGTCGCGTCGTGGCGCTCGATGTGGGGCACGGGCAGCTGGATCCGCTCATCCGGGAGGATCCGCGCGTCGACGTCGTCGAGGGGTTCAACGTGCGCGACCTGACGCCCGAGTCGCTGGCCGGCGTGACGCCCGAGGATCTCGCGGGGGAGCGGCCCGGGCTCGTCGTCGGCGACCTCTCCTTCATCTCGCTCGGACTCGTGCTGCCCGCCATCGCGCGCACCGCCGCGGACGGCGCCGACATCGTGCTGCTGATCAAGCCGCAGTTCGAGGTGGGCCGCACGGGGATCCGCGAGGGCATCGTGCACGACCCGGGGCTCCGCGACGACGCCGTCATGCGCGTCCTCTGGGCCGCGTGGGACCTCGGCCTCGGCACGGCCGGCCTCGTCTCCTCCCCGATCGTCGGCGGGGCCGGGAACCACGAGTACCTCGCCTGGTTCAGCGGTCGCGCGGGGAGCAATCCGACACAATGGAGATCGACGTCGAACGAGATCACAGGAGCGTGAGCGAAGTGGCTGGACCCGCGAGGCACATCCTGGTCGTGTCCCACACGGGACGGCGCGACTCCATCGACGCGGCGCTCAGCGTGTGCGCGCAGCTGGCCGAGGCCGACGTGCACCTCGTGCTCACGGCCGACGAGAAGGCCGACATCCTGCCCTTCGCGCCCGAGATGGACGGCGTCGCCGTGCTGGGGGAGGACGTGCAGACGGCCGACCTCGAGATCGTCATCGTCCTGGGCGGCGACGGCACGATCCTCCGCTCGGCCGAGATCGTGCGCGGCACCTCCGTGCCGCTCCTCGGCGTGAACCTCGGGCACGTCGGCTTCCTCGCCGAGAGCGAGCGGGAGGACCTCACGGCCACCGTGCGCCGCGTGCTCGACCGCGACTACACGGTCGAGGAGCGCATGACGCTCGACGTCACGCTCAAGGTCGGGGCCGACATCGTCTACCGCACGTGGGCGCTCAACGAGGCGACCGTGGAGAAGGCAAGCCGCGAGCGCATGCTCGAGGTGGTGGTCGAGATCGACGGGCGGCCGCTCGCGTCGTACGGGTGCGACGGCATGGTCGTCTCGACGCCCACGGGATCCACGGCGTACGCGTTCTCGGCGGGCGGCCCCATCGTGTGGCCGAGCCTCGAGGCGATGCTCGTGGTGCCGCTCAGCCCGCACACCCTGTTCGCCCGCTCGCTCGTCGTGGGACCGGAGTCCACGGTCGCCGTCGAGGTGCTGAGCCGCACGTCCGGATCCGGCGTCCTCTGGTGCGACGGCCGACGCACCCGAGACATGCCGCCCGGCGCGCGCGTCGAGGCCCGCCGCTCCGCCATCCCCGTGCGCCTCGCGCGCCTCAAGCAGTCGCCGTTCACCGACCGCCTCGTCAACAAGTTCGAGCTGCCGGTCACCGGCTGGAGGGGGCCGATCGACCGTGATTGAGGAGATCACCATCCGCGACCTCGGGGTGATCGGCCAGGCCACGCTGCCGCTCGGGCCCGGCTTCACGGCCGTCACCGGCGAGACCGGCGCGGGCAAGACCATGGTCGTCACCGCCCTCGGCCTGCTGCTCGGCGCGCGCGCAGACTCGGGCGCCGTGCGGCAGGGGAGCGAGCGCGCGGTCGTCGAGGGGCGCTGGATCATCGCGGCCGACGGGCCCGTGCCCGAGCGCGTGCGCGACGCGGGGGGAGACGTCGACCCGTTCGGCGACGGCACGCGCGGCGAGCTCATCGTCACGCGCCAGCTCTCGTCCGAGGGCCGCAGCCGCGCGTCGGTCGGGGGCCGCGGGGCTCCGGCGGCGCTGCTCACGGAGATCGGCGAGCAGCTCGTGGTGGTGCACGGCCAGTCCGACCAGATGCGCCTGCGGTCGTCCAGCGCCCAGCGGCAGGCGCTCGACCGGTTCGCCGGATCCGCGCTCGCGCCCGTGCTCGCCGAGTACCAGGAGGTGTTCCGTCGCTGGCAGGCGGCGCGGGCCGAGCTCGACCGCCTCGTCACGGAGCAGGACGCCCGCACGCGCGAGGCCGAGGAGCTGCGCATCGCGATCGACGCGATCGAGGCCGTGGCACCGCAGCCGGGTGAGGACGAGGAGCTGCGCGAGCGCATCGACCGGCTCACCAACCTCGAGGACCTGCGGGCGGCCGCATCCGCCGCCCACGAGCTCATGTCGTCCGAGGACGTGTCAGGGGAGATGGCCGACGCCGCGTCGGTGCTCGACACCGCCCATCGCCGCCTCGACCGGGTGGTGGCGCACGACCCGGGCCTCGCCGAGATCATCGAGTCGCTGGACAGCGCGCGGATCCTCGTGTCGGAGATCGCCGTGCAGCTCTCGGGCTACCTCGCGGGGCTCGACGCCGACGGCGCGCGGGAGCTCGAGACCCTGCAGGATCGCCGCGCCGAGCTCGCGGTCCTCACGCGTGCGCACGGTCCGACGGTGGAGGACGCGCTCGCCTTCCTCGACACCGGCAGCGCCCGCCTGCTCGAGCTCGACGGCGACACCGACCGGATCGACCTGCTGCGCGTCGAGGTGGAGCGCGACGAGCAGCTCGTCGGCGAGCTGGCCGCGCGCGTCACCGCCGTCCGCGAGGAGGCCGGCGCGCGGCTCGCCGCGGCCGTGACGACCGAGCTCGGCGCGCTCGCCATGGCCGACGCGTCGCTCGAGGTGCGGGTGTCGCCGCGGGAGGAGCCCGCGCTGTCGGGCGCCGACCGGGTCGAGATCCTGCTGCGCCCGCACGCGGGAGCCGAGGCGCGTCCGCTCGGGCGGGGCGCGTCCGGCGGCGAGCTGTCGCGCGTGATGCTCGCCATCGAGGTCGTGGTGGCCGGCGACGACCCCGTGCCCACCTTCGTGTTCGACGAGGTCGACGCGGGCGTCGGCGGTGCGGCGGCGATCGAGATCGGACGGCGGCTGGCCCGGCTGGCGGAGCGCGCGCAGGTCATCGTCGTCACCCACCTCGCGCAGGTCGCGGCCTTCTCGACCAACCACCTGCGCGTCGTCAAGGGCGGCGACGGCCAGGTCACCGCGTCGAGCGTCACGCAGCTCGAGGGCGACGCGCGGATCCAGGAGATGGCGCGCCTCCTCTCCGGCCTCCCCGACAGTGAGAGCGGCCTGGCGCACGCGCGCGAGCTCGTGGAGACGGCGGCGTCCCTGCGCTGAGCGGACGACCGGCGGCAGCCTCGCGCGGCGTGGCTGTCGCGCAGCCCCGGAACACACGTAGGATGGAAGCCCGTGGCGGACATCAATTCAGCGGACACGGACCCGAGCTCGACGGACAGCATCACCAGCACGACAGGCACGGCGAAGACGACCAGGCACATCTTCGTGACCGGTGGCGTCGTCTCCTCGCTCGGCAAGGGCCTCACGGCGGCCAGCCTGGGCAACCTCCTCACGGCGCGCGGCGTGCGCGTCGTCATGCAGAAGCTCGATCCCTACCTCAACGTGGATCCGGGCACCATGAACCCCTTCCAGCACGGCGAGGTCTTCGTGACCGACGACGGCGCGGAGACCGACCTCGACATCGGGCACTACGAGCGCTTCCTCGACATCGAGCTGGACCAGGCGGCCAACGTGACCACCGGCCAGATCTACTCCGAGGTCATCGCCAAGGAGCGCCGCGGCGAGTACCTCGGCGACACCGTGCAGGTCATCCCGCACATCACCGACGAGATCAAGCGCCGCATGCGCCTGCAGTCCTCGGACGAGCCGCAGCCCGACGTGATCATCACCGAGATCGGCGGCACGGTCGGCGACATCGAGAGCCAGCCGTTCATCGAGGCCGCGCGCCAGGTGCGCCACGAGCTCGGCCGCAACAACGTCTTCTTCGTGCACGTCTCGCTCGTGCCGTACATGGGGGCGTCGGGCGAGCAGAAGACCAAGCCCACGCAGCACTCCGTGGCGGCGCTGCGCTCCATCGGGATCCAGCCGGACGCGCTCGTGCTCCGCAGCGACCGGCCCGTCTCGGACTCGAACAAGAAGAAGATCGCGCTCATGTGCGACGTCGACGAGCAGGCCGTCGTGAACGCGGTCGACGTGCCGAGCATCTACGACATCCCCGAGATGCTGCACGGGCAGGGCCTGGACAGCTACATCATCGACCACCTCGGGCTGCCGGCCGCGGACGCCGTCGACTGGTCCGGCTGGAGCGACCTGCTCGACGCCGTGCACGACCCGAAGCACGAGGTCACCGTCGGTCTCGTCGGCAAGTACATCGACCTGCCGGACGCGTACCTCTCGGTCACCGAGGCGCTGCGGGCCGGCGGGTTCGCCCACTCGGCGCGCGTGAAGCTGCGCTGGGTCGCCTCCGACGAGTGCGAGACGCCCGAGGGCGCGGCGAAGAAGCTGGGCGACCTGGACGCGCTGTGCGTGCCGGGCGGGTTCGGCATCCGCGGCATCGAGGGCAAGCTCGGCGCGCTCAAGTTCGCGCGCGACAACATGATCCCCGTGCTCGGCCTCTGCCTCGGCCTGCAGTGCATGGTCATCGAGTACGCCCGCAACGAGGCCGGACTCACCGGCGCCTCCTCCAGCGAGTTCGACCCCGAGAGCGAGTTCCCGGTCGTCGCGACGATGGCGGAGCAGGTCGACATCATCGCGGGCGGCGACCTGGGCGGCACCATGCGCCTCGGCCTCTACGAGGCGGCGCTCGCGCCCGGGTCCCTCGCGGCCGAGCTGTACGGCGCGCCCGTCTCGCACGAGCGCCACCGCCACCGCTACGAGGTCAACAACCAGTACCGCGACCGGATCCAGGACGCCGGCCTCGTGTTCTCGGGCACCTCGCCCGACGGCACGCTCGTCGAGTACGTGGAGCTGCCGCGCGAGGTGCACCCGTTCTACATCGGCACGCAGGCGCACCCGGAGCTGCGGTCGCGCCCGAACCGCGCCCACCCGCTGTTCGCGGGCCTCATCCGCGCCGCGCTCGACCGCCAGGCCGCCAGCACGCTGTTCGTCGAGGACGACGCCGAGGCGGTCGCGTGACCGACGCCGTCGCGGGCGCGCCGGCTGACGGCCTGCACGACGACGCCGTCTCGTACGACGTCACGTCGAGCGAGCGGGTCTTCCAGGGCAAGATCTGGGACATCCGCCGTGAGACCTTCGCGTACGGCGACGGTGAGATCACGCGCGAGTTCGTCGACCACACGGGCGCCGTCGCGGTGCTCGCGATCGACGACGAGGACCGCGTGCTCCTCATCAAGCAGTACCGGCACCCCGTGCGCATGCGCGAGTGGGAGATCCCGGCGGGCCTCCTCGACATCACGGGCGAGCCGCCGCTCACGGCCGTGCAGCGCGAGCTCACGGAGGAGGCCGACCTGGTCGCCGCCGAGTGGAGCGTGCTGGCCGAGTACTACACGACGCCCGGCGGCAGCGACGAGGCTATCCGCGTCTACCTCGCGCGCGGTCTGACCCCCGCGGCGGAGGCGTTCGCGCGCACCGACGAGGAGGCCGACATCGAGGTGCGCTGGGTCGACCTCGACGAGGTCGTCACGGCGGTGCTCGAGCGGCGGATCCAGAACCCGTCGACCGTGATCGCGGTGCTGCAGGCGCACGTCGCCCGCTCGCGCGGCTGGTCGACGCTGGGACCGGCCGACGCGCCGTGGCCGCGCCACCCGAAGCTGCGCGACGGCGACGGCGGGGGCTCGTCCGCCTCGTGACCGACGCGGCCGAGGGATCCGGGGGAGCGGCGCCCGACGCCGCCCCCGAGGTCCCGGTCGCGCTGCGGCGCGCCGTCGACCGCTGGCTCCGGCACGTCGAGGTGGAGCGCGGCCTGTCCCAGAACACCCTCCAGGCGTACCGCCGCGACCTCGCGCGCTACACGGCGCACCTCGCAGCCGAGGGCGTCGCGGATCCGGCCTGCGCCAGCGCCGCGCACATCGCCGCCTTCGCGCAGCGCGTCCGCGACCCCGAGCACGGCGGCCTCACGGCGTCGTCGCTCGCGCGCATGCTGTCGAGCGTCCGTAGCTTCCACCGCTTCCTCGTGGAGGAGGGCATCGTCGAGGTCGACGTGTCCGCCGACCAGCGGCCGCCCAAGCTGCCGAGCCGTCTGCCGAAGGCGGTCTCCATCGAGACCATGGGCCGGATCCTCGACGCCACCGACGGCGACGAGCCGCTCCGCGTGCGCGACAAGGCCCTGCTCGAGCTGCTGTACGCGACGGGCGCGCGCGTCAGCGAGATCACGGCGCTCACGGTCGACGACGTGCTCGGCCCCGACGGCGCCGCGGCCGAGCTGGTGCGCGTGCTCGGCAAGGGCGGCAAGCAGCGGATCGTGCCCGTCGGGTCCTTCGCGCGCCGCGCCGTCGACGCGTACCTCGTGCGCGTCCGCCCGATCCTCGCCGCGCGCGGATCCGCCACCCCGGCCCTGTTCCTCGGCCTCCGCGGACACGCGCTGTCGCGGCAGAACGCGTGGCTCGTGATCAAGGCGGCCGCCGAGCGCGCCGGCGTCGCGGAGGAGATCTCGCCGCACACGTTCCGGCACTCGTTCGCGACGCACCTCATCGCCGGCGGCGCGGACGTGCGCGTGGTGCAGGAGCTGCTCGGCCACTCGTCGGTCGCGACCACGCAGATCTACACGCGCGTCACCGTCGACACCCTCCGCGACGTCTACACGACCGCGCACCCGCGTGCCCGCCGGGCGTGAGCGACCCTCCCCGGTAGACTTCCAGGATCCGGCGGGACCGCGTCGGAGGAGCGGCAGAGAGAGATCCACGTGACGCGCAAGCCAGATGTGACCGAGCTCCCGGGAATGGACGTCCCCGTGCTCGGACCCACCGGTCGGGAGCTGCGCGAGTTCGCCGAGCCCGAGCCGCTCCAGGGCCACGGACCGGCCAAGATCATCTCCCTCTGCAACCAGAAGGGCGGCGTCGGCAAGACGACGACCGCCATCAACCTCGGCGCATCGCTCGCGAGCTACGGCCGCCGCGTGCTCGCCGTCGACTTCGATCCGCAGGGCGCGCTGTCCGCGGGCCTCGGCGTGCAGACGCACGACGCGATCACCATCTACGACCTGCTGCTCGGCACCGTGAAGGACCCGCGCGAGGCCATCCAGACCACGGGCTTCGAGGGCCTCGACGTGATCCCCGCGAACATCGACCTGTCGGCCGCGGAGGTGCACCTCGTCAACGAGGTCGCGCGCGAGCAGATCCTCGCCAGCGTGCTGCGCAAGGTGAGCGCCGACTACGACGTCATCCTCATCGACTGCCAGCCGTCGCTCGGCCTGCTCACCGTCAACGCGCTCACCGCGAGCCACGGCGTGCTGATCCCGCTCGAGTGCGAGTTCTTCGCCCTCCGCGGCGTCGCGCTGCTGGTGGAGACGATCGAGAAGGTCAAGGACCGGCTGAACCCGGGGCTCGCGCTCGACGGGATCCTCGCGACCATGTACGACTCGCGCACGCTGCACTCGCGCGAGGTGCTGCAGCGCGTGGTCGAGGCGTTCGACGACAGCGTGCTCGAGACCGTGATCGGCCGGACCGTGAAGTTCCCGGACGCGTCGGTGGCGGGCAAGCCCATCATCCAGTTCGCGCCCGAGCACCCGGCCGCGCTCGCGTACCGCAAGGTGGCGCGGGAGCTCATCGCGCGTGGCGCCGTCGCGTAGGGGCGCACCCCTGGCGGAGCCGGAGCTCGCCGTCGACGCGGACGCCGCCGCGCTCCGGACGGATCCCGAGCGCGCCTTCCGGGTCAGCATCGGCAACTTCGAGGGACCGTTCGACCTGCTGCTCTCGCTCATCGGCAGCCACGAGATGGACATCACCGAGGTGAGCCTCAGCCTCGTGACGAACGAGTTCATCGCGCACATCCGCGGGCTCGACGGGCCGGAGGACCTCGACGAGGCCAGCTCCTTCCTCGTGGTCGCCGCGACGCTGCTCGACCTCAAGCTCGTCGGCCTCCTGCCGCAGGGCGAGCTCGTGGACGCCGAGGACGTGGCGCTGCTCGAGGCCCGCGACCTGCTGTTCGCGCGGCTGCTGCAGTACCGCGCGTTCAAGCAGGCGGCGTCGTGGTTCCAGGAGCGGCTGGCCGCCGAGTCCGGCCGCGCGTTCCGCGACGTGCCGCTCGAGGAGCGGTTCCGCGCGCAGGTGCCCGAGCTGGTCTGGACCACGTCGCCGGCAGACCTCGCGGCCATCGCCCTGCTCGCGCTCGCGCCGCGCGAGATCCCGACCGTGGGGCTCGACCACCTGCACGCGCCGCTCGTGAGCATCCGCGAGCACGCGGCCGTCGTGGTCGCGCGACTGCGGGGCGGGGCGCCGGTGACGTTCCGGGAGCTCGTCGCGGACGCCGGGGTCACGGGCGTCGTGATCGCGCGGTTCCTCGCGGTGCTCGAGCTGTACCGCGTCGCCGCGATCGAGTTCGACCAGCCGGAGGCGCTCGGCGAGCTCACGCTGACGTGGACCGCCGAGAGCTGGACCGACGACGCGCTCGCGAGCCTGGGGGCCGGATATGACAGCTGAGCCCCTGGATCCCGATGGCGGCACGGTCGTCGAACCCGCCGACACCCCGCTCGACCTCGACCGCGCGCTCGAGGCGCTGCTCATGGTCGCCGACGAGCCGCAGAGCGTGACGACCCTCGCGACCGCGACCTCGACGCCCGTGAAGGAGGTGCGCCGCGCGATCCAGCGGCTCGTCGACGACTTCGACGGGAAGACCGGGGGAGTGCGCCGCGGCTTCGAGCTGCGTGAGGTCGGCGGCGGCTGGCGCGTGTACGTGCGGCCCGAGTACGACACCGTGATCCGCGACCACGTGCTCACGCAGAACCCCACGCGCCTCTCGCAGGCGGCCCTCGAGACGCTCGCGGTGATCGCCTACAAGCAGCCGATCAGCCGCAGCCAGGTCGCCGCGATCCGCGCCGTGAACGTCGACTCGGTGGTGCGGACGCTGCTCGCGCGGGGCCTCGTGACCGAGGCCTTCACCGACGGCGAGACCGGCGCGATCCATTACGGTACGACAGACCACCTGCTCACGCAGCTCGGCATCAACTCGCTCGACGAGCTCCCCCCGATCTCCCCGTTGCTCCCCGACGGGGCGGAAGGCTTCCATGACCCCCTCCTCTGACCATGCCTGGAACCCTGACGAGCCCGTCGCGGGCGTCCGCCTGCAGAAGGTGATGGCCGCCGCCGGCGTCGCCAGCCGCCGCGTCTGCGAGGACATGATCGCCGCGGGCCGCGTCACCGTGAACGGCGAGGTCGTCACCGAGCCCGGGCGCCGCATCGACCCCGACGTCGACGAGGTCGCGGTCGACGACCAGGCCGTGCAGCTCGACACCTCCAAGCGCTACCTCATGCTCAACAAGCCCGTAGGCATCTACTCCTCGCTGCGCGACGAGCGCGGCCGCCCCGATCTCCGGGAGTTCACCGAGGAGTTCGAGGAGCGCCTGTTCAACGTCGGCCGCCTCGACGCGGAGACGAGCGGCCTGCTGATCCTCACCAACGACGGCGACCTGGCGCACGTGCTCGCGCACCCGTCGTTCGGCGTGCTCAAGACGTACATCGCGAAGGTCACGGGCCGGGTCACGCCGCAGACGATCCAGCGCCTGACGCAGGGCGTGGATCTCGAGGACGGGCCGATCCAGGCGGATCGCGCGCGCATCCTCTCGGGCGGCGGCGACCAGACGCTCGTGGAGATCACGCTGCACTCCGGACGCAACCGCATCGTGCGCCGCATGCTCGACGAGGTCGGCCACCCGGTGGAGGAGCTCGTGCGCCGCCAGTTCGGGCCGCTGCACCTCGGATCCCTCGGCGTCGGCCGCGTCCGCGACCTCACCTCCGACGAGCTCGGCCAGCTCCTCACCATCTCGCGCGAGGCCCGCGCGCAGGCCGGACCCGTGACGCCGCAGGGCGCGGGCGCCGCCGCCGAGGCGCAGGGGGACGTGGACCGCGAGGACGGCGAGTGAGCGAGGCCGCGGGCGCGGCCGCCGCGACCGACACGCGCGTGCAGGGCACCGTCCGCATCGTCGGCACGGGACTCCTCGGCACGAGCATCGCGCTCGGCCTCCGCGCGCGCGGCGTCGACGTCGTGCTGGCCGACGCGTCGCCGACGACGCTCCGCCTCGCCGCGGACATGGGCGCGGGCCGCATCGCCGACATCTCGCCGGCGCCCGACCGGCCGTCGCTCGTCGTGGTCTGCGTGCCCCCGGACGTGACCGCGCGCGTGGTCGCCGCCGAGCTCGCCGCGCACCCGGAGGCGCTCGTCACCGACGTCGCGAGCGTGAAGGCCGCACCGCTCGCCGAGCTCCGCGACATGGGCGCCGACCTCTCGCGCTACCTCGGCTCCCACCCGCTCGCCGGGCGCGAGCGCGGCGGCCCCGTCTCCGCGACGGGCGACCTCTTCCTCGGCCGGCCCTGGGTCATCGCGGGCCACGACGGCATCACGTACGCCGCGGGCGCGCCCGTCGAGCAGCTGATCCTCGACCTCGGCGCCGTCCCCATCGAGATGACCGCGGAGGAGCACGACGCCTCGGTGGCGCTCGTCTCGCACGTGCCGCAGGTGGTCGCGAGCCTCCTGGCGTCGCGGCTCGCCGACGGCGACGCGGCGGCGCTCGGCCTCTCCGGGCAGGGCCTCCGCGACACCACGCGCATCGCGTCGAGCGACGCGGCGCTGTGGGTGCAGATCCTCGGCGCCAACGCCTCCCGCATCGTGCCGATCCTCCGCGCCCTGCGCTCCGACCTCGACGACGTGATCGACGCGCTCGACGACGTCGACGCGCAGGGTTCCCGGCTGCGGGTGGCCGAGCGGATCCACGCGGGCAACGCGGGCGTCGCGCGCATCCCCGGCAAGCACGGCCAGGACCGCCGCTTCGCCGCCGTCACCGTGATGATCGACGACCGCCCCGGCCAGCTGGCCGCGCTGATCGACGACGTGGGCGCCGCCGACGTCAACATCGAGGACCTGCGCCTCGAGCACTCGCAGGGCGCGCAGGTGGGTCTCGTCGAGATCGCCGTGCTGCCCGAGGCCCGCGACCGCCTGGTCGCGCGGCTCGAAGAACGGAACTGGAGGATCGCCGGATGACCGGAGACGCTGTGAACGCACCCGACCCGACCGCACCCGACCCGCTGGAGAGGGATCCCCTCGAGGACGCCCTCCTCGTGGACGCCACGCTCAACCGCACGGTCGTCGCCGTCGACGGCCCCGCCGGCAGCGGCAAGTCGAGCGTGAGCCGCGCCGCCGCACGCGCCCTCGGCTTCGACTACCAGGACACGGGCGCCGCCTACCGCGCGCTCAGCTGGTTCGCGCTGGAGAGCGGCGTCGACACCGAGGATCCCGCCACCGTCACGAGCCTCATCGAGGGCTTCGACTACGACATCGCGATCGATCCGTCCGAGACGCGCGTGAGCGTCCGCGGCACGGACGTGACCGAGGCGATCCGGGAGCCCCGCGTGTCCGCCGTCGTGAGCCGCGTGGCCCGCGTCCCCGAGGTGCGCCACTACATGGTGGAGCTGTTCCGCTCGCTCATGGCGTCGAGCGACAAGCCCGGCATCGTGGTCGAGGGCCGCGACATCACGACGGTCGTGGCGCCCGACGCCCAGGTCCGCATTCTGCTGACGGCCTCCCCGGAAGCTAGGATGAGCAGGCGTTCCGCGGAGACGTCGACCCAGTCGGCAGCCGCGGTCGGCGAATCACTCGCCTCCCGGGATCGGGCCGACTCGCAGGTCGTCGATTTCATGAACGCCGCAGATGGTGTGACCACCATCGACTCCACGGACATCGACTTCGACCAGACCGTCCAGGCGGTGGTCGATCTCGTTCACGCACGAACAGATTGAGGCGCGGCCCGGTGACGGGCCGACACGCCAGAGGACAACATGGCTGATCACGACGACGACTTCCCCGAGCTCGACAGCGGGCTCCACGAGCGCCTGTCGAGCATCGACGAGGAGCTCGCCGCCCAGCGCGCGCAGACGCTCCGCGCCGGGCTCGAGGACTACGACCTGGACGACGAGGACCTCGAGGTCCTCGAATCCGCCACGGACGACCCCGACCAGGTCACGTACCTGCCGGCGCTGCCCGTGCTCGCGGTCGTCGGCCGCCCGAACGTCGGCAAGTCGGCGCTCATCAACCGGATCCTCGGCCGCCGCGAGGCCGTCGTCGAGGACACGCCCGGCGTCACGCGCGACCGCGTCTCCTACAAGGCCGAGTACGCGGGCCGCTGGTTCACGCTCGTCGACACCGGCGGCTGGGAGCCCGACGCGAAGGGCATCAACGCGTCCGTCGCCATGCAGGCCGAGATCGCGATGGACCTCGCCGACGCCGTGCTCTTCGTGGTGGATGCGAACGTCGGCGCCACGAGCACGGACGAGCACGTCGTCCGCCTGCTCCGCAAGACCAAGAAGACGGTGATCCTCGCGGCCAACAAGGTCGACGACGCGCGCCAGGAGCCGAACGCCGCCTCGCTGTGGTCGCTCGGCCTCGGCGAGCCGCACCCCGTCTCCGCGCTGCACGGCCGCGGCGTCGCGGATCTGCTCGACCTCGTGCTGAAGACGCTGCCGCTCGTCTCCAAGGTCGCCAAGGAGGAGGTCGGCGGACCCCGCCGCGTCGCCATCCTCGGCCGCCCGAACGTCGGCAAGTCGAGCCTGCTCAACAAGGCAGCGGGCGAGGAGCGCGTGGTCGTCAACGAGCTCGCCGGCACCACGCGCGACCCGGTCGACGAGCAGGTCGAGATCGCCGGAAAGGTGTGGCGCTTCGTCGACACCGCCGGCATCCGCCGCCGCATGCACCTCGCCCAGGGCGCCGACTTCTACGCGTCGCTCCGCACGAGCGCGGCGCTGGAGAAGGCGGAGGTCGCGGTCGTCATGATCGACGTCTCCGAGGTCATCAGCGAGCAGGACATCCGCATCATCGAGCTGGTTCTCGAGTCGGGCCGCGCGCTCGTGCTGGCGTTCAACAAGTGGGACCTCCTCGATGACGAGCGCCGCCGCTACCTCGAGCGCGAGATCGAGACCGACCTCGCGCACGTGTCGTGGGCGCCGCGCGTCAACATCTCGGCGCGCACCGGCCGCCACATGGAGAAGCTCGTCCCGGCGCTCGAGACGGCGCTCGAGTCGTGGGACACCCGCATCGCGACGGGCAAGTTCAACGCGTTCCTCGCCGAGCTCACGGCCGCCCACCCGCACCCCGTGCGCGGCGGCAAGCAGCCGCGCATCCTGTTCGGCACGCAGGCCTCGAGCCGTCCGCCGACATTCGTGCTCTTCACCACCGGGTACCTCGACCCGCAGTACCGCCGCTACATCCAGCGGCGCCTGCGCGAGATCTACGGCTTCGAGGGCAGCCCGATCATCGTCAACATGCGCGTGCGGGAGAAGCGGAAGCGCTAGTCGCTCCTCGCTCGCAGCACGACGGACGGCGTCGATCCCTCTTGGGGGTCGGCGCCGTCCGTCGTCGGGGGCTGGATGCGGATCACGTGTACCAGGTCGGCTCCGGGATCTCGCCGAGCAGCACGTGCCGGCCGACCTCGCGGCGCTTGTAGGGGATCGGGTCGTGCAGCGTGTGCGTGCGCAGGTTGCGCCAGAAGATGTCGAGCCCGGCCTTCGACGAGGAGGCGCGGGCGCCTGTGAGCTCGAGGATCCGCGTGCCGACCTCCAGCCCGTCCTCCGCGATGCGCGCCTTGGCCGCCGCGACCCGCACGGCGATCTCGCCGCGCTTCCGCTCCGTGAGCTTCTCGCGCGGCGCGTGCAGCACGGCGCTGATCTCCGCGCCCACCCGATCCAGCAGCGCCTCCGACGCCCACAGCTTCGACTGCAGCTGGCCGTAGCCCTCGAGCACGTACCACTCGTCGGTCGCGCGCTCCTTGTCGTCGCCGCCGTACGGCCACGCGCGCGTGGTGCTGCGCGTGTACGCGGCGGCGGTCTCCAGCGCGCCCTCGGCGATGCCCTGGTAGAAGTTCGCGAACACCAGCTGGATCGCCGGCACGTTGAGCGTGCCGTACACGAGCGGCTGGAAGACCTTGTCGACGAAGCCGGCGGCGTCCGTCCACGGCACGCGCACGTCGCGGATCTCGACCGAGCCCGACTCCGTGAGCCGCTGCCCGAGGCTGTCCCAGTCGTGGCCGAAGACGATGCCCGGCTGGTCGGTCGGCACGATCGCGAACACGTGGGTGTCGGTGCCTTCGATGACGCCCTCGAGCACCGTGAGGTCGGAGACGACGCCGCCCGTCGAGAAGGACTTCCGGCCGGAGAAGATCAGGTCGTCGCCGTCCTCGCGGATGACGAGGTCGGAGTCGCGCGGGTTCACGGCGCCGCCGAAGAGCAGATTGCCTGTCGTGGCGAGCTTCTCCACGGCCTCGATCTGCTCGTCCGTCGCCACGAGCCGCGCGGCCCACGCCCAGAGGTAGTGGTAGCCGAGGAGCTGGCCGATGGATCCGTCGCCGCGTGCGACCGCGCGGATCACCTTGTACGCGGTGTCCCACGTCTGCCCGCCGCCGCCGTGCTCCGCCGGCCCGAGCAGGGTGACGAGGCCAGCGTGCTTGAGCAGCGCCACCTCCTGGTGCGGGCTCGCGCCGGCGCGGTCGCGCTCGACCTGGTCGACGGCGAGGATGTCGGCGACCTCGCGGGCGCGGGCGATCCACGCGGCCGGCGTCGTGGGACGCGGCGCGCCCCTCCAGCGGTCGACGGGCGCGTCGCCGAGGGGAGCGGGGCGCGGGCGGTCTGTCTTCGCGGGTGCGTCCGCGTTCGCGGTGCCGTGGGCGGGCGCGGGGGAGCCGGATGCGGGTCGGGGCTCGCGGTCGATCAGGGTCATGTCCTGTACCTCTCGTGAAGGGGCGCGACCGCTGCCGCGCCTCGCGGTGGGGCCACGGTAGGGGCGGGTCACGCGGGGTGGCGAGGGGTGTGACGCGGGGTTGCCCCGCGTGACGACGCGGGGCGTCACGGGGTGTCATGCGGGGGATCCGCCGACCGTCGGCGGGTGCCCGCGTCGCCTGTCCGGATCGCGCCGCTCCCCACGTTCGCGGGCGGCTCCAGGCGTCACGTCGTACCCTGATCCGGGCGCATCCGACGCCCGCTCACGAGACACGGAGGATCGCACCGGTGGACCAGCTGCTCAGCCGTCTCGATCGGATCGCCGCCGGGCGCCAGGCGGGCCATGTCATCGCCCAGGACATGCGCGACCACCCGTGGACGGCGCGGGCGTTCCGCTGGATCCGGTGGATCCTCATCGCCGAGACCCTCGTGGGCGCGACCGCCGTGGCCATCGCCCTGACCCTCGCCGAGGACGGCATCGCGATCGCCCCCGCCGTCTGGTTCCGCTCCTTCGTGGTGCTCGCGATGACCCTCACGCTCTACTACTTCGCCTGGCGCGCGTCGGCCGGCTACTGGTGGGCGTACTCTCGCCTGCGCCTGTTCAGCCAGATCTTCCCCATCGTGACCCTGGTGGTCGCCGCGATCCCGGGCCTCTACCCGCTCTGGATGGTCATCGAGCAGATCGTCTTCTCGCTGCTGCTCATCGGGGTGGCCGACATCCTCCGGAGCGACCACATGCGGGACGCCTTCCCGAAGCCGGGGCGGGTGGCTGGTGGTGGCGCGCCGGACCCCGCGGCTCCTGGTCGCCCGGGCGGTGCGCCGGCCTGATCCCGGGCCCCGCGCGTGCCGGAGCAGTGCCGCCGATGCGGTAGGCTCTACGAGTTGCCCAGCGATGGGTCAGCGGGCTGTGGCGCAGCTTGGTAGCGCACTTGACTGGGGGTCAAGGGGTCGCAGGTTCAAATCCTGTCAGCCCGACGGACATGCCTCGGAAGGACCTATGGGTCCGGCCGGGGCATTCGTCGTTTCCGGGGTCCTTCACAGATATGGACATCCGTCTGCGCTAACGGAGGAGAGATGCCGGCGAGCCTATTGTCTCCGCTTCGGTTGCATGGATGCATGGACCCGATGCGCTCGATTCTCGGGACCCAGGACATGTGTCCGTGCCTGCCGCAGTCACAGCAAGGTCCTGGTGCGTTGCTCATCCGGAGGCGAGAGGCCTTGCGAAGCTCACGTACCGTCGGATCGAATCGCTGCTCGGCGGAGTAGATCGTCGGCGAGGGCCATGTTGTGGTGCCGCTTGAAGGGCGATGAGCGACGACGCATCTGCATGGTGTTCAACTTGTAGATCGCCTCGACGAATGGCTCGAAGTCCAGGGTGCGTTGAAGGTCCTTCCACGACGTGACGACGCACTGGTGCACCGTTGCGCTGGTGTAAGACGGCGCGTGATGCAGGTTGCTGAACACCGATGGCAGCGCTGTGCGTCTGCCGCGTGCGCCCCTCACCTCGGCAGCGCGGGCATCGTCGAAGTTGAGGGCGATCTCCAGCCGCGCGTGATCGCCGTCGTCGACCTGGTAGGCGTACAGCGTCTCCAATGCGCCGCAGCTCAGGGTGAACAGGCGCCTCGCCACCTTCGTGCGCCCGGTCTCCGGAAGCGCGACGATCGTCCACAGGAGTCGCTGTGTGCCGAAGGGATCGGGGATGCATTCTTCGATGTATCTGGCGACCGCTTCAGCCATCTCTTCGTAGTCGTCTCGGGCGGCGAGTGTCCAGAAGCGCCGATGCAAGGTCGCCTCTCCCTCGTCGGAGAGTCTCAGGCGTCGATTCCTCTCCCATGGCAAGAAGACGCTCCGGCCGTTCTCGACCGTCACGTCGAGGTCCCCGGTCCCCGCGGGCCATCCGGTGAGGTTGAGGTTTCGGAGGCTGCGCTTCGCCGCCTCCTGCCGACGCACCTCCTGCCGTTCGTGCTCGTCTAGGTCGGTGGCAGAGCATGGGGCGAAGCTGAAGGCGACGATGTCACCGTGATGGCGTCGGTGGGCCGCGTAACGCGACACGATCTGACGTGTTTGGCCCACGTATCGCATTCCATCCGCGAACTCCAGGACGTAGATCCCGCACACCTTCTTGGAATCGGCGAAGAGAGCTGCGGCGGAGCCCGCAGTGCTCATGTCGTATCGAGTGAATACCAGAGGGCGAAGGGGAGGGGGCATGTGCTCACCGTAGGCATTCGCGGCTCGGGTCGGGCGGCGGTGCGGGAAAGCCGCCGGCCGGGCGGGGTGCTATGACCTCAGAGAGGTGCCCTTGGCCAGTGCTGGAAGGCAAGGTCGGCAGGTGCGTCCGCTTCGCGTGACCCGCTTTGGGTGCATCACCAAAACCATCCGCGTGAAAGGCTTTCGCGACGAAGGCGAGAGCACGTGGCACAGGATGAGTGGTCGATACCGGTCGGGGACGTGCGTCGTAGGCGCGCCGTGCACGCGCTCTACGGCGGGGCTCGCCAGGGTGGGATGGAGCCCAGCGGGAGGACCCCGAACGTGCTGCTGTTCACCGGCCCCGGCGGGAAGTCGAGCGGGTACGACGTGTTCGACGGTTGGCACGACGACGGCACGTTCCACTACACGGGCGAGGGGCCCAGTGGTGCTCAGGTGATGACCAACGGGAACAAGGCTGTGCGGGATCACAAGCCCGACGGTCGGGCGCTGAGGCTCTTCGAGAAGCAGGGGACCAGCCCCGAGGTGATCTACGTCGGTGAATTCGAGGTCCCCGAAGTCGACCCTTACATCGTGGACGACGCCACGGGAGAGGACGGCGCGATCCGCTCCGTCTTCATCTTCCGCTTGCGTCCGGTCGGGGAGTCCCGGGCGCCTCAACTCGCGCACCTCCCGACAACTCCTACCGAGGTCCAGTCCCTGCCGCTCGAGGCCGCTCTCGTTGATGAGTACCTCGTCCAGAGGAGAACGGAGCCCCAGGTGCACCTTCGAACCGAGGCGGCGCTCGTGAGGCGGTATTCGGAATGGTTGCTGCGTACTCGAAAGGTGCAACCCACACGGCACCGGATCCCGAGCCCCGGTGGTGCCTCTCTGTACACGGATGTCTACGACCCATCACGGAAGCTCCTCGTGGAGGCCAAGGCCTCCGCGACCAGGCACGACATGCGCACGGGTCTCGGGCAGATCCTCGACTACGCCCGTTCCGTCGACCACTTGCAGAAGGCGGTCCTGCTCCCATCGGAGCCTCCTCGGGATCTGGAGGAGCTGTTGGCGATGTACGGAGTGGGCGTCATCTGGCCGACTACCGGAGGACGGTTCTTGGAACGGCTCGTCTGACCACCCCCTCGGGTTGCGATGTCGGAGGGAGCTGGTCCACTCCGGCCATGTCCTGGGCCTCCTCCGACACCGCTCGACGGGTCATGCGAGCCAACAAGCGCCGGGACACCGCGCCTGAGCTGGCAGTACGACGGATCTTGCATGCCAGGGGGCACCGGTACCGCGTCGACCTCCGCGTGGCCATGGAGTCCCGGAGCCGTGCGGATATCGCATTCACACGGCAGCGCATCGCGGTCTTCATCGACGGGTGCTTCTGGCATGGCTGCCCAGATCACCTGCACTTGCCCAAGTCCAACGCCGACTACTGGGGGCCGAAGCTCGCTCGGAACGTCGAGCGCGACGGCGAGGTGACCGCGTTGCTCACCGGCCTGGGATGGACCGTCCTGAGGTTCTGGGAGCACGAACCGGCCGACGCTGTCGCGGAGGCGATCATCGCGGAGAGGGAAATGCGGCTACGGACGCGCCACGCGCAGATTGCGACGTTCGCTTCGATGGGTGGTATCCGACTGAGTCGCTCAGATCAGCCCTCGGCGCCGAGAATCACCCCCGTGCGAGGGCTTCCCGTCGCGAGAGCGCGCTCATAGCCTCAGGCGTCGTATATCGACGGCACCACCTGCGGCTTACCCCTTGGCCGCGGCACGCACCCGAGGAGCACCATGCCCGACGTCCCCTCCGCCGCACCTGCCGGCTGGTTCCCCGACGGATCCGGGCAGCTCCGATACTGGGACGGATCCGCGTGGACGCAGCACGTCGCGCCGATTGTGCAGCCCGCCGGAGCGCAGGCAGCCGCTCCGAGCGCAGCCGCGGCGGCGGCCGTCTCCGCCTCGCAGCAGGCCGACGCCCTGCGGAACGCGCAGGCCGCTGAGGCCGCGCACGACAAGGCGATGCGGGCCGCCGAGGCCGCGCAGGCGAAGGCAGTGCGGGCCGCGGAGGCCGAGCAGCAGCGCGCCGCGAAGGTCGCGCAGCGCGAGGCGGCCATGCAGGTGAAGGCCGCGGAGCGCGATGCAGCGATCCAGGCCACCACTGCGCGGGCGGCCGTCGCGACGTTTGCCATGCCGGCGCCTCAGCGCGCCATCGCGCCCCCGGCCGCTCCGACTGCACCGACCGCCGTCATGGCCGACACGCGACCCGGGATCCACCCGGCGACGACGTGGATCGTCGCGACCGTCGCCGCGCTCGTCATCCTCATCACCACGGCGAACGACGGCTTCCATGGCATGTTCGTGTCCGTCGGCCTGGTCGCTCTCGCGGCCGCCCTGTACACCGTCATCTTCGGGCGTCGCGGCTTCGTCCCGGCGCTGACCTCGCGCCCGCGCGGCACCGCTACCGCGGTCGGCGCGGTCCTGCTGCTGATCATCGGCGCGGCGCTGCCCGCGGGCGGCTCGGGGTCAGCACCCGCGCCTGCGCTGGCCGCCGTCGTCACCGCGTCGCCGAGCCCCACGCCGACACCCTCCGCCACTCCGACGCCCGCGGTCCACGTGGTCGAGGACGTCAGCACCAAGAGCGCCACGGACGCTCGCACGCTGCTGCGCGAGGCCGGCTACGTCGTGCAGTACGTGCTCGAGTCGGGCGGGGTGCCGAGCGTCACCGACGGCATGACCGTGAAGTCGCAGAGCCCGACTCCGGGATCGCGCGTCGACGCCGGATCCACCGTGACGCTGACGCTGCTCGCGCCTGCGCCTGCGCCCACCGTCGAGCCGACGGTCGCGCCGGCTCCCGCAGCCACATCGGCTCCCGCCGCACCGGCCCCGAAGCCGGCTGCGCCCGCGCCCGCTCCGGTGGCCCCGGCTCCAGCACCCGCGCCGGCCGCTCCGGCTCCGGCACCTGCCCCGCAGACCGGCCTCATCAATCCCGGCGGTTACTGCTCGCCCGCATCCGTGGGCAGCGTCGCCCAGGCGTCGAACGGCCGCAGCTACCGGTGCGGCGGCAAGGGCGCCGACCGCAACGGCGACTTCCACTGGAACACGATGTGACGCTCGCCCGGGCGACGCCACGAACGTCGCCCGGCCACCCTCACCGCACCATCCGCACCGTGATCATCTCCGCGCCCTGGTACATCCGCCGCTCCACCCCGCCATCGCGCGCGAACCCGTTGCGGCGGTAGAACGCCGCCGCGCGCGGGTTGTCGTCGGCCGCCCAGAGGTAGGCGGGGGAGTCGCCGACGGCCGCGTCGAACAGGGCCTGACCCGCGCCGGAGCCGTGGGCGGAGGCGACCATGTTGATCGCGTAGAGCTGCAACGGGCGGGGCGGATCCTCGTCGCGCGCCGGCCCCGCGAGGGCGAAGCCGACGATCCGGTCGCCGTCCAATGCGACGAAGGGCGGAGCTGCGGACGCGGAGGCCAGCGTCCCCCGCCACTGTTCGGCCCTCGCCGTGACGTCGAGCACCTCGAGGTACGCAGCTGGCAGCAGGTGCGCGTACGTCTCCTGCCAGGTGCGGATGTGGACCTCGGCGATCCCGTCGGCGTCAGCGGGCACGGCGGGGCGGACGGTCACGGGCACGGTCATGCGGCCACGATATGGGGCGGTCGGAGCGGCATGATTCCGTGCAACGCGCCCGCGCGCGCGGACCCTACCGCAGGCCCGATCCGGCTTGCGGCCGGGGGAGGGCCCCTCGCTAGGGTGGTCGCGCAACCCGGTGTGGTCCGTGAGACCCCGGGTGTCGACCGAAGCCTCATTCCCCTCCGAGCGAAGGACGCGATGAGTACTCGCACACCCATGCCCGCTTCCACCCCCGACAGCGCGGCCCCCGTCGGCGCGGCCCCCGTCGTCGACGGCGCGCCGCCCGGCCGCCCCCGCCTCAACAAGCCCGTCTTCTTCGGCTCCTCGATCGGCATCATCGCCATCGTCGCCTGGGCATCCCTCGCCCCGACCGCCGCCGCAGACGCCATCGGCGCCGCCGTCGCCTGGGTCTCCGAGAGCTTCGGCTGGTACTACATCGCCGTCGTCACGCTCGTCGTCGGATTCGTGGTCGTCGTCGCGGCCTCCCGCGCCGGCCGCACGCGCCTCGGGCCCGACGACTCGCGTCCCGCGTTCAACTACTTCACCTGGTCGGCCATGCTCTTCGCCGCGGGCATCGGCATCGACCTGATGTTCTTCTCCGTCTCGGAGCCCATCACCCAGTACCTCGCCCCGCCGACCGGCGATGGATCCACCGTCGAGGCCGCGCGACAGGCCATGGTCTACACGCTCTTCCACTACGGCCTCACCGGCTGGGCGCTCTACGCGCTCATGGGCATGGCGTTCGGCTACTTCGCCTACCGCCACAACCTGCCGCTGAGCATCCGCTCGGCCCTGCACCCGATCTTCGGCAAGCGCATCCACGGCCCCATCGGCCACGCGGTCGACATCGCCGCCGTCCTCGGCACGATCTTCGGCATCGCGACCACGCTCGGCATCGGCGTGGCCCAGCTGAACTACGGCATCGACTTCATGTTCGGGATCCCCGAGAACCTCGCGGTGCAGGCCGGCCTCATCGCCCTGTCGGTGATCATGGCGGCGGTCTCGGTGCTCACGGGGGTCGAGAAGGGGATCCGGCGCCTGTCGGAGCTCAACGTGCTCTGCTCCATCGCGCTCATGCTCTTCGTGCTCTTCGCGGGCCGCACGAGCTTCCTCATGGACGCCATCGTGCAGAACGTCGGCGACGTCCTCAGCCGGTTCCCCGCCATGACCCTCGAGACCTTCGCCTACGACCGCCCCGACGCGTGGCTCAGCAGCTGGACCCTGTTCTTCTGGGCCTGGTGGATCGCCTGGGCGCCGTTCGTGGGCCTGTTCCTGGCGCGGATCTCCCGCGGCCGCACCATCCGTGAGTTCGTCATCGGCACGATGGTGGTGCCGTTCGCGTTCATCCTGCTGTGGATCTCGATCTTCGGGAACAGCGCCCTCGACCTCGTCATGGGCGGCGACAGCGTGTTCGGCGACGTCGCGATGAACACGCCGGAGCGCGCGTTCTACTCGCTCCTCGCCGAGTACCCGGGCGTTCCGCTCACGGCCGCCGTCGCGACGTTCACGGGACTCCTCTTCTACGTGACCTCCGCCGACTCCGGCGCGCTCGTCATGGCGAACCTCACCTCGCACCTGCCCGACGCCGACACCGACGGACCCAAGTGGCTGCGCCTGTTCTGGGCCGTCGCCACCGGCGCGCTCACGCTCGTGATGCTCGCGGTCGGCGGCGTGCCGACCCTGCAGAGCGCGACCGTGGTGATGGGGCTGCCGTTCTCGGTGGTGCTGCTGCTCATCATGCTCGGGCTCTACAAGGCCCTGAAGGTGGAGGGATCCCTTGCCCAGAGCTACCGGTCGAGCCTCCCGGGGATCCTGTCCGGCCGCTCGGGCGACGCGGGACCCGGACGCAGCTGGCGGCAGCGGCTCGCCCGGTCGATGACGTACCCCGATCGCGACCGCGCCCAGCGCTTCGCCCAGGACATGGCGCTCCCCGCGCTCACCGAGGTGCACGACGAGCTCATCGTGCAGGGCGCCGTCGTGCGCCTCGTGGAGGGCGAGCACTCCGACTACGGGATCCGCGAGCTCGACCTCGAGGTCTCGATGGGCGAGGAGCGCGACTTCCGCTACGCCATCCGCCCGGTGCGGTACGACATCCCCACCTACGCGCCGCACGCGGCCGCCGGATCCGAGGAGCACTACTACCGCATGGAGGTGTTCTCGCTCGAGGGCAGCCGCGGCTACGACGTGCTCGACTACACGCGCGAGCAGGTGATCGCCGACGTCCTCGACCACTACGAGACCCACCTCGAGTTCCTCCACCTCAACCGCGACGAGCCGGGCAACACCGTCGTCGTCGCCTCCGACCAGCCCGAGAGGACCGCATGACCATGCACGAGCACACGAACGGGGCACCCGCCTCCCTCTTCATCGACGGCAGCTGGCAGCCCGCCGCCGACGGCGCGACCCGCGAGATCCGCTGCCCGGCCGACGGATCCCTCGTCGGGCACGTCTCCGAGGCCGGCGCCGCGGACGTCGAGCGCGCCATCGCGAGCGCCCGCGCCGCGTTCGACGGCGGCGCCTGGGCGCGCACGCCCGCACCCGAGCGCGGCGACCTCCTCCTCAGCGTGGCCGACGGCCTCGTGCAGCGGAAGGCCGCGTTCGCCCGCGCCGAGACCCTCGACACCGGCAAGCGCCTGGTGGAGAGCGAGATCGACATGGACGACATCGCCGCCTGCTTCCGCTACTTCGGCAAGCTCGCCGGCCAGGACGCCGGCCGCGTCGTCGACGCCGGCGACCCGGACGTCGTCAGCCGCATCGTCCACGAGCCCGTGGGCGTGTGCGGCCTCATCGCGCCGTGGAACTACCCGCTGCTGCAGGCCGCGTGGAAGATCGCGCCGGCGCTCGCCGCGGGCAACGCGTTCGTGCTGAAGCCCAGCGAGCTGACGCCGCACACCTCGATCCTCATGATGCAGCTGCTCGCCGACGTGGGACTCCCCGCGGGCGTCGCCAACCTGGTGCTCGGCGCGGGCGCCGTCGCGGGCGCGCCCCTCTCGAGCCACCCCGACGTCGACATGGTCTCGTTCACGGGCGGCCTCGCGACGGGCCGCACCATCGCGGCGGCCGCGGCGGCGACCGTGAAGAAGGTCGCGCTCGAGCTCGGCGGCAAGAACCCCAACGTGGTGTTCGCCGACGCCGACTTCGACGCCGCCGTCGACAACGCCCTCAACGCCGCCTTCGTGCACTCCGGCCAGGTGTGCTCGGCGGGAGCGCGGCTCGTGGTGGAGGAGTCCATCGCCGAGCGCTTCGTCGACGAGCTCGTGCGCCGCGCCGAGGGGATCCGCCTCGGCGGCCCGTTCGACCCCGACGCGGAGACCGGCCCGCTCATCTCGGCCGCGCACCGCGACAAGGTGCACGCGTACGTGGAGAAGGGGATCGCCGAGGGCGCGCGCCTGCGCACGGGCGGCGCGTTCGGCACGGGCGACCTCGAGGCCGGGTTCTACTACCTGCCGACCGTGCTCGACCGGGTCGAGCGCGGCATGTCCGTGGTGGTCGACGAGGCCTTCGGACCCGTCGTCACGGTCGAGACGTTCCGCACGGAGGAGGAGGCGGTCGCCATCGCGAACGACACCGACTACGGGCTCGCGGGCGCCGTCTGGTCCCAGGACGCCGGCCGGGCCCAGCGCATAGCGCAGGCGCTCCGCCACGGCACCATCTGGATCAACGACTTCCACCCCTACCTGCCGCAGGCGGAGTGGGGCGGCTTCGGGCAGTCCGGCGTCGGCCGCGAGCTCGGCCCGACCGGCCTCGCCGAGTACCAGGAGGCCAAGCACATCTACCAGAACACGCGCCCGCAGGTGACCGGATGGTTCCCGGCGCGATGAGCGACAGCAGGGGAGACGACATGACGGGCACCGAGTACGACTACGTGGTCGTCGGCGGGGGATCCGCCGGCGCGGCCGTGGCCGCCCGCCTCAGCGAGGATCCCGACATGCAGGTGGCCCTCATCGAGGCCGGCCCGCACGACAGGGACCTCGACGTGGTCCTCCGCCTCGACCGGTGGATGGAGCTGCTCGAGTCCGGCTACGACTGGGACTACCCGATCGAGGAGCAGGAGAACGGCAACTCCTTCATGCGCCACGCGCGCGCCAAGGTGCTCGGCGGCTGCTCGAGCCACAACTCGTGCATCGCGTTCTGGGCGCCGCGCGAGGACCTCGACGGCTGGGCGACGACGCATGGCGCCACCGGCTGGGACGCCGACAGCACCTACCCGCTGTACCAGCGGCTCGAGACGAACGAGGATCCGGAGCCGCACCACGGCCACGACGGCCCGGTGCACCTCATGAACGTGCCGCCGCGCGACCCGTCCGGCGTGGCGCTCCTCGACGCGTGCGAGCAGGCGGGGATCCCGCGCACGCGCTTCAACACCGGCGAGACCGTGCGGAACGGGGCGGGGTTCTTCCAGATCAACCGGCAGGCGGACGGCACGCGCGCGTCGTCGTCGGTCTCGTACCTGCATCCGCTCGCCGACCGCGCGAACCTCACGGTGCTGACCGACCTCAAGGCGCGCGCGCTCGAGTTCGACGACGACGACCGCTGCACGGGCGTTCAGGTCGTCGACAACGCGTTCGCGAAGACCCGCACCATCCGGGCCCGTCGCGAGGTGATCCTCTCCGCCGGCGCCATCGACTCGCCCAAGCTGCTGATGCTCTCAGGCATCGGCCCGAAGGCGCACCTCGAGGACCTCGGCATCCCGGTGCGCGTCGACTCGCCCGGCGTGGGCGAGAACCTGCAGGACCACCCCGAGGGCGTGATCCAGTGGGAGGCCAAGCAGCCCATGCCGACGGAGAGCACGCAGTGGTGGGAGATCGGGATCTTCGCGACCACCGAGGAGGGCCTCGACCGGCCGGACCTCATGTTCCACTACGGCTCCGTGCCGTTCGACATGCACACGGTGCGCCAGGGCTACCCGACGACGGAGAACGGCTTCTGCCTCACGCCGAACGTCACGCACGCGCGCTCGCGCGGCACCGTGCGCCTCCGCAGCCGCGACCACCGGGACAAGCCGCTCGTGGATCCGCGCTACCTCACCGACCCGCACGACATGCGCGTGCTCATCGCCGGGATCCGGCTGGCGCGCGAGATCGTGGCGCAGCCCGCGATGGCCGAGTGGGCGGGCCGCGAGCTGTACCCGGGCGTCGAGGCGCAGACCGACGAGGAGCTCGCGGACTACATCTCCCGCACGCACAACACCGTCTACCACCCGGCGGGCACCGTGCGGATGGGCGCGGTCGACGACGCGATGTCGCCGCTGGATCCCGAGCTGCGCGTCAAGGGCGTCACTGGCCTGCGGGTCGCCGACGCGTCCGTGATGCCGGAGCTCACGACGGTGAACCCGAACATCACGACGATGATGATCGGCGAGCGCTGCGCCGACCTGGTGAAGAGCGCGCGGGCGGTAGAGGCGGCGCGGCGCTGATCGCGGCCCGGCGCGCGGCGTGGCGGCGCGCGCCGGGTGCGGATCAGCCCGCTGCGGTCACGGACGGGACGGCCGCCGCCTGGTCGTAGGCCGCGTGCTCGGCCGCCATCCAGAGCGTGCCGACGACGTGGGACGAGTCCTCGAAGCGGGCGGCGGCGTTCCCGAACTCGGCGCCGTCGGATCCGTCGCCCGCGAAGATGGGCCCGCCGGAGACGCCTTCGTTCATGTCGCAGGCCACGTCGATCCGCTCCGGGTCGAAGGCCTCGAAGACGCCGCGGCAGCGCTGGAGCGTGCGCGCGTCGAAGCGGCCGGCCCCCGGGTAGCCGTAGACCGTGCCGAGCTCGGCGGGATCCTGGTCGAAGAGCACGGGGGACGCACCGACGACGCTCGTGATGTCGGCCCCGTCCTCGTTCGGCGCGGCCACGGCGAAGGCGGTGTCGTCGCCCTGGTCGCTCTCGTCCTGCGCGTAGCCCGCGGCGACGACCGCGCCGCTCAGGGCCCACGTCCCGTACGGATCCTGGCCGTTCGCGTACGCGGGGGCGAAGATCAGGCGCGAGGCGTACTGCCTGCCGCGGAGGACGCAGTGCCCGGCGGTGGCGACCACCGACTCGTTGCCGGAGACGACGACGTTCGCGCTGCAGGTCTCGATGGAGCTGCCGAAGATCCCGAAGAGCTTGCCGATGTGGGGGACGACGGGGACCTGCTCGGCCGTGGAGATCGGCGCGGGGGATGCGGCGTCGGATGGGGCGACCGCGGCGGGCGCGATCGTGTCCTCCTGCGCGGAAGGCGCGGCGGCGTCGAGGGCGTCGACGGTGGTGGCCGCGTCACCGGCCCGGGTGGCCGCGGCCATCCGGGCGGGCGTCCAGAAGGCGAGCGCGTCGGCCGTCTCCGCGGGCGACGCGTGCAGCTCGAGCGGGCGGGCGGACGACGCGGGATCCGTGACGGTCCGGTCGCCCGCCCACGCGGCGGGTGCGCCGCCGAGCAGGGCGGCGACGGCCACGGCGGACGCGGCGGCGAGCCCCGCAGTCCGCATTCGTCGGGCGGGGAGGTGCGGGGACAGCGGCATGGCGGGTCCTCTCAGGACGCAGCGGAGCAGGACGGAGCAGGATCGCGGCGAGCGCCGCGCGCTCACGCTAGCGAGCGGCCGGGCCGATCGGCTCGCGGCCCGCACAGCCGCCGCCCGGCGTCAGCTCGCCCGCCGTCAGCGCGCCCGGCGTCAGCCCGCGCGTCGCAGGGCGGCGATCGCGTCCCGTGCCGGGTCCTTCGCGGCGAGCGCCGCGGCGATCGTGAGCACCGCGTAGAGGCCGATGTATGCGCAGAGGATCCACGGGGATCCGCCGCCCCACTGCAGGAACAGCACCGCGAGCAGCGGCGTCAGCCCGACGGAGAAGATGCTGCCGACCTGGTAGCCGAGCGAGACGCCGCTGTAGCGGACACCCGTCGGGAACTGCTCCGCGAACCACGCGGCCTGCGGTCCGTAGATCGAGTCGTGGAACACGTTCATGCCGAGCGCGAAGACGAGCGGGAGGAGCAGCAGCGGCCCCGAGTCGAGGAACGCGAAGAACGGCCAGATGAGGATCCCGATGCCGGCGGCGCTCGCGATGGTGAGGCGGCGGCGGCCGACCCGGTCGGAGATCCAGCCCCAGAGGGGAGTGGTGAGCACGCTCAGAGCCGAGACGATGAGCACCGCCGTGAGCGCGCTGCCCGAGTCGCCGCGCTTCTCGGCGAGGTAGGAGAGCGTGTAGACGGTGAGGATCGAGTAGAGCGCGGGCTGCACGAGGCGGAGGCCTGCGGTGATCAGCACGGCGCGCGGGTGCCTCCGCAGCACGACGCCGAGCGGGAAGCGCTCGACCTTCCCGGCCGACTTGATGTCGCGGAACTCGGCGGCGTCCTCCACGCGGAGGCGGATCACGAGGCCGACCGCCACGAGCACGGCGCTGAGGAGGAACGGCAGGCGCCAGCCCCACGCGAGGAACTGCTCCTCGCCGAGGCCGAAGCGCGTGGCGGCGAAGACGCCGGTGGCGAGGAGCATGCCGCCCGCGGATCCCATCTGCGTGAACGCGCCGAACAGGCCGCGGCGGTGGGCGGGGGCGTGCTCGACCGACAGCAGCGCGGATCCGCCCCACTCGGCACCCGCCGCGATCCCCTGCACGAGCCGCAGGAACACGAGGCCGAGGACGCTCGCGAGGCCGATGGTGGCGTAGGTCGGCAGGACGCCGATGAGCGTCGACGCGATCCCCATCAGCACGAGCGAGTAGACGAGCATGCGTTTCCGGCCGATGCGGTCGCCGAGGTGCCCGGCGACGATCCCGCCGATGGGCCGCGCGAGGAACCCGACGCCGTACGCGGCGAACGACGAGAGCAGGCCGACGGCCGGCGTCTGGTTCGGGAAGAACTGGCTGCCGAACACGAGCGCGGACGCCGTGGCGTAGAGGTAGAAGTCGTAGTACTCGACGGTGGTGCCGATGAACGACGCGGTGAGGACGCGGCGTCGGCGGCGGGACACGTCGGCGGGGGCCTCCGGGGCGGTGGGTGCCTCGGATCCGGCGGGCGGCGGCGTGGTCGGCGCGGCGGATGCGGCGGGCGGTGCGGTGGTCATGGGGTCTCCAGCGGTGCGGCTGCGGTGCAGGGAGCGGTCCGGGCGGGGATCCGCTCGGGTGACGCCTACCGTGCCCGGTGTTCCCCCGGCCGGGGAAGGGCCGCGGTCACGGCGCGTAACGCACGGGCGCGCACTGGTCCCGCACGAAGCCCGCCTGCCCTCCGATGGAGGACGCCGGCGGCGGACCGGTCCGTGTCCGACCCGCCACCACCCCGCCAGGGGGATCAGCCCTGCGCCGCCGCGCTCTCCGTGTCGACCGCGGCGGCCAGGTCGTACGCCGTGTGCTCGTTCCCCTGCCAGATGGGCCCGATGATGTGCGACGAGTCCTCGTAGCGCGCATCCTCCTCGGCGTACTGCGCGCCCGTGGCCTCGTCGCCCGCGAAGATCGGCCCTCCGGACACGCCGCCGGTCATGTCGCAGGGCAGGTCGATCGCCTGCGGGTCGGTCTCCTCGAAGCGGCCGGTGCACCGCTGGAGCGACTCACCGTCGAAGCGGCCCTCCGCCGGGTACCCGTAGACGCTCCCCTCCTGGGTGAGCGACTGGTCGAAGAGCACGGGTGAGGCGCCGACGACGCTCTCGATGTCGTCGCCGTCGTCGTTCCGCGCCACCACCACGAAGCCGACGTCGTCCGCCGCGTCCCCGTTGTCCTCGGTGAAGCCGCCAGCGACGTACCCGCCCACGACGGGCCATCTCCCGTAGTCGCCTCCGCCGTCGTGGTACCCGGGCACTAAGACGGAGTCGGTGGCGAATGCGCCGTTCCCGGTCATGCAGTGCCCCGCCGTGGCGACCGTGGAGCGGTTGGCCGCCTCGACGACGTTCGCGCTGCAGGCGTAGCCCTGGCCGTTGAGGTTGTAGAAGAGACGGCCGATGTGCGACACGGGCGCGACCTGCTGGGCGACCGAGATCGGGCCGCTGTCGGCCGTGTCCTGTTCGTCCGCGTGATCCTGGCGCTCGGCCGTGCCCGTGGATGCGGGCGCCTGCCCGCCGACGACGCTCGCGGCGGCGATCCGCGCGGGTGTCCAGTAGGCGACGGCCTGCGCGGCGGCGTCCGCGGACCCGAGCAGCGGCATCGCTGCGGGTGCCAGGGCGGTCGTCGTGTCGGATGCCGGAGCGGTCGCATCCGCCGCCCATGCGGACGGGGTGGTGCCGGCCAGGGAGGCGGCGACGCAGGCGGCGGAGATGGCGGAGATGGCGGAGAGCCGCAGGGCAGCGGATCCGCGGCGGCGGTGCGCGGCCGAGCGCTCGGTCAGGTGCGTGTGCACGGTGCGTTCCTCTCGGAGGGGCCGACGGCGGCTGCCGTGCCCGTTGACGGTGGTGGAGGGTCGTCCGCCCGCGGTCGGGCGTGTGGCACCACTGGGGAGTGCCGTCGGGAGTGGGCCGCGACCCGGAGCTCGGGGAACCCCGGCGTCACGCGGCCCCGCCTCAGCCGACGTCGCTCGCGGTGGCCTGGTACGCCGAGCGCTGCGCGTCCTCCCAGAGCGGCCCCTGGTTGTGCGTCTGGTAGTAGTCGAGCGTGGTGACGTTCGCGAACTGCGCCCCGTCGGCGGAGCCGGCGAGGATCGGGCCGCCCGAGGCGCCGCCGGTCATGCCGCAGGGGAACGCGACCAGACTCGGAGCGAGGGCCGTGCCCGTCGCGAGGCAGCGCTCGAGATGGGTCCCGTCGAAGCGGCCCACGACGGGATAGCCGAACGCCGCGATGGCCTGCTCCGCGGACTGGCCGAACAGCACCGGCGACGCACCGACCACGCTCTCGACGGTGGCGCCGTCCGCGTTCGCGTCCAGCGCGTAGAAGGCCGAGTCGTCCGCCACGTCAGTGTCGTTGCTCGAGTACCAGCCGCTAGGGATGTTGCCGGTGCGGATCGTCCACGTGCCATACGGCGTCTGGCCGTCGTGCGCCCCGGGGAAGAACGCCAGGTCGGTCGAGAAGACCCCCATCGACGAGGCGCAGTGACCGGCGGTCGCGATGGTCGAGCCGTTCGGCGCATCGACGACGTTCGCGGTGCAGTAGTAGTACGAGCCGTTGCGGACGAAGTACAGGCGACCGATGTGCGGCACGGGTGCCACCTGCTCGACGGGATCCGCGGCATCGGCGGACACGGCGTCGGCCGATGCGTCGCTGCTCGGAGCGTTCGCGTCGTCGGCCCGGGCGGCCTCGCGTCGTGCCGGAGTCCAGAAGCCGGCGGCACCGTCCGCGGCGGTACCCGCGACGGGGATCGTGACGACGGATGACGTCTGGTCCACGACCGTCGCGGGGCGGAGGGACGCGGTGGCCGGCTGGCCCGGGGCGATCGCTGCGGTCGCGGCGATGAGCGCGCTCGCGGCCAGGAGCGCGCGGCGGGCGGACGGTGCTGTCGGTCGGATCATGGGTTCTCATCTCTGTCGTGCCCGGAGGGCGGCGCGCTGCCGACGCTCGTCGGCGGTCGTGCGGTCGTGCGGTGCGAGGAGCGCCGGGACCGGGCGATCACCAGCGGCCCCCGACGCGGTGGGCTGACGGTATCGGGGCCGTGCATCCGCCCGTGCGCCGCCTGCACAGACGATCGTCTGTCGGTCATGTGACGGACCGCTACGGCGACGCCGACCCGCATTTCCCCACCCGTGCGACGCTGGGGGTCCGACGAGAGGATCCCCATGCCCGACGCCCGGCCCCCGCTCCGCTTCGCCGCGTTCGTGATGAACACCGCCAGCCACATCCAGCACGGCCTGTGGCGGCACCCGTCCGCCAGGCAGCACGAGTTCGACGACGTCCAGCTGTGGGTGGATCTCGCGAGGACCCTCGAGCGCGGCCGCTTCGACGCCATGTTCTTCGCCGACGTCGTGGGCCTCTACGGTCCGGGCGACGGCGCCTACGACGTCAACGCGCGCGAGGGCCTGCAGTTCCCGAGCAACGACCCCTCCGTGCTGATCTCCGCGCTCGCCGTGAGCACCGAGCACCTCGGCTTCGCGTTCACGAGCTCCGTGCTCCAGGCGCACCCGTTCGACTTCGCGCGCAAGGTGTCGACGCTCGACCACATCACGAAGGGGCGCATCGCCTGGAACGTCGTGACGAGCGCCCTCGACGGCGCCGCCCGCAACTTCGGGCACGACGGCCTCGAGGACCACGACGCCCGCTACGCCTGGGCCGACGAGTACCTCGACGTCGTCTACAAGCTGTGGGAGGGCTCGTGGGACGACGACGCGCTGCTGCGCGACAAGGAGCGCGGCGTGTTCTCGGACGCGTCCAAGATCCACCGCATCGACCACCAGGGCCCGCGCTACAAGGTCGCCGGGCCGCACCTGTCGTCGCCGTCGCCGCAGCGCACGCCCGTGCTCTTCCAGGCCGGATCCTCGCCCGTCGGCCGCCGCTTCGCCGCCCGGAACGCGGAGGCGCAGTTCATCCTGTCGTCGACGCCGGAGAAGACCCGCTCCCTCATCGAGGACACCCGGGCGCTCGCCGTGGACGCCGGCCGGCGAGCCGACGACCTCTCCTTCTGGCTCGGGCTCTCCTTCATCACGGGCAGCACGGAGGAGGAGGCGAAGCGGAACGAGGCCGAGATCGACGAGCACCTCTCCGCCGACGGGTTCCTCCTGCACTCCAACCTCGGCTTCGACGCGAAGACGGGCGAGCAGCTGGATCCGGCCACGCCGCTCTCGCAGGTGGAGACGCAGGCCGGGCAGAGCCACCTCAACTGGCTGCGCGAGGCGTCGCCCGACCGCGAGCCGACCATCGCCGACCTCGCCCGGCTCTCCGCGAAGCTGCGCGGCCGCGTCGTGGGCACGCCCGAGCAGATCGCCGACGTGCTCGCGGGCTGGCAAGAGGCAGGGGTCGACGGGATCAACGTCATCAACTGGACCCTGCCCGGCAGCTACGAGGACTTCGTCGACCACGTGACGCCCGTGCTCCAGGAGCGCGGCCTGCAGCAGCGGGAGTACGAGCCGGGCACGCTGCGGCACAAGCTGACCGGGCGCGACCGGCTGCCGGAGTCGCACCCGGCGGCGGCGTACCGGGGCGCGTTCTCGTGACGGTGACGGCGGCCGCGACGGGGACTTCCACCGCCGACCTGCGGGCCGAGCTCCTGCCGCTGTTCGACCGGATCCGCGCGGGCGCCGTCGCCCGCGAGCGCGACCGGGAGCTCGCGCACGACGCCGTCGCGCTCCTCCGCGAGGTGCGCTTCGGCGCCCTGCGGCTGCCGGTCGCCGACGGCGGGCGCGGCGCGACGATCGCCCAGCTCGTCGAGCTCGTGATCGAGCTCTCGGCTGCCGACGCCAACATCGGCCACCTGCTCCGCGGCCACTTCGGCTACGTCGAGCTCGTGCTGCGCCGGCCGTCCGGGCCCGCGCGCGAGGAGTGGATCCGCCGGATCGCCGACGGCGCCATCGTCGGCAACGCCACGAGCGAGCAGACCGGCAACACGCTCGCCGACATCTCCACGACGCTCACGGAGCGCGACGGCCGCTGGATCCTCGACGGCACCAAGTACTACTCCACGGGCACGCTCTACTCCGACTGGATCTACCTCGCCGCCGGTCGCGAGGCCGCCGACGGCGTCGAGCGCGTGACGCTCGCGATCCCCACCGATGCGCCGGGCGTCACCGCGGTCGACGACTGGGACGCGTTCGGCCAGACCCTCACCGCGAGCGGCACCACCACCTTCGCGGGCGTGGAGGTGGATCCGGCGACCGTGACCGCCTACCGCGAGGCGCCGCTGAGCCACATCCAGGCCTTCTACCAGCTCTACCTCGTGGCGGTGCTGGCAGGGATCGCGCATGAGGTGGAGCGCGACGCGGTCGCGTACGTGCGGAGCCGCACGCGCACCTACATCCACGCGAACGCCGCCCTGCCCCAGGACGACCCGCAGGTGCTGGACGTCGTCGGCCGGATCTCCACGGCCGCCTTCGCCGTGCGCGCCACGACCCTCGCGGCCGCCGCCCGCCTCGACGATGCGATCGCGACCGCGGAGCCAGGCGACGCCCTCGACCGTCCGACGCTCGACGCCGCCGAGAACGCCGTCTACCAGGCGCAGGTGCACGCGGTCGACCAGGTGCCCGCCGCCGCGACGCTGCTGTTCGAGGTCGGGGGAGCGTCCGCCACGTTCCGCGAGCGCGCGCTCGACCGGCACTGGCGGAACGCCCGCGTCGTCGCGAGCCACAACCCGGCGATCTACAAGGCCCGGGCGATCGGCGAGTACGCGGTCGCGGGCCGCGGCCCGGTCGACGCGTGGGCCGCGTACGAGAAGGTGGGCGCGACGCCGTTCCCGCGGTGACGGGGCCCCGCGCTGAGGTGACCCCGCGCTGAGGTGACCCCGCGCCGAGGTGACCCCGCGCCGTCCGGTCGCCGCGTGGATCCGCGGTGCCGGGGTCCAGCCGTCAGTGCACGGAGAAGCCGCCGTCGACCGCGATGGTCTGACCGGTGACGTACGCGGATCCCGCGCCCGCGAGGAACACGGCGGGTGCCGCGAAGTCGCCGGGGACGCCGTTGCGGCCGACCAGGGTGCGGGTGGCCAGCGCGGCGACCGCCACGGGATCGGAGCCCAGTCGCTCGTTCAGGGCCGTGAGCACGAAGCCGGGGACGAGCACGTTGGCGGTGACGCCCCGGGCCGACCACGCCTCCGCCTGGGAGCGGGCGAGCGCCTCGACCGCGGCCTTCGACACCCCGTAGGCGCCGCTCGCCGCGAACGCGCGCTGCGCCTGCTGGCTGCTGACGTGGATGACGCGGCCGTGGCCGCGCTCCGCCATCGGGGGCAGGAGGCGCTGGCCGAGGATGAACGGCGCGTCGAGGTTGACGGCCATGGTGGCGTCCCAGACGTCCTCGCCGAGCTCGCCCATCGGCGGGCGGAGGTTGATGCCCGCGCAGCACACCAGCACGTCCACGTCGCCGACCGCGAGCGCCCGGTCCGCGAGCAGGTGCGCGCCTGCCCGGGTCGAGAGGTCGGCGACGATGCCGTCCGCCGAGCCGCCCTCCGCCCGGATGCCGGCCACCGTGTCGTCGATCGCGGCCTCGGTGCGCGCGGCGACGAGCACGTGCGCGCCCGCCGCGGCGAGCGCTTCGGCGATGGCGCGCCCGATCCCGGAGCTGCCGCCGGTCACCAGCGCCGTGCGTCCGTCGAGTCCGAAGAGCTGCTGCAGATCCATCGGGTCAGGTTACGGGCGCGGCATCCGTCATGCGCCCGACCGGAGGTGACGCCCCCGTGCCGCCCGACCTGGGGGCGTCCGTGCGCCCGGCCGCCGCCCGCGCCCTCGGTACGGTGGACGGGCGGCCGGGATGCCGCGGGACAGGGGATCCATGACGACGCATGCGCCCAGCCGACCGCAGCTGGACACGACGCCGCTGACCGGCCGCATCGACCGCGACGACCTCCGCCGCTTCCGCCGCGAGTTCACGGCGCGCTTCCCCGTGCTGGTCTCGCCGCTCTTCGTGCTCGGCCGCATCGCCCTGGGCATCCTCGCCGTGCTCGCGATCCCGCTCGGCGGCGTCCTCCTCCTCGCCGGCGGTGTGGGCGCGATAGTCACCGACGACCCCGAGACCCGCGGCGACGCCCTCGGCATGACCGTGTTCGCGATGCCCATGTTCGGCACCGGCGTCTTCTTCGCCTGGCGCCTGATCCGCACGCGCCGGCGCCGCAGCACGGTCCGCGCCCACTACCGCCTCACGCGCTTCGGGCGGATCAACGGCCTCAGCTACACACCGGGGCCGGTCTCCGACGGGCACATGGGATCCGCCGCGCGCGGCATGTTCGTGACCCGCGTCATGCGGCCGCGCACCGCGCGCCCCGTCGAGTTCGGCAACCACGAGCTCAACCAGGGGTCGCGGTTCGACGGCATCACCCAGTACGGCGGCTACGCGATGATCGGGCTCCGCCGCGAGCTGCCGCACATCCAGGTCATCTCGAACCCCACGCGCCTCCGCCGGGAGATGGCGCCGACCATCGACGTCGCGCGCGACCAGCGCCTCGAGCTCGAGGGCGACTTCGACCGGCATGCGGCGCTCTACTGCCCGCACGGATACGAGCGCGACGCCCTCTACCTCTTCACGCCCGACGTCATGGCCGTGCTGGTCGACCGGGTGCGCGGCTTCGACGTGGAGATCCGCGGCGACCGCCTGCTGCTGCGCTCGCCCGCCGACATGGTGACGCTGGATCCCGACCGCTGGCACGACGTGATCGACGCGACCGCCGCCCTCATGGCGAAGGTCGACCGCTGGGAGCGCTGGCGCGACGACCGGCTGCGGTCGCTCGAGGGCGAGGAGGCCTCGGTGCTCACCGCGTCCGACGACGCGCTCGCCGTGCCGGAGCCGGGGCGGACCCGCCGTCGCGCCCGTCGCTCGCGCGGCGTCGCGGCGGCCGGGCGTCGGCTCCGGATGCGGCCGACGATCGGGCTCCTCCTGCTCATCGCCCTCGGCGTGGTCTTCTTCGGGCTCGCCTTCGTGATCACGACGCTGCCGTGATCAGCGCCCCTGCCCGGGCAGCTCGGGAACCACGGGGATCCGCGTGGGCCGGACGCCCATCCGGCCCGCGTCAGACTGGGCGCATGACCACGAGCTCCGCGACCCGCCCGACCGCCGACCGCCGCATCGCCCCGGACGGCGGACGCCGCTCGATCCCGCGCACCATCGGCCGCATCCTGCTCGGCCTCGTGCTGATCATGGCCGGCACCGGCCACCTCACGGTCGCGCGGGAGCCGTTCCAGGCGCAGGTGCCGACGTGGCTGCCGATGGATCCCGACTTCGTGGTGCTGGCGTCGGGCGTCGTGGAGATCACGCTCGGCCTGTCGCTCGTGCTCCTCGGCCGCTGGCGCGTGTGGGTCGGCCTCGTGGTCGCGGCGTTCTTCGTCGCGATCTTCCCCGGCAACATCTCGCAGCTCGTCACCCGCACGCCGGCCTTCGGCCTCGAGACCGACGCGGCCCGCGCGATCCGGCTGGTCTTCCAGCCGCTCCTCGTGCTCTGGGCGCTGTGGGCGACGGGCGCGTGGTCCGCGTGGCGGAACAGGCGCGCCCGCCGCTGACCGGGGTCGAGCGGCGGGCGCGGGGGCTCCGAGGGGAGCTCCGATCCGTGCCTACAGGCTGAGCCGCAGGCGGTCGACGGCGCGTCGCGCGTCGGCTGCGCGGTGCCCGACGGCGAACCACGCGAGGGCCCCGACGACCGGTGCGAGCACGATCCCGATGATCCAGAGATCCCGGGCGAGACCGGCGAGCGCGCGGTCGCGGACGACCTGGACGAGCGCCGTCACGACGAGCGCGACGTAGGCGATGGCGAACGGGGCGACGACGGCCCCGGCGATGAGTGCGTCGGACATGGTGGTGCCTCCTGTCGTGTGCGTGTCCCTCGAACCTACGCGCGTGCCAGGCCGACACGCGAGAGCAGGGCGGCCGTCGCGGCCTTGACGCCCGTCTCGATCGTGCCCTCCATCGTCGGCGCGAACTGCGGCGTGTGGTTGCCGGGCGGCGGGGTCTCGCCGCCGAACGCCGACGCCTCGACGCCGCCGAACGCCCAGTAGACGGTGGGCACGCCGATGGCCTCGCCGAGGATCCCGAAGTCCTCGCTGCCCATGATGGGCGGCGACTCCTTGACCATGTCCTCGCCGAGCTGCGCGGTGAGCGCCGCGACGATCCCGCGCGTCGCCTCCGGGTCGTTGCGGTTCAGCGGGAACGACACGATCTCCTCGATCTCGGGCTCCGGTGCCCCGCTCGCGGCGGCCTCGGCCAGGATGATCCGCCGCACGGACGCCAGCACGCGCTCCCGCACGGCCGGGTCGAAGGTGCGGATGCTGAGGCCCAGCACCGCGTGCTCCGGGATGATGTTCTCCTTCGTGCCCGCCTGGAACGTGCCGACGGTGACGACCGCGGCGGCCTGCGGATCGACCTCGCGCGCGACCACGGTCTGCAGGCGCAGCACGATGGCGCTGGCCGCGACGATCGGGTCGATGGAGTTCTGCGGCTGCGAGCCGTGGGCGCCGCGGCCCTTGACGGTGACCTTCCACGAGTCGCTCATGCTCATGAACGCGCCCTCGCGGGTGGCGACCACGCCGACGGGGAGCGGGAAGACGTGCTGGCCGAGGATCACCTCGGGGCGCGGCGCTCGATCCCAGAGGCCGTCGGCGAGCATGGCGCGGGCGCCCTCTCCGGTCTCCTCGCCGGGCTGGAACACGAAGACGATGGTGCCGGCCCACGCGTCGCGGTTCGCGGCGAGCGCCTGCGCGGTGGTGAGCGCGGCGGCGACGTGGAAGTCGTGGCCGCACCCGTGCATGGTGGGCACCTCCTTCCCCGACGGGTCGATGCCGGTGTCGCGGCTGGCGTGCGCGAGGCCGGTCTCCTCGAGGATGGGGAGGCCGTCGGTGTCGGCGCGGAACGCGACCGTCGGGCCGTCGCCGTTGCGGAGGATCCCGACCACGCCGGTGCCGCCCGATCGGAACGTCTCGGCGCCGATCGCCTCCAGGTACGCCTCGATCGCGGCCGCGGTCGCGTGCTCCTGCATCGACAGCTCGGGGTGCGCGTGCAGCGAGCGGAACAGCTCGTGCGCGTCCCGCACGTCGTCGTCCAGCAGGCTGACTCCGGGGTGCACGTCCATGGGGATCCTCCTCGCGAGTGGGTGGCGTCCCTCGGGGGGGACAGGTCCTCCCAGGCTAGGCCCGGCCCTCAGTCGCCCCGGCGACGCGACCGGTCAGCCGAGGTCGACGCCGCCGCCCGCCGGACGCGATGGCGGATCCACGAGCGCGGGGTCGCGGATGATGCCGATCGGCGTCGTGTCGAGGCGCACCGACTGCACCACGACGCGCTTCGCCCGGCGGCGCAGGTGGCGACGCGCCTGCGGTGTCGCGAGCAGGCTGCCGAGCACGAGGCCCGCGCCGATCGCGAGGGTCGTCGCCATCGCGCCGACGAACGCGCCCGTGGCACCCGACGTGCCGGCCATCGAGTTGAGCAGCGCCGAGGCGACCGCGAGCGAGGGCAGGAGGGATCCGCAGAAGGCCGGCACCGCGATCGCCGTGGCCGACACCCGGACGCGCGCCGCGACCACCGTGCCGAGCGCGCCGAGCAGCGTCGCCACCAGGAACGTCGCGGCGAGGAGCGGGACGCCGGCGGCCTTGAGGATCCAGAGCGAGATCGTGCCGACGAGCGCCACGCCGATGGCGACGGGCATCACGCGCGCGTTGGCGCCCTGGGTGATCCCGGTGGCGCCGGCCGCGAAGAACGTGGTGATCAGCAGCATCCAGAGGGGGAGCGCGCGCAGTGTGATGTCCGTGGGATCCACCTCGATGTCGACGCCGGCCGTGAGCGCGAGGCCGCCCGGGATCCCGACGGCGATGCCCGCGACGATGAGCACGATGATCATCGCCCGCGACAGCGCCATGGCCCGGAACCCGGAGATCGCGTCCTGCGCCCAGGTGACGATGGTGACGTGGGGGAGGATCAGCACCACCACGGCCGCGACCATCGCGGCGGCGCTCCCCGCGGGCATGACGCCCGACCAGATCGCGAGCGTGCCGACGGCGGCGACGATCGCGGACTGCACGGCGACCACGAAGAACGGCGGGATGCCGCGGCGCGACAGCTGCCGGCCGAGGACCATCGCGCCGATCATCAGCAGGAACGCCCCGACGGCGCCCGGGAGGGAACCGCCCGCCTGCAGCGACACGGAGACGCCGAACAGGCCCATGGCCGCGTCGGTGATCCACGACGGCCAGCGCGGCGGCGACTTGAGCACCTCGACGAGGCCGTCGACGGCGCTCGTCATGTCGCGGTCGTCGTGGAGGAGCTCGTCGACGATCTGGTAGACGAGCGACAGCCGGTGCAGGTCGCTGCCCTCGGCCGTGACGACGCGCAGCTTCACGAGCGGCGGGCCCTCGAGCGGCGCGTACTGGATGGTGATGGCCGTGCCCGTGATGTCGAGCTCCAGCGGCGCGAGGTTCCACTTCGTGCTCACGGCGACGATCGCGATCTCCACCGCGCGCACGTCGGCGCCCGAGGCGAGCATCACCTCGCCGAGGTCGAGGCAGAAGTCGACGATCTGACGCGGGGAGTACAGGTCGCCGAGACGGCCGTGCGCCGGCTCGGTGCCCTCGTAGATGGTGCCGCGGAGGCGCGCGCGGACGTCGCGCATCTCCTGCGGGTTGACGCGGCGGCGGCGCTGGCGCGGCGGACGCGCGGCTCCGGGATCCCGGCGGGGGCGCCGCGGGTCGCCGGGCGGCGGGGTGGTGCTCAGCGCGATCAGCGCTCCGTTCGGTGGCCGGCCCGCGTGGAGCGGGGGCGGATGGTGGTTCGTCCCCACCCTAGGCGGCGGCCCGGGGGACACGCCCGCGCGGCGCCCGACCGGATGGTCGGACGCCGCGCGGGATGGAGCGGAGGGATCAGCCCTTCGGGCAGGAGCTGTACGACGCGGTGATGGGACCGCCGACCTTCGGGGCCGGGCAGATGAACTTCGCGTAGGCGCTGTTGCCGTCGAGGTAGCGCTTGAGGAACGCCGTGACCGCGTTGCGGATCGCGGCGACCGGCGCGTGCTCGCCGGCGTAGTGATCGAGGCCCTTCAGCTCCAGGTACTGCTTCGGGGTGCCGGCGGGGATGGAGTCGTACGCGGGCTTGCCGAAGTCCGCCGGGTCGGCGACGTCGTCCTTCTGGCCCGTGATCACCAGGGTGGGCACCGTCAGCTTCGGGTACGCCGGGTACTGGGCGTCCGGCTGGTCCGCGGGCGGGAAGTCGTACGGCATGAGCGTGACCGCTGCCTTGATGGACGGGCGCGACTGCGCCGCCTGCATCGTGCCGCCGCCGCCGAACGAGTAGCCCAGGAGGGCGACGTCGTTCGCGGACACCTCGGACTTCACCGCGCTCGTCCCGGTGAGGTAGTCCGCCGCGGCGAGCATCTCGGTGGCGCGCTGGTCGGGCAGGTCGTACACGTCGAGGGTGTCGATGGCGAACGCGACGAAGCCCTGCGAGGCGACGAGCTCGGCCGTCGCCTTCTCGTCGGCGTTCGTGTCGGTGAAGCCGGGGGTGATGATGACGGCGCCGAGGACGGGCTTGCCCGTGTCCTGCGGCGTGTAGATGACGCCGCCCCCGAACGCCTTCACGGCCGTCTTCGGGACCACCGTGGCGCGCACCGCGAAGGGCGCGTGGTGGTGGGCCGCGGCGTGAGCGGGTGCCGCGTGGTGGGCGGGGGCGGCCTGGGCCGCGGTGGGGATGGCGAGGGTGGCGACGAGGGCGAGCGCAGCGACGGCCGCGGGACGCGAGCGGAGCGCGGAGGGCATGACGGGCATGGGCGTCTCTCTGTTCGGTGGGCGGGAGCCTGCGGCGGTCGCCGCGGACGGAGGTTCGTCAGGACATTAGGGGCACGCGAACCCGACCCCTGTCCCGTCCTCCCCAGCCGCGCAGCCTGGGGATGATCCGCCCGCGGAGAGCGCTCGGTCCCACGCGCGCGCGGCGCCCGACCCGGTGGTCGGACGCCGCGCGGGACGGGCGGACGTGTCAGCTCGTCGGGCAGGAGCTGGTCGACGCGCTGATGGGTCCGCCGACCTTCGGGGCCGGGCAGATGTCCTTCGCGTAGGCGGTGTCGCCGTCGAGGTAGCGCTCGAGGAACGCGGTGATGGCCGCCCGGATCGTGGCGGTCGGCTTCCCCATGCCGGCCGCGTGGCCGAGTCCCGTCAGCTGGAGGTACTGCTTCGGGGTGCCGGCCGGGATGGAGTCGTAGGCGGGCTTGCCGAACCTCGCCGGGATCGCGGTCGCGTCCTTCTGCCCGGTGACGATGAGCGTCGGCACCGTCAGCTCCGGGTACGCGGGGTGGACCGCCTTCGGGTCGCCGGCGGGCGGGTAGCCGTACGGCATGAGGGTCAGCGCGGCCTTGATCGACGGGCGCTGCTGCGCGGCCTGGAGCGTGCCGCCGCCTCCCATCGAGTAGCCGAGGAGCGCGACGCGGTCCGGGGAGACCTCGCCCTTCACGGCGCTCCGGCCGGTGAGGTAGTCCGCGGCCGCGAGCATCTCGGTG
The DNA here is from genome assembly GCF_051201715.1 of Clavibacter quasicaliforniensis. Lineage (NCBI taxonomy): Bacteria > Bacillati > Actinomycetota > Actinomycetes > Micrococcales > Microbacteriaceae > Clavibacter > Clavibacter quasicaliforniensis. Next base: position 2,132,507 of record NZ_CP139624.1, on the reverse strand, counting down.
GCGCGCTGGTCGGGGAGGTCGGCGCGGTCGCGTGTGTCGATGGTGAAGACGACGAAGCCCTCCGCGGCGAGCTCGGTGCCGTAGACGGCCATGTCCGACTTCCTGCCGTGGAACCCGGGGGTGACGACGACCGATCCGAGGACCTTCTGCCCGGCGCCCCGCGGGGCGAAGATCGTGCCGCCGCCGAAGCGCGCATCCGCCGTGGCGGGGACGACGATCTGGTCCACGGCGGGAGCGGCCGGCTGGTGGTGGGCGGGGGCCGGGCGGGTCACCGGGTGGTGCACGGGCGCCGCGGCCTGGGCGGCCGTGGGGACGGCGAGGGTGGCGATGAGGGTCAGGGCGGCGACGGCCGCGGAGCGGGAGCGGGACGAGGGGGGTGTTGCGGGCATCGGGCGTCTCTCGGATCGGGTCGGGGACGTCCGCGGCGACGGCCGCAGGACGGGGTGGACGCTACGGCGGTCGATGCGCCCGCGGACCCCGGTCGTCCCCAGCCCCCGCGCGGGGGCGTGCCCCGGTCCGACCCGCGCCTCGCGCCCCGGCGTCAGAGGATCCGCGTGCCCGGTCCGAGCACGACCTCCCGCCCGAGGCCCGCGTCGACCACCACCGGCACGTCGGCCGCGACCTGCGTGCCCTCGGGGACCCACGCGCGGCCGCGGGCCACGAGGATCACGAGCCCGTCGACGTCGCCGACCGCGGCGAACCCGTCCGTCGCGAAGCCGCCGTAGGGCTGCAGGCCGGCCTCCTCCAGCAGCGCGACCGCGGCGGGCACGTCGTCGACGACGACGCCGACCTCGCTCACCGAGACGACGTCGGATGCCCGGAACGGCGCGCGCGCAGCGGGGTCGGGGGCGAGGGCGCGGCGCTCGATCAGCTCCAGCACCTGCGCGTCGGGTCCGCGGAAGTAGACAGAGCGCGAGTCCCACGTGCCCGGCCCCTCGAACTCGTCGCGGCCGTCGGGCGCGATGACCTCCGCGCGCTCGCCGATCCACGCCCGGGCCGCCGCGAAGGTGCCCGTCGGGATCGTGAAGGCCAGGTGGTGCGCGCCGAGGTAGCCGGGATCGCGGTCGAAGCGGAGGCGGGTCGTCCCGACCTCCACCTCGGCGGCGTCCTCGGTCGTGCGCGCCGGGAAGCCGAGCGCGCGGTAGGCGTCGGCGACCTCGGCGGTGTCGCGGGCGGGCAGGGTCACGGCGTGGATGATCATGCGCCGATCCCAGCAGCTCAAAGTCGCTTGAGGTCAAGCTGCCGCCGGGTCAGCGGAGCAGGCCCCGCACGTGGGCGAGCGTCAGGCGGGCGGCGACCGCGATCCGGTGCTCGTCGAGACCCGCGGCGTGCGCCGCGCGCACCGCGTCCCCGAGCACGGCGCCGGCCGTGGCCAGGCCCTCCGACGCCTCCGCGAGCAGCACCGCGTGCCGGTCGTGCTCGGGATCGGGAGCACGCGGCGGCGTGCCCAGGTCGATCACCCAGTCCGCATCCGGGTGCCGCGCCTCGAGCACGAGACGCCGCACCGCCGGCAGGTCGGGCGCCGACCAGGCGAGGTCGCCGAGGTCGGCGAGCGGCACCCAGCGCAGCTCGTCGTGGTCGGTGCTCGTCGTCGGCAGCGGCCCGACCGGATCCGCCCGGTAGCACGCGAGGTCGATCACGCGGTCGCCGACGGGCACCTCGGAGCGGTCGACGAGCGCGCCGACGGTCACCTCGATGCCGAGCTCCTCGCGGATCTCCCGCGCGAGCGCCGCCGCGGGCGTCTCGCCGGGCTCGACCTTGCCGCCCGGGAACTCCCACGTGCCCGCGCCCGGCTTGTGCGCCGCACGTCGGCAGGCGAGCGCGCGCCCGTCGCGGACGAGCACCGCCGCCACGACCTCGAGTCCCGCCATCCCGTGCCTCCCCGCTGGCGCCGTCCGTCTCCTCGACGCTACCGGGCCGCCCGGGCGGCACCGAGCCGGCCTGTACCGTGGGACATCCGGCATCCGCCGCGACGAGAGGCTCCACCCGTGAAGATCAGCCACCAGCGTCACTTCGTGGTCGCGGCCGAGGTGCTGCACCATCCGAAGGCGGCGGATCAGCTCGGCATCTCGCGCGCGAAGCTCGCCTCGTCCATCCGCGCGATCGAGGACCACTACGGCCGTGCCGTCTTCGATCCGCAGAGCACCGAGACGCGCCTGACGAAGACCGGCCGCCTCGCCTACGAGGAGGCCATCGAGGAGCTCGCGAAGCCGTCCACCCCGCCCGAGGCGCCGAAGCCGCCGGCCGGCGGGAAGGCGAAGGCCTCCAAGGGGCAGGGCCGCGCGCCCGTCGTCAAGGGCCAGCCGAAGCCGTACAAGCGCACGCAGGGGCGCTGACCCGGATCGGATCAGCGCCCCTGCGGCGTGCGGTGCGAGCTACTTCTTCAGGAACTCCAGCACGGCCTGGTTCCACTCCTCGGGGTGGCTGACGGTGACGCCGTGCGGGGCGTCCTTCACGACGTGCAGCTCCGAGCCGGCGATGGCCTGGTGCGTGCGGGCGCCGGAACCCTCGAACGGCACGGTCGCGTCGCTGTCGCCGTGGATGACGAGCGTCGGCACCGTGACCTTGGTGAGGTCGTCGCGGAAGTCCGTGGTCGCGAACGCGGCCATCGACGCGAGCGCCGCGTGCTTCTTCGACTGGTGCGCGAGCGCGATGGCCTCCTGGCGCTCGGCCTCGGTGACCTTGAGCACGCCGTTCGCGGAGTAGAAGCCGGTCGTGAACTCGTCGTAGAAGGAGTCCTCGTCCTTGGTGAGGCCGGCCGTCATCTCGGCGGCGGCGTCCTTCGTGAGCGGGCCGTCCGGGTTGTCGTCGGTCTTCTCCAGGTACGGCGGCACGGCCGAGGCGAAGACGACGCTGTGCAGTCGCGCCTCGCCGCGCGTCCCGATGTAGCGGGCGATCTCGCCGCCACCCATCGAGAAGCCGACGAGCGTGACGTCCACGAGGTCGAGCTCGGTGAGCACGGCGTCGAGGTCGGAGGCGAAGGTGTCGTAGTCGTAGCCCGTGAGCGGCTTGTCGCTGCGCCCGAAGCCGCGGCGGTCGTAGGTGATGACGCGGAAGCCGGCGGCCTCGAACGCGGGGACCTGCTTGCTCCAGGACTCGCCGGACAGCGGCCAGCCGTGGATCAGGACGACGGGGCGGCCCGTGCCGCCGGTGTCGTCGACGTGGAGGTTCGTGTCCTTGAGGAGCCCGTGGTGGGCGGTGATCTCGGTCATGCTGCGGTCCTTCCGTCTTGCATGGATTCGTGCACTACTGGATTGCTTCGGAGTCGTCGGCGATCCGGAGCGGTCCTGCGGATCCCCGGCCGCCGACACCCGGGCGCGGGCGGCAGGATGGACCCATGACCGAAGCCAACTCCTCCTACCGCGCCGCACGCGACCTCCTCCAGGAGATGCGCACCGACCGGACAGCCGCCGTCGCGCGGTTCGAGTGGCCCGATGTCGGGGACTCCTTCAACTGGGCGGTCGACTGGTTCGACCGGATCGCGCGCGGGAACGACCGGGTGGCGCTGCGCGTGGTCGCGGGCGACGGATCCGAGCGCAGCCTCTCGTTCGACGAGATGGCCACGCGCTCCGACCGCGTCGCGACGTGGCTCGTGGGGCTCGGGGTGCGAAAGGGCGACCACGTCATGCTCATGCTCGGCAACCGGGTGGAGCTGTGGGAGACGATGCTCGCGATCATGAAGGCGGGCGCCGTGATCCTGCCCACCTCCACCGTGCTCGGATCCGCCGACCTCGCCGACCGCGTCGAGCGCGCGGGCGTGCGCCACGTCATCGCCGACCTCGCGCACACGGCCGTCTTCGACGACGTCCCGGGGGAGTACGCGCGCATCGCGATCGGCGCCACCGGGGACGCGCCCGTGCCCGCCGGGTGGACCGACTACCGCGACGCCGACGACGCGCCCGCCGACCGGGTGGGCATCGAGGTCGCGTCCACGGATCCCGCGCTCGTCTACTTCACGTCCGGCACCACGAGCAAGCCGAAGATGGTGGTCCACACGCACGTCTCGTACCCGGTCGGGCACCTCACGACCGCCTACTGGCTGGGGCTGCGGCCCGGCGACGTGCACCTCGCCATCAGCTCGCCCGGCTGGGGCAAGCACGCGTGGAGCTGCTTCTTCGCGCCGTGGATCGCGGAGGCCACCGTCTTCGTGCACGACTACGCGCGCTTCGACGCGCACGCGCTCGTGGAGCAGCTCGACCGGGCCGAGGTCACGACGTTCTGCGCGCCGCCGACCGTGTGGCGGATGCTCATCCAGGCCGGGATCCGCGAGCGGCCGGGGAGGCTGCGGGAGATCATGTCCGCGGGCGAGCCGCTCAACCCCGAGGTCATCGCGCGCATCGAGGAGTGGTGGGGGCTCACCATCCGCGACGGCTACGGCCAGACCGAGACCACCGCCATCGTCGCCAACGCACCCGGTGACGCCGTGGTCCCCGGCTCCATGGGCACGGCGCTCCCCGGCGTCGACCTCGTGCTGGTGGATCCCGTGACCGGGCAGCCCGCCGACGAGGGCGAGATCTGCCTCGACCTCACCACCCGGCCCGTGAACCTCATGGCCGGCTACCTCGGAGACGACGCCCGCACGGCCGAGTCGATGCGCGACGGGTACTTCCACACGGGCGACGTCGCCCGCCGCGACGCCGACGGCACCATCACCTTCATCGGCCGCACCGACGACATCTTCAAGTCCTCCGACTACAAGATCTCGCCGTTCGAGGTCGAGAGCGTGCTCATCGAGCACCCGGCGGTCGCGGAGGCCGCCGTCGTGGGCGCGCCGGACGCCGTGCGGCTCAACGTCGCGAAGGCCTACGTGCACCTCGCGGCCGGGTGGGAGCCCGACGAGGAGACGGCGCTCGCCGTGCTGAAGCACGCGCGCGAGCGGTGCCCGGCCTTCATGCGCGTGCGCCGCGTGGAGTTCGGCGAGCTGCCGAAGACCGCGTCGGGGAAGATCCGCCGGGTCGAGCTGCGGCAGCGCGAGGTGGCCGCATCCGACGCCGGCGAGCGGCTCGACGGGGAGTGGCGAGACGACCAGTTCCCGGGGCTGCGGGCGCGCTGACGCGCGGCCGGGGCGGGTCGTCCGCGCGGTGACGGGAGCGGCGTCCGGCGGCCGGTAGCATCCCGTCATGCCCCTCGCCTTCCCGCCCGCCCTCGAGCCGCGGCGGGCCGCCCGGTGAGGGAGAACCCGTCGTACGCGCTCGAGGACGTCGCCGAGATCCGCCGCCTCGTGGACGAGAACCCGTGGGCCACGATCGTCAGCGGCACGGGCGCCGGCCTCGTCGCCTCGCACTACCCGGTGCTGCTGGATCCCGCGCGCGACGACCTCACGCTCCTCACCCACGTCGGCCGCCCCGACGAGCGGATCCACGAACTCGGCCAGCGCGACGGCGCCGACGGCGAGGTGCTCGTCATCGTCCAGGGCCCGCACGGCTACGTGTCGCCCGGCTGGTACGACGCCGACCCGGCCGTGCCCACCTGGAACCACGTGTCCGCGCACCTCACCTGCCGCGTCGAGATCCTCTCGGCCGAGGAGAACCTGCGGGTGCTCGGCCAGCTGGTGGACCACTTCGAGGACCGCATGCCCGAGCCGCGCCGCATGGACGGCACGCTCGAGGACGCCGCCTACGCCGCCCGCATCAGCGCCGGCACCGTGGGCCTCCGGCTCGTCGCCACGCGGTTCGTCGCGAAGGCGAAGCTCAGCCAGGACAAGCCGGCGCACGTGGTCGAGCGCGTGCTGCACGAGCTCGAGCACGGGGTGGAGTACCCGCACCCGGCGCTCGCCGCGGAGATGCGCCGCGCCAGGGACCTGACCGCGGGCGGATCCGCCGGGATCGACGCGTGAGCGCCCTGCTCCTCGCGGGCGGACGCCTGCCCGGATCCGACGCGCCCGTCGACGTGCTCGTCCGCGACGGGGTCATCGCGTCCGTGGGCCCCGCCGGATCCGCGGACGCGACCGGTCTCGAGACCCGCGCGCTCGACGGCCGGTTCGTCATCCCCGGCCTCTGGGACAACCACGTGCACTTCACCCAGTGGACCAAGGTGTCGCGCCGCCTCGACCTCTCCCGGGCCTCCTCCGCGGCGGAGGCCGTCGGCCTCGTCCGCGACGCGCTCGCGGCCCGCACCGCATCCACCGGATCCGGACCGGTCACGCGTGCGGGCGCCCCCGAGTCGCTCGTCGGCTACGGCTTCCGCGACGGCCTCTGGCCCGACCTCCCCACGAAGGACCTGCTCGACGCCGTCGCGGGCGACACCCCCGTGCTGCTCGTCAGCGGCGACCTGCACTGCTGCTGGGCGAGCTCGGCCGCGCTCGCGCCGCATGGCTACGGAGATCACCCCACCGGCCTCCTGCGCGAGGACGACTGCTTCGACTTCATGTACCGCGTGGAGGAGGGCGACGCGTCGTCGCTCGACGCGCAGGCCGTGCAGGTCGCCCGCGAGGCCGCCCGCCGCGGCGTGGTCGGCGTCGTCGACCTCGAGATCGACTGGAATGCGGCTCGCTGGCGCCGCCTCGCCGCGCTCGGCCACGACGCGCTCCGCGTGGAGGCCGGCGTCTGGCCGCAGGACCTCGACCGGGCGCGCGACGAGGGGCTCCGCACGGGCGACGTGCTCGCGGGCACCGGCGGGCTCGTGCGCGTGGGACCCGCGAAGGTCGTCACCGACGGATCCCTCAACACCCGCACCGCGTACTGCTTCGACCCGTACCCCGACCTCGACGGCCAGGGCGGCGACGCACACGGCGGCGCGTGCGGCCAGCTCTCCGTCCCGCCGGAGGAGCTGCGGGAGCTCATGGTGCGCGCCGCGCGGCAGGGGCTGCGGCCCGCGATCCACGCGATCGGCGACCACGCGAACCGGCTCGCGCTCGACGCGTTCGCGCACCTCGACCGGGTGCTCGGGGGCGCGCACCGCGACGCCGAGGGGCTCGCCGGATCCATCGAGCACGCCCAGCTGCTGACGCACGAGGACGTCGCGCGGTTCGCCGCGCTCGGCGTGGTCGCGAGCGTCCAGCCCGAGCACGCGATGGACGACCGCGACATCGCCGACGTCTACTGGGCCGGGCGCACGGCCCGCGCCTTCGCCCTCGCCGACCTCCGCGCCGCGGGCACCCGCCTCGTGCTCGGCTCCGACGCGCCGGTCGCGCCGCTGGATCCGTGGGCCACGATGAGCGCCGCCGTCGGCCGGTCGCGCGACGGCCGGGAGCCCTGGCACCCCGAGCAGGCCATCGACCGGGCGGCCGCGCTCGACGCGTCCGTCCGCACGCGCGTGGCCGCGGGGGAGCGGGCCGACCTCGCCGTCGTGGAGCGGGATCCGCTCGCCGCCTCCACCTCCGCCGACGACCTCCGCGCGATGCGCGTGTCCGCCACCCTGCTCGGCGGCCGGTTCACGCACGACACGCTCGGGGGCTGACCCGCAGGAACACCGCGCGGGTGCCGGGCGTTGGACCCGTCATGAGAGCCATCGCCTACACCCGCACGGGTGCCCCCGACGTCCTGCAGCCCGTCGACCGAGACGAGGCCGCCCCCGGCCCCGGCGAGGTGCGCGTCCGCGTCGTCGTCTCGGGCGTGAACCCCACCGACTGGAAGTCCCGCGACGGCGGAGCGCCCGGCCAGGAGCTGCCGTTCCCCGAGGTCGTCCCGAACCAGGACGGCTCGGGCGTCATCGACGCCGTCGGCTCCGGCGTGACCGACCTCGCCGTCGGCGACCGGGTCTGGATCATGCTGGCCGCCCATGGCCGCCCCACCGGCACCGCGCAGGAGAAGACGGTCCTGCCCGTCGACCGCGTCGCGCCGCTGCCCGACGGCCTGTCCTTCGACCTCGGCGCGAGCCTCGGCGTCCCCGCGGTCACCGCCCACCGCGCGCTCACCGTCTCCGAGGACGGCCCTTCGCGCCTCGCGCCCGGCGCCCTCGGTGGGAAGCACGTGCTCGTCGCGGGCGGCGCCGGAGCGGTCGGCCACGCGGCCATCCAGCTCGCGCGCTGGGCAGGCGCGACCGTGATCACCACGGTCAGCTCGCCCGAGAAGGCCGCCCTCGCGACTGCCGCCGGCGCCCACCACGTCGTCGACTACAAGGCGGGCGACGCGGCCGCGGAGATCCAGTCGATCGCACCGGACGGCGTCGACCTGATCGTCGAGGTCGCCCCCGCGCAGAACGCCCAGCTCAACCAGGCGGTCGCCAAGAACCGCGCCTCGGTCGCGGTCTACGCGAACAACGGCGGCGACACCGTCACGCTGCCCGTGGTCGACAGCTTCGTGAAGAACCTGCGCTACCAGTTCCTGCTGCTGTACACGGTGGGCCAGGAGGCGCTCGACACCGCGCGCGCGGACATCCACCTGGCGCTCATCGACGGCGCGCTGCCGGTCGGCGAGGACGCGGGCCTCCCGATCACGCGCTTCCCGCTGGAGCGCACGGCCGACGCCCACCAGTCCGTCGAGGACGGCGTGACCGGCAAGGTGCTGATCGACGTGACGCCCGCCTGATCCGACGGGCCCCGGACGACGGATGGCCGCACCGCCCTCGGGCGATGCGGCCATCCGTCTGCCCGCCGCAGCCCGGCTGCGGCGGTCGCGGGCTACTCGGTGCCCGCCACCCGGCGCCCCGAGCGCGGCGGTCGGCTGAGCAGACGCTGCATCACGAGCGGCGCGAGGGCGCTCGCGTTGAGGCAGGTGGAGATCAGGAACGTGATGGCGAGCAGGTTCGTCGGGATGTCCCATGCGTCACCGAGGAGGTGCAGCGCGAGCACCCCGAGCGAGACGGCGAGCAGCAACCACGACGATCCGCGGAGCCACCGCGGGGTGCGTGCCCCCGCGAGGGCGACGACCGCCATGACGGCGGCGTTGGCGATGGCGAGGGCGAGCGGGCCGGTCATGCGGCCCCTCCACCCGTGGTGCGGTGCTTCCTGGCGTGACCGTGCATGTTGTCGTCCCCCTTCGACGGGCCGGATGGCCTGCCTCGACTCTTCCGCAGGGGGAGCGTCGAGTGAAGTCGGCGCTATCGGGGACAAGAGCCCGCCCGGGCGCGTCGTCAGCGCGCGGCGCGCACCAGCGGCGTCGCATCCGAGAGGTCGAGCCCGACGTCGACCAGCTCCACGCGGCCCGCGAGCGCACGGCCGGGGCCCTGCATCAGGCCGGGCTTGCCCGCGCCGAACGTGACCGTGACGTCGGCGGGCAGCACGGTGGGATCCGGCACCTGGCCATCGTCGCAGCCGACGCCGCTCGGGATGTCGCACGCGATCACGGCGGGACCGCCCTCCGCGGTCACGACGGGCAGCAGCGCGGCGACGACCCGGCGGCCCTCGCCGCGGAGAGCCGGGCTGTCGGTGGTGCCGATGCCGAGGATCCCGTCCACGACGAGCACCGACGAGCGCGCGATGTCCGCGAGGGTCGCGTCGTCCAGCTCGTCCGCGGAGGTGACGGGCACCCCGGCCGCGACGGCCTGTGCGGCGCCGGCCTCGTGGATGCGCCCGGCCGTCCGGATGACGCCCACCTCGCGGCCCTCGCGCGCGAGCTCGGCCGCGGCCAGCAGCGCGTCGCCGCCGTTGTTCCCGGCGCCGACCAGCACGAGCACGGGACCGTCGGGCGCCTCGGCGCGGCAGACGCGCGCGAGACCGGCGGCGGCGACGCGCATGAGCTGCGCCCCGGCCGCGAGCAGCGGCGCCTCGGCGGCGCGGATGGCCGCGGCCGCGTATCCGTCCGCGATCGAGCCGGGATCGGTCACGAGGGCGCGATCCGCTCCACCAGCAGCTCGGCCCACGCGCGGTAGACGCGGCCGTACAGGGTGTCCTCGGGGTTCGGCGCGGTGAACTCGGGGATCCGCCAGGCCGGGAAGGGGACGCTGTCGGCCCGGTCGTGGCGCGCGACGACCCGGCGGGTGCTGTGGTTCAGGGCCTCGGCGTGGCGTCCGACAGGACCGGCGATGAGCGGGGGCGTGACGGGCGAGATCTCGAGCGGCGGCACCTCCGTCACGAGCACGAGCGCGCCCTCGGGCATGCGCGCCTGCATGCCCGTGATGCACGCGTCGAGCAGCGACTCCCAGAGCGGCGTCGGGGTGTAGCGGATGGCGTCGCCGATGCCCAGGGCGAGGACGGCCACGTCGGTGCTCGCCCAGGCGGGGAACGCGTCGAGGCCCGCGCGCCAGGAGCGAGCGGTGAAGTCGGGGAACGCCTGCACGGACCAGAAGACGCCGCGGCCGGTGCGCGCGGCGAGCTTGTGCGCGACCTGCCCGGCGACGCCCAGGTCGTGCGACACGGTCTGGTAGCCGACTGCGGTGCCCTCACCCACGACGGCGAGGCCGAAGGGATCCGGACCCGGGAGCGAGCCCGTGGGGGAGTCGCGGGGGAAGGTGGCGCGACGCATCTCGCGGTAGAGCACGCGGTACTGGAGCCGCCCGATCGTGGCCGAGCGGAGCGACGCGAGCGGCCCGGCGGAGAGGGCCCGCGAGCCCGCTGCGGGCTCGACGGCCCACGCGTCGGACGGGTCCGCGGCGTCATCGCGACCCGGTTCGGCGTCGGAGGGCGGTGCGCCGGTCATCGCAGCCCGTCCTGTCCGTCGCGACGCCCCCGGAATGGGGACGATCGCAGGATATCCCGCGCACGGGCACCCCCTCCACCGCGACGGCGGATGAGGGGGTGCCGGGAGGGCGGATCAGGCCAGGATGTCGCGGACCATGGGCGCCACGATCGTGCCGTAGCGCTCGATCCCGCCCATCATCCGCTCGTGCGAGAACGGGCCGGCGCTGTACTTCAGGTCGAAGCGCGTGGCGCCCACGGCCTTCAGCGTCGCGGCGATCTTGCGGGCGACGGTCTCCGGGGATCCGACGTACAGAGAGCCGTGCTCGATCTCCTGCTCGTAGGAGGCGCGGGCGAGGGGCGGCCAACCGCGGTCCTTGCCGATGCGGGCGTGCATCACCTGGTAGTCGGGGAAGAAGGCCTCGCGTGCCTCTGCGTCGGTCTCGCCGACGTACCCGGGCGAGTGGATCCCGACGGGCAGCCGCGGCTGCTCGAGCTGGTCGAGGGCGCGCGCGAACAGGTCGGCGTAGGGCGCGAAGCGGTGCGGCTCGCCGCCGATGATCGCGAGCATGAGCGGGAACCCGTGGCGCGCGGCGCGCACGACCGACTCGGGGCTGCCGCCGACGCCCACCCAGGTCTTTATCCCGTTCGCGGTCTTGGGGAACACGTCGTGCTCGGTGAGGCCGGCGCGCGTCGAGCCGCTCCAGGTGACGGGCGTCTCCTTGACGAGCTCGGCGAAGAGGCCGAGCTTCTCCTCGAAGAGGCGCTCGTAGTCGCTCAGCTCGTAGCCGAACAGGGGGAACGACTCGGTGAACGAGCCGCGGCCGAGGATGACCTCCGCGCGGCCGTCCGAGACGGCGTCGAGGGTCGCGAAGCGCTGGAAGACGCGCACCGGGTCGTCCGAGCTGAGGACCGTGACGGCGGATCCGAGGCGGATGCGGGAGGTCTGCGCGGCGATGGCGGCGAGGGCGACCTCGGGGGAGGAGATCGCGTAGTCGTCGCGGTGGTGCTCGCCGAGGCCGATGAAGTCGATGCCGACCTGGTCGGCCAGCACGCCCTCGGCGACGACGTTGCGGATCACCTCGGCGTAGGGCAGCTCACGGCCGTCCGGTCCGACCGTGACGTCGCCGAACGTGTCCAGTCCGAGCTCGATCTCCTGCGCCATGCTGCCCTGCTTCCCTGATCCTTGATCCATGCGAACGTATGCATTCAGGTCAACTGTAGGGGCGGGGTCCGCATTCCCGCGAATCGCGCGCGCGGCGCGGCGGGTCAGTCGGCGACGGGCTCGGCGCGCGCGATCTCCGTGTCCTCGACGCGTGACTCCGGCATCAGCAGGCCCGCGACGACCGTCGCCAGCGCGCACATGCCGACCGCGAGGAACACGGCACCGGACGCGGCGATCACGGCGTCCGGATCCCTCTGCCCGCCGGCCGACGCGGCGAAGATCGCGTTGGCGATCGCGCCGAAGACGGCGACGCCCACCGCGCTGCCGATCGAGCGCGCGAAGAGGTTCGCGCCCGTGACGACGCCGCGCTCGCCCCAGCCGACGCTCGACTGCGCGCCGATGAGGCTGGGCGTCGCGACGAGGCCGAGCCCGAGGCCGACCACGAAGCAGCCGGCCGCGATCCCGGCGAGCGTGGGCGTGCCGGCGAGCGCCGCGATGGATCCGGTGCCGACGATCGTGAGCGCCATGCCGATCAGCACCGTGCGGCGGAAGCCGATGCGGAGGTACAGGCGGCCGGAGAGCGACGCCGAGATCGGCCAGCCGATCGTGAGCGCCGCGAGCGCGAGGCCGGAGACGAGCGGCGTGACGCGCAGCGACCCCTCGAGGTAGGTGGGCACGTACGAGGTGAGGCCGATGAGGATCGCGCCGACGCCGAGCGAGACCAGCGTGGTCGTGAGGAGCAGGCGCCGCGAGAACACCCAGAGCGGGAGCACGGGCTCGGCCGCGCGGCGCTCCACGAGCAGGAACGCGACGATCAGCACGGCGCCGACCGCGAACGCGCCGATGCTCGGCACGGAGTCCCACGCCCACGCCTGGCCGCCCTCGAGCACCGCGAGGATCAGGAGGCTGAGGCCGACCGTGAGGAGCGCGGCGCCCGCGTAGTCGACGCGGTGGCGCTTCCGCTCGATGGACTCGTGGAAGCGGCGGACGATCATCCAGCCGGCGAGGAGGCACAGCGGCACGTTGACGAAGAAGATCCAGCGCCAGGTCGTGAACTCGGAGAACACGCCGCCGAGCGTCGGGCCGACGACGCTCGAGACGGCCCACACGCTCGCGAGGTAGCCCTGCGTCTTCGCGCGCTCGGCGACCGTGTAGATGTCGCCCGCGATCGTGATCGCCATGGGCGCCACCGCGCCGGCGCCGAGGCCCTGGATCGCGCGGGCCGCGATGAGCGCGGGCATGCTCCACGCGAACCCGCACAGCACGGATCCCACGAGGAACAGGCCGATGCCGATGAGGATGATCGGCTTCCGCCCCACGGTGTCGCTGAGCTTCGCGTAGAGCGGCACCGAGACCGCCTGCGCGAGCAGGTAGATGGAGAACAGCCACGGGAACGACGCGAAGCCGCCGAGGTCGTCCACGATGGACGGCACCGCTGTGGCGAGGATGGTCGAGTCGATGGCCACGAGGCCCGTCGTCATCATCAGGGCGATGAGGATGGGTCCGCGCTCGGATCGGAATCCGACGCCAGTGGTGTCAGTCATGAGCCTCCCGGGTCGAACGGTGAACGGCCGGGAGGTCGACGGCATTCCCGCGACGCGCGATCGATGTGGTCGACTGGGATCCCCACCGGAAGGACCATCTGTGACGTTCCGCTCGCCCGACGCATTCACCACCCGACCCACGCTCCGCGGCACGTTCGGCATGAGCGCCTCCACGCACTGGCTCGCGTCCGGCACCGGGCAGGCCGTGCTCGAGCGCGGCGGCAACGCGTTCGACGCAGCTGTGGCCGCCGCGTTCGTGCTGCACGTGGTCGAGCCGCACCTCAACGGGCCGGGCGGAGACATGACGGCCGTCGTGCACGTCGCGGGGGAGGAGGCGCCGAGGCTGCTCATGGGGCAGGGATCCGCGCCCGCCGCCGCGACGCCCGAGCGCTTCCGCGCCGAGGGCCTCGACCGCGTGCCCGGCGCGGGCGCCCTCGCCGCGGCCGTCCCCGCCGCCGTCGACGCCTGGCTGCTGCTGCTGCGCGACCACGGCACATGGGAGCTCGCCGACGTGTGGGCGTTCGCCATCGGGTACGCGCGGGACGGGCATCCCGTGCTCGAGAGCGTGCGCCGCACCATCGCGGGCGTGGCCGACCTGTTCCGAGAGCACTGGTCGGCGTCGGCCGCGTTCTGGATGCCGGACGGGGAGGCGCCCGTCGCGGGCTCGCTCGTGCGGAACCCGGCGTGGGCGGCGGCGATGGAGCGGATCCTCGCCGAGGCGTCGACCGCAGCCGGACCGGAGGCGACGCGGTCGCAGCGGATCGAGGCCGTGCGCACCGTCTGGGCCGAGGGCTTCGTCGCGCAGGAGATGGTCGCGAGCGTGCGGGATCCGCACCGGCACTCCACGGGCGCCGACCACGCGGGGCTGATCACCGCAGAGGACCTCGCCGGCTCGCGCGCGTCGTGGGAGGACGCGGTGTCGATCGGGTTCCGGGGCTTGCGCATCTGGAAGACCGACGCGTGGGGCCAGGGCCCGGCGCTGCTGCAGGCGCTCATGATCCTCGACGGGTACACGGACGACGAGATCGACCCCGCGACGCCCGCCGGGATCCACCGCATCATCGAGGCGCAGAAGCTCGCGCTGGCCGACCGCGAGGCGTACTACGGCGACGCCGTGCCGGGCGGCGCGCCCCTCGACGTGCTGCTCAGCCCGGAGTACGCGGCCGCGCGGCGTGCGCTCATCACGGACGAGGCGTCGCACGAACTGCGTCCCGGGCGCATCGACGGCGTGGAGCCGTTCCTCCCGCCGCTCGTGGTCGAGGGCGACGCGCCCGCGTCCGCCGGCGGCACGGGGGAGCCCACGCTCTCCCGCACGGGCGAGACCCGCGGCGACACCTGCCACCTCGACATCGTCGACCGGTGGGGCAACATGATCTCCGCCACGCCCTCCGGCGGCTGGCTCCAGTCGTCGCCGTTCATCCCGTCGCTCGGCTTCTGCCTCGGCACGCGCCTGCAGATGACGTGGCTCGAGCCCGGCGGCCCGTCGTCGCTCGTGCCGGGGCGCCGGCCGCGCACGACGCTCACGCCCACGCTGATCACGCGCGACGGCGAGCCCGTCGAGGCGCTCGGCTCGCCCGGCGGCGACCAGCAGGACCAGTGGCAGCTGCCGTACCTGCTGCGCACGATCGTCGGCGGGTTCTCGCCGCAGCAGGCCGTGGACGCACCGACGTTCCACACGACGAGCGTCCCCGGGTCCTTCTGGCCGCGCACCTGGACGCCCGGCGGCCTCGTGGTCGAGGGTCGCGTCGGTGACGACGTGATCGCCGACCTGCGGGCCCGCGGGCACGAGGTGGAGGTCGTGGGGGATTGGACGCTGGGGCGGCTCTCCGCCGTGACGCGGGATCCCGCCACCGGCCTGCTGGGAGCGGCGGCCAACCCGCGCGGGGCGCAGGGGTACGCGGTCGGGCGATGACGCTGGATCGGCAGATCGCGTCGGCGCTCATCGCGGATCACGCGCGGCGCCGCGTGGGCAGCGACGCGGCGCTCCGGGCGGCCTCGGCGCCCGGCCGCTTCGTCGCGGAGCCGGACGCCGCGACGCCCGCGGTCGGCATCGTGCTCGGCGCGTCCGAGCAGCGGAACGCGACCTGCGGCGACGTGGTGGACCTGCGGGTGCTCGCGTCGGATCCCGCGCACCCTCCCGTCGACGCGGCCGCGGCCGTGGATCCCGCCGCGCGCATCGCCGTCCGCTGGCACGGTCGGGGCTGCACGGTCTCGCAGGCGTCCGCGTCCATGCTCGCCGAGCTCCTGGAGGGGCGCACGGCCGCGGAGGCGTCGACGCTCGTCGTCGAGCTGCGCGCGCTGATCCGCTCCCACGAGCTGCGGCCCGGCGCGGAGGACCGGCTCGGCGACGCGCTCGCCCTCGCCGACTCCGGCCGCTACCCGCTCCGCGGCACGTGCGCGCTGCTCGCCTGGCACGCGCTCGAGGAGGCGCTGGCGCGCTGACCCGGATCCGTCAGCCGTGCGCGCACGTCTCCTCGGCCGCGGTCTGACCCGTCACGTCCTTCGGCAGGACCGTGCCGGGATCGGCGGTCGCGCTCGTGCCGCCGGCATCCGCGGAACCGGGCGACGCCGACGGCGCGGGGGTCGACGGGGGAGCTTGCACACCGCCGCCGATGGAGCCGGGTGCGAGGCTGAAGTCGGAGTCGGAGGACACGACGCCGATGAGCTCCTTCCCGGCCTGGGTGTCCGGGTCGACGCGACCGTCGTCGCGTCGGACGCTCGGGTACTGCACGAAGCTGAAGCGGTCGGCGGGGATGTCCTTGACGGTGAGGGCGATCGAGGCGATGGCCGCCGGGTTGTCCATGGAGGTCGACAGGCTCATGTTCTCCACGACCGCGCGGGCGATCTCGTAGACCTTCGCCGGGTTCGTCAAGGTGCCGCTGCTCGTCACCGCGCGGACGAGGGCTCCGAGGAACACCTGCTGGTTGCTGATGCGATCGATGTCGCTCGCATCGCCGACGCCATGGCGGGTTCGTAGGAACTCGGCGGCCTCGTGGCCCTGGATGACGTTGATGCCGGCCGGCAGGTCGAGGCTCGTGTACTTGTCCTTGATGGGCTTGGCCAGGCACACGGGGACTCCGCCCACGGCGTCGGACACCGCTTCGACGCCCTTGAACTGCACGACGCCGGCGTAGGGGATGTCGATCCCCGTGATGCTCTTGATGGTGCGGACGACGCAGCCCAGCCCGCCGCGGCTGAGCGCGGTGTTCAGCATCACGTGGGTCGCTCCTGGGACGTCCGACCCGCCGTCCTCGCTCTTGCACGACGGGATGTCGACGAGCATGTCGCGGGGGAACGAGATGGCGGTCGCCCGCGTGTGATCCGCGCTGATGTGCACCAGGACGGTCGCGTCGTTGAGTCGACCCGTCCCCACGACCTTCGGATCACCGAACCCGTCCCCTTGTCCCTCGCGGCTGTCGCTGCCGACGAGGAGGATGTCGGCGCCGCCGTCGAGCCCGCCGAGGTTCGGGGGGGGAGAGCGGCGCCGTCCGAGATGTCCACGGAGTTCGCGGAGACGGTGCGGCTGAGGTCCCACGCCGCGATGGCCGCGATCGATCCGGCGCTGATGGCGGCTACGGCCACGATCGCGACCAGGAAGCGGATGACCGGTCGAGCGGGACCTGGCCGGCGCAGTCGTCCGTGTCGCGCGATGCCGGCCTGCGGGGATCGTGCAGTACCGGATCCCCGCTCTCCGGTGAGCTCTGGCTCGTCGTCGTCATCGAAGGGCAAGGTCGCTCCTGTGCTCGGTCGGTGCGGTGCCGGATCGCGTGCGGCGCGGGATCCGCGCATCGCGGAGCGCGGACGGCGGAAGGGGAATCCCGGACGCGGGGGGTCACCGTACTGCGCGGCGGCGTCACCGCGAGCGGATCCACACGGAGCGCCGAGGGCGGTCGGCGCTGCCCCGGCGCATCCGTCCCTGCGTCAGGTGCGAGCGTCGACGTCCGCGCCCGCGCTGAGGTCGGCGGCCTCGACGAGCTGGGCGTCGTGCGAGGCGAGGTAGCCGCGGGCGCCCGCGTCACCGCGCACCTCTGCGGCGAGCGGCGCCCAGTGGGCGCGTCCGATCAGTGCGGGGTGTCCCGGGAGCCCGAGGAAGACGGCCTGGCGCAGGGTGGACGGGTCGACGGGAGCGGCGTCGAGCACGCGGCGGACCGTGACGGCGTCGAGGTCGGGCACATCGACCGGGACGACGGCGAGGGCGACGGGCTGCGGATCCACGGTCGCGGCGGCCCGGAGCGCCGCGCGCAGGGAGGCGGACATGCCGTCGGCCCAGTCGTCGGCGCGGACGACTACCGCGCGAGCGGCCTCGGGGAGCGTGAGGAGCAGCGTCGCCGCCTCGTCGGCGGAAGCGCCGAGCACGACGAGCACGGGGGAGCAGCCGGCGTCGGCGAGCGCGCGGATCGCGGTCGCGACCCACGGCGTGCCGTCGGGATGCGTCGCGAGCGCCTTGGGGCCGCCGAACCGGGTGCCCGCGCCGGCGGCGAGCACGACGCCCGCGATCCGCTTCGTCGAGCGCCCGTCGTCGTCCGCGTCCCGTGATCCCGCCATCCGCCCATGGTAGGAGCGCTCTCGCCGCCTCTCACCGCCTCTCACCGCCTCTCGCCGTGCCCGGCCGCCCGGCCTACGCTCGATCCATGGATCCCGACACCGCGTTCGCGCTCGCCCTCACCCTGACGCTCGGCGTGCCGGTGCTCGTGATCGTCGTCGCCGTCGTGCTCGTCGTCGCGAAGGCCCGCGGCGCCGGCTGGGGCTGGTACCTCGTCGGGACCACGATCGTCGCGCTCGTCCTGGCCCTGGGTCTCGCCGTGCTCGCCGCGTGGGCGACGCGGGACGTCGTCGGGCAGCCCGACGTGGGCGCCGGCGCCTTCGGGATCGTGCTCATGGGCGTCATCGGCGCCGTCGCGACGTTCGTCATCGGGCTCATCGCGGGCACGGCCGGCCTCATCGCGTCCGCCGTCCGCCGTCGCGACCGCGTGCCGTCCTCCGCCCTGGTCCACGGCTGATCCGGCGCGCCCCCCGTGCACGACCGTCGCGCCGCCGCGCCCGAAGCCGGATCAGCGACCGCGTCCGACCGCCCGCTGCCCGACGGGATCGCCTCCACCGGCGACCGCCTGCCGCCGCGCCGCCGCCCTGATCGCACCCGACCTCCCGGCCGCGTCGCCCGCGCGGCGACGGGCGTCGCCACCCGCGTCGGCCCGACCGGGACCTTCGCCGCGTTCCTGATCCTGGGCCTCCTCGTCATCACCGCCGCGTCGAGCCTGTTCGCGGGCCTCTACGTCGCGGTCGTCGACGACGACAGCGTCGCGCTCCTCGACGAGCCCGCGCTGCACCTGGCGATGGACGTCCGCACGCCGTGGCTCGACACCGCCGTCACCGCCTTCACCGAGGTCGCGGGCGTCTACGCCGTGCCGATCGTGGGCGTCGCGATGATCGTCGCCCTCGCGATCCGTCGGCGCCAGTGGGTGCCGGTGGTGCTCGGGCTCACCGCGGGCGCCGGATCCCTGCTCATGACCGAGGTCGGCAAGGAGCTCGTCGGCCGCGACCGCCCGCCGCGCGCCGACGCCGTGCCGCCCTACGAGACGTCGCCGTCGTTCCCGTCCGGCCACACCCTCAACGCGAGCGTGGTCGCCGGGATCGTCGCGTACCTGCTGGTGCTCCGGCAGATGCGGCGGGCGACGCGCGTGCTCACCTATGTCGTCGCGATCGCGTTCGCCGCCTCCGTGAGCCTCAGCCGCGTCTACCTCGGCCATCACTGGCTCACGGACGTGATCGCGGGCTGGCTGCTGGCGCTCGCGTGGCTGGCGCTCCTGGTCGTGGCGCATCGCGTGCGGCTGCGGCTGGTGGAGGGGCGCGAGCGGGACGCCCGGGAGGACACCTGAACTGGCGGGCGACGTCAGCCCGCCGACACCCGCCGGCCCTGCACGTGCACGCCCGAGATGGCGGGCTCGCGGAGCCCCATCAGCAGGGTGAACAGGATCTGGTCGGTGGCGCGCGCGTCGTCGTCCGCCCGGATCCCGTGGGCGAGCGTGAGGGCGAGCGGCTCCCAGAGGTCCGGCGTGATGGTCAGGAAGTCGGCGTCCTTGCCGACGTCGAGGTTCCCGTAGCGGTCCTCCATGTCGAGCGCGCGGGCGCCGGCGAGCGTCCCGGTGAAGAGGAGCTCGGCCGCGTCGATCTCCACGCCCGCGTCGCCCGGCTCGGAGAGGTGCACTTTGAACGCGTCGTTGAGCACGCGGGAGACGAGCCACTCGTCGCCGGCGCCCACGTCGGATCCGATCGCCACGTTCACGCCCGACGCGACCGTGCGCCGCCACGGCATGGTGCCCGACCCGAGGAACTGCTGCGACGTCGGGCAGTGCGCGATGCTGCTGCCCGTCTCGGCGAGCCGCGCCAGCTCGGAGTCCTGGCAGTGCACCGCGTGGGCGAACACGCTGCGGCGGCCGAGGAGGCTCGATCCGCCCCGCTCGGACCCGGGCAGGAAGAGCCCGTCGTAGGTGTCGAGGTAGGTCTCGGTGCCGAAGACCTCGCGGACGGCGGCTATCTCGCCCGTGCCCGGCCGGTCGTTCTCGTTGAGGTGCGAGTGGAAGTGGACGCCCTCGCCGCGCGCCACGTCGTACAGCTCGCCGAGGCCGCGGAGCGTCGTCGGCGTCACCGAGAGGCTGAAGCGGGGCACGATCGCGACCTGGAGCGTGGCCGTCGTCGCGTCGCCCGTGTCGACGGCGTGCCAGCGGTCGATCTCCGCGCAGGACAGCGCGATCGCGTCCTCCTCCGAGGTGAGGAGCGGGGTCGCGGGGCCGGAGCCGACCGTCTGGATCCCGCGGCCGCTCACCAGCCGGAGCCCCGCGTCGCGGGAGGCCTCGAACAGGGCGTCCTGGGCATGCGGGAACGCGGATCCGAACACCAGCGCGCTCGTCGTGCCCGCCATGATGCGGCGGCGCGTGAAGTCCGCCGCGATCATGCGCGCGAACCCCTCGTCCTCGAGGCGCGCCTCGGACGGGAACACGCACGAGTCGAGCCACTCGAGGAGCTGGCCGCCGCCGTGCGCGCTCGTCGTGTAGGTCTGCGGGAAGTGCACGTGCGCGTCGACGAAGCCGGGGATCAGGAAGTCGGAGGCGTCGCCGTGAACGGGCGCGTCCGCGAAGGCGGCGGGCAGCTCGCGGAACGGGCCGAGCCAGGCGATGCGGCCGGCGTCGTCGACCGCGAGCGCGCCGTCGGGCACGGAGACGAGGTGGCGGCGGGCGTCCTCCACGCGCGGGGACCCCTTGATGTGGAGGACGTGGCCGCGGTGGACGGCGCGGCGGGAGTCCGTCGTGGGCGATGCGGTGTGGTCGGTGGTCCGGGGTTCGCTCATGCGGGGGATCCGTTCGCTCGGCTGGTGCGCGGCGGTGCTGGACGGCGGGCGCCCGAGGGCACCACGCGGAGGGCCGGATCCTGCGGCGGCGCGGCGTCGCGTCGCGCGGGATCGGGAACCCGGTCGATCGTCGACCTCGGGACGGGGCGCGCGCTCCGACACGCCGCGCCCGACGGCGGCGCTCAGGAAGCGGTGACCCTTCTCGGTCAGGTCAGGTCGGCGGGCGTCGTCCGGGCCCGGTGGCCGAGGCCGAGCCCGAGTCGGCGTCGCTCGCGCCCGCAGCGGCCGGTGCGTCGGGGGCGCGATCCTGGTCGAGCAGCGGCTGCAGGAGCACGTCGATCTCCGCGACCCGGCGTCGGCGGACCACGGCCATGCCCGCGACCATCGCGGCGACGACCGCCGGCAGCGTCCAGGCGTACGGCGGACCGCCCAGCACACCGAGCGCGATCGTGCCGACGAGGAGAACGGCCGCGACGAGCACCGCCCACGGTCCGCCGAGCTGGTCGTGCACCTCGCGGCGGCGGAGCAGGAGGAACCGCCAGGAGTCCGCGTCCTCCTCGGCGTCGGCGGGCAGGCGTCCGTCGTCGATCGCTTCGGACACGTCGACCCAGCGCATTCGCGATGGCGTACCGCGGCGCCGCATGGAGAGGACGACCGTGATGATGAGGCCGGCGACCGCGCCGACCGTGAGCGTCCCGAGGAGCAGGCCCACGTCCGGCTCGCGGCCGAACCCGACTCGCGCGTAGGTCATGACCGCGGTGTAGGCCACGGCGACGCCCATCGCGGGCACGATCGCGGGCGCCTCGGCGAGCCGGCGCCGGGCGCGCCGCCATCGACCGTGCGTCGGAGGCGCGGTGCCGTTCGTCGACGTCATGCTCGCTCCCCGGATCGGTCGGGCGCCGGATCGTCGCGCGTGCTGCACATCATCCAGCAGCCGGGGGAATCCGGTCGTCGGGGGCGGGCGGCGCCCAGCTGGCGTGCCGCTCCTCGTCGACCCGTGCCGACTCCTGCAGCGAGATGAGCAGGGCGTCGACGGCGTCGCGGCGACGACCGCGCGAGACGATGTTCGACATCCCCCAGGTCACGAAGACCGCCAGGAACACCAGTCCGGCGATGGCCCGGTCACCGTTCGCCCCGTTGAGGAACGTCAGGGCCACTACGACGACGAGACCGATCGGGACGATCCACGCCTCCTGCCGGATCTCCGAGCGGCGGCGCTCCAGTGCCGCGACCCAGGCGCCGAGGTCCGCGCCCGCCGGGAGCTCGCCGTCCTCGGCGGCCTCAGACACCTCGACCCAGCTGGGGGTGCGGGCCCAGCGTCGGCCCCGGATGCGTCGCGAGCCGATCATCAGCGCGCCGAACACGAGCGCGAGGCCGGCACGGAGGAGCAGCGCGAAGCCGACCTCGTTCCACCCGGCGAAGTCGATGAGGGTCAGGAAGCCGAAGTAGACCGCGGCGACGGCGAGCACCTGCACGACCGCGGGCGCGTCGGCCCAGGCGCGGCGGATCCGCCGGAACAGGGGTTGCGGGCGGTCGGGTGCGGTCGATGCCATGGGTCCCCCTCGGACGGCGTCGGATGGTCGCGCGACCCCGGGGGAGGATCCCCCCGGCATCCGCGTCCCACCCTACGCAGGGGCCGTGCGAGGCTTGACGCGGGCGGTAGCATCCCGATCCGTCGGGCCGCCGCCCTCCCCGTCCCGCTCCGCGCCCGCCCGTCGGCGCTCCCGTCCCGGAGGTGCCGTGCTCGAGATCGCCGCCGAGGTGCTCGACGCCCTCGCCGACGGCCGCCGCCTCGCCGTCGCGTGCGTCACGGACGTGCTCGGCAGCGCCCCGCGCACCGCCGGCACCGCGATGGCCGTCGACGACGCCGGTCGCGTCATCGGATCCATATCCGGCGGCTGCGTCGAGGGCGCCGTCGTCGAGGTGGCCCACGGCGTGCTCGAGGACGGGGCGCCCGCGCTCACGTCCTTCGGGGTCAGCGACGACGACGCGTTCCAGGTCGGCCTGACGTGCGGCGGGCGGATCGGCGTGGTCGTGGTCGAGGTCGCCCCCGCGGGCGACGCGCGGTCTCCGATCCCGGCCGCGGTGCGCGCCGCGCTGGAAGACGCGCGCGCCGGCCGCGCCGCGTCGCTCGCGCTCGTGCTGGATGGGCCGGCCGTCGGCGCGTGGATCGCCGGGGCCCCCGACCCCGAGGCCGACGCGGCCGTCGGCGCCGACCCCGCCCGCCGGATCCGCGCCGAGCTCGCCGCCCGCCTCGCCGCCGGCCGCTCGGGCACCACGGAGGTCGACTGCGCCGACGGGCCCCTGCGCGTGCTGCACCTCGTGGCCGCGCCGCCGCCCCGCCTGCTCGTCTTCGGCGCCGTCGACTTCTCCGCCGCCCTCGCCGACGCCGCCGCGCTGCTCGGCTACCGGGTCACGGTGTGCGACGCACGTCCGGCCTTCGCTACCCGCGCGCGCTTCCCGTCCGCGCACGAGGTGGTCGCCGAGTGGCCCGACGAGTACCTCGCGCGCACCGAGGTCGACGCCCGCACCGTGATCTGCGTGCTCACCCACGACGACCGCTTCGACGTGCCGCTGCTGGTCGCCGCGCTCCGCCTGCCGGTCGCGTTCGTCGGGGCGATGGGATCCCGCGCCACCGACGTGCGCCGGAGGGCGCTGCTCGTCGAGGAGGGCCTGACGGAGGCCGAGCTCGCGCGCCTGCGCTCGCCCATCGGCCTCGACATCGGCGCGTCCACGCCCGAGGAGACGGCGGTGTCGATCCTCGCGGAGGTGCTCGCCGCGCGGGCTGGATCCGCGGGCGCGCCGCTCACCATGACCACCGGGCCCATCCACCGCGAGCGCACGTGACCGCCGCCGCGTCCGCCGCCCCCGCCCAGCCCGGCCTCGCCCGCCGCCTCGGCCTCCTCGACGCCACCGTCCTCGGTCTCGGTGCGATGATCGGCGCCGGGATCTTCGCCGTCATGCCCGCCGCCGCCCGCGCGGCCGGCGGTGGCCTGCTCCTCGGCCTCGCGATCGCGGCGGTCGTCGCGTTCTGCAACGCCACGGCGTCCGCCCAGCTCGCGGCCCGCTACCCGTCGTCCGGCGGCTCGTACCTGTACGGCCGCGAGCGCCTCGGGGAGTGGCCGGGCTTCCTCGCGGGCTGGTCGTTCGTCATCGGCAAGACCGCGAGCTGCGCGGCCATGGCCCTCACGTTCGCCGCGTACGCGGTGCCCGCCGCATGGCAGCGGCCGGTCGCGGCGCTCGCCGTCGTCGCCCTCGCGGTGGTCGGCTGCCTCGGCGTGACCCGCACGGCCCGGCTCGCGCGCGTGATCATCACGGTGGTCCTCGCGGTGATCGCGCTCGTGCTGGTCGCCGGTCTCTTCGCAGGCGGACCGACCGCCGCCGCGGGCCCGGTCGCGGGAGTCGTCGACACGACGCCGTATGGCGTGCTCCAGTCGGCCGGGCTGCTGTTCTTCGCGTTCGCGGGCTACGCGCGCATCGCGACCATGGGGGAGGAGGTGCGGGATCCGGCGCGCATCATCCCGCGCGCCATCCTCCTGGCGCTCGGCGGCGCGCTCGTCGTCTACGCGCTCGTGGCCGTGACGCTCCTCGGGGTGCTGGGGGAGGCGCGGCTCGGGGGATCGACCGCGCCGCTCGCCGACGTCGTGCGTTACGCGGGCTGGGGGTGGGCGGTGCCGGTCGTCGGCGTCGGTGCCGCGGCCGCGTGCCTCGGCGCGCTGCTCGCGCTCCTCGCCGGGATCGGGCGCACGTCGCTCGCGATGGCGCGCGAGGGCGACCTGCCGCGCGCGCTCGCGGTCGTGCACCCGCGGTACCGGGTGCCGCAGCGGGCCGAGATCGCGGTGGCCGTGGTGGTCGTGGCGCTGGTGCTCACGGTGGATCTCCGCGGCGTCGTCGGCTTCTCGTCCTTCGGCGTGCTGCTGTACTACGTGGTCGCCAACGCGGCCGCGTTCACGCAGGAGCGCGCGGACCGGCGGTACCCGCGGGCGCTCCAGGTGCTGGGCGTCGTGGGCTGCCTGGTGCTCGTGGCGACGCTGCCGGGAGCGTCCATCGCCGTGGGAGCCGGCGTGCTGCTGGTCGGGGTCGTCGGGCGCGCGGTCGTGCTCGCCCGTCGGCGCCGGGCCGCCGCCACGCGCTGATCGCCGCGACCGACGTCCCCGCGGCTATTCCCGCGTCCCGCGCTCCCCGAGCGTCGTCGGGCTGTCGAACCGCGGCTGCGGGCCGCCGCCGTGCAGGAGCCGCCACACGCGGTCGCGCGACATCGGCAGGTCGTGCGGGCGGATCCCGATCGCGTCGCGCACCGCGTTCGCGAGCGCCGGTGCGACCGGGTTGTAGGGCGCCTCGCTCATCGACTTCGCGCCGTGCGGCCCGTTGTCGTCGTGCGTGCGGGCGAAGAGCACCTCGGTCACGGGCAGGTCGGCGAGCTGGGGGATGTGGTAGTTCCGCAGCACGTCCGTGAGGATCCGCCCCTCGCCGTCGTGCACGACCTCCTCGAACATGGCCGTGCCGAGCGCCTGCGCCGTCCCGCCCTCGACCTGGCCGCGCAGCTGCGCGGGGTTCAGCACGGTGCCGGCGTCGACGGCCTGCACGGAGCGGAGGATGCGGACCTCGCCGGTCGCGGGATCCACGGCCACCCGGAACGCGTGCACGTTGAACGCGAGGGAGCGCAGCGCGCCGTCCTCGTGCGCCTGGGCGGACAGGCCGTCGGGCCCGACCAGCTCGGCGACCGGGACCGCGACGCCGTCGGCGACCAGCGCGTCCGGCGTGAGCGCGAACGCGTCGGCGGCGATCCCCGTGCGGGCGGCGGCCGCCTCCCGCAGCAGGTCGGCGAGCGCGGTCGCGGCCCCGTGCACGGCCTTGCCCGCGACGACGGTCCCCGCGGACCCGAACGCGCCCGTGTCGTAGCGGGTGACGTCGGTGTCGGACTGGCGGATGCGGATCCGGTCGGGCGTCGTCCCCAGCGCGGTCGCGGCCAGCTGCGCGTGCACCGTGGTCGTCCCGTTGCCGAACTCGGCCGTGCCGACGGACACCGTCACGATCCCGTCCGCCGCCAGCGCCACGGTCACGTCGGCGAAGTGCCCCCTGGGCGGCATCGTGGCGATCATCGCGGCGGCCATGCCCTCGCCCACGAGCCAGCGGTCCCCGGCCGGCACCGGATCCCCGCCGCCATCGCGCAGCGCCCGCTCGGCGAGGTCGAGGCACTGGTCGAGCCCGTAGCTGCCGCCGAAGCCGAGGTCCGGGCCCTCGGCGTGCGTGATGATCAGCGGGTCGCCCGGCACGACCGCGTTCCGCCGCCGGATCTCGAAGCCCGAGATGCCGAGCCGCCGCGCCAGCTCGTCGAGCGCGGACTCGATCGCGAAGATCACCTGCCCGAGGCCGTAGCCGCGGAACGCGCCCGACGGCAGGTTGTTCGTGTAGACGCTCTGCGCGTCCACGCGCTTGGCCGGCGAGCGGTAGAGCGCGATCGACTCGTTGCAGCCGTGGAACATGACGCCGGGCCCGTGGTTGCCGTACGCGCCCGTGTCGCTGAGCACGTCGACCGCGAGCGCCGTGAGCACGCCGTCGGCGGTCGCGCCGGCCGTGACGCCGACGCGCATCGGGTGCCGCGCGGGGGAGAGCGTGAACTCGTCCGACCGGGTGAACTCCAGCTGCACCGGGCGCCCGGTCGCGAGCACGGCGAGGGTGACGACGTCCTCGGTGAGGATCTCCTGCTTGCCGCCGAACCCGCCGCCGACGCGCGCCGTGAAGACGCGCACCTGATCCGGCGTGAGCTCGAACAGCCGGCAGATCTCGCGCTGCACGAGGAACGGGACCTGCGAGCTGGTGCGGAGGACCAGGCGGCCCTCCTCCATCCAGCCGATGGTCGCGTGCGTCTCGAGGTGCGCGTGCGCGACCCGGTGCGTGGACCACGTGCCCGAGACGACCTCGTCGGCGCGGGCGAGCCCGGCCGCCACGTCGCCGTGCTCGCCGTGCATCTCCGCGACGACGTTGCGCTGCGGGTCGGCGAGGCGCGAGACGGCGGGATCCTTGTCGCCGTGCACGAGCGGAGCGCCCGGCCGCCTGGCGTCCTCGGGGTCGAAGACGGCGGGCAGGACCTCGTAGTCGACCTTCACCAGCCGCACGGCGGCCTCGGCGATCCCGATGTCGTCGGCGATCACCGCGGCCACGCGCTGCCCGCGGAATCGCACGACGTCGTCGAAGACGCGGCTGTCGTCGGGGTCGTCGAAGCGGTCCTCGTGGCGGGCGGAGGAGTAGAGCGTGGCGGGGGAGTCGTGGTGGGTGAGCACCGCGTGCACGCCCGGCAGCGCGAGCGCCTCCGACGTGTCGATGGAGCGGATGCGAGCGTGCGGGTGCGGGCTCCGCACCAGGCTCGCGTGCAGCAGGCCGGGGATCGCCACGTCGAGCGTGTACGGCTCGAGGCCGCTGACGACGCGCTCGCTCGCGGGGGCGTGCAGCGACGTGCCGACGCGGCCGGTCTGGGCGCGCTCGGCGGCGCGGACGTCGTCGCGCTCCGCGGTCCGGGCGTCGGCGGTCGCGGCGGGAGCGGATCCCGTCGCCCGCACCGGCCCGAGACCCTCCGGCCGCCCGCCGCCGCAGCCCTCGGCGTGCGCGTGGTCCGCGCCGCCGTGCTCCCCGCGGATCGCCTCGTCGATCGCCCGGTACCCGGTGCACCGGCAGAGGCTGCTCTTCATCAGCCGCGGCAGGTCGTCGAGGTCGTCATCTCCGAGCGACGCCGCCGTCACGACCATGCCGGGCGTGCAGAACCCGCACTGGAACCCGGCCGCATCCACGAACCGCTCCTGCACCGGATGCAGGTCACCCGGGGTCCCGAGCCCCGCCGCGGTCGTGACCTCGCGGCCCGCCGCCCGGAACGCCGGCAGGATGCACGAGTGCACGGCCTCGCCGTCGAGGAGAACGGAGCACGCCCCGCAGTCCCCGGAGTCGCAGCCCTTCTTCACGCTGAACACCTCGTGCGCGCGCAGCCAGGTGCGCAGGCTCTGGCCGGGCGCCGGCTCTCCCGGGATCTCGCGGCCGTCCACGGTCATGCTCACGGGCGTGCTCCTGCCGTCGTCGTGGCGGCGGCGCCGGGCGGCGTGCCGCGCTCGCCGGATGCCGGCCCGTCGCCGGAGCCTGCCGCATCGCCCGCCAGCTCCGCGCGGATCTCCTCCGCGAGCAGCGCGCTCACCGCCCGGCGCCAGTCGGCGGCTCCGTGCGCGTCGGTGAACCAGGATCCGATCGCCGTCACGTCGTCCGCGAGCGCCGCGGCGGCCGGCAGCGTCGGGTAGCGCAGCAGCTCGGGCCGGAGCGTGGCGCCGGTGACGGTGAGCGTGAACGCGCCGCCCTCGTCGAGCCGCCCGATCACGACGGAGCCGGACCTCCCGATGGGCGACAGCGCGATCTTGCGGAACGCCGTCCGGGCGCGCAGCGAGGCCGCCGGCACGTGGATCGAGCGGAGCACGTCGCCCGGGCGGAGCGCGGTGGTCCGGTCGCCGGTCACGAGCTCCGCCACCGGCATCCGCTCGTCGTGGGCCGGTTCGTCGACGGTTGCGGCCCGCCAGATGAGCGCCTCGGCGTCGAGCGCGGAGGCGAGCGCCGTCATCGGCCCCGCGGGCAGCGCAGAGCAGACGTTCCCGCCCACGGTCGCGACCCGCCAGATCTTCGTCGACCCGAACAGCGCCGTGCACGCCTGCAGGAACAGCGGGTGCGCCGCCCAGCCGTCCCGCGGCGGGATCCCGGCGACCTCCGCGATGGTGCACGTCGCGGCGATCTCGAGCCCGTCGACCGTGACGATGAGCGACTCCCAGCCGAGCGCGTGCAGGTCGACGAGACCGGTGAGGTGCGGGTGGGGCTCGGCGAAGATGCCGGATCCGCCCGCGAGCGCCGCCACGCTCGGCCCCAGGGCGGCGAGGTCGCCGCGCGTCCGGGCGGGCACTACGGAGCGGACGGTGGGCTGGTCCATGGGTCTCCTCTGAGGGCGTCCCGGTCGACGGCCGCGGGTCCTCCGGGGGAGCGCGGGCGTGCGTGGGGTGTGACAGCGATCCTCGCATCCGCCCGGCCCCGCCCCCGCCGGCGCGCCCCCGAGTTGCCGCCGTCGGGACGCGCTGCCACGCTCGGGTCGAGACCCGGGGAGACCATGAGAATCCGCATCACCGCCAGCGCCGCCCGTCCCCGCCGTCGATCGCCCGGACACGCCGCGCTCGCCGCGACCGGATCCGCGCTCGCCGCGTCCCTGCTCCTCGCCGGCTGCGCCTCCGCCCCCGACGGCCCGCCCGCCCCGCCGTTCGACGCCGTCGCCCTGCCACCCGAGGCGCCCACCGCGGTCCCTGACCAGCGCGTCGCCGCGGGCGAGGTCGTCGCCCTCGCGAGCGCGGACGCGGACGGGGCCGCCGGTCCCGTCGTCGCCACCTCCGTGCTGGGCGTCGCCGAGGGCCGGCCCTCCTACTGGTCCGGCTTCGAGGACGGCGCGCGCTTCGCCGACCGGATCCCGTTCTTCGCGTTCGTCCAGACGCGCTGGCTCGAGGGCGAGCGCGGCCCCGCGAACGGTCCGGTCCTCCGCCCCTTCCTCGCCGACGGCACCGAGGTCGACATCATCCAGCGTGAGGTCGGCGGCGTCAGCGCCTCCGCGGAGTGCCCCTACGAGATGCCCGTCCTCCGCCCGGACGACGGCCACGCCGCCGAGGAGCACCTCGAGTGCGTCGTCTACGCCGTGCCGAAAGGCCAGGAGCTCGCCGAGCTGCGCTGGCACGACGTCCCGCGCACCGTCCTCGAGACGCCGGATCCCGCGACCCACCCGTTCCTCGCGGCGCCCGTCGTCTGGGAGGTCGACGCCCTCCCCGCCGCCGAACCCGAGGGCGAGGCCGAGGGATGACGCCGCCGCGCCGCGCGCGCCGCGAGCTCCGGGCCGCCGCCGTGCTGCTCCTCGTGCAGGGCGTGCTCATGGAGGGCCTGGTCGCCGTGGGGCTCGTCGTCCTGCTCGCGCTCGGGATCCCGCAGGCCGCCATCACGGACCACGCCGAGGTCTTCGCGCTGCCCTACCTGCGCGAGAACCTCTACCCGATGATGGCGATGAGCGGGATCTTCGCCGCCCTCCGCATCACCGCGGCCGTCGGCCTCTGGCGGGACCGGCTCTGGGGCCTCGCGCTCGCCTGCGTCATGTGCGTAGTCACGCTCGTCCTGATGGTGTTCCTGCTGCCCGCGGGGCTCCTCGACGGCGTGCTCTCCGGCACTGCCCTCGTGCTCCTCCTGCACGCGCGGCTCGGGCGCGACGCGACGGGCGCGGTGCGCTCCGCGCTGGGCCCGGCCGACCGCGCCTGATCCGCCGAGAGCCCCCGACCGGGGGCGCGCACCCGCGCTCGGTAGAATGGTCCGTCGCCACCCGTCGGGTCAGGCGACCGCACCAGGCACACGAGAAGCACCAAGGGGATGATCCATGGCGGGCAGCGCACGGCAGTTCAACGTAGCGCTCGAGCCGACGGTCGATCCCGCCACCAGCGAGGAGGAGTTCTCCCGCCAGGACGACGCGGTCGCCCCCGCCCCCGCCACGTGGCCCACCACGCACCACCGCCCCGACGTCGTCGTCCGCAAGGGCCTCGCCACGCTCGTCAACCGCTCGCTCACGCCGCACCAGGCGCTCGTCACCGACCTGCTCTTCATCCGGGACGCGCTGCTCGCGACCGGCATCGACTTCTGGCTGATCCGCGGCAACGACGAGCGCCCGGTCATCGCCATCGACGTGCAGAACCGCGACACGGTCGTCCGCGCCCTCGTCGCCGCGTGCGCCGACGAGCCGCTGTACGCCAAGACGGTGGATGGCCGCCGCCGCCCGCCGCTGCTCGTCGCCGACGGCCGCCTCACCGACAACCCCGACGCCGGGATCTTCCGCCTCTACCGCCCGCGCATCGAGCCGGTGGGCCTCCTGGCGTACGGCGCGTCCACCGCGGTCGAGCTGCAGTTCTTCCGCTTCGAGGGCGAGACCATCGTCTGGCCGGTCGAGAACTCGCTCACGCGCGAGATCCTGCCCGCCGCGGAGGTCGTGCCCACCACGGTCGAGATGTACGGCCACGAGTGGAAGACGCTGCGCGGCATGTTCGACGCGCAGGCGTCCGACATCACGTTCGACATCGACATGGTCTTCTCCTGGGTCGACGGCAACGACCCGGAGTTCCAGAAGCGGCGTGCCGAGCGCATGAAGGACGTCGTGGTCGGCGAGGGCGACGACTCCGAGGCCCGCTTCCGCCAGATCGACGAGCTCAAGTACGCGCTCCGCTCCGTCTACCTCTTCGCGCCGTGGGTGCGCCGGATCTTCATCGTCACCGACTCCCCGAAGCCGTCGTGGCTGGCCGACCACCCCGGCGTCACGTTCGTGCGCAGCGAGGAGTTCTTCACGGATCCCGCCGGGCTGCCCACGCACAACTCGCAGGCCGTCGAGTCGCAGCTCCAGCACATCCCGGGGCTCAGCGAGCACTTCCTCTACTCGAACGACGACATGTTCTTCGGCCGCCCCGTGCAGCCCGGCATGTTCTTCTCGCCCGGCGGGATCACGAAGTTCATCGAGGCGTCGACCCGCATCGGCCTCGGCGACAACGACTCCGACCGCAGCGGCTTCGAGAACTCGGCGCGCGTCAACCGGCGCCTGCTCATGGACCGCTTCGGCCGCCTCATCACCCGTCACCTCGAGCACGCGGCCACCCCGCTGCGCAAGAGCGTGCTGCTGGAGCTCGAGCAGGAGTTCGCGGAGGACTTCCACCGCACGCAGCTCAGCCGCTTCCGCTCCAGCACCGACATCTCGGTGACCAACTCGCTGTACCACTACTACGCGCAGATGACCGCGCGCGCGGTGCAGCAGGAGAACGCCAAGGTCGCCTACGTCGACACGACGTCGCGCGCCGGGCTGGATCTGCTCCCCGGCCTCCTGAAGCGCCGCTCGCAGGACTTCTTCTGCCTCAACGACGGATCCTTCCCCGAGGTGCCGGCCGAGGAGCGCCAGGAGCGCGTGCAGGACTTCCTCGAGCGCTACTACGGCATCCCGGCGCCGTGGGAGGCGGAGGTGGCCGGCGCCGCCGACCTGTCCGGCGCGCCCGCCGCTCCGGCCGAGTGACCCGCGCGGGGAGCCCCGCCGACCGCACGCCGTACGAGGTGCTCGGCGTGGATCCCGCGGCCGACACCGCCGCCCTCCGCGCCGCGTACCGTCGGCTCGTCCGCGCCACCCACCCGGACACCGGCGGCGAGGCGCACCTGTTCCACGCGGTGCAGCGCGCGTGGGAGCTCGTGGGGGATGCCGACGACCGCGCCGCGTACGACCGAGGCCAGGGCCGCACGACGACCGCGGACGACGACCCGCTCGGCCCGGACGACGCCGGGTACGCGCCCGCACCCGGATCGGGCACCCGGCTCGGCGCGACCGTCCACGGGGTCGCGGGCGCGCTCGCCCGCGCCCACTACCTCGACCGCGTGGCCGAGTGGCAGGGCGTCGCGCCGGGGACCGACCTCGGCGTGGATCCCTGGGCGCCCGAGCTGGTGCGCCGCGCGCCGCGCGACGTCCGCTGGCTCCTCGCGAAGGCCCTGGCCGAGGAGGCGACCGCGCGGGCCGCGGCGTCGCTCGGCATGGGCGCCACGATCTTCCACGACGTGCGCCCGCTCGCGGGCGCGGGCAAGGTCGACCACGTCGTGCTCGCCCCCGCCGGCCTCTTCGCGCTGAGCTCCGAGGACTGGGGCACGGCCGTCCAGCTGGTGCGCGGCGAGCTGCAGCCCGTCGCGGCGGATCCCGACGGCGCCTTCGCCCCGGGCGACGCGCCCGTCACGTGGCTGGTCGGCGCCGCCCGCTCGCTGGCTGCCTCTGCGGGCGTGCGCTTCGCGGCCGCGGTGGTCGTCGTGCCGGACGACGCGCTCGCCCAGCCCGTCGAGCGCGTGGAGCGCGGGCCCAACCGCGGCGCGCTCGTCGTCCGGCGATCCGTCCTGCCGCTCGTGCTGCGCGACGGCGTCTCGGAGGAGGGGCGGCTCAGCGTCGCCGATCCCTACGCCGTCCGGGCGCTGCTCCGCGAGCGGCTGACGCTCCTCGATCCCGCCACGGGCTGACCTCGCGCCGTCCGGGCTGCGGCACGCCCGAGGGCCCGCCGCGACGGATCGCGCGGGCCCTCGGGCGGTGCGGATGGATCAGGCGGGCAGGTCGGTCGGCGCGTCGCCCGCGTCGGCGCCGGCAGCGGCCGCGTCCTCGTCCGCGCCGAGCGAGTCGCCGCCGCTGGAGAGGCCGCCGTCGCCGGGCGCCTCGTCGTCGTCGACGTGCTGGATGCTCTCGCCGTCGGGCACCGTGCCGCCGACGCTCGCGTCGGAGTCGGCCTCGCCGGGCACGGCCTGCGAGACGCCGGGGGCGCCCTGGACAGTGGACAGGGGATCGATGTCGGAGTCGCTCATCACTCGACCGTACGCCGGAGCCCCGCGCGCGTCAGGGCGGGCGCGGTCAGACTGCGGGGGCGAGCGGCGCGTCGAGCTGGTCGACGCAGCGGGAGAACGCGTCGGCGAGCACCTCGAGCTCCCGGGCATCCGGGCGCGGATCCGGGAAGAGCGCCCGCGCCTCGCCGGCGTCCCGACCGGCGAACACCAGGGCGCGCTCGTGCAGGCGCTTGTCCCCGGCGGAGACGCACGCGTCGCCCATGTCGCCCAGGTGGTGATCGACCCGCGCCCCGAGGCCCGCCGCGCGGGCGTGCGCCACCCGCCAGAGGATCGGGGTGCGCGGGTTGTGCAGCGTCGTGCTCGCCGCGACGCGGTCGACGGCCGCGTCGAACTCCTCGACGGGGAGGATCGTCAGGTCAATCCGGGCCTGGGCGCGGATCAGCTGGCAGACCTCGACGGCGGTGGCGGGAGGCGAGCCCGGTGCGGCAGCGGGCGCATCGTCGTCGAGCGCCGCGACGTAGTCGAGCGCCGCGTCGAGCAGCGGGCCGCCGCCCTCGCGGCTGTCCTCGGCCGAGCGCCGCGCGAGCTCGAGCGCCGCGCGCTCGTCGCCGACGGCGACCAGCGTCTTGAGCAGGGAGATGCGGCTGCGCAGCCGCAGCATGAACATGGCGCCCCCGAGCACCGCCGGACTCGCGTCCCGGCCGCGCGCGAGGTCGACCCCCAGGATCTCGTCGCGATCCGGCTGCCGGCCGCTGGACAGCTCGTGGACCTCGCGCAGGAGCGCGATCGCGGCGCGCGGCTGACCGGCGTACCGCAGGAGGTCGGCGTGGTTGATGACGCATTCGACGCCGTACCGGATCGCGTCGGCGTCCGTGCGCAGGAGCCGGTCGGCCGCGGCGATCCCGCGGTCCAGCAGCGCGGACGCCCGCTCCGCCTCGCCCGCGCGGGCCAGCACCAGCGTGAGCGTGTTCAGCGCGAGGAACAGGTGGTCGGGCGTGGGATCGTCGACGCCGTCGACGTAGCGCCGGGCGTTGTCGACCAGCTCCGCGGTGCGCCACAGCTGAGGGGGCGTGTCGATGAGGGTCTCGTTGATCATGCGGTGGCAGGCCTCTTCCCGTGGGGCGCCGGCAGCCCGGCGCTCGTGTCGCGCCGTCGGGCGCCCCGCGTCCCGACGGCCGTGGGCGGGGTCGCTGGCCGGATCGGGACGGGAGGCCCACGCTAGGCCGCACGCGCCGCGGGGCGCCCGTCCCGTCCACACCCGCGGCACACGCACGAGCGCGCCGCCCGCGATGCGGACGGCGCGCTCGGAGACGGTGGTTCAGTCGATGCGCTTCAGGCTCTCGAGGCGGCCGAGCAGGTCGCGGTCCTGCGCGTCGAGGTCGCCCTCGGCGGCGACGACGCGGATGGCGGCCTCGAAGTCGAGGTCCTGGTCGTCGGCGACGCCCGCGACGTCGGCCACGACCCAGAGGAAGCTGACCAGCTCGGGGAGGATCTCGGACAGCACGGCGTCCGGGAAGATCGCCGCGGCCTGGCGGAACATGCGATCGGTGGCCGGGCCGCCGAACGCGTGGTCGAGGTCGGCGACGATGCCGTCGTCCTCGTCGAGGTCGGTGGAGATCCAGTTGGCGACGTGCTCGCCGTCGAGGTGGATCGCGGAGATGAAGAGGGGCTCGCCGCCCGACTCGCTCTCGACGATCTCGGTGATCGTGTAGCCGGCGACGCCGGGAGGCGTGAGAAGGGAGTCGTCATCCATGCGCTCATGCTATCCGGGGCGGGGCGTCCGGCGAGGCCGGAGTCCCGCGTCCACGGGCGGATCGGGCCAGGTCGCGCGGGTAGCCTCGTCGGATGACCTCCGCCGCCGATCCCGCGACCTCCGCGGCGGCGGCGACGGCGACCACCGACCGGGGTGTGCGCCACCTGTCCGCGGTCGAGGGACCCGCCGACTGGCGCGAGCGGGCCGCCCGCCACGTCGACCGCGCCGACGCCTTCTCCGCGGGGTTCCGGGCGCGCCGCCTCGCCGGCCGCACCCACGAGGTCGACGACTTCCTCTTCACCTACTACCCGCACAAGCCGTCGCTCCTCCGCCGCTGGCACCCGGGCGCGGGCGTCGTGCTCGCGGACGCGGCGGGCGACGAGCGCGCGGCCTGGCGCTGGTACGTCGCGGACGAAGGCCGCGCGGCCGGGGGCGTGCGGGTCGACGCGGCGGGGTACCTCGAGGCGCGCGGATCCACCGCGTCCTTCATCGAGCGGATCCTCGGCCGCACCGCCGCGCGCCCCGGCCGCTTCTCCTGCTTCGGCCTGCACGAGTGGGCGATGGTCTACAAGGTCGGGCCCGGCGAGCAGCGGCATGAGCGCCTGCCGCTCCGCCTCGGATCCGCCGCCACCGACGAGGTCGTCGAGACGCACAAGCTGGCCTGCACGCACATCGACGCGTTCCGCTTCTTCACGCCCGAGGCCGTGCCGCGGAACGCGCTCGCGCCGACCCGCGAGACCCAGCCGGACCTCGAGCAGCCCGGCTGCCTGCACGCCGGCATGGACGTCTACAAGTGGGCCACGAAGCTCGGCCCGCTCGTGCCCGGCGAGACGCTGCTCGACGCGTTCGAGCTCGCCCGCGACATCCGCTCGCTCGACATGCGCGCGAGCCCGTACGACGTCTCCGGCCTGGGTCTCGAGGCCGTGCGCATCGAGGAGCCCGCGGGCAAGGCGCGCTACGCGGCCGAGCAGCGCGGGTTCGCGGAGCGGTCGAACGATCTGAGGACGCGGATCCTCGACGAGCTCGCGCAGGCGCGTCGCGCCGCTGCCGCCGGGCTCTAGCGCCCGCGCATCCCCTCGGGATCGCGAAGCCGCTCGATCTCGCGCCGGTCGCGCTTCGTCGGGCGTCCCGCGCCGCGGTCGCGCACGATCGTCGCGGGCGCGGCGTCGCGCGGCGGCGGCGGGGGAGTGAGGTCGGTCATCGCCTCCGCGGCGATCGCGGGTCCGACGCGCTTCACGAGCGTGCGGCGCACCACGAGGATCCGCTCGGCACCCGCGACGCGCACGCGCACCTCGTCGCCGGGCCGCACCGACTGGGATGCCTTCGCCCGCTCGTCGGCCACCTTCACGTGCCCGGCCCGGCAGGCTGCCGTCGCCTGCGAGCGGGTCTTGTAGATCCGCACGGCCCAGAGCCAGCTGTCGACCCGGACCGCGGCCTGCGTGGCATCCGCGGCCCGCGCGGGAGGCGGGGCGGCGTCGGCGGGCATGCTCCGACCCTAGGCGACGGCTCCCCGGTACGCTGGCCCGAGCATGTCGATCTCCCGCCGCACCCTCCTCGCCGCGTCCGTGTCGGGGTTGTCGCTCCTCGGACTCGCGGCGTGCACGCGGACGACGCCGACGCCCGCGACCCCCACGGCCACCCCCTCCGCGACGCCGACCCCCACGCCCACCGCGGGTGCGGCCGGCCTCCCCGATCCCGTCGCCTTCGCGCGCTCCGACTGGGCGGGCGACCCGTTCGCACGCGGATCCGGCAGCTTCCTCCGACCCGGCGCCACGACCGCCGACCGCGAGGCGCTCGCCCGCCCCATCCAGGACCGCGTGTTCTTCGCCGGCGAGGCGACGAGCGCCGACCGCCCCGGCACGGTCGCGGGCGCGTACGCCTCGGGGCTCCGCGCGGCGGGCGAGGTGGATCGCGCGGGCGCCGGATCCGAGCGCGTCGCGGTCGTCGGCGCCGGCATCGCGGGAACGGCGGCGGCCCGGGCCCTCCGTGACGCCGGGCACGACGTCGTCCTCGTCGAGGCGCGCGCGGACCTGGGCGGTCGGATCCGCGCGGCCGGCGGCACCGGCTGGCCGCACCCCGCGGAGCTCGGCGCGCTCTGGATCGCCGCCGACGACGACGACCTGCTGCGGGACGCGATCGAGGCCGCCGGCATCACCCGCTACGGCCTCGCGCTCGTCGCGGAGGACCGCGGACCCGACGGCGCCGTGCTGGATCCGTCGAGCGCGGGATCCGACGCCCTCGCCGCCGCCCGCGCCTGGGCCCTCGCGCAGCCGGGCGCCGTGAGCCTCGCCGCGGCCCTGCGCGAGACCGGCGGCGACGCCCTCTCCACCGAGGGAGGCGCCGCGTCGCCCGCCGCCCGCCTCGCCGCGCTCCTCGCCACCGACGTCGCGATCGCCCACGGTGCGGCACCCGACGAGCTCTCGGGCGCCCGCGGCCTCGACGAGCCGGCGCCCGTCGGCAACGTCGCCGTCACGGGCGGGTTCGCGGGCCTCGTGCAGCACATGCTGCGCGACCAGGACATCGACGTGCTGCGGGAGTCCACCGTCTCGCGCATCGCCTACGGCAACGGCCGGGTGGGGCTGCGGCTCGGATCCGGCGAGTCGCTGTCGGTCGACCGCGTGGTCGTCACGGTGCCGCTCGGCGTGCTGCAGGAGGGCGCGATCGCCTTCGACCCGGCGCTGCCGTCGTCCCACGACATCGCCATCCGCGCCCTCGGCCCCGGCCGCGCGGACCGCATCTGGCTGCGCTTCGCCGAGCCGTTCTGGTCGACGACGGCCACGGTCTGGACCTCCTACGACGAGGACGGCCGCTTCACCCGCTGGTACAACCTCATGCCGATCTCGGGCGAGCCCGTCCTCATGGCCGAGGTGGGCGCGGAGGCGGCGGAGCGGATCGCGGCGATGGACGACGAGGCGCTGCGGTCGGCGGCGCTGCGCTCGCTCGCGCCGTTCGCGGATCCGGAGCTCCTCGCGACGGGGACGGCCACGCCGGATCCCGGCCCGAGCGCCGAGCCGACCCCCTAGGCCGTGGTGCCCGCCGGGCCGTCGCCGAGGGCGTCGCGTCGGCTCTCGCTGCGCGCCAGGCGACGCCGGGTCTCGGCCATCTCGTACGGCAGCAGCCAACGGACGAAGCTGCTGAGCACCTGCTGGGCTCCGTCGCGGTCGACGCCGAGGAGGTCGACGATGCGCGCCATCGCGTCCTCGTGGGACTCCGCCCGCGCAAGCGTCGCGCCCAGCGCCTCCAGGTCGGCGCCGGCGGCGAGCCGTGCCCGGTCGGCGGAGATCTGCGTCTCGACGGCGCTGCGTTCGGCGGCCGCTCCGAGAGCGGTGACAGCTCCCGGGACGTGTCGCGCGATCATCGCGGCCGTGACCCGCACCGGCAGCGGGTCGGCCGTGCGGATCCCCAGGGCGGGCATCGTCGCGCGTGCCTCGTGCTCGCCGGGCTCGAGGCCGCTCCACTCCGACGTGGCCACGTGGACGGGCACGCGCGTGCTGTCACCCGGATCCAGCGGCACGGCGCCGGGCGTCCCGCCGACGAACGCGAAGTCGATGCCCCGTGCGACGCCGCCGCGCGGCGTCAGGCCACCGACCGTGTGGAACGACGCGACGGGCACCCACCGTGCGTCGCCGACGTTGACCACGTCGACCACGAGGGCCTCCGGATCGGGGTCGTCCCGCACCACCGACGGCCAGCGCAGCTCGAGCGCCGGCCCTCGTGCCGCGTCGTCGGGTCGGGCAGCGGAGCGTCCGTCGTCGGTGACCATCCGTCCATGCTGTCACGCGACAGCGTGGCGCCAAGGGAGCCGCCTGATGCCGTGCTCCGTTCCTCAGCGGCGGACGGTCTCCCTGTCGCCCGCGGATCCCCGTGCCCGCCGGGGCGCTGGCGTCCCCGCGGTCTCCGCCACCGACTCGTCCTCGGCATCCGACGGCGCGGGCTGTCGGGGTGCCGTCCCGCCCGGCGCGTCGCCATGCGGCGTCCGCCGCAGGGTCCCGGCATCGGCCGGCCGCACGCGGCTCAGCGCCACGACGAACGCGGACACCCCCGCCAGCACGCCCGCCACCAGCGACAGCCACGCGGCGATCTCGAACGGGACCCCGACCTGCGCGGGATCCAGGAAGAAGTACGGGTACCAGCCGACGCGCGGACCGCGGACCTCCGTGAAGGCGCACCAGGCGACCGGGAAGGGCATCGCCCAGCCGACGGCCTTCCACGTGACGCGCGGGCGGCCCGGCGCGAGGGTCCAGTCGAGGAGCGCGTAGGCGGGGATCACGAAGTGCAGCAGGCGGCTCGACCACGGCACCTCGACGTAGTAGGCCTGCGAGCTGGACTCCAGCACGATGAGGCCGAAGACCACGCCGGACACCACGACGTAGCTCAGCACGACGGCGCGCACCGCGGCCATGAGCGGCGGCTCGGCGCGGCCGCGGAGGGCCTGCAGCCCGGAGGCGGCGAGCACGACGACGCCGGCCATCCCGCTCTGCGTCGTGAAGTAGCTGAACCAGTTCTCGGCCGCGAAGGTCGTGAAGCCCTGCACGTAGTCGAAGTCGCCGACGAGCGCGACGACCACGACGATCGCGGCGACCAGGCGCACGCCACCGAGGATCCTCTGCACGTGACTCCGATCACGGCCGGCTCCTGGCATGCCGGCCGCGTCCAGTCTACGAACGAGGTCTCACGATCGGCTCCGTGCCCTCGCGCGTCGCGGGCGGGAGCGGCAGGATGACGCCCATGAGCCCTTCATCGCGATCCACCAGCCAGCAGGTGCAGTTCGGATCCTTCGGCGGCGTCGACGTCCTCGAGGTCGTCGACATCCCGCGTCCCTCGCCCGGCCCCGGTGAGGTGCTCGTCGAGGTCTTCGCGGCGGGCATCAACCACATCGAGGCGTACATCCGCCAGGGCCGCTTCCCTGACGAGGTGCCGACCGCCTTCCCCAACGGGCAGGGCAGCGACTTCGCCGGATGCATCGCGGCGGTCGGCGAGGGCGTCACGCGCTTCAAGAAGGGGCAGGACGTCCTCGGTCACACCGTCATGGCCGCGCACGCGACGCACGTGGTCGTGCCAGCGGGCAACGTCGTCCTGAAGCCCGCGCAGCTCCCGTGGGAGGTGGCGGGCGGGCTGTTCCTCGCCGGGCTCGTCGCGCACGACGTGCTGCACGCGGTCACGGTCGGCGAGGGCGACACGCTCGTCGTCACCGCGGCGGCCGGCGGAGTCGGCAGCATCGAGGCGCAGCTCGCCATGCGGCGCGGCGCCCGCGTCATCGGCACGTGCGGCGAGCGGAACTTCGACTACCTGCGCCAGATCGGGGTCACCCCGGTCGTCTACGGCGACGGCCTGGCCGACCGGATCCGCGCGGCGGCGCCGAACGGCGTGCAGGGCTTCGTCGACAACTTCGGCGGCGGCGAGCACGTGGCCGAGGAGCTGGGCGTGGCGGGCAAGCGCTTCAGCTCGAGCGACGACCGCCGGGAGCTCGAGCTCGAGGCCGTCCTTCCTCCCGTGGAGGAGGACGACGTGCACCGCTCGCGCACGCTCGCGACCGTCGCGGACCTCGCGGCCAAGCGCGAGGTCGACGTCCTCGTCTCGGGCTTCTACCCGCTGGCGGAGGTGCAGGACGCGTTCGACGACCTGGAGCGCCGGCACGCGCGCGGCAAGATCGTGCTCGGCATGCGGCCCGTCCACTACCCGGGCGACCGGCGCAGCACGGCGAAGGCGCGCGACGTGGCGGACGGGCGGGCCTGACGCGGAACGGGTGACCCCGGCCGGGTGACGCCCATCGGGTGACGCCCGCCGGGGTCAGCGCGCGACGACCTCGGCGGGCTCCGGCTCGGCCGGCGCCTCGATGTGCGCCTCGCGCCAGCGCAGCAGGTCGCGCACCGCGGGCGACTCGTCGCACTCGAGCATCGCGACGGCGGCCTGCGGCGTCGCGTCGTTGACGGCGAGCCAGGAGCGCACGCGCTCGGAGGTGTCGCCCACCAGCATCGTGAGCACGGCCGCTGGCGCCTGCGGGTTGCGCGCCAGGCACGCGCGGACGCCCTCGTCGGCGTCACGCGCGAGCGCCTGCTGCACGTCGAGCGGCGCGTGCAGGCTGCTCGCCACGCTCTCGCGCACCTTGGGGTCGCGGTGCTCGGCGAGCAGGCGGAGCCGGCGGATCTTGCTGGGCGTGACCTCGGGCGCGGGATGCAGCGCGGCGGCCTGCTCCGCGGTGAGGACGGCGGGCGCGGTCCGGTGCAGGGCCTCGAGCTGCGCGGCGGTGGTGAACCTGATGCACGACATGCCCCGACGCTATCGAAGGTGCCCGTGAGATGGTGGATCCATGACCGCCGACCGCCCGCCCGAGCTCCCGCGCGGGGCGCATCGCGACAGCGGCGACGCGTGGGTCGAGAGCCCCGAGGGCCAGCGGTTCTGGGGCGCGTTCGGCGCCGCGGGGCTGCTCGTGCACGACCCGGATCGCGGCGTCCTGCTCCAGCACCGGGTCGCATGGAGCCACCACGGCGGCACGTGGGGCCTGCCCGGCGGCGCACGTCACGCGGGCGAGTCCGCCGTGGACGGCGCCGCGCGCGAGGCCGCCGAGGAGGCGGGGGTGCCGCCCGCGGGGATCCGCCCCGTGCTGGCGACCGTGCTCGACCTCGGCTTCTGGAGCTACACGACCGTGACGGCCCGCACCATCCGCCCGTTCGAGCCGCGCGTCGCGGACGCCGAGAGCATCGAGCTGCGCTGGGTGCCCGTCGACGAGGTCGACGGGCTCGAGCTGCACCCGGGCTTCGGCCGCGCCTGGCCGATGCTGCGCGACGAGCTCGCGCGCGAGGTCACGCTGGTCGTCGACACAGCCAACCTGCTCGGCTCCCGGCCGGACGGCTGGTGGCGCGACCGCGCCGGATCCACCACCCGCCTCCTCGCCGGGCTCGACGAGCTCGCGCGCGACGGCCTGCCCGCCGCGGAGCTCGACCTGCCGGGCGCCGTGCGCTGGCCCGACGTCGTGGCGGTCGTGGAGGGGGACGCGCGCGTCGCGTCGCTCCCGGCGGCGCCCGCCGCGGCTCCCGCGTCGCCCACGCTCCGCGCGCCCGGCGTCGCCGTGGTCGCCGCGCCGGCCGACGGCGACGGCGAGATCGTGCGCGTCGTCGGCGCGGCGCGCGACGCCGGGCGCGAGGTCGTGGTGGTCACGGCCGACCGCGGTCTCGTCGCCCGGGTCGAGGCGCTCGGCGCACGCGTCGTCGGGCCCGGTCGGGTCCGCGCGCTGCTCGACGCGCGCGCGGACCTCGACGCGGGCTAGGCCGCCGGCGCGCGCGTCGGCAGCGCGGCGGACGTCGCCTCGACGATCCCCGCGCGCCAGAGCGCGTGCAGGGCCCGTGCGGTCTCCCGGTCGCGGGCCGCGAGCACGCCGCCCGACGCCGGGAACAGCGTGTCCTCGCCGTCCGCGTCGAGCACGACGCCGCCGGCCTCGCGCACGATGAGCGTCGCCGCGAGGTGGTCCACCGGCCCGAACGCGCCGATCACCGCGCCCGCGCCGTGGCCGAGCGCGATGCCGGCGACCGTGAGCGTCCCCGACCCCATGATCCGCATGGTGCAGTAGCGCGCGGCGAGCGCGTCGAGCAGCGGCAGCATCCCCGGCCACGGCGCGTGACCCGCGAGCTCGGTGCTCACCATGCGGCCGCGGAGGGGATCCGCGTCGGGCACGTGGACGCCGCCCGGCGTCGCCCGCAGGTCGAGGCGCGCGCCGGCGGACCAGGCGCCCTCGCCCGCGGCGGCCTCGACGACCGTGCCGCGCCAGGGATCCGCCACGACGCCCACGACGGGCTCGCCGTCGACCACGAGGGCGAGCGAGAAGCTCGTCCACGGCACGCCGTTCGCGAGGTTCGCGGTGCCGTCGACGGGGTCGAGGTACCAGCACGGGCGGCCGGGCACGGCCTCGCCGCCGTACTCCTCGCCGACGAGCACGTGGTGCGGGAACTGCGCGCCCACGACCGCGCGCACGTCGCGCTCGACGGCCCGGTCGATCTCCGTCACGTGATCCGCGGGGTTCGCCTTCGTCGTCACGGCCCCGACCTCGTGCGAGCGGACGTGGTGCACCGCGCGCGCCGCGAGGTCGCGCGCCGCGGCACGGGCGCGGGTCCGCTCCGCGGCGGGCGCGGTCGCGCGGGCGTCCGCGGCGGCGGGATCGGCCTCCCGGCGCGCGAGCACGTCGAGGAGCGTGGCCAGCTCGTTCGTGGTGATCGCGTCGACGCCGATCGACGCCAGCCACTCCATCTGGGCGGGCTCGTCCACGGTCCAGCACGTGACGCCCGCGCCGAGCGCGTGCACGGCGTCCACGAGCGCGCGGCCGACGACGAGGTGCGGCATGTTGACGACGGCGGGCCGGAGCTCCGCGAGGTCGTCCGCGGTGGGTGGCTGGGGGTCGGCCCACGGCAGCCAGATGGCGGCCGCCGGGTCGAGCTCGCGGATCACGCGCATGCCGTCGAGGTGCCCGCACCAGGCGACCCGCGGCGTGCGCGGGGCGGCCCGGACGACCGCGTGCGCGGCGGCGGCGGGATCCCCGGACGCCATGTCGATCACGAGCTCGACGTCCGTGCCCGCCAGGAGCTCGAGCGCCTCGGCGAGGAGCGGGATGCGGAGATCCCCGCCGCCGAGCGCGCGCACGTCGGCGAGGTCGAGGTCCGCGATCCGCGCGTCGACGCCCCACAGGCGCTCGAGCGTGTCGTCGTGGACGAGGACGACCTGGCCGTCGCGCGTGACGTGCACGTCGACCTCGACCGTCCGCGCGCCGGCCTCGGCCGCCGAGCGGATGGCCTCCAGCGTGTTCTCGCGGTGCCGGGAGGAGTCGCCGCGGTGGGCGGTCGCGGCCGTCATCGGGCGTCGCCCGCCGTGGCGCCGTCCGGCACCAGGATCCCGTCGCGGTAGTGCCGCACCTCGCGGAGCGTCACGGTGCCGGCCTCGCCGACCGCGGGCGCGGATCCGGTCACGAGCGCGCGCACCTCCACGCCGCCCGCGTCGAGCACGAGCTCCTGGAAGTGGCCGTGCGGCAGCACCCGGCGGACGACCACGGAGGTCGCGTCTGCCTCGGGCGTGGTCCCGCGCGGTGCGTAGGACACGTCCTCGGGGCGGACGGCCCAGACGTCGGCGTCAGCCGAGGTCGGCACGAACGCCGCGGGCGGGCCGGCCGTGAGGGTCTCGGGCGTCGTGCCCTGCAGGCGCGGCGCCGGCAGCAGGTTCATGCTGCCGATGAACGACGCGACGACGAGGGTCCGGGGCCGGGCGTAGAGCTCCGTGGGGGCCGACACCTGCTCGATGCGGCCCTGGTGCATCACGGCGACGCGGTCGGAGATGGCGAGCGCCTCGTCCTGGTCGTGCGTGACCATGACGGTCGTGATCCCCAGCCGCTGCTGGATGTCGCGGATCTCCTCGCGCACC
Organism: Clavibacter quasicaliforniensis; assembly: GCF_051201715.1. Taxonomy (NCBI): domain Bacteria; kingdom Bacillati; phylum Actinomycetota; class Actinomycetes; order Micrococcales; family Microbacteriaceae; genus Clavibacter; species Clavibacter quasicaliforniensis. The sequence goes on along the minus strand of NZ_CP139624.1, from coordinate 2,088,416 downwards.
TTCACGCGCAGCTTGGCGTCGAGGTTCGACAGCGGCTCGTCGAGGAGCAGCAGGTCGGGCTCCTGCACGATCGCGCGGGCGAGCGCCGCGCGCTGCTGCTCGCCGCCGGAGATCTGCGTGGGGCGCGAGTGGGCGTGGTGCCCGAGGTTCACGGTCTCGAGCGCGGCCATGACCCGACGGGTGATCTCGTCCTTGGACAGCTTCTTCAGCGTGAGCGGGAAGGCGACGTTCTTGAACACGGTGAGGTGCGGCCAGAGCGCGTAGTTCTGGAACACCATCGCGCTCGGCCGCTTGTCGGGGCCCGCTGCGGTGACGTCGCGGCCGCCGATGACCACGGATCCGCGGTCGGGCTCGAGGAACCCGGCGATCATGCGGAGCGTGGTGGTCTTGCCGCAGCCGGACGGGCCGAGCAGGGCGACGAGCTCGCCGCGCGCGACGTCGAGGTGGAGGTCGTCGACGATGGTGCGGCCGCCGAGGTCCTTGGAGAGCCCGGCGACGACGAGGCCGGACGGCGCGGCCGTCCCGGTGCCGTCGTCGTGCGCGCGCGGCGGGGCGGCGGTGGGGGAGGTGGGGGCGGATGCGGTCATGACCGGCCTAACGGATCTGGAAGCCCTCGGCCAGACGCCCGCCCATGATGTGGCGGCGGGCGAGCAGGAGGAGGGCGACGGAGGGGACGGAGAGGAGGATCGCGAACACGGCGGCGACCTGCTTCGGGTGGTTGAGGACGAGCGAGTACATCTCGGTCGGCATCGTCATGTAGACGGGCGCGCCCACGAGGTAGGTGCCCTGCGCCTCGTCGAACGCGGCGAGGAACGACATGAGCACGGCCACGAGGATCCCGGGCAGCGCGAGCGGCAGGGTCACGTGCAGGAAGGTCCGCACGCGTCCGGCGCCCGCGTCGCGCGCTGCCTCCTCGAGGGAGCGCGGCACGGCGCTGAACGCGGCGGCCGGGATCCAGGTCATGAACACGACCGTGCCGATCAGCTGCACGATGACGATGCCCGTGACCGTGTTCATCAGGTGCAGCCCGTAGAACAGCGACGCCATCGACACGAAGAGCCCCATCTTGGGGAACGCGTTGGTGGCGAAGAGGCCCACCAGCAGGATCCGCCGGCCGGGGAACTGGAACCGGGAGAACGCGTACGCGGCCGGCAGGCAGACGAGCGCCGAGACGAGCACCGTGATGGGCGCGAAGTACAGCGAGTTGCGGACGGCCGCCGCGAGCTCGGCGTCCTCGAACACCACGCGCCACCAGTCGAGCGTGAGGCCGGCGGGCACCAGGCTCGGGTAGTCCCAGCTCGTCGCGAACGCGTGCGCCGCGAGCCAGAGCAGCGGGCCGAGGATGAACACCGCGACGACCGCGAACAGCGCGGCCTGGATCCAGCCACGGGCGGAGAGGAGAGCGCGCATCAGACCCGGCCCTCCTTCTTCGCGGAGCGGAAGTTGGCCCGCACGTAGAGGAACGCGATGCCGGACGCGAGCACGAACACCACGACGGCCATCACGATCGACTGCTGCGGGTGGTTGAAGCCCGTGAAGTACTTCGAGATGTCGACGCCGAGCATGCTGGGCGCGTTGGGGCCGGTGAAGTACGGCACCGTGAAGGAGCCGAGCACGCCGATCGCCGTGAAGGTCGTCGCGATGACGAGCGGGATCGCGGCGAGCGGCACGAGCACGCGCGTGACGATGGCCCAGGTCGAGGCGCCCGCGTCGCGCGCGGCCTCGATCATGGCGTCGGGGATGCCCTGCACGCCGGAGGTCGCCATGAGCGTGGCGAACGGGAGGCTCGTCCACACGGATCCGATGACCACCGCCACCGTCGTGTAGCCCCAGGTCGGCCCCTCGAGGCCGACGAGCGCGAAGACCGTGCGGACGAAGCCGTCGCCCGAGTAGAAGGTGAGGATCGCCCACGACGCGATGACTACGGGGATGAACAGCGGGACGATCGCGAGCCCCGCGAACACCGACGCCAGGCGGCCACCGCGGAGGCGCAGGTTGAGCGCGATCGCGAGCGACAGGGCGATCACGATCGCGGTGGAGATCACCGTCACGAGCACCGTGACGCCGAGGTCGCGCAGGAACCGCGGGTCGGTGAACACGTCGACGTAGGCGTCGAGCGTGCCCCACCAGCTCGTGGCGGTGCGCGTGCCGAGGCCGATCGTGGCGATGGTGCTGTTGAGCCCGCCCGTGTGGCCGAGGCTGAAGCCGATCGCGAGGACGACGGGGATCCCGACGAAGAACGCGAGCAGGAGCGCGGGCGGGAGGGCGAGAGCCAGGCCGACGCCGGCGCGGCGGGTCTCCGGGGAGACCCGCCGCGCGCTGGCGGCCCGGGCGGCGGGATCCGCCGTCCGGACGGTCGTCACTGGCCGGGGACCTTCTGGTCCCAGAGGTTCGACATGTCCGACGCCATCTGGCTGTAGTAGCCGGGGCGGAGCGTCGACGGGTCAGCCGAGGCGAACTGGTCCTTGAGGTCGGCGGGCACCTGGTCGAGCGAGATCACGGGGTAGCCCGCGATGGTGCTCGCGATGATGGCCTGGCCCTCGGCGGAGAGCACGTAGTCGGCGAGCTTCTGCGCGACGTCCGCGTGCTCGGCCGTCTTGGGGATGCCGAGGTAGGAGGCGTGGCCGGTGAAGGCCGGGTCGGAGATCTGCGCGTACTTCACGGTCGCCGGCAGCGTGCCGGACTTCTGCGCCGTGATGACCTGGTCGCTCCAGACGGGGGCCATCTCGATGGCGCCCGTGCCGAGCAGGTCGAGCACCTGGTTGTTGCCGTTGGGGTAGACGCCGCCCTGGTACATGGCCGAGTTGAGGCCCTTGAGCTCGTCGAAGCCCGCGTCCCACGCGCTCTCGAGCGACTGGTCGTACCCGGTCGTCATCTTCTCGCGCGTGGCGTCGTCGACGTGGGTGTCGAGGACGGTCGTGACGAACGCCTGGCCGGATCCGCCGGTGGAGGGGGAGTTGTAGGCGAACTGGCCGGGGTTGGCGCGGATCCAGGAGAGCAGGTCGGAGAGCGTCTTCGGCGGGTCGGTCACCTTGGTGGAGTCGTAGGCGAGCAGCACGGACGAGGCGCGGTAGGGGATCCCGAAGCCGCCGCCGGACTGCACGGTCGCGTCGGGCACGGTCGCGAGGTTCGGGATGGTGTCGGCCGAGACGGGCGCGAGGAGCCCGCCGGTGCCGGCCGCCGCGGTGAAGCCCGCGTCGATGAGGTCGTAGCCGGGGTCGGATCCGCCCTGCACCGAGCTCGTGAGCGTAGCCATGGTCTGGGCGTCGTGCTCGCCGTGGAGGTCGAGTGTCGTGGTGACGGAGGCGCCGGGGTTCGCCTTCTCGAACGCGGGGATGATCCCGTCGTCCCAGAGGGCCTGGACGTTGGTGTCGCCGGAGATGAATACGCGGGCGGTGCCCGATGCGTCGGTGACGGCGTGGTTCTGGGCCTGGGCCTGCGTGCTCGTGGTGGGAGCGCAGCCCGCGAGCGCGACCGCGGCGGACGCGGCGGCGGCGAGGGCGAGGAGGGAACGGCGGGGGATCACGGGTCGGGTGTCCTTCTGCTGGGGGAGGGATGCGGATCGCATCGTTTCGATGGTGCGGTCCTCCGGTGGCCCGGACGTGAACGGGACGTTGCGATCCAGGTCCCCGAGGGCGAACGGGCGTGCCGGGGAGCCTGCCGTGAATAGGGTGGGCGGCATGAGGAGGAACTCGCCCCGCGCCTCCGTGACCCTCGCCGACGTGGCCGCTCTCGCAGGCGTCTCCACCTCCACGGCGTCGCTCGCGTACCGCAGCACCGGCTCGATCACGCCCGCCACGCGCGCCCGGATCCTGCGCGCCGCCGCCAGCATCGGCTACGCGGGCCCGGATCCCACGGCCAGGTCCCTGAAGAGCGGCCGCTCCGGCATCGTCGGCGTCGTCGTCGCGGGCAGCATCCGCCGCGCCTTCCAGAACCCGGTCGCGCTCGCGACCATGGCCGGCCTCAGCGAGGCGCTCGACGACCTCGACGTGGGCCAGCTGCTCCTGCCGGGACGGCGTGAGCCGCGCGAGGGATCCGCGCCGCTGCTCGAGGGCATGCCCGTCGACGCCGTGGTCTTCCTCACCCGCGGCGAGGAGGTGGACGCGCTCCTGCCCGGGCTGCGCGCGCGCCGGATCCCCATGGTCGGCGTCGAGGGGCCGCACGGGGAGGGCGTGGCCGTGGTCGACATCGACGACGCCCGCGGCATGGGCGAGCTCGCGCGCCACGTGCGCGCCCTCGGCCACCGCCACGTCGCCGTGCTCATGCGCACCACGCGGATCGAGGAGGACGGCCCGCCCGGCCCCGTGATCCCCGTGGGTCGCGACCTCGAGGACATCGTCAACCGCACGATCCGGGAGCGGCTCCGCGCGGCGTGGAGCGTCTTCCCCGACGCCGTCCGCGTCGAGGCGGGCGGGCGCGACCTGGAGGCGGGGGAGCGCGCCGCGGGCGTGCTGCTCGACCTGCCGTCGCGGCCGACGGCGATCCTCGCCCAGAACGACATGCTCGCCGCGAGCGCGATCCGCGCCGCCGCCGCGCGCGGGCTGCGCGTGCCGGAGGACCTCACCGTCACGGGCTTCGACGGCGCGCACCTGCCGTGGCTCGAGCGCCAGCTCACCACCGTGGAGCAGCCGCTGCACGACCGCGGGGTGCGCGCCGGGCGCATGGTCGGCGAGCTGCTCGCTGGCCGGGCGCCGGCGAGCGTCGTGCTGCCGGTGCGCGTGCGGATGGGCGACACGGCGGCGGCACCCGCCTGACGCGCGGCGCCTCGCGCCCGGACGCTAGCGTCCAGCGGGGTCCGTCACGAAGTCGATGAGCTGCTCCACCCGGCCGAGGAGCGCGGGCTCGAGGTCCTGGTACGAGCGCACCTGGCCGAGGATCCGCTGCCACGCCCGCGCGATGTCCGCCTGCTCGTCGTGCGGCCAGCCGAGCGCGGCGCAGATGCCGTGCTTCCACTCCACGTTCCGCGGGATGACCGGCCACTCGCGGAGCCCGAGACGCCCGGGCTTCACCGACTGCCAGACGTCGACGTAGGGGTGGCCGACCACGAGCGCGTGCGCCCGGTGCGGCCCGCGGGCGACGGCCTCGGCGATGCGGCTCTCCTTGGATCCGGGCACGAGGTGGTCGACGAGCACGCCGACGCGGCGGCCCGCGCCCGGTCGGAAGCGGTCGAGCTCCTCGTCGAGGTGGTCGACGCCCTCGAGGTACTCGACGACGACGCCCTCGATCCGGAGGTCCTCGCCCCACACCTTCTCCACGAGCTCGGCGTCGTGCCGGCCCTCCACGAAGATCCGGCTGGGCAGGGCCACGCGGGCCTTGGCGTCGGCGACCGCGAGCGAGCCGGACGCGGTGCGAGCGGGTCCGGCGGGCGCGGCACGCGGGACGCGCAGCGCGACGGGCTCGCCCTCGAGCAGGAAGGATCCGCCGAGCGGGAACGTGCGCTGCTTCCGGCGGAAGTCCTCGAGCACGACCATCCCGGACTCGACGCGCACGATCGCGCCGCAGAACCCGGTCGACAGCTCCTCGACCACGAGGTCGCGCGTCGCGTCCTGCGGCCGCGGGGCCTTCTTCGCGGGGCCGCGCCAGCCGGGGGCGAGCACGTCCTGTCCGTAGCGGTCGTCTGCGGAGGGGGGCGGGGTCATCCTCCGAGGCTCTCACGGGACGCGTCGCGCACCCGGTCGACGAGCCGACGCCACGCGCCGTCGACCGCGGCCTCGCCGAGTCGCGCCTCGCGGTCGCCCGCGCGCACGAGGTAGACGAAGCGGTCGGCGCCGGGGGTCAGCACGGCGGGCTCGTCCCACGGGCAGGCGTCGACGAGCGCGCTCCAGTCGGCCGCCCCGTCCTGGCCGTCGTCCACGCGCACCGACCAGGTGCGGGTCATGCCCGCCACCCCGCCCGTGCGCGACACGGCGATCTCCACCTAGACCTCGATCCCGACGCCCTCCCACGCCGCCTGGACCGCGGCGACCTCGGACGCGCCCTCACCGTACCGCGCCGCCGCCGCGTCGATCGTGGCGCGGGCGAACGCCGCGAAGTCGGCGTCGGCGCGCACCGCGCCGGACTCGATCACGTCGTACCAGACGCGGCCCGCGCCCTCCCAGGCCTTGCCGCCGATCGCCGTGGCCGCCAGGAAGAAGGCGCGGTTGGGTATCCCGGAGTTGATGTGGACGCCGCCGTTGTCCTCCTGGGTCTCCACGTAGTCGTCCATGTGGCCGGGCTGCGGGTCCTTCCCCAGCACGTCGTCGTCGTACGCGGTCCCGGGCGCGCGCATCGAGCGGAGCGCCAGGCCCGTCGACCGCTCGAGGAACAGCTCCGCGCCGACGAGCCAGGTGGCCTCGTGGGCCCTCTGCCCGAGCGAGTGCTGCTCCACGAGCACGCCGAACACGTCGGAGATCGACTCGTTGAGCGCACCCGACTGGCCCTGGTAGACGAGGCCGAGCGTGAGCTCCGTGACCCCGTGCGCCAGCTCGTGCCCGATGACCGTGAGCGACCGCGTGAACGGCGCGAACACCTCGCCGTCCCCGTCGCCGAACACCATGCGCGTGCCGTCCCAGAACGCGTTGTCGTACTCCTCGCCGTAGTGCACGGTCGCGAGCAGCGGCAGGCCGCGGTCGTCGAGCGACTCCCTGCCGTACACCTCGGAGAAGAGGGAGTACGTCGCGCCGAGCCCCGCGTAGGCCTCGTCGACCTGGGCGTCGCCCGTGTCGGGCGCGCCCTCGACGCGCACCGTGCGGCCCGGCAGCTCCTCGCGGTTCCCGGCGTCGGAGATGGTGCGGTGGATCCCCGACGGGTCACGCTCCGCGAGCGCCGACGCGTCCGGCGCTGCGCCCGGACCGCGGCGGTCGTGGATGAGCGGTCCCTGGTCGCGGAGGGCGCGGCGGGCGGCCTGGCGGGCGGCGGCCATGCGGTCGGGGTCGGCCTCGGCGAGGCGGGTCAGCAGGTACGGCGGGAGGATGGTGCGTCTCATGACCCGAGACTCGCACGGGGCGGCGACATCGTCATGGGTCGCGGCGGATCCGGCGCCGGGCTCGCGCGACGGCGCCGCGTGCCGTACGGTGCGTCAGCTCGTCCAGCGGTACCCGAGCTCGGGCCGGCCGGGGGTGCCGTAGCGCGGCACCCGCTCCACCTGGCCGACGTCGGCGAGGTACTCGAGGTAGCGCCGTGCCGTCACGCGCGACACGTCGAGCGCGCCCGAGACCTCCGCCGCCGAGACGCCGTCCGCGCCGCGCGTCGCCGCGCCGTCGCCCCGCGCGATCCCGCGCACGAGGTCGAGGGTCTCCGCCGACATGCCCTTTGGCAGGCGGGCGTCGGAGGCGGGAGAGCGCAGCGCCGCGAGCGCCCGGTCCACCTGCAGCTGGGTGGTGCTCCCGCTGCCCGCCCCGAGCCCCTCGCGGTAGCTGACATAGGCCGCCATCTTCTCCGCGAACGCCGCGAACGTGAACGGCTTGATGAGGTACTGCACGATGCCGGCGGTCACCGAGCTGCGCACGACGGCCTGGTCGCGCACGGCGGTCACGGCCACGACATCGGTCGCGCGCCCGGCCGCCCGCAGCCGGCGGCACACCTCGAGGCCGTGCATGTCGGGCAGCGTCATGTCGAGCAGCACGAGGTCGATCCCGTCGGGCCCGGCCTCCGCGACGAGCCGCAGCGCCTCGCCGCCCGTGTGCGCGACGCCCGTCACCTCGAACCCGTCGAGCCGGCCGACGTAGAGGGCGTGGGCCTCGGCGGTCAGCGCGTCGTCGTCGACGACCAGCACGCGGATCACGCGCGCACCCCGCCGTCGCGGGCGTCGGCGCCGTCGGGCACGCCGGCCGGGTCCTCTCCGGGGGCGTCGGCGGGATCCGCGGGCAGCACGACTCGAACGCGCGCCCCGCCCAGCCGCACGTCCGCGTCGCCCACCTCGACCCGTCCGCCGAGCCGTGCGGCCGAGCGGGCCACGAGCGCGAGGCCCACGCCGCGCGGCCCGGCGTCGCCCGCCTTGGTCGTGACGCCGAACTCCAGCACGCGCGGCCGCACCGCGGGATCCACGCCCGGCCCGTCGTCCGCCACCTCGACGACGAGCTCGCCTGCATCTGTGCGCGACAGCGAGAGCTCGACGCGGCCGCGGTCGTCCCCGCGCGCCGTGGCGACCGACGGATCCGCCGCCGCGTCGATCGCGTTGTCGACGAGGTTCCCCACGATCGTCACGAGCTCGGTCGCGGGCACGCCCGGGTCGCCCGTGCCGTCGGCCACGCGGACGGAGAGCGCCACCCCGCGCTCGGCCGCCTGCGCGGTCTTGCCGCGCACGAGCGCCCGGACGACGGGATCCGCGTCCGCCGCCAGCCCGCCCTCCGACGCCCTCCGGTCCGTCTCGAGCTCCGCGGCCGCGAGCGCGAGCGCCTCGCGCGGCCGCTCCAGCTCGATGAGCGACACGATCGTGTGCAGCCGGTTCGCGAACTCGTGCGTCTGCGCGCGCATGGCGTCCGAGAGAGTGCGCAGGGTCGCGAGCTCGCCCGACAGGCGCTGGATCTCCGTCCGGTCCCGCAGGGTCGTCACCGTCCCCAGCCGCGCGGCGCTTCCGGTGCGGCCGGTGGGCAGCGCCGGCCGCTGCGTGACCACGAGGACGCGCCCGCTCGGCAGGTGCACGACCTCGTCGGCCGTCGTCCCCGCGACGAGCAGCCGCTCGATCGCGGGAGGCAGCCCCAGCTCGCGGATCTCGACGGGACCGGTGGCGGGATCCAGCTCGAGGTCGAGCAGCTCGGCCGCCTGGTCGTTGTGGAGCACGAGCCGCCGGTCGCGGTCGACGAGCACGATGCCCTCGCCGACCGAGTGCTGCACCGACTCGTAGTACGCGAGCATGCGCGCCATCTCCTCGGGCCCGAGCCCCCACGTCGTCCGTTCCAGGGACCTGCTGAGGAGCACGGCCCCCGCCGCGAGGAGCAGCGCGAGCGCCCCGACCGTGCCGACGAGCCCGGGGAGGCGCGCGCCGAGCACCTCGGTGACGCGGTCGACGGTCACGCCCGCCGCGACCAGCCCGACGATGCCGCCGTCCGCGTCGCGCACGGGGACGACCGCGCGCACGCTCGGCCCGAGCGTCCCGGTGAAGGTCTCGGTCATCGACCGCCCGGCGAGCGCGGGGCCCGTGGTGCCGAGGTACCTGCGGCCGATCTCGTCCGGGTCCGGGTGGGTCACGCGCACGGTGTCGCGGTCCATGATCGTGACGAAGTCGACCCCGGTGTCGCGCATCACGTCGAGCGAGTAGTCGAGGAGGGCCGCCGTGGGATCCGCGGACGCGAGCCCCTCCGCCACGCGCGGCGAGTCGGCCACGGTGGTCGCGACGGCCAGGCTCCGGTCGGCGGCGGCCTGCTCGGCGCGCTGCCGGGAGTCCGCCCACAGCGCCGCGGTGGCGACGACCGCGACGAGGAGCAGGACCGCGAGCTGCACGACCAGGAGGCGTGCGGCGATCCCGCGGGGGAGGCCCACTCGGAGGCCAGAGAGCGGGTGGCGGAGCCGGTCGGCGAACGCGCGTCCGGCCATGCTGCCCCCTCGCGTCCGCGGCCGGCACCCGGCAGGAACATTATGAACACAACGCCGGGGCGCCCCCGCGCGTGGGCCATCCTGTCGACGACCGCCTTTCGCACCCGTGCGCTGGCGCCGCTCACGAGACAAGGACGTCCCATGACCAACCCCATCGCCGCGCTCCGACGCCTGGACCGCCAGCACTACCTCTACATCGCCGTCATCGTCGCGGTGCTGCTCGGCATCACGGTCGGGCTCGTCGCCCCCGAGACGGGCGTGGCCCTCAAGCCCATCGGCGACGCGTTCGTCGCCCTCATCAAGATGATGATCGCGCCCATCATCTTCTGCACCATCGTGCTCGGCGTCGGCTCGGTCGCGAAGGCCGCCACGGTCGGTCGGGTCGGCGGGCTCGCGCTCCTCTACTTCATCGTCATGTCGACGTTCGCGCTGGCGATCGGCCTCGTGGTCGGCAACCTCATCCACCCGGGCGAGGGCCTCGACCTCAGCGGCCTGCGCGCGCCGGAGGGCTCGACGGAGGCGGCGGGCGAGACGGACTTCCTCCTCTCGATCATCCCCACCTCGCTGCTGTCGTCGCTCACCTCCGGCAGCATCCTGCAGACCCTGTTCGTGGCGCTCCTCGTCGGCTTCGCCCTGCAGCAGCTCGGGAAGCGCGGCGAGCCCGTGCTCGAGGGGATCCGCAACATCCAGATCCTCGTGTTCCGCATCCTCAGCATGGTGATGTGGGTTGCCCCGCTCGGCGCGTTCGGCGCGATCGCGGCGGTGGTCGGCGCCACCGGGTTCCAGGCGGTCATCAGCCTCGCGACGCTCATGATCGGCTTCTACATCACGTGCGCGCTGTTCGTCGTCGTGATCCTGGGCTCGCTCCTCTGGTTCGTCACCCGCGTCAGCATCTTCAAGCTCATGAAGTACCTCGGCCGCGAGTACCTCCTCATCGTGTCCACGTCCTCCTCCGAGGTCGCGCTGCCGCGCCTCATCGCGAAGATGGAGCACGTCGGCGTCTCCAAGCCCGTCGTCGGCATCACGGTCCCCACCGGCTACTCGTTCAACCTCGACGGCACGGCGATCTACCTCACGATGGCGTCGCTCTTCATCGCCAGCGCGCTGGGCAGCCCGCTGGCCCTCGGCGAGCAGGTGTCGCTCCTCGTCTTCATGATCATCGCGTCGAAGGGCGCGGCGGGCGTCACGGGCGCCGGCCTCGCGACCCTCGCGGGCGGCCTGCAGTCGCACCGCCCCGACCTCGTGGACGGCGTGGGCCTCATCGTCGGCATCGACCGCTTCATGTCGGAGGCGCGCGCGCTCACCAACTTCACCGGCAACGCGGTCGCCACGCTCCTCATCGGCACCTGGACCCGCGGCATCGACGCCGACCGCGTCGCCCTCGTCCTCGGCGGCGGCGACCCGTTCGACGAGAAGACCATGGGCACCGAGCACGGGGACGAGCTCACGGCCCCGGCCGAGGCTCTCGAGGCCGACGTCACGCGGGCGGGCGAGCTCGGCGACGAGCCGCGCGGCACCGCCCGCTGACCCGGACCGGGGCCACGCCCGGGTGCCGCCCACCGTGGTCCCGGCCGTGTCCGATCCGTTACGCTGTCAGGTCACAGGAGGTACGACCATGGATGGACGCGAAGAGGGTCACGGCGCCACGCGCGTGCCCGAGCAGTACACGAGCACGGACACCACGGCCACCTTCCGCGATGAGCTCGGAGCGGCCCTCGCGGGCCTCGACGGCGCCGTCTCGGCCGAGGAGAAGGACGCCGTCACGGCGCTCCCCTCGGGATCCGCCCTCCTCGTGGTCCGCCGCGGCCCCAACCAGGGCGCGCGCTTCCTCCTCGACGCCGACGTGACCGTGGCCGGCCGCCACCCCGACGCCGACATCTTCCTCGACGACGTCACCGTGTCGCGCCGCCATGCGGAGTTCGTCCGGCAGGGCACGTCGTTCCAGGTCAAGGACCTCGGCTCGCTCAACGGCACCTACTTCGACGGCGTGCGGATCGACACCGCGCTCCTCCAGGACGGGGCGGAGGTGCAGGTCGGCAAGTTCCGCCTCACGTTCTACGCGTCGCGCACCGACCTCGTCGGCCGGACGAACGAGTAGTGCCGGCGTCCGCCGCCCGGTCGACGCCAGCCCGCACCCCCGGTCTCCTCAGCATCGGGCAGGTGCTGGCGCGCCTCACGCCGGAGTTCCCCGACCTCACCAACAGCAAGCTCCGCTTCCTCGAGGAGCAGGGGCTCGTGCAGCCGTCCCGCACGGAGTCCGGCTACCGCAAGTTCAGCCCCGCCGACGTCGAGCGCCTGCGCACCGTCCTCGGGATGCAGCGCGACCACTACCTCCCGCTCAAGGTCATCCGCTCCTACCTGCACGACCTCGACGCCGGGCTCTCGCCCGCCCTCCCTGGCGGCGCCCCCGTCCCGACCGCATCCATGCTCGACCAGGAGCGCCGCTACAGCCGGGCGGAGCTCGTGCGCGAGTCCGGCGCCACCGCCCCGCTCCTCGGCGACGCCATCACGGCCGGCGTGCTCATGCCCGCGGAGGTGTACGGCGAGGAGGCGGTGCAGGTGATGCGCGCTCTCGTCGAGCTGCAGCGCACCGGCATCGAGCCGCGTCACCTCCGCGGCTTCCGTCAGGCAGCCGAGCGCGAGCTGAGCCTCATCGAGTCGGCCCTGGTGCCCGTCTCCCGCCGCCGCGACGCGTCGAGCCGGGCGCATGCCGCGGAGCTCGCGCGCGAGATCGCCACGCAGCTCGAGGTCGTGCGAGGGAGCCTCATCCGGTCCGCCCTCGGCCGACTCTCGTCCTGAGGTCGCGCTCGCGCCGAGGTCCGCCCTCGGCCGCTCGTCGTCCTGAGGTCGCGCTCGCGCCGAGGTCCGCCCTCGGCCGCCTCACGTCCTGATCGGGCTCGCGCGGACGGACGCGGCCGGTAGGCTGACGTGTCCGCACGGGGCCGTCCGCACGCCGGAGGGGCCCGTCGGGACCGGTCGATGCGCGCCCCCCACGGGGGCGCGGCGGAGGGCCGGGACGACACGCCGGGCGCTTCCGCCGGATGTCGTTGATCGGGCCCGCGGGCCCCGCTACCGTGAGAACACGATCCCGACGAACCGACCCGAGCAGCGCGAGAACCCCACCGGGGCGAGCGCTGAGGGGTGGAAGGCAGAACGATGAGCGACTCCACCCCGGACTCCGGGCGCTACGACCTCGGTCTGCTCTTCACCGACGGCCTCCCCGAGATGGACGCGAGCGCCGGATACCGCGGTGCCGTCGCTGCCCGAGCAGCGGGGATCACGTACCGCCAGCTCGACTACTGGGCCCGCACCGGCCTCGTCGAGCCCACCGTCCGCGGGGCCTCCGGCTCCGGCACGCAGCGCCTCTACGGCTTCCGCGACATCCTCGTCCTCAAGCTCGTGAAGCGCCTCCTCGACACCGGCATCTCCCTGCAGCAGATCCGCACCGCCGTGAACCAGCTCCGCGAGTCCGGCGTCGTCGACCTCGCGCAGACCACGCTCATGAGCGACGGCGCCAGCGTCTACCTCTGCACCAGCAACGACGAGGTCATCGACCTCGTGAGCCGCGGCCAGGGCGTCTTCGGCATCGCCGTCGGCAAGGTCCTCCGCGAGGTCGAGCACTCCCTCGTCGAGATCGACACGCAGACCGTGGATCCCACCGACGAGCTCGCGGCCCGCCGCGCCGTCAAGGCGTCCTAGACCCGAGCGCCCGCTCCGCCCGCCCGCGGCCCTCCACGGGCAGCGGTCCCATCCGCCGTGCGCGGGGCGCAGCGGCGTCGGTCGCCTTGACCCGCACGTGCTCACGCCCTCATCCGACAGGGGCCCGGGCGCACGCGCCACAGACGACTGACGCCGCCCCTCGAGGAGGAGCGGCGTCCGGAGAGCGCGCGGATCAGCGCGCGGCGTTCTCCGCGTAGTCGCCGATCTTCGCCGTGCGCATGATGCGCTCCAGCAGCTGGTCGAAGTTGCGCGCCATCTCCTGGGCGCTCTCGCCCGGCCATACGTGCAGCGGCTTCGCGGCGCCCTGCGCCTGCTGGAGCGAGGTGCGCTCTGGCAGCTGCGGGCTCAGCACGAGCGGGCCGAACATGTCGCGGAGCTCCTTGATGCGGAACTGGTGCTCGAGCGACTGCACCCGTGCGCGGTTGACGATGATGCCGAGGGGCTGCAGGCGCGGGGAGAGGCCGCGGCGGATCTCCTCGATGGCGCGCAGCGCGCGGTCGGCGGCGGCGACGGAGAAGAGGCCGGGCTCGGTGACGACGGTGACACGGTCGCTGGCCGCCCAGGCCGTGCGCGTGAGGGCATTGAGGGAGGGCGCGCAGTCGATGAGCACGAGGTCGTAGTCGGCCTCGACGTTGGCGAGCGCCTCCTCGAGCTTCCAGATGTCGCGGATGCTGGGGTGCGGCCCGTCGAAGTTGATGGCGGACGGGCTGCCGATCATGACGTCGATGGTGCCGGGGCGGCCCTTGGTCCAGCCGCTGGGCGCGATGGCCGCGCGGACGATCTTCTCCTTGGGGGAGGCCAGCACGTCGGCGACGTTGAGGTGGCCGGCGACCTGGATGTCCATGCCCGTGGACACGTCGGCCTGCGGGTCGAGGTCGACCACGAGGGTCCTCAAGCCGCGGGAGAAGGCGGCGGACGCCAGTCCCAGGGTCACTGTGGTCTTTCCCACGCCCCCCTTGAGGGAGCTGACGCTCAGTACATGCACGTGGGAGAGGCTACCGTCGATACTCTGGGAAGACCTAAACGCGGGGGTGCCCGAGCCCCATCCGACGAGAGGCCCCGCCATGTTCGAGAAGATCCTGGTCGCCAACCGCGGGGAGATCGCGATCCGCGCGTTCCGCGCCGCCGTCGAGCTGGGCGCCCGCACGGTCGCCGTCTACCCGTACGAGGACCGGCACTCGCTGCACCGGCTCAAGGCGGACGAGGCGTACCTGATCGGCGAGGAGGGGCACCCCGTCCGGGCGTACCTCGACGTCGACGAGATCATCCGCGTGGCGAAGGAGTCGGGCGCGGACGCGATCTACCCGGGGTACGGCTTCCTGTCGGAGAACCCGGACCTGGCGCGCGCCGCGGCGGCGAACGGCATCGTCTTCATCGGCCCCGACGCAGGCGTGCTCGAGATGGCGGGCAACAAGGTCACGGCCAAGGAGCACGCGACCGCGGCCGGCGTGCCGGTCCTCGCGTCGACGCCGCCGTCGACCGACGTGGAGCTGCTGCTCGAGCAGGCGGCGGGCATCGGCTTCCCGATCTTCGCCAAGGCCGTCGCGGGCGGCGGCGGCCGCGGCATGCGGCGCGTCGAGCGCGCCGAGGACCTGGAGGACGCGCTCCGCGCGGCGATGCGCGAGGCGGACAGCGCCTTCGGCGACCCGACCATGTTCCTCGAGCAGGCCGTCCTGCGGCCCCGGCACATCGAGGTGCAGATCCTCGCCGACGCCGCGGGGGAGACGGTGCACCTCTTCGAGCGCGACTGCTCGGTCCAGCGCCGGCACCAGAAGGTCGTGGAGATCGCGCCCGCGCCGAACCTGGATCCCGCGATCCGCGACGCCATGCACGCGCACGCCATCGCGTTCGCCCGGAGCATCGGCTACGTCAACGCCGGCACGGTCGAGTTCCTGCTCGACACCGACGGGCCGCGCGCCGGGCAGCACGTCTTCATCGAGATGAACCCGCGCATCCAGGTCGAGCACACCGTGACGGAGGAGGTGACGGACGTCGACCTCGTGCAGTCGCAGATGCGCATCGCGGCGGGGGAGACCCTCGCCGAGCTCGGCCTCCGCCAGGACGCGATCGTGCTGCGCGGCGCGGCGCTCCAGTGCCGCATCACGACCGAGGACCCGGCGCAGGGCTTCCGCCCGGACACCGGCAAGATCACGACGTACCGCTCGCCGGGCGGCGGCGGGATCCGCATCGACGGCGGCACGGTCGCGACCGGCGCGCAGATCAGCCCGCACTTCGACTCGATGCTCGCGAAGCTCACGTGCCGCGGGCGCGACTTCCCGGCGGCCGTGACGCGGGCCAAGCGCGCCCTCGCGGAATTCCGGATCCGCGGCGTCTCCACGAACATCCCGTTTCTCCAGGGCGTGCTCGACGACCCCGACTTCCAGGCGGGCGACATCAGCACGTCCTTCATCGACGAGCGGCCGGGCCTCGTGCGCAGCAACGTGTCGAAGGACCGCGGCACGAAGATCCTCAACTGGCTCGCCGACGTCACCGTCAACCAGCCGAACGGGCCGCGGACGGCGGTCGTGCGTCCCGCCGACAAGCTGCCCGACGTCGACCTCCGGCAGCCCGCGCCCTCGGGATCCCGCCAGCGGCTCCTCGAGCTCGGGCCGCGCGGCTTCGCCGAGGCCCTCCGGGCGCAGACCGCCCTCGCGGTCACGGAGACGACCTTCCGCGACGCCCACCAGTCCCTGCTCGCGACGCGCGTGCGCACCCGCGACCTCGTGGCGGTCGCCCCGTACGTCGCGCGCACGACGCCCGAGCTCCTGTCCGTCGAGGCCTGGGGCGGCGCCACCTACGACGTGGCGCTGCGGTTCCTCGGCGAGGACCCGTGGGAGCGGCTCGCGTCGCTGCGCGAGGCGCTGCCGAACGTCGCGATCCAGATGCTGCTGCGCGGCGCCAACACCGTGGGCTACACGCCGTACCCGACGGAGGTCACCGACGCGTTCGTGCAGGAGGCGGCATCCACGGGCGTCGACGTGTTCCGGATCTTCGACGCGCTGAACGACGTCGAGCGCATGCGCCCCGCGATCGACTCCGTGCTCGCCACCGGCACCACGGTGGCCGAGGTCGCCCTCTGCTACACGGGCAACCTGCTGGATCCCGCCGAGGACCTCTATACGCTCGACTACTACCTCGGCTTGGCGGAGCGGAGCGTGGCCGCGGGCGCGCACGTCCTCGCGATCAAGGACATGGCCGGGCTCCTGCGTCCCGCCGCCGCCGAGAAGCTCGTCACCGCGCTCCGCCGCGAGTTCGACCTGCCCGTGCACGTCCACACGCACGACACGGCGGGCGGCCAGCTCGCGACCCTGCTGGCGGCGAGCCGCGCCGGTGCCGACGCGGTCGACGTCGCGAGCGCGCCGATGTCGGGCACCACGAGCCAGCCGTCGGCGTCCGCGCTCGTCGCCGCCCTCGCCGACACCGAGCGCGACACGGGCCTCTCGCTCGACGCGGTCAGCGACCTCGAGCCGTACTGGGAGGCGGTCCGCCGCCTCTACCGGCCGTTCGAGTCCGGGCTCGCCGGGCCGACCGGGCGCGTGTACCGGCACGAGATCCCCGGCGGCCAGCTCTCGAACCTCCGGCAGCAGGCGATCGCGCTCGGCCTCGCCGACGACTTCGAGCTCATCGAGGACATGTACGCCGCGGCCGACCGGATCCTCGGCCGCATCCCCAAGGTCACGCCGTCGTCCAAGGTGGTCGGCGACCTCGCCCTCCAGCTGGCCGCCGCGAAGGCCGACCCGGCCGACTTCGAGCGGAACCCCCAGGACTACGACATCCCCGACTCGGTGGTCGGCTTCATGGCAGGCGAGCTGGGCGACCTGCCCGGCGGCTGGCCGGAGCCCTTCCGCACCCGCGTGCTCCAGGGACGCGACGTGCGCATCGGCGTCACGCCCGTGTCCGCCGAGGACCGCGCCGCCCTCGAGGCGCCGGGAGCCGCCCGGCGCCGCACGCTCAACCACCTCCTGTTCCCGCAGCCCACGGAGCAGTTCGAGACCATCCGCGAGCTGTTCGGCGACCTCTCCGTGCTCGACACGGACGACTACCTGCACGGCCTCCGCCCGGGGCAGGAGCACGCCGTGCGGATCAGCCGGGGCGTCGAGGTCCTCATCGCCCTGGAGGCCGTGGGCGACGCCGACGAGTCGGGGATGCGCACCGTCATGGTCGTCATGAACGGCCAGCTCCGCCCCGTGTTCGTGCGCGACCGCGGCATCGCCGTCACCACGGTCGCCGCCGAGCGCGGCGACCCGACGAAGCCCGGCCACGTGTCGGCGCCGTTCTCCGGCGTCGTCACGCTGAAGGTGGAGGAGGGCCAGGTCGTCGCCGCCGGCCAGCCCGTCGCGTCCATCGAGGCGATGAAGATGGAGGCGGCGATCACGTCGCCCGTCGCGGGACGCGTCGCGCGCCTCGCGGTGCCGACCACGCAGCAGGTCGACGCGGGCGACCTGCTCGTCGTCGTCGAGCCCTAGGAGATGAGCCACGAGATGACCGACACCCCGCAGGACCAGCAGCAGGACGACCGCTACGACCTGGTGATCGTGGGGGCCGGATCCGGCAACTCCATCGCCGACGAGCGCTTCGCCGACCAGCGCGTGCTGCTCGTCGACGACGGCGAGCACTTCGGCGGGACGTGCCTCAACGCCGGCTGCATCCCCACGAAGATGCTCGTGCACGTGGCGGACGTCGCGGCGGAGACGCGCGACGGCGCCGCGCTCGGCATCCGCGCATCGGTGGACGCCGTGGACTGGCCCGCGATCAGCGCGCGTGTGTTCGGCCGCATCGACGCGATCAGCGAGGGCGGCCGCGAGTGGCGCGAGAGCGGCATGGAGAACGTGACCCTGCTGCGCGAGAGCGTCGGCTTCGAGGCGCCGGGCGTGCTCGTGTCGGCGAGCGGGCAGCGGATCACCGCCGACCGGATCGTGCTCGCGGCGGGATCCCGTCCCCGTCCGCTGCAGGCGGTCTACGCGCCCGACCCCGACATCCACGACTCCGACTCGATCATGCGCATCGCCCAGCTCCCCGCCTCGCTCCTCATCGTGGGCGGCGGCTACGTCGCGGCCGAGTTCGCGCACGTCTTCAGCCACCTCGGCGTGCACGTGACGCAGGTCGCCCGCTCCGCGCACCTGCTCGGCAACCTCGACGCCGACGTCTCGACGCGCTTCACGACGCTCGCGCGCACGCAGTGGGACGTCATCACCGACTGCGAGGTCGAGGAGATCGAGCGCGACGGCGACGTGCTCCGCTCGCGCCTCGCCTCCGGCCACCTGGTCGAGACGGAGGCCGTGCTCGTCGCGCTCGGCCGCGTCCCCAACACGGACACGCTCGCCGTCGCGAACGCGGGCTACGACCTGCACGACGACGGCCGCATCGTGGTCGACGACCGGCAGCGCGTGCTCGCAGGCGGCGAGCCGGTGCCCGGCGTCTTCGCGCTCGGCGACATCAGCGCCGACCACCAGCTCAAGCACGTCGCCAACCACCAGGCGCGCGTCGTGCAGCACAACCTGCTGCACCCGGACGACCTGATCGGCGGGGCGCCCGGGCCCGTGCCGCAGGCGGTCTTCTCGCGCCCGCAGATCGGCTCCTTCGGGCTCACGGAGGCGGAGGCCCGCGAGGCCGGACCCGTCGTCACGATCGAGCAGCCCTACTCGTCCACCGCGTGGGGCTGGGCGCTCGAGGACACGACGTCGTTCTGCAAGCTCGTCATGGATCCGCGCGACGGCGGCACCCTCCTCGGCGCGCACATCATCGGCTCGGACTCGGCGGCGCTGATCCAGCCGCTCCTCATGGCCGCCAGCCTCGGCCACCCCGTGACGGGCCTCGCCCGGGCGCAGTACTGGCCGCACCCGGCCGTGACGGAGATCGTCGAGAACGCGCTGCTCGCCGCCGAGTCCGCGGTGGCCGACTGGGCACGGGAGAATGGACCGGGCCTCGCGCCCGCGGGCGCCGATCGACCCTGATCGCGGCCCGCAGGACCCACGGAAGCAGAGAATGACTGAACGACAGATCCGCCTGTTCGGCGATCCGGTGCTGAAGACCGTCTCCTCGGAGATCCACGAGATCGACGAGGGCGTGCGCGCCCTGGTCGAGGACCTCCTCGACAGCGTCCGGCCCGACGGCCGCGCCGGGGTGGCCGCCGCGCAGATCGGCGTGAACCTCCGCGCATTCAGCTACAACGTGGGGCCGGCCTTCGGCTACGTCCTCAACCCCGTGATCGAGGAGCTGCGCGGCGAGGCGGTCCTCGTCGACGAGGGATGCCTCTCGGTGCCGGGCCTCTGGTTCCCCACCATGCGCCACCCCGAGGCCGTGATCACCGGCATCGACCTCGACGGGAAGCCGGTCCGCATCGAGGGCACGGGCGTGCTCGCTCAGGCCTTCCAGCACGAGGTCGACCACCTCGACGGCCTGGTGTACCTCGACCGGCTCGACAAGCAGCGCCGCCGCGAGGCCATGAAGCAGGTGCGCGAGTCCGACTGGTTCTGATCGACGGCCCGCGCGTGCGCGGGCCGTCGATCAGGTCAGTGGACCAGCGAGTGCCCCTCCGTGGTCGGCGCCGCCTCGTAGATCCGCGTGATCACGTCGGCGAAGGCGTCCAGCACCACCTGGCGCTTGATGCTGAGCTTCGGCGTCAGGTGCCCGGCCGCCTCGGTGAGCTCCACGGGCAGCACGACGAACTTCCGGATGGACTCCGCGCGCGACACCGTCGCGTTCGCCGCGTCGACGGCCCGCTGCACCTCGGCCAGCACCGCCGGGTTCTGCGACGCCTGCTCGAGCGTCATCGCGGCATCCTGGTCGCTGTTCGCCAGCCAGACCTTGAGCATCTCGGGATCCAGCGTGATGAGCGCCGAGATGAACGGCCTCCGGTCGCCCGCCACCACGACCTGCCCGACGAGCGGGTTCGCGCGGATGGGGTCCTCGAGCGCGGCCGGGGCGACGTTCTTGCCGCCGGCCGTGACGATGATCTCCTTCTTGCGGCCCGTGATCGTGAGGTAGCCGTCCGCGTCGTAGCTCCCGAGGTCACCCGTGCGGAACCAGCCGTCGTCGAAGACGGCCGCGGTCGCCTCCTCGTCCTGCCAGTACCCGTCGAAGACGTTGACGCCCTTGACCTCGATCTCGCCCTCGTCGGTGATCCGCGTGGAGACGCCCGGCAGCGCGGGGCCGACCGTGCCGATGCGGAAGCCCTTCACGAGGTTGACGCTCACCGGCGCGGTCGTCTCGGTGAGGCCGTAGCCCTCGAGGATCGTGAGGCCGAGCGACCGGTAGAAGTGCCCGAGCCGGAGGCCCAGGGGCGCGGATCCGCTGACGGCGAAGCGCACGCGCCCGCCCATCGCCTGCCGGATCTTGGAGTACACGAGCGCGTCGAAGAGCTTGTACTGGAGCTTCAGCGCCAGCGGCACCGATCCGGCGTCGACGGCGACCGAGTGCGCGTACGCGACCTCGGCGGCCTTGCGGAAGACCTTCCCGCGGCCGGCGCCCTCGGCCTTCTGCTCCGAGGAGTTGTAGACCTTCTCGAACACGCGCGGCACCGCGAGCAGGAACGTCGGCTTGAACGACGCGAGCGCGGGCAGCAGCTGCGTGGTGTCGGCCTGGTGCCCGGTCTTCACGCCGGCCTGCACGTTGAGGATCGAGATGAAGCGCGCGAAGACATGCGCCGTCGTGATGAACAGGAGCGTCGACGCGCCGACCTGCACGACCTCCTCCATCGCCACCTCGGCGTTCCGCGAGAGCTCGACGAAGTTCGCGTGCGTGAGGATGCAGCCCTTGGGCCTGCCCGTGGTGCCCGACGTGTAGATGAGGGTCGCCATGTCCGAGCCGACGGCGATGTTCCGGCGACGCTCGATCTCGGCGTCCGGCACGTCGACGCCCTGCTCGGCGAGCTTGTCCAGGTCGGCGAGATCGATCTGCCAGACGCGACGCACCGCCGGCAGCTCCGGGTGCACCTCGTCGAAGCGCGAGAAGTGCTCGGCCGTCTCGAGGATCATCGCGACCGCGCCCGAGTCCTGCATGTTCCAGTGCACCTGGCCGGGGGAGGAGGTCTCGTAGACGGGCACGAGGACGGCGCCCGCGAAGAACACCGCGAAGTCGACGAGCGTCCACTCGTAGCGGGTCCGGCACATCATGCCGATGCGCTCGCCCGGCTCGATCCCCGCCACCACGAGGCCCTTGGCGAGGGCGACGACCTGGCGGTGGAACTCGGCAGCCGACACGTCGCTCCAGCCCCCGGTCCCGTCCGGCAGCGCGAACAGCGGAGCGTCGGGGCTCGTCCTCACGCGATGCACCAGGACGTCGGTGATGTTGTCGTCGGGTCTCGCCTCGACGACGGCGGGCATGGTGTGCTGTTCCACGGCAACTCCCTCGGTACCGGAAATGGATGTGGTCAGCCTATCGGCGGGGGACTCCCGGGCGCTCGTCCCCGGTCGGGGGCGTCCGGCACGTCAGTAGGATCGACGGGCGAGACGATGAGGAAGGGCCCGCGGAGTGCATGCAATAGGGATCGACATCGGCGGGACCAAGATCGCGGGAGCGGTGGTAGACGAGCTCGGCGTCATCGCGGCGGAGGAGCGCACGCCCACCGAGGCGAGCAGCCCGGACGCGATCGTGGAGGCCGTCGTCGGCATGGTCGAGCGGCTCCGCGCCCTGCACCCCGACGTCGTCGCGGTCGGCGTCGCGGCGGCCGGCTTCATCGACGCCGCGCAGTCCACCGTCTACTACGCCCCGAACATCAACTGGCGCAACGAGCCGGTGCGCGAGAAGCTGCGAGGCCGCATCGACCTCCCCATCGTCATCGAGAACGACGCGAACGCCGCCGGGTGGGCCGAGTTCCGCTACGGCGCGGGCCGTCTCGTCAGCGACATGGTGACCCTCACGATCGGCACTGGCGTGGGCGGCGCCATCGTCGCCGACGACCGGCTGTTCCGCGGCGGCTTCGGCGCGGGCGCGGAGCTCGGCCACATGCGCGTCGTCCCCGACGGTCTGCCCTGCGGCTGCGGCGCCCGCGGCTGCATCGAGCAGTACGGATCCGGCCGCGCGCTCCTGCGCACCGCCGACGAGCTGGCCGACCTCGGCGGCACGCACGGCGAGGGCCTCGCCGCCCGCCGCCGCGAGGTGGGCACGCTCACCGGCCACGACGTCAGCGACCTCATCCAGGCCGGCGACCCCGGCGCCCTCCTCGCCCTCCGCCGGCTCGGCGGCTGGCTCGGCGAGGCGGCCGCGAGCATCGGCGCGATCCTCGATCCCCAGATGTTCGTAATCGGCGGCGGCGTCGCGCAAGCGGGCGACCTGCTGCTCGACCCCATCCGCGAGGCGTACCTCGCGCATCTCCCGGCACGCGGCTACCACCCGGAGCCGGAGTTCCGCATCGCCGAGCTCGTCAACGACGCCGGCGTCGTCGGCGCGGCGGACCTCGCCCGTCGCCACGCGGCCGCGCTGCACCACGGGGCCTGAGCCCGGTCGCCGGGCTGCGGCGTCGCGCCTGCCCGGCCGCCTATGCTGGAGGCGACCCCACCCGGAAGGTGACCGACGATGTTCTACTGGTTCATGAAGAACCTGGTCGCCGGACCCCTCCTCCGGAGCACGTTCCGGCCCTGGGTCACCGGGATCGAGAACATCCCCGCCAAGGGCGGCGTGATCCTCGCGAGCAACCACCTCTCGTTCATCGACTCGGTCTTCCTGCCGCTCCTGGTGGACCGCAACCTCGTCTTCCTCGCGAAGAGCGACTACTTCACGGGAACCGGCCTCAAGGGCTGGGCCACCAAGATGTTCTTCACGGCCACGGGCATGCTCCCCATCGACCGCTCCGGCGGCAAGGCGTCCGAGGCGTCCCTCAACACGGGCCTCCGCGTGCTCGCCGAGGGCCGCATGCTCGGCATCTACCCCGAGGGCACGCGCAGCCCCGACGGTCGCATGTACCGCGGCCGAACGGGAGTCGCCCGCATGATCCTGGAGGGCGACGTCCCGGTCGTCCCGATCGCGATGATCGACACCGAGAAGGTCATGCCCATCGGCACCCGCATCCCGAAGGTCCGCCGGATTGGTGTGGTCATCGGCGAGCCGCTAGATTTCAGTAGGTTCGCCGGCCTCGAGGGAGACCGCTTCATCCTCCGCTCCATCACCGACGAGATCATGTACGAGCTCTCGAGGCTGAGCGGCCAGGAGTACGTCGACGTCTATGCGACCTCGGTCAAGGAGAAGCGCGCGAGCGCGGCCCGCTGACCGTCTCCCGCACAGCCTCCACCGCGCACCACGCGCACGACACGAACCGGGATCCCACCGTGGCCTCTGAGCACCTCGTCCCCGCCCATCCCGACGTCCTCGCGGGCCTCGACCACTGGCGCACCCTCGAGGTCAAGCAGCAGCCGCAGTGGCCGGATGCCGCGGCCGTGCATGCCGCGTCCGCCGAGATCGCCCTGCTGCCGCCCCTGGTCTTCGCCGGTGAGGTCGACCTCCTGCGCTCGCGCCTCGCCGCCGCCGCGGACGGCCGCGCGTTCCTCCTCCAGGGCGGCGACTGCGCCGAGACCTTCGCGGGCGCCACCGCCGACGCCATCCGCAACCGCGTGAAGACCGTCCTGCAGATGGCCGTGGTCCTCACGTACGGTGCGGCCATGCCCGTCGTGAAGATGGGCCGCATGGCGGGTCAGTTCGCGAAGCCCCGCTCGAGCGACTCCGAGACGCGCGGCGACCTGACGCTGCCCGCGTACCGCGGCGACATCGTCAACGGCTACGACTTCACGCCCGAGTCGCGCGCGGCGGATCCCGCGCGCCTCGTGAAGGGGTACCACACGGCCGCCTCGACCCTGAACCTCATCCGCGCCTTCACGCAGGGCGGCTTCGCTGACCTCCGCGAGGTGCACAGCTGGAACAAGGGCTTCGCCGCCAACCCGGCGAACCAGCGCTACGAGCAGCTCGCGCGCGACATCGACCGCGCCATCAAGTTCATGGAGGCCGCGGGCGCCGACTTCGACGACCTCAAGCGCGTCGAGTTCTACACCGGCCACGAGGGCCTCCTCATGGACTACGAGCGGCCCATGACGCGCATCGACTCGCGCACCGGCACGCCGTACAACACGTCGGCGCACTTCATCTGGATCGGGGAGCGCACGCGCGACCTCGACGGGGCGCATGTCGACTTCCTGTCGCGCGTGCGCAACCCGCTCGGCGTCAAGCTCGGGCCGTCGACCACTCCGGAGACTGTGCACGAGCTCATCGAGAAGCTCGACCCGGAGCGGGAGCCCGGTCGCCTCACCTTCATCACGCGCATGGGCGCCGGACGCATCCGCGACGCGCTGCCGCCCCTGCTCGAGGCGGTCAAGGCGTCGGACGCGAACCCCCTCTGGGTCACCGACCCCATGCACGGCAACGGCCTCACGACCCCCACCGGCTACAAGACGCGGCGCTTCGACGACGTCGTCGACGAGGTGCAGGGCTTCTTCCAGGCGCACCGGGCGGCGGGCACGCATCCCGGCGGGATCCACATCGAGCTCACCGGCGACGACGTCACCGAGTGCCTGGGCGGATCCGAGCACATCGACGAGGCGACGCTGGCCACCCGCTACGAGTCGCTGTGCGACCCGCGGCTCAACCACATGCAGAGCCTCGAGCTCGCCTTCCTCGTCGCCGAGGAGCTGGCCGCCGCGCGCAGCTGAGCCCGACCGCACGGCGATGCCCCGCGGCCCTCTGGGCGGCGGGGCATCATCATGCCGGGACTGGGTGGTTCGCGTCGGATCAGCCGGACGCGGTGATGCCGAGGTTCACGGTGGACCCGCGCCGGACCATGGCCCCGGCCTCCGGGCTGGCGGACGCCACGCGGGTGATGCTGTTGGGCAGCGCATCCCAGAACGCGGAGTACGCGTACTTGAACCCGGCCGCGTCGAGCGCCGCCTTGGCCTCGTCGCGCGTGAGGTCGACGACCTTCGGCACCGCGACGAGGTCCGGCCCCTTCGAGATCTCGAGCCCCACCTTGCTGCCGGTAGCGTCGCCGAGTCCGGAGCGCACAGGGTTCTGGTCGAGCTGGTAGACCGAGATGACCTCGCCCGCGTCGACGTCGTCGCTGAAGCTCTGCTTCCCCGGCTCGCCGACGAGGCCCGCCTGGGCGAGGGTCGCCTTGGCCTGGTCGACGGATCGACCGTTCACCTGCGGGATCTTGCCGGCGGCGACCACCAGGGTCACGGGCTGCTGCTCCGGGTACTGGGCGCCGATGGGCGCTCCCGACGAGTCCAGCACCTGCACGACCGTGCCCTCGGCGGCGTCGCCGTACTGCCGGACGGTCGCCTCCTGCACGACGAAGGGCACGCCCTCGAGGCGCGTGCGGGCGTCCGCCTCAGCGGCCCCGACCACGTCAGGCACGTCGAGGAGCCGCGGTCCGGTGGACGCGTACAGCGTGACGGTGGATCCCTGGTCGACGGGCGTCCCGGATGCCGGGACGCTGCGCGTCACGTGCCCCACCTCGACGTCCACGCTCGGCTCCTCGGCGCGCGCCACGACGAAGCCCTGACCCTGGAGCGTGCCGGCCGCGTCGTCGACGGCCATCGCCGCGACGGACGGCACCGGCACGCGCGCGCCCGGGCCCTGGCCGTAGTACCAGCCCGTGCCACCGGCGAGGGCGGCGAGCATCACGACGAGGAGCGCGAGCATCCAGCCGCGCGAACGGCGGCGCGAACCGGCCGCGGCCAGGGCGACGACGGACTCCGGTTCGGTGCGCTCGGTCTCCTGGCGTGTCATGACGGGCGGACCGCCCACGACCTGCGTCTCGCCCGTCGTGACGGACGGGAGCGCCGGGGCGCTCGGGAAGACGACGGTGCGCTGGAGCGGAGCCGGGTCCCCCGACCGCGCGTCGAGCCGGTTCTGGACGGCGTAGAGCTCGTCGAGGAGCGCCCGGGCGTCGCGCGGGCGCTGTTCGGGATCCCGTGCGGTCGCCCACAGCACGAGCTCGTCGAGCTCGACCGGGACGGACGCGTTCGCCGTGCTGGGCGTCGGCACCTGGTCGTTCGCGTGCTGGTACGCGATCTGCATGGGCTGCTCGCCCTTGAACGGCTGCTCGCCGGCGAGCATCTCGTACATCATGATGCCCACCGCGTAGATGTCGCTGCGGGTGTCGGCGATGCCCCGGGTGACGAGCTCGGGGGAGAGGTACGCGATGGTGCCGAGGAGCGCCTGCCCGGTGGCGGTGTTCGCGCTGACGGCGCGCGCGAGCCCGAAGTCGCCGATCTTGATGCGCCCGTCGTCCGCGAGCAGCACGTTCTCGGGCTTGAGGTCGCGGTGGACGATGCCGGCCTTGTGCGCGGCGGCGAGACCCGAGAGCACGGCCTCGAGGATGTCGAGCGTCTGCTCGGGCGTCAGCCGCTCGTACTCCTGCAGCAGCTCGCGCAGCGTCATGCCGGGGAGGTACTCCATGACGAGGTACGCCATGTCGGAGTCCTGGCCCTGGTCGAAGACGTTCACGACGTTGGGATGCGCCAGCCGTGCCGCCGAGCGCGCCTCTTGGATGAAGCGGTCGCGGAACGCGCTGTCGTCGGCGAGGTGCCCGTGCATCACCTTCACGGCGACGCGGCGCTCGAGCCGCAGGTCGGTCGCGACGTAGACCGTCGCCATGCCGCCGCGCGCGATGCGGGACCTGACCTGGTATCGACCGTCGAGGAGACGGCCGATCATGGGGTCGGTCGGGCTGGAGGTCACTGGTCGATTCTAGGGATCGCGGGTGCCGGGGCCTCCCCGGCACACCGGTGCGCCGCCTGCCGGGTGCGCCTGGGGATCGGCGTCAGCCGATCTCGTCGAGCCAGGCCCAGGCCGACGCCTCCCACTTCGCGTACGCGTCGGGGTAGGCCGAGTACTGCACGGCCTGCGCGGCCTGCGTGACGGTCATCGACGTCCACCCGGCGATGTCGAGGAGTCCCCTGGTGGCGCCCGGATTCGGGTTCACGGGACCGCCGAAGAACGCCTGCGCGGCGAAGTAGGGGTTGTGCAGCTGCTCGGGCGCGCCCCAGCCCTGGCTCGGGCGCTGCTGGAACAGCCCGATGGAATCGCGGTCGCCCCAGTCGAGGTTGCGGAGCGTCGACTCCTGCGCCGCGGTCGCGAGCGCGATGACGAGCCCGTAGTCGCTCACGCCGGCGGAGCGCCCGACCTCGACGATGACCCGCGCGTTGCGGCGCATCTCGTCGGTCATGATCGTGGTCCCGTCGAGCGACGCGACCTGCACCACGGCCGTCGACGCGTGAGGGATGGTGAGCTTGCTGCCCGCGTAGATGATGCTCGACCAGTTGAGCCCGTTGGCGTTGAGGAGGTCCTGCACCGTGACGCCGGACTTCGTCGCGATGCTGTGCAGGGTGTCGCCGGTCGCGATCGTGTACGTGCCGGAGAGGCCCTGCTTCGCGGCGGGCGACGCGCTGGCGGGAGCGGAGGGCGCCGACGTCGCGGTGGATCCCGCTCCCGGGATGGAGAGGCGGTTGCCGGGGAAGATGGTGCTCGTCGCCTGCAGGCCGTTCGCCTGGAGGACCGACGACGTCGAGACGCCGTGCTTCCCGGCGATGCCGGTCACGGTGTCGCCCGCGACCACCGTGTAGCTCGCGCCGGCTCCGCTCGAGGCCGCGGCGGGAGCCGCCGTCGAGGCGCCGGTGCCGGAGCCGGAGCCGCCGAGCGTGAGCGTCTGGCCGGGGAAGATTGTCGTCTTCCAGCCGAGGCCGTTCTGCGCGAGCACCGAAGCGGTGGAGAGGCCGAAGCGCCCGGCGATGGTGGAGACGGTGTCGCCCTGTTCGACCACGTAGGTGGCAGGCGCCGCGACCATGGGCGCCGCCGCCGGAGCTGCCATCGGAGCCGCGACGCGGGGGAGCTTGGTCTGCGTCGCACCGGACTTGGCCTTCGGCATGCGCTTGACGGGGGCGGCCTCGGCGGGCGTCGCCATTCCGAGGCTCACCGCGAGGGAGCCGACGAGCACGATGGGCATGGTCGCGAGCAGCGCCTTGGAGCGGCGGTTCGCCGAGCGTCCCGTGGCGGTGTCCGAGGACCGGCTGGGGTCGCGAGGAGAGGTGGGTTCGGTCATGGGCATGCTGGTCTACTCCGGCCGTCGTGCTCGATTCCCTGATGCAGGTGTTCCACGTTAACACGCAGCGAGAGAAAAGCGCACATAAGGGACGGATGTGACTGGAGTGAACAGCGACACGCGTCTTCGGCGGATAGGCAGCGGATCGACGACCCCGAGCGTGTCGTCGCCAGGGCACCGGGTCCCGGTGTCGGCTCCGGACGTGCCAGCATGTGAGGCGTGAACGAGCCCTATTCCGACCGTGAGTGGTTGACCGTCCCCGATCTCGTCGACCTCCTGGGTCTCACCGTCAGCCGCGTGCGTCGGCTCATCGAGGACAGGCGCCTGCTGGCCGTCCGTCTCGACGGAGTGCTCAAGGTGCCGGCCGTCTTCCTGCGGGACGGCGAGCCGCTGTCCGAGCTGCGGGGCACGATCATGGTGCTCGGCGACAACGGCTTCACCGACGAGGAGGCCATGCACTGGCTCCTCATGGAGGAGCCGAGCCTCGGTGCGGCCCCCGTGGATGCCCTGCTCGCCGGGCGCAAGGCCGAGGTGCGGCGCGTGGCCCAGGCCAGCGCCTGATCCCCTCCATCGCGGTCGTCGACCGCCCGGCGCGAGCCGCTCGGGTCGCGATCAGGTCACGCGGCGCGTGACGCTGTCGACGAGCAGCTCGAGCTGGTTCCTCGCGCGGGAGCCGATGGGTGCGTCACGCAGCGCCGCCAGCGACTCGCGCACGTGACGCGCGATCATCCCCTCGACCTCGTCGAGGGCCCCGCTCTCGCGGAGGATCGACTGGAGCACGCGGATCTGCTCGTCGTCGAGGTCCGGATCGCCGAGGAGCGCGTCCACCGTGCGGCGCACCCCGTCCGGGAGCCGGCGGCGAGCCAGCGCGATGAGGACGGTGCGCTTGCCCTCGCGGAGGTCGTCACCGCTCGGCTTCCCGGTCACTTCGCTGTCGCCGAAGACGCCGAGCACGTCGTCGCGCAGCTGGAACGCGATGCCGAGCGGCAGCCCGACGGCACGTAGGGCCGCGACCTGCTCGGGCGTCGCCCCGGCCAGGCTCGCGCCGACGACGAGCGGGGCCTCGATGCTGTACTTCGCGGACTTGTAGACGATCACGTTGTGGGCGCGGGCGAGCGTGTCCTCCTCGGGCACGGTCGGCCACGCGACCTCCTCGAGCACGTCGAGGTACTGGCCGAGCGTGACCTGGGTCCGCATCGTGGCGAGCTCGGCGCGGGTGGCGCGCGCCGCCGACCCGTCCGCGAGTGCGAGGAGCGAGTCGATGAGGAGCTCGTCGCTCCATCCCAGGAGCAGGTCGCCGAGGAGGGTCGCGCCTGCCTCGCCGAAGCGCGGTGAGGATCCGACCCAGCCGCCGGCGGCGTGCAGTGCCTCGAAGCGGCGGTGCGCGGCGGGCCGGCCGCGACGCGTGTCGGAGCGGTCGATGATGTCGTCGTGGACGAGCGCCGCGGCGTGGAAGATCTCGAGGCCCGCGGCGACGCCGACGACAGCGCGGTACCCCGGGCGCTCCTCGCCCTGGGGGCGTCCGGCGGGAGAGGGCTCGAGGTCGATGACCGAACGCCAGCCCCAGTAGCAGAACTGCGCGCGGAACCGCTTGCCGCCTCTCAGCAGATCCGAGGAGAACTCCTGGATGGGCACAAGATCCGGGCTGATCTCCCGGAGTCCCGCCGCCTGCGCCGTCAGGAAGTCGTCGAGGCGGGTCTGGACGTGGCTGACGAGGCGGTCGCTTTCGGGCACGCGCCTAGCCTAGCCAGGGGCAGGGAGCTAGAATTCACGGGTGAACACCAACGCGTCGTCCCGAGCCTGAGGGGAACATGATGCCGCTTTCCGAGCAAGAGCAGCGCCTGCTGGAGGAGATGGAGCGCAGTCTCTATCACAACGACGCAGACTTCGTGGCGACCGTCAGCGGTCGCCGCAGCAGACCGAACTACACGATGGTCGTGGTCGGGGTGCTGGTCATCGTCCTCGGCATCGCCGCCCTGGCCGCCGGCGTCATCACCAAGCTGGCCATCATCGGCATCCTCGGCTTCGCGGTCATGATCGTCGGAGCGCTCCTCATCTTCAGCCCGCGCGACTCGGCTGCCGGTGCGTCGACGTCCACGTCCGCTCCCGCGCCCGGCCGAGGCGGCGCCAAGCGGCCTGCCTCGTCGTCCTCCTTCATGGACAGGATCAACGAGCGCTGGGAGAAGCGCCAGGGCGGTCAGGACTGACCTCCGACTGAGGCGTTCCTCCACCGCCCTCCACTCGACCCGAAGGGGCCGATCCCAAACAGGGATCGGCCCCTTCTTCTGTCTCCTCCGCCGCCCACATCCCTCCCCGGCGCCCCGCCGGCAGTCCTCGGACCGCCCGTGGGGCGCTTCTGCGTGCCCGCGGCGCGCCGGTCCTCGCATCGCCCTCCACATCCCTCCCCACGAGAAGGGCCAGCAGATCACTGGGATCGGGGGACAGTCCCCGCGAATTCACCCCGCGTCCCTGGCGGTGGGTGGAGGGCTGTGGAGTAAAGTGGAGCAAGTCCTGAACCACGGCCGGAGAGACAGGGGGTGTCGGTGTGTTCCTCGGCACCCATTCGCCTCGTCTCGACGACAAGGGGCGGCTCATCCTCCCCGCGAAGTTCCGCGACGAGCTCGAGGGCGGCGTCGTCATGACGCGCGGCCAGGACCGCTGCATCTACGTGTTCACGACGCGCGAGTTCGAGGAGCTGCACGACCGGATGCGCCAGGCGCCCCTCGCGAGCAAGCAGGCGCGGGACTACATGCGCGTCTTCCTGTCCGGCGCGAACGCCGAGACGCCGGACAAGCAGCACCGCATCACCATCCCGCAGGCGCTCCGCACCTACGCGGGCCTCGACCGGGAGCTCGCGGTCATCGGCGCGGGCAGCCGCGTCGAGATCTGGGACGCCGGCACGTGGGACGAGTACCTCACCGCCAACGAGAGCGCGTTCGCCGACACCGCGGAGGAGGTGATCCCCGGCCTGTTCTGACCCCGGCCCCTGACTCCCAGCCGTCCTACGCCCTGCCGCACTTCCCCGGTGGCAGGTCGGGACGGATGGGGATCAGGAGCCGCGGACAGGACAGCGGGATGCCATGGCCCTCGACGACATCCACACCCCCGTCCTCCTCGAGCGGTGCCTCGAGCTGCTCGCTCCCGCCCTCCAGGGCGAGGGCGCCGTGCTCGTCGACGCCACCCTCGGCATGGCCGGCCACTCCGAGGCGTTCCTCGACGCGCTGCCTGGCCTCCGGCTGGTCGGGCTCGACCGCGACCCCGACGCCCTCGCCATCGCGGGGGAGCGACTCGCGCGCTTCGGCGACCGGGTCCACCTCGTCCACACGGTCTACGACGGCATCGGGCGCGCGCTGGACGGGCTCGGGATCGGAGAGGTGCAGGGTGTGTTCTTCGACCTGGGCGTCTCGTCGCTCCAGCTCGACCGCGTCGAGCGCGGCTTCTCCTACTCGCAGGACGCGCCCCTCGACATGCGCATGGACGGGACCGCGGGCCTGACCGCCGCCCAGGTGGTGGCGGAGTACGACGAGCTCGAGCTGCGCCGGATCTTCTACGACTACGGCGAGGAGAAGCTCGCCCCCCGCTACGCCAGCCGCATCGTCCAGGCGCGCGAGGTGGAGCCGATCACCACGTCGGCGCGGTTGGTGGAGATCATCCAGCAGGCGACGCCCGCCGCGGTGCAGCGGGCCGGGCACCCGGCCAAGCGGGTCTTCCAGGCGCTGCGCATCGAGGTCAACCAGGAGCTGAGCGTGCTGGCCCGCGCCATGCCCGCCGCCATCGATCGTCTGGCCGTCGGCGGACGCGTGGTCGTCGAGTCGTACCAGTCCCTGGAGGACCGCATCGTGAAGCGCGAGCTGCGCGCTCGGTCCACGAGCACCGCGCCCGTCGGGCTCCCCGTCGAGCTCCCCGAGCACCGACCGGAGCTGAAGCTCCTCGTCCGCGGCGCCGAGCTCGCGGACCAGCACGAGATCGCCCAGAACCCCCGCGCCGCTTCCGTCCGGTTGCGCGCCGCCGAACGAGCCAGGAGGCGACACGCATGACCGATGCAGCACGCGCGACCGCGCGTCCCCGGATCCGGCCGTCGGCCGAGCCGCCCACCCGCCACATCGAGGTCGTCGCCACCCGCGGCCAGCGTCGCGCCCGACCGCGCACCGTCTACGCGGTGATCGTGGTGGGCGGGCTCTTCGCCGTCCTCCTCGCGCAGCTCCTGCTCTCGATCGGCCTGTCCGACGGGGCCTACGCGATCCAGTCGTTGCAGCAGCAGCAGAAGGAGCTGGACCGCACCCACCAGGCGCTGACCGAGGACGTCGACCGGCTCTCGTCCCCGCAGAACCTGGCGCGGAACGCGCAGGCCCTCGGCATGGTCGCGAGCGCATCGCCCTCCTTCCTCTCGCTCGACGGCACCATCCAGGGCACCCCGCAGGCGAAGGACGGCGCCACGACGGCGCTCACCGCCGACACCCTCATCGGCAACTCGCTCCTCTCCGGGGTCCCGCTCACCATCGAGAGCGACCCGACGAAGCGCGCGGCCGCGCTGCAGGCCGCGACGGCGCAAGACGGTGCCGCCGCGGTCGACCCCGGCTCGGCCATCCCCGGCTCCGCCGAGGCCTCAGGCGGAGTGACCGCCGGGACCCCGAGCGCGCCTCCCGCGTCCGGCGCGGCCTCCGGGCTAGCGTCGGCCACGTCGATCCCGACCCCGCAGACCCGCTGATCACGTCCTGCGCCGAGAGGCGCAGGACACCGCACGACACCGCTCCCACGGAGCACCGCACCGCACCGCAGGCATCGAGAGGAACATCCGAGTGAGCACGATCTCGAACCGACGGCGCATCGCCTTCTCCCTCATCGCGATCCTCGCCGTCATCGGGGTCTTCGTCGTCAAGCTCATCGACATCCAGGTCGTGCAGGCCACGGAGCTCAACGAGGAGGCGCTCGGCAAGCGGGCCATCTCGCAGACACTGCCCGGCGTCCGCGGCAGCATCTACGACGCCGACGGCAAGGTGCTCGCGGACAGCGTGCTCCGCTACGACGTGACGATGGATCCGTCCAAGGCCGGCGACTTCACCCGGACGGTGACGGGCGACGACGGCAAGCCGGTCAAGCAGGACGTGTCGCTCGCGGACGCCGAGGCGCAGCTGGGCGCGATCACCGGGCAGAAGCCCGAGGAGATCGACGGGCTCATCACGGGAGCGCTCGCCAAGGACCCCAAGTCGCTGTTCGGCTACGTGACCAAGGGCGTCGACGTCGACGCGTACCTCGCCATCCGGGACCTCAAGATCCCGTGGATCTACTTCCAGGCCGTCTCGAGCCGCACCTACCCCAACGGGCAGATCGCGGGCAGCATCCTCGGCTACATCGCGGGCGACGGGACGATCAAGGCCGGGCTCGAGCAGGAGTACGACTCCTGCCTCGCCGCCCAGGACGGCGCGCAGACGTACGAGCGCGGCGCGGACGGCGTGCCCATCGCCGGCAGCACCGTCACGCAGAAGCCGGCCAAGGACGGCAGCGACGTGATGACCAACATCGACACGGACCTCGAGTACTTCGCGCAGACCGCCGTCGCCGAGCAGGCCGTGAAGGTCGGCGCCGACTACGGGCACGCGACCATCGTCGAGGTGAAGACGGGCAAGGTCCTGGCGGTCGCCGAATACCCGTCCGTGGACCCCAACGACGTGTCCGCCACGAAGCCCGAGGACCGGGGGAGCCGCGCGTTCAGCTCGCCGTTCGAGCCCGGATCCACGCTCAAGGCCGTGACCGCCGCCGCGCTCCTCGACTCGGGCAAGGCCGACGCGGGCACGCACGTGGTGGCGCCGTACACGTTCACGCGCCCGAACGTGAAGCTCAGCGACAGCTACGTCCACCCCGACCTCCACTTCACGCTCGCGGGTGTGCTCATGGACTCCTCGAACACGGGCATCTCGGCGCTCGGCGAGCGCCTCTCCGCCCAGGATCGCTACGACTACCTCAGGGCGTTCGGGGTGGGCGGCGACACCGGCCTCGGCTTCCCCGGCGAGAGCAGCGGCCTGATCCGGCCGTGGCAGGAGTGGGACCCGCAGACCAACTACGCGACCATGTTCGGCCAGGGCCTCACGACCACGGCGCTGCAGGTCGCGAGCATCTACCAGACCATCGGCAACCACGGCGTGAAGCTGCCGCTGTCGCTCGTCTCCGGCTGCAAGGCCGCCGACGGCACCGTCACGGACCAGCCCTCGACCCAGGGCACGCAGGTCGTCTCGCCCCAGGCGGCCGACTCGACCGTGAACATGCTCGAGACGGTCGTCACCGACGGGCACCTCTCCAAGGACCTCACGATCCCCGGCTACCGGGTGGCCGCGAAGTCCGGCACGGCGCAGGTCGCGGAGGCCGACGGCAAGTACGGCAAGAACTACCTGGTGTCGATCGCGGGCCTCGCGCCGGCCGAGGACCCCCAGTACGTCGTGTCGATCAGCCTGGCCAATCCGGATACCATGAAGTCCTCGGCGGCCGCGGCGCCCGTCTTCCAGAAGATCATGTCCCAGGTCCTGAAGACGTACCGGGTGCCCCCCTCCACCGTGCCGTCCCCGAACCTCGCCACGACCTACTGAGAGATGAGGGCGATGACCTCCCCTGCCACTCCCGCCCTCCGCCCCGAGCATCCCGTCGCACGGTCGCTGTCCGGCCTGGTGAGCGACTTCGCGCTCGACGTCGTCGGCGACGTGGACGACGTGGAGGTCACGGGCGTCACCCTGTCCTCCGGCGACGTGCAGCCCGGCGACCTGTACGTCGGGCTCCGGGGGGTCCGCGTGCACGGCGCCCGCTTCGCCGCCGACGCGGCGGAGAGCGGCGCGGTCGCGGTGCTGACCGACCCCGACGGGCTCGCCGACGCCCAGGGCTCCGGCCTCCCGGTGATCCTCACCCCCGACCCGCGCGCCGCCCTCGGCGACATCTCCGCATGGGTCCACCGCTCGGCCGAGAATCCGGCGACGCTCTACGGCGTGACGGGCACGAACGGCAAGACGAGCGTGGTGTACCTGCTCGACGGCCTGCTCCGCCAGCTCGGCGTGGTGACCGGGCTCACGTCGACGGCCGAGCGCCGCATCGGCGAGGAGAGCATCACCAGCCGGCTCACGACGCCCGAGGCGAGCGAGCTGCACGCGCTCCTGGCGCGCATGCGCGAGGCCGAGGTACGCGCAGTGACGATCGAGGTGTCGGCGCAGGCCCTCACCCGGCACCGCGTCGACGGCCTGGTGTTCGACGTGGCCGCCTTCATCAACCTGAGCCACGACCACCTCGACGACTACGCGGACTTCGAGGAGTACTTCGACGCCAAGGCCGCGTTCTTCGACCCCGACCGCGCGCGCCGCGGCGTCGTCTCGCTCGACACCGAGTGGGGCCAGCGCATCGTGGACGGATCCCGCATCCCGATGACCACGATCGCCTCGAAGCCCGGCGTCGACGCCGACTGGACCGTCACGGTGCTCGAGCAGACGCCCGACTCGACCGGTTTCCGCCTCGAGGGGCCCGACAACCGGGTGCTCGTCTCGCGCGTGCCCGTGCCCGGCTGGTTCATGGCCGCCAACGCGGGGCTCGCCATCGTGATGCTGGTCGAGTCCGGCTACGACCTCGACGCGGTCGCCCACGTGCTCGACCGCGACGGCGGCATCCAGGCGTACATCCCGGGTCGCGCCGAGCGCGTCTCCGGCGACACCGGCCCCCTCTTCTTCGTCGACTACGGGCACACGCCCGACGCCTTCGAGCAGACGCTGCAGGCGCTGCGTCCGTTCACGCCGGGGAAGCTCGTGATGGTGTTCGGCGCCGACGGCGACCGCGACACCACGAAGCGCGCCGAGATGGGCGCGATCGCGGCCCGCCTCGCCGACGTCGTGGTCATCACCGACTACCACCCGCGCTACGAGGACCCGGCGTCCATCCGGGCGAGCCTCATCGCTGGTGCGAAGGCCGCGGTCCCCGACCGCGAGATCCACGAGGTGCCCGACCCCGCCACGGCGATCCGCACCGCGGTGTCGCTGGTCGGCGAGGGGGACACCATCCTCGTCGCCGGACCCGGGCACGAGGACTACCACGAGGTGGCCGGGCGCAAGATCCCGTTCTCCGCCCGTGACGACGCGCGCGCGGCCCTCCGCGACGCAGGCTGGAGCTGACATGATCGCCCTCACCCTCGCCGAGATCGCCGAGGCGGTCGACGGCCGCCTCCTGCTGCGCGGCGACGCGACCGCGCAGACCGTCGTCGACGGCGCGGTCGACACCGACAGCCGGCTCATCGGCCCCGGCGGGATCTTCGTGGCCAAGCCCGGCGAGGAGACCGACGGGCACCTCTTCGCGCCGAAGGCCGTCGAGGCGGGCGCCGCGCTGCTCCTCGTCGAGCGCGAGCTCGACCTGCCCGTGCCCCAGGTGCTCGTGCCCGACGTCGTCGACGCGCTCGGCCGGCTGGCGCACGAGGTCGTGGCGCGGGTGCGCGCGCTCGGAGGCCTGCGGATGGTGGCGGTCACCGGATCCAACGGCAAGACCACCACGAAGAACCTGCTCCACGCGATCCTCGAGACGCAGGGCGAGACCGTGTCGCCCATCGCGTCCTTCAACAACGAGGTCGGCGCGCCGCTCACCATGCTCAAGGTCACGCGCACCACGCGGTTCCTCGTGGCGGAGATGGGCGCAAGCGGGCTGGGCGAGATCACGCGCCTGATCCGCATGGCCAAGCCCGACGTCGGCATCGTGCTCACCGTTGGCCTCGCGCACGCGGGCGGCTTCGGCGGCATCGAGCGGACGCTCGTGACGAAGACCGAGATGGTCAAGGACCTCCTGCCCGAGGACACGGCCGTCCTCAACGCGGACGACCCGCGCGTCTCCTCCATGAGCGACAAGACGGAGGCACCCGTGCTCTGGTTCGGCCGCGACGCGCGGGCCGCGGTCCGCGCCACCGACATCGTCGCCTCCGCGGCGGGCACGACCTTCACGCTCCACCTGCCGGACGGATCCACCCGACCCGTGTCCTTCCGCGTGCTCGGCGAGCACCACGTCACCAACGCGCTGGCCGCGGCGGCGGGCGCCTGGGCGCTCGGCGTCGACGGCGACTCCATCGTCTCCGCTCTCCAGACCGTGCAGCGCGCCGAGCGCTGGCGCATGGAGGTGCTCGGCGGCAACGGCGTCACGATCATCAACGACGCCTACAACGCGAGCCCCGACTCGATGGCGGCCGCCCTCCGCACGCTCGCGCAGATCCGCGGACCGGAGCAGCGCACGGTCGCCGTGCTCGGCGAGATGAGCGAGCTCGGCGAGTTCTCCGAGGAGGAGCACGACCGCGTGGGCCTCCTCGCGGTGCGCCTCAACATCGGTCAGCTCGTGGTGGTCGGCCGCCCCGCGCGCCGCCTGCACCTCGAGGCCATCGCGCAGGGCTCGTGGGACGGCGAGTCGATCTTCGCGGAGGACGCGGCCGAGGCCCGCGAGATCCTCGACCGGATCCTCGGCGACGGCGACCTCGTGCTCGTGAAGTCGTCCAACTCCGCCGGGCTACGCTTCCTCGGCGACGAGCTGGGGGAGAAGTACGCGTGGTAGCCCTCCTCTTCGCGGGCGCGTTCTCGCTCGCCTTCACGCTCTTCCTCACGCCGCTGTTCATCAAGCTGTTCCACCGTCTGCAGTGGGGCCAGTTCATCCGCGACGACGGACCGCAGACCCACCACACCAAGCGCGGCACCGCCACGATGGGCGGCATCGTCATCATCCTGGCGAGCGTGCTCGGCTACTTCGTGGGGCACCTGCTCACATGGGACGGGATCCGCTTCGACCCCGTGACGCCGTCGGGCCTGCTGGTCGTGTTCATGATGGTCGGCCTCGGCTTCGTCGGCTTCCTCGACGACTACCTGAAGACCCGCAAGCAGCAGTCGCTCGGGCTCGGCGGCTGGCAGAAGATCGCCGGCCAGGTCGTCGTCGCGACCGTGTTCGCGGTGCTCGCCATCACGCTGCGCGACCCGGTGTCCGGCCTCACGCCCGCATCCACCGCCATCAGCCTGTTCCGCGACCTGCCGCTCGACTTCATGGCGCTCGGCGCGGTCATCGGCACGGGCCTGTTCATCGTCTGGATCTGCCTCATCGTCGCGAGCGCCTCGAACGGCGTGAACGTGGCCGACGGCCTCGACGGCCTCGCGGCGGGCGCGTCGATCTTCTCGATCGGCTCCTACGTCATCATCGGCTTCTGGCAGTTCAACCAGTCGTGCGACAGCGTCTCCAGCTACCAGAACGAGTACCGCTGCTACGAGGTGGCGAGCCCGCTCGACCTCGCGATCATCGCGGCCTCCATCGTGGGCGCGCTCATCGGCTTCCTCTGGTGGAACACCTCGCCCGCGCAGATCTTCATGGGCGACACCGGCTCGCTGGGCCTCGGCGGCGCGCTGGCGGCCCTCGCGATCCTCAGCCGCACCGAGCTGCTGCTCGTCTTCATCGGCGGCCTGTTCGTGATCGTCGCGGGCTCGGTGGTCCTGCAGCGCATCTACTTCAAGCTCACGCACGGCAAGCGCATCTTCCTGATGAGCCCGCTGCACCACCACTTCGAGCTGAAGGGCTGGGCGGAGGTCACGGTCGTCGTGCGCTTCTGGATCATCGCCGGGCTGCTCGTGGCGGCGGGCGTCGGCACCTTCTACCTGGAATGGATCACGCAGTAGAGATGACAGACGGCACCTCCGACGACGGCACGGCGCTCGCGCGACCCGACTCCCTGCACAGCTGGCACGACGACTGGACCGGCCTCCGCGTCGCCGTCCTCGGCCTCGGGCGCACCGGCTTCTCGGTGGCCGACACGCTTGTCGAGCTCGGCGCCGATGTGCTCGTGGTCGCGTCCGACGCGTCGCCCGAGCGGCTCGCGCTGCTCGACGTGATCGGCGGGCGGCTCGTGCGGCCGACCGACGAGGAGCCCGTGCCGGCGGAGCTCGTCGCCTTCGCGCCCGAGCTCGTCGTCGTGTCGCCCGGCTACGCGCCGACGCACCCACTGCCTGCGTGGGCGACGGAGGCGGGGATCCCGCTGTGGGGCGACATCGAGCTCGCCTGGCGGGTGCGCGACAAGACGGGGACGCCTGCCGAGTGGATCACCATCACCGGCACCAACGGCAAGACCACGACCACGCAGCTCACGGCCGCGCTCCTCCAGGAGGGCGGCGTGCGCGCCGTCCCGTGCGGCAACATCGGCCTGCCCGTGCTCGACGTCGTGCGCCACCCGGACGGCTTCGACGTACTGGTCGTCGAGCTCTCCAGCCACCAGCTGCACTACATGCGCGAGGTGCGGCCCTACTCGAGCGCGTTCCTCAACCTCGCGGACGACCACCTCGAGTGGCACGGCTCGCGTGCGGCGTACGCCGCCGCGAAGGGGCGGGTCTACGCGGACACGCGCGTCGCCTGCGTCTACAACCGCGCCGACCGCGCCACCGAGGACGCGCTCCGCGACGCCGACGTGCAGGACGGCGCGCGTGCCATCGGCTTCGGCCTGGACGCGCCCGGCCCGAGCGACCTCGGCATCGTCGACGGGATCCTCTGCGACCGCGCCTTCCTCGAGGAGCGGTTCACCTCCGCGCTCGAGCTGACGACGCTCGACGAGCTGCGCGCGGTGGGCCTCGCGGCACCGCACATCGTGCAGAACATCCTGGCCGCGGCTGCGCTCGCCCGGTCCTACGGCGTCTCGCCGGCGGTCGTGCGGCAGGCGCTCCAGCGCTTCGAGCTCGACAGCCACCGCATCGAGCGGATCGGGGAGCGCGACGGCGTCGCCTTCGTCGACGACTCGAAGGCCACCAACCCGCACGCCGCGTCCGCGTCGCTCGCGGCCTTCCCCTCCGTGGTGTGGGTCGTCGGCGGCCTCCTCAAGGGCGTCGAGCTCGACGACCTGATCCGCGCCCACGCGGCACGCCTGCGCGCGGCGGTCGTCATCGGCGTCGAGCGCGCCGAGGTCCTCGCGGCATTCGCGCGACACGCGCCCGACGTCACCGTCCTCGAGGTGGCCGAGAGCGACACTGAACAGGTCATGCGGTCCGCCGTGCGGCTCGCGGCGGGCGTGGCCCGGGAGGGCGACACCGTCCTCCTGGCCCCGGCGGCGGCATCCATGGACCAATTCACCGACTACGCCGACCGCGGACGCCGATTCCGGACCGCGGTCGACCACCACCTGGGAGGTGCGGCGGATGACACTGCCCCCGAGAACGACGCGGACCCCTCGCGCGGCTGACGCGCCGGGCCCCCGCGGCCCGCGCACCCCGCAGTCGTCCGTCGACGACGCGCAGGAGGGGACGCAGCGTCGCGGCCTCGCCGCCCGCATCCACCTCGGACGCGCCTTCCACGCGGAGAGCGGCTCCTACTTCCTGCTCCTCGGCACGACGCTCTTCCTGGTCGTCTTCGGCCTGGTGATGGTGCTGTCGTCCTCCAGCATCGACTCGTTCGTCGCCGGCGGCGGCTTCTTCGGCATCTTCCTCAAGCAGGGCATGTTCGCGCTCATCGGCGTGCCGCTCATGCTCCTCGTCTCGCTCGTGCCGCCCATGTTCTGGAAGCGCTGGGCCTGGGTGCTGCTGATCGCGGCCAGCGCCGTGCAGCTGCTGGTGTTCGGCCCGATGGGCGTGAAGGTCGGCGAGAACATCGGCTGGATCCGCATCGCCGGCACGACGTTCCAGCCCGCCGAGCTCATCAAGGTGGGCCTCGTGATCTGGCTGGCCTTCATCCTCGCGAGGAAGCGCCACCTGCTGCGCACGTGGCCGCACATCCTCATCCCGGTGCTGCCCGTCGCGGGCGGCGCCGTCGGCCTCGTCGCGCTCGGCGGGGACCTCGGGACCGTCATCATCATGGCGAGCATCATCCTCGGCGCCCTCTTCTTCGCGGGCATCCCGATGGGCAAGCTCACGCTCATGCTCACGATCGGCTCCGTGCTCGCGGTGCTCATGACCGTGATCAGTGACAGCCGCATGCGCCGCGTCACCGAGTTCCTCACCGGCCAGTGCGACTACGCGGGCGGCTGCTGGCAGTCCACCCACGGCCTGTACGCGCTGGCCGCCGGCGGCATCTTCGGAGTGGGCCTCGGCAACTCGAAGGCCAAGTGGATGTGGCTGCCCGAGGCGGACAACGACTACATCTTCGCGATCATCGGCGAGGAGCTCGGCCTCATCGGCGCGATCGTCGTCATCCTCCTGTTCGTGGTGCTGGCCATCGGCTTCATCCGCGTGATCCGCGCCAACACCGACACCTTCGCGCGCGTCGCGACGGGCGCCGTCATGACCTGGATCATCGTGCAGGCCTTCGTGAACATCGCCGTGGTGCTCAACCTGCTCCCGGTGCTCGGGGTGCCGTTGCCGTTCGTGTCGTCGGGAGGCTCGTCGCTCGTGACGACGCTCGTGGCGATGGGCATCGTGCTGGGCTTCGCCCGGAGGCCCACGACCGAGGAGTCGCCGGACGTCGTGCCCGCCGTCGTCGGGATGCGCTCGTGACGGTCTACCTGCTCGCCGGCGGCGGCACCGCGGGGCACGTCAACCCCCTGCTCGCCGTAGCCGACGAGCTCCGCGCGCGTGAGCCGGGGTCGACGATCCTCGTCCTCGGCACGCGCGAGGGCCTCGAGTCCCGGCTCGTCCCCGCCCGCGGCTACGAGCTGCTCACCATCGCGCGCCTGCCGTTCCCGCGCCGCCCGGACGGGGCCGCCGTGCGCTTCGCGCCGGCGTTCGCGCGGGCCGTGGGGCAGATCCGCCGCATGATCGCCGATCGCGGCGTCGACGTGGTCGTCGGCTTCGGCGGCTACG
Source organism: Clavibacter quasicaliforniensis (assembly GCF_051201715.1). Classification (NCBI taxonomy): domain Bacteria; kingdom Bacillati; phylum Actinomycetota; class Actinomycetes; order Micrococcales; family Microbacteriaceae; genus Clavibacter; species Clavibacter quasicaliforniensis. The sequence continues at coordinate 2,046,407 of NZ_CP139624.1, read as the reverse complement.
CGGCCGCGCCCGCCTACGTCGCCGCCCGCCGCTCGGGCGTCCCCGTCGTCGTGCACGAGGCCAACGCCTCGCCGGGACTCGCCAACCGGCTCGGCGCTCGCGTCGCCGCGGCGGTCGGGATCACGTTCCCCGGCACCGCGCTCGGCCCGCGCGCCCAGGTGGTCGGCATGCCGCTCCGCCGCGAGATCGCGACCCTCGACCGCGAGGCGGCCCGCGACGCCGCGCGCACCGAGCTCGGACTCGACGCCGACCGGCCGACGCTCCTCGTCACGGGCGGATCCACGGGCGCGCGCAGCCTCAACCGCACGGTGGTGCAGGTGGCCGAGCGCATCACGGCGACGGGCGCCCAGATCCTGCACATCGTCGGCGGCGCGCAGGAGTTCACCGACCCGGGCGTCGAGCGCTACCACGTGGTCGGCTACTCCGACCGGATGGAGCTCGCGATCGCCGCGGCCGACCTCGTCGTCTCCCGCGCCGGCGCCGGAGCGCTCTCCGAGCTCACCTGCGTCGGCGTCCCCGCGGTCTACGTGCCCTACCCCGTGGGCAACGGCGAGCAGGCCGTGAACGTCCGCGGCGTCGTCGCGGCCGGCGGCGGGATCGTCGTGGCCGACGCCGACTTCACGCCCGACTGGGTGCTCGCGCACGTCCTCCCGCTCCTGTCCGACCCGGCGGCGCTCGCGCGCATGGCCCAGGCGGCGGCCTCCGTCGGCACGCGCGACGGCGCGGCACGCATGGCCGACCTCGTCCGCGACGCCGTCGCCGCCCGCCCCTCCCGGCCCGCCGCGCGGCGCTGACCGCCGCCCACCCCGCTTCCCACCCTCCCGAGGAGACCGCACGTGATCGCACCCGACCTGACCATGGACATCCCGACCGAGCTCGGGCGCGTCCACTTCGTGGGCATCGGCGGGTCCGGCATGAGCGGCATCGCGCGCCTGTTCCTCGCGGCAGGGCACCCGGTCACCGGATCCGACTCCCGCGACTCCGACGCCGTCCAGGCGCTCCGGGAGCTGGGCGCCGAGATCCACGTCGGCCACGACGCCGCTCACGTGGGCGACGCCGACGCGCTCGTCGTCACGGGGGCGCTCTGGCAGGACAACCCCGAGTACGTGCTCGCGAAGGAGCTGGGCCTGCCGATCCTGCACCGCTCGCAGGCGCTCGCCTGGCTCATCTCCGGGCAGCGGCTCGTGGCCGTCGCGGGCGCCCACGGCAAGACCACGTCCACGGGCATGATCGTCACCGCGCTCCTCGAGGCCGGCCGGGACCCGTCGTTCGTCAACGGCGGCGTGATCGGCGGGCTCGGCGTCTCGAGCGCCCACGGATCCGAGGAGCTGTTCGTCGTCGAGGCCGACGAGTCCGACGGCTCCTTCCTCCTGTACGACACGTCCGTCGCGCTCATCACCAACGTCGACGCCGACCACCTCGACCACTACGGCTCGCACGAGGCCTTCGACGACGCCTTCGTGCGCTTCGCATCCGCCGCGTCGGAGCTCGTCGTCATCTCCAGCGACGACCCGGGCGCCCGGCGCGTGACCGCCCGCATCGAGGGACGCGTCGTCACGTTCGGCGAGGACCCGGCCGCCGACATCCGGATCACCGACATCGTCACCGACGGCCCCGTCGCCTTCACGCTCACCCACGACGGCGTGCCGCGCCGCGCCGCGCTCCGCGTCCCCGGCCGCCACAACGCGATCAACGCGGCCGGCGCCTACGCGGTGCTCGTCGGCCTCGGCGTGGATCCCGACGACGCCATCGCGGGACTCGCCGGCTTCTCCGGCACCGGCCGCCGGTTCGAGCTGCACGCGGAGGTCCGCGGCGTGAGCGTCTACGACGACTACGCGCACCACCCCACCGAGGTCCGCGCCGCGCTCGAGGCCGCGCGCACGGTCGTGGGGGAGGGCCGGATCATCGCCGTCCACCAGCCGCACCTCTACAGCCGCACGCAGATGATGGCCGGCGACTTCGCGCGCGTCTACGAGGAGCTGGCCGACCACACCATCGTGCTCGACGTGTACGGCGCCCGCGAGGACCCGATCCCCGGCGTCACCGGCGCCCTCGTCTCCGAGCGCTTCCAGGACGCGGGCCACGTCGACTACCTGCCCGACTGGCAGGAGGCGGCCGATCGCGCGGCGGAGATCGCGCGCGACGGCGACTTCATCGTGACCCTGAGCTGCGGCGACGTGTACCGGATCATCCCGCAGGTGATCGATGCGCTCGAGCGTCCCGCCGGATCCCCGCAGCCCGCCGCGTCCTCCCGGCCCCGCGAGTGAAGCGGCCCGAGGGCTTCGACCGGCCCCGGGTCCCGAGGCCGCCCACGCCCGCCGCGCCCGAGGATGCGCCCGCACGTCGAGGCCGCGGATCCCGACCCGCCGCGCCCGCGACGCCGGCGGCACCCGCGCCGACGCCGCCCGCGACCCCGCGACCCCGCGCGGCGTGGCGCGACGACGACGAGCCCGACACCGAGCCCATCGTCCTCCCGCACCTCGCGCAGGCGCCTGTCGAGGCGCCGCCCGCGCCGCGCACGGGCCGCGAGCCGACGCCGCCGCGCTCGGGTGGCCTGGTCGGCAGGCTGGGCGCTCGGGCACGCGGAGCGGCGGAGACCGCGGCCTCCGCCCGTCCGCTCCGCCGGCGCACCCGCTCGGACGCGGACGGGGAGCCCACCCCACGGGCCCACCGCCCGGCCCGCCCCGCGAGCGCGGCCACCGGAGACGCCGAGGCGCGACGCCAGCTGCGCCGCGCCCGTCGCGAGCGGCAGCGCTACGAGCGCCAGGAGGTGCGCCGCTTCACGCAGCGCGCCCGCCGTCGACGCGCCGGGCTCCTCGGCGCGCTCGGCGCCGTCCTCACCCTCGCGATCGTCGTCGGCATCGCCGTGTACTCGCCGCTGCTCGCCCTCCGCACCGTCGAGGTCGAGGGCGCGGACCGCGTGTCCCCGTCGAGCATCCAGGCGGCGCTCTCCGACCAGGTCGGCACGCCGCTCCCGCTCGTCGACCTCGGCCGCGTCGGGGACGAGCTCCGCGCGTTCCCGCTCATCCGCAGCTACAGCACCGAGAGCCGTCCGCCGTCGACGCTCGTGATCCGCATCGTCGAGCGCACGCCCGTCGCCGTGATCCAGTCCGGCGCCGGCTTCGACCTGGTGGATCCCGCGGGCATCACGATCGAACGCGCGACGGCCCGCCCCGACGGCTACCCCCTCATCGACCTGCCGAGCGCCGACTTCTCGTCCCCGCGCTTCCAGGCGGCCGCGGCGGTCCTGGTCGCGCTGCCCGCCGACTTCCTGCCGCAGGTCGACAGCATCCAGGCCAACACGACCGACGACGTGATGCTCACCCTCCGCAGCGGCAAGAAGGTGCTGTGGGGGAGCGGCGAGCGCTCGGTCGACAAGGCGCAGGTGCTGCAGGCGCTCGTCAAGGCCCGCGGGGACGTCGGGTCCTACGACGTGTCGGCGCCCGACGCGCCGGTCGCCGGACCCTGATCCCGCCCGGCCTTCGCGACACGCGGCACGGGAGTCGTCGCGCCGACCCCGAGCCCCCTAACGTCGGGATCAGGAAATGCATACTGAGTAAACTCTAAGCCTCCACCGGAGGTCGAAGGTTCTAGCGGAGGCCCGTCGTGTCGAACAACCAGAACTACCTCGCCGTCATCAAGGTCGTCGGCATCGGCGGTGGCGGCGTGAACGCCGTCAACCGCATGATCGAGCTCGGTCTGCGGGGCGTGGAGTTCATCGCGATCAACACCGACGCCCAGGCCCTGCTCATGAGCGACGCCGACGTCAAGCTCGATGTCGGCCGCGAGATCACCCGGGGCCTCGGCGCCGGCGCGGACCCCGAGGTCGGCCGTCGCGCCGCCGAGGACCACGCGGAGGAGATCGAGGAGGCCCTGGCCGGCGCCGACATGGTCTTCGTCACCGCGGGCGAGGGTGGCGGCACCGGCACCGGCGGCGCGCCCGTCGTGGCCCGCATCGCCAAGTCGATCGGCGCGCTCACCATCGGCGTCGTGACGAAGCCGTTCGGCTTCGAGGGCAAGCGCCGCTCGGCCCAGGCCGAGCTCGGCGTCGCGACGCTGAAGAACGAGGTCGACACGCTCATCGTCGTCCCGAACGACCGCCTGCTGGAGATCAGCGACCGCGGCATCAGCATGCTCGAGGCCTTCGCGACCGCCGACCAGGTGCTCCTCGCGGGCGTCCAGGGCATCACCGACCTCATCACCACCCCGGGCCTCATCAACCTCGACTTCGCCGACGTCAAGTCGGTCATGCAGGGCGCCGGATCCGCGCTCATGGGCATCGGCTCGTCCCGCGGTGCCGACCGGTCCATCAAGGCCGCCGAGCTCGCGGTCGCGTCGCCCCTCCTCGAGGCGAGCATCGAGGGCGCCCATGGCGTGCTCCTCTCGATCCAGGGCGGATCCAACCTCGGCATCTTCGAGATCAACGACGCGGCCAAGCTCGTGCAGGAGGCCGTGCACCCCGAGGCGAACATCATCTTCGGCGCGGTCATCGACGACACCCTCGGCGACGAGGTGCGCGTCACCGTCATCGCGGCGGGCTTCGACGGCGGCGAGCCGGCGTCCAAGGTCGAGAACCGCCGCAGCGGCTTCGTCGCCGCGGGCGGGGGAGCGGTCGCCGCTCCCGAGGCCGTCGAGTCCGCGCCGGCGCGCCCGCAGGCGGAGGCGCCCGTCGCGTCCGTCCCCGCGAGCGACCCGACGTTCGAGGACGACGGCGACGACCTGGACATCCCCGACTTCCTGAAGTGACCGACGCTCCGCAGACAGGCGGCGCGCACGCGTCGGACGCCCACCCCGGCGAGGCCCACGCCGGCCTCGCCGAGCGGTGGGCGTCCGTGCAGGCGGACGTCGCCGACGGGATCCGCGAGGCCGGCCGCCGTCCCGACGAGGTGACCACGATCGTGGTCACCAAGTTCCAGCCCGTCTCCCTCCTCCGCGCCCTCGTCGACCTCGGCGTCCGCGACCTCGGCGAGAGCCGGCACCAGGAGGCGCAGGGCAAGGCCGCCGAGCTCGAGGGCGCGGGCGTGGCCTGGCACTTCGTCGGCCAGCTGCAGGGCAAGAAGGCCAGGCAGGTGAGGCGCTACGCCTCGGTGATCCACTCGGTCGACCGCCCGTCCCTCGTCGACGCGCTCGCGTCCGACGAGCAGGAGACGCGCGTCTTCCTGCAGGTCAACCTCACCGACGACGACGGACGCGGCGGCGTCCGGCCCGCCGAGGCCGAGGCGCTGGCTGAGCACGCGGCGGCCGTCCCGGGCATCCGCGTCCTCGGCGTCATGGCGGTCGCGCCCGACGACGGGGAGCCCCGCCGCGCCTTCGCGCGGCTCCGCGGGATCTCGGACGACGTGCGCCGCATCCTGCCCGATGCGGACGCGATCTCCGCCGGCATGTCCGGCGACCTGCGCGAGGCGCTCCTCGAGGGCGCGACACACCTTCGGATCGGGTCGGCAATCACGGGAAAGCGACCCGACGGCCCTTAATGTCGGGAGTGCGGTCCGGTTCGTCAGGCCGAAACGGAAAGAGGAATGATGGCCAACCCACTTCGCAAGACCATGGTGTACCTGGGACTCGCCGACGAGGAGCTCGACTACCAGCAGGGCCAGCAGCCCGCGCAGCAGCAGCAGCAGTCGCCCGTGCAGGCCGTCCCGACGCCCGCCCCCGCTCCCCAGCAGCAGGCGAAGCGCGCACCCGTGACCCCCCTGCACAAGCCCTCGACCACCACAAGGAATGCGGCGCCGGCTGAAATGAACGAGATCCTCACCGTCCACCCCAAGGCCTACAAGGACGCCCAGGTCATCGCCGAGAACTTCCGCGAGGGCGTGCCGGTCATCATCAACCTCTCGCAGATGACGGACGACGACGCCCGTCGCCTCATCGACTTCGCCAGCGGCCTGTCCATCGGCCTCTACGGCAAGATCGAGCGTGTCACGGCCAAGGTGTTCCTCCTGTCGCCGTCGCACGTCGCCGTGTCCGGCGAGCAGTCGGCCACCGAGGCCGAGGTCGAGGCCTCCTTCTTCGGACGCTGATCCACCCAGCACCGCCATGGCGGGCGCCGACGGGACCTCCCATCGGCGCCCGCCATACTTGTGTCCGTGATCATCGTCAACATCGTCGCCACCGTCCTGTGGTTCGCCCTCCTGGCGTTCATCATCTGCATGTGGGGCCGGTTCGTGCTCGACCTGGTCCAGTCGCTCTCGCGGCAGTGGCGTCCGCGCGGTGCGATGCTCATCGTCGCGGAGGCCTCCTACACGGTCACGGATCCGCCCATCGGCTTCGTCCGGCGCCTGATCCCGCCGCTGCGCCTCGGCCCCGTCGCGCTCGACTTCGGCTGGATGATCACGATGCTCGTGGCGATCATCCTGCTCAACGTCGTCCGCGGCTTCACGGGCTGACGCCCGGCGCTCCTTCCGCCGTTCCGCGCTCCCGTCCCCGGAGCGACGCGTTCCGCTGATAGCGTTGGGTCGCACGTTGTCCCGAATCCCCCGTCCGCACCTGCGGACCCCGCTCTACGCACAAAAGAGGTGGCAGGCCATGGCTCTCACTCCTGAAGACGTCGTCAACAAGCGTTTCCAGCCGACCAAGTTCCGCGAGGGATACGACCAGGACGAGGTCGACGACTTCCTCGACGAGGTCGTCGTCGAGCTGCGACGCCTTCACCAGGAGAACGAGGAGCTGCGCCAGCGCCTCGGCTCGGGCGACGCCGCCCCGGCCGCGACCACGGTCATCGAGACCCCCGCTCCCGCCGCCGTCGAGCAGGCCCCCGTCGTCGTCGAGCCCGAGCCCACCCCGGAGCCCGAGCCGGCCCCGGTCGTCGCGCAGGCGCCCGCCGCCCCCGCCGCGGACGTGGACGACGAGACCTCCAGCACGAGCAGCCTCCTCAAGCTCGCCCGCAAGCTCCACGAGGAGCACGTCCGCGAGGGCATCGAGAAGCGCGACGCGCTCGTCGCCGAGGCGCACGCCACCGCGGCCCGCATCGCCGCCGAGGCCGAGGCCGAGCAGCGCTCGAAGACCGCCGTCCTGGAGAAGGAGCGCCAGGTCCTCGAGGGCCGCATCGACGAGCTCCGCACCTTCGAGCGCGAGTACCGCACGAAGCTCAAGGGCTACATCGAGGGCCAGCTCCGCGAGCTCGACTCCGCCGGTTCCAGCGAGGCGCCCGCCACCGCCTCGTTCGGCAACTAGCACCGCACCACCCGCACGCCCGACGGCGGCGCGGGACCCGGCTCAAAGGAGCGACGGGGTCCCGCGTCGCCGTCGTCGTTCGCGCAGCCCGCGTCACCGCCGCACCGCCAGTACCGCACCGGAAGAGGTCACCCGATGGAGCACCGAACCATTCCCGTCCCCGACGGGCTCGACGGGCAGCGCGTCGACGCCGGCCTCGCCCGCCTCCTCGGCTTCTCCCGCAGCTTCGCGGCCGAGGTCGCCGAGGCCGGCGGCGTGACGCAGGACGGCCGGGAGACCGGCAAGTCCGACCGGCTCGTCGGCGGATCCATGCTCGCCGTCAGCTGGCAGCCGAAGCAGGAGCCGACCATCGTGCCGCTCGCGGTGCCCGACCTCGGCATCGTGCACGACGACGACGACATCGTGGTGGTCGACAAGCCCGTCGGCGTCGCGGCGCACCCGAGCGTCGGCTGGACGGGGCCGACCGTGCTGGGCGCGCTGGCCGCCGCCGGGTTCCGCCTGAGCACCTCGGGCGCGGAGGAGCGGCAGGGCATCGTGCACCGGCTCGACGCGGGCACCAGCGGCCTCATGGTGGTGGCCAAGACCGAGCGCGCGTACACGGAGCTCAAGCGGCAGTTCCACGACCGGGAGGTCGAGAAGGTCTACCACGCGGTCGTGCAGGGGCATCCGGATCCGCTCGCGGGCACGATCGACGCGCCCATCGGGCGCCACCCCCGCAGCGACTGGAAGTTCGCGGTCACCGCGGACGGCAAGCCGTCGGTCACGCACTACGAGACGCTCGAGGCGTTCCGCCGCGCGGCGCTGCTCGAGGTGCACCTGGAGACCGGCCGGACCCACCAGATCCGCGTGCACATGGCCGCGCAGCGCCACCCCTGCGTGGGCGACGCGATGTACGGCGCCGATCCCACGATCTCGGCGCAGCTCGACCTGCACCGGCAGTGGCTGCACGCGATGCGGCTCGAGATCACGCACCCCGCCACGGGCGACCGGGCGTCGTTCTCGAGCACCTACCCGGCCGACCTGCAGCACGCGCTGGACGTCCTCGAGGACTGACGCGCGACACGCCCGGAGCGCCTCCGGGAGCCTGCCTATGATTGCTGCACCGCCGACCGATCAGTAGAAGAGACCCGTGCCCCGCAACGACTCGTTCGTCCACCTCCACGTCCACAGCGAGTACTCGATGCTCGACGGGGCGGCCCGCGTCGGCCCGCTCGTGCAGGCCGCGGCCGAGCAGAAGATGCCGGCCGTCGCGATCACCGACCACGGCAACGTGTTCGGCGCGTTCGACTTCTGGAAGCAGGCGAAGGCCGCGGGCGTGAAGCCCATCATCGGCACGGAGGCGTACATCACGCCGGGCACGCACCGCGGCGACCGAACCCGCATCAGGTGGGGAAACGGCGGCCAGGACGACGTCTCGGGATCCGGCGCCTACACGCACCTCACGATGCTCGCCGAGACGACGGAGGGCATGCACAACCTCTTCCGCCTCTCGTCTCGCGCCTCGCTCGAGGGCTACTACTTCAAGCCCCGCATGGACCGCGAGCTGCTCAGCACCTACGCGAAGGGCCTCATCGCCACCACCGGCTGCCCGTCCGGCGAGGTGCAGACGCGCCTCCGCCTCGGCCAGTACGACGAGGCCGTGAAGGCCGCGGCGGACTTCCGCGACATCTTCGGCGCCGAGAACTACTTCTGCGAGGTGATGGACCACGGGCTGGGCATCGAGCGCCGGATCATGACCGACCTCCACCGGCTCGCGAAGGACCTCGGCCTCCCGCTCGTCGCCACGAATGACCTGCACTACACGCACGAGCACGACGCGACCAGCCACGCGGCCCTCCTGTGCGTCCAGTCCGGCACGACGCTCGACGACCCCAACCGCTTCAAGTTCGACGCCGACGAGTTCTACCTGAAGACCGCGCAGCAGATGCGCCACCTCTTCCGCGACCACGAGGAGGCGTGCGACAACACGCTCCTCATCGCCGAGCGGTGCGACGTGCAGTTCAACGAGTCCGCGAACTACATGCCGCGCTACCCGGTGCCCGAGGGCGAGAGCGAGCAGACCTGGTTCGTCAAGGAGGTCGAGCGCGGCCTCGTGCGCCGCTACCCGCGCGGCTTCTCCGACGACGTCCGCAAGCGCGCCGACTACGAGGTCGGGGTCATCGCGCAGATGGGCTTCCCGGGCTACTTCCTCGTCGTCGCCGACTTCATCAACTGGTCGAAGGAGAACGGGATCCGCGTGGGCCCCGGCCGCGGTTCGGGCGCCGGCTCGATGGTCGCGTACGCCATGGGCATCACCGACCTCGACCCGCTGGAGCACGGCCTCCTGTTCGAGCGGTTCCTCAACCCCGACCGCGTCTCCATGCCCGACTTCGACGTCGACTTCGACGACCGGCGCCGCGGCGAGGTCATCCGCTACGTGACCGACAAGTACGGCGACGAGCGCGTGGCGCAGATCGTCACGTACGGCACCATCAAGGCGAAGCAGGCGCTGAAGGACTCCAGCCGCGTGCTCGGCTACCCGTTCTCCATGGGCGACAAGCTCACGAAGGCCATGCCGCCCGCGATCATGGGCAAGGACATCCCGCTGTCCGGCATCCTCGACACCGACCACCCGCGCTACCGCGAGGCGGGCGACTTCCGCGAGGTCCTCGCGATGGACCCCGAGGCGCAGAAGGTCTTCGAGACCGCGCAGGGCATCGAGAACCTCAAGCGGCAGTGGGGCGTGCACGCGGCCGGCGTCATCATGTCGAGCGAGCCGCTCATCGACATCATCCCGATCATGAAGCGGGAGCAGGACGGCCAGATCGTCACGCAGTTCGACTACCCCGCCTGCGAGTCGCTCGGCCTCATCAAGATGGACTTCCTGGGGCTGCGCAACCTCACGATCATCGACGACGCGCTCAACAACATCGAGTCCAACCGCGGCGAGAAGCTGGTGCTCGAGGACCTGGGGCTCGACGACCAGGGCGCGTACGACCTGCTGGCCCGGGGCGACACGCTCGGCGTGTTCCAGCTCGACGGCGGGCCCATGCGCTCGCTCCTGCGCATGATGAAGCCCGACAACTTCGAGGACATCTCGGCCGTCATCGCGCTCTACCGGCCCGGCCCCATGGGCGCGAACTCGCACACCAACTACGCGCTGCGGAAGAACGGGCTGCAGGAGATCACCCCGATCCACCCGGAGCTCGAGGAGCCGCTGCGCGAGGTGCTCGGCACCACGCACGGCCTCATCGTCTACCAGGAGCAGGTGATGTCGGTGGCGCAGAAGCTCGCGGGCTTCACGCTCGCGCAGGCCGACCTCCTCCGCCGCGCCATGGGCAAGAAGAAGAAGTCGGAGCTGGACAAGCAGTTCGAGGGCTTCTCGCAGGGCATGAAGGACAACGGCTACTCGATGGCCGCGGTCAAGGCCCTCTGGGACATCCTGCTGCCGTTCTCCGACTACGCGTTCAACAAGGCGCACTCGGCGGCGTACGGCGTCGTCTCCTACTGGACTGCGTACCTCAAGGCGCACTACCCGGCCGAGTACATGGCCGCGCTGCTCACGAGCGTCGGCGACTCCAAGGACAAGATGGCGCTCTACCTCAACGAGTGCCGCCGCATGGGGATCAAGGTGCTCCCGCCGGACGTCAACGAGTCCATCGGCTTCTTCGCGGCAGCCGGAGCAGACATCCGCTTCGGCCTGGGCGCCGTCCGGAACGTCGGCGCGAACGTCGTCGAGGCGCTCCGTGGCGCGCGCACCGAGCAGGGCGCGTTCGAGTCGTTCGACGACTTCCTGAAGAAGGTGCCGCTGCCGGTGGCGAACAAGCGCACCGTGGAGTCGCTCATCAAGGCCGGTGCCTTCGACTCGCTGGGCGACACCCGCCGGGCGCTGCTCGAGGTGCACGAGGGCATGATCGACGCCTCCGTCAGCGACAAGCGCGCCGCCATGAACGGCCAGGTCGGCTTCGACTTCGACAGCCTGTGGGACGAGCCGCAGCACGCGCGCAAGGTGCCCGAGCGGCCCGAGTGGGCGAAGCGCGACAAGCTCGCGTTCGAGCGGGAGATGCTCGGCCTCTACGTGTCCGACCACCCGCTGGCCGGGCTCGAGATCCCGCTGGCCAAGCTCGCCTCGACGGGCATCGCCGAGCTGCTGGCGACCGACGCGTCGATGGACGGGGAGACGGTGACGCTCGCGGGGCTCCTCACCAGCGTGCAGCACCGCACCGCGCGCAACTCGGGCAACCAGTACGGCATGGTGCAGCTGGAGGACTTCGGCGGCGAGATCACCTGCATGTTCATGGGCAAGGCGTACCAGGAGTTCGCGCCGGCCCTGCAGAGCGACACCGTGGTGGTGATCCGCGGCCGCGTGTCCACGCGCGACGACGGCATGAACATCCACGCCTTCTCGATGTTCCAGCCCGACCTCGGGCAGAGCCTCGGCTCGGGCCCGCTGCTCATCAGCCTCGCGGAGAACCGCGCGACGACGGAGACCGTCATGGGCCTCAACGACGTGCTCATCCGCCACTCGGGCGACACCGAGGTGCGGCTGCAGCTCGTGAAGGGCGACAGCGGGCGCGTGTTCGAGATCCCGTACCCGGTCACGGTGAGCGCCGACCTCTACGGCGAGCTGAAGTCGCTGCTCGGGCCGAACTGCCTGGGGTGATCCGCCGCTCGCCCGATCAGGGCGCCTGCGCTCAGGCCTCGGCGCCCGGCCGGAGGTAGCGGCGCGCGTGGTAGACGAGCGGCTCGTCCTCCACGCCCGCTCCGCCGTCCTCGATCCGCACGATCACGACGATCGCGTCGTGCACGTGGACCCGCTCGACGATCCGGGCGACGAGGAGCGCCGTCCCGCCCGCGAGCACGGGCAGGCCGTGCGGGCCGGCGGACCAGTGGTCGCCCGCGAAGCGCTCGGACGCCGGGCCGCTGAGGCGCTCCGCGAGGTGCCGGTCGCGCGCGCCGAGCACGTGGATCGCGACGTGGTCGGCGGCGGCGATCGCTGCGGCGCTCGACGCCGTGCGCGCCAGGCTGAAGCTGGCGAGCGGCGGATCCGCCGACACGGAGGCGAGCGACGTCGCCGTGAAGCCGACGGGGGAGCCCTGGGGATCGCGGGTCGTGACGACCGCGACGCCCGCGGCGTGGCGCCGGAACGCGGCGCGGAAGGCGGCCTGGCCAGGGGCCTCGGCGAGCGTGGTGGCGGGGTGCGCGTCCATGCCTGGTGACGCTAGCCGCCGGATCCGCCCGGCGCCCGCTCGGTAGACTTCCGGAGTCATGATGCGCATCCAGGACCTCCGCGGCACCACGCCCAGCACCGCCGACCTGCTCGACCTCCTCCCGCGTCCGGTCACCGACGTCGCCGTCGCGCTGGACGTCGCCCGCGAGCTCGTCGAGGACGTGCGCACGCGGGGGAGCGCGGCCCTGCTCGACCAGGCGGAGCGGCTCGACCGGGTCCGTCCAGAGTCGCTGCGCGTGCCCGCCGAGGCGATCGCCGCCGCCGTCGACGGCCTCGACCCCGCCGTCCGCGCCGCGCTCGAGGAGGCCATCCGCCGCGTCCGTCTCGGCTCCGCCGCGCAGGTCCCGCCGGAGACCACCACCACGGTCGTGCCCGGCGGCACCATCGTGCAGCGCTGGCAGCCCGTCCGCCGCGTCGGCCTCTACGTGCCGGGTGGCAAGGCCGTCTACCCGTCGAGCGTGGTGATGAACGTGGTCGCCGCGCAGGTCGCCGGCGTCGCGAGCATCGCCCTCGCCTCGCCCGCGCAGGCCGCGCACGGCGGATCCGTGCACCCCGTCATCCTCGGCGCCGCCGGCCTGCTCGGCGTCGACGAGGTCTACGCGATGGGCGGCGCGGGGGCCATCGGGGCCTTCGCGCACGGCGTCCCGGATCTCGGCCTCGACCCCGTCGACGTCGTCACGGGCCCCGGCAACATCTACGTCGCGGCCGCCAAGCGCGTCGTCCGCGGAGTCACCGGAATCGACTCCGAGGCCGGCACGACCGAGATCCTCGTCATCGCCGACGCGCACGCCGATCCCCGCCTCGTGGCCGCCGACCTCATCAGCCAGGCCGAGCACGACGAGATGGCGGCCTCCGTCCTCGTGACCGACTCGCCGGAGCTCGCGCGCGCGGTCGACGCCGAGGTCGAGGCCCTGGCGGCGACCACGGGTCACTCGGCCCGCGTCGGCCAGGCGCTCACCGGACCGCAGTCGGCGATCCTCGTGGTCGACGACCTCGTCACGGCCGCGCGCTACAGCGACGCCTACGGCCCCGAGCACCTCTCCGTCCAGACCGCCGACCCGGACGCCCTGCTCGCGCACCTGCACAGCGCCGGCGCGATCTTCCTGGGCCCGCACTCGCCGGTGAGCCTCGGCGACTACCTCGCCGGATCCAACCACGTCCTCCCCACGGGCGGCCAGGCCCGCTTCGGCTCGGGCCTCGGCGCGTACACGTTCCTCCGCCCGCAGCAGGTGGTGCGCTACGACGCCGACGCGCTGCGCGAAGCCGAGCCGATGATCGTCGCGCTCAGCCGGGCCGAGGACCTGCCCGCGCACGGCGACGCGGTGACGGCGCGCCTCACGCCCTGACGTATCCTGGCCACACCATGTTCTGCCCCTTCTGCCGCCACCCCGACTCCCGCGTCGTCGACTCCCGCACCAGCGACGACGGCCTGTCGATCCGCCGGCGCCGGCAGTGCCCCGAGTGCGGCCGCCGCTTCAGCACCACCGAGACCGCGAGCCTCAGCGTGATCAAGCGCAACGGCGTGGTCGAGCCGTTCAGCCGGGAGAAGATCGTCACGGGCGTCCGCAAGGCGTGCCAGGGGCGTCCCGTCACCGACACCGACCTCGCGGTCCTCGCGCAGCGCGTGGAGGAGGCGATCCGGGCCACCGGCGCGTCGCAGATCGAGGCCAACGACATCGGCCTGTCGATCCTGCCGCCGCTGCGCGAGCTGGACGAGGTCGCGTACCTCCGGTTCGCCAGCGTCTACCAGGGCTTCGATTCGCTCGACGACTTCGAGTCGGCCATCGCGCAGCTCCGCGTGGCGCACGCCGCGACCCCCGACGCGGACGCGCTCTGACCCGCGGCGGGTCCCACGTCCGTCCCGCGGGACGCCGCCCGCGCAGGCGCTAGCCTGGTGCCGATGTATCCCCTCCTCTTCCGCACGGTCCTGTCGCGCATGGACCCGGAGGACGCCCACCACCTCGCGTCCACGGCCATCGCCCTCCTCCCGTCGTCCGGCCTCGGCTGGATCGCCCGGCGGCTGACGGCACCGGATCCGTCGCTCGCGGTCGACGCCCTCGGCCTCCGCTTCCCGTCCCCGTTCGGCGTCGCCGCGGGCTTCGACAAGGACGCGCGGGCCGTGCTCGGCCTCGGCCAGCTGGGCTTCGGCCACGTCGAGGTCGGCACCGTCACGGCCGAGGCGCAGCCGGGCAACCCGCGGCCGCGCCTGTTCCGCCTGATCGAGGACCGCGCCGTCATCAACCGCATGGGCTTCAACAACGGGGGAGCGGCCGCTCTCGCCGACCGGCTCCGTCGCCTGAGGTCCCGGCGCGACCGGCCCGTGATCGGCGTCAACATCGGCAAGACCCGCGCCGTGGCCGTCGACGACGCCGTCGCCGACTACGTCCGGTCCACGCGCCTCGTCGCCCCGGTCGCCGACTACCTCGCGGTCAACGTCAGCTCGCCGAACACGCCGGGGCTCCGCGGGCTGCAGGAGATCGAGCTGCTCCGGCCCCTCCTCACGAGCATCCGCGACGCCGCGGACGGCGTGCCGGTGCTCGTGAAGATCGCGCCCGACCTGCAGGACGCGGAGGTCGAGCGGATCGCCGAGCTCGCGACGGAGCTGGGCCTCGCCGGCGTCATCGCCACGAACACCACGCTGTCCCGCGCGGATCTCCGCACCGACGCCGCGGTCGTCGAGGCTGCAGGCGCGGGCGGGCTCTCGGGGGCGCCGCTCGCCCCGCGCGCGCTCGAGGTGCTCCGGATCCTGCGCCGCGCGCTGCCCGCCGAGGCCTGCGTCATCTCCGTCGGTGGCGTGGACACCGCGGAGGACGTGCAGGCACGGCTCGACGCCGGCGCCACGCTGGTGCAGGGCTACACGGCGTTCCTGTACCGCGGTCCGCTCTGGGCGAGGTCGATCAACGCCGGCCTCGCGCGGATCCGCCGCACGCGGTGACGCGCACGCGCCGACGGCGCGTGCACGCGATCAGCTGAAGGTGACCTTCTCGCGCCGCTTCACCTGCGGCTTCGGCAGGCGCATCGGTCGCATCTGGATGGTGCGCATGCCCGTGTACCACCGGATCCCGCGCTCGACGCGGTCGGCGCCGACGCGGGCGGCGATGGCGGCCCGGACGCGTCGCCCGGTGAGGTAGGCGTCGATGATCGCGGCGATGACGAACACGTAGATCGACAGCAGCGGGATGGCCGACAGGTTCGGCAGCACGAAGGTGAGCACGACGACGACGCCCATCACGGGGAGCAGCAGCTCGCCGACGCTCCAGCGTGCGTCCACGACGTCGCGGGCGTACCGCTTCTGCGGGCCCTTGTCGCGGACGGGCAGGTAGCGCTCGTCGCCGGCGGCCATGCCGGCGTTGGCCCGGGCGCGCGCCTCGCGCGCCTTCTCCTTGGCCTGCTGCGCCGCGAGCTTGCGGTCCTGGGGCACGAGCGGGCGGAGGTTCGCGGCCTCCCGCTCCCGACGGGTCGGGGTGGGGCCCTTCTTCCCGTCGGCCGTGCGACCGTCGACGGGCGCCGGGGCGCTCGTCTCGGCGGGGGTCTCTGCGGGGGTGTGCTGCTTCGCCACGTCTCTCGTCCTTGCCTGGAGTGAATCTAAGATTACCTGCATGACGCCTCCCGACACCTCCGCAGACGCCGTGACCGCACCGGACCAGGAGGTCGTCGACCGACTCGCCGCCGCCGTCGCGGGAGGGCTGCCCACCACGATCGCCGACCTCTCGGCGCTCGTGCGCATCCCCTCCGTCTCCTGGCCGGCCTTCGATCCGACGCACGTCGCCGCCAGCGCGGACGCCGTCGCAGGGCTCCTCGCCGGGCTCGGCGTCTTCGACGACGTCTCCGTGCACCGCGCCACGACCCCCTCGGGCGACGACGGGCAGCCCGCGGTCCTCGCCATGCGCACCGCGCGGAACGGCAAGCCCACGGTGCTCCTCTACGCCCACCACGACGTGCAGCCCCCCGGAGCTGACGAGCACTGGGAGACCCCGCCCTTCGAGCCGACCCTCCGCGGCGACCGCCTGCACGGGCGCGGCGCCTCCGACGACAAGGCCGGCATCATGACGCACGTCGCGGCCATCCGCGCCCTCGTCGAGGCGGAGGGCGACGACCTCGACCTCGGCCTCGCCGTCTTCATCGAGGGGGAGGAGGAGGCCGGATCCCGCTCCTTCTCCGACTTCCTCGCCACCCACCACGACGCCCTCGCCGCCGACGTCATCGTCGTCGCCGACAGCGACAACTGGGACGTCGACACCCCGTCGATCACGATCGCCCTCCGCGGCAACGTCACGTTCCGCCTCACGGTGCGCACGCTCGACCACGCCTCGCACTCGGGCATGTTCGGCGGCGCCGTCCCCGACGCGATGATGGCGGCCGTCCGCCTCCTCGACTCCCTGTGGGACGAGCGCGGATCCGTCGCCGTCGCGGGCCTCACCTCGACCGACATGGAGACGCCGGACTACGACGACGCGCGCCTCGCCGAGGAGGCCGCGCTGCTGCCGGGCGTCTCCGCGGTGGGCACCGGCCCGATCCTCACCCGCCTCTGGGCGCAGCCGGCCATCACGGTCACGGGCATCGACGCGCCCTCCGTCGCCAACGCGAGCAACACGCTCCTCCCGGAGGTCTCCGTCCGCATCAGCGCGCGCATCGCGCCCGGCCAGACGGCGGCGGACGCGTACCGCGCCCTCGAGGCGCACGTCGAGCGGAACCGTCCCTTCGGCGCGCACGTGGAGATCAGCGACGTCGACCAGGGCGATCCCTTCCTCGTCGACACGACGGGCTGGGCCATGGCCGAGGTCACCGCCGCCATGACCGCCGGCTGGGGCCGCGCGCCCGTGCAAGCCGGCATCGGCGGATCCATCCCGTTCATCGCCGACCTCGTCGAGGCGTTCCCGTCCGCTCAGATCCTCGTGACCGGGGTCGAGGACCCGGACACGCGGGCCCACAGCCCGAACGAGTCGCAGCACCTGGGCGTGCTGCGGCGCGCGATCCTCAGCGAGGCCGTCCTGCTGTCGCGCATCGCCCGCCGCGGCTGACGGGCCCCTCCCGACCGCCGAAAGGATCGGCCCGACGGTCGGGAACACCCGGGTGACTCCCGCGGTTGCACGACGTAGACTCCACCGGAGTCGCCCGACCGCAGATCCCACCACCCGAGGAGTGCTCATGACCGACACCACGCTGACCGAGACCGCCCACGCGGCCCACCGCGTCGGACTCACGGACACCGCGGCGAGCAAGGTCAAGAGCCTGCTCCAGCAGGAGGGCCGCGAGGACCTCCGCCTCCGCGTCGCCGTCCAGCCCGGCGGCTGCTCGGGCCTCATCTACCAGCTCTACTTCGACGAGCGCGAGCTCGACGGGGACGCCACTGTCGACTTCGACGGCGTCGAGGTCATCGTCGACAAGATGAGCGTCCCGTACCTCGACGGCGCCACGATCGACTTCGAGGACACCATCCAGAAGCAGGGCTTCACCATCGACAACCCGAACGCCGGCGGGTCGTGCGCGTGCGGGGACTCGTTCCACTGACACACGGAACGGTAAGCGGATCTGGGCCCGGAAACACGGGGCCCGAGCAGGGAGTCGTCCTTCGGGCGGCTCCCTGTCGCGTAGTGTGGGACCCGTCACATCCGGTTCTTCGAAGGGTCTGCACGTGCGCTTCACTCGCCGTCAACGTTGGCTGACGATCCCCGTCGCCCTGGGCATCTCGGTACTCCTCGCGGGGTGCACGCAGCAGCAGCTCCAGGGCTTCCTGCCGACGGAGCCGGGCACGACCAACCACGTCGACTCGGTCATCGGCCTGTGGGTCACCGCCTGGATCGTCCTCCTCGCGGTGGGCGTCCTCACCTGGGGCCTCACCATCTGGGCCGCGGTCGTGTACCGCCGCCGCAAGGGCCAGACCGGCCTCCCCGTGCAGATGCGCTACAACATGCCGATCGAGATCTTCTACACGATCGTGCCGCTGATCCTCGTCCTCGGCTTCTTCGCCTTCACCGCGAAGGACCAGGCTGCCATCGAGGCCCGCTTCGACAAGCCCGAGGTCAAGGTCCAGGTCTTCGGCAAGCAGTGGGCATGGGACTTCAACTACCTCGGCGGCGAGACCGAGGCCGGCCAGCCCATCGAGGGCGGCGCGTACGAGCAGGGCGTCCAGGCGGTCGACGACCCGAACGGCCCGCAGGGATCCATCGACAAGGACAAGCTCCCGACGCTGTACCTGCCGGTCAACACCAAGGTCGAGCTCGAGCTCAACACCCGCGACACGCTGCACTCCTTCTGGGTCGTGGACTTCCTGTACAAGAAGGACCTCATCTCCGGCAAGACGAACTACATGACGTTCATCCCGGAGAAGGAGGGGACGTACATGGGCAAGTGCGCCGAGCTCTGCGGCGAGTACCACTCCCTCATGCTGTTCCAGGTGAAGGTCGTCTCCGTCGACGAGTACAACGCCTACATCGAGAAGCAGAAGGCCGCCGGCTTCGAGGGAGACCTCGGCAAGGACTACGACCGCCTGCAGAACCTCCCCGGCACCGACGTGCCGGCCACCACCGAGTCGTCCGAGAAGTAGGGCACACACCGTGACATCGACACTCAACCGTCCCACCGCAATCCCCGCGGGACAGGCGAAGGTCCTCGAGGACTCCGGCAAGGCCGAACGGCGTGGGAACGTCGTCGTCAACTGGATCACCTCCACGGACCACAAGACCATCGGGTACCTGTACCTCATCACCTCGTTCCTCTACTTCTGCCTCGGCGGCGTGATGGCCCTCGTCATCCGCGCGCAGCTCTTCGAGCCGGGCCTGCACGTCGTGGAGACGAAGGAGCAGTACAACCAGCTCTTCACCATGCACGGCACGATCATGCTGCTCATGTTCGCGACGCCGCTCTTCGCCGGCTTCGCCAACGTGCTCATGCCGCTGCAGATCGGCGCCCCTGACGTCGCGTTCCCGCGTCTCAACGCCTTCGCCTACTGGCTCTTCAACTTCGGCTCGCTCATCGCGGTCGCCGGATTCCTCACCCCGGCCGGCGCGGCATCGTTCGGCTGGTTCGCCTACGCGCCGCTGTCGAGCACGACGTTCTCGCCAGGGTTGGGAGGGAATCTCTGGGTGATGGGCCTCGCGCTCAGCGGCTTCGGCACCATCCTCGGCGCGGTCAACTTCGTGACGACCATCATCACGATGCGCGCACCCGGCATGACCATGTTCCGCATGCCGATCTTCACATGGAACATCCTCGTGACGTCGATCCTCGTGCTCATGGCGTTCCCGGTCCTCGCGGCCGCGCTCTTCGGCCTCGGCGCCGACCGCATATTCGACGCGCACATCTACGACCCGGCGAACGGCGGCGCCATCCTCTGGCAGCACCTCTTCTGGTTCTTCGGTCACCCCGAGGTGTACATCATCGCGCTGCCGTTCTTCGGCATCGTCTCCGAGGTCTTCCCGGTCTTCAGCCGCAAGCCGATCTTCGGATACAAGACGCTCGTGTACGCGACCATCTCCATCGCGGCC
Organism: Clavibacter quasicaliforniensis; assembly: GCF_051201715.1. NCBI lineage: Bacteria > Bacillati > Actinomycetota > Actinomycetes > Micrococcales > Microbacteriaceae > Clavibacter > Clavibacter quasicaliforniensis. The sequence goes on along the minus strand of NZ_CP139624.1, from coordinate 2,026,538 downwards.
CTCTCGGTCACGGTGTGGGCGCACCACATGTACGTGACCGGGTCCGTCCTGCTGCCGTTCTTCTCGCTCATGACCATGCTCATCGCGGTCCCCACCGGCGTGAAGATCTTCAACTGGATCGGCACGATGTGGCGCGGCTCGGTCACGTTCGAGACGCCCATGCTGTGGGCCATCGGCTTCCTCATCACGTTCACGTTCGGCGGCCTGACCGGCGTCATCCTGGCGTCGCCCCCGCTCGACTTCCACGTGTCCGACACGTACTTCGTCGTGGCGCACTTCCACTACGTCGTGTTCGGCACCGTCGTGTTCGCCATGTTCTCCGGCTTCTACTTCTGGTGGCCCAAGTGGACGGGCAAGATGCTCAACGAGCGTCTCGGCAAGGTCCACTTCTGGCTGCTGTTCATCGGCTTCCACACGACGTTCCTCATCCAGCACTGGCTGGGAGTCATGGGCATGCCGCGTCGCTACGCGACGTACCAGCCCGAGGATGACTTCACGTGGATGAACCAGCTGTCCACCATCGGCGCCGGCATCCTCGCGCTCTCGATGATCCCGTTCTTCCTGAACGTCTGGATCACCGCGCGCACGGCACCCAAGGTCACGGTGAACGACCCGTGGGGCTACGGCCGTTCGCTCGAGTGGGCTACCTCCTGCCCGCCGCCGCGGCACAACTTCACGTCCATCCCGCGTATCCGCTCGGAGGCCCCGGCCTTCGACCTCAACCACCCCGAGGCGGGCATCCCCGTGGGAATCGGTCCGGCCAAGGACGCTCCCGATGCCGCGACCTACGACATCTCCAGCGACAAGGTGAAGTGACGTGCGCGCCAATAGGAACCTCTTCTACGTGCTCGCGGCGTTCTTCGCAGTCGCGGCGGCCGCGTACACGATCTGGCACCTGATCGACCAGAACACGGTCGAATGGGTCGGCACGTTGGCCATCGCCCTCTCTGGCGTGCTGGCCGCGTTCATCGGCTTCTTCGTCGCGCGTCTCTACTCGGCGCAGAACGGGGAGCTCCCGGAGGACCGTAGCGATGCCAACGTCGACGACGGCGACCCGGAGCTCGGGTTCTTCAGCCCGTGGAGCTGGTGGCCCGTGATCCTCGCAGCCGGCGCCGCGTCCGTGTTCCTCGGCCTCGCCGTGGGCATCTGGATCGCGATCATCGGCGGCGGGCTCGCCATCATCGCTCTCGTGGGCTGGACCTACGAGTACTACCGCGGCTACTTCGCGCGCTGATCCCATGGTCGACATCCGGCACGCGCAGGCAACCGACGGGGATGCGGTCTTCGCCCTCTGCCAGCAGCTCGACATGATCAACGCTCCGGCTACCCGGGACGACTTCGACGTCACCTTCTTCCACATCCTCCGGGCCAACAAGGACGAGGGGCGGGACGTCCTGCTCGTCGCGGAAGAGGCGGGGGCGGTCGTCGGATACGCGTACCTCGTCGTGAGCCGCCTGCTCTACGCGGGCGGATTGAGCGCCCACCTCGAGGAGCTCGTCGTCGACGCCGGAGCCAGGAGCGGCGGCACGGGCTCCGCTCTCGTGCGGGCCGTGGAGCGCCTCTGCGGTGATCGGGGCGTCGGGCAGATCACCATGAGCACGCGGCGTGCCGGGGAGTTCTACAAGCGCCTGGGATACGAGCGCACGGCCGAGTTCTACAAGAAGCTCCTGCGGTAGATCCGCTCCGCTCGTCGCGATGCCCGGTCTCCTCGGGAGGCCGGGCATCTGCGCGTCCTGCGGGCATCGTCGCGCCGTCGCGCCGTCGCGCCGTCGCGCCGTCCCGCCGTCGCGCCGTCGCGCCGTGGGCCGTGCGTCCGATGCGCCGCCGGCCCTCGTCGCGCGTACCAGGCGGTGGTCAGCGGGGTGTCGTGGAGGGGAGTCGACGGATCGCCACGACCGTGACGTCGTCCGGTGGCGTGGTCTCCGCGGCGAGGCGGGTGATGCTCGCGACGGCCGCGGCTGCTGTGCTGTCGGCGTCCATCGCCGTCCGGGCGGCGATATCCATGGACGCGATGGTCCCGTCGAAGAGGTCGAGCACGCCGTCGCTGCACACGAGGAGCATGTCGCCGGGGTCCAGCCGCACCGTCGACGGGGACCACCGCTGGGTGCCCAGGGCGCCGAGCGGGAGGTTCCGCGATGGGATGGGCTGGCGGGAGCCGTCAGCACGGCAGACGACGGCGAGGCCATGGCCGGCGTCGACCAGCGCGATGTCGCCGCTCTGCGCGTCGAGCCGGAGATGCAGGAGGGTGACGAAGGCGTCGTTCGCGTCGAGGTCGGATTCGACGGCGCAGTCGACCCCGGCGAGCGTCCGCCCCGGATCCAGGGACGTCGATGCGACCCGCAGCGCGGCACGCACGGTGGCCGCGATCATGGCCGCGCCCACGCCCTTGCCCATGACGTCGGCGAGCGTCACCACGAGGCCGTCGGGGGTGCGTTGCCAGTCGAAGAAGTCGCCGCTCACCGCCCCGCTGGGGACGCACGCGCCGGCGACCTCGTAGCCGGGCAGATCGGGGACGCGCTGGGGGAGGAACCGACGTTGCACGCTGCCGCCGTCCACGAGCTCCTGCCGGGATGTCGCGGCACGTGCGGCGAACATCTTGGCTGCCTGCTCGCCGCTGAGCGAGGCCATGCTGAACGACACGACGACGAGGAGCACCAGCGTGATGAGCGTCGTGCTCGGCGTCCCGAACCAGGTCGTGAAGATGCCGCTCCGAGGACCCGTGGCGAGGAACACCACCAGTCGGATCGCGTAGTACGCGGCGAGGGTCCCTGAGGCGAGGATGAGCGGCCAGCGCGTGCGCGACATGCCCGCGTCCAGCATGACGATCTCCCGGGTCGAGAGCCCGATGAGCCCGGCCATCAGCGCCAGGAACAGCGCACCGCCTGACCAGTCGTTCGTCGCGGGGGAGTCGGTCGCCGACACGGCCACCATGACGGCTGCCGGGGACACGACCAGCCACCACGGTGTCGCGCGGATGCGCAGGGATCTGCTCCCCATCCAGACGCAGGCGGCGCCCGCGACGATCAGCCCGTTCCCGAGCGGGTCGGCCCACGCCTGCGAGGCGGTGCCGTCCTGCAGGTAGGCGAGGGATCCGCTCATGAAGAGCACCAGGGCGGCGCACCACCAGAAGCTGAACGGCGATCGCGTGCCGCGGAACGTGACCAGCGCGAAGAGCAGGAACAGGGTGAGGGTCGTCACGCCGAAGGCGACGCGGAGGGTTATCGAGTCGAGCAAGATGCGGTCCGTGATCCATGGGTCGGGCCGGACGCGATGCCCCGTCGAGGATCAGCCGGTGGATGGAGTGGCGCTGCGATCGGGAGGCACGACACGATGGCGACCGCTTCCCCCCCCGGACAGCAGCTGTGTGACGTCCAACACGCTACTCCGTCACGCAGTCCCCGGTCCGGGGCGGGATGTCGCTGTCGGCGACGACCGTCGTCGAGGGGAGCCCGGCGAACGGGCGGGGTCAGCCGAGGTCGACGTCGTCGCGTCGACGCAGGACGTGGACCATGACGTCGATGGTGACATCGTGCCGAGCACCGCTGCCCGCGGCCGCCTCGACGGTCCCGCGATCGGCCACGGCTGCATGATGCGCGGACGGACCCATCCCCAGCAGCAGGCGGACGTCGTCCTCCGAGAGGCGGAGCACCCGTTCGACCCGCGTCTCCGACTCGGTCTCGAAGTACGGGTCAGCCGCCTCGAGGATCCGCTCCCGTTTGTCCGCCTGCACGCCGACCGCACGCCCCGACGCCCGCAGCTGCTCGAGGTGCTGTGGTCCCGCAGCGACGATCGCGACGCGGCCGCGCGGGGCGAGCACGCGATGGAACTCAGGCAGGTTGCGCGGCGCGAAGACGTCGAGGATCAGGTCGGCGACGCCCTCGCGCATCGGGAGGGCGGTCCAGGTGTCCGCGACGACGCCGTCGACCTCGGGACGGCCGCGGACGGCGATGGCGACCGCCGCAGGGGAGAGGTCGGCGGCGAGGCCGATCGACCCTGGCACGGCGTCCAGGAGGGCCCGGAGGTAGTGCCCGGTGCCGCAGCCCGAGTCGACGACGCGCAGACCTGCATCAAGGTGTGCAGCGCGGGCGACCGCGGGCCGTGACGGCCCATCCGATGCCGGCTCGTGCGGAGTGACCGTCGCGTGGGTCAGGGCGTCGACGAGCGGAGCGTAGTGCCCGCGGTCGAGGAAGGTGCCGCGCGCGGCGAGCATCTCGGCGGTGTCACCGGTGACGCGCGTACCCGGTGCGAGCAGGTTGGCGTAGCCCCGCTTGTTCGCGTCGACGGTGTGCCCGTGTTCGCACCGGAGCACGAGGGGCGGCACGGCATGCAGGTCCGACCCGCAGGAGGGGCAGCGGAGCCAGCTGGCGAGCCGGTCGAGATCCACGGGTCCTCCTGGAGACGATGCGGGCGGCGATCGAGCCGGACGCACGAGAGCCGGTCCGGCGTGACGCCGGACCGGCTCTCGATGCGCGTCCGCGCTGGACGCGGACGGGTCGTGCCTAGTGGTGGTCGCTGTGGCTGCGCTCGACGTCCTTGGTGGTGACCGGGGAGATCCGGTCCTCGAAGAACCACTTGGAGAGCGCCGCGCGGGCCCGCTGGTTGACCGTGATGCGTCCACGGCTGTCCGGGCGGATCATGAGCGGCTTGTAGTCGTCGTAGCTGACCAGGCGCCAGCGCTCGTACTCGTCGAGCTGCTCGTGCACCTCGATGAACTCGCCGCCGGGCAGCTTCACGATGCGGCCCGACTCGACGCCGTGCAGGGCGATCTCGCGGTCCTTCTTCATGAGCGCCAGGCAGATGCGCTTGGCGACCTGGTACGCGATGACCGGCCCGAGGATCAGCAGCGCCTGCAGCGTGTGGATGACGCCCTCCATCGACACCTTGAAGTGGGTGGCGATGAGGTCGGAGCTCGCAGCGGACCAGAGGACCGCGTAGAACGTGACGCCGGCGGCGCCGATCGCGGTGCGCGTCGGGGCGTTGCGCGGGCGGTCGAGGATGTGGTGCTCGCGCTTGTCGCCCGTGATCCACGCCTCGATGAAGGGGTAGAGCGCGACGAGCACGATGAACAGACCCAGGACCGTGATCGGCAGGATGATGTTGAACGAGAACGTGTGGTCGAACAGCACGAACTCGAGTCCCGGCGGGACGAGGCGCAGCGCGCCGTCCGCGAAGCCGATGTACCAGTCGGGCTGCGTTCCCGCCGACACCGGCGACGGGTCGTAGGGGCCGTAGTTCCAGATGGGGTTGATCGTGAAGAACGACGCCATGACGACGATCACGCCGAAGACGACGAAGAAGAACCCGCCGGCCTTCGCGGCGAACGTGGGGAGCACCGGGACGCCGACCACGTTCTCGTTCGTGCGGCCGGGGCCGGCGAACTGGGTGTGCTTGTGCACGACCACGAAGAGCAGGTGGAGCGCGAGGAACGCTACGAGGATCGCCGGCAGCAGCAGGATGTGCAGCGTGTAGAGCCTCGGGATGATGTGCGTGCCCGGGAACTCGCCTCCGAACAGGAGGAACGAGATCCACGTGCCGATGACCGGGATGCCCTTCACCATGCCGTCGATGATGCGCAGGCCGTTGCCGGAGAGCAGGTCGTCGGGGAGGGAGTAGCCGGTGAAGCCCTCGGCCATCGCGAGGATGAAGAGCACGAAGCCGATGAACCAGTTGAGCTCGCGCGGCTTGCGGAACGCACCCGTGAAGTAGATGCGGAGCATGTGCAGGCCGATGGAAGCGACGAACAGCAGCGCCGCCCAGTGGTGGATCTGCCGCATGAGCAGGCCGCCGCGGATGTCGAACGAGATGTCGAGCGACGAGGACATGGCCACGGACATCTCGACGCCCTTGAGGGGCGCGTAGGAGCCGGCGTAGTGCGTCTCCGCCATCGACGGGTTGAAGAAGAACGTCAGCCACGTGCCCGTGAGCAGGATGACGACGAAGCTGTAGAGCGCCACCTCGCCGAGCATGAATGACCAGTGGTCCGGGAAGATCTTCCGCCCGAACTCCTTGACGGCGACGCTGACGCTGGTGCGCTCGTCGAGGTAGGTCGCGGCCGCGGCGGTGAGGCCGCCCCCGCTCTTGGCGGCGGGTGCGGCGGCACCCGTCGTGGTCGGATCAGCTGTTGTAGTCACCACGACGCTCCCAGAAACTCGCCCCTACGGGCTCGGTGAAATCACTCTGTGCAATGAGGTAGCCCTCGTCGTTGACGGCGATGGGCAGCTGCGGCAGGGGCCGCTTGGCCGGTCCGAAGATGACCTCGCAGTGGTTGGTCACGTCGAACTGGGACTGGTGGCAGGGGCAGAGCAGGTGGTGGGTCTGCTGCTCGTAGAGCGCCACCGGGCATCCCACGTGCGTGCAGACCTTGGAGTAGGCGACGATCCCGTCGTAGGACCAGCCCTTGCGCTCCGGGGTCTCGACGAGGTCCTCGGGGCGGAGCCGCATCAGCAGCACCGCGGCCTTGGCCTTCTCCTCGAGCTTGCCCTCCTCCATCTCCATGAGGGAGGCGGGGATGACGTGGAACGCGGATCCGATGGTGACGTCCGACGCCTTGATGGGCGTGCCGGAGGGATCGCGGGTGAGGACCTCGCCCTTCTTCCACAGCGTGTGGCTGAGGGCGGAGGCGGGCTCCTCGGCACTGCCCGGGTACAGGTCGCGGAACAGGATCACGGCCGGCAGCGGGAAGGCGACGAGGGCGCCGATGAGGCTGTTGCGGATGAGGGAGCGGCGACCGAAGCCGGACTCCTCGTTCGCCTGGGCGAAGATCTCGACGGCGCGGGCCTGCGTGGCGGGCGAGCCGCCCTGCGGGTGGCGCTCGTCGATCAGCTCGTGGTCGCTCATGAGGGCCTTGGACCAGTGGATGGCACCGATGCCCAGGCTCAGGAGCGCCAGCGCGATGCCGACGCCGAGGAACAGGTTGTTGAGGCGCACGCTACCCGGGTCGTCCGCGTAGATCGGGAAGCCGAAGTAGGCGCCGATCGCGAAGACGCTGCCCACGATGGACAGGTAGAACCATGTGTAGACGACGCGCTCGGCGGTCTTCGCCTTCTTCGGGTCCTTGTCCGTGACGCGGAGGCGGTGCTCCGGGAAGCCGGGGTTCTGGAACGCGTCGCGCGTGGCGACGGCGGTGCCGCCGGGGAGCACGACGTCACGGCCTGCCGGCTCGAGCTCGCCGGCTTCGTAGCCCGCGGGGACGACGCCCGACTCGTCCTTATCGTCGTGTGCCATGTGCGTGCCTCTCCTGTGTGCTGATGCGGGTCATCGATGCGGGCGTCAGTTGGACCGGGCCGTGAGCCACACGGTCAGGGCGACGATGCCGCCGAGACCGAAGATCCACATGAAGAGCCCCTCGGACACCGGGCCGAGCCCGCCGAGGTTCGCGCCGCCTACCGTGCTGTTCTCCTCGATGTACTGCAGCGACGTGATGATGTCGCGCTTGTCCTCGGGGGAGATGTTGGTGTCGTTGAAGACCGGCATGTTCTGCGGGCCGGTGACCATGGCCTCGTAGATGTGGACCGGGGCGACGCCCTCGAGGCTGGGGGCGAACTTGCCCTCGGTGAGCGCACCTCCCGCCGCGGCCACGTTGTGGCACATGGCGCAGTTGATGCGGAAGAGCTCGGCGCCGTTGGCGGGGTCGCCCTTCCCGTCGAGGTACTGGCCGTCGGGGATGGCCGGGCCGGGAGCGAGCGAGGCGACGTAGGCCGCGAGCTCCTTCACCTGCGTGTCGGTGAACTGCGTGGGCTTCTCCGGCGCCTGGACCGTGGTGCCCTGGAGCGGCATGCGGCCGGTGCCGACCTGGAAGTCGACGGAGGCCGCGCCGACGCCGATGAGGCTCGGGGCGACGCCCGTACCGGTGGCGTCCATGCCGTGGCAGGTGGCGCAGTTGGAGCCGAAGAGCTTCTGGCCCTCGTCGATGGTCTGCGCGGACTTGAGGTCGACCTCGGCCGACGCGCTGCCCGCCTGGATCATCGCGTAGGCGCCGCCCGTGGTGAGCAGGCCGATGGCGAGCAGGGCGATCGTGGTCAGGGGGCTGCGGCGACCGGTTCGACGGGCGCGTGCTGTCTTGGTGCTCATACTGTGGTTGATGCTCCCGCTCGGTGCTATTTGAGGACGTAGATGACCAGGAAGAGCCCGATCCAGACGACGTCGACGAAGTGCCAGTAGTAGGACACGACGATGGCGCTCGTCGCCTCCCTGTGCCCCATCGACCGGACGGCGAAGATGCGCCCGATGACGAGGAGGAAGGCGATGAGCCCGCCGGTGACGTGCAGGCCGTGGAAGCCCGTGGTCATGTAGAACGCCGAGCCGTACGCATTGCTGCTGAGCGTGATGCCCTCGGTGACGAGGGTGGCGTACTCGAAGATCTGGCCCACGACGAAGATGGCGCCGAGGGCGTAGGTGAGGAAGAACCACTCGACCGTGCCCCACTGGCTGGGCTTCCAGCCCGTGGCCCGCGCCTGCAGTCGCTCGGCCGCAAAGACGCCGAACTGGCAGGTGAACGAGCTCGACACGAGGATGAGCGTGTTCACGAGGGAGAAGGGCACGTTGAGGCGTCCTGCCTCGAACTCCCAGAGGGCACCGGACGTGGAGCGGAGGGTGAAGTAGATCGCGAAGAGACCCGCGAAGAACATCACCTCGCTGCCGAGCCACACGATGGTGCCGACGGCGACCGTGTTCGGCCGGTTCACCACCGGCGCGGTCGATACTGGGGAGATTGAGGTGGTCGTCACAGGTTCCATTATGACCCAGGCCGACGACACCCGATGCCCACCCGGCCGCCCGTGAGATCCGATCCAGCCGCTCGTTAGGCTGATCCGCATGCCCTCCGCCCCGACCTGGCCCGCGCTCATCACCACGCTGATCGAGGGGCGCCACCTGTCGGTGTCCGAGTCCACCTGGGCCATGCGCCAGGTGATGCGCGGGGAGGCCACTCCCGCGCAGCTGGGCGGGCTCCTGGTCGCGCTGCGGGCCTCCGGCGAGACCGTCGACGAGATCGTCGGCTTCCGGGACGCCGTGCTCGAGGAGGCGCTGCCGCTCGACGCGGATCCGCGCGCCCTCGACATCGTGGGGACGGGAGGTGACCCTTACGGCGCCGTCCTCAACATCTCGTCGGTGGCGTCCATCATCGCGGCCGCCACGGGCGTGCCCGTGATCAAGCACGGCAATCGCGGCGCGAGCTCCGCCTCGGGCGCGTCCGACGTGCTGACGGCCCTCGGCATCGACCTGACGATCGCGCCCGAGCGCGTGGCAGAGGTGCTCCGCGAGACGGGGATCACCTACGCGCACGCCGCCCTCTTCCACCCTGGCTTCCGGCACGCAGCGGCCACCAGGCGCGAGCTCGGCATCTCGACGCTGTTCAACGTGCTCGGGCCGCTCTGCAACCCGGCGCGCCCGGAGGCGTCGGCGGTGGGCGTGGCCGACCTCTCGCGCGTGCCGCTGATGGTGGGCGTGTTCCGGACCCGCGGCGCCACCGCGCTCGTGTACCGGGGCGACGACGGGATCGACAAGCTCACGACCACCGGGCACAGCCACATCTGGGAGGTCAGCCGCGGTGCGGTCACCGAGCACGACCTCGACCCGCTCGAGCTCGGGATCCCGCGCGCTCCCATCGAGGCGCTCCTCGGCGAGGGCGTGGAGCAGAACGCGGAGGTGATCCGCCGGGTCCTCGCCGGCGAGCCCGGCCCGCAGCGCGACGTCGTGCTGCTGAACGCGGCGGCCGGCCTCGAGGCCTTCGACCTGATGGGGGATCCGACGCGCGTGCAGCAGCCCGTGGCGCGCCGGCTGCGGGAGAAGCTCGCCGTCGCGGCCGACGCCGTGGACTCCGGCCGCGCCGCCGCCAAGCTCGAGGAGTGGGCGGCGGCGACCCGCGCCTGATCGTCATCGCGCTGTCGATGTCGCGCGTGCGGCGGATGATGGACGCATGTGCGGCAGATTCGTGGTGGCGCGGGCGACGGGCGACCTCGTCGGGGACTGGGCGGTCGACGACGTGGACGGCGACGATCCGCCCCCCTCGTGGAACGTCGCCCCGACGACCACGGTCCGCATGGTCGCCGACCGGCACCCGCACGGCGACGCGGACGGCGCGGGCCGCCGGGTGCTGACGGCGGCCCGCTGGGGGATCGTCCCGCCGTGGGCGAAGGCGGTGCAGGGCGCACCGCTCATCAACGCGCGCGTCGAGACGGTCACGGAGAAGCCGACGTTCCGGAGGGCCGTGCTCACGCGGCGGGCGGTCGTGCCGGCCGACGGGTACTACGAGTGGCAGATCACCGCCGCGGGGAAGCAGCCCGTGTACCTCCACGGCGAGGACGAGCGTCCGCTGGCCTTCGCGGCCGTGTACGAGCACTGGAGGGATCCCGCCGTCCCGGAGGGGGAGCCCGGCGCGTGGCTGCGGAGCCTCGCCATCATCACGTCCGCCGCGAGCGACGCGCTCGGTCACATCCACGACCGCACGCCCGTCATCGTGCCGCGCGACCGCCTGGACGACTGGCTCGACGCCGGGACGACGGCGGTCGACGACGTGCGTCACCTGCTCGGTTCGCTGCCGGAGCCCCACCTCGTTCCGCGACTCGTCTCGACCCGCGTCAACAGCGTGCGGAACGACGGACCGGATCTCGTGGCGCCCGTCGACGAGGCGCCCGCGGACGACGGGCAGCCCACGCTCATCTGACGCCGCGGCGAGCCGTCGGATGACCGCCCGGACACGCCGCACGCCCCGTCACCTGGGGCGACGGGGCGTGCGGATCGTGCGGGTGCGGTCTACTGCACGTCGTCGTCGACCCAGTCGAAGGTCTTCGTGACGGCCTTCTTCCAGAGGCGCAGCTGGCGCTCGCGCTCGGCGTCGTCCATGTCCGGCGTCCAGCGGCTGTCCTCCTGCCAGTTCTGGCGGAGGTCGTCGAGGTCCTTCCAGAACCCGACGGCGAGGCCCGCGGCGTACGCGGCGCCGAGCGCGGTGGTCTCCGCGACGACGGGGCGGACGACGGGCACGCCGAGGATGTCGGCCTGGAACTGCATCAGCAGGTTGTTGGCGATCATGCCGCCGTCGACCTTGAGCTCCGTGAGGTCGACGCCGGAGTCGGCGTTGACCGCGTCGAGCACCTCGCGCGTCTGGAAGGCCGTGGCCTCCAGCGCCGCGCGGGCGATGTGGCCCTTGTTGACGTAGCGCGTGAGGCCCACGAGCGCGCCACGCGCGTCCGAGCGCCAGTAGGGCGCGAACAGGCCCGAGAACGCGGGGACGAAGTACACGCCGCCGTTGTCCTCGACGGTGGCGGCCAGCGTCTCGATCTCCGCGGCGCTCGACACGAGGCCGAGGTTGTCCCGCATCCACTGCACGAGCGAGCCCGTGACGGCGATGGATCCCTCGAGCGCGTAGTGCGGCTCCTGGTCGCCCAGCTTGTAGCCGAGCGTCGTGAGGAGGCCGTTCTGCGAGTGGATGATGTCGGTGCCGGTGTTGAAGATCAGGAAGTTGCCGGTGCCGTACGTGTTCTTCGACTCGCCCTGGTCGAACGCGGCCTGGCCGAACGTGGCCGCCTGCTGGTCGCCCAGGATGCCCGCGATGGGCACCTCGCGCAGGAGGCTCGAGGACTCGACCTGGCCGTAGACCTCGGAGGAGCTCTTGATCTCGGGGAGCATCGAGCGCGGCACGTCGAACGCCTTGAGGATCTCGTCGTCCCACTGGAGCGTCTCGAGGTCCATGAAGAGCGTGCGCGACGCGTTGGTGACGTCGGTGACGTGCACGCCGCCGTCGGTGCCGCCGGTGAGGTTCCACAGGACCCAGGTGTCGGTCGTGCCGAACATGAGCTCGCCGGCCTCGGCCTTCTCGCGGGCGCCGTCGACGTTCTCGAGGATCCAGACGATCTTCGTGCCCGAGAAGTAGGTGGCGAGCGGCAGCCCGACGGTGGGCTTGAAGCGCTCGACGCCGCCGTCGGCCGCGAGGCGGTCGACGATCTTCTGGGTGCGGGTGTCCTGCCAGACGATGGCGTTGTAGACGGGCTTGCCCGTGGTGCGGTCCCACACGACGGCGGTCTCGCGCTGGTTGGTGATGCCGACGGCCTCGACGTCATGGCGTGTGATGTCGGCCTTGGACAGCGCCTGGCCGATGACCTCGCGCGTGTTCCGCCAGATCTCCATCGGGTCGTGCTCGACCCAGCCGGCGCGGGGGAAGATCTGCTCGTGCTCGAGCTGGCCGGTGGACACGATGGATCCGCTGTGGTCGAACACGATGGCACGCGTGCTGGTGGTGCCCTGGTCGATGGCGACGATGTACTTCTCGCTCATGTGGTCTCTCCTATGAGGGGTCGGGGGGGGGGAATTAGAGGATGGGGAGCAGCGCGTAGGACGCGAGGCCGGCGAGGACGCCGCCGATGGCGGGCCCGACGACGGGGACCCAGGCGTAGGACCAGTCGCTCGAGCCCTTGCCCTTGATGGGCAGGAACGCGTGCGCGATGCGGGGTCCGAGGTCACGGGCCGGGTTGATGGCGTAGCCGGTCGGGCCGCCGAGGGACGCGCCGATGCCGACCACGAGGAGGGCGACGGGGATCGCGCCGAGGGCGGAGAGTCCGGCGGGGGTGGCCGCGTCCGAGTCGGGGTTGTTCGCGAGGCTGAAGCCGAGGATCACGATGACCAGCACGAAGGTGCCGATGATCTCCGTGACGAGGTTCCAGGCGTAGTTGCGGATGGACGGGCCCGTCGAGAAGACGCCGAGCTTGGTGGCCGCGTCGGGCTCCTCGTCGAAGTGCTGCTTGTAGGCGAGCCAGCAGAACACGGCGCCGATGATGGCGCCGACCATCTGGGCGAGGATGTACACGGGGACGCTCGCCGGGTCCTGGATCTTGCCGGCGGCGAGGAGGCCGAGCGTGACGGCCGGGTTCAGGTGCGCGCCGGACGCGTACGAGACGGTGACACCGGCGAAGACCGCGAGGCCCCAGCCGAAGTTGACCATCAGGGTGCCGCCGGCGAGCCCCTTCGACTTGATGAGCGCGACGTTCGCCACGACTCCGCATCCGAGGAGGACGAGGAGGGCGGTGCCCACCGTCTCCGACAGGAAAATGACTCCAAGATCCACTGCGTGGTGCTCCGATCGTTCGTCGAGGCGCGGGGGCGACCTCTTCCGCATCATCGCGGTGGCTCCAATCTAGTGCCGGTGGGGCGCCCCTCCCTGTCGCGGCTGGCCGCTCGGCGACGCGGATCCCTGCCCCTGAGGGAGGGTCGGCGGGGCTGTCGGAGCCCGTCCTCCCGGGCGTATGTTGGCGACACACCCGAGTCGCCGCCGACCGAGTCCCGTCCTCGATCCGGCTCGGATGCGCGGCTGCCGTCCGGCCGCCCGAGACCCGCGAGGAGCCGGCCGTGAAGAAGCTGATCAACGACCCGAGGGCGGTGGCCGACGAGGCCGTCGCGGGCTTCGCTGCCGCCCACCCCGACCTGGTCGCCCTGAGCGCGGACCCGCTCTTCGTCCGTCGCGCGGAGCCCACCCGCCCCGGGCGCGTGGCGCTCGTCAGCGGTGGTGGCAGCGGGCACGAGCCGCTGCATGCCGGCTTCGTGGGCCACGGCATGCTCGACGCGGCCGTGCCAGGACCCGTGTTCACGAGCCCCACCCCGGATCTGGTCGTCGCCGCCACGCTGGCCGTGGACGCCGGCGCGGGAGTGCTGCACATCGTGAAGAACTACACGGGCGACGTCCTCAACTTCGAGACCGCGGCCGAGCTCGCGGAGGCGGAGGGCGTGCGGGTGCGGACCGTGGTGGTCGACGACGACGTCGCCGTCACCGACTCCCTCTACACGGCCGGCCGCCGCGGGGTCGCGGGGACGGTGCTCGTCGAGCACATCGCGGGCGCCGCCGCGGAGCGCGGGGACGATCTCGACGCCGTGGCCGCGATCGCCGAGCGGGTGATCGGGCGGGTCAGGAGCATGGGCGTCGCCATCCGCGCGTGCACCGTCCCGCACGCGGGCGAGCCGAGCTTCGCGCTCGAGGACGACGAGATGGAGATCGGCATCGGGATCCACGGGGAGCCCGGTCGCGTCAAGCTGCCGCTCGAGCCGGTGGACGCCATCGTGGAGCGGCTGCTCGACCCGGTGCTCGAGGACCTCGCCGCGCCGGCGGGCAGCCGCGTGCTGCTGATGGTGAACGGGATGGGCGCGACACCGCTGTCCGAGCTCTACATCGCGTACCGCCGGGCGGCCGCCGTGCTCGAGGAGGCCGGCCTGACCGTCGCCCGGAGCCTCGTGGGAGACTACGTCACGGCCCTCGACATGGAGGGACTGTCCCTCACGGTGCTGCTGCTCGACGACGAGCTCGTCGACCTGTGGGACTCGCCCGTGCAGACCGCCGCGCTGCGGTGGGGGAGGTAGCTCATGGCACTCGGTACCGACTGGGTCGTCGCCTGGATCACGGAGGCGGCGCGCGTCGTCGCCGACCAGCGCGGTGAGCTCATCACCCTCGACCGCGAGATCGGCGACGGCGACCACGGCGAGAACCTCGACCGCGGCTTCGGGGCCGTCACGGAGAAGCTGGCGGGCCTCGCGCCCGACGCCTCGCCCGCCGACGCGCTGAAGACGGTCGCCACCACGCTGATCTCCACCGTCGGCGGCGCCTCCGGCCCGCTGCTCGGGACGGCGTACCTCAAGGCATCAGCGGCCGTCGCCAGCCTCGCGGACCTCGACGCGTCCGCGATCGCCGACCTCCTCGAGGCGGCGGTGGGCGGCATCGTCCTCCGCGGCAAGGCCGAGCCGGGCGACAAGACGATGGTGGACGCGTGGGGTCCCGCCGCCGAGGCCGCGCGTGCCTCCGCCGACGCGGGATCCGGCCCGGCCGACGCCCTCGAGGCCGCCGCCGACGCCGCCGCGCGCGGGGCGGAGGCGACCGAGCCGCTCGTGGCCCGCAAGGGACGCGCGTCCTACCTGGGCGACCGCGCCATCGGCCACCGCGACCCGGGCGCGCAGTCGTCCGCGCTCATCCTGCGCGCGGCGGCCGTCACCGCCCGCGCCGCGCAGGGGGCGGGGTCGTGAGCGTCGGCATCGTCCTCGTGTCCCACAGCGCCCTCATCGCGCACGGGCTTGCCGATCTCGCGCGCCAGATGGCGCCGACCGTCGCGCTCGTGCCCGCGGGCGGATCCGGCGACGGCACGCGGGACGACGCGGGCATCGGCACGAGCTTCGACGTCGTCTCCGCGGCGCTCGCCGAGGCGGAGGGCGGCGAAGGGGTGGTCGTCCTCGCGGACCTCGGATCCGCGTACCTCACGGCCGAGACGGCGGTCGACATGCTCGACGAGGACGCCGCCGCGCGTGTCCTCGTGGTGCGCGCACCGCTGGTCGAGGGCGCGGTCGCCGCCGCGGTGGCCGCCGAGACGGGCGGTTCCCTCGAGGATGTGGCCGCGGCCGCAGCTTCGGCCGCCGGTGCCGACGCCGTGGATGACGCCGATGCCGGCCTCGCGCCGGATCCGCGCGCCGACGGCTCCGAGCCCGCACCGGCCGGCGCATCGGGCACCGTCCGGGGCGAGGCGACCCTGGTCAACCGCGACGGCCTGCACGCCCGGCCGGCCGCCGACTTCGTCACGCGGGCGTCCGCCTACTCCGCGGCCGTCACCGTCAACGGCCAGAACGCCGCGTCGCTGCTCGGTGTCATGGCCCTCGGCCTGACCCGAGGCGCGCACGTCGTCATCGAGGCGACGGGCGAGGACGCCGAGGAGGCCGTGACCGCGCTGGTCGAGCTGATCGAGTCGGGGTTCGGGGAGGCCTGACTCGGGGCCTCCCGCCGCGCCGCGGTCAGAGGGCGTCGAGGTAGACCCAGGATCCCGCGTGCCGCACGAAGCGGCTCGCCTCGCGCTGGCTGCCGCGCTCCCCGTCGTGCCGGAACGACGCCTCGAAGTCGACGACGCCCGTCGCGTCGTCGGGACCGCCGAGCGACGTGCGGTGGATGGTGAGCCGAAACCAGCGGACGGACGTGTCGAGGTCGATCTCCTCGGGCCGCGAGGACGGGTGCCAGCTGCGGGCGAGGTACGCCGCATCGCCGCGCGCGTAGGCGGCGAAGCGGGAGCGCATCAGCCGCTCGGCGGTCGGCGCGGCCGTGTCGCCCCGGTGCAGCGGGCCGCAGCACGCGCCGTACGCATCGCCGCTCGTGCACGGGCACCAGGCGTCGTCGTCCGGCGTCGACCACGGGGCGTCGGGGGTGAGGCGCGTCATCCTCCGAGCCTCCCACGCCGGCGACCCGGAGCAGGATGGGGGAGCGGCCGCCCCCGCGGACCCGCTCGATCCACGACATGAGGAGCGCACCATGACCCCCGCCACCGACCTGCTCGTGGACGCCTACGGGCGCATCGCCGAGATCGTGCGCGATGCCGTCGACGGCCTCGACGCCGACGACCTCGCGTTCCGCCCGGATCCCGAGGCCAACCCCATCGGCTGGCTCGTCTGGCACCTCGCCCGCGTGCAGGACGCCCAGGTCGCCGACGTCGCCGGCCAGGACCAGACGTGGACGACCGGGGGATGGGCGGCGCGCTTCGCCCTCCCGTTCGAGGAGTCGGCGACCGGATACGGCCAGTCACCCGAGGACGTCGCGGCGCTGGAAGGCGTCACAGCGGAGCTCCTCGTCGGCTACCTCGACGCCGTGCAGTCCGCCACGCTCGCCTACCTCGCGGGACTCGATGACGCCGAGCTCGCCCGCGTGGTGGACGAGGACTGGACCCCGCCCGTGACGCTCGGCGCCCGCCTCGTCAGCGTGCTGTCCGACGACCTGCAGCACGCCGGGCAGGCGTCCTACCTCGCGGGTCTCCTCGCCCGTCGCCGCTGACGGCGGAGGGACGCCTGGACGAGCGCGGATCCGAGGGAGCCGGGCTCAGGCGGGCAGCTCGGCCTCGATCAGCGACACGATCTCGGGTGCGTCCGGCTCGACCGTGGGCCGGAAGCGGTGCACGGCGCCCGACGGCGTGACGACGAACTTCTCGAAGTTCCACTTCACGCGGCCGGCCTTCCCGTCCGCGTCGGGCGTCTTCGTCAGCTCCGCGTAGACGGGGTGGGCGGACCGGCCGTTGACCTTGACCTTCTCCATCATCGGGAAGGTGACGCCCCACGTGGTGGAGCAGTACTCGTCGATGGCCTCCGCGGACCCGAGCTCCTGGAGGAACTGGTTGCTCGGGAAGCCGATGACGGTGAAGCCCCGCTCGCCGTAGGTGCGCTGCAGCTGCTCGAGCTTCTCGTACTGCGGCGCCAGGCCGCAGCGCGAGGCGACGTTGACGACGAGCACGACCTTGTCGGCGTACGCGCCGAACGTGGTGGCCTCGCCCTGGAGGGTGGTGAGCGGGATCGGGTCGAGCCGGGGATTCGTCATGGCCCGAACGTAGCCCCGTCCCCTGACAGCGGCGCCCTCACGACGCGAGGCCGGCCGCCTCTCGGCGACCGGCCTCCCGGGTGCGGATCGGATCCGCCGTGCGTGGTGCTAGTTCGCGAACTCCGTGACGGTCGCGTCGGCCGCGACCTTCGTGGCGCCCACGTCGACGCCGTGGTACGTGCGCAGGGTGTCGACGGTGTCCTGGATCTCCGCGTCGCGCTCGTCGTCGCTCCAGCCGATGGCCTCCTGCAGGACGTCCGCGATCTCCGCGAGCATCTCGTGCGTCACGCCGCCGACGAACGCGAGGTTCGTGCGACGCAGGACGACGTCGGCGAGGTGCACCGCGTCCTCGTGCGTGGCGAAGTACGCGATCTCGGCCCGCGTCAGCTGCGGGTCCGTCGCCAACGGCGTCGACGGCTGTCCGGAGAGGACGTCGATGACGCTCGTGGCACGCGTGCCGTAGCGGTTGAGCAGGCGGTCGACCTGCTCCGTGCCGATGCCCTCGGCGCGAGCGGCCTGCGTCGCGATCCAGCGTGCGCGGGCGGTGCTGGAGGACGGGAAGTCCTTGCCGCCGCCGATGGGCATGCCCGTCGTGTCGACCGAGCGCTCCACGCCGAGGCGCGTGGTGGCCTCGGTGGAGAGGTGCGCGGACAGCGCACGGAACGTCGTCCACTTGCCGCCGACGAGGCTCAGCACCTTGCTGTCGGCGAGGCCCGCGATCTCGGTCTCGACGATGCGGTAGTCGCGCGACACGAAGCCGGGCGCCGTGTCCTCGTGGCGCGGCAGCGGGCGGATGCCCGAGTAGCGGTACACGATGTGGTCGCGGTTCAGCTCGATCTGCGGGAAGACGTGCTTGACGAGGTCGAAGAAGTAGTCGACCTCCTCCTCGGTGCAGACGGCGGGCTCGCTCGGGTCCGCGTCGATGTCCGTGGTGCCGATGAGGACGCGGCCCTTGAGCGGGTAGATGAGGACGATGCGGCCGTCGTTGTTCTCGAAGAAGATCTCGCGGCCCTTGGTGGCCTCGAGCAGCTCGGCGTTGTCGACGACGATGTGCGATCCCTTGGTGCCGCCCATGAACTTCGTGTCGCCGCCCATGGCCTCGTTGGTGAGGTCGGTCCAGGGGCCAGACGCGTTCACCACGACGTCCGCCGTGACGACGAACTCGGTGCCGGAGATCACGTCGCGCAGCTTCACGCCGCCGTCGGCGACGCCCACGGCCTCGAGGTAGTTGGCGCTGCGCGCGTGGTCGCCCGCGGCGAGGCCGTCCTTCAGCACGTCGAGCGCGAGGCGTTCGGGCTCGTGGACGGAGGCGTCGTAGTAGGTGCCGGTGAACTTGACGTCCTTGTTCAGCGCGGGCATGTCCTCGCGGGCCGCCTTGCCGATCCGGAAGCGGTGGCGCGGGACCGAGCCGCCGTCGCGGGAGAAGGAGTCGTACAGGGTCATGCCGACGCTGATGAGGAGCGCGCCGCGCTCCTTGGTGGAGCGCTGCTTGTGGGTCAGCATGCGCAACGGGGCGTTGAGGATGCCGGAGAAGGTGGAGAAGATCGGCATCGTCGTCTGCAGCGGCTTCACGTAGTGCGGCGCGATGCGGATGAGGCCGTTGCGCTCCTCGACGGACTCGCGGACGAGGCGGAACTCGCCGTTCTCGAGGTAGCGGATGCCACCGTGGATCATGTGGGAGCTCGCGGCCGAGGCGCCCGAGCCGTAGTCGGCGCGCTCGACGAGCACGACGTCGACGCCCTGGAGCGCGAGGTCGCGGAACGTCGCGATGCCGTTGATGCCGCCGCCGATTACGAGCACCTTGGCGCTCGGGCGGTCGTGGATGCGGGCGACGTTGTCCCGCAGGTCGGTCTTCTTCGACGTGGTCACGAGGAGGCTTCTCTCTGTTGAGACGTGCGTGGTGCGCGTGCTGTGACACCATCCTGCGCCCGCGAACGGATTCGACCTAGCCCGTGCACGGATGTGCAAGGCTCGCGTCATGGTCGACGGCATCGCGCACGAGCGCACCCAGGACGCCCTGCGCGCGGCGCACCTCTACTACATGCAGGACCTGACGATGGAGGCCATCGCGCGCGAGCTCGGCACGAGCCGCTCGTCGGTGTCCCGGCTCCTCTCGTTCGCCCGGGAGACGGGCCTCGTGGACATCCAGATCCGCTCGCCGCTCGACCTCGCCACGGTGCTGGGGGAGCAGCTGCACGAGCGCTACGGCGTGGTCGCGCACGTCGTCCCCGTGCCGGACCAGACGAGCGACGTCGACCGCGTCGACCGTGTGGCCCTCTCGGCTGCACGGATGCTCACCCAGTACGTCGACTCGAACATGGTCGTCGGCGTCGCGTGGGGCTCCACGGTGAGCGCGGTGAGCCGCTACCTCGTGCCGAAGCCGACGCACAACACCCTCGTGGTGCAGCTCAACGGGGCCGGCAACGTGCGCACCACAGGGATCATGTACGCGAGCGAGATCCTCCGCCGGTTCGGGCAGGCGTACGGCGCCACCGTGCAGCAGTTCCCGGTGCCGGCGTTCTTCGACGACCCGGCCACCAAGCAGGCGCTGTGGCGCGAGCGGAGCACGAAGCGCGTGCTCGAGCTGCAGGAGCGGATGGACATGGTGCTGTTCGGCGTCGGATCCCCGGTCGCGCTCGTGCCCAGCCACGTCTACTCGGGCGGCTACCTCGAGCGGTCCGACCAGCGCGCGCTCGATGCGGACGGCGTGGTGGGCGACGTCTCCACCGTGTTCTTCCGGGAGGACGGGTCTTCGGCCGACATCGCGATCAACGCGCGGGCGAGCGGTCCGGACCTCGCCACGATCCGCAAGGCGCCGCGACGCGTGTGCGTGGTCGCGGGGGCGTCCAAGGCTCGGAGCGTGCGCGGCGCGCTGGCCGCCGGGCTCGTGACGGACATCGTCCTGGACGAGGGGACGGCACGGGCGCTGCTCGCGTGACGCGACGGATCGACCTGTCGAGCGGGAGAGGGGACTGCTTCGGTGGGCGATACCGGACTCGAACCGATGACCTCTTCCGTGTGAAGGAAGCGCGCTACCAACTGCGCCAATCGCCCTGCTCGCACCGCGGACGGTGCGCGTCAATGATGCCATACCGCGGGGGTGGTCGCGGTCACGGGGCGGTGGCGGCTGCACCGCGGGACGGGCGTCGTCGCGACACGCCCGGGTCGTCATCGTGTGCGCGTCCACCGGATCCGCGTGAATACGCGGAGAACGGTGGATGAGCGCCGTGCAGGCAGCCTTCGGGCGGGCGTCGTTTTGCACCCGTGCCAGGAGATCGGCTAGAGTCATCGAGCACGCAGGGTTGCCGGGAAGCCGGGAGCGGCGAGCGAAATGCGGATGTGGCGCAGTGGTAGCGCATCACCTTGCCAAGGTGAGGGTCGCGAGTTCGAATCTCGTCATCCGCTCGAACAGGGGCCCTGAGAGGGGTCCCTTTCGCAAGGTGGGAACCACCGGTGTGGAAGCACCCATGGTGGGGTGGCCGAGAGGCGAGGCAGCGGCCTGCAAAGCCGTCCACGCGGGTTCAAATCCCGTCCCCACCTCCAGCAAGTGCATGAGCGATTGGCGCAGCGGTAGCGCGCTTCCCTGACACGGAAGAGGTCGCTGGTTCGATCCCAGTATCGCTCACCACCAGAAGGCCCCGGGAGACCGGGGCCTTCTTCTTTTCCCGGGCCCCCGCGCGCGCCGCGCTCCTCTCGTCGATGGGGCCCCGTCGCGCGCCGGTAGTCTGGATCGGTTCCCTCCCCGTCCCGCAAGGAGCCCGCAGTGGTAGACGCCGCCCAGCCCGAGATCCACGACGAGGCCGCGCCCGCGGAGACGACCGCCCCCGTGGCGACGCCCGTCGAGGCCACCGAGGCGGGGACCGGGTTCACGCTCTTCTCCGACCGCGCCGTGGTCGCCATGCGCATCGACGGGGAGCTGAAGGACCTCGCGGCCGCGGTCGCCGCAGGCGACGTCGTCGAGCCCGTGCGGATCGACTCGCCCGACGGACTCGCGATCCTGCGCCACTCGGCGGCGCACGTCATGGCGCAGGCCGTGCAGCAGATCAACCCGGAGGCGAAGCTCGGCATCGGCCCGCCCGTCACCGACGGCTTCTACTTCGACTTCGACGTCGCCGAGCCCTTCACGCCCGAGGACCTCAAGGCCATCTCCAAGAACATGGAGCGCATCATCCGGCAGGGCCAGCGCTTCACGCGCCGCGTCGTCTCCGAGGAGCAGGCCCGCGAGCTCATGGCGGATGAGCCCTACAAGCTCGAGCTGATCGGACTCAAGGGCGGATCCGCCGAGGAGCTGGGCGAGGACGGCGAGTCCGTCGAGGTCGGCGGCGCGGAGCTCACGGTCTACGAGAACGTCGACGGCAAGACCGGCGAGGTCTTCTGGCGCGACCTGTGCCGCGGCCCGCATCTGCCGAGCACCCGCATGGTCGGCAACGGCTGGGCGCTGTCGCGCGTTGCCGCCGCCTACTGGCGCGGATCCGAGAAGAACCCGCAGCTGCAGCGCATCTACGGCACGGCGTGGCCGACGAAGGACGAGCTGCGCGCGTACCAGGGCCGCATCGAGGAAGCGCTCAAGCGTGACCACCGCCGCCTCGGCGCCGAGCTCGACCTCTTCTCCTTCCCCGACGAGATCGGCTCGGGCCTCGCGGTCTTCCACCCGAAGGGCGGCATCATCCGCCGTGAGATGGAGGACTACTCGCGTCGCCGGCACGAGGACGGCGGCTACGAGTTCGTCTACTCGCCGCACATCACGAAGTCGAACCTGTTCGAGACGAGCGGCCACCTCGACTTCTACAAGGACGGCATGTTCCCCGCGATGCACCTCGACGAGGCGCGGAACGCGGAGGGCGAGATCACGCGCCAGGGCGCGGACTACTACCTGAAGCCCATGAACTGCCCGATGCACGTGCTGATCTACCGCTCGCGCCAGCGCTCGTACCGCGAGCTGCCGCTGCGCCTGTTCGAGTTCGGCACGGTCTACCGCAACGAGAAGTCCGGCGTGATCCACGGCCTCACCCGCGTGCGCGGCATGACGCAGGACGACGCCCACATCTTCACGACCCGCGAGCGCATGGCCGACGAGCTGAAGGGCACGCTCGAGTTCGTGCTGTCGCTGCTGCGCGACTACGGCCTCGACGACTTCTACCTCGAGCTGTCCACCAAGGACCCGGAGAAGTTCGTCGGATCCGACGAGGTGTGGGAGGAGGCCACCGAGACGCTCCGCCAGGTCGCGGTCGACACGGGCCTCGAGCTCGTGCCGGATCCCGCGGGCGCCGCGTTCTACGGCCCCAAGATCTCCGTGCAGGCGCGTGACGCCATCGGGCGCACGTGGCAGATGTCCACCATCCAGCTCGACTTCAACCTGCCCGAGCGCTTCGGCCTCGAGTACACGGCGAACGACGGCACGCGCAAGCAGCCCGTCATGATCCACCGGGCGCTGTTCGGATCCATCGAGCGCTTCTTCGGCGTGCTCACCGAGCACTACGCGGGCGCGTTCCCGGTGTGGCTGTCGCCCGTGCAGGTCGTCGGCATCCCCGTGGCCGAGGACTACGAGGAGTACCTCGGCGGCGTCCTCGACCGGCTCCGGGCCGAGGGCGTCCGCGTCCAGCTCGACACCTCGGACGATCGCATGCCCAAGAAGATCCGCACGCACACCAAGGCCCGCGTGCCGTACCAGCTCATCGCGGGAGAGGACGACCGGGCTGCCGGATCCGTGAGCTTCCGCTTCCGCGACGGCACGCAGGTCAACGGCGTGCCCGTGGCCGAGGCCGTCGAGCGGATCACGGGCGCGATCGCCCGGCGCGAGCAGGTGGTGACCGCGTGGCCCGTCTGACGATGTCGGACCACGAGCCCGCGGGCGACGACGAGCGGGGGGAGGTGCGCGTCGACGACCCCGGCCATCTCGCGGGCGTCCCGGACGAGTTCCAGCGCCTGTGGACCCCGCACCGCATGGTCTACATCCAGAAGGGCCAGCAGCCGGACCGGGACGAGTGCCCGTTCTGCATCGCGCCGTCGATGTCGGACGAGGACGCGCTCATCGTCGCGCGGGGCGAGCACGCTTACGTCCTGCTCAATCTCTTCCCGTACAACAGCGGCCACCTGCTCGTCTGCCCGTATCGTCACATCGCGACCTACGACCTCGCGAGCCCCGATGAGGTCGCCGAGATCGGCTCCCTCACGCAGACCGCCATGCGGGTCGTGCGCGAGGTGTCGCGGAACGACGGCTACAACATCGGCATGAACCAGGGGCAGGTGGCGGGTGCAGGCATCGCCGAGCACCTGCACCAGCACATCGTGCCGAGGTGGGGGCAGGACGCGAACTTCCTGCCGATCATCGCGAAGACCAAGGCGCTGCCGCAGCTGCTGGGCGACGTGCGCGCATCCATCGCCGCAGCCTGGCCCGCCCCCGCGGGCGAATAGGATAGGGATCACAATGACTGACACCAACACCCCCGGACAGGTCGGCTCGAGCCGCGTCAAGCGCGGACTCGCGGAGATGCTCAAGGGCGGCGTCATCATGGACGTCGTCAACGCCGAGCAGGCGCGCATCGCGGAGGACGCGGGAGCGGTCGCCGTCATGGCGCTCGAGCGCGTGCCGGCCGACATCCGCTCGCAGGGCGGCGTCGCCCGCATGAGCGACCCCGACCTCATCGACCAGATCAAGGCCGAGGTGTCCATCCCCGTCATGGCGAAGGCCCGCATCGGGCACTTCGTCGAGGCGCAGGTCCTGCAGTCCCTCGAGGTCGACTACATCGACGAGTCCGAGGTGCTGAGCCCGGCCGACTACGTGAACCACATCGACAAGTGGGGCTTCACCGTCCCCTTCGTCTGCGGCGCCACCACGCTCGGCGAGGCGCTCCGCCGCATCACCGAGGGCGCGGCCATGATCCGCTCCAAGGGCGAGGCGGGGACGGGCGACGTCTCCGAGGCCACCAAGCACATCCGCACCATCAAGTCCGAGATCCGCGCGCTCAGCGCCCTCACGCACGACGAGATCTACGTCGCCGCCAAGGAGCTGCAGGCGCCGTACGACCTCGTGCTCGAGGTGGCGAGGACGGGCCAGCTGCCCGTCGTCCTCTTCACCGCGGGCGGCGTGGCCACCCCGGCCGACGCCGCGATGATGATGCAGCTCGGCGCCGACGGCGTGTTCGTCGGATCCGGCATCTTCAAGTCGGGCAACCCGGTCGCGCGGGCCAAGGCCGTCGTCACCGCGACCGCGCTGTTCAACGACCCCGACGCCATCGCCGAGGCCTCGCGCGGGCTGGGCGAGGCCATGGTCGGGATCAACGTCGCCGACGTCCCCGCCCCGCACCGCCTCGCCGAGCGTGGCTGGTAGCACCGCGGCTCCGCACGGCGACGGCCCCATGGTGGGCGTCCTCGCGCTGCAGGGAGACGTCCGCGAGCACGTGCGCGTCCTCGAGGGCTTCGGCGCCCGGACGCGGCTCGTGCGTCAGCCGAAGGACCTCCCCGGCCTCTCTGGCCTCGTCATCCCGGGCGGCGAGTCGACCGTGATGGACAAGCTGTCGCGCCAGTTCGGGATCGCGCGGCCGCTGCGTGCGGCCATCGACGACGGCCTGCCCGTCTACGGGACGTGCGCGGGGCTGATCATGCTGGCCGACGAGATCGTCGACGCGATCCACGACCAGCGCGGCATCGGCGGCCTCGACGTGTCCGTGCGGCGGAACGCGTTCGGATCCCAGACGGCGTCCTTCGAGGTCGACCTCGACGTGCCCGCGCTGGGGGATCCGCCCGTGCACGCCGTCTTCATCCGCGCACCCGTGGTCGCGTCGGTCGGGCCGGCAGCCTCGGCCCTCGCCTCGCTCGACGACGGCCGCGTCGTGGCCGTCCGGCAGGGCGCCCTCCTCGGCACCTCGTTCCACCCGGAGGTCACGGGCGACCTGCGGTTCCACCGCCTCTTCCTCGACATGGTCGAGGACGCGGGCCGCACCCTCTGACCCCTCGGGTCCCAGTCGGCGTGCCCCGATGGTCCATCATTGACAGCGAGCAGACGCCGCGTAAGGAGAACCACCCGTGTCCGGACATTCCAAGTGGGCGACCACGAAGCACAAGAAGGCGATCATCGACTCGCGGCGCGCCAAGTCGTTCGCGAAGCTGATCAAGAACATCGAGGTCGCGGCCAAGATCGGCGGCGCCGACATGTCCGGCAACCCGACCCTCGTCGACGCGGTGCAGAAGGCCAAGAAGACCAGCGTCCCGAACGACAACATCGACCGCGCCGTCAAGCGAGGAGCCGGGCTGCTCGGCGAGGTCGTCGACTACCAGACGATCATGTACGAGGGCTACGCCGCCAACGGCGTCGCGATGCTCGTCGAGTGCCTCACCGACAACAAGAACCGCGCCGCCGCCGAGGTCCGCACGGCCATGAGCCGCAACGGCGGCACGATGGCCGACCCGGGCAGCGTGGCCTACAACTTCCACCGCAAGGGCGTCATCGCGGTGCCGCACGACGAGGCGCCGACCGAGGACGACGTGCTCGCGGCCGTCCTCGACGCGGGTGCCGAGGACGTGACCGACCACGGCGAGGTGTTCGAGATCCGCTGCGAGCCGTCCGACATGGTCGCCGTGCGCCAGGCGCTGCAGGACGCGGGCGTCGACTACGACTCCGCCGACGTGGAGTTCGTGCCGCAGGTCAAGGTCGAGGTCGACCTGGAGACCGCGCGCAAGGTCAACAAGCTCGTCGACGCCATGGAGGACCTGGACGACGTCCAGAACATCTACGTCAACAGCGACGTGCCCGCCGACGTGCAGGCCGCGCTGGACGACGACGACGAGGAGTAGGACCCCATCGCCGGGGCGCGGGGGAGCGGCGCGGGTGGCAGCGGCCCGTCCGTGCGGATCCTCGGGATCGACCCCGGGCTGACGCGCTGCGGCGTCGGCGTTGTCGACGTCTACCCCGACCGCTCCGCCCGGCTCGTCGACGTGCAGGTCGTCCGCACCAGCCCGACGGCCGAGCTGCACCACCGGCTGCTCGCGGTCGGCGACGGCATCGAGGAGCTCGTCGACCGGCACCGGCCGTCCGTCGTCGCCATCGAGCGCGTGTTCGCGCAGGACAACCTCTCGACCGTGATGGGAGTGGCGCAGATCACGGGCGTGGCCCTCGTGGGCGCGGCGCGGCGCGGTCTCGACGTCGCCCTCCACACGCCGAGCGAGGTCAAGGCCGCCGTCACCGGGTACGGGCAGGCCGACAAGAGGCAGGTGGCGACGATGGTGGCGCGGATCCTCGGCCTCGACGCGCTGCCGACCCCCGCCGACGCGTCCGACGCCCTGGCCCTCGCGATCTGCGCCGGCTGGCGCGCGGGCATGTCCCGCGCCGGCATCGCCGGGACGCCGGCGCCGACGCCACGGGCGACCGGCCCGGACGCGGCGTCGAGCGCAGGACCGACCGCGGCGCAGACCGCGTGGCTCGCGGCCGAGCGTGCGCAGCGGGGTCGGCGCTAGCTCGTAGGGTTGGGACGTGATCTCCTCCCTCCGCGGCACCGTGCTGTCCGTCTCCGGTCAGACCCTCCTGCTGGAGGTGCACGGGGTGGGCTACGGCGTCTCGGTGACGCCTCGGCACGCGCTCGAGCTGCGGCATGGATCCGAGGCCACCGTGCTCACGTCGCTGGTCGTGCGCGAGGACTCGCTCACCCTCTTCGGCTTCCCCGGGCCGGACGAGCTGCGGGCCTTCGAGCTGCTCTGCGGCGTCACGGGCGTCGGCCCCAAGTCGGCCCTCGCCGTGCTCGAGCACCTGGATCCGGAGGCCATGGCCCAGGCCGTCGCCGCGGAGGACGACGCCGCCTTCCGCCGCGTGTCGGGCATCGGACCGAAGACCGCCAAGCTCATCGTGCTGCAGCTCGCGGGGAAGCTGTTCGTCACGCAGCCGCGCAGCCGCTCGACCGGGTCCGCCGCCTCGACGGTCACCGCCGACGTCGTCACCGCCCTCATCGGCCTCGGCTGGTCCGAGCGCGTGGCTCGCACCGCGGTCGACGACGCCGCGGCCGCGGCTGCCGAGCAGGGCGCGCCCGCCGACATGCCCCGCCTGCTGCGCGTCGCGCTCGGCATGCTCGGGCCGCAGCAGCCCGCGGGCGCGACCCCGACCGGTCAGGCGGCCGACCGGTGAGCGGCCTCGAGCACGGCGACGCGTCCAGCCCCGTCCCGGAGTCCGACGCCGAGCTGGCGTTCGAGGGCGCGCTCCGCCCGCGATCGCTCTCGGAGTTCGTCGGCCAGGTCAAGGTGCGCGGCCAGCTGGAGCTGCTGCTCACGGCCGCGGCCATGCAGAACCGCTCGCCCGACCACATCCTGCTCGCGGGCCCGCCCGGGCTCGGCAAGACGACGCTCGCCATGATCGTCGCGGAGGAGAGCCGCCGGCCCCTGCGGCTCACGAGCGGCCCCGCCATCCAGCACGCGGGCGACCTCGCGGCCGTGCTGTCCGCGCTGGTGCCGGGCGAGATCCTGTTCGTCGACGAGATCCACCGCATGGCCCGCTCGGCCGAGGAGATGCTGTACCTGGCGATGGAGGACTACCGCATCGACATCATGGTGGGCAAGGGCGCGGGGGCGACCTCCATCCCGCTTGAGCTGTCGCCGTTCACCCTGGTGGGCGCGACGACGCGCTCGGGGATGCTGCCGAGCCCGCTCCGCGACCGGTTCGGCTTCACCGCGCACCTCGAGTTCTACGAGACGCACGAGCTCGAGCAGGTGATCGAGCGCGCCGCCCGCATGCTGCACCTGGAGATCGAGCACGAGGCGGTCGCGGAGATCGCCGGTCGGTGCCGGGGGACCCCGCGCATCGCGAACCGCCTGCTCCGGCGGGTGCGCGACTACGCCCTCGTTCACGGCACGGAGGCGGGCCTCGAGTCCGTGCGCGCGGCGCTCGACCTCTACGACGTGGATCCGCTCGGCCTCGACCGGCTCGACCGCGCCGTCATGCGCGGCATCCTCACGCGCTTCGGCGGCGGGCCCGTCGGGCTCAACACCCTCGCCGTGTCGGTGGGGGAGGAGGCGGAGACGATCGAGTCGGTCGTCGAGCCGTTCCTCGTCCGCATCGGCCTGGTGGCGCGGACGCCGAGGGGTCGCGTCGCGACGCCGGCCGCGTGGGAGCACTTCGGCCTCGAGGCCCCCGCGGCGCCGGGCGCTCCCGCCCGCGCATCGGGTGCGTCAGGTGCCGCCGGGGCCCTCTTCGGCGATGAACTATGATTCAAGCTGGCCTCCCGCGGAACGTCGCCGGTTCGTCGTGTCCGTCACCTCCCAGCATCTGAAAGGCCCGTCCCGCATGGACCCGTTCACCTTGATCATGTTCGCCGTCCTGGCGCTGCTCATCTTCTTCATGTTCCGCAACAGCCGGAAGCGCCAGAAGGACCTCGCGTCGCTGCAGACGCAGATGGTCCCCGGCGCCGAGGTCATGACCGCGTCCGGCATCTACGGCACGCTCGTCTCCTTCGACGAGGAGAACAACCTCGCGTACCTCGAGGTCTCGCCCGGCACGGTGCTGAAGCTCCACCGCCAGACCATCGCCCGCGTGGTCGAGCCCACCGTCGCCGACGACGCCTCCGCCCTCGCGGACGACGCGCCCGCCGCGGACGTGGTCGACGAGACCGGCACGAGCGACGTCTCGCGCCGCGTCGACGACGGCGACGCCCCCACCGCGCGCTCCTGATCCTCCGGGCGGGCGGCCACCGGTCGCCCGTCCCTCCGGGCGTCTCCTCGCCCGGACCCGCTCACCCCTCCATCCGGAGCGCCGCGCGGATCCCGCCGGCCCACCGCGAAGAAAGTCGAGTGTCCAGGTGGCCAAGTCGCCCACACCGGTACGCAAGGCCAGGCGCAAGCTCATCTGGCTGCTGGTCATCATCGGCCTCCTGGCCGGCGGCAACGCCGCGAGCGTCGCGTTCAGCAACGGCTCCTGGAGCCCCAAGCTCGCGCTCGACCTCGAGGGCGGCACGCAGATCATCCTCGCGCCGCAGCTCGACGGAGCCTCCTCCGGGCCCACGAGCGAGCAGCTCGCGCAGGCCGTCTCCATCATTCGCCAGCGCGTCGACGCGAGCGGCGTCTCCGAGGCGGAGATCACCACGCAGGGCGGCAGCAACATCGTCGTCAGCCTGCCCGGTGAGCCCGACGCGGCGACCATGCAGCGCCTGCAGTCCTCCGCGAAGCTCGAGCTGCGCCCCGTGCTGATCGGCGCGGCGGGCACGGCGTCGGTCGCCCCGACGCCCACGCCCACGCCCACCGATGGGTCGGCGCCCGCGGATGGCTCCACTCCCGCGGCCGAGACCCCGGCCGCGGAGGCCACCCCGGATCCCTCCACCCTCTCCGACGAGCCCACGGCCGAGCCCACGGGCCCGAGCGACGTCTCGTGGGTCACGCCGCGTCTCCAGGCGGAGTTCGCCGCCTACGACTGCGCGACCGCCCCCGAGAACGACGGGCAGGCGGCACCCGCCGACCGCGCGATCATCGCCTGCTCCGACGACGGCGCCGCGAAGTACGTCCTCGGCCCGGTCGAGGTGGACGGAAGCACAATCTCCGACGCGACGAGCGGCCTCCAGCAGTCGAGCCAGGGCGTCAGCACCGGCACGTGGTCGGTCAACCTGGTCTTCGACGGCGACGGCACGAAGCAGTTCGGCGACATGTCCACCCGCCTCATCACGCTCGAGTCGCCGCGCAACCAGTTCGCGTTCGTGCTCGACAACGAGGTCATCTCCGCCCCGGTCACGCAGGGCGTCGTCACCAACGGCAAGCCCTCCATCACGGGCAACTTCACGCAGGAGAGCGCCAAGGCGCTGGCCGACCAGCTCAAGTTCGGCGCCCTGCCGCTCAGCTTCACGCTGCAGAGCTCGGATGTCATCTCGGCGACGCTCGGATCCTCGCAGCTCACCAGCGGACTGATCGCGGGACTCATCGGCCTCGTGCTCGTGGTGCTCTACTCGCTCGTGCAGTACCGGGCGCTCGGCATGGTCACCATCGCGTCGCTCGTGATCGCCGCGGTGATCACCTACCTCCTGATCACGCTGCTCAGCTGGCGGGAGGGGTACCGGCTGTCGCTCGCCGGGGTGGCCGGGCTCATCGTGGCCATCGGCATCACAGCCGACTCGTTCATCGTCTACTTCGAACGCATCAAGGACGAGCTGCGCGACGGCCGCGGACTCGTCTCGTCGGTCGAGCAGGGATGGAAGCGCGCGCTGCGCACGATCATCGCGTCCGACACGGTGAACTTCCTCGCGGCGGCGGTGCTGTTCATCCTCGCCGTGGGCAACGTCAAGGGCTTCGCGCTCACGCTGGGGCTCACGACGATCATCGACCTCATCGTCGTCTCGCTCTTCACGCACCCGATCCTGCAGCTGCTCGCGAACCGGCGCTTCTTCGCCGAGGGCCACCGCATGAGCGGGCTCGACCCGCGGGCGCTCGGCGCGGTGTACCGGGGCCGCGCCACGTTCCGCACCCCCACGGCCACCACCGGACGCGGTGCCGCGGCGGCCAAGGAGGCGGCGCGCCGGCAGACCATCGCCGAGCGCAAGGCCGCCCAGGGTCAGGCGACCGGATCCACGAAGACCGCGACGATCGACGCGCCGCGGGCCGACGACACGAGCAGGGACGACTGATGGCTGGCTTCTCCGAGTTCGGCAACGACCTCTACACGGGCAAGCGCTCGTTCGACATCGTCGGCCGCCGCCGTCTCTGGTACTCCATCGCGGCGATCTGCATCCTCATCTCGGTCCTGGGGCCGCTCGTGCGCGGCGGCTTCACGTTCGGCATCGAGTTCACGGGCGGATCCGAGTACACGGTGAGCGGGGTGCAGTCGCAGTCGCAGGACATCGCCAGCGACGCCGTCGCCACCGTGACCCCGGTGCCGGCCCGCGTGTCGTCGGTCGGGTCCGACGGCGTCCGCGTCCAGACCGACCAGCTGCAGCCCGCGGACAGCTCCGCCGTGCGGCAGGCGCTCGCGACCGCCTACGGAGTCGAGACGTCCAGCGTCACCGAGTCCTTCATCGGGCCGTCCTGGGGACAGGACATCACCCGGCAGGCGCTCTGGGGCCTCGTGGTGTTCCTCGCGCTGGCCGCGGTCGTCATGTCGGTCTACTTCCGCACCTGGAAGATGTCCGTCGCCGCGATCATCGCGCTGCTGCACGACCTCGTCCTCACCGCCGGCATCTACGGCATCACGGGCTTCGAGGTCACCCCGGCCGCAGTCATCGGCTTCCTCACGATCCTCGGCTACTCCCTCTACGACACCGTCGTGGTGTTCGACAAGATCCGGGAGAACACGGCGGAGGACGGGCAGGAGTCGCGGCGCACGTTCGCGCAGTCGGTGAACCTCGCGGTCAACCAGACCCTCGTGCGGTCCATCAACACGTCGATCGTCGCCATCCTCCCCGTCGGGTCGATCCTCTTCATCGGCGCCGTCGTGCTCGGCGCCGGCACCCTGCGCGACATCGCGCTGTCGCTGTTCATCGGCATCATCGTCGGCACCTACTCGACGATCTTCATCGCGGCTCCGCTCTACGCGCACCTCCGTGAGGGCGAGCCGAAGGTGAAGCGCGGCGACGCCCTCGCGAGATCGGCCGCGAGCCGCGCCCAGGCCGAGCGTGCCGCCGTGACGGTGGAGTCGTGACGAGCTCGCAGGGCGCGGGCGTCCCCGAGGACCTCGACGCCGCCACCGCGAAGGCCCGCACCACCACGGGCGAGTCCTGGCTCCTCGACGTGCGCGAGCCCGACGAGTGGGAGGCCGGCCACTCCGCCGTCGCCCACCACATCCCGATGGGCGAGCTCGAGGCGCGAGTGGGCGAGATCCCGACCGATCAGCACATCGCTGTCGTCTGCCGCTCCGGACACCGGTCGGCCATCGCGACGCAGGCTCTGCTGCGCGGTGGGTTCGCGGCCTCCAACATCACGGGCGGCATGCACGCGTGGTCCGAGATGGGCGGCGACGTCGTCACCGGCGACGGGCAGCCCGGCCGCATCGCCTGAGCCTGACGGCCGGTCGCGTCGCCCGGCCGCGTCGCCCGACTCGGACGGCCGCCCCACGCGTCCTCGGGTGAGGTGCTCATGGAGGCGCTCTGCGCGTCGCCGGACGCCCGCCCGTGGTCGGGAGCTCTCGGGCGCGGTGATAATTTGGTCTCCAGCACACGCCTGGGAGGCTGAACGATGACGGAGACGACCTCGAGCACGGCTTCCCTCCGGCGCCTGGTGCCCCGCCTCTTCTCCCGGGCGCAGCCGGCCGGTGCCGTCGAGCAGCTCATCCGCACCGCGCGCCTGCACCACCCCAAGGCCGACATGAGCCTGATCGAGCGCGCCTACGCCGTCGCCGAGCGGGCGCACGAGGGCCAGAAGCGCAAGAGTGGCGAGCCGTACATCACCCACCCGGTCGCGGTCGCGCAGATCCTCGCGGACCTCGGCATCGGCCCCAAGACCCTCGCGGCCGCCCTCCTCCACGACACGGTCGAGGACACCGACTACACGCTCGACATGCTCCGCCACGACTTCGGCGACGAGATCGCCATGCTGGTCGACGGCGTGACCAAGCTCGACAAGCTGAAGTACGGCGACAGCGCCCAGGCCGAGACGGTGCGCAAGATGGTCGTCGCGATGTCCAAGGACATCCGGGTCCTCGTGGTCAAGCTGGCCGACCGCCTCCACAACGCGCGCACGTGGGGGTTCGTCGAATCCGCGTCCGCCGAGAGGAAGGCCAAGGAGACCCTCGAGATCTACGCGCCGCTCGCGCACCGCCTCGGCATATCGACCATCAAGTGGGAGCTCGAGGACCTCTCGTTCGCGGTGCTCTACCCGAAGATCTACGTCGAGATCGAGAACCTCGTCAAGCAGCGCACGCCGCAGCGCGAGGAGTTCGTCCAGCAGGTGATCGACAGCGTCAACGACGACCTCCGCGCCGCCAAGATCCGCGGCAAGGTGGCCGGCCGGCCCAAGCAGTACTACTCGATCTACCAGAAGATGGTCGTGCGCGGCCGCGAGTTCGACGAGATCTACGACCTCGTCGGGATCCGCGTGCTGGTCGACTCGCTGCGCGACTGCTACGCCGTGCTCGGCGCGATCCACGCCCGCTGGACTCCCGTGCCCGGGCGCTTCAAGGACTACATCGCCACACCCAAGTTCAACCTCTACCAGTCGCTGCACACGACGGTGATCGGGCCCAAGGGCCGCCCGGTCGAGATCCAGATCCGCACGCACGAGATGCACCAGCGCGCCGAGTTCGGCGTCGCGGCGCACTGGAAGTACAAGGAGCGCATGAACGGCGGGCGCACCCCCGAGGTGTCGCCGCAGGGGGACACCGACCTCGCCTGGCTCGCGCACATCTCCGACTGGCAGTCGGAGACCGCCGACCCGGGGGAGTTCCTCGACTCGCTGCGCTTCGAGATCGGCGCGAAGGAGGTCTACGTCTTCACCCCGCACGGCAAGGTGATCGGCCTGCCCGCCGGCGGGACGCCCGTGGACTTCGCCTACGCCGTGCACACGGACGTCGGCCACCGCACGATGGGCGCCAAGGTGAACGGGCGGCTCGTGCCGCTCGAGAACCCGCTCACCACGGGCGACGTGGTGGAGGTGTTCACGTCGAAGAACCCCGACAGCGGACCGAGCAAGGACTGGCTCGCGTTCGTGAAGAGCGCTCGGGCGCGCAACAAGATCAAGCAGTGGTTCACCAAGGAGCGCCGCGAGGAGGCGATCGAGCAGGGCAAGGACGCCATCGCCCGCGCCATGCGCAAGCAGAACCTCCCGCTGCAGAAGCTCATGAACCAGGACGCGTTCTCGGACGTGGCGCAGAGCATGAAGTACGACGACGTCGCGGCGCTCTACGCCGCCGTCGGCGAGGGTCACGTCTCGACCCAGTCGGTGATCGAGAAGGTGCTGTCGTCGATCCAGGGCGACAGCGGCGGCGAGGCCGAGGAGGTCTTCGCGGTCACGCAGCGTTCGCGGGTCTCGCGCAACAGCGACTCCGGGGTCCTCGTGCGTGGGGCGCCGGACATCCTCGTGAAGCTCGCGAAGTGCTGCACGCCCGTGCCCGGGGACGAGATCATCGGGTTCGTGACGCGCGGCGCGGGGGTCTCCGTCCACCAGGCCAACTGCCACAACGTGGACTCCCTGCGCGCGGAGCCCGATCGCATGATCGAGGTGGAGTGGGCGCCGTCGTCCAAGAGCCTGTTCCTGGTGCACATCCAGGTCGAGGCGCTCGACCGTTCCGGCCTCCTCAGCGACGTGACGCGCGTGCTGTCGGAGCACCACGTGAACATCCTCTCGGCGTCCGTCTCGACGTCGTCCAACCGGCTCGCGATCAGCCGCTTCGTGTTCGAGATGGGCGACGTGACGCACCTGGACCGCGTGCTCAACGCGGTGCGCCGCATCGACGCCGTGTACGACGTGTACCGGGTCAACGGGGGCTGACGGGATCCGCTGCCGACTCGCCCTCCGCGAGGTCGGACGATGCCGCGCGGCGTGCCAGCGCATCGAGACGGACGAGCGCGCGTCGCTTGTCGGGGAGGGCACCCGACGCGGCCAGGTGCTCCCGCGCCGCCGCGTCCGTCACCCCGGGCAGCGCCAGCAGCCCGAGGCACGCGGCCTCGTGGGCCGGCGAGAAGTCGGCGACCGTGCGCGCGATGTCGCACAGCGTCCGCAGAGGCGTGGTGACGCGGAGGCCGGCCAGCACGACCGTGTCGCGCTCGTCGAGCACGACCTCGCGGATGCGCACGTTGCGCAACGCCGGAGGATGGCAGCGCGCGACGCTGTCGACGCAGTACTCGTGCGTGCGCGGCGGGGTGCGGACGGCGCCGTGCACCCAGGCCGCCGTCGACCGCTCGGCGATGAGGCGCGAGGGGACCTGCGCGGCGAGCGCCGCGGCGCGGAGCCAGGGCGAGGCCAGCTCGTCGACGGGGGAGTAGCAGGCGTCGACCTCGTACACCTCGCCGTCTAGGCGGGCGGAGCAGAGCTCGGCGAGCGGGAGGTCGAGGACGGACAGGACGGGGGCGAGTCGGGGTGACATGGGCGCACCATGCCATCGGGCATGGGGCCACGGGCGACGGCCCGGGATCCTGTGGAGGATCCCGGGCCGTCGCCGCGCTGCGGAGGGGTCGGGCTAGGAGCCGAGGGCGTCCAGCCACACGCGGCGGGCGGCCAGGGCCTCCTCGGCGTCCTTGATGCGTCGCGCGTCGCCGTCGGCCTTGGCCGCGTCGAGCTCGCGCTGCAGCTTGTCGATGGCGGCGCCGAGCTGCGACGCGAGCCCCTCGGAGCGCGCCTTCGTCTCCGGGTTGTTCTTGCGCCAGAACTCCTCGTCCAGGGTGCGCACGTGCGTCTCGACCTTGCGCAGGCGGTCCTCGACGGTCTTGACGCTGTCCCGCGGCACACGACCGATCGCGTCCCAGCGCAGCTGGACGGCGGTGAGCTTGTCACGAGCGGCCGTGCGCTCCGTGATCTGGAGGATGGGCTCGGCCTCGTCGAGGAGCGCGAGCTTGGCCTGGAGGTTGGCCTGCTGCTCCTCGTCGTCCGCCGCGTCGACCTCGGCCTTGGCGCCGTAGAGCACGTCGCCCGCCGCCTTGAACTGCGCCCACAACGCGTCGTCGTAGCGCTTCCCCGCGCGTCCGGCCAGCTTCCACTCGTCGAGGAGGCGGCGGTAGGCGGGGATGCCGCCGACGCCCTGCGGCTCGAGGGCGCGTGCCTGCTCGACGATCGCCTGCTTCTTCGAGCGGGCGTCCTTGTGCGCGTTGTCGAGCTCGGCGAAGAACGCCTTGCGCTCGGTGTCGATCGTGGAGCGCGCTGTGCGGAAGCGCTTCCAGAGCTCGTTGGCGTCGTTCTTGGGGAGGCGAGGCCCCGTCTGCTGGTGCTGCTGCCACCGGCCGAAGAGCGCGTCGACCTCGGCCGTCAGCTGCTTCCACTGGACCTTCGAGAAGTCCTGGCTCGCGAGGCGCTCGGTCTCCTCGACGATGGCGGTGCGCTCGGCGATGGCGCCCTGCACCACCTGGCGCTGCTCCTCGCCCTGCTTCTCGGTGAGCTCGCCGACGGTGGCGGCGAGGACGTCGAGACGCGTGCGGAGCGCGGCGAGGTCGCCGACGGCGTTCGCACCGTCCACGGCCTCGATGAGGTGCGCGACCGCCTTGGAGACGTCGGCGGCGGGAGCGCCGCGCTTGGCGCGCTGCTCGAGCAGCGTGACCTGCCCGGCGAGGTCCGTGAACTTGCGCTGGAAGTAGGCCAGCGCCTCCTCGGGGGTCCCGTCGGGGTACTGGCCGACGGCGCGTTCACCGTCGCCCTCGCGCAGGAAGACGGTGCCCGTCTCGTCGACGCGGCCCCAGGGGGTCTGATCGTTGTCAGCCACGGATTCCACCTTGTTCGTAGGACCGGACGGACCGGTGCGGAGACGTGCACGTCAGCCTAGAGCACGGGCATCGAGCGGGTTCGCCGCGGGCGGCGGCGGGCTGACCTCTCGATCATGCCCCAGCGCACGTCGCGGTCGCTCGTGTGGCCGCGGATCGGACGCGGCTCGCAGGGGCCCGTGAGGACCGGCCGGCTCCTCGAGCCGTGCCGGCCGTGCGCACGTGGATGAGGGCCTCGCGTCGGCGCTGCGGTCCGGGCTCAGGGCGTCGGCGTGGCGTCCGGCGTCGCGGGGGCGGTCGCGGGGGACGACGGCGATGACGAGGGGGCGGGTGCCGGCGCGGGGGCGCCGGGGCCGGACTCGTACGCGAGCTGCGCGCCGATCGCGAGCGCGGCGACGAGGACCACCGCCACGACCGCGCCCAGGTCGTCGCGACGGCGGCGTCGGACGGCGCGCGCGTGGAGCTCCTGGCGGGCCGCGTAGCGGCGGAGTCGGGCCTGCGCCTCGCGGGCTGCGCGGTCGTTCTTCGGGGCCACGGCGTCCTCACGGTCGGTCCCGCCCGAGGCGGCGGTACGGGAACCATAGCCGGTCGCGCCTACCATCGAGATCATGACCGACACGCGACCGGGCCTCCGTTCGGGGGCGACGCCCCTGGCCGTCCGGATGCGTCCCCGCAGCCTCGACGAGGTCACCGGCCAGCGCCACCTGCTGACGCCGGGCTCGCCCCTCGTGAGCCTGGCGTCGGACGTGGCGGGGGAGCAGGGGTCGGTCTCGATCATCCTGTGGGGCCCGCCCGGGACGGGCAAGACGACGCTCGCCCAGGCCATCGCGCACGGTTCCAGCCGCCGCTTCGTCGAGCTCTCGGCCGTGACCGCCGGCGTCCGCGACGTGCGGCAGGTGATGGAGAAGGCGCTCAGCGACCGCGACCTCTTCGGCGTCTCGACCGTGCTCTTCCTCGACGAGATCCACCGCTTCACCAAGGCGCAGCAGGACGCGCTGCTGCCGGGCGTGGAGAACGGGTGGGTGATCCTCATCGCGGCCACCACGGAGAACCCGTCGTTCTCCGTCATCTCGCCGCTCCTCTCGCGGAGCCTCCTGCTGACGCTGGAGCAGCTCGACGACGACGACCTCGGCGTGCTCGTGGACCGCGCCGTCGCCGACGACCGTGGCCTCGGCGGCCGGTTCGCGCTCGACGACGACGCGCGGGCCATGATCATCCGGCTCGCGTCCGGCGACGCCCGGCGCGCGCTGACGGCGCTCGAGGCGGCGGCGGTGTCGGCGCAGGCGGACGCGTCGGGCAAGGCGCGCGCCGCGGCCGAGGACGAGGACGAGGACGACGACGACGACCAGGACGGCCTGGAGCCCGAGCCCTCCGAGGCTCCCGCGCCGATCCCCATCTCCACCGAGCAGGTCGCGCTCGCGGTCGACCGGGCCCTGCTGCGCTACGACCGCAACGGCGACGAGCACTACGACGTCATCAGCGCCTTCATCAAGTCGATCCGCGGGTCCGACGTCGACGCCGCGCTGCACTACCTCGCGCGGATGATCGAGGCGGGGGAGGACCCGCGCTTCATCGCCCGGCGGATCATCGTCTCGGCCTCCGAGGACATCGGGCTCGCCGACCCCCAGGCGCTCGTGGTCGCGGTCGCGGCCGCCGACGCGGTGCAGCTCATCGGCATGCCGGAGGGGCGGATCCCGCTGGCGCAGGCGGTCGTGCACCTCGCGACCGCGCCCAAGTCGAACGCCTCCTACCTCGGGATCGACCAGGCCATCGCGGACGTGCGCGCGGGAGCATTCGGCCGCGTGCCCCTCCACCTCCGCGACGCGCACTACCCGGGCGCGAAGCGGCTCGGCCACGGCAAGGGCTACCGCTATCCCCATGACGCGGACATCGGCGTCGTGAGGCAGCAGTACCTGCCGGACGAGCTCGTCGGACGCACCTACTACTCGCCCACGCAGCACGGGCACGAGCGGGACCTCTCGGCCCGGCTCGAGAAGCTGCGCCGCATCGTCCGCGGGGGCTGATCCCGGCGCGGCGCATCCCCGGGATCACGCCGATCGCGTGCTACGCTTGCTGACGCCTAGATGGGGTGTCGCGTGCGGCTGCGTCGACATCCAGATCCAAGGGACACGTCCTGTAGCCGGACGACCCGTGGCGAATCCCTCTACTTCCGCAGGACCCGCATCAGCGGGATCGATCGTCGCGCGCCCATGCGTGTGCGCGGACGCCCTGCATCATCCGTAGTCAGAGACTTTCTCCCTGGAAGGAAAACGTGTCCACCAAGTCACGCACCCGCAGCAAGACCCGCCTCTCCCGCGCGCTGGGCATCCCGCTCACGCCGAAGGCGGCCAAGTACCTCGAGAAGCGCCCCTACGCACCGGGCGAGCACGGCCGGTCCAAGCGCAAGCAGGACAGCGACTACGCCGTCCGCCTGCGCGAGAAGCAGCGTCTGCGCGCCCAGTACGGCATCCGCGAGGCCCAGCTCAAGATCGCCTTCCAGGAGGCGCGTCGGACGCAGGGCCTGACCGGTGAGAACCTCGTCGAGATCCTCGAGCAGCGCCTCGACGCGCTCGTCGTCCGCTCCGGCCTCGCGCGCACCACGGCGCAGGCCCGCCAGCTCGTCGTGCACCGCCACATCATGGTCGACGGCAAGATCGTCGACCGTCCCTCCTTCCGCGTGAAGGCCGGCCAGATGATCCACGTCAAGCCGCGCTCCGAGGGCACCGAGCCCTTCCAGGTCGCGGCCGCCGGCGGTCACGCCGACGTGCTGCCGAAGCTCCCCTCGTACCTCGAGGTCGAGCTCGACAAGCTGCAGGCCCGCCTCGTGCGCCTGCCGAAGCGCGCAGAGGTCCCCGTGACCTGCGAGGTCCAGCTGGTCGTCGAGTACTACGCGGCACGCTAGCCACCCCGCTCCACCGTCCGCGAGGCGGGTCGCCCCATCCCGGGGCGGCCCGCCTCGCGTCGTATCCGGCCGCGGCCGCGCCACCCCGGCCCGGGCGGCGCGGACCCCGGCCGGTAGGATCGCCCTCGGCCCCGAAGGCCGCCAGCCCGTCGCGTCACCTCCCGGAAGGGGAGCAGCATGAAGAACCTCGTCCTCATCGTCGTGGGGGTCGTCATCGGCTTCGCGGTCGCCCACGTGGTCGACCGCACCCCGGCCGGGCACCGCCTGTTCCAGGACGTCGACGCCCGGGCCCGCCGCTTCGGCGAGTCCGTCGAGCACGGCTACCGGCGCCGCGAGGCCGAGCTGCGCTCCGCCGTGGGCGAGGCCGAGGACACCATCACCGAGCTGGGAAAGCAGTAGACCGCATGCAGACCGCAGACATCCGCAACGCCTGGCTGACGTACTTCGGCGACCGGGGGCACACCGTCGTGCCGTCCGCGTCGCTCGTGAGCGACGACCCGACCCTGCTGTTCACGGTGGCCGGCATGGTGCCGTTCGTGCCCTACCTCACGGGCGTCGTGCCCGCGCCGTTCCCGCGCGCGACGAGCGTCCAGAAGTGCATCCGCACGCTCGACATCGAGGAGGTCGGCCGCACGCCGCGCCACGGCACCTTCTTCCAGATGAACGGCAACTTCTCCTTCGGCGACTACTTCAAGGAGCAGGCCATCGCGTACGCGTGGGAGCTGCTCACGACGAGCGAGGCCGACGGCGGCCTCGGGTTCTCGCCCGACGACCTCTGGGTCACCGTCTACCACGAGGACGACGAGGCCAGGCAGGCGTGGAAGCGCATCGCGGGCCTGCCGGACGAGCGGATCCAGGGCCTCGGCCGCGACACGAACTACTGGCACACCGGCCAGCCCGGCCCCGCGGGCCCCTGCTCGGAGATCTTCTTCGACCGCGGCCCTGCGTACGGCGCGGACGGCGGCCCGGCGACCGACGACGACCGCTACGTGGAGATCTGGAACCTCGTCTTCATGCAGTACCTGCGCGGGGCCGGCACGGGCAAGAGCGACTTCGAGATCCTCGGCGACCTGCCGAAGCGGAACATCGACACCGGCATGGGCCTCGAGCGCGTCGCGTTCCTCAAGCAGGGCGTCGAGAACATGTACGAGATCGACCAGGTGCGCCCCGTGCTCGACCGCGCGGCCGAGCTGTCCGGCCGTCGCTACGGCGCCGACCACGAGGACGACGTGCGCATGCGGATCGTCGCCGACCACGTGCGCTCCTCCCTCATGCTGATGTCGGACGGCGTGCGGCCGTCGAACGAGGGGCGCGGCTACATCCTGCGCCGCCTGATGCGACGCACCGTGCGCGCGATGCGCCTCATGGGCGTGGACGCCGCGACCTTCGGCGAGCTGTTCCCCGCGTCGCGCGACGCGATGAAGGCCGCCTACCCCGAGGTGTCCGACGACTTCGACCGCATCTCGCGCCTGGCGTACGCGGAGGAGGAGACCTTCCTCCGCACGCTCTCCGGCGGCACGACGATCCTCGACGTCGCGGTCGGCGAGACCAAGGCGAAGGGCGGCGAGCGGATCGCGGGCGACACCGCGTTCCTCCTGCACGACACCTTCGGCTTCCCCATCGACCTCACGCTCGAGATGGCGGAGGAGAACGGCCTCACGGTCGACCGCGAGGCGTTCGACCGGCTGATGCTGGAGCAGCGCACGCGCGCCAAGGCGGACGCCAAGAGCAAGAAGACGGCGTTGGCCGACCTCACCGTCTACAGCGAGTTCCGGGCCGCGGGCGAGACCCGCTTCACGGGCTACGACGAGCTGGAGACCGGGACGACGATCCTCGGGCTCATCGTCGGCGGCCACAGCGTCGACCACGCGGTCGCGGGCGACATCGCGGAGGTCATCCTCCCCGAGACGAGCCTCTACGCCGAGTCCGGCGGCCAGGAGGCCGACGCCGGCAGCATCGTGGGCAACGGCTTCGACCTCGAGGTGCTCGACGTGCAGAAGCCCGTGAAGGGCCTCATCAGCCACCGCGTGCAGGTGCGCTCGGGCGAGGTGGGCGTCGGCGACGCCGCCACGACGGTCGTCGACGCCGACTGGCGCCGCGGCGCGACCCAGGCGCACTCGGGCACGCACCTCGTCCACGCCGCGCTCCGCCAGGTGCTCGGCCAGGACGCGCACCAGTCCGGGTCCTACAACCGGGCCGGCTACATGCGCCTCGACTTCGCGTGGAACCAGACGCTCAGCCCCGAGACGCGCAGCGAGATCGAGGACATCGCGAACGGCGCCGTGCGCGACGACCTGCAGGTCGTGACGCGCGTCATGCCCATCGACGAGGCCAAGCAGCTCGGCGCCATGGCGCTGTTCGGCGAGAAGTACGGCGACACCGTGCGCGTGGTCGACATCGGCGGCCCGTGGTCGCGCGAGCTGTGCGCGGGCACGCACGTGTCCTCCAGCGCGCAGATCGGGCTCATCAACGTCGTGGGGGAGTCGTCGGTCGGATCCACGAACCGCCGCATCGAGTCGCTCGTCGGCCGCGAGGCGTTCCAGGACCTGGCCGTCGAGCGCGCCATCGTGTCGCAGCTCACCTCGAGCCTGAAGACGCCGCGCGAGCAGCTGCCCGACCGCATCGCCGACCTCATGCAGAACCTCAAGACCGCGGAGCGGCGCATCGCCGACTTCGAGGCGCAGGCGCTGCAGCAGCGCGTGCCGGCGCTCCTCGCACAGGGATCGCGCGTCGGAGCCGTGACGCTCATCCAGGAGTCGCTCGGCAGCGTCCGCTCGGCCGACGAGGTGCGCCAGCTCGTGACGCTCGTGCGCGAGCGCGCGGGATCCGAGCCCGTCGTGGTCGCCCTCGCGGGCGACGCGGGCGGCAAGCCGACGGTCATCGTGGCCACCAACCAGGCCGCGCGCGACGCGGGCGCCAAGGCCGGGCAGCTCGCCCGGGCGGCGGCTGCGGCGCTCGGCGGCGGCGGGGGCGGCAAGGACGACCTCGCGCAGGGTGGCGGATCCGACGTCTCGGCCATCGGCGACGCGCTGACCGCGGTGCGCCAGGCGCTCGACTCCTGATGCGGATCGGATCCCGGCTCGCGGTCGACGTGGGCAAGGCCCGCATCGGCCTCGCCCGGTCGGATCCGCACGGGCTGATCGCGACGCCCGTCGAGACCGTGCCGCGCGACGCGGCCGGTTCGGCGGACGTGCGGAGGATCCTCGCGGTGGCCGCCGAGATCGACTGCGCGGAGCTCCTCGTGGGCCTCCCGCTCGCGCTCTCCGGCCGCGCCACGGCGTCCACGGACGACGCGGAGGGGTTCGCCCGGCGGCTCGCGGACGCGACGGAGATCCCCGTGCGGCTGGTCGACGAGCGCCTCTCGACGGTCTCCGCGCAGGGCGCCCTGCGCGCCTCGGGCAGAGGCTCCCGTAAGCAGAAGCCGGTGATCGACCAGGTGGCGGCCGTTATAATCCTTCAACATGCGCTCGAGACCGAGCGCGCCGCCGGCTCCCCACCCGGTGCTCTCGTCCCGAGGAACCGAGTCGATCCTGACCGACACGCCTGAGAACGATCCCACCCGACGCGCCACGGCGGCCGCGGGCGGAGGCGGCGACCCCTTCGAGAGCCTCTTCGGCGAGCAGGCGGCGGCACCCGGACGTCCGTCGTCTCCCGCTCCGGCACCGCGCGGCGAGGGACCGGGCATCGGCACCGGCGCGCCCATGACGCGCCGCGAGCTCCGTGCCCTGCGCGAGGCGGCAGAGGCGCGGGCAGCGGCTCCCGCTCCCGCTGCGGACGGCGCGCCCTCGTCCGCGGCGGCCGACGAGCGTCCCACCGTGCGGGAGACGGCAGCCCGGCCCCCCGCTCACATCCCGCGTCCCGCCGTCGAGGAGCGCCCGCACGCCGCCGCGTCGACCTCCGCAGCGTCGGCCGCCAGCGACGTCTCCGCCGCGTCCGCGTCCGCTGCCGGCATCGCAGCCACCACCACGCCCACCCGCGAGAGGCGGGGTGGCGGACGTCGGACCCCGCCGCCCGCGGCGGCTCCCGTCGCCCCGAAGCCGAAGCGCCGCCATCCCAAGTGGCCGTACGTCGTCCTCCTGCTCGTCGTGCTGTTCGGCGGTGCGGCCGTCATCGCGACGTCGCTGTTCGGCCCCGTCGTGTCGGCCCTGATGACGCCCGCCGAGCCGACCGACTACGACGGCGACGGATCCGGGGAGGTGCAGGTGGTCGTCAAGACGGGCGACACCGGCAGCACCATCGGCGACACGCTCGCCTCGCAGGACGTCGTGAAGACGTCGAAGGCGTTCTACCGGGCCGTCGTCGCGTCCGGCGGCGAGGTCGTGTTCCAGCCGGGCACGTACACGCTGCGGAAGCAGATGAGCGCGGCGTCCGCGCTCGCGCTGCTGCAGGATCCGTCCAGCCAGAGCCAGGCCAAGGTCACCATCCCCGAGGGCCAGACCGCCGCGCAGGCGTTCGAGCTCATCGCGGAGGGCACGGGCACGCCCGTCGCCGACCTCGAGGCCGCCGCGTCGGATCGCGCCGCGCTCGGCATCCCCGCGGAGGCGCCGAACATCGAGGGCTACCTCTTCCCGGCCACCTACGACTTCCCGCCAGGCACCTCCGCGACGGACATGGTGAAGGCGATGGTGAGCCGCACCTTCCAGGCGCTCGACCAGGCCGGCGTCGCGCCCGCCGACCGGCACCGCGTGCTCACGCTCGCCGCGCTCATCCAGAAGGAGGCCCGCTTCGAGGGGGACTTCTACAAGGTGTCGCGGGTGTTCCAGAACCGCATCGCCATCGGCATGCCGCTGCAGT
This sequence comes from Clavibacter quasicaliforniensis, assembly GCF_051201715.1. Taxonomy (NCBI): domain Bacteria; kingdom Bacillati; phylum Actinomycetota; class Actinomycetes; order Micrococcales; family Microbacteriaceae; genus Clavibacter; species Clavibacter quasicaliforniensis. The sequence continues at coordinate 1,982,230 of NZ_CP139624.1, read as the reverse complement.
CGGACGCGACGGTCGCCTACGGCGCGAACTCGGTCGGCCGCGTGACGACCACCGACGCCGAGCGCGCCGACGACAACCCGTGGAACACCTACGTGCACCCCGGCCTGCCGATCGGCCCCATCTCCAACCCGGGCGACCTCGCGATCAAGGCCGCGCTGGCGCCCGCCGACGGCCCGTGGCTGTACTTCGTCACCGTCAACACCATCACGGGCGACACCGTCTTCTCGCAGACGTACGAGGAGCACCAGAGGGCCGTCGCGCAGTGGCAGCAGTTCATGAAGGACAACCCGGGCAATGGCTGATGCGCGGACGCCGGCCGTGCGGCTGGCGGTCCTCGGCAGCCCCATCGCGCACTCGCTGTCGCCGCGGCTGCACGCCGCGGCGTACGCGGTGCTCGGGCTCGACTGGACGTACGAGGCGATGGAGTGCACGGGGGCGGACCTCGGCGCGTTCGTCGCGGGTCTCGGATCCGAGTGGCGCGGCCTCTCGCTCACGATGCCGCTCAAGCGCGACGTGCTGCCGCTCCTCGACCTGATCGACGACACGGCCCGGCTGGCGGGCGCGGCCAACACGCTGCTGCTCGAGCGCGACGCTGCGGGGGCCGTCGTCCGGCGGGGCGCGAACACGGACGTCGCGGGCATCGTGCGGGCGCTCGAGGCGGCCGGCGTCGAGCGCTCGGAGAGGGCCGTGGTGCTGGGCGCCGGATCCACGGCGCGCTCGGCCGTCGTCGCGCTGGCCCGCTCGGGCGCGCGCGAGGTCGTCGTCGCGGCCCGCCGGCCGGAGCAGGGGCGGGAGCTCGCCCCGCTGGCCCACGAGCTGGGCCTCGCGCTCCTGACCACCCCGCTCGACGCGGCGGTGGGCGCGCTCCGCGACGCCGACACCGTGGTCAGCACCCTCCCGGGCGACGCCGCCGCGGCCGTGCCGCTGCCCGCCGCCCTGACCGAGACGACGGTGCTCCTCGACGTGACGTACGCGCCGTGGCCCACCGGCATCGCGTCGGCGTGGGAGCGCGCGGGCGGCCGCGTCGTGCCGGGGATCGACATGCTCGTCCACCAGGCGCTCGACCAGGTGCGGCTGTTCGTCGCCGGAGACGCGGAACGGCCGCTGCCCGGCGAGGAGCGCGTGCTGGCGGCGATGCTGGCGAGCGTCAGCCGCGATCCGCGGAGGCCCTGGACCGGCGCCTGACCCGCGGGTCGCTCCCTGCCGCTGCGGGAGGCCCCGGATCGGCGCCTGACCCGCGGGTCCGTCCCTGCCGCTGTGGGAGGATGGGGGCATGCTGCGTTGGCTCACCGCCGGGGAATCCCACGGCCCCGAACTCATCGCCGTCCTGGAGGGCCTGCCCGCGGGCGTGCCCGTCAGCCTCGACGGCATCCGCGCCGACCTCGCCCGTCGCAAGCTCGGCTACGGCCGCGGCGCGCGCATGGCGTTCGAGCAGGACGAGCTGAGCCTCTCCACCGGGGTGGTCCACGGGCGCACGCTCGGCAGCCCCATCGCGGTGCGCATCGGCAACACGGAGTGGCCCAAGTGGGTGGACATCATGAGCCCCGAGCCGGTGGATCCGGAGAAGCTGCAGGGTGCGCGCGCCGCGGCCCTCACGCGTCCCCGCCCCGGCCACGCCGACCTCGTGGGCATGCAGAAGTACGACTTCGACGAGGCGCGACCCGTCCTCGAACGCGCGAGCGCACGGGAGACCGCGGCCCGCGTGGCCCTCGGCGCCGTGGCGCGCGCGTTCCTCGCCGAGCTCGGGATCACGCTGGTCAGCCACACGCTCGCCATCGGGCCCGTCCGCGTGCCCGAGGGCGCGCCGCTGCCCACGCCCGACGACGTGGACGCGCTGGACGCGGATCCGCTGCGCTGCTTCCACCCCGAGACCAGCGCCCGGATGGTCGCCGAGGTCGACGACACGAAGTCCAGCGGCGACACGGTCGGCGGCGTGGTCGAGGTCCTCGCCTACGACCTGCCGCCCGGCCTCGGCTCGCACGTGCACTGGGACCGCCGCCTCGACTCCAAGCTCGCGGCCGCGCTCATGGGCATCCAGGCGATCAAGGGCGTGGAGGTCGGGGACGGCTTCCTCACCACCACGCGTCGAGGATCCGAGGCGCACGACGAGCTCTTCTCCACGGCCGCGGGCATCGGCCGGTCCACGGATCGTGCCGGCGGCACCGAGGGCGGCATGTCGACGGGCACGGTCCTCCGCGTCCGCGCCGGCATGAAGCCCATCGCGACCGTGCCGCGCGCCCTCCGCACCATCGACACCGCCACGGGCGGCGCGGCCCCCGCGAACCACCAGCGCTCCGACGTGTGCGCGGTGCCCGCCGCGGGCGTCGTCGCCGAGGCCATGGTCGCGCTCACGCTCGCCGACGCCGTGCTGGAGAAGTTCGGCGGCGACTCCGTGGGCGAGACCCTGCGCAACCTCCGCGGCTACCTCGACGCGATCCCCGAGGGCCGCCGCACCGGCGCCGACCTCGTGGACGAGGCCGACGCCGCGCCGCCGGCGGCACCCGAGGCCTGAGCGTGCCGGTCGTCCTGATCGGCCCCCCCGGCGCGGGCAAGACCACGGTCGGCCGCCGCGTGGCGAAGGCCCTGGGGCTGCCGTTCACCGACACGGACCGCGCGATCGTCGAGGCGCACGGATCCATCGCCGACATCTTCCGCGAGCACGGCGAGCCGCGGTTCCGCGAGCTCGAGCGAGCCCAGGTCGCCGCCGCGCTCGCGGACGACGGCGTCGTCTCGCTCGGCGGGGGAGCGGTCCTCGACCCCGCGACGCGCGCCGACCTGGAGGCCTGCCGGGTCGTGCTGCTCACCGTGAGCGAGCACGCCGTGCGCTCCCGGATCCGCGGCCACGACCGCCCGCTCGTCGACGGCCTCGAGAGCTGGCGGCGCATCGTCGCCGACCGCGAGGAGCTGTACCGCTCGCTCGCCGACCTGACCATCGACACCTCCGATCGCCCGCTCCCGCGCATCGCGCGCGAGATCGAGCGCTTCGCCCGGGAGAGGCAGCCATGACCGAACCGACCCCCACCGCCGCCGGGAGCGACGCCCTCGAGCCCGCCGCGCCCACCGTGATCCGCGTCTCCGGCACCCCCGGCTACGACGTCACCGTGGGACGCGGCCTCGTCCAGGGCGTGGGCGCCCTGCTCGGCCCGCGCGTGCGCAAGGTGCTCATCGTGCACGCGCCCGCCCTCGCCGAGGAGGCGTCCCGGCTGCGCGAGCGCCTGCAGGGCGACGTGGAGGTGTACCTCGCGGAGGTGCCGGACGCGGAGGGCGCCAAGCGCGTCGAGGTCGCCGCGTTCTGCTGGAAGATCATGGGCACCACCGACTTCACGCGCTCCGACGCCGTCATCACGCTCGGCGGCGGCGCCACCACCGACCTCGGCGGGTTCGTCGCGGCCACGTGGCTGCGCGGCGTGATGCTCATCCAGGTCCCCACGACCGTGCTCGCGATGGTCGACGCGGCCGTCGGCGGCAAGACCGGCATCAACACGTCCGAGGGCAAGAACCTCGTGGGCGCCTTCTACGCGCCGACCGCCGTGATCGTCGACCTCGACCTCCTGGCGACCCTGCCGCGCAACGAGATCGTCACGGGCTTCGCGGAGATCGTGAAGGCCGGGTTCATCGCGGTGCCGGAGATCCTGGACATCATCGAACGCGACGTCGGGCGCGTCACGGATCCCACGAGTCCCGAGTTCCGCCGCGTCGTCGAGCTGTCGATCGCGATGAAGGCCGAGGTCGTGGGGGAGGACTTCACCGAGAAGGGCCGCCGCGAGATCCTCAACTACGGCCACACGCTCGGCCACGCCATCGAGCACGCCGAGCGCTACCGCTGGCGGCACGGCGCGGCCGTCGCGGTCGGCATGGTCTTCGCGGCGGAGCTCTCTCGCCTCACCCGTTCGCTGTCCGACGAGGCGGTCGACCGGCACCGGCGGATCCTCGACTCGCTCGACCTGCCCACCAGCTACCCCGTCGGCCGCTGGCCGACGCTCGTCGCGAGCATGAAGCGCGACAAGAAGGCGCGCGGCGACATGATGCGGTTCATCGTGCTCGACGGCGTCGGCCGCGCGAGCGTGCTCAACGGGCCCGAGGAGGCGCTGCTGTTCGCGGCGTACCAGGAGATCGGCTCGTGACGGATCCCGCGCATCCCGAGACGCCGCATCCCGAGACGCCGCGGCCCGTGGCGCTCGTCACGGGCGTCGGCCGGGTCGCGGGGCTGGGCGCGGCCATCGCGGAGGACCTCGCGCTCGGCGGATGGGACGTCGCCTTCTCGTACTGGTCGGCCTACGACGCGCGCATGTCGTGGGGCCCGCAGCCCGACGACCCCGCGCGGGTCGCCGAGGCGGTCGCGCGCGGCGGCGGGCGCGCGCTCGCGGTCGAGGCCGACCTCATGGACACCGACGCGGCCGAGCGGATCCTCGAGGCCGTCGAGCAGGCGCTCGGTCCCGTCACGGCGCTCGTCCTCTCGCACGCCGAGGGGGTCGACAGCTCGCTGCTGGAGACGAGCGTCGAGAGCCTCGAGCGGCACCTCGCCGTGAACGTGCGGGCGTCGCTGCAGCTGATCCAGGGCTTCGCGCGCCGCTACCGGGCGGTCCCGGGAGCCGGGCGCATCATCGCGCTCACGAGCGACCACGTCGTGGGCAACGTGCCCTACGGCGCCAGCAAGGCGGCGCTCGACCGCATCGTCATCGCGGCGGCGCGCGAGCTCGAGGACGTGCGGATCACGGCGAACCTCGTCGACCCGGGACCCATCGACACGGGCTGGTTCACGCCCGAGATCCGGGCGCACCTGCAGGAGACGACGCCGCGCGGCCGTCTCGCCGAGCCCCGGGACGCCGCCGCGCTCGTCTGCTTCCTCGCCTCGGCGGAGGGCGGCTGGATCAACGGCCAGCGCATCCGCTCCGACGGCGGACAGAGCGTCGGCTGAGCGGGCCCGGGCCGCGCCCTAGGCTTGTGCGCATGTCACGCGTGCTCGTCCTCAACGGCCCCAACCTCGGACGGCTCGGCAGCCGCGAGCCCGACGTGTACGGCACCGGGTCGCTCGACGACCTCCGCCGCGAGCTCGTCGCCTTCGCGCCCGACGACGTCGAGATCGACCTCAGGCAGACCGACGACGAGGCGACCCTCATCGGCTGGCTGCACGAGGCCGTCGACACCCGGAGCCCCGTGATCATGAACCCCGCGGCGTTCACGCACTACTCGTACGCGCTCCGCGACGCCGCGGCGCTCGTCACGAAGGCCGGCATCCTCCTCATCGAGGTGCACATCTCGAACCCGCACGCGCGCGAGGAGTTCCGGCACACCAGCGTCATCTCGCCCGTCGCGACGGGCGTCATCGCGGGGTTCGGGCAGGGCTCGTACCTCCTCGCCCTCGCGCACGTCGTCACCGCCACCCGTTAGGCTGATCCCTCGGATCGCCACGCCGCCCGCACCGGGTCGGCCCCGGCATCCCCGTGCGGCCGCATCGACGCCGCACCTCCCGCTCGTCGAACAGGCAAGGACCCTCCCGCATGGCCTCTACCGCTGACATCAAGAACGGCGTCGTCCTCAACATGGACGGCCAGCTGTGGACCGTCATCGAGTTCCAGCACGTCAAGCCGGGCAAGGGCGGCGCGTTCGTGCGCACCAAGGTCAAGAACGTGATGAGCGGCAAGGTCGTCGACCGCACGTTCAACGCCGGCGCGAAGATCGAGACCGAGACGGTCGACCGCCGCGACTTCCAGTACCTCTACGCCGACGGCGAGAACTTCGTGTTCATGGACACGAGCGACTACGACCAGATCACGCTGTCCGCCGCGCAGGTCGGCGACGCGAAGAACTTCATGCTCGAGAACCAGGACGTCACCGTGGCGCTGCACAACGGCGAGGGGCTCTACGTCGAGCTGCCCGCGTCCGTCGTGCTCACGATCACGTACACGGAGCCGGGCCTGCAGGGCGACCGCTCGACGGGCGGCACCAAGCCCGCGACCGTCGAGACCGGGCACCAGATCCAGGTCCCGCTCTTCCTCGAGCAGGGCACGCGCGTCAAGGTGGACACCCGCACGGGCGACTACCTCGGCCGCGTCACCGACTGACCCGTGAGCGCACGCACCAAGGCGCGCAAGCGCGCCCTCGACGTCCTCTACGTCGCGGACATCCGCGGCGAGTCCATCCCCGCGACCCTCGCGGTCGAGCAGCAGCGCGCCGCCGCCGAGCCCGACCGGCAGGCGTCGTGGCAGTACGCCCGCGAGATCGCCGAGGGGTTCGTCGCGCACCAGGACGAGATCGACGAGCTCATCGAGACGTACTCGGTGAACTGGACCCTCGCCCGCATGCCCGCCGTCGACCGCGCGATCCTGCGCATCGGCATCTGGGAGATCCTCTTCAACGCCGACGTGCCCGACGGCGTCGCCATCTCGGAGAGCGTCGACCTCGCGTCGTCGCTCTCGACGGACGAGTCGGCGTCGTTCGTGAACGGCATGCTCGCGCGCATCGCGGCGACGCAGGCGTAGGCATCGCGCGGCGTGCGTCCCGCCAGCCCGTTACGTCGCGTGACGCCCCGCGACCGCGTGTGACGCGGGACGGTCCGAGTGTGCTCGGGCCGTCCTAGCGTCGGGTCATGCCCGTCACCGCATCCGCCCCGCGACCCGACCGGACGACCGCCGCGTCGCCCGCTCCCGCCCCGGATGCGGCCGCGGGCTCCGCCGGCGCGGTCGAGCTCCGCGGGGTCGGACGGTCGTTCGCCGGCGATGGATCCCGGGCTCCGCGCACGGTGCTGCGGGACGTGGACCTCGACCTCGCCGCGGGCGACGTCGTGGCGATCCTCGGGCCGTCCGGCTGCGGGAAGTCGACGCTCCTGCGCCAGGTGAGCGGGCTCGACCGGCCCGACGCCGGGTCCATCCGCATCGACGGCACGCCCGTGCGCGAGGTCGACCAGCGCTCCGCGGTCGCGTTCCAGGAGCCGCGCCTGCTTCCGTGGCGCACGATCCGCGCCAACGTGCGTCTCGGCCTGCCCCGCGACGTGCCGCGCGACGAGGGCGACGCCCGCGTGCGCGACCTGCTCGAGCTGACCGGCCTCGCCGAGGCCGCCGACCTCCGTCCCCGGCAGGTCTCCGGCGGCATGGCCCAGCGCGCCTCGCTCGCCCGCGCTCTCGCCCGGCGGCCCCGCGTCCTCGTGCTCGACGAGCCGTTCGGCGCGCTCGACGCCCTGACGCGCCTGCGCATGCAGGACCTGCTGCTCGACGTGCACGCCGCGATCCCGACCACGGTCCTCCTCGTCACGCACGACGTGGACGAGGCCCTGCACCTCGCCGACCGCGTGGTGCTGCTCGGCCCGGATCCCGCGGAGGGCGCCGCGCCCGGCGCGACCGTCCGCCGCGTCCTCGAGGTGCCGGGCGCCCGCCCGCGCGACCGCGGCGACGCCACGCTCGCCGCCCTCCGCGCCGAGCTGCTCGAGGGGCTCGGCGTGCCGGGCCACCGGGCGCGCTGAGCCGGACCCGCGCCACCACCACGACCACCCGCACCACCCGACACCGCACCGAGGACCCACCGTGACCCGTCTCCTGCCCCGCAGATCCATCCCCGCCCTCGCGCTCGCGGGCGCCGCCGCGATGCTCCTCGCCGGATGCGCCGCGGGGGAGGGGTCAGCCGTCGCGCCCGCCGCCGAGGCATCCGCGGATCCCGCCGGCTGGAGCGCGGACACGCTCACCCTCGACTGGGCGACCTACAACCCGCTCAGCCTCATCGTGAAGGACCAGGGACTCGTGGAGAAGCGGCTCGGGTCGGACGTGAAGGTCGACTGGGTGCAGTCCGCGGGCTCCAACAAGGCCAACGAGCTGCTGCGCGCGGGAGCCGTCGACGTGGGATCCACCGCCGGATCCGCCGCGCTCCTCGCCAGGGCCAACGGCTCGCCCATCCGCACCATCGACGTGTACTCGCAGCCCGAGTGGACCGCGATCGTCGTGCCGAAGGGGTCGCCCATCACGAGCGTCGACCAGCTCCGCGAGGCCGACATCGCGGCGACGAAGGGCACGGACCCGTACTTCTTCCTGCTGCAGACGCTGGACGAGGCGGGCATCCCGGCGTCCGACGTCACCATCCAGAACCTCCAGCACGCCGACGGCCGGGCCGCGCTCGAGAACGGCTCCGTCGACGCGTGGGCCGGGCTCGACCCGCTCATGGCCGCGAGCGAGGCCGAGGCGGGATCCACGCTGCTGTACCGCAACGTCGACTTCGCGACCTACGGGTTCCTCAACGCCACGCAGTCGTTCCTCGACGCCTCGCCCGACCTCGCGCAGGCCGTCGTCGACTCCTACGAGGAGGCGCGCGCCTGGGCCGTCGACCACCCCGACGAGACCGCGGCGATCCTCGCGCAGGCCGCCGCGATCGACCCGGCCGTCGCCTCCACCGTGATCGACCGCACGAACCTCGGCGTGGATCCCGTGCCCGGCGACGCGCAGCGCGACGTGCTCGAGCGCGTCGGCCCGATCCTCGTGGAGTCCGGCGACGTGCCGGACCAGGGGAAGGTCGACACGGCCCTCGACGAACTGTTCGAACCCCGGTTCGCCGAGGCCGCGGATCCCGCGTCGGGAACGGCCGGATGACCGCGCTCCGGCCCGCGCGGGAGGACGTCCGCACGGGCGGCCGCGCGGGCGCCGACGCCCCGGACGACGACGGCGAGCGCGTCGCGCGCCCGGCGCCCGGCCGCGCGACACGTGGCGTCCTCCTCCGGGTCGCCGTGGGCCTCGTGGTCCCCGTCCTGGTGGTCGGGCTCTGGGCGGTCGTGACCGCCACGGGCGCCGTGCCCGCCCACCTCCTGCCCGCGCCGCTCGACGTGGTGCGCGCCGGGGTGCAGCTGGCCGAGCAGGGGATCCTCGGGCAGTATGTCGCCATCTCGCTGCAGCGCGTGCTGCTGGGCTTCGCGCTCGGGGCCACGGTGGGACTCGTGCTCGGCGCCGTGGTCGGCCTCTCGCGCGTCGGCCGGCTCCTCCTCGCGCCGACCGCGGGCGCGTTCCGCACGGTGCCGTCGCTCGCGTGGGTGCCGCTGCTGCTGCTCTGGATGGGGATCAACGAGGACTCCAAGGTGACGCTCGTCGCCATCGGCGCCATGTTCCCCGTCTACACGACCGTCGCGGGCGCGCTCCGGCACGTGGACCCGCACCTCGTGGAGGTGGGACGCGCGTTCGGGCTCACGCGGATCCCGCTGCTCGTCACCGTGCAGCTGCCCGCCGTGCTGCCCGCCGTCGTCTCGGGGCTGCGGCTCGCGCTCGCGCAGTCGTGGCTGTTCCTCGTGGCGGCGGAGCTCCTCGCCGCGTCGATGGGGCTCGGGTACCTGCTCACGGAGTCGTCGTCGAACGGACGCGTCGACCGGGTGCTGCTCGCGATCGTGCTGCTCGCCGTGCTGGGCGCCGTCACCGACGCGGTCGTGGGCCTGGTCGAACGCGTGCTCGTGCGCCGCTGGGGCTGACCCCGCCCACTCCGTGTCGCCGCGTGACGTCCCGGTTCCTGATCCCGGCCGCGTCGCACGTAGCGTCGGCGCATGACCTCGCAGCGCACCGAGCAGGCCGAGACCGCACCCGATGCCGTGGAGGGCACCGCGACCGAGCAGGCGCTCTTCCCGCCTCCCGCCGCGCTCGCCGCCTCCGCCAACGTGACGGCGGAGGCGTACGCGCGCGCGAAGGCGGATCCGGTCGCCTTCTGGGAGGAGGCTGCCCGCCGCCTCGACTGGGAGACGCCGTGGGAGACCGCGCACACGTGGATCCCGCCGGTCGCCGCCGACGGCACCCCGCAGGTCCCCGCCGCCACGTGGTTCGCGGGCGGACGCCTCAACGTCGCCGCCAACTGCGTCGACCGGCACGTCGCGGCCGGCCGCGGAGAGAAGGTCGCGCTGCACTTCGAGGGCGAGCCGGGCGACCGGCGCACGGTCACCTACCGCGACCTCCAGGACGAGGTGTCCCGCGCCGCCAACGCCCTCACCGCCCTCGGCGTCGGGCCGGGCGACCGCGTCGTGATCTACCTGCCCGTGCTCGTCGAGACGATCGTCGCGACCCTCGCGGTCGCGCGCATCGGCGCGGTGCACTCGCTCGTCTTCGGCGGCTTCTCCGCGGAGGCGCTGCGGTTCCGCGTCGAGGACACGGGCGCGAAGCTGCTCATCACGAGCGACGGCCAGAACCGCCGCGGCACGGCGGTCGCCACCAAGCCGCAGGCCGACGAGGCCGTCGCGGGCGTCGCGTCGATCGAGCACGTGCTCGTCGTCCGCCGTACCGGACAGGACGTGCCGTGGACCCCGGGACGCGACGTCTGGTGGCACGACGCCGTGGGATCCGCCTCTCCGCTGCACGAGCCCCGGGCGTTCGACGCCGAGCACCCGCTCTTCATCATCTACACGTCCGGCACGACCGGCCGCCCCAAGGGCCTGGTGCACACGAGCGGCGGCTACCTCACGCACGCGTCGTGGGCGCACTGGGCCCACTTCGACGCGAAGCCCGACGACGTGCACTGGTGCACGGCCGACCTCGCCTGGGTCACCGCCCACACCTACGAGATCTACGGGCCGCTCTCCAACGGCCTCACGCAGGTGATCTACGAGGGCACGCCCGACACGCCCCACCGCGGCCGGCACCTCGAGATCATCGAGCGGTACGGGGTCACGACCTACTACACGGCGCCCACGCTCATCCGCTCGCTCATGGGCTGGTTCCCCGACGGCGTCTCAAGGCACGACCTGTCGAGCATCCGGCTGCTGGGTTCCGTGGGGGAGGCCATCAACCCCGCCGCGTGGCGCTGGTTCCACCGGGAGCTCGGCGGGGGATCCGCGCCCGTGGTCGACACGTGGTGGCAGTCCGAGACGGGGGCCGCCGTCATCGCCCCGCTGCCGGGCGTCTCGACGCTCAAGCCCGGCGCCGCCGGCCGCGCGCTGCCCGGCTTCCGGGTGGACGTGGTCGACGACGACGGCGAGCCCGCCGCGGACGGGGAGGGCGGCCTGCTCGTGATCCAGCGCCCCTGGCCCGGCATGGCCCGCACCGTGTGGGGCGACCCGGCCCGCTACCGCAGCGCCTACTGGGAGCGGTTCGCCGACCGCGGCTGGTTCCTCGCGGGCGACGGCGCCCGGCGCGACGTCGACGGCGACGTGGCCCTGCAGGGCCGGATCGACGAGGTCGTCAACGTGTCCGGGCACCGCCTCTCCACCATCGAGATCGAGTCGGCGCTCGTCGCGCACCCGCGCGTGGGCGAGGCCGGCGTCACGGGCGTGGCCGACGAGCTCACCGGCCAGCGCGTGGTCGCGTTCGTCGTCCCGCGCGGCGACGACCGCCCCGCGGACGACGACGCGGCCGGCTGGGCGGCGCTCGCCGCGGAGCTGGGGCCGGTCCTCACGACGCACGTCGCGCGCGCGATCGGGCCGGTGGCGAAGCCGCGCCGGATCGTCGCCGTGCCGGACGTGCCCAAGACGCGCTCGGGCAAGATCATGCGCCGCCTCCTCGCCGACCTCGTGGAGGGCCGGATGCTCGGCGACGCCACGAGCCTGCAGGACGCCGCCGTGATCGGCAGGATCCGCGCGGTGCTCGACGCCTCCCGCTGACGGACACCGCGGCCCGTCGAGCCGGGGACCGTGCTCCGAGGGGTGGTCCTGGCGTCGCCCGGGTGATGGGATGAGGACATGTCCATCGTCCTCACTTCCCCCGGTCCGGACGAGCTCGGTCCTGTCGTGGACGCGCTCCGGCGATGGCAGCGCGACGATGCGCCCGTTCAGCTCCACCCGGGCGACATCGGCTGGGCGGAGCGGCACGGGTCGCGTGCGGTCGCCGACGCGCTCCGCGTCTGGCGCGACGACGGCCGGATCGTGGCGATCGGGTTCCTCGACGGGCCTGGCCTCCTCCGGACGACGGTGGCGCCGCAACGGTGGTCGGACCCGGCGCTCGCCGACGTCGTGCGGGCGGACATCGCGGACCCCGAGGCCGGCGTGCTGCCCGTCGGTCGGGCATCCGTCGAGATCCCCGCGGGCACGGCACTCGACGCGGCCCTCGCCACCTCCGGCTGGTCGGCGGGCGAGGCGTGGACCCCCCTGGTGCTCGATCTCTCCGAGCCCGTTCGGATCCCGGGCGGGCTCCGCGTCGAGCGCGTCGTGCCCGGTGCCTCTTCCGCGTTCACGGCCGTCCACCGGTCCGCGTGGGCCAACGCGACCTTCACCGATGCGCAGTGGGCGACCATGGCATCCGGCATCACCGCCCGTCGCGAGACAGGTGCCGACACGGCGTCGATGGTGTGCCTCCTCGGCCGCGACCCCGACGGGGTGCCCGTGGCGGGAGTCACGGTCTGGTCGGCAGGGCAGGGGCGGCCTGGCCTCCTCGAGCCGATGGGCGTGCGCGCGGACCAGCGCGGGAAGGGCCACGGCAGAGCAGTCTGCCGCGCAGCAGCGGCAGCGTTGCGCGAGCTCGGCTCCTCGGCGGCCCTCGTGTGCACGCCGAGTGACCTCCGCGGCGCCGTCGCGACGTACCGCTCGGCGGGATTCGTGGCGCTGCCCGAGCGCCGGGACCGCACCCGCGCGGCGTGACGGTGACCGACGGGCCGACACCCGCTAGAGTGACCCGCGGAACAGACCACCTTTAACATCCGTCCCGAGAGGCGGGGAAGGAGGTCGGATTGCCTCAGCGCATCGTGCTGCAGCCCTCTGACATCACCCGTGCGCTCACGCGCATCGCCCACGAGATCCTCGAGTCGAACCGCGGTCCGCACGGCCTGCTGCTCCTCGGGATCCCCACCCGCGGCACCGTCCTCGCCGAGCGCATCGGCCGGATCATCGCCCGCCTCGAGCCCGAGGCCCCCGCCGACCTGGTGGGGTCGCTCGACGTCACGATGTACCGCGACGACCTGCAGCGGAACCCGACCCGCGCGCCCGCGCCCACGCGTCTGCCCGCAGGCGGCGTCGACGGCCGCACCGTCGTGCTCGTCGACGACGTGCTCTTCTCCGGCCGCACCGTGCGCGCCGCCCTCGACGCGATCGGCGACCTCGGCCGTCCCACGGCCGTGCGGCTCGCCGCGCTCGTCGACCGCGGCCACCGAGAGCTCCCCATCCGCGCCGACTTCGTGGGCAAGAACCTGCCCTCCAGCCTCGCCGAGCGGATCTTCGTCCGGCTCGAGGAGACCGACGGCGAGGAGTCGGTGAGCATCGCCGGCCCGGACGACGCGCCCGCGCCCGCCTCCGACGGCGAAGGGGCGACCCGATGAGGCACCTGCTCTCCACGCGCGACCTGTCCCGGGACGAGGCGGTCCACATCCTCGACGTCGCGGAGGACATGGCCGACGTCGGCACGCGCGAGATCAAGAAGACGCCCGCGCTCCGCGGGCGCACGGTCGTCAACCTCTTCTTCGAGGACTCCACCCGCACCCGCATCTCGTTCGAGGCCGCCGCCAAGCGCCTGTCGGCCGACGTCATCAACTTCAGCGCGAAGGGGTCGAGCGTCTCCAAGGGCGAGAGCCTCAAGGACACCGCGCAGACGCTGCAGGCGATGGGCGCCGACGGCGTGGTCGTCCGGCACCCGTCGTCGGGCGCGCCGCACACGCTCGCCGGCAGCGGCTGGATAGACGCCGGGATCGTCAACGCGGGCGACGGCACGCACGAGCACCCCACGCAGGCGCTGCTCGACGCGTTCACCATCCGCCGCAGGCTGCACGGATCCGCCGCGCGCGGGAAGGGCCTCGACGGCACGCGCGTCGTGATCGTCGGCGACGTGCTGCACTCCCGCGTCGCCCGCTCGAACGCGTGGCTGCTCACGACGCTCGGCGCCGAGGTCACGCTCGTCGCACCGCCCACGCTCGTGCCGGTGGGCGTCGGATCCTGGCCCGTCACGGTGCGGTACGACCTCGACGCGGCGCTCGTCGAGGGCGCGCCCGACGCCGTGATGATGCTCCGCATCCAGGCCGAGCGCATGCGCGCCGCCTTCTTCCCGAACCCGCGCGAGTACGCGCGCATCTGGGGCCTCGACGACGCGCGGCTCGCGCTCCTCGGGCCCGATACGATCGTCATGCACCCGGGGCCCATGAACCGCGGGCTCGAGATATCCGCCGCCGCCGCCGACTCGGAGAGGTCCACGGTGCGCGAGCAGGTCGCCAACGGCGTCTCGGTGCGCATGGCCGTCCTCTACCTCCTGCTGTCCGGCGACGGGAAGGCCGACCGATGACCCAGAACGACACGAACCCCGACGACACCCACCTGATCCGCGGCGCGACCCTGCCGTCGGGCGAGCGGGCCGACATCCTCGTCGCCGACGGGCTGATCCGCGAGATCGGCCCCGACCTCGCGGCGCCCACGGGCGCGCACGTGATCGAGGCCGACGGGCTCATCGCGCTGCCCGGCCTCGTCGACCTGCACGTGCACCTGCGCGAGCCCGGCTACGAGCAGAGCGAGACCGTGCTCACGGGATCCCGCGCCGCGGCCCTCGGCGGCTTCACGGCGGTCTTCGCGATGGCCAACACGATGCCCGTGCAGGACACGGCGGGCGTGGTCGAGCAGGTCAAGGCGCTCGGCGACGCCGCCGGGTACGCGACCGTGCGCCCCATCGGCGCCGTCTCGGTCGGCCTGGCGGGGGAGTCGATGGCGGAGATCGGCGCGATGGCCTCCAGCCGCGCAGCCGTCCGCGTCTTCTCCGACGACGGCAAGTGCGTCTCGGACCCGCTGCTCATGCGCCGCGCGCTCGAGTACGTGAAGGCCTTCGACGGCGTCATCGCGCAGCACGCGCAGGACCCGCGCCTCACCGAGGGCGCCACCATGAACGAGGGCGCGCTGTCCGGCGAGCTCGGCATCACGGGCTGGCCCGCGGTCGCCGAGGAGTCGATCATCGCGCGCGACGTCCTGCTCGCCGAGCACGTGGGATCCCGCCTCCACGTCTGCCACGTCTCCACCGCCGGCTCCGTCGACGTGATCCGCTGGGCCAAGGCCCGCGGCGTCGACGTCACGGCCGAGGTCACGCCGCACCACCTCCTCCTCACCGAGGAACTGGTCGCGGGCTACGACGCGCGCTACAAGGTCAACCCGCCGCTGCGCCGCCGTGAGGACGTCGAGGCACTCCGGGCCGCGCTCGCCGACGGCACGATCGACGTGGTCGCGACCGACCACGCGCCGCACCCGACGGAGGCCAAGGACTGCGAGTGGGACGCGGCCGCGTTCGGCATGGTCGGCCTCGAGTCGGCGCTCTCCGTGGTGCAGCTCGCCATGGTCGACACGGGCCTGATCGACTGGGCCGGCGTCGCGCGCGTCATGTCGCACGCGCCCGCGCGCATCGGCCGCCTCGACGAGCACGGGCACGCCCTGGCCGGCGGATCCCCGGCCGACATCACGCTCTACGACCCGTCCGCGTCGCGCGTCTTCGGGCGCGACGACCTCGGCGGGCTCAGCGGCAACTCGCCCTACCTCGAGATGACGCTGCCCGGCCGCGTCGTCGCGACCTTCCACCGCGGATACCCGACCGTGCTCGACGGCGCGCTCGTCGATCGCGAGACCGTCGCCCGCGCCGCCGTCCTCCGCGACCGCGCGGACGCCGACGCACGCGACGCCGCGACCTCCGCAGGCGTCGCGGAGGCACGCGCATGAGCGGTCGCCTCGTGCCCGCGATCACGGTGATCGCGCTCCTCGTCCTGCTGCTCGCGCTCATGGTGCTCGGCTGGCGCGCGCGCCGACGACGCCAGCGCGCGCTGCCCGAGCCGCCGCGCCCGCCCGCCGGCCTCGGCGCGCCGACGTTCGAGGTCGACGTGCTCTACGTCGCCACGACCACCGCGGGGGAGCCGCTCGACCGGCTGACCGTCGCGCCCCTCGGCTTCCGCGGTCGCGCGGCTGCCCGGGTGCATGACGCGGGCCTCGTGCTCGCGATCGACGGCGAGCGCGAGGTGCTCGTGCCCGCCGACCGCATCACGGGATCCGGGCTCGCGACCTACGCGATCGACCGCGTCGTGGAGGAGGGCGGCCTCGTGGCCGTCACCTGGATCCTCGACGCGGCGGCCGAGACCTCGGTCGACACGTACCTCCGGGTGATCGACCCGCGCGAGAAGACCGCGCTCGTCGACGCCCTCCACCACATCACGCGCCCTGCGCACGACGACGACAACGAAGGGAAGTGACCGACATGGCCCGACACGAACCGGCGGTCCTGGTGCTCGAGGACGGACGGAGGTACGTCGGACGCGCGTACGGCGCCCGCGGCGTGACCCTCGGCGAGGCCGTCTTCGCGACCGGCATGACCGGCTACCAGGAGACGATCACCGACCCGTCCTACGCGGGGCAGATCGTGCTCCAGACGGCGCCGCACATCGGCAACACCGGCATGAACGACGACGACATGGAGTCCCGCCGCATCTGGGTCGCCGGGTACGTCGTCCGCGACCCCTCCCGCGTGGTCTCCAACTTCCGCGGGCAGCGCACGCTCGAGGACGACCTGGTCGCGCAGGGCGTCGTCGGCATCTCCGGCATCGACACGCGCGCGGTCACCCGCCGGATCCGCGACGAGGGCGCCATGCGCGCCGGCGTCTTCTCCGGCGACGCCTTCGCGCTCGGCGACGAGGAGCAGCTCGCGCAGGTGCGCCAGGCGCCCGACATGGCGGGCCGCAACCTCTCCGCCGAGGTCTCCACGCAGGAGACGTACACGATCCCCGCCGTCGGCGAGCGCATCGGATCCGTCGCGGTCCTCGACCTCGGCATCAAGACCGCCACGGTGAAGCACCTGGCCGCCCGCGGCCTCGACGTGCACGTCGTGCCGCAGTCGATCACCACGGCCGAGCTCGAGGAGCTCGCGCCCACGGCGGTCTTCTACTCGAACGGCCCCGGCGACCCCGAGGCCTCGCAGTACCACGTGGAGCTGCTGCAGGACGTGCTCCGCAAGGGCATCCCGTTCTTCGGGATCTGCTTCGGCAACCAGCTCCTCGGCCGCGCCCTCGGGTTCGAAACCTACAAGCTGCCGTTCGGCCACCGCGGGATCAACCAGCCCGTGCTCGACCGCCGCACCGGCCGCGTCGAGATCACGAGCCAGAACCACGGCTTCGCGGTCTCCGCGCCCCTCGACGGACCGGTCGACAGCCCCGCCGGCTTCGGCCGCGCGGAGGTCAGCCACGTCTCGCTCAACGACCAGGTGGTCGAGGGGCTGAGCTGCCTCGACATCCCCGCCTTCAGCGTGCAGTACCACCCGGAGGCGGCCGCGGGTCCGCACGACTCGTCGTACCTCTTCGACCGGTTCATCGAGCTGATCCACGACGCGTCGGGCACCGCACCCGCCGCCGCGACCCCCCAGGAGACCGTGTAATGCCCAAGCGCGACGACATCAACAGCGTCCTCGTCATCGGCTCCGGGCCGATCGTCATCGGCCAGGCCGCCGAGTTCGACTACTCGGGCACGCAGGCCTGCCGCGTGCTCCGCGAGGAGGGCGTGCGCGTCATCCTCGTGAACTCGAACCCCGCCACGATCATGACCGACCCGGGCTTCGCCGACGCGACCTACATCGAGCCGATCACGAGCGAGGTGCTCGAGAAGATCATCATCAAGGAGCGCCCCGACGCGGTGCTCCCCACCCTCGGCGGGCAGACGGCGCTCAACGCGGCCATCCGCCTCGACGAGCTCGGCATCCTCGCCAAGCACGGCGTCGAGCTCATCGGCGCGAAGGTCGAGGCCATCCAGAAGGGCGAGGACCGCCAGCTCTTCAAGGACCTCGTCATCGAGTCCGGCGCCGACGTCGCCCGCTCGCACGTCGCCAAGACGCTCGAGCAGGCCGTCGAGTTCGCCGAGGACCTCGGCTACCCGCTCGTGATCCGCCCCTCCTTCACCATGGGCGGCCTCGGCTCCGGCTTCGCGCACACGCGCCAGGAGCTCGAGCGCATGGTCGCCGACGGCCTCCAGTCGAGCCCCACCACCGAGGTGCTCCTCGAGGAGTCGATCCTCGGCTGGAAGGAGTACGAGCTGGAGCTCATGCGCGACACGGCCGACAACACGGTCGTCGTCTGCTCCATCGAGAACGTCGACCCGGTCGGCGTGCACACGGGCGACTCGATCACGGTGGCGCCGGCCCTCACGCTCACCGACCGCGAGTACCAGCACATGCGCGACATCGGCATCGACATCATCCGCCGGGTGGGCGTCGACACGGGCGGCTGCAACATCCAGTTCGCGGTGGATCCCGTGGACGGCCGTCTCATCGTCATCGAGATGAACCCGCGCGTCTCCCGCTCCAGCGCGCTCGCGTCGAAGGCGACCGGCTTCCCGATCGCGAAGATCGCCGCGAAGCTCGCCATCGGCTACCGCCTCGACGAGATCCCCAACGACATCACCAAGGTCACGCCCGCGAGCTTCGAGCCCACGCTCGACTACGTGGTCGTGAAGGTGCCGCGCTTCGCGTTCGAGAAGTTCCCGGCCGCGGACGCCGAGCTCACCACGACCATGAAGTCGGTCGGCGAGGCGATGGCCATCGGCCGCAACTACTCCACCGCGCTGCAGAAGGCGCTGCGCTCGCTCGAGAAGCGCGGATCCTCCTTCCACTGGGGCGCCGAGAAGCGCTCGGTCGACGAGCTGCTCGAGACGAGCCGCACGCCCACCGACGGCCGCATCGTCACGGTGCAGCAGGCGCTCCGCGCGGGTGCCACGGCGGAGCAGGTCTTCGACGCCACGAAGATCGACCCCTGGTTCATCGACCAGATCGTGCTCATCAACGAGGTCGCCGACGCCGTGCGCGACGCAGGCTCCCTCGACGCGGACACGCTGCGCGAGGCGAAGGACCACGGCTTCTCGGACGCGCAGATCGCCGAGATCCGCGGGCTCACCGAGCAGGAGGTGCGCGACGCGCGCCACGCGGCCGACATCCGGCCCGTCTACAAGACGGTCGACACGTGCGCGGGCGAGTTCCCGGCGCTCACGCCGTACCACTACTCCAGCTACGACTCCGAGACGGAGATCGTGCCGTCCGAGCTCCGCAAGGTGATCATCCTGGGCTCGGGCCCGAACCGCATCGGCCAGGGCATCGAGTTCGACTACTCGTGCGTGCACGCGTCCTTCGCGCTGGCGGACGCCGGGTACGAGACCATCATGATCAACTGCAACCCGGAGACGGTCTCGACCGACTACGACACGAGCGACCGGCTCTACTTCGAGCCGCTCACGCTCGAGGACGTGCTCGAGATCGTGCACGTCGAGCAGCAGGCGGGCGAGCTCGTCGGCGTCGTCGTGCAGCTCGGCGGCCAGACGGCGCTCGGGCTCGCCAAGGGCCTCGAGGCCGCGGGCGTCCCCATCCTCGGCACGAGCCCGTCGGCCATCGACCTCGCGGAGGAGCGGGGCCTGTTCTCCGGGATCCTCGACGCAGCGGGGCTCGTGGCGCCGCGCAACGGCACGGCCGTCGCGATCGACGAGGCCGTCGTCGTCGCGGAGGAGATCGGCTACCCCGTCCTCGTCCGCCCGAGCTACGTGCTCGGCGGCCGCGGCATGGAGATCGTCTTCGACACCTCCACGCTGCATGACTACTTCCTGCGCATGGCCGACCAGGGGATCATCGGCGAGGGCAAGCCCCTCCTCATCGACCGGTTCCTCGACGACGCCATCGAGATCGACATCGACGCCATCTACGACGGCACCGAGCTGTACGTGGGCGGCGTCATGGAGCACATCGAGGAGGCCGGGATCCACTCGGGCGACTCGAGCTGCACGCTCCCGCCCGTGACCCTGGGCCGCGGCCAGATCCAGCAGGTCGTCGACGCCACGCGCGCCATCGCCGAGGGCGTGGGAGTGCGCGGCCTGCTCAACGTGCAGTTCGCGATCGGCGCCGGCGTGCTCTACGTCCTCGAGGCGAACCCGCGCGCGAGCCGCACGGTGCCGTTCGTCTCCAAGGCGCTCGGCATCCCGCTCGCGAAGGCCGCGTCGCTCGTCATGGTCGGCACGTCCATCGCCGAGCTGAAGTCGTCCGGGCTCCTGCCCGAGCGCGACGGATCCGACGTCCCGATGGACTCGCCCGTCGCCGTCAAGGAGGCCGTGCTGCCCTTCAAGCGGTTCCGCACGAAGGACGGCCTCATCGTCGACTCCGTGCTCGGCCCGGAGATGCGCTCGACCGGCGAGGTCATGGGCATCGACCGCGACTTCCCGCGCGCGTTCGCGAAGAGCCAGGAGGCGGCGTTCGGCGGCCTCCCGCTCTCGGGCACGGTGTTCGTCTCGGTCGCCGACCGCGACAAGCGCTCGATCGTGCTGCCGGTGCTCCGCCTCCAGCAGCTCGGCTTCGAGGTGCTCGCGACCGCGGGCACGGCGGAGATCCTCAGCCGCAACGGGATCCAGGCGCGCGTCGTGCGCAAGTACAGCGAGGAGCCCGCCGAGGGCGACTCGCCGTCCATCGTCGACCTGATCAACCGCGACGAGGTGGACGTGGTCATCAACACCCCGTCGGGCCGCACGGCGCGCGCCGACGGCTACGAGATCCGCGCGGCGGCCGTCGCGGCCGACAAGGCGCTGTTCACGACCATCGCGCAGCTCACGGCGGCGGTCGCGTCCTTCGACGCCATCCGCGCCGGCTTCGACGTGACGAGCCTGCAGGACTACGCGATCGCCCGCGAGGCCCGCAGGTGACGACCGCGGACGGCGGGGCGGTTCCCGACGCCCCGTCGTTCGGCGCGCGGCTGGCCCGCACGTTCCGCGCGCACGGGCACCTCTGCGTCGGCATCGACCCGCACCGCTCGCTGCTCGACGCCTGGGGCCTCGCCGACGACGCGCGCGGCCTCGAGGAGTTCGGCCTCCGCGTGGTCGAGGCGACCGCGGGGCGCGCCGGCATCGTCAAGCCGCAGGTCGCGTTCTTCGAGCGCCACGGATCGGCCGGCTACGTCGCGCTGGAGCGCGTGCTGGCCGCCGCGCGCGACGCCGGCCTCCTCGTCATCGCGGACGCAAAGCGCGGCGACATCGGCTCCACCGTCGACGCGTACGGCGCCGCCTGGCTCGCGCCCGACAGCCCGCTGCGCGCCGACGCCGTCACCCTCACGGCGTACACGGGCGTCGGATCCCTCGACGGCGTGCGCGCCGCCGCGGACGGCTGGGGCGCGGGCGTCTTCGTGCTCGCCGCGACGTCCAACCCGGAGGCGCGCGACCTGCAGCGCGCCGTGCTCCCCGGCGACGGGTCCGCGGCCGCCCGCACCGTCGCCCGCGGGATCCAGGACGCGGCCGTCGCCGCGAACGGCGCGCTCGACGACCCGTCGGCCGACCCCGGGTCCTTCGGGCTCGTCGTCGGAGCGACCGTCGACGCCGCCGACGCCGGCCTCGACCTCGCGCGGCTCGTCCGCACCCCGATCCTCGCGCCCGGCTTCGGCCACCAGGGCGCGCTGCTCGGCGATGTCCGGAAGCTGTTCGGCCCGGCCGCCGGCGTTGTGATCGCGGCCGCGTCGCGGAGTATCCTCACGGCAGGGCCACGGCGTGTCGCGGAGGCCGTCACCGACCACGCCGGACGACTCGAAGAGGTGCTGCCATGAGGCCCGAACCACCCGAGGTCGACCGGGTCGCCGCGTCGCAGGCCGCCGTCGCCGCCCGCCGCGCGCGCGCGCAGGTGAAGCACGACATCGTCACGGGGGAGCGGACCCCGCTCGGCGTCCTCGACGCGTCCGCGGATCCCGCGCACCGCGCCGAGGCGACCCTCCGCGTCACCGAGTTCCTCACGAGCATCCCGAACATCGGCCCCACCAAGCTCGAGCGGATCCTCGGCGACCTCGGCATCTCCACCGCCAAGCGCCTCGGCGGGCTCGGCGTCCACCAGCGCGTGCGCCTCACCCGCTTCCTCGAGGAGTGGCAGGCCGCGAAGCAGATCGTCGAGCCCAGCCGGCTCGTGGTGCTCGCGGGACCCACCGCGGTAGGCAAGGGCACCGTCTCCACCTTCATCCGCGAGAACGAGCCCGACGTGCTGCTCTCCGTCTCCGCCACCACGCGCGCGCCGCGTCCCGGCGAGGTCGAGGGCGTCAACTACTTCTTCGTGTCGGACGCCGAGTTCGACCGCATGGACGAGCAGCACGAGCTCCTCGAGTGGGCCACGGTGCACAACGCGCACCGCTATGGCACGCCGCGCGCGCCCATCGACGCCGCGCTGGCCGAGGGCAGGAGCGTGCTGCTCGAGATCGACATCCAGGGCGCGCGCCAGGTGAAGGCCGCGATGCCCGAGGCGCGGCTCGTGTTCCTGCTGCCGCCCACCTGGGAGGAGCTCGTGCGCCGCCTGGTCGGCCGCGGCACCGAGGGACCCGAGGAGCAGCAGCGCCGGCTGGACACCGCGAAGGTCGAGCTGGCCGCCCAGGACGAGTTCGACCACCTCGTCGTCAACCGCGATGTCGCGGAGGCGGCGCGCGAGGTCGTAGACTTGATGAAATCCAGGAAGGCCGTCGGTCCATGACACGGACCCGTGCGGCCTTCTTCCATGCAATGAGGAAGCGGCACATCCATGGTTGACAAGACCCAGGGCATCATCGACCCGCCCATCGACGAGCTCCTCTCGAAGGTCGACTCGAAGTACGCGCTCGTGATCTTCGCCTCCAAGCGGGCCCGCCAGATCAACGACTACTACGCCGACCTGCACGAGGGCAGCCTGTTCGACAACGTCGGACCGCTCGTCGACAGCACCATCGACGACAAGCCCCTCTCGGTCGCCATGCACGAGATCAACGAGGACAAGCTCGTCGCCACGCCCATCGTGGAGCCCGCGGCCTCCTAGCCGCCCGCCGTCCCGGATGCCCCGCGCCGACCGCACGCCGCACGCCGTTCCCGCCCACGGGCCCAGGAGCGCCGCCGCGTGATGGTCGTCGTGGGGATCACGGGCGGCATCGCGGCCTACAAGGCCGTCGGCGTGGTCCGGGGCCTCGTGCTGCTCGGCCACGACGTGCACGTCGTGCCCACCGAGGCGGCGCTCCGCTTCGTCGGGAAGCCCACGCTCGAGGCCGTCAGCCGGAACCCGGTGACGAGCGACCTCTACGACGGCGTCTCCGAGGTCCGCCACGTGGCGCTCGGCCAGAAGGCCGACCTCATCGTCGTCGCCCCCGCCACCGCGCACACGCTCGCCACGATGGCGCTCGGCCTGTCGGACGACCTGCTCGGCACCACGATCCTCGCCAGCCGCGCGCCCCTCGTCGTCGCCCCCGCGATGCACACCGAGATGTGGCAGCACCCGGCGACCCAGGCCAACGCGGCCCTCCTGCGCTCCCGCGGCGCCACCCTGGTCGGCCCCACGTCGGGCCGCCTCACGGGCACGGACTCCGGGCCCGGCCGCATGGCCGAGGTGGAGGACGTCATCGCCGCGGCCCTCGCCGCCGTCCGTCCGGGCGGTCGCGACCTCGAGGGCCGCCGCGTCCTCGTCTCCGCGGGCGGCACGCGCGAGCCGCTGGATCCCGTGCGCTTCCTCGGCAACCGCTCCTCAGGTCGGCAGGGCATCGCGCTGGCCGTCGCCGCGCGCGACCGAGGCGCCGACGTCGTGCTCGTCGCCGCGCACCTCGAGGTGCCCGCGCCCGCCGGCGTCCGCGTGGTGCCCGTCTCGACCGCGCTCGAGCTGTCGGACGCGATGCTCCGCGAGGCGGACGGCGCCGACGTGGTGATCATGGCCGCGGCCGTCGCCGACTACCGGCCGGTGGCCGTGTCCGCGGGCAAGATCACGAAGGAGGAGGCGGGCGACGCGCTCTCCGTCGAGCTCGTGCGGAACCCCGACGTCCTGCAGCGGCTCGCGTCCGACGCGTCCGTGCCGCGCGCCGACGGCACCCGCCGACTGGTCGTGGGCTTCGCGGCGGAGACCGAGGAGGACCCGGCCGAGCGGCTCAGGATCGGCCGCGCGAAGCTCGCGCGGAAGGGCTGCGACTTGCTCGTCCTCAACAGGGTCGGGTGGTCCGAGGGGTTCGCCACGGAGGGCAACACGATCACGGTGCTCGGGAGGTCCGGCGATACACTTGCCGAGGCCTCCGGCTCCAAGGAGCAGGTCGCCCATCGAATTCTCGACGTAGTGGGCGCGCCGACGCAGTAGCGAACGGCGCGCGACCACGCGATCCCCTGGAGGCACCCGTGACCGACCTGCGCCTGTTCACCTCCGAGTCCGTCACCGAGGGTCACCCCGACAAGATCTGCGACCAGATCTCGGACAGCATCCTCGACGCGCTCCTCACGCAGGACCCGACGAGCCGCGCGGCCGTCGAGACGCTCGTCACCACGGGGCTCGTGCACGTCGCCGGCGAGGTCACCACGAGCGGCTACGTCGACATCCCGCAGATCGTGCGCGACCGCATCCGGGACATCGGCTACGACTCCTCCGAGGTCGGCTTCGACGGCAGCAACTGCGGCGTCACGGTGTCCATCGGCGCGCAGTCGCCCGACATCGCGCAGGGCGTCGACCGCTCGTACGAGTCGCGCTCGGGATCCGCGTCCACCGACGCGCACGACCTGCAGGGCGCAGGCGACCAGGGCCTCATGTTCGGCTACGCGTCGCGCGACACCCCCGTCTTCATGCCCCTGCCCATCTACCTCGCGCACCGCCTCGCCGAGCGCCTCGCGGCAGTCCGCCACTCGGGCGAGCTCGCGTACCTGCGGCCCGACGGCAAGACGCAGGTCACCATCGGCTACGAGGGGCTCGTGCCGCGCACGGTCGACACTGTCGTGCTCTCGACGCAGCACGGCCCGCAGGTCTCCCAGGAGGACCTCCGCCGCGAGGTCGAGGAGCACGTGATCCGCCCGGTGCTCGCCGCCGCGGCCGAGATCGGCATCGAGCTCGACTCGCGCGACGCGACGCTGCTCATCAACCCCACCGGCAAGTTCGAGATCGGCGGGCCCAAGGGCGACGCAGGGCTCACCGGACGCAAGATCATCGTCGACACCTACGGGGGATTCAGCCGGCACGGCGGCGGCGCGTTCAGCGGCAAGGACCCGTCGAAGGTCGACCGCAGCGCCGCGTACGCCATGCGCTGGGTGGCCAAGAACGCGGTCGCCGCGGGCCTCGCCGACCGCCTCGAGGTGCAGGTCGCCTACGCCATCGGCAAGGCCGCGCCCGTGGGCCTCTACGTCGAGACCTTCGGCACGGCGCACGTGCCCGAGGAGCGCATCGTGCGCGCCATCCGCGAGACCTTCGACCTGCGTCCCGCCGCCATCGTCGAGCGGCTCGACCTGCTCCGTCCCATCTACGCGCAGACCGCCGCATACGGGCACTTCGGTCGCGAGCTGCCGGACTTCACCTGGGAGGCGCTCGACCGTGTCGCCGACCTGCAGAGCGCCGCGGGCCTCTGACGCGCCCCGCCGCCGGGCTCCCGGCATGACCGGGAGGGTCGGGTGACCGCGGGGGAGGCCGAGCGCGGATCCGCGACACCCGCCGCCGAGGCGGGCACGCGCCCGCCCGTCGTGCGGGTGATGGTCGACTCGCCGCTGCCGCAGCTGGACCGGCTCTTCGACTACGCCGTGCCCGAGGAGCTCCGCGCCACGTGCGTGCCCGGTGTCCGGGTGCGCGTGCCGCTGCGGTCCGCGGGCAGGGTGGCCGACGGCTACGTCGTCGAGGTCGGCGACGGCGGGGGCTACGACGGCGCGCTCAGCGAGGTGGAGCAGGTCGTGTCGCCGCTGCCCGTGCTGCGCCCGGAGATCTGGACGCTCGCGCGGGAGGTCGCCGACCGGCAGGCCGGGACCGCGTCCGACGTGATCCGCCTGGCCGTGCCGCCGCGGCAGGTGCGCGTGGAGAAGGCGCACCTCCAGGCGGTGGCGGCGGCCGACGCGGATGCCGACGGCGCCGCTGGGTCGTCCGCACAGGCGGACGCCACCGCCGCGGACGCCCCGCCGGCGGTAACCTCCCCGGCGGAGACCCCGCCCGCGGACCTCCCGCTCATCGACGGCTACGCGCCCGGCACGCTCGACGCGGCGGTCGACGGCACAGGTCGCGTGGCCGTCGACGCCATCCCCGAGGTCGTCGAGCTGCCCGGCGGCATCTGGGCCGGCCGCTGGTCCGTCACGCTCGCGCAGGCCGCGGCGCGCGTGCTCGCGTCGGGACGCAGCAGCGTCCTCGTGGTGCCCGACTACCGCGACCAGGACCAGCTGGAGGCCGCCCTCGCCGCGCACGCGCCCGTCGGCTCCGTGCTGCGCACCGACGCGCGCCAGTCCGGCCCCGACCGCTACCGCTCCTTCCTCGCGGGCCTGGGCGACGCGCCCCGCATCGTCGTCGGGAACCGCTCGGCCGTCTACGCGCCCGCGCCGCGCCTCGGCCTCGTCGCGATGTGGGACGAGGGGGACCCGCTGCACGCCGAGCCGCTCAGCCCGTACGCCCACGCGCGCGACGTCGCCCTCCTGCGCAGCCGTCAGCAGGGCACTGCGCTCGTGCTGCTCGCGCACTCCCGGAGCACGGAGGTCGAGCGCCTCGTCGCGATCGGCTACCTCACGAGCGTCTCGCCCGCGGCCACCCGGACCCCGCGGGTGATCCCGACCACGTCGCAGACGGGCGACGAGGGCTTCGCCCGGCAGGCCAGGATCCCGTCGGGCGCATGGCGCGCGGCGAAGGACGCCGTCGAGCACGGGCCGGTCCTCATCCAGGTCGCGCGCCCCGGCTACGCGCCGCTCGTCGCGTGCCGCGCCTGCCGCCAGGCCGCCCGCTGCACCGTCTGCACGGGTCCGCTCGGCATGTCGACCGCCACGAGCACGCCCACCTGCGGCTGGTGCGGGCACCTCGCGGGCGACTGGCGCTGCGCCAACTGCGGATCCGACGAGCTGCGCCTCGTCACCATCGGCGCGGGCCGCACGGCGGAGGAGCTCGGCCGCGCGTTCCCCGGCGTGCAGGTGGTGCTGGCGGACGGCGAGCGCCACGTGCAGGAGGTCGACGCCGAGTCGCGGCTCGTCGTCGCCACGCGCGGGGCCGAGCCCGTCGCAGCGGGTGGATACCGCGCGATCCTGCTGCTCGACGGGGAGCGGATGCTCGCGCGCGAGAGCCTCCGGGTGGGGGAGGACGTGCTCCGCCAGTGGTCCAACGCCGCGGCCCTCGCGGCTCCGCGCGCGCCCGTGATGCTCGTGGGCGTCGGCGGCCAGGTCGCGCGCGCCCTCGCCACCTGGCAGCAGGCGAGGTACGCCCGCGAGGAGCTGCTCGAGCGCCGCGCCCTGCGCTTCCCGCCCGCCGTGCGCGCCGCGAGCGTCGAGGGGCTCCCTGATGCGGTCGGCCAGGCGGTCGAGCGGCTCGACGGGATCGAGGGGATAGACGTCCTCGGCCCGGTGCCCACCGAGCAGGGTCGGGTCCGCGCCATCGTCCGGCTCGACTACGCCAGCGGCCCGGACGCGGCGCGCGAGCTCCGCGCCGCCGTCGTGAAGAACGCCTCCAGCCGCCGCAAGCCCGTCGCGGGCCGCACCGGGTTCCGGCCCACGGTCCCGCTCCGTGTACGGTTCGACGACACGGGGCTGTTCTGATGCGCGTCCGTCGAGCCGACCGCGCATCCGGCCCGACAGCTCGTCCCGCATCCACCGCTCGCCCCGCACGCCGTCCCCGGGAGGGAACCGCATGAGACTCGTCTTCGCCGGCACGCCCCGAGCGGCCGTGCCGTCGCTCGTCCGCCTGCACGCCTCGGGCCACGAGGTCGCGCTCGTCGTCACGCGGGCCGACGCGCCCACCGGCCGCAAGCGCCTGCTGACGCCGTCGCCCGTCGCCCGGGAGGCCGAGGGGCTCGGCATCCCCACGCTCCGCACCAACCGGCTGGACGAGGAGGCGACCGCCCGCATCGCCGCGGTCGGGGCCGACCTCGGGGTGATCGTCGCCTACGGCGGCCTCGTGCGGGAGCCGCTGCTGTCCACACCCGCGCACGGCTGGATCAACCTGCACTTCTCCCTCCTGCCCCGGTGGCGGGGAGCGGCGCCCGTGCAGCGCTCGATCATGGCGGGCGAGACCGTCACGGGCGCCAGCGTCTTCCGACTGGAGCGGGGCATGGACACCGGTCCCGTGTTCGCCGTGGAGGAGCGGCCCACGGGCGCGCACGAGACCGCGGGGGACGTGCTGCACGCGCTCGCGATGCAGGGCGCCGACCTCCTCGTGCGCACGGTCGACGGGATCGCCGCGGGCAGCGCCGTCGCGCGTCCCCAGGAGGGCGAGCCGACGCTCGCGCCCAAGACCACCATCGCCGACGGCCGGATCGACTGGGCGCGCCCGGCGGATGCCGTGCTCGCGCAGATCCGCGGCGTGACGCCGGAGCCCGGCGCGTTCACCTCCGTGGACGACGTGCGCGTCAAGGTCCACCGTGCAGCCGAGCTGCGCGACGCCGCCCCGCTCGAACCCGGGCGCATCGAGTCCGTCGGCGGCGCCGTGATGGTCGGCACCACCAGCCATCCCGTCGAGCTCATCCAGGTGCAGCCCGCGGGGAAGAAGCCCATGCCCGCCGCCGACTGGTGGCGCGGCGTCACGACGAGGGACATCACCGCACGATGAGCGACAGCACCGGATCCCCCGCCCGTCGACCGGACGGCCGCCGTCCCACGGGAGGCGCGCGCCGCGCCGCCGACCGCGGGTCCCGCCCCGCCGACGACCGGTCGGCGGTCGGCGGCCCCGCCTCCGTCAGCCCGGCCCGCCGGGTCGCCTACGAGGTCGTGAGCGCGGTCCGCGAGTCGGACGCGTACGCGAACCTGCTGCTGCCGGTCAGGATCCGCCGCGCCGCCCTCAGCGCCCAGGACGCGGCGCTCGCCACCGAGCTCGCCTACGGCACCCTGCGCATGTCCGGCTACTACGACCGCGTGATCGAGCTGGCGGCCGGCCGCCCCGTCGCGGCGATCGACGCGCCGATCCTGGACGTCCTCCGCCTCTCGGTCCACCAGCTCCTCAGCATGCGCGTCGCCACCCACGCCGCCGTCAACGAGGGCGTCGACATGGCGCGCGCGGTCGGATCCCGGTCCGCCACGGGCTTCGTCAACGGCGTCCTCCGCACCATCACCCGCTCGGAGCCCGCCGAGTGGCGGCAGCGCGTGCTCGACAGCGCCGCGAGCGACGACGAGCGGCTCGCCCTCGAGCACTCCCACCCGCTCTGGGTGCTGCGCGCCCTGCGCCAGGCGCTCGCCCGCGAGGGCCGCGCCGACGAGCTCGAGGACCTGCTCCGCGCCGACAACGCGGCGCCCGCCGTGAGCCTCGTCGCGCTCCCGGGCCTCGCCACCGTCGAGGAGGTCGGCGAGCAGCCGGCCGCCTTCTCTCCCGTCGGCGCCTACCTCGAGGGCGGCGATCCCATGGACGCGCCCGGCGTCGCCGAGGGCCGCGTCCGCGTGCAGGACGAGGGATCCCAGCTCGCCGCGCTCGCCCTCAGCCGCGCACGACCCGTCACGCCCGGCGAGCGCTGGCTCGACCTCTGCGCGGGTCCCGGCGGCAAGGCCGCGCTGCTCGCCGCCGAGGCCGGTCGCTCCGGTGCCCTGCTCACCGCCAACGAGCTCGTCCCCGCCCGCGCCGGGCTCGTCCGCGACGCCCTCCGCGCCGTCCCGGGCGACACCGAGGTGTGGGAGGCCGACGGCACGACCGTGGGGGATGAGCACCCGGGCGCCTTCGACCGGATCCTCCTCGACGCGCCCTGCAGCGGCCTCGGCGCCCTCCGCCGCCGACCCGAGGCGCGTTGGCGCAAGACCCCGCGCGACGTCGCGGGCCTCGGCGCCCTGCAGACGGGGCTCATCGACTCGGCGATCGGCGCGCTCGCGCCCGGCGGGATCCTCGCCTACGTCACGTGCTCGCCGCACCTCGCCGAGACGCGCGCCATCGTGCAGGCCGCGCTCCAGCGCCACCCCGACGTGACCGCGCTCGACACGCGCGCCGTGCTCCAGGAGGTGGCCGACGGCGACCTCGAGCTGCCGGAGGCCGACCCCGACGCCGGGACCCGCGGATCCAGCGTGCAGCTCTGGCCGCACCGCCACGGCACCGACGCCATGTTCATCGCCCTGCTGACCCGCCGGTAGGGTCGGGACCATGCCCGTCCGCATCGAACCGAGCATCCTGTCCGCCGACTTCGCGAACCTGGAGCGCGAGATCCAGCGCCTCGCCACCGCCGACCTCGTGCACGTCGACATCATGGACAACCACTTCGTGCCGAACCTCACCTTCGGCCTGCCGATGGTCGAGCGCCTCCAGCAGGTGACCCCGGTCCCGCTCGACATCCACCTGATGATCGACGACGTCGACCGCTGGGCCCCCGGCTACGCGGAGGCGGGCGCCGCGAGCGTCACGTTCCACGCCGAGGCCACGCGCGAGCCCGTCGCGCTCGCCCGGCGGCTGCGCGAGATCGGCGCGCGCGCCGGCATAGCGCTGAAGCCCGGCACGCCCGTCGACGACTACCTCGAGCTACTGCACGAGTTCGACCAGGTGCTCGTCATGACGGTGGAGCCCGGCTTCGGCGGCCAGTCCTTCATGCCCGAGACCATGCCGAAGCTCCGCGCCCTCCGCTCGCGCCTCCGCGAGTCCGGCCACGACGTGTGGCTCCAGGTCGACGGCGGCATCGACGTCGAGACCATCGGCCGCGCGGCCGAGGCCGGCGCGGACACGTTCGTCTCCGGATCCGGCGTCTTCCGCGGCGGCGACCCCGAGTCGGCCATCGCGGAGCTGCGCCGGGCCGCCGAGGCGCACACGCACGCGCACTGACGGAAGGCGCACGCGGATCTGCTTGACTGGATCCATGACCGACACCACCAAGCCCGAGGTCGAGCCCGTCGACGGCCCGGCCCCCGCAGAGCTGACCATCTCCGACATCACCGTGGGCGACGGCCCCGAGGCCCAGCCCGGCGACACCGTCGACGTGCACTACCTCGGCGTCGACTTCGAGTCCGGCGAGGAGTTCGACTCCTCCTGGAGCCGCGGCCAGTCCGTGCGCTTCCCCCTCCGCAGCCTCATCGCCGGCTGGCAGCAGGGCATCCCGGGCATGAAGGTCGGCGGACGCCGCCAGCTCGTCGTCCCGCCTGAGCTCGCCTACGGCCCCGCGGGCGGCGGCCACCGCCTCTCCGGCCGCACGCTGATCTTCGTGATCGACCTGCAGGGCGTCGGCTAGCACGCGTCCTCCGCACGACCAGCACCACCACCGGGAGGCCGGGAGCATCGCGCTCCCGGCCTCCCGTCGTCGTGCCGGGCGCCCGTCGTGCGGCTGTACCCTGGAGCACGTGAAGACCTTCGATGACCTGTTCGGCGAGCTGACCCGCATCGCCGCCGAGCGGCCCGAGGGGTCCGGCACCGTCCGCGAGCTCGACGGCGGCGTGCACGCGATCGGCAAGAAGGTCGTCGAGGAGGCCGCCGAGGTCTGGATGGCGGCCGAGCACGAGTCCGACGACCGCGCCGCCGAGGAGATCTCGCAGCTGCTGTACCACGTGCAGGTCATGATGATCGCGCGCGGCCTCACCCTGGAGGACGTCGGCCGACATCTGTGACGCGCATCCGTCACCTGAGTCGTCCCCTCCATCGGAAGAAGTGATCCCCATGCTCCGTGTCGCCGTGCCCAACAAGGGCTCGCTCTCAGAGACCGCCGCCCAGATGCTCGCCGAGGCCGGGTACGCCGGCCGGCGTGACCCCAAGGAGCTCTACGTCCTCGACGCGCGCAACGACGTCGAGTTCTTCTACCTCCGCCCGCGCGACATCGCGACCTACGTCGGATCCGGCGCGCTCGACGTCGGCATCACCGGCCGCGACCTCCTCATCGACTCCGCCTCGGACGCCTCCGAGACCGCGGAGCTCGGCTTCGCGGGATCCACGTTCCGCTTCGCCGGCCCGGTCGGGCGCTTCGCCGACCTGGCCGACCTCGCCGGGGTCCGCATCGCCACCAGCTACCCCGTCCTCGTGGGCGGCTTCCTCCGCGAGCACGGCGTCGAGGCCCAGCTCATCCGCCTCGACGGCGCGGTCGAGTCCGCCATCCAGCTGGGCGTCGCCGACGCCATCGCCGACGTGGTCGAGACCGGCACCACGCTGCGGAAGGCCGGGCTCGAGATCTTCGGCCCCGTGATCCTCCGCTCCACCGCCGTCCTCATCTCGGGCTCCGAGGAGAAGCCGGGCGCGTCCACGCTGCTCCGCCGCCTCGAGGGCGTGCTCGTCGCGCGCCGCTACGTGCTCATGGACTACGACGTGCCGCTGTCGCTCCTGGACGCCGCCACGGCCATCACGCCGGGCATCGAGTCGCCCACCATCTCGCCGCTGCAGGATCCCGCGTGGGTCGCCGTGCGCTCGATGGTGCCGCGCGACGACACGAACCAGATCATGGACCGCCTGCACGAGGTCGGCGCCCGCGCCATCCTGGTCAGCCCGATCCACGCCGCCCGGATCTGAGCATGGCCGCCTCCGCCACGCCCGGCCCGGCCGCGCAGCTCGCCGTCCGCGTGATCCCGTGCCTCGACGTGGCCGCCGGTCGCGTCGTCAAGGGCGTCAACTTCCTCGACCTGCAGGACGCGGGCGATCCCGTCGAGCTCGCGCGCCTCTACTACGAGCAGGGAGCCGACGAGCTCACGTTCCTCGACGTCACGGCCACGGTCGAGGACCGGTCGACGATGTACGACGTCGTGAGCGCCACCGCCGAGCAGGTCTTCATCCCGCTGACGGTCGGCGGGGGAGTGCGCAGCGCCGACGACGTGGCGCGGCTGCTCGCGAGCGGCGCCGACAAGATCGGCGTCAACAGCGCGGCCATCGCGCGTCCCGACCTCGTCGGCGAGATCGCCGACCGCTTCGGCGCGCAGGTGTGCGTGCTCTCGCTCGACGTCACGCGCGGCGACACGGCGTCCGGCTTCGTCGTCACCACGCACGGCGGCCGCACGCGCACGACGATCGACGCCGTCGAGTGGGCCCGCGAGGCCGTCGAGCGCGGCGCGGGCGAGCTGCTCGTCAACTCCATCGACGCCGACGGCACGCGCGACGGCTTCGACCTCGAGCTCGTGGCCGCGATGCGCGCCGCCAGCCGCGTGCCCGTCATCGCCTCGGGCGGTGCGGGCGAGCTCGACCACTTCGCGCCCGCGATCGAGGCCGGCGCCGACGCCGTGCTCGCCGCGAGCGTCTTCCACTCCCGGCGGTTCACGATCGGCGACGTCAAGGGCGCCCTCGCGGACGCCGGTCAGGTGGTCCGACGATGAGCGCAGCAGCGGCCTCCCCCGACGTGGACGGCGTCCTCGCGCGCGCGTCCTTCGCCGACGACGGGCTGCTCCCTGCCGTGATCCAGCAGCACGACACGCGCGAGGTGCTCATGCTCGGCTACATGGACCGCGAGGCCCTGCGCCGCACGCTCACCACCGGACGCGTCACCTTCTGGTCCCGGTCCCGCCGCGAGTACTGGCGGAAGGGCGACACCTCCGGGCACGGCCAGTACGTGCGCGACGCGGCCCTCGACTGCGACGGCGACACGGTCCTCATCCAGGTCGACCAGGTAGGAGTGGCCTGCCACACCGGCACGCGCACCTGCTTCGACGCCGACCACCTCCACCCCGTCACGGGCGCGCGCCCCGCCGCCGACGAAGGGCCCACCCCATGAGCGAGTCCCCGCGCCCCACCGCGCCGTCCGTCCCCGCACCCGGCACCACCACGCGGGATTCGTTCCGCGCCCTCGCGGCCGACCACCGCGTGATCCCGGTGCTGCGGGAGGTCTTCGCCGACGGCGAGACGCCCGTGGGCGTCCACCGCAAGCTCACGGCGGGCCGCCCCGGCAGCTTCCTGCTCGAGTCGGCCGGCCAGGGCGGCATCTGGACCCGCTTCTCGTTCGTCGGCGTCTCGTCCTTCGGCGTGCTCACCCAGGAGGGCGACTCCGCGCGCTGGCTCGACTACGGCATGGACGCGCGCCGCGCCCTCGGCGACGACGCGCCCGACGGCCCGCTCGCCGCCCTCGCCGCGCTCTACGCACGCTGGGAGACGCCGCGGATCCCGGGCCTGCCGCCCCTCACCGGGGGCCTCGTCGGCTTCATCGGCTGGGAGGCCGTGCGCCAGATCGAGCGCCTGCTCGACCGCCCGCCGGCGGAGGTGCCCGTGCCGGGCCAGGCGCTCAGCTTCGTCTCGGAGCTCGCGGTGCTCGACCACCGCCGCGGCACCGTCACGCTCGTCGCCACAGCGCTCAACGACGGCGTCGACGGCGAGGACGCCATGTGGGCCGACGCGCAGGCGCGCCTCGACCGCATGCAGGCCGACCTCGCGCGCCCGTCGGAGACGTTCCTCGCCGAGGTCGACCTCCAGGCCCAGCCGTCGGCGACGCTCCGGACCGAGCCCGCCGACTTCCACGAGGCGATCGCGCGCAGCAAGCACCACATCCACGAGGGCGACGTCTTCCAGGTCGTCGTCTCGCAGCGCTTCGACCAGCCGACCACGGCCGACCCGATCGACGTCTACCGCATCCTCCGCGTGCTCAACCCGAGCCCGTACATGTACCTCCTCACGCTCGAGGACGCGGACGGCAAGCCGTACTCGATCGTCGGCTCGTCGCCCGAGGCCCTCGTCACGGTCACCGACGACCACGTGTACATGCACCCCATCGCCGGATCCCGCCCGCGCGGCGCGACCGTGGAGGAGGACGTCGCCCACGAGGAGTCGCTGCTCGCCGACCCGAAGGAGCGCGCCGAGCACCTCATGCTGGTGGACCTCGCGCGCAACGACATGCTGAAGGCCTGCGCCCCGGGATCCGTCGAGGTCACCGAGTTCATGCGCGTCGAGCGGTTCAGCCACATCATGCACCTCGTCAGCTCGGTCGAGGGCACGCTGCGGCCCGGCGTCTCGAGCATCGACGTCTTCCGCGCCACCTTCCCGGCCGGCACTCTCTCGGGTGCGCCCAAGCCGCGCGCGCTGCAGATCATCGACGAGCTCGAGCCCGCCCAGCGCGGCGTCTACGGGGGAGTGGTGGGCTACTTCGACTTCGCGGGCGACGCCGACCTCGCCATCGCGATCCGGACGGCCACCATCGTCGACGGCATCGCGCACGTGCAGGCAGGCGGCGGCATGGTCGCCGACTCGGACCCGGACGCGGAGTACCTCGAGTCGCAGAACAAGGCCGCCGCCCCGCTGCGCGCCGTGGCCGTCGCCGAGGCCATGCGGCGCGTGCGCTGATGCGCGTCACCCGCCGCACGAAGTCCCTCGCCCTCCTGCTCGTCCTCGCGACGAGCGCGGCCACGTTCCTGGGATGGTCGCAGGACTGGTCCACGCTCCGCATCGGCGGCCAGGCGCCGACGCTCGTGCCCGTGGCGGGCAGCGTCGCCGCCCCCGCGCTCAGCGCCCTCGCGCTCTCCAGCCTCGCCCTCGCCGGCGCGCTCGCCATAGCCGGCCGCGTGCTCCGCGTGGTGCTCGGGATCCTGCAGGCGCTCATCGGCGCGACGGTGGCGCTCACGGCGTTCGCCGCGACCGCGGGGCCCGTCCAGGCAGGCGAGGCCGCGGTCACGACCGTCACGGGCGTCGCGGGCTCATCGGCCGTTGCGGAGCTCGTCGACGGGTGGACCACGACCCCCTGGGGTCCGGTCACGCTGGTCGCGGGCATCGCGTCCGCGCTCACGGGCCTCCTCGTCGCGATCACCGGACCGCGCTGGCCCACCCGCCGGTCCCGGTACGACGCGCCCGACCAGTCGCCCGCCCGCCGGATCGTCCCGCGCGAGGATCCCGTGGCGGCATGGGACAGCCTGAGCGGCGGCGCGGATCCCACCCGCCGCGAGTCCGGCGACCCCGACGACACCCCGACCGGCGGGACCTCGTGAGGGTCGGCTGACGGCCCCATCCGACCCTCCCCAAGCCGACGGCCGCCCGGACGCCGCCGGGTAGACTCGATCCGTCCCCATCGCACGATCCCCGAGGAGCACGCATGTCCACAGAGTCCGCAGAACCCGGCCACGGCAACTCGCCGGCGGCCTGGACGGCTGTCGTCATCATGCTCGTCGCGTTCACCGTCGGCACCATCGCCTTCTGGTTCGCCATCGAGCCCGTCGTGTGGGCCTCGGCCGTCCTCGCGATCCTCGGCTGGATCACCGGCGGCGTCATGAAGAAGATGGGCTTCGGGGTCGGCGGGCACCGCACGGTCTCCACGCACTCGAAGGCGCACTCCTAGATGCTGGGCGACCTCCTCGCCGGCGCCCTCGAGGACGCGGCCGCACGCCGCGAGACCCGTCCCCTCGCCCAGGTCGAGGCCGACGCGCTCGCGCGTCCCGCCGCCCTCGACGCGCTCAGCGCCCTCGCACCCGCCGACCGCGTGAAGATCATCGCCGAGGTCAAGCGCTCGAGCCCGTCGCGCGGCGCCCTCGCCGAGATCCCGGATCCCGCGCTCCTCGCGTCCCGCTACGAGACCGGCGGCGCCAGCGCCATCAGCGTCCTCACCGAGGGCCGCAAGTTCCGCGGATCCCTCCAGGACCTCGAGCAGGTGCGCGACACCGTCTCCATCCCGGTGCTCCGCAAGGACTTCATCGGCGAGCCGTACCAGGTGCTCGAGGCCCGCGCGTCCGGCGCCGACCTCGTCCTCCTCATCGTCGCCGCGCTCGACCAGAAGACGCTCGTCGAGCTGCACGCGCTCGTGGGCGAGCTCGGCATGACCGCGCTCGTCGAGACCCACTCCGCGGATGAGGTGTCCCGCGCGCTCGACCTCGGCGCGCAGGTCGTCGGCGTCAACGCCCGCAACCTCACCACGTTCGAGCTCGACCGCGACCTCTTCGGCCGCCTGGCCGACTCCATCCCCGCGGGCGTCGTCCGCATCGCCGAGTCCGCGGTGAAGACCGCGGACGACGTGGCGCACTACCGCCGCTCGGGCGCCGACGTCGTCCTGGTGGGCGAGGCGCTCGTCACAGGTGATCCCGTCCGCACGCTGGGCGAGTTCCTGGACATCCGCTCATGACGGACCTGCGCAGCGCGACCGGCCCGTACTTCGGCGACTTCGGCGGGCGATACGTCCCCGAGTCCCTCGTCGCCGCCCTCGACGAGCTGGCCGAGGCGTGGGAGGAGCTCAAGGTCGACCCCGCCTTCATCGCGGAGCTGAAGGAGCTGCACCGCAGCTACACCGGACGCCCGTCGCTCATCACGGAGGTGCCCCGGTTCGCCGAGCACGCGGGCGGCGCCCGCATCATCCTCAAGCGCGAGGACCTGAACCACACCGGCTCGCACAAGATCAACAACGTGCTGGGCCAGGCCCTGCTCACCAAGAAGATCGGCAAGAAGCGCATCATCGCGGAGACGGGGGCGGGCCAGCACGGCGTCGCCACCGCCACCGCGGCCGCGCTCTTCGGCCTCGACTGCGTCATCTACATGGGCGAGGTCGACACCGAGCGCCAGGCGCTGAACGTGGCGCGGATGCGCCTGCTCGGCGCCGAGGTCATCCCGGTCCGCTCGGGCTCGCGCACGCTCAAGGACGCCATCAACGACGCCATGCGCGACTGGGTCACGAACGTCGAGACCACGAACTACGTCTTCGGCACGGTCGCGGGCCCGCACCCGTTCCCGGCCATGGTCCGCGACCTCCAGAAGGTCATCGGCGAGGAGGCCCGCGAGCAGGTCCTCGCGCTCACCGGACGCCTGCCCGACGCCGTGGCCGCATGCGTCGGCGGCGGATCCAACGCCATCGGCATCTTCCACGCCTTCCTCGACGACGCCGACGTCGCGCTCTACGGCTTCGAGGCCGGCGGCGACGGCGCGGACACCCCGCGCACCGCCGCCACCATCACCAAGGGCCGCCCCGGCATGCTGCACGGCGCGCGCAGCTACCTCCTGCAGGACGAGGACGGCCAGACCATCGACTCGCACTCGATCTCCGCGGGCCTCGACTACCCGGGCGTGGGCCCGGAGCACTCCTGGCTGTCGGACCTCGGCCGCGCGTCGTACCGTCCCGTCACGGACGACCAGGCCATGAGCGCTCTGCGCCTGCTCAGCCGCACCGAGGGCATCATCCCCGCCATCGAGTCCGCGCACGCCCTCGCCGGCGCGCTCGAGCTCGGCAAGGAGCTCGGCCCGGAGTCGATCATCCTGATCAACCTCAGCGGCCGCGGCGACAAGGACATGGAGACCGCGGGCAAGTACTTCGACCTCATCGACGCCGGGGCGGAGCAGTCGTGACCGCTCACGCGGCACCGCCCGCGGTCAGCCCCGTCGAGCGGGCCATCGCGGTCCGCCGCGAGCAGGGATCGGGCGCCCTCGTGGGGTACCTCCCCGTCGGCTTCCCCGACCTCGCCACGAGCATCGAGGCGGCCGTCGCGCTCGTCGAGAACGGCGTCGACGTCATCGAGCTCGGCCTGCCGTACAGCGACCCCGTCATGGACGGCCCGGTCATCCAGCGCGCGACGCAGACGGCGCTTGCGCAGGGCTTCCGCCTCCGCGACGGCTTCGACGCGCTGCACGCGATCACCCAGCGCGTCGACGCGCCCGTGCTCCTCATGACCTACTGGAACCCGGTCGTGCAGTACGGCGTCGAGCGCTTCGCGGACGACATCGTCGCCGCGGGCGGCGCCGGCCTCATCACGCCCGACCTCATCCCGGACGAGGGCGCCGACTGGCTGGCCGCGTCCGAGCGCACGGGCCTCGACCGCGTGTTCCTCGCGGCCCCGTCGTCCAGCGAGGCGCGGCTGCACCAGGCGGTCGAGCGCAGCCGCGGGTTCGTCTACGCGGTCTCGACCATGGGCATCACGGGCGCGCGCCAGGACGTCGACCAGGCCGCGCGCGGACTGGTCTCGCGCCTGCGCGACGCCGGCTCCACGAGCGCCTGCGTGGGCATCGGCATCTCCACCGGCGACCAGGTGCGCGAGGTGCTCGACTACGCCGACGGCGCCATCGTCGGATCCGCCCTCGTCGCGGCCCTCGCCGACGGCGGCGTGCCCGGCGTCGCCCGCGCCGCGGCCGATCTCGCGCGGGGAACCGCGCTACAGTAGCCCCCGGCCCGCGGTCCCGCCGCGCCCGCCGACCCCCCTGCGAAAGTGAGCGCCATCCGTTGTTCGACCCGAT
This sequence comes from Clavibacter quasicaliforniensis, assembly GCF_051201715.1. NCBI lineage: Bacteria > Bacillati > Actinomycetota > Actinomycetes > Micrococcales > Microbacteriaceae > Clavibacter > Clavibacter quasicaliforniensis. Next base: position 1,943,432 of record NZ_CP139624.1, on the reverse strand, counting down.
GAGCATCCCCAGCCCGGATCCGTCCGACACCCGGTTCGACGTCACGGCGTGGCTCCAGGGCTTCGGCATCGACCTGCCGCTCACCTTCGTCATCCACGCGTACGCCGTGTGCATCCTCGTCGGCATCCTCATCGCCGCGTTCCTCACCAACCGCCGCCTGGTGGCGCGGGGCGTGGAGTCGGGCACCGTCATCGACTTCACGCTGTGCGCGCTCGTCCTCGGCATCGTCGGCGCCCGCGCGTTCCACGTGCTCACCCACCCCGGCGACTACTTCTACGAAGGCGCGAACCTCTGGCGCGTGCTCTACGTGTGGGAGGGCGGCATCGCCATCTTCGGCGCCCTCATCGGCGGCGCTGTGGGCGTGTGGCTCGGCTCCAAGTGGACGGGCGTCCGCTTCTGGACCTTCGCCGACGCGCTCGCCCCCGGCCTCCTCCTCGCGCAGGCCGCGGGCCGCATGGGCAACTACTTCAACCAGGAGCTGTTCGGCACGCCGACGACGCTGCCCTGGGGCCTCGAGGTAGACCCGACGAACGCCGCGTTCCCGGCCGGGCTGCCCGCGGGCACGCTCTTCCACCCCACGTTCCTCTACGAGATCGTGTGGAACGTCGCCGGCGCGCTCGTCATCATGGCGCTGGGTCGCGCCGTCCGCCTGCAGTGGGGCCGCGGGCTCGCCGTCTACCTCATGTGGTACGGCCTCGGGCGCATGGTCTTCGAGTCGATCCGCATCGACCCGAGCGAGATCTTCTTCGGCATCCGCACCAACGTGTGGGCCGCCTTCCTCGCGGTCGCCCTCGGCCTCGTCCTCTTCATCGTGCAGACGAGGCGTCACGTCGGCAGCGAGCCGAGCCCGTACCTGCCGGGCCGCACCCCGGAGGACGTAAGCGCCCGTGCGAAGGCGGGCCGCGACGGCGAGGTAGCATCGGTGTACACGGATTCGGATTTCGCCGACGTCGACGACGATCGGGCATCCACCGGTTCGGACTCCCACGCTCTCCCCGCCACAAGCGGACGCGGCGCCTAGTCCCCAGCGCGGGCACCCCCGCGGTCACCGCCTCCTCTCTCTTCCCGCGAGGCGGTCCCCACCACAGGGCCAGCGACGTCCCTCCGCAGTGCATCTAGGACGGTTCCCATGGCGTTCTCCTCCACCTCACCTCCCGGCGGCTCGTTCCCCGCGAAGCAGGGCCTCTACGACCCGGCGTTCGAGAAGGACGCGTGCGGCCTGGCCATGGTGGCCACCCTGCGCGGCACCCCCGGCCACGACATCATCGTCAACGCGCTGGACGCGCTCCGGAACCTGGAGCACCGCGGGGCCATCGGCTCCGACGCGGGCACCGGCGACGGCGCCGGCATCATGACGCAGATCCCGGACGCGTTCCTCCGCGGCGTCGTCGGCTTCGACCTCCCGGCCATGGGGGAGTACGCGGTCGGCATGGCCTTCCTGCCCACCGACGACGCCGAGCGCGAGGAGCTGCAGTCCGGCATCGAGCGCATCGCGGGCGACGAGCGCCTGCGCGTCCTCGGCTGGCGCGAGGTCCCGGTCGACGCGACGCACCTCGGCAACCTGGCGCGCAAGGCCATGCCCTCGTTCCGCCAGCTGTTCCTGACCTCCGACGCGGCGCGGCCGGAGGACCGACCGTCGGGGCTCGCCCTCGACCGCCTCGCCTTCCGCCTGCGCAAGCGCGCGGAGCGGGAGCTCGGCGCCTACTTCATCTCGCTGTCCTCGCGGACCCTCGTCTACAAGGGCATGGTCACCACGCTCCAGCTGGAGCCGTTCTACCCCGACCTCTCCGACGAGCGCTTCGCATCCAAGCTCGCGATCGTGCACTCGCGCTACTCCACCAACACGTTCCCGTCGTGGCCCCTCGCGCAGCCGCTGCGGATGATGGCGCACAACGGCGAGATCAACACGGTCGCGGGCAACCGCAACTGGATGCGCGCCCGCCAGTCCCAGCTCGAGTCGGAGCTTCTCGGCGACCTGTCGCCGCTCATGCCCATCGTCACGCCGGGCGCGAGCGACTCCGCCTCGTTCGACGAGGTGCTCGAGCTCCTCAGCCTCAGCGGCCGCAGCCTGCCGCACGCGATGATGATGATGGTCCCCGAGGCGTGGGAGAAGCAGACCGACATCGACCCCGTCCGCCGCGACTTCTACGAGTACCACTCCATGGTCATGGAGCCGTGGGACGGCCCGGCGGCGCTCACCTTCACCGACGGCACGCTCGTCGGCGCCACCCTCGACCGCAACGGCCTGCGCCCGGGCCGCTACCTCGTCACGCACGACGGGCTCGTGGTGCTGGGCAGCGAGATCGGCGTGCTCGAGATCGACCCCGCGCGCATCATGCGGAAGGGCCGCCTGCGGCCCGGCAAGATGTTCCTCGTCGACACCGAGGCCGGCCGCATCATCGAGGACGACGAGATCAAGTCGGAGCTCGCGGCCAGCGCGCCGTGGGGCGAGTGGCTCCGGAACCGGATCCACCTCGCCGACCTGCCGGAGCGCGAGCACGTCGTGCACACGCCCGCGTCCGTCGTCCGTCGCCAGCGCACCTTCGGCTACACGGAGGAGGAGGTGCGGATGCTCCTCATGCCCATGGCGAAGGTCGGCGCGGAGCCCCTCGGCGCCATGGGCTCGGACACGCCCATCGCGGTGCTCTCGCAGCGCCCGCGCCTGCTGTTCGACTACTTCACGCAGCAGTTCGCGCAGGTCACGAACCCGCCGCTGGACTCCATCCGCGAGGAGGTCGTCACCAGCCTCCGCCTCGGCCTGGGGCCGCAGCGCAACCTCCTCGACGCCGGCCCCGAGCACACGAAGCAGGTCGTGCTCGACTTCCCCGTCATCGACAACGACGAGCTCGCCAAGGTCATCCACATCGACCACCGTCCGGGCAGCCGCACCACCACCATCGTGAGCGGCCTCTACCGCGTCGACGACGGTCCGCTCGCCATGCAGAAGCGCATCGACGCCATGTGCGACGAGGTCGACCGCGCCATCGCGCACGGCGCGCAGTTCATCGTCCTGTCGGACCGTGACAGCAACCGCGACCTCGCCCCCATCCCGTCGCTCCTCATGATCGCCGCGGTGCACCACCACCTCATCCGCAAGCAGACCCGCATGAAGGTCGGCATCGTGGTCGAGGCCGGCGACGTGCGCGAGGTGCACCACATCGCGCTGCTCATCGGCTACGGCGCCTCGGCGGTCAACCCGTACCTGGCGATGGAGTCCTGCGAGGACCTCGTCCGCAGCGGCATGCTCACGGGCGTGACGCCGGAGAAGGCCACGCGGAACCTCATCAAGGGGCTCGGCAAGGGCGTCCTCAAGATCATGTCCAAGATGGGCATCTCGACGGTGTCCTCGTACGCGGGCGCGCAGTGCTTCGAGGCGGTCGGCCTCTCGCAGGGGCTGGTGGACCAGTACTTCTCGGGCACCACCACGCGCCTCGGCGGCGTCGGCATCGACGTCATCGCGGCCGAGAACGCCGCGCGCCACCGCAGCGCGTACCCGACGGACGGCGCCGTGCTGTCCCACGAGCGCCTGCAGACGGGCGGCGAGTACCAGTGGCGCCGCGACGGATCCCCGCACCTCTTCAACCCGGACACGATCTTCCGGCTGCAGCACGCCACCCGCACGCGCCGGTACGACATCTTCCGCGAGTACACGTCCATGGTCGACGCGCAGTCGAAGGACCTCATGACCCTCCGCGGCATGTTCCAGCTGCGCACGGGCACGCGGCCGCCGGTGCCGCTCGACGAGGTCGAGCCCATCAGCGACATCGTGAAGCGCTTCTCCACGGGCGCGATGAGCTACGGATCGATCTCCGAGGAGGCGCACGAGACGCTCGCCATCGCGATGAACCGGCTCGGCGCGAAGTCGAACACGGGCGAGGGCGGCGAGAACGTCGAGCGCCTGCTCGACCCCGAGCGCCGCAGCTCCATCAAGCAGGTCGCGTCCGGGCGCTTCGGCGTCACGAGCATGTACCTCACGCACGCCGACGACATCCAGATCAAGCTCGCGCAGGGCGCCAAGCCCGGCGAGGGCGGTCAGCTGCCGCCCGGCAAGGTCTACCCGTGGGTGGCGCGCACGCGCCACGCGACCGCGGGCGTCGGCCTCATCTCGCCGCCGCCGCACCACGACATCTACTCGATCGAGGACCTCAAGCAGCTGATCTTCGACCTCAAGCGCGCGAACCCGAGCGCCCGGATCCACACGAAGCTCGTCAGCCAGTCGGGCATCGGCGCGGTCGCGGCGGGCGTCGCGAAGGCGCTGAGCGACGTGATCCTCGTCTCGGGCCACGACGGCGGCACGGGCGCGAGCCCGGTCAACTCGCTCAAGCACGCGGGCACGCCGTGGGAGCTGGGCCTCGCCGAGACGCAGCAGACCCTCCGCCTCAACGGCATGCGCGACCGCGTGGTCGTGCAGGTCGACGGGCAGATGAAGTCCGGCCGCGACGTCATCGTCGGCGCCCTGCTCGGCGCCGAGGAGTTCGGCTTCGCCACCGCGCCGCTCGTCGTGTCCGGCTGCATCATGATGCGCGTCTGCCACCTCGACACCTGCCCCGTGGGCGTCGCCACGCAGAACCCGGAGCTACGCAAGCGCTTCCCCGGCAAGGCCGACCACGTCGTCAACTTCTTCGAGTTCATCGCGCAGGAGGTGCGCGAGCACCTCGCTGCCCTCGGCTACCGCTCGCTCGACGAGATCGTGGGCCGCAACGACCTGCTCGGCGTCGAGGACGCGGTCGACCACTGGAAGGCGTCGGGGCTCGACCTCACGCCGATCCTGGTCGGCCCGACCTTCGCCGACGACGAGCCCATGAAGCACGGCCGGTCGCAGGACCACGAGCTCGAGGACCACTTCGACAACGAGCTCATCCGCCTCAGCCGCGACGTGCTCGACCACGGCGGCCGGGTCGAGATCGACCTGCCGGTGCGGAACACGGCGCGCGCGGTCGGCACGATGCTCGGCCACCTGGTCACGAAGGCGCACGGCGAGGACGGGCTGCCGACGGGATCCATCGACGTCACCCTCCGCGGGTCCGCCGGCCAGTCGTTCGGCGCGTTCATGCCGTCGGGGATCACGCTGCGCCTCGTCGGCGACAGCAACGACTACCTCGGCAAGGGCCTCTCGGGCGGCGACATCGTCGTGCGGCCCGACGCGAGGGCCGGCTTCCCCGCGGAGGAGAACGTCATCGCGGGCAACGTCATCGGCTACGGCGCCACGCAGGGCACCATGTTCATCCGCGGCATGGTGGGGGAGCGGTTCCTCGTCCGCAACTCCGGCGCCACCGCGGTCGTCGAGGCGGTGGGCGACCACGCGCTCGAGTACATGACCGGCGGGCTCGCGCTCGTCCTCGGCGGCACCGGCCGGAACATCGGCGCCGGCATGTCGGGCGGCACCGCGTACGTGATCGACCTCGACCGCGACCGCATCAACACCGACGCGCTCGCGTCGGGCGAGCTCGAGCTGCACCCGCTCGGGAGCGCCGACGTCGAGATCGTGCTCGACCTCCTCCGCCGGCACCTCGCCGAGACCGGATCCACCGTGGCCGAGCGCCTGCTCGCCGACCCGGAGACCTCCATGGAACGCTTCACCAAGATCCTGCCGCGGGACTACGCGGCCGTCCTCGCCACCCGCCAGACCGCGGTGGACGAGGGCCTCGACCCCGACGGCGACGTCGCCTGGAAGCGCATCCTGGAGGTGACCGGTGGCTGACCCCAAGGGCTTCCTCAAGGTGACGGAGCGCGAGCTCCCCAAGCGCCGACCCGTCTCGGTGCGGCTCATGGACTGGAAGGAGGTCTACGAGCAGCAGGAGCGCGGCGAGCTCGTGCGCCAGGCCGGCCGGTGCATGGACTGCGGCATCCCGTTCTGCCACCAGGGCTGCCCGCTGGGCAACCTCATCCCGGAGTGGAACGACCTCACGTGGCGCGGCGAGGGCCGCCAGGCCATCGAGCGCCTGCACGCCACGAACAACTTCCCGGAGTTCACCGGCCGCCTGTGCCCGGCGCCCTGCGAGAGCTCGTGCGTGCTCGGCATCAACCAGCCGCCCGTGACGATCAAGCAGGTCGAGGTGTCGATCATCGACGACGCCTTCCAGAAGGGATGGGTCGAGCCGCATCCGCCCGAGCGGCTCACGGGCAAGACCGTCGCGGTCGTGGGATCCGGTCCCGCGGGGCTCGCCGCCGCCCAGCAGCTCACGCGCGCCGGCCACACGGTCGCGGTGTTCGAGCGCGACGACCGCATCGGCGGCCTGCTGCGCTACGGGATCCCCGACTTCAAGATGGAGAAGCGCCACCTCGAGGCGCGTCTCGCGCAGATGACCGCCGAGGGCACCCGCTTCCGCGCGGGCGTCGACATCGGGAAGGACATCACCTGGTCCGACCTGCGCCTCCGCTACGACGCCGTCGTGGTCTGCACGGGCGCGCTCGTGCCCCGCGACCTCGACATCCCCGGTCGCGACGTCGACGGCGTCCACTTCGCCATGGACTACCTGCGCCAGTCGAACCACGCGACGGCCGGCGACCAGGTGCCCGAGCAGATCCACGCGGAGGGCAAGCACGTCGTCGTCCTCGGCGGCGGCGACACGGGCGCGGACTGCATCGGCACCGCGCACCGGCAGAAGGCGGCATCGGTCACCAACCTCGCCATCGGCCAGCAGCCGCCGACGGAGCGACGCCCCGACCAGCCGTGGCCCACGTACCCGACCCTCTTCGAGGTGTCGAGCGCGCACGAGGAGGGCGGCGAGCGCCACTACCTCGCCACCACGGTGGAGTTCCTGAAGGACGACGACGGGCACGTCCGTGCCGTCCGCGTCGCCGAGACCGAGTTCCGCGACGGGCGCCGCGTGCCGAAGTCGGGCACCGAGCGCGAGATCCCCGCCGACCTCGTGCTCCTCGCGCTCGGCTTCACCGGCCCCGAGAAGGCAGCCCTCGAGAGCCAGCTGGAGGTCCCCTTCGACGAGCGCGGCAACGTCGCGCGCGGCGAGGACTACCAGACCGACCAGGCCGGAGTCTTCGTCGCGGGCGACGCGGGTCGCGGCCAGTCGCTCATCGTCTGGGCCATCGCGGAGGGACGTTCAGCGGCCTCCGCCGTCGACCGGTACCTTGAGGGGGACACGGAGCTCCCGTTCCCGGTCCGTCCCACGGACCGCGCTCTCTCCATCTGACCCGGCCGCCGCGCCATGTGCGCGGGCCGCGACCACTCACCCGAACCGCGTCCGTGTGCGACGCAGAAACGCGAGACAGACAGAGCATGACCAGACGAGCGAAGATCGTCGCGACCCTCGGGCCCGCGACCAGCTCCTATGAGAGCATCCGCGCCATCATCGATGCCGGCGTGGACGTGGCCCGCATGAACCTGAGCCACGGCACCTACGACGTCCACGAGGGCATCTACTCCACGATCCGGAAGGCCGCCGACGATGCGGGCCGCGCGGTCGCGGTCCTCGTCGACCTGCAGGGCCCGAAGATCCGGCTCGGCAAGTTCTCGGACGGCCCGCATGACCTGGCCTTCGGCGACACCTTCGTCATCACGGTCGAGGACATCCTCGGCACGAAGGACATCTGCTCCACCACGTACAAGGGCCTCCCCGGCGACGTGAAGCCGGGCGACCCGCTGCTCATCGACGACGGCAAGGTCACGCTCCGCGTGGTCTCCACCGACGGCACCCGCGTCACGACGACGGTCGAGGTGGGCGGCGCCGTCAGCAACAACAAGGGCATCAACCTCCCGGGCGTCGCGGTCAACGTGCCCGCCCTCTCCGGCAAGGACGAGGCCGACCTCCGCTGGGGCCTCCGCCTCGGCGCCGACCTCATCGCGCTGAGCTTCGTCCGGGACGCCTCGGACATCGTCCGCGTGCACGAGATCATGGACGAGGAGGGCCGTCGCGTCCCCGTCGTCGCCAAGGTCGAGAAGCCGCAGGCCGTGGACGCGCTCGAGGAGATCGTCGACGCGTTCGACGCGATCATGGTCGCCCGCGGCGACCTGGGCGTCGAGCTGCCGCTCGAGGCCGTGCCGATCGTGCAGAAGCGCGCGGTCGAGCTCGCCCGCCGCAAGGCCAAGCCCGTCATCGTGGCCACGCAGATGCTCGAGTCCATGATCACGAGCCCCCGCCCCACACGCGCCGAGGCCTCCGACTGCGCCAACGCGGTGCTCGACGGCGCCGACGCGCTCATGCTGAGCGGCGAGACGAGCGTGGGCGAGTTCCCCGTCGTCACGGTCAAGACCATGGCCCGCATCATCGAGTCGACCGAGGAGCACGGGCTGGAGCGCATCCCCAAGCTCGGCACGCGCCCCTTCACGCAGGGCGGCGCCATCACGCTCGCGGCCGCCGAGGTGGCGGAGTTCGTCGAGGCGAAGTTCCTCTGCGTCTTCACCGAGTCCGGCGACTCCGTGCGCCGCATGACCCGCCTCCGGAACGGCATCCCGATCCTCGCGTTCACGCCGAACGAGGGCATCCGCCGCCGTCTCGCGCTGTCGTGGGGCGTCCAGTCCTACCTCGTCGAGCCGGTCACGCACACCGACCAGATGTTCCACCAGGTCGACGACGTGCTCCTCGCGGAGGGCCTCGCGGAGGTCGGCCAGAAGGTCGTCGTCATCGCCGGATCCCCTCCCGGCATCGCGGGCTCGACCAACGAGCTGCGCGTCCACGTCGTCGGCGACGCCGTGAACGAGGCCGCTCCCGCGTACGAGAAGTAGCGCGCGGACGCGGGGGCCCCGGCCCCCGCGGAGACGTCGGAGGGCGGGCGACCTGCGTGGTCGCCCGCCCTCTCGCGTCTCCCTCGCGGGCTGCGGTGCCGGATGTGGGACTCGAACCCACACGCCCTCACGGACAGAGCATTTTGAGTGCTCCGCGTCTGCCATTCCGCCAATCCGGCGCACCCCGGTCGACCCGGGATCTGGCGGGCACCCGCCGTCCCGGCGCGCACCGGCCCGCCCGACGATACCGTAGGCTCCTATCCGTGAGTGACCAGGAAGCAACCCCCGCAGCCCCCCGCCGTGTCGTCGTCGCCGAGGACGAGTCGCTCATCCGCCTCGACATCGTGGAGACCCTCCGCGACAACGGCTTCGAGGTCGTGGGCGAGGCCGGTGACGGCGAGACCGCCGTCGCGCTCGCCACGGAGCTGCGTCCCGACCTCGTCATCATGGACGTCAAGATGCCCCAGCTCGACGGCATCTCCGCGGCCGAGCGGCTGAACCGCAACCACATCGCGCCCGTCGTCCTCCTCACGGCCTTCAGCCAGAAGGAGCTCGTCGAGCGCGCGGGCGAGGCCGGCGCGCTGGCCTACGTCGTCAAGCCGTTCACGCCGAACGACCTGCTGCCCGCGATCGAGATCGCCCTGGCGCGCTACGCGCAGATCATCACCCTCGAGGCCGAGGTGTCCGACCTCGTCGAGCGCTTCGAGACCCGCAAGCTCGTCGACCGGGCCAAGGGCCTGCTCAACGAGAAGATGGGCCTCACGGAGCCCGAGGCGTTCCGCTGGATCCAGAAGGCGTCCATGGACCGCCGCCTCACCATGCACGACGTGGCGCAGGCCATCATCGAGCAGCTGAGCGCCAAGAAGGCCTAGCCGCCGCCGCGCGTGACGCGCGGTACGGGGTCGCCGCGGTCAGCGCCGCGAGCGCTCGCGGATGATGTTCGTGATCCGCACGGTCGAGAGCCGTCGTCCCTCGTCGTCCGTCATGACGATCTCGTGCGTCGTGAGCGTGCCGCCGAGGTGGATCGCCGTGCAGGTGCCGGTGATGGTGCCGGTCGACGCCGAGCGCGTGTGGCTCGCGTTGAGCTCGATGCCGAAGGCGACCCGGTCGGGGCCGGCGTGCACGTTCGCCGACATGGATCCGAGCGACTCGGCGAGCACGACGTACGCGCCGCCGTGCACCACGCCGTACGGCTGCGTGTTGCCCTCGGCGGGCATGGTGGCGACGGACCTCTCGGGGCTCAGCTCCTGGAAGACGATGCCCATCTTCTCGGCGAGCGCGCCCACGTCCTGGGGCTGGCGGAGGAGCCGCGCGGTGGCGGACGGCTCGGATGCGGGCTGGGTCATGGGGGATCCTCCAGGGCCGGTCGGACGTCGGGAGCCCTCTATAGGCTGGACCCGTGCCGAACACGGAAAAGCCTACCCTCCTCGTCATCGACGGCCATTCCCTGGCGTTCCGGGCCTTCTACGCCCTGCCGGCGGAGAGCTTCCAGAACCGCGAGGGGCAGCACACGAACGCCGTGCACGGCTTCATCGCGATGCTCATCAACCTCCTGCAGAAGGAGAAGCCCACGCACGTGGGCGTCGCGTTCGACATCTCGCGCTTCTCGTTCCGCACGCGCGAGTACCCGGAGTACAAGGGCACGCGCGGCGAGACGCCCGTGGAGTTCACCGGGCAGGTGCCGCTGCTCGAGCGCGCGCTGAAGACCATGAACATCCCCACCCTCACCAAGGAGGACCACGAGGCGGACGACATCCTCGCGACCCTGGCCACGCAGGGTCGCGAGCAGGGCTTCCGCGTGCTCGTCGTCTCGGGCGACCGCGACGCCATCCAGCTCGTCAACGACGACGTCACGCTGCTCTACCCGTCCACCCAGGGCGTCTCCCAGCTCACGCGCTACGACGCCGAGAAGGTGTTCGAGAAGTACGGCGTGCAGCCGGAGATGTACCCGGACATCGCGGCGCTCGTGGGGGAGACCAGCGACAACCTCATCGGCGTCGACAAGGTCGGCCCGAAGACGGCCGTCAAGTGGCTCAACCAGTACGGGTCGCTCGACGCGGTCCTCGAGCACCGGGGCGAGATCTCGGGCAAGGTCGGCGACAACCTCCGCGCCCAGTACGAGAACGTCATCCGCAACCGCCGCCTCAACCGGCTGCTCACCGACGTCGAGCTGCCGCTCGGGCCCAGGGACCTCGAGCGGAAGCCCATCGACGAGCCCGCCCTCCGCGAGGTGTTCCAGGTGCTGGAGTTCAAGCAGCTGCTGGATCGGGTGCTGAAGCTGGAGGGATCCGGCGCCTCCGCGTCGAGCGAGGGCACGCCCGTCGGCGTGGTCGAGCAGGAGCCGTCCACGGCCCCCGCCGCCCCGCGGCCGCAGCAGCTGCTCGACGAGGAGCTCGCGAAGTGGATCGAGAGGCAGAGCGCCGCTTCGCCCCACGGCCTCGGCCTCACGGTCGAGACGCAGGACGGGAGGCCCGTCGGCTTCGGCCTCGCGAGCGCGACCGAGGCGGTGACCCTGCCGTGGCAGGAGGGCCGCGCCGACTACGCGCCGTTCGAGCGATGGCTGGCGAGCGACGCGCCGAAGATCATGTCGGACGCCAAGCTGCAGGTGAAAGCGATGCGCCGCGCCGGCCTCGAGGTCCAGGGGCTCGCGTTCGACGTGCTCGTCGCGGGCTGGCTGCTGCGTCCCGGGTTCACCGACAAGACGCTCGCCGCGCTGGTGAGCCGGTACCTCATGGAGGACCTGCCCGAGCCCGACGCCAACCAGCTCGTCCCCGAGACGGAGGCGCTCACGGCGCCGGTCGAGGCCTGGTACACGCTCCGGGTCGAGCACGCGCTGCGCGAGGTGCTCGACGAGCGCACGCTCGGCGTCATGGTCGACATCGAGATGCCGACGCTGCTCGTGCTCGTGGAGATGGAGCTGCGAGGCGTCGCGACCGACCGCGCCGGCCTCGCCGAGCTGTCGGCGCAGCTGCAGGAGCGCATCACCGACCTCGCCCAGCGCGCGTTCGCGGAGATCGGCAAGGAGATCAACCTCGGCTCGCCGAAGCAGCTGCAGGAGGTCCTCTTCGACCAGCTCGGCATGCCGAAGACGCGCGCCAACAAGACCGGCTTCTCCACGGATGCCGGCGCGCTGGCCGACCTCCAGGCGTCGAACCCGCACCCTTTCCTCGACCTGCTGCTCGAGCACCGCGACGCGAGCAAGCTGCGGCAGATCATCCAGACGCTCGAGCGCGGCATCGGCGACGACGAGCGGATCCACACCACCTACGTGCAGACCGGCACGACGACCGGCCGCATCTCCTCGAACGACCCGAACCTGCAGAACATCCCGGTGCGCACGGAGGAGGGCCGCCGCATCCGCAGCGCCATCCGCGTCGGCGAGGGCTACGAGACCCTGCTCACCGCCGACTACTCGCAGATCGAGATGCGGATCATGGCGCACCTCTCCGGCGACGCGGGCCTCATCGAGGCATTCGCGGCGGGGGAGGACCTGCACCGCTTCGTCGGATCCCGCATCTTCGGGGTGGAGCCCGCGGATGTGAGCGCCGAGATGCGCACCAAGGTCAAGGCCATGAGCTACGGCCTCGCCTACGGGTTGAGCGCGTTCGGGCTGTCCAAGCAGCTGCGCATCCCGTCGTCCGAGGCGAAGCAGCTCATGACCGACTACTTCGCGCGCTTCGGGGCCGTGCGCGACTACCTCCGCCAGGTCGTGGAGGAGGCGCGCGCCGCCGGGTACACGGAGACGATCTTCGGCCGCCGCCGCCCGTTCCCCGACCTCAACAGCCCGAACCGCGTCCTCCGCGACAACGCCGAGCGGGCTGCCCTCAACGCGCCCATCCAGGGCTCGGCGGCCGACATCATGAAGATCGCCATGATCCGCATCGAGGCCGACATGCGCGAGCGCGACATGGCGTCGCGCATGCTCCTGCAGGTGCACGACGAGCTCATCCTCGAGGTCGCAGCGGGGGAGTGGGACGCGCTCGAGGCCATCGTGACGGACCGCATGGCCCACGCGGCGGACCTCCGGGTGCCGCTCGAGGTGCAGGTGGGCCGCGGCGACTCGTGGGCCGCCGCCGCGCACTGATCGGCGGATCCCCTCCATCCACCCAGCACGAGGAGCACAGCGCATGACGACAGCACGACTCTCCGACCTCCTCGCGGACGGCGCGATCCGCCTGGACGCGCACGCCGACGACCGCGAGTCCGCCATCCGCCAGGCGGGCGACGCGCTCGTCGCGGCCGGCGCCGTCGAGCCCGGCTACGTCGAGGCCATGGTCGAGCGCGAGCGATCCGTGTCCACCTTCGTGGGCGAGGGCGTCGCGGTGCCGCACGGCACGCTCGCCGCGGGCCGCGACCTCGTCCGGGCCGACGCGATCAGCCTGCTGCGCCTGCCCGACGGCGTCGACTGGGACGGCCACGACGTCCGCATCGTCATCGGCATCGCGGCGACGGGAGGCGGGCACATCGCGCTGCTGTCGCGACTCGCGGAGATCCTGCTCGACCCCGTGCGCGCGGAGCAGCTGCGCGGCGCGACGGATCCGGCGACCGTCCGGTCCCTGCTGGGAGCCGCTACGGTCGAGGGATGACGACGACGCCGAAGGCCCCCCGACCGCAGACGGACATCGACCGGATCGCCGAGGGCTGGATCGACGCCTCGCTCGACCTGCACCCCGAGGAGCGCGTCTACCTCGGCCGCCCCGGACGCGAGGGCGAGTACGGCGACATGTCGCCCGCGGGCCACGCGGCGCACGCCGACGCCGCTCGCGCGGTCGTCCGGCAGCTCGCCCGGGCCACGCCCGTCGACGCGATCGACGAGGTCACCCGCATGGACCTCACCCGGGAGCTGGAGCTCGACGTCGAGATGCACGACGCCGGCGTGCACCTCTCCGACCTCAACGTGATCGCGTCGCCCGCGCAGGGCATCCGCGAGGTGTTCGACATCTCGCCCACCTCCTCCGCGGACGACTGGGAGCGCATCGCGACGCGGCTCGGCAACGTCGCCGGCGCGGTCGACGGCTACATCGCGACCCTGCGCGAGGGCGTCCGCCGCGGGCAGGTGCCGGCGAAGCGGCAGATCCGCGAGGTGCTCGGCCAGGTCGAGCGCCAGGCCGCGCCCGACGGGTTCTTCCGGTCCTTCGCCGACGAGGCGCGACCGGACGACGGCGAGCTGCCCGCGTCCCTCCGCCAGGACCTCGGGGCGCGCGCCGAGGAGGCCAGGTCGGCGTACGAGCGGCTGGCGTCGTTCCTCGGCTCCGAGCTCGAGCCCGCTGGCCGCGACGCCGACGCCGTGGGCCGCGAGCAGTACGCCCTCCGGTCGCGCTCCTTCCTCGGCGCCGAGGTCGACCTCGACGAGACGTACGAGTGGGGCGTGGGCGAGCTCGCGCGCATGGTGGAGGAGCAGGAGGCCATCGCCCGCGAGATCCTCCCGGGCGCGAGCGTGCTCGAGGCCATCGCGCACCTCGACGGCGACGCGTCGCGCAAGCTGCACGGCACGGAGGCCCTCCGTGCGTGGATGCAGGAGACGAGCGACCGTGCGGTGGAGGAGCTCGGCCGCACGCACTTCGACATCCCCCAGGAGATCCGCGCGCTCGAGTGCATGATCGCCCCCACGCAGGAGGGCGGCATCTACTACTCCGGCCCCGCCGACGACTTCAGCCGCCCCGGCCGCATGTGGTGGTCGGTGCCCGAGGGCGTCACGGAGTTCGACACCTGGCGCGAGCTGACGACCGTCTACCACGAGGGCGTCCCCGGCCACCACCTGCAGATCGCGCAGGCCACATACAACAAGGCGGAGCTCAACACGTGGCGCCGCTTCGCCGGCACGTCGGGCCACGCGGAGGGCTGGGCCCTCTACGCCGAGCGCCTGATGCAGGAGCTGGGCTACCTCGACGACCCGGCCGACCGCCTCGGGATGCTCGACGGGCAGCGGATGCGCGCCGCCCGCGTGGTGCTCGACATCGGCGTCCACCTCGGCAAGACGCGCCCCGACGGCGAGGGCGTCTGGGACGCCGACTTCGCGTTCGACTTCATGGGCCGGAACGTCAACATGGATCCGTCCTTCGTGCGCTTCGAGGTCAACCGCTACCTCGGCTGGCCCGGACAGGCCCCCTCCTACAAGGTCGGCCAGCGCATCTGGGAGGACCTCCGCGACGAGTCCCGCCGGCGCGAGGGCGACGCGTTCGACATCCGCGCGTTCCACCGCCGCGCGCTCGACGTGGGCGGCGTCGGCCTCGACACGCTGCGGGCGGCGGTCCTCCGCTGACCGCGGGCGGGGCGGTCGACACGCGCAGGGCCGACGTCCCGCGCGGCGCGGTTGTCCCGCCTCCGCGGCCGGGTCTAAGATCTACTGTCGCACTTCTGCGACGACCCATCCGTCCGCCGCTCGACCGGTACCCGCGCGGGTCCGCGCCAGCGGCCTTATTCATGCCCATCCTGGAGCACTAACTACATGACAATCGCAACGACCGACAAGGCGCCCAAGCAGGTCGCGATCAACGACATCGGATCTGCTGAGGACTTCCTCGCCGCGGTCGAGAAGACACTGAAGTTCTTCAACGACGGAGACCTCATCGAGGGCACCGTCGTGAAGATCGATCGGGACGAGGTCCTGATCGACGTCGGCTACAAGACCGAGGGCGTCATCCCCTCGCGTGAGCTGTCGATCAAGCACGACGTCGACCCCACGGAGGTCGTCAAGGTCGGCGACACCGTCGAGGCCCTCGTCCTCCAGAAGGAGGACAAGGAAGGCCGTCTGATCCTGTCCAAGAAGCGCGCGCAGTACGAGCGTGCGTGGGGCGACGTGGAGAAGATCAAGGAGTCCGACGGCGTCGTCACCGGCACCGTCATCGAGGTCGTCAAGGGCGGCCTCATCGTGGACATCGGCCTCCGCGGCTTCCTCCCGGCCTCGCTCATCGAGCTGCGCCGCGTCCGCGACCTCACGCCGTACCTCGGCCAGGAGATCGAGGCCAAGATCCTCGAGCTCGACAAGAACCGCAACAACGTGGTCCTGTCGCGCCGTGCGCTCCTCGAGCAGACGCAGTCCGAGAGCCGCAGCACGTTCCTCAACAACCTCCAGAAGGGCCAGGTCCGCAAGGGCGTGGTCTCCTCGATCGTCAACTTCGGCGCGTTCGTGGACCTGGGCGGCGTCGACGGCCTCGTGCACGTCTCCGAGCTCAGCTGGAAGCACATCGAGCACGCCAGCGAGGTCGTCGAGGTGGGCCAGGAGGTGACCGTCGAGATCCTCGAGGTCGACCTGGACCGCGAGCGCGTCTCGCTGTCGCTCAAGGCGACGCAGGAGGACCCGTGGCAGGTCTTCGCCCGCACGCACGCCATCGGCCAGGTCGCGCCCGGCAAGGTCACCAAGCTGGTGCCGTTCGGTGCGTTCGTCCGCGTGGCCGAGGGCATCGAGGGCCTCGTGCACATCTCGGAGCTCTCCGGCAAGCACGTCGAGCTCGCGGAGCAGGTCGTGTCCGTCGGCGACGAGGTGTTCGTCAAGGTCATCGACATCGACCTCGAGCGTCGCCGCATCTCGCTGAGCCTCAAGCAGGCCAACGACGGCGTCGACCCCGAGGGCACCGAGTTCGACCCCGCCCTCTACGGCATGCTCACCGAGTACGACGACCAGGGGAACTACAAGTACCCCGAGGGCTTCGACCCGGAGACCAACGAGTGGAAGGAAGGCTTCGAGTCGCAGCGCGAGACCTGGGAGCAGCAGTACGCCGCAGCCCAGGCCCGCTGGGAGGCCCACAAGAAGCAGGTCGCGGCGGCAGCCGAGGCCGAGGCGGCCGACACGGGCATCACGTCCGCCGGCCCCGGCTTCACGAGCGACTCGACGGGCGCCGGCACGCTGGCGGACGACGAGAGCCTCGCCGCCCTGCGCGAGAAGCTGTCCAGCTCGAAGTAGCACCACCGCACGATCACGAGGCCGCTCTCCCTCCGGGGAGGGCGGCCTCCGTCGTCGCCGGGCGAGCCGCCCGCCTAGGCTGGATCCATGCAGGTGATCGGACTGACGGGCGGCATCGCCGCGGGCAAGACGGTGGTGGCCGACCGCCTGGCGGAGCTCGGGGCCGTGCGCATCGACGCCGACCGGCTCGCCCGCGAGGTCGTGGAACCCGGCACCCCCGCCCTCGCGGAGATCGCCCGGCGCTTCGGCCCCGGCGTGATCGCCGCGGACGGCTCCCTCGACCGGCCCGCGCTCGGCGCGGTCGTGTTCCAGGACCCGGACGCGCGACGCGACCTCGAGGCCATCACGCACCCCGCGGTGCGCGCGCTCTCCGCCGCGCGCATGGCCGCGGCGGGAGAGGCGGACGCCGACGCGGTCGTCGTCTACGACATCCCGCTCCTCGTGGAGTCCGGCCGCGTCGACGAGTTCGACCGGATCGTGGTGGTCCACGCGCCGCGCGAGGAGCGCATCCGCCGCCTCGTCGAGCTCCGCGGGATGTCGACCGAGGAGGCCGAGCGCCGCATCGCGTCGCAGGCCACCGACGAGGAGCGCCTCGCCGTCGCCGACGAGGTCGTCGACTCCGGGATCTCGCTCACGTCGACGCTCGCGCAGACGGATCGGCTCTGGGCGAACCTGTCCGGCGGTGTCGGTGGCCGCTCGTAGGCTGATCACATGCAGCCCACCCGTTCCGTGCGCCCGTTCAAGGTCGTCAGCGACTACTCCCCGAGCGGCGACCAGCCCACGGCCATCGCGGAGCTGGCGGGCCGGGTCAACGCCGGCGAGCCCGACGTCGTGCTCCTCGGCGCCACCGGAACCGGCAAGTCGGCCACGGCCGCCTGGCTCATCGAGCAGGTCCAGCGGCCCACGCTGATCCTCGCCCACAACAAGACGCTCGCCGCCCAGCTCGCCACCGAGTTCCGCGAGCTCATGCCGGACAACGCGGTCGAGTACTTCGTCTCCTACTACGACTACTACCAGCCCGAGGCCTACGTCCCGCAGACGGACACCTTCATCGAGAAGGACTCGTCGGTCAACGCCGAGGTCGAGCGCCTGCGTCACTCCACTACAAACTCGCTCCTCAGCCGCCGCGACGTCGTGGTGGTCAGCACGGTGTCGTGCATCTACGGCCTCGGCCAGCCCGAGCAGTACATGAACGCCATGGTCGCGCTCCAGGTGGGCATGCAGATCAACCGCGACACGCTCATCCGCAAGTTCGTCTCCATGCAGTACCAGCGCAACGACGTCGACTTCTCGCGCGGCAACTTCCGCGTGCGCGGCGACACCATCGAGATCATCCCGATGTACGAGGAGCTGGCCATCCGGATCGAGATGTTCGGCGACGAGATCGAGGCGCTGTACCAGCTGCACCCGCTCACGGGCGACGTGGTCCGCAAGATGGACTCCGTGTCCGTGTTCCCGGGATCCCATTACGTGGCGGAGACCGAGGTCATGCGGCGGGCCATCGGCACCATCCAGCAGGAGCTCGAGGAGCGGCTCGCGGTGCTGGAGCGCGAGGGCAAGCTTCTCGAGGCCCAGCGGCTGCGCATGCGCACCAACTTCGACATCGAGATGATGCAGCAGATCGGCTTCTGCTCGGGCATCGAGAACTACTCGCGGCACATCGACGGACGGGACGCGGGGGAGGCCCCGCACTGCCTGCTCGACTACTTCCCGGACGACTTCCTCGTCGTCATCGACGAGTCGCACGTCACCGTGCCGCAGATCGGCGCCATGTTCGAGGGCGACTCGTCGCGCAAGCGCACGCTCGTCGAGCACGGCTTCCGCCTGCCGAGCGCGCTCGACAACCGGCCGCTGAAGTGGAACGAGTTCACGGAGCGCGTGCCGCAGACCGTGTACATGTCGGCGACTCCCGGCAAGTACGAGCTCGGCATGGGCGACGGCGTGGTGGAGCAGATCATCCGCCCGACCGGCCTCATCGACCCGGCCATCGTCGTCAAGCCCACGAAGGGCCAGATCGACGACCTGCTGGAGCAGATCCGCATCCGCGTGGAGAAGGACGAGCGCATCCTCGTCACCACGCTCACGAAGAAGATGGCGGAGGAGCTCACCGACTACTTCGCCGAGGCCGGGGTGCGCGTGCGCTACCTCCACTCGGACGTCGACACCCTGCGCCGCGTCGAGCTGCTCAGCGAGCTGCGGGCCGGCGTGTACGACGTGCTCGTGGGCATCAACCTGCTGCGCGAGGGCCTCGACCTCCCGGAGGTGTCGCTCGTCGCGATCCTCGACGCCGACAAGGAGGGCTTCCTGCGGTCGTCCACGTCGCTCATCCAGACCATCGGCCGCGCGGCCCGCAACGTGTCCGGCGAGGTGCACATGTACGCCGACGTGCTGACGGACAGCATGAAGCGCGCCATCGAGGAGACCGACCGCCGCCGCGAGAAGCAGGTCGCCTACAACACCGAGCACGGCATCGACCCGACGCCCCTGCGCAAGCGCATCGCCGACATCACCGAGATCCTGGCGCGCGAGGGCGAGGACACGAAGAAGATGCTCGAGGGGCGCGGCGGCGGCAAGCGCTCGCCCACGCCGAACCTCCGACGCGAGGGCAAGGCGGCCGCGGGAGCGAACGAGCTGGAGACGATCATCTCCGACCTCAACGACCAGATGCTGCAGGCGGCGGGCGAGCTGAAGTTCGAGCTGGCCGCGCGGCTCCGCGACGAGCTGGGCGACCTGAAGCGCGAGCTGCGGCAGATGGAGAAGGCCGGCCACCTGTCCTGATGCCGAGGGGCGCGCAGCGGACGACCGTCGGTCGCGCGCCCGGGCCGCGGTCGCTGTCGGTGGCGACGCATACGATGGACAGGTGTCAATCTCCCCCGTCGAGTCCTCCTCCCTCCTCAGCGTGCGCGGCGCCCGCGTCCACAACCTCCGGGACGTCGACCTCGACATCCCGCGCGACTCGCTCGTCGTCTTCACGGGTCTGTCGGGGTCGGGCAAGTCGTCCCTCGCGTTCGACACGATCTTCGCCGAGGGCCAGCGCCGCTACGTCGAGTCGCTGTCCGCGTACGCGCGCCAGTTCCTCGGGCAGGTCGACCGGCCCGACGTCGACTTCATCGAGGGCCTGAGCCCCGCGGTCTCCATCGACCAGAAGTCGACGAACCGCAACCCGCGCTCCACGGTGGGCACCATCACCGAGATCTTCGACTACATGCGCCTCCTCTGGGCGCGCATCGGCGTCGCGCACTGCCCCGTCTGCGGGGAGCGCATCTCGCGCCAGACGGTGCAGCAGATCGCCGACCAGCTCATGGAGCTCGAGACCGGCACCAGGTACCAGGTCGTCAGCCCCATCGTGTCGCAGAAGAAGGGCGAGTTCGTCGATCTGTTCGCGGAGCTCGCCTCCGGCGGGTACTCGCGGGCCATCGTCGACGGCGAGCTCATCCAGCTCAGCTCGCCGCCCAAGCTCAAGAAGCAGTACAAGCACGACATCTCGGTCGTCGTCGACCGCCTGGTCGCGAGCGACGACATCCTCGGGCGCCTGACGGACTCGCTCGAGACCGCGCTCCGGCTCACCGACGGCATCGTGATGATCGACTTCGTCGACGTCGACGGCCCCGGAGGCCTGCGGACGTACTCCGAGAAGCTCTCCTGCCCGAACAACCACCCCATCCAGCTCACCGAGATCGAGCCGCGCACCTTCTCGTTCAACGCGCCCTTCGGCGCCTGCCCCGAGTGCTCGGGCCTCGGCACGCGCATGTCGGTGGACCAGGAGCTGCTCATCGGCGACGAGTCCCTCAGCATCGCCGACGGCGTCATCCTCCCGTGGACCACGCAGGGCAAGGGCCTCTTCCAGTACTACGAGAAGCTGCTCGCCGGCCTCGCCCGCGACCTCAAGTTCTCGCTCACGACGCCCTGGCGGAAGCTGTCCGAGGAGGTCCGCGAGGCCGTCCTCCGGGGCAACGACTTCGAGGTCCAGGTCAAGTGGAAGAACCGCTACGGCCGCGAGATGACCTACTCGTCGGGCTTCGAGGGCGTCATGCCCTACATCGAGCGCCAGTTCGCCCAGGCGGAGACCGACAACCAGCGTGCGCGCTGGGGCGAGTACCTCCGCGAGATCCCCTGCCCGGTCTGCGACGGCAAGCGCCTGAAGCCCGAGGTCCTCGCGGTGCTCGTGCACGGGGCGAACATCGCCGACGTCGCCGAGATGAGCCTCTCGGACGCGCAGGAGTTCATGGCGCAGCTCGAGCTGACCGACCGCGAGGCGCACATCGCCGCGCAGGTGCTGCGGGAGATCCGCGTGCGCCTCGAGTTCCTCATCGAGGTCGGCCTGAACTACCTCAACCTCGCGCGTGCGGCGGCGTCGCTCTCCGGTGGCGAGGCGCAGCGCATCCGCCTCGCCACGCAGATCGGCTCGGGGCTCACGGGAGTGCTCTACGTGCTGGACGAGCCGTCCATCGGCCTGCACCAGCGCGACAACCGGCGCCTCATCGAGACCCTCGTCAAGCTGCGCGACCTCGGCAACACGCTGATCGTCGTCGAGCACGACGAGGACACCATCCGCACCGCCGACTGGATCGTCGACATCGGGCCAGGCGCCGGCGTCAACGGCGGAAAGGTCGTCCACTCGGGCTCCTACGAGGGCCTCATGGAGAACCGCGAGTCGCTCACGGGCGACTACCTCGCCGGCCGCCGCGCCATCGCGACGCCCGCCAAGCGCCGCAAGATCGACAGGAAGCGGCAGATCCAGGTCGTCGGCGCGCGCGCCAACAACCTGCAGAACGTGACCGCGTCGTTCCCGCTCGGCACGCTCACGGCCGTCACGGGCGTCAGCGGGTCCGGCAAGTCCTCGCTCGTCAACGACATCCTCTACCGGGTTCTCGCCAACGAGCTCAACGGTGCCCGCAAGGTCCCCGGCAAGCACTCGCGCGTCACCGGTCTCGAGAACCTCGACAAGGTCGTGCACGTCGACCAGAACCCCATCGGCCGCACCCCGCGCTCGAACCCGGCCACCTATACGGGCGTGTTCGACCGGATCCGCAACCTGTTCGCCGAGACGACCGAGGCCAAGGCCCGCGGCTACCTCCCCGGCCGCTTCAGCTTCAACGTCAAGGGCGGGCGCTGCGAGGCGTGCTCGGGCGACGGCACCATCAAGATCGAGATGAACTTCCTGCCCGACGTGTACGTGGCGTGCGAGGTCTGCGGGGGAGCGCGGTACAACCGCGACACCCTCAGCGTCCACTACAAGGGCAAGAGCATCGCCGAGGTGCTCGACATGTCCATCAGCGAGGCGGCGGAGTTCTTCGAGCCGATCCAGGCCATCCACCGCTTCATGAAGACGCTGGTCGACGTGGGCCTCGGCTACGTGCGGCTCGGCCAGAGCGCCACGACGCTCTCCGGCGGCGAGGCGCAGCGCGTCAAGCTGTCCACCGAGCTGCAGCGCCGGTCGAACGGCCGGAGCATCTACGTGCTCGACGAGCCGACCACGGGCCTCCACTTCGAGGACGTGCGGAAGCTCCTCCTCGTGCTGAACGGGCTGGTCGACAAGGGCAACACCGTCATCGTCATCGAGCACAACCTCGACGTCATCAAGTCCGCCGACTGGCTCATCGACATGGGCCCGGAGGGCGGCGCGGGCGGCGGCACGGTGCTCGCCACCGGCACGCCGGAGCACCTGGCCACCGTGCCGGAGAGCTACACGGGCGGCTTCCTCAAGGAGGTCCTCGACGCCGAGGCCGAGGCCTCCGCGGTCGCCTCCCAGCGCGCGCGCGAGGAGCGCGCGGCCGGCTGATGGCCCGCCCCGACACCGTCGGCTACCGCCCGGCGGCGGGGGAGATCCCCACGTCGCCGGGCGTGTACCGCTTCCGCGACGCCGCGGACCGCGTGCTCTACGTGGGCAAGGCCAACAACCTCCGCGCGCGGCTCGCGAACTACTTCGCGCCCCTGGAGAGCCTGCACGAGCGCACGCGCCGGATGGTGACGTCCGCGGCCGGCGTCGAGTGGACCGTTGTCGGCAGCGAGTTCGAGGCGCTCCAGCTCGAGTTCACCTGGATCAAGGAGTTCGACCCGCCGTTCAACGTCAAGTTCCGGGACGACAAGTCCTACCCCTACCTGGCCGTGACGCTCGGCGAGGACTACCCCCGGGTCATGGTCACGCGCAACCGGAAGATCCGCGGCGCCAAGTACTTCGGCCCGTACACCAAGGTCTGGGCCATCCGCGAGACGGTCGACCACCTGCTGAAGGTGTTCCCGATGCGGTCCTGCTCCGAGAGCACGTTCAAGCGTGCCCGGCAGACGAACCGGCCCTGCCTGCTCGGCGACATCGGCCGCTGCGCCGCCCCGTGCGTCGGCCGCGTCTCCGACGAGGAGCACCGCGAGATCGCGGACGACTTCGTGAGCTTCATGGCCGGCAACGACTCGAAGTACGTGGGGCAGCTCACGCAACGGATGAAGGACGCCGCGGCGGAGATGGACTACGAGGCCGCCGCCCGCCACCGCGACGACATCGGCGCGCTCGAGGCGGCCCTGTCCAAGACCGCCGTCGTGTTCGACGACCGGGTCGACGCGGACGTCTTCGGCATCGCGGCCGACGAGCTGGCCGCGGCCGTGCAGCAGTTCATGGTCCGCGGCGGCCGCATCCGCGGCACGCGCACCTGGGTCGTCGACAAGGAGCTCGACATCGGCATCGGCGAGCTCGTCGAGACCGTGCTGCACAACGCCTACGAGGACGAGGCGCACCCTCCGCGTGAGGTCCTCGTCCCCGAGCTGCCCGCGGACGCCGCCGAGCTCGAGCTCTGGCTCAGCCAGCGCCGGGCGGCGGGGGAGGACGACGGCACCGTGCGCCGCGGCCGCCCGAGCTCCTGGCAGGTCGACCTCCGGGTCGCCCAGCGTGGCGACAAGGCGGCGCTCGCGCACACCGCCGCCACCAACGCGCAGAACGCGCTCATGCTCTACAAGACGCGCCGCAGCTCCGACTTCACCACCCGGTCCAAGGCGCTGGCCGACATCCAGGAGGCGCTCGGCATGCCCGACGCGCCGCTGCGGATGGAGTGCTACGACGTCTCGCACCTCAGCGGCACCAACATCGTCGCGTCCATGGTCGTCTTCGAGGACGGCCTGCCGCGCAAGGACCAGTACCGCCGCTTCAACATCGCCGACTCCACGGACGACACCGAGTCGATCCACCAGGTCATCACGCGCCGGCTCGCGTACCTCGGCAAGGAGGCCGAGGTCCCGGCCGACGCCGCGCCGCCCGAGCTCGGCGAGGCGCCGCCCGTGAACAAGTTCTCGTACAGCCCCAACCTGCTCATCGTCGACGGCGGGCAACCCCAGGTGGCCGCGGCGCAGCGTGCGCTCGAGGAGTCGGGCGTGACCGGGATCCAGCTCGCCGGCATCGCCAAGCGCCTCGAGGAGATCTGGCTCCCGGACTCCGACTACCCGATCATCCTGCCGCGCAACAGCGACGCGCTCTTCCTCATCCAGCGCATCCGCGACGAGGCCCACCGGTTCGCCATCACGCACCAGCGGGCCCGCCGGAAGCGCGACATCACGTCGGTGCTCAACGAGATCCCGGGGCTCGGGCCGTCGCGCGTGCAGCGGCTGCTGCAGCAGTTCGGGTCCGTGGCCAAGCTGAAGCAGGCGGAGGTCGAGGAGATCGCGGCCGTCCGCACCATCGGGCCGACGCTCGCGCAGGCCGTCTACGAGCGGCTCCGCTCGTGACCGGCGCCCGGTCGCGTGTCGCGGGTCGCGCCTAGACTGGAGCCACCGACAGCGCGACGAGAGGTGCATGCCCGCATGAGCGTGGAGATCCCCCAGCAGGACGTCATGATCGTGACGGGGATGTCCGGCGCGGGCCGGTCCACCGTCGGCAACGCCCTGGAGGACCTCGGCTGGTACGTGGTCGACAACCTCCCGCCGCAGATGCTCAAGCCGCTCGTCGAGCTGGCCGGCCGCGCGGGCACCTCGCTGCCCAAGATCGCGGCCGTGGTCGACGTCCGCGGCGGCGACTTCTTCTCCGAGCTGCGCGACATCCTGCAGACCTTCGGCACAGGTCCGCGCCTGCGGGTCCTCTTCCTCGAGGCCACCGACGCCGCGCTCGTCCGGCGGTTCGAGCAGGTGCGCCGCCCGCACCCGCTCCAGGGCAACGGCACGCTGCTCGACGGCATCGCGGCCGAACGGGCCCGCATGATCGAGATCCGCGAGGCGAGCGACCTCGTCATCGACACCTCCGAGCTCAACATCCACCAGCTCGCCACCACCATCACCGAGCAGTTCAGCGGCGCGGACGACGCCGGCGTGCGCGTCACCGTGATGAGCTTCGGGTTCAAGTACGGCACCCCGGCGGACGCCGACATGGTGGCCGACATGCGCTTCCTGCCCAACCCGTTCTGGACCCCCGAGCTCCGCCCGCTCACGGGTCGCGACAAGGCCGTCAGCGACTACGTGCTGGGCCAGGAGGGCGCAGAGGAGTTCGTCCACGCGTACGCCCGGGCCCTCGCCCCGGTGCTCGCGGGGTACCAGCGGGAGAACAAGAGACACGCTACGATCGCTATCGGCTGTACCGGCGGCAAGCACCGCTCGGTCGCCGTCTCCGAGGAGCTCTCCAGCCTCCTCCGCGCCCTTCCCGGCGTCGCTGTCAGCACCAAGCACCGCGACCTCGGCCGGGAGTAGGGCACCCATCTCATCAAGGGAGTAAGCATTTGCCTCTGACCTCGGACGTCAAGGAAGAACTGTCACGCGTCGAGGTCAGCAAGACCACGGTGAGGGCCGCCGAGCTGGCGACCATCCTGCGGTTCTCGGGCGGGCTGCACCTCATCTCGAACCGCATCGCCGTCGAGTCCGAGCTCGACACCCCGCTCCTCGCCCGCCGCGTCCGCAAGGACCTGGCCGAGCTCTACGGGGTGCGCAGCGACATCTCGGTCATCCCCGCGTCCGGCATGCGCCGCGCCACCCACTACCTGGTCCGGGTGATGGAGGGCGGCGAGACGCTCGCCCGCCAGACCGGCCTGCTCGACGCGCGGCGCCGCCCCATCCGCGGCCTGCCGAACCGGCTCACCACGGGCTCGCGCGAGGAGATCGCCGCCGTCTGGCGCGGGGCGTTCCTCGCCGCGGGCACGCTGACGGATCCCGGCCGCTCGGCCGCCCTCGAGGTCACCTGCCCCGGCAACGAGGCGGCGATGGCGCTCGTCGGCGCCGCGGGTCGCCTCGACGTCAGCGCCAAGGCGCGCGAGGTCCGCGGCGTCCACCGCGTGGTCATCCGCGACGGGGACGCCATCGGGCAGATGCTCCGCGTCATGGGCGCGCAGGGCACGGTCGTGAACTGGGAGGAGATGCGCCAGCGCCGCGAGGTGCGGGCCACCGCCAACCGCCTCGTCAACTTCGACGACGCGAACCTCCGCCGCTCCGCGCAGGCCGCCGTCGCCGCGTGCGCGCGCGTAGAGCGCGCCATGGAGATCCTCGGCCCGGACATCCCCGACCACCTCAAGTACGCGGGCGACCTCCGTCTGCGCTTCCGCGACTCCAGCCTCGACGAGCTGGGCCACCACGCCGATCCGCCCATGACGAAGGACGCCGTGGCCGGCCGCATCCGCCGCCTCCTTGCCATGGCAGACAAGAAGGCCGTCGACGAGGGCCTCCCCGGCACCGACGCCAATCTCCCCGCCGACCTCGACGACGTCTGATCCGCGACGCGTCCGTCGGCGCTGCACGCGCGCCCCGGCGGGCGGTGATCCGCGGGACGCCGGGCGTCATCCGGCCAGGTGGCGCGGAGGGCCGCCGGACTAGACTCGATCCGTCACCCACCCCCGGCCTCTGGCCGGGAGCCCCCGGGCAATGAAGAGGAGATACACCTATGGCTGACTACACTCTCGTCGACCTCCCGTACGACTACTCGGCCCTCGAGCCGAGCATCAGCGGCCGCATCATGGAGCTGCACCACGACAAGCACCACAAGACCTACGTCGACGGCGCGAACACCGCCCTCGTCAAGCTGCAGGAGGCGCGCGACGCCGGCGACCTCACCTTCGTCAACAAGCTGCAGAAGGACCTCGCGTTCAACCTCGCGGGCCACGTCAACCACACGGTGTTCTGGAACAACCTCAGCCCCGACGGCGGCGACAAGCCCACCGGCGAGCTCGCCGCGGCCATCGACGAGTTCTTCGGCTCGTACGACAAGTTCCAGGCCCACTTCACCGCATCGGCCCTCGGCATCCAGGGCTCCGGCTGGAGCATCCTCGCGTGGGACTCGCTCGGCCAGAAGCTCATCATCGAGCAGCTGTACGACCACCAGGGCAACCTCGCCGCGGCGACCGTCCCGATCCTGCTGCTCGACATGTGGGAGCACGCCTTCTACCTCGACTACGTCAACGTCAAGGCCGACTACGTGAAGGCGTTCTGGAACATCGTCAACTGGGCCGACGTGCAGGCGCGCTTCGACGCCGCCCGCACGAAGACGCAGGGCCTCTTCCTCCTCTCGTAGCCGCATCCGCGGGCGGCCGGCGGGGAGACCCCGGCCGCCCGCGGATCCCGCACGGCAGGACTCCCGCGCACCCCGAACTCCATCACCCACCGCCGCCCCCGAGCGCGCAGAACATCAGGAGAACACGTGACCGTCAAGATCGGCATCAACGGCTTCGGCCGCATCGGCCGCAACTACTTCCGCGCCGCGCTCGCCAAGGGCAGCGACATCGAGATCGTCGCGGTGAACGACCTCACCGACAACAAGGCGCTCGCGCACCTGCTCAAGTACGACTCCATCACGGGCCGCCTCGACGCCACCGTCGAGCTCGACGGGGACAACATCGTCGTCAACGGCAAGGCCATCCGCGTCCTCGAGGAGCGCGACCCCGCGAACCTCCCCTGGGGCGAGCTGGGCGTCGAGATCGTCATCGAGTCCACCGGCCGCTTCACGAAGGCGGAGGACGCGCGCAAGCACATCACCGCCGGCGCCAAGAAGGTCCTCGTCTCCGCGCCCGCCACGGGCGACAACGTCGCGACCCTGGTCCTCGGCGTCAACGAGGGCACCTACGACCCCGCCACGCACGACGTCATCTCCAACGCGTCGTGCACCACGAACTGCCTCGCGCCCCTCGCCAAGGTCTTCCTCGACGAGTTCGGCATCGAGCGCGGCCTCATGACGACGGTCCACGCCTACACGGCCGACCAGAACCTCCAGGACGGCCCGCACAGCGACCTGCGTCGCGCGCGCGCCGCCGCCGTCAACATCATCCCCACGTCGACGGGTGCCGCGAAGGCGCTCGGCCTCGTGATCCCCGAGCTCGTCGGCAAGCTCGACGGCTACGCGCTCCGCGTGCCCGTGCCCACCGGCTCGATCACCGACCTCACCATCGAGACCTCGGCGAACGTCACGGTCGAGCAGGTCAACGCCGCGTACAAGGCAGCGGCCGACGGCCCCCTCAAGGGCATCCTCAAGTACACCGAGGACCCCATCGTCTCGAGCGACATCGTCAACGACCCGCACTCCTCGATCTTCGACGCCGGCCTCACCAAGGTCATCGGCAACCAGGTCAAGGTCGCGTCGTGGTACGACAACGAGTGGGGCTACTCCAACCGCCTCGTCGACCTCACCGAGTACGTCGCCGATCGCCTGTAACCGGCCGTGGCACTCCGCACCATCGACTCCCTCGGGGATCTCCGGGGCCGCCGCGTCATCGTGCGCTGCGACCTCAACGTCCCGCTGAAGGACGGCGTCATCGGCGACGACGGGCGCATCCGCGCCTCGCTGGGGACCCTCACGGGTCTCCGCGAGGCCGGCGCCCGCGTCGTCGTGATCTCGCACCTCGGCCGTCCCGACGGCACGCCGGACGAGAAGTACAGCCTGCGTCCCGTCGCGGCCCGCCTCGGCGAGCTGCTCGGCGCTGACGTGGCCTTCGCGAGCGACACCGTGGGCGACTCCGCCCGCGCGGCGGTCGAGGCCCTCGGCGACGGGGACGTCGTCGTGCTCGAGAACCTCCGCTTCCACGCGGAGGAGACCAGCAAGGACGAGACGGTCCGCCGGGGCTTCGCGGAGTCGATCGCCGAGCTCGGGGACGCGTTCGTGTCCGACGGCTTCGGCGTCGTGCACCGCAAGCAGGCGAGCGTGTTCGAGCTCGCGTCGGCGCTCCCCAGCGCCGCCGGCTCGCTCATCGCGAGCGAGCTCGAGGTGCTCGACCGCCTGACGGAGAACCCGGAGCGGCCGTACACGGTCGTCCTCGGCGGATCCAAGGTGTCGGACAAGCTCGGCGTCATCGGCCACCTGCTTCCGCGCGTCGACTCGCTGCTCATCGGCGGCGGGATGCTCTTCACGTTCCTCAAGGCCCAGGGCCACGAGGTGGGCGCGAGCCTCCTCGAGGAGGACCAGGTCGAGACCGTCAAGGGCTACCTGGCCGAGGCCGAGGAGCGCGGCGTCAAGATCGTGCTCCCCACCGACGTGGTCGTCGCCGACGGGTTCTCCGCCGACGCCGCCCACGAGGTGACGCGCGCCGACGCCATCGAGGGCACGCCTGCGGGCGCGGAGGGGCTGGGGCTCGACATCGGCCCCGAGACCGCCGACGCGTTCGCGACGATCATCCGCGGATCGACCACGGTGTTCTGGAACGGGCCCATGGGCGTCTTCGAGCTGGAGCCGTTCGCGGCGGGCACGAAGACGGTCGCCGATGCGCTCACGCGCGTCGAGGGGCTCTCCGTGGTCGGCGGCGGCGACAGCGCCGCGGCCGTCCGCGCGCTCGGATTCGATGATGACCGCTTCGGTCACATCTCGACCGGAGGCGGCGCGAGCCTCGAGTTCCTCGAGGGGAAGCGCCTGCCGGGACTGGAGGTCCTCGGATGGCAGTGACCGATCGCCCGCAGGGGCGCACGCCCCTCATCGCGGGCAACTGGAAGATGAACCTGGACCATCTCCAGGCCATCGCGTTCGTCCAGAAGCTCGCGTGGAGCCTCAAGGACGCCAAGCACGACTACGCGGAGGCGGAGGTCGCGGTCTTCCCGCCGGCCACCGACATCCGCAGCGTGCAGACGCTCGTCTCGGCCGACAAGCTCGAGCTGGCCTACGGCGCCCAGGACGTGTCCGAGCACGAGTCGGGCGCGTTCACGGGGGAGATCTCCGCGGCGTTCCTGGCGCAGCTCGCCTGCCGCTACGTGATCGTCGGCCACTCCGAGCGGCGCACGCTGCACGGCGAGACCGACGAGCAGGTGGCTGCCAAGTCGGCTGCAGCGGTGAAGCACGGCATCGTCCCGGTGATCTGCGTGGGCGAGACCGCGGCCGACCTCGAGGAGCACGGCGCCAGCGCCGTCCCCGTGGCCCAGCTGCGCGTCGCGCTCGAGGGCCTGCCGAAGGGCGCCGACGTGGTCGTCGCCTACGAGCCCGTGTGGGCAATCGGGTCCGGCCAGGCCGCGACGCCGGAGCAGGCGCAGCAGGTAGCGGCACCGCTCCGCGCGGTCGTCGCCGAGCTCCTGGGCGACGAGGCCGCGAAGGCCACGCGCATCCTCTACGGCGGCTCGGTCAAGTCCGGCAACATCGCGGGCTTCCTCCGAGAGCCGGACGTCGACGGAGCCCTCGTCGGCGGCGCCAGCCTCGACGTGCAGGAGTTCTCCGCGATCGCGCGGTTCCGCTCGCATGTCGGCGTCTGATCCGCGCATCCCCTCGAGCCGCTCGCGTCCATCCGGGCGCGGGCGGCTCGTCGCACTCAGCCGCCCGCTATAATCGACAACGGCCCATCGGCCGTTCACCGGTCGGTCTCGGCCACAGCACCGCGCACCCGAAAGGCCGCACGTGGAAATCCTCCAGGTAGTCCTGCAGGTGGTTCTGGGAATCACCAGCCTCCTGCTGACCATGCTCATCCTCCTGCACAAGGGGCGGGGCGGCGGTCTGTCCGACATGTTCGGGGGCGGCACCACGTCGAGCCTCGGCTCCTCGGGCGTGGCCGAGCGGAACCTGAACCGCATCACCGTCATCCTCGGCCTCGTCTGGGTCACGTGCATCGTGGTCCTGGGGCTCATCACCAAGTTCGACACCGGATTGTAGGGAGCAGCCACATGGCATCAGGAGGAAGCGCCATCCGCGGTTCGCGCGTCGGCGCGGGCCCCATGGGCGAGCAGGACCGCGGCTTCCACGCGGAGCGCATCTCGATCTCGTACTGGGACGCCCTCGGCAACGAGACCGTCCGCCACTTCGCGGCGAACCTGCCGGAGGAGGAGATCCCCGTCACCATCGACTCGCCGCAGTCGGGTCTGCCGGCCGGGCGCGACAAGGCGAACCCGCCGTCGGTCGCGAAGCTCGAGCCGTACAAGACCCACCTCGCGTACGTGAAGGAGCGTCGCAGCGAGGAGGAGGCGAGCCAGCTCCTCGAGGAGGCGCTCGAGCAGCTCCGCGCCCGCCGCGGCACGGTCAAGGCCACCAAGTAGCCCCGACCGCATCCGAACGTCGAACGCCCCCGTCCCGAGGACGGGGGCGTTCTGCGTCTCCTGCGCGCCGGTTGAAGCGACCGCCGACGGCTGCGCGTTCCCAGCCGTGATGCGTCTCCGCGGGGACGACGAAGGGCGGGCCCCGGAGGACCCGCCCGTCGTGTCGCGCGCCGGACCGCGCCGGCTCCCGCGTCAGTACGACGACAGCCGGAGGTTCTCCGGGACGTCGGCGGCGGCCTCGCGGTCGATGAAGAACACCGTGCGCTTGCGGCCCTTGATGCCCGCGACGGGCACCTCGGTCCGGTCGGCGCCCGCGAGCGCCAAGCCGAGCGCGAACGCCTTGTCGGGACCCGCGAGCACCATCCAGATGCGCAGCGACGAGTTCAGCACAGGCAGCGTGAGCGAGATGCGCTCGGCCGGCGGCTTCGGCGAGTTGCGCACGGGGATCACGGCGGCGTCCATGGTGCGGATGCCGTCGCTGTCGGGGAAGAGCGACGCCACGTGCCCGTCCGGCCCGACGCCGAGGAACGTGATGTCGAACCGGGGGAGCGCGGTGTCGCCGTTGGCGTGCGCGGCGAGCTCCGCCGTGTACGCGGCCACGGCCTCGTCGAGGCTCAGACCCGCATCGCTCGCGCCCATGGCGTGGACGTTCTCCGCGGGCAGCTCGAGGTGATCGAGCAGAGCCGCGCGCACCGTGGTGTCGTTGCGCTCGGGGTCGCCGTGGGGCAGCCACCGCTCGTCGCCGAACCAGAAGTGCACGCGCGTCCAGTCGACGCTGTCGCGCGCCGCGGACTCGTTGACGGCCGCGAGGATGCTCGGGCCGACCGTCCCCCCGGTGAGGACGACGTTCGCGGTCTCCTCCTCATCCAGGATGTCGACGAGCTTCGTGAGGAAGCGCGCGGCGACGGAGCCGGTCATGGCCTTCTTGTCGGGGTGCACGAGCACCCTGCGGTCGTTCGTCATCGGTCTCCCGAGTCCTTCCGTGCGGTGGTGGACGCGGGGATGTACCCGTGGCCGGCGTTCGAGCGTTCGAGACCGTGACGGATCACGTCCCCGTAGAGCGCGTCCGGGTCGAGGCGTCGCAGCTCCTCGGCCAGGCAGTCGCGGAGGCTGCGCCGGGGGAGGCTCACGTCGTGCGTCGGCTGGTTCGGCTGCTTGAGCGTCGCCACGTTGGCGATCGGCCGGTCGAGGTCGATGACGCCCGACGCGCGGTGGAGCCGCACGCCATGGATCCCGCTCGAGCCGGTGGCGCGCGTGGTGACCTCGTGGAGCACGGGCACCTGCAGCTGCAGGCCGAGCCACGCGGCGAGCAGCACGGTGGAGGGGGAGTCGGCGGCGCCGGACACCTCCACCTGCGTGACGGGCTCGTACGGCGGCTGGTCGAGCACCGCGGCGAGCAACGCACGCCATAGCGTGAGGCGCGTCCAGGCGAAGTCCGTGTCGCCGGGGGCGTACGTCGCCGCCAGGTGCTGCAGGGCCAGGCGCGGGTTGCTGCTCGTGGACGAGTCCGTGATGCGGCGCTGCGCGATGCGGCCGAGCGGCGACTGGCTGACGACCGCGGGAGCATCGTGCGGCCACCAGGCCACGACGGGAGCGTCGGGGAGGAGGAGTCCCGTGACCAGGCTCTCCTCGTCCTCGGCGGCCGCGCCGTAGACGCGCAGCACGACGACCTCGCTCGCGCCGGCGTCCCCGCCCACGCGGATCTCGGCGTCGACGCGCGCCTTCTCGGTCGTCGTCTCCGCGGCGGCACCGCGCTCGGTGGAGATCACGATGACGCGCATGGGGTGCTCGCGCGAGGCGTCGTTGGCGGCCTCGATGGCCTCCTCCTCGCTGCCGAGGGAGGTGGAGATCACGAGCGTCAGGACGCGACCGAGGGCGACCGCGCCGCCCTCCTCGCGGATCTTGACGAGCGCCTTCGAGATCTTGGCGGTGGTGGTGTTCGGCAGATCGACTCTCATGGCCGCCTCCAGGTCCGTCCGTCGCGGGCGAGGAGCTCGTCGGCCGAGGCCGGCCCCCAGGTGCCCGGACGGTACTGCTCGGGCTGGCCCTGCGTGCGCCAGAATTCTTCGATGGGGTCCAGGATCTTCCAGCTCAGCTCGACCTCCTGGTGGCGGGGGAAGAGCGGCGGGTCGCCGAGCAGCACATCGAGGATGAGCCGCTCGTACGCCTCCGGGCTCGCCTCGGTGAAGGCGTGGCCGTAGCCGAAGTCCATGGTGACGTCGCGCACCTGCATCCCCGCGCCCGGCACCTTGGAGCCGAAGCGGATGGTGACGCCCTCGTCGGGCTGCACCCGGATGACGAGCGCGTTCTGCCCGAGGGCCGACGTCTGGTCCTCCGCGAACAGGTTCTGAGGCGCGCGCTTGAACACGACCGCGATCTCCGTCACGCGGCGGCCGAGGCGCTTGCCCGCCCGCAGGTAGAACGGCACGCCGGACCAGCGGCGCGTGTTGATGTCGAGTCGCATGGCCGCGTAGGTCTCGGTCAGGGACTCGGGGTCCATGCCGTCCTCGTCGAGGAAGCCCACGACCTCCTCGCCGCCCTGCCAGCCGCCGGCGTACTGCCCGCGGGCCGTGGCGGTGGAGAGGTCCTTCGGCAGGCGCACCGCGGACAGCACCTTCTCCTTCTCGTCCCGGAGGCTCGACGCGTCGAACGCGACGGGCTCCTCCATGGCCGTGAGGGCGAGGAGCTGCAGGAGGTGGTTCTGGATCACGTCGCGCGCCGCGCCGATGCCGTCGTAGTAGCCGGCACGGCCGCCCACGCCGATGTCCTCGGCCATGGTGATCTGCACGTGGTCCACGTAGTTGGCGTTCCACAGGGGCTCGTAGAGCTGGTTCGCGAAGCGCAGCGCCAGGATGTTCTGGACCGTCTCCTTGCCCAGGTAGTGGTCGATGCGGAACACCGAGTCCGGCGGGAAGACCGACTCGACGACGGCGTTGAGCTCGCGCGCCGTCTTGAGGTCGCTCCCGAAGGGCTTCTCGATGACGACGCGGCGCCAGTGGCCCTCCTTCTGGTCTGCCAGGCCCGAGCGGCGGAGCTGCTCGGTGACCAGCGGGAAGGACTTCGGCGGGATCGACAGGTAGAACGCGTGGTTCCCCATCGTGCCCCGCTCGCGGTCGAGCTCCTCCGTGATGTCCTTCAGCGTCTGGAACGCCTCGTCGTCGTCGAAGGTGCCCTGCACGAAGCGGATGCCCTGCGCCAGCTGGCGCCAGACGTCCTCGTCGAACTTGGTGCGCGAGTACTGCTTGACGGCCTCGTACACGACCTGCTCGAAGTCCTGGTCCTCCCAGTCCCTCCGGGCGAAGCCGATGAGCGCGAAGCCGGGGGGCAGGAGCCCCCGGTTGGCGAGGTCGTAGACGGCCGGCATCAGCTTCTTGCGCGACAGGTCACCCGTCACGCCGAAGATGATGAGGCTGCTCGGCCCCGCGATGCGGTTCAGCCGTCGATCAGACGGGATCCGCAGTGGATTGAATTCCGGGGTGATATCCACCGGCGACATGTAACTCCTCGATCTGCCGGACGGATCCGGCGATGCGGTCATTCGAGCGTCGAGAGCAGGGCCCGGGCGTCCGTGGTGGGGTCGGTCAGGTTCAGTCGCAGGACGGGACGGCCGTGCTCGGCGAGCACGGTGGCGTCGCCGGCGGCCTGCGCCTGGATGAGCTGGCCGAAGGTGAAGGGGCGGTCGGGGATCTCGAGATCCTCGGCCGCCTCCGCGGTGATCTGCAGGAACACGCCGACGGGGGTGCCGCCCTTGTGGAACTGCCCCGTGGAGTGGAGGAAGCGCGGACCCCAGCCGAACGTGACGGGGCGGCCGACCTTGCGGGCCACCGCGTCGCGCAGGCTCTCGAGCTCCGGCAGCGCGAGGCGGTCGACGAAGGCCTGCACGGCGACGTAGCCCGTGGGGCCGACCTGCGCGAGCAGGGCGTCGATGGCGGAGGACACGTCGGACGCGCCCTCGGTGACCTCGCTCGTGCCGCGCACCTCGATGCCGTCCGTCGTGACGACGGGGGCCTCGGGCGCGGGACGGTCGTCGAGCAGTCCGCGCGCGGCGACCTTGGCGGCCTCCACGTCGGGCTGGTCGAAGGGGTTGATCTCGAGCAGGCGTCCCGCGACCGCGACGGCGTACTCCCACGTGAGGATCTGCGCGCCGAGCGTGCCGCTGATGACGATCTCGCCCTCGACCGCGTCGTGCGCGTCGACGTCGGCGACGAGCCGCGCGATCTGCAGGTCGGCCAGGTCGAGCGACAGCTCGGGGGCGTCGGTCGGCAGCACGACGGGCAGGAGGCCCGTGCCGAGCTTGCCGGTGGACTCCGCGATGAGCTGCTCGACCCAGTCGCCGAAGCCCACGATGTGCGTGCCGTCGGAGACGATGCCGAGCTTGTCCTTGAGCGGCGAGGTGCCGGCGATCGCGGCGCCGAGCACGAGGCCCGGGTTCGACACGTCGTCGACGGCGAGCTGCGCGGACGCGGCCTCCGCCTCGTCGAGCAGGCCGCCGATGTCGGCGCCGGCGAGGCCGGACGGCACGAGGCCGAACGCGGTCAGTGCGCTGTAGCGGCCGCCCACGTCGGGGTCCGCGTTGAAGACCCGGTAGCCGTCGGCGCGGGCAGACTCGTCGAGCGGGGAGCCCGGGTCGGTCACGATGACGATGCGCGTGGTCGGGTCGATGCCCGCCTCGCGGAACGACTTCTCGTAGACGCGCTTCTGGCTGTCCGTCTCGAGCGTGGATCCGGACTTCGAGGAGATGACGACCGCCGTGGTGGCGAGGCGGTCGCCGAGCGCGGCGAGCACCTGGCCCGGGTCGGTCGAGTCGAGGACCGTGAGCTCGACGCCCGCGGTGCGGGTGATGACCTCGGGCGCGAGCGAGGATCCGCCCATGCCGCCGAGGACGATGTGGTCGACGCCCTGGCTGCGGAGCTCCTCGCGGAGCGCCGTGATCTCGGCGACCAGCGGACGGGAGACGGAGACCGCCTGCGTCCAGCCGAGGCGCTTGGTGGCCTCGGACTCGGCGTCCGGACCCCACAGCGTGCCGTCCAGACCGGTGATGCCGGAGGCGACGTGCGCCTCGACGAGGGCGGGGACGTGGGTCTCGACGGCCGTGGCCGCCGCGCCGCTCAGCGCGATGCGCACGCTCACTTGGCGCCGTCCAGGGCGGTCGTGACGGTCTCGATGAGCTCGCTCCACGACACCTTGAACTTCTCGACGCCCTCCTTCTCGAGGAGCTCGGTGACCTCCTTGTAGGAGATGCCGAGCGCGTCGACCCGGTTGAGGACGTCGTTCGCGGCGTCGTAGGAGCCCGTGATGGTGTCGCCCTCGATCACGCCGTGGTCGAACGTGGCATCGAGCGTCTTCTCGGGCATCGTGTTGACGACGTCCGCCGCGACGAGCTGCGTCACGTAGAGCGTGTCGGGCAGGTCGGGGCTCTTGACGCCCGTGGACGCCCAGAGGGGGCGCTGCTTGTTGGCGCCGGCGCCGAGGAGGCCCTGGGCCCGCTCGGACGCGAAGGACTGCTCGAAGGCCTGGTAGGCGAGCTGAGCGTTGGCGACGCCGGCCTTGCTCTTGAGCGCGGTGGCCTCGTCGGTGCCGAGCGCGTCGAGGCGCTTGTCGATCTCGGTGTCGACGCGCGACACGAAGAAGGAGGCGACCGAGTGGATGGTCGACAGGTCGATGCCCGCCGCCTTGGCCTTCTCAAGGCCGGTGAGGTACGCGTTGATGACCTCGCGGTAGCGCTCGAGGCTGAAGATCAGGGTCACGTTGACGCTGATGCCGGCGCCGATGACCTCGGTGATGGCCTCGAGGCCCTCGCGGGTCGCGGGGATCTTGATCATGACGTTGGGCTCGGCGATCTTGTCCCACAGCTTGTGGGCCTCGTCGATGGTCGCCTGCGTGTCGTTGGCGAAGTCGGGGGAGACCTCGATGGAGACGCGGCCGTCGAAGCCGGCCGTGCGGTCGTAGACCGGGCGGAAGATGCGCGCGGCCTCGCCGACGTCGCGGGTGGTGATCTCGAAGACCGCGCGGTCGACGTCCGCGCCGTCGGCCGCGAGCTCGCGGACCTGGGCGTCGTACGCCTCGCCCTTGGCGAGGGCCGACGCGAAGATGGTCGGGTTCGTCGTGATGCCGACGACGTCGCGCTCGGCGATCACCTTCTCGATGCCCTTGGCATCGATGCGCTCGCGAGACAGGTCGTCGAGCCAGATGCTGACGCCCGCGGCGGAGAGCTGCGCGGTGGGGGAAGTGGTGTCGGTCATGTTGCCTTCTTCTCGCTGGTTGTGAGGTTCGGGGGGAGGGGCGCACGCGTGCGCCCCTCCCGGGTACCCGATCGACGCGCCGATGGGCGGGTCGATCGGGGCGGCCGGCGGGGAGCGGAGCAGCTCGGCCGCCCCGCTCCTCGTCAGCTTCTAGAGGGAGGCGATGGACTCCTTGGCCGCCTTGACTACGGCCTCCGTGGTGATGCCGAACTCGCGGTACAGGACCTCGTACTCGGCGCTGGCGCCGAAGTGCTCGATCGAGATGCTGCGGCCGTGGTGCCCGACGTACTGCTTCCAGGAGAGCGAGATGCCCGCCTCGACGGAGACGCGCGCGGCGACCGCCTCGGGGAGCACGTGCTCCTTGTACTCGGCGTCCTGCTCCTCGAACCACTCGAGGCTCGGGGCGCTGACGACGCGGGCCTGGACGCCGTCCGCGGCGAGGGCCTCGCGGGCCTCGACGGCGAACTGGACCTCGGAGCCCGTGGCGATGAGGATCACGTCGGGCGTGCCCTCGGTGTCGGCCAGGATGTACGCGCCCTTGGCCACGCCGGCAGCCGAGGCGAACTCGGTGGCCGTGGCGTCGCCCGTGCCGCGCTCCAGGACCGGGAGGTTCTGGCGCGAGAGCGCGAGGCCCGCGGGGCCCATGCGACGCGTGAGGATCGTCTTCCACGCCTGCGCGGTCTCGTTGGCGTCCGCGGGGCGGATGACGTCGAGACCCGGGATGGCGCGGAGGCTGGCGAGCTGCTCCACCGGCTGGTGCGTCGGGCCGTCGCCACCGAGGGCGACGGAGTCGTGCGTCCAGACGAAGATCGACGGCGCCTTCATGAGCGCGGCGAGACGGACCGCCGGGCGCATGTAGTCGCTGAAGATGAGGAACGTGCCGCCGAAGGGGCGCGTGTTGCCGTGCAGGACGATCCCGTTGAGGATCGCGCCCATGGCGTGCTCGCGGATGCCGAAGTGGAGGACGCGGCCGTAGGGGTCGCCCTTCCACATCTCGGTCGAGCGCTCGGCAGGCACGAACGACGGAGCCGACTCGATGGTCGTGTTGTTCGACTCGGCGAGGTCGGCCGAGCCGCCCCACAGCTCGGGCATGACCTCGGCGATGGCGTTGATGACCTTGCCGGAGGCGGCGCGCGTGGAGACGTCCTTGCCCGCGGGGAACACGGGGAGCGCCTCGTCGAGGCCCGCGGGGGCGTCGCCGGCGAGGACGCGGTCGAGCAGCGTCTTGCGCTCGGGGTTCGCCTCGGCCCACGCGGCGAGCTTCTCGTCCCACTCGCGGTGCTGCTGCTGGCCGCGCTCGACGGCCTGGCGCGTGTGCTCGAGGACGCCGTCCGGCACCTCGAAGCTCTTCTCGGGGTCGAAGCCGACGATCTGCTTGACGGCCGCGAGCTCCTCGGCGCCGAGGGCGGAGCCGTGGATCTTGCCCGAGTTCTGCTTCTTGGGGGAGGGCCAGCCGATGATCGTCTTCAGGATGATCAGCGACGGCTTCCGCGTCTCGGCCTTGGCGGCCTCGACGGCGTCGAACAGCTCCTGCACGTCCTCGACGTACTCGCCCGTCTTCTTCCAGTCGACGTGCTGCACGTGCCAGCCGTAGGCCTCGTAGCGCGCGGCCACGTCCTCGGTGAACGCGATGTCGGTGTCGTCCTCGATGGAGATCTGGTTGCTGTCGTAGATCGCGATGAGGTTGCCGAGCTCCTGGTGCCCCGCGAGGGAGGAGGCCTCGGAGGTGATGCCCTCCTGCATGTCGCCGTCGCCGGCGATCACGTACACGAAGTGGTCGAACGGGCTCTCGCCCGCCGGGGTCTCGGGGTCGAAGAGGCCGCGCTCGTAGCGGGCGGCGTAGGCGAATCCCACGGAGGAGGCGAGGCCCTGGCCGAGGGGGCCGGTGGTGATCTCGACGCCGTCGGTGTGGCCGTACTCCGGGTGACCCGGGGTCTTGGAGTCCCACGTGCGGAGGGCCTGGAGGTCCTCGATCTCGAGGCCGTAGCCGCCGAGGAAGAACTGCGTGTACTGCGTGAGCGAGCTGTGGCCCACCGAGAGGATGAACCGGTCGCGACCGATCCAGGTGCTGTCGGACGGGTCGCGGCGCATGACCTTCTGGAACAGGAGGTAGGCCGCCGGGGCCAGGCTCATGGCGGTGCCGGGGTGACCGTTTCCGACCTTCTCCACCGCGTCCGCGGCGAGGATACGTGCGGTGTCGACCGCCTTGCTGTCGATGGGGTCCCATTGCAATGCTGCCACTTGGTTCTAGCCCTTCTGAAGATGGGGGGAGGCCCAGCCGGACCGCCTATCAGTATAGGGAACACCCACCTCGCCCCAGGTGTTCCGAGCCCGTCCTGGCGGGGCCCCGCGGCTCGGCTCGCAGGGGCCGTGGCCTACCATGGGGAGGGAATGTCCGGCGAGTTAGAGGTGCGATGAACGTTGCGGTGCAGAGTCGGGTCGATCGGGAGACGATCGGCGTGGCGAGGAAGACCAAGGCGTACGTCGCACTGACGAAGCCGCGCGTCATCGAGCTCCTGCTCGTGACCACCGCGCCCGTCATGATCCTCGCCCAGGGGGGATGGCCGAACCCCTGGCTGATCCTCGGCGTCCTCGTCGGCGGCACGCTCAGCGCGGGCAGCGCGAACGCGTTCAACTGCTACATCGACCGCGACATCGACCGCGTCATGAAGCGCACGCAGCGCCGGCCGCTGGTGACGGGGGAGCTGACGGACCGCGAGGCCCTCGTGTTCGCCTGGATCATCGGCGTCGCCAGCATCGTCTGGCTGGGCGTCATCTCCAACTGGCTGGCAGCCGCGCTCTCGCTGGCGGCGATCCTCTTCTACGTCTTCGTCTACACGCTGTGGCTGAAGCGCCGCACGCCGCAGAACATCGTCTGGGGCGGAGCCGCGGGCTGCATGCCGGTCCTCATCGGCTGGGCGGCCGTCACCGGTGACATCTCGTGGGCACCCGTGATCCTCTTCATGATCGTGTTCCTCTGGACCCCGCCGCACTACTGGCCGCTGTCCATGAAGTACCGCGACGACTACGCCTCGGTCAACGTGCCCATGCTCGCCGTCGTGCGCGGTCGCGCGGCCGTCGGCCTGCAGACCATCCTGTACGCATGGGCCACGCTCGCCTGCTCGCTCCTGCTGATCCCGGTCGCGGGCATGGGGCTCGTCTACACGCTCGCCGCGCTCGCGGGAGGCGGCTGGTTCGTCTACGAGACCCACCGTCTGTACGACCTCGCCGTGCGCCATGAGCCCATCAAGCCGATGCGCGTCTTCCACGCGTCGATCTCGTACCTCTCGCTGCTGTTCCTCGCGGTCGGAATCGACCCGCTCCTGCCCTTCTGATCCGCGGTCCCGCTTCGCGGGGTGAGCGTCGCGCGTTCGC
Organism: Clavibacter quasicaliforniensis; assembly: GCF_051201715.1. Lineage (NCBI taxonomy): Bacteria > Bacillati > Actinomycetota > Actinomycetes > Micrococcales > Microbacteriaceae > Clavibacter > Clavibacter quasicaliforniensis. The sequence goes on along the minus strand of NZ_CP139624.1, from coordinate 1,902,838 downwards.
GTAGGTCCGGCCGTGCGTTCGCGTTCCGCACCCACGCCGTGCGAGCCGCGTGATGGAGATCCGGTGCACGATCGGGCCCGCGATGGGCATCCGGTCCACGCATGAGCCCCGTCGGTCCGCTGTGCTGAGGCGCCGCACGCGACGACGCCCGCCGCGAGCGGTGCTCGGGCGGGCGTCGGCGGGACGGGCGGGGATCAGCCCACGTGGGCGGATCGCCGCACCTCGGCGGGGGTGAGCCGGAGCGTGTCCGCCCGCCGGGTGGTGCTCAGCAGGGTGGCCGTCATCGCGGACGCGAGCAGGCACGCGAGCACCATGTGCAGCCCCACGAGGAACTCGGGCAGGCCCGTCCGTGCCTGGATGAGGCCCACGGCGATCTGCACGAGCTCGACGGCGAGCAGCACCCGGGTCCAGCGCGAGACGGCCGTCCACCTGTTGCGGGCCGCGATGACGACGAGGGCGATCGTGAGGCCGAAGGTCGTGTAGGCCGGCCAGCTGTGCACGTGCTGCAGCAGCTCCGGGTCGAGCCCGTTGCGCGCGGCGCCCTGGTCGCCCGCGTGGGGGCCGGATCCGGTCACGACGATGCCGACGAGGATCGTGATGCCGACGACGACGGAGGTGATGCGCGCGAGCGTCAGGAAGGACGACGGCACCGATCGCTCGGCCTCGTCGAGAGGGTGGTAGGTGCGCCACACCAGCACGGTCGACAGCACGACGAGCACCACCGACACGACGAAGTGCAGGCCCACGATGTACGGGTTCAGCCCGGTCAGGACCGTGATGCCGCCGATGACCCCCTGCGCGGGGATGCCGAGGCCGATCGCGAGGGCGATGGAGAAGAGGCCGCGTCCTCGGTTCCGCAGCCGCAGCACGGCGAGGAACGTCGCGATCGCGACGATGACCAGCACGAAGGTCAGGAGGCGGTTGCCGAACTCGATGATCCCGTGCACGCCCATCTCCGGCGTCGAGACGAAGGAGTCGGCGGTGCACCTCGGCCACGTCGGGCAGCCGAGCCCGGAGCCCGTGAGCCGCACGAGCCCGCCGGTGCCGACGACGAGCGTCTGCACGACGAGCGTGGTCCAGACGAGGAACCGCGTGACGCGGGTGATCCCGTCCGGCAGCCGCTCCCTCAGCCGCCTGGTGACCATGAGGGTCTGACCTAGCACGCTCCCACTGGGAGACTGCCCCGCATCGGTGCCGTGAGTCACTGCCTGCCTTCCGTGCCCGCTGGATTGCCCGTAGAATCGGGTGGTTCATGGAACACGTCGGGCCTTGCGGCATCCGGCACGTCAGCGAGGACGGCGGGAACAAGTCCACCCGCGTTCGTGTTCATCCTAAGAGGGGTGCGGGGCGTGAAGCCGCCGCATCCCGGACACCCACAGTCTTCCTCTCGTCACCGAAGCGGCGTCGCCGTGCGGGGGGTGAATGCCGATACGGCGCTGATACGCCCAGATCGTCAGGAAAGCAGGTAGCCATGTCAGATGTGCTCATCGACCGACCCGAGCTCGAGAGCCTGGGGCAGTACGAGTTCGGCTGGTCCGACTCCGACGTCGCCGGTGCCTCGGCCAAGCGCGGCATCTCCCCGCAGGTCGTCGCCGACATCTCGCGGCGCAAGAGCGAGCCCGAGTGGATGCTCGCCAACCGCATGAAGGGCTACGAGCTCTTCGGCAAGAAGCCCATGCCGACGTGGGGCGCCGACCTCTCCGGCATCGACTTCGACAACATCAAGTACTTCGTGCGCTCCACGGAGAAGCAGGCCCAGACGTGGGAGGACCTGCCCGACGACATCAAGAACACGTACGAGCGTCTCGGCATCCCCGAGGCGGAGCGCCAGCGGCTCGTCTCCGGCGTCGCGGCCCAGTACGAGTCCGAGGTCGTCTTCCACTCCATCCAGAAGGAGCTCGAGGACCAGGGCGTCATCTTCATGGACACCGACACGGCGCTGCGCGAGCACCCGGAGCTGTTCAAGGAGTACTTCGGCACCGTCATCCCCGCGGGCGACAACAAGTTCGCCGCGCTGAACACGGCCGTCTGGTCCGGCGGATCGTTCGTGTACGTGCCCAAGGGCGTGCACGTCGAGATCCCGCTGCAGGCCTACTTCCGGATCAACACCGAGAACATGGGCCAGTTCGAGCGGACGCTGATCATCGCGGACGAGGGCAGCTACGTCCACTACATCGAGGGCTGCACCGCCCCCATCTACAAGTCCGACTCGCTGCACTCCGCGGTGGTCGAGATCATCGTGAAGAAGGACGCCCGCGTCCGCTACACGACCATCCAGAACTGGTCGAACAACGTCTACAACCTCGTCACCAAGCGCGCGACGGCGGCCGAGGGCGCGACCATGGAATGGATCGACGGCAACATCGGCTCCAAGGTCACGATGAAGTACCCCTCGATCTACCTCATGGGCGAGCGCGCGAAGGGCGAGACCCTGTCCGTCGCCTTCGCCGGCCCCGGCCAGCACCAGGACGCCGGCGCGAAGATGGTGCACATGGCGCCGTACACGCAGTCGTCGATCGTGTCGAAGTCCATCGCGCGCGGCGGCGGCCGGGCCGGCTACCGCGGCGAGATCCGCGTGGACGCGGCGGCGCACCACTCCGCCAACACCGTCCGATGCGACGCGCTGCTGGTCGACACCATCTCCCGCTCCGACACGTACCCCGCGATCGACATCCGCGTGGACGACGTGCAGCTCGGCCACGAGGCCACGGTCTCGCGCGTCAGCGAGGAGCAGCTGTTCTACCTGATGAGCCGGGGCATGCCCGAGGACGAGGCCATGGCCATGATCGTCCGCGGCTTCATCGAGCCCATCGCCCGCGAGCTCCCCATGGAGTACGCACTCGAACTCAACAAGCTCATCGAGATGGGCATGGAAGGATCCGTCGGCTAGATGACGACCCCACTCGCCACCACAGAAGCCCCCGTCCCCGCCGACCAGCACGGCAATCGGGCGCACACCGACGGAGGGTGGGCGACAGTCCCCATCCAGACCCGTTCCGAGCGCTTCACGTCCACGGACGTCGAGGCCTTCGAGGCGGTCACCGGCCGCGAGGCCGTCTGGAAGCTGACGCCCGTCCGCCGGATCGACGACCTCATCTCGGGTGAGCTCGACGGCTCCCGGTACCCGTTCACCAGCTCCGAGGCGGCCGGCACGTCCGTCTCGTGGATCCCGCGGGACGACGCGCGCATCGGCACCGCGGGAGCCCCCGAGGACCGCGCCCAGGCCAACGCCTGGTCGTCCTTCGGCGAGGCGCTCGCCATTGACGTCGCGGGGGAGGAGCGCGTCACCGTCACGGTCGGTCGCTCCGAGCTCGGGTCCGCCCCGCGCGCCGCGCACACCGTCATCACGGCGGCCCCGTTCAGCCGCGGCGTCGTCATCCTCGACAACGCCGGATCCGCGTCGCTCGCCGAGAACGTCGAGATCGTCGTGGGCGACCAGGCCGAGCTCACGGTCGTCACCGTGCAGCAGTGGGACGACGAGGCGCGCCACCTGGCCGCGCACCAGGCCGTCGTCGGCCGCGACGCCAAGCTCAAGCACGTGGTGGTGACGCTCGGCGGATCCATCGTGCGCGTCAACCCCTCGGCGCACCTCTCCCACGAGGGCGCGGACGGCGAGCTCCTCGGCGTCTACTTCGCCGACGCGGGCCAGCACCTCGAGCAGCAGGTCTACGTCGATCACGATGCCCCGAACACCCGCAGCCGCGTCACCTACAAGGGCGCGCTCCAGGGGAAGGGCGCCCGCACCGTGTGGATCGGCGACGTCCTCATCCGCCGCTCCGCGCCGGGCACCGACAGCTACGAGCAGAACCGCAACCTGGTCCTCACGGACGGCACGCGCGCCGACTCGGTCCCGAACCTCGAGATCGAGACCGGCGACATCGCCGGCGCCGGCCACGCGAGCGCCACGGGCCGCTTCGACGACGAGCAGCTGTTCTACCTGCAGGCCCGCGGGATCACGGAGGAGGAGGCGCGACGCCTCGTCGTCCGCGGCTTCCTCAGCGAGATCGTGCAGCAGATCGGCGTCCCCGACCTCGAGGAGCGGCTCCAGGCCGCCATCGAGGCCGAGCTCTCTGCCAGCCCGTCAGCAAGCCCGTCTGCCAGCCCGTCCGCGGCGGTCGACCGATGACCGCCGTACGGATCTGCGGCGTCGACGACCTCGACGTGAACGAGGCGCTCCGCGTCGAGGTCGAGGGCCTCGCCATCGCGATCGTGAAGGACTCCTCCGGCACGGTGCACGCCATCGGCGACACCTGCACGCACGGCGACATCTCGCTGGCCGAGGGCTTCGTCGAGGGCGACACCCTGGAGTGCTGGGCCCACGGGTCGAAGTTCTCCCTCGAGACGGGCAAGCCGCGCACGCTGCCGGCCTACGAGCCCGTCCCCGTCTACCCCGTGTCGATCGTGGACGGCGACATCCACATCGACACCACCCCGAAGAGCTAGAGGAACCGCACGCATGTCAACTCTCACCATCACCGACCTGCACGTCAGCGTCGACACCGAGCAGGGTCGCAAGCAGATCCTCAAGGGCGTCGACCTCACGATCAACGAGGGCGAGATCCACGCGATCATGGGCCCCAACGGCTCGGGCAAGTCCACGCTGGCGTACACGATCTCCGGTCACCCGAAGTACCACGTCGACTCCGGCTCCATCACGCTCGACGGCGTCGAGGTCCTCGACATGACGGTGGACGAGCGCGCCCGCGCGGGCCTGTTCCTCGCCATGCAGTACCCGGTCGAGATCCCCGGCGTCACCACCACCAACTTCCTGCGGACGGCGAAGACCGCGATCGACGGCGAGGCCCCGGCCATCCGCGGCTGGATCAAGGACGTCCGCTCCTCCATGGCGGCGCTCAAGATGGACCCCGCGTTCGCCGAGCGCAACGTCAACGAGGGCTTCTCCGGGGGCGAGAAGAAGCGCAACGAGGTCCTCCAACTCGAGCTGCTGAAGCCGAAGTTCGCCGTGCTGGACGAGACCGACTCCGGCCTCGACGTCGACGCGCTCAAGATCGTCTCCGAGGGCGTCAACCGCGCGAAGGCGAACACGGGCCTCGGGCTCCTGCTCATCACGCACTACACGCGCATCCTCCGCTACATCCAGCCCGACTTCGTGCACGTGTTCGTCGCGGGCCGCGTCGCCGAGCAGGGCGGCCGCGAGCTGGCCGACCGCCTCGAGGAGGAGGGCTACGACCGCTTCCTCACGCCCTCGACGACGGTGGACGCGTGAGCACGCAGAGCACGCTGACCCCGCAGAAGTTCGACGAGGTCGAGGAGGCGCTCAAGGACGTCATGGATCCCGAGCTCGGGATCAACGTGGTCGACTTGGGGCTCATCTACGACCTCGCGTGGGACGACGAGAACGATGCCCTCATCATCCACATGACGCTGACGTCGGCCGGCTGCCCGCTCACGGACGTGCTCGAGGAGCAGACCGCCGAGGCGCTCGACGGCGTGGTGGACGCGTTCCGCATCAACTGGGTGTGGATGCCGCCGTGGGGTCCCGACCGGATCACCGACGACGGCCGCGACATGATGCGGGCGCTCGGCTTCTCCATGTGATCCTCCGCCCGACCGCTCCTCGACGACGGCCCCACCCGCTCCGGGTGGGGCCGTCGTCGCGTCGCCCGGCGATCGTCGGGAGGGGCTGCCGGCCCCGCGTCTCGTACACTGGACCGGTCGGGTCCGATGGACGCCCTCGACCGACCGGGCTCGACCCCCTCTGCTGCGGGTCGCCCCTCTCCCACGGACCGTGGGACATCCGCTCAACAGAAGGACCTCTCACCGTGCTCGCTGTACACGAACTGGAGCTGCGCGTCGGCGCCCGCGTCCTCATGGAGGACGTCTCGTTCCGGGTGAGCCCGGGGGACAAGATCGGCCTCGTCGGCCGCAACGGCGCAGGCAAGACCACGCTCACCAAGATCCTCGCGGGAGAGGGCCAGCCCACGGGCGGCCGCATCGACCGCTCCGGCGAGATCGGCTACCTCCCGCAGGACCCGCGCTCCGGCAACCCGGAGGACCTGGCGCGTACGCGCATCCTCGACGCCCGCGGCCTCGGCACGCTGTCGCTCGACATGCAGCGCGCGATGCTGGACATGGCGTCCACGGACGACAAGGTCTCCGCGAAGGCGATGAAGGACTACGGCCGACTCGAGGAGCGCTTCGTCGCGCTCGGCGGGTACGCGGCCGAGGCCGAGGCCGCGTCCATCGCGAGCAACCTCAGCCTGCCCGACCGGATCCTCGACCAGCCGCTCAGCACCCTCTCCGGCGGTCAGCGCCGCCGCATCGAGCTCGCGCGCATCCTGTTCTCCGGCGCCGACACGATGCTCCTCGACGAGCCCACCAACCACCTCGACGCCGACTCCGTCACCTGGCTGCGCGAGTTCCTCAAGGGCTACCAGGGCGGCCTGATCGTGATCAGCCACGATGTCGAGCTCGTCGGCGACACCGTGAACCGCGTCTTCTACCTCGACGCGAACCGCATGGTCATCGACATCTACAACATGGGCTGGAAGCACTACCAGCGCCAGCGCGCCGCCGACGAGGAGCGCCGCAAGAAGGAGCGCGCCAACGTCGAGAAGAAGGCGGGCGTCCTCCAGCTGCAGGCCGCCAAGTTCGGCGCCAAGGCGTCCAAGGCCGCCGCCGCCCACCAGATGGTGCGACGCGCGGAGAAGATGCTGTCCGGCCTCGAGGAGGTGCGCGCCGTCGACCGCGTGGCCAAGCTGCGCTTCCCCGAGCCCGTGGCCTGCGGCCGCACGCCGCTCATGGCGAGCGACCTCAGCAAGAACTACGGCTCGCTCGAGATCTTCACGGCGGTCGACCTCGCGATCGACCGCGGCAGCAAGGTCGTCATCCTCGGCCTCAACGGCGCGGGCAAGACGACGCTGCTGCGGATCCTCGCGGGCGTCGACCAGCCCGACACCGGCCGGCTCGAGCCCGGCCACGGCCTGCGCATCGGCTACTACGCGCAGGAGCACGAGACCATCGACGTGAAGCGCAGCGTGCTGGAGAACATGGTGTCCTCCTCGCCCGACATCTCCGAGATGGAGGCGCGCCGCGTGCTCGGCTCGTTCCTCTTCACGGGCGACGACTCGGCGAAGCCCGCCGGCGTCCTGTCCGGCGGTGAGAAGACGCGCCTCGCGCTCGCGATGATCGTCGTGTCCGGCGCCAACGTGCTGCTGCTCGACGAGCCCACCAACAACCTCGACCCCGCGAGCCGCGAGGAGATCCTCGGCGCGCTCAACACCTACTCGGGCGCCGTGGTGCTCGTGAGCCACGACTCTGGCGCGGTCGAGGCCCTCAACCCGGAGCGCGTCCTCATCATGCCGGAGGGCACCGAGGACCATTGGAGCCCCGACTACATGGACCTCATCGAGCTGGCCTGACCCGGCCCGGCCGGGGCGATCCGCCCGGCCGCCTGGGGCGTCCGCTCAGCGCGCGTCGTCGAGGATCCGGTCCTCGACGTCCGCGTCCGACGGCTGCTTCCGCGCGCGCTTGGCCTGTCGCGCGCGTTCGCGGTCCTGCTCCTCGGGATCGTCCTGGTTGATGATGCGGTACTCGTTGCGGATCGCGACGCCGAGGCCGACGAACGCGATGACGGCGAACACCAGCCACTGGAACGCGTAGGAGAGGTGCGGGCCCTCGTCCTCCTCGGGGCGCGGGGCCGCGAAGGGCGCGGCCTCGGCGGGCGCGGGATCCTCGGAGATGAGCAGACCGTACGCGCCCGTGAACGTGGGCGACCCGACGCGCTCAGCGATGTCGGGCAGGTTGACGGTGGCGATCTGCCCCTCGGGGGCGGAACGCCCCGGCAGCTCCGGTTCGCCGGCCTTCAGCCGCGCGGTCACCGTGACCTCGCCCGCGGGCGGGGCGGGGACGGAGTCGGGGGAGTCCTGCGAGTTGCCGATGGGCACCCACCCGCGGTCGACGACGAACACCCGCCCGTCGTCGAGTCGCAGGGGCGTGAGGACCTCGAAGCCGGGCTGGCCGTTGAACGGCCGGTTGCGCGCGAGCAGCTGCTCGTCCACGAGGTAGGTCCCGGTCATGGTGACCGGGGTCCACTTCTGCGTGTCGACGTACGCCGACGCGTCGGCGAGCACCTGGTCGACGGGCTGCGGCGCGCGATCCCAGTTGTCCTCGACCTTGGCGATCTCGGCGAGGGCCTCGTCGCGGCGCGCGAACTGCCAGTGGCTGAGGAGCACGCACGCGATGGCGAACACGACGGCGACGGCGAGGTAGCCGGCCCACCTGCGGTTGAGGACGAAGCGCCAGCGGCTCACGCGATCGCTCCCGCGACGGGCGCGTCGATCGCGGCGACGCGCACGGGGAAGTCGCGACCGGCGAGGAAGTCGCGCAGGAAGCCGACGTGCTCGTCGCACGCGGTCCACGTCTTCACCCGCTCGGGTCCGTGGATCCGCGGGTTGCGCCACTCGACCCGCCAGGCGGCGTCGACGCGGCAGCCCGCGCGCGAGCACTCGACGACGTCGGAGGACGGCCCGGCGGATTCGAGGCCCCAGGAGGCGAGCCCGCTCACGCGTCGGTCGGGGTGTCGGGCGCGGCCGCGCCGCCCGCGGTCGAGGGACGGACGTCGGAGGCGCGCGTGGGCTCGGGCGCGCGACCGGTCTCGTAGGTCGTGAACGGCTCGGGCGTGGTGAACGGCTCCGACGCGCGGAACGGCTCCGAGGGCACGTACGGCTCGGCGGGCGGCGGGAAGCCGGAGTGGCGGGCCGACACGACCACCACGCCGCCGGGTCGCTCGACGGCCGTGCCCTGGTTGCCGCCGACGTTCGCGAGGATGACGGCGAAGTACGGGAGCACGATGGCGCCGATGGCGGCGACGGCCAGCCACCAGCCCTGGAGGAAGAGGCAGGACAGGATGCAGACCATGCGGATGCTCATCGCGATGGTGTACTTCACCATGCGGGCATGGCGGTCCTCCTGCGGGGACCGGGGGAGGCTGGTGACCGACTGCTGGGGAGCTGGCATGCGTGGTTGGCGTCCTTCGAGGGAGCGACGCGCTCCCCATCGAGACCAGGGTACGCCGCGCCACCGATAGGCTCGTCCGCGTCCGCGAGCCCCCGCCGAGCCGTAATGGAAGGTCCCCCATGAGCACCGCACGCACCGTCGTCGTCACCGGAGGCAACAGGGGGATCGGGTACGCGATCGCCGAGGAGATGCTGCGTCAGGGCCACCGCGTCGCCGTCACCGCGCGCTCCGGCAATGGCCCCGAGGGCAGCCTGACGGTGCGCGCCGACGTGACGGACGCCGCGTCCGTCGACGCCGCGTTCACGGAGGTCGAGGCCGCGTACGGACCGGTAGAGGTCGTGGTCGCCAACGCGGGCATCACGCGCGACACCCTCATGATGCGGATGAGCGACGACGACTTCACCGAGGTGGTCGACACGAACCTGGGCGGCGCCTTCCGCGTCGTCAAGCGCGCGTCGAAGGGCATGCTCAAGGCGCGCTTCGGGCGCATCGTCCTCATCTCCAGCGTCGTCGGGCTGTACGGCTCCGGCGGGCAGGTCAACTACGCGGCATCCAAGAGCGGGCTGGTGGGCCTCGCCCGCTCCGTCACGCGCGAGCTCGGCGGCCGCGGCATCACCGCGAACGTCGTCGCGCCGGGATTCATCGAGACCGACATGACCGCGGAGCTGCCCGAGGCGACAGCCGCCGAGTACAAGAAGTCCATCCCGGCCGGCCGCTACGGCACCGCCGCCGAGGTCGCGGGCGTCGTGGCGTGGGTGTCCTCCGACGCGGCCGCGTACATCTCGGGCGCCGTGATCCCGGTCGACGGCGGCCTCGGCATGGGTCACTGACGCCGACCGTCGAGGAGAGCGCCGTGTCCGACCTCCTGGCGGCCTGGGACACGGGTCCCGCCGCGCTCACCGAGCTGGGGGCCACCCACAACCACGCATACCGGGTCGACGTCGACAGCGGATCCCTCTACCTGCTGCGACTGCACGTCGCGCGGCGGAAGCAGCGCGAGATCGACCTGGAGCTCGACTGGCTCGATGTGCTGGCCGCGCGCGGCGGGCCCTCCGTGCCGGTGCCGCAGCGCACGCGCGACGGCTCCTGGACGGCGACCGTCGAGGTCGCCGTGCCGGACGACGACGAGATCGGCCTCCGCCGTGCGGTGGTCGGTGCGTCGGGCGGACGAGTGGAGCGGCGTCTCGCGAGCCTGCTTACCTGGCACGACGGCGAGATGCTGAGCAGCCTCCCCGCGTCGGCCGATGCGGGCCCGTTCGCCGAGACGCTGGCCGCCCTGCACGCGGCCGGCGCGGATCCCATCGCCGTCGGGCTGGCGGGCCAGCGTCGCCGATACGACGCGGACTACGCGACCATCCGCCTGGAGCGCCTGGTCGAGGGCTACCCCGGAATCATGTCCGACGGCTCCACCGCCGACGCGCTGGCCGGCGCGATCGAGGAGCTCCGCGCCACCCTCGCGGAGGCCGGGCCGCCGATCATGGTGCACGGCGACTACCACCCGGGCAACCTGATCCAGGGGCCGACCGGCGTCTCCGTCATCGACTTCGACCGGTGCGGCCTGGGGCCAGCCGGCCTCGACGTGGCCGCCGCGATCATGTACCTCGCGCCCCGCCAGCGCGCCCAGTTCCACCGCGCCTACACGGCGGCGGGCGGCAGCACGGGCGTCCCGGACGAGCGCTTCGGCGCGTTCATCTTCCTGGCGTACCTCGACAACGTCACGCACCTGGCGAGCCTGCCGTCGGAGCGTGAGCGGATGCCCGCGAACATCGCCCAGCTCGCCGCGATCGCCCGGGCGGTCGTCACGGGCTGAGGCGCGGACGCGGCGACGCGTCAGCGCGGGAGGCCGAGGAGCGCGAGCACCTGCGCGAGGTCCCGGCGGTCGACGCACACGTCGGCGCGACGGCGGACGGCGGGCTTCGCGTCGAAGGCCACCGAGAGCCCGGCCACGGCCATCATCTCCAGGTCGTTGGCGCCGTCGCCGACCGCGACGACGCGGGCGAGCGGGATCCCGAGCTCGCGGCTCCATTCCTCGACGGCGGCGCGCTTCGCGGCGGCGTCGATGACCGGTCCCGTGACGCGTCCCGTGAGGCAGCCCTCGAGGGCTTCCAACCGGTTGGCGCGCCACAGGTCGAGCCCCATGCGCTCGGCGAGCGGATCCAGGAGCTCGTGGAACCCGCCCGACACGACGGCGACGACGTGGCCGGCGTCGTGCAGCCCCTGGATCATGCGCTCGGCACCCGGCGTGACCCGGATCCGCGCGCCGACCGTCGCGTGCACGGAGGACGGCAGCCCGGCCAGCGTCGCGACCCGCGAGCGCAGGCTCTCCGCGAAGTCGAGCTCGCCGCGCATCGCCCGGTCGGTGACGGCGGCGACCTCGTCGAGGGAGCCCGCCTCGGCGGCGAGCAGCTCGATGGCCTCGTCCTCGATGAGGGTCGAGTCGACGTCGAGCACCACGAGCATGCGCGGCAGGGCAGGGGTGACGGGCGACTCCGACGGGGCGGGCGGCGTCAGCGGGCTGGCGATGCTCACGGGGTGACGCGCACGCCCTTGCCCACGACGGTGATGCCGCCGTCGGTGACCGTGAAGCCGCGTTCGCGGTCACGATCGTGGTCGACGCCGACCGTGGCGCCGGGCTCGACCTCCACGTCCTTGTCGAGGATGGCGCGCGTGACCACGGCGCCCGCCCCGATGTGCACCTTGTCGAACACGATGCTGTCGACGATCCGCGCGCCCGACTCCGCGATGACCCACGGGCCGAGCACGCTGCGCTCGACGTGGGCGCCGCTGATGACGCCGCCGAGCGAGGTGATCGAGTCGATCATGGTGCCCGTGTTGCCCTGCGCGTCGCGGACGAACTTGGCCGGCGGGCTGTTGAGCTGCTGGCTGAAGATCGGCCAGTCCTTGTTGTAGAGGTTGAACACCGGCAGGGCCGAGATGAGGTCCTGGTGCGCGTCGAAGAACGACTCGATCGTGCCGACGTCGCGCCAGTAGTAGCGATCACGGTCGTTGGCGCCGGGCACCTCGTTGCGGTTGAGGTCGTAGACGCCCGCGTTCCCCTGCTCGACGAACCACGGCACGATGTCGCCGCCCATGTCGTGCGCCGACTCCGCGTTCTCGCCGTCGCGGCGCACCGCGTCGATGAGCTGGTCGGTGTCGAAGACGTAGTTGCCCATGGACGCGAGCACCTCGCCGGGGGAGTCGTCGAGGCCCTGGGGGTCCTTCGGCTTCTCGAGGAACGCCCGGATCTGGTAAGGGTTCGCGGGGTCCACGTCGATGACGCCGAACTGGTCGGCGAGCTCGATGGGCTGGCGGATCGCCGCGACCGTGGCTCCGTGGCCGGACGCGATGTGCGCCTCGATCATCTGGCTGAAGTCCATGCGGTAGACGTGGTCCGCGCCGACCACGACGACGATGTCGGGCTTCTCGTCGTTGATGAGGTTGAGGCTCTGCAGGATCGCGTCCGCCGATCCGCTGAACCAGCGCTTGCCGAGGCGCTGCTGCGCGGGCACCGACGCGATGTAGGAGTTGAGCATCTGGTTGAGGCGCCACGTCTGCGACACGTGCCGGTCGAGCGAGTGCGACTTGTACTGCGTCAGCACCACGATCTGCGTGAGCCCCGAGTTGATGAGGTTGGAGAGCGCGAAGTCGATGAGCCGGTACTGCCCGCCGAACGGGACGGCGGGCTTCGCCCGGTCCGCGGTGAGCGGCATGAGGCGCTTGCCCTCGCCGCCGGCGAGCACGATTCCAAAGATCTTCTTCGATGCCATTGCCCCAGCGTAGATGCACGTCGGGGCATGTACTAGCGTTCGACCAATGCGAGCAGACGTGATCACCAAGGAGTATCCGCCCGAGGTCTACGGGGGTGCCGGGGTCCATGTCACGGAGCTCGTCAAGGCGATGCGGCAGCAGACGGAGGTCGTCGTCCGGGCCTTCGGTGCGCCCCGTGACGAGCCTGGCGTGTTCTCCTATCCCGTCCCGTCGGAGCTCGCGGGCGCCAACGCGACGCTGCAGACGATGGCCGTCGACCTCGCGATCGCGAGCGACGTGGCCGGTGCCGACGTCGTCCACTCGCACACCTGGTACGCGAACCACGCGGGTCACGTCGCGTCGATGCTGCACGGCATCCCGCACGTCGTCACCGCGCACAGCCTCGAGCCGCTGCGGCCGTGGAAGGCCGAGCAGCTGGGCGGCGGCTACCGCGTCTCCAGCTGGATCGAGCGCACGGCGTACGAGGCGGCCGACGCCGTCATCGCGGTCAGCGACGGCATGAAGCGCGACATCCTGCGCTCGTACCCCGCGCTCGACGAGGCCCGGGTGCACACGGTCTACAACGGCATCGACCTCGAGGCGTGGTCGCCCGTGCACGACGACGAGCTCGTGCGCTCGCTCGGCATCGACCCGTCACGGCCCTCGGTCGTGTTCGTCGGGCGGATCACGCGCCAGAAGGGCCTGCCCTACCTCCTCCGCGCGGCCGCGCTGCTGCCCGCCGACGTGCAGATGGTGCTGTGCGCGGGCGCGCCCGACACCCCGCAGATCATGGAGGAGGTCACGGCCCTCGTCCGCGGCCTGCAGGAGGAGCGCTCCGGCGTCGTCTGGATCGACCGCCTGCTGCCGCGCCGCGAGCTCTCCGCCGTGCTCACCGCCGGCACCGTCTTCGTCTGCCCGTCGGTGTACGAGCCGCTCGGCATCGTGAACCTCGAGGCCATGGCGTGCGGCGCTCCCGTCGTCGGCACGGCCACGGGCGGGATCCCCGAGGTCGTCGACGACGGCGTCACCGGCCGCCTCGTCCCCATCGACCAGGCCACGGACGGCACGGGCACGCCCACCGATCCCGAGCGCTTCGTGCGGGACCTGGCGGCCGCGCTGACGGAGGTCGTCGCGGATCCCGACGCCGCGCGGCGCATGGGGGAGGCCGGCCGCGTCCGCGCCGAGCGCGAGTTCGGCTGGGACCGCATCGCCCGCCAGACCGAGGCCATCTACGCGTCGATCCTGCGCTGATCGCGGGGCCGTGAGCCGCCGTCCGGTCCGCCCTGCGCATCCCACCGCCGGGCGGCGCGCGGGGCCCGGGCCGGTAGACTCGTGCGCATGAGCCACGTCCTCTCCCTGTCCGGAGTGTCCTTCGTCCGGAACGGGACGACCATCCTCGACCAGGTGGAGTGGACGGTGGACGGCGACGAGCGCTGGGTCGTCCTCGGCCCGAACGGCGCCGGGAAGACGAGCCTCCTGCAGATCGCCTCCGCCATGGCCCACCCGTCCTCCGGCACCGCGACGGTCCTCGACCACGAGCTCGGCCGGGTCGACGTGTTCGAGCTGCGCTCGCGCATCGGCTTCGCGTCCACCGCGATGGCCCGCCGCATCCCCGCGGACGAGACCGTGCTCGACGTCGTGCTCACCGCCGCCTACTCGGTCACGGGCCGCTGGAACGAGGACTACGAGGACATCGACGTGCGCCGCGCCCAGCGCGTGCTCGCGGAGTGGCGACTCGGCCACCTGGAGCAGCGCAGGTTCGGCACGCTGAGCGACGGCGAGCAGAAGCGCGTGCAGATCGCGCGCTCGATCATGACCGACCCCGAACTGCTGCTCCTCGACGAGCCGGCCGCGAGCCTCGACCTCGGCGCGCGCGAGGAGCTGCTGCAGCTCCTCGGCGGCTACGCGTCGGCGCCCGAGGCCCCGGGCATCGTGATGGTCACGCACCACGTCGAGGAGATCCCGCGCGGCTTCACGCACGGCCTGCTGCTGCGCGAGGGCGCGGTCGTCGCCTCGGGCCCGCTCGCGGACGTCATCACCGCCGACAACCTCGGCCGGGCCTTCGGCCTCGCGCTCGAGGTCACGCACGACGACGGCCGCTTCACGGCGCGCGCCGTCCGCTCCTGACCCCATCGGTCGACCCCCGGCGCGCCTGCCCGTTCGCGGCACCCGTCTGGTAGGCTCGTCCACTGGTCCGGTGATCATCCCGGGCACCCACGCTTCCCACGCAGAAACTCGAACCGACGAAGGACACCCCCGATGAAGACCGACATCCACCCCCAGTACGCCCCCGTCGTCTTCCGCGACCTCGCCTCGGGCGAGACGTTCCTCACGCGCTCCACCGTGGGCAGCTCGAAGACCATCGAGTGGGAGGACGGCAACACGTACCCCGTCATCGACGTCGAGATCTCGAGCGCCTCGCACCCGTTCTACACGGGCAAGCAGCGCATCATGGACTCCGCCGGCCGCGTCGAGAAGTTCAACTCGCGCTACGCGGGCTTCGGCACGAAGAAGTAGCAGCCTCCCGCTGCAGCACGAAGGGCGCCCGGCGCCGGCCGGGCGCCCTTCGTCGTCCGGGCGGGGGAGCGGGGTCAGGCTCCGGCGTGCCGCTCGGGCCACGCGCCGGACGTCGTGAACGCCGGATCGCGCGTGCGCCGCATGTAGTCCTGGAAGCTCTCCGCCTGGACGCGCGACCAGTCGACCTGGCGGTCGTGCAGGTCGAGGACGGGGATGTCGAGCTGGTCGGCGTAGCGGCCGGCGATGGCCTGGGCGACCCGACCGGCGGCGATGGCATCGGCTCCCGCGTCGTGCGCGTCGTCGAGCCGGACGCCGTAGTGCTCGGCGGCGACGGACAGGGTGCGCTTGCCGCGGCGGTAGGTGTCCACGGCCTTGTCTATGACGAGCGGGTCGATGACGGGGCCGGTGTCGCGCAGTGGCTCCACGCCGTGACGCACGGCCTCCCGGTTGAGGAGCGTGAGGTCGTAGGGCGCGTTGTAGACCACGAGCGCGAGGCCGCGGGCGAACATCTCGCGGATGGTGGTGACGATCTCGAGGACGACCACCGCGGCGTCGCGCCCCTCGGCGCGGGCCCGCTCCGTGGTGACGCCGTGGATGGCGGCCGCGCCCGCGGGGATCTCGACTCCGGGATCCGCGAGCCAGTCGTGCCGTTCGGTGACCTGCCCGTCCGCGTCGAGGACGACGATGCACGCCGTGACGATGCGGGCGGTCTCGACGTCCACCCCCGTCGTCTCCAGGTCGAACGAGGCCAGGGTGTCGTGCCAGCGGGAGGTCATCCTGTAGATGCTACGGGCGACCGCCGATGGCGGGCGCACCCATGTGCAGCCAGTAGAAGCTCTGCGTCGCGAGCGTCAGCGTGAGCCGGCCGTCGTCGCCGACCGTCGGGAAGACGCCGCCGCCGAAGAGGTCGTAGAGCTGGGATCCCGCGAAGTCGGACGCGTCGATCGTGACCGAGACGGGGTTGTGCGCGAACGAGAAGACGCAGAGCACGTCCTCCGCGCGGTCGCCGAAGTGCGTGCCGCTGCCCTCGTAGGAGCGGACGAAGGCGAGGACGCTCTCGTGGTCGGTCGGGAGCACGCGGATGGTGCCCTGGCCGAAGACCGGGTGGGCCTTGCGGACGTGGATCACGTTCCGCACCCAGTGCAGCAGGGAGCGCGACTGCGCCAGCTGCGACTCGACGTTGATCTGCGCGTAGTTGTAGACGAGCGACTGCACGACGGGCAGGTAGAGCTTGCCCGGGTCGGCGGTGGAGAAGCCCGCGTTGCGGTCAGGGGTCCACTGCATGGGCGTGCGGGACGCGTCGCGGTCGGGCAGCCAGATGTTGTCGCCCATGCCGATCTCGTCGCCGTAGTAGAGGAACGGGCTGCCGGGGAGCGAGAACAGGAGCGCGTGCACGAGCTCGAGCTCGGCGCGGGAGTTGTCCAGCAGCGGCGCCAGGCGGCGGCGGATGCCGATGTTGACGCGCATGCGCGGGTCGTACGCGTACCAGCCGTACATCGCCTGGCGGTATTCCTCGCTCACCATCTCGAGCGTGAGCTCGTCGTGGTTGCGGAGGAAGACGCCCCATGCGGCCGCCTCGGGGATCTCGAACGTCTCGCTCATGATCCGCTTCAGCTCGTCCGCGGTCTGCGAGCGGAGGGAGTAGAAGATGCGCGGCATGATCGGGAAGTCGAACGCCATGTGGCACTCCGGCTCCTCCTCGGTGCCGAGGAACGCGGAGACCTCGCGGGGCCACTGGTTCGCCTCGGCGATGAGGATCCGGCCCGGGTACTCCTCGTCGACCATGGCGCGGAGGCGCTTGAGGAACTCGTGCGTGGCGGGCTCGCCCTCGCCGTTGCCCTCCTCGGTCTCGTAGAGGTAGGGGATCGCGTCGAGGCGGAGGCCGTCGACGCCCATGTCGAGCCAGTGGCGGATGACGCCGTAGATGGCCTCGTGCACCTTCGGGTTGTCGAAGTTGAGGTCGGGCTGGTGCGAGAAGAAGCGGTGGAAGAAGAACTGGCGGCGCACCGGGTCGAAGGTCCAGTTGGACTCCTCGGTGTCGACGAAGATCACGCGGATGTCCTCGTACTTCTCGTCCGTGTCGCTCCAGACGTAGAAGTCGCCGTACGGGCCGTCGGGGTCGGACCGGGACTGCTGGAACCACTCGTGCTGGTCGGACGTGTGGTTCATCACGAGGTCGATGACGATGCGCATGTTGCGCTCGTGCGACTTGGTGACGAGCTCCTTGAAGTCGTCGAGCGTGCCGAACTCGGGGAGCACCGACATGTAGTCGCTGATGTCGTAGCCGCCGTCGCGGAGCGGGGACTGGAAGAACGGGGGGATCCACAGGCCGTCGATGCCGAGCCACTGCAGGTAGTCGAGCTTGGAGATGAGGCCCTGGATGTCGCCGGTGCCGTCGCCGTTCGAGTCGACGAACGAGCGGATCATCACCTCGTAGAAGACCGAGCGCTTGTACCACTGCTTGTCGAGGGTGAGTCCGGGCAGGGTGATGGGGGCGGTGAAGCTCACGGTTCTCCTCATGGGCGCGACGGGGGCGTCGACTCGGGGCGGGAATGCTCGTCCGCAACTCTAGGCGCGGAAGGCCGGGCGGACGGAGCCCGGCGCGCCCGGGGGCCGGGGCGGCGCCCGCTCGTAGACTCGTCCCCGATGACCGTCCACTCGCCCTACGCAGCCCAGCTCGACCGCATCCCCGTGGTCCGCCGCACCGTCGACCTCCTCGGGAGCCGCACCGCCTGGTGGGAGTACGGGCCCGCCGACGCCCCGCAGACGCTCGTCGTCGTGCACGGGTTCCGCGGGGACCACCACGGGCTGGAGCCGGTCGTCGCGCAGCTGCCGGGCGTGCGGATCCTCTCGCCCGACCTGCCGGGGTTCGGCGACTCGGCGCCGCTCGTCGACGCGCGGCACGACATCCCCGGCTACGCCGCATGGCTGCGCGCGTTCGTCGACGCCACCGGCACGCGCGACGCCACCGTGCTCGGGCACTCGTTCGGGTCCATCGTCGTCTCGGCCGCGCTGGCCGACGGCCTGCCGAGCCCGCGCGCGGTCCTGGTCAACCCCATCGCCGCGCCCGCGCTCGAGGGGCCGCGCGGGATCCTCACCCGGCTCGCCGTGCTCTACTACCGCGCCGCCGCAGTGCTGCCCGAGCGCGCGGGCTTCGGCCTGCTGCGCAACCGGGCCATCGTGCGGGTGATGAGCGAGGCCATGGCGAAGACGCGCGACCGCTCGCTCCGCCGGTGGATCAACGACCAGCACGACCGCTTCTTCAGCGCGTTCAGCGACCGCCGCGTCGTGCTCGAGGCGTTCCGCGCGTCGGTGTCGTCGGACGCGAGCACCTACGCGCCCCGCGTCGCAGTCCCCGTGCTGCTGGTAGCCGCCGAGCGCGACGACATCACGCCCGTGGCCGCGCAGCACCGGCTGCAGCGCCTCTTCGCCGACGCCCGGCTCGAGGTGATCCCGCGGGTCGGGCACCTCATCCACTACGAGACGCCCCGGGAGGCGGCCGGCTCCATCCGCGCGTTCCTGGACGAGGGGAGCGCGTCATGAGGCTCGTGTTCGACTGCAGGTACACGCGCATCGGCCGGCATGACGGGATCAGCCGCTACGGCGCCGAGCTCGTCGCGCGGCTGGGCGCGCGCTTCGACGTGACCATGCTCATCAGCGACCACCGCCAGCTCGCGCTCCTGCCCGACCTGCCGTGGCAGCTGGTCAGCTCGCCGACCGGGCCGCGCGAGCCGTGGGTCGCCCGACGCGTGTCGCGCATGCGGCCCGACGTGGTCTACAGCCCCATGCAGACGATGGGTTCCCGCGGCCGCACGTACCCGCTCGTGCTCACGCTGCACGACCTCATCTACTACCGCCACCGGCGTCCGCCGCGCGACCTGCCCGCGCCCGTGCGCGCGCTCTGGCGGGCCTTCCACCTCGCGTGGTGGCCGCAGCGGCTGCTGCTCGACCGGGCCGACGCGATCGTGACCGTGAGCGAGACGACGCGCGGCCTCATCCGCGCGCACCGGCTCACCACGCGGCCCGTGGTCGTCGTGCCGAACGCGGCAGAGCTCGCGCCCGCGCCCGACGGCCGCCCGGACGGGCCGCGCGACGCCCCCGCCGAGCGCACGCTCGTCTACATGGGCTCGCACATGCCCTACAAGAACGTCGAGACGCTCGTGCGCGCGGCCGACGACCTGCCCGACCACGAGCTGCACCTCATGAGCCGCGTCGGCCAGGCGGAGCGGGAGCGGCTCGAGGCGATCGCGGACGGCGCGCGGCTCGTCTTCCGCGACGCCGCGAGCGACGACGAGTACGCGTCGACGCTCCGGCGGGCGACGGCCCTCCTCACCGCGTCGCGGGACGAGGGCTTCGGCATCCCCGTCATCGAGGCGATGAGCGTCGGCCTGCCCGTGGTGGTCAGCGACATCCCGATCTTCCGCGAGATCGGCGGCGACGCGGCCGTGTACGTGGATCCGGACGACGCCGAGGGGTTCGCGGCGGCCGTGCGCGCGCTGGAGGACCCGGACGAGTGGCGGCGACGCTCCGCCGCGTGCATCGCGCGGGCCACCGAGTACGACTGGGACCGGTCGGCGGAGGCGCTCGGCGACCTCCTCGAGCAGGTCGCGCGGACGGGGCGTCGCGGGGCCTGAGGCCGAGGCGGTCGCCGACCGGTCGTCGTCCGCTCGGGTGCGGCGGACCCGGATCAGGCCCGGCGCGCCGGATCGAGGTCCGCGATCGCTCCGAGGTCGGCCACCCCGCCGAAGCGGAGCAGCGACAGCTCGCCGTCGACCACGCCGAACGTGTGCGCCGAGCCGTTCTCGATCATGGGCCCCGGGCGCCTGCCGAGCGACGCGTCGAGGCTCCGCGCCAGCGCCGCGATGACGCCGCCGTGCGAGACCGCGATGATCGACCCGCCGGGGTGCCGCTCCGCGAGCCGGAGGAGCGCCGCTCCCGCCCGCTCGGTCACGGACTCCACGGTCTCGCGGCCGGGCACGTCGCCGTCCGGGAAGCGCGCCTCGATCTCCGCGTGCGTGAGCCCCTCGGCGAGGCCGTAGCGGCGTTCGGCCAGCGCCGGCTCCGGCAGCGGGCCCGTCGCGGGCGCGCCGCCGAGCGCGAGGTGCTCCGCGATGATCGACGCCGTCTCGAACGCGCGGCTGAGCGGGCTCGCGTGCACCGCGTCCCAGCCCGCGCCGCCCGCGCCGCCCGCGACGGCCGCGGCGAGCAGCGCACCCGCGGTGGCCGCCTGCGCGCGGCCGGTGTCGTCGAGCGGGATGTCGCTGGATCCCTGCACGCGCCGCTCCACGTTCCACGCGGTGCGACCGTGGCGCACGAGCACGATCCGCGTCACGACGCGAGCTCCGTCGCGATGGCGCGGAGGATCTCGCTGGTGCCGCCCTCGAGGCGCACCGTGGCGCGGGTGTCGCCCTTCGTGGTGCCGCGGTTGAGGATCACGATCGGCATGCGGCTCCTCCGGGCGATCTCGAGCAGGCGGATCCCGGAGTTGACCGCGAGGGACGACCCGGCGATGAGGAGCACGTCCGCGTCGGACACGATGGCGCCGGCCTCGCGGAAGCGCTCGGTGGGCACGAGCTCCCCGAAGAAGACCACGTCGGGCTTGAGCATGCCGCCGCAGACGCTGCACACGGGGATCCGGAACCGGTCGACGTCGTGCACCTGGGCGTCGCCGTCGGGGTTCAGCTCCACCGCGTCGGGCAGGTCGAGCCAGGGGTTCTCGGCGCTGATGCGGTCGGCGATCGCGGAGCGCGCGTACGCCTGCCCGCAGTCGAGGCAGAGGACGCGGTCGAGCGAGCCGTGCAGGTCCACGACGCGGCGGGATCCCGCGCGCTCGTGCAGGCCGTCGACGTTCTGGGTGACGAGACCGCCCACCACGCCGGCCGCCTCGAGGTCGGCGAGCGCCGCGTGCCCGTCGTTCGGACGCGCGGAGCTGAAGGCCTTCCAGCCGAGGTGCCCGCCCGCCCAGTAGCGGCGACGGAAGTCGTCGCCCTCGCTGCGGAACTGCTGGAACGTCATGGGGTTGCGCTTCGGGGCGCCCTCGCCGCGGTAGTCGGGGATGCCCGAGTCGGTGCTGAGGCCGGCGCCCGTGAGGACGGCGGTGCGGCGGCCGCGCATCAGCTCGACCGCCTCGGCGATCGTGGACCCCGCCGGGGGTCGGGGATCGTCACGGAGAGCGGTGCTCATGGGGCCTCCCGGTGCCGAGCTGGCGCCCCGCCGTGTCGGCGGGCGGCGACGGGGCAGGGCATCATTGTCCTGTCGAGTCTAGACAGCGCATCCCCGCGACGGCTCCGCGTGATGAGGCTCCGCACCCGCGACGGGGCGGACGGAGGAAGGACCGGCGTGCACATCCACCGCATCGAGGACCTCTCCTCCCCGGGCCTCGAGGACTACTCGCGCCTCACCGACGTGGCCCTCCGCCGGGTGAGCGAGCCCGCGGGCGGCCTCTACATCGCCGAGTCCACCAAGGTCATGGGCCGCGCGCTCGCCGCGGGGCACGTGCCGCGGTCGGTCCTCGTGCAGGAGCAGTGGCTCGACGACGTCGCCCCGCTCCTCGAGGGCTTCCCGGACGTCCCCGTGTTCGTGGGCGCGGCCGCCGTGCTCGAGCGGCTCACCGGGTACAACCTGCACCGCGGGGCGCTCGCCGCGATGCACCGTCCGCCGCTGCCCGCGGTCGCCGACGTGCTGCGCGACGCGCGCCGGGTCGTCGTGCTGGAGGACATCGTCGACCACACGAACGTCGGGGCGATCTTCCGCGCGGTGGCCGGCATCGGCGCCGACGCCGTGCTCATCACCCCGCGCTGCGCGGATCCGCTCTACCGGCGGAGCGTTCGCGTCAGCATGGGCACCGTGCTGCAGGTGCCGTGGACCCGGCTGCCCGAGTGGTCGGAGGCCGCGCCGCTGCTGCACGAGGCCGGCTTCCACCTCGCGGCGCTCGCCCTGGAGGACGACGCCGTCACCCTCGACGCCTTCGCGGCGGATCCGCCCGAGCGGATCGCGCTCGTGCTCGGCACCGAGGGCGACGGCCTCAGCCGCCACGCGCTCCGCCACGCGGACTCGACGGTCGTGATCCCGATGCTGCACGGCGTGGACTCGCTGAACGTGGCCGCGGCGAGCGCCGTCGCCCTGTACGCCCTGCGGGTCCCCGCGTGAGCCGCGCCCGCCGCCTCACGCTGGCCGGCGTCGCCGCGGCGCTCGTGGTCTCGGCGAGCGTGTACGTGCCCGTCACGCTCACGGCGGATCCGCCCGCCGCGGTCGCGCAGGTCGACGCGCCGTCGCCCGTGGTCAACGTCCCCACGCCCGAGAGCTGGCCGGCCGAGGGCGTCTCGGCCGTCGGCGCCATCGGCTTCGACGGCGTCCTCGCGACGAACGAGGCCACGCCCGTGTCCCGGCCGATGGCGAGCATCACCAAGACCGTGACGGCCCTCGTCGTGCTGGAGGCGAAGCCGCTCGCGCCCGGGGAGGACGGGCCGCAGGTCACGTTCACGGCCGAGGACGAGGCGCTCCGCGGGGAGATCCTCAAGCAGGACGGGATCGTCGAGCCCGCGGTGCCGGGCACGAGCCTGTCGCAGCGGGACCTGCTCGAGGGCGCGCTGCTCGCGAGCGCCAACAACTACGCGGCGGCGCTCGGGGTCTGGGCGTACGGGTCGAACGACGCCTTCGTCGCGGCCGCGAACGCCTGGCTCGCCGAGCAGGGGCTCACGGGCACGCACGTCGCCGACGCGATGGGGCTCTCGCCGGAGACCGTGAGCACGACGGCCGACCTCGTCCGCATCGGCGAGATGGTGCTGGCCGATCCGGTGCTCTCGGGCATCGTCGACCAGCGCAGCGCCGACGTGGCGGGGGTGGGGACCGTGGAGAACCGCAACCTGCTGGCGGGCGTCCCCGGATTCCGCGGGATCAAGACCGGCACGCTCGAGCAGGCGGGCAAGTGCCTGCTCTGGGCGGTGGACACGAAGGTGGGCGACCGCGACGTGACCCTGGTCGGCGTGACGCTCGGCGCGAAGGACCACGCCGAGCTCGCCCGGCAGGTGACCGCGCTGCTGCCGACGGTCACGGCGAACCTGCACGTGGTGCAGGTGGCCTCCGCGGGGGAGCCCTTCGCCGACTACACGACGGCGTGGGGTGCGACCGCGCAGGCGGTCGCCACCGAGGACGAGTCGCTCCTGGTGTGGGGCGACACGCCGGTGACGACGACCGTCGAGGCGTCCGGATCCGGGGAGGCCGCCGCCGGCACCCAGGTCGGCGCGGCGACCGTCACGGCCGGGCAGCAGGCCGTGCGGGTGCCGCTGGCGCTCGACCGCGCGATCCCGGGTCCCGACGGCTGGTGGCGCCTCGGCAACCCGGGCGAGCTGCTCGGCTGAGGCCCCGCCGGCCCGTCAGCTCCCGGCGTCCACGCGCGTCCACGGAGACGCGTCCGGCCGCTTGGCGGTGCGCCCGTCGCCCGAGGACTGGTGGCGCAGGCGCCGCAGCACCCACGGCACGAAGTACGAGCGCGCCCAGTCGATGTCTCCGGCGCGCGCCTGGCTCCAGGTGCGCGGCGGGAACGGCTCGGGCTTCAACGGCTCGAGGTCGTTCTCGACGGCGAGCGCCTGCAGCACCATGCGCGCGACGGTGTGGTGCCCGAGCGGCGCGAGGTGCAGCCGGTCGACGTCCCACATGCGCGGATCCTGGATCTCGGTGAGCGACCACTGGTCGGCCACGATGCAGTCGTGCCGGGCGGCGACCGCGCGGATGTCCTCGTTGTAGATCGCGACCTTGCCGCGGAGCCGCCCGAACACGGGGGAGAACTTGACGTCCGTGCCCGTGAAGAGCACCACCGTCGCGCCCTCGGAGGAGAGCCGGGCGACCATCGCGTCCAGGCGCTCGGCGAGGCGGTCGGGGTCGGCGCCGGGCCGGAGGATGTCGTTGCCGCCCGCGGAGAGCGAGACGAGGTCGGGGTGCAGCGCGAGAGCGGGCTCGACCTGCTCGTCGGCGATCTGCCCGAGCAGCCGGCCGCGGATCGCGAGGTTCGCGTAGGAGAAGCCCTCGACCTGCCCGGCCAGCACCTCGGCCACCCGGTCGGCCCAGCCGCGGTGCCCGCCGGGGCTGCCCGGCTCGGGGTCGCCGATGCCCTCCGTGAAGGAGTCGCCGAGGGCGACGTAGCGGCGCCAGGGGTGGGGCTGGGTCATGCGGGTCCTTCCGGGTGGGTCGCTCCCATCATAGGAACGCCCTCGGGCGGCCCCGGGAATGCCGACTCGCATCCGTTTGTTGAGCATTCAAGCAATAGGATGCACCACCCGAGGAACGAGGACCCATGCCCGACCTGCTCTCCGCCGCCACGACCATGGGACCCGTGACCCTGCTGGTCGGCGACCTCGACCGGATGACCGCCTACTACCGCGACGCCGTGGGCCTCGAGCAGCTGCACGAGGGCACGGAGTCCACGACGCTCGGGCGCGGGGGAGTGCCCGCGGTCGTCCTCGAACCCGCGAGCGGCCTCGACCTCCCGAGCCCCGGGAACGCCGGGCTCTTCCACACGGCCGTGCTCTTCGACGAGCCCGCCGCGCTCGCCCGCTCCGTCGCCTCGCTCGCGCAGCGCGCCCCCGGCACCTTCGCGGGCAGCGCCGACCACCTCGTGAGCCGCGCCTTCTACTTCACCGACCCCGAGGGCAACGGCGTCGAGCTGTACACCGACCGTCCGCGCGACGAGTGGACGTGGCAGGACGGCCGGATCGTCATGGACTCGCTCCGGCTCGACCCGAACGCGTTCCTCCGGGACGAGCTCGCGCCCGTCTCCGACGCCGCCTCCGACGCTGCCGGCATCGGCCACGTGCACCTGCAGGTGGGCGACACGGAGCAGGCGTCCGCCTTCTACGTCGACACGCTGGGCTTCGAGCTCGTCGCCGGCTGGCACGGATCCGCGATCTTCGTCTCGGCGGGCGGGTACCACCACCACATGGCCATGAACACGTGGAACAGCAGGGGCGCAGGCCGCCGTCCCGCCACGCTCGGGCTCGGCACCGTGCGGATCGAGGTCCCCACGCGCGACGAGGTCGAGGCGGTGGACGCGCGCCTCCGCGCGGCGGGCGTCGCCACGCGCGACGACGGACGGGAGCTCGCCTTCGAGGACCCGTGGGGCAACGCCCTGGTGCTGTCCGCCGCCTGAGCGCCTGAACCCGGCGGGTCTCGCGACGGGCGAGCGGGGGAGACTGGGCGCATGACGCCCGACGCCCCGGCCGACCTGCCCGATCCGCTCGACCCGCTCGCGCACCTCGACGAGGCGCTCCTCGACCGGATCCGCTCCCGCGCCCCCGGGTACGACGCCCGCAACGCGTTCTTCGCGGAGGACCTCGACGAGCTGCGCGCCGCCGGCCACCTCCGGCTCCTCGTGCCGCGCGACCTCGGCGGATCGGGGGCCTCCCTCTGCGACGCCGTGCGCGCGCAGCACCTCCTCGCGCAGGCGGCGCCCGCCACGGCGCTCGGCGTGGGCATGCACCTCGTCTGGACGGCCGTCGCCCGGATCCTCGCCGACCGCGGCGACGACTCGCTCCGCGGCGTCCTCGAGTGCGCGGGGCGCGACGAGCTGCTGGCCTTCGCGATCAGCGAGCCCGGCAACGACCAGGCACTCGCCGACGCGCTCACGCGGGCCGAGCCCGACGCGGACGGCGGCTACCGGTTCACGGGCACGAAGTCGACGTCGAGCATGGCGCCCGCCTGGACCCGGCTCGGCCTCTTCGGGCGCGACGACACGGATCCGGAGCGGCCGCTCCTCGTGCACGCCTTCGTGCCGCGCGACGCGCCCGGCCTCGAGATCCCGCCCGACTGGGACACGCTCGGCATGCGGGCGACGCAGAGCCACACGGTGATCCTCCGCGACGTGCGCGCGGAGCCGGCCGACGTGGTCCGCCGGCGCGAGCACGGCCGCCGCGACGACCCCTTCGTCCTCGCCGTGCTGCAGGCGTTCGAGCTGCTCATCGCCGCCGTGTACGCCGGGATCGGGCAGCGCGCGCTCGACCTCGCCGTCGAGTCGGCGCTCCGCCGCACCTCCCGCGCGGCCGGCGGCGCGACGCTGGCCGCCGACCCCGGGATCCGGCACCTGGTCGCGGAGGCGGCGCTCGCGCAGGACGCGCTCCTCCCGCAGCTCACGGCGCTCGCGGACGACGTCGACCGCGGGGCCGACCACGGCGACCGCTGGGCGTCGCTCCTCGTCGGGGCGAAGGTCCGGGCGACCCGCACGGCGGCCGACGTCGTGCAGCGGGCGATCGCGGTCGCGGGCGGCGGATCCTTCCGCACGGGCGACGAGCTCGGCCGCCTGTACCGTGACGTGCTGGCCGGCGGCTTCCACCCGTCGAGCGACCGGCAGGCCGCCGAGACCATCGCGACGACGCTGCTCGGGCCGGTCCCGCGCGCGTCCTGAGGGGCCGCTCGACGCACGGTGGCAGTCGATCCGGGCCCCTCGCGCGGCGACGCGCCCGGACCGTCTCGGAGGCCCGGATCCGCCCGTCTCGCGCCGCGCCGACGGGAGGCCGCGGACGACGCGGATCCGCTCGCCGCGACGTGCCGGGACGGCTCCGCGATCGACGGGAGCGTCGCCGGGTGCGGGTATCGTGAGGTCGAGTGAGCACCATTCCGACCCCTCCACCGCACGTCGGATCCGTCGCGGCCGAGCACCTCTCGCCGGCCTTCCCGGAGCGCGCCGCCTGGGGCACCGTCAGCAAGCTGCGGGCCTGGCAGGAGGAGGCCCTCACCGCGTACTTCGAGAAGGAGCCGCGCGACTTCCTCGCCAACGCGACCCCGGGCGCCGGCAAGACCACGTTCGCCCTCCGCCTCGCCTCCGAGCTCCTCCACCGGAAGACCATCGACCGGATCACGGTCGTCGCGCCCACCGAGCACCTCAAGAAGCAGTGGGCCGACGCCGGGGCGCGCGCCGGCGTCCGCCTCGACCCCATGTACAGCAACAGCTCGGGCGCCCTCGGCAGGCACTACCACGGGGCCGCGGTGACCTACGCGCAGGTCGCCGCCAACCCCTACCTGCACAAGACGATGACCGAGTCGAGCCGCACCCTCGTGATCCTCGACGAGGTCCACCACGGCGGCGACGCGCTCAGCTGGGGCGACGCCATCCGCGAGGCGTTCGAGCGCGCGACCCGCCGGCTGTCGCTCACGGGGACGCCGTTCCGCTCCGACACCGCGCCCATCCCGTTCGTCAGCTACCTCCGCGACCACCGCGGCGTCCGCCTCTCGCAGACCGACTACGACTACGGGTACTCGCGCGCGCTCGCCGACGGCGTCGTGCGGCCCGTCATCTTCCTCGCCTACGCCGGCAGCATGCGCTGGCGCAACAAGATGGGCGACGAGATGGAGGCGCAGCTCGCCGAGGGCAACACGAAGGACATCACCTCCCAGGCGTGGCGCACGGCGCTCGCCCCCGACGGCGAGTGGATCCCTCAGGTGCTCGCCGCCGCCGACCGGCGCCTCAGCGAGGTGCGGCAGTCCATCCCCGACGCCGGCGGCCTCGTCATCGCGACCGACCACACGACCGCGCGCGCCTACGCGGCGATCCTGCAGCGGATCAGCGGGCAGCCCGTCACCCTCGTGCTCTCGGACGACGTCGAGGCGAGCGCCAACATCGACCGCTTCTCCGCGAGCACGTCGCGCTGGATGGTCGCGGTGCGCATGGTGTCCGAGGGCGTGGACGTGCCCCGGCTCGCCGTCGGCGTCTACGCCACCAGCGCGTCCACCCCGCTGTTCTTCGCGCAGGCCATCGGCCGCTTCGTGCGGGCCCGCCGCCGCGGCGAGACGGCGTCGATCTTCCTGCCGAGCGTCCCGAACCTCCTCGTGCTCGCCAACGAGCTCGAGCGCCAGCGCGACCACGCCCTCGACCGCGACTCCTCGAAGGAGGGCGACCTCTACAACCCCGAGGACGCCATGATGGGCGAGGCGAACCGCAGCGAGAAGGGGTCCGACTCCCTCCTCAGCGAGTTCTCCTTCGAGGCGATGGGCTCCGAGGCCACGTTCGACAAGGTGCTCTTCGACGGCGCTGAGTTCGGGCAGATGGCGGACGTGGGCAGCCTCGAGGAGGAGGAGTTCATCGGGCTCCCCGGGATCCTCGAGCCCGAGCAGGTGCGCGAGCTCCTCGCCCAGCGCCAGCACCGGCAGTCGAGGCACGCGAGCGAGCGCGAGCGCAAGCAGGCGGAGAGCGGCGCCCCGAAGGACCCGGACGACATCCCGCTGTACCGCACGCTCAAGGAGCAGCGGCAGCTCCTCAACAGCCTCGTCGGCATGCGCGCGAAGCTGCACGGCGAGCCGCACGGCCTCGTCCACGCCGAGCTCCGCCGCGTGTGCGGGGGGCCCGCGGTCGGCCAGTGCAGCGTGACGCAGCTGCAGCAGCGCATCGACCAGCTCCGTCGCTGGATGCGCAGCTAGCGCGCGAGGACGGACCGGGGGCAGCTCCGCAGGTGGATGCGCAGCCAGCCGGCTCGGATGGACCGGGGCAGCTGCGCAGGTGGATGCGCAGCTAGCGCGCGATGACGGACCGGGGCAGCTGCGCAGGTGGATGCGCAGCCAGCGCGCTCGGGACACCGGTCGGCTACCGTGACGCGCGTGGACTGGCGCGAGGACCGGATCGGATCGGCCAGGAGAGGCGAGAACCCCACCGTCCTCGCCGAGCTGGATGGGTGTACGCCGTCATCGGCGACGTGCAGTTCCTCCCGGGCCACTGCGTGCTGCTGGGCACGGACCCGGCTGCGACGTCGCTCGCGGAGATGCCGCGGATCGAGCGGGTCAGGTTCCTCGCGGACGCCGACCTCCTCGCCACCGCCGTCGAGCGGGCCTGCCGCGACCTCGTGCCCGGCTTCCGTCGCGTGAACATCGAGGTGCTGGGCAACGCCGACGCGTTCGTCCACGCGCACGTCTGGCCCCGCTACTCCTGGGAGCCGCCGGGGCTCGTCGCGCGCCCGGTCTGGCTCCATCCCGCCGAGCGGTGGCAGGATCCCGCGACCGGGCTCGGCGACGCGCACGACGAGCTGCGCGCGCGGATCCGCGACGAGCTGCGGGAACTCGCCCGGGACGAGGCGGTCGAGGTCAGGGCGCGGTGACGAACCCGTGGTCGACCATGAACTCGAAGGCGACGTCCGCGGGCTCCTCGCCCTGGTCGTCGACGCGGAGGTTCATCTCGCGGAGGGCGTCGTCGGTGATGACGGGGGAGATGCGGTCGAAGACGTCCTGGAGCCCCGGGTACTCGGCGAGGGTCGCCGAGTCGAGGACGGGCGCGACGTTGTATGCCGGGAAGAAGCCGAGGTCGTCCTGGAGGATCGTGAGGCCGAGCTTGTCGATGCGGCCGTCGGTCGTGAAGACCTCGCCGAACTCGCACGTGCCGCGGTCCGTCGCCGTGTAGACCGCGCCCGTGTCGAAGATCGACACGTTGCCGTCGGGCACGCCGTCCGCGGATCCGCGCGGGATGCCGTAGGTCTCCAGCAGCGGCGACAGGCCGTCGGAGCGCGAGTTGAACTCCGCCTCCACGCAGAACGTGCGCTGGTCCACCGGCAGGTCCTTGATCTGCGAGAGCTTCGTGATGCCGAGCTTGTCCGCCTCCTCGCTGCGGATGGCGAGCGCGTACGTGTTGTTGAGCGGGGCCGGCGTCAGCCAGGTGAGCCCGTTGGCCGCGTCGGCGTCGCGCACGGCCTCGTACTGGGCGCGCTGGTCGGGGATGCCCTTCGCCTCGCCCAGGTAGCTGAGCCACGCGGTGCCCGTGTACTCCCAGGTCATGTCGGCGCCGTGGCTCGTCATGAGCTCGCGGGCCGGCACGCTGCCGGGCACGTTCGTCTGGTCGGTGACGTCGAACCCGGCAGCCTTCGCCGCGATGACGGCGATCTTCCCGAGGATCAGCTGCTCGGTGAAGTTCTTCGACGTGACGGTGAGGTGGGCGCCGGCCGGCAGGTCGAGGGGCTGGATGGAGCCGGGCGCGGTGTCCGGGACGTACGCCGTCGCGGGCTGCAGGCCGCAGCCGGTGAGCGTCGCGAGGGCCGCGGTCACGAGCGCGGGCACGCCGAGCGCGCGGCGCAGGCGGGCGGAGCGGGGGAGGGTCGTCACGGTCAGAGTCCCTTCGGGCGGGCGACGTGCTCGACGACGCGGCCGAGCCAGTCGATGGCGAGCGCGAGGAGCGAGATGAGCAGCGCCCCCGAGATCAGCACGGGGTAGAGGTAGAGGTTGACGCCGGTGGTGATGAGGATCCCGAGCCCGCCGCCGTTGACGAACGCGGCGAGCGCCGCGGTGCCGACGAGCAGCACCAGGGCGGTGCGGATCCCGGCGAGCATCACGGGGACGGCGAGCGGGAGCTCGATGCGGAAGAGGACGGACACGCGGCTCATGCCCATGCCTCGGCCGGCCTCGACGAGGCGCTCGTCGACGCCGCGGATCCCGATCATGGTGTTGCGCAGCACGGGGAGCGCCGCGTAGAGCACGAGGGCGACGAGGCTCGCCGCGAAGCCGCTGCCGGTGATCACCATGCTGAGCAGCACGACGAGCCCGATCGCCGGAGCGGCCTGCCCGAAGTTCGCGACCGCGAGGACGGGCGCGGAGTAGCCGCGGAAGCGACCGCGGGTGAGCAGGACGCCGAGCGGGACCGCGATGACCAGCACGATGACGGCCGCGGAGAAGGTGAGGCCCAGGTGCTCCAGGGTCGCCTTGCCGAGCGCGCCCGGCGCGAGCGTGGTGCGCTCGACCGCGGTGAGCGGCGCGACGGCGAGCCATATGAGGTACCCCGCGAGGACCGCCGCGATCGCGACGGGCTGCGCGATGAGCCCGCGCCAGCCCTGCGCGCCGCCGACGGCGTCGGTGCGGGCATCGGTCACGGCGCTCATCCGGCCTGCCCGTCCTGCGCGGCGGGGGAGTCGGCGGCGGGGGATCCGGCGGCCTGCTCGGCTCGCGCGGCGTCGGCGCCCACGGTGCCGATCGTGCCGGTGTTCGTGCCGACGGGAGCGCCCTCGACGCCGCCGGCCGCCGAGGCCCGGGCGCTCGTGATGGCGTCCATGACCGTCTCGACGTCGATCACGCCGAGGAAGGCCCCGCCGCGCCCGGTGACGAGCGCGGCGCCCGCGCTCGAGACGAGCATGGTGTCGAGCGCGTCGTTGAGCGTCGCCCGGTTGCCGATGACCGGCAGCCGCGGCTCCGGGGTGGCGCCGACCACGTCGATCCGGCCGAGCTGGCGGCGCGACGGCCACTGGATGGGGCGCTTCCGGGCGTCGACGACCACGGCGTGCTGGTGGCCGACCTCGTCCATGCGGGCGAGCACGTCGCGCGCGGCGTCGCCCGGGTGCGCGATGACGGCGTCGGCGAGCGGCACCTCGTCCACGCGGCGCAGCGTCAGCTGCTTGAGGCCCGCGCCCGAGCCGATGAACTCCTCGACGAACGCGTCGGCGGGCTCGGCGAGGATCCGCTCCGGGGTGTCGTACTGCACGATGCGTGCGCCCTCGGCGAAGACGACGATCCAGTCGCCGAGCTTCACGGCCTCGTCGAAGTCGTGCGTGACGATGACGATGGTCTTCTGCAGCTCGGCCTGGATGCGGATGAGCTCGTCCTGCAGGCGCTGCCGGGTGATCGGGTCCACCGCGCCGAACGGCTCGTCCATGAGCAGCACGGGCGGGTCGGCCGCGAGCGCGCGGGCCACGCCGACGCGCTGCTGCTGGCCGCCCGAGAGCTCCTTCGGGTAGCGGTCGCGGTACTGCTCGGGGTCGAGCGAGACCAGCTCGAGCAGCTCGTCGACGCGGGCGCGGATGCGGGCGGCGTCCCAGCCGAGCATCTTCGGCACCACCGCGATGTTCGCCGCCACGGTCATGTGCGGGAACAGCCCGCCGGCCTGGATCACGTAGCCGATGCGGCGTCGGAGCTCGTCGCCGTCGATGGCCGTCACGTCCTCGTCGCCGAGGACGACGCGGCCCTCCGTGGGCTCGATGAGCCGGTTGATCATCTTCAGCGTGGTGGTCTTGCCGCAGCCGGACGGGCCGACGAGCATGACGATCTTGCCGGCGGGGATCTCCAGAGTGATGCCGTCGACGGCGGGCTTCGCCTGTCCCGGGTACCGCTTGGTGACGCCGTCGAGCAGGATCGATCGGCCGCTGATCTCGGGGGTGGTGGTTGTCTCAGACACGGATGCCTCTCGGAGTGGTGAGCCGGCCGATGCCGACGAGGACGAGGTCGAGCAGGAGGGCGAGCAGGACGACGCCGATGACGCCCGTGAGGACGGACTCGGTGGCGTTCGCGCCGCCGAGGCGGGAGAGCCCGGAGAAGATGAAGCCGCCGAGCCCGGGGCCGAGCACGTAGGCGGCGACCGCGGCGATCCCCATGACCATCTGCGCGGAGACGCGGATGCCGCCGAGGATGACGGGCCAGGCGAGGGGCAGCTCGACGCGCAGCAGGGTGCGGACGCGCCCCATGCCGATCCCGCGCGCGGACTCCACGATCGCGGGGTCGATCCCCGTGAGGCCGACCACCGCGTTGCGCAGGATCGGCAGCACGGCGAAGAACGTGACGACCGCGACGGCCGGCGCGACGCCGAACCCGAGCGGCGCGATGAGCAGCCCCACCAGCGCGAACGCGGGGAGCGTCAGCCCGATCGCCGAGACGCTGTTGGCCAGCGAGCTCAGCGGGCGGCTGCGGTAGACGAGCGCCGCGATCCCCACGGCGATCACGGTCGCGAGCACGAGGCACTGCACCACGAGGCTGAGGTGCTGCCACGCGGAGAATGCGATCTGGTCGGCGCGGGAGGACAGGAAGTCCCACATGTCGGTCTCCTCAGGATGTGTCGGTCACCGGGAGGGGCATCGGCGGTGGCTCACCTTACGCAGGCGACCCGGATGCGCGAAGTTCGCCAGCGGCCGCCCTCCGGTGGTATCACGCGCGCGCCGCGGGCGGGCGCGCGCGCTGTCGTGCTGTACCGCCGACCGCGCACGCGCGCTCGGGGGTCGTCCAGGCGCGCTCGCATACGCTCGTGATCCTGGGAGCCGCCCGACCGGTTCCCGCGAGGAGCCACCGATGCCCGTCCCGTCGCGCGATGCCGACGCGTACGCCGTGCTCGGCGTCGAGCCGTCCGCGTCCCAGGACGAGATCCGCCGCGCCTACCGCCGCCGCGTGCGCGACGCCCACCCCGACATGGGCGGCAGCGCCGACGCGTTCCAGGCCGTCCGCGACGCGTTCGAGGCCGTGGGCGATCCCGAGAGCCGCGCCCGCTACGAGCGCACGCTCCGCGAGGCCCCGGCCCCCGAGGATCCCGTCGGCCGCGCGCACCCCGCATCCCCGGGCTCCACCTCGGCCGGCGAGGCGTGGGATCCGGCCTCCCGCCGAGGCCGCCCCGGCGCCCCCCGAGCGCGCGGTGCCGCGCGCACCCGCAGCTTCGGGCACCCGGGCGGCTTCGCCCGGCTCCGCTACCTGGCCCTCGTGCGCGAGTGGCTGGCGGATCCCGCGGAGCCGTCCGTGCCCGCGGCCCCGGTCCCGCCCCGCGGGGGCGCGGCGCTGTCCGACCGGCCGGAGCCCTACGTCCGGCGTGCGCGCGCGATCGCACCGCCCGTGCTCGGGCTCCTGCTCGCCCTGATCCTCCTCGTCTCCGGCCTCGGCGCGCTGGCCGCCGTCATCGGACTCATCGCGGGCGCTGTCGCGGGGCTCGCCGCCGCGGGGCCGATCGGACGAGCCTGGTTCCGCTCCGAGGAGCCGCGACGCCGCGCGGCGGAGCGGCTGCAGGAGGAGGCCATCGCGCACGAGCGGGCCCTCCGTGCCTACCCCGACCTCATGGCCGCCTACAGCGCGCGACTCGCCCGCCTCGAGGGGCTGCGCCGGCGCTTCGAGGCCGACGCGTACGCACCGGACCTCGTCGCCGAAGTGCCCGCGGCCGCCTCCGAGGCGCTGCGGGCCGCCGTCGCCCAGGAGGAGACCGCGCGTGAGCTGATGGAGCTCGGGCCGTCCTACGCGTTCTGGAACGGCGTGGCCGTGCCGCGCTCGGGCGACGCGATCGACCACCTCGTGCTCGGCCCGCAGGGGCTCGTCGCGGTCGAGTCGGTGCCCGCGGGATCCGCCGCCGCCACGGATCCGTCGGCGCGCGACGCCGCGCTCCGCGGCCTCGACGCCCGCGCCCGTGCGCTCGCCCGCGAGATGGACGTGCCCGTGGTCGGCCTCGTGCTCTCGCTGCCGTCCGGGGTCCTCGGCGCCGCGCCCGTCGTCCTGCACGCGGCCGACGACCCGCACGCGCTCCCGGCCTACGCGGTCGCCCGCACGCTCCTCGCCGACCACGTCGCCGCCGGCCTGCCCGGCCTGCACGCCATGGATGCGGAGCGCCTGCTGGCGGTCCGCACGCGCCTGGTGCTCGACGCGCGCTTCGTCTAGCGTCCGGGTCAGCGGGGGAGCGGGACGTCCAGATCGCCCGCGCGCACCATCCACTCGACGGCCTCGCGCGCGGCCTCCTCGCTCGTGAACCGCGGCGTGTAGCCGAGGACGTCGCGGGCCTTGTCGATGCTCGCGACGTGGCTGCGGCTGAGGTGCTCCCAGCTGGCGTCGGCGTGATCCGGCTCGGTGCGGGCGCGGAAGCCGTCCCAGTCGAGGTGCTCCAGCTCGGGCTCGCGGCCGAACCAGGCGGCCGCCGCCCGGGCGAAGCCGCGCACCGAGAGCGCGCGGTCCGAGACGGCGTGGAAGCTCTCGCCGACGCTGGTCTCGGGGTTGGCGATCGCGAGCTGCACGACCTGCGCGACGTCGTCGGCGTGCACGTGGTGCATCGTCTCGCTGCCCGAACCCGGCACGGCGAGCCGGCCGCCGGTCGCGAGCGCGGTCCACACCGCGGGGTCGAGGTTGCCCAGGGGCGTGATCACGGGCCAGCCGCCGCCGCTGATGTGACCCGGGTGCACCACCGTGCACGGCACGCCACCCGACCGCGACTCGGCGATCAGGTAGCGCTCGATCTCCGCCTTCTGAACGCCGTACTCGCCGAACGGCTCCTTCGGGTCGTCCTCCCGCAGCGGCAGGGAGGCGCTGAGGCCGTGGGTCCAGATGCTGCCGATGTGCACGAGGTGCCGCACGCGTCCGCGGAGCCCTTCGACGAGGTGGCGCGCGGACTCCGGCGTGAAGCACACCAGGTCGACGACGACCTCGGGGGACAGGGCGGCGATCCGGTCGGCGAAGGTGCCGGCGGCGTCCTCGGCGTCGCGGTCGACGCGCACGCGCTCGACGCGGTCCCATAGGGGGGACTCGCGGTAGGGCTCGCGTGTGCCGCGGCTCACGGCGACGACGTCGTGCCCGGATTCGACGAGACGGGGGACGAGGAAGGTCCCGATGTGGCCGGTGGCTCCGATGACGACGACGCGCATCCCGTCACCCTAGCGCCGCGCCGGACGGCCGACTCGCCCGGGGATCAGATCCAGCCGCGCTTCCGGAACGCGGCGTAGAGGATCACGCCCATCAGGACCATCAGGCCGAGCGCGAGCGGATAGCCGTAGGTCCACTTCAGCTCCGGCATGTTGACGAAGTTCATGCCGTAGATGGTGCCGACGAGCGTGGGCGCGAAGAGGATCGCGGCCCAGGAGGAGATCCGCTTCACCTGGTCGTTCTGGGCGAGGCTCGTCTCGGTGAGCTTCTTCATCTCGTCGTTCTGGCGCTGGCCGACGAGCGTCGTGTGCACGGTGAGCGCGTTCTGCAGCAGCGTGCGGAAGGCGTCGGCGCGCTCGGCGACCCGGATGACGTGGTCGTGCACGTCGCGGAAGCCGCGGCGGAGCTCGAGGTCCACCTCGTGCTCCTCGGCGCGCTGGCGGAGGTCGTCGAGGATGGAGCCGAGCGGCGCCGTCGCCCGCTGGAAGGCGGTGACCTCGCGCATCAGCGCGTAGATGCGGCGGGAGACGTCGGGGTCGGCGCCGAAGATCTGGTCCTCGATCTCGTCGACGTCGTCCTCGAGGCCCGCCGCGACGGGGCCGTACTCGTCGACGACCTGGTCGAGGATCGCGTACATGACGGCGCGCGGCCCGAGCGCGAGGAGCTCGCGGTCCTCCTCGAGGCGGTGCCGGACGGCGGCGAGGTCGGGCGACTCGGCGTGGCGGATGGTGACGACGAAGTCGGGCCCGACGAAGACGTGCAGCTCCCCGAACTCGACGCGCTCGTCGGCGTCGAGGTAGCGCGCCGGGCGGAGCACCACGAACCAGGTGTCGCCGTAGCGCTCCATCTTCGAGCGCTGGTGCCCGCTGAGCGCGTCCTCGACGGCGAGCGGGTGCAGGCCGAACTCGTCGGCGACGCGGTGAAGCTCCTCCGGGTCCGGCCGGTACAGGCCGATCCACGCGAGGCCCTGGCGCTCCCGCATCACCTCGAACGTCTCGTCGAGGCTCTCGGGATCCGCCGTGCGGACCCCCTGGACGTACACGGCGCTGTCGACGACGGTCATCGGATCTCGCTCTCGGGTCGGGGGACCCGCGCGCGGGCCGAGTGCGACTGTAGCCGGGCCGGCCGCGAGAAGAGAGGAGCGGGGCCGAGACGAAGAAGAGCCGGACGGATCCTCATGGATCCGACCGGCTCTCGTGTGTGTCCGAAGGGGGACTTGAACCCCCACGCCCTAATACGGGCACTAGCACCTCAAGCTAGCGCGTCTACCAATTCCGCCATCCGGACAGGATGTGCGGCCCACCGTCTCCGGCTGCCGAGAGACGACATTAGCACGGCCCGGGACGCTCCCCGACCACCCGGCGGCAGGACGCCCGCGTCCGGCCTCGATAGCGTGGACCCATGACCGACACGCTCCCCGACGACCTCGACGCCACCGCCCGGATCGCCCGCGACCTCATCCGGTTCGACACCACCAACCACGGCGAGGGCCGGTCGGAGGGGGAGACGGAGGCCGCGGAGTACGTCGAGCAGCACCTCAAGGACCTCGGGTTGAAGCCCGAGCTCATCGACGCCGCGCCCGGTCGCACGAGCGTCCTCGCGCGCATCCCGGGCCGCAACCGCGACAAGCCGGCGCTCGTCGTCCACGGCCACCTCGACGTCGTGCCCGCCGACCCCGCGAACTGGTCCGTCGACCCGTTCGGCGGCGTCATCAAGGACGGCATGCTCTGGGGCCGCGGCGCCGTCGACATGAAGAACATGGACGCGATGATGATCACCGCGCTCCAGGAGATCATCACGTCGGGCCGCGCCCCGGAGCGCGACCTGATCATGGGCTTCTTCTCCGACGAGGAGGCGGGCGGCGTGCTCGGCTCCGCCTACGTCGTCGAGAACCGGCCCGAGTGGTTCGCGGGCGCGACCGAGGCCATCAGCGAGGTCGGCGGCTACTCCATCGACCTCGCCGGGAAGCGCGCCTACCTGCTGCAGACGGGCGAGAAGGCCCTCGTCTGGATCCGCCTCGTCGCCACGGGCACCGCGGGCCACGGCTCGCAGGTCAACCGCGACAACGCCGTCACGCGGCTCGCGGGTGCGGTCGCCCGGATCGGCATGGAGGAGTGGCCCGTCCACCTCACCGACACGACGCGCCAGCTGCTCGACGAGATCGCCCGCATCGTCGGGGCCGACCCGACGCAGGTGACCCCGGACGACCTCGCGATCGCCACGGGCACGGCGTCGAAGTTCATCGCCGCGACGCTCCGCACCACGACCAACCCGACGCTCCTGCACGCCGGCTACAAGCACAACGTGATCCCCGACACGGCGGAGGCGCTCATCGACATCCGCGTGCTCCCCGGCGAGGAGGACGAGGTGCTCGCGCGCGTCCGGGAGCTCGCCGGCGAGGGCGTCGAGGTGCGCATCGTGCACCAGGACGTCGGCCTCGAGAACCCCTTCGAGGGGCCGCTCGTCGACGCCATGGTCGCGACCCTCGGGGCGCACGACCCGGAGGCCGAGGTCCTGCCCTACATGCTCTCGGGCGGCACCGACAACAAGGCGCTCAGCCTCCTCGGGATCACCGGATACGGCTTCGCGCCGCTCAAGCTCCCGGCGTCCATGGACTTCCCGTCGATGTTCCACGGCGTCGACGAGAGGGTCCCGCTCGACGCACTAGTCTTCGGGAGGCAGGTCCTCCGCGACCTCCTCCTGAACTACTAGATCCGAGCCCCAGGTGGGCCATCCGACACTTGGAGTGCACGCTTGAGCTATCTCGAGGCGATCATCCTGGGCCTCGTCCAGGGTCTGACCGAATTCCTGCCCATCTCCTCGAGCGCGCACCTCCGCATCGCCGGGCTCTTCATGGGCGGCGACCCGGGCGCCACGTTCACCGCCATCACGCAGCTCGGCACCGAGCTCGCGGTCGTGGTGTTCTTCCGGAAGCGCATCGGCAAGGTCCTCTCCGCGTGGACCCGCTCGCTCCGCGGCGGCATGCCGAAGGGCGACCCGGACGTGCGCATGGGCTGGCTCGTCATCATCGGCACC
Source organism: Clavibacter quasicaliforniensis (assembly GCF_051201715.1). NCBI lineage: Bacteria > Bacillati > Actinomycetota > Actinomycetes > Micrococcales > Microbacteriaceae > Clavibacter > Clavibacter quasicaliforniensis. Next base: position 1,864,237 of record NZ_CP139624.1, on the reverse strand, counting down.
ATCCCCATCGGCATCGCCGGGTACCTCTTCCAGGACACGATCCGCTCCACGTTCCGCTCGCTCTGGATCGTCGCGATCGTGCTCATCGTCTTCGGCATCCTGCTCGGCCTCGCGGACCGCTACAGCCGCAGCGACCGCCTCGAGAAGGACATGACGTACGGGCACGGCGTGAGCATCGGCATCGCGCAGGCCCTCGCGCTCGTCCCCGGCGTCTCGCGCTCGGGCGCGACCACCACGGCCGCGCGCGCGTTCGGCTACTCCCGGCCGGTCGCCGCGGAGTACTCGTTCCTCCTCGCCGTGCCCGCCGTGTTCGGCAGCGGCCTGTACGAGCTCGTGAAGAGCTTCGACGAGACCGGGCAGGCCGGCGCCGGGCAGACCGCGGTCGCGACCCTCATCGCGTTCATCGTGGGCCTCGCGGTCATCGCGGGCCTCATGCGGTACATCTCCACCCGCACGTTCATGCCCTTCGTGGTCTACCGCGTCGCCCTCGGCGTCGTGCTCCTGGTGCTGCTCGGCACCGGCGCGATCGCGGCCTGATCCCGTGCGCGCCTGGCCACGCCCCACCGTCCCCGCCGTCGCGGGGGAGCCCCCCGTCCCGACCCTGTTCGACACGAGCGCCGGATCCGTCCGCCCCGCCGAGTGCACGGGCGACGGCCGCGTGGGCCTCTACGTCTGCGGCATCACGCCCTACGACGCGACCCACATCGGCCACGCGTCCACGTACCTCGCCTTCGACACGCTGCAGCGCGTCTGGCTCGACCGCGGGTACGACGTCGCCTACGTGCAGAACGTCACCGACGTCGACGACCCGCTGCTCGAGCGCGCGACCGCCACGGGCGTCGACTGGCGTGACCTCGCCGCATCGCAGGTCGAGCTGTTCCGCACCGACATGGAGGCGCTGCGGATCCTGCCGCCCGACTCGTACGTGGGCGTCACCGAGGTCGTCGACGAGGTCGCGGCCGCGGTCGCGGAGCTCGTCCGGCGCGGCACGGCCTACCCGGTCGCCACGCCCGACGCCGCCGAGGCCGGAGCCCGTGACCTCTACTTCGACGTCGCCCGCGCCGGCGCGGACGGCCCGTGGGCCCTCGGTGACGAGAGCGGCTACGACCGCGACACCATGGCCGCGCTCTCGGCCGAGCGCGGCGGCGACCCCGAGCGGCCCGGCAAGCGCGACCCGCTCGATCCGCTGCTGTGGCGCGCCGAGCGGGCCGGCGAGCCCGCGTGGGACAGCGTCGTCGGGCGAGGCCGCCCCGGCTGGCACATCGAGTGCGCCGTCATCGCGCTGCGGAAGCTCGACCGTCCGGTCACCGTGCAGGGCGGCGGATCCGACCTGATCTTCCCCCACCACGAGATGTCCGCCGGCCACGCGTCCGCCCTCACCGGCGAGGACTTCGCGTGCGTCTACGCGCACAGCGGCATGGTCGCGTACCAGGGCGAGAAGATGAGCAAGTCGCTCGGCAACCTCGTGCTCGTGTCGCGCCTGCGGGCCGCGGGCGTCGATCCTCGCGCCATCCGCCTCGCGCTCCTCGCGCAGCACTACCGCTCGGACTGGGAGTGGACGGACGCGCTCCTCGCGGAATCCGTCGCCCGTCTCGCCGCGTGGGACGCGTGGGCCGCCGACGCGTCGTCGACGGATGCCGACGCGGGGGAGCCCGGCGAGCTCGTGCAGCTCGTCCGCGAGCGCCTCGCCGACGACCTCGACACGCCGGGCGCGATCCTGCTGCTCGACCTCCGTGTCGCGACCGGCATCCCCGCGACGCCCGTCGAGGTGGCCGCGGTCGACGCGCTCCTCGGCGTGGCGCTCGGGAGCCCGGCGGCCTGACCCGGAGCCGGGGCGCTACTGGTCCTTGGGGTCCTTCGGCCGCCACGGCTCCTCGGGCCGGTCGTCGCCGCGTCCGCGCGGCCCGTCGCCCCGCCTGAGGTACTTCTCGAACTCCTGCGCGATGGCCTCGCCGCTCGCCTCGGGGGAGTCGACCGTGTCGCGGGCCTGCTCGAGCTGCTGGATGTAGGACGCCATGTCCTCGTCCTCGCCCGCGAGCTGGTCGATGCCCGCCTCCCACGTCGCGGCCTCCTGGATCAGCTCGCCGCGCGGGATCACCACGTCGACCATCTCCTCCAGCTTGTCGATGAGCGCGAGCGTGGCCTTGGGCGACGGCGCGCTGTGCACGTAGTGCGGCACGGAGGCCCAGAGGGAGACGGTGGGCATGCCCATCTCCTCGGCGCGCTGGGCGATGATGCTGAGGATCCCGACGGGCCCCTCGTAAGTGCTGCGCTCGATGCCGAGCTCGGTGCGCACGGCCGCGTTCTCGCTCGTGGAGTACACGGAGATGGGCCGCGTGTGCGGCACGTCGGCCAGCAGCGCCCCGAGCAGCACGACGCCCTCGACGCCGGCCGCGCGCGCCGCGTCGAGCACCTCGGCGGTGAACGCCGTCCAGTGCCGCGAAGGCTCTACGCCGAGCAGGAGGTGGATGCTGCCGCCGTTGTCGCCGCTCACGCCGAGCTGCGCGTCTGCGGCCAGGTCATGCGCGGGTCGCCGCGGGTCCTTCGGGCCGTAGAGCGTGGCGCCCGGCCACTCGAGCTCGCGCGTGCCGTCCTCCGCGAAGCCGATGGTGGGGCGGTTGAACTGGAAGTCGAAGTAGTCCTCGGGATCCACCGACGACACCCCCTCGAGGTCGAGCAGGTCCTTCAGCGCCCGGACCGCTCCGCTGGCGGCCTCGCCCGCGTCGTTCCAGCCCTCGAAGGCGACGACCAGCAGCCGTCCGCTCACGAACCTCTCGGCATCCGCCACGTGACTCCCGTTCCGTCTCGCCCTCGGACCACCCGGCCGGCGGTCATCGTACGATCCTAGGACGCGGTGCCTCGCCGGTAGACTCGCTCCCCGTGATCAGCAACAGACCCGCGGCCGTCCTCTGGGACATGGACGGCACCATCGTGGACACGGAGCCCTACTGGATGGTGGCGGAGGAGGCGCTTGTCGGCTCCTTCGGCGGCACGTGGACCCACGAGGACGGGCTCCGGCTCGTCGGCAACGGGCTGGACGACTCGGCACGGATCCTGCAGGAGGCGGGAGTCGACCTGCCCGTCCAGGAGATCATCGACCGCCTGAGCGACCGCGTGATGGAGCAGATCCTCGTCGAGGTGCCGTGGCGCCCGGGCGCGCGGGAGCTCCTCCGCGGGATCCGCGAGGCCGGCATCCCCACCGCTCTTGTCACCATGAGCATCGGCCGCATGGCGCGCCAGGTCGCCGACGCCGTGCCGTTCGACGCGTTCGACCACGTCGTCGCCGGCGACGACGTCGCCCGAAGCAAGCCGCACCCCGAGGCCTACCTCGCCGCCGCCGACCTCCTCGGGGTGGACATCCGCGACTGCGTCGCCATCGAGGACTCCGCTCCTGGCGTCGCCTCCGCCACCGCCTCGGGCGCGACCGTCGTCGCGGTGCCGCACCACGTGCCGCTGCCGGCCGACGACGCCTACGTGCTCTGGGACACCCTCGCCGGCCGCACGCTCGCCGACCTCGAGGCGGCCCACGCCGACCGCCGGGCCGCGGCCCCGATCCGCGACGAGGTGGACGCGTGACCGTCGACACCGCCGCCGCCCGCTTCAGCGGCCCGTTCCGCGCGGGCGACCGCGTGCAGCTCACGGGCCCCAAGGGCCGGCTCAACACGATCCTGCTCGAGCCCGGCAAGGTGTTCCACACCCACCGCGGCATGATCGACCACGACGACCTCATCGGCCTGCCCGACGGCAGCGTCGTGAAGAACAGCGCGGGGATCGAGTGCCTCGCGCTCCGGCCGCTTCTCTCGGACGTCGTCATGTCGATGCCCCGCGGCGCCGCGATCATCTACCCGAAGGACGCCGCGCAGATCCTCGGCCTCGCCGACGTGTTCCCGGGCGCCACGGTCGTGGAGGCGGGCGTCGGATCCGGCGCCCTCTCGATGTGGCTGCTGCGCGCCCTCGGGCCGACCGGCACGCTCCTCTCCTTCGAGCGCCGCGAGGAGTTCGCGGACGTCGCCCGCGGCAACGTCTCCAGCTACTTCGGCCACAGCCCGGAGAACTGGTCCATCACCCTCGGCGACCTGGCGGATGCGCTGCCGACCGTCACCGAGCCGCACTCCGTCGACCGCGTGATCCTCGACATGCTCGCGCCGTGGGAGTGCGTCGACGCCGTCGCCGAGGCGCTCACGCCCGGCGGCGTCCTGCTCTGCTACGTCGCCACCGTCACGCAGCTGTCGCGCGTCGCCGAGGCTCTCCGCGACTCCGGGCTCTTCACGAACCCCGACGCGAGCGAGACCATGATCCGCGGCTGGCACGTGGAGGGCCTCGCCGTCCGTCCCGAGCACCGCATGATCGGGCACACCGGCTTCCTCATCACCGCGCGCCGCCTGGCACCCGGATCCGTCCTGCCCCAGCTCAAGCGCCGCGCGTCGAAGTCCGACTTCAGCGACGAGGACATGGAGGCCTGGACCCCCGGATCGCTCGGCGAGCGCAAGGTGAGCGACAAGGTCCTCCGCAAGCGCGTCCGCATCGCGGAGCACGGCGCCCAGCTCGCGGGCGCCCGGGACCAGGCGCAGGCGGGCGACGGGGTCGTCCCCGACGACGCGGCCGACGCGGCCGACGCGGCCTATGCGCCGGAGCCCGGCGACCCCACCGCCTAGGATGACAGGGCCGATCACGCGGGTGCGTGCCGGCCGCCCCCACCACCGAAAGAGGAGTCACGTGCGCCGTTCCGCCGCGCTCACCGTCTGCGCAGGACTCGTCCTGACGCTCGCCGCCTGCAGCCCCTCCGGCTCCTCATCGGATGCGGCGGCGGGTTGCACGCCCCTCGCCCAGGCCGGCACGTCGTCGAGCACGGTCACGGCCACGGGCGACGTGGGCAGCGCGCCCGCCTCGGTCACGTTCCCCACGCCGCTAAAGCCCGCGGGCGTCGAGGTCTCCACCCTCGTCGAGGGCGACGGGGCGCCCGTGCAGCCGAACCAGGGCATCACGGCCGCCGCCTCCATCGTCGACGGCAAGACCGGCAAGGACCTCGCGGACTACGCGCGCATCGCGCCCAACGCCCGCACCACCGGTTCGCCGCTCTTCACCCCGGCCTCCCTGCACGAGTCGCTCCCGTACCTCGAGGACGCGATGACGTGCATGCCCGTCGGCTCGCGTGTCGCGGTGACGGTCCCCGTGTCCACGGTCTTCCCCGGCCAGGACCTCTCGTCCCAGGGCCTCGACGCCACCGACGGCCTCGTCCTCATCGTCGACATCACCTCGTCCTTCCCGGAGAAGGCCACCGGCGAGCCGCGGCCCGCCCAGGCCGGCTTCCCGTCCGTCGTCACGACGGACGACGGCGTCCCCGGCATCACCATCCCGCCGAGCACGCCGCCCACCGAGTACCGCGACGCGCTGCTCCGCGCGGGCGACGGCGCCGAGGTCGGCGACGGCGACACCGTCACGCTGCAGTACACCGGCGTCGTCTGGGGCACGAGCACGTCGGCCGAGAAGCAGGCCGTCTTCGGATCCAGCTGGACCGGCGGCGGCCCCCTGCAGGTGCCCGCGACCGCCACCACGGCGGCGCCCTCCACCGGCGCGGCCTCCTCGCTCGTCGTCACGCCCGGCCTCGCGAAGGCCCTCGTCGGCAAGCACGTCGGCGACCAGGTCATCGCGGTCGTCCCGCCGGCCGACGGATTCGGCGACCAGGGCTCCGCCAAGGTGCCCGCGGGGTCCACGCTCGTCTACGTGGTGGATATCCTCGGGACCAGCACCACCAAGTAACGACGCATCGCCACCGGCCGGGGGCTGCACCGACGTGAGGAACACCGCGTGCCCGAGACATCCCGCCGACCGACCGTGCCCGTCGAGGAGCGCCTGTTCAGCCTCGTGCTGGCGCTGCTCGCCACCGAGCAGGGCCTGACGAAGAACGAGGTCCTCTCGAGCGTCCAGGGCTACCGGCAGCGCTACCGGGCCGGCGGCGACAACGCCAACCTGGAGCGCCAGTTCGAGCGCGACAAGGACGACATCCGCGACCTCGGCGTCCCGCTGGAGACCGTCGAGGCGCCGGGCCAGGAGGGCAACAACCAGCTCCTGCGCTACCGGATCCCGCGCGGCGCCTACGAGCTCCCCGCCGACCTGTCCTTCACGCCGGAGGAGACGACGCTCCTCAACCTCGCGGCCATGGTGTGGCGCGAGGGGTCGCTCTCGGGGGAGTCGCGCCGCGCGCTCATCAAGCTGCGCTCGCTCGGCGTGGAGTCCGACGACCCCGTCATCGGCTACGCACCCCGGCTGCGCACGCGCGAGGCGGCCTTCGCGCCCCTGAGCGTCGCGCTCGAGCGGCACGTCCTCGTCTCCTTCGGCTACCTCAAGCCGGGGGAGCGAGCCGCCCGGATCCGCACGGTCGCGCCCCTCGCGCTCATCCAGCACCAGGGCCGCTGGCACCTGCACGGCATCGACCAGGCCGCCGACGGACCGCGCACGTTCCTGCTGTCGCGCATCGTCGACCGCGTGCGCGTGACGAGCCGCGGCTTCGTCCCCGAGGGGGAGGACCACGCCGAGCGCGCCCTCGCCGACCTGGACCGCGTGTGGGCGAACGGCGTCGGGGAGGTCACTGTGGCCCCTGGATCCGACGCGGAGATCCGCCTCCGCCGTCGTCGCGGCACGGAGGACCTCGGCGACGGGCGCCTCCGCGTGCACTACTCCGACACCAACCTCTTCGCCGACGAGGTCGCGGGCTTCGGCCCGGAGGCACGCGTGATCGCGCCGCCGAAGCTCCGCGACGCCGTGCGCGCCCGCCTCGCGGAGACCGTCGCCGCCCATCGGGAGGACGCATCATGACCGACCGCGCAGCGCCCCTCCAGGCGCAGGACAAGCTGGCGTTCCTGCTGGCCCTCGTCCCGTACCTCACCGACCACGGACGCGTCAGCGTCAGCCAGGCGGCCGCGCACTTCCGGGTGCCGCCCGAGCAGATCCGCCAGGCCGTGCGCCTCATCGCCGTCTCCGGCGTCCCCGGATCCACCGCCTCGTACCAGCACGGCGACCTGTTCGACATCGCGTGGGACGACTTCGAGGACAACGACCAGATCGTCATCACGCACATGGTCGCCATCGACGACTCGCCGCGCTTCTCGGCCCGGGAGGCGGCGGCGCTCATCGCCGGCCTCCAGTACGTCTCCTCCCAGGCGGACGCCAGCGACCTCGACCTCGTCGGCCAACTGATGGCGAAGCTCGCGCGCGGATCCTCGGCGAGCCCCAGCCAGGTCGCCGTAGCGGCCGGGGCGGGCGACGGCACCCGCGACGACCTCCGCCGTGCCATCGCGGAGGAGCGTCGGGTCGAGTTCGACTACCGGAGCCCCCGGGGCGGCACGGAGCGCCGCGTGGTGGATCCGCTCCGCCTCGAGTCGATGGACGAAGACTGGTACCTGCGCGGCTGGGACCTGGCCCGCGGCGCCGTCCGCACGTTCCGCCTCGACCGCCTCGACGAGCTCGTCGTCACCGACCTCCCGCCCGAGCACCGGCCGCAGGACGTGGTGCTCGGCGACACCCTCTTCGAGCCGAGCCCCGACGACCTCCGCGTCACGCTCGAGGTCCAGGAGTCGGCGCTCCCGCTCCTCGGCGACTTCGTGGGCGACGAGCGGCCCGTCCCCGTCGCCGGCCGGCCCGGCCGCGTCGCCGTCACCGTGCGCGTCGCGCATTACCAGGGCCTCGTGCGCCTGGTCGCGGGCATGGCGGGTGTGGTCGTGGTCACCTCGCCGCCGGAGGCGCGGGCGGCGGTGGCCGAGTGGGCCGAGCGGGCCGCGGCCGCCTACGACGACGCCGGCTGAGCCGCGGCACCCAGCGGCACGGTGCCGGGCTCCGAATACCCGGCATCGGGAGGACGCCGCCCGGACCAGTGGTCCGCGCAGGGGAAATCCGGGTGAACCGCAATGCCGCACAGGGTGTCCTGAGGGGTCGCGAAGGTAGACTCATCGCGGATCCCGACAACGACTGTCCGGCCCCCCGACCTGAAGGAACGTGAACCACATGCTCGGAAACCTGACCGGATGGCACCTCGTCATCATCCTCGTCGTCATCGTGCTGCTCTTCGGTTCCACGAAGCTGCCCGCCCTCGCCAAGAGCGTGGGCCAGTCCATGCGCATCTTCAAGGGCGAGGTGAAGACCATGAAGGAGGAGAGCGGCTCCGACCGCCGCGATGACACCCGTGACGAGAACCGCCGCCGCGACGAGGAGCGCTACCGCGCGGACGACCGCGACGCGACGCCGCGCGACTACGTGCGCCCCGGCGAGCCCCGTGTCGACGAGCCCCGCTACGACGCCCCGCGCTACGACTCCCCGCGCGACGGCGGGGACTCCCGCCCCCGCGCCTGATCCGTGAGCACCACCGAGCGTCCCCGCCAGAAGAAGCGCGACGCGGAGGGACGCATGTCCCTCGTCCAGCACCTGCTGGAGCTGAAGAAGCGCCTGTTCATCGCAGGTCTGGCCATCATCCTGGCGATGGTCGTGGGCTGGTTCCTCTCCTCGTTCGTCCTCGAGGCGCTGCGCCAGCCCATCGAGACCATCAACGCGGAGCAGGGGCGGAACGCCAGCCTCAACTTCCCGACCATCACGTCGGCGTTCGACCTGCGCCTGCAGATCGCGCTCTACGTGGGCCTCATCATCTCGAGCCCCGTGTGGCTCTACCAGGTGTTCGCCTTCCTGGTGCCCGGCCTCACGAAGACGGAGCGCCGCTACACGTTCGGCTTCTTCTTCTCCGCCGTGCCGCTGTTCCTCGCGGGCTGCGCCGCCGGCTGGTTCGTGTTGCCGCACATCGTCGCGCTGCTCACGCAGTTCGCGGGAGCGGGGGACTCGTCCTTCATCACCGCGCGCGAGTACTTCGACTTCGTGCTGAAGCTGGTCTTCGCGGTGGGCATCGCGTTCGTGCTGCCGGTGTTCCTCGTGCTGTTCAACTTCATGGGGATCCTCAGCGGCGCGACGATCATCAAGTCGTGGCGCATCGCCATCCTGTTGATCATCCTGTTCTGCGCCATCGCGACCCCGGCCGCCGACGTCATGTCGATGTTCCTGCTGGCCGTCCCGATGACGGTGCTGTACCTCGTAGCCGCGGGCATCGCGCTGCTCAACGACCGGCGCCGCGCGCGCAAGGCCGCCGCGATGACGGACGACCTGCTGTCCTGATCCGCTCGGCTCCGACGCCCGTCCCGCGAGGGGCGGGCGTCGTCGCGTGCGCCCCCGGCCGGCGCGCGGATCCGGAGCCTAGGATGGCGGCATCGTGACAGACCAGCTCTCGCCCGCCGAACGCTACGCGGCCTCCCGTTCGCGCCGCAGCCTCCCGCTCCTCGAGTCGTTCGCGAGCGGCCTGCGCTTCGACCTCGACCCCTTCCAGCGCGCGGCCGCGGAGTCCCTGGAGAACGGGCGCAGCGTCCTCGTCGCGGCGCCGACGGGCGCGGGCAAGACGATCGTGGCCGAGTTCGCGGTGTACCTCGCGATGCAGCGGCCGAGCGCCAAGATCTTCTACACGGCACCGATGAAGGCGCTCAGCAACCAGAAGTACGCCGAGCTCGTGGCCGAGTACGGGCCGGACGAGGTGGGCCTGCTCACGGGCGACACCAACGTCAACAGCCGCGCGCGCATCGTCGTGATGACGACCGAGGTGCTCCGCAACATGCTCTACGCGGACTCCGACCTGCTCCGCGACCTCGCCTTCGTGATCATGGACGAGGTGCACTACCTGGCCGACCGCTTCCGCGGCGCCGTGTGGGAGGAGGTCATCATCCACCTCCCGCAGAGCGTCCGGATGATCTCGCTGAGCGCGACCGTGTCCAACGCCGAGGAGTTCGGCGACTGGCTGCAGGCGGTGCGCGGCGAGACGGACGTCATCGTCTCCGAGGAGCGGCCCGTGCCCCTCGAGCAGCACGTCATCGTGCGGCACCGCATGGTCGACCTCTTCGACTCGTCGGGCCTCGCCGCGACGCACCGCGTCAATCCGGAGCTCGTCCGCATGACGCACGGCGGAGGTCGCGAGGCCGTCCGCGTGCGCGGCGGTCAGGGGCACTCGCGCGGCCGCGCGGGGGCCGTCGGCGGATCCGGCAAGCGGGCACCCGGCCCGTGGGACCGCGGCCGCATGGACCGCCCGGAGGTCGTCGCCCTCCTCGAGGAGCGGAACCTGCTCCCGGCGATCTTCTTCATCTTCAGCCGTGCGGGCTGCGACGCGGCCGTCAAGCAGGTGCTGCGCGCGGGCGTCCGTCTCACCCACGCGCACGAGCGCGACGAGATCCGCGCCGTCGTGGAGGAGCGCTGCCGCACGCTCCGCGACGAGGACCTCGCCGTCCTCGGCTACTGGGAGTGGCTCGAGGGCCTGGAGCGCGGGGTCGCGGCCCACCACGCGGGCATGCTGCCCGCCTTCAAGGAGGTCGTCGAGGAGCTCTTCCAGCGGAAGCTCGTGAAGGCCGTGTTCGCCACGGAGACCCTCGCGCTCGGAATCAACATGCCCGCGCGCACGGTCGTGCTCGAGCAGCTCGAGAAGTTCAACGGCGAGGCGCGCGTGCCGCTGACGCCGGGGGAGTACACGCAGCTCACGGGCCGCGCCGGCCGCCGCGGCATCGACGTGGAGGGCCACGCCGTCATCCAGTGGAAGGACGGGCTGGATCCGCAGGCCGTCGCCTCCCTCGCCTCCCGCCGCACGTACCCCCTCAACTCGAGCTTCCGTCCCACGTACAACATGGCCGTCAACCTCATCGACCAGTTCGGCCGGGAGCGGACGCGCGAGGTGCTCGAGTCCTCGTTCGCGCAGTTCCAGGCCGATCGCGCGGTCGTCGACCTCGCGCGCAAGGTGCGCACGCAGGAGGAGTCGCTCGCCGGCTACGAGAAGGCGATGGTCTGCCACCTCGGCGACTTCCGCGAGTACTCGGGCCTCCGCCGCGAGCTCAGCGACCTCGAGCGCGCGACCGCGGCACGCGCCGACATGCAGCAGCCCGGCCAGCACGGCGAGCGCGACAGGCGTCAGCGCCAGCTGACCGACCTCCGTCGCCGGATGAAGGCGCACCCCTGCCACGCATGCAAGGACCGCGAGTCGCACGCGCGCTGGGCGGAGCGCTGGTGGCGCCTCAAGCGGCAGACGGATGCGCTCGGGCAGCAGATCCGCACCCGCACCAACGCCGTGGCCAAGGTCTTCGACCGCGTCACCGAGCTGCTGCTCTCCCTCGGCTACCTCAAGCGGGCCACGGACGGCCAGGTCGCGCCGACGCCCAACGGCCGGATGCTCAAGCGCATCTACGGCGACCGCGACCTCCTCATCGCGGAGTGCCTGCGCACGCAGGTGTGGGTCGACCTCGATCCCGCTGCCCTCGCCGCCATGGCCGCCTCGTTGGTGTACCAGCCGCGCCGGGACGAGGGCGACCGCAACGACCGCAACCTCCCGCGCGGCGCGTTCCGCGCGGCGCTCGAGCGCACGGAGGAGATCTGGTCGCGCCTCGACGACGTGGAGCGCGAGCGCCGCCTGCCGACGACGGATCCGCTCTCGACCGGCCTGTGCGCGCCGATGCACCGCTGGGCGCGCGGCGGCAGCCTCGATGCCGTGCTCGACGAGGCCGACCTCGCCGCCGGCGACTTCGTCCGCTGGACGAAGCAGACCATCGACCTCCTGGACCAGCTCTCCGTCGTGGCCGACGGGCCCGTCTCCCGGAACGCCCGCACGGCGCTCGACAGCATCCGGCGCGGCATCGTCGCGTACTCCTCGGTGTGACCGCGCTCGCCCGGGCTCCCCGTCGGGAGCGCCCCCTCCTCATGCCCTCGCCCGTGGAGCCCGTCCGTCCGCCGCTGCCGCTGTGGGGCGCGCTCCTCGCCGCCGCGGCCTCCGGACCGGTCATGGACGCGGCGTTCCCCGACCGCGGGCTGTGGCCGCTCGTGTTCCCCGGGATCGCGCTCGTGCTCCTCGCGCTGCGTGGCAGGCGTCCCGGTCCCGCGTTCCTCATCGGGCTCGTGGCCGGGCTCGCCTTCTACCTCACGCACATCGAGTGGGCGTCGCTGTACCTCGGGCCGGTGCCGTGGATCGCGCTGTCGGCCCTGGAGTCGCTGTTCGTCGCCACCGGGGCGGTCGCCATCGCCACGGCGACGCGCTGGATCCCGCGCGCGTTCCCCACGGTCGTCGGCCGGGTGGTGCTGCTGCCGGTCGCGATCGCCGGGCTGTGGACCGCGCGCGAGGCGATCTCCGCGGTCTGGCCCTACGGCGGCTTCGCCTGGGGACGCGTGTCGCTGTCCCAGTCGGAGAGCCCCTTCGCGCCCCTCGTGACGTGGCTCGGCCTCTCCGGCCTCTCCTTCGTGCTCGTGCTCCTCGTCGCGCTGCTGCTCGAGCTCGCCGCGGAGGAGCGCGTGCGGCGCGCGTCCCGGGCGCTCGTCGCGGGGATCGCCGTCGCCCTCGTGCTCGTCGTGCCCGCGTTCCCCGTGACGACGACGGGGACCACGCGCGTCGCCGCCGTGCAGGGGAACGCGAAGGCCGGGTACTTCGACGGCGCGCGCTACGGCGACATCCTGCGCGCGCACCTCGCCGCGACGGCGGAGATCCCGTCGGACGCCGGCGTCGACATGGTGGTGTGGCCCGAGAACGCGGCGGACGCGGATCCGCTGCGGGACCCCGGCTCGGCCGCCGCCCTCGACCGCGTGGTCGCGCGCCTCGGCGCCCCGCTCGTCGTGGGCACCGTCACCGAGCGCGACGGCCGCTACTACAACGAGTCGCTCGTCTGGACCGGGGGAGGGGCGACCGACCACTACGACAAGAAGCACCCCGTCCCCTTCGGCGAGTACGTGCCCGACCGCGCGTTCTGGGAGCCGTTCGCGCCCGACCTCATCGGCCTCATCCAGCGCGAGTACACGCCCGGCACCACGGATCAGGTGATGGACGTCGCGGGGATCACCGCGGGCATCGCCATCTGCTTCGACATCGTCGACGACCAGCTGACGACCGACATGGTCCACGAGGGCGCTGGCCTCATCCTCGCCCAGTCGAACAACGCCGACTTCGGCCGCACCGACGAGAGCGTGCAGCAGCTGGCGATCGCCCGGATGCGCGCGCTCGAGACGGGTCGCAGCGTCGTCAACATCTCGACCGTCGGCACCAGCGCGATCGTCGGCCCGGACGGGCGGGACATCGACCGGCTGCCCTGGTTCACCGCCGGGTCGATGGTGGTCGACGTGCCGACCGCCGACGTCGTCACGCCGGCGATCCTCGTGGGGCGCGACATCGAGTGGCTCGTCTCGGGACTCGGCCTCGGGGCTCTGGCCGTCTCCGGCATCTCGCTCGGGCGCCGCGGGCGCCGAGCCGCGCGCTGACGGGCCGCACCGCCCGCACGCACAGGAGCACCCCCCGGCTGTGCCGAGGGGTGCTCCTGTGTCCGGTTCGCGAGCGGAGGGGTCGGGTCAGGCGCCGATGCGGTGCTGACCGCGCCGCGCGCGGAGGGTGGCGAGGCGCTCCTCGAGGAGCTCCTCCAGCTCGGCGCGCGTCCGGCGCTCGAGCAGCATGTCCCAGTGGCTCCGGGGGACCTTCGCCTCGACCTCGTCGTGGGCGACGGGTGCGCCCTCGGCGTCGAGGAGGCGTCCCTCCAAGCCGCTCTTCGGCGACTCCCACACCTCGGGGACCTCGGCGTCGGCCGAGAACACGACCTCGAACGTGGTGCCGTCGGTCGTGCGGTACGTCTTCCTCTGCCGGGGGGAGAAGCTGACGCCCTCCTCGCTCTGCAGGCTCGTGGACCCGAGCCGCATCCCGCGCAAGCTGCGATCTGCCATGGTGGTCTCCTCTCGCGATGCACTCCCCGTTGTAAACCGTGCGGCTGTGAGGATCCTTTCTCAGGACTCCCGGTTCCCAGGCGAATCCCAGTCCCTGCCGCCGATGGCGGCGAGCGCGAGATCGGGCCGGTCGGTGACGACGCCGTGGATCCCCGACCTGACCAGGCGGATCATCTCGTCGGGGTCGTCCACCGTCCAGACGTGCACCTCGCGGACGGCGCGGGCGAGCCGGCCGACCATCACGGGCGACACTGTGCGGATCCCGATCACCCGACAGGGCATCTGCACGGCGTCGACGCCGCGGAGGGCGAGGCGCACGACCGGCGCGAGCGCGAGCCGCGCGCCGAGGACCGCGAGGACGAGGCGACCCGCGTCGGCGGACGTCGCAGCGCCGGGGAGCAGGGCCAGCGCGCGTCGTCGCCGGGAGCCCGAGAACGACGTGAGGAGCACGCGGTCGACGGCGTCGGCGTCGCGGATCGCCCGAGCGGCGGCGGCTGGGGCGTCCCGGCCCTTCACGTCGACGTTCAGCCGCGCGTCGGGCAGGGCCGCCAGGAGCTCGCCGAGCGTGGCGACGCGCGCGCCGGACCCGAGGTCGATGGCGCGCAGCTCCGAGAGCGTCGCGTCGCGGACGCGACCGGGGCGGCCCGTGAGGCGTCGGAGGTCGGCGTCGTGCCAGAGGATGCACGCGCCGTCGGCCGTGACGTGCACGTCCGTCTCGAGGTGGGTCACGCCGAGCTCCCACGCCGCGCGGAAGGCGTCGAGGGTGTTCTCCACGGCACCGGATCCGGTCCACCCGCGGTGCGCGAGGACGCGGGGCACGGCGCCGTCGAACCAGGCGCTGCGCGTCATGCGGGCCGATCTTCGTCGTCGTCGTCCACGGCAGCTGGGTCGCCCGGTCCGAGGTCGTCGCGCTCGCGACGGCCCTCGACGGGGAGGGCGCGGAGCAGCGCCGGTCGCGCGGATCCGAGCAGAGCGGCCGCGGCCACGAGCGCGACGACCGCCTGCAGCCACCAGCGCGCGCCCACGAGGCCGGAGAGCAGGGCCGCGAGAGCCGCGACGCCGCCGCAGAGACCCATCAGGTCGAGCCGCCGCATCTCCACGACGACCCCCGTGACGATGAGGGCGAGCCAGGCGATCCACGCGTGGTCGTCGAGCAGGACCGTCACCCGCTGCTCCCTCGCTCCGTGGACCGGATGCCCCGAACCTAGCCCACCGCCCGGACGGCGGGCGATAGGCTCTCCTGGCCGTCCGCGTGTGTCCCGCCCGCGCGGCCCGTCCCGCCCCGTCCCTCGCCGGACGACCCGTCGCGCGCATCGGCGCGCACCCCTGGAGGAGTACCGCTGTGAGCACCGTCGACGAGATCCGCCCCTTCGCCCCCGACGAGCTCCGCGGCCGACGCGCGCTCGTCACCGGTTCCTCCCGCGGCATCGGCGCCGACACGGTCGCGTACCTCGCCGAGGCGGGCGCCGACGTCGTCGTCAACTACCGCAACAAGGCCGCGCGCGCCGAGAAGCTCGTCGCGAAGCTGGTCGAGGGCGGCACGAAGGCCATCGCGGTCGGGGCGGACCTCACGGATCCCGAGTCCGTCGACCGCCTCATGGAGACCGTCCGCGCAGACCTCGGCGGTCTAGACGTGCTCGTGCTTAACGCGTCTGGCGGCATGGAGAGCGGCATGGCCGAGGACTACGCCATGACCCTCAACCGCGACGCGCAGCTGAACGTCCTGCGCAGCGCGCTGCCGCTGCTGACCGAGGGCGGCCGGGTCGTCTTCGTCACGAGCCACCAGGCCCACTTCATCCGCACCACCGAGACGATGCCCGAGTACGAGGCCGTCGCGCGCAGCAAGCGCGCGGGGGAGGACGCCCTGCGTGAGCTCATCCCGGAGCTCGACGAGCGGGGCATCGGCTTCGTCGTCGTCTCCGGCGACATGATCGAGGGCACCATCACGGCCACGCTCCTCAGCCGCATGAACCCCGAGGCCATCCAGGAGCGCAAGGAGGCGTCCGGGGGCCTCTACAACGTCTCGCAGTTCGCGGCCGAGGTCGCGCGCGCGGTCGTCGACCCGATCCCCGCCGACCACCTCCGCCTCGTCGGCGACACCAGCAGCTTCCGCCCCGAGTGACCCGGGTCCGGGCGACGGCCCGGGGCTAGGCTCGATCCGATGAAGACCACGGATCTCGACCTCCTCACCTCCGTCTCCCGCCCCGCCGTATCGCCCGACGGCCGCCTGGCCGTCGTCTCGGTGACGCGCCCGCGGGTGCACGCCGACGCGTACACCGGCCAGCTGTGGGAGGTGACCACCGACGGATCCGCGCCGCCACGCCGCATCACGCGCGGCTTCCGCGACACCGCGCCGCGGCTCTCGCCGGACGGGTCGGTCATCGCGTTCCTCCGCGCGGAGCCGAAGGGGCCGCCGCAGCTTCACGTGGTCCGCGCCGCCGGAGGGGAGCCGGTCGCGCTGACCGACGAGCTGCTCGGTGTCGGCGCGTTCGACTGGTCGCCCGACGGCTCGCGTCTCGTCTACGCGTCGCGCGTGGCCGAGCCCGGGCGGTACGGGAGCGTCGAGGGCGTGTCGGCGGCGGCGGAGCCCGCCCGCCGCATCACCACCACGAAGTACCTCGCGAACGGCCTCGGCTGGTCCACGGACCGGCACACCCAGCTCTTCCTCGTCGATCTGCCTGCGTTGGACGCGGAGCCCTTCGTGGCCGCCGTCCCGTCCGGCTACCCGGATGCTGCGGATCCCGCCGTGCGCGGGGACGGCGCCGACGCGAAGCCCTCCGCCGCCGAGCGCGCGGGCGTGCCGCCGATCGTCCGCCTCACCGACGAGCCCGTCGACCACGACGCGCCGCGCTTCTCCGCCGACGGCTCCGAGGTCGTGTTCGTGGCCTCGCGCCACGACGGCCGTGACGACGACCTGCTCTCGGGTGCGTACGCGGTCGCCGTCCCTGGTCCCGGTGACGTCTCGAGCGGCGTGCCCGAGGTCCGCACGGTCGTCTCGCACGAGGCCGGGCTCGGCATCGCGGAGGTCGCGTCCGTCGAGGGCGGCCGGATCTACCTGCTGGCGCAGGAGCTGGGGGAGACGGGCGTCGACTTCGTCGCCCGCAACACCGCGCTCTACGTCCTCGATGCAGACGACGCCGCGCCCCGCGTCCTCACGGACGCCGAGACGGTCGATCTCGGCGGCAGCGGCATCACGGTCGAGGACCGCGACGCCGTCCTCGTGCTCAACGGATCGCGGGGCACCGTGCAGCTGCTGCGCGTGACCGCGGACGGCGCCGTCGAGGCGCTCGTCGACGACCAGGTGGAGGTCACGGGCGTCGGCGTCGGGGGAGGGGCCGTCGTCGTCGCCCTCACCGACCCGCGCACGCACGGCGACCTCGCGCTCGTGCGCACCGACCGCGCGCCCGACGCCGGATCCGCCCTCGTGCCGCTCACCGACTTCTCCGCGCCGCTGCGGGAGACGGGGATCCGGCCGCTGCACGAGCTCGTGGTCGAGGGCCGCGACGGCTACCCGGTGCACGGCTGGGTCGTGCTGCCCGAGGGGGAGGGGCCGCACCCGGTCCTCCTCGTGATCCACGGCGGACCGTACGCGGCATACGGCGTGCACCTCTTCGACGAGGCGCAGGTCTACGCCGATGCCGGCTACGCCGTGCTCCTGTGCAACCCGCGCGGCGCCGCCGGCTACGGCCAGGCCCACGGCCGCGTCATCAAGGAGCGCATGGGCACGGTCGACATGCACGACGTGCTCGACTTCCTCGACGGCGCGATCGCCGTGCACGACTCCATCGACGGATCCCGCGCCGGCATCATGGGCGGCTCCTACGGCGGCTACCTCACGGCCTGGACCATCGCGCACGAGCACCGCTTCCAGGGCGCCATCGTCGAGCGCGGGTTCCTCGACCCGGAGCTCTTCACCGGCACGAGCGACATCGGCACGTTCTTCGGCGAGGAGTACACGGGCCACGACGAGGAGACGCGCCGCGCGCAGAGCCCGCAGGCGTTCGCGCACCAGGTGCGCACGCCGACCCTCGTCGTCCACTCCGAGGACGACCTGCGCTGCCCGCTGTCGCAGGCCGAGCGGTACCACCTGGCCCTCGTGCGCGCGGGCGTCGAGACCGAGATGCTCGTCTTCCCGGGCGAGGACCACGAGCTCAGCCGATCCGGTCGGCCGCGCCACCGCGTGCAGCGCTTCGAGGCGATCCTCGACTGGTGGGCCAATCACCTGCCGGTCGTGCCGGTCGCCGGCGGCGCGCGATGACCGACGGCGAGGTCGTGCGGCACGTCCGCGACACGGCACGGATCCTGCTGGTCGACGAGCGCGACCGGCTGCTGCTCTTCCTCACGAACTACTCCACGGACATCGACCTGCCGCCGCGCTGGCTCACGCCCGGCGGCGGGATCGACCCGGGGGAGTCGCCCGCCCAGGCGGCCCGCCGCGAGCTGTTCGAGGAGACCGGCCTGCGCGTCGAGTCCGTCGGCGAGCCGGTCTGGGAGCACGACTACGCGCGGCGTCGCATCGACGGCGACCTCGACACCGGGCACTCGACGTTCTACCTGGTGCGCACCTCAGCGTTCGCGCCGGTGTCCGACAACTGGATGCCCGACGAGTTCGACGACATCCACGCGCACCGCTGGTTCGCGCTCGACGAGCTCGCTGCGACGGACGAGCCCGTCGAGCCGGCCGAGCTGGTGGACGTCGCGCGCGAGGTGCTGTCCCGCGAACCATGAGCAGCTCGGACGTGACCCCTTTCGGCCGCATGGCTATGCGCCGATAATGCACATTATGTCATGTAGGGCGGATGTCGGGTGCCTGGCTCGCGCGAACGGCCGACTGCCGCAGGCCCTCCACCGAAAGAGTCGCAGCCCCGTCGCGCGTCTCGACGAGGGACCCCGGTCGAGGCGCCGGTCGTCGGACCTCGACGGCGTTCCGCGGGCCGCATCACGGGATCACGGGGACATGGCGATCCCCCGCCGCTCCCGTCCGCGTGTCGTCGCGTCGGTGGCCATCGCGGTGTCCGTGACGCTCGCCGTGACGGGCTGCGTGCAGATCCCGCGGACGTACCCGGCGGCCGTGGCTCGAGAGCAGGACGCCGCGACCCTCGAGCTCGCGGAGGAGCTGCTCGCCACGCAAGGCGGCGCCGCGGCGTGGACGGACGTGAGCACACGCGAGGCCGTGCCCGAGATCGTGGCGTTCACGGGGATCGAGGTCTGCTCGGACCGGACGGTGATGGGCCCGACCGGCGACGCGGGTCAGGCGCAGGAGCTGTACGTCCAGCTGGACGAGCCGCAGCCGCAGGCGCAGGTCCTCGAGGAGCTCCGGACCGTGTGGATGCGCCATGGGCTCACGCATGAGGACGTCGACGACGACCAGGTGCACGTGACCGGTGACGGTCCTTCGCCGGAGCTCTACGTCACGTGGTCCCCGCAGCGGGATCCGCGCCTGGCGCGCTTCAGCATCATCATCAGGTCGGTCTGCGAGCGCCTCTAGCTCTGGTCGATGTCCGCGGGGTCGCTGGCGTCCCGTCCGCCCTCGACCGCCAGGAACTCCGCCAGGCTCGTGGGCCGGCGTCCGAGCACGCGCTCGACGTCGCCGCTCACGTGCTCCATCTCGCCGGCGGCCATGGCGGTGTACGTGCTGATCCAGGCCTCGAGCTGCCACTCGGGCGCGCCCCAGACGGCTCGCGACGCGCGCGCCTCCTCGAGGGTCTCGTCGCGGTACGTGACCGTGCGACCCTGGGCGACGGCGACCGTCGCCGCGATCTCCCCCATCGTCAGCGCCTCCGGCCCGGTCAGCTCGTAGGCGGCACCGGCGTGCGCCCCCGGGTCTCGGAGGATCGTCGCGGCCACCTCGGCGACGTCGGCTCGTGTGACGGCCGCGACGCGGCCATCGCCGGCGGGGCCGCGGATCACGCCGTCGTCACCTACGAGCTGGCTCACGAAGTCGATGTAGAAGGCGTCGCGCAGGAACGTCCAGGCCATGCCGGAAGCGCGGATCCGCTCCTCGGTCGCGTGGTGGTCGCGCGCCAGCGTGAACGTCGCGTCGGGGGCCGCGCCCTGGAAGGACGTGTAGACGACGTGGCGGACGCCCGCCTCCGCCGCCGCGTCGACGAACGCGATGTGCTGGGCCCGCCGGTGCTCGTCCTCGGCAGCGGACACCATGAGCAGCGTCGTCACCCCCGTGAGCGCCGCGACGGAGGCCGAGCGGTACCCGTAGGACACCTCGTGCGCGGTGGCACCGGGCAGCTCGGGAGCGCGCGACGGCGTGCGCGCGAGGAGGCGCAGCGGGATCCCCGCGTCCGCGAGGCGGCGGGCCACCGCTCCCCCGACGGCTCCGGTGACGCCGGTGACGGCGATCGAGGTGGTCTGCGTGGCCATGGTGGTCTCCCCTCAGTGCGTCGGCACCCGCTCCTCCGGGTGGGATCCGGTGCGCCGCGCGATCGCTCGACACTATCCCGGCGCGCGACGCGGCCCCCGTCTCGCGAGGAGGCGGGGGCCGCGTCGCGCGAGCGTCAGCGCGTCACGAGCCGGCGCGCGTCACGACCACGTCGAAGGTGCTCGTCCGGACGTTGCCGGCGCGGTCCTTCGCGGTGCAGGTGACCGTGGTGGTGCCGACGGGGAAGATCCCGCTGCGGGGCGGCGCGCACACCACCCGCACGTTCCCGTCGCGCGTGTCGATCGCCGATGGCAGGGCGTAGGGCACGCGCACGCCCGCGGCCCTCGTCGCGACCGCCGTGATGTCGTCCACGTCCGCGATGCGCGGCGCCGAGAGGTCCGCGGGTCGCGCCGGGAGCTGCCTCGGATCCACGATGCCCCAGTAGGCGGGAGCCGCCTGCAGGTCGTCGTCGAACGGCAGCGGCTGCTCCCACGGACGCGCGATCGGCCACGTGCGCAGCCAGCTGCGCGCGTTGCTCACGCCCCAGAAGGTGACCGAGTCGATGGACGCCGCCTGCTGGCGGATCATCTGGAAGAGGTCGCGGTAGTAGTAGCCGACCTCGGCTCCCGCCTGCGCGTCGTCCGCGTAGACCGGCGTGTACGGATCCTGCGGCGCGCCGCTCACGTCGGCGCCCTCGTTCTGGTTCGACGCGTTCACGTCGAGCTCCGTGATCGCCTGCAGCAGGCGCGTGTCGATGCGCTCGACCGCGCGGATGGAGTCGCGCAGCCACGAGACGGGCCGGGCGAAGTCGACGTGCGCCTGGTGCCCGACGCCGTCGACGGGCACGCCGCGGGCGACGAGCGCGGAGATCAGCTCGAGGTAGTCGGCGCGCTTGGTGGGCAGCTCCGTGTTGTAGTCGTTGATGAACAGCTTCACCCCCGGGAAGTGCGCGCGGGCGAGGCGGAAGCCCTCGTCGACGAACCCCTCCCCCAGCACCTGGTACCAGCGGCTGTCGCGCATGTCGTGCGCGTTGTCGTTGGGGCCGTCGTCGATGACCTCGTTGACCACGTCCATCGCCCAGATCGGGCTGTTCCCGTCCGGGTAGCGCGCGGCGATGTGGTCGGCGATGCCCGTCACGTGCGCCTCCATGCGCGCCTTCAGCAGCGCCTGGTCCGCGGGGCTGTCGGTGAGGGGGCGTTCGCCGTCGAGGAAGAACCACGCGGGCGTCTGCGAGTGCCAGAACAGCACGTGGTAGTAGACCTTCGTCCCCGTCCGGTCGGCGTAGTCGAGCAGCTGGTCGAGCTGCGTGAACGTGAACCGCCCCTCCTCCGGCTGGACGCTCTCGGGCTTGCCGGCATTCTCCGGCGTGAACGCGTTGAACTGCCGGCTCACAAGATCCGCTCCGGCCCCGACGGTCTCGCGGCCGTCGACGGCGACGCCGACGTGCTCGATGCCGCGGGCACCGAGGACGTCCTTGAGCGCGGGGATGTCCGTCTGGACGGGCGTGGCCACGGCCTCGCCGAGCTGGAAGTCGTCGAGGAGGAAGTCGGCGCCGACGGTCCCCTCCACGTAGACCTGCGCCCGGTCGACCGGGCCGCCGAGCGTGTACGTGCCGGTGAGCTCGGTCCAGGCGTCGGCGGTGACCCGCGCGGCGGCTCCCGCCACCCCGTCGTATCCGCTGCCGCCGCCGGTGTCACGCTGCACGGAGACGTTGAGGGACGCGGGCTCCTCCCCCGCGGCCAGGCGCGCCCACACCGTCACCTCGACCTGCTGGCCGACGGCGAGGGCGCTCGTCACGTCGAGCGCGGCGCCGTGCCACTCCTGCGTGCGGTCGGTCACGAGCAGGCTGCCGGATCCGGTGTGCGCGATCGTGCTGGGCGCGATCGCGACGCCGTCGCCGCGCGGGGCCCATCCGTCCGTTCCGGACTCGAAGTCGGATCCGATGCCCGCGGGAGCGGCGGCGTCGGCGGCCTGTGCGGACGGCGCGGCGAGGGCGCCTGCGCCCACGACGAGGCCGAGCGCGGTGATCGCCGCCATGCCCAGGCGGCCGGCGGGACGGGTGCCGGCGGTGCGGCCGCCGGCGGACCTGCTGCGGTCCGGGCGTGGACGGCTGACGTCCACGGACGCTGGCGGGCTGGTGCGGGGAATGCTCATCGTCGAACACCTCTCATGTGTTCCGACTTCGGTGTCGGATGCTCGCACCGTAGGCACCCTCCCCTACGGGGGGCAAGGTATTCGAAAACCTTTGTTGCGTGTGGCAACGAACGCAGTGCGGCCCCCGTCCTCGAGGAGGACGGGGGCCGCGGTGGTCGCTCAGGCGGTGATCAGCCCTTCGGCAGCGGCGGACGCGGGGGGAGCAGGTCCGGCCTCACGATGCCCCAGTACGCGGGCATGGCCTCCTGATGGGTCCCGAACGGGAGCGGCTGGTCCCACGGCTGGTCGATCGACGGGCTGTGCAGCCAGGTCCGCGAGTTGTCGGAGCCCCAGAAGGTGACCGACTCGAGGTTCGCGGCCTCCTGCCGGATCATCGTGAACAGGTCCTTGTAGACCCAGCCCACGGCCGCGGCGGTGTCGTCGGGGTTCGAGTAGATCGGCGCCGTGTGGGCGCGATTCTGGCTGTTGCCGGTCGCGGCGGCCTGCGAGGCGCCGACGTCGAGCTCGGAGATGGCCTGCAGCAGGTCCGGGTCGAGGGCCTTCACCGCGTGGATCGTGTTCCTCAGCTCCTCGATGTTGCTGCGGAGCCCGATGTGGCTCTGCTGCGACACGCCCATGACCGGGATGTTGCGCTTCAGGAGGTCGGAGACGAGCCCGAGGTAGTCGGCGCGCTTGCTCGGCGAGTCGGTGTTGTACTCGTTGATGAAGAGCTTGACGCCCGGGAAGTACTTCTTGGCGAGCTGGAAGCCCTCGTCGACGAAGCCCTCGCCGAGCACCCGGAAGAAGGGCGTGTTCTTCATGTCGTGCGGGTTGCCGTTGGGGCCGTCGTCGATGACCTCGTTGACGACGTCCATGGCCCAGATGGGGCTGTTCCCCTTCGGGTACTTCGCCGCGATGTGGTCGGAGATCGCCTTGACGTGGGCCTCCATGCGCGCCGTGAGCAGCGCCTGGTCGGCGGGGCTGTTCGTGAGCGGACGACCGTGGTCGAGGAAGAACCAGTCGGGAGTCTGCGGCGGCCAGAAGTCCACGTGGAAGTACATCTTCATGTCGTGCGCGTCCGCGAAGTCGAGCAGCTTGTCGAGGCCCGAGAAGTCGAACCGGCCCTCGACGGGCTGGATGGCGTCTGCCTTGCCCTCGTTCTCCGGGGTCATGGCGTTGAAGTGGCGGGCGATGAGGTCGGCCGAGGTGCCCTGCACCTCGCCGCTGCCCATCGCGACGCCGACGTGCTCGATGCCGGCGTCGCCGAGGACGTCCTTGAGGGCGGGGACCTGCATGCCGGGGACGGGCGTGCTGGGCGCGGCCGCGGACGCGGAGCCAGCGGGGATGCCGATGGCGACCGCGGTGAGGACGGCGGCGGCCGACGCGAGGGCGGCGAGGCCGCGGCGGGGGCGACGGCGGGCGTCGCGGTTCGGGAGGGACGGCGTCGTGCGGACGGACGCCTCGGGACGGGGTGGGGTGAAGGTCACTGGTGCCTCTCGTACGGGGATGGGACACAGCGACCCTAGGGAGGACCGACCGGCCGCCGAGGAGGTTGTGGACAGGAGGCAACGAGGTCCGCGACCGGCTGCCGGATGATCCGCGCGCCATGGGGCCCGGGGACATCGGGCCGATCGATCAGCGTGGACGTCGGCCGGTCACGACCCGGGTGCCGTCGTCCTCGTCGCCGTCCGCGGGCGCTGCGAGCGGTTCGGCTCGCGCCTCGAGCCCGGCGGTCGCGAGCGCGTCGAGTGCCGCCGCGAGCTGTCCGTCGGCGACCTCGACGAGGAGGAGCCCGGAGGGCGCGAGCCAGGATCCGCTCCCCCGTGCCACGCGTCGCAGCACGTCGAGCCCGTCGGCTCCGCCGTCCCGCGTGGCCTCCGGCTCGTGGAGGCGCGCCTCGGGAGGCATGAGCGCGAGGCCCGCGCTCGGCACGTAGGGCACGTTGGCGACGAGGACGTCGATCCGGCCGCGCAGGTCGTCCGGCAGGGCGTCGAGCAGGTCACCGCAGTGGACGTCGACGCCGCGCGGGATGAGGTTGGCGGCGGCGCAGGCGACCGCGACCGGATCCACGTCGGCGGCGTGCACGACCGCGCCCGTCGCGTCGTCCGCGAGCACGGCGGCGATGGCGCCCGATCCGCAGCACAGGTCGATGACGACCGGGCCCTCCACCTCGCGCGCCGCGGCGACGGCCGCGCGGGCCAGGCGCTCGGTGCGGCGGCGCGGCACGAACACCCCGGGCCGCACGATGATCCGCCGCCCCGCGAACGCCGCCCAGCCGAGGACGACCTCGAGCGGCGCCCCGTCGATGCGGGCCGCCGTCATCCGCTCGAGCTCGTCCGCGCGGTCCAATCCCCCGCCTCCGGGGCCGTCGTCGGGCTGGCGCTCCGCCGCCTCCGCGGCGAGCAGCGCGGCCTCCTCCTCGGCGAACACGCAGCCCGCCGCCCGCAGGCGCGCGACGAGGTCGTCGCCGCGGCTGTCGCGGGTCGCGCCGTGCCCGCTCAGATGTCGTCCGTGGCGCGGAGGTGCTCGAGCAGCGCGGCGGCGCGCAGGAGGTCGTCGCCGTGGACCGGCGGCCTGGCCAGCCGCGCCGCCTGCTCCAGCCACTCGGCGCGGGCCGTCCGGACGCCCAGGAGGAGCGCCCGTCCGCCGTCGGAGAGGTGCAGGTAGGGCCCGACGGGGTCCTCGGACTCCAGCACGAGGCCCTTCTGCATGAGCGACGCGAGGCTCGGCACGGTGGCGGCGCGAGCGGTGCGGGTGTCGAGCGCGAGGGACGCCCTGTCCATCCGCTCGGTGCCCGAGAGCCGCCGGAGGATGAGGATCTGCACTCCGGTGAGCCCGTCCCAGCTCGCGTCGACGGACGCGTCGATGCGCTCGGACACGGAGCTGAGCGCGGCGGCGAGGCGGGCATGCGGGACGGTGGGATCGATCACGATGCTCCTGACGGTGGGCCGCTCCGGCGGGTCCGAGGCTCTCGCCTCCGGCCTGCGGGAGCGTCGTGTCGCTCACGCTAGCCCTGTCGCGCCCCCGATACGAGCGCGATGTCGTGCGGCGGTGCCGACACGACGACGCCCGCCGCGGCGATGCGCCGGGCGGGCGTCGTTCTGCCGGCATGCCGGCGGGTGGATCAGGACGGGAACTGCGTGAAGTCCGCCGTCGCCGGGTCGGCGCCGAGGCGCGTGCCGGTCTCGAGGGTGTCGATCTCAGCCAGCTCCTCGACCGTGAGCTCCACCTCGATGCTCTGGAAGTTCTGCACGATGCGCTCCGGGGTGACCGACTTCGGGATCACGATGCGGCCCTGCGCGAGGTGCCACGCGAGAACGATCTGCGCGGGGGTGGCGTCGTGCTCCTTCGCGAGGCGCGTCACGATCTCCGACTCCAGGTCGGCGCCCTGGCCGAGCGGGCTGTACGCCTCGACCTCGATGCCGCGCTCGACCGAGAAGGTCGAGAGGTCGTGCTGCTGGAAGGTCGGGTGCACCTCGATCTGGTTCACCGCCGGGACGACATCCGACTCAGCGGCCAGCTTCTCCAGGTGCTCCGGGAGGAAGTTGGAGACGCCGATCGCGCGGATGAGGCCCTCGGCGTGCAGCGCCTCGAACGTCTTCCAGGTCTCGACGTACAGGCCGTGCTTCGGGTAGGGCCAGTGGATGAGGTAGAGGTCCACCGCGTCGACGCCGAGCTTGCGGCGGCTGTCCTCGAACGCGCTGCGGGCGCTGTCCGCGCCCTGGTCGCCGTTGCGGAGCTTCGTGGTGATGAAGAGCTCCTCGCGCGGGATGCCCGTCGCCTTGATGGCGGCGCCCACGCCCTCCTCGTTGTAGTAGCCGGCGGCGGTGTCGATGTGGCGGTAGCCGGCCTCGAATGCGCGCTCCACGGCCTGCTGGGTCTCGGCGGGCGGGGTCTGGAAGACGCCGAAGCCCAGCTGCGGGATGGTGACGCCGTTGTTCAGGGTGATGAGGGGGGATGCCATGTGCTCTCGTCTTCTTCGTCTCGATGGTCACGGGATGCGGCGGCGCCGACGTGCGCGCCCGACCGCTCCGTCCCACCGTACGCGGGGTCGCCATCCGGCCGCCCGTCCGGGACGGCTCTCCGCGGAGGGCGAACAGCGGCCGGACGACGGACGGGCGCCGCCCTCTCGCGAGGTGCGGCGCCCGTCGGGGTCGATCGGCTGAGCGGGTCAGCGGCCGGAGGTCTCCAGCACGTAGCCCTCCTCGCCATGGACGATCGTGTCGATGCCCGCGATCTCGTCCTCGTTCTTCACCCGGAAGCCCATGGTCTTCTGGATGATCGTGCCGATGACGTACGAGAGCACGAACGAGTAGATCAGCACCGCGAACGCGGCGAGGGCCTGCTTGCCGAGCTGCTCGAGCGAGCCCGAGTAGATGAGGCCGACGTTCGTGGCGAAGATGCCGATGTAGAGCGTGCCGATGAGGCCGCCGATGAGGTGGATGCCCACCACGTCGAGCGAGTCGTCGAAGCCGAGCTTGAACTTCAGCTCGATCGCGACGGCGCAGACGGCGCCGGCGATGAGGCCGAGGACGATGGCCCAGGTCGGCGAGAGCGCGGCACACGCCGGGGTGATCGCGACGAGTCCCGCGACCGCGCCGGATGCGGCGCCCACCGAGGTCGGCTTGCCGTCGCGGATCTTCTCGACCACGAGCCAGCCGAGGATCGCGGCGGCGGGAGCGGCGATGGTGTTGAGGAACGCGATGGCCGCGATGCCGTCGGCCGCGAGCTCGGAGCCGGCGTTGAAGCCGAACCAGCCGAACCAGAGGAGGCCGGCGCCGAGGAGCACGAACGGCGGGTTGTGCGGCACGTGCATGCCCTTGGCGAACCCGACGCGCTTGCCGAGGACCAGCGAGAGGGCGAGGGCCGCGGCGCCCGCGTTGATGTGGACCGCCGTGCCGCCCGCGAAGTCGATGGCGCCGACGTTGTAGGCGATCCATCCGCCGTCGACGGTGGCGCCGTCGGCGAGCGTGAAGTTGAAGACCCAGCTGGCGACCGGGAAGTAGACGACCGTGGCCCAGACGCCCGCGAAGACCATCCACGCGCCGAACTTGGCGCGGTCGGCGATGGCGCCGGAGATGAGCGCGACCGTGATGATCGCGAAGGTGGCCTGGAAGGCGGCGAAGGCGAGCGTCGGGTACGCCGACGTCTGGTCGCCGAGGGCCGCGGTGTACGCGTCGCCGAGGCCGAGCTGGCCGAGGTCGATCCCGAGGACGCCGTCGATGCCGACGAAGCGCGGGTTGCCCGCCGCGCCGTCTGGCCCGTTGCCGAACGCGATGGCGTAGCCGTACAGGACCCAGAGCAGCCCGATGAGGCCCATGGCCCCGAAGCTCATCATCATCATGCTGATGACGCTCTTGGCCTTGACGAGCCCGCCGTAGAAGAACGCCAGACCCGGCGTCATCAGGAGGACCAGCGCCGCGGCGATCAGGAGGAAGGCGGTGTTGCCTTGATCCATGGTGTTTCACCTCTCGTAGATCGTGCAGGGGGTCGCACCGGACTGGAGGCGAGCGGCCGCCCGTGTGGTCGGGTGGTTCGGCGCGAGCCGGATGCCGGGTACGCGTCCAGTGTCGGGGGGCGAGGTTTCGCCGGCTCGCCGGACGTGTTTCCGGCGCGTTACACGGGTGGCGCGCGTGTGAACATCGTGTTTCCGGCCGCGGCGGGGATGCCCACGACGGCCCCCGATCCAGGGACGTCGGAGCGCGGTGGGCTAGATGTCGCGTCCGGCCGCGGTGAGCGAGATGAGCCGCGAGATCGCGCGCAGGTACTTCTTGCGGTAGCCGCCCGCGAGCATCTCGGCCGAGAACGCCTCGTCGAACGGCGTGCCCGACGCGAGCAGCGGGATCTGCGCGTCGTAGACCCGGTCGACGAAGGCGACGAAGCGGAGCGCGTCGGTCTGGCCCTGCAGCTGGGTCACGTCGCGGAGCGCGATGACGTCGACGCCCTCGATGACCTTCACGTACTTGGAGGGGTGCAGGCGGGACAGGTGCGCGACGAGCTCCGGGAAGCCGTCGACGGTCACGGCCCGGCCGCCGGCCTGCGCCGCATCGGCCCGCGCGTCGAGGTCGTCGGCGCCCACCGTCATCGCGTGGCCCTCGAAGGCGCGGCGCCGGTAGTCGAGTCCGTCGATGCGGATGGTGTCGAACCGGTCGCTCATCGCCTGGATCTCGCGCAGGAAGTCCGCCGCCGCGAAGCGCCCCTCCCCCAGCGCGTTCGGGGGCGTGTTGCTCGTCGCCGCGATGCGCGTGCCGTCGGCCACGAGGTCGGACAGCAGGCGCGTCATCATCATGGTGTCGCCCGGGTCGTCGAGCTCGAACTCGTCGATGGACACGAGCGTCGCTCCGCGGAGGATCCCGACGGCGCCCTGGTAGCCGAGCGCCCCGACGAGAGCCGTGTACTCGATGAACGTGCCGAAGTACTTCGGTCCCGGCATGGCGTGCCAGAGCGACGCGAGGAGGTGGGTCTTGCCGACGCCGAACCCGCCGTCGAGGTAGACGCCGGGCTTCAGGGCGGGCGCCTTCCTGCGCGAGAACAGGCCGCCGCGGGATCCGGCGCGGTCGCCCGAGAACGCGCGCAGCACCTCGACGGCCTGCGCCTGCGTGTCGTACTCGGGGTCGGGCCGGTAGGTGTCGAACCGGGCGTCGTCGAACTGGCGCGGCGGCACGAGGTGCGCGGCGATCTCCTGGCCGGTGATGCTCGGGGAGCGGCCGACGAGCGCGCCCGGTGCGGTGCCCTCCGCGTCGTGGCTCGGCGATCCGATCTCGGCGTTCGTCACAGGTGGGTCTCCGGCTGTCATGTGGCGGTGCAGGGAAGTCCCGTGCGGGCCGAACCGTTACCGTTGACGGTGGTCGACGCGCGGCGCTTGGTGCCCGCGGAACACCCACCAGACTAATCCGCGTCCCACCCAGCGCGGCCCCTCCGGCCGCGAGATCAGGAGAGCCCCATGGCCGTCGAGCCGGACACCACCCCCAGGTTCGCCGAGTACGCCCACCCGGAGCGCCTCGTCAGCGGCGACTGGCTCCAGGAGCGCCTCGCGGACGGCGCCCTGACGCCCGGTCTCGTGGTCGTCGAGTCCGACGAGGACGTGCTGCTCTACGAGACCGGCCACATCCCCGGCTCCGTGAAGCTCGACTGGCACACCGACCTCAACGACCCCGTCCAGCGCGACTACGTCGACGGCGAGCGGTTCGCCCAGCTGATGTCCGAGCGCGGCATCGCGCGCGACAGCACGGTCGTCATCTACGGCGACAAGAGCAACTGGTGGGCCGCGTACGCCCTCTGGGTCTTCACGCTGTTCGGCCACGAGGACGTGCGCCTGCTCGACGGCGGCCGCGACAAGTGGATCGCCGAGGGCCGCCCGACCACGACCGACCGGCCGGCGGCCACCCCCGTCGAGTACCCCGTCGTCGAGCGCCGCGACGAGGAGATCCGCGCGTTCAAGGACGACGTGCTCGCGCACCTCGGCAACCCGCTCATCGACGTCCGCAGCCCCGAGGAGTACACGGGACAGCGCACGACCGCGCCGGCGTACCCCGAGGAGGGCTCGCTCCGCGCCGGCCACATCCCCACGTCGCAGAACGTCCCGTGGGCGAAGGCCGCGGCGGAGGACGGCTCGTTCAAGACGCGCGCCGAGCTCGACGCGGTCTACCGCGACGGCGCCGGCCTCGGCGACGGCGACGACGTCGTGGTCCTCTGCCGCATCGGCGAGCGCTCGAGCCACACGTGGTTCGTGCTCACGCACCTGCTGGGCTTCGAGGGCGTCCGCAACTACGACGGCTCCTGGACCGAGTGGGGCTCCGCCGTGCGCGTCCCCATCGTCCAGGGCGCCGAGCCCGGGGAGCTGCCCGCCCGATGACCGGTTCCCCCGAGCTGCCCGCGGCGCTCGCCGAGATCCGCGACGACTTCCTCGCGCTGGAGCAGCGCGACCGGCTCCTCCTCCTGCTCGACTTCAGCAACGAGCTGCCCGAGCTGCCGGCGCGGTACGCCGACCACCCGGACCTCCTCGAGCGCGTGGAGGAGTGCCAGTCGCCCGTGTTCATGTTCGTGGAGGTCGTCGACGGCGACGTGCACGTGCACGCCCAGGCGCCGGCCGAGGCCCCGACGAGCCGCGGGTTCGCGTCGATCCTCGCGCAGGGCCTCGACGGGCTCCCCGCCGACGTGGTGCTCGCCGTGCCCGACGACTACCCGTCCACCATCGGGCTCGACGCCGCCGTGTCGCCGCTGCGCATGCGCGGCATGACGGCGATGCTCGGGCGGGTCAAGCGGCAGGTGCGCGAGCGGCTCGCCGGATGAGGATCACGCGGGTCCTCCCCGTGCCGGGGGCCGGAGAAGAATCCGCGCCGCGCGGGCTGGACGACGACGGCACCAGGGAGTGGCTGGAGGACCTCTACCGTCCGGGATCCGCCGGCCACGTCCGCCTCAACTTCGTGGCGTCGGTCGACGGCAGCGTGATCGGCGCCGACGGCACGTCCGACAGCCTCTCCAGCGTCGTCGACCGGCGGATCCTCGGCGTGATCCGCGAGCTCGCCGACGTCGTGCTCGTGGGGGCGGGCACGGTGCGCGCCGAGCGCTACGTGCTCCCCCGCCGGACGCCCCTGGCCGTCGCCACCTCGTCGGGCGATCTGGAGGGTCACCGCTTCGACCCGGACGCCGCGCCGGGCCGCCTCCTCGTGCTCTGCCCGCCCGAGGCTCGCGACCGCGCCGTCGCCACTCTCGGCGCCGTGCCGGCCGAGATCGTGTCCGTGCCCCTGGGCGCCGCGGCCGACGGGCGGATGTCCGGCGACGACGTCGTCGACGCGCTCCGCGGCCGCGGCCTGACCCACGTGGTGTGCGAGGGCGGGCCGGCGCTCGCCGCGTCCCTGGTCGCCGCCGGCCGGGTCGACGAGCTCTGCCTGACCACATCGCCCGAGCTTGTGACGCCGCTGACGCCGCTCGTGCCGGCGGGCTCCGGCATCCACGCGCCGATGCGGCTCGAGCAGCTGCTCGTCGACGACGACCACCGCACCTACGCGCGCTGGGCGATGCGGCGGGGCTGATCCCCTGGTCGCGCGGACATCGAGGGCGGCGCCCGGGCGTCACCGCCGCGGCGTGGCTCCCGGGCCGGAGCGCGGCGGAACATAGTCTGCACACGTGGTAGACACCCGTGACAGCGCCGAGGATCCGCCCGAGTTCCGCGCGGCGCTGGACGCGCTGCGGCGCGCGACCACCCGATCCGAGCTCGTGCTGACCGAGATCCCGTCGCCATCGAGCAACCTGGCGCCGTATGCCGTCGCGCTGGCCGCCGACGTCTCGCCGTCGGGGCACGCCTCCGACTCGGAGCTCGGCACCGGCCGCTTCATCCTGCTGCACGACCCCGAGGAGCCGGACGCCTGGGGCGGCGCCTTCCGCGTCGTCTGCTTCGCGCAGGCGCCGCTCGAGACCGACATGGGGACGGATCCGTTCCTCGCCGACGTCGCCTGGTCGTGGCTGGTCGACGGCCTCGCCTCCCGCGGTGCCCGGTACTCCTCGCCGTCCGGGACCGCCACCCGGATCATCTCGACCGGCTACGGCGAGCTGGCCCGCCAGGGCAGCGGCGCCAAGATCGAGCTGCGCGCCTCGTGGACACCGGCCGACGCCGACGTGACCGCCCATGTGGAAGGCTGGGGGGAACTACTGTGCATGCTCGCAGGGCTCCCTCCCGCGGGCGAAGGAGTGACACTGCTATCAGCGCGACGAACCCGGACGTGAACGCCCCGTCCGACATCCCCGACCCCGACGCGACCGGCGGCGACGCTCCCGTCCCGCCGACTCCCGCCGCCCTGAGCCGCCCGGCCATGGGCGCATCGCTGTTCTCCGACGTGCCGGGATCCACCGCCACCGACGCCGTCGTCGCGCGGACGCGCACCCGGGCGCGGCGGGCGGCGACGGATCCCGTCCCCGACCCGACGCCCGTCGTGGCCGCCGCCGCGGTGACGGAGACCGACGCCCCCGCCCGCACGCCCCTCCGCGAGGCCGCCGCGACGGGCGACCTCACCGTCATCGACACCCGCGAGGAGTACCTGCGCGCCGTCGAGGCGATCGCCGCGGGCACAGGTCCCATCGCGGTCGACGCCGAGCGCGCATCGGGCTTCCGCTACAGCCAGCGCGCGTACCTCATCCAGGTCTTCCGCCGCGGCGCCGGCACCTTCCTCTTCGACCCGCCCGCGGTGGGCGACTTCTCGGAGCTGGACGCCGTGATCCGCGACGTCGAGTGGGTGCTCCACGCCGCGAGCCAGGACCTCGCCTGCCTCCGCGAGGTGGGCCTCGACCCGCAGCGCATCTTCGACACCGAGCTCGCCTCGCGCCTGCTCGGACTGCCCCGCGTGGGCCTCGGCACGGTCGTGGAGGAGCTGCTCGGGATCCACCTGGCCAAGGAGCACTCGGCCGCCGACTGGTCTACCCGCCCGCTCCCCCGCGCCTGGCTCGTCTACGCCGCGCTCGACGTGGAGCTGCTCGTCGACGTGCGCGACGAGATCGCCCGCCGCCTCGAGGAGCAGGGCAAGACCGGCATCGCCGAGCAGGAGTTCGCCGCGACCATCGCCAAGGAGGCGAAGCCCGCCCGGGTGGAGCCGTGGCGTCGGCTCAGCGGCCTGCACGGCGTCCGCGGCGGACGCAACCTCGCGGTCGCGAAGGAGCTGTGGGAGGCCCGCGACGCCTACGCGCGAGAGGTCGACACGAGCCCCGGCCGCCTCGTCCCCGACGGCTCGCTCGTCGCGGTCGCGCGCGTCCTGCCGCAGACCAAGCGCGACCTCGCCGCGGTGCGCGAGTTCTCGGGCCGCGCGAGCCGCAGCGAGATCGACCGCTGGTGGGCCGCCGTGGAGCGGGGCCTCGCCGCGACCGAGTTCCCGCAGCTGCGCGGCACGGGCGAGACCATGCCGCCGCCGAAGGCGTGGGCCGACAAGGACCCCGCCGCCGACCGTCGACTCAAGCGCGCCCGCGTCGCCGTCCAGGAGGTCGCGACCGCGATGGGCGTGCCGCAGGAGAACCTGCTCACGCCGGAGGTCCTGCGTCGCGTCGCGTGGACGCCGCCCGACGACCCCGCGCCCGAGGCCGTCGCGACGGCCCTCGAGTCCTGGGGCGCGCGCCCCTGGCAGATCGAGGCGACGGCCGCTCCGGTGGCGGCGGCCTTTGTCGATGCCGACCAAGCCGACGACGCGACCGACGACGGGGCCTCGTAGGAACAGTCAACGGATTCGGCTCCCGTCCGGCTTCTTCCTAGGGTGGGGGAAATCGATGCGAGGAGGCGTCAGTGGTCGAGAGAGCCGAAGTCCATTTCGTGGACGGGGTACGCACCCCGTTCGGACGAGCGGGTGAGAAGGGCATGTACTGGCGGACCCGCGCCGACGACCTGGTGGTCAAGGCCATGATCGGGTTGCTCGAGCGGAACCCGCAGGTGCCGAAGGACCGGATCGACGAGGTCGCCATCGCGGCCACGACGCAGACGGGCGACCAGGGCCTGACCCTCGGCCGCACGGCCGCGCTCCTGGCCGGCCTCCCGCGCTCGGTGCCCGGCTACGCCATCGACCGGATGTGCGCCGGCGCCATGACGAGCGTCACGGCGACCGCGGGCGGCATCGCGTTCGGCGCCTACGACCTCGCGATCGCGGGCGGCGTCGAGCACATGGGCCGCCACCCGATGGGCTTCGACGCGGACCCGAACCCGCGCTTCCTCGCCGAGCGCCTCGTGAGCCAGGACGCCCTCAACATGGGCAACACGGCCGAGCGGATCCACGACCGCTTCCCGTCCCTCACCCGCGAGCGCGCCGACCGCTACGCGCTCGCGAGCCAGCAGAAGACCGCCCTCGCGTACGCGAACGGCGAGATCCAGCCGGACCTCGTGCCCGTAGCGACCCGCTCGGAGAGCGGTTGGGGGCTCGCGACGCGCGACGAGGCCATGCGCCCCGAGACGACGCTCGAGGGGCTCGCCGGGCTCCGCACCCCGTTCCGTCCGCACGGCCGCGTCACGGCCGGCAACTCGTCTGGCCTCAACGACGGCGCCACGGCCGCCCTGCTCGCGAGCGGCGACGCGGTGAAGGAGCTCGGCCTCACGCCCAAGATGACCCTGGTCTCCTTCGCGTTCGCGGGCGTCGAGCCCGAGATCATGGGCATCGGCCCCGTGCCGAGCACCGAGAAGGCGCTCCGCAAGGCCGGGCTCACGATCGACGACATCGGCCTCTTCGAGCTCAACGAGGCGTTCGCCATCCAGGTGCTCAGCCTGCTCGACCACTTCGGCATCGACGACGACGACCCGCGCGTCAACGAGTACGGGGGCGCCATCGCCGTCGGCCACCCGCTCGCGTCCAGCGGCGTCCGGCTGATGAACCAGCTCGCGCGCCAGTTCGAGCAGCACCCCGAGGTCCGCTACGGACTCACGGCGATGTGCGTCGGACTCGGCCAGGGCGGCAGCGTCATCTGGGAGAACCCGCACTTCACCGGCAAGAGGAAGAGGACCAAGTGACCGACACCAGCCGCTTCCGGGAGCTCGTGGCGCTCGATCCCGACGAGGTCGTCACCCACTCGTACGTCCGCGACGTGCCGCTGCCCTCGGGCGGCGTGTTCGCGCTCGTCACGCTCGACAACGGCCGCGACCACACGCGGCCGTCCACCCTCGGGCCGGCCACGCTGCTGGAGCTCGCGGACGCGCTCGACGGCC
Organism: Clavibacter quasicaliforniensis; assembly: GCF_051201715.1. Lineage (NCBI taxonomy): Bacteria > Bacillati > Actinomycetota > Actinomycetes > Micrococcales > Microbacteriaceae > Clavibacter > Clavibacter quasicaliforniensis. Next base: position 1,829,306 of record NZ_CP139624.1, on the reverse strand, counting down.
TCGCCGCCCGGGCAGCCGCCGGGGAGATCCGCGGCGTCGCGATCACCGGCAAGCCGTTCATCCTCGCCGCGGGCGCGGACCTCAGCAAGGTCGGCGAGATCCCCAGCCGCGAGGTAGGCCGCCAGATGGCGCAGCTCGGGCACGACACCCTGGGCCGTCTGCACCGCCTCGGCGTTCCGTCGTTCACGTTCATCAACGGGCTCGCGCTCGGCGGCGGTCTCGAGATCGGGCTCAACTCGGACTACCGCACGGTCGACGAGTCCGTGCCGGCGGTCGCGCTCCCCGAGGTCTTCCTCGGCATCATCCCCGGCTGGGGCGGGGCGTGGCTGCTGCCGAACCTCATCGGCATCGAGAACGCGCTCAAGGTGATCATCGAGAACCCGCTCAAGAACAACCGCACGCTGAAGGCCGCGGACGTGATGGAGCTCGGCATCGCCGACGCGTCGTTCCCGTCCGCCTCCTTCCTCGAGCAGTCCGTCCGGTGGGCCGACGCCGTCATCTCGGGCGCGATCGAGGTGAAGCGCCCCAACGCACCTGGCCGCCTCGAGCGGATCGCCAAGTGGGACATCGCCGTCGGCATCGCCCGCAAGTCGCTCGAGCAGCGCATCGGCACCGTCGCCCAGTCGCCGTACCGCGCGCTCGACCTGCTGAAGGCGGCCAGGAGCACGACGCGCGAGGAGGGCTTCGCCGCCGAGGACGAGGCCCTCGCGGACCTCATCTCGGGCGACCAGTTCCGCGCCAGCATCTACGCGTTCGACCTGGTGCAGAAGCGCGCGAAGCGGCCCGCGGGAGCGCCCGACAAGGCGCTCGCCCGCAAGGTCACCAAGGTCGGGGTCGTCGGCGCCGGGCTCATGGCGTCGCAGTTCGCGCTGCTGTTCGTGCGCAGGCTCCAGGTGCCCGTGGTCATCACGGACCTCGACCAGGCGCGCGTCGACGCGGGGGTCGCCGGCATCCACGGCGAGATCCGCACGCTCGCCGAGAAGGGGCGCATCTCCCCCGACGAGGCCAACCGGCTCCGGGCGCTCGTCACGGGCACGACCGACAAGGCCGACTTCGCCGACGCGGACTGGGTCATCGAGGCCGTGTTCGAGGAGCTGGGCGTGAAGCAGCAGGTGTTCGCCGAGATCGAGCAGCACGTCTCCGCGACGGCGATCCTGGCGACCAACACGTCGAGCCTGTCCGTCGAGCGCATCGGCGAGCGGCTCGCGAACCCGGAGCGCCTGGTCGGGTTCCACTTCTTCAACCCCGTGGCCGTCATGCCGCTCATCGAGGTCGTGCGCACGCCGCAGACGACGGACGAGACGCTCGCGACGGCGATGCAGGTCGCGAGGACGCTGAGGAAGAACGCCGTCATCACCCGGGACACCCCGGGCTTCGTGGTGAACCGGATCCTCGCGAAGGTGCTGGGCGAGGCCATGCACGCGGTGGACACGGGCACGCCCTTCGAGGTCGTCGACCGCTCTCTCGCGCCGTTCGGGTTGCCGATGACGCCGTTCGAGCTGCTCGAGCTCGTGGGACTCAAGGTGGGTGCGCACGTGCTCGACACGCACCACGCCGCGTTCCCCGACCGCTTCTTCGAGAGCCCCAACCTGCACCGGCTGGCGGACCTCGGGAGGATCTACTCGCGCGACGCCAAGGGCCGCCCCACGGGCTTCGACAAGGAGGCCGTCCGCATCGTGAAGGGCGGCACCGATCCGATGACGGCGGAGGAGATCCGCGCGCGCGTCGAGACCGGCCTCGCGGACGAGGTGCACCGCATGCTCGAGGACGACGTCGTGCACGCGGCCGAGGACATCGACCTGTGCCTCATCCTCGGCGCCGGCTACCCGTTCCAGATGGGTGGCCTCACGCCGTACCTCGACCGCGTCGGGGCGAGCGACCGGGCGTTCGGCGACACGTTCCACCACCCGCCGATCCGCGGCGTGGAGTAGCGCCACCGGCACGACAGGAGGGCCCGGCCGCGTCGGCCGGGCCCTCCTCGCGTGCGACGGGCGATCAGGCCTGCTCGTCGTCCTCCGCGCGGATCGACACGCGCTCCTCGTCCTCCGGCAGCGGCCGTGCCGAGGGCACCCGGCTTCCGAGCACCTGGGCGACGACGTCGCGCGCGATGTGCTGCGGGGTGAGGCCGACGCGCTCGAGGATCTCCGAGCGCGTGCCGTGGTCGAGGAACTCGTCCGGGAGGCCCAGCTCCGTCACGCCCGTGTCGATGCCGGCCTCGCGGAGGTCCTGGCGGATCCGCGTGCCGATGCCGCCGACCACGACGCCGTCCTCGATCGTCACGACGAGGCGGTGGCTGCCGCCGAGCTCGACGACGCTGCGCGGCACGGGCACGACCCAGCGCGGATCCACGACGGTCGCGCCGATCCCCTGCGCGGCGAGGCGCTCCGCGACCTCGATGCCCATGGCCGCCATCGGTCCCACGGTGACGATGAGCACGTCCTGCGATGCCGACTCGTGCAGCACGTCGACCCCGTCGTCAAGACGCCGCAGCGCCTCGATCTCGTCGCCGACGTTGCCCTTGGAGAAGCGCACGACCGTGGGCCCGTCGTCGACCTTGACGGCCTCGCCCAGCTCCTCGCGGAGGCGCGTGGCGTCGCGCGGGGCGCTGAGGCGGATGTGGGGCACGATCTGCAGCAGCGCGAGGTCCCACATGCCGTGGTGGCTCGGCCCGTCGGGGCCGGTGACGCCCGCGCGATCGAGCACGAAGGTCACGCCGGCGCGGTGCAGCGCGACGTCCATGAGCACCTGGTCGAAGGCGCGGTTGACGAAGGTCGCGTAGAGGGCGACGACCGGGTGGAGGCCGCCGTAGGCGAGGCCCGCGGCGCTCGTCACGGCGTGCTGCTCGGCGATGCCGACGTCGTGCACGCGATCCGGGTGCTTCGCGGCGAACCTGTGCAGGCCCACCGGACGCAGCATCGCGGCGGTGATGCCGACGATGCGCGGATCCTCGTCGGCGAGGGCCAGGATCTCGTCCGCGAAGACGCTCGTCCAGCTGACGGCCTGCGACGGGTCGATCGGCTCCCCTGTCTCCGGGTCGATCTGCCCGACGGCGTGGAACTGGTCGGCGACGTCCCGGCGCGCGGGCGCGTAGCCGCGGCCCTTCTCCGTGATCGCGTGCACGATGACGGGCGCGCCGTAGTCGCGGGCCTGCTCGAGCGCCTCCTCCATCGCCTGCTGGTCGTGCCCGTCGATGGGCCCCAGGTACTTGATGTCGAGGTTGGAGTACAGCGCCTCGTTGTCGGTGACGCGCGTGAGGAACCCGTGCAGCCCGCCGCGGAGGCCGCGGTAGAGGCTGTCGCCGGGCGCCCCGAAGACGCTGAACACGCGCTGGCTCGTCTCGTAGAGGCCCCGGTAGGTGCGACGCGTGCGCACGGTGTTGAGGAAGCGCGCCATGCCGCCGATGGTCGGCGCGTAGGAGCGGCCGTTGTCGTTGACGACGATGATGAGCTTCCGCGTGTTGTCGTCGGAGATGTTGTTGAGCGCCTCCCACGTCATGCCGCCCGTGAGGGCGCCGTCGCCCACGACCGCGACCACGTGGCGGTCGGTCTGGCCGGTGATCTCGAAGGCGCGCGATATGCCGTCCGCCCAGCTCAGCGAGCTCGACGCGTGCGAGCTCTCGACGATGTCGTGCTCCGATTCCGCGCGCTGCGGGTAGCCGGCGAGGCCGCCCGACTCGCGGAGCCGGGAGAAGTCCTGCCGGCCCGTGAGCAGCTTGTGCACGTAGGACTGGTGGCCGGTGTCGAAGACGATGGGGTCCTTCGGCGAGTCGAAGACCCGGTGGATGGCGAGCGTCGTCTCGACGACGCCGAGGTTCGGCCCGAGGTGGCCGCCCGTCTTGGAGACCTCGGCGACGAGGAACTGCCGGATCTCGGTGGCGAGCGCGAGCATCTGCTCGCTGCTCAGCCGGTCGAGGTCCCGGGGTCCCGTGATCGTCTCGAGGATTCCCATGCTGACCGCCTTCCATCGGGCGCCATGTGCAGGCACCCGCCTCTTCGAGTGTACGCAGGGCCCTGCATGCACGAAGGAGGCCGGGCGTCGCCGCCCGGCCCCCTCAGGTTGCTGTTACGCGACGAGGCTGCGCAGCACGTACTGCAGGATCCCGCCGTTGCGGTAGTAGTCCGCCTCGCCGGGGGTGTCGATGCGCACGACCGCGTCGAACTCGACCGTCCCCTTGCCCGCGGGCGAGTCGGCCGTGGGTGCCGCGACGACGTGCACCGTGCGCGGCGTCGTGCCCGAGTTCAGCTCCTCGAGCCCCGAGATGCTGATCTCCTCGGTGCCGTCGAGCCCGAGCGAGGCCCAGGTCTCGCCCGCCGGGAACTGCAGCGGGACGACGCCCATGCCGATGAGGTTGGAGCGGTGGATCCGCTCGAAGCTCTCGGTGATGACCGCCTTGACGCCCAGGAGGCTCGTGCCCTTGGCCGCCCAGTCGCGCGACGAGCCGGAGCCGTACTCCTTGCCGCCGAGGATCACGAGCGGGGTACCCGCCGCCTGGTAGTTCTCGGACGCGTCGTAGATGAACGACTGCGGGCCGCCCTCCTGCGTGAAGTCGCGCGTGTAGCCGCCCTCGACGCCGTCGAGCAGCTGGTTGCGGAGGCGGATGTTCGCGAACGTGCCGCGGATCATGACCTCGTGGTTGCCGCGGCGCGAGCCGTAGGAGTTGTAGTCCTTGCGGCCGACGCCGTGCTCGTCGAGGTAGCGGCCCGCGGGGCTGTCCGCCTTGATCGAGCCGGCGGGACTGATGTGGTCGGTCGTGACCGAGTCGCCCAGCTTCGCGAGGACGCGCGCGCCCTGGATGTCGGAGACCGGCGTGATCTCCATCGTGAGGCCCTCGAAGTACGGGGGCTTCCGCACGTACGTGGATTCCGCGTCCCACTCGAACGTCGCGCCCGTGGGGGTGGGGAGCGAGCGCCAGCGCTCGTCGCCGTCGAAGACGCCGGCGTACTGGTGCGTGAACATGCCCGTGTCGATGGAGCTGTCGATCGTCGACTGGACCTCGTCCGCGTCGGGCCAGATGTCCTTGAGGAACACGTCGTTGCCCTCGGTGTCGGTGCCGAGCGCGTCGGAGTCGAAGTCGAAGTTCATCGATCCGGCCAGCGCGTACGCGATGACGAGCGGCGGGCTCGCGAGGTAGTTCATCTTCACGTCGGGGTTGATGCGGCCCTCGAAGTTGCGGTTGCCCGAGAGCACGGCCGTCACGGCGAGGTCGTTGTCCTGCACCGCGGTGGAGATCTCGTCGATCAGCGGGCCCGAGTTGCCGATGCAGGTCGTGCAGCCGTACCCGACCGTGTAGAAGCCGAGGTCCTCGAGGTACGTGGTGAGGCCGGACTTCTCGTAGTAGTCCGTGACGACCTTGGATCCGGGCGCCAGCGTGGTCTTGACCCACGGCTTGGCCTTGAGGCCCTTCTTGCTGGCGTTGCGGGCGAGGAGCCCGGCCGCGAGCATGACCGACGGGTTCGACGTGTTGGTGCACGAGGTGATGGCCGCGATGGCGACCGCGCCGTGGTCCAGCGTGAAGTCGCTGCCGTCCTCGAGGGTGACGTGCGTGGGCTTCGAGACCGAGGAGGGGCTCTGCGACGCGTGGTGGTGCTCGTGGGACGAGTGCTCGTCCTCCGGCTGCAGCTCGCCCGGGTCGGACGCGGGGAAGCTCATCGCCGTGGTGAGGTCGACGATGTCGTGGTCGACCTGCGCGTAGTCGTTGAGGTCGCGCTCGAACTGCGACTTCGCGTCGGTCAGCTCGATGCGGTCCTGCGGGCGCTTCGGGCCGGCGATGGAGGGGACGACCGTGGAGAGGTCGAGCTCGAGGTACTCGCTGAACGCCGGCTCGACGTCGGCGTCGTGCCACAGCTTCTGCTCCTTGGCGTACGCCTCCACGAGCGCGACCTGCTCCTCGCTGCGGCCGGTGAGGCGCAGGTACTCGAGGGTGACGTCGTCGATGGGGAAGACCGCGGCGGTGGAGCCGAACTCGGGGCTCATGTTGCCGATGGTGGCGCGGTTGGCGAGCGGGACGGCGCCGACGCCGGTGCCGTAGAACTCGACGAACTTGCCGACGACGCCGTGCTTGCGCAGCATCTGCGTGATCGTGAGCACCACGTCGGTCGCGGTGACGCCCGTGGGGATCTCGCCGGAGAGCTTGAAGCCGACGACCTTGGGGATGAGCATCGACACGGGCTGGCCGAGCATGGCCGCCTCCGCCTCGATGCCGCCGACGCCCCAGCCCAGCACGCCCAGGCCGTTGACCATGGTGGTGTGCGAGTCGGTGCCGACGCAGGTGTCGGGGTACGCCTGGAGGGCGCCGCCCACCTCGCGCGTCATGGTGACGCGGGCGAGGTGCTCGATGTTGACCTGGTGGACGATGCCGGTGCCGGGCGGGACGACCTTGAAGTCCTCGAACGCCGTCTGGCCCCAGCGGAGGAACTGGTACCGCTCGCCGTTGCGCTCGTACTCGATGTCGACGTTGCGCTCGAGCGCGTCCTCGGAGCCGAAGAGGTCGGCGATGACCGAGTGGTCGATCACGAGCTCCGCGGGTGCGAGCGGGTTGATCTTGGTGGGGTCGCCGCCCAGCTCGCCGACGGCCTCGCGCATGGTGGCGAGGTCGACGATGCAGGGCACGCCCGTGAAGTCCTGCATCACGACGCGCGCGGGCGTGAACTGGATCTCGGTGTCCGGCTCGGAGTCGGGAGCCCAGTCGCCGAGGGCGCTGATCTGGCTGCCGGTGACGTTCTTGCCGTCCTCGGTGCGGAGGAGGTTCTCCAGCAGCACCTTGAGGCTGAACGGGAGACGCTCGTGGCCCGCCACGGTGTCGATGCGGTAGATCTCGTAGTCGGTGTCCCCGACGCGGAGTGTGTCCTTCGCGCCGAAGCTGTTGATTGCAGACACGTGGCCCTCTTCCCTCGCTGGATGGGCGCGGAAGTCGATTCCGCCCGTCATCCGATCTTGGTCGCCCGCCGCGGCCGGGTCCAGTAAGGCGACCCTGATCGGGCACGCCGACGCGAGGCGGGACGGCGCCGATGTATCTCGACGTCGAGATGAATCTAGCATCGCGACGCCGGCATGGACGCCGCGGCGCGCGGCGGCCCGCGCGTCGCGGCGACGGCGAGGAGGAGCGGCGACGGCTCAGCCGGCGGCCGGTGCCGTCGGGTCCTTCGCGTACACGGCGCGCACGAAGAGCCACGACAGGACGAGGAGCACGCCGTAGAGGGGCGTGCCCATCACGAGGCGCGCGACGCCGAGCGCGTCGATCGCGTCGGCGAGGTAGAGCGGGAGCTGCACCGCGAGGCGGAGCGCGAAGAAGCCGACCCACACGAGGGTGAGCAGGCGGAGCGCCCTGGCCTTCCTGCGGTCCTGTCGCCAGGCCGTCCCGTCGCCCATGAGGAAGCCGACGGCGACCCCGACGAGCGGCCAGCCCACGACGACGGAGACCAGGAGCACGGCGAAGTAGGCGCCGTTGGTCCAGAGCCCGAGCGCGTAGAAGTCGCGGCCCTCCCCCGAGCGGAGCGCCAGGAACGCGGAGATGACGATGCCGACGAGGCCGCCCACTGCGGGTGCGACGGCCGACCGCTGCGCGAGTCGGGCGACGACGGCCACGACCGCCACGGCGACCGGCACCGCGACGGACAGCACGACGTCGCGCGTGATCGTGAACGCCACGAGGAAGAGGAGCCCGGGGACGATCGCCTCGAGGACGCCGCGGACGCCGCCCATCGCGGTGAGGAGGGCCGCGGCCGTCATCGTCTCGCCGCGCGCCGCCTGCCCGAGGCCCGCGCGCTCCGCGGCCTGGGCCATGCTCGCGCCGATCGCCTCGCCTGGAGCGGGAGGCGACGCGGATCCGGCCGGGGCGCCGTCGGTCGTGGACGCGTCGTCGCCGGGCGCCGGGCGCTGCGGATCCCCCTCGAGCGGACCCTCGCCCGACACGGTCAGGAGCCCAGCGCGGGTGCCGGGCTCTCGCCGGCCGGAGCCGCGCCCGGGGTGGTGCCGACCTGGGCGGCGGGCATCTTGAGCGGGATGAGGTCGCGCGGGGGCATGGGCGAGGAGCCGCGCACGACGACGACGCTGCGGAACAGGTCCTCGACGGCGGCTGCGGCCTCGGGATCCGTCACGGCGCGGCCGGTGATGACGCCGCGCAGGAACCAGCGCGGGCCGTCGACGCCGATGAAGCGCGCGTCCCGCGTGCTGGCCGCGGGCTGGCCAGGCTGCTGCACGACGGGGATGACGGCGTGCAGCTCGGGGCCGAACGGGCCGTCGGCGAGGCGCGTGGTGCCGCCCTGCCTCTGGATCTGCTCACCGATGGTCGTGCGGATCTCGTGCCACAGCCCGCTCGAGCGCGGCGCCGCGAACGGCTGGACCTGGAGGCTGGACTCGGCGAAGTCGAGGCCGATCGCGACGACCTGCTGGGTGCCCTCGGCGACCTCGAGGCGGAGGTGGAGGCCCTCCCGCGGAAGGATCTTGATCCCGCCCAGGTCGACGTACGGACGCACGGGGTTGGCCTCGGTCTCGTCGAGCGGGCCCTCGTCGGCGCGGTCGTCGGGCGCGGACTTGGCGTCCAGGACGTCCTCGGCGTCGTCCGCGAGGGCGGCGTCGTCCGGCTGGTTCGCGTTCTCGTCGGTCATGTTCGGTCTCCTGGATCTCGGGCGGGGAGGGCGCCGGTGCCCGTGGAGCCGAAGCCCCCCGCACCGCGGTGGCTCCCGGGCAGCTTCTGGACGGGCACGAATCGCACCCGGCTGACCGGCATGACGACGACCTGCGCGATGCGGTCGCCGACCGCGACATCGTACGCGGCGTCGGCATCGGTGTTGAGGAGGGTGACGCGGATCTCCCCGCGGTATCCGGCGTCGACGGTGCCGGGCGCGTTCACGATCGTGATGCCGTGGCGCGCGGCCAGTCCGCTCCGGGGGAGCACGAAGGCCGCGTACCCGTCCGGGAGGGCGATCGAGACGCCCGTGCCGACGGTGGCCCGCTGGCCGGGCTCCAGGCGGACGGCCTCCGCTGCCGTGAGGTCGGCGCCGGCGTCACCGGGATGCGCGTAGGCCGGGATCGGGGCGTCGCCCGCGATGAGGACGTCGACGGGATCGGGCACGGTCCGAGGCTAGTGCAGGAATCTGATCGAATAGGCGCATGCCCGCATCCCCCTACAGCGAGCGGCTGTGGCCGGCTCCCTGGCCCTTCGTCGCCACCGCCCTCGTCATCCCCGCGAGCCTGCTCGTGTTCCTCCCCATCAGCGTCGTCGCCGGGGTGATCGTCGCGATCGTGCTCTACGCGGGGGTCGTCGCGACGCTCGTGCTCACGAGCCCGGTCATCGAGGTGGTCGACGGGCGCCTGCGGGCCGGCCGTGCGTCCATCGACGTCGACCAGCTCGGTGAGCCGGAGGGGTTCCGGGGGGCTCAGGCGACGGCGGAGCGCGGCACGCGCCTGCACGCGCGGGCGTACCTCGTGATCCGCGGATGGGTGGATCCGGTGGTCAAGGTGCCGCTCCTGGACGCGGCGGACCCGGCGCCCTACTGGCTGCTGTCCACGCGGACCCCGGAACGACTGATCGCCGCGATCCGGGGATCGCGGCGATCATGACGTGCGGTGAGGCGCGAGGCCTCCGAGGGGGCCATCGCCCGGCGTCGCTCTAGGCGGCGCACTCCTGGCAGATGGGTCCGAGCTTCTCCTGGTGGTCGATCTGCGAGCGGTGCTTCACGAGGAAGCAGCTCACGCAGGTGAACTCGTCCGCCTGGGGCGGGAGCACCACCGTCTCGAGCTCGAGGTCGGAGAGGTCCGCTCCGGCGAGGTCGAAGCTCCCGGGGTTGTCGGCATCGTCGACGTCCACGACCCCGGACATGCGGTCCGGGACGCGCTCCTTCAGAGCCTCGATCGAGTCGGAGTCGTCCTCCGTCTTGCGCGGGGCGTCGTAATCAGTTGCCATTCCTGTCCACTTCTCGAATAACCGCCGAACGGAATCGGCGGGCACAGTTTGCATGAATCGCATCCGGATAGCAAACCGTCCTGAGGCCCCTGTCGGGGCTCCTGATCGGCGGTTTGGATGCGGGGAGCCGGCCCGTCATCGGGCCGCGGATGCGGACTCACACGGTACACCGTTCGCGCACGAACAACCTGCGCTCGGGGCCCGCGATCTCGCCTTCCGGCGCTCTCGTCGGACCCAAGTCGCGGCGCGCCACGCGTATTCCCCGGAAGAGGGGCCGAGTCGTGCGATCGTGAATCGTCCAGTGAGCGCGAGAGGCGTGGAACCCATGCAGGATCTGAAAATCGTCGGAGTCGAGGACGGCGCCCTCGTCGTCGAGGCCGCAGGCGGTGAGCGGCACCGTCTCGTGATGGACGACTCCTTCCGCTCCGCGCTGCGCCGCCAGTCCGCCGACGGCGGTGCGACGCGCAAGGCCGCGCCGCGCATCATCCAGTCCTTCATCCGCCAGGGCATGAGCGCCGAGGACGTCGCGCGGGAGACCGGCGCGTCCGTGGAGTACGTGCGCAAGTTCGAGGGGCCCGTCGTCGCCGAGCGCGAGCACGTCGTGCGCAGCGCGATGAAGGTGCCCGTCCACACCGCCATCGAGGTCGACCCGATGGGCCAGGGCACGCTGTTCGGGCAGGTCATCGAGGAGCGCCTCGAGTCGCTCGGCGCGCAGGATGTGCGCTGGAGCAGCTGGAAGGAGCAGCTCGGCGGCTGGGTCGTGAAGGTCGCGTTCACGAGCGAGGAGATCGAGCACGACGCGCGCTGGTCCTACGACGCCAAGAAGCACGCGCTCTCCCCCGCCAACAACGAGGCGATCACGCTCTCGCAGCAGGGCGAGATCCGCGGCGCCCTCATCCCCCGGCTCCGGGCTCTGCCGCCCGAGGCCGTGGACACGCACGACGAGGCCGGCGTCACGCGCTTCGACAGCGGGGCGTTCCGCCTGCCCGAGCCGACAGCGTCCAGCACGCAGGACACCGCTCCCCAGCCGTGGGAGACGCCGCGCCGCGACGAGGGCGCGTCCGTCTCGCACCTCGGGCGGCAGGGCAACCACCCCGCCGGCAGCCAGCAGCCGGCGCGCGTCGCGCAGGTCGAGCTGAACGAGACCGCCGACCTGCTCGAGGCCCTCCGCCGCCGCCGGGGCGAGCGCGAGTCCGTGCCGCGCGAGGACGAGGGCGACGACCAGGCCGATGACGCTCCCGCTCCCGTCGCCCGGCGCGACGAGCCGCTGTCCCGCCCGCGCGGCGGTCAGCGCTCCGTGCCGCCGCTGCGGTCCGCGGTGATCCCTGGCATCGGCCGCGTCGACACGGGCCGCGACCGCCCGCGCGACGATGCCGAGGACGAGGGCCTGCGCACGCCCGGCACCGGCGAGGGTCGCGGATCCGGGAAGCCGTCCGGCCGACGCGGGCGGACGGCGATGCCGAGCTGGGACGAGATCGTGTTCGGCGCGCGCAGCGACGACGACCACCTGGCCTGATCCCGCCCGTCGTCCGACGGGTCGCCCTGCAGGCGGCCCGCGATCGTCGGGTGTGTCAGCCGCGGGCGAAGGCTCCGGCGCGGACGAGGGGCACCAGCCGCTCCTCGTCGGAGAACGATCCGTGCTGCCCGATCATGCGACGGGCGCCCTGGTCCCGCGGCCGGCCGTCGTAGTACGCGATGAGCGAGCGCGTCGCGACTACGACGTCGCCGATTCGCGCTGCCACCTCGTCCCGGACCGGCCCGTACCAGTCGGCGGCGATCGCCTCGGCGCGCGTCGCGACATGGGCGCGCGACCCCTCCGAGGCGCGCCAGGCGTCGGCGAGGGCGTCGGCATCCGCGCCCGGCTCCAGGTGGAGGTGCAGGCAGCGCGGCTCCCCCGCCACGTGACGCACGCCCGCGACCAGCTCCGGCACGCGGTCGAACAGCACCTGGGATCCGGAGGGCACGTCGACGATGCCGTGGTCGGCCGTGATCAGGGCTCCCTCCCGGGGGCCGAGCCCGTCGAGGAAGGGACCCGCCGCCTGGTCGAGCTCCTCCAGGCCGCGGAGCCAGCGATCCGACTCCCAGCCGTGCGAGTGGGCGGCCTGGTCGAGCTCGGGCACGTAGAGGTAGACGAGCGCGCGCGGCTCCCTGTCCATGAGCGCTCGCGTGGTCGCGAAGCGATCCGCGATCGACTCGGCCGCGACGTAGGTCGCCCCGCGCAGCGCCGCCCGCGAGAAGCCCGACCCGGCGTAGCGGGCGGATCCGACCACGTACGCGGGGATGCCCGCGGCGACCGCCCGCTCGAACGCGGTCGGGACGGGCTGCCACTCCTCGGGCACGCTGCGGACGTCCCATCCGGACAGCAGCTTGAGGACGCGGTCGTGCGCGGGATCGAGCGCGCTGTACCCGACGAGACCGTGCTCGCCCGCGCGCGCGCCGGTGGTGAGCGACGTGATGCTGGCCGCCGTCGTGGTGGGGAACCCCACGTCCACGACGTCCTTCTTCCGCCAGCCCTGCACCAGGTGGCGGGCGTGCCCGGCCCGGGCGCGGAGGGCGGCGGAGCCGAGCCCGTCCACGAGGACGACCACGGCACGGTCGACGGGCGGGAGGCCAGCTTCGGACTCCTCCCCCGCGAGGGCGGCGAGGCAGCCGGGCATGACCGCGGTGAGGCTCATCCGGCTGGATCCGGGCGCCGGTAGCATGGGGGCCATCCGGCCCAGTCTGCCACAGCAGACCGGCGCGCATCCGCGTCACGACGCCGATCGACGCAGCGCCGACCCCGACCCAGAGAGTCCATGAGTCCCTCCACCACGAACACCACGCCCGACGAGCCCGCCGAGCGGATCGAGGACGTCGACGTCTCCACCGAGATGGAGAACTCGTTCCTCGAGTACGCGTACTCGGTCATCTACTCCCGCGCCCTGCCCGACGCGCGCGACGGCCTCAAGCCCGTGCAGCGCCGGATCCTGTACCAGATGAGCGAGATGGGCCTCCGCCCCGACCGAGGCCACGTGAAGTCGGCCCGCGTCACGGGCGAGGTGATGGGCAAGCTCCACCCTCACGGCGACTCCGCCATCTACGACGCGATGGTGCGCATGGCGCAGTCGTTCACGCTGCGGGTGCCGCTCATCGACGGGCACGGCAACTTCGGATCGCTCGACGACGGTCCGGCCGCCCCCCGCTACACGGAGGCCAGGCTCGCCGCGTCCGCGCTCGCGATGGTCGAGGGCCTCGACGAGGACGTCGTCGACTTCGTCCCGAACTACGACAACGCGTTCATGCAGCCGGCCGTCCTCCCCGCGGCGTTCCCGAACCTGCTGGTCAACGGCGCGAGCGGCATCGCGGTCGGCATGGCGACGAACATGGTGCCGCACAACCTGATCGAGGTCGTGGGCGCCGCGCGCCATCTCATCGACCACCCGGACGCCAGCCTGGACGACCTCATGGCCTTCGTGCCGGGGCCGGACCTCCCCACGGGCGGCACGATCATCGGCCTGTCGGGTGTCAAGGACGCGTACCTCACCGGCCGCGGCAGCTTCAAGACCCGTGCGCGCGTCTCCGTCGAGAGCCTCACGCCGCGGAAGTCGGGGCTCGTCGTCACCGAGCTGCCGTACCTGGTCGGCCCCGAGAAGGTCATCGAGAAGATCAAGGACGGCGTCCAGAACAAGAAGCTGTCGGGCATCACCAACGTCACCGACCTGACCGACCGGACGCACGGGCTGCGGCTCGTGATCGAGATCAAGACGGGGTTCAACCCCGAGGCCGTGCTCGAGCAGCTCTACCGCTACACGCCGCTCGAGGACGGCTTCAGCATCAACAACGTCGCGCTCGTCGACGGCAGCCCGCAGACGCTCGGGCTGAAGGAGCTGCTGCAGGTCTACGTGGCGCACCGGCTCGAGGTGGTCACGCGCCGCACGCGCTACCGGCTCGCCCGCCGGCAGGAGCGGCTGCACCTCGTGCTCGGGCTGCTGATCGCCATCCTCGACATCGACGAGGTGATCCAGGTCATCCGCGGCAGCGACGACACCGAGCAGGCGCGCGCCCGCCTCATGGACGTGTTCGACCTGTCGACGCTGCAGGCCGACTACATCCTGGAGCTCCGCCTCCGTCGGCTCACGCGGTTCAGCCGCATCGAGCTCGAGGAGGAGCGGGACAGGCTCCAGGCCGAGATCGCCGAGCTCGAGGCGATCCTCGCCGATCCCCGCCGGCTCCGGGCCCTCGTCTCGACCGAGCTGCAGGAGGTCGCCGACCGCTTCGGCACGCCGCGCCGCACCCTGCTCACCGAGGCCGCGCCGAGCGTCGCCGGGGCATCGAGCCGCCGTGCCGCGCCCGTCCTCGAGATCGCGGACGTGCCCTGCCGGGTGCTGCTGTCGACGACCGGGCGCGCGGTCCGCGTCGACCTGCCGACGGACGCGCCGGGCACGCCCCTGCAGACCGTCCGCCGCAGCTCCCACGACGCCGTCCTCACGGCGATCGAGACCACGAGCCGCACGCGCATCGGCGCGATCACGAACACCGGCCGGCTCATCACCATGACGCCCGTCGACCTCCCCGTGGTCCCGGTCGCGAGCGTGCAGCTGGGCGCCGGCGTCCGGATCCGCGACTACCTCGGGCTCACCGACAGGAAGGAGCGCGTCGTCGCGCTCGTGGCGCTCGGCACCGACGAGGCCATCGCCCTCGGCACGCGCCAGGGCGTCGTCAAGCGCATCGCCCCGTCGGCCCTGCCCGCGAAGCCCGAGTTCGAGGTCATCGCGCTGAAGAAGGGCGACGAGGTCGTCGGCGCGCGGCAGGGCGCGGAGACGGACGAGCTCGTCTTCGTCACCAGCGAGGCGCAGCTGCTGCACTTCCCCGCGGTGTCCGTGCGGCCGCAGGGCGTGCAGGCGGGGGGCGTCGCGGGCGTCAACCTCGGCGCGGGCGCGCGCGTGCTGTTCTTCTCGTCCGTCGCGCCCGAGGGTGCCCAGGTCGTCACGATCTCGGCGTCGTCCGCCACCATCGCGGGCGTGGATCCCGGCCGCGCCAAGGTCTCCGCGTTCGGCGACTTCCCGCGGAAGGGACGCGCCACGGGCGGGGTCCGCGCGCACGCGTACCTGAAGGGCGAGGACCACCTCGCCCTCGCCTGGGTCGGCCCCGGGCCCGCCCTCGCGGTCGGGGCGGCCGGCGAGGTCAGGCAGCTGCCGCCCACGGGCATGAAGCGCGACGGCTCGGGCATCCCGCTCGAGAAGGCGATCGGGAGCGTCGGCCAGGCGGTCACCCCGGCCGAGGCGCCGGATGCGGCGTCCGGCGCGGCCGCGGGCATCGTCGAGCCGTCGGCCGAGGACGGCTCGGCTCCGCTCGAGACGTAGGCGCATCGGCGCCACCTACGCGGACGGCCGCGGACCCGTGGGGTCCGCGGCCGTCCGCGCATCCGGCACGCAGCCGGTGGATCACACGTCGATGCGGTCCCGCACGGATCCGGCGCCGTCGATGATGAACTCCTTGCGGGGTGCGACGTCGTTGCCCATCAGCAGCTCGAACATGCGCGTGGCGGCCTCGGCGTCGTCGACGCGCACGCGGCGGAGCGTGCGGTTGCGGCGGTCCATGGTGGTCGTCGCGAGCTGGTCGGCGTCCATCTCCCCCAGGCCCTTGTAGCGCTGGATCGGGTCCTGGTAGCGCTTGCCCTGCCGCTTCGCCTGCGCGAGGACCGCGGCGAGCTCCCGCTCCGAGTACGTGTAGATGACGTCGTTCGGCTTCGCCCCCGGGTTCATGACCACCACGCGGTGCAGCGGCGGCACGGCGGCGAAGACCCGGCCCTCGTCGATCATCGGCCGCATGTAGCGGAAGAAGAGCGTGAGCAGCAGCGTGCGGATGTGGGCGCCGTCGACGTCGGCGTCGCTCATGATGATGATCTTCCCGTAGCGCGCCGCCGACAGGTCGAACGTGCGGCCGGATCCCGCACCCAGCACCTGGATGATCGAGGCGCACTCCGTGTTGGAGAGCATGTCGGGCAGCGACGCCTTCTGCACGTTGAGGATCTTGCCGCGGATGGGCAGCAGCGCCTGGTACTCGCTGTCGCGCGCGAGCTTCGCGGTGCCGAGGGCGGAGTCGCCCTCCACGATGAACAGCTCGCTGTTGGCGACGTCGTTCGACCGGCAGTCCACGAGCTTCGCGGGCAGCGACGAGCTCTCCAGGGCGTTCTTCCGCCGCTGCGTCTCCTTGTGCGTGCGCGCCGAGATGCGCGACTTCATCTCGCCGACGACCTTCTCGAGGAGCACGGCGGTCTGCGCCTTGTCCTCGCGCCGGGTCGACGCGAACCGCTCCGTCATGGCCTTCTGCACGACCTGCGACACGATGGCGCGGACGGCCGGCGTGCCCAGCACCTCCTTGGTCTGGCCCTCGAACTGCGGCTCGGGGAAGCGGACCGTGAGCACCGCCGTGAGGCCGGCGAGCACGTCGTCCTTCTCGAGCTTGTCGGTGCCGACCTTGAGCTTGCGCGCGTTGGCCTCGACCTGCGCGCGCACGAACTTGAGCAGGCCCGCCTCGAAGCCGGCCTGGTGCGTGCCGCCCTTGGGCGTCGCGATGATGTTGACGAACGACTTGAAGCGGGTGTCGTACCCCGTGCCCCAGCGGAGCGCGATGTCGACGGCGCACTCGCGCGTGAGCTCCGTCGGCACCATGGCGCCGCCGTCGGTGAGGACGGGCACGGTCTCGGTGAACGTGCCGGATCCCTCCAGCCGCCAGGTGTCCGTCAGCGGCGCGTCGACGGCCAGGTGGTCCACGAACTCGGCGATGCCGCCGTCGAAGCGGAAGGACTCGCGCACGGGCTGCTCGCCGCGGAGGTCCTCGATGTCGATGCTCAGCCCGGGGACGAGGAACGCGGTCTGCCGCGCGCGGCCGAGGAGCTCCTCCGTGAGGAAGGACGCGCCGCGGGTGAAGATCTGCCGGTCGGCCCAGTAGCGGATCCGCGTGCCGGTGACGCCCTTGCGCACCTTGCCGACGACCCGCAGCTCGCTCCCGGACGTGAAGGGGCGGAACGGCGCGTCGGGGCTCGCCTCGCCCTGGTCCTCGAAGATGCCCGGCTCGCCGCGCCGGAACGACATGGCGTACGTCTTGCCGCCGCGGTCCACCTCGACGTCGAGGCGCTCCGACAGCGCGTTCACGACGGACGCGCCCACGCCGTGCAGGCCGCCCGATGACGCGTAGGAGCCGGATCCGAACTTGCCGCCCGCGTGCAGCTTGGTGAAGACGACCTCGACGCCGGAGAGCCCGGTCTTCGGCTCGATGTCGACCGGCACGCCGCGTGCGGTGTCGCGCACCTCGACGCTGCCGTCCGGGTGGAGCCGCACGTCGATGCGGTCGCCGTGCCCGCCGAGCGCCTCGTCGACGCTGTTGTCGATGATCTCCCAGAGGCAGTGCATGAGGCCGCGCGAGTCGGTGGATCCGATGTACATGCCGGGCCGCTTGCGCACCGCCTCGAGGCCCTCGAGGACGGAGAGATGGCGGGCGGAATAATCGGATGCTGCCACGTGCTGTCCTCCATGTACGTCCGGCATTCGCCGGACGCGAGCCGCATCGATCTTAACCGCCGCCCGCCGCCTCCCCCTCCGAATCGCCGTCTCCCGCACCGCGCCCTACGCGCAGAGCGAAACAGGCGGCCGCGGTCGGGTCGACTGCCGGGAGCTCGTGGTCTACTTGATCCATTCGGCTCGACCAGACCCGACCCGGAGGGGAGCATCACATGACACCGACCGCGACCGAGCGTCCCGTGGACGAGCTCGACAACCACCAGCTCACCGCCAACGACCGCTGCGACAGCTGCGGAGCCCAGGCGTACATCCGCGTCGAGGTGAACAGCAGCGAGCTCCTCTTCTGCGCCCACCACGGCAAGAAGTACCAGGAGAAGCTGTCGGCCATCGCCACGAGCTGGCACGACGAGTCGAGCCGCCTGCTCGACGAGCGCGCCTAGGACGACCAGCGCCGATCACATCGGCGGACGACGAAGGGCGCATCCCCGCGGGGATGCGCCCTTCGTCATGTGCGGATGCGGCCGCCTGACGGCCGCGACGAGTCAGTAGTGCGCCGGCCGGGCCATCACGGTGGACCGCGCCTCGCGCGCCCAGGCGTCCAGCCGGTCGAGCGTCCCCGAGATGTCGGCGGGCAGCTCGCGGCCATGCCGCGCGAGGGCTGCGGACAGCAGCTCGTCCGCGAGGCGCGGGTTGAGCGCGAGGACGGGTCCGCCGAGGTGGGTGCCGATGGCGGCCCCGACGCGCACGCCCTCCGGGCCGCCCTGGCCGCCGTTCCCGAAGCCCGCGCGCACCATGCCGAGCGGAGCGTGCGCGCCGATGTCGAGCGTGGATCCGTGGTTCTCGTATCCGACGACCTCGCCCTCTGGCGTGTCGAGCACGAGGTCGCCGACGCGTCGCTCGGCCGTGAGCGTGGTGCGCACGGGCAGGACGCCGGCGCCGACGAGCTCGCCGCCGTCGACGAGCCGCACGGACTCCCCCAGGAGCTGCAGTCCTCCGCCCACCGCGAGGAGCGGGACGCCGGCCTCCTGGAGCGCGACGAGATGCGGGGCGTGCGCGACGAGGTCGGGCAGGACGGCGCGCTGCGCAGTGAGCGGCCCGGAGCCGATGACCACGAGGTCGGCGTCGCCCGGGTCCCCGCCGCCCGGGGAGTGCCGGACGACCTCCGTGCTGATCCCGCGGATGCGCGCGCGCTCGACGAGCACGGTCACGTTGCCGCGGTCGCCGTTGATGCCGAGCTCCTCGGGGTAGAGGTGAAGGATGCGCAGGGCGTCGCTCACGCGGGTCCTCCCTCGAGGTCCGTGTACCCGAGGATGCGGCGGATCGCCATCATCTGCTCGTAGTTGACGATCATGGTCTTGACACCGCGGGACGGCTTCTCCATCGCGAGGAACGCCTGCACGGCGCGGCGCAGGTCGGGCTCGACGCGGCCGACCTCCAGGCCCTCGTATCCGAAGCGCACTGCCAGCTGGTAGCCCTTCGTGCCGGAGACGACGTCGGCGTGCGTGAGCGCGGAGAGGTCGGTGTCGTAGATCCAGGAGGGGTCGGGCGTGCCGTCGTCGACGGCGAGCAGCACCTGCTCGGGGGGATCGTCGAGCGCGTCGAGGTTCATCTGCAGGCTCGCCGGGTTCTTCATCATGATGATCTCGATGTCCTCGTCGCCCGCGCGCAGCATCTCGCCGCGACCGTAGACGGCGGCCACGGATCCCAGCCCCTCGGCCGCGCGAGCGGGGTCGAAGCGGTCGCCGAGGACGCGCCGGGCCGTCGCGAGCGCGCCCGCGGCGTCGACGGCGTAGTGCAGGCCGCGCGACGGGAGCGTCACGGGGAGGTCGCCGGACGACAGGCGGAAGACCGCATCGCGACCCGAGAGCGACACGGCCTCGACTCCGGCCGCGACGTGCACCGGGTCGGGATCCTCGGAGCCGAACCGCGGGGCGGACGCCAGGCCGTGCTTGCTGTCGACCAGGAGCTCCTCGGAGACGCCGAACCAGTCGACGTCGGCCCGGCCGGCGCGCGCGGTGTGCGCGGCGATGGCGTTGACGTGCGCGTCGTCCCGGTTGGCGACCACGGCCTCGGTCGCCGTGGCGGCGATCCGCTCGAGCATGCCCACCACGCGGTCCGGCTCGTGGAAGCGGTTGAGCTGGTCGATCTGGATGTTGAGGAGGAGCACCGTGCGCGGCGTCAGCAGCGCGGAGAGCGCGACGCCGTAGGCCTCGTCGATCTCGAGCACGGCGACGTCGGCATCCAGTCGACCGGACGCGTCGGCGTCCGCGAGCACCGCGGAGGCGATCCCCTGGGGCAGGTTGCCGCCGGACGGGTTCGTGAAGACGCGGAGCCCATGCGCGCGGAGCACGGCGGTGAGCATGTGGGTCGTCGTCGACTTGCCGTTGGAGCCGGTGACGGCGACCACCCCGTGCGGCAGGTCGGCGATCGTGCGCTCGAGGAAGCGCGGCTCGAGGCGGAGGGCGACGACGCCGGGCACGGCGGAACCGCCGCCACGGAGACGGGCGGCCCAGCGGGCGGCCCGTCCCGCGGCGACGGCGAGGCGCAGCGGCACGGCCTACTCGAGGTAGTCGCGCAGCGACTGCGAGCGCGACGGGTGGCGGAGCTTGGCCATGGTCTTCGACTCGATCTGGCGGATCCGCTCGCGCGTGACGCCGAACGTGTCGCCGATCTGGTCGAGCGTCTTCGGCATGCCGTCGCCGAGGCCGAAGCGCATGCGGATCACGCCGGCCTCGCGCTCCGACAGCGAGTCGAGCAGCGACTCCAGCTGCTTCTGCAGCATCGTGAAGCCCACGGCGTCCGCGGGGACGACCGCCTCGGTGTCCTCGATGAGGTCGCCGAACTCGCTGTCGCCGTCCTCGCCCAGGGGCGTGTGCAGGGAGATCGGCTCGCGCCCGTACTTCTGGACCTCGATGACCTTCTCGGGCGTCATGTCGAGCTCGCGCGACAGCTCCTCGGGCGTGGGCTCGCGGCCCAGGTCCTGCAGCATCTGACGCTGGACGCGTGCGAGCTTGTTGATGACCTCGACCATGTGCACCGGGATGCGGATGGTGCGCGCCTGGTCGGCCATGGCGCGCGTGATGGCCTGGCGGATCCACCACGTGGCGTACGTCGAGAACTTGAAGCCCTTGGTGTAGTCGAACTTCTCGACCGCGCGGATGAGGCCGAGGTTGCCCTCCTGGATGAGATCGAGGAACTGCATGCCACGACCCGTGTAGCGCTTGGCGAGGCTCACCACGAGGCGCAGGTTCGCGCCCAGCAGGTGGCTCTTCGCGCGCTGGCCGTCGCGCGCGACCCAGCGCAGCTCGCGCTCCAGCTCGCGTGAGATGCCGGGCGTGTTCGCCAGCTTGTCCTCGGCGAAGAGCCCCGCCTCGATGCGCATGGCGAGCTCGACCTCCTCGGCGGCGTTGAGCAGCGCGACCTTGCCGATCTGCTTGAGGTAGTCCTTGACGGGATCCGCCGTGGCACCGGTGATGGTCGTCGAGTAGACGGGGACGTCCTCGTCCTCCTCCTTGTTCGACAGCACCATGGCGCCGGTGGGGAGCGGCTCGAGCACGACGGGCGGCTTGGCGGCGCCGTCCTCGACGGCCTCGTCATCCGTGTCGTCCTCGGCGACGGGGACCACGACCTCCTCGGCGTCGTCGTCGGACGCCTCTCCGGAGCCCTGGGCCGCCGTCTTCTTCGCTGCGGTCTTGCGCGGTGCCTTCGCCGGTGCGGCGTCACCCGACGCGGCGGCGGCCTTCTTCGCGGCGGCGGCCTTCGCCCGCGCGGTGGGAGCCTTGGCGGGCGCCGCGGGAGCGTCGGCGGAGACCGCCTCGTCGGCCTCGACTGCTGCTGCCTCGGCTGCCGCAGCCTTCGCGGCGGCGGCCTTCGTCGGGGCCTTCGCCGCCGTCGCCGTCTTGGCAGCGGGTGCCTTCGCGGCCGCGGTCTTGCGGGCGGGGGCGCGCTTCGCGGGTGCCTTCGCCTCACCCGTCGCGGCGTCGTCGGCCGTGCCGGTCGCGGATGCCGCGTCCAGGGTGGCGGACGGGGTGGAGGGGGTGGCCATGCGAACACCTTTCGTCCCCACGACGACCGGTCGCGCGCTCCGCGATGCTGCTGCGGGGTGAGCTGCCGGAGGTGGGTCGGGGTTGTTTTCGGACATTGCTAGGACCCATGTCAAGTCCGCTGCTCGTGCGCCACCGAGATGACGCCACCACCGAGGTGATGCGAGATGCAGGACATGAACGGGTCCGTACCTGATTATTGCACGGATGCGCGCGTGGACGAGCCAATGAGGTCCGTGTGCGGGCCGGCGTCACGCGCGGCGTCGGCGCCGCCTGTCGAGGTAGGCAACCCACAGCGGCCCCACCCGTATTCCCTCGTCGGCCAGCAGGCGTCGCGTCCGGCGCCTGGTCCGCAGCAGCATCAGCGTCCCGAAGCCGACCACGATGTACTGCACGGCGAAGGCGACCCGGAAGGAGTCGAACGCGTACAGGTCGCTCGGCGCTCCGCCCGCGACCCGGATCCCGTCCTGCACGTCGAGCGCGATGCCGATGAGCAGCATCATCGTGAAGCTTGCGGTGAATCCCGCGACGTTCACGATCCCGGACGCGGCGCCGAGGCTGCGGGGCGGGTTGAACGTGCGCGCGAAGTCCAGCCCGACCTGGGAGCCGGGCCCGCCGATCCCGATGGCCACGACCACGAGCACCACGACCGCGAGCGGCGGCACGCCCGGCCAGAGGAGCAGCACCGCCCAGGCCGCGCCCATCATCGCGACGAGGCCGAGGACGAGGTTGGAGCGCCGGAACGGGAAGCGCCCGGTGAGGATCCCGATCACGGGCCCCACGACCATCCCCGAGGCCACGATCACGATGAGGAGCCCGGATGCGAGCGCGGGGCCGTACCCCAGGCCGTCGACGAGGAACGGGAATCCCCAGAGCAGGCTGAAGACCGCGCCGGACGACTGGGTGACGAAGTGCGACCAGAAGCCGAGCTGCGTGCCCGGCCGACGCAGGCTCCGGCCGAGCTCCCGCATCGAGTCGCCCCACGGGACGCGAGGGGGCGGTGCCTCCCCGGTCGGCCGGTCGCGCGCTGCCGCGACGACCGCGACGAAGGCCACGACGGCGACGGACGCCGAGCCGAGGAACGCGGGCGTCCACCCCGCCGTGTGCAGCACGAGCGAGAGCGGGATCGCCGACAGCACCTGCCCGAGCTGGCCCACGTTGGCGAACCACTGCGACAGGACCGGGACGCGCGGTCCGGAGAACCAGGAGTTGATGAGGCGGAGGCCCGACACGAAGGTCATGGCGTCCCCGGCACCGACCAGCATGCGTCCCAGGATCGCGACCTCGAGCGAGGTGGCGAGCGCCAGCGTGACCTGCCCGGCCACCATCAGCAGCGCGCCGGTCGCGAGCAGCGCGCGCGGGCCGATCCGGTCGATCAGCACGCCTACGGGGACCTGCAGCGTCGCGTACACCACGAGCTGCGTGACCGCGAGCGTGGAGAGCAGCGACGCCGAGACGTGGAATCGGTCCCCCGCCTCGACGGACGCGATGCCGAGCGAGCCGCGCTGCAGCACCGAGGAGAGGTACGCCACCATGGCGACGCCGAGGACGAGGCGGGCGCGACGGGTGCTCATCGGGACGAGGATACCGACGGCGTGGAGTCCCCGCGGCCGCTCGAGGGGGCCCGCTCGCGGATCAGCCCGAGGGCGTCAGGCCGCGTCGCCGTCGCCGGGGCGACGGCGTGCCAGGAACTTCTCCAGCTCGGCGGCGATCTCGTCGGCGGTCGGCAAGGCGCCGTCCTCGTCCGTGAGCGGCGACTTGAGCGGCGTGTCCTCCATGTAGCTGTCGTAGCGCTCCTCGAGCGTCGTGACGAGGCGGGCCAGCTCCTGGTTGCCCGCCACCTGCTCGTCGATGCGGCCCACGAAGTCGCGGCCCTCCTCGCGGAGGCGGTCGGTCGGGAAGATGAGGCCCGTCGCCGCGCTGATGCTCTCCAGGGCGGCGACCGCGGCGAGGGGGAACTCGGTGTCCGCGAGGTAGTGCGGGACCAGGAGCACGAAGCCCGCCACGGGATGGCCGGCGTCGTGCAGGCGGTGCTCCACCAGGTGCAGCGCGTTCGCCGGCACCTGGGTGTGCGGCTTCCACACGCTGAGCGCGTCGATGAGCTCGGTGCGGTTCCCGCTCACGGTGACGTTGATGTCGCGCGTGTGCGGCACCGGCATGGGGATGGCGTGCACCCACGTCGTCGTGGAGACGCGGTACCGGTCGACGATGCCGAGGACGGCCGCGGTGAAGGCCTCCCACCGGAAGTCCGGCTCGAAGCCCGTGAGGAGGAGGAACGGCTGCCCGATCTCGTCGTTCGCGAGGTACAGCGCCAGCCGGGCCGGACGGTAGTCGGCGAGGTGGTCCTGGTCGAAGTAGATGGTGGGTCGGCGCGCGCGGTAGTCGAGCAGGGTGTCCGTGTCGAAGCGCAGGACGTCGCGGTGGCTCAGGGTGCTCAGCAGGTACTCGCTGACCTGGGAGACTCCGGATCCCGCGTCGGAGAAGCCGGTGAGCCCGGCGACCAGGGGCAGTCCGGTCGGGACCTCGCCGATGTCGGTGTCGATCTCGTACAGTCCGTCCGCATCTGCCATGGATCCACTCTAAGCCGCGCCTCCGACGGCCCCTCCCCGTCGGCGACCGCACCGTGCCGCCGAGAGCGAACACGGTCGCCGACGACGCCCGGCCGCGCAGATCCGAGCGGATCCCAGGACCCCGCGCTCCGGGCTGCGGCGCATGCGCACGTCGGTAGGCTCGTCGCCCATGACCCTCCCCCTTCTCTCCGTGTCCTCCGACCGTGCCGTCGACGTGGAGGCGGACGCGCTCGTCGTCGCCGTCTCCAGCGAGAAGGAGGGGATCCGGGTGCATGCGCCCGAGGGCCTCGAGTTCGACGCGGACGGCCTGTCCGACATCGGCGTCACCGGCGGCCGCGACGAGGTCGTCCGCGTCGCCGGGACGGGTACGGCCGCCCGCGCAATCGCGTTCGTGGGCGTGGGATCCGGGCCCGTGGACGCGGTCGCGCTCCGCTACGCCGTCGGCAGCGCGACCCGCCAGCTGCGCGGCGTCGCCCACGTCGCCGTGGCCGTCCCCGTGTCCTCGCTCGTCGAGCTGACCGCCGTGCTCGAGGGCGCGGCCCTCGGGACCTACTCCTTCGACGCGTACCGCCGGGACTCGCTCGCGGGCCAGAAGCCGCGGGCCACCGCCGTCACGGTGCTCGCGCAGGGCGACTCCTGGACCGCCGATGACGCCGACGAGGCTGTCGCGCGTGCCACCGCGGTCGCCGGCGCGGTGGCGGGCACCAAGGACCTCGTCAACACCCCGCCGCTCGACCTCTATCCCGCGACGTTCGTCGACGCGGTCCACGAGCGCACGGCCGGGCTCCCCGTTGACGTCCGGGTCTGGGACGAGGAGGCGCTCGCGGCCGACGGCTTCGGCGGCATCCTCGGCGTGGGCCAGGGTTCGACGCGCCCGCCCCGCCTCGTGAAGGTCTCCTACTCCCCCGCGGGCGCCACGCGCCACCTGGCGCTCGTCGGCAAGGGCATCACCTACGACACCGGCGGCATCTCGCTCAAGCCCGCCGTGCCGATGATCGGCATGAAGTACGACATGACCGGCGCCGCCACGATCCTCGAGGTCGTCGTGGCGGCGGCACGGCTCGAGCTGCCCGTGCGCCTCACCGCGTGGCTCTGCATCGCCGAGAACATGCCCTCGGGCTCCGCGATCCGCCCGGACGACGTCCTGCGCATGCGCGGGGGCACGACCGTCGAGGTCCTCAACACCGACGCCGAGGGCCGGCTCGTCATGGCGGACGGCATCGTCGCCGCGAGCGAGGAGCACCCGGACGCCATCGTCGACATCGCGACGCTGACGGGCGCGCAGGTCGTCGCGCTCGGCGAGCGGTACTCCGCCGTCATGGGCGAGGACGCGCTCGTCGCCCGCCTCCTCGACGCCGCCCGCGAGCAGGGCGAGAGCATGTGGGGCATGCCGCTCCCGGAGGAGATGCGCGCGCTCCTCAACTCCGACATCGCGGACATCGCCAACGTCAAGCCGGGCAACCCGGCGGGCGGCATGCTCGTCGCGGGCGTGTTCCTCAAGGAGTTCGTCGGCCGGACCGGCGACGCGGACGACGCTCCGCGGATCCCGTGGGCGCACATCGACATCGCGGGGCCGTCGCACAACAAGGGCGGCGGTCACGGCTTCACGGGGAAGGGCCCGACCGGCGTCGCGGTCCGCACGCTCCTGGCCCTGGCCGCGGGTTTTTCACGCGCGTAGTAGGCTCGGAGAGGCCTCCTGAGGGGGTCCCGCGCCTGCCCGGTCGGGCGGTCGCATGAGACGACCTTGATGCATACGAGGGAGATCCTGGGTGTCGGAACAGAACTTTGACGTGGTGGTGCTCGGAGGCGGGAGCGGTGGCTATGCAGCCGCCCTCCGTGCGGTGCAGCTGGGCAAGACCGTGGGCCTCGTGGAGAAGGGCAAGCTGGGCGGCACGTGCCTGCACCGCGGCTGCATCCCCACGAAGGCGCTCCTGCACTCGGCCGAGGTCGCCGACGTCTCGCGGGAGTCGGAGAAGTACGGCGTCAACGTCACGTTCGACGGGGTCGACATCGCGCGTGTCAACGCGTACCGCGAGGCCATCGTCGCGAGCAAGTACAAGGGCCTCCAGGGGCTCATCAAGGCCCGCGGCATCACGGTCATCGAGGGCGAGGGCCGCCTGACCTCAGCCACGACCGTCCAGGTCGGCGATCAGACCGTCACCGGGAAGAGCATCGTCCTCGCGACGGGCTCCTACTCCCGGACGCTCCCCGGCCTCGAGATCGGCGGCCGTGTCATCACGAGCGAGCAGGCGCTCGAGCTCGACTACATCCCGAAGAAGGTCGCGATCCTGGGCGGCGGCGTCATCGGCGTCGAGTTCGCCTCCGTCTGGCGCTCCTTCGGCGTCGACGTGCAGATCATCGAGGCCCTCCCCCACCTCGTGCCCAACGAGGAGGAGTCGATCAGCAAGCAGTTCGAGCGGGCGTTCCGCAAGCGCGGCATCGCGTTCTCGCTCGGTGTGCGCTTCAAGTCGGTCACCCAAGACGACCAGGGCGTCCAGGTCGCCCTCGAGGACGGCACGACGTACGACGCCGACCTCCTGCTCGTGGCCGTGGGCCGAGGCCCGGCGACCCAGGGGCTCGGATTCGAGGAGGCGGGCGTGAAGACCGACCGCGGCTTCGTCCTGACGGACGAGCGGCTCCAGACCAGCGTCCCCGGCGTCTACGCAGTCGGCGACATCGTCCCCGGCCTGCAGCTCGCGCACCGCGGGTTCCAGCAGGGCATCTTCGTCGCCGAGGAGATCGCGGGCAACAAGCCCGTCGTCGTCGAGGACATCAACATCCCCAAGGTCACGTACTCCGACCCCGAGGTCGCGAGCGTCGGCTACAGCGAGGCCAAGGCCGCCGAGAAGTTCGGCGCAGACAAGGTCTCGAGCTACGAATACAACCTCGGCGGCAACGGCAAGAGCTCCATCCTCGGCACGGCCGGTTCCATCAAGGTCGTCCGCGTGCAGGATGGGCCCGTCGTCGGAATCCACATGATCGGCGCCCGTGTCGGCGAGCTCATCGGCGAGGGCCAGCTCATCGTGAACTGGGAGGCCTACCCCGAGGACGTCGCCAACCTGGTGCACGCCCACCCCACCCAGAACGAGGCGCTCGGCGAGGCGCACCTGGCTCTCGCCGGAACCCCTCTGCACGCCCTGTAGCACCCTGCCATCACCGACATACAAGCCGGGTCCGGAGTCGGGCCTGAAGGAGACAACCCCATGAGCGAATCCGTCAACCTCCCCGCACTCGGCGAGAGCGTCACCGAGGGCACGGTGACCCGTTGGCTCAAGAACGTCGGCGACCACGTCGAGGTCGACGAGCCCCTGCTCGAGGTGTCGACCGACAAGGTCGACACCGAGATCCCCTCGCCGGTCGCCGGCGTGATCGAGGAGATCCTCGTCCAGGAGGACGAGACCGTCGAGGTGGGCGCCGTGCTGGTGCGCATCGGCGACGGCTCCGGTGGGGGCGACGCTCCCGCGGAGGAGCCCGCGGCCGCAGCGGAGCCGGAGACGGCGTCCGAGGAGGCCGTCGAGGACACCGTGATCCCCTCCACCGAGGCGGACGACGAGGCCGAGGCGCCTGCTCCCGTAGAACCCGAGCCCGCTCCGGCCGCCCAGGAGGAGACCGCCGCTCCCGAGGCGACCCCCGCACCTGCTCCCGCCGCACCTGCTCCTGTCGCCGCGGCTCCGGCGCCCGCTCCTGCGGCTCCGACGGCTGCGGCGGCCGCGCCCGCCCCGGCTCCTGCGGCGTCCGGCAACGCGGGCTACGTCACCCCGCTGGTGCGCAAGCTCGCCAACGAGCGTGGGGTCGACATCAGCTCCGTGACCGGCACAGGCGTGGGAGGGCGCATCCGCAAGGAGGACGTGCTCGCTGCTGCAGAGGCCGCCGCGTCGAAGAGCGCCCCGACCGCCTCGGCTCCCGCGGCGCCCGCTGCCGCTCCGCTCGAGACGTCACCGCTCCGTGGCACGACCGCGAAGATGTCCCGCATGCGCAAGCTCATCGCCGACCGCGCTGTCGTCTCGATGCAGTCCACCGCGCAGCTCACCTCGGTGGTCGAGGTCGACGTCACGAAGGTGGCCCGCTTCCGCGACCGAGTGAAGGGCGACTTCCTCGAGAAGACGGGCGTCAAGCTCTCGTTCCTGCCCTTCTTCGCCCTCGCCGCCGCCGAGGCGCTCAAGGCGTACCCCGTCGTCAACGCGACGGTCGACGGCGACAGCATCGTGTACCCTGACCACGAGAACATCAGCATCGCGGTCGACACGGAGCGTGGCCTCCTGACCCCCGTCGTGAAGAACGCCGAGGGCAAGAACCTGGCGCAGTTCGCGTCGGAGATCGCCGACCTGGCCGCCCGCACGCGCGACAACAAGCTGTCGCCGGACGAGCTGGCCGGCGGGACCTTCACGCTGACCAACACCGGATCGCGCGGCGCGCTCTTCGACACCCCCGTGGTGTTCCTGCCGCAGTCCGCGATCCTCGGCACCGGCATCGTCACCAAGCGGCCCGTGATCATCACGGCGGATGGCCAGGACACGATCGCCATCCGATCCACCGTCTACCTGGCGCTGTCCTACGACCACCGCATCGTCGACGGGGCTGACGCATCCCGGTTCCTCGTCGCGGTGAAGAACCGCCTCGAGGCTGGTGCGTTCGACGCGGACCTCGGCATCTAGGTCTGACCCGGACCCGATGGCGACCGTCACCGGTCGTCCATCAGGTCCCTGATGCGCCATCCGGCCTCCCCCCTGACGATCAGGAGGGAGGCCGGTCGCCGTTCCGGTGCCGACGCGTCCGTGCGCGCCGCAGGCGTGTCCGATCCGGGACGCAGCTCGATGAGCGCGGTGTCACCGAGTCTCTGAGCCGGGCCGAGGGCATCCGCGACGCGGAGGGCGGCGTCGTCTGGGGCCTCGCTCCCACCGCCGGCGATGGTGCTCCGATCAGCGTCGTCCAGGGCGGAGCCGGCCTCGTCGACATCGCTCACGCAGGTGGCATCGGTGCGGTGCAGGCAGGCTGCCCTGAGGCGGAGGAGCGCAGGAGCGGCGATGTCCGGATCCGGGGATTCCGCAGCGTCGGCGTCCGACGCCGGTGACACGTCCCCGTCTGGCGTCGGCGCCACGTCCCCGTCGAAGCGGGCGTCCGCCGGCGCCGCGGTGCTCGGTGTGCTCGTGGGCACTGCCGTGGCTCCCCGGGCGGGTCCGGTGAGGAGGGGGACGGCGACGACGCCGGCGATCAGCAGCAGGAGCGCGGACGCTCCGAGCGCCCAGATGCGCGGGCGGACCGACGCGAGCTCGCTCCTCACCGAGGTGAGCCGTGCATCGACGGCGTCCGCCCACGGAGCGCGCGCCGCCCGATGCCGGCGATGAGCGCTCCGACGTGAGCGCGAGAAGGGCCGCGGCGCGCGACGGGGTCCCGTGACATGCGCAGCGTGGCCGCTGACGGGGCCGGAACGGACATCGAGGGACATCGCTCCCTGCGACAGGGCACGATCCGCGTCCTCCTCGTGGCGGGCTCCGCCGGCATCGGCCAGCGGTGCCGCATCCGCGACGTCGAGCAGTCGATCAGCGAGGTCGTGGGCGGTGAGGTCGGCCTCTCCGTGGATCGCTCCGTCGAGGAGCGCCAGCCATGCCTCCCACCTGTCAGTCGATGCTCGTCCGCGCGCGTCCCCGGGGTCGCGCAGCGCCTGCACGATGCGCGCGACCCGCCCCAGGTCCTGTTCGACGGGGTCGACGCCCCGAAGGCCCTCTTCGCCCACCTCTCCCGCGATGACGCGGGAGGACCCCAGCCCACCCAGCAGCGGACGGCCCGTGGCGTCGATGAGCACATGGGTCAGATCCACGGCCCCGTGCGCGACGCCCGCGTCGTGCAGGTCACCCAGGCCTCGGAGGACGGAGGCCACGAGGGTCACGATCTCCCCGGACGTGAGGCTGCCTCGCCGGCCGAGCAGGGCCGCAGCGGTGCCGCGGGTGCCGAGCGACTGCACGATGCACAGGCTGCCGTCGGAGAGCGTGGCGACGTCCCGCAGCTCGACGACGTGCTCGGAGGTGACGGCCTGCAGCGCGAGGATCTCCGCCTCTCCGCGGCTGCGTTCCGTCTGCGGCACGATCTTGACGGCGACGTTGTCCATCAGACCGCCCGTGGCATCCGCGGCGCGGCAGGGCCGTGCGAGGTGCACCTCGCAGCGCATGCCCTTACCGACGAGCCGGACGAGGCGATACCCGGCGACAGTGCTGCCGCTGGTCGCCGTGTCCGCGGCCCTGCCCCTCGTCCTCCGCGATGCGCGGGCGGTCGAGGCTCCCGGTCTGCCGTCGGCCGTCTCGCGGCGGGGACCGTCCACACGGCCTCGCTCCCTGGGCGGTCCGACATGCGGCTGAGCGCGTCCGTCTGGCATCGCGTCGCGTCCTCTCCTCGACCCTGCTCCATCAGCGTGAGTCGCCGAGGACCGGGTGCCCGTCCGGGAGTGTGCGGGCAGGCGGGCGGAGAGGGGCGACGAGCGCTGCTCCTGGGGATCTCGTCCGGTCCACGGGCCTGTGAGGGGCAGGACGAGGCGCGATCCCCCTCGGCCGTTCCGGCTGCCTCCCGCGCACCGGTATCCTGGGCACCATGGCCCGCAAGACAGCCTCTCCGAAGGCACCCAAGGAACCCGGCCGCATCAAGCAGATGTGGCAGGTCTTCCAGATGACCCGGCGTTACGACAAGAGCTCGGTCTGGTGGATGCTCCTGGCGCTGCTTGGCCCCATCGTCGTCGGCGTCCTGCTCGCGATCTTCGCGACGGGTGGCAACTGGCTCACCGCCATCCTCTTCGTCATCGCGGGCGTCTTCGCGGGGATCCTCGCCTTCCTCATCGTCCTCGGACGCAAGGCCGAGCGTGCGGCGTACCTGCAGATCAAGGGCCAGCCCGGTGCCGTCGGCGTGGTCCTGCGCAGCTCCCTGAAGCGCGGATGGGTCGGCAGCGAGATGCCGGTCGCCGTCAACGGCAAGTCCCAGGACGCCGTGTACCGCGCCGTCGGGCGCCCCGGCGTCGCCCTCATCGGCGAGGGCCCGAAGAGCCGCACCACGCGCATGCTCGAGGACGAGCGCCGCAAGATCGCCCGCGTGCTCCCCAACGTGCCCGTGCACTTCGTATTCGTCGGCCCCGATGCGGACTCCGTCGAGCTGCACAAGCTGGCCGGTCGCCTGCAGCGGTTCCCCCGCACCATCACCAAGGCGGAGGTCCTGGCAGTGAACAACCGCCTGACCTCGCTCGGGCAGAACAGCATGCCCATCCCCAAGGGCGTCGACCCGTTCAAGGTCCGCCCGTCCCGGGCACGCTGATCCTCGGGTCGCGGGTCGATTGCGCCGTCACCGTGCCCGGCGCAGACTGAGCCCATGGATCAGGCCTCCGCTGCGGCGCTGCTCGGCGTCGCGGCTGATGCGGACCGTGCGACCATCAGCCGCGCGTATGTCAGACGTGCTCGCGAGACCCACCCCGACCGCCTGGCCGGTGCCACGCCCCAGCAGCTGAAGGCCGCGCACGAGCGCTTCGTCCAGCTGACGCTGGCCCGGGATGCTCTGCTCCTCCGCCAGCGGACGGGCACTGGCTCCTCGGGACCCGCCGCTGGGCGCCGCGCGGAACCCCGCCGCGAGCCGGTGCGCTCGGACCCGCCCCGGTCGCAGCCGCAGGCAGAGCGCCTGTCGCCCTACGGACGCTCTCGACGCGAGCGGGCCCGCCGGGGTCTCGGGCCCTCGATCGCCGCGGTCTGCGCATTGGCCGGGGTGCTGGTCGTCGTGGTCAGCTTCCAGGACTCGACGCGCGCGCGGTTCACGACGGTCGGCGCGGACCTCACCCAGGGGGCGACCGTCGTGCCCGTCGACGATCCCGCGTCCCGCGCGAGCGAGTGCATCGACACGACGTCGTGCACGCTCCTCGACATGACCGCGCCGGAGGACTGCAGCGCCGCGCTCGTCCGCTTCGAGGTCACCACCGGGCGCTCCGACGACGGGCGGGAGACCGAGAGCCGCGAGCTCGGCGCCGTCCGCGCGGGCTCCCCCGCCAGGGTCGTGCTCGGCGGCGTCGACCCGGAGCTCGTGTACCTCGGGTGCGAGCCCGGCTGACGCTCCTCGCGACTTGGCGATGCGGTCAGGAGGTGCGCACCAGCACCGTGCCCGAGAACACGTCGTGGAGGCCCCGCTGGTCGGCGTTCCACACGACCGCGGGGAGGACCAGGCACAGCAGCACGGTGCGCAGGGCCGGCCGCCACAGCGACACGTATCCCCCGCCGAGAGGGCGCACGCGCATGCCCAGGACGACGTGGCCGACGCTCCCGCCGAGGGTGATGATCAGCACGTACTGCATCACCGCGAAGATCGCGAGCGTCGCCGTGGGGTCGTACGCGAAGAACGCCCAGGAGACCAGCACGGCGAGGGCCCAGTCGATGCAGATCCCCACGATGCGCCGACCCGCGCGGGCGACGGACCCGCGTCCGCGCTCCGGCAGCCCGAGGCGCTCCCCCGGCCAGCGGTTGCGGCCGGGATCGCCGAGGTCGGGGTTCGTGGGAGTCGCGGGCACCCTGCGATCCTAGGCGCGCGTGAGACGGATCCCCTGGTCGCGCCGACCTGGGAACGGTCGCCGACTCGCCCGGGACAGCCCGCGTAACATCGCGGAAACACGGCGGTTATGGCGAGGTAACCCCTTCCCCCTAGGGTCGGAGAGGCTGAAACCGTCAGTCTCATCCGCTCCGGCCCCCTTTTGGAGACACCACATGTTCAGAGACTCATCCGAGGTGCTCGCGTTCATCAAGGACACCGACGTCAAGTTCCTCGATATCCGGTTCACCGACCTGCCCGGGGTGCAGCAGCACTTCAACATCCCCGCATCCACCGTCGACGAGGAGTTCTTCTCCGTCGGCCAGCTGTTCGACGGCTCGTCCATCCGCGGCTTCGCGAGCATCCACGAGTCGGACATGCAGCTCATCCCGGACGTGACGACGGCGTACATCGACCCGTTCCGCATCGAGCGCACCCTCATCATGGTGTTCGACATCTACAACCCCCGCAACGGCGAGATCTACGCCCGCGACCCGCGCCAGGTGGCCAAGAAGGCCGAGAAGTTCCTCGCCGCGTCCGGGATCGCGGACACCGCGTTCTTCGCGCCCGAGGCCGAGTTCTACATCTTCGACGACGTCCGCTACGAGGTGAACCAGCACACGAGCTTCTACTCGGTCGACTCCGAGGAGGGCGCCTGGAACTCGGGACGTGAGGAGGAGGGCGGCAACCTGGGCAACAAGACGCCGTACAAGGGCGGCTACTTCCCCGTCAGCCCGGTCGACAAGCAGGCCGACCTCCGCGACGACATCAGCCTCAAGCTGATCGACGCCGGCCTCATCCTGGAGCGGGCGCACCACGAGGTGGGCACCGGTGGGCAGGCGGAGATCAACTACCGCTTCGACACGATGGTGCACGCGGCGGACGACATCCTGAAGTTCAAGTACATCGTCAAGAACACGGCCGAGCAGTGGGGCAAGACGGCCACGTTCATGCCGAAGCCGCTCTTCGGCGACAACGGCTCGGGCATGCACACGCACCAGTCGCTCTGGAACGACGGCAAGCCGCTGTTCTACGACGAGGCCGGCTACGGCGGTCTGTCGGATGTCGCGCGCTGGTACATCGGCGGCATCCTCAAGCACGCGCCCGCGATCCTGGCGTTCACGAACCCGACGGTGAACTCGTACCACCGCCTCGTGCCCGGCTTCGAGGCGCCCGTGAACCTGGTCTACTCGGCGGGCAACCGCTCGGCGTCGATCCGCATCCCGATCACGGGCACGAACCCGAAGGCGAAGCGCATCGAGTTCCGCGCGCCCGACGCGTCGAGCAACCCGTACCTCGCGTTCGCGGCGCAGCTCATGGCCGGCATCGACGGCATCAAGAACCGCATCGAGCCGCACGAGCCCGTCGACAAGGACCTCTACGAGCTCCCGCCCGAGGAGGCGAAGAACATCCCGCAGGTCCCCGCGTCGCTCGGCGCGGCGCTCGAGGCGCTCGAGGCCGACCACGAGTTCCTCACCGCGGGCAACGTGTTCACGCCCGACCTCATCGAGACGTGGATCGAGTACAAGCGCGAGATGGAGATCAAGCCCCTCGCGCAGCGCCCGCACCCGTTCGAGTTCGAGCTGTACTACGGCGTCTGATACCGCCGGAGCCCCACGGCGCGCATGACGCACGGGCCGCCCTCCTCCGGGAGGGCGGCCCGTCGTCGTCGGCGCCGAGGAGCCGAGGGTGTCAGGCGCCGCGCGGATCGGGCCGGTCGTCGACCCCGTAGAACAGGCGCTCGAAGACGGCGCGGGAGCGGCGGGTGACGCCGAGGTACTCCTCCTCGAGCACGGACGCTGATCCGGGCGGGTACTCGAGGAGCCGCGCGATGGCGTCGAGCGCGGCGCGCTCGGCGGGCAGGACGTCAGCCGTGCGATTCGTCCAGAGCGTCATCGCGGAGCGGACCCGCGACGCGAGGAGCCAGGCGTCCCGTAGACGCGCCGCGTCGTCCTCGGCCACGAGGTGCGAGGCCACGGCGGCGTCGAGCGCGCCGAGGGTGGTCGGCGTCCGCAGGGCGGTATGCGCGTGAGCGTGCTGCAGCTGGATCAGCTGCACCAGCCACTCCACGTCGCTGAGGGATCCGCGGCCGAGCTTCAGGTGCCGTGTGGGATCCGCACCCTGCGGGAGCCGCTCGTTCTCCACGCGCGCCTTGATGCGCTTGATCTCGCGCACGTCCGCGTCGCCGATGGCCTCGGGGTAGCGGATGCGGTCGGCGAGGGATGTGAAGTCGGCGATGAGGCCGCTGTCGCCGACGACGCCGCGTGCGCGGAGCAGCGCCTGTGCCTCCCAGGTGAGGGACCAGCGCTCGTAGTACGCGCGGTAGGACGCGAACGAGCGCACCACGGGCCCGTTGCGTCCCTCGGGCCGCAGGCCGGTGTCGAGGTCGAGCGGGAGGCGGGAGTCCTCCGTGAGGCGCGTCAGCTCGGTGACGATGAGCTGGGCGCGGCGTTGGGCCAGCTCGGGATCCATGCCGGCGATCGGGCGGAACACGTACATGACGTCGGCGTCGGAGCCGAAGCCGAGCTCCGCGCCTCCGTAGCGGCCCATCGCGACCACGGCGAACTCGGGCCAGGGGCCGTCCTCGCGGCGGATGGCGCGCATGACGCCACGCAGCGTCGCCGTGGTGATGTCGGCCAGGGATGGTCCGAGGGTCTCGACGTGCGTGACGCCCACGATCGCGCCTATGGCGAGTCGGAGGATCTCGCGGCGGCGGAGCGTGCGCAACGCGGCCGCGGCGGCATCGGCTGTGGGATGCCGGTTCACCGTGGCGACGGCCTCCTCCTCGAGGGCCGCCCATGTTCGCGGGCGGAGGTCCTCGTCGCGCGCGAGCCACGCTGCGGTCTCGGGGACGCGGTCGAGCAGCTCCGAGACGAAGCGGGATCCCGAGAGCACCTGCGCGAGGCGCTGGGCGGCACCGGCCGAGTCCCGGAGCATCCGGAGGAACCAGTTCGACTCCCCCAGCGCCTCGCTGAGCCGGCGGAACGCGAGCAGGCCGTGGTCGGGATCCGGGCCGTCCGCGAACCACTGCAGGAGCACGGGGAGCAGGTGGCGCTGGATGGCGGAGCTGCGCGAGACCCCCTGCGTCAGCGCGCGGATGTGCGCGAGCGCCCCACGCGCGTCGACGAATCCGATGGCGGACAGGCGGGCGGCGGCCTGGTCGCTGGTGAGTGCGAGCGACTCCTCGGGCAGCGACGCGACCGCGGCGAGGAGCGGCCGGTAGAACAGCCGCTCGTGCAGCGTGCGCACGGCGGTCTTCGTGGCGGTCCACCGGGCCGTGAGCTCCTCCGCGCGTCCGTCCAAGCCGGTGCTGCGCGCGAGGATCCGCATTCGCTCCTCGTCCGTGGGCATCAGGTGCGTGCGCCGCAGCTGCTCCAGCTGCAACCGGTGCTCGAGGAGCCGGAGGTAGCGGTAGTCCTTCGCGAACTCGCCGGCCTCCGTGCGCCCGATGTAGCCGGCGTCCGCGAGCGCCACCAGCGCGGCGAGCGTGCTGCGGTCCCTGACGGTCTCGTCGCCCTGGCCGTGCACGAGCTGGAGGAGCTGCACCGTGAACTCGATGTCGCGGATCCCACCCGGCCCGAGCTTGATCTGCTGGTGCAGCTGGTCGGCGGGGATGTTGTCCGTGACGCGCGTGCGCATCCGCTGCACCTGTCCGACGAACCCCTCGCGCGACGCGCTCGACCAGACGAGCGGCCCGACGGCGTCGGCGTACCGCCCGCCCAGCTCGACATCGCCCGCGAGCGGACGAGCCTTGAGCAGAGCCTGGAACTCCCAGTCCTTCGCCCATCGCTCGTAGTACGCGAGATGCGAGTCGAGCGTGCGGACGAGCGCGCCGGCCTTCCCCTCGGGCCGGAGGTTGGCGTCCACCTCCCAGAGGGCCGGCTCGATCTCGTGCTCGTCGATGCCCCGCATGGCCAGCACGGCGAGGCGCGTCGCGAGCTCGACCGCACGGGCCGGCTCGATGACGGGCTGATCGTCCGCGTCGGTCGCGGCCTCGGCGACGAAGATCACGTCGACGTCGCTGACGTAGTTGAGCTCGCGGGCGCCCGCCTTGCCCATGCCGATGATCGCGAGGCGCGTCGCGGCGATCTCCTCGGGTCGCGCGCGGCCGAAGCTGCCGGGCGCGGACAGCTCCGCCCGGGCGACGGCGAGCGACGCCTCGAGGGCCGCGCCGGCGAGGTCTGCCAGGGCGGCGGTCACGGGTCGCACGGCCGCGAGCGGATCCGGGTGCACGAGGTCCCACGCCGCGACGCGCGCCACGAGCGCGCGGTAGCGGATCCGCAGGGCCGTCCGCGCGGGCGTGCCGGTGATCCCCGCCACGCCGTCGACCGCCTGGACCGACTCCAGCATGCGGGTGCGGACGTCGACGGGCGCGGGCATCCCCTCGAGCGGACGGGCGAAGGCCTCGAGCTCGTCCGTGTGGCGCGTGAGGAACTCCGCGAGGCCGCGCGACGAACCGAGCACCCGCGCCAACCGATGGCGGGCGTCGGGGTCGGCGAGGACGGCGCGGGTGCGATCGGGATCCTCGCGGAGCAGCCGGACGAGGGCGTCGAGCGCCCCGTCCGGGTCCGCGCTGGAGTGAAGCGCCTCCACGAGGTCGGCCTCGGCCCACCCGCACAGCTCCGCGGCCTCCTCGAGGGCCTCGCCGACCTCGCTGAGACGCGCGAAGCCCGCGCGCGCGAGGGCTCCGAGCAGCGTCTGCCCACGTCTCATGGCTGGCTCCGGCCTCGTCGTCGGATGTCGCTCGTGATGCTCCTGGCTGGGATCCGGATCAGAGCATCTCGAGGTTGGAGCGGAGCTCGTACGGCGTCACCTGGGCGCGGTAGTCGCGCCATTCCTGCCGCTTGTTGAGCAGCACGTAGTTGAACACCTGCTCCCCCAGGGTCTCGGCGACGAGCTCGGAGCGCTCCATGAGCTGGATCGCGTGGTCGAGGCTCGACGGCAGCGGCGCGTACCCGAGGGCGCGGCGCTCGGCGTCGCTCAGCGTCCACACGTTGTCCTCCGCCTCGGCGGGCAGCTCGTAGCCCTCCTCGATGCCCTTGAGTCCCGCGGCCAGCATGAGGGAGAAGGAGAGGTACGGGTTCGCCGCGGAGTCGATGGCGCGGTACTCGACGCGCGAGCTGTTGCCCTTGTTGGGCTTGTACAGCGGCACCCGCACGAGCGCGGAGCGGTTGTTGTGACCCCACGTCACGAAGCTCGGCGCCTCGCCGCCGCCCCAGAGCCGCTTGTAGGAGTTCACGAACTGGTTCGTGACCGCGGTGATCTCGGGGGCGTGCTTGAGGAGGCCCGCGATGAACTGCCGGCCGATCGTGGAGAGCTGGTACTCGGCGCCCGACGCGTAGAACGCGTTGACGTCGCCCTCGAAGAGCGACATGTGCGTGTGCATCCCGCTGCCGGGGTGCGCCGCGAGGGGCTTCGGCATGAACGTCGCGTAGACTCCCTGCTCGATGGCCACCTCCTTGATGACCGTGCGGAACGTCATGATGTTGTCGGCGGTGGTCAGCGCGTCCGCGTAGCGGAGGTCGATCTCGTTCTGGCCGGGGCCCGCCTCGTGGTGGCTGAACTCCACGGAGATGCCGAGGTCCTCGAGCATGCGCACCGAGCGGCGGCGGAAGTCGTGCGCCGTGCCGCCGGGGACGTTGTCGAAGTAGCCGGCCGCGTCCACCGGCTCCGGGCCGTCGACGCCGAACTCGCTCGACTTGAGGAGGTAGAACTCGATCTCGGGGTGCGTGTAGAAGGTGAAGCCGCGGTCGGCCGCCTTCTCCAGCGTGCGCTTGAGGACGTTGCGGGGATCCGCGATGGCGGGCTGCCCGTCCGGCGTCGAGATGTCGCAGAACATGCGCGCCGTCGGGTCGATCTCGCCGCGCCACGGGAGGATCTGGAAGGTCGTCGGATCCGGGTGGGCCAGCATGTCGGCCTCGTACGAGCGGGTGAGGCCCTCGATGGCCGAGCCGTCGAACCCGAGGCCCTCGGCGAACGCGCCCTCGACCTCGGCAGGGGCGATCGCCACCGACTTGAGGGTGCCGGTCACGTCGGTGAACCACAGGCGCACGAACTTGATCCCGCGCTCCTCGATCGTCCGCAGGACGAAGTCACGCTGCTTGTCCATCCACCACCCTCTCGTCGGAGTCCAACCTACCGGCTGACCAGGGGTCGGGCCGAGCGCGCGCGAGGCCGGCCGTAGACTCCGAGGCATGCAGAGCCCCGACGCTGCCGTCTCCCCGTCCGATCCCGCCCGCCTCCCGACCGAGCCCGACGCGGGTCCCCGGCGGGTGCGCATCCGGCACTTCGCCCGGGCGAAGGAGCAGGGCCTCAAGATCACGGGACTCACCAGCTACGACATGCTCACGGCCGGCGTGTTCGACGAGGCCGGCATCGACTTCCTGCTCGTCGGCGACTCCGCCGGGAACACCGTGCTCGGGTACGACACGACCGTCCCCGTCACGGTGGACGAGCTCATCCCGTTGGCGCGCGCGGTCGCCGCCTCGGCCGCCCGCGCGCTCGTCGTGGCCGACCTGCCGTTCGGGTCCTACGAGTCCGGCCCCGACCAGGCGCTCGCCACGTCGGTGCGGTTCATGAAGGAGGCCCGCGCCCACGCCGTGAAGCTCGAGGGCGGCGTGCGCAGCGCGGAGCAGATCCGGCGGGTCGTGAGCTCGGGCATCCCCGTGATGGGCCACATCGGGTTCACGCCGCAGAGCGAGCACGGCCTCGGCGGCCACATCATCCAGGGCCGCGGGGACGCCGCGGAGGCGCTCCTCGCCGACGCGCGCGCCGTCCAGGACGCCGGCGCGTTCGCCGTGGTGCTCGAGATGGTGCCCCAGCAGGTCGCGCGGCGCGTCAGCGAGGAGCTGCGCATCCCCACCATCGGCATCGGAGCGGGGAACGGCACGGACGGGCAGATCCTGGTCTGGACCGACTTCGCCGGCCTCACGAGCGGCCGAGTGCCGCGCTTCGTCCGGCGCTACGCGGACATGCGCGCGGTGCTCCTGGACGCGGCGACGCGCTACCGCGACGACGTCGTCAGCGGCGCGTTCCCCGCGGAGGCGGAGAGCTACTCCGACTGATCCGCGGGATCAGTCGTCGTCGCGGTCCTCCGCCGCCCACTGCTCTGCGCGCTCGCGCAGCCGCTGCGGTGCCCTGGCCGCCTCCTCCGCCGAGGCGAACGGGCCGATCCGATGCGCTGCCGGGGACAGCATCCCCTTCTCCACCTCGCCCGTGCGGTCGTCGTACCAGTACTGCTCGTCGCTGTCGCTCATGCTGCCGATGCTAGGCCCGTCCGCACCGCGCGCGACGGCCGGACCGGGTCGGGCGAGCCGGTAGGGTCGCTTCCATGAGCGAGGACGCGACGACCGCAATCGGCATCGACATCGGCGGGACCGGCATCAAGGGCGCCATCGTGGACGTCGCGACCGGCGAGCTGAAGAGCGAGCGCGTGAAGCTGCCGACGCCGCAGGGCGGCGAGCCCGAGGACATCGTGGCGACCGTGAAGCAGATCATCGACGCGCTCGGCGAGGTCCCCGCCGGCACGCCCCTCGGAGTCTGCTTCCCCGCCGCGATCGTGCACGGCACGACCATGTCGGCCGCCAACGTCTCCCCCACCTGGATCGGCCTCGAGGCCGAGAAGCTGTTCGAGGAGCGCCTGGGCCTCGAGATCACGTTCGTCAACGACGCGGACGCCGCCGGCTACGCCGAGGCCCGCTACGGCGCGGCAAAGGACGTGCGCGGTCTCGTCATCATGACCACGCTCGGCACGGGCATCGGGACGGCCCTGATCCACGACGGCGTCCTCATCCCGAACGCCGAGCTCGGCCACATGGACGTCGCGGGCCGCCGCGACTTCGAGCGCCGCGCCTCGTACGCGGCCAAGGAGCGCGCGCACCTCAACTGGAAGCGCTGGGCCGCCCGGCTGCAGGTGTACTACGGCCAGCTCGAGAAGCTGATGTGGCCGGAGCTGTTCATCGTCGGGGGCGGGGTGTCCAAGAACCACAAGCACTTCCTGCCGCTGCTGCGGCTGCGCACCCCGATCGTGCCGGCGGAGCTGCGGAACAACGCGGGCATCATGGGCGCCGCGGCCCTCGCCGCGCACGCGGTCGGCGCGAGCACGCACGCGCCCGCGGCCGACCTCGTCGACAAGACGAAGCCCGAGGACTGAACCGGAGCGCACGCGACCGCACGACGAAGCGGCCGGATCCCGAGGGGATCCGGCCGCTTCGTCGTGCGGGGTGCGGATGGGCCGGCTGATACGCCGGGTTCTGTCCCGGTGCCTCGCGGCACCATGGACGGCCATCTATCTCGGAGCTGCGTCACCGCAGCCCTCCAGCGGTCTACCCGGGGACTGGACGAGCAGCCTGTGCGTCCCCTGTTCGACCTTGCTCCGGGCGAGGTTTGCATAGCCGACCCGATCACTCGGGCCGCTGGTGGTCTCTTACACCGCCGTTTCACCCTCACCCGCCGCTCGCGCGACGGGCGGTCTGCTCTCTGTTGCACTGTCTCGCGGGTCGCCCCGGGTGGGTGTTACCCACCGCCCTGCTCTACGGAGCCCGGACGTTCCTCGACGCGGTCTCCCCCTCTCGGGTTCCTCCGCGGCGCGACCGTCTTGCCGACCCATCCGCGGGGACGAGTCTAGGGCTGTCGGTGCGCCGGCCTCCCGCTAGAGCCCGGACTCGTCCGTCCGCACGAGGATGGCGTTGCTCTCGGGATCGATGACGACGTCGTCGGGCGCGCGCTTGCGGAGCGCGTCCAGGTCGCTCTGGTGCAGCGCGATGTTGCTGCCGAGGGAGATGCCGCGGTGCAGCATCGCGGCGCCCACGCCGTATCTGGCGCGCTGCTTCTCGTAGAGCGCGAGGAGATCCTCGGGGAAGCGCGTGGCGAGGGCGTCGCGGTCCCTCCGCGCCTGCTCGGCCTGGGCGCGCAGCTCGACGGCCGCGGCATCGCGCTCCGCCTCCACTGCGGCGAGGCGCTCGGCGAGGGCGTCGCGTTCGACGACGACCTCGGCCTGAGCGGCCTGCGCCTCCTCGAGCCGCTGCATCACGTCGAGCTCGACCTCCTCGAGGGTGTCGCGGCGACGCAGCAGCGACTCGAGCTCGCGCTCCAGCGCCTGGACGTCCTTCGAGCTGCCGCCCGCCTCGATGCGGGTGCGGTCGCGGTCCATCCGCGCCTGCACGACCGCCACGTCGGACTCGATGCGCGAGAGCTCCGTCTGGGCGTCCTCCACCACGCCCGTCCGCTCGCCCAGCCGGCGACGCACGAGCTCCATCTCCCGCTGCAGCGCGTCGATCTCCTTCAGCTGCGGGAGCTGCGCCAGCTGCCGCGTGAGGTGCGTGAGCCTGGTGTCGATCTCCTGCAGGTCGAGGAGCTCCTTCTGGATGCTCGGATCGGCTTTCATGCTCTCCCTCTCGTGGTGCGGCTCCGCCTGCGGGAGGCGGGCACGCGGTGCGTGTCGTGGATGCGCGGGCCCGACCGCGCGGCGGGCGGTCACTGCGTGACGGCGAAGTCCCAGGGGTCGGTGCGGACGTCGCTGACTGTGACCTCCACGTCCGGGAGCGCCGAACGCAGCGTGTCCGCGGCCTGGTCGAGCCACAGCCACTCGCTCGCCCAGTGGGAGGTGTCGATGAGGTACGGCGTGCCGCCGCGGAGGGCGGCCGACTCCCGCGCCTCGCTGGCCGGGTGGTGGCGCAGGTCCGAGGTGATGTAGACGTCTGCGGCCACCACGTCGGGGGCGCCGAGCAACGAGTCCCCCGCTCCGCCGCAGAGGGCCACGCGGGTGACGGGCGCGTCATAGGGTCCGGCGACGCGGATCCCCGTCGCCGTGGGCGGGAGGATGCGGGCGAGCTCCCCCGCGAGGCGGCCGAGCGTCGTCGGTGCGGGCAGGTCGCCGACGCGGCCGATGCCGCGCACGCCGCCCGGGGCGGCGTCGATCGGACGGATGGTCTCCGGCACCAGGCCGAGGAGCGCCGCGAGCCGTCCCGAGGTGCCGTCCTCGACGACGTCTGCGGTGGTGTGCGCGGCGTGCAGGGCGCAGCCGGCGCGGATCAGGTCGGAGAGGAGCGCGCCCTTGTAGCCGGTCTCGGCGATCGTGGTGACACCGCGGAGGAGCAGGGGGTGGTGGACGAGCAGCAGGTCGGCGTCGGCGGCGACAGCCTCGTCCACCGTCGCGCGCACGGCGTCGACGGCGAGGTGGATGCGGCGGACCCGTCCACGCGGGTCCCCCGAGACGAGCCCCGAGGCGTCCCAGTCCGATGCGCCGGCGGGCGGCCACGCGTCCTCGACGACACGGACGACGTCGGCGAGGGTGGGGATCACCTGGCCATCGTAACGAAGGGGCGACCGCGGCCCGTCACCGGGCGCCCGCGCATCAGGCTCGGCGCGAGCTGCGGCGGGTCCGTCCGTCGTCGCGCGCCGCGTCGGGCGCGACTCCGGGTGACGGCACGAGCGGCTCCAGCGGCCAGAGGCTCCGCTGGGCGGATCCGCGATGGGCGCTGGACCCGTGCGTCGCGGCGTCGACCACCGACCAGGCGGCGGCGTCGTCGGCCGTGTCGGAGCTCATGGGTGGATGCTAGCGCGACACGCCCGCGGCGACCCGGCCCGCGCGGCCCGTGGACATCGCGATCGGGGCGCACCCGCCTCGGCCGTCACCTGACGCCGCGCGCGGTGAGCGCATCGCCGAGCTGATCCGCGTGCTTCAGGGCGAGCACGAGGAAGGGCACGACGAAGGTCCGGAGGCCGGGCCGCGCTCCGCGCGCCCGCTGCGCCTCGCGGACGTCGGCGGCCAGGCGGCCGAGGACCGGGACGGTGCCGGCCGTCAGCGTCAGGAGCAGGGACATCCGCTCCGTGTCGACGCCGAACCTCCGGAGCGGACGCAGGCCGCGCTCGATGCTGTCGAGGAGCGCGGTCATCGAGGTCGTGAGGACGAGCAGACCGGCGATGGCGATCGCCGCCGTGACGCGGGCGGTGTTCGCCACCGCAGGCTCCGGCCCGAGCAGCACGAGCTGGCTGACGAGGGTGAACAGCATCACCCAGCGCACGGACCGCACCTGGCCGGCGAGCCGGCGCAGGCCCAGGAGGCCGTCGCCCAGCTGCGCGACGGCGTAGGCGAGGACCGCCACGGCGATCGCGGTGCCTGCGGCCCACCAGGTGGACGGCAGGAGCGAGACCCCGAGCACGACGGCCAGGAGCGCCATCAGCTCCGGCCCCGCCGGCATGCGCTCGAGGCGCCCGGGACGTCGTGGCTCGACGGGCGTCACCCGAGCGTCGCCTCGTACTCGGCGATGACGTCCTCGGGCGCGCCCGTGCGGACGAGCCGGCCGCCGGCGAACAGGACGGCGGCATCGCACCGGGCGGCCGCGGCGAGGTCGTGGGTGACGAGGACGAGCCGGTGGCCGTCCTCGAAGAGGTGGTCCGCGACCCGGCGGGCGTTCCTGGCGTCGAGGTACGCCGTCGGCTCGTCGGCGATGACGAGCTCGGGACGCCGGACGAATGCCCCCGCGAGCGCGAGCAGCTGCTTCTGGCCGCCGGAGAGCTCGTGCGACGAGCGGTCGGCGAGGTGCTGGATGCCGAATCGGCGGAGGCACTCGGCGACGCGTGCATCCGACTCGGCGCGCGACAGGCGCTCGGGACGC
This sequence comes from Clavibacter quasicaliforniensis, assembly GCF_051201715.1. Lineage (NCBI taxonomy): Bacteria > Bacillati > Actinomycetota > Actinomycetes > Micrococcales > Microbacteriaceae > Clavibacter > Clavibacter quasicaliforniensis. The sequence goes on along the minus strand of NZ_CP139624.1, from coordinate 1,785,125 downwards.
AGCGAGAACGCGACGTCCTCGGCGACGGTGGGCATGACGATCTGGGCGTCCGGATTGCTGAAGACCAGGGCCACGCGTCGCCTCAGCTCGCGGGATCCGCGGTCGGGATCGACGCCCAGCACCCGCAGCTCCCCCGCCGTGCGCGCGACGAGGCCCCCCGCCAGCCGGGCGAAGGTGCTCTTGCCCGAGCCGTTCTCGCCGATCACGGCGAGCGTGCGCGCGTCCATGTCGAGCGAGACGTCCCGGAGGGCGTCGACGTCGCCGAGGCGCACGCCGACGTCGGTGAGACGCAGGGCCGCGGGGTCCGCGCACTCCGGCGGGGTCACGGGGCCGTCGTCGCGTCGACGTCCCGCGGGGCCGTGGTCCAGCCCGAGGCGCGTCGGAACGCGCGCGGGTAGCCGCGCACCAGGGTCATCACGATGGCGGTGGCGACGGCCGCCTTGATCAGGTCGCCCGGGAGGAAGAAGAGGCTGGTGTACGCGGTCTCGGTCAGCGGCAGGCGCGTCACGAGGCTCTGCACGGGGATCCCGACCGCGTAGATGACGACGATCCCGCCGACCAGCATGGCCACGGCGGTGCGCACCGCGGTAGGCCGCCTGCCGCCGAGGTGGACGATGCACCCGACAGCTGCGGCCCCGAGGATCCAGCCCACGAGGTAGCCGGCGGAGGGGCCGAGGAAGACGCCGAGGCCGCCGGTCCCGCCGGAGAGGAGCGGCAGCCCCACCGCGACGAGCGCGAGGAGGACGGTGAGGGCGAGCGCGCCCAGCCGGGCCCCGAGCACGGCGCCCGCGAGCATCACGCCCAGCGTCTGCGCGGTGATGGGGACGCCCCCGATCACGCTGATGCTCCCCGGCAGGCCGAGCACCGCGACGACCGCGGCGAGCACGGCGACCCGCGCGAGGTCGGTGGCGTCCAGGCGCGCACGACGGTCGGCCCCGAGGGGCAGGGAGCGGGACGGGGTCATGGGCTACCTCCTGCGTGACGCGACGGTCATCGACCTGAACGATGTTCACCTGAACGGCGTTCACTATAGTGGGGGCCATGGTGCGGGCGCATGCGGCAGGGCGGCACAGCCGTGACGACGTCGCCCGCATGGCCCTCCGGATCCTCGACGAGCACGGCCTCCCGGACTTCACGATGCGCCGGCTCGGCGCCGCCCTCGACGTGCAGCCGAGCGCCCTCTACTGGCACTTCCCGGACAAGCAGAGCCTCCTCGCCGAGCTGGCGGACCGCATCGTCGCCGAGGCCGAGGCCGAGACCGAGAACGCGGCTGATCGGCGCACCGACTGGCAGGAAGGGGTCCGGCACGCCGCTGCGGTCCTCCGCGCGGCGCTCCTCGCCCATCGCGACGGCGCCGAGGTCGTGGCCAGCACCACCGCGATGGGGCTCGGCGCGACGGCGGCGCGCCGCTCGCTGTCGGCGGCCGTCGCGGCAGGCGGGTTCGGGGAGGCCGACTGCGCACGCGCGGCATCGGCGCTCCTGCACTTCGTGCTCGGCCACGTGGCGCACGAGCAGCAGCGCATCCAGCTCGATCTGCTCGGCCTGCTGCCCGGCCACGCACGCGACGAGGATCCCGCCCGTGACTTCGCCTTCGGGATCGACCTGCTGGTGCGGGGCCTCGCGACCCGCGTCTGACCTCCCGCCGCGGGGCGCTCGGCGGCGCAGCGTGCGCGCGGTGGGCCCTGCCGGGCTCGAACCGACGACATCCACGGTGTAAACGTGGCGCTCTACCAACTGAGCTAAAGGCCCTCAACGCCCGGTCGTCGAGCGCCCCGCCATGCTAGCCGACCGCATCGGCGCGTCCCGGCCGTGCCGCGGGCGCGGGCCGTAGCCTCTCCCCCGTGCCCATCCACCCCTCCCGCCGGACGGTCGCGGAGCCGCGCTGGCCCGCCGCCGTCGGGCTCGTCGTCGCCGTCGTCCTCTACGCGATCGCGCCGACCGCGGTCCCGACCGGCGTCCGCGTCGCGGTGGTGGCGATCGCCGTCGCCCTGCTCGTGCCGCTGGTCGCGCTCAACCCGCGGCGGTTCACCCGGGAGACCCCGTGGTCCCGCGGTCTCGGGGTCGGGCTCGGCGGCCTGCTGGTGGTCGCCAACCAGGTCAGCCTCGTCGTCCTGGTCGTCGCGCTGGTCGATGCCTCGGAGGCGGGACCGGAGCTGCTGCTCACGGCCCTGCAGGTGTGGGGGACCAACGTGCTCGCGTTCGCGCTCGTCTACTGGGAGCTCGATCGCGGCGGGCCGGTCGCGCGGCGGACCCACGCGCGCGCCGTGCTCGCGCCCGCCGACTTCCGCTTCCCGCAGGACGAGGACTCCGGCGCCGTGTCCGAGGTCGCCCGCCGGTCGTCGGAGCACGCCGACTGGGTCCCGGGATTCGTCGACTACGCGTACTTCTCGCTGACGAACTCGATGGCGTACAGCCCCACGGACGTCATGCCGCTGTCGCATGGCGCCAAGGCGCTCATGGCGCTGGAGGCGTTCGCCGGCTTCGTGATCCTCGCGCTCGTCATCGCCCGCGCGGTGAACATCCTGAGCTGACGACCGCGGCCGGCGCGACCTCGCCGGATCAGGCCGGGACGAGCGCCAGGTCGCGGATCGCGGTGCGGTACGCCTCGAGCTCGCGCGCCTCGCCCGGCGCCGTGATGAAGCTGCCGCGGATGATGCCGCGCGTGTCGATGAGGAAGGTCGCCCGGTTGGCGAAGCCCTTCTCCTCGAGGAACACGCCGTACTCCTTGGCCACCTGGCCGTGCGGCCAGAAGTCGGCGAGGAGCTGGAAGTCGATGCCCTGCTGCTGCGCCCACGCGCGCAGGGTGTGCTTGCTGTCGACGCTGATGCCGATGAGCTCCACGCGGCTGTCGGCGAAGAGGCCGAGGTTTTCCTCCAGCTGGCACATCTCGCCGGTGCACGTGCCGGAGAAGGCGAGGGGGAAGAAGACGAGGGCGACCGCGCGGTGTCCGCGGTACTCGCTCAACCGGACGCGCTCGCCGAACTGGTTGGCGAGCTCGAAGTCGGGAGCCTGTGTGTCGTTGGCCAGGGCCATGGGGTGCGGATCCTTCCGTGCCGGCAGATGTCCCCTGTCTGGCACGAGGATCCACACTACGCCCGGGATCCGCGAAGTCCAGCGCTACGCGGTCAGGGCGGGCCGGCGGGACGCGCCGCCCACCGTCCGTGACCGTCGGCCGTCATGGGTAGGCTGGCCCTCGGCGTACGCGCGGTCTCGCACCCTTCGAGCCCCGTGGCACCGAAGACGATGTCTGCACACCACAGGAAGAGGTCGAGGGTGACTGTCAACGACCAGGATCCGTACTCGGTGAACCACACCGACCAGGATCCGGAAGAGACCGCCGAATGGAACGAGTCGCTCGACGGGCTCGTGGAGACGCAGGGCCGGGGTCGCGCGCGCGACGTCATGCTCAGCCTCCTGAAGCGCTCCAAGGAGCTGCACCTGGGTGTGCCGATGGTCCCGACCACGGACTACATCAACACCATCGCGCCGGAGAACGAGCCCGACTTCCCCGGTGACGAGGACCTCGAGCGCCGCTACCGCGCATGGATCCGCTGGAACGCGGCCGTCACGGTGCACCGGGCCCAGCGTCCCGGCATCGCGGTCGGCGGGCACATCGCCACCTACGCGTCCTCGGCCGCGCTCTACGAGGTCGGCTACAACCACTTCTTCCGCGGCCAGGATCACCCCGGCGGCGGCGACCAGGTGTTCGTCCAGGGCCACGCATCCCCCGGCACCTACGCGCGCGCCTTCCTCGAGGGACGTCTGAGCGAGCACCAGCTCGACGGCTTCCGCCAGGAGAAGAGCCACTCGGGCGGAGGGCTTTCCTCCTACCCGCACCCGCGTCTCATGCCGGAGTTCTGGCAGTTCCCCACGGTCTCGATGGGCCTCGGTCCCATCAACGCGATCTACCAGGCGCAGGCGAACAAGTACCTCACCAACCGCGGCATCAAGGACGCGTCCGACCAGCAGGTCTGGGCGTTCCTGGGCGACGGCGAGATGGACGAGGTGGAGAGCCGCGGCCAGCTCCAGGTGGCGGCGAACGAGAAGCTCGACAACCTGAACTTCGTCATCAACTGCAACCTGCAGCGCCTCGACGGCCCCGTCCGCGGCAACGGCAAGATCATCCAGGAGCTCGAGAGCTTCTTCCGCGGCGCCGGCTGGAACGTCATCAAGGTGGTCTGGGGCCGCGAGTGGGACGACCTCCTCGCCCGCGACACCGAGGGCGCGCTCCTCGACCTGATGAACCGCACGCCGGACGGCGACTACCAGACCTACAAGGCGGAGAGCGGCGCCTACATCCGCGAGAACTTCTTCGGCCGCGACGAGCGCACCGCGAAGCTCGTCGAGGGCTACACCGACGACCAGATCTGGAACCTCAAGCGCGGCGGCCACGACTACCGCAAGGTGTACGCGGCCTTCAAGGCGGCGAGCGAGCACACGGGCCAGCCCACGGTGATCCTCGCGAAGACCGTCAAGGGCTACGGGCTCGGCCCGAGCTTCGAGGGCCGCAACGCGACCCACCAGATGAAGAAGCTCACGCTCGACAACCTCAAGCAGTTCCGCGACGAGATGCGCGTGCCGATCACGGACGCCCAGCTCGAGGAGAACCCGTACCTGCCGCCGTACTACCACCCCGGCCAGGACGACGAGGCGATCCAGTACATGCAGGAGCGCCGCCGCGCGCTCGGCGGGTACTCGCCCGAGCGACGCACGAAGCACACCGCGATCACGCTTCCGGACGACTCCGCGTACCGCATCTCCAAGAAGGGATCGGGCACCCAGGAGATCGCCACGACCATGGCGTTCGTCCGGCTCCTGAAGGACCTCATCCGCTCCAAGGACTTCGGCAACCGCGTCGTCCCGATCATCCCGGACGAGGCCCGCACGTTCGGCATCGACGCCTTCTTCCCGACGGCGAAGATCTACAACCCGAACGGCCAGCACTACACGTCGGTCGACCGCGAGCTGCTCCTGTCCTACAAGGAGAGCCCGCAGGGCCAGATCGTGCACGTGGGCATCAACGAGGCGGGTGCCCTGGCGGCGTTCACGAACCTCGGCACCACGTACTCGACGCAGGGCGAGCCGCTCATCCCGATCTACGTCTTCTACTCGATGTTCGGGTTCCAGCGCACGGGCGACGCGATCTGGGCGGCCGGTGACCAGATGGCGCGCGGCTTCCTCATCGGCGCCACCGCGGGACGCACCACGCTCACGGGCGAGGGGCTACAGCACGCCGACGGCCACTCGCTCGTCCTGTCGCAGACGAACCCGGCCATCGTGTCCTACGACCCGGCGTACGCCTACGAGATCGGGCACATCGTGCGGTCCGGCCTCGAGCGCATGTACGGCGGGGAGCACGAGGACCCGAACGTCATGTACTACCTCACGGTGTACAACGAGCCGATCATCCACCCGAGCGAGCCCGAGGGCGTGGACGTGGACGGCATCGTCCGCGGCGTCTACAAGCTCAAGGACGGCTGGGTCGACGGACCCAAGGCGCAGCTCATGGCGTCCGGCGTGGCCGTCCCGTGGGCCCTCGAGGCGCAGCAGCTGCTGGCCGACGACTGGGGCGTGTCCGCCGACGTGTGGTCCGTGACCTCGTGGGGCGAGCTGCGCCGCGACGGCCTCGCCGCCGAGGAGCACAACATGCTCCACCCGCACTCCGAGACCCGGGTCCCGTACCTGGAGGAGAAGCTGCGTCATGCCGAGGGCCCGTTCGTCGCGGTCACCGACTTCTCGCACGCGGTCCCCGACCAGATCCGCCAGTTCGTCCCCGGCGACTACTCGACGCTCGGCGCAGACGGCTTCGGCTTCTCGGACACCCGTCCGGCCGCCCGCCGCTTCTTCGCGATCGACGGTCCGTCGATGGTCGTGAAGACGCTGCAGCGGCTCGCGAAGCAGGGCAAGGTCGACCAGGACGCGCCGAAGTGGGCGATCGACAAGTACCGCCTGCTGGATGTGAACGCCGGCACGACCGGATCGGCGGGCGGCGAGGCGTGAGCTGCGCCGACCTGACGTGACACCGAGCGACCGGCACGACACCGACGTGGAGACCGGGGAGACGAAGGCGGAGACGCTGACGTGGCTCCGGTCCCTGTCGGGCGAGCTCGCGAGCGCGACGCTGAAGCGGCTGGAGGACACGCTGCCCTGGTACGGCGACATGCCGCCGGGGCGGCGGTCCGCCGTGGGGCTCGTCGCGCAGGCCGGCATCACCTCGTTCATCCACTGGTACGACGACCCCGACTCCACCCCGTGGATCGCGGCGGACGTGTTCGGGGCCGCGCCCCGCGAGCTGCTCCGTTCGGTGAGCCTGCAGCAGACGCTGCAGCTCATCCGCGTCACGGTCGAGGTCGTCGAGGACCGCGTCCGCGACCGCCACCGCACGGTGCGCGACGCGATCCTGCTGTACTCGCGGGAGATCGCCTTCGCGGCCGCCGACGTCTACGCACGTGCCGCGGAGGCCCGCGGGCTCTGGGACGCCCGGCTCGAGGCGCTCGTCGTCGACAGCATCCTGTCCGGCGAGTACGACGACGAGCTGCCGTCGCGCATCGCCGCGCTCGGTTGGCACGGCCACGGGGAGGTCTCCGTCCTCGTGGGCACGGCGCCCGCGGTGCTCGACGTCGATCAGCTGCGTCGCACCGCGCGGCACCTGGAGGCCGACGTGCTCATCGGCGTGCAGGGCAGCAGGCTCGTCCTCGTCATCGGACGCGCGTCCCCCGCGGTGGTCGACCCGGAGGCCGCCGCGCCGGAGGCACCCCCGGTCTCCTTCCTCGAGATCGCGACGCAGCTCGAGCCCGGGTTCGGGGCGGGCCACCTCGTGCTCGGCCACGAGGTCCCCAGCCTCGTCGAGGCATCGCGGAGCGCCCGGGCGGCCCTGGCGGGCTTCGCCGTCGCGCGGTCGTGGCGGAACGCCCCGCGGCCGACGCTCGCCGACGACCTGCTCCCGGAGCGTGCCCTGGCCGGCGACCCGCTCGCGCGCTCCACCCTCATCAATCGGATATACAAGCCGCTGCAGGCGCACTCCACCGAGCTGCTCGCGACGCTCTGGTGCTACCTCGACACCGGCCGCTCCCTCGAGGCGACCGCGCGGGAGCTGTTCGTGCACCCCAACACCGTCCGCTACCGCCTCAAGCGCGTCTCCGACGTGATCGGGTGGGATGCCACGGGCGCGCGCGAGGCGCTCATCCTGCAGGCCGCGCTCATCATCGGCAGCATCGCCGAGGCGGGCACGACCGTCCCCAAGCAGCAGGGGTCGGGTCGCGCCCGCCCCAAGCGCCAGGCGGCGCGTTGACGCACGCGGCGTGTGGCATCGGCACAATGTCGAGGCGGATCCTCTGTCGGATGTCGACTCCGATGCACCTCGCGGCGGACGGGAGGATGGACGGATGATCATCGTCGTCTGCCCGGGCCAGGGCTCCCAGAAGCCCGGCTTCCTCTCGTCCTGGCTCGAGCACCCCGAGCACGCGCGCCGGCTGGGCGAGCTGGGCGACGCGGCGGGCCTCGACCTCGTGACCCACGGCACGACGTCGGATGCCGACACCATCCGCGACACCGCCGTCGCGCAGCCGCTCATCGTGGCCGCCGGCATCGTCGCCCTGCACGCTCTCCTCGCCGACGGCCGTGACGCCTACGTAGCCGGCATCGCTGGCCACTCGGTCGGCGAGATCACGGCGGCCGCGGGCGCCGGCATCCTCACTGACGACGAGGCCATGCGCGTCGTGCGCACCCGCGGCGACGCGATGGCGGAGGCCGCTGCGATCACCCGCACGGGGATGAGCGCCGTCGTGGGCGGAGACCAGGACGCAGTCCTCGCGCGGCTCGCCGAGCTCGACCTCGAGCCCGCCAACTTCAACGGCGGGGGCCAGATCGTCGTCGCCGGAGCGCCCGACGCCCTGGCCGCGTTGCAGGCCGAGCCGCTCCGTGGGACGCGGGTCATCCCGCTCCAGGTCGCCGGCGCGTTCCATACGCACCACATGGCGCCCGCGGTCGACGCGCTGCGCGCCGCCGTGGCGCCGCTCGCGCCCCGCGACCCGCGCTTCCCCGTCTGGACCAACCGCGACGGCAGCCGCGTCGGGTCCGGCGCCGCGTACCTCGATCTCATCGTGGGCCAGGTCGCGAGCCCCGTGCGCTGGGACCTCTGCATGGAGGCCTTCGCCGCCGCGGGCGTCACCGGCCTCATCGAGGTCGCCCCCGCCGGTGCGCTGACCGGCCTGGCCAAGCGCGGCCTCAAGGGCCTCCCGACGCTCGCGCTCTCCACACCCGACGACCTCCCGGCGGCGATCGACATGCTCGACGCGCACGCCTGATCCCGCCTCACCGACACCGAACAGGCACCCATGACCGACCAGCCCCGCCCCACCATCCGGACCGCGCCCGTGGTCGAGCGCTTCACCCGCATCTGGGGCCTCGGCGCCGCCCGCGGCGAGCTCGACGTGCCGAACGACGACCTCGTCGGCCCGATCGACTCCTCCGACGAGTGGATCCGCCAGCGCACCGGCATCATCACCCGCAAGCGCGCGGGCGCCGACGTCGACGCGGTCGACCTCGCGACCACGGCGTCGCTCGAGGCGATAGCGAAGGCCGGCATCCGTCCGGAGCAGATCGGCATCGTCCTCGTCAGCACCGTGAGCAACACGGTGCAGACGCCGTCGATGGCCGCGCTCCTGGCCGACCGCATCGGCGCGAACCCGGCTCCCGCATACGACATCTCGGCCGCCTGCGCCGGGTACACCTACGGCATCGCGCAGGCCGACTCCTTCATCCGGTCGGGCCTCGCGGAGTACGTCCTCGTGGTCGGCGCGGAGAAGCTGTCCGACATCGTCGACCCCACCGACCGCTCCATCTCGTTCCTGCTCGGCGACGGCGCGGGCGCCGCGATCGTCGGCCCGAGCGACACCCCCGGCATCTCGCCGACCGTGTGGGGCTCGGACGGCTCCAACTGGGACGCGGTCGGCATGACCGGCACCCTGAAGAGCATGCGCGACGGATCCGCGTGGCCCACGCTCCGCCAGGACGGCCAGAAGGTCTTCCGCTGGGCGGTCTGGGAGATGGTCAAGGTCGCCAAGGAGGCGCTCGACCGCGCGGGCGTCACCCCCGAGCAGCTCGCCGCCTTCATCCCCCACCAGGCCAACATGCGCATCGTCGACGAGTTTGCGAAGCAGCTCGGCCTCCCCGAGTCCGTCGCCATCGCGCGCGACATCGCCACCACGGGCAACACCTCCGCCGCGTCGATCCCGCTCGCCACCCACCGCCTGCTCGAGGAGGACCCGTCGCTCTCCGGCGGCCTCGCCCTGCAGATCGGCTTCGGCGCAGGACTCGTCTTCGGCGCGCAGGTCGTCGTCCTGCCCTGAGCCCCACCGCCCCATAAGCTGTTCCGGTCATCACGAACCACGAGGAGATACACATGGCACTGTCCACCGAAGAAGTCCTGGCCGGCCTGGCCGAGCTCGTCAACGACGAGACCGGGATCGCCACCGACACCGTCGAGATGGACAAGTCGTTCACCGACGACCTGGACATCGACTCGATCTCGATGATGACGATCGTCGTCAACGCCGAGGAGAAGTTCGACGTCAAGATCCCCGACGAGGAAGTCAAGAACCTCAAGACCGTCGGCGACGCGGTCACGTTCATCACCAACGCGCAGTCCTGACCGCGCGGAGCATGGCCGGTCCCGATCACGGGGCCGGCCATCTCCCTCCCCTGTTCCCGACGTCGAGGAGACGCCACGCATGACCACCCCCAAGAAGATCGTCGTCACCGGCATCGGCGCGACGTCTCCGCTCGGCGGCACCGCCGAGGACACCTGGCAGGCGCTCCTCCGCGGCGAGTCTGGCATCAGCACCCTCGAGCAGGACTGGGTCGCCAAGTGGGAGATACCCGTCACCTTCGCCGGGCAGGCCAAGGTGCCGTCCTCCGAGGTCATGCAGCGCATCGAGACCAAGCGCCTAGACCCGTCGAGCCAGTTCGCGCTCACGGCCGCGCGTGAGGCGTGGGCCGACGCCGGCTCCCCCGAGGTCGACCCGCTGCGCTTCGCCGTGGACTGGGCGACCGGCATCGGCGGAGTGTGGACGCTCCTCGACGCCTGGGACACCCTCCGCGAGAAGGGCCCCCGCCGGGTCCTCCCCATGACGGTCCCGATGCTCATGCCCAACGGCCCCGCGGCCGCGGTCGGCATGGACCTCGGCGCGCGCGCCGGCATCCAGACCGTCGTCTCCGCGTGCGCCTCCAGCACCGAGTCCATCGCGAGCGCCTACGAGCACCTCCAGGCCGGCCGCGCGGACATCATCGTCGCCGGCGGATCCGAGGCCTCCATCCACCCGCTGCCCATCGCGTCGTTCGCCGCGATGCAGGCGCTCTCCAAGAGGAATGACGACCCCACGCGCGCGTCGCGTCCCTACGACATCGCGCGCGACGGCTTCGTGCTCGGCGAGGGCGGCGCCGCCCTCGTCCTCGAGACCGAGGAGCACGCGAAGGCACGCGGCGCCCGCATCTACGCCGAGCTCGTGGGCGGCGCCGTCACGAGCGACGCGTTCCACATCACGGCCCCGGACCCCGAGGGCACGGCCGCCGCGCGCGCCATGATCCAGAGCATCGAGGGCGCGGGCTACTCGCGATCCGACGTCTCGCACATCAACGTGCACGCGACGAGCACGCCCGTCGGCGACATCGCCGAGTACAAGGCCCTCGAGCGGGTGTTCGGCGACGCCGTGCACGGGATCCCGGTGAGCGCCACGAAGGCGTCGACGGGCCACCTCCTCGGCGGGGCGGGCGCCATCGAGGCGGTCTTCACCGTGAAGGCGCTCGCGGAGCGCACCGCTCCCCCGACGATCAACCTCACGGAGCAGGACCCCGACATCCCGCTCGACGTGGTGACGTCGCCCCGGTCGCTGGGCGACGGCGACCTGCTCGCGATCAGCAACTCGTTCGGCTTCGGCGGGCACAACGCGGTCATCGCGTTCCGCAGCGTCTAGCGGCACACGCGACGAGAGGCCCCGACCGGATGGTCGGGGCCTCTCGTCGTGGGGCCGGCGGGGAGGAGCCGCGCGCCCAGTGGGGTGCGGGTCAGCCGACCTTGTGCAGCCAGACGACCGGGCTGAAGTCGCTCGCGTGGCGGAACGCCTCCAGCTCGTCGTCCCAGGCCTGGCCCATGGCGAGGCGGAGCTCGCGGTGGAGCTCCAGCGTGTTGGATCCCGCGACGTCGAGGGCGTAGCGGATGCGGTCCTCGGGGATGACGGTGTTGCCTGCCGTGTCGGTCTGGGCGAAGAAGACGCCGAGGTCGGGAGTGTGCATCCAGCGTCCGCCGTCGCGGCCGGGTCCGGCGTCCTCGGTGACCTCGTAGCGGAGGTGCTCCCAACCGCGGAGGCCGCTGGCGATGGCGGCGCCGGATCCCTCCGGGCCCTCCCAGTAGTACTCCGCGCGCATGGCGCCCTTCAGCACCGGCTGCGGGTCCCACGTGAAGTTCACGGCGTGACCGAGTGCACGACCGGCGGCCCATTCGACATGGGGGCAGAGCGCGCGAGGGGAGGAGTGCACGTAGAGCACTCCTCGAGCCGGTCTTGAGTTGGCGACGGGTGCTTCCATGGGTCTCCTCCATCCGATCAGATGCGTCTTCCCCAACGATCTGCGTGCGATGGACGAGCTCCACACCTGCCGGTGCGGCCGGCGCGAGCGCCGACGGATCCCATCATGGCGGGTGATCCTGTGCGCGGGCAACATGCGGGTGACGACGCGCCGCAGCGGGTTCGCGCGCGCTTCCGCGGATGCGGCGGGTCCGACCGCGATGCATGCCGGGAATGCCTATGCTCCAGGTGTCGGCCCGCCGTGGCCGGGAGAAGGGGCGGGGATGTCGGTGCGGCACGCGCTCCTCGCGATCCTCACGGAGGGCACCTGCTACGGCTACCAGCTGCGTACCGAGTTCTCACGACGGACGGGCACCTCAGCGCCCCTCAACGTCGGCCAGATCTACAACACCCTCGACCGGCTGGAGCGCGACGGCATGGTCGTCAAGGGCGCCACGGACGAGGCGGGTCACGTGCCCTACACGATCACCCGGGCCGGGGACGCGGAGGTCGAGGCGTGGCTGGCCTCGCCCGTCGGCCCCGTCGGGGCTCGCGACGAGCTGCCGGTGAAGGTCGCGCTCGCGCTCTCGCTCCCCTCGGGCGACGCCCTCGAGGTCGTGCGGGCCCAGCGGGAGGGCTCGCTGACCGAAGCGGCCGAGCTCGCGCGGATCCGCTCGGAGCTCGAGGCGGACGTCGGCGAGGTCGCGATCGCGCGCCTGCTCGCGGTGGATGCGCAGGAGGCGCAGGTGGCCGCCCGGCTGACGTTCCTCGACGCGGCCGAGCGCCGCATCGGGGACGCGCGCGCGACGGGCGCGCGACCCGCCGGGCTGGCCGCGGCGCCCCGCCGAGGACGTCCCGCGCGCCACCCGGGCGGATCCGCGCACTGACCTAGTGCAGGAGGCCGCCGCCCTTCGCGAGCACGTTCTTCTCCCCCGCCTCGATGGGCACGGCGAATCGGTTCTGCTTGGGCGGCATCGGGCAGTTGAAGTTGTAGCTGAAGGCGCACGGGGGCAGGTAGGCGCGGTTGAAGTCGAGCGTGATCGTGCCGTCAGGCGACGGCGCGACCATGAGGAAGCGGCCCACGCCGTACGTGGACTCGCCGCTCGTGGCGTCCGAAAAGACCAGCAGGAGCGCGCGGCCCTCGCGGAAGGCGGCCAGCGAGTAGTCGACCCCGTCCTTGGTGAACGTGATCTCGCCGGGCACGACCTTGTCCTTGGTGGCGCCGTCGTCCTTGAGGTGCTCGAAGCCCATCGCGCGGCCGCCCTCGATGGGCGTGAAGTCGGCCGTGACGACCCACTCCTCGGAGTAGGGGAAGGCGTCGATGCCGCCGAAGTCGCGGATCGCGTCGGACTGCGCGTCCCAGACGCGGAGCGCGTACGTCCCCTCCTCGCTCGCGATGACGAACGCCGACACGGTGTCGCTGGCGACGACGGAGGACGGCTGCGGGTCGTCGCGGCCGCGCACGATGGCCTCGCCGTCGACGAGGACGCCGTCGACGCGCAGGCCGTCCGCCGCGGTCGCGCGCACCCGCAGGCCGGAGACGCCGGGCTCGAGCGGCGACCAGGTGCCGGGGATCCCGTAGACGGGCTGCGGTGCGGCGTCGTGGGAGATCCACTGCGTGTTGACGAGGGCCAGGTTGCCCTGGGGCAGGACCACCATCTGCTCGCGTCGCGAGCGGTAGACGGCGAGCACCTCCGCCGGGTCGGTGGGAGCGGGGGCGGCGGTGGCGGGATCGGTCATGGACCCATCCTCGCGGCCAGCAGGGCGCCGACCAAGTCGGGAGCGCGTCAGGCGGGCGGGGTTCCCCGTGTCGCACCGCGAGCGTACGGTCGGGGCATTAGCACAGATCACGAGAGCACCTCGACCGACGACGACGGCACGACGACGCACACCGAGGAGCACGTCGAGACCTCCACCTCGGTCACGACCGAGAGCGGCTCGGACGGATCCACCCCCGACGGGTCGGGCAGCAACACGGGCGAGGGCGACGACCACTCGGGCGACGTCGCCTCCGGCGGCTGATCCTCCCCACCTGCGAGCGACGCCCGGTCCCACGAGGGGCCGGGCGTCGTCATGTCCGGGCTCGTCTCACTTCGCCTGCGCGTAGTCGTCGACCACCGCGATCGTGACGGGGAAGTCGACGGGCGCGTCGCCGAACAGCAGGCGGCCGGCCTCCGCGGCGGCCTCGGACACGGCCACGCGGACCTCGTCGACGCGGTCGTCCGGCGCGTGCACCATGACCTCGTCGTGGAGGAAGAAGACGAGGTGCGGGCGGGATCCGGGCCGCTCCATCGCGGCGAGGCGGCGCCGGAGCCCGGCGAGCCAGCAGAGCGCCCACTCGGCGGCGCTGCCCTGGACGACGAAGTTGCGGGTGAACCGGCCCTGGTCGCGGGCGGACGTGCGCGCGCGGGCGGCATCCGCGCCGGACGCCTCGCCCGCGCGGCCGATCTGCTGCACGTCGACCCACGCGTCGCCAGGCGGCGGCGAGGACCTGCCGAGCCGCGTGCTCACGACGGCGCCGCTCTCGCCCGCCCGCGCCGCGCGCTCCACGTAGCCGGTGGCGCGCGGGTAGGCCCGGACGAGCCGCGGCATCAGGCGCCCGCTCTCGCCGGAGGTGGCGCCGTACATGGCGCCGAGCATCGCGACCTTGGCGTGCGCGCGGGTGTCCACGACGCCGGCGTCGACGAGGCCCTGGTAGAGGTCGGTGCCGCGACCCGCGTCGGCCATGGCGCGGTCCTCCGCCAGCGCGGCGAGCACGCGCGGCTCGAGCTGGGCGGCGTCGGCCACCACGAGCCGCCAGCCGGGATCCGCGCGGACGGCGGACCGGATCTGCCGCGGCAGCTGCAGCGCTCCGCCGCCGCTGGCTGCCCAGCGCCCCGTGACGACGCCGCCCGGCACGTACTCGGGGTGGAAGCGGCCGTCGCGGATCCACGTCTCCATCCAGGTCCACCCGTTGGCCGTGAGCAGGCGGGAGAGCTTCTTGTGCTCGAGCAGCGGCGCGATGACGGGGTGGTCGATCTCCTGCAGCTCCCACTGCCGGGTGCTCGCGGCGTCGATGCCGACGCGGCGCAGGGCACGAAGCACGTCGGGCGGGCTGTCGACGTTGAGGTCAGGCGCTCGGAGGATCTCCCGGATGCGCGCCGCGAGCCGCAGGAGCGCGGGAGGCGCTCCGCCGTGCGCGGGCCGTCCGCCGAGCAGGTCTACCAGGAGCGCGTCGTGGACGGCCGTGTCCCAGGGCAGGCCGTCGGCGGACATCTCCGCGGCCACGAGGGCGCCCGCCGACTCCGCCGCGAGCAGGAGTCGCAGGCGGCCGGGCTCGGCGCTGGCCGCGACCGCGTCGAGCTGGAGACGGAGCTCGGCGATCAGCTCGTCCGGCGAGCCGCCGTCGGACGTGTCGAGGTCGTCGAAGAGCGTGGCGGACGCGGACGGCTCCCGCTCGGACGGGGCAGCCCGGTCCCAGGGGCCGGCGGGCAGCCGCGCGAGCTCGCTGTCGGCGGTCTGCGTCGAGAGCCGGAGGATCGCGTGGCAGAGGCGGAGGTCGTGGCAGCGCGCGACGCGCACGCCGGCGGCGATGAGGGTCCTGGCCCACGCCGCCGTGTCGTCCCAGACCCAACGCGGGGAGGGCGTGGCCCGCTCGCGGGCGGCGACCACCGCGGGCCATTCGGTGAAGGGGACCTCGCGGGTCCCCGTGACGTTCCCGGTCGCGTCGAGGTCGACCAGCCGGACGCCGGAGGGCGTCCGCGCGACCAGGATGTGCATGCCCCCATCATCCCGCGCACGTCCGACGTCGGATCGCCGGCCGGGCTCCGCGCCGCTCCCCCACATGGCGTCACGGAGGGAAACACCCGACGCGAATGTGCGCGCATCCCCCGCTGGCGCGGTTTCACCCGCTAGGGTTGGTCACAAGTCGTCAGGTCCTCACGATCCGCCCGGTCCGCCGGAGGGGTCACGAGGGGCAGGCGACCCGCGGTCCCGGGTCCCGGGGTCGATGCATCTCTTTTTGAAGGAAATTTCGTCATGGCAACAGGCACCGTCAAGTGGTTCAACGCTGAAAAGGGCTTCGGCTTCATCGCTCCCGACAACGGAACCGCGGATGTGTTCGCTCACTACTCCGCGATCGCGACGGGCGGCTACAAGTCGCTCGACGAGAACCAGAAGGTCGAATTCGAGGTCGCCCAGGGCCCCAAGGGTCCCCAGGCTGAGAACATCCGCCCGCTCTAATGCCACCCGCTCGCCTCTGGTGAGCGCAGCACGCTGAGCTTCCGAGAACGGCTCCGACCATGTGGTCGGAGCCGTTCTCCATTTAACGCGACGTCCGCGCGTGCGCGACCATGGACGGTGCCCTCCTACCGCATCACCATGACCGTCGGCGCGCTGCGCCCCGGCGCCGATCCCGCCGCCGTCCTCCCCGCGGCCGCCGATGAGGCGGCCCGCATCGCCACCCTCGAGGCGAACGACATCCAGGTCGTGCGCGGCGAGCCCCGGCTCACGGTCCGGTTCACCGCGGACGACGACGCGGCGGCCGAGCGCATCGCGGGCGCGGTCCGCGCTCGTACGGCCGGGCTCGTCGAGATCCCCCGGGCGAGCATCACGCGTCGCGACGGAGGCGCCTGGACCCGGATCTGATCCGCCCAGCCCCCTGCTGTCCCCCGACGGTCCCTCCCGGCGGCACGTCATGGACCCACCGCCGAGCATCGACGGCAACGCCTGTAGTCTCGATCCCAAGAGCCGACGGTGCCTCAGGGGGACGCAACATCGGCTTGGGGGGACGATGATCGAACAGAAGACCACGCACGACACGGCAGCACGGGAGACCGGCGCACGTCGGCGCATCACGGACAGGTCCGCGAAGGGCCTGCGCGCCGACGCCGGGCCGCTCACCGAGGCGGACGGCCTCAGGGCCCACGACTGGCGACGCACCTACGCGCTGGGGCTCGTCGTCACGGATCTCCTCGTCCTCATCTGGGTGGTCTTCGGCGTCCAGATCGCGTGGTTCGGGTTCGAGACCTCCGACGTCGCCTTCAACGGCGACTACGAGGGCGTCGCCGTGAGCTACTCGCTCATCTCGCTCGTGATCATCGCGAGCTGGATGGTGGCCCTCGGCCTGTACGGCACCCGCGGCTACCGCGTGCTGGGCACGGGGCCGCAGGAGTACCGGCTGATCCTCGACGCCACCGTGCGGCTCTTCGGGCTGCTCGCCATCGTGGCCTTCCTCGGTCGCATCGACTTCGCCCGCGGCTACATCATCATCGCTCTGCCGCTCGGGCTCGTGACCCTCGTGCTCAGCCGGTGGATGTGGCGGCAGTGGCTGAACGTGCAGCGCGCCAAGGGCCGCTACTCGTCCCGCGTGCTGCTGATCGGATCCGAGGCGTCGACGGGCTTCCTCGCCCGCGAGCTCGCGCGCCAGCCCTACGCCGGCTACCACGTGGTCGGGGCGTGCATCCCCTCGGGCGTCATCGCGGCGACGCTGCCGGGCACCGGGATCCCCGTGCTCGGCAAGCTCGCCGACCTGCAGGCCGCCATGCGCGCGGTCGACGCGGACACCATCGTCATCGCCAGCAACGACGAGCTGTCGCCGGAGCGGATCCGCGAGCTCAGCTGGTCGTTGGAGCCCGGTCGCCAGCACCTCGTGGTCGCGCCTAGCCTCACCGACATCGGCGGCCCTCGCATCCACACCCGGCCCGTCGCGGGCCTCCCGCTCATCCACGTGGAGACGCCGCGCTACGAGGGCACCAAGCTCTTCGCCAAGCGGGCGTTCGACATCGTCGCGAGCACCCTGATCCTCGTCGTCGCCTCTCCCCTCTTCCTCGCCATCGCCATCACCATCCGGCTGAGCACGCCGGGACCCGTCCTCTTCCGCCAGGAGCGCGTGGGCATCAACGGGCACCCGTTCCAGATGCTGAAGTTCCGCACCATGGTGACTGACGCGGAGGCGCGTCTTCTGGAGCTCGAGAAGCAGTCGCGCGACGCGGGCAACTCCGTGCTCTTCAAGATGAAGGACGACCCGCGGGTCACGCCCATCGGCCGGTTCCTCCGCCGCTACAGCCTCGACGAGCTGATGCAGCTCGTGAACGTCCTCAACGGCAGCATGTCGCTCGTGGGACCACGCCCGCCGCTCGCCCGAGAGGTGGAGGCCTACGAGACGAAGGTGCACCGGCGTTTCCTCGTCAAGCCCGGCATCACGGGGCTCTGGCAGGTGAGCGGCCGCTCGAACCTCTCGTGGGAGGACAGCGTCCGGCTCGACCTCTACTACGTGGAGAACTGGTCGATCGTGGGCGACCTCGTCATCCTCTGGAAGACCGCGAAGGCCGTGCTGGCGCGCGAGGGGGCGTACTGAGCGGGTCCGCGCTCAGGACGCGCGCCGCCGTCGGCGCATGATGACGGCGAACGCGAGCACCGCGATGATCCCGCCCATGCCGAGGTCGAGGACGGTCTCGACGAGGCTGGAGTCGACGAGCTCGCCTACCACGATGCAGACGAGGGCGGTGAGGCCGCCCAGCCCGATCGCCATCGGCAGCAGGCGCGCCAGGAACAGCCGACGGGGCACCGCGCCGAGCATGCACCACGCGGTGATGGTGATGGCGGGCGAGACGATGAACGAGTTGATCACGAGCACACCGGCGAGGCCGCCGGTGAGTGCGCCGACGACCACGCCCGCGAGCACGGTGTAGTTGAGGACGGCGTCCACCGTCAGGGCCCGTGAGTGGTGGCCGGCGACGAGGGCCCACCGTGCCGGGATGGCGACGATCATCGACGCAGCGAGCCCCCATGACAGCGGCATGAGCGCGCCCGCCGTGCGCCACTCGTCGCCCAGGAGCACCTGCACGAGGTGCGGGCCGCTGAGGGAGATCGCGAGCGCGAACGGCACGCCGACGGCGATGACGACGGCCGCGAGGCGCCGGAGCTGGTCGTCGGCGCGACCTGCCAGCCGCGCCACCGCGAGGTCGCGGATGGCCATGGGGTTGAGCGCCTGCTGCGCCTGCTGGAGGGGCCCGATGAGGAACGAGTACGCGCGCGAGTACTGCGCGAGGGCGACCGGGCCGAGAAGGATGCTGACGAGCAGGTTGTCGCCGTTGCGGGCGGCGAATCCGGCGAGCTGGCTCTGGTAGGTGCCGTGCATCGACGTGTAGAGCTGACGCGCGGCCGGGCGGACGGGGACGCGCGAGGGCAGGTCGGCACGTCCGCGCCGGATCCAGGCGGCCTCGAACGCCAGCCAGCGCACCGCCGCGATGACGAGCTGGCTGCTCGCGGCCGCCCACAGGCTGTCCGTGAGGAGGAGGGCGCCGATCGCGACGACGTTGCCGACGAGCACGCTCGAGAGGTCGACCAGCGAGACGTAGCGGAGCTGCCGGGCCGCGATGAGGAAGGCGCGGGGCGTCATGGACGCCATCGTGATGGGCAGCGCGGCGCAGAGGACCACCCACATCGCATCGGCGTCGAGGGATGTGCCGACCACGAGCGCGACGGCGGCGGTGAGCGCCGCGGCGGCCGCGGCCACGACCACGGCCATGCGACGCCAGGTGCGCGCGGACTCGAGGTAGCCGGGGGTGTGCGTGAGCACGGCCTGCGGGACGCAGATGTCGAACAGGACCGCGACGCATGCCGTGACGGTGAGGGCGAGGAAGTAGACGCCGTAGTCGGAGGGGCCCAGGAGCCGGGCGGCGAGCGTCGCGGCGACTAGGCCGACGGCCGCGATGATCGCCTGCGCGGCGAGCGGCCACACCGAGGAGTCGCGGCTCCGGGCGCCCCGGGCCGCGCGGTCGTCGACGCTCATCGCGCGCTCGGCCGGGCGGCGGCGCGGGATCCGGTCACAGCACCCGTCCCGGGACGCCGACGACGGTGGCGCCTGCGGGGACGTCGCGCAGCACCAGGGTCATGGCGCCGATGGTGCTGCCGTCGCCCACGTGGATGGGGCCGAGGATCTGGGCGAACGCTCCCACCTGCACGTCGTCTCCGATGACCGGCACGTCGTCGCCCTTCTTGGCGCCGATGGTGACCCCGTGACGCATCGTGAAGCGTGCGCCGATGCGCGCCTGCGGGTGGACGATGACCGTGCCGAAGTGGTGGATCATGATGCCCGGTCCGATCTCGACCGAGCGCGGGATGTCGATGCCCGTCACGAGCCGCACCACGCTGTAGAGCCCGACGTACAGCACGTGGGCGGGCAGGCGCACGGCCCGCGAGCACGTGCGGGTCCAGCGTCCGTACCGGTAGACGGACACGGCCCAGAAGGACGGCTGCAGGAGCCAGGCCCCGCGGCCGTAGCGCGCGCGGTCGGCGGCCCAGCGGCCGCGCTCGTCGGGGGCGCTCACGAAGTCTGCACCGTGCGTCGGATGCGGCTCGCCGCGTGCAGCGCCCGACTCGCCCAGCGGACCGGCACGGGCGTGCGCAGCGTCTCCGCCTGCACCCGCGCGGCCTCGACGGCGATCTCCTTGGCGCGCACCTGCGACATGCCGCCGGCCGCGAAGACCGCGAGGGGCACGTGCACGACGACCGGGCGGACGCCCGATCGCAGCAGGCGGGCCGTGAGCTCGTAGTCGCCGACGACGCGGAAGCGGAGGTCGTAGCGGGCGCCGCGGATCCGGGAGCCGGGGTACAGGATCGCCTGATGCGAGGTGGGCAGCCCGTGGTGGATGTAGATGGGCGGCCGGGCCTTCCGCAGGATCTCGCCGCGCCCGGTGTCGAGCAGGTAGTCGCCGAGGAGCAGCTCGTCGTCGCCCGCGGCCCGCAGGATGCCGGACAGCAGCTCCCAGGACTCGACATGCGACCGGTCTCCGCCGTTGAGGAACCAGACGAACCTGCCCGTCGAGCGGGAGATGCCCTCGTTCATCGCGTCGTAGATGCCGTCGTCGGGCCCGCTCGAGAGGTCGACGGGGACGCCCGACGAGCTCACGACGGCGTCGAGCCCCTCCCCCGTCCCGCCGTCGACGACGATGACCTCGATCGCGTCGCCCGCGTCATGGACGAGCTGGCGCACCGACCGGAGCGTGCTGCCGAGCCCCGGCAGGTCCCGGAAGGTGACCACGACGACGGACAGGAGCGGAGGGGGTACCGGCATGGGGAGCGACCAGGCTTTCGTTGCAGGCGACGAGCGTCGCGATGAGGAGGGCGGTCATGACGGCGTACTCGGGCAGCATGATCCCGCCGGAGAAGAATAGGGTCCCGAAGAGCCACAGCGGGGCCACGGCTCCCCAGGTGGAGCGGCCGCTGCGCAGCATCGCCCGCAGCGCCATGACGGCGAGGGCCGCGATGAGCACCAGCCCGATCCAGCCGAAGTAGAACACCAGCACGTAGAGGCCGTTGTCGAGCGAGGTGCCGAGCTCCGCGCCGTTGTAGAGGTCGTAGCCCAGCAGGATGTTCGACACCGAGCCGAGCGCATGGCCGATGGGCGTGTGCAGCAGCGTGTCCCCGAGGACCTGCAGCGGCGCCACGAGCCGGTAGTTCGTGCTGGATCCGGAGGTGCTGAAGCTCTCCAGGCGCGACTGGAGGTAGGTGCCGCTGGCGACGCCCACGACCGCGAGGCCGCTGAGGACGACGATGCTCGCGCCGGGTCGGGAGCGGAGCGCGACGACGACGCCGATGATGAGCAGGAGCAGGAGCCCCGTGGCGGAGCGCGACATGAGGACGCCGAGGATGCCGACCGCGATGGTGCCCCGGAAGTGGCGGCCGGTGAGCAGCGAGATGAGCGTGAGGGTCCCGATGACGAACGCGTCGTATGACGGCTCCAGGAAGAAGCCCTGCGCGCGCGGGACGGGGTTGAACTGGAGGTAGGGCTGGTACTCGTACAGGTACTGGAAGCGCCCGAACGGGTTGAAGAGCGCCTCGCTGCCGAGCGTCCCCGCGGCCACCTGGAGGACGGACAGGCCGACGACCAGCAGCAGGGTGACGGAGATCGCGGTGGAGAAGGCCCTCGAGCCGATGAACCCGGGGTCCAGGCCCGCGGATCCGGCCACGATCACGATGACAGCGAGGATGAACAGCGCGAGCGTGCGCAAGAACGACAGCGGGTCGCTGCCCTCCATGCCGGTCATGAGCGCCGCCGACGCCGTGAGCGCCACGACCGCGCAGAGCGCGAGGATGAGGCGGCTCGCGTACCCGCCGCGCGACAGCAGGAGGATGAGCGGCACGCCCACCACCAGCCCGAGCGTCACGGGGTAGCCGGCCGCCTGGACGATCATGAAGTGCTGGCCGATGATGGCGACGCCCATCAGCCACGCCTCGCGCCGGTAGCTGCGGGTCACGCGGACACCAGCTCCTCGTACACGGCGCGGTACTCGTCGGCCATGCGCCGCGGGTCGAAGCGTCGGACGTCGCGCGTCTGGCGATCCGCCCGGCCGCCCGCGCGCTCGTCCGCGAGGAGCGCCGCCGCGAGCTCGGATCCCGTGCCCACCACGGTCACGTCCGGGTGGTCGCCGAACTCGCGGATGGCCGGCGAGTCGACGGCGAAGACCCGCATGCCCGCCGTGAGCGCCTCGGAGACGGTGAGCGGGAAGTAGTCGACCCGGGAGGTGAAGACGAGGCGGTCGTGGCGGCGCATCACCCGCGCCAGCTCGACGCGGTCGCCGGTGGCGGGCAGGCGCTTGGCGCCGGGCGCGTCCTCGGGTGCGTCGTCTCCCATGATGGTGAGCCCTTCGGTCGTGTCCGCGGCGATGGCACGGAGCGCGTCCCAGTCGACCTTCGCCGGATCCCGGAGGTCGCGGCAGATGAACAGCGCCCCCGAGCGCGGTGCGTCCGATGCTACCCGTGCCGCCGTCGCCTCCGACCAGAACGCGCGGTCGACGGAGTTCGTGATCGTGCGCACGTCGTCGAAGCCCGCCGTGGCGGCCTCGGCGGCGAGCCAGTGCGCGCAGGCCACCACGGCGGAGGGCACGGCCCGGCGGAGGGCGGCGATGTCGTCGCGCCTGCGGGTGAAGACGCGCGCCGCGTTGTCGACGCGGGCGGGCGGGTAGGCCGCCAGGTCCGGGCAGCGCGGGCAGCCGTCCTCCCAGAGCCGGCACGTGCCGGGCTGGGCGCAGCGGCCCGTCATGATCCACTGGTCGTGCAGCGTCCACACCACGGGGGTGCCGGCGTCGGCGATCTCGCGGAACAGCCACCTCGGCGGCAGCCAGTAGCTGTGGACGATGTGCAGGTGCACGACGTCGGCGGCCGCGATGGCCGCGCGCAGCTCCTCGCGTCGGCCGGCCGCCGGACGCACGACCTCGGTGCCGACGACGAGGTGCGCCGCCATGTTGAGGGCCGCGCGCGGGCGGGACGTGACGCGGAGCGACGAGCGGGCGTCCGCTCCGCCGGAGTCGCGACCGCCGGGGCCGTAGCCGTAGGCGAACGAGCCGTCCACGCCCAGCTCGGCCAGCTCGTGCATCAGCGTCCGCGCGACGCCGGCCGCGCCGCCCTCGCCGAGCCGCACGCTGAGGTGCAGGACGCGGAGGGCCGGGGCCGCGGAGCTCGGCTGCGGGGCGGGGGCGCCGTTCATCCGGCCACCGGGAGCTGCGCCTTCCAGGCGGTGATCTGGTCGTACGGGAGCCGCACGTCCAGCGGCGCGCGGCGCGCGACCGTCGCGCGGATCGCGTCCCTCTCACCGCGGGCGTGCACGGGGAGGCCGGTGTCGCGGCTGATCTCCAGCGCCCGGTTGTCGACGGCGACGATGACGCCCCACGCCCCCGTCTCGAGCGCGCGGACGCCGCCGTGGAGGCGCGTGCCGATGTAGTCGGAGTCGCCGGCGGCCAGCAGCGCGTCGTACGCGGCGAGCGTCGGCTCCGCGATCGTGAAGTCGCCCTTCAGGGTCCGCGCGTAGGCGGCGTCGCGGATCGACTGCGGCCAGATCACGACGCGCTCGTAGTGCTCGGCGGCGAGGGCGATGAGCCACTCGTCCTCGGCGACGTCGCGGTTGTAGTCGGTGAGCGTCAGGATCGCCTGCGCGGGCCGCGTGCTCTCGACGCCGTTGTGCCGGTCGAGCCCCCACATGGTCGGGCACGCCGTGTTCACGACGTGGAAGCCCATCCGCTCGAGGCGCACCTTTGTGTACTCGTCGCGGACGGAGTGCACGAGGTCCGGGGCGAGGACCTCCTTGAGCATGCGCGTGGTGTAGCGGTTCGGCTCGTCCTGGTACTGCCACCAGCCGACGCCGAGGAGGACGACCTTGTGCTTGAGGCTGCGCGCCACGAGCGGGTCGAGCTTCCACTGGCGGTACCAGGGCATGTTCGAGGAGAGGAGGTTCGTGCCGCCCACGATCGCCAGCTCGGCGTCGGCGGCGGTCCGGCGCTGGCTGCGCGTCAGGCGCGTCTGCGTGGGGAGGCTGCCGGTGATCGGCACGACGCCGTCGAGCGCACGGAGGACGTTCTCGCGGATGATCTGGTCGCCGATGTTGGCCGACGAGATGGAGGGATCGAGCAGGAGTCCGTTCATGATGGAGCCTTCGTTCGGGGCGGCGACGCGCAGGTGCGGTCGCCGGCGGAAAAGGAGGTGGGCGCGATGCGCCGGGCGCGCCGGAGGCGCGGAGACGTGAGCGTCAGCGGCGTCCGGCGAATCGCGAGCCGACCACGGCGCAGTCCGGGCCGGACACGATCGCATCGGCGGGCACGTCGCCCGCCACCACGGTCATCGGCCGGGCGAGCGCCGAGCGGCCCACGTGCGCGCCGCCGAGGACCAGGCAGCGCGACGTGATCCACGCGCCCGGCTCGATGACGATGGGGCGCGTGATCAGGGCCATGTCGCGCCGGTGCGCGTGGCTGCCCGTGGTGAGCATCGTCTCCTGGGAGAGGACGACGTCGTGGCCGACCGTGATGAGGTCCTGGTTGTGGAACCAGACGCCCTCGCCGATCCACGAGCGGTCGCCGATGCGCAGCTTCCACGGGAACTTCACCCGCGTGCGCGGCCGGAAGACCACGCCGTCGCCGATCTCGGCGCCGAACGCCCGGAGCGCGCGGACGCGGAGCGACGAGCTGATCTGCCACGGGTTCGTGACGAGGAGCAGCTCGACCACGGCCCACAGGTAGACGGTGCGCTTCGGGCGGTCCCAGGCCTGGTGCTCGCCGGGGGCGCGCGACAGGTCGATCACGGGCACGTCGGTCGAGGGATCCTGCGCCGCCGTCACGCGCGGACCCCGGCGCCCAGGGTGGCCAGCGACTGCGCGAACCGCACGTACCTGGCGTGGGCGCTGACGGGCGAGTACCGGTTCTGGTACATCCGCTGCGCGGCGGTCGTGAGGACCTGGGCGCCCTCGGTGTCGCAGCGCAGGTCCTGCGCCGCCTGGAGGAGCCGCTCCGGGTCGCCCGGCGGGATGATGGCCGCCGCCCCGTGCTCGCGCACGACGCTCTCCGTGATGCCGCCGTCCTCGACCGCGGCGATGATCGGGCGCCGGCTGCTGGTGTACGACGTGAGCTTCGACGGCATGCTCATCTCGCGCACGCCCGGCTTCTCGTTCAGCAGGAGCGCGTCGGCCGCGGCCAGCGCGTACGGGTAGTCGTCGCCGTCGAGCGGCGGGACGAAGCGCAGCGAGCGGATCCCGGCACCCTGCGCCTCGAGGGCGGCCCGCTGGTTGCCGTCGCCCACGAGCACGAACTCGATGCCGAGGTCGCGATCGTCCGAGAGGCGCGCGGCCTCGACGACCGACTCCAGCCCCTGCTTCATGCCCATGTTGCCGGTGTGGACCACGGTGAACGCGTCGCGGGTCCAGCCGAGCCGGGTGCGGGCGGCCGCGGTGGAGACGTCCACCGGCGTGATGTGCGTGAAGTTCGGGAGCCCGGATATGGACGCGTCGGGCAGGCCCTGCTGGATGAGCAGGTCGCCGAAGCGCGGCGTGATGACGCCGATGCGGTCGGCCCGGCGGAGGAGCGCGTACTCCCCCGACGCGATGAGGCGCGATGCGCGGCCCCCCGTGGTGCCGGACTCGCCCGCGGCGTTGCCCGTGAGGTCCTGCACGAGCACGCCGAACGGACGACGGCCGCGACCCAGCGCTCCGGCGGCGAGGCCGGCGAGCGACGGCGTGACCGCGATGACGACCTCGCTCGTGTCCCTCCGCACCTCGCGGAGCGCTCCGCGAAGGAAGCTCGCCTCGAGCTTGGCCCGGCCCGCGAGGTCCGGCGTCTCCGGGATGGTGTGGCGGACGCGGGTGATGCGGACGCCGTCGCGCATCTCCTCCCATCGCCTGCCCTCGGCGTACCGCTCGTCCTGCAGCTTCCACTGCGGGTAGTGCGGTATCCCGGTGACCACGTGCACCGACGCCCCCGCGTCGGTGAGCGCCTCGGCCATCGCGGTCGTGTACGGCGCGATGCCCGTGGTCTCCGGCCAGTAGTTGATGCCGACCAGGCAGACCGTGAGGCCCCCCAGGTCCGCCGTCTGCGTGCGCGCAGCGTCGGTCGTGCTCAAATCCCCCATGGCCCCATTCTGGTGCCTGGAGGTTTCGATGTCGTTAACGGACCGCGCGGCGTCGTACCCCGATTCCCCCCGGGAGGCGCGGTCACGTTAGATTCGACCGGACGGACGGCCGCGCCGGGCGACTGCCCCGCCGTCGTCGCGTCGCATCGCATGAGAATCTGGGGGGATCCATGGCCAAGAAGGCTTTCATCACCGGCATCACCGGGCAGGACGGCTCGTACCTGGCGGAGCTGCTGCTCGCCAAGGGCTACGAGGTCCACGGCCTCATCCGCCGCTCGTCGACGTTCAACACGTCCCGCATCGACCACCTGTACCAGGACCCGCACGAGGACGGCGCGAAGCTCTTCCTCCACTACGGCGACCTGAGCGACGGCTCGCGCCTCACGACGCTGATGATGCAGATCCAGCCCGACGAGGTCTACAACCTCGCGGCCCAGTCGCACGTGCGGGTCTCGTTCGACGAGCCGGAGCACACCGCCGACACGACGGGCACCGGCACCATCCGGCTGCTCGAGGCCGTGCGCCTCTCGGGCATCGAGACCCGCTTCTACCAGGCCTCCTCGAGCGAGCTGTACGGGGCGACTCCCCCGCCGCAGAGCGAGACCACGCCGTTCTACCCGCGCTCGCCGTACGGGGCCGCGAAGCTCTACAGCTTCTGGATCACGAAGAACTACCGCGAGGCGTACGACATGTTCGCCGTCAACGGGATCCTTTTCAACCACGAGTCGCCCCGCCGCGGAGAGACGTTCGTGACGCGCAAGATCACGCGCGCGGTCGCCGCCATCAAGGCCGGGAAGCAGGACCACGTCTACCTCGGCAACCTCGACAGCATCCGCGACTGGGGCTACGCCGCCGAGTACGTCGAGGGCATGTGGCGGATGCTGCAGGCCGACGAGCCCGACGACTTCGTGCTCGCCACCGGCGGCAACTTCACCGTGCGCGACTTCCTCGAGACGGCGTTCTCGCACGCCGGCCTCGACTGGTCCGAGCACGTGCGGTTCGACCCGCGGTACCTCCGCCCCACCGAGGTCGACGCGCTGGTGGGCGACGCCACGAAGGCCCACGAGAAGCTCGGCTGGAAGGCCACGGTCGACACCACGATGCTCGCCAGGATCATGGTCGACGCGGACATCGCCGCGCTCGAGGCCGAGGGGCGCCCGTGGATCGACTCCGTGAAGCTCGCGAGCTGGGGCACGGCCGAGCCGACCGCGGCCGACGCGTGAGCGCCTCCGCCGCGTCCGCCGCCGACGAGCGGGACGCCGTCGCGTTCACGCCCGCGCCGCTCGACCGCTCGGCCCGCGTCTACGTGGCCGGCCACCGCGGGCTCGTCGGGTCGGCGATCGTCCGCCGGCTCGAGGCCGAGGGCTTCACCGACGTGATCGGCCGCACCTCCGCCGAGCTCGACCTCAAGGACCGCGACGCGGTCTTCGCGTTCTTCGCCGCCGAGAAGCCGGTCCACGTCGTGCTCGCGGCCGCGAAGGTCGGCGGGATCCTCGCGAACAGCACCTACCCGGTCGACTTCCTCAGCGACAACCTCCGGATCCAGGTCAACGTGCTCGACGCCGCGCTCGCGCACGGCGTCGACCGACTCCTGTTCCTCGGCTCCTCGTGCATCTACCCGAAGCTCGCGCCGCAGCCGATCACCGAGGACACCCTCCTCACCGGCCACCTCGAGCCGACCAACGACGCCTACGCGATCGCGAAGATCGCGGGCATCATGCAGATCCAGGCCGTGCGCCGCCAGTACGGGCTGCCGTGGATCTCGGCGATGCCGACGAACCTCTACGGGCCGGGCGACAACTTCTCGCCGCAGGGGTCGCACGTGCTGCCCGCGCTCATCCGCCGCTACGACGAGGCGCGCGCGTCCGGCGCGGCGTCGGTGACGAACTGGGGCACCGGCACGCCGCGCCGCGAGTTCCTGCACGTCGACGACATGGCCGCGGCGTGCCTCCACCTGCTGGAGCACTACGACGGGCCCGAGCAGGTCAATGTGGGCACGGGAAGCGACGTCACGATCCGCGAGATCGCGGAGACCATCGCGCGCGTCGTCGGCTACGAGGGCCGCACGGAGTGGGACACCTCGAAGCCGGACGGCACCCCGCAGAAGCTGCTCGACGTGTCCAAGCTCGCCGACGCCGGGTGGACCTCGTCCATCGGGCTCGACGAGGGCCTGCGCTCCACGGTCGAGTGGTACCGGGAGCACATCACGACGCTGCGGGAGTAGCCGCTCCCGTTCGATCCGACGGCCGTCGCGCACCCGCGCGGCGGCCGTCGTCGTCGTGCGCGCGGGCGAGGACGGATGCGCCCGGCCCGTGCGCGTGGATCAGGCCGGGACGCCCGCCAGCGCCTCGTCGAGCATCTGCCGGAACGCCGGCGTGATGACGGCCGCGTACTGCGGCGTGGTGTGGACGCTGTCGCGCTTCGTGGGCGTGCTGCCGACGAAGGACGGGCAGCGCTCCTCCCAGCAGAACAGCGACGAGGTGTCGACGTAGGCGATGCCCATCGCTGTGGCCGCATCCTCCTGCGCGCGGTCGCCCACCTTCCAGGCGCCCGGGATCGAGGCCTGGCAGTCGGCGGGCGTCGAGACCTTCGTGGCGCAGGTCTCGAGCGGCTGCCCGGTGGGAGGCGACGAGACGAGGACGACCTTGCCGACGCTGTCGCGGACCTGGCCGACCGTGCTCTGGACGCCCGCGGACCACTCGGCCACCGCGTCGTCGCCGGTCGCCTTGGACGCGAGCTTGAGGATCTGCCCGTAGCTGTTGCTGACGAACAGGATCTCCGGCTTCTCCTCCTGGATCGCGGCGATCGCCTGCTCGCGGAAGTCCAGGCATCCGCCCTTGGTGGACGCGTCGGGGAAGTCCCACTCGACGTCCATGACGGCGCAGCCGGCGAAGGTGAGGCCGCGGATGTGGTGCGTCGCCTCGAACATCGCCCGCACCGTGGGCAGCAGCGTGATGCCGGTCGAGTCGCCGAGCACCATGATCGTGGGCTTCCGGCTGTCGCCGAAGGAGCAGGAGCGCGGGTTCGCCACGTCGGTGCGGCCGCAGCCCTGACCGTCCTCGACGGGGACCGCGGACTTCTCCAGGCCGTCGATCGCCGGGTCGAGCGCGGGCCAGCTGGTGGCTCCGAGGGCGTCCCGGATCTGCACCTGCAGCGCGCCGAGGTCGCCGGCCGCGAGCACGGCTGGGTCAGCGGCGTCGGCCTCGCCGGACGCGGCCGGGCCCGGGGCGATGCGCGACGCCTCCTGGATCTCCTGCTGCCGGACGACGGCGAGGCTGATGAACGTGACCGTGAGGAGCGCCGCCGTCCCGAGGGCCGCGACCTTCGTGCCCGTGGACGCGCCGAACCCGGGACGGCGGCGCGCGCGCTTCTTCCTCCTGCGCGCCGCGGCGCCGGGCTCGAGCCAGTGCGAGCGCCGGATGGGGTCCTCGAGGCCGTGGTACGAGAGCACCGAGAGGCCGAGGGTGAGCACGAGCACGATGACCGGGTAGCCGAGCCCCGCGGTGTCGGAGACGGCCGCGAGGATCACGATGACCGGGAAGTGCCACAGGTACAGCGAGTACGAGATGTCGCCGAGGTAGCGCGATACCGGGTTCGTGAGCGGCCAGAGGAAGCGCTGGGCGCCGCCCGTGCCGCCGGCGATGACGAGCGCGGCGCCGACGACGGGGATCGCGGATCCGGGCGCGGGGATCGGCGACTCGCTGCTCAGCGCGAACAGCCCGTAGGCGATGACGGCGAGGCCGGCGTACGCCATGACGGGACGCACGGCGTCCGGGATGCGGCGCAGCAGCGGCGTGCCGACCGCGAGCAGCGCGCCGACGCCGAGCTCCCAGGCGCGGGACAGCGTGGAGAAGTACGCGACCGCGGCGTTGCCCGCGGTGTCCGCCATGGCCCAGGCGAACGAGCCGACCGTGACGACGACGAGGATCGCGGTGAGGATGCCGCGGTAGCGGCCCGGCCCGCGGAACCGGAGCGAGAGCGCGAGGCCGAGCGTGAGGAGGATCGGCCAGACGACGTAGAACTGCTCCTCCACGCCGAGCGACCAGTAGTGCTGCACGGGCGAGACGGCGCTGTCGGCGGCCCAGTAGTCGGTGTCGGTCGCGGCGAAGCGCCAGTTGGCGACGAAGAAGAACGCGGCGACGCTGTCCCACGCGATCGCCGAGGCGCGGCCGGAGAGGAACACCATCCAGCTCGCGAGGACGGTGACGAGCAGCACCGCGGTCGAGGCCGGGAGGATGCGCTTCACGCGCTTGCGGTAGAAGTCGGCGAACGAGATCCGGCCGCGCTTGTCGTGCTGGCGCAGCAGGAGCGACGTGATGATGAAGCCGGAGATCACGAAGAAGACGTCGACGCCGAGGAAGCCGCCGGACGGCCAGGCGAGGAGGTGGTCGAGGATGACCGCGATCACGGCGAGGGCGCGGAGGCCCTGGATGTCGCCGCGGAACGATCTGGTGCTGGATCCCTCCGGCGCGACCGTCGTGGATCGGCTCGTGCGGTTGGGTCGCGTGCGCGTCATCGTGTCCTCGCGGGTGGCGGCGGGCCCGACGGGTGCGCTGGGGCATCGTCGGCGGGTGGCCGATTGCAGTCGTCGGCGGCCCTCGGGAGCCCCGCGACCGGGGTGATTTCGATACCCATGGTAATAGAGCGGACATCGCCGTGGCGGTCCGGGCGGCATCGTGCTAGTGCGGCGGCGCACCCCAGTCCGAGGGTCGCAGGCGAGCGGACGGGCCGCGGGAGGGCCGATCAGATGCGTGCACGGGACCGTCCTCGCGGAGCCGGGCGGTGCTCGCGGAGCCGGGCTGTGCGGGAGTAGGGCGGATGGGACTTGAACCCATGACCGACGGATTATGAGTCCGCTGCTCTGACCAGCTGAGCTACCGCCCCGAACGGCGTGCTTAGACGGCGCCGTGGCCGTCCGTGCGTCCGCGTGCCTCGTCCGTGACCGGCGCGGCCACGGACTCGCCACGATACAGGCTCTCGAACGTCGAGATCGTGCGCTCGATGTCGTGCGTGGCGACCACCGCGAGGCTCTCGCGCTTCATGCGCTGGAGCTCCTCCTCGGGGAGCTCGAGCACCCGCCGCAGCTTCGCCGCGAGGTCGTCGACGTCGCCGGGACGGAAGAGGTAGCCGTTCTCACCGTCGTGCACGAGGTGCGGGAGGGCCATCGCGTCGGCGGCCACGACGGGCAGGGCGGAGGCCATCGCCTCCATCGTGACGATGGACTGCAGCTCGGCGATGCTCGGCATCGCGAGCACGGTGGCACGCGTGTACGCACGGCGCAGCTCCTCGTCGGAGACGTAGCCGGTGAAGGTGGTGCGGTCGGCGATGCCGAGGTCGGCGGCGAGCTTCTCGAGGTTCGCCTTCTGGTCGCCGCCGCCCACGATCTCGAGCTCGGCGTCGAGCGCCTGGGGCAGGATCGCGAACGCGCGCAGCAGCACGTCGATCTGCTTCTCCCCCGTCACCCGGCCGACGAAGACGATGCGGTTGCGGGTGCGCGGCGCGAAGTCGGGCGTGTAGTTCGCCGCGTCGATGCCGCAGGAGATGGCGATGACGCCGGAGAGTCCCGTGTAGCGCTCGAGGAACTGGGCGGCGCGGCGCGTCGGCGTCGTGACGGCCTCGGCGCGTCCGAAGGTGCGGCGCGCGGCCTTCCACGCCATGGAGATGGCCTTGTCCTGCCACGCGACCGGCAGCAACGTGTGCTGGAGCATGTTCTCCGGCATGAAGTGGTTGGTGCCGATGATGCGGATGCCGCGCTTCTCGGCCTCGATGCTGAGGCCGCGGCCCGTGACGATGTGCGACTGGAAGTGCACGACGTCGGGCTGCACGGCGTCGAGGATCCGCGCGCTGTTCTGGTTGATGTTCCACGGCAGGGCGAACCGCAGCCAGTCGTGCGGGTACCAGCGCCAGCTGCGCAGGCGGTGCGCCGTCATCTCCTGGCCGTCGTGCACCTCGGTCCACGTGCCGTGCTTGCGGCTGGCCGCCGGGGCGACGATGTGCACCTCGTGGCCGCGTCGGACGAGGCCTCCCGCGAGCCGCTCGGCGAAGCGCGCGGCCCCGTTCACGTCCGGCGGGAACGTGTCCGCGCCGATGAGGATGCGCAGCGGTCGACCGGGGGTCGCCGGCTCGCGCGGGGTCTGCCCTGAGGTGTTCGGCAAGAAGTGTCTCTCCAGTGGTGTCGGCGTCCGGCGCGCGTCACGTGGATCGGGGTGGCGCTGGCCGGGTGTCGCAGAGCAACGTATCGCACGGGCCCCGGGACGGCCCGACGGCGCACCGGGGTCGGGGCAGCCGCCTCCGGGCGCCCGGGGCTCCCCTCGGCGCCCGGGCAAGCAGGCGGGTCAGGACGCGTGCGGGTGGTGCTTCGCGAGCTGGAACACGCCGATGACCGCCACCGCGCCCGCGACGAGGAAGGCCACGCCGGCGTAGAGCGGCGCGTCCGCTGCCTCGCCGAGGACGGTCACGCCGATGCAGACGGCCACGAGCGGGTCGACCACCGTGAGCCCCGCGATGACGAGGTCGGGCGGTCCCGACGAGTACGCGGTCTGCACGAAGTACGCGCCGAGCAGGGTCGCCGCGACGAGGGCCACGATGCAGACGCCGGTGAGCACGTCGAAGTCGCCCGTCGTGAGGCGGTTGATGACGACCTTGGCGAGCGTCGCGACGAAGCCGTAGAGCACGCCCGCGCTGATGATGTAGAAGATCGCGCGCACGTGCCTGCGGAAGTAGAGGAAGAGGCCGCCGAGGAGCGCGAGCACGACCGCGAGGATCACCAGGATCGTGATGAGCTCGGGCGTGCGGATGGGCGTCTCCTTCGCGAAGACGGCCGCGAAGACCACGAACAGGCCCACGCCGCCGATGCAGAGACCGACCGCCCGCTTGGCCTTGAGGTCGAGCCGCTTCCCCGTGGCCCGGGAGTTGAGGACGGCCGTGACCACGAGCGCCACCGCCCCGAGCGGCTGCACCACGATGAGCGGCGCGAGGCGCAGGCTCGCGAGCTGGAACACGATGGCGAGGCCGAGCATCACGGTGCCGGCGACCCACGAGGGGCGGCCGAGCAGCGCGCCGAGCTGGCGCAGGCTGAGACCCGCGGTGCTCTTCTTCCCGCGCGCCTCCATCTTCGCGACGCCTTGCGACTGCAGCTGCGCGCCCAGGGACAGGAACACGGCGCCGACGAGCGCGATCGGGATGCCGAGCGCCTGGTACGGGGTCAACGAGGCGGCCTGGAGAACGGGGCTGGCGTCGAAGGGCACGCCCCGACCCTACCCGGCGGCCCGCCTATCATCGGCAGCATGGCCGTCCTCCCCATCCGGATCACCGGAGACCCCGTCCTGCACGCCCCGGCCCGCGAGGTGGAGGCGTTCGACGACGACCTGCGCACCCTCGTGGCCGACATGTTCGACACCATGGACGAGGCGCCGGGCGTCGGCCTCGCGGCGCCCCAGGTGGGCGTGCCGCTGCGCGTGTTCGTCTACTCCTACGAGACCGACGAGGGCGAGCCGCTGCGGGGCGTCGCCGTGAACCCCGACCTCTTCATCACGCCCGTCGCCGTGCGCGAGGCCGACGAGGACACCGAGGAGGAGGGCTGCCTGTCGTTCCCGGGCGAGCGCTTCCCGCTGGTGCGCGCCGACCGGGCGATCCTCCGCGCGGTCGACCTCGACGGCCGCCCGTTCGAGATCCAGGCGGCCGGGTGGTTCGCGCGGATCCTGCAGCACGAGTTCGACCACCTCGACGGCCTGCTGTACACCGACCGGCTCGAGCACGAGCACGTGAAGCCGGTGGCGAAGATCATCCGGAAGAGCGGCTGGGGCGTGCCCGGGCAGTCGTGGCTGCCGGGGCGCGACCACCTCGAGGACTGAGGGACGCGCCCGGGTCGCCGCCGGTGATCGGAGGCGCCTGAATTCTTTGCTACGCTTTCCAGGTTGCTCCACGTGATCCTCGATAGCTCAATTGGCAGAGCAGCCGGCTGTTAACCGGCAGGTTGTTGGTTCGAGTCCAACTCGGGGAGCGAAGGCCTCGCGGCTCCACCCGCGGGGCCTTTTATTTTGCGCGCGCCTCCCTCCCCCTCCGCGCCCGGTAGCGTCGCGTCATGGGGATGTTCGAGATCGTGGTCGCGCGTCCGAACGACGCGGACCGGCTCTGGCCGCTGCTCGACGAGGATCTCCGCTCCCGCGACGACGCCGTGGCCGACGACCCGGTGGCCGCCGCGATCCTCCTCCGCCCGGACGACGGGCCCGCCGACACGCTGCCCGTGCTCGAGGCCAGGCGCGAGCGCATCGTGCGTCTCGTGTCGGATCCCGCGGCCCCCGTGCTCATCGCCTACTCGGGGATCCGCGCGGTCGGCTTCGCCCTGATGGACCGCAACGGGGTCGGCGGCCGCGCGTTCACCTCCGGGGGCTGGCGCGGGCTCGGGGTCGAGGAGGAGATCCGGGCGGCCGCTCCCCTGCTGCTGCGCTGAACGCCGCAGGCGCCGCGGGTCAGGCCAGGGGCAGCAGGTAGGTCGGGCTCGGCACGGCGATCATTGCGGGCGCCGCGGTGGGCAGCGCCGTCGCCGGATCGAGCCGGAAGGAGGCGACCGTGCCGGATCCCTGGTTCGCGACGTGCAGACGGTCGTCGACGATCACGTGGTGCCGCGGCATCTCGCCGCCGCAGTCGAACGCGGCCACGGGGGCGAGCGTGCCGTCGGCGGCGATGCCGACCACGGCGATCCGGTCGGAGCCGCGGAGGCCGACGTAGGCGAGCCGCTCGTCCGCGGACACCTGCACCTCGGCGGCGGAGTCGCGCGCATCGGGCACGGCCGCGCACGCCGCGGACGCCGCCACGCGCCAGGACGCGCCCTGGCCCTCGAGCGCGTGCAGGGTGCCGTCGAGCTCGCCGACGAGGAGCACGCGGCCCGACGACAGGAGGGCCATGTGCCGGGGCCCCGTGCCCGCGGGGAGGGCGACAGCGCCGATCCGGTCCAGGCGTCCGTCGCGGATGGCGTGGACGTGCACCTCGTCGGTGCCGAGGTCGGCGCTGAGGACGGTGCCCCCGCCCACGTGGAGGGTGGCGTGCGCGTGCGCGCCGTCCTGCTGCGGGCGCGGGCCGGATCCCTCGGCCGTCAGGAGCTGCGTCGCCTCGCCGATGGAGCCGTCGGCCGCGAGCGGGTGGACGGCGACGGTGCCGTCCCCGTAGTGCGAGGTGAGGAGCAGGTCGGCGACGACGTGCAGGTGGCAGGGGCCGGATCCGCCGCTCGGCTGGCCGCCCGCCCACTGCAGCGAGCCGCCCGGTCCGCGGCGGAACGCCTCCACGCGGTCGGTCGCCTCGCCCACCGCGTAGACCATGTCGCCGCGCGCGAGGAGGAAGGAGGGCGACGGCGTCTCCACCGCGGTTCCGACGACCGCGAGGTCGCCCGTGATGGGGTCGACCGTGAGGCCCGTGATGCCGATGCCCGATCCGCCGGCGTCGGCGGTGTAGCCGCCCGCCCACATCGAGACCTCGGGCACGGCGGCTTCCTCGGGCGTCATCACGACGACGAGCCTACGGGGCGCGCCCGACGCGGCGCGGGCGGGCGGGCGACGGGCGCGACGGCGTCAGTAGCCCGAGGACGGCTCGACGATGCCGACGAAGTCGCCCGTCCGGAGGAACGCCTCCGTGTTGAGCCGGATCCGCTCGGCCAGCAGCGGCCGCACCATGTCCGGGGTGTCGGCGGTGTGCGGCGTGACGATGCAGCGCGGCTCGGAGAACAGGGGGTGGCCGTCCGGCAGCGGCTCGGGCGACGTGACGTCGAGGCCCGCGCCGTGGATCGCGCCCGAGCGGAGCGCGTCGAGCAGCGCGTCGGGGTCCACGAGCGCGCCGCGGGCGATGTTGACGAGGACGGCCGTGTCCTTCATCGCCGCGAGCTGCGCGGAGCCGATGAGCCCGGCGGTGTCGTCGGTGCTGGCCGCGGCCAGCATAACGACGTCGGCGCCCGGCAGCACCTCGTCGAGCCGGTCGGCCGTGACGGTGCGATCCGCGCCCTCCACGGGGTCGCCGCTGCGGCGCACGACCGTGACGGTGCAGTCGAACGGGGCGAGCAGCCGGATGTACTCCAGCGCGATGCCGCCGGCACCGACGACCACGACCTCCGCACGGTAGAGCGAGAGGCCGGCGGAGGATCCCCAGGAGGTCGCCCGCGCGCGCTCCGGCAGCTGCCGCAGGGACGCGAGGGTCAGCGCGAGCGCGTGCTCGGCGACCGGCTCGGAGTAGGCGCCCTTCGCGCTCGTCCAGACGAGGTCGGGCCGGTCGCACTCCCGGAGGGTGTCGGCGAAGGCGTCGACGCCCGCGAACGGCAGCTGCACCCACTGGACCTGCGGGTTGGCGGCGAGCGTGTCGGTGAGCTCGGCGGCGCGGCGGATGGAGAGCCAGACGATGCCGCGCGTGTCCTCCGACAGCTCGGCCACCTCGCCGCCGCCGGCGCGGACGGCCTCGAGGTACGCGTCCTCCGTGCGCGGCAGCATGGCGATCGGGCCAGGCGTCGGCCGCGCGTCGCCCGTCAGGCGGTGCGGCGTGGCGCCGTCGACCGCGCGGTGATTGCGGCGAGCGGCGGAAGCGGATGCGGTGGTGTCGGTCATGCGAGGGGCCTCCGGGGGTGCGGGACGCGGGCGGGCGGTTCGGGGGAACGCAGGACGGCCTCAGGATCGGGGTCGCCTTCGTCGGGCGCGGGCTCGGCGGCCGTGCGCGACTCCGCGAGCCCCTGCACGTACGGGTGCGTGGGATCCGCGAGCACGTCGTCGATGGCGCCGTAGCCGACCAGCGTCCCGCGGTTCAGGACCGCGAGGCGGTCGGTGAGGCGCTCGACGACGGCGAGGTCGTGGCTGACCACGAGGGCCGAGAAGCCGCCGCGGGACTGGAGGTCGCGCAGCAGGTCGAGCACGGCGACGCGGCTCATCACGTCGACGCCCGACGTGGGCTCGTCGGCGATGAGGAGGCGCGGGCCGAGCACGAGCGCGCGCGCGAGGGCGACGCGCTGGCGCTGGCCGCTGGAGAGCTCGTGCGGGTAGCGGTCCTGCGTGCCCGGCGGCAGGTCGAGCGCCGTGAGCAGGGTGACGACGCGGCGCGCGGCGACCTGGCTGTCGAAGCGGCGGTCGCGGGAGAAGATAGGCTCCGCGATCGCCTCGCTCGCCGTGAGCTGCGGGTGCAGCGTGGTGCCGGCGTCCTGCGGCACGTAGCCGATGCCGTACGTGGTGCGCGTGCGCGCACGGCGGCCCATGCGGCGGAGGCCCTGGCCGAGCACGGAGGCGTCGCCGCCCGTGATCCGCGGCACGGCCGCCCCCTCGTCGCCCGACGGGACGAGGCCCGCCAGGACGCGCGCGAGCGACGACTTCCCAGATCCGCTCGCGCCGACCACGCCGAGCACCTCGCCCGGCATGATCCGGAGGGTGATCCCGTCGACGGCCGGCGGCGTCTCCGCTCCGCGGCGGGCGGGGTACGCCAGCCGCAGGTCGCTGACGTCGAGCACGGGCTCGGCGGGTCCGCCGTCCGCGTCGGCGTCTCGGGGGGTGTGCGTCATGCGCTGCTCCGTCCTCGGCGTGGTCGTGCGGCAGGCCGGCGTGACCGGCCGCACGACGGATGCGGGTTCCGACCCATCATGCCCGGGGTCGGCCGGGCGCCGCTCCGAGCCGCCTATCCGGCGGTCCGCTCCGCGGCCCGGAGCGCGTGCAGCCGCACGCGGCGCTCGGCCTGCTCGGCCGGGTCGGGCACGGGCAGCGACGCCAGCAGGCGCTGCGTGTACGGGTGCTGCGGGCTGCCCAGCACATCGGCGCCCGTCCCCTCCTCCACCAGCTCGCCGCGGTACAGCACGGCGATCCGGTCGGCGAGCAGGTCGACGACGGCCAGGTCGTGGCTGATGAACAGCGCCGCGAACCCGAGCTCACGCTGCAGCTCGGCGAAGAGCTCCAGCACGCGCGCCTGCACCGAGACGTCGAGCGCGCTCGTCGGCTCGTCGGCGACGAGCAGCGACGGCTCCAGCGCGAGGCCGCGGGCGAGGCTCGCGCGCTGGCGCTGCCCGCCCGAGAGCTCGTGCGGGTACCTGTCGCCGAAGGCCTTGGGCAGCTGCACGGCCTCGAGCAGCTCGTCGACCCGGCCGCGGGCGGCCTGCGGCGACTTCGCGCGACCGTGGACGATGAGCGGCTCGGCCACGCACTCGGCGATGGTGAGGCGCGGGTTGAAGCTCGTCGCCGGATCCTGGAACACGAACCCGATGTCGGCGCGCTTCTTGCGGAAGTCGCGCTCGCGCACGCCGAGCATCTCGGTGCCGAGGACCTTGAGCGATCCGCCGGTCACGTTGGTGAGCCCCGCGATGGCGCGCCCGATGGTGGTCTTGCCCGAGCCCGACTCCCCCACGAGCCCGAGGACCTCCCCGGCCTCGATGCGCAGGTCGACGCCCTTCACGGCGCGGAACGCGGGCGACCCGAGGCGACCCGGGTACTCGATCTCCAGCCCCTCCGCGACGACGACGGGCGCCGCCTCCGTGGTGGACGCCGCGCGTGCCCGCGTGCGCACCGCGGCGCGCTCCACGGTCGCGGCGACGCCCTCGCCGAGCTTCGGCACGGACGCGAGGAGGTTCCGCGTGTACTCCTCCTTCGGCGACGCGAAGAGCGTGGCCACGTCGGCCTGCTCGACGAGCCGCGAGCGGTACATGACCGCCACGCGGTCGGCGAGGTCGGCCACGACGCCCATATTGTGCGTGATGAGGATGACGGCGGCGCCGAACTCGTCGCGGCAGCGGCGCAGCAGGTCGAGGATCTCGGCCTGCACGGTCACGTCGAGGGCCGTCGTCGGCTCGTCGGCGACGATGAGCCCGGGATCCAGCACGAGGGCCATCGCGATGACGACGCGCTGCTTCTGCCCGCCCGAGAACTGGTGCGGGTAGTGGTCGACCCGGGTCTCGGGGTCGGGGATGCCCACGCGGCGGAGGATGTCGATCGCCTTCGCGCGGCCCTCCTTCTTCGAGACGCGGCCGTGGGCGCGGAGGCCCTCGACGATCTGCCAGCCCACCGTGTGCACGGGGTTCAGCGCCGTGGACGGCTCCTGGAAGACCATCGCGACGTCGCGGCCGCGCGCCCGGCGCAGCTCGTCGGCGGAGATGGAGAGCACGTCGACCGCGCCCGCGCCCTTCCGGTCGCTGAGGAGCACGGCGCCGTCGGTGACGGCCGTGTCGGGCAGGAGGCCGAGGATCGTGCGGGCGGTGACGGACTTTCCCGACCCCGACTCCCCCACGATGGCGAGGATCTCGCCGGGCGACACCGTGAGGGACACCCCGTCGACCGCGCGGACGTCGCCGCCGTCGGTCGCGAAGGTCACCCCGAGGTCGCGGATCGAGACGACGTCGCTCATGCGGACACCTTCTTCTTCTCGGCGCGCTTGCGGGCGCGCAGCTTGGGGTCGGAGATGTCGTTCACGCTCTCACCCACGAGCGTGAGCCCGAGGACGAGCATGACGATGGCGACGCCGGGGAAGACGCCCGTCCACCAGACGCCGCTCGCGGTGTCCGCGAGCGCGCGGTTGAGGTCGTAGCCCCACTCGGCTGCCGACGTCGGCGAGATGCCGAAGCCGAGGAAGCCAAGGCCCGCGAGCGTGAGGATGGCCTCGGACGCGTTGAGCGTGAGGATCAGCGGCAGCGTGCGGGTGGAGTTCCGCAGCACGTGCACGAACATGATCCGCGGCGTCGACGTGCCGATGAC
Source organism: Clavibacter quasicaliforniensis (assembly GCF_051201715.1). Lineage (NCBI taxonomy): Bacteria > Bacillati > Actinomycetota > Actinomycetes > Micrococcales > Microbacteriaceae > Clavibacter > Clavibacter quasicaliforniensis. Next base: position 1,745,494 of record NZ_CP139624.1, on the reverse strand, counting down.
CTTGGCGCTCTCGACGAACGCCTCCGCCTTCAGCCGCACGACCTCGGCTCGGATCACCCGGAAGTACTGCGGGATGTAGACGACCGTGATGCTCACGGCCGCCGCCAGGATGCCGCCCCAGAGGCTCGACTGCCCGCCGGTCAGCACGATGCTCACGACGATGGCCAGCAGGAGCGTCGGGAACGGGTAGATGGCGTCGGCGATGACCACGAGGATCCGGTCGAGCCACCCGCCGAGGTAGCCGGAGACGACGCCGAGCAGCACGCCGGCGAACAGCGACAGGACCACGGCGATCACGACGACGGACAGCGCGGTCTGCGTGCCCCAGACGACGCGGGAGAACACGTCGTAGCCGCCGACGGTGGTGCCCCAGATGTGCGCCGCGTCCGGTGCGGCCTGGCGCGTGAAGGAGCCCGCGTCGTCCCGGTCCTGGTCGAAGCCGAAGGGCGCGATGAGCGGCGCGAACGCCGCGAGCAGGATGAAGATCCCGGTGATGACCATGCCGGCGACGAGCATGCCGCGCTGGAGGCCGACGCTCTGCCGCACGTGCGAGACGAGCGGGAGGCGCTGGAGCAGGGAGCGGCGCGCCGGGGCGGGCGCGGGCGCTGCGGTGGTGGTGTCGGTCATGTCAGTACCTCACTCGCGGGTCGATGAGCGCCGCGACGACGTCGACGATGAAGTTGGTCACGGCCACGATCACGGCCAGGAGCGCCACGATGCCCTGCACGGCGACGAAGTCGCGCGCCGCCAGGTACTGCGCGAGCTGGAAGCCGAGGCCCCGCCACTCGAACGTGGTCTCCGTGAGGACCGCGCCGCCGAGCATGACGGCGATCTGGAGGCCCACGACCGTGATGATCGGGATGAGCGCGGGCTTCAGCGCGTGCCGCGTCGTGAGCCGGAACTCGCCGACGCCGCGCGAGCGCGCCGCGTCGACGTACTCGGTGCCGAGCGTGGAGATCACGTTGGTGCGCACGAGCCGCAGGAAGATGCCGGCGGTGAGGAGGCCGAGCGCGAGCGCCGGGAGCACCGCGTGCTCGAGCACGTCGCTCACGGCCGTGGGGCTGCCGAGGCGGAGCGCGTCGATCAGGTAGATGCCGGTCGGGTTGTCCAGCCTCCCCAGCGCGACCTCGACGCGCGTGTCGGCGCGGCCGGACAGCGGGAGGATCCCGAGCCAGACGGAGAAGACGAGCTTGAGCAGCAGGCCCGCGAAGAACACGGGCGTGGCGTAGGCGAGGATCGCGAGGATCCGCAGCACGGCGTCGGGCGTGCGGTCCTTGAAGTAGGCCGCGACGAGGCCGAGCGGGATGCCGATGACGAAGGCGACGATCAGCGAGTAGATGACGAGCTCGAGCGTGGCCGAGCCATACTGCAGCAGCACCTCGCTGATGAGCCGGTTGTCGGTGAGCGAGCGGCCGAAGTCGCCGGTGGCGATCTGGCCGAGGTACTCGAGGTACTGCACGATGATCGGCCGGTCGAACCCGGCGGTCGCCAGGCGCTCCTGGAGCTGCTCCGGGGTGAGGCGGTCGCCCACGGCGGCGGAGATCGGGTCGCCCACGATGCGCATGAGGAAGAAGACCAGCGTCACGAGGATGAACACGGTCGGGATGATGAGCACGGCGCGGATGAGGATGTACTGGCCGAGCCCGATCCCCTGCTTCCGGGCCTTGGGCTGCTGCGCCCCGGGGGGCGCGGACGCGGGGCTCGCGTCCGGGATGACGGTCACGGCGGGTGGGCCTTTCGGGTCGTCGTACGGGTGGTGCGCCTGGTCGGGATGCCACGACGGGTGGCATGGGGATGGGGCGTCCCGCCGCAGCGGGACGCCCCATCCGTGGAGGTCGTCAGTCTAGGAGACGCCCTCCGCAGGGCTGCTAGCCCTTGGTGATCGGCGCGTAGCGGAACTTGAAGGAGGCGTCGAGCGTCACGCCCTTCACGTCCTTGCCGGCGACCGCGACCTGCGAGCCCTGGAGCAGGGGCAGGGTCGGCAGGTCGGCGGCGACGTCGTCCTGGATCTGGCCGATGATCTCGGCGCGCTTCGTGGAGTCGGACTCCGACAGCTGCTGCGTGATGAGGTCCGTCACGGTGGCGTTGTCGTAGTGGTTCTTCACGAAGGACTGCGGGGAGAAGAACGGCGTCAGGTAGTTGTCCGCGTCCGAGTAGTCGGGGAACCAGCCGAGCTGGTACGCCGGGTACTCGTCGTTGACGCGGGCCTTGCTGTACTGGTCCCAGATCGTGGACTGCAGGTTGACCTGGAACAGGCCGGTCGCCTCGAGCTGCTGCTTGATGAGCGCGTACTCGTCGTCCGAGCCGGCGCCGTAGTGGTCCGGGTTGAACTGGAGCTGCAGGGCGACGGGCGTCTGGACGCCCGCGTCGGAGAGGACCTTAGCGGCCTTGTCAGCGTCCGGCCCGCCGTTCCCGTCGCCGTACATGCCCTTGAGGGCCTCGTTGGCGCCGGAGAGGCCGTCGGCCACGTAGGAGTACAGCGGCGTGTAGGTGCCGTTGTAGACCTGGGTCGACAGCTCGTCGCGGTCGACGAGGTCGGCGGCCGCCTGGCGCACGGCGAGGGCCTTGGCCTCGTCGGCCTCGCCGGTGGTCTTGCCGAACGGCTGCGTGTTCAGGTTGAACGTGATGTAGCGGATCTCGCCGCCGGGTCCCTCGACGACCTGGACGGAGTCGTCCTTCTTGAGGTCCGCGATGTCGGTCGCGCCGAGCGAGCGGCCCGCTACGTCGATCTCGCCGTTCTGCACGGCGAGCTTCATCGTGGTCTCGTCCGCGTAGTAGCGAGCGGTCACGCCGCCGTTCGCGGGCTTCGGCAGGACGCCCTGGTAGTCGGCGTTCGGCGCGTAGGCGACGAGCTGGTTGAGCTGGAAGTCGGTGATGACGTACTGGCCCGCGAAGGCGTTCGCCGCGACGATGGCGGCCGGGTCGGCGAGCGCGTCGGCCGGGAAGACCTCCTCGTCGACGATGGGGCCGGCGGGGCTGGAGAGTACCTGCTCGAACGTCTGGTCGTTCGCGGTCTTGAGCGTGAAGACGACGGTGGTGTCGTCCGGCGCCGCCACGGACTCGACGTTCGCGAGCAGCGACGACGGGCCGTTGCCGTTGTCGGCGCCGTTGGCCGCGATGGTCGCGATGCGGTCGAACGTGAACTTGACGTCGCTCGCGGTGAGCGCGTGGCCGTTCGCGAACTTCAGGTCGGGCTTCAGCTTCACGGTGAAGTCGTTGGGCGACGTGTACTCGCCGGAGACGGCGAGGTCGGGCTCGACGTCCGGGCTGCCGTACGGGCTGTTGAACAGGAACGGGTAGACCTGGTTCTGCACCGCGAACGAGCCGTTGTCGTAGGAGCCGGCCGGGTCGAGCGAGAGGACCTTGTCGGTCGTGCCGACGACGATGGATCCGCCGCCTGAGGCGCCGTCCTCGGCGAGCGGGTCGCCGGATCCGCCGGAGCAGCCGGCGAGGACGAGGGCCGCGGCGGAGAATCCGGCCGTGGCGAGCAGGACGCGTGAGCGCCGGGGGAATGCGGACGTCATGTTCCGAGTGCCTCTTTCATGAAGGGGATCGCGCCCGCGCATCGGGAAGACACGGACGCTGTGCTGTGAATGATTTCTAACACACGGGAAACAGCAGCCCGGACCCGGGGGACGCGCGACGACGCTTCTTCACACGAATGAAACATGGCGAGCGCGCGTGAATCCGGTGCGGATCGCGGTCGGCGCGGCGGAATCCGCCCTATTCGCGGAGCGCGCGGCGCTCGGCCTCGACCTGCATGAGCTCGCGCTGGATCTCCTGGTAGCGCTCGCGATCGTGCGTCGCGTCCGTGCGCTGCAGCCGCCCGATGAGGTCGGCCTTGCGGCGCAGCAGGTCACGCCCGACGAGCTCGGCCGTGACGCCCTTCACGTAGACGGCGAGCTTGTCGGCGTCGCCGCGGTTGGGCAGCGGGGCGACGCCGAGCTGCTTCACGAGCGTGGCGAACGACTCGGGCACCTCGAGGGCCACGCGCGAGAGCCAGTCGGCGCCGCCGAGGGCGTCCATGCTGCCGATGACGCCGTCGCGGACGACCGCGAGGCTCTCGTTGACGAACGTGACCTGCGCGGCGCGCATGACGAGGTCGTTCCCGACGAGCTCCGGGTGCTGCAGCATCGCCATGAGGGCGTCGCGTTCGAGGCGGGTGGCGAGGTCGGTGGGCAGGTCCATGAGCGACATGGAGCGGGAGGCGTCGCCTGCGCCGTCGTCGTCCGGGCCGTGCCCGCCCTGCGCGTGGCGGCCCTGCGGCGAGCCGCCGGAGCGGTCGGCGCCGTCGGCGGGCATGCTGCGGCCAGCGGTCTGGACGGCGCGGCCGACCTCGGTGAGGTCCATGCCGAGCCATCCCGCGAGCTCGCGGGCGTACCCCGGGCGGAGCGACGGGTCGCGGATGTCGGCGACCACGGGCGCGGCGGCCCGGAGCGCGGCGACGCGGCCCTCGACGGTGTCGAGGTCGTGGTCGGCGAGGATCTGCTTGATCGCGAACTCGAACATGGGCTTCTTGCCCTGGATCATCCGGCGCACGGCGTCGTCGCCGCGCGTGAGGCGCAGGTCGCAGGGATCCAGCCCCTCGGGGCCGACCGCGACGTAGGTCTGCGCGGCGAACCGGCGCTCCTCGGAGAACGCGCGCATGGCCGCCTTCTGCCCGGCGGCGTCGGGGTCGAACGTGAAGACGACCTCGCCGAGGCCGCTGTCGTCTCCGAGCACGCGGCGGAGCACCTTGATGTGGTCGACGCCGAACGACGTGCCGCACGTGGCGACGGCCGTCGTGATCCCCGCGAGGTGGCACGCCATCACGTCGGTGTACCCCTCGACGACGACCACCTGGCGGCCGCGGCTCACGTCGCGCTTGGCGAGGTCGAGCCCGTAGAGCACCGAGCTCTTGTGGTAGACGGGCGTCTCGGGGGTGTTGAGGTACTTCGGGCCCTTGTCGTCCTCGCGCAGGCGGCGCGCGCCGAAGCCGACGGTGGCGCCGGTGAGGTCGCGGATCGGCCACACCAAGCGGCCGCGGAACCGGTCGTACGCGCCGCGGTCGCCCTGGCTGAGGAGGCCCGCGGTCACGAGCTCGGCCTCCGTGTAGCCCTTGGCCTTGAGGTGCGAGGACAGCGCGTCCCAGCTCTGCGGGGCGAAGCCGACGCCGAAGCGCTGCGCCGCGCCCTGGTCGAAGCCGCGCTCCCCGAGGAAGGTGCGGCCGATCTCCGCCTCCTCGGATCCGAGCTGCTCGACGAAGAACTCCGCCGCGGCCTCGTTCGCGCCGAGGAGCCGCGAGCGGTTGCCCTGGTCGGTGGCGGCCTGGCCGTCCTCGTAGTGCAGCTGGTAGCCGATGCGCTGCGCCATGCGCTCGACGGCCTCCGCGAAGGTCACGTGGTCCATGCGCTGCAGGAACGTGTAGACGTCGCCGCCCTCGCCGCAGCCGAAGCAGTGGTAGAAGCCGACCTGGGGCCGCACGTGGAAGCTCGGGGTGCGCTCGTCGTGGAACGGGCAGAGGCCCTTGAGGGATCCGACGCCGGCGGACTTGAGGGTGACGTACTCCCCCACCACGTCGCCCAGGTTGACCCGGGAGCGGACCTCGTCGATGTCGCTCTTGCGGATCAGTGCCATCGGCTCATCCTACGTCCGGGGTCGCCGGCTGATCCGGGCCCGATGCCGCGACCCTCGGGCATCAGAAGACGGGCCGCGCGCACAGGCGCTCGTACCAGGCGATGGCCGACTGGTCCGTGAGGCTGGCGACCTGGTCGACGATGACGCGCTTGCGCGCGCCGTCGTCCGCGGCCTCGCGCCAGTCGCCCGCGAAGCCGGGGTCGAGCTCGTCGGCGCCGCGCGCGTGCAGCGCGTCCGCGAGGCCCGCGAGCACCTCGCGCTGGCGGGCGTAGATGGGCTGGCGCGTGTTCTTCGACATGACGAACGCCGCGACGATGCCCTTGAGCACTGCGATCTCCGCCTGGATGGCGCGCGGCACCACCACGTGCGCGCCGAAGCGGATGAGGCTGCGGTCGGTGTGGGTGGCCCGCGTGAGCTGCGTCGCGGCGCCCGCGAACCGGCCGATGAGCTGGCTCGTGAGGTCCTTCAGCGCCGCCTGCGCGCCGCGGCCGCCGTCGTACTCGTCCACCCACACGTCCAGGGAGTCGAGCCGGTCGAAGGCCTGGATGAGCTCCTCGTGCGAATGCGCGCCGCCGATCCACGCGACCATCGAGTCGACGAGCTCCTCGTGGTCGACCCGGGCGCCGAGCGCGCGCACGTCGACGTAGCCGCCGACGATGGCGTCCTCGAAGTCGTGCACGGAGTACGCGATGTCGTCGCTGAGGTCCATGACCTCGGCCTCGATGCAGCGGCGGCCCGTGGGCGCGCCCTCGCGCAGCCACTCGAACGCCGCCACGTCGTCGTCGTAGAAGCCGAACTTGCCGCGGCCGGACGGATCCGGCACCGACTGGGAGCTCGGCCACGGGTACTTGCAGCTCGCGTCGAGGCTGGCGCGCGTGAGGTTGAGGCCGTACGGACGCCCCTCCGGCCCGATGACCTTGGGCTCGAGCCGGGTGAGCAGGCGCAGCGTCTGCGCGTTGCCCTCGAAGCCGCCGATGTCGGCCGCCCAGTCGTTGAGGGCCCGCTCGCCGTTGTGGCCGAAGGGCGGGTGGCCGATGTCGTGCGCGAGGCACGCGGTGTCGACCACGTCGGGATCCAGGTCGAGGCTGGAAGCCAGCTCGCGCCCCACCTGCGCCACCTCGAGGGAGTGCGTGAGGCGGTTGCGCGCGAAGTCGAGGCCGGCCATGGGGCTCAGCACCTGCGTCTTCGCGGCCAGGCGGCGGAGCGCGCTGGAGTGCAGCAGGCGCGCCCGGTCGCGCGCGAAGTCGCTCCGACGGGACGAGTGCTGCTCGGGGAACCACCGCTCGGCGTCGGTGGCGCTGTACGCCGACCGCTCCTGCATGCTCTCAACCACCACTGTTGTGGATCTCCCCATCCGCGATGTCCATCGCATCCTGCGCGTCGATGTCGCGGCTCTCGAGCCAGCGGTCCGGCAGCGCCGTGCGCTTCATGCTGCCCTGGCGGCCGCGCGCGCCCTCGGCACCGGCGCCCGGGTAGGGCTGGTCGCGGTCGAGCGTGGCGAGCAGGCCGTCGATCTCCTCGAGCGAGGACGCCGACGCGAGCGCCGCCCGCAGGTCGCCGCCGACGGGGTAGCCCTTGAAGTACCAGGCGACGTGCTTGCGTGCGTCGCGGCAGCCGCGCTCCTCGCTCTCGAAGAACTCGGCGAGGAGCTCGACGTGGCGGCGGAAGGTGTCGGCGACCTGGCCCTGCGACGGGTGCGCGCGGGGCGTGTCGGCGGGGTCGAGGCCGGCGGCGCGCGCGTGGAAGGCGGCCGCGAGGTCGCCGAAGAGCCAGGGGCGGCCGAGGCAGCCGCGGCCGACGACCACGCCGTCAGCGCCCGTCTCGTCCATCATGCGGATGGCGTCCTCCGCGGCCCAGATGTCGCCGTTGCCCAGCACGGGCACGCTCTCGATGGCCTGCTTGAGCTTCGCGATGGCGGACCAGTCGGCGTGCCCGCTGTAGTAGTCGGCGGCCGTGCGCGCGTGCAGCGCGATGGACGCGACGCCCGCGCCCTCGGCGGCGCGTCCGGCCTCGAGGTAGGTGAGGTGGTCGGCGTCGATGCCCTTGCGCATCTTGACCGTGAGCGGGATGTCGCCCGCCGCCTTCACGGCGCCCTCGACGATGTCGGTGAAGAGCCCGAGCTTCCACGGCAGGGCCGCTCCCCCGCCCTTGCGCGTGACCTTGGCGACAGGGCAGCCGAAGTTCAGGTCGATGTGGTCGGCGCGGTCCTCCGCGACGAGCATGGTGACGGCCTCGCGCACGGTCTTCGGATCCACCCCGTAGAGCTGGATGGAGCGCACCTTCTCCGAGGGGTGGTGCGTGATGAGCCGCATGGACTCGGGCGTGCGCTCGACGAGCGCGCGGCTCGTGATCATCTCGCTGACGTAGAGGCCCGCGCCGAACTCGCGGCACAGGCGCCGGAACGCGGTGTTGGTGATGCCCGCCATGGGCGCGAGCACGACGGGCACGTCGAGCGGGATGCCGCCGATGCGGAGGGCGGGCTCGGCGGCGGGCGCGGTCGCGGGAGCGCCGGGCGCGTGGGCCGCGGAGGGGACGGGGACGAGGGTCGGAGAGGACATGACGGCTCGATTCTCCCAGACGGGACGGCGGGCGGCGGACGCGGGACGGGATCCCCGCGGGGAGCAGGCGGCGGGCGCCTGGGGAGGGCGGGTCAGATGGCCCGACCGGCGTCGATGGCGTCGCGGACGCGCGCGAGGTCGGCGGCCGGTGAGGCGTCGGCGGTCGCCCCGGGCACGAGGCACGCGTCGCCCTCGCAGGCGGCGGCGTCCGCGGATCCGAGCATCGCGAGGAGGGGCGTCGCGACGGGCATCGCGCCGGTGGCGGGCGCGGCGCTCATCGGGTCGCCTCCTCGCCCGCGATGACGCGGACCGTGTCGCCGTCGCGTGCCGCCAGCGCCTCGCCCAGGGCGGACGCGAACACCATCGGGTCCTGCGCGCCGGAGATGCCGAAGCGCTCGTCGATCACGAAGAAGGGCACTCCCTGGATCCCGTAGGCGACCGCCTGCGCCTGGTCGGCGCGCACGTCATCGAGGTGGCGGTGCGTCTCGAGGGCCTCGCGCACCTCGTCGGCGTCGAGGCCGACCTCGACCGCGAGCTCGACGAGGTCCGGCACGCGGCCCACGTGGCGCCCCTCGGTGAAGTACGCCTTCAGCAGCCGCTCCACCATCTCGAGCTGGACGCCGCGCACGCGCGCGAGGTGCAGCAGCTCGTGGGCCAGCACCGTGTTGGTGTGCTGCAGCGCGTCGTAGTCGTAGGCGAGGCCCTCGGCGGCGGCGAGCCGGGTCATGTCCTCGAGCATCGTGGCGACGCGGTCGGCCGGGATGCCCTTGTGGCCCGCGAGGAAGTCGACCTCGGTGCCCTGGAAGTCGACTGGGGTGTCGGGCGCGAGCTCGAAGGAGCGGTAGGTGATCGTGATCTCCGGGGCGCCCGGCGTCCGCGCCTGGAAGTCGCGCGCTCCGGCCTCGAAGCGGCGCTTGCCGACGTAGCACCACGGGCACGCGATGTCCGACCAGACGTCGACGCGGATGGCGGGCAGGGCGGGGGCGGAGGAGTCGGTCACGGGTGGGCAACCGGTCGGGAAGGCGGGGCATTCCCGCGGTGTTGCCCGAGCATGGCCGACAGCTCCCCCACCCCCGCCCGTCCCGCATCCGACGACGCCGCTCCTCAGGGCCGCGCCCGCGTGCTCGCCCACGCCGCGCGCCTCGGGATCGACGTCGAGGTCGTCGACCGCCCGGACGCAGGATCCCTCGAGGAGGCGGCGCGCGGCCTCGGCATCGCGCCGTCGCACCTCGTGAAGTCGCTCGTGGTCAAGCGTCACGACGGGGCCCTGCTCATCGCGCTCGTGCCCGGCGACCGGCAGATCAGCTGGGCGAAGCTGCGCGCGCTCGTAGGCGTGAACAAGCTCTCGATGCCCGCGCCCGAGGTCGCGCTCGAGGCGACCGGGTACGAGCGCGGCACCATCACGCCGCTCGGCGCCGGCGGCGAGCTGCCCGTCTACGCGGACGAGCGGATCGCGGGCCGGCGGATCGGGATGGGCGGCGGCGAGCACGGCGTCTCGGCCCTGGTGGACGCGGACGCGCTCGTCGACGCGCTCGGCGCGACGGTCGGCGACATCACGGACGAGCTGACGATCCGCCGCCCCTGATCCCGCGCGAGCGGGGCCGGGACGGCGGATCGGCCGTGCGGGTGGAGCGGATCAGGCCCCGATGAGCTGCCCCGCGAGGTACCCCATGAGGTCGTCGAGCGGGATGCGCTCCTGCGCCATGGTGTCGCGCTCGCGCACGGTGACGGCGCGGTCGTCGAGGGTGTCGAAGTCGACCGTGACGCAGAACGGGGTGCCGATCTCGTCCTGGCGCCGGTAGCGGCGGCCGATGGCGCCCGCGTCGTCGAACTCGATGTTCCAGACCTTGCGCAGCTCCGCGGCGAGCTCGCGCGCGACCGGCGACAGCTTCTCGTTGCGCGACAGCGGCAGCACGGCGACCTTGACGGGCGCGAGGCGCCGGTCGAGGCGGAGGACCGTGCGCTTGTCCACGCCGCCCTTCGCGTTCGGGGCCTCGTCCTCGTGGTACGCGTCGACGAGGAACGCCATCATCGACCGGGTGAGGCCGGCCGCGGGCTCGATGACGTACGGGATCCAGCGCTCGTTCTTCGTCTGGTCGAAGTACGAGAGGTCCTGGCCGGACGCCTCCGAGTGCGTGCGGAGGTCGTAGTCGGTGCGGTTCGCGATGCCCTCGAGCTCGCCCCACGCGCCGCCGGTGAACCCGAAGCGGTACTCGATGTCGACCGTGCGGGTGGAATAGTGCGACAGCTTCTCGGCCGGGTGCTCGAAGAGGCGGAGGTTCTCGGGGTCGATGCCGAGGTCGGTATACCAGGCGTAGCGGGCGTCGATCCAGTACTGGTGCCACTCGGCGTCGGTGCCGGGCTCGACGAAGAACTCCATCTCCATCTGCTCGAACTCGCGCGTGCGGAAGATCCAGTTCTGCGGCGTGATCTCGTTGCGGAAGCTCTTGCCGATCTGGCCGATGCCGAACGGCGGCTTCTGGCGCGCGGCGCTCAGGACGTTGGCGAAGTTGACGAAGATGCCCTGCGCGGTCTCGGGGCGGAGGTAGTGCATGCCCTCCTGGTTGTCGACGGGGCCGAGGAAGGTCTTGAGGAGGCCCGAGAAGTTCTGCGGCTCGGTCCAGGATCCGGGCTGGCCGGTGTCCGGGTCCTTGATGTCGGCGAGGCCGTTGACGGGCGGGTGGCCGTGCTTCGCCTCGTACGCCTCGAGCAGGTGGTCGGCGCGGTAGCGCTTGTGCGTGTGCAGCGACTCGACGAGCGGGTCGCTGAAGACCTCGACGTGGCCGGACGCCTCCCACACGCGGCGGGGCAGGATCACCGAGGAGTCGAGGCCCACGACGTCGTCGCGGCCGTTGACCATGGTCTGCCACCACTGGCGCTTGATGTTCTCCTTCAGCGCCACGCCGAGCGGCCCGTAGTCCCACGCGGAGCGGGAGCCGCCGTAGATCTCACCCGCCTGGAAGACGAACCCGCGCCGCTTGGCGAGGTTGATGACCGGGTCGAGACGCGAGGGGGTTGCCACGTTTGCTCCAAGGTGTGGGCCGGACTGGGTGCCCGGTCGGCGGACGGCGACCGGCCGGCGGATGCCGGCATCGCCGGGAAAGGCGGCCCCCAGTCTACGGGCGCTCCGCGCTCAATCCTCGTCGCCTGCGGTCCGTCGGTGCGCGAGCTCGACGATGCGGACGGTCTCGAGGGAGTCGCGCGGGTCCACCGGCACGGGCCCGCGACCGCGGACGGCGTCGGCCATCGCAGCGTAGTAGTCGGCGTAGCGGCCGCGCTCGGTGGGGATCCGCTCCCCCGCCGGATCGCCCGCCGCCTCGACGAGCGTGCCCCACTCCGCCTCGGGCGCCTCGCCGAAGCCGGGGTCGGTGGGCGCCGCGCCCTCCTTGAGGAGCGGCTCCTGCGGATCCAGCCCGTGCACGGCGTACGCGCCCGCGGTGCCGAGGACGCGGAAGCGGGGGCCGGCCAGCGCGGCGACGCGGCTGACGGTGATGTGCGACTGGACGCCCGACTCGTGCAGCAGCGAGTAGAAGGCGTCGTCGTCGCTCGCGGACCCGTCGCGCACGGTGGCGAGCTCGGCCGCGAAGTCGGCGACGGGTCCGAACAGCTCGAGCGCCTGGTCGACGAGGTGGCTGCCGAGGTCGTAGGAGATGCCCGCCGCGTCGGCCGGCGTCTCGCGGTCCTGCCAGCGATCGCGGACGGGGCCGCCCCAGCGCTCGAACGTCGACTCGAAGCGGTGGACCTCGCCGAGACGGCCGGAGGCGATGAGCGCCTTCACGGTGAGGAAGTCGCCATCCCACCGCCGGTTCTGGAACACCGAGAACGGGACCCCGAGGGCCTCGGCGCGCTCGATGAGCATGAGCGCCTCGTCCACGGTCGCGACGAACGGCTTGTCCATCACGACGGCGAGGTGCGCGTCCAGCGCCTGCAGCCCCTGGCGGAGGTGCGCGGAGGCGGGCGACGCGATGACGACCATGTCGAGCTCGGCCGAGCGCGCGAACAGCTCGTCGGCGGACGCGACCACGTCGGCGCCGGGATGGCGCTCGCGGACCTGCGCGGCGCGGGCCGCGTCGGAGGTCGAGACGAGGGCGATCCGGTAGTCGGGGCTCGCCTGGAGGAACGGCGCGTGGAAGACGCGGCCGGCGAGGCCGTAGCCGACGATCCCCACGCGGATGGGCACGTCGCCGCCCTCGGCGGAGGCGACGGGGGCGGACGGGCGGGGCGCGGTGTCGGGTGTGCTCACGTCCCGATGCTACTGAGCGGCGGTGTCGCGGTCGCCCTCGACCTCGGCGTCCGGATCCTCGGCGGACCCCGTGTCCGCGTCGGCCGCGTGCGCGTCGACCGCGCCGCCGAACCGCCGGTCGCGGTGCACGTAGCTCTCGACGGCGTCCCACAGGTCCTTGCGGCGGAAGTCGGGCCACAGCCGGTCGAGGAACACCATCTCCGCGTACGCCGACTGCCAGAGCAGGAAGTTGCTCGTGCGCTGCTCCCCCGAGCTGCGGATGAAGAGGTCGACGTCGGGCACGTCCGGCAGGTAGAGGTAGCGCTGGATCGTGCGCTCGTCGACGCGCGACGCCTTGAGCCGCCCCGCGTCCACGTCCTCGGCGATGCGCTTCACGGCGTCGCCGATCTCGGTGCGCCCGCCGTAGTTGATGCACATGGTGAGCGTCATGCCGGTGTTGTCCTTCGTCATCTCCTCCGCCACCTGGAGGTCGTCGATGACGCTGCGCCAGAGGCGGGGGCGGCGGCCGGCCCAGCGGATCCGGACGTTCCAGGCGTTCAGCTGGTCGCGGCGGCGGTGGATCACGTCGCGGTTGAAGCCCATGAGGAAGCGCACCTCCGCGGGCGAGCGCTTCCAGTTCTCGGTCGAGAACGCGTAGACGGACAGGTGCGTCGCGCCCAGCTGCACGGCGCCGGCGACGGTGTCGAACCAGGCCTCCTCGCCCGCCTGGTGGCCGGCGGTGCGGGGCAGGCCGCGCTGGTTGGCCCAGCGGCCGTTGCCGTCCATGACGACGGCGATGTGCTTCGGCACGAGGTCGGCGGGGATCGCGGGCGGCTGCTCGCCGGTCCAGTCGAGCGGCAGGTCGGTACGGCCGGGGACCTCGGGGCGTCGGCTCATGGGGTCGTCTCCTGTGCTCGGGGGCGGTCGGCGGGGGTGGCGGGCAGGGCGTCGGGGTCGGGCTCCGGGTCGCGCGGGGTCGCGCGCACGACGGACGCGGTCGCGGCGGCGAGGGCCGCGGCGGGATCCGGGTCGGCGCCGTCGAGGTCGGGCGCGTCGAGCGGCACGGGATGCTCGGTCGGCGGCAGGAGCTGGCGCGCGTCGCTGCGGTCGACGAGGCCGAGCGAGCGGATCCCCCGGTCGAGGTGCCACTGCGCGTACGCCGCCACGACCCCGCTGGCGCGGGCCTGCGATCGCAGCGTCGCGGCCTCGGCGTGCGGCCAGTCGCCCGTGAGGAGGGCGGAGAGGAGCGCTAGCGTGTCGGGGTCGAGCCGCGGGGATCCGGGCGGGGCGGCGGCATCCGCGACCACGCCGCCGAGCTGGACGACGAAGGCGGAGTGCGGCCCGGGCGCGCCCGTCACCGCGCAGTCCTGGAAGCTCGGCGCCCAGCCGGCCATCGACAGGCTGCGCAGCAGGTACGAGTCGAGCGTGAGGCTCGCGCCGTGCTCGCGGCGGCTGAGGGACCGGAGCGCGCCGACGAGGAGCAGGTACTGCTGGAGCGAGCCCTCGTCCTCGGTGACGCGGTCGGCCGTCTCGACCATCGCGCTGGCGGCGGTGTAGCTGCCGTAGTCGGCCGCGATGAGGGCGCCGTAGGAGGCGATGGACTCGGCCTGCGTGATGATGTCGAGCGTCCGGCCCTCGAAGAACTGCGCGTCGGCGACCATGAACGGCTCGAGCCGCGCGCCGAACTTCGACTGCGTGCGGCGCACGCCCTTCGCCACCGCGCGGATCTTGCCGTGCTGCCGCGAGAGCATCGTGACGATCCGGTCCGCCTCGCCCAGCTTGTGGGTGCGCAGGACGACGATCTCGTCACGGTAGAGGGGCACCCCTCGATTATCCGCCCCGCGCGCCGGCTCCCCCTCCGCCGCCGCGCGGGGCGGGCACGGTCCGCGCGGCGTCACGCGGCCGGGCGGGGCACCCGCGCTGTGCTATCAAGGGGAGGCCATGGATCCCGTCCCCCTCACCATCCCGCTCTGGGCGGACCTCCTGGCGGTCAGCATCGGCAGCCTGCAGGGCGCCATGTTCGCTGCGGGCTTCCGCGACCGCCGCCTCGACCTGCTCGGCGTCGCCATCATCGGCACGGCCACCGGGCTCGGCGGAGGGCTCCTCCGCGACGTGTTCCTCAACGTCACGCCCGCCGCGCTCTCCAGCAACTGGCTCATGCTCATCGCGGTCGCCGCGGCCCTCGGCGGCATGCTGCTCGAGCGCATCTTCACGCGCCTCGACGCCGTCATCACGGCCCTCGACGCCCTCACCATCGGCCTGTTCTGCGCCATCGGCACCTCGAAGGCGCTGGCCGCGGGGGTGCCGGAGGTGCCCGCCGTCTTCATCGGGGTCGTCTCCGCCGTCGGCGGGTCGTTCGTGCGCGACCTCCTGCTCAACCTGCCCATCGCGATGATGCACGTGGGCTCGCTCTACGCCGTCGCCGCGGGCGTGGGCGCGGTCATCGTCGTCCTGCTCGCGGCGTTCGGCGTGCCCATGTGGGTCGCGGCCATCGTGTGCGTGGCGGTCACGGCCACCACGCGGCTCCTCGCCGTGCGCTTCGGCTGGAGCCTGCCGGAGCAGCGCGCGCTGAGCCGGCTGCGGTTCACGGCGCTGCGCCGGCCGCGTCCGCGGCGCTGATCCCGCGGGCGGGCGCGCGCATCCACCGCCGCGCACGACGACGGCCGGGCGTCGCCGCCCGGCCGTCGTGATCGCGCGTCAGGCGGGAGGGATCAGACCGCGGCGAGCTCCGGCTCGCGCACCGTGCGGCGGATCGCCCGGTTGACCCCGGAGACGATGGCCTCGAGCGACGCCGTCGAGCTGTCCTCGTCGATGCCGACGCCCCAGAGGCGCACGCCCTCGACCTCGAGCTCCACGTAGGACGCGGCCAGCGCGTCGCCGCTCGCGCTGAGCGCGTGCTCCACGTAGTCGAGGAGGCGCACGTCGACGCCCTGGTCGGCGAGCACCTTCAGGAACGCGGCGATCGGGCCGTTGCCGGATGCGGACGCCTCGCGCACCCGGTCGCCGTCGCGGAGCTCGACCTCCAGCGACACGGATCCGCCCATGTCGCTCGACGTGCGGGTGGAGGTGAGCTCGAACCGGCCCCACTTCTCCTCCACGCGGTCGAGCGGCGCGGGCAGGTACTCGTCCTGGAAGATCGACCAGATCTGCGCGCTCGTGACCTCGCCGCCCTCGGCGTCGGTCTTGGCCTGCACGACGCCGGAGAACTCGATCTGCAGGCGACGAGGCAGGTCGAGCGAGTGGTCGGCCTTCAGCAGGTAGGCGACGCCGCCCTTGCCCGACTGCGAGTTGACGCGGATGACGGCCTCGTAGGAGCGGCCGAGGTCCTGCGGGTCCACCGGCAGGTACGGCACGGCCCACGGGATCTCGTCCACGGTGACGCCCTGCGCGGCCGCGTCGACGGCCATGGCCTCGAAGCCCTTCTTGATGGCGTCCTGGTGGGATCCGCTGAACGCCGTGTAGACGAGGTCGCCCGCCCAGGGGCTCCGCTCCGGCACGGCCAGCTGGTTGCAGTGCTCGGCCGTGCGCTTGATCCCGTCGAGGTCGCTGAAGTCGATCTGCGGGTCGATGCCCTGCGTGAACAGGTTGATCCCGAGCGCGACGAGGTCGACGTTGCCGGTGCGCTCCCCGTTGCCGAAGAGGCAGCCCTCGATGCGGTCGGCGCCGGCCAGGTACCCGAGCTCGGCGGCGGCGACGGCCGTGCCGCGGTCGTTGTGCGGGTGCAGCGAGACGAGGACCTCGTCGCGGCGGTCGAGGTGGCGGCACATCCACTCGATGGAGTCGGCGTAGACGTTCGGCGTCGCCATCTCGACGGTCGCGGGCAGGTTGAGGATGACCTTGCGCTCGGGGGTCGGGTCGAAGACCTCGACGACGCGGTTGCAGATCTCGGCCGCGAACTCGAGCTCGGTGCCCGTGTAGCTCTCGGGCGAGTACTCGTAGTAGACGTCCACGTCGGGGATCGTCTCCTCGTACCGCTTGCAGAGGCGCGCGCCCTCGAGCGCGATGTCGATGATGCCCTGCTTGTCGGTGCGGAACACGACCTCGCGCTGGAGCACGCTCGTCGAGTTGTAGAGGTGCACGATCGCCTGCTTCGCGCCGCGGATCGACTCGTAGGTGCGGGCGATGAGGTGCTCCCGGGCCTGGGTGAGGACCTGGATCGTCACGTCGTCCGGGATCGCGCCCTCCTCGATGAGGCTGCGCACGAAGTCGAAGTCCGTCTGGCTGGCGGACGGGAAGCCGACCTCGATCTCCTTGTAGCCCATGCGAACCAGCAGGTCGAACATGATGCGCTTGCGCTCGGGGCTCATCGGGTCGATGAGCGCCTGGTTGCCGTCGCGGAGGTCGACCGCGCACCAGCGCGGCGCCTCGGTGATCCGGCGGGCGGGCCACGTGCGGTCCGGCAGGTCGACGGCGATCTGCTCGTGGAACGGGCGGTACTTGTGGATGGGCATCCCGCTGGGGGTCTGCGTGCTCTTCATGGTCGTCTCCTCGTCGAATTCGGGTCAGCCGTGACGGGACTCCGCGACGAGGAGGGCCGGATCAGGCCTCGCCGCGGCGACTAAGGAGGAGGCGGCCGGACTGCATGCGACCACGGTACACCGGCGCCGCGAGGGTCCGCACCCGCGGCGGCCGACGGACGGCGCTCACCGCGCGGAGCGGAGCACGCGCGTCAGGTCGCGCACCGACGTCGACGGCAGGTACGCGCGCGTCAACGCGAGGCCGACGGTCGGCAGGGCGGTCGCGTCCGGGTAGGCCATGATCAGCGGCACGAGCTCCGGCTGGAACTTGCGCTTGAACTCCAGCAGCGAGCGGAAGCCGTAGACCGGCTCCAGAGAGTCGGCGAGGAACTCGAGGATCCGCTCCACCGCGCTCTCCTGGCGCTCCGCTCCGGCATCCGCCTGCTCGCCCGCGGTCGAGGTCGAGGCCGCCCGCGTCTGCGCGAGCGGCGCGGCGGACAGGCTCATGAACTCGATGCCGTCCTCCTTCATCCGCATGGCCGAGCGGGCGATGAGGAACTCCATCACGCCGTTGATCCCGTCGGGGCGGCGGCGCATGAAGTCGAGCGTCCAGCCGACCACCTCGCCGTCGCGCCAGGTGGGCAGCCAGCTGGTGGCGGCCTGGACGTGGTCGTCCGCGTCGATCGCGAGCATGAGCCGCACGGCGGGATCCCGGAGCTCCTCCACGCCGCCGAGCGTGAAGCCCATCTCGGGCAGCTCCTTCTCCGCGACCCACTCCTCGGACATCTGCTCGATCTGGCTGGCCCAGGCGAGGGGCAGCTCGGCCCAGGTGGTCCACTCGGCGCGGATGCCCGCGCGATCCGCCCGGTTGATGGACGTGCGCACGTCCTGCCACTTCTTGCCCGTGGTCTGCCAGGTGCCCGGGCGCACGACGGTCTCCTCGGCGACGACCAGCGTCTCCCAGCCCATCTCGCGGAACAGCGGTGTCATCGACGCGGGGACGCTGTAGAAGACGGGCGTCCACCCGTTGTCGTCGGCGAAGCGCGCGAACTGGCCGAGGACGTCGCGGAGGGCGCGGTCGTCCTCGGGCGGTCCGAGCGGCGCGGCCGTGGTGATCGCGACGCTGCCGACCACGCGGTAGGCCACGACCGTCTGCCCGTCGGCGGCGATCCAGTACGAGTTGCCCGGCCACGTCGCCATGTGGGACAGCGAGCCGATCGCCCCGCGGCGGAGGGCAGGCATGACGCGCGCCTGCGCCCGGGGAACGGCGGCGATGCGGACGTCGGCGATGGCGCGCAGGCTCGCGATCACCAGGATGATCCAGAAGACCGGCCCGACACCGCGGTAGACGACGTCGGTGATGGGGTCGGTAGGCAGGAAGTCGAGCGACTCGCCACGCAGGAACGACGCCGGGATGAAGCGGTCGGGCGCCTCGGCCAGGAGGTCGTTGAGGTCGACCGGCCGCGTGAAGGCGTCGGAGAGCGCGAGCCCCGTGGCCACGAACAGCGCCATGAGGCCGGCCAGGGCGACGCCCGTGGTCACGAGGAAGCGCCGGATCGCGGGGGCCGTCGAGAGGATGGTGAAGTGCCGCCGCAGGAGCACCAGGATGATGGCGCTGCCGAGCGGCAGCGCCACCGACGCGACGAGCGCGGCCACCGCCTCCGGGTGCGCGGACGGGGACGCGGACAGGCGAGGCGACACCATGTCGCGGTGCACCAGCATCCCGAACGCGTAGGCGGAGAGCACGGCGAGCAGCACGTTGACGCTCACGGCCAGCCACACGGCGAAGCGACGCCCGCGCGCCAGGCCGTACGCGGCGACCAGCAGCGCGAGCAGCGGCGCCACCGACAGGAGGATGGGACCCACCCCGCCGCCGATGCGCGCCAGCATGATCTCCTGCAGGCAGTCGTGCGTGAAGTCGCTCGACAGGCAGCGGGTGGAGATCGCGTCGCCCGGCACCCGGTCGTCGACGAACAGCAGCGCGATGGGGGCGAGCGGGCCGTAGCGGCTGCGGGACAGGAGCGCGATCGCGGGTCCGGTGCCGAGGATCGCCACGACCGCCGCGAGGATCACGCGCACCTCGTGGTGGGAGCTGCGCTGCCACAGCGCTCCCCCGGCCGGCCGGTGCAGCAGGGCGCCGACGACGCCGCCGACCAGGATCGCGAGGAGCCGGTAGAGGTCGCTCGGCTGGCCCGAGTAGAGCAGGAACACGAGCACCACGACGACGAGCACCACCCGGATGCGCCGCCGCCACAGGACGCCGGCCCACGCGCTCGAGAGCGCGAGCACGCCCGCGACCGCCGTGAGCGGATCCGCCGTCGCGATGCCCCGCACGCCGTGGGACCACAGCTCGCCGTCCACGAGCCCCAGCGCCTGGACGGCGATGCCGAGGAGCGAGCCGACGGTGCCGGTGAGCACGAACCCGAGGAGCGTGCGCCACCAGCCCATGAGGTGCTCCGCGACGCCGACGAGCACCAGCACGGCGAGGAGCGAGACGACGAGCTCCACGGGGCCGTCGGTGAGGAAGGCCGCCGTGGCGGTGGTCCACCAGTGGCCGCGCTCGACGACCGCCTCGTATCCGGTCGCCAGCTCGTGGTGGACGACGCGCCGCCACGTCGCGGAGACGGCGGGCAGCACGGCGAGCAGGAGGATGACCGCGGCGATGCCGAGGGTCACGGGCTGGGCGACGAGGCGCGACAGGAGGGCGCGGGCGGCGCCCTGCAGCGTGAGGATGCGGGGGCGCGCGGTCATCGGGTGAGCCCCAGGCGCTGGCCGAGGGTGGGGAGGGCGTCGGCCGTGCACCACTTCACGGTGCCCCAGTCGTGCGAGCTGCCGGGCGCGATGCTCAGCCGGGCGTCGATCCCGGCGGCGACCGCGGCCGCCTCCACCTGCTCCACGCCCGGACGGTACCCGGAGTCCTCCTCGCCCACGCAGAACACGGCCTGGGTGTCGGCGTAGGGGGCGCGGCTCGCCATGACGGCCGAGGGGATCGACGCCGCGTACCTGTCGTGCGAGCCGCCGAAGGCGACGTCGATGGTCTTCGGGCCGGCCCACGGGCCGATCTCGCCGGAGATGTCGACGAAGGAGCCGTAGACGTCGGGATGCGCGGCCCCGAGCTGCGCGGCGCACGTGCCGCCCTGCGAGAAGCCGAGCAGGGACCACGACGTCCGGCCGTCCAGCACGCGGAGGTTCGCGCGGATCCACGCGGGCACGTCGACCGTGAGGTACGTCTCCGAGTTCCCCAGGGACGAGTCGATGCACATGGGGTTCGCGTCCGACGCGCCCAGCTGGTCGGGCATGACCACGATGGGCGCGAGGCCGTGGTGGTCCGCGGCGTAGGAGTCGAGGATCGACTCGAAGCGGCCGGACGCGAGCAGGTCGAGCGGCTTGCCCGGCTGCCCCGACATCGCGATGAGCACGGGCAGCTCGGGGGCGTCCGGCACCAGCGCGGCCGGCGGCAGGTAGACGATGGCGTCGCGCGCCGTGAAGCCGGACTGCCTGCCCGGGATGCTCACGGATCCGACGCGGCCGTGCGAGGGGAGCTCCTCGCCCTGCGTCCACGACTCCTCGATGGGCACGGTGGAGTCCGGGGCCGGCTCCCCTTCCGCGGGCTGGGCCGACGGGAGGTCGGACGTGTCGAGCGGACCGACGCGGGTGAGGCCGAACGCGGCCGCCACGTTCGGGTACTCCTGCAGGTCCGCGTTGATGCCGATGGCAGAGGTGAGCACGACCAGGGGCACCACGAGCACGGCCAGCACGCGGTGCAGGACGCGGAGGCGGCGCGCCGGCCGCCCGGTGCCGCCGACCCCGGTGACGCTGCGGCCGCTGCGCACGACGGCGACGACCAGGATCCCGAGCCCCATGCCGCCGATCGCCGTCCAGCCGCGTGTAGGCAGGGACAGGACCACCCCGAACAGGTCCATCAGGTCGCCGAGCGCGAAGGCGAGGGCCAGGCCGCCCAGCGCGCCGAGGAGGGCGCCGAGTGCGAGCTCGCCCGCGGTGCGCCGGGGGTCCGCGGCGCGCGCACCGGTCGCCTGGCGCGCGCGCCGCGCCACGACGGCCAGGAGGACGAGGCCGATCACGGGCGCGAGCGTGGTGGCCGTGACCGTCGAGGCGCTCAGCAGCGACAGGTCTTCGAGATCGTGGAGCACGGTGGTCCTCTGGCGACGGGAGCGGGACAGGCGAAGGGAATCTAGCCGACGGGGATGCGAGCGGGCCCCGGGCGGTCGGGAGCGGCTAGCCCTGGGTCGGGGATCCGTTCAGCCGGTGCTCGAAGGCGAAGACCACGAGCTGGACGCGGTCGCGGAGGCTGAGCTTCGCGAGGATGCGGCTCACGTGCGTCTTGACGGTCGCCTCGCTGAGGAACTCCGCCTGCGCGATCTCCGCGTTGCTGAGGCCGCGCGCCGCGAGGACGAAGATCTCCCGCTCGCGCGAGGTGAGCGACATGAACGCGGGCGGCGCGACCCGCGGCCGGGATCCCGGGTCGAAGTGCTCGAGCAGCTGGCGCGTGGCCGACGCCGCGATGACGGAGTTGCCCGCGTGGACGGTGCGGATCGCGGCGAGCAGGAACTCGGGGTCGGCGTCCTTCAGCACGAAGCCGCTCGCGCCGGCCCGGATGGCGCGCGCGGCGCTCTCGTCGAGGTCGAAGGTGGTGAGCACGAGGACGCGCGGCGGGCGCTCGCCGCGCGCGTCCGCCGCGCGCAGGACCTCGGCCGTGGCCTGGATCCCGTCCATCACCGGCATGCGGATGTCCATGAGGATCACGTCGGGGCGCTCGGCGCGCGCGAGCTCCACGGCCTCCTGCCCGTTGGCGGCCTCGCCGGCGAACTCCAGGTCGGGCTGCGAGGAGATGAGCATGCGGACGCCCGTGCGGAACAGGGCCTGGTCGTCGACCAGGGCGACGCGGATGGGTGGGGTGGGCACGGGGGTCCTTCGATCGGGGTCGGCGTGGGGAGGTTATCGCGGCGCGCGGCGGGTCAGGATCCGGCTGGCCGGTCGTCGCGCCCGCGGCGCGCCGCGGAGGCGGCTGCCCCGCGGGCGGCCGCCGTGCGGTGCGGGCTGACGTGCGCGGCAGGCGCTCCGGGCGTCGCGGTACCCGCGGCCGCGGCCTCCGGCGGGAACAGCTCGTCGAGGGTCAGGGGGCGGCTCGGCGCGTCCGCTCCCGTGCCGACGGCCGCGCCGGCGACGGGCACGCGGGGCACGGGGCGGGTCGCGGGCGCGAACGGGATCCACGCGGAGACGGTCCACACGCCGTCGCGGACGCCCGCCGAGAAGCGGCCGCCGGAGAGCGTCGCGCGCTCGCGCATCCCGGCCAGGCCGTGGCCGACCGGCTGCGCGGGCGTCGCGGGCGCGGGCGGCAGCACGGGGAGGGCGATGATGCCCGTCGTGGTGCGGGCGGGGCGCACAGGATCCGGGAGCGTCCGGCTCCGCACCGACACCGAGACGCCGTCCGGCTCCCACGCGAGCTCGACCTCGACGGGGTGCCCGACGTCGCCGTGGCGCAGCACGTTGGTGAGGGCCTCCTGCACGATCCGGTACACGGCGAGCTGCTGTCCCGTGCCGAACTCGCCCGGCTGGCCCGTCTCCACGAACTCGATGGTGAGGCCCGTGGAGCGCATCTGGTCGATGAGGTCGCTCAGCTCCTTGAGCTCGGGCTGCGGGGCGTCGTCCTCGCTGTGCCGGAGCTGCGCGAGGAGGATCCGCACGTCGCCGAGCGCCTGCCTCGCGGTAGTGGAGATGGTGCGCAGCGCCTCGTCCGCGGCCTCGGGATCCACCAGCCGGGCGTAGCGCGCGCCGTCGGCCTGCGCGATCACGACGGCGAGCGAATGGGCGACGACGTCGTGCATGTCCCGCGCGATCCGGTTGCGCTCCTGCTCGACGACGACGTCCTGCAGCGCTCGGGCCTGGTCGCGCTCTGCGGCCTCCTGGGCGTCCCGGCTCGCGTGCGACGCGCGGGACGCGACCACGAGGCGTCCGGCCGTCCACGACGCCAGCAGCACGCTCCACGCGCAGAGGAGGAGGAACAGGAAGAGGGTCGCGAACGCGGTCCACTCCCCCGTGCTGAAGGCCGCGCTGCCGACGGGGACTCGGCCCGACGCGTAGGAGAGGTAGCAGGCGGCGACCACGCCGCCGACGATGGCGGAGGCGAGGCCCAGCGCGCGGACGACGCGGCCTCCGTACGCCGCGGTGCAGTACACGACGCCCGCGACGGCCAGGTCGCCTGGCTCGACGCCCGCGCCCGCGCCCATCTGGACGATCGCGCCCGTCCACGCGACGGCGAGGGAGAGCCCGGGCGAGACGCGGCGCACGGCGAGGGCGGCCCCCATGACGAGCACGAGGACGACGGAGATCTCGGAGGTGGTGGACGCGAAGACGCCGAACGCGCTCGCGGCCGCCACGCCGATCGACCCGGGGGCGAGGAGGGCCACGAACGCGACGGCGAGGACGACGTCGAGGACGAGCTGGTACCTCGGGATCCGTCGGAGCATGCGACCACCGTACGTGCCGCGTGCGCCCGCCGAGCTCCCGGTGGGCGATGATCCCCGTGCAGGCGATCCGATCTCATCCGCGGGATGTACGCGCGCCGCCCGCACGGATCAGAAGCCGAGGCGGCCGAGCAGCTTCGGGTCGCGCTGCCAGTCCTTGGCGATCTTCACCCGCAGCGAGAGGAAGACGCGCGTGCCGACGAGCGGCTCGATCTGCGCGCGCGCCACCTGCCCCACGTGCTTGAGCCGGGACCCCTGCGCGCCGATGACGATGCCCTTCTGGCTGTCGCGCTCGACGAAGAGGTTCGCGTAGATCTCGAGGAGCTCCTTGTCCTCGCGCTGGATCATGTCGTCGATCGTGACGGCGAGCGAGTGCGGCAGCTCGTCCTGCACGCCCTCGAGCGCGGCCTCGCGGATCAGCTCCGAGATGCGCGCCTCGAGCCCCTCCTCGGTGACGGCGTCGGACGGGTATAGCTGCTCCGAGACGGGCAGCGCCTTCAGCAGCTCTCCCACGAGCGCGTCGAGCTGGATTGCCTCGACGGCGGAGACGGGCACGATCGCGTCCCAGTCGCGCAGCTCCTGCACGGCGAGGAGCTGCTCGGCGACCGCGTGGCGCGACGCGGAGTCGGTCTTCGTGACGATCGCGATCTTGCGGGCGCGCGGGTACTCGTCGAGCTGCTCGTTGATGAAGCGGTCGCCCGGGCCGATGCGCTCGTCGGCGGGGATGCACAGCCCGATGACGTCCACGTCGCCGAGCGTGGTCTGCACGAGCGCGTTCAGCCGCTCGCCGAGGAGCGTGCGCGGGCGGTGGATCCCGGGGGTGTCGACGAGGATGAGCTGCCCGTCCGGCCGGTGCACGATCCCGCGGATGGCCTTGCGCGTCGTCTGCGGCTTGGAGCTCGTGATCGCGACCTTCTCCCCCACCAGCGCGTTCGTGAGGGTGGACTTCCCCACGTTCGGGCGGCCGACGAACGAGACGAAGCCCGCGCGGTACGCGGGCGCTCCCCCGCGCGGCTTGCGCTTCGCGCGCGACGGCTCCGCGGCGCGGTCGATGCCCCAGGCCTCGTCGGACAGCGGGGCGGGCTCGGCGGCCGTCCCGGCTGCGGCCGTCCCGGCTGCGGGCGTCCCGTCCGCCGCCGTCTCCTCGACGGGCGTCGCGTCGTCGCGGGGATCAGTCATGGTCGTGTCCTCTGCTGGCGGCGGCGCCCGCGGGAGCCGCCTCGTGGTCGTCGTCGGGGTCGTCGGCGCGGTCGCGCTCGACGAGGATCGTGCTGATGCGCGTGCGCCGCCCCTCGACCCGGTCGGCCGTGAGGACCAGCCCGCCGACGCGCACCACGGATCCGCGCTCGGGCAGGCGCCCCAGGGTCTTCGCGAGGAGGCCGCCGGCGCTGTCCACGTCGTCGTCGTCGAGCTCGAGCCCGAACAGGTCGCCCAGCTCGTCGATGGGCAGCCGGGCGCTCACACGGTACACGCCGTCCCCGAGGTCCTCGAACTCGGGCACGTCGCGGTCGTACTCGTCGCTGATGTCGCCCACGAGCTCCTCGATGAGGTCCTCGAGCGTGACGAGCCCGGCGATGCCGCCGTACTCGTCGACGACCATGGCGAGGTGGTTCGACTCGAGCTGCATCTGCCGGAGCAGCGCGTCGGCCTTCTGCGACTCGGGGACGAAGACGGCGGGGCGCGCGAGCTGGTCGACGGTCGTCCGCTCGGCCTCCTCGGGCCGCTCGTAGACCATGCGCGCGAGGTCGCGGAGGTACAGCACGCCCTCGATCTCGTCGGAGTCGCGTCCCGTCACCGGCGCCCGGGAGATGCCGCGGGACAGGAAGAGGCCGAGCGCGGAGCCGACGTGCGCGGTCTGCTCCACGACCACCATGTCGGTGCGCGGGATCATCACCTCGCGCACGACCGTGTCGTTGAACTCGAAGATGGAGTGGATGAGCTCCCGGTCGTCCTCCTCGAGCACCTCGAGCTCGGTGGCCTCGTCGACCATGCTGAGCAGCTGCTCCTCGCTCGTGAACGTCGCGACGGTCTTCGGGCGGCCGGGCGTGACCCGGTTGCCGAGGGCCACGAGCGCGTCGGCGATGGGCCCGATGGCCACGCGGATCACGCGCACGAGCAGCGCCGTCCACGCGAGCAGCGGGCGGGCGTGGACGCGGCCGACCGAGCGCGGGCTCGCGCCGACGAGCACGAAGGAGACGGCCGTCATGATCGCGGCGGCGACGAGCAGCGTGATCCACCACTCGTCGATCGTGGAGGCCAGCGCGAGCGTGACGAGCACCGCGGCGCCGGTCTCGGCGATGATCCGCACGAAGCCGAGCGCGTTGATGTACGCCCCGGTGTCGGTGGAGATGGCGAGCAGCGCGCGTCGTGCGCGCGCGGTGGCCGCGAGCTCCTGGATGTCCGCGCGGGACAGCGACGAGATGGCGGACTCGGCCGCGGCGAACAGGCCGCCGAGGACGACGAGGAGGAAGGCGGGGAGGAGGAGGGCGAGCATCGAGGCGGTCAGCGCCCGCGCTCGCTCATGGCGAACCCGATCAGGATGTCGCGCTGCAGCCCGAACATCTCGCGCTCCTCGTCGGGCTCGGCGTGGTCGAAGCCCAGCAGGTGCAGGATGCCGTGCGCCGTGAGCAGCAGGATCTCCTCCATCGTGGAGTGCCCCGCCGTCACCGCCTGCTCGGCCGCGACCTGCGGGCACACCACGATGTCGCCGAGGAGGCCCGCGGGCGTCGGCCGGTCCTCGGTGCCGGGGCGCAGCTCGTCCATCGGGAAGCTCAGGACGTCGGTGGGCCCCGGCTCGTCCATCCACTGCACGTGCAGCTGCTCCATCGCGCCCTCGTCCACCATCACGATGGCGAGCTCGGCGTCCGGGTGCACGTGCAGGGTGTCGAGCGCGTACGT
Organism: Clavibacter quasicaliforniensis; assembly: GCF_051201715.1. Taxonomy (NCBI): domain Bacteria; kingdom Bacillati; phylum Actinomycetota; class Actinomycetes; order Micrococcales; family Microbacteriaceae; genus Clavibacter; species Clavibacter quasicaliforniensis. The sequence continues at coordinate 1,719,258 of NZ_CP139624.1, read as the reverse complement.
CGCGAGCCGCTGGATGAGCGGCTCGTCGACCTCGATCGCCGACTCGTTGTTGATCTCGATGCTCATCGGGTGCTCCCGGGGGTCGATCGGCGCTCGGCGCTGAGGTGGTCGGCGGCCTGGCGCTCCGCGTCGTAGCGCGTGTACGCGTCCACGATGCGGCCGACCAGGGTGTGCCGCACGACGTCGTCGCTCGTGAGGCGGGAGAAGTGGATGTCGTCCATGCCGTCCAGCACGCGCGTGACGAGCTGGAGGCCGCTCGACCCGGTGGGCAGGTCGACCTGGGTGATGTCGCCCGTCACCACCATCTTCGAGCCGAAGCCGAGGCGCGTGAGGAACATCTTCATCTGCTCAGGCGTGGTGTTCTGGGCCTCGTCGAGCACGACGAACGCGTTGTTCAACGTGCGGCCGCGCATGTAGGCGAGCGGGGCGACCTCGATGGTGTTCGAGGCCATGAGCTTCGGGACGAGCTCCGGATCCATCATCTCGTTGAGCGCGTCGAAGAGCGGGCGCAGGTACGGGTCGATCTTGTCGGTGAGCGAGCCGGGCAGGTAGCCGAGCCGCTCCCCCGCCTCGACGGCCGGGCGCGTGAGGATGATCCGCTCGACCTCCTTGCGCTGCAGCGCCTGGACGGCCTTCGCCATGGCGAGGTAGGTCTTGCCGGTGCCGGCGGGTCCGATGCCGAACACGATGGTGTTCTCGTCGATGGCCTGCACGTACTGCTTCTGGCCCTGCGTCTTCGGGCGCACGACGCGGCCGCGCGACTGCACGATGGCCTCGCTCAGCACGTCGGACAGGGTCCGCGCGTCGTCCTCGCCGAGCCGGCGTGCGCTCGTCTCGATCTCCTGGGGTTCCACGTGCTGTCCGTCCTCCACCATCGCCACGACCTCGTCGATGAGCCGACGGGCCGCTGCCACGTCCGCCCGCGTGCCGACGAGCGTGATCTCGTTGCCGCGGACCCGGACGTCGACGTCCGGGTGCTCGCGCTCGATCTGCCGGAGCAGCCGGTCCTGCGGCCCCAGGAGGCGCACCATGAGCACGCCGTCCATCGTCGCCGTCTGCTCGACGCGGTCATCCTCCGTGGATGCGGCGCGCCGCGGGTCAGAGCCCGACATGGTCCCCCTGGTCGAAGCCGGCGAGCACGTGCGCGTGCACGTGGAAGACGGTCTGGCCGGCGTCAGCACCCGTGTTGAAGAGGAGGCGGAACTGGCCGCCCGCGCGCTCGGCGGCGATGCGCGACGCGACCTCGACGACCTCCGCGAGGAGCGCCGGGTCTCCCGCGGCGAGCTCGACGACGTCGCGGTACGCGGCCGTCTTGGGCACCACGAGGACGTGCACGGGGGCCTTGGGCGCGATGTCCTCGAAGGCGATGACGCGGTCGGTCTCCGCGACGATCTCGGCCGGTATCTCGCGCGCGACGATGCGCTCGAAGACGGTGGGCTCTGCGCTGCTGGTCATGCGCCCAGCCTACGCGGGACCCGCGACGTCACCAGCGCCCGAGCGCGGCGTTGACGAGCGCGAGAGCGGCGGGCCCCGCGGTCGACGTGCGGAGGATCCCCGAGCCGAGCGCGACCGGGATCGCCCCCGCCTCTCGGAGCGCCTCGACCTCCGCGGGGGCGATGCCGCCCTCGGGTCCGACCACGAGCAGGACGTCGGTCGCGCCGTCGCCGCCGACCGTCGCCAGGTCGAGCCGCGACAGCCGCGCGTCGGCCGTCGGGTCGAGCACGAGCACGCGCGTGGTCCCGGCCATGCGCACGAGGTCCTTCGTCGTCGCGAGCGCCTCCACCTCGGGCACGCGGGGCCGGATGGACTGCTTCACGGCCTCGCGGACGATCGCGCGCCAGCGATCCCGCCCCTTGGCGACCTTCTGGCCCTCCCACCGGGAGACGGAGCGCTGCGCCTGCCACGGGATCACCGCGTCGACGCCCAGCTCGGTGGCCGCCTGCACGGCGAGCTCGTCGCGGTCGCCCTTCGCGAGGGCCTGCACCAGGACCACGCGCGGAGTCGGCTCGGGGTGCGCCTCGACTGAGTCGACGCGGAGCTCCAGGCGCTGCGGCTCGGCCGACGTGACCGTGCCGGAGGCGATGGTGCCGCGTCCGTCCCCGACGAGGATCCCCTCGCCTGCGCGCACGCGGCTCACCGTCACCGCGTGCCTGGCCTCCTGCCCGGCGAGCACGAGCATGCGGCCGACCGCGAGGTCGGACGCGCCGATGTCGTCGGCCAGGTAGAAGTGCGCCACGGTCAGACGTTGAGGAAGCGGTCGCGGAGCTTCTGGAACAGACCCTGCTGGAAGTGCGCGAGGTGCGGCGCGGGCGCCTTGTTGCGGCGCGCGAACTGCTGGATGAGGTCGCGCTCCTTGTGGTCGAGCTTCTGCGGCGTGACCACCTGGATGCCGATCTTGAGGTCACCCCGCCCGGAGCCGCGGAGCTTCGTGACGCCGCGGCCGCGCACCGTGATGATCTCGGCGCTCTGGATCCCGGGGCGCAGCTCCAGGTCGACGTCGCCGTCGAGCGCCTCGATGTGGGCGTCGCTGCCGAGGATCGCGTCGACCATGCTCACCTCGACCGTGGCGAGCAGGTCGTCGCCGTTGCGGCTGAAGACCTCGTGGTGCTTGACCTTGATCTCGAGGTAGAGGTCGCCGTTGGGGCCGCCCGCGGGACCGACCTCGCCGGAGCCCGGCATCTGGAGGCGGAGGCCCGTGTCGACGCCGGCCGGGATGTCCACCGGCACGGTGCGGCGCGCGCGGACGCGGCCCTGGCCCTGGCACGTGGGGCACGGGTGCGGGATGACGGTGCCGTAGCCGCGGCAGGTGCCGCACGGGCTCGAGGTCATCACGTTGCCGAGGAGCGAGCGCACCTGGCGCTGGATGCTCCCGGATCCGCGGCAGATGTCGCACGTGACGGCGCTCGTGCCGGGCTGGGCGCAGGATCCGTGGCACGTGTCGCAGACGACCGCCGTGTCGACCTCGAGGTCGCGGTGCACGCCGAAGATGACCTCCTCGAGCTCGACCTCCACGCGCAGCAGCGCGTCCTGGCCGCGCTCCTGGCGGGAGCGCGGACCGCGTCCGCCGCCGCCCTGCTGACCGCCGAAGAACGTCTCGAAGATGTCGCCGAACCCGCCGAAGCCTTGGCCGCCCTGCCCGCCGAACCCGGCCTGAGGACCGAGGTCGTATTGCTGGCGCTGCTGCGGATCCGACAGCACGTCGTACGCGTGCGTGACGAGCTTGAACCGCTCGGCGGCGTCGGGGGCGTCGTTGACGTCCGGGTGGAGCTGGCGCGCCTGCTTGCGGTACGCCTTCTTGATCTCCTCTGGCGTCGCCTCGCGGCTCACGCCGAGTACTTCGTAGTGGTCAGCCACGTCGGGCCCTTCGGTGGTGATGGTCGTGGGAACTGGGGGCGGTGCGCCGGCGTGCGGCGGTCACCGCTCCTCGAGTAGGCGCGAGAGGTAGCGCGCGACCGCGCGCACCGACGCCATGTTGGTGGAGTAGTCCATGCGGGTCGGACCCAGCACGCCGAGGCGCGCGAGCACCCCGCCGGACGAGCTGTAGCCGCTGGTGAGCACGCTCGTCTCACCGAGGCCGAACGGGGCGTTCTCCCGGCCGATGCTCACCGAGACTCCGTGCTGGTCGGCCTCCATCTCGCCGAGCAGGCGCAGGAGCACCACCTGCTCCTCGATGGCCTCGAGGACGGGCGAGATGCTCCCGGGGAAGTCGCGCTCGGTGCGGGCGAGGTTCGCGGATCCGGCGAGCAGCAGCCGCTCCTGCCGGTTGGCGAGCACCTGCTCGACGAGCGTGCCCGCGAGCACGGATGCCGCGGCGCGCTGGGCCGGCTCGACCTCGTCGGACAGCGTCTCGAGCCGGGTGGCCGCCTCGGCGAGGCCGAGACCGCCGACGGCCTGGTTGATCCGCGTGCGCATGACCGCCAGGAACGCGTCGTCCGGGTCGCCCGTCAGCTCGACGACGCGCTGCTCGACGCGGCCCGTGTCGGTGATGAGCACGGTGAGCACGCGCGTGGTGGACAGCGCGACGAGCTCGACGTGCTTGACGTGGCTCGTCGCGAGCGACGGGTACTGCACGAGCGCGACCTGGTTGGTGAGCTGCGCGAGGAGGCGCACGGTGCGCGCGAGGACGTCGTCGAGGTCGACCGACTCGCCGAGGAACACGTGGATGGCCTGGCGCTGCGCGGGCGTGAGCGGACGCACGTCGGCGAGCTGGTCGACGAAGAGGCGGTACCCCTTGTCGGTCGGCACGCGACCGGACGACGTGTGCGGCGCCGCGATCAGCTCCTCCTCCTCGAGGAGGGCCATGTCGTTGCGGATGGTGGCGGCCGAGACGCCGAAGGCGTGGCGCTCCACGATGGACTTGGAGCCCACGGGCTCCCGCGAGGACACGTAGTCCTGCACGATCACCCGGAGGACGTCGAGCCCGCGTTCCGAGACCATGGCGGCTCCCTCCTGGCACTCGTCGGTTCTGACTGCCAATCGTACCGCGGCTGCGGCGGTGGTCGGCGTTGCCGGTCGCGCGTCGTCGGCGGTAGCGTGGACGGGCCAGGCGTCGCCCGGCCCACCCACGATCCGCTCGCGTCCGCCGGTCCCCGGCCGTCGCGTGGCACCGAGAGGCTCCCCGCGATGTCCGCACCCGATCCCCACCCGTACGGCGCGCCCGCTCCGCTCACCCCGAGCGAGGACCGCCTCTGGGCGTCGCTCACGCACTTCCTCGCGATCCTCATCGTGCCGTCGTTCATCGTCTGGCTCGTGTTCCGCGAGCGCGGCCGGTTCACCGACCAGGAGGGCAAGGAGGCGACCAACTGGACCATCAACGTCGCGGGCGCGCTCGTCATCCTCAACGTGCTGCAGGCGATCTTCATCGTGATCCCCATCCTCGGGATCATCCTCAACCTCCTCCTCGGCCTCGTGATCTTCGCGGTGGTCGTGGTCAACATCGTGTTCGCGATCATCGGCGGCACGCGCGTGCAGGCGGGCCGGCCCTACCGCTACCCGCTCAACATCCGGTGGATCAAGTAGGCGGATGCCCGTGAGCGCGAGGATCCGGCACGTCGCGATCGACTGCCTCGACCCGCACGCGCTCTCCCTCTTCTGGGCCGGCGTGACGGGCTTCGCGGAGGATCCGGACGAACCGAACCTCCCGGGCCAGGACGCCGCGTGGCTGGGCGACCCCGTCTCCGGGCTGGGCATCATCCTGCAGCGCGCGGACGCGCCGAAGGCCGGCAAGAACCGCGTGCACCTCGACCTCGCGCCCGACGACCGCACGCGCGACGAGGAGGTCGACCGCGTGCTGGCGCTGGGAGCCGCGCTCGTGGCCGACCGGCGGAACGCGGACGGCAGCGGCTGGGTCGTGCTCGCGGATCCCGAGGGCAACGAGTTCTGCGTGGAGCGCAGCGACGCCGAGCGCGAGGCCGGCGACGTGGTGGGCGCGGTCGTCCTCTGACGACCGGCCGGGCGGCCGCCTAGTCCTCGAGCAGCCGGCGCACGACGGCGTCGGCCAGCAGGCGCCCCTGCAGCGTGAGCACCAGCGTGCCGGAGAGAGCGGCACGCGGATCCACCAGGCCGTCCGCGATGAGCCCCGCGACCTGCCGGCGCCCCTCCGTCGTGAGGGTCGGGATGGCCAGTCCGTCCCGGATCCGCGCGCCGAGGAGCACGCGCTCCACCTCGCGCGTCGCATCGTCGAGCGATTCGCGACCCGCGCCGGGCGACGCCCCCGCGAGCACGCGGTCGGCGTACGCGGCCGGGTGCTTGACGTTCCACCAGCGGACGCCGCCCACGTGGCTGTGCGCGCCCGGTCCCACGCCCCACCAGTCGTGGCCCTGCCAGTAGGCGAGGTTGTGGCGGCTGCGGCGGCCGTCGCGCGCCCAGTTGCTCACCTCGTACCACTCGTAGCCGGCCTCGCCCAGCATGCGGTCGGCGAGCTCGTACATGTCGGCCTGGAGGTCCTCGTCGGGCTCGGGCACCTCACCGCGGCGGATCTGCCGCGCGAGCTTCGTCCCCGGCTCGACGATGAGCGCGTAGGCGGAGAGGTGGTCGGGCTCCTGCGCGATCGCCTGCTCGAGCGAGGCGCGCCAGTCGTCGATGGTCTCCCCCGGCGTCCCGTAGATGAGGTCGAGGCTGACCTCGAGGCCGGCGGCCCGGGCGCCGCGGACGACGGGGGCGATCCGGGCGGGATCGTGGGTGCGCTCGAGCGTGGCGAGCACGCGCCGCACGGCGGACTGCATGCCGAAGGACACGCGCGTGAACCCACCCGCAGCGAGGGCCGCGAGGTACGCGTCGTCGACGCTGTCGGGGTTCGCCTCCGTCGTCACCTCGGCGTCCTCGGCGATGCCCCACGTGTCGCGCACGGCGTCGAGCATCCGGACGAGGTCCTCCACGGGGAGGAGCGTCGGCGTGCCGCCGCCGAGGAAGACGGTGGACGCGGGCCGGACGGGCACGCCGGAGTCGCGGAGGGCGGACCCGGCGAAGCGCACCTCCTGCACGGCCTGCGACGCGTAGTCGGACTGCTTCACGCCGCGGAGCTCGGGCGCCGTGTAGGTGTTGAAGTCGCAGTAGCCGCAGCGGACGCGGCAGAACGGCACGTGCAGGTAGACGCCGAACGCGCGGGTCTCGGCGTCGACCGACGCGGAGGCGGGGAGCAGGCCGTCGGCGGGGGCGGGATCGGCGAGGGGCAGGGCGGACGGCATCCGTCCATCATCCCCCGGCCGGGAGGCGCCCGGGTCCGCCTCCGTCGAGGCCCGCCGAGTCCTCCGGCAGGATGGGGGCATGACCGACGCCCCCTCGCCCCGGCCCCTGCACGTCCTCTGGGACGTCGACGGCACGCTCCTGCTCAACGGCCCGCGAGCGGGCAGCATGTACCACCGCGCGATCGAGCTCGCCGCGGGCGTCGAGCTCGAGGACCGCACGGTCCACGCGCACGGGAAGACGGACGGGCAGATCATCTGGGAGACCCTCGACCTCTACGGCCTGCCGGCGTCGCTGCACGCGGCCGTCCGGGAGCAGCTCGAGGGGATGTCCCGCGTCGAGCACTACGGCGCTGGTCGGCGTGAGGTGCCGGTCGGCGTGCCGCGGCTCGTCGCCGACGTCGACGGGCGCGGCTGGGTGAACGCGTTGCTCACCGGCAACTCGCCGCTCCGCGCGCGCTACAAGCTCGACGGCGCGGGGCTCGACGTCGACCTGTTCGACTGGGACGCGTCGTTCTTCGGGCACGAGGCCAGGATCCGCAGCGACCTCACGCGCCGCGCCGCGGACGCGCTGGCCGGGGCGACCGTCGTGATCATCGGCGACACCCCCGCCGACGGCGTCGCGGCCGAGGCGGCCGGCTTCCCGTTCGTGGCCGTAGCCACGGGCGCCTACGACGTCGAGCAGCTGCGGTCGCCGGATGCCCATGCGGCCGTCGTGGTGCTCGATCTCGCGGTGGGCCACGACGAGGTCACGGCCTACCTGGACGGGCTCGCCGCGCGCTGACGCGGCTCGGCCGCTCAGCGGATCAGGCGGACGCGACCGCCGGGTGCAGCGACCGCAGGTAGCGGCGCATGAAGACGCCCTGCACGATGCGCAGGACCGGGCTCGCGAGCCGCATCGGCCACGACGCCGGTCTCGAGAAGACGCGGAGGGTGAGCCACACGCTGCCGTCGGGCTCCCGGGAGACGAGGAACGCCTCCTCGCCGCTCAGCGGGTGACCGTGCACCGTGCCGTAGGCGAAGCCGACCCGGTCGGTCTCCTGCACGGTGTACACGACGCGGACGGGTGCCTCGGGGTGGAACGGACCGAACGGCATGCGGAGCACCGCCGAGGTGCCCGACGTGATCCATGCGGTGCCGTCGTCGCCGTACAGCGTCTCGCGCGGGCGGTCGACGGGCACCTGGGGCACCCCGTCCTCGTCGAACTCCAGCCCCTGGTAGCCGGGGTCGTCCGGGACCTCCTGCTCGATGCGGGTGACCTCGATCCCGCTGCCCCGCTGGACGCCCCACGTCATGAGGAGGGCGACGGCCTGCTCGAAGCGCTCGTCGCCGCTGCCGAGCCGGGCGCTGGCCTCGGCGGGACGGTAGCCCTCGGGCGGGTAGGTCATGAGGTCGACGGCCTGGGTGCCGCCGACGGAGCCGTACGTGACGGCGGTCGCGGTGTAGGTGCTGCGGCGCATGCGGATCAGACTACGGCGTGTCGCTGGGCGTCCCCGCGCGCGCCAGGTAGGGCACGCCGGGTCGACCCCTGACGCCCCGTGCGGGGGCGGCGGTGGGGGACCGGCGCCGCCCGAGGAGCCCGACGTCATCCGCCCGGATTACCCGCCCCATCAGGTCTTCATCCCGGCGGTGTACGGGGTCCCGGTCCGTCATCGGATCGTGACCTGGGCGCCCATCGCCGTTCCCCGCGGAGCCATAGCCTTCACTCGACGCCGGGCTCCCCGAGCGCCGCCCCCCATTCCCGACGCTCGTCGTCGCTCCCCGGAAGGCCCTCCCGTGCTCCGCTCCCTCACCGCCCTCGCCGTCGCCGGCACCCTCGCCGTCGGCGGGCTCTCGGTCGCGACCCCCGCATCCGCCGCCACGAACGGCGCCTTCTACTCGGTGCCCTACGACTCCACCCTCTTCCAGGTGACGACCGTCGACGGGCGCCCGCACGCGGACCCCGCCACGTTCCAGGACTGGTCGGCCGCCGGCCGCCCTGCGCCCCGCGCCGCCACCACCGTCTACGTGCGCTTCACATGGGAGTCCACGGTCCAGGCCGACAGCACGGCCGGCGGCGCGCGGTTCTCGATCTCGCTGGACTACGACGAGTGGCGCCGGGCCGGATCCCCCACGCCGCGGACCGACCGCGTACCGGCCGCGTCGTCCATCCTCCAGTACAGCGGTTCGGACGAGATCTTCGTCGTCCAGGGCTCCTCCTCGTTCACTGACGAGCCGGGCTATCACCAGCTGACCTTCGCCGAGTACGCGCACCTCGGCTACCCGGCGGTCGACCGGACCTCGCCGCGCATCTTCACGAAGCTCTCGTGGAACCCGACGCTCGTCGGGCCCATCTCCAGCACGGGCGAGACCGGCCCGGTGCCGTTCGACGTGTGGGACTACTTCGCCCGCCCCACGCCCGCCGTGGTCGCTTCCTACGATGGCGACAAGTTCTGCCAGGCTGCCGGCGCGGACGAGATCCGCTACATCGGCCAGGCCGCTCCAGATGGCATGGCTCTGACGTTCAGCGAGTGGGTCGCCGCCGGATCGCCGAAGCCCGCCACCTGCTGACCACTCCCGCAGCGCCATGACGCGCCCCTGCCTCTCGAGGCAGGGGCGCGTCTTCGCGTTCAGGCGCCGTCCGGCTCGCGCGCACAGCAGGTCCAGGCGCCGCGCGCATCCCTCCCGTGGTTGCTGCCCCTCATCCACTGGTCCAACCCCCTCCCGGGGGTGGTCCTCGACGTGATGAAACCTTGATCAGAGCGGTATTCCGCGACGGTGGAAAGCGGATACGTTGAGCCTGCGAGGCCGAGCCGGAACAGGCGGAACCTCGGTCCGCTCGACCCCCCTCGACGCCTCGGCGTCGCCCATCGGAAGGCCACACCATGAACCGCTCCCTGCCCGCCCTCGCCCTCGTCGGGGCCCTGGCCCTGGGCGGCACGCTGCTCGCCGCGGCGCCCGCCCAGGCGGCACCCGGCACCACCTACTACTCGGTGCCATTCAGCGACTCGCTGATCTCCGTCGCCGGGGACGACGCGGAGGATCCCGGCTCCGCCCTCGCCACCTACGCCGAGTGGAAGGCGGACGGATTCCCCCGTCCCGTCCCCGCGAAGGTCGCTTACCGTGCCCTCCCCTGGGACGGCACGGTGTTCGCGGACGTGCAGGGAACTGTCGTGAGCCTCGCGCTCGACCTCGCCGAGTGGCGCCGTGCGGGATCCCCGACGCCCACGCGCAACGTCCTCCCCGGCGCGTCCCTCGTGATCCAGAACGCGACCTCCGACGAGCTGCTCGTCCGCACGGGCCTCGGCTGGGGCACGGACGCCGCGGAATGGCACACGATGACGTTCGGCGAGTGGCGGAGCCTCGGCTACCCCGCGATCGACATCCACAGCGGGAGCAAGTACGAGCGCCTCGCCTGGCTCGACACCATCGTCGGCGACGACCCGTACACGGGCGAGTCCGGTCCGATCACGTTCGACACGTGGCTCGACGCCGGCCGCCCGACACCCAAGGTCGTCCAGGCCTTCGCGCTCGACGAGTACTGCTCCACTCCGGGCGGCGCGGAGATCCGCTACGTCGGCCTCGCCGCTCCCGAGGGCCTCTCGATGACCTTCCGCCAGTGGGTCGTCGCCGGCTCGCCGAAGCCGGTCACCTGCTGACGCACCATCCCGCACGCACGACGCGCCCCCTGCCTCTCGAGGCAGGGGGCGCGTCGCGCCTCCGGGACTCGGACAGCCGATCGGGACGTAGCACGGGTCGGATCCCGTGTCATCACCCCACGTGGTGACGGCCTCTCATCCCCTCGCGCCACCCCGTCCAGGGGTCATTTCCTACGTGATGAAACCGTGATCAGAAAGGGATTCCGGCGACGCGGGGAACCGCTAGCTTGAGCGTGCGACGGCAAGCCGGAACGGGTCGGAGCGGATCGGATCACCCCGATGCGCACGTGCCACATGGACGCCGCAGCTCCTGTTCCCCTCCACCCCATCCACCCTCTCCGACGCTCGTCGTCGACCACCGGAAGGCCACCATGAACCGCTCACTGCCCGCCCTCGCCCTCGTCGGGGCGCTCGCCCTCGGCGGATCGCTGCTCGCCGCGGCGCCCGCGCAGGCCGCCGCCGGGGGGACCTACTACTCGGTCCCCTTCAGCGACTCCCTCGTCCACGAGTCTTCCATCTCCGCCGACGAGCCCGGCATCGGCTATGCGACCTTCGCGGAGTGGAAGGCCGACGGCTTCCCGCGTCCCGTGCCCGCCGATGTGGAGTACCGCGTCCTCCCCTGGAGCAGCACCGTCTTCGCGGACGTGATCGGGACGCACTCCGGCCTCACCGCGTCGCTGTCCGGCGCCGAGTGGCGCCGCGCGGGATCGCCGACCCCCACGCGCAACGTGCTCCCGATCTCCTCCCTCGTCTTCCAGTACCCCACGTCCGACGAGCTCCTCGTCCGCACCGGCACGCTCTGGGGATCGGACGCCGCCGAGTGGCACACGATGAGCTTCGCCGAGTGGCGCACCCTCGGGTACCCCCCGGTCGACGTGCGTGCCGACAGCGGCTACTCGCGTCTCGCCTGGCTCGAGACGATCGTCGGGCAGGACCCCATCACGGGCGCGGACGGACCCATCAGCTACGACACCTGGCTTGACGCGGGGCGCCCGACGCCGAAGGTCCTGCAGGCCTTCCCGTTCGACAAGTACTGCTCCGCCCCCGGCAGCACCGAGATCCGCTACATCGGCACGGCCGCTCCGGAGGGCCTGTCGCTGACGTTCCGCCAGTGGGTCGCCGCCGGCTCCCCGACGCCGACCGTCTGCTGACGCACCGCCCCGCACACACGACGCGCCCCCTGCCTCTCGAGGCAGGGGGCGCGTCGTGCGTGCGGGAGTCGGCTACTTGGCCTTCTTCTCCGTGTCGCCCGAGAGCGCGGCGATGAACGCCTCCTGGGGGACCTCGACGCGGCCGACCATCTTCATGCGCTTCTTTCCCTCCTTCTGCTTCTCGAGCAGCTTGCGCTTGCGGGTGATGTCGCCGCCGTAGCACTTGGCGAGCACGTCCTTCCGCATGGCGCGGATGGACTCGCGGGCGATGATCCGCGCGCCGATGGCGGCCTGGATCGGCACCTCGAACTGCTGGCGCGGGATGAGCTCGCGGAGGCGGCCGGTCATCAGCACGCCGTACGCGTACGCCTTGTCGCGGTGCACGATGGCGCTGAACGCGTCGACCTGCTCGCCCTGCAGCAGGATGTCGACCTTGACGAGGTCGGAGTCCTGCGAGCCCGCGGGCTCGTAGTCGAGCGATGCGTAGCCGGCGGTCTTGCTCTTGAGGTTGTCGAAGAAGTCGAACACGATCTCGCCGAGCGGCATCGTGTAGCGGATCTCCACCCGGTCCTCGCCGAGGTACTCCATGCCGAGCAGGATCCCGCGGCGCGACTGGCACAGCTCCATGATCGTGCCGACGTAGTCCTTGGGCGCGAGGATCGCGGCCTTCACGACGGGCTCGGAGACGCTCACGATCTTGCCGCCCGGGAACTCGCTCGGGTTGGTGACGGTGACCGTCTTCTTGTCCTCGCTCGTGACCTCGTAGATAACGCTGGGCGCGGTCGTGATGAGGTCGAGGCCGAACTCGCGCGACAGGCGCTCGGTGATGATCTCGAGGTGCAGGAGGCCGAGGAAGCCGCAGCGGAAGCCGAAGCCGAGCGCGACGGAGGTCTCGGGCTCGTAGACGAGCGCGGCGTCGGAGAGCTTGAGCTTGTCGAGGGCGTCGCGGAGGTCGGGGTAGTCGGATCCGTCGATCGGGTAGAGCCCGGAGAACACCATCGGCAGCGGCTCGGTGTAGCCCGGCAGCGCCTCCGTCGCGGGGCGCGCGGCCGTCGTGACCGTGTCGCCGACCTTCGACTGGCGCACGTCCTTCACGCCCGTGATGAGGTAGCCGACCTCGCCGACGCCGAGGCCGTCGGAGGGCGTGGGCTCGGGCGAGCTGACGCCGATCTCGAGGATCTCGTGGGTGGCGCGCGTCGACATCATCGAGATCTTCTCGCGCGGGCTGAGCTTGCCGTCGATCATGCGGACGTAGGTGACGACGCCGCGGTAGGCGTCGTAGACCGAGTCGAAGATCATGGCGCGCGCGGCGGCGTCGGGGTCGCCGACGGGCGCGGGGATGGTGCGCGAGACGCGGTCCAACAGGTCCTCGACGCCGGCGCCCGTCTTGCCGGAGACGCGCAGCACGTCGGACGGGTCGCCGCCGATGAGCGAGGCGAGCTCGGCGGCGTACTTGTCCGGATCCGCCGCGGGGAGGTCGATCTTGTTGAGCACCGGGATGATCGTGAGGTCGTTCTCGAGCGCGAGGTAGAGGTTCGCGAGCGTCTGCGCCTCGATGCCCTGCGCCGCGTCGACCAGGAGGATGGCGCCCTCGCACGCGGCGAGCGAGCGGGAGACCTCGTACGAGAAGTCGACGTGGCCCGGGGTGTCGATCATGTTGAGCGCGTACGTCTGGCCGTCGAGCTCCCAGGGCATGCGGACGGCCTGGCTCTTGATCGTGATTCCGCGCTCGCGCTCGATGTCCATGCGGTCGAGGTACTGGGCGCGCATGGAGCGCGAGTCGACGACGCCCGTCATCTGCAGCATGCGGTCGGCCAGCGTGGACTTGCCGTGGTCGATGTGGGCGATGATGCAGAAGTTGCGGATGGACGCGGGGTCGGTCGCGGCGGGCCGGAGGGCCTTCGAAGCTAGGGGGCTCACGCGTTCCTTACGGGTCTTGTCGGTGGAGCGGAACCACGATCATCCCATGGCACGCCCGCCGAGCCGTCGTCGCGCCGAGCGACCTGCCCCGCGGTCGCGCGCCGCGGCGCGGTCAGCGGCGCACGATGTCGGCGACGGCCGCGTCGAGCTCGGGCCACCGGAAGCGGTAGCCCGCGGCCTCGAGCGTCTCCGGCACGACCCAGCGGCTCTTGAGGACGAGCTCCGGCTCCGTGCGGAACAGCCACATGCCGACCTCGAGCATCCACCGGTTCGCGGCGAGGCCGACGGGCATGCCGACGGCGTGGCGGAGGACCTTCATCAGGCGGCGGTTGGTGACGGGCGCGGGGCTCGACGCGTTGACCGGACCCTCGAGCGTCGGGGTGTCGCGCACGAAGCGGATGATGCCGACCAGGTCGTCGATGTGCAGCCAGCTGAAGACCTGGCGGCCGTGGGTCGGCTGGTACACGTGGTGCGCACCGGCCCGGATCCTGGACGGCCGACCGGGGAACCGCCCGTCGAGCTGCGGTCCGCCGAGGCCGAAGCGCGCGAGGCCGAGGAGCGGCTGCAGGGCGCCGTCTCGGCCGAGCACGATCGCGATCCGCAGCGCGACGCGTCGCGTGGACGGCAGGTCGGGCGCGAAGAACGCGCGCTCCCAGGCGCGGCCGACGGACGGCGAGAAGTCGTCGCCGAGCTCGCCGGTCGACTCCGTCTGCGGGTGGTCGGTCGCGTGCCGGTAGACGGTGGCGGTGGAGGCGTTGATCCAGACCGGCACGGGCCGCGCGCTGTCCGCGACGGCGCGGGCGAGCTCGGCCGTCGTCTCCACGCGCGAGCGCAGGATCTCCCGGCGGTTCGCCACGCCGTAGCGGCAGTTCACGCTCTTGCCCGCGAGGTTCACCAGGAGGTCGGCGCCGTCGAGGAGCCGGCGGATCCCCTCGGCATCGCCCCAGCGCGCGTCGGCGCCGGAGCGGCCGATGGTGCGGACCAGGTAGCCCTCGTCGGCCAGCTCGCGCACGAGAACCTGCCCGATGAAGCCGGACGCGCCCGCGACGACCGCGGTGCGCGGGGCGGTCGACCCCGGTGCGTCGCTCATGCGCCGAAGCGCGCGCGGCGCTCGACCGTCGTGCCCTGGCCGTCGGCCCAGGTGTAGACCGTGCTGCCGCCGATGATGACGTGCTCGGCGCGGGACTGGACGTCGAGCGGGTCGCCCGACCAGATCACGACGTCGGCGTCGAGGCCCGGCGTGAGCGCGCCGACGCGGTGGTCGAGGCGGAGGATCGCGGCGGGGTTCGCCGTGATGGCGCGGATCGCGACGTCGGCCGGCAGCCCGTCCTTCACGGCGAAGGAGGCCTGGTGCACCAGGAAGTCGATGGGGACGACGGGCGCGTCGGTCGTGATCGCGACGAGGACGCCGGCGCGGTGCAGGGCGGCCAGGTTCGCGACGGCGCGGTCCCGGAGCTCGACCTTGGAGCGCGAGGTGATCATGGGGCCGAAGATCACGGGGATGCCGCGCTCGGCGAGGACGTCCGCGATCTTGTCGCCCTCGGTGCCGTGGTTGACGACGAGGCGGTAGCCGAACTCGTCGGCGAGGCGGATCGCGGTGGCGATGTCGTCGTGGCGGTGGGTGTGCTGGTCCCAGGCGAGCTCGCCGTCGAGCACGCGCACGAGCGTCTCCTTGCCGAGGTCGCGGGAGAACGGCTTGCCCTCCTCCGCGGCGTGGTCGCGGGCGGCGCGGTAGTCCTCGGCGTCGCGGAAGGCCCGGCGGATCACCATGGCCACGCCCAGGCGCGTCGACGGCGTACGGTCCTTGGCGCCGTAGACGCGCTTCGGGTTCTCGCCGAGGGCGCTCTTGACGCTCACGGAGTCGCTGACGAGCTGCTCGTCGATCGTGCGGCCGCCCCACGACTTGATGGCGACGGACTGGCCGCCGATCGGGTTGCCCGAGCCGGGCTTGACGACGATGGTCGTGACGCCGCCCTTCAGCGCGTCGCGGAACCCCTCGTCGTCGATGTCGATCGCGTCGATGGCGCGCACCGAGCTCATGTCGGGGTCGGTCATCTCGTTGGTGTCGTTGCCCGCGGGGCCGTTGGCCTCCTCGTGGATGCCGACGTGGCCGTGCGCCTCGACGAAGCCCGGCAGGACCCAGCGGCCGCTCGCGTCGATGACGGTCGCGCCCTCGGGCACCTCGACGTCGCCGGCCTGGCCGACCGCGGCGACGAGGCCGTCGCGGAGGAGGACGGTGCCGCCCGCGATCGGGGCGCCGTCGACGGGGACGACGTGGCCGCCGACGATGGCGGTGACGGAGGATGCGGACGCGCGGACGGGAGCGGTGCTGTCGGAGAGGGGCATGGTCCGAGCCTAGGACGCGGGCCGGTCTCTGCCGGCGGGGCGGCGTGTCCGCGGGCCCGTCGACGCCTCCGCGGTCAGGTCGTGGCGCCTCCGCGGGCGGATCGTGGCGCCGCGGGGTGTCGGTACGCTCGCGGGATGGGCATCCCCGACTTCATCGTCTCCCTCCGCGAGCGGGTCGGCACCGCTCCCCTGTGGCTCTCGGGCGTGACCGCGGTGATCCTCGACGGCCCCCGGGTCCTCCTCGTCCGCCGCGGCGACACCGGCGCGTGGGCGCCCGTCTCGGGGATCCTCGAGCCCGGGGAGGAGCCCGCCGTCGGCGCCTGGCGCGAGGCCGAGGAGGAGACCGGCGTGACCGTGGAGGTCGAGCGGCTGGTCGCCGTCGGGACGACGGACGAGATCACCTACCCGAACGGCGACCGCGCCAGCTACCTCGACCTCACGTTCCGGTGCCGCTACGTCTCGGGCGAGGCGCGCGTCAACGACGACGAGTCGCTCGAGGTCGCCTGGTGGCCGGTGGACGCGCTGCCGGAGATGCCCGCCGACTTCCTCGGGCGGATCCGGCACGCGGTCGACGACGCGCCCGAGACCCGGTTCGTGCGCCCCGGCGACGACGTCCCCCGGCTCGCCCGCGACGCGCGCGGCCCCGCGGCCTGATTTCCCGGCCGCGACCTGGTATCGTCGCCTGTTGGCTTGCGTGTGATCCTCCCCGATCACGCGGTATCGCCGCAGGCGCCCTCTCTCGCTGAGCGGCAACTCATACGACGACAACTCGAACGGAAGACATAACACGTGGCAAACATCAAGTCGCAGATCAAGCGCATCGGCACCAACAAGAAGGCCCAGGAGCGCAACAAGGCCGTCAAGAGCGAGCTGAAGACGGCCATCCGCTCCGTCAAGACCGCCGTCTCCGCGGGCGACAAGGACGCGGCCGTCAAGGCCGTCAGCCTCGCCGGCAAGAAGCTCGACAAGGCCGCCAGCAAGGGCGTCATCCACAAGAACCAGGCCGCGAACCGCAAGGGCGCGATCGCCAAGCAGGTCGCCAAGATCGGCTGACCTCCCCTGGTGTGAACGACGGGCTCCGCGCATCGCGCGGGGCCCGTCGTCATGTCCGGAGGTGGATCCGACGGGTGAGCCGCCCGGCGGCCCGGCCGCCGTCAGTCGCGACCGCGCGAGGCGACGGTGCGCACCATGCGCTCCAGCGAGTAGACGGGATCGCGTCCGCCGCCCTTGACCTGCGCGTCCGCCTCGGCGAGGGCCTCGATGGCCCGGCCGAGACCCGCGTCGTCCCAGAGCTGCAGGTCGCGGCGGGCGCGGTCGACCTGCCACGGTGCCATGCCGAGCTTCGATGCCAGCTGGCCCGACGCGCCCGAGACGCCCGAGACCTTGGCCATCGTGCGGATCTTCATCGCGAAGGCGGCGATGAGCGGCACGGGGTCCGCGCCCGAGGTGAGCGCATGGCGGAGCAGGACGAGCGCCTCGCCGCCGCGGCCGGCGATGGCCGAGTCCGCGACCGCGAATGCGTTGATCTCGACCCGACCGCCGTAGTACTGGTCGACCGTGACCTCGGTGATCTCGTGCGCGGTGTCCGAGATGAGCTGCTGGCAGGCCGACGCCAGCTCGCTCACGTCGTCCTGGAACGCGGCCACGAGCTGCCGCACCGCGCCGGGCGTGATCGAGCGCTTCGCGGCCCGGAACTCGGCCACGGCGAAGTCGTGCTTCTCGCTGTCCTTCTTGAGCTCCGCGCAGACGACCTCGATGCCGCCGCCGGTGCCCGAGCGCACGGCGTCGAGCAGCTTCTTGCCGCGCACTCCCCCGGCGTGCCGGAGCACCACGTAGGTATCGTCGGCGGGCTGGTCGAGGTACGCCACCGCGTCGAGCAGGAACTGGTCCGAGCACTTCTCCACGTTGACGACCCGGATGAGCCGCGGCTCCGCGAACAGGGACGGGCTCGCGAGCGTGATGAGCTCGCCGGGCGCGTAGGAGTCGGCCTCGATGTCGGAGACCTCGATGCGGGGATCCTCCGCCGTGAGGATGTCGCGGAGGCGTCGCATCGCCCGGTCGGCGAGGAGGGCCTCGGTGCCGGACACGAGGACGACGGGCGCCGGCCGCACCGCGTCCCAGGAGAGCTGCGGGATGGCCGCGGAGGGCTTCGCCGCCGTGCTGCGGGACGTCCTGGTGGCCATGCGGGTCCTTCCGGAGGGTGCGGGTGCGGGTGCCCGGGGTGCGGATGCCCGTAGCCGGGTGGGCCGACGGTCGGGCGGATCCAGGTTAGCCGTCGGGTGGGACATCCCCCGGCCCGGGGACGGCCGCTGCGTGCGGCGGCGGGGAGGCCGGACGACCGAGCGCCACCACCGCGATCACCAGGGCGATCGCGACCGTGAGCGCGATGACGCCCGCGGGCCCGGCCGCCCAGGGCACGCGGCCCGCGGGGAGACGGGACATCACGGAGGCGACCGCGGCGATCCACGACGCGGGCAGCCAGGCCAGCCGCAGCACGAGACCGCCCGCCGCCGGCCAGAGCGGCAGGACGACGCAGGCGACGAGCCCGCCGATGGTGGCGGGCGCGGCGGCGGGCTCGGCGAGCACGTTCGCGAGCACACCGTGCACGGGCAGGCCGGGTTGCAGCACGAGGAGCACCGGCTGGCACGCGACCTGCGCGGCGACGGGGATCGCGAGCGCCTCGGCCAGGCGACGCGGCATGCGGCGTGACATGCGGTCCGCGAGCGGGGGCGCCAGGACGAGGAGCCCGGCCGTCGCCAGCACGCTGAGGGCGAAGCCGAGGTCGCGTGCCAGCCAGGGATCGCCCGTGAGCAGGACGACCACGGCCACCGCGAGGGCGGGCAGGCCGCGGGAGGGCCGACCGGATGCGGTGGAGACGATGAGCACGGCGGCCATGACGGCGGCGCGCAGCACGCTGGGCTGCGGCGTGACCAGGATCACGAACGCGCCGAGGGCGGCCAGCGCCGCGACCGCTCGCGCCGGTCGCCGCAGCCCGACGGCGGAGGCCAGCGCGAGCACGAGTCCCACGATGACCGCGCAGTTCGCACCGGAGACGGCCGTGAGGTGCGTGAGCGAGCTGTCCTTCATGGTCTGCGCGAGGGCGGGCGTCACCGCCGACACGTCCCCGATCGCGAGCCCGGGCAGCAGCTCGGCCCCCGGTCCGCGGAGGTCGGCGGCGGCGTCGGCGAGGCGCGCGCGGAGGGCGTCGGCGAACCCGAGCGGGCCGGCGGGCCCGCCCGCGATCTCGGGCGCCCCGCGGGCGACGAGGAGGTAGGCGGCGCGATCGCCCGGATCCGCGGCGCGGACGGCGGCGCTCACGCGCAGGAGGGTGCCGACCCCCGGGCGAGCGTGCGCGGATCCGTCGTGCCGTTCGTCGGCGCCCGTGGCGAAGACGACGACGGGCACTGTGGCCGGCAGCCGCAGCGTGGCGTCGACCGTCCGTCCGCCCGCATCGCGGCCGACGTGGATGGCGGTGAGGTGCGCGACGATCCGCACCCGATCGGCGAGGCCCGGTCCGCTCCCGGAGTGCGAGGCGACCGGGGCGGGAGGCTCGTCGACGACGGCGTCCGCGACCACCATGCCGTCCGCGTGCGCGGCGGCCTCGAGGACCTCCGGGTGCCGCGACGGCTCGTGGGCGGCGGCGGCGGCGAGGAGCATCGCCGTGACCCCTGCGGCGACCGCCAGCGCGGCGGCGGCGCGGCGGAACCGGGCCGCAGGCGCGTCCGCTCGGCGAGCCCGTCGACGGCGTGGGACGCACGCCCCGGCGTCCCGGGATCCCGTCGGAGTCGCACGCGCCCTCGCGCGCACGGCCGACCCGACGGCGATCCCGGCGCACACCACCGCCGCCGTCGCGGCGGCGACGGCCGTCGGTGCGGCCGCACCGCGGATGCCGATGGCTGCCGCCGTGGTCGTCCAGCCGGCGGCCGCGGGGATCGCGAGTCGGAGGTCGACGTGCGCCGCGGCCGCGCCCCACCGCCCTCGCGCCGGCCCGCGCGAGCCGCGGCCGGCACCCGACCTCGGCATCACACCCGCACCAGCGGGGTGAGCGACGCGAGCGTGCGATCGCCGATGCCCGGGACCCTACCGAGGTCGGCGACGTGCGCGAAGCGACCGTGCGCGGTGCGCCAGGCGATGATCCGCGCGGCCAGGGACGGGCCGACGCGCGGGAGCGTCTCCAGCTGCTCCGCCGTCGCCGTGTTGAGGTCCACCGGTGTCGACGGGCTCGCGGACCCGCCTGCGGCTCCGGGAGCGCCCGACGTCGCGGGCACGGCGGGGGCCTCCCCCTGGCGCGGGACGACGAGCTGCTCCCCGTCGGAGAGGACGCGCGCGAGGTTGACGCCCGCGGTGTCCGCTCCGTCGGCGAAGCCGTGCGCGGCGGCGAGGGCGTCGACGACGCGGCTGCCCGGGGACAGGGGGTACAGCCCCGGGGAGACGACCGCGCCGACCACGTGCACGTAGATGGGCGTGCGCGCGCCGTGGGCGGATCCGCCGGTCCCGCCGTCCGCGTCGCTCGCGTCGGACGCGTCCCCGGCGCCCGTCTCCACGCTCGCGTCGCCGTCCCCGGATCCGTCGGATGCGCCAGCGCCTGCGCTCGTGTGCGCCGACGAGCTCGGGCGCGCCGCGGGGACCGCAGTCGGGGAGGCGACGCCGGCCGACTGGACGGCGGTGACGAGGATCGTCACCACGAGCGCCGCGCCGACCAGCACGACCGCGGCCCCGATGCCGACGCGGAGCCGGATGCGCACCCGCTGACCGAGCAGCGGATGCACCTCGTCGGGTGCGGAGCGGCCAGGGACGCCGTCGTCTGCCGGGTCGGCGTCACCGTCCGCTCGTGATGGGGGCACGGCGTCCGAGGGCCACTCGGCGTCGGGTTCCCACCCGTCGTCCGTCCACCCCGTGGGTTCCCGGTGCTCGGCGGCATCGGGTCCGGGATGGGGGCGGCGGAGGGGGCGCATGCGGGCACGGTAGGCGGTGCCCGAGGGCGTCCGGCCTGCGGGTCCGGGTCTGGGGATCGCCGTCGTGGATCCGCCCTGGGATGGAGCGAGGGCGGCCCGTCGCCGGACCGCCCTCGCCTCACCGCGACGTCGGGTCGCGGGCCGTCCCTCAGGGAGCGGTGGTGGTGATGCTCACGATCTTGGGCGCGCGGACGATGACCTTGTCGATCGTGCGACCCGCGGTGGACCGCTTGACGCCCGCGGTCTCGCGCGCGAGCGCCTCGAGCTCGTCCGCCCCGATCTTCGCGTCGACCTCGAGCTTGTCGCGCACCTTGCCGTCGACCTGCACCACGGCCGTGACGGTGCTCTGAACGAGCAGGTTGCGCTCGGCCTTGCGCCAGCCGGCGAACGCCACGGACCCCTCACGGCCGAGGCGCCTCCACATCTCCTCCGCCGTGTACGGCGCGAACAGGCTGAGCGCGATGGCGACGACCTCCGTCGCCTCGCGCACGGCCGCGTCGCCGCCGCCTGCACCCTGGTCGATGGTCTTGCGGATGGCGTTGACGAGCTCCATGGTGCGGGCGATGACGACGTTGAACTTGAACGCCTCGAGCATGCCGGGCGCCTCGGCGAGGAAGCGGTGCGTGACGCGGCGGAGAGCCTCGTCGCCCGTCTTCCACTCGATCTCCGGCGCGCTCGTGATGTCGCCCGTGAGGCGCCAGGCGCGCGCCAGGAACTTCGCGGAGCCGGACGGGGAGACGTCCTCCCAGTCGATGTCGTCCTCGGGCGGACCGGCGAACGCCATCGTGAGGCGGATGGCGTCGACGCCGTGGCGGTCCATCTCGGAGCCCAGGTCGACGCCGCCCTTGCTCTTCGACATCTTGCTGCCGCCGGAGAGCACCATGCCCTGGTTGAGCAGCGCGCTGAACGGCTCGGTGAAGGTGACGTAGCCGAGGTCGAACAGGACCTTGGTGATGAAGCGGGAGTACAGCAGGTGCAGGATCGCGTGCTCCACGCCGCCCACGTACTGGTCGATGGGCGCCCAGCGGTCGGCGTCGGCCGGGTCGAACG
Source organism: Clavibacter quasicaliforniensis (assembly GCF_051201715.1). Lineage (NCBI taxonomy): Bacteria > Bacillati > Actinomycetota > Actinomycetes > Micrococcales > Microbacteriaceae > Clavibacter > Clavibacter quasicaliforniensis. Next base: position 1,697,515 of record NZ_CP139624.1, on the reverse strand, counting down.
CCTTCGTGGCGTCGTTCGGGGACAGGAAGCGCAGCCAGTACCAGGAGCTGTCCATGAAGGTGTCCATGGTGTCGGGGTCGCGCGTGGCCGGGCTGCCGTCGACGGGGCTCGGCACGTTCGTCCACTCCGTTGCGGCCGCCAGCGGCGACTTGCCCTTCGGCGTGAGGTCGAGCCCCTCGGTGTCGGGCAGCCGGACGGGCAGCTGGTCCTCGGGGACGCGGATCTCGTTCCCCTCGGCGTCGTAGACGATCGGGATGGGCGTGCCCCAGAACCGCTGGCGCGAGATGAGCCAGTCGCGCAGGCGGTAGTTCTTCGCCGCGCGGCCGCGGCCCTCCGCCTCCAGCTGCTCGATGACGCGCTTGATGGCGGGCTGCTTGCTCAGGCCGTTCAGCGACCCGGAGTTGATGAGGCGGCCCTCGCCGGGCAGCGCCACGCCCGTGCGGCCGGGCAGCACCTCCTCGAGGTCGGGCAGCTCGCCGTCCTCCGGGATGATGCGGATGGCGCCCGTGACGGGCTGCGTGGTGTCGACGACGACGCGCACCGGCAGGTCGAAGGCGCGCGCGAAGTCGAGGTCGCGCTGGTCGTGCGCGGGGACGGCCATGACGGCGCCCGTGCCGTAGTCGGCGAGCACGTAGTCGGCGGCCCAGACGGGGATCCGCTCGCCGTTGACCGGGTTGATCGCAGTGCGGCCGAGCGGGATGCCGGTCTTCGGACGGTCGGTCGTGGAGCGCTCGATCTCGTTGAGGCGCTGCGTGCGCTCCAGGTAGCCGCGGAACTGCTCGCGGACCTCGTCCGAGGCGCCCTCGACGAGCTCCGCCGCCAGGTCGCTGTCGGGCGCGACGACCATGAAGGTGGCGCCGTGCAGCGTGTCCGGACGCGTGGTGAAGACCGTGACGGGCTCGTCCCGACCCTCGACGACGAAGTCGACCTCCGCGCCGATGGACCGTCCGATCCAGTTGCGCTGCATGCTGATGACCTTCGCCGGCCACGTGCCCTCGAGCTGGTTGAGGTCGTCGACGAGGCGGTCGGCGTAGTCGGTGATGCGCAGGTACCACTGCGTGAGCTTCTTCTTGACGACCACGGCGCCCGAGCGGTCGGACGTGCCGTCCGGCAGGACCTGCTCGTTGGCGAGCACCGTCTGGTCCACCGGGTCCCAGTTGACCCAGCTGTCCTTGCGGTAGGCGAGGCCCTTCTCGTGCATCTTCAGGAACAGCCACTGGTTCCACCGGTAGTACTCCGGGTCGCTCGTGTGCAGCTCGCGCTCCCAGTCGAAGGACAGGCCGTAGCGCTTCATCGACTGCTTCTGCGTCTCGATGTTCGCGTAGGTCCACTCGCGCGGGTCGACCCCGCGCTTGATGGCCGCGTTCTCCGCGGGCAGGCCGAAGGAGTCCCAGCCGATGGGGTGGAGGACGTTGAAGCCCTGCTGGCGCCAGTAGCGCGCGACCGCGTCGCCGAGCGCGAACGCCTCCGCGTGACCCATGTGCAGGTCGCCCGAGGGGTACGGGAACATGTCGAGGATGTACTTGCGGGGGCGGGTGTCGCTCGCGTCCGGCGTGCGGAACGGCTGCTCGCGCTCCCACACCTCCGACCACTCGGCCTCGATGGCGCGGAAGTCGTAGGTCTCGCCGGGGGTGTCGGGGGTCTCGTGTGCCAAGGGCGCTCTCGATTCGATGCGGGGGTCGCGGCCGTGAAGGCCTCGACAAGACTAGTGAACGCGCGCGGCCCCTCCCGAACCGGTGGGAGGGGCGCGGATCAGGCCGGCTCCGGCGCCCTGGGGAGGGCCGGACGCGGTGCGGCGTCGGCGTCGTCGGGTGGCGGCACGCGTCCGGCCCGGACGGCGGCGAGGAGTGGCGCGGCCTTCACGCGCACCTCCTCGAGCTCCTCCTCGGGGACGGACAGCGCCGTGATCCCGCCGCCGGCGCCGACCGTCGCGCGGCCGCCCGTGACGACGACCGAGCGGATCACCATGGCGAGGTCGACGCGCCCGTCGTCGCCGAACCAGCCGAACGCGCCCGCGTAGACGCCGCGCGGGCCGCCCTCGAGCGCCTGGAGGATGCCGACGGCCGCGGACTTGGGGGCGCCCGTCATGGATCCGGCGGGGAACAGGGCCCGCACCGCGTCGACGGCCGACACGCCCGGGGCGAGCTCCCCCTCGACGCGGCTCACGAGCTGGTGGACCTGGGCGTAGGCCTCGACGGCGAACAGGCTCGTGACGCGCACGGACCCCAGCACGCACACGCGGCTGAGGTCGTTGCGCATGAGGTCGACGATCATGACGTTCTCGGCGCGTTCCTTGTCGCTCGCCAGGAGCTCGGCGCGCGCCCGGGCGTCCGCGGCGGGATCCGCGTGGCGGGGCCTGGTGCCCTTGATGGGCAGCGTGCGCAGGGTGCCGCGCGCGTCGACCTCGACGAACCGCTCGGGCGACGCGCTGACGAGCACCGTGCCGCCCGCGCGGAGGAACGCGCCGTGGTGGGTGGGGCTGAGCGCACGCAGCGCCAGGTGCACGCGGACGGGGTCGACGTGCCCCGGCACGGCCGCGCTGTTCGTGAGGCAGAGCTGGTAGGCGTCGCCGCGGCGGATGGACTCCTGGCAGGAGCGGATGAGGTCGAGGTAGGCCGCGTCGTCGTGCTGCCAGACGGGGGGCGCGGCGGCGGCGTCCTCCGGGGCGCGCGCGACGGGACGGGCGCCGGCGGGGTCCGCGCGGTCCAGCTCCTCCTCGACGAAGAGCGGCCACGGATCCCCCGCTCGTGCGACGGCCCACACCTCGCCCGCGGCGTGGTCGAAGGCGAGGAGGCGGTCGACGCGGAGGGCGGCGGCCGGGACGGGGCCCGTGGCGTCCGCGGGCGCGCTCGGCGGCGCGTGGTGGAGCGGGACGGTCTCGGTCCAGGCGTCGTGCGGGATCCAGCCGACGAGCCCCAGTCGGAAGGCGAGGCCGTCCGGCAGAGGGTCGGCATCGGGCGCGGCGGATCCGGCGGGCCACACCTCGGGCGCCGACGCAGGCAGCAGCTCCGCCAACCCCGCGAACACGCCCCGCGGCCACGCCGTCACGGTGTCGGCGGACGCCGCGAGGTAGCTCCACCCCTCCCCCGCCGAGTCGTCGAGCCAGGCGACGTCGCCGGCGGACTCCGCGGCGAAGAGCGCCAGGAACACCGCCTCCGGGTCGTGCCAGCGGCCCAGCCGGCGGCCGACGACCTCCGCGGCGGCGCGCGCGTCGCCCTCGTGCATGCTCGGCCTCCCGGTGTCGTGAGCGCACCCGGCGGCCGCCTAGCCTCAAGGGTATGAGTTCCGAGACGATCCTCCGGTGGAGCGCGGCCGGGTGGGCGACGACGGCCGCGGATCCCGCCGGTGGAGGGGCCGAGGAGGCGCGACCGGCCGGGCACCGGGTGCTCGCGGCCGACTCGTTCCTCGTCGAGGAGGGCCGCGTGCTCGCGCTCGACGTCCATCGCCAGCGGTTCCTCGCGTCGCTGCGCCTGCAGTCCGCGGCCGTGCCGGATCCTGCCTCCTTCCTCGACGCCGCGGTCGACGCGCTGCCCCGCGACGGCGCGTGGTTCCCGCGCGTGGAGGCGCTCCGCGGGCCCGACGGCGACGTGGCCCGGCTCCTCGTGCGACCGGCGCCCGAGCGCACGGCGTCGGTGGTGCTGCGCGACCACGACGGCCCGGATCCGCGCACGATGCCCCGCGTCAAGGGACCCGACCTGCACGCGCTCGGCGCCCTGCGCAGCCGCGCCTCCCGACACGGCGCGGGCGAGGCGGTGATCCTCGCGGCCGACGGCACGATCGTGGAGGGCGCCTACAGCGCGATCCTGTGGTGGCATGGCGACGCGCTCGCGGTCGTCGAGGGCGACGTGCCGCGGATCCCGAGCGTCACCGAGCGCAGCATCGTCGCGTTGGCCACGGCCCTCGGCGTCGACGTGCTGCACGAGCGGGCGCGGCCGGCGGACCTCGACGGGCGCGAGGTGTGGGCCGTGAGCGCGCTGCACGGGATCCGCCTGGTGCGCGGCTGGATCGACGGCCCGGCCACCGCGGCCGAGCCCGGTCGTGCGCGTGCCTGGCGCACGCGGCTGGATGCGCTGCGGCGGGAGCTGCCCGCGGGCTGACGCGCGCGCGGGTCAGGACACGGGCAGCAGCTCGATGGTCCGGTCCACGAGGTCGCCCGGCACCTCCGTGTGCGTGAGCAGCAGCACCCCGCGTCCGCTGGCGCGCGCCGCCGTGAGCACGTCGCGCAGCACGGCGTGGGCGCGCTCGGCGTCGACGTCCGCCGTCGGCTCGTCGAGCACGAGCACCGGGAAGTCGGCGAGGAGCGCCCGTGCCAGGGCGATGCGCTGGGCCTGGCCGCCCGAGACGAGGCCGCCGCGGTCGCCGACGCGCGCGTCGAGCCCGCCCCGCTCGGCCGTCCAGTCCGCGAGGCCCACGCGCGCGAGGACGCCGACGAGCTCGTCGTCCGTCGCGTCGTCGCGGGCGAAGAGCAGGTTCTGCCGGATGCTCGCGTCGAAGAGGTGCGGCGCCTGCTCGCAGAGGCCGACGATCCGGCGCACGGCGGACGGGGCCATCGACCGCGCGTCCCGGCCGTCCAGCTCGTAGGCGCCGCGCGACTCGAGGAACCGGGCGAGGGTGGCCGCGAGCGACGACTTGCCGGATCCGCTCGGGCCGCGCACGACGACCGTCTCCCCCGGCCGCACCACGAGCGACACCGGGGCGAGGGCGTCGTGATCCGCTCCCGGCCAGCGCGTGACCAGGTCCCGGACCTCGAGCGTCGTGCCCGCGGTCGGCGCGTCGGCGTGCGCGGTCTCCGCGTCGGCGTCGTCGGGCTCCCGCGGGATCTCGTCGGGCACCGTCCCCGGCACGACGCCCGCCACGCGCTCCGCGCTCGTGCGCACGCGCCGCCACGCCTGCACCGCGAGCGGCACGGCCGTCGCCTGCTCGACCAGCGCGAGCGGCACCAGCGCGGCCAGCGCGAGCCAGGCGGGATCCAGCGCCCCGGACGCGAGGCCCGGCACGCCCTGCAGCACGGTCCAGCCGGCGACCGCGCCGGTGCCGGCGAGCACGACGCCCGTGGTGACGCCCGCCGCGGCGGCGCTGCGCAGCTCCGCGCGCCGGAGGTCGGCGGCGGCGCGGTCGATCGCGGCGAGTCGGTCGTCCACCACCCCGAACGCGGTCAGCACGTCGAGGCCGCCGACCAGGTCGAGCACGAGGTCCTGCAGCCGGGCGCGCAGCGGCGCGATGCGCGTCTCGGCGCGTCCCGCGAGCGCGGTCGTCGCGCCGATCCCGACGGCGAGCGAGACCGCGAGCACGACGAGCAGCGCGATCCCCGCCGCGGGCAGCACCGCCCATACGACCGCGACGCTCGCGGCCTGCACGAGCACCGACACCGCGAGCGGCTGCACCACGCGCAGGGGGAGGTCCTGGAGCCGGTCGACGTCGCCCACGAGCCGGGTGAGGAGGTCGCCGCGGCGCGTGTCGCGGAGGCCGGCGGGCGCGAACGGGAGGAGCCGTTCGAAGACCCCCACGCGGAGCGTCGCCAGGGCGCGGAAGGCCGCGTCGTGGCTGGTGATGCGCTCCAGGTAGCGGAACGCGGCCCGCCCGAGCGCGAACGCCCGCACCCCGACGATCGCCATGCCGAGGAAGAGGATGGGCGGCTGCTCGGACGCGCGCGTGATGAGCCAGGCGGAGGTCGCGAGGAGCGCGACCGCGCCGACTGCGCTCGCGAGGCCCGCGAGGAGCCCGGGCAGGGCGCGGCGCGCGGGCGGCTGCGCGAGCCGGAGGACGTCGTCGCGGTTCACGGCGCGACCTGCGCGCGCCATGCGGGCTCCGGGGCGATGCGCGCGGGCATCTCGGCGGCGGGTACGCGCGCGCCGAGGGCGGGCGGTGTCGCGTCCGCGGCGGATCCCCCGCCCAGCCGCAGCTCGGCGTCGGCCGCCCGCACGAGCGCGCCGCGGTGCGTGACGACCACGACGGCCCGGCCCTGGTCGGCGAGCACGCGGATCCCGTCGGCGAGGCGCGCCTCGGCAGCGGCGTCGAGCGCGGAGCTCGGCTCGTCGAGGAGGACGAGCGGGCAGTCGAGGGCGAGCGCACGGTGCACGGCCCGGGCGACGGCGACGCGCTGCGCCTGCCCTCCGGACAACCCCTGCCCGCCGACGCCGAGCTCCAGGTCGGGGTCGATGCCGTCGGCCGCCGCGAGCGCGAGCGCGCGTCGGACGAGCGCGTCGTCCGCATCCGCGACGCCGAGCGCCACGTTCGCCCGCACCGTGCCCGCCATGAGCCCAGGCCGCTGCCCCGCCCAGGCGACCTCGGTCGGGAGCGGCGCGCGCGGCGCGGGGGCGGCGATCTCGCCGACCCAGCCGACGGCGCCCTCGGCGGGCAGCTGCCCCAGGATCGCCTGGAGGAGCGACGACTTCCCGACGCCGCTCGGCCCGGTCACCGCCGTGACGCGTCCCCGGGGGAAGGTCGCGGAGAGCCCGGCCAGCACGGGACGGTCGCCGCGCGTGACGACCAGGTCGCGGATCACGAGCGCGTCGCCCGCGGAACCTCGCGCAGCCGCAGCCGCAGCCGCGGCCTCGACCTCGGCCCGCGGGACGGCCCGCGCCGCCCGTGTGGCCCGCTCCTCCTCGAGGATCCCGAGCACGTCGTCCGCGGCCGCGACCCCCTCGGCCGCGGCGTGGAACTGCACGCCCACCTGCCGGATCGGCAGGAACGCCTCGGGCGCGAGCAGCAGCACGAAGAGCCCCACCTCGAGGTCGAGCTGCCCGCCGATGAGGCGCACGCCCACCGACACCGCGACCAGCGCGACCGACAGCGACGCCGCGAGCTCCAGCACGAAGCCGGACAGGAACGAGATCCGGAGCACGCGCATGGTCTCCACGCGGTACTCCTCCGTCACCCGGCGGATCCGCGCGGTCTGCCGCCGCGCGCGCCCGAAGACCAGGAGCGTCGACAGCCCGTCGACCACGTCGAGGAAGCCCGACGCCAGCTCCGTGAGGCGCGACCACTGCCGCCGCTGCACCTCCTGCGTCGCCCAGCCGACGAGCACCATGAAGACCGGGATCACGGGCAGCGTCACGAGGACGGTCACGCCCGTGAGCGGGTCGGCCAGGAAGAGCACCACGACGACGATCGGCGTCGCGAGCGTCGTGAGGATCAGCTGCGGCACGTAGCGGGCGAAGTACGGGTCGAGCGCGTCGAGTCCCGGCCCGACGATGGTCGCGAGGCGCCCGCGGCTGCGGCCGGCCGTCCACGCGGGCCCCAGGTCGGCGATCGCCCGGAGCGCGCGGCGACGCAGCTCCGCGGTGACACGCGCCGCGCCGCGCGCGCCCACCACGTCGAGGAGCCACGCCGAGGCTCCGCGGACGACGGCGGATCCGACCACGAGCGCGAGCACCGGCCCGAGCTCCGACGCGGTCGCGCCGCCTATCGCCCGCACGACGAGCTGCGTGAGCGACCAGCAGAAGGCGACGAGCGCCACGGTCTGCACGACGCCGACGACGGCGCCCACGGCCAGCATCGCCCGGGCTGACGCGGAGTGCCGCAGCAGGCGCGGATCCAGGGGCTTCACGGCGCGCCTAGTGCGCGGCCTGGGCGATCACGGCGCGCGTGATGCGCTTCCGGAACACCCAGTACGTCCACGCCTGGTAGGCGAGGATCAGCGGAAGCGCGAACCCGGCGGCCCACGTCATGATCGTGAGCGTGTAAGGCGACGAGGACGCGTTCTCGAGCGTCAGCCCGAACGCGGGATCGTTCGACGCCGGCATCACGAACGGGTGCAGCGCCGTGAAGAGGCTGGCCACCGCGAGCGCGATTGTCGCCGCGAGCAGCCCGAACGCCCAGCGCTCCCGACCCCGCACGTTCGCGAGGTACGACCCGACGAGAGCCACGGCCGCCAGCGCGGACACGAGCCCCGACAGCGCCGACCCGTGCGCGAGCGTCGTCCAGACCAGGAAGGTCGCCGCGATCACGATGGTCACCGCGCCGACGCGCATCGAGAGCAGCCGGGCACGCGCCCGGATCGGCCCGTCGGTCTTGAGCGCCGCGAACTGCAGGCCGTTGACGAGGAACAGCGACAGCGTCGTGAGCCCGCCGAGGAGCGCATAGGGGTTCAGCAGGTCGAGCGTGGATCCCGTGTAGTCGTGGTGCCGGTCCATCGGCACGCCGCGCACCACGTTCGCGAACACGACGCCCCAGAGGAACGACGGCACCACGGATCCGACCACGATCATCGCGTCGAACCACCCGCGCCACCGGTCCGACGCCCCCTGGTGCCGGAACTCGAACGAGACGCCGCGGAGGATCAGCGTGATGAGGATGGCGACGAGCAGCAGGTAGAACCCGCTGAACATGGTCGCGTACCACTCGGGGAACGCCGCGAAGAGCGCGGCCCCCGCGACGATGAGCCAGGTCTCGTTGAGGTCCCAGACCGGGCCGATGGTGTTGATGAGCACGCGGCGGTCGGTGTCGTCCTTCGCGAGGAACGGCAGGCTCATCCCCACGCCGAAGTCGAAGCCGTCGAGCACGAAGTAGCCGACGAAGAGGAAGGCGATGACGCCGAACCAGATGGTGGGCAGGTCCATCAGTACACGCTCGCTTCCCGCACGACCTCGCCCGTCACCGGGTCCGGCTCCCGCTCGGCCTCCGGACCCTTCTGCGCCGCCTTCAGGATCAGGCGGAACTCGACCACCGCGAGCGATCCGTAGACGACCGTGAACGCGACGAGCGAGAGCAGCACCTGGATCCCGGTGACGTTCGGCGAGACCGCGGACGAGGTCTGCAGCAGGCTGAAGACGATCCAGGGCTGGCGGCCCATCTCCGTGAAGATCCAGCCGACCGTCATCGCGAGCAGCGGCAGCGGGGCGGCCCAGATGGCGACCTTCCACATCCACGGCTTCGTGATGCGGCGGCCCCTGCGGGTGAACCAGAGGCCCGCGACCGCGACCGCGATGGCCGCCATGCCGAAGCCCATCATCCAGCGGAACGCCCAGTAGGTGACCCAGATGGTGGGCGTGTAGTCGCCGGGGCCGTAGCTCGCGACGTACTGCGCCTGCAGGTCGTTGATGCCCTGGACCGTGCCGTCGAGCGTGTGCGTCGAGAGGAACGACAGCAGGTACGGGATCCGGATGGAGAACAGCTCGCTCGACCCGTCCGGCGTGCCCCACGTGAAGAGCGAGAACGACGCGGCGGCGCCGGATGAGGTGTCGTAGTGCGCCTCGGCTGCGGCCATCTTCATGGGCTGCGTCTGCACCATCGCCAGTCCGAGCTGGTCGCCGGAGAGGATCGTGAGCGCGCCCGAGACGACCATGAACCACATGCCGAACCTGAGCGCCGGCATCATCGTCTCGAGGTGCTGGTTGCGCGACAGGTGCCAGGCGGCGACCGAGATGATGACGGCGGCCGCGCACATGAAGGCCGCGAAGATCGTGTGGGGGAACGCGGCGAGCGCGACCTTGTTGGTGAGGAGCGCCCAGATGTCGGTGAGCTCGGCTCGTCCCCTGGCCTCGTCGATGCGGTACCCCACCGGGTTCTGCATGAAGGCGTTGGCCGCGAGGATGAAGTACGCCGACAGGATCGACGCGACCGACACCACCCAGATCGACGCGAGGTGCAGCCTCTTCGGCAGCTTGTCCCAGCCGAAGATCCAGACGCCGATGAACGACGCCTCGAGGAAGAACGCCAGCAGGCCCTCGAGCGCGAGCGGTGCGCCGAACACGTCGCCCACGAAGCGGGAGTACTCGGACCAGTTCATGCCGAACTGGAACTCCTGCACGATGCCGGTGACGGTGCCCATCGCGAAGTTGATGAGGAAGATCCTCCCGAAGAACCGGGTGAGCCGCAGGTAGTGCTGCTTCCCGGTGCGCACCCACGCCGTCTGGTACAGCGCGCAGACGAACGCCATCCCGATCGTGAGCGGCACGAAGAGGAAGTGGTAGACGGTCGTGAGGCCGAACTGCCAGCGGGAGAGCAGGAGCGGGTCGAGGAGGTCGTTCACTCGGGGCGACCGCTCTGGCGGCGGCCGGGTGCGGGGTGGTCTGCGGGAACGGGGTGCGGTGTCATGGCGACCGGATGCGCTTCCTGTGGATGGCGGATCGTGCGGGCTGAGGCTCCATCGCGACCCCTCGATTCTACGACTTGTAGACGATCGGCGCGAGCCCTGCGCGCGGATCCCGGCCGCGTCGCGTTGGCCGGCCGGCGGCGCGCGCGACACCCGTCGTTCACCCGGCCGGGCGAGGGTCGGACCACGCATCCGGATCGGCGTCGACCCGGTGCGCCCACGCGCGGGCCGGCATCGGCTCCGCGCCCGCCGTCGGCCCTCGGATCCGGCACCGCACCCACCCGCACCGCGCACGTCGACCGAAGGGCCGCCGCCATGACCTCACCCGCTCCCGCCTCGCCGGCATCCGACCTCACGATCGGATCCGCGACGACCGCCGCCGGCGCTCCCGCATCCACGTACGTCGCCCTCCTCGTGGCCGACGGCGCCCACCTCACGGGGCGGGTCGCCGAGGCGGCGGACCTGCTCGGGGCCGGCGCGCCCGCGGCCCGCTACGACGCCCGCACCGCGTCCGCCGAGGACGCGCTCGTCGTCGCCCTCGCGCTCGTGGCGGGCGGGCTCGACGTCCGCGACGCCGCCCAGCACGCCGTCGACGGGGATCCCGCGCCCGTCATCCAGGCGTTGCACTCGCTGGCCGGTCGCGGCGGCGTGGAGCCGTACCTCCTCCGCAACGGACTGACGGTCGACCACTTCCACGCGCTGCGCGACGCCGTGGTCGCCGTCGGCGGACGCGAGCTCGACGAGTCCCAGGACTGACGCCGCCCGTCCGGCGCACCCCGGACCCGACCGCGCCCCTCCTTCTGGGGCCACGCTCCGGTGTCCGCATAAATGAGGACCCGGCTAGAGTCGTGAATGAGCGCACGGCCCTTACCCCCCCCCTTGGGCCGGGTGCTCGCAACCCGACGAGCACGTCCGTCCACTCCCCCCGGATCGGACGGCTCCCGGACCACGGAGATCACCCGTCCCCCGAAGGACCGTGATCCCCGGAGAGGCCCGGCACCCGTGGCGTTCCCGCGCACCGTGCCGGGCCTCTCGATCGTCCGCCGTGCGGATCCGCCGCGCGGCCATCGCCCTCTGCTAGGCGGAGGCCCCGTCGTCGACCAGCGGCAGGTGCAGGATCGCGAGGTCGAGCGGGCGGCCGAACTTCCAGCCGATGCCGGGCAGCAGCCCCACCTGCCGGAAGCCGAGCCGCTCGTGCAGCCGGATGGAGCCGGTGTTTCCGGCCTCGATGTCCGCGAACACCGCGCGCTTCCCGGCCGCTCGTGCGTGCTCGACGACCGCCTCGACGAGCGCGCGGCCGACGCCCTGCCCCTGGAAGGCGTCGCGCACGTAGACCGAGTCCTCCACCGAGAAGCGGTAGCCGGACAGGCGCCGCCAGGGCCCGTAGGTGCCGTAGCCCGCGAACTCCCCGTCGACCTCGGCGACGAGGATCGGGTCGCCCGCGTCCGTCGTCTCCCGGAACCACGCCTCGCGCTCGGCGCGGTCGACCGGCTCCTCCGTCCAGAGGGCGGTGCCGGTGAGGATCGCGTGGTTGCGGATCTCCAGCAGGTCGTCGATGTCACGCGGCTCGGCGGGGCGGATCCTCATGCAAGCAGGGTAACGGAGCGCTCGGCGGGCGCCGTGCGGCAGGATCGACGCATGGACCTCACCATCTCGCGGGTCGCGTGGGACGACGACGACGCGACCTCCCTCCGTGCCGCCCAGCGCGCCGAGCTCGACCTCCGCTACGGCGGCGACACGGAGCCCGGCGCCAAGCCGACCGCCGCCGACATGGCCGCGTTCCTCGTCGCGCGCGACGCGGACGGGACGCCCGTCGGCTGCGGCGGGATCCGGCCGCTCGGCGCCCGCGGCGACGGGACGCCGTGGGCGGAGCTCAAGCGCATGTACGTGGTGCCCGCCGTCCGCGGCACGGGCGTCGCGACGGCCGTCCTCCCCGCTCTCGAGGAGACGGCACGCGAGCTCGGCGTGGTCGACCTGGTGCTGGAGACCGGCCCGGAGCAGCCCGACGCCATGCGGTTCTACGTCCGTGAGGGCTGGACCGAGATCCCCCGCTTCGGCGCCTACGCCGACTCCGAGGGCTCCCGCTGCTACGCGCTGACGCTCGCGTGATCCGCCGGCTCCGCCTCCTCGCGCTCTCCTCGCACCCGGGGCCGACGGCGACCGTCACGGTGCTCGCCGCGGTGCTCGCGATCGCGCTCGGCTACGGGCCCGGGCGCGTGGTCGCGGTGGCGGTGGCCGTGCTCCTCGGGCAGCTGTCCATCGGCCTCTCCAACGACTGGATCGACGCCGAGCGCGACCGCAGCGTCGCCCGCGCCGACAAGCCCGTCGCGCGCGGCGAGGTGACGGTCGGGCAGGTCCGGGCGGCGGCCCTCGTGACGGTGGCGGCATGCGGCGTGGCGTCGGCCGCGCTCGGTCCGGCGTTCCTCCTCGCGCACGGCGTGCTCGTGGGCGCGGGCTGGGCCTACAACGCCGGGCTGAAGCGGACCGCCGTGAGCGTCCTCCCCTTCGTCGTGGCCTTCGGGATCCTGCCGACGGTGGTCGCCCTCGGCGGCGTGGATCCGGTGCCCGCGGCCGCGTGGGCGATGGCGACCGGCGCGGTGCTCGGCGTCTCCATCCACTTCACCAACGTGCTGCCCGACCTCGAGGACGACGCCCGCACGGGCGTGCGGGGCCTGCCGCACCGGCTCGGGCGCGTGCCGTCGGGCCTCGTCGCGTTCGGGGCGCTCGCGTTCGGGGCGGTCGTCGTGGCCGTGGGCCCCGTGCTCGTGGATCCGGCGCACGCGATCACGCCGCTCGCGGTCGGCGGGCTCGTCGTCACGCTGGGCATCGCCGCGTGGGGCGCCGTGCGCGTCGTCACGCGGCCGCCGGGGCGCCTGCTGTTCCAGCTGATCATGGCGGCGTCGCTGCTGCTCGTCGCCCAGATCGCGCTGAACGCGACCCGCCTCACCTGACCCGCGCGCCCGCGTCCCGGCCCATGGCGTAGACGGAGGCGAGCCCGGCCCCGGCCGGCGAGGCGAGCACCGCGCGGAGCCCCGCGTCGCGCACGAGGCGGGTGAGCCCCCGGACGGGACGCCCGAGCGCCGTGTTGATCTCCGACTGCACCGCCGCGCGGCGCGCGCTCGCGAGCCGGTCGCGCTCCCAGCGGGCGAGGCGCACGGGATCCGGCACGCCGCGGCGCGCGCGGACGGCGTCGACGAGGATCGGCGCGAGGGCGTCCGCGTCGAGCCAGCCGAGGTTCATCCCCTGCCCGCCGATGGGACTGATCTCGTGGGCCGCGTCGCCGATCAGCACGCCGCGCTCGGCGACCATGCGGTGCGCGAGGCGACGGCGCACGCCGAAGCCGCTGACCGGATGCAGCTCCTCGGCCGACACGACGTGCCCGGTGCGCTCGCGCACCGCGCGGGCGAGGAGCGACGCCCGATCCCCGTCGTCCTCCCCCGCGCGGAGCCCCACGACGAAGCGCCGCAGGCCGCCGGGCAGCGGGAAGGACTCGACGACGCCGTCCGGATGCAGGGTGACGACGGCGTCGTCGCCTCCGTCGGTGCGGTCGGGCGCGTCGGCCATGAGGAACCGGTCGGGCAGGGGGCGCTCGTCGACGCCGATCCCGAGGAGCCCGCGGACCCGTCCGCGCGTGCCGTCCGCGCCGACGACGAGGGACGCGGCGACCTCGACGGGCTCACCGTCGGCCTTCCCGCTCGCGCGGACGACCCCGCCCGGCGCACCGGCGGGATCCGCGTCGAGCCCGGTGAGCGTCACGCCGCGCCGCAGGGCGTCGGGCGCGAGGCCGGCCAGGCGCCTCGTGAGGATCGCCTCCGTGCGCCACTGCGGCAGCGCCGCGACGTACGGGTGCGTGGCCGAGACCCCGGCGAACGAGACGCGCCCGAGCTCGCCGTGGGGCCCCATCGCGATGCCCGTCCGGACGAGGACCGCCTCAGCGACCATCTCGTCCGCGACGCCGAGCCGGTCGAACGCGTCGAGCGACGGCGCGTGGATCCCGATGGCGCGCGACAGCAGGGCGGGCGCCGGCCGCGCCTCCCACACGTGCACGTCGAGGCCCGCCTGCGCGAGGAGCGCCGCGAGGTGGATCCCCACGGGCCCGCCGCCCACGACCAGCGCGTCGACGCGGGTCATCGGCCCGGGAGGTCGACGGGGTCCGCGCGGCCCGTGGACGGGTCGCGGACCACGAGCACGCGGAACGGCACGGCGCCCTCGACGCGCCAGCCGGGCGGCACCCGGAGGGCGAGCTCCACGGGCGTCCAGCTGCGGCGGATCGACCGGAGCCCGTCCACGTGCACGAACGAGCCGCGCGCGACGAGCCGGGAGGCCGGCCCGTAGAGGGCGTAGGCCAGGCGCCCGCGCGCGATGTCGCCGTGGATCGCGCGCGGGGCGAGCGCCGCGGAGTCCGCCAGGAGCGCGTCGAACGCGGCGGCGTCGAGGTGGTGGAGCACGTGGTTGCTCGTCACGAGGTCGAAGCGGCGGCCGGCGGCGACGAGGTCCCCGCTCGACGACGCGAGGAACGCGACGTCGGGGTCGCGGGGCCGGGCGCCCGCGAAGGCGGCGGCGCGCGGATCCGGGTCGATGCCCGTGACGGTGAGCCGCAGCCCGTCGCGCCGAGCCCACCGCGCGAGGGCGAGCGGCACGTCGCCGCCGCCCGACCCGATGTCGAGGAGCGTCGTCTCCCGCTGGGCGGACAGCAGCGGGCGGATCCGGGACCGGTAGACGCCGCGCCATCCGGCGACCACGCGGTTCACGATGCCGAACCGCGCGTAGGTGCGGTCGAGCGCGACGGCGTCGCAGTCCGGGTCGTCCATGAGCTCGGTGAGACCGGTGTCGCGCCGGGAGAGGTCCATCAGGCGGTCCGGCGCGTCATGAGCGCCGTCTCGACCGTGAGGCCGGGGCCGAACGCCATCGCGCACACACGCCCTGAGCCGGGCCCGGACGAGACGACGGGTGCGGCCTCCGCGACGTCGGGTCGACCCGGCACGTCCGCGGGAGGCGTCCGGTGCAGGATCCGCCGGAGCACGAACAGCACCGTCGCGCTCGACATGTTGCCCACCTCCGCGAGCGTCGAGCGCGATGCCTCGAGCTGCGCGGGCGCGAGCCCCAGCCGGTCCTCGACGCGGTCGAGGATGCTGCGGCCGCCCGGGTGGATGGCCCAGTCCTCGATCTCCGCGGGGGCGACGCCCTCGACCGCGGGGACCTGCGCCCACAGCGGCTCGAGGGCGCCCGTGATGTGCTCGTCGATGATCCTCGGCACGTAGCTCGACAGCACCATGTCGAAGCCCTGGTCGCCGATGGTCCACGCCATGTCGTCCTCGCCGACGGGCGTGAGGACGGTCTCGAACGCGTCGAGGTCGAGCACGGTGGATCCGGCGGGCGCGGGTCGCGCGGTCACGACCGCGGCCGCCGCTCCGTCCCCGAAGACGGACGAGGCGACGATCGTGTCGGCGTCGTTCGACGAGTGCAGGTGCAGCGAGCAGAGCTCGACGCACACGACGAGGACGACGGCGTCCGGGTCGGCGGCGCAGAACTGGGCGGCCATGCGGAGCGCCGGGAACGCGCCGTAGCAGCCCATGAAGCCGAGGTGGAAGCGCTGGGTGGACGCGCCGAGCCCGAGGCCGCGCACGACCTGGTAGTCGGGTCCGGGCGCGTAGAAGCCGGTGCAGGAGACGGTGACGACGTGCGTCACGTCGGAGGTCTCGACGCCTTCGGCCTCCTCGACCGCCTGCCGCGCCGCCTCGAGCAGCAGAGCGGGGGCCTCGCGGATGTACGTGTCGTTCCGCGCGCCGGTGCCCGGCGTGAGGATCCGCCCGCTCGCCCGGTCGTAGAAGACGGGCCCGGCGTCGGCGTCCTCGACGGGTGCGTCCGCGCCCGCCATCCCCGGCGCGGTGCCGAGCTCGCGGATCACCGTGTGCCGCGTGCGGATCCCCGACGCGTTGAAGGCCGCGGACACGAGCCTCGTCCCGAGCCGCCCGAGCTCGGGCTGGCTGCCGAAGAGGTCGCGCACGCCGTCCTGCGCGAGGACGGTCGGCGGCACGGCCGTGGCGATCGAGCGGATGGAGGCGATCAGCGTCGGCCGCCGGAGACGACGGCCGCGCCCACCGCGAGCACGACGGCGACGGCGCCCGCGCCGATCGACGCGGCGACGGCCGGGTCCTTCTTCGTGAACGCGCGCGTGCGGCGCGAGAGGTCCCGGCCGGTCGTGCGGACGCGCGTCGTGACGTCGTCGCGGATGGCGCGGGCGCGGGCCGAGGCGTCGGCCTTCAGCTCGGAGGCGCGGGCCGGCACGTCGAGCGCGGTCTCGAGCTCCCGCACGGTGCGCGCGAGCTCGTCGCGTCCTGCCTGGATGTCGCGCTTCAGCTCCTCGGGGCTGCGCTTGGGCGCGGGCGGGATGTTCGCGCCCTCGCCGTGCGGCGCCGACTCGGCGACCGTCTTGTGCTTGCGGACCTCGCGGGCGACCGTGGTCACCGCGCCGAGGACGCTGACCTCGCCGGTCGGGGACTTCTTCTTGGCCATGCGCGGGCTCCTGCCATCGGGGAAGTACTTGCGGTGGATCCATCATGCTCCGTCGTGCCCGGGCCGGGCACCCACGGACGGCGCGAGGGGCCGGCGCTCGCGCGTCGACCCCTCGCGGGTGCCGGGCGTCGCCGCCCGGTCGGCGCCTCCTAGAAGAGGGCCTTCTCCTTCAGCCAGTCGGCGGCGATCGCGGCCGGCTCGGCCTTCTCGTCGCCCTGGTTGCGGCGGTTCATCTCGGTGAGGTCGTCGGTGGTCAGCGCGGCCGACACCTTGTCGAGGATCGCGGTGACGTCGGGGTTCATCTTCGCGGTGTTCACGAGCGGCACGACGTTCTGCGCCTTGATGAGGTTCTCGGGGTCCTTCAGCGTCACGAACCCGTTGTCGAGGATCGACGGCGTGGTCGAGTAGATGTTCGCCATGTCGACCTGGCCGTCGAGCAGGGCCTTGACGGTGTTGGGGCCGCCCTGGTCCTCGATCGTGACGAGGCTCGCGTCGATGCCGTACGTGCCCGTGAGCCCGCGGATCCCGTACTCGCGGTCGGTCAGCACCGCGCCGCCGCCCACGCGGACGGTCTTGCCCTTGAGGTCGGAGAGGCTCGTGACGCCGTTCGTCTCCGAGTACTCCTTAGTGACGTTGTACGAGTCCTTGTCCTCGGCGGGCGACTCGTCGAGCACCTCGAAGCCGTCCGGCAGAGCGGCGCCGAGGGCGGCGAACACGTCGTCGCTGGAGGTGGCGGTCGAGTCGGCGTCGTACGCGGCGAGCAGGTTGCCCGTGTACTCGGGGATGAGGTCGATGGACCCCTCCTCGAGCGCCTTGAGGTAGACCTCGCGCTCGCCGATCTGCAGGTTGCGCGTGACCTTCACGTCGTTGGCCTCGAGGGCCTGCGCGTAGACCTCGGCGAGGATGACGTTCTCGCCGAACGCGGCCGAGCCGACGGAGATGGTGTCGGTGGGGGCGGCCGAGGCGGACTGGCCGCCGGTCGGGTCGGTGGGGTCGCCGGACGCGCAGCCGGCGAGGGCCATCGCGGTGCCGACCGCGACGGTGCCGAGGAGGACCCGGCGGGAGATGCTGAGGGACATTGCTGTGTTCCTTTCAGGAGGTGGTGCTGACCGCCGGCCTCGACGAGGCACGGGCGGAGTCGGAGTGACGGCCGGCCGCGGCGACGACGCCCCGGGGGACGACGAGGCGCTGGACGATGGCGAGCACGCCGTCCACGACCAGCGCGAGGGCGGTGACGAGGATGGATGCGGACACCATGAGCGGGTAGTTCCGCGTGGTGAGGCCGGTGAAGATGTCGGGCCCGAGGCCGCCGAGCCCGAGGTAGGCGCCCAGCGTGACGGTGCTGATGACCTGCAGGGTCGCGGCCCGGAAGCCGCTGATGATGAGCGGCAGGGCCAGGGGGATCTCCACCTTCCCGAGGATCTGCCACTCCGTCATGCCGACGGCGCGGGCGGCGTCGACGGTCGCCCGGTCGACGGCCTGGAGCCCGGCGTAGACGCCGGCGAGCAGCGGCGGGATGCCGAGGATCGCGAACGTGATCATCGGGCCGGTCAGCCCGATGCCGAACACGAGCCCGAAGAGGACGAGGACGCCGAGCGTGGGCAGGGCGCGGAACCCACCCGAGAGCGAGACGGCGATGGTGCGTCCGCGCCCGGTGTGGCCGATGTAGAGCCCGGAGGGGACCGCGACGAGCGCGGCGAGGAAGATGGCGAGGAACGTGTAGGAGAGGTGCTCCACGAGCCGGACGCCCGTGCCTGTCGGCCCGCTCCAGCGGCTCGCGTCGAAGATGAGGGCGAACGCCTCGGCGAACAGGTTCACGGCAGGCCTCCGGTCACGGCTATCGGGGATGCTGCGGCGGAGCGGCGCCGACGGGCCCCAGCCGACGTCGAGCGCGACCAGGGCATGAGCGCACGGCCGACCAGCACGAGGATCAGGTCGAACACCAGGGCGATGACGAGGATGCCGACGACGCCGGTGAAGATCTCGGTGTAGAAGGACCTCCGGTAGCCGCTGAGGATCATGGTGCCGAGGCTCTGCACGCCGACGAGCGAGCCGACCGTCACCATGCTCACCGTGCTCACGGAGACGACGCGGAGGCCCGCCAGCAGCACGGGCCCGGCCAGCGGGAGCTCCACGCGCCAGAACCGTGCCCAGCCGGCGTAGCCCATGGCGGTGGCCGACTGCTTCACGTCCGCGGGGACCGAGGCGAGCGCGTCCGTGGTGATGCGGACCATGAGGGCGACGGCGTAGACGGTCAGCGCGATGACGATGTTGCGGGGATCCAACAACGTGGTGCCGATGAGCCCGGGCACCACGAGGATCAGCGCGATGGACGGGATCGTGTACAGCAGCCCGCCCAAGGTGAGGAGGAGGCCGCGGACCCGGGTGTAGCGGTTCGCGAGCCAGCCCAGCGGGAGTGACAGGAGGAGCCCCAGGACGATCGGCGTCGCGGCCAGCGCCACGTGCGCGACGGCCAGGTCGAGCACCGTCTGGATGTTGGCGATGACCCAGTTCACGCGGGTCCCGCACCCTGCGCCGGAGCACCGGGGGCGTGCGCGGCCCCCGCCTCGGTCGGAGCGGATGCGGATCGGGCGGCGGCGCTGCCCTCGTCGTCGAGCACGCCCACGAGCCGGCCGTCGCGGTCGACGAGCACCTGTCCCGTGCCGGTGTCCTCGACGTGCAGCGCGCGCTTGCCCTTGTCGGCGCCCACGAAGTCGCGGACGAAGTCGTTCGCCGGGTTCGAGAGGATCTCCTGCGGCGTGCCCTGCTGGGCGATGCGGCCGCCCTTCTCGAGGATCACGACCTGGTCGCCGAGCAGGAACGCCTCGTCGATGTCGTGCGTGACGAAGACCACGGTCTTGTCGAGCTGCGTGCGCAGGCGGATGAGCTCCTGCTGGAGGTCGTCGCGCACGAGGGGGTCGACGGCGCCGAAGGGCTCGTCCATGAGCAGGATGTTCGGGTCCACCGCGAGGCCGCGGGCCACGCCCACACGCTGCTGCTGGCCGCCGGAGAGCTGCGACGGGTAGCGGTCGGCCATCGAGCGGTCGAGGCCGACGGTGTCCATGAGCTTCAGGGCGCCCTCGCGCGCGGTGCGCTTGTCGACGCCGGTGAGGCGCGGCACGGTCGCGATGTTGTCGACGACCTTGCGGTGCGGGAGGAGGCCGGAGTTCTGCATCACGTAGCCGATGCTGCGGCGGAGCTTCACGGCGTCCTGGGTGGCGATGTCGGTGCCGTCGATCTCGATGCGGCCGGAGGTGGGCTCGACCATCCGATTGATCATGCGCATGAGGGTCGTCTTGCCGCAGCCCGAGGATCCGACGAGGACCGTCGTGGTCTGCGAGGGGACGACGAGGCTGAAGTCCTCGATCGCGAGCGTGCCGTCCGGGTACTGCTTGCGGACGTGGTGGAACTCGATCATGGGTGGCTCATTCCTCGTAGGCACTACGAATCGACACTTGCCAGGCACACCAGCGAACCACGGTCGCGGCGGAACGGCCGCACCGGGTCGTCCCCTGTCGCCACTTCGTAACAAATCGATGCTTCCGCGGATAGCCCCCGGATGCCGCGCGCGCGTCGGTCGGCACACGGCGCGTCGGCCAGGATGGAGGGCATGACGCGCATCCTCGCCAGGTCCTCGACCGCCGACGACCTGGTCGGGCTCCTCGACGTGGATCATGCGGGAGAGGCCGTGCCCGCGCCGTCCTGGCGCATCGAGCCGGGCCAGCGCGTGGCGGTCCTGGTCGACACGCTGCCCCGCCGCGCGGAGGGCGACACGGAGGAGCAGGTGCCCGTGCGGCGCCTCGAGCCCGCCAGGTGGGGCCTCGTCCTCGCGGGATCGCCCGGACCGGACCAGGGCCCGCCGCTAGGCGAGGTCCCCGCCGAGCAGCTCGGCTCACGGCCGGAGCTCCTGCAGGCGCTCGTGTCCCGGCGCGCGGCGATCCCGGTGTCCGGCTACTACGAGCACCACCAGACCGACGACGGTCTCCGCACGCCCTACCTGGTCGGCGCGGGCGACGGCATCGTGCTGCTCGCGGCGCTGTACGGGTGGTGGCGGGATCCGGCGCGCGCCGCCGACGACCCGGCCCGCTGGGTGCTGACCTGCGCTGTCCTCACCCGGCCGGCGGCCGGCACGGTGGAGGCGCTCGCGGAGCGCATGCCCGTCGTGCTCTCCCCCGACGTCGTCGAGGAGTGGCTCGATCCCACGGCCGAGGGCTCCCCCGACCTGCTCCGGGCCGTCGCCGCGCAGGCGGAGGACGTGATCGAGCAGCTGGCGATGGACGAGGTCGGACCCGGCATCGACCAGGGCGCGCCCGACACGGCGGAGCTCGCACGGCCCGTGTGACGCCCGGCCGTCTCCCCACGTCTGGTTGACTGTGCCCGTGGCCCCCTCCTCGAAGAAGAAGAAGCACGCGACCCGCACGCTCCTCGAGTCACCGGCCGCCGCACCCGTGCTGCACCGGGCGGCGCGCATCGAGGACCGCATCCACGAGATCCGCGAGGGCCGTGCCCGCAAGCGCGGGCTGAAGCCCACCGTCATCCCGTACGCCGGCTACGGATCCGTGCGCTGGGTCCGCGTCCTCTGCCGGGTCCTCCTCACCGACCCGAAGAGCAAGCGCGCGCTGGCCGGCGACAAGGTCGTCCGCGGGTGGCGGAGCTTCACGAGCGTCCCGCTCACCGACGTCGACGTCGTCGTCGAGATCGACGGCACCGAGCACCACGTGCGGGCCGACCGCGGCGGCGTCGTCGACCAGGTCGTCGAGGCGAGCCTGCGGAGCGGCTGGCACACCATCCGCATCCGGGCGCAGGGGTCCGAGACCGTCGAGGCGCCCGTCTTCATCGTGGGCGACGACGTGCGCACCGGGATCCTCAGCGACATCGACGACACCGTCATGGTCACCGCGCTCCCCCGGCCGTTCCTCGCCGCCTGGAACACGTTCGTGCTCGACGAGCACGCGCGCACGCCCACCCCGGGCATGGCCGTGCTCTACGAGCGCCTCCGCCTGCAGCACGAGGGCGCGCCCGTCCTCTACCTCTCCACGGGGGCGTGGAACGTCGCCCCGACGCTCACGCGGTTCCTGTCGCGGAACCTCTACCCGCCGGGACCGATCCTCCTCACCGACTGGGGTCCCACCGTCGACCGGTGGTTCCGCAGCGGCATGGAGCACAAGCGCAACAACCTGCGGCGCCTCGCGGCCGAGTTCCCGCACGTCAAGTGGATCCTCGCGGGCGACGACGGCCAGCACGACGAGCTGCTCTACGGCGAGTTCGCCGAGCGGCACCCCGACAACGTCGAGGTCGTCCTCATCCGGCAGCTCTCGGCGGGCGAGGCCGTGCTCGCGGGCGGACGGGCGAAGGCGGAGAAGCGCGCCCTCGACAGCTCGATCCCGTGGGTCTACGCCCCGGACGGGGCGAGCCTGCTCGCTCAGCTCGACGACCTCGGCCTCGCCGACGACTCGGGCACCCGGATCGGCACCTGACCCGGACGCCGACCGGCACGACGAAGGGCCCCGCGATCCGCCGCGGGGCCCTTCGTCGTCGTGCGGTGGATCAGACGGCGTCGGTGAGCGCCTGGAACTCGTCGTCGGTGAGCTCGATGCCCGCCGCGGCGATGTTGTCCTCGACGTGGCCGACCGACTTGGTACCGGGGATAGGCAGCATGACGGGCGAGCGACGCAGGAGCCAGGCGAGCGCGAGCTGCGAGGCGCGCGCGTCGTGCTGCTTCGCGAGGGCGTCGAGCGGGCCGCCGTCCTTCGCGAGCTCGCCGGTCGCGAGCGGGAACCACGGGATGAAGGCGAGGCCCTCGGCCTCGGCGTAGTCGAGCAGCGGCTCGGCGTCGCGCTTGGCGAGGTTGAACAGGTTCTGCACCGAGACGATCTCGGCGATCTCCCGAGCGGCCTTCACGTCGTCGACCTGCACCTCGGAGAGCCCGATGTGGCGGATCTTGCCCTCGGACTGCAGGTCCTTGAGCACGCCGATCTGGTCGGCGAGCGGCACGGCGGGGTCGATGCGGTGCAGCTGGTAGAGGTCGATGCGCTCGAGGCCCAGGTGGCGGAGGCTCAGCTCGGCCTGCTGGCGCAGGTACTCGGGGCGGCCGACGGGCTGCCAGTCGCCGGGGCCGGGGCGCGTGAGCCCGCCCTTGGTCGCGATGACGACGTCGTCGGCGTACGGGTGGAGCGCCTCCTTGAGGAGCTCCTCGGCGACGAACGGGCCGTACGAGTCGGCGGTGTCGAAGAACGTGACGCCGAGCTCGGCGGCGCGGCGGATGACGCGGATGGCCTCGGCCGGATCCTCGGGGGCGCCCCAGACGCCCTCGCCGGTCAGCTGCATGGTGCCGTAGCCGAGCCGGACGACGGGCAGGTCGCCGCCGATGGTGAACGTGCCGGAGGCCCCGGCGGGGCGTGTGGTGGTGTCGGTCATGTGGACCCTCCTCGGGTGTCGATGACGAGGGGGCGTCTGCCGCCCTCGGGACACCGGGGCCAACGCGGCGGGCGGCGGATCCATGCCCGATGCGCGCGATCCGGACCCGACCCTCAGGCTCCGGTCGAGGGTGAGGTGGATCCGCCCGCTCCCCTCGTGGATGTCGGCGGGCGTTCCTACACTCGGATCAGACGTTCGAACATCCGTTCGAACGCGGGAGCGCGGCCGGCGCGACGGGCGAGAGGAGCGGCACCATGCGGATCGACGAGGACGTGGAGGTCGAGCTCTCGAACGACGGATCGCCGCTGCGGTTCACCTGGCGGGGCGTGGTCTACGGGGTGGTGAGCTCGCCCGAGCGGTGGATCGCGCGAGTCGACTGGTGGCAGCGCACGGGCCGCGCGCCCCGCGGCGCGAGCGCCCACCTGCTGGAGCTGTCGATGTGGCGCGTCGAGGCCGTGCCGCTCACCACGGGCGCGCGCCGGGTCGACGGCTCGTTCGACCTGAGCGTGGACGCGCGCGGCCGCTGGTCGCTCGTCACCGCATCGGACGAGGAGCTCGACGTGCGCCTGTTCGCCTGAGGCCGCCTGTTCGCCTGAGGCCGCATCGGCACCGGCTGCCGGCCCCGGGCGGGCCCGGGGAATAGCCGGGGACACCCGCGCCTTCACCCCATCGGCGCCGCGCACGGCGCCCCGCACGCAGGTCACCCGGACCGCGGCGCACGGAGGGATCCCGCATGGCGGCACTCGAGTGGCTGTTCGACGCGCAGCTCCGCATCGGCGACCAGACCATCCTCTGGCGCGAGATCGTCGGCAACCTCTTCGGCCTCGCCAGCGCGCTCGGCGGCATGCGCCGGAAGGTCTGGGCGTGGCCCGTCGGCATCGTCGGCAACGTGCTCCTCTTCACCGTCTTCCTCGGCGCGGTCTTCGGCACGCCGAACCCCGTCAACCTGCTCGGCCAGGCCGGCCGCCAGGTCATGTTCATCGCCGTGTCGGTCTACGGCTGGTACCGCTGGCAGCAGGCCAGGCACGGCGGCGCTCCTGTCGTGCCGCAGTGGGCGTCCGGTCGCGAGCGGATCCTGCTCGTGGTCGCGCTCGTCGGCGGCACCGCGCTGCTCACCCCCGTCTTCCGCGCGCTCGGCTCCTACGAGCCCGTCTGGGCCGACGCCTGGATCTTCGTCGGCTCGCTCCTCGCCACCTACGGCATGGCCAAGGGCTGGGTCGAGTTCTGGCTGGTCTGGGTCGCCGTCGACCTCGTCGGCGTGCCGCTGCTGGTGAGCGCCGGCTACTACGCGTCCGCCTTCATGTACGTCTTCTACGGCGCGTTCACGCTCACGGGCTTCTTCGTCTGGATGCGCGCCCGCGGCACCGACGCGCCCGCGGTCGAGACGGCCTTCCCGGATCCCCGGATCGTCGAGGCGCCCGCCGAGCGCTAGCCGCAGGCGGCGGGCGCGATCGAGCGGATCAGCCCTGGCCGTTGGAGCAGGTGCTCTGCGCCGCGGTCTGGCCGGTGATGCTCGGGTCGAGCACCTCGGCCGTCGCGGTGGGCGGCGTGGTCGGTGCCGATGCGTCGGCCGGCGGCGCGGTCGCGGGCGGCGTGGTCGTGCCCTCGGCCGGGACGCTGCCGGCCTCGTCGGTCGCGGCCGGCTGACCGAGCGAGAAGTCCGCGTCGGAGGCCAGCAGGCTCACGAGCTGCGCGGCCGCCGCCTCATCCGGCTGGACGCGCCCGTTCGCGAGGACCGTGCCCGGGTACTGCAGGAACACGACGTCGTCGAGCGGGATGTCCTTGAACGTGAGCGCGACCGAGACGAGCGTGTCGAGGTCGGCGAGCGACGTGGACAGCTGCATGTTGTCGACCACGGCGCGCGCGATGCCGTAGAGCTTCGCCGGGTTGGTCAGCGTGTCCGTGCTCTTGATGGTGCGCACGAGCGCGCTCAGGAACACCTGCTGGTTGCCGATGCGCGAGATGTCGCTGCCGTCGCCGACGCCGTAGCGCGTGCGGAGGAACTGCACGGCGTCCTTGCCCTTGAGCGTGTGCAGGCCGGGATCGAGCGACAGGTCGGTCTTCTTGTCGTAGATCCCGTTGGCCACGCAGACCTCGACACCGCCGACCGCGTTGGACATCTCGACCACGCCGTTGAACTGCACGACGCCGCCGTACGGGATGTCGAGCCCGGTGAGGCCCTCGACCATCCGCACGGTGCACTCGAACCCGCCGCGGGAGAGCGACTCGTTGAGCTGCGCGCGCGAGCTGGCGGCGTACTTCGTGCCGTCGGGGCCCTCGCACTCCGGGATGGGCACGAGCATGTCGCGAGGGAAGGAGATGACCGTCGCGCGGCTGCTGTCCTGGCTGATGTGCAGCAGCATCGTGACGTCGTTGAGGGTGGCCGTGCCCACGTCCTTCGCCGCGCCGTAGCCGTCGCCCTGGCCGGCGCGGCTGTCGCTGCCGACGATGAGGATGTTCGCGCCGCCGTCGATGCCGCCGAGCGAGGGCGGGAGCGTCTGGCCGCCCGAGATGTCGACCGTGTTGTCGGCGACGGTTCGGGAGAGGTCCCAGGCGGCGATGCCCACGACCGAGATCGTGCTCGCCAGGGCGACCGCCACGGTCATGCCGATGCCCCTCATCACGGTGCGCCCCGCGCTCGGGGTGCGCAGGCGGCCGTGGCGGGCGATGCCGCGGACGCGGGCCCGGTCGGCGCGGGTCCTCTGGGGGGCGTGCTGCATGGGTGGATCTCTCGTCGCCGGGCGGGGAGGGTCGGGCGCGGGGACCCGGATCCTCCACAGGCTAGCCGAGGCCGGTGGAGAGTCCCCTCGGCGCGCGGGCCCGATGCGCTATGCCCCCGTGCGCTCCTCGCCGCGCAGGTGGGCGTCGAGGAACGCGTCGATCCGGCGCCAGGCGTCCGCCGCGGACGCGGGCTCCGGGCCCATGCCCACCGCGCGCAGCACCGGGCGGAGCGGCCGGGGACCCATCTCGGCGTCGTTGAGGAAGGAGTGCCCGGCGGCGGCGTACTCCCGCACGTCGTGGTCGATGCCGTGCGCGACGAGCGCGGCCTCGAGGCGGTCGGCGGATCCCGCGAGCTGCCGGTCGCGGCCGCCGTAGCTCGCGACGATCGGGCACGCGCCGTCCAGCACCCCGTCGAGGTCCTCCGGGAGCATCCCGTAGTTCACGCTCGATGCGTCGAAGCCGCGGGAGGCCGCCGCGAGGGCGAACCCGCCGCCCATGCAGAAGCCGATGACGCCGACGCGGCCCGTGCAGTCGGCGCGGGCGAGGAGCGCGCGGCGGGCGGACTCGACGTCGACGAACGCCCGGCCCTCCCCCGCCGCGAGCGTGCGGAAGGTCGCGACCAGGCAGCGGCGCGCGCCGCCGGCGGAGAAGAGGTCGGGCATGAGCGCCAGGAAGCCGGCGTCGGCGAGGCGCTCGGCCTGGCGGCGCATGACGTCGGTGACGCCGAAGGCCTCGTGCACCACCACGACCGCGGGCCACGGCCCCTCGCCATCGGGCACCGCGAGCACGCCGTGCAGCCCGGGCGACGCATCCGGCGAGGCCGCGGGCAGGGGGATCTCGGTGAGGATCACGGGCATGCCCTCACGCTAGGACGCGGCGAGGGCGCCGCCGCCGGGAGGCGACGACGCCCAGGGAGCCGTCATGCGGGCCCGCCATGCGCGGCGGGAGCACCGCGCGGTCAGCGCCAGGCGGTCGGCCCCGCGGATCCGGCGCGGTACTCGGCCATGGGCACGCGGTCGCCCTTCCAGGCGCGCATGACCGGTGCGACGATGCGCCAGCAGCGCTCGGCCACGTCGCCGCGGACCGAGAGGCGCGGGTCGCCCGCGAGGATGCCGTCGAGCACCTCGCCGTACGGCGTGAGCTCGGGCTCGGCGAACTCCGCGCGGAACGTGGACTGCGTGAGCGTGAAGGGCTCGCCCGTTCCGTCCATCGTGACCTCGAGCGAGATGCCGTCGGGCTTGAGGTCGATGATCAGCCGGTCGGGCCGGGCGGATCCGTGCAGGCCCCGCGGCAGGTGCGCCACCGGCTTGAAGGTGACGACGATGCGCTTCGACGCCTCCTTGAGGGCCTTGCCCGAGCGGAGCCGGAACGGGACGCCCGCCCAGCGCGCGTTCGCGACGCCGAAGGTGACCTCGGCGAGCGTCTCCGTCTCGTTGGCCGGATCCACCCCCTCCTCCTTCGCGTACGCGGGGATGCGCGTGCCGTCCACCGTGGCGGCGGTGTAGCGCGCCCTGCGGCTGTGCGCGATGGGGTCGTTGTCCCAGACCTCGGTGGCGCGGAGGACCGAGGCGATGTTCGAACGCAGGTCGTCCGGGTCGATGCTCGCCGGCGGCTCCATCGCGAACACCGCGAGCACCTGCAGCAGGTGGCTCTGGATCATGTCGACGAGCGCGCCCGACTTGTCGTAGTAGCCCGCGCGGCCCTCGAGCGCCAGCGTCTCGTCGTAGAGGATCTCGACCTTCTCGATGTCCTTCGCGCTCCACACCGACTCGAAGAAGCGGTTGGCGAAGCGCAGCGACACGAGGTTGAGCACCGTGGAGAGGCCGAGGAAGTGGTCGGTGCGGTGGATGCGGTCCTCCGGCACGAGCTTCAGCAGCTGGCGGTTGAGCTGCGCGGCGCTGCGGCTGTTCGACCCGAACGGCTTCTCGAGCGCCAGCGTGGTGCCCTCCGGCAGGTCGAGCTTCGCGAGCTGCTCGCACACCTGGATGGAGATGGCCGGCGGCAGCGCGAAGTAGAGGGCGGGCGCGCCCTCGCACGCCTCGAGGATGCGCTTCAGGTCGTCGAGGTCCGTGGGGTCGGCCTGGATGTACTTCGTGGACGAGACGATGCCCGCCGCCCGGCGTCCCGTGGCGTCCACCGAGTCGAACGCGGTCTTGACCGTCTTCGTCCACTCCGACGCCGTGCGCTCGCTCCGGCCGGTGCCGATGAGCTGGATCCTGCGCCCCCGATCGCTCGCCACGAGGCTGCCGAGACCCGGCAGGAGGAGGCGTTCCGTGAGGTCGCCGCTGGCGCCGAGGATGACGAGGGTGGAGGGTTCGCTGGTCATCCTCCGAGACTACGGGTCGCGGCCGTCGGGCAGCCGACCTACACTGGGCGAGTCGAACATCCGTTCGAACATCGCGCCCGGGGAGGACGCGGGCGGACATCGAGGGAGGCGCGCGTGAGCTTCACCCACCTGCACGTCGCGTCCGCCTTCTCCGCCCACTTCGGCACCTCGGCGCCCGAGGCCCTCGTCGACCGGGTCGCCTCCGAGGGCGCGTCGGCCGCGGCGATCACCGACCGCGACGGGCTGTACGGCGCCGTCCGCCACATCCGCCGCTCCCTCGCCGCCGGGGTCTCCCCCGTGGTCGGCGCGGAGCTCGGGCTCACGGGCGAGCACCCCGGCCGGATCACGGTGCTCGCGCACGGCGGCACGCGCGGCCAGGGCTGGGCCGCCCTCAGCCGGCTCATCAGCGCGAGCCACGGGCGCGGGACGGCGAGGAGCACCGCCCGGAGCGCCCAGGCCGGCATCGCGCGCACCCGGCCGCCCGCGTTCCTGCTCGGCGAGGAGGGACCCGTCGGCACCGTCATGCTCGGGCCCGACTCGGACGTCGGCCGCGCCGTCGCGGCGGGCGACCACGCGCTCGCCTCCCGCCACCTGGCCGAGTGGGCCAGGCTCCTGCCCGGCGCGGTCGTCGTCGAGGTGGTCTGCCACTTCACCGAGCCGGGCGAGTCCGCGAGCCTCCGGCACGCCGCCCGCATGCTGGAGCTCGCCGAGGCCCACCGCGTCCCCGCGGTGCTCACCAACGCCGTCCGCTACCTCGAGCCCGACGACGCGCTCACGGGCGACGTGCTCGACGCCGCGGGAACGCTCCGGCCGCTCGGGTCGTTCCGGCCGCAGCCCAACGGCCAGGCGTGGCTCAAGACCCCTACCGAGATGCAGGGGATCGCGCGGGAGGTCGCGGGCGCGTCGTCGCTCGACCGCCGGGCGGGCGAGGCGCTGCTGCGCGCCACCGAGGAGCTCGCCGACCGCTGCCGGCTGGATCCGGACGCCGACCTCGCCTGGCGGAAGCCGAAGCTGCCGGAGAAGTCCGTCATCGGCGTCACGGGCGACCCGGACGAGGCGCTCTGGCGGAAGGCCGAGGCCGGGGTCACCGAGCGGTTCGGCCACGTGGACGAGTCGATGCGGCAGCGCGTGCTCGCCCGGATGCGCACGGAGCTGCAGACCATCACGGGCTTCGGCTTCGCCACCTACTTCCTCACCGTCGCCGACGTGTGCGCGCTCATGCGCGACATGGGCGTCCGCAACCAGGCCCGCGGATCCGGCGCGGGCAGCCTCGTCAACTACCTGCTGCGCATCTCCAACGTCGACCCGCTCGAGCACGACCTGCTGTTCGAGCGCTTCCTCGGCAAGGTGCGCTCGACGCTGCCCGACATCGACATCGACGTGGAGTCGGCGCGCCGGCACGAGGTCTACCACCGCGTGTTCGAGAAGTACGGCAGCAACCGGGTCACCCTGCTGTCGATGCAGAACACCTACCGGGCCCGCGGGGCCGCGCGCGACGCGGGGCTCGCGCTCGACCTCGACGAGCAGCAGATCGACTTCATCGCCAAGAACATCTGGCGCTTCAACGCGCGCGAGTTCCGGGCGGTGCTCGAGACGAAGCCCGAGCTCAAGCCCATCGCCGACCTCGTGCGCGACGACCCGAGCATCGACCTGCTCGTCGACCTCACGGAGCGGCTCGACCGGCTCCCCCGGCACATCTCCATGCACCCGTGCGGCGTGATCCTCGGCGACTCCGACCTGCTGAGCACGAGCCCCGTGCAGCCGAGCGGCATGGGCCTGCCGATGAGCCAGTTCGACAAGGACGACATCGACGACATGGGGCTCCTGAAGCTCGACATCCTCGGGGTGCGGATGCAGAGCACCATGGCGTACGCGCTGGACGAGATCCACCGCATCCACGGCACGCGCTCGGCGGTCGCGGGCGGCATCCCGGTCGACGCGCGCTACGTGCACCGCGACGGGCGCATCGAGCTCGACGAGATCCCCCACGACGACGAGGAGACCTTCGCCGCCATCCGCACCACGCACACGCTCGGCATGTTCCAGATCGAGTCGCCCGGGCAGCGCGAGCTCATCGGCAAGATGCAGCCGGACGTCTACGAGGACCTCATCGCCGACATCTCGCTGTTCCGGCCCGGCCCCATGAAGGGCAACATGGTCGCGCCGTTCCTCGACACCAAGCACGGCATCACCCGGCCCGACTACCTGCACCCGCGGTTCGCGCCGTTCCTCGCGCCCACCTTCGGCGTCGTCATCTACCACGAGCAGGTCATCCGGATCTTCGCCGACTGCATGCAGGTCTCCCTCGCGGAGGCGGACGAGCTGCGCCGCAACATGGAGCGGATGGACACGGTGGTCGAGCAGGCGTTCCGGGAGCGCACCGCCATGCACGTCGACGGGCGCACGGGCCGGCGCCCCTTCTCGGACGCCGACGTCGA
This sequence comes from Clavibacter quasicaliforniensis, assembly GCF_051201715.1. Taxonomy (NCBI): domain Bacteria; kingdom Bacillati; phylum Actinomycetota; class Actinomycetes; order Micrococcales; family Microbacteriaceae; genus Clavibacter; species Clavibacter quasicaliforniensis. The sequence goes on along the minus strand of NZ_CP139624.1, from coordinate 1,667,061 downwards.
GCGCATCTGGAAGGCGCTCAAGGGCTTCGGCTCGTTCGGGTTCTGCAAGGCGCACGGCGCCGCGTTCGCGCTGCCCACCTGGCAGAGCGCGTGGTTGAAGACGCACTACCCGGCGGAGTTCCTCGCGGGGATCCTCACGCACGACCCCGGCATGTACCCCAAGCGCCTGCTCCTCACCGAGGCCCGTCGCATGGGGGTGCCCGTGCTGCCGCTCGACGTGAACCGGTCGACCGGCGTCTACCGGGTGGAGCGCGTCGAGGGCGGGGAGACGACAGGGCGCACGCGCATCGGCGAGCTGGGCATCCGGCTGTCGCTGCAGGACGTGCACGGCATGAGCGAGGCGGAGCTGGAGCGCATCGAGCGGGGCCAGCCCTACGACTCCATCAGCGACTTCTACGCGAAGGCGCAGCCGTCGCGCGCGCTGCTGGAGCGGCTCGCGGCGGTCGGCGCGCTCGACTCGCTCGCCACGAACGAGGACGACCGGGCGGCGCGCGGGGCCGCGTCGCGCGGCGACGTCATGGCGTACGCGCGGCGGCTCACCGCGCGGGCGGCCCGGCCCGCGGATCCGGCCGGCCAGCTCCCGCTCTTCGTCGACGACCGCGACCTCATCCCGCGCGGCTCCCCCGACCCCGACGGCCGCGCGCGCGTCGCCGCCGAGCTCGACATCCTGCAGATGGAGGTCACCGAGCACGTGCTCGAGAGCTACCGGCCCATGCTCGACGAGCTCGGGGTGATCCCGGCGAGCCAGCTGCTCGAGGTGCGCAGCGGGTCGGAGGTGGTGGTCGCGGGGATCCGCATCGCCACGCAGACGCCGCCCATGCGCAGTGGCAAGCGCGTGGTCTTCATCAGCCTCGACGACGGCACGGGCTGCTCCGACTCCACCTTCTTCGACGAGGCGCAGCAGAAGGCCGGGCCCATGCTCTTCGGCACGCGGCTGCTCGTCATCCGGGGGCGCACCCGGCGCACGGGCGAGCGGGGCGTCTCCATCCAGGCGGAGGACGCGTGGGACCTCAAGGAGATGTGGGCGCGCTGGCAGGACGCCAGGCGGCAGGGCGGCGCGGGCGACGACGGGGCCGACGGGATGGACGACGCGGCCCAGGTGGCCTGAGGTCCCCCGCCCGCGGGATGATGGGGGCACCCGAGACGGAAGCCCGAGGCCGCACGTGCGCATCACCACGACCGTCCGCACCACCACGCGGATCCCGTTCGTCCAGGTGGTCAAGACGTCGGTCGCCGCGATCATCGCCTGGTTCGTGTGCATCGCCCTGCTGCCCGCGCAGCTGCCCATCTTCGCGACCATCGCGGCGCTGCTCGTGGTGCAGCCGAGCATCAACCAGACCTTCGGCAAGGCGGTCGAGCGCAGCCTCGGCGTGATCACGGGCGTGCTGCTCGCGCTCGGGCTCGGCCTCGCGCTCGGCACGTCGAGCGGGGTGGTGCTCCTCGCGGTCGTCGTGGCGGTGCTGGTGGGCTGGGTCTTCCGGCTGACGCCGGGGTCGAGCACCCAGATCCCCATCAGCGCGATGCTCGTGCTCGCCATCGGCCAGCTCTCGCCCGTGTACGCCGTCGACCGCATCGTCGAGACGATCCTCGGCGCGGCCATCGGCGTGGTCGTCAACATCGCGATCGCGCCGCCCGTCCTGCACGAGGCGAGCCGGCGCGCGGTGGTCGGCCTCGCGGGCGACTGCGCCGCGGCCCTCGACCGGCTCGCCGGCGCGCTGTCGGAGCCGGTCGACCGCGTGGAGCTCGACCGCATGCTCGTCCGCGCGCGCGAGCTCCGGCCGCGGCACACGAAGGCGGTCGCCGAGGTCGACAGAGGGCTCGAGAGCCTCACCCTCAACCCGCTCCGGCGGCGGCACCGGGCGCTGCTCGAGGCCGACCGCGAGCTGCTCGCGACGCTCACCGTGCTCGTCAACCGCGTGGTCGGCATGACGCGCGCCGTGCACGACCGCTACGACCCGTCGCTCGCCGAGGAGCCCGTGGTGCGCGGGATCGCGACCGAGCTGACGCGCGCCGCCCACGACGTGCGGCTCCTCGCGGAGCACGCGCTGCCGGGCGACGCCCGCGCGGACGGCGCCGACCCGCGGGAGGAGCCGGCGCTCACGGCCCCGCTCGTGGTGCTGCAGCCGAGCGACGAGCACTGGATCCTCATCGGCTCGCTGCTGGAGGACATCCGCCGCATCCGCTCGGAGATCATCGGCGGCGCCGAGTGACCCGGCCCCTGCCCGGCTACAGCCCGCTCGAGCTCGATGCGGATCCCGCCGGATCCGGCCTCGTGCGCGGCACCACGCCCACCGGGCTCGGCGTCGTCCGGCACCACCACGTGCGGGTCCGCGGCTCGGACACCGCGACGGTGCTGCTGCACGGCGCCGCCGGATCCTGGACCACCTGGACGCCGCTGATCCGCACCGCGCGCGACGCGGGCGTCCCGTTCGCCGACGTCGTCGCCATCGACCTGCCCGGCTGGGGCGGCTCGGAGCTCGACGCGACCGACGACGAGGCGACGGTGGACGCCATCGCCGACGCCGTCCGCGCCGTGGTGGACGGCCTCGGCTACGCGCGCTGGCGGCTCGTCGGCCACTCGATGGGCGGGTTCATCGCGCTGCACATCGCAGCCGGCGATCCCGACCGCGCGGTCTCCGTCGCGCTCGTCTCGCCCACCACGTACTCCGTCATCGCGTCCGTCGCGCACCCCGTGCGGGAGTTCCCCCTCATCCCCGGCTTCACGATGATGCTCGGCGTGATGCGCACCATGCGCCGGCTCGGCCGCCCCGGCACCGCGCTCATCCGCGGCGTCGGCCGCATCGGCCTCATGCGGCCGATCGCCCTGCCGCTCTTCGCGCACGGCTGGCACGTGCGCCGCTCGATCGTCGACGCCATCGCGACCGAGGCGCGCCCTCGCGCGTTCTCGCTCGCGGCGGAGGTCACGCGCGGCTACGACGCGGACGGGCTCTGGTCGCGCATCGCCTGCCCGGTGGTCGCGGTGCGCGGTGACGACGACGTCTTCGTGTCCCGGGACGACCTCGACCTGCTGGCGCGCGCCGTGACCTCGCTGCGCTCCGCCGTGATCCGCGACGCCGGCCACTTCGCGCACGTGGAGCGCCCCGTCGAGACGCTGCGGGCGCTCGGCCTCGACGTCTGAGGCGCTCCTCGTCCCCCGGCGGACGGGGCGGCCGGACCTGGGGAGGGGGCCCGCGCCGCGGGACGACCGTCCGCGAGCATGTGCGGATCCTCGTCCCGCTCCGGAGGCCGTCCCGTGCGCATCCCCCCGCCCCGTCCCCGTCCCCGTCCTGAGGGATCCGCCCGCGTCGTCGACGTCGGTCGGTCACCGAGTCCCCTGGCTCCACCCGACCACGGCTACTGCCCCTCCGAGCTCGACCCGGATCCGCGCGCCTCGGGCCTGGTCGCGGGGGCGACCGACACGGCGCTCGGCCTCGTCCGGCACCACCACGCGCCGACGCGTCGCTCGGAGACGGCCACCGTGCTTCTCCACGGCGCGGCCGGCTCGTGGACCACGTGGACGCCCGCCCTCCGCGCCGCCCGGGACGCCGGTCATCCGATCGAGGACGTCGTGGCCGTCGACCTCCCCGGCTGGGGCGCCTCCGCGGGCCCCGCCGACGACGCCCTCTTCACCCCGATCGCCGTGGCCGACGCCGTGATCCGCGTGCTCGACGACCTCGGGTACGTCGGCTGCCGCCTGGTCGGGCACTCGATGGGCGGCTTCCTCGCCCTCGACCTGGCCGCCAGGCATCCGGGCCGCGTGCGCTCCGTGGCCCTGGTGTCGCCCACCCTGTACTCCGTCATGCGCAGCGCGGCCCACCCGATCCGGCGCTTCGGCACGCTGCCGGGGTTCAGCATGATGCTCGGCTCGATCCACGTGACGCGCATCCTCGGCGCGTCCGGGCTCGCGCTCGTCCGGATGCTGCAGCGCAGGGGCCTCCTGCGTCAGCTCACCCGGCCCCTGTTCGCGCACGGAGGGCGGGTGCGCGGGTCGGTCATCGCCGCGCTGGCCGTGGAGGTGCGGCCCCGCGGGTTCCTCCGCGCCACGGAGATCGCCGTCGCCTACCCCGCGGGTGACCTGTGGCCGCGGATCGCGTGCCCGGTCACGGCCGTGCGGGGCCGCCGCGACGTCTTCGTCACGCCGGATGACCTGGCCCGACTCGCATGCGACGTCCCGGGTGCCTCCTCCGCGGTCGTCACCGACGCCGGCCACTTCGCGCACGTCGAGCGCCCCACCGAGACGCTCCGGGCGCTCGGCCTGCTGCCCTGACCGGACGCACCCCTGACGGGTCGCGCACTGGCCCGACGCGTCCGCGCACGACGACGCCCCCGGTCCGGCGAGGGGAACGGGGGCGTCGGATCCGCGCGTGGCGGAGGCGGCCGGACGGATGCCCGACCGGCGCGAGCTAGGCCGCGGGGGTCGCGAGGACCGCCTGGATGTCGAGTGTGATGGTGACCTTGTCGCCGAGCAGCACGCCGCCGGTCTCGAGGGCCGCGTTGTAGGTTAGGCCGAAGTCCTCGCGGTTGATGACCGTGGTGGCCGTCGCGCCGAACTTGGTCTGGCCGTAGGGGTCGCCGCCGAAGCCGCCGAACTCGACGTCGAACGTGACGGGCTTGGTGACGCCGCGGACGGTGAGCTCGCCGTCGACCTTGGCGTCGCCGTCCTTCTCGACGCGCACGGCGGTCGAGACGAAGTCGATGGTGGGGTTGTTCTCGGCGTCGAAGAAGTCGTTCGTGCGGAGGTGCTGGTCGCGGTTCGGCTCGTTGGTGTCGATCGAGGCGATGGTCGCGTGGGCCTTGACGGAGCTCTGCTCGGGGGTGGCGCCCGTGACGATCTCGGCGTCGAAGTCCTTGAACGTGCCCTTGACCTTGCTGATCATGATGTGGCGGATGCTGAAGCCGACCGAGCTGTGCGTCTTGTCGATGGTCCAGGTGCCGGCGATGTAGCCGGGGACGGTGCTGGTGTCGCTCATGTGCGTGCCTTTCGTACAGGGGTCATGGGTGCGGGCCGACGGCCTCGAAGGTATGCAAGCGCATGGATCGGAGTCCTATTCCCGGATTCAGTTGCGAGTTCATGTACTTCTGGGGGCGGCCGGATGCGGCACGCGGCGGGCGTACCGTGGCGGGATGCGCGCGATCACCTTCCCCTCCCCCGGCTCCCCCGACGTCCTCTCCCTCACCGAGCTGCCGGATCCGGTGGCCGGTCCCGGCGAGATCCTCATCCGGGTGGCCGCCGCCGGCGTCAACCGCGCCGACCTCAGCCAGCGCGAGGGTGCCTACCCGCCGCCCGCCGGCGCGCCGACGCACCTCGGGCTCGAGGTGTCCGGCACGGTCGAGGCGACAGGCGCGGGCGCGACGCGCTGGAGCGTCGGCGACCGCGTGTGCGCGCTGCTCGCCGGCGGCGGCTACGCGGAGCTCGTCGCGGTCGACGAGCGCCACGTCCTCCCGGTGCCCGACGGGCTCGACCTCGTCGAGGCGGCGGGGCTGCCCGAGGTGGTGGCGACCGTGTGGTCGAACGTCGTGCTCGACGCCGGGCTCGCGCCGGGCGAGACCCTGCTGGTGCACGGCGGGTCGAGCGGCATCGGCACCATGGCGATCCAGCTGGCCGCCCGGCTCGGCGCCCGCGTGGCCGTCACCGCCGGCAGCCCGGCGAAGCTCGAGGCGTGCCGGGCGCTCGGCGCGGACATCCTCATCGACTACCGCCAGCAGGACTTCGTGGCGGCGCTCCTCGAGGCCACCGACGGACACGGCGCCGACGTGGTGCTCGACGCGATCGGCGGCGACTACATCGACCGTGACATCCGTGCTCTCGCGCGCGACGGCCGGATCATGGTCATCGGCGCGCAGAGCGGAGCCCCCACGAGCATCGCGCTCGGCCAGCTGATGGCACGCCGCGGACGGATCTGGGGCACGACGCTCCGGGCCCGCGACGCCGACGACAAGGCGCGCATCGTGGCCGCGATCCGCGCCGACGTGTGGCCGGCGGTGGCCGACGGATCCGTGCGGCCGGTCGTCGACCGCGTGTTCCCGCTCGCCGAGGCCGCCGCCGCGCACGCGCACGTCGCGTCGTCGCAGCACGTGGGCAAGGTGCTGCTGGCCGTCTAGCCCGCCGCGTCGCCCGAGGCAGGGGCAGCGGCCACGGCGCGGCGCGAGCGGATCCCGACGAGGGACACCAGCCCGCCCGCGATGAGCAGCGCCGCCGTCACGAGCACCACGCGGTGGAAGGCGGCCACGTCGAGGTCAGGCCCGGCGACCAGGCCGATGGCGGCGATCGCGACGAGCCCGGCGACGCGCGACACGGCGTTGTTGACGGCCGACGCGATGCCCGCCTGCGCGGACGGGACGGCCTCGAGGATCGTCGCGGTCAGCGGCGCGACCGTCATCGACAGGCCCAGGCCGAAGACGAGGATCCCGGGGAGCAGCTGCCCCCAGTAGTCGACGGGCTCGGCGACGCGCAGCATCAGCAGGTAGCCGCCGCCCGCGACGATCGGACCGATGCCCATCAGGAGCCGCGGGCCGATGCGCCCGGCGAGGGCCCCGAACCGGGTCGACAGCAGCAGCATGATCACGGTGGTCGGCACGAGCGCGAAGCCCGCGGCCGTCGCGGACAGCCCGCCGGTCTGCTGCAGGAAGACCGCGATCACGAAGCCGCCGAGCGACAGCGCGCCGTAGATGCCGATCGTCGCGATGTTGCCTACGAGGAAGTCCCGCTCGCGGAAGAGCGACAGCGGCAGCATCGGGTGCGGGGTGCGCCGCTCGCGCACCACGAAGAGCACGAGGCACGCGACGCCGACGACGAGGCTGCCGACGACGAGCGGGTGGCCGAGGCCGAGCCGCGACTGCTCGATGAGCGCGAAGACGGGGCCGCCGATCCCGAGGGCGCCGAGCACCGCGCCCGGCACGTCGACGCGCGTGCCGTCCGCCACCGGCGCGTCGTGCGGGAGCCGCGCGAGGAGCACGAGCGTCACCGCGATGGGCAGCACGTTGATCCCGAACACGAGCCGCCAGTCGAGCGCGTCCACGAGCACGCCGCCGAGCACGGGGCCGATGAGCATCGCGGTGCCGGTCCACGCCGTCCACGAGCCGATGGCCCGCGCCTGAGCGGGACCGCGGAAGGCCTGCGCGATCAGGGCCAGCGAGCTCGGCACGAGCAGCGCCCCTGCCGCGCCCTGGGCGGCGCGCGCGGCGATGAGGATGACGGCCGTCGGCGCGATCGCGCACACGAGCGACGTCACGCCGAAGCCGACGAGACCCCAGCGGAGCACGCGGACGCGGCCGAAGGCGTCGGAGAGCGAGCCGGCCAGCAGGATCAGCGCGCCGAGGGTGATGAGGTACGCGTCCACGACCCACTGCTGCACGACGAGGCCGCCGCCGAGGTCCGCCCCGATGGCGGGCAGCGCGACGTTGACGACCGTGCCGTCGAGGAACGCGACGAAGGAGGCGAGGATCGCGACCGCCAGCACCGTGCGGCCGCGGCCGTCGGCGGTGCTGTCCGGGTGGCCGCCAGCGGAGCCGCCGGCGCGAGCGGCGGCGGCGGGGTCGGGCATGTGCCCAGTATGCGCCGCGCCGGAGCCGGGTCAGGCGGCGGGCGGCGCCGGGGTGCCGGTGCGGTCGATCGCGGCCTCGACGCGGCGCAGCACGTCCTCGTCGCCCATGATCCGGAAGTGCCCCGACGCCCGGACGCGCTCGTCCGTCGCGCCATCGAGCGCGCTCCCCCCGGGGATGTGCGGGTCGAAGCGCGCGAAGAGGCTCGTGATCCGCGCGTTGACCTCGCGCGATCGGCCCAGCTCCACCAGCGCGGCGTCGCGCGGCGAGAAGTCGCGGATGCTGCGGACGGGGAAGAGGCGCGCGTACGAGGATCCGCCGAACGGCGCGTTGATCGCGACCATGGCACGGATCCGCCCGTCCGGGTCGCCGAACGCCATGAGGTGCTTCCCGATGAGGCCGCCCTTGCTGTGCGCGACGATCACGACGTCGCGCAGGTCCTCGGCCTCGATGTAGGCGCGGGCGCGGCGCGACATCTCGGCGATCCGGCCCACGTTCGCGCCGAGCGCGCCGACCACGTGCACGCCGTGCCCGCGCGCGTGCAGCCGCCGGATGATCGGGAGCATGAACTGCCAGCGCTCGTAGACGCCCGGCAGCACGAGGATCGTCGGCCGGTCGTCGCGCCCGTCCTCGAATGAGCCGGCGTCGTCGCGGGAGAGCGTGGCCGCGATCTGCCAGCGGAGGACGTAGGCGTAGTCGAGGGCCCAGTCGAGCGCCTTGCGGAGGAGCGGGAGCGGCGGGAGCGGGTCGGGTCCTGCGGCGGTCACCCGTCCATCCTGCCCGGGCGCGACGGGCGTGACCGGCGCGCGGTGCGTCGGCCGCGCATCCGCCGCCTCAGCTGGCCCGGGCATGCTCCACGATCGCGCGCGCGACCCCGAGCGGATCCGTGTACATCACGACGTGCGGGCCGCGCGCCACGCGGTACGTCCCGCGCGGGATCCGGGCGGCGAGGTCGCGCGCGAACGGGCGGTCGACCACGGCGTCCCGGTCGCCCACCAGGACGAGCGTCCGCGCGCGGATCCGCGGCGCCCGCTCCTCGATCGCGTCGTCGATGAGGTGCGGCAGCTGCCGGAGGTAGTACCGGATCCCGCAGCGCAGGAAGTAGTCGCCGAGCACCACGGCGTTCGCCAGCAGCGGCTCGCGGAGGGTGTCGACCGCGAGCGCGACGGCCGCCCGCACGATGCCGCGCGTCCGCGGCGGGAGCGTGGGGGCGATGAGCACGATGCGGTCGGCGACCTCGGAGTGGTCGAGGGCGAGCCGCGTCACGATCTGCGTCCCCATCGAGTGGCCGACGACGACGGGGTCGACGAGGCCGTGCATCCGGATCACCTCGGCCACGACGGACGCGTGGTCGTCGAGCGTCACGTCCCGGTGGACCCTGGGCGACTCGCCGTAGCCCGGCAGGTCGATCGCGTACACGGTGCCGTGCTCGGCGAGGAACGCGGCCACGGGGTGGAAGTAGCGCGAGGAGACGCCGATCCCGTGCACGAGCACGAAGGCGGTACGGGCGGCCACGGCACCCGGCGAGCCGTCGCGCGAGGGGGCGGCCGCCAGGATGCGACCGGTGTTCGCGCCCGACGACCGGAACACCTTGATCGCCACCCGGAAGCCGAGCACGGTGCGCCGTTCGAGGTCGTGCTCGACGGGGATCGCCCGCGACCCGTAGCGGCGGGACAGCAGGAGCCAGCGCGGCGGCGCGGACTCGGTGCGGTGCACGTCCCCCGGGAGCCGCACGCGCGCTAGCCGGGCGAGGGGGGAGCGCATCCGTCGACCCTAGCCGCCCCGCGCCGGGCGTCCGCCTGCCCGGTCGATGGGAGGATGGTGACCCGCCCGAACCCGAGGAGACCCATGAGCCCCGACTGGTCCGAGACCACCCTCGCCGACCTGCCCCTCCGCGACGGGATCCGCGGCGAGGAGCCCTACGGTGCCCCGCAGCTCGACGTGCCCGTGCTCCTCAATGTGAACGAGAACCCGTACGCGCTGCCCGAGGAGGTCGCGGTCGCGGTGAGCGAGGCCGTGCTCGAGGCCGCGCGCGGGCTCAACCGCTACCCCGACCGCGAGTTCCTCGAGCTGCGCACCGAGCTCGCCGAGTACCTCACGGCGGACAGCGGCCTGGAGCTCGGCCCCGAGAACGTCTGGGCGGCGAACGGATCCAACGAGGTCCTGCAGCAGGTGCTCCAGGCCTTCGGCGGCACCGACCGCGTCGCGCTCTCGTTCGCGCCGCACTACGCGATGTACCCGGAGTACGCGCGCAACACGCTGACGCGCTGGGTCTCGGGCCGCCGCCAGGAGGACTTCACGCTCGACCTCGCGAACGTCACGGCGCTCGTCGAGCAGCACCAGCCGAGCGTGGTGTTCCTCACCTCGCCGAACAACCCCACGGGAACGGCGCTCACGACCCGCGAGATCGAGCACGTGCTCTCCGTCGCGCCGGGCGTCGTGGTGATCGACGAGGCGTACGCCGAGTTCCGTCGCGAGGGCGTGCCGACGGCGATCTCGCTGCTGCCGGAGCACCCGCGCCTCATCGTGTCGCGCACCATGAGCAAGGCGTTCGCGTTCGCGGGCGGCCGGCTCGGCTACCTGGCGACCTCCCCCGCGGTCGTCGACGCGCTCCGCATCGTGCGCCTGCCGTACCACCTGTCGCGGATCACGCAGGTGAGCGCGACCGCGGCCCTCCGGCACAGCGGGGTGCTGCTCGCGCAGGTCGCGTCCCTCCGCGAGGAGCGCGACGGGCTCGTGGAGTGGCTGCGCGGCCGCGGCTTCGAGGTGGCGCCCTCGGACGCGAACTTCGTCCTCTTCGGCCGGTTCCCCGACCGGCACGCGGTGTGGCAGGGACTGCTCGACCGGGGCGTCCTGATCCGCGAGACCGGGCCCGAGGGCTGGCTGCGCGTGTCCGTCGGCACCCCCGAGGAGACGTCGGCGTTCCGCGACGCGCTCGACGACGTGCTCGGGACACCGCGGGGCTGAGCCGGCGGGCCTCGTCAGGGCCGGAAGCGGATCCCTGTCGCTTCCTCGGCGGCCGCCCACAGCTGCTCGGCGACGGCCCGCGATCGCGCGTGCTCCGCGACGAACGCGGGAGCAGATGCGCCCTTCAGCTCGAGCGGGCCTGCGGGTCCCCAGAACGCACCGCCCGTGACGCCGTCCGCGGCCGCGGCGTGCGCCACCGGCCACGCGCCGGCGTCCTTGCCCTGCACCAGGACACGGCCGGCCCTCGCGAGCCGGCGGCGCGCCGCGTCGAGTCCGCGCGCACGGTCGGCCGGATCCTGCGGCGGCGTCAGCGCGTCCACCGAGTAGCCGGGGTGCGCCGCGAGTGCGACGCGGTCGGATCCCGCGGCCCGCCACCGCCGGTCGAGCTCGGCCGCGATCACCATGCACGCCGTCTTCGACCGGCCGTAGCGCACGAGCGCGGGCATGCGCCGCTCTCCCGCGAGGTCGCCGAGGTCGAGCGGCGAGAAGCGATGGGCGAGGGATCCGAGCATCACCACGCGTCCACCCGCCCGCAGCCGGGGCGCGAGCCCGGCGACGAGCGCGAAGTGGCCGAGCGCGTTGGTGCCCATGAGCTCCTCGAACCCGTCGATGGTCGTCCGGCGGTGGCGCGCGCGGCCGCCCGCCGGGGTGAGGCCCGCGTTCGCGACGATCGCGTCGAGGTCCTCCCGCACGGCGGCGACGCAGGCGTCCACGCTGGCCAGGCTCGCGAGATCCAGGGACACGACCTCCACGTCGGCCCCCGGCACGCGCGCCCCGAGCGCCCGGGCGGCGGCGTCACCGCGCTCGGCGGAGCGGCAGGCGAGCAGCACGCGGGCGCCCGCGGCCGCGAGCTGCGCGGAGGTCCAGAACCCGACGCCGCCGTTCGCGCCGGTGACGAGGATCGTCCGCCCGGCGAGTTCGGGCAGGCGCGGCGCGGCGCTCACGAGAGGGTGCCCACGCGCGTCACGCGCACGACGGCCTCGCCGGCCTCGTTCGACGCGTCGAGGTCCACCGTCGCCTCGATCCCCCAGTCGTGGTCGCCCTCGGGATCGTGCAGCGCCTGCCGCACTGTCCACGCGGTCGGGCCCTCCTCGATCGTGACGAGCGCCTGGCTGCGGGCGTCGCCGTCGGTGAGGATGCGGTCGTACTCGCCGAAGTAGCCGTCGAGCGCGTCGCCCCACGCGTCCGCGTCGAAGCCGGACGCGGCGTCGAGCTCGCCGAGCGCCTGCAGGTCCTCGCGGGCCGCGAGCTGCACGCGGCGGAACAGCTCGTTGCGCACCAGGATCCGGAACGCCCGCGTGTTCGACGTGAGGAGCTTCGGCGCGGGCGGCAGCACGGGCGCGTCGCCGGGCGCCTGGGTCGGGTGCGACAGCTCCTCCCACTCGTCGAGGAGGCTCGAGTCGACCTGGCGCACGAGCTCCCCCAGCCACTCGATGACGTCGAGCAGCTCCTCGGTCTTCGCCTCGTCGGGGATCGTCTGCCGCAGCGCCCGGAACGCGTCGGAGAGGTAGCGGAGCACGAGGCCCTCGGAGCGCATGAGGCCGTAGAAGGAGATCAGCTCGCTGAAGGACATCGCGCGCTCGTACATGTCGCGGACGACCGACTTCGGGCTGAGCGCGAAGTCGCCGATCCACGGCTGGCTCGCGCTGTAGGTCGCGAACGACTGGTCGAGCAGCTCCTCGAGCGGCTTCGGGTGCGTGACCGCCTCGAGCAGCTCCATGCGCTGGTCGTACTCGATGCCCTCGGCCTTCATCGCCTGCACGGCTTCGCCGCGGGCCTTGAACTGCTGCTGGGACAGGATCGGCCGCGGGTCGTCGAGGGTCGCCTCCACGACGCTCACCATGTCGAGCGCGTACGTGGGCGACTCCCGGTCGAGGATCTCGAACACCGCGACCGCGAACGGCGACAGCGGCTGGTTGAGCGCGAAGTCGGCCTGCAGGTCGACCGTCAGCGTGATCCGGGTGGGCCCGCCGTCCGGGTCCTCGACCTGCTCCACGATCCCGGCCGTGCGCAGCGTCCGGTAGATGGCGAGGGCGCGGCGGGCGAGCGCGAGCTGGCGGATCCTCGGCTCGTGGTTGTCCTCGACCAGCGCGCGCATGTTCTGGAACACGTCGCCGCCGCGCGCGATGACGTTGAGCATCATCGCGTGGCTCACCTGCATGCTCGACGTCAGCCGCTCGGTCTCCGCGTCGATGAGCTTCCGGAAGCTCGGCTCGCCCCACGAGACGAAGCCCTCGGGCGCCTTCTTCCGCACGAGCTTGCGGCGCTTCTTCACGTCGTCGCCCGCGCGCTCGAGCATCTTGATGTTCTCGGTCTCGTGCTCGGGGGCCTGCGCCACCACGGTCCCTGCGGTGTCGTAGCCGGCCCGTCCCGCCCGCCCCGCGATCTGGTGGAACTCGCGCGCGTTGAGCTGCCGCATCCGGGTGCCGTCGTACTTGGTGAGGCCCGTGAAGAGCACCGTGCGGATCGGGACGTTGATGCCGACGCCCAGGGTGTCGGTGCCGCAGATGACCCGGAGCAGGCCCTGCTGGGCGAGCTGCTCGACGAGCCGCCGGTACTTCGGCAGCATGCCGGCGTGGTGCACGCCGATCCCCGCGCGCACGAGCCGCGAGAGCGTCTTGCCGAACGCCGTGCTGAACCGGAAGCCGCCGATGATCTCCGCGATCTCGTCCCGCTGCTCGCGCGTCACGATCTTGATGCTCGAGAGCGCCTGCGCCCGCTCGAGGGCCGCCGCCTGCGCGAAGTGCACGATGTAGACGGGCGCCTGCTTCGTGTCGAGCAGCTCCTCGACGGTCTCCTGCACGGGCGTCACCGCGTAGTGGAAGAAGAGCGGCACGGGCCGCTCGATGCCCGTGATGCGCGCCGTCGGACGCCCGGTGCGGCGCGTGAGGTCGTCCGCGAGGTCGGTCACGTCGCCGAGCGTCGCCGACATGAGCACGAACTGCGCGTGCGGCAGGAGCAGGAGCGGCACCTGCCAGGCCCAGCCGCGCTGCGGATCCGCATAGAAGTGGAACTCGTCCATGACCACCTGGTCGACGGGCGTGTCCGCGCCGCCGCGGAGCGACCGGTTGGCGAGGATCTCAGCGGTGCAGCAGATGATGGGCGCGTCCGGGTTGACGGAGGAGTCACCCGTGACCATGCCCACCTGCGCCGCGCCGAACAGCTCCACGAGCGCGAAGAACTTCTCGGAGACGAGCGCCTTGATCGGGGCCGTGTAGTACGAGCGGCGTCCCCGGGCGAGCGCCGCGAAGTGCGCAGCGACGGCGACGAGCGACTTCCCCGTGCCCGTCGGCGTCGAGAGGATGAGGTTCGCGCCCGACGCGATCTCCAGCGCCGCCTCGTCCTGCGCCGGGTAGAGCTCGATCCCGCGTGCGATCGCCCACTCGGCGAACGCGTCGTAGATGGCGTCGTCGGTCGCCCCGTCCACGGCCAGCCGGGCCGCCTCCTCGGTGAGCGTGGGGGCGAGCGCGGTGTCCGACATGATGCGTCCATCCTCCCCCACGCATCCCGCCGCGGAGTTCTCCACAGGCGGCAGGGTCCTCGGGGCGCCAGCGCGTACGGTCGCCGGATGCCGTCCCTCCCGCTCGATCCGCGTCCCGACCGCGCCCCGCTGCACCCGACCCCGGCATCGACGCCGCCCGCCGACACGGACGAGGCCACCGCGGGCCATGTCGCGGACGGCGCGACCGCCGGCGTCGCCGCCCCGGAGTCCGTCCCCGTCGACCCCGAGACCGAGCGGGCGCGGTGGCGCGACCGCCGCACCGGGGTCATCGCGCTCGTGGTCGTCACTATCGCGCTCTGGGCGGTCATCGCCGCCGCGGTGGGCTTCGCCACCACGATGTAGGCGACGCCCGGTCCCCGGCGGCCCCGCCGCCCGGCGCCCGGGAGCCGCCGAGGTCCCGGGTATCATCTCCTGTGCCCTCCGACGCCCTGCCCGACGACCCCGCCCGCCTCGCGGATCCCGTCACCCCCATGCCCGATGCCGCCGCCTCCCCCGACCGGTCGGCCGCCCCCGGGTCGGCCATCGACCCGGACGACCTCGCCGTCGCCCTCCGCGTGCTCGGCTCGCTCGCCGACATCGACGAGGAGCACCCCGACTTCGTCGCCGTCCGCCGCGCCACCGCCTCCATGTTCAAGCAGGTGAAGAAGGCCCGCCGGCTCGAGAAGCGCGAGGCCGTCGCCAGCGCCGACCGCGCCGTCGTCGCCGCCACCGCCACGGGCGCACCCGACCGCATCGACGACGAGACCCGCGGGATCCCGCTCGCCATCACCACCGCGAAGCCCACCGCCGGCACGCTCCTCCGGTCGCGCCCCTGCTACATCTGCAAGCAGCACTACACGCAGGTCGACGCCTTCTACCACCAGCTCTGCCCGGACTGCGCGCTCCTCAACCACGCGAAGCGCGAGGCCCGCACCGACCTCACGGGCATGCGCGCGGTCCTGACGGGCGGCCGCGCCAAGATCGGCATGCACATCGCGCTGCGCCTGCTCCGCGACGGCGCGCACACCACCATCACCACGCGCTTCCCGCGCGACGCCGTGCGCCGCTTCGCCGGCCTGCCGGATGCGCACGAGTGGGTGCACCGCCTCCGCATCGTGGGCCTCGACCTCCGCGACCCGGCGCAGGTCATCGGGCTCACGGACGCGGTGGCCGCCGCCGGTCCGCTCGACATCCTCATCAACAACGCCGCGCAGACCGTGCGCCGCTCCCCCGGCTCGTACGCGCCGCTGTCGGAGGCCGAGGCGGCGCCGCTGCCCGACGGCGACCTCCCCGAGCTCCTCACCTTCGGCCACACGGCCGACGCGCACCCTGCTGCCCTCGCCGCCTCGGTGGCGGCGCACCCGATCCTCTCCACGGCGACC
Source organism: Clavibacter quasicaliforniensis (assembly GCF_051201715.1). Classification (NCBI taxonomy): domain Bacteria; kingdom Bacillati; phylum Actinomycetota; class Actinomycetes; order Micrococcales; family Microbacteriaceae; genus Clavibacter; species Clavibacter quasicaliforniensis. The sequence continues at coordinate 1,651,689 of NZ_CP139624.1, read as the reverse complement.
GGGATCACGGCCGCCGAGGTCACCGAGCTCGCCATGACCGCGGGCTCGTCGTCGCTCGCGCGCCTCGCGGCCGGCACCGCGATCGACGCGGGCGGCCTCGTGCCCGACCTGCACGACGCGAACAGCTGGACCCAGGTGGTGCACGAGGTGGATCCGCTGGAGATGCTGGAGGTCCAGCTCGCCAACGTCACGGCGCCGTTCCTGCTCGTCAGCAGGCTGCGCCCCGCGATGGCCGCGTCGGCGTCGCGCCGGAAGTACGTCGTCAACGTGAGCGCCATGGAGGGCCAGTTCGCCCGCGCGTACAAGGGCCCCGGCCACCCCCACACGAACATGGCGAAGGCCGCGCTCAACATGATGACCCGCACCTCGGCGCGCGAGATGCGCGAGACCGACGGCATCCTCATGACGAGCGTCGACACCGGCTGGATCACCGACGAGCGACCGCACCCCACCAAGGTGAGGCTCGCCGAGGAGGGCTTCCACGCCCCGCTCGACCTCGTCGACGGCGCCGCGCGCGTGTACGACCCCATCGTCATGGGCCAGGCCGGCGAGGACATCTCCGGAGTGTTCCTCAAGGACTACCGCGTCGCCGAGTGGTGACGCCGCACGCCGCAGCCGCCTGACACGACGAGAGGCCCGGACCCGCATCGCGGTGTCCGGGCCTCTCGTCGTGCGGATGGCTACTCGACGGCGTCGAGGTCGCTCTCGAGCAGCGCCGCGAGCTCGTCGAGCGCGGCGTCCGCGCCGTCGCCCTCGGCCGTGAGCACGACCTGGTCGCCGTTGGCGGCGCCGAGGCTCATGAGCGACAGGATGCTCGTCGCGTCGAGCGGCGTGCCGCCCGGCTTGCTGATCTTCACCGGCACCCCGGTGCGGCGGACGGCCTCGATGAACAGGGATGCGGGTCGGGCGTGCAGGCCCACGCGGCTGCCGATGGTGGCGGTGCGCTCGGTCATGGACGTTCTCCTTCTGGGTGTGCGGATGGGACAGACGGGATCAGGCGGTTCGGGTTCAGGCCGCGACGGGGACGCCCTGGTCGGCGGCGGACGTCTCGACGACGGCCTCGGGGCGCTTCGTCGTGAAGCGCTTGAGGAGCACGACGAGGAAGGCGGAGATCACCGCGCCGACCGCGACGGACGCGAGGAAGCCGAGGAACGTGCCGTTCATCGCGAAGAGCACGAACACGCCGCCGTGCGGGGCCTGCGACACGACGCCGAGCCCCATCACCATGGCGCCCGTGACGGCACCGCCGACGATGCTGGCGGGGATGACGCGCAGCGGGTCGACCGCGGCGAACGGGATGGCGCCCTCGGAGATGAACGCGGCGCCGAGGAGCCATGCGGCCTTGCCGTTCTCGCGCTCCGCCGGGCTGAACAGGCGGCGGTCGATCACGGTGGAGGCGAGCGCGAGGGCGAGCGGCGGGACCATTCCGGCGGCCATGACCGCGGCCATGATCTCCCACGGCGTCTGGTCGGTGATGGATCCGGCGCCGAGGCCGGCGACCGCGAACGAGTAGGCGACCTTGTTGATGGGGCCGCCGAGGTCGATGCACATCATGACGCCGAGGATGATGCCGAGGACGATGGCCGACGTGCCGGTGAGGCCGGAGAGGAACCCGTTGAGGCCGCGCGTGAGGGCCGCGATCGGGCCGCCGAGGACCATGACCATGAGGCCGGACGCGACGATCGAGGCGAGCAGCGGGATGATCACGACGGGCATGAGGCCCCGCAGCCAGCGCGGCACGTCGATGCGGCCGATGGCGTAGGCGATGCCACCCGCGACGAGACCGCCCACGAGGCCGCCGAGGAAGCCGGCGCCCATGATGACGGAGATGGATCCCGCGACGAACCCGGGCGCGATGCCCGGCCGGTCCGCGATGGCGTAGGCGATGTAGCCGGCCAGCGCCGGCACGAGGAACGCCATGGACGCGTTGCCGATGACGAACGCGACCGCGCCGAGGTACTGGCCGAGGCCGCCCGCGGGCAGGTTCGCGAGCGAGTTCTGGAGGACGACATCGGACGCCGTCTCGGTGATCCGGTAGCCGCCGAGGAGGAAGCCCAGCGCGATGAGCAGACCGCCGCCCGCGACGAACGGGATCATGTAGCTGACGCCCGTGAGCAGCCAGCGCTTGAGGCGCGCGCCCACCGACTGCGACGCCTGCGGGGAGGCCTGCTCGGATCCGGATGCGGACGACGCGCCGCCCGGCACGCGCGGGGCGTTCGGGTCCTTCGCGGCCGCGACGGCCTCGGCGACCATCTGGTCGGGCTGGTCGATGCCGCGCTTGACGGGCGACTGGATGACGGGCTTGCCGGCGAAGCGCGCGCGATCGCGCACGTCCACGTCGACCGCGAAGATCACGGCGGTCGCCCGCGCGATGATCGCGGGGTCGACGGGCGTGACCGAGGAGGATCCCTGGGTCTCGACGTGCAGCTCGACGCCCGCGCGCTTGGCCGCGGCGACGAGCGAGTCGGCCGCCATGTAGGTGTGCGCGATGCCGGTGGGGCACGCGGTGACGGCGATGAGCACGGGCGCGTCCGCGGGGGCCGCGGCGGGAGCGGATGCCGACGCGGCGGGAGCGGCGGCTGCCGGGGCGCCCGTCGAGGAGGCGGGCTCGTCCACGAGCGCGCCCTCCACGAGCGACACGACCTGGTCCTCGTCGGTCGCCGAGCGCAGCGCCTCGACGAACTCCGGCTTGATGAGCGAGCGGGCGAGGCGCGACAGCAGCACGAGGTGCTCCTGGTCGGCGCCGTCGGGCGCGGCGATGAAGAAGACGAGGTCGGCGGGGCCGTCCGGGGCGCCGAAGTCGACGGCGGGCTCCGGCCGGGCCATGACGAGCGTGGCCTCGGTCACCGCGGCGGAGCGGCAGTGCGGGATCGCCAGCCCGCCGCCCATGCCGGTGTCGGTCTTCGACTCGCGCTCCCATGCGTCGGCGAAGAGGGCGTCGGCGTCGGTGGCGCGGCCCTCGGCGACGACGCGCTCGGCGAGCGTGCGGACGGCGTGCTCGCGGTCGGCACCGAGGTCGGCGTCGAGGAGCACGAGGCGGTTCGTGATGAGCGATGGCATGTTCTTCTCCAGGTGGGACGGGTCAGCGATCGGCGGCGATCGGGAGGAGCGGCTGGACGGTGACGCTGTCCGGCCGTGTCTGGTCGGGGGACGGCATGGTGCTGCCGGGCAGGGACGCGGCGGCGGATCCGTGGGCGACGGCCTGCGCCAGCCGCCCCTCGGGTGCTGCCCCGCGGTGGTCGGCGAGCAGGTAGCCCGCGAGCGACGAGTCGCCCGCGCCCACGGTGCTCACCGGCACGATCGGGGGCATGGTGGCGAGCCACCCGCCCTCCGCCGTGGTGAGGACGGCGCCCCGCGCGCCGAGGGTCGCGAGGACCGCCCGGCAGCCGCGCGAGACGAGGGAGCGGGATGCGTCGTGGGCGAGCCGGGGGTCGGCCTCGAGCGCATCCGGGTCGGGGAGGCCGACGAGCTCGGCGAGCTCCTCGGCGTTGGGCTTGACGAGGTCCACGACCGCGCCGGACGCGACGAGCGCGGCCATGGGCGCGCCCGACGAGTCGACGGCGATCCTCGGCGCGGCGTCGCCGAGCTCGGCGCGTACGGCCTGCACCACGCGGGCGTGGAAGTCGTCGTCGAGGCCGGGCGGCAGCGATCCCGCCAGCACGAGCCAGCTCGCCCGGCGCGCGTGCCGGATGACGAGCGCGACGAGCGCGTCCGCCTCGGCCGCGGAGAGCACGGGCCCCGGCTCGTTGACCTTGGTCGTCGTGCCGTCGGGCTCCGTCAGCGTGACGTTCTGGCGCACGCGGCCGTCGATGTCCAGGTGGTCGAGCGGGATCCGCTCGGCGGCCAGGGCCACGAGCATGGGGTCGTCGAGGCGCCCGGGCAGCAGCGCGATCGTGTCGAGGCCCGAGGCGATGAGCGCGCGCGAGACGTTGACGCCCTTGCCCCCCGGCTGCTCGGCGACGCCGCGGGCCCGCTGGACGGCGCCGCGCGCGAGGGCGCCGGCGAGGTCGATGGTGCGGTCGAGGCTGGGGTTGGCGGTGAGGGTGAGGATCACGCGACCATCACCTCCACCTCGGCGGCCGCCAGCGCCGCGGCCAGCTGCCCGTCGGGCGCGACGTCGGTCACGAGCGCGTCGAGGTCGTCGAGGGCCGCGAAGCCGACGAGCGCCTCCTCCCCCGACTTCGACGCGTCGACGAGCGCCACGGCGCGTCGGGATCCTCGGGTCAACGCAGTCTTCACGGCCGCCTCCTCCTCATCGGGTGTGCTCAGGCCGAACTCCGCGTGGATCCCGTTCGCGCCGATGAAGGCGATGTCGGGTCGCAGCCGCGCGAGCTGGCCGAGGGTGGCGGGGCCGACGGCCGCGCTCGTGATGCCGCGGACGCGGCCACCGAGCAGCTGCACCTCGACGGCGGGGTTGCGGGTGACGGTCTGCGCGACCGCCATGGAGTGGGTGACGACCACGAGCGTGCGGCCGGGGACGTCGGGCCGCCAGGCGGCGACGCGCTCCGCGACGAGGCCGGTGGTGGTACCCGCGTCGAGCGCGATGGATCCCTCGAAGCTCGCGGGCAGGAAGGCCATCGCCGCGTCGGCGATGCGTGCCTTGGCCGCCGTGTTGCGCGCCCCGCGGGTGTCGAGGCTCTCCTCGGCCCGGGTGGACCGGTCAGCCCGGACGGCGCCGCCGTGCACCCGGCGGAGCACGCCGCGACTCTCGAGCTGCGCCAGGTCCCGGCGCACGGTCTCGGTCGTCACGTCGAAGTCGCGGGCCAGGCCGAGGACCGCCACGCGGCCGGTGCGCTCGAGGAGGGCGACCACCCTGTCCTGGCGCTCTTCGGCGTACATGGGCGGTCTCCTTCGACTCCGTGGGGCACTGGCGCCTCGCGTCCTCGCACTGTAGCCCTGATCCGCGGCAGAAGCAACACGATCCCACAGGAACCCACACGAACCCAGAATCACCCTCCCGGGCCGCGGCGAGGGTCAGCGGCCGAGCGCCGTCGCCTCCTCGCGCAGCACGCCCGCGATGGCACCCGACTCCCACTCCAGTCCGGCCGCGTTGGGATGGAGGGGCACGTCTCCCGCGCTGCCGCCGAGCCCTGCGACGTACGGATCCCCCGCGTCGCCGACGCATGCTCCGTGCTCGGCGGTCGGCGTCTCCTGGTCCACGAATCGCGCGCCCGCGTCGGCGGCCGCCCGCGCGATCGCGCCGTCGAGCTCGCGCTGGATCCCCGCGAGCCACGCCGCGTCCCGGTCGGCGAGGAGCACCTGGCCGTTGACCGCCGACGACGCCGTGGCGCGCAGGCAGCCCTCGGCCGGGAGCGCATCCGGGTCGCCGAGCACGGTCAGGTAGCCGAGCGCGACGATGCGGGCGTCGGGCGCCGCCGCCCGGATCCGCGCGAAGGCCTCGGCGAGACGCGTCGCCACCTCGCCGGCGATGCGGGCGCGGACGGCGTCGGTCCCGCCCGCGGGCGCGAGCGCGTCCACGCACGTCGTCGGACCCGCGGCCACAGGTCCGTCCGGATCCCGGGCGAGGCATCCGCCGACGAGGGCGGGGAAGCCGAGGTCGTTGCCCCCGAGGCGCACGAGGACCACGTCGGCCCCGTCGGCGAGGGCGTCCAGCTGCGCGGGCACCGTCTGTCCTCCGCGCTCGCGCGGGGCGACGAGGTCCGCGGTGCTGGCGCCGTCGCAGGCTGCGTCGACGAGATCCGCGCCGACCGCGGCCGCAGCGACCCGGATGGACGAGGCGACGGTGCGCCCGCACACCCCCGCGTCGCCGGGCAGCGGCTCGGCCGGTCCCGTGCCCGTGGAGTAGGAGTCCCCGAGGGAGACCACCCGGAGCGGGGCGGCGGGAGCGGTCGGGAGGACGACATCCGGTGCTGTGCAGCCGGTCGCGATCAGGAGCAGTGCCGCCATCGCGCCGACGAGGGACGCTCCATGGAGACGGGAGCGAGAGGCCGACGCGTGGCGCCGACTCGAGCGTGAGGCGGTGTGGCGAGGCATCCCCTCGACCCTACGCGCGCGCGGGATCAGGGTCGGTCGGGTTCAGTCCTCGACGTGGCGCTGCCGCGCGTAGACGACGACGGCCACGATCAGCCCGACGAGGAGGCCGGCAGCCAGGGGGAAGAGGAACCCGCCCGGGCCGATCTGCGTCACGACGCTGCCGTGGTCGATGCGGGTGTCGACCACGCCCGGCACGTCGAGTCCGGGGTAGCCCTCGGTCCCCTGCGCGAAGGAGGTGATGAGGAGCGTCACGATCACGGCCGCGCCCACCACGAACGCGGACAGGAAGCCCAGCACCGCGGAACCGACCACCGACGTGCGGTGCGGGTCGGTGGTGTGCGTGCGGTGCAGGGTGGCGTGCGACATTGTGGAGCTCCAGGGGTCGATGACCTGAGCAACGGTACGCCGGTCCTCCAAGTGGAGGACAGTCCCCCGATCGGGGAGCGGATCCCGCGCGGACGGGAGCCCTCGTGCTTGCCTGACCCCATGCAGATCGTCGCCTGGACCCTCGTCGTCCTGCTCCTCGTCGCCATCGCCGTGCTGGTCCGGATCGGCCGCCGCATCGACGCGCGTCGCACCGAGGCCGCGCGAGAGGAGAGCGAGCTCCACGCACGGCGGGTCGCCGAGCTCGTGGCGGGGCATGCGTCGCTCCTCAGCTCCCGCTCGACCGCCCATGCGCGGGAGCTCGCGCTGCTCGACGAGCGTCTCGCCGCGGCTGTCGCCGACGCGGAGGAGGCCCATGGCCGGTTCGCCACCACCTGGGAGGGCGAGGCGGTCTCCCATGCGCTGATCGCCGCGTCCTGCGCCGCCGCGCGTCTGCCGGGCCTGCTTGCGACCAACGTGGTCTTCGTCGTGACGGAGGACGAGAGGCGCTTCATGGCGCAGGTCGACCACGTGCTGGTCACTCCGCGGGGTGCGCTCATCATCGAGAGCAAGCACTGGGCGGGTGTCGTCTTCGACGGCGTCCGCCCGTCCTCCGTGCACGCGTCGTTCGGCGCGCTCCTGCAGCTGCCCGAGGGCGCAGAGACCTCGGCCGTGCAGGTGCGGCCGGATCCGCAGACCGGGACGCTCATCGTCCGCACCCACATCGGAGCGAAGGCGCCCGTCAAGCAGGTGCGCATCCAGTCGGAGCGGCTGCGAGCGCACCTCGTTCGGGAGGTCGGCTCGGCGCCCTGGTTCCAGACCGTCGTGCTGTACAGCCACGCGGACGTCGTCCTCCATGCGGCCGCCGAGCAGCGTCCGGGTCAGTCGCGGGTGCCGACCCACGTCGTGCGCGGGGCGGGCGGGCTGAGCGCCGTCCTGGCGGGCCTCGAGAGGGGACGGGCCTCCGAGGTGGAGGAGTCCGTCATCGAGCGGCTGGAGCGGCTGCTCTCGAGCAACGGGGCACACGTCGAGCGCGTGGGGCCGGCCCGAGCGTCCTGATCCTCCCGGCGAGACGCGAAGAGCCCCGCGCCTCCGAGAGGAGGAGCGGGGCTCGAGGGTGGATCTGAGGGGATTCGAACCCCTGACCCCCTGCATGCCATGCAGGTGCGCTACCAACTGCGCCACAGACCCATGAACCGCTTCCCTGCGGAAGCGACTCGTCTACATTACTACACATTCCGACCACCCCATGACCAGGGCATCCTCATCCACGGGCGGCCGGCGGAGACGGCTCAGTCGAACAGCTCGCTGAGCCAGCTCTCCTTCTTGCGGCGCTTCCCGCCGTACCCGCCGCTCTGCTCGAAGCCGCCCGCCGCCGGATAGCCGGAGCCGCCGCGGTCGCCGTATCCGTCGATCCGGGACCCGTACGACCGATCGCGGTCGTCCTCGCGGCGGCGCTCGTCCCCGCGGCGGTCGTCCCCGCGCCGGTCGTCATCCCGGCGCCGGTCGTCGCGATCCGGGTCCGGGTACCCGCCGAGCGGCGCCGCCGGTGGCACGGGCGATGCGGGCGTCGCGGCCGCCGGGGCGGACCGCATCTCCTGCTCCGCACGATCGAGGATCTTGTCGAGCTCGCCGCGGTCGAGCCACACGCCGCGGCAGTCGGGGCAGTAGTCGATCTCGACGCCGGCCCGCTCGCTCATCACGAGGGTGGCCGAGTCGTTGGGGCACTTCATGCGAGCTCCTCGCGGGACGCGTGGCGGAGGATCAGGATGCGGAGGCCGTCGGCTCGATCTCGAGGGCGACGACGGGGCAGTCCTTCCAGAGGCGCTCCAGCGAGTAGTACATGCGGTCCTCCTCGGTGAAGACGTGGGCGACGACGTCGCCGAAGTCGAGGAGGATCCAGCGTCCCTCGCTCTTCCCCTCGCGGCGCAGCGGCTTGGCGCCGGCCTCGATCATCTTGTCCTCGATCTCGTCGGCGACCGCCTGCGCGTTCCGCTCGTTGCGGGCCGAGGCGATGAGGAAGACGTCGGTGAGGGGCAGGGGCCCGGAGACGTCGAGCGCGACCAGGTCGATGGCCTGCTTGGAGTCGGCAGCGAGGGCGGCGACCTTGAGCAGGTCGAGGGCGCGGGGAGAAGCGGTCACAGAGTCCTTCCGGGACGGATGGGATGGTGCATCAGACGATCAGAATACATTCGTCATGAACGCGACGATGACGAGGCCGGCGCCGATGACGGCGACTCCGCCGGCCGCGACGGCCGCGACGACCGGCGCGGTGAAGCGCTTGCGGGGCGGCGGCTGGACGACGGCGCGCGTCGAGGTGTGCGTGCTGACGGCGCGGCTGGCGCGGACGGGCTCCGAGTCGGTGCCGCCCGGCGCGTGGTCGTGGTCGTCGCCCTGCTCGAGGATGCGGTCCATGTCGGCCGTGTCGAAGCGGTCCGGGTGCGTGCCCATGGAGCCGAGGCTGCGCGGCAGGTCGATGGAGCCGGTGATGATGATCTCGCCCGTGCTGTTGAGCGCCTGCTGCATGTCGTTGGCGTGCGGCACGGTCGGGAGGATGAAGTGGTTGCCGGTGTGGGGCTGGTCCTCGTCGACCTGGTCCTGCACGGACCAGTGACCCGTCGGCGGGGTGAACGGCGCGCGGGCGTCGGGCGCGGCGGGGGCGGCGGAGTCCGTCGGGGCGGTCACGGTCGATGCGGAGTCGGCGTCCGGCGTCTCGGTCCCGTCCTCCGGGAGGGCCTCGGCGGCGGACGCGCGCGTGCCGAACGCCGGCTCGAGGGACGGCTCGGCGGATCCCGTGACCCACGGCGTCGCCTCGAGCGAGGGTGCGGGGCGCGGATCCTCGTCGGAGCTCGGGGCATGTGCCGCGAGGGGCGGGACGGTCGGCTGCTCGCCCGACGCGTCCAGGTCGCGACCGGCGGCGTCGCCCGAGGGGACGATCGGCGCGAACGGCCAGGCCGACGGCGTATCGGCGGGGGTCGCCGCGCGGTCGGCCGGCGAGGGCGCGTCGGGTGCATTGGCCGGCGCCTCGTCCTCCGCGGCAGGTGCGGGTGCGTCCGTCGCCTCTGCGGCGGTCGCCCGACGGTAGGCGCTCCCGTAGGGCGCGCGGGGCCGCGGCGTCGCGCGCGATCCTCGGCCGTACCGCGCGTACGGCGGGACGGACGTCTCGGACGAGGACGGGGGCGCGTCGTCCACGGCCGCGGCGGTGGGCTCCGCGTCGGACGGCGTCGAGCCCGTGTCCGAGCCGGCGGGCGTCGCCTGCGCGTCCTCGTGCTCGGACCCGCGCTGCTCGCGGGCGGCCTCCTCGGCCTCGCGGATGGCGCGGAGCTGGCGTCGCGTGAGCACTCCGCCCGACAGCAGGATGGCCGAGGTGTCGGGGCCGATGCCCGGGGCGGTCAGCGGCGCGGCCGGAGGCGTCGTCGCCTCGTCGGACCGGGACCCCGATCCGTCTCCACGCGAGGGAGACGAGGTGTCGGCTTCAGTGTCCGCAGGGACCGGCGTCGCGGCGCGCTCGTCGTAGGGACCGGCGGTCGGGCCGTCCGCGACGGCGGCGGGCTCGCCCGCGGGGGCGTCGTCCGCCTCGTCGATGCCGAGCGCCAGCGCGCGGGCGCGCTCCGCGGCGCGCATCTCGCGGCGGCTGAGGCCGAGGGTCGCGGGAGCGGGACCGTCGTCGAACGAGGTCGGCCCGGTGTCGGGCGCGTCGTGGGAGGGGGTCATTGCGGGCTCCGATACAGGTGGTGCTTGGAGATGTACTGGACGACTCCGTCGGGGACGAGGTACCACACGGGGAAGCCCCGTCCGACGCGGGCTCGGCAGTCGGTCGAGGAGATCGCCAGCGCCGGGACCTCCAGCAATCTTACGTCGGCGTGCGGGAGGCCGCTCTCGGTCAGGTCGTGCCCGGGCCGGGTGACGGCGACGAAGTGCGCCAGGTCCCACAGCTCGGCGACGTCCTTCCAGCCCAGGATCTGCTGGATGGCGTCCGCTCCCGTGATGAAGAACAGCTCCGCGTCCGGATGGGTGCGCCGGATGTCGCGGAGCGTGTCGATCGTGTACGTGGTGCCCGCGCGGTCGATGTCGACGCGGCTGACGGTGAAGCGCGGGTTGGCCGCGGTCGCGATCACGGTCATCAGGTAGCGGTGCTCGCCGTCCGTGACGGTCTGCTTCTGCCACGGCTGGCCGGTGGGGACGAAGATCACCTCGTCGAGCTGGAGATGCTGCTGCACCTCGCTCGCGGCGACGAGGTGGCCGTTGTGGATGGGGTCGAACGTGCCGCCCATGACCCCGATGCGGAGGCGCGGGGCGGCGGCCGTCGTCATGTGGTGGGTGCTCGCGCTCAGTGGGTGGAGTCGGCGGTGCCGTGGCCCTGCTCGGCGACCGGGGGCTTGCCCCACTTCTCCGAGTGGCGGTTCGCCACGTCGCGGAAGCTGAACATGACCACCCCGAGCGCGAGGAACGCGACCGCCGCGACGGCCGGGAACACCCAGAGCGGAGCGGCGAGCTCCATGGCGTGCTCGGTCTCGGCGAGGATGGTGGTGGTCAGCGCGTGCATGTGATCTCCGTTCGTGGCACGCCCCGTCGAGCGGAGGCGGCGCCTGCCATCCTACCGGCGGGCCCCCGCACGGGGCGCACGCCAGCCGGGCGTGCCGTCAGCCGCGGACCTGCCCGCTCCCCCGCACGATCCACTTGGTGCTGGTGAGCTCCTGCAGTCCCATCGGACCCCGCGCGTGCAGCTTCTGCGTGGAGATGCCGACCTCGGCGCCGAAGCCGAACTCGGAGCCGTCGGTGAAGCGCGTGGACGCGTTGACCATGACGACGGCCGAGTCCACGGCGGCCAGGAAGCGCTCGGCGACGGCGAGGTCGGACGTGACGATGGACTCGGTGTGGTGCGTCGACCAGCGGGCGATGTGGGCGACCGCATCCTCCACGGAGTCGACGACGCGCACCGCGAGGTCGAGCGACAGGTACTCGGCCGCCCAGTCCTCGTCCGTGGCGGGGACGGCGTCCGGCCACAGCTCGCGCACTGCGGCGTCGCCGTGCACCGTCACGCCCCGGTCGCGGAGGGCGTCGAGCACTGCGGGGAGGATCCGGGACGCGGCGTCGCGGTGCACCAGCAGCGTCTCCATCGCGTTGCACACGCTCGGGCGGCTGACCTTGGCGTCGACCGCGATGTCGACGGACATGCGCGCGTCGGCCGACGCGTCGAGGTAGACGTGGACGACGCCGGCCCCGGTCTCGATGACGGGCACGGTCGACTCCTCGACGACGGTGCGGATGAGCTCGGCGGATCCGCGCGGCACGAGCACGTCGACGAGGCCGCGTGCCCGCATGAGTCGCGCGGCACCCGCGCGGCCGTGCGCGTCGACCGTCTGCACCGCATCCGCGGGGAGGCCGACGCGCTCGAGGGCGGCGCGCATGACGTCGACGAGGACGGCGTTGGTGCGCAGCGCCGCGGATCCGCCGCGCAGCACGACGGCGTTGCCGCTCTTCAGGGCGAGCGCGGCGATGTCGACCGTGACGTTGGGGCGAGCCTCGTAGATCGCGCCGACCACGCCGAAGGGGACGCGCACCTGGGAGAGCAGCAGGCCGTTCGGGAGCGTGCAGCCGCGGACGACGTGGCCGAGCGGGTCGTCGAGCCCGCGGATCCCGGTGACGGCGTCGGCCAGGGACGCCACGCGCCTCGCGTCGAGCGTCAGCCGGTCGAGGAGGCCGGCTGCCAGCCCGGCATCCCGGCCCGCGGCGAGGTCCCAGGCGTTGGCCGCGACGATGCGATCGGCTCCGGAGACGAGCGCGGCCGCGACGGCGTCGAGCGCGGCGTCGCGCTGGACGGAGGTGCTGGCGGCGAGGGAGATGGATGCTGTGCGGGCGGCCTCGAGGATCCGCTCGAGCTCGTCGGCGGGGAGGACCTCGGCGGTGATGGTCGGGGCGACGGGCGCGTTCGAGGGCATGCACGGCAGCCTACTGACGCGCCGTCGGCCCGACGGGGTGCCGGGCGTTCAGCCGCGGGGCGCGAACCAGGTGCCGACGTGCTCGCCGGCGAGGGCCGCATGGACCTGCGCGGTCGACGTGAGGAGTACCCCGGTGCCGGCCTCGGCGGCGAGGCGCGCGGCGGCGACCTTGGTCACCGCTCCCCCGGTGCCGACTCCCGTGCCGGTGCTGCCGATCTCGACGCCGTCGAGCTCGTCGCCGAACCCCACGTGCTCGATGCGGAGGGCGCCCGGCTCCTCCGGCGGTCGCGTGTAGAGGGCGTCCACGTCCGAGAGGAGCAGCAGCAGGTCGGCGTCCACCAGTCGGGCGACGAGCGCCGCCAGCCGGTCGTTGTCGCCGAAGCGGATCTCGTGCGTGGCGACGGTGTCGTTCTCGTTGACGATGGGCAGCAGGCGGAGACCGAGCAGCCGCTCCATGGCGCGCTGCGCGTTCTCCCGGTGGTCGGGCGCGGCGAGGTCGCCGGCCGTGAGGAGCACCTGGCCCGCGACGATGCCGTACCGGTCGAGGCTCTCCTGGTAGCGGAAGATCAGCACGCTCTGGCCGACCGCGGCCGCGGCCTGCTGGGTGGCGAGGTCGGCGGGGCGGTCGTCGAGGCGGAGGAAGGGCATCCCCGTGGCTATGGCGCCGGAGGACACGAGGACGACCTCGGCACCGCGCGCGTGCACGGACGCGATGGCGTCCACGAGCGGCGCGATCTGCCCGGCGTTGCCCCCGCTGATGGACGACGACCCGACCTTCACGACGATGCGCCGCGCCGACGCGATGCCCGCGCGCGAGGCCGTCCCCATCCGCTAGGCCTTCGCGTCCGAGGACGCGTCCTCGTCCGTCCCGTCCTCGTCCGCCCACAGGCCGGCCTCGCCCTCGCGCACGAGCTGCGCGCGCGCCTCGGCCTTGGCGTCCATGCGGGCGAAGTAGTCCTCGCGGCGCGCCTGGTTGGTGCGGCGGCTGATGGGGTCGACGCGGGCGTCGGCGCCGCGAGGGCTCGTGATGAGCTCCGCGGTCGACGTGAGGGTCGGCTCCCAGTCGAAGACGATGCCGTCGCCCTCGCCGATGACGACGCTGGATCCGGCCACCGCGCCGGCCTTGAACAGGCCGTCCTCGACGCCGAGCTTGGCGAGGCGGTCGGCGAGGTAGCCGACGGCCTCGTCGTTGGTGAAGTCGGTCTGCTGCACCCAGCGCTCGGGCTTGGTGCCGATGACGCGGTAGATGTCGCCGTAGCTGCCGCCGTCGACGCGGATGGTGAACGGCTTCTCGTTGACGGCGCGGGGACGCAGCACGATCCGCGGTGCCTCGGGCTCCTCGGCGGCCTTCGTGCGGGCGTCCTCGACGAGCTCCGCGAGGGCGAAGGACAGCTGGCGCAGGCCGTCGTGGCTGACCGTGGAGATGTCGAACACGCGGTAGCCGCGGGCCTCGAGCTCAGGCCGCACGAGCTCTGCGAGCTCCTGGGCCTCGGGGACGTCGATCTTGTTCAGCGCGATGAGCTGCGGGCGATCGAGCAGCGGCACCTGGCCGTCGGGCACGGGGTACGCCGCGAGCTCCGTGAGGATGATGTCGAGGTCCGAGATGGGGTCGCGGCCGGGATCCAGCGTCGCGCAGTCGAGCACGTGCAGGAGGGCCGAGCAGCGCTCCACGTGGCGGAGGAACTCGAGGCCGAGTCCCTTGCCCTCGCTCGCGCCCTCGATGAGGCCGGGCACGTCCGCCACGGTGTAGCGCGAGTCCGCGACCTCGACGACGCCGAGGTTCGGGTGCAGCGTGGTGAACGGGTAGTCGGCGATCTTCGGCTTCGCGGCCGAGATGGCGGCGACGAGGCTCGACTTGCCCGCAGACGGGTAGCCCACGAGCGCCACGTCGGCGACGACCTTGAGCTCGAGGACGACGTCGCCCTCGTAGCCGCGCGTGCCGAGCAGCGCGAAGCCGGGGGCCTTGCGCTTCGTGGTGGCGAGCGACGCGTTGCCGAGCCCGCCCTGGCCGGCCTCGGCGGCGATGAACCGCATGCCCGGCGTGGCCATGTCGGCGAGCTCGTTGCCGTCGGCGTCCTTGACGACGGTGCCGACCGGGACGGGGAGCTCGAGCGCCTCGCCGAGCGTGCCGTGGCGGTGGTCGCCCATGCCGGGTCCGCCGTTGCGCGAGGAGCGGTGCGGTCCGCGGTGGTAGGCGAGGAGCGTGGTGACCTGGGGGTCCGCGACGAGGACGATGTCCCCGCCGTTGCCGCCGTTGCCGCCGTCGGGTCCCGCCAGGGGCTTGAACTTCTCGCGGCGCACCGAGACGCAGCCGTTCCCGCCGTTTCCCGCCCGCAGGTGGAGGGTCACGGTGTCGACGAATGTCGCCATGGCTGTAGCTCGTTTCTTCTAGAGGTGTTCCCTGCGGAACGCAGACAAGGGCGGGCCGAGGCCCGCCCTTGAAGTGCTGCGCGGCAGTGCCGCCGCAGCGTCCGTGCTGTCGGCCTGCGCTAGGCCGGGACGACGATGTTGACGACCTTGCGGCCGCCCTTGACGCCGAACTGCACCGAGCCGGCGGAGAGGGCGAACAGCGTGTCGTCGCCGCCACGGCCGACGTTGACGCCGGGGTGGAAGTGCGTGCCGCGCTGGCGGACGATGATCTCGCCGGCGCCGACGACCTGGCCGCCGAAGCGCTTCACGCCGAGGCGCTGGGCGTTCGAGTCACGGCCGTTGCGGGTAGAGCTCGCGCCCTTCTTGTGTGCCATCTGTTTCTCCCTGCGGTCTCGGTGCTAGTTGATCTCGGTGACCTGGACGCGCGTGAGGTCCTGGCGGTGCCCCTGGCGCTTCTTGTACCCGGTCTTGTTCTTGAACTTCTGGATGACGATCTTGGGACCGCGGAGGTCGTTCAGGATCTCGGCGCTGACGGTGACGTCGGCGAGCTTGGCGGCGTCCGTGGTGATGGTGTCGCCGTCGACGAGCAGGACCGCGGGGAGCACGACCTTGCCGCTCTGCTGGTTCTTGACCCGGTCCATCGTCACGATGGTCCCGACCTCGACCTTCTCCTGCCGACCGCCGGCGCGCACAACTGCGTAAACCACTTTTCCGTACCTGTTTTCTCTCGCGGGCTTGACTCACTGGGGACTTGACGCCCTGTGGCCCGAATCATTGGAGGAAGTCTGCCGCAGGCGCACGATCTCTAGGGATCGGCGCATGCCAGCGACTCACGTTACCGGAACGCCGGACAGGGGTCAAACTCCGGACCCCCGGCGTCCTCGGTCGATCATACGCGAGCCGGCGGCGTCCTCGCCGCATGCGCGCCGGGCGCGTCGTCGCCGACCCCAAGGGCTCGGCGGTGCACCCACCGGCGACTGGCCTGCCTAAGCTCGCATGATGAGCGTCCTCCTCGATCGACCGGCCTGGCCCGCGCACGGGCGGCTCTGGGCGCACCTGGTGAGCGACGCGTCCCTCGAGGAGCTGCACGCCTTCGCCCGGGCGGCCGGTGTCCCCGAGAAGGCCTTCGACCGCGACCACTACGACGTGCCCGAGGAGTGGCACGCGGAGCTGGTGGCACGTGGCGCCGTGGCGGTCTCGAACCGCGATCTCGTCCGGCGGCTGCAGGCGAGCGGGCTGCGGGTCACCCAGCGCGAACGGCGCGGGCTGGGATCCTGACGCGGCGAACGCCAGGCCGCACGAGGGAGGGCCCGGAGCATGCGCTCCGGGCCCTCCCTCGTGCGGCTGCCTGACGGGCAGCCGGCGCGTCAGCTGGCGTCGTCGGCCGGGGCCGGCGTCGTCAGCGTCTGCGTGGAGACCCGGCGGCTGCGCGAACGCCCCTGTCCGGGCTCCTTGGGCTGCGGCAGCGCGTCGAGGACGGAGCCGAGGAGCTGCTCGGCGTCCGCCGAGCTGACGCGGCGCGGTGCTGTGCGCGCGCTCGCGACCGGGATGTCGAGGATCTGCACCGGCTCGAGGCGGATGGCCTCGCGCGGCTCGAGCGTCGACAGCGCGGGCTCCTCGACCGGCGCGTCGGCCGGCGTCGGGTCCTCGACCTGAGCGGACGGCGCCTCGGCGGCGTGGGCCTGCGGCTCCGAGCGATCCTGCGCCTCGACGGTCGCGGACGACGCGCGTCCCCGGCCCCCGCGGCTCCGACGCGGACGGTCGCCGCGGGTCTGCTCCTCGCCGGGAGCCGACTCGGCCTGCACGGCCGGGTCCACGGTCTCGTCGGGCGTGCGCACGACGTCCTCGACCCGGTCGATGGCCTCGTTCACCGTCTGGATGGTGCTCGTGGCGATCTTGGCGAGGGCGGAGCGCGCGTCGTCGGTGATGCTGTGCGTGCTCGCCGCGGGCGTGCGCTGCTGCTGCTGCTGCGCCTGGCCGCCGCCGTTGCCGCGACCGCCGCCGTTGCCCCCGTTGCCGTTGCCGCCGTTGCCGTGCTCCTGCTGGCCCTTGCCGCCGCGGCGGCGCCCCTGGCTCTGCACGGGCTCCTGCGGCGTCTGCTTGTGGGCCATGAGCGGGTCGTGGTGGATGATGATCCCCCGCCCGGCGCACGTCTCGCAGTTCTCCGAGAACGACTCGAGCAGCCCGAGGCCGAGCTTCTTGCGGGTCATCTGCACGAGGCCGAGCGAGGTGACCTCGGCGACCTGGTGCTTGGTCCGGTCGCGGCTGAGGCACTCCACCAGACGGCGCAGCACGAGATCGCGATTGGTCTCGAGCACCATGTCGATGAAGTCGACGACGATGATGCCGCCGATGTCGCGCAGGCGCATCTGGCGGACGATCTCCTCGGCGGCCTCGAGGTTGTTCTTGGTGACGGTCTCCTCGAGGTTGCCGCCGGATCCGACGAACTTCCCCGTGTTGACGTCGACCACGGTCATGGCCTCGGTGCGGTCGATGACGAGCGAGCCGCCGGAGGGCAGCCAGACCTTGCGGTCGAGCGCCTTCTCGATCTGCTCGCTGACGCGGTAGTGGTCGAACGAGTCCTTCTCACCCGAGTACGTCTGCACCCGGTCGATGAGGTCGGGGGCCACGCCGCGGAGGTAGCCCTCGATGATCTCCTGCGCGTCGCCGCCGTCGATCACGAGCTCGCGGAAGTCCTCGTTGAAGACGTCGCGGATGATCTTCAGCAGCAGGTCGGGCTCCGAGTGCAGGAGCGCGGGCGCCTGCGCCTTCTCGACCTGGCGGCTGATCTCCGCCCACTGCGAGGTGAGGCGCTCGACGTCGAGCTTCAGCTGCTCCTCGGTCGCGCCCTCGGCCGCGGTGCGGACGATGACGCCCACGTTCTCGGGCAGCACCTCCTTGAGCGTCTTCTTGAGTCGCGCGCGCTCGGTGTCGGGGAGCTTCCGGCTGATGCCGTTCATGGACCCGTTGGGCACGTACACGAGGTAGCGGCCCGGGAGGCTCACCTGGCTCGTGAGGCGGGCGCCCTTGTGGCCGACCGGGTCCTTGGTGACCTGGACGAGCACGCGGTCGCCGGGCTTCAGCGCGACCTCGATGCGGCGCGCGTGGCTCCCGCCGCCCTTGTCGGCGTTCGCGGCCTCCCAGTCGACCTCGCCCGAGTAGAGCACGGCGTTTCGGCCGCGGCCGATGTCGATGAAGGCGGCCTCCATGCTCGGCAGCACGTTCTGCACGCGTCCGAGGTAGACGTTGCCGATGAGGGATGCCTCGTCGGCGCGGGCCACGTAGTGCTCGACGAGGACCTGGTCCTCCAGCACGCCGATCTGGATCTTGCCGTCGCGCGAGCGCACGATCATGCTGCGGTCGACCGACTCGCGGCGCGCCAGGTACTCGGACTCGGTGAGGACGGGGCGGCGGCGGCCGGCGTCGCGACCGTCGCGGCGGCGCTGCTTCTTGGCCTCGAGGCGCGTGGATCCCTTGATGCGCTGCGGCTCGGTGATGAGCTCGGGCTCGCGGGGCGTGCGGACCTTGACGACCGTGCCGGGCGCGTCGTCGCCGTCGCGGCCCTCCTCGCCGGAGCGGCGGCGCGCACGGCGGCGGACCGACGGGGAGTCGTCCTCGTCGTCGTCGTGCTCGTCATCTCGGGTGTCGCGTCCACGGCCGTCGCGGCTGACGCCGCGGTCCTGGCTGCGGTCCTGGCCGCGGCCGCCGCGGCGCGACGAGCGCGAGGGGCGGTCGTCGCGGTCCAGGTCGTCGTCCTCGTCGCGGGATCCGTCGCGACGGTCGTCCCGCTCGCGGCGGGGAGGAAGCGGCGCGATGTCCGGCGCCTGGAAGAAGACGGAGAGGGAGGGGACGGCGCGCGCCGGCGCGACGGGCGCCTCGGCGACGGGCTCGGCGATCGGAGCGGCGGGGGCGGACTCCGCGGTGGGCGCCTCCGTGTCGGGTGCGTCGGCCGGGGCCGCCTCCTGGTCGGCCGCGACGGCGGCCTTGCGCGGGGCGCGCTTCCGCGGGGCGCGGGCGGCCGGCGCGGCGGGCTGCTCGGCGGCCTGGGCCTGCGCGTCGGCGTCGCCGGCGGGAGCGGATGCCGAGGTGGACGCGTCGACGCTGGCGTCGTCCGGCTGGGCGGCCGCGGGCGCGGATGCGGGGGTGCTCGCGCGGCGGGAGCGGCGGGCGACCGGCGCCTCCTGCTCGGCGGGCGTGGTCCGGGTGTCGTCGTTCTCGTTCAGGGTGTGGCCCTTCGCTTCGGAGGCGGCGGGCGTGCCGCTCGCCTCGGGGGTCGCGGACGCGGGGAGCGCGGGCGTGCCGCCGGTCCCCGTCGCCGCGGTCGTGTCGGCGCGGCGGCCCGTGAGCCGCTCGAAGAGGCTGGGTCGCCTCCTGCCGGTGTTCTCGTCTCTCTCCACCATCTCTGGTGCACTCCTCAACCGGTCGGTACGGCCGCGCCGTACCCCGGTAGCTCTCCGAGTGGATCCCCGCGTACGCGGCTCTCCGTCGATCCTGGTCTGCGACGGCCGGCCCGAGGCTTCGGTCGTGCGCACTGGTACGGAACTGGCTATCCGCCGCCGGACGTGCCTGGCGGCCCGGGTCTGCCCCGGGAAAGACTCTTCATGGCGGTCGTGCCGCGCGGCGGTCCGACCTGCCTGCCAGTATCGCACGCCGACGCCCACCCGGCCGTCAGGGTCAGCGCTCCCCCGTCTGCCATGATCGCCGCATGACCGCGACCCGGGCCCCCGCGCACCCCCGCTCCCTGGCCGTCCTGCTCGTCGTCACGGGCGTCGTCGGCTGGATCGGCGCGTTCGTGCTCGTGCTCGACCGGCTGCACCTCCTCGAGAACCCGGGCGCGTCGCTCTCGTGCGACATCAACCCGTTCATCTCCTGCGCCACCGTCATCGAGTCGCGCCAGGGGTCGCTGTTCGGCTTCCCCAACCCGCTCATCGGGGTAGCCGCGTTCGTGGTGCCGATCGTGATCGGCATGACCCTGTTCGCGGGAGCCCGGTTCGCGCGCTGGTTCTGGACGCTGTTCGCGGTGGGGACGTTCGCCGGCTGGGTCTTCGTGACGTGGCTGTTCACCCAGAGCGTCTTCGTCATCGGCGCGCTCTGCCCCTACTGCCTGCTCGTGTGGAGCGCGATGATCCCGCTGTGGTGGGGCACGCTGTCCGCCACCGCGCGCGCGGGCCTGCTGCCGGTCCCCGCGGGGATCCGCCGTGCCGCGGACGCCGTGGCGCCGTACACGTGGGCGGTCGTGGTGCTCAACTACGCGGTCATCGTGGTCGCGATCATCGCGACGTTCCCCGCCCTCATCCCGACGCTGCTCGGCTGAGGCGCCGGGACGAGGAGAGGGGCCGACCGGATGCCCGTCGGCCCCTCTCCTCGTGCGCGTCCTAGAACCAGAGCGCGAGCTCGCGCGCGGCGGACTCGGGCGAGTCGCTGCCGTGCACGAGGTTCTGCGCGACGGCGAGGCCCCAGTCGCGGCCGAGGTCGCCGCGGATCGTGCCGGGGGCGGCGCCCGTCGGGTCGGTCGTGCCGGCGAGCGAGCGGAAGCCCTCGATGACGCGGTTCCCGGCGACGCGGACGGCGACGATCGGGCCCGACTCCATGAACTCGACGAGCGGCTCGTAGAACGGCTTGCCCTGGTGCTCCTCGTAGTGCTGCTCGAGCAGGGCGCGCTCGGCCTGCACCATGCGGAGGTCGACGATCTGGTAGCCCTTGGCCTCGATGCGGCGGAGGATCTCGCCGGTGAGGCCGCGGGCGACGCCGTCGGGCTTGACGAGGACGAGGGTCTCCTGGACGGGAGCGGACATGGGTGCCTCCTACGGGGTGGGAGCCGGCGGCTCGGTGGTCGGTCGGTGGTCGGTGGGACGGTCGTCGCCCGGGGCCGGGGCGTCGCCCGCCGCGGCCTGCTCGTCGAGCATGGCCTGCTCCCACGCGCCTCGCGCGGCCGCCTTCTCGCGGTCGATCCGGGCGCCCTGCACCATGGCGTAGATCCAGAGCAGCAGGAAGAAGCCGCCGACGGCGAACATGGCGGGCAGCACGAAGCCGGTGAGCACGACGAGGACCTGCACGATCCAGCCGGCGCGGATGCCGAGAGGGGTGCGGAGGGCGCCGACGACGGCGAGCATGGCGAGCACGAGGAGCGCGCCCCCGCCGAGCGCGGGCAGCGGCGGCAGGGAGCCGAGGCCGAACGCCACGAGGCTCGCGAGGAACACGACGATGACCTGGAAGCCCATGACGATCGATCCGAGGATCTCGACCGTCGTGCGGGGCGGTCGGGGTCGCCTGGTGCGGGCCGGGCGGCCGTCGGCGCTCACGCGGTCTTCCAGCCCTCGTCGGCGGCGTGCGCGATGGCCTCCCCGACGAGGAGGATCGAGCCCGTGACGAGCGCGGCGCCCTTCTCGGTCTCGCCCGCGGAGTCGCGCGCGTCCTCGAGGGCCGTGCGCAGGTCGGGCTCGACCGTCACGCGGTCGCGGCCGACGACGTCGACGACGATGCGCGCGAGCTCGTCCGGATCCACCGAGCGCTCGGACTGGGAGCGCGTGACGATGAAGTGGTCGACCACGGGCGCGAGCTCGCGCACGATGCCCTCCGCGTCCTTGTCCGCGAGCACGCCGATCACGGCGGTGACGCGGTCGAACGTGAAGTAGACGGGCAGCGCGGCCGCGAGCGACGCCGCTCCCGCGGGGTTGTGCGCCGCGTCGACCAGGACGGTCGGCTCGGTGCCGACGACCTGCAGGCGGCCGGGGCTCGTCGCCGTGGCGAGGCCCTCCGCGAGCACGTCGTCGTGGATGGCGTGGTCGCCGCCGCCGAGGAACGACTCGACCGCGGCGATCGCGACCGCGGCGTTCTGGGCCTGGTGCGCGCCGAACATCGGGAGGAACACGTCGCGGTACGTGCCCGCGAGGCCCTGCACGCTGATGACCTGGCCGCCGACCGCGAGGGTCGTGTCGAGGAGGCGGAACCTCTCGCCCTCGATCGACCAGGTGGACTCCGTGAGCTCGGCCGCGCGCGTGAGCTCGGCCACGACCTCGGGGAGCTGCGCGCTGGACACGACGTCCGCTGCGGGCTTGACGATGCCGGACTTGGTGCGCGCGATCTCCGCCACGGTGGATCCCAGGCGCTGCGTGTGGTCGAGCGAGACGGGCGTGAAGACCGCGACCTGGCCGTCGCCGACGTTGGTGCTGTCCCACTCGCCGCCCATGCCGACCTCGATCACGGCCACGTCGACGGGCGCGTCGGCGAACGACGCGAACGCGAGCACCGTCAGCGCCTCGAAGAACGTCACGGGCTCCTCGCCCGCGGCGACGAGCTCCCGGTCGACCAGGTCGATGAAGGGCTCGACGTCGGCCCAGTTGCGGCTGAGCGCCTCGTCGGTGATGGGCAGGCCGTCGACGACGATGCGCTCGTTGAAGCGGACGAGGTGCGGGCTCGTGAAGAGGCCCGTCCGGAGGCCGGCGGCGCGCAGGATGCTCTCGGTGATCCGGCTCGTCGACGTCTTCCCGTTGGTGCCGGTGACGTGCACGATCGGGTACGCGCGCTGCGGGTCGCCGAGCAGTTCGACGACGCGGCGCGTGGCGGACAGGCGCGGCTGCGGCGCCTGCTCCCCCATCCGCGCGAGGAGCGCCTGGTACACGGCGTCGCCCTCGCGCTCGAAGTAGTTCTCATCGTCGACCTCGCGGCCGGCCACGATCGACTGCTCGGCCTCGCGGCGGAGCTCGGCCGCGTCGTCGGCGAAGAGCTGGTCGTCGCTCAGGCCGTCGACGTCGGGGTCGAGGGCGCGCGCCGCGGCGTCGACGCCCTCGTCCGTCTCCGGCTCGAAGTCGTCGTCGCGCCGGACGTCGTCCGCGTCGTCGTCGAAGGGCTGTCCGCCCCGCTGGTCGCTCATGCTCGCTCCACCTCGATGTACAGGGGCGATCCGCCGCCGACGGTGATGCCGGACTCCGTCGCCTGGTCGTCCGCGTCGATCCGCAGCGCCACCGCCAGGGTCTCACGGGCGATGAGGTCGCGGAACCGCTCGGCCTGCTCGGCGCCCGCGGCGTCCAGCCGGATCACGAGGGAGATGCGGTCGCTCACGTCGAGCCCCGCGCCCTTCCGCGCGTCCTGCACGTTCCGGACGACGTCGCGCGCGAGGCCCTCGGCCTCGAGCTCCGGGGTGAGCGCGGTGTCGAGCAGCAGGAACCCGCCGCCAGGCAGGAGCGCGAGCGCCTGGTCGGCGCGGTCGCCCGCCACCTCGAGCACCAGCTCGTACTCGCCGGCCACGAGCGGCACGCCGCCCGCCACGACCTCGCCGTCCGCCTCCGCCCAGTCGCCCGCACGGGCGGCCTGGATCACCTGCTGCACGCCCTTGCCGAGGCGCGGGCCGGCGACCCGCGCGTTGACGGTGAGGCGGCGCGTGATGCCCGCGTCCGAGGCGCTCGTGGGGGTGAGCTCCTCGACGGCGACGGCCTTGACGTTGAGCTCGTCGCGCAGGATGTCCTCGAACCGGGCGAGCCCGTCGGCGTCGTCGCTCACGACCGTGAGGCGCGCGAGCGGCTGGCGGACGCGGAGGCCCGACTGCTTGCGGAGCGAGAGCGCGGTCGAGGCGACCTGGCGGACCCGGTCCATCACCTCGACGAGCCGGTCGTCCGCGGGCAGTTCGTCGGGCTCGGGCCAGTCCTCCAGGTGGACGCTGCGCCCGCCCGTGAGGTCCTTCCAGATCCGCTCGGACACGAGCGGGAGGAGCGGGGCCGCGACGCGCGTCACGGTCTCCAGGACCGTGAACAGGGTGTCGAACGCGCGTGTGTCCCCCGCCTCCGTGCCCGCCCAGAACCGGTCGCGGCTGCGGCGCACGTACCAGTTGGTGAGCACGTCGGCGAAGTCGCGGAGGGACGCGGCGGCGAGCGTGGAGTCGAGCGCGGTCATGTGCTCCGTGACCTCGGTGACGAGGCGGCGCGTCCGGGCCAGGATGTAGCGGTCCAGCACGTCGTCGCTCGACGTGTCGCGGTGCGCCTCGTAGCCGCCGGGCTGCGCGGAGTTGGCGTAGAGGGAGAAGAAGTACCAGGTGCTCCAGAGCGGGAGCAGCACCTGGCGGACGCCCTCGCGGATCCCCTCCTCCGTCACCACGAGGTTGCCGCCGCGGAGCACGGGGCTCGCGAGGAGGAACCAGCGCATGGCGTCGGAGCCGTCGCGGTCGAACACCTCGTTGACGTCCGGGTAGTTGCGGAGCGACTTGGACATCTTCTGGCCGTCGTTGCCGAGGACGATGCCGTGGCTCACGACGCTCGAGAACGCCGGGCGCTCGAACAGCGCCGTCGACAGCGCGTGCAGCGTGTAGAACCAGCCGCGGGTCTGGCCGATGTACTCGACGATGAAGTCCGCCGGGCTGTGCGCGTCGAACCACTCGCGGTTCTCGAACGGGTAGTGCACCTGGGCGAACGGCATGGATCCCGAGTCGAACCAGACGTCGAGCACGTCCTCGATCCGGCGCATGGTGCTCTTCCCCGTCGGGTCGTCGGGGTTCGGGCGCGTGAGCTCGTCGATGAACGGGCGGTGCAGGTCCGTCGGCCGCACGCCGAAGTCGGCCTCGAGCTCGTCGAGGCTGCCGTACACGTCGATGCGCGGGTAGGCCGGGTCGTCGCTCTTCCACACCGGGATGGGGCTGCCCCAGAACCGGTTGCGGCTGATCGACCAGTCGCGGGCGTTGCCGATCCACTTGCCGAACTGGCCGTCCTTGACGTTCTCGGGCGTCCACGTGATGTCCTGGTTGAGGCGCACCATGTCGTCGCGGAAGTCGGTGACGCGCACGAACCAGCTGGAGACCGCCTTGTAGATGAGCGGGTTCTTGCAGCGCCAGCAGTGCGGGTAGGAGTGCTCGTAGCTGGCCTGGCGGATGAGGCGGCCCTGCGCCTTGAGCATGCGCGTGAGCGTCTTGCCGGCGTCGGACCACAGCTCGCCCGCGACCTCGGGCACCGTGTCGACGAAGCGGCCGCCCTCGTCGAGCGAGAGGATCACGGGGATCCCGGCGGCGGCGCAGACCTGCTGGTCCTCCTCGCCGTAGGCCGGGGCCTGGTGGACGATGCCGGTGCCGTCGGTCGTCGTGACGTAGTCGGCGACGAGCACCTGCCACGCGTTCTCCGTGCCGAAGACCTCCGTGTCCGCGTAGAAGTCCCAGAGGCGGTCGTACGCGACGCCCTCGAGCTGGCGGCCGAGCACGGTGCGGGATACGGCGGCGCGGGCCTCGTCGGCGGAGGCGTAGCCGAGGTCCCTGGCGTAGTTCCCCACGAGGTCCTGGGCGATGAGGTACTCGGATCCGAGCACCTCGGCCGCGAGCTGCACCGACGAGTCGCGCGGCAGCGAGTCGGGCGCCTCGGCGTCGGGCGTGCCCGCGGGACCGGCGGGCACCACGGCGTAGACGATGTCCGGCCCGACCGCGAGCGCCATGTTCGTCGGGAGGGTCCAGGGCGTGGTCGTCCACGCGAGCGCGCGCACGGCGGTGAGGCCGAGCGACTCGGCCTTCGCGCCGACGAGCGGGAACGTGACGGTCACGGACTGGTCCTGGCGCATGCGGTAGACGTCGTCGTCCATCCGCAGCTCGTGGTTGCTCAGCGGGGTCTGGTCGTGCCAGCAGTACGGCAGCACGCGGAAGCCCTCGTAGGCGAGGCCCTTGTCGTGCAGCTGCTTGAACGCCCAGATCACCGACTCCATGAAGTCGACGTCGAGCGTCTTGTAGTCGTCCTCGAAGTCGACCCAGCGGGCCGAGCGGGTGACGTACTCCTCCCACTCCCCCGTGTACTCGAGCACCGAGCGGCGGGCGACGGCGTTGAACGCCTCGACGCCCATCTCCTCGATCTCGCTCTTCTCGGTGATCCCGAGCTGGCGCATCGCCTCGAGCTCGGCGGGGAGGCCGTGCGTGTCCCAGCCGAAGCGGCGGTGCACCTGCTTGCCGCGCATGGTCTGGAAGCGCGGGAAGGCGTCCTTCGCGTAGCCCGTGAGGAGGTGCCCGTAGTGCGGGAGGCCGTTGGCGAAGGGCGGGCCGTCGTAGAAGACCCACTCGTCGCAGCCCTCGCGCCGCTCGACCGAGGCGCGGAAGGTGTCGTCGCGCTTCCAGAACGCGAGGATGCCCTTCTCGACGTCCGGGAAGCGCGGGCTCGCGGCCACCTGGTCGGGGGCGCTCGGGTCGTCGGGGACGGGACGGGGGTAGGTCATGGCATCTCCTGCGGGGACGGGCTCTCCGCGAGGACGCCCGGATCCCTCATGCGGATCCCCGAGCGCGGTACCACCCCGCTTGCCACGCGATGCGCGACCACTCTCCTGAAGGCGATGACGGGCCCTGTCCGTTCGGTTCTACTCGCCACCTCTTCCGCGGCTTTCTTCCGAAGGCTCCCCGGTGATGGCCGGATCGGCGCCTGTGCTGACGATCCTAGCGCCCGTCGGACCGCAGCCCGTGGGCGCTCATCCGCCGAGCTGGGCGCGGTACGCGTCGGCGCGGTACGGCAGGTCGAGCGCGTCGCGGCCCGCGGTGTCCGGGTGGCCGGCGAGGAGGGTCCGGATGTCGTCCAGCACGCGGGCGCGCTCCTCGTCGGGCAGCGTGCTGATCCGGCTGATGGATCCGGCGAGGTCCACCACGTCCTCGGGGGTCACGCGGTGCACGTGGGCGAAGGACGCGTGCTCGACGGGGCCGAAGCCGGGGAACGGGCCGGGCTCGGGTGCCCGTCCGCCGTGTCGCCGGCCCCCCTCGATGATGGCGTCCAGCTCGCGGACCCACTCCACTTCGCCGTCCATCATGTTCCAGACGATCCCGAGGCGACCGCCCGGCCGGAGCACGCGCGCGGCCTCCCGGGCCGCCTCGCCCGCGTCCATCCAGTGCCAGGCCTGCGCGACGAGCACGGCGTCCTCCTCGCCGTCGCCCACCGGGATGGCCTCGCCGCTGCCGGCCCGGACGTCGAGCTCCGGCGAGGCCGCCTGGAGGACGTGCCGCATCTGGGCGTCGGGCTCGACCGCGGTGACGGCGAGGCCGCGCCCCGCGAGCAGGCGGGTCAGCTTGCCGGTGCCCGCTCCGAGGTCGACCACGCGGCGGGCGCCGGCCGGGAGCATCCAGTCGACGGCGTCGTCGGGGTAGCCGGGGCGGACCCGGTCGTACTGGTCGGCCACCGCTCCGAACGAGGAGGCGAGGGCGGAGCGGGCGGGCGTGCCGGGGGCGTCGGAGGTCATGCCGACATCCTGGTCCCGGCACGGGCACCAGGCGCGGCGGATCCCCACCGCCGCGCCACGCGCGACCGCGTCAGCCGAGCCGCACGGAGGACCGCTGGAGGCGCATCGGGTCGAGCGCGATGCCCGCGACCGTCGCCGAGCGCCCGGTGACATCGGTGACCCGCACTGTGTACGGGCCCGCACCGACCCCCGACGCCGCGAGCCAGTAGCCGTAGGACGTCCGCGAGAGCGGGACCCAGCGCGTGCCGACCCGCACCTCGACCGAGCGGAGCTCCGTCCCAGCGTCGACGACCTGGATCGCCGCCCAGTACGCGGACGAGCCCTCCTTCAACCGGAACGCGAGCGGCGGCACGGTCGGGGCGGCGACGGGCGCCCACGAGATGGGGATGATGCCGGCGTCGAAGTCGCCGACGGCGCGGAATGCCTCCTCGCTGAGGTCGAGGTGGGTCCCGTCGCACTCGTGGCAGAGGTCGGCGACCTCGACGCGCACCGTGCCGCGCGGACCCGTGACGTCGAGGTAGGTTCCGCAGGCCGCGCCGCCGGCGTACGCAGCCGGTCCGACGGCCACGTACAGCCGGCCGGCCGGGATCGCCGGGAGCGAGCAGTCGCCGTTCGTCGTCCTGCCGTCGGGGCCGAGCGAGTAGTGCGTGGCCCGGCCGGATCCCGCAGCGACGGCGGACGCGGACGCGGCCGGCGCGACGACCACGAGCCCGGCGACCGCGACCAGGAGCGCGAGCGCCGCGGGGACGAGCCGGTGTCGGCGGGTGCGGCCGTGGCCCGACGGGACAGCGGTCAGCGGTGCGCGGCGGGGGAACGCGGGCGTGCGGGGCATGGCGTCTCTTCTCGTCGAGGGAGCGGACGCGGTCGCGCCGCGCGGCCACGCTACGACCGGAGTCCGCGGTCGCGCGCGTCCCATGCGCAGGCGCTGCGCGGGACGCGGCGACGGGTCGGCGCGACGATCAGCCCAGCGCGGACGAGAGCGCCGTGCGGAGCGGATCCAGCGCCCGGCGCACGGCGTCCTCCAGAGGACCCCGTCCCACACCGTCCCCGGCCCACGCGACGACGGCCGCGGCGGTGGCGGCGGCGATCACGGCGGCGGCGATCCGCACCGGGGCGACCGATGCACGGCAGCCGGACGCCCGGGCGAGGGCCTGGGCGACGGGATCCACGAGCGGCGCCGCGCGCGCCACGCCCTCCCCCTGCACGTCGGAGCCGAGGCCCATGACCTCGTGCTGCGTCAGGGCGAGGGGCAGCCAGCCCACGCCGCGGGAGCAGGCCGCGCCGATCAGCGCGTCGACGACGCCGTCGACGGGCGACCCGGCGGGGCCCACGGCGGAGAGCGCGTCGCCGAAGGCGCGGAGTGTGTCGTCGAGCCCCGCCCACAGCAGGTCGGCCTTGGACGCGAAGTAGTTGAAGAAGGTCGCGCGGCTGACCCCGGCGCGCTGGGCGATCTGCTCGACGGTCGTGGCGGCGTAGGTGTTCTCGAGGAAGAGCTCGGCAGCGGCCTCCTCGAGTGTCGCGCGCGACGAGCGACGCGGACGACCGGCGGGACGGGCGGGAGTCATGCGCCCATCCTGGTGCACCGGGGTGACGGCGGGCGCGTATTGTTGGACGCGGTACAGAAACACCCGCACCAGCGCTCGCAGCGGCGCGTCCATCGGAAGCACCCATGATCCACACCCCACGCACCCGCGCGCTCGCGGGCCTCGGCGCCCTCGCCACGACCGCCCTCCTCCTCACCGGATGCACGCCCGCCACCCCCGAGGCGTCGAGCACGCCCGTATCCGGCGGCACGCTCGTCTACGCGTCCGGCGACGCCGAGCCCGACTGCCTCGACCCCCACGTCGGCGGCAACTACCCGCAGGCGCTCGTCTCGTCCCAGTTCCTCGAGCCGCTCGTGTCGCTCGACGGGAAGGGCGGTATCACACCATGGCTCGCCGACGGCTGGACCTGGACCGACGACGGCCTGGGGCTCGAGCTGAAGCTGCGCCAGGGCGTGACCTTCACGGACGGCACGCCGTTCGACGCCGACGCGGTGGTCGCGAACATCCGCCACGTGCAGGATCCTGCGACGCTCTCCTCAACGGGGTACCTCGCGCTGCAGGCCGTCACGGACGCGACGGCGGTCGACGCCTCCACCGTGCGGCTCACCCTCTCGACGCCCGACAGCGCGCTGCTCGAGTCGCTCTCCCAGCCGTGGCTCGCGATGGAGTCGCCTGCGGGGATCGCCCGCGGCACCGACGCGAACTGCGCCCAGCCCATCGGCACCGGCCCCTTCAGCGTCGAGCGCTGGGACCGCCAGCAGTCCATCTCGCTCGTGCGCAACGACGCGTACGCGTCGCCGCCCACCGACGCCGCGCACACCGGCCCCGCGTACCTGGAGCGCATCGACTGGCGCTTCCTGCCGGACGCGGCCTCCCGGTACGCGGCCCTGCAGAGCGGCGAGGTCGACGTGATCGACAACGCGCAGCCCGACGCGATCGTCTCCGCCACGGCGGGCGGCGCGCTCGGCGAGCTCGACGCCCCGCGGCCGGGCGCCTCGAACCGCATCGAGCTGAACTCGGGCCAGGCGCCGTTCGACGACGAGCGCGTGCGCGAGGCGTTCATCCGCTCGGCCGATGTCGACGCGGGGATCACCGCCCTCTTCCAAGGCACCGCCGAGCGCTCGTACTCGCCGCTGGCGAGCACCGAGCCGGCCGCGGTCTCCGACCCGGACCTGTTCGGCATCGACGTCGACCGCGCGGAAGCGCTGCTCGACGAGGCCGGCTGGTCCGCGAAGGGCGCAGACGGGATCCGCACGAAGGACGGCGCGCGCCTGACGCTGCGCTTCCCCGTGAGCACCAACCAGTCGATCCCGGCCGAGCAGTCGCTGTTCGAGCAGATCCAGGCGAACGTCAAGGCCGTGGGCTTCGACGTGCAGCTCGAGCCCATGGACCTCGGCTCCTGGTACGAGGCGCTCGGCGACGACGCGTACGAGCTCGTCAGCGCGCCGTACACGAAGGCGGGTCCCGACGTGCTGCGGATCCTCTACGACACCTCCGGCATCACGCCCGCGCCGAGCGGCTACTTCGCCAACCACGCCAAGGTGTCGGTGCCCGAGATCGACCAGGCGCTCGCCGAGGCGCGGGCGACGACCGACCTCGACCGGCGGAATGCGCTCTACGCGGACGTGCAGCAGCGCGTGATGGCCGGGTACTGGATCCTGCCGCTCTACGACCAGCAGAACCACTTCCTGCACGGCACGGCGGTCCAGGGGCTCCGGGCGCTGCCCTCCGTCGCGACGCCGACGATGTACGACACCTGGCTCGACCGGTGAGGCGCGGCCGCGCCGTCCGCGCGTCCGGCTCCCGTCGACCGGCGCTCCTCCGCGCCGTCGGGGCACGGATCGGCGGCGCGGTCCTCGTGCTCTGGGCGGTCGCGACCGTCACGTTCCTCGCGGTGCGGCTGATCCCGGGCGACCCGGCGCAGGCGATCCTCGGCGGCCCAGGCTCGCAGGCGCCGCCCGAGGCCGTCGCCGCGGTGCGCGCCGAGTACGGGTTCGACCAGCCGCTCCTCGTGCAGTACCTCGCGCAGCTCGGGCGGCTCGCGCAGGGCGACCTCGGCCGGTCGTACGCGCTGCGCGAGGACGTCGTCGCGGTGCTCGCGCGGCAGCTGCCGGGCACGCTGCTGCTGGCCGTCCTCGCGCTCGCCGTGGCGTGGATCCTCGCGCTCGGCCTCGCCCTCGTCTCGACCGGCGCGGGCCGCGTGGCCGGGGCGATCGGCGCGGGCGTCGAGATCGTGGCGGCGTCGCTGCCGCACTTCTGGATCGGCGTGGTGCTGATCCTCGTGTTCTCCACCGGCCTCGGCTGGCTGCCGGCCGTGAGCGGATCCTCGCCGGCCGGCCTCGTGCTGCCGGTGCTCACCCTCGCGATCCCCCTCGCCGGGTTCCTCGGGCAGATCATGCGCGAGGCGCTGCTCGACGCGCTCGACTCCCCGTTCGCGCTCGCCGCCCGCGCCCGCGGCGAGTCGGAGACGGGCGTCCGGCTGCGTCACGCGCTGCGGCACGCGGCCGCTCCCGGTATCGCGCTGTCCGGCTGGGCGTTCGGCTTCCTCATCTCGGGTGCCGTGGTGGTCGAGCAGATCTTCGCCCGGCCCGGCCTCGGACGCACCGCCCTCTCGGCCGTGACCAGCAGGGACGTGCCGGTCATCGTCGGCGTGGTGCTCGTGGTGGCGGTGATCTACATCGTGCTCACGGCGGTGACCGACCTGCTCGCGCGGATCGTGGATCCGCGGCTCGTCGACGCGCGCCCGGGAGACGTGCACGCGGACCCGAGCGCTCCCGTCCCCACGGGCGCTCCGGGTGCTCCGGTCGCTCCCGGTGCTCCGGTCGCTCCGGTCGCGGACGCCGAGCCGCCGGCGTCCGACGTCCCGGCACCCGACGTCCCCGCACCCGATGTCCCCGCACCCGATGTCCCGGCGGCCGCGCGATGAGCGACCCCCGCGCCGCCGCGCTCCTCGCCGCAGCGCCCTCCAAGCCGGACGCCCGCATCCTCGCCGCCGCCGGGACGACGGGCGCCGCGATCGTGGTCGTCCTGCTGCTCGTGGCCGCCGTCGCCCCCGGGATCCTCGCGCCCGGCGACCCGCTCGCCATCGCCCCCGCCGAGGCCTTCCGCGCGCCCGGAGCCGGGCACCTCCTCGGCACCGACGAGTCCGGCCGCGACGTTCTCACGCGCGTCGTGCACGGCGCCGGCCCCAGCCTCGTGATCGGCGTGAGCGCCACGGCCATCGGGCTCGGCCTCGGCGTGGTCCTCGGGCTCGCCGCCGCGCTCCTCGGCCGCGTCGCCGACTTCGCCGTGAACCGCGTGATCGAGGTGGTCTTCGCGTTCCCCGGCCTCCTGCTCGCGCTCTTCCTCATCGTGATCCTCGGCCCCGGCATCAGCAGCGCCACCCTCGCCGTCGGCATCTCCGCCGCGCCCGGATACGCGCGCATCATCCGCGGCCGGGTCATGTCGGTGCGCCGATCCGCCTACGTGGAGGCCGCCACCGTGCTCGGCCGCCCGCCGCTCGTGGTGCTCGCGCGCCACATCCTGCCGAACACCGCCGCGCCGCTCTTCGTGCTCGGCACGCTCGGCGTCGGGCAGGCGATCGTGTGGGCGTCGTCGCTGAGCTACCTCGGGCTCGGGACGGTGCCGCCGGATCCCGAGTGGGGCGCCATGCTCGCGGCCGGCCGCACCTACATCGGCTCGGCGCCGTGGCTCACGGTGGTGCCCGGTCTCATGATCGTGCTGACGGCGACCGCGTCGACCGTGCTCGGCCGGGCGCTCGAGCGACGGGTCCGGGCGTCGTGAGCGCCGGAGCCGGTCGCGCCACGCCCGCGCCGCCGCCCGCCCTGCGCGTCGAGGATCTGCGGGTCTCCTTCGACGGCGTGCCCGTCGTGCACGGCGTCTCGCTGCGGATCGCGCCGGGCGAGTGCCTCGCGCTCGTCGGCACGTCCGGCTCAGGGAAGAGCGTGACCGCGCGGAGCCTCCTCGGTCTCGCCGGCCCGGGCGCCGACGTCCGGGCGGACGTCCTCGAGATCGGCGGCCGCGACCTCCGCGCCGCAGGCCCACGCGAGTGGCGACGTGTCCGCGGATCCGGCGTCGGCCTCGTGCTGCAGGACGCGCTCTCCTCGCTCGACCCGCTCCGCCCCATCGGCCGCGAGATCGGCGACGCCCTCCGGATCCAGGGGATGCGGGACCCGCGCGCCCGACGGGAGCGCGTCCTCGAGCTGCTCGAGCGGGTCGGCATGCCGGATCCCGCGACGCGCGTGCACCAGCGCTCGGGCGAGCTCTCCGGCGGACTGCGGCAGCGGGCGCTGCTCGCTGCGGCGCTCGCCCTGGATCCGCCGCTCCTCGTCGCCGACGAGCCGACGACCGCGCTCGACGCGACGGTGCAGGCCCGCATCATCGACCTGCTCGCCGACCTGCGCTCGCGCGGCCAGGCGACCCTGCTCGTCAGCCACGACCTCGCCGTCGTCGCGCGGCTCGCCGACCGCGTCGCCGTGATGCACGACGGCCGCGTCGTGGAGGAGGGCCCGACCGCGGAGATCCTCCGCGCGCCCGCCCACCGCCGGACGCGCGCGCTCGTGGCGGCCGTGCCGACGGGCGTCCCGCGCGGCACGCCCCTCTCGGAGGCCCGGCTCGAGGCAGCAGCACCGGCACAGGCACCGGCACCGACCGCCGCACCGCGCACGGACGACCGCGTGGTCCTCCGTGCCACCGGCGTCACCCGCTCCTACCGGGGCCCGGGCGGATCCGCGCGCACCGCCGTCGACGACGTCTCCCTCGAGGTCCGCCGCGGCCGCACGCTCGGCCTCGTCGGGGGATCCGGCTCGGGCAAGACCACGGTCGCCCGTCTCCTGCTCTCGCTCGAGGAGCCGGACGCCGGCGACGTGACGCTCGACGGCGAACCGTGGAGCGGCGTCCCGGAACGCGAGCGCCGGAGCCGACGCGCGCGGATCGGCGCCGTCTACCAGGACCCGCTCGCGTCCTTCGACCCGCGCTGGAGCGTCGACCGGATCCTGCGGGACGCCCTCGCCGTCGCCGGCCTCCGCGGCGCCACCGCCTTCGACTCCCCCGGGACGCTCCTCGCGCAGGTGGGCCTGGATCCCGCGCTCCTCCCCCGCCGTCCCGCGCGGCTCTCCGGCGGCCAGCGGCAGCGCGTCGCCATCGCGCGCGCCCTCGCGGCACGCCCGGACGTGCTCATCTGCGACGAGCCCGTGTCCGCCCTCGACATCGCCGTGCAGGCCCAGGTGCTCGACCTCCTCGACGAGCTGCAGCGCCGTCTCGGCCTCGGTCTCCTGCTCATCTCGCACGACCTCGGCGTCGTCGCGCACATGAGCGACGAGGTCGCCGTCATGTCCGACGGGCGGATCGTGGAGCGCGGAACCGCCGACGACGTGCTCATCCGCCCGACGCACCCCGTCACCCGGGCGCTCCTCGCCGCCGTCCCGCGCCTGGATCCGGACGCCGCGCCGCGATAGCCGACGCGGGTCCGCGCGTCACGCCCCCGCGTGCCGGTCGAGGAACGCGTACAGCTCGCGGTCGTCCACGCCGGGAAAGGATCCGCGTGGCAGCGGAGCGAGGATGTGCGCGTGCAGCCGGGCGCTCGGCCACGCGCGGTCGCGCCACCGGCCGGCGTCCTCGGGATCGGCGCGGCGGCAGCACGACTCGTCCGGGCAGCGGGAGACGCTCCTGGCCGTCGTCTCGCGTCCGCGGAACCACTTCGCGTGCGCGAACGGCACGCCGAAGGAGATGGAGTACTCCCCCTCGGCCGTGGATCCCGTCTGCGTCGAGCACCAGAACGTCCCCGCGGGCGTGTCCGTGTACTGGTGGAACTCGGTCGTGCGGTTGGTGCGGTCGAACGCGCCGCGCGCCGCCCACTCCCGGCACACGGGCTGGCCCTCGACCGCGCCCGTGACGTCGACGGGCAGCGGCAGGCCGTCGTTCTCGTACGCCTTGTAGACCGCGCCGTCGCCGCCCACGCGCAGGAAGTGCACGCGGAGGCCGAGGTGCGTGGTGCTGATGTTCGTGAGGCGGAGCGCCGCCGCCTCGTGCGTCACGCCGAACGCGTCGCGGAAGTCCTCCACCGCGAGGTCGCGCCGGGACTTCGCCTCGCTGAGGAACTCGACCGACTGCGTCAGCGGCATGAGGCACGCGGCGGCGAAGTAGTTGATCTCGAGCCGCTGCCGCAGGAAGTCCGCGTAGCTGGCGGGCTCCTCGTGCCCGAGGACGCGGTGCGCCATCGCCTGCAGCGCCATCGAGCGGAGGCCGTGGCCGCCGGGGATCGACGCGGGCGGCAGGTAGATCCGTCCCTCACCGAGGTCGGTGACCGAGCGCGTCGACCGCGGCAGGTCGTCCACGTAGATGAGCTCGAAGCCGAGCCCCTCCGCCATGCGGCTCACGCTGCGGTGCGACAGGGCGCCGCTCCGGTGGCCGACGTCGGCGAGCATCCGCTCGGCCAGCTCCTCGATCGCGGGGATGTGGTTGTCCTGCTGCCGCATCACGAGGCGCTGCTCGGTGTTCGCCCGCCTGGCCTCCTCTGGCGTCGCGATCGACTCCCGCTCGCGACGCGCGAGCTCCCGGTGCAGGCCGACCAGCGCCTCGAGCGTCTCCTGCGGGAGCGTCCGGCTCGCCGGCACCGCGGGGAGGCCGAGGCCGCCGTAGAGCGACGATCGCTGCGCCCGGTCGAGCTCGATCTCCAGCGCCGAGCGCGCGTCCGGCGCGTCGGCCGCGAGCAGGTGCGTGACGTCGACGCCGAGAGCGCCCGCGATCCGCCCGAGCGTCGACAGCCGCGACTCGCGCCTGCCGTTCTCGATCATGCTCAGCTGGCTCGGCAGGATCCCCGCCCGCTCCCCCAGCGCCTGCAGCGTGAGCCCGGCGCCCTTCCGCGCGTGCCGGATGCGCCGGCCGATGACGAGCTGGTCCATGCATTCACCTCTCCGTGAACATCCGCGCTTCTTCACGCGGATGGATCCTCGAACCCCATCCTGACCGGTCGCAGGCTGGAACAACAGACCGATCGACGAGGACGGACCGACATGACCACCATCCAGGACGCACCCCCGCTCACCGCCGACCGCCCGCGCGGCAGCCGGACCGGCACCGAGACCGCCGGCGCGGCACCCGACGCCCGGCCGCTCCCGCCCGGCGCGGCCGCCCCCGCCCGCTGCCGCGATCCCCGCATCGCCGATTGGGTGGCCGAGGTCGCCCTCCTCACGCTGCCGGACCGAGTCGTCTGGTGCACGGGCAGCGTCGCCGAGTACGACCGCCTCACGCGCGAGATGGTCGACGCCGGCACGCTCATCCGACTGAACCCCGAGTGGCGCCCGCACAGCTTCCTCGCGCGCAGCGACCCGGCCGACGTGGCGCGAGTCGAGGACCGCACCTTCATCTGCTCGGAGGATCCCGCCGACGCCGGCCCCACGAACAACTGGCGCGACCCCGCCCAGACGCGAGCGGAGCTCCGCGAGCTGTTCGCCGGATCCATGCGCGGCCGCACCCTCTACGTAGTCCCGTTCTCGATGGGCCCGCTCGGCGGCGCGATCTCGCAGCTCGGCGTGCAGATCACCGACAGCCCCTACGTCGTCGCGAGCATGGCGCTCATGACCCGGATGGGCGACGACGCGCTCCGCCTCATCGGCCCCGACACCACGTGGGTCCGCGCGCTGCACGGCCTCGGCGCGCCGCTCGTCGACGACGCCGGGATCCGCCGCACGGACGTCGCGTGGCCGCACAACGCCGACAAGCGCATCTGCCACTTCCCCGAGGAGCGCGAGATCATCTCGTTCGGCTCGGGCTACGGCGGCAACGCGCTGCTCGGCAAGAAGTGCTTCTCCCTCCGCATCGCCTCCGTGATGGCGCGCGACGAGGGCTGGCTCGCGGAGCACATGCTCCTCATCCGGATCACGAGCCCCGAGGGCCGCCGCTTCCACGTCGCGGCCGCGTTCCCGTCGGCGTGCGGCAAGACGAACCTCGCGATGCTCACGCCCACGATCCCGGGCTGGACGGTCGAGACGCTGGGCGACGACATCGCCTGGCTCCGCTCCGATGCGCGGGGCCGCCTCCGCGCCGTGAACCCCGAGCGCGGCCTCTTCGGCGTGGCGCCCGGCACGGGCGAGAGCACCAACCCCGTCGCCATGTCGACCGTCTGGGGCAACGCGATCTTCACGAACGTCGCGCTGCGCCCCGACGGCGACGTGTGGTGGGAGGGCATGACGCCGAGGCCGCCCGCCGGCCTCGTCGACTGGCAGGGGAAGGCCTGGTCGCCCGGATCCGGCACTCCCGCCGCGCACCCGAACGCCCGCTTCACCGTGGGGATCGAGCAGTGCCCGTCGCTCGCGGACGATTGGGACGACCCCGACGGCGTCGTGGTCGACGCCATCCTCTTCGGCGGCCGCCGCGCGACCAACGTCCCGCTGGTCGCGGAGGCGGACGACTGGGAGCACGGCGTCTTCGTGGGCGCCACCATGGCGTCCGAGCAGACGGCCGCCGCCGAGGGCCGGGTGGGCGAGCTCCGCCACGACCCGTTCGCGATGCAGCCCTTCTGCGGATACGACATGGCCGACCACTGGCGGCACTGGCTCGAGGTCGGACGGGGTCTCGGCGACGGGGCACCCCGCGTCTTCCAGGTCAACTGGTTCCGCAAGGGCGACGACGGGTCCTTCCTCTGGCCGGGCTTCGGCGAGAACGCCCGCGTCCTCGAGTGGATCGTCCGCCGCCTGGAGGACCGCGTGCCCGTGGTGCCGAGCCCCGTCGGCGGGCTGCCGCTGCCGGAGGACCTGGACGTGCGGGGCCTCGACCTCGCCGACGGCGCGCTCGACGAGCTGCTCGCGCTGGATCCCGACCTCTGGCTCGAGGAGCTCGACGCCGTGGAGGCGCACTTCGCGCGCTTCGGCGGTCGGGTGCCGGCCGCGCTGACGGCTCGCCTCGACGCCATGCGCGTGGCCTTCCGGGAGACCGCGACGACGTCACCCGCCTAGCCGGGAGGCCCGATGCGCGGGGCGAGACCGCCCCCGCATCCGGCCTCCGCGCCCCCATCCGGTAGCGTGAACCCCGCACAGAAGGCACCTCACCATCGACACGGTGCCGTCCACATCGAGGGAACCGGAGCACGCATGGCTGACGAACGACGTCCGGACACCGCGCAGGGAGCGACCGGAGAGGTCGCCCGGGTCCCCGACAAGCCCGCGCTCGAGGGCCTCGAGGCCAAGTGGGGCGGACGCTGGCAGGCCGACGGCACGTACGACTTCCGCCGCGACGAGGCCGCGGCAGGCACCGTCTTCTCGATCGACACCCCGCCGCCCACGGCGAGCGGATCCCTCCACATCGGCCACGTCTTCAGCTACACGCACACCGACGTCATCGCCCGCTACCGCCGCATGCGCGGGGAGAGCGTCTTCTACCCGCTCGGCTGGGACGACAACGGCCTGCCCACCGAGCGCCGCGTCCAGAACTTCTACGGCGTCCGCTGCGACCCGACGCTCCCCTACGACCCGGCGTACCAGCCGTCCGAGACCGGCGGCACGTCGAAGCCGGGCGACCAGCAGCCCATCTCCCGCCGCAACTTCATCGAGCTGTGCGAGCGCCTCACCGAGGAGGACGAGAAGCAGTTCGAGGACCTCTTCCGCACTCTCGGCCTGAGCGTCGACTGGCGCCAGAGCTACCGCACCATCGGCGCCGAGGCGCAGGTCGCCTCGCAGCGCGCGTTCCTCCGCAACCTCGCCCGCGGCGAGGCGTACCAGGCCGACGCGCCGACGCTGTGGGACGTCACGTTCCGCACCGCGGTCGCGCAGGCCGAGCTCGAGGACCGCGAGCAGCCGAGCGCGTACCACCGCCTCGCGTTCCACCGCCCGGACGGCGACGACGTCATCATCGACACCACGCGCCCCGAGCTCCTCGCCGCGTGCGTCGCCCTCGTCGCGCACCCCGACGACGAGCGCTACCAGGGCCTGTTCGGCACCACCGTCACCACGCCGGTCTTCGGCGTCGAGGTGCCCGTGCTCGCGCATCACCTCGCCCAGCCCGACAAGGGATCCGGCATCGCCATGGTCTGCACCTTCGGCGACCTCAACGACGTCGTCTGGTGGCGCGAGCTGCAGCTCGAGAACCGCGCGATCATCGGCTTCGACGGCCGCATCGTCTCGGAGGCACCCGCCGCGATCACGTCGGGGTCCGGACGCGCGGCGTACGCCGCCCTCGCCGGCAAGACCGTCTTCTCCGCGAAGGCCGCGATGGTCGAGCTCCTCACGGAGTCCGGCGAGCTGATCGGCGAGCCCCGCAAGATCACCCACCCGGTCAAGTTCTACGAGAAGGGCGACAAGCCCCTCGAGATCGTCTCGACCCGCCAGTGGTACATCCGCAACGGCGGCCGCGACGAGGAGCTCCGCGCGGGCCTCATCGGCCGCGGCCGCGAGATCGGCTTCGTCCCCGACTTCATGCGCGTGCGCTACGAGAACTGGGTCGGCGGCCTCAACGGCGACTGGCTCGTCTCCCGCCAGCGCTTCTTCGGCGTGCCGCTGCCGGTCTGGTACCCGCTCGACGCCGACGGCAACCCGGAGTTCGAGAAGGCCATCACGCCGACCGAGGACCAGCTCCCCGTCGACCCGTCGTCGGATCCCGCGCCTGGCTACACGGAGGACCAGCGCGGCGTGCCCGGCGGCTTCCAGGGCGAGCTCGACGTCATGGACACCTGGGCCACGTCCTCCCTCACCCCGCAGCTCGCGGGCGGCTGGGAACGCGACCCCGAGCTCTTCGACCTCGTCTTCCCGTTCTCGATGAGGCCGCAGGGCCAGGACATCATCCGCACGTGGCTGTTCTCCACGGTCCTCCGGGCCGAGCTGGAGCACGGCTCCGCGCCGTGGAAGACGGCCGCGATCTCGGGCTGGATCCTCGACCCCGACCGCAAGAAGATGTCGAAGTCCAAGGGCAACGTCGTGACCCCCGCGGCCACGCTCGAGCAGTTCGGCTCCGACGCGGTGCGCTACTGGGCCGCGTCCGCCCGCCTCGGCGTGGACGCCGCGATGGACCCGCAGAACCCGACGCAGATCAAGATCGGCCGCCGGCTCGCGATCAAGGTCCTCAACGCGGCGAAGTTCATCCTCTCCTTCGAGGCCCCCGAGGGCGCCCGCGCGACGCACGCCATCGACGTGGGCATGCTCGCCGCCCTGGCCGAGGTGGTCGAGACGGCGACCACCGCGCTCGAGGAGTACGACCACGCGCGCGCCCTCGAGGTCACGGAGAGCTTCTTCTGGACCTTCTGCGACGACTACCTGGAGCTCGTCAAGGACCGCGCCTACTCGGCCGACGCCGACCCGGCCGACCGGGGATCCGCGGTGGCCGCGCTCCGCGAGGCCCTCGACGTCCTGCTGCGCCTGTTCGCGCCCTTCGTGCCGTTCGCGACGGAGGAGGCGTGGAGCTGGTCGCACGACGGCTCGATCCACACCGCCGTGTGGCCGACGCCGCCTGCACCGTCCGCCCCGGCGTCCGGTGGCACGGCCGACCCGCGGCTGCTGGCCCTCGCCGGCCGGGCGCTCGTGGGCATCCGCCGAGCCAAGACCGACGCGAAGGCCTCGCAGAAGACGCCGGTGGCCGAGGCCGTGGTCTCCGCGTCGCCCGAGGACATCCGCTCGCTCGAGCTCGTGGCGCGGGACCTCCGCGCCGTGGGCCGCATCACCGACCTGACCTTCACCGAGGGGGACGGACCCACCGTCACAGGCATCACGCTCGCCCCCGCCGAGCAGCCCGAGGAGAACCGCGCATGACCATCTCGATCCGTCCCGTCCGCGACGGCGACTTCTTCCCCTGGTTCGACCTGTTCGCGGGCTACGCCGAGTTCTACGGCACCGAGCTCACGGACGAGGCGGCCGTGCTCGCCTGGAGCCACCTCACCGGCGAGGGGCACGCGAGCTCCGCGCTCGTCGCCGTCGACGACGCGCACGAGGGCGCCCTCGTCGGGCTCGCGCACTTCCACCGCTTCGCGCGCCTGGCGCGCGGCACCGACGGCCTGCTCGTCGACGACCTGTACGTGCGGGAGGTCTCGCGCCGCCAGGGCGTCGGCGAGCAGCTCATCGCCGCCGTCGCCGAGCTCGGGCGCCACGACGGTGCGAGCATGCTCCGGTGGATCACCGCCGAGGACAACGCCGACGCGCAGCGCCTCTACGACCGGGTGGCCCGCCGGACCACGTGGGTCACCTACGAGCAGGACGTCTGATGCAGCTCGGCACCCGCTGGCCCGTCGGCGGCTCCGCCCCGGTCGACCTGCCCGAGGTCGTCCTCCTCGCCGTGAAGGCCGTCGAGTCCGACGTGGCGGCCCTCGAGGCCGACACGTCCGCGTGGCGATGGACTCTCACCTGGCTCGAGCGGAAGCCGGTCGTCGAGCTCGACGACGGCACCGTCATCCGCTACGACCCGATCGAGGACGCGGCGACCATCACGATCCCCGGCGAGTCGACGGACGACCCCTTCGACGACTGAGCGTCCGTTCGACGACCGGGTCTCAGCGCCGGGCGAGGATCTCGCCGTGCGGCATCGCGAGGAAGCCGTCGTCGTCCGCGGCCCACTCCTGCCAGCCGGCGCGGATCGCCTGCAGGTCGTTGTCGGTGGCGAAGCCGCCTTCGCGCGCCTGGCCCGCGAACGACGAGGCGACCGCGCGGTCGGCCCACGCGCCGCCCCACCAGGCCCGCTCGTCGTCGGAGGAGAAGCACCACACGGATGCGCTCGAGGCGATCTCCGTGAACCCCGCCTGGCGCGCCCACGCCTTGAGGCGGGATCCCGCGTCGGGCTCGCCGCCGTTCGCCCGGTGCACCGGCAGGTACACGTCGGCCCAGAGCCGCAGGCCGTCCGACTCGGGGAACAGGGCCACCTTCGAGTAGATGACGTCGCGTGCCGCCACGAGCCCGCCGGGGCGCGTGACGCGGCGCATCTCCGCCAGCGCGCGGACGGGGTCGCCCACGTGCTGCAGCACCTGATGCGCGTGGACGACGTCGAACGACGCGTCGGGGTAGGGCAGCTCGTAGACGGATCCGGTGACGAACTCCACGTTCCCGGTGCCCCGCGACTCCGCCAGCTCCGACGCGTGCCGCACGACCTCCTCCGACATGTCCAGGCCGACCACGCGGCCGGGCGCGACGAGGTCGGCGAGCTCCACCGTGATGGTGCCCGGGCCGCTGCCGACGTCCAGGACGTCGAGCCCGGGCCGCAGGTGCGGCTCCAGGTAGGCGGCGGAGTTCCGGACGGTCCGCGCGCTGTGCACGCGGAGGACGCTCTCGTGGTGGCCGTGGGTGTATCGCTCGCTCTTCACCCTCCGAGCCTAGGTCGGCGCCCGGCCTAGGCTCGCCGTATGACGACGCCCCCGAATCCCTTCCTCGAACCGAGCACCCTCCCCTACGGCATGCCCCCCTTCGCCGACATCCGCGAGGAGCACTTCCGCCCCGCGTTCCAGGCCGGGATCGCCGAGCACCTGGCCGAGGTCCGCGCCATCGCCGACTCCCCCGAGCCGCCGACCTTCGAGAACACGCTGGTCGCCCTCGAGCGCGCGGGCCGCACGCTCGACCGCGTCGGCCACGTCTTCTTCACGCTCTCCTCCGCCGACAGCTCCCCCTTCACGCGCGAGCTCGACGCCGAGATCGCACCCGAGCTGGCCGCGCACGAGGACGCAATCCGCCTCGACGCGGCGCTCTACTCCCGGATCCGCTCCGTCCACGACACCCGCCACGAGTCCGGGCTCGACGCCGAGTCCGTCTACCTCGTCGAGCGCTACCTGGCCGAGTTCACGATCGCGGGCGCGGGCCTCGACGACGACGCCAAGGACCGCCTGCGCGACCTGAACCGCCGCCTGTCCGTGCTCACCACGCGCTTCGAGTCGAACCTGCTCGAGGACACCAACGACCTCGCCGTCGTCGTCGACGACCCGGCGCAGCTCGACGGGCTCGGGGCGAGCGCCATCGCCGCCGCCGCGCAGGCCGCCGCCGACCGCGGGGTGGAGGGGAAGCACCTCATCACGCTCGTCCTCCCCACCGGTCACCCGTACCTGTCGCAGCTGACGGACCGGGGGCTGCGCCAGCGGATCATGGAGGCGTCGCTCGCCCGCGGCGCCCGCGGGAACGACCACGACAACCGCCCGCTCGTGCTCGAGATCACCCGCCTCCGCGCCGAGCGAGCGGCCCTCCTGGGCTTCCCGAGCCACGCGGCGGCGGTGACCGCGGACCAGACCGCGCGCACCCCGGAGGCCGTCGCCGACATGCTCGGCCGGCTCGCGCCGGCCGCGGCGCGGAACGCCCGCGCCGAGGCCGTCGAGCTGCAGCGCGTGATCGACCGGACGCAGGAGGAGCTCGGCGAGCCGACGTTCGAGCTCGCCGCCTGGGACTGGCCCTTCTACAGCGAGAGGGTGCGCACCGAGCGCTACGACGTCGACACCGAGCGGATGCGCCCCTACCTCGAGGCCGACCGCGTGCTGCGCGACGGCGTGTTCCGCGCGGCCACCGCGCTGTACGGCGTCACCTTCGCGGAGCGCGACGACATCCCCGCCTACCACCCCGACGCGCGCGTCTTCGAGGTGCGCGACGAGGACGGATCCCCCGTCGGGCTCTACGTGCTCGACCTGCACACGCGCGACTCGAAGCGCGGCGGTGCGTGGATGAACCGGCTCGTCCAGCAGAGCGCGTTGCTCGACACGCCCACGGTCGTGCTCAACAACCTCAACGTGCCGAAGCCGCCGGCCGGCCAGCCGACCCTGCTCAGCCACGACGAGACGACCACCCTCTTCCACGAGTTCGGCCACGCGCTGCATGGGCTCTTCGCCCGCGTGACCTACCCGCGCTTCGGGGGCACGAGCGTGTTCCGCGACTTCGTCGAGTTCCCCAGCCAGGTCAACGAGATGTGGATGCTGTGGCCCGAGATCCTCGCGTCCTACGCCGTGCACCACGAGACGGGCGAGCCGATGCCGGCCGAGCTCGTCGCCGCAGTGCAGGCGTCCAGCGCCTTCAACGAGGGCTTCCTCACCTCCGAGTACCTGGGCGCCGCGCTCCTCGACCAGGCGTGGCACCGCATCGGCGCCGACGACCGGATCGAGGACGTGGACGCGTTCCAGGCCGAGGCGCTGGCCGCCGTCGGGCTCGACGTGCCGGCCGTCCTCCCCCGCTACGCGTCGAGCTACTTCCAGCACACGTTCGCGGGCGGCTACGACGCCGGCTACTACTCCTACATCTGGAGCGAGGTGCTGGACGCCGACACGGTCGAGTGGTTCCGCGAGAACGGCGGACTCAC
Source organism: Clavibacter quasicaliforniensis (assembly GCF_051201715.1). NCBI lineage: Bacteria > Bacillati > Actinomycetota > Actinomycetes > Micrococcales > Microbacteriaceae > Clavibacter > Clavibacter quasicaliforniensis. The sequence continues at coordinate 1,608,062 of NZ_CP139624.1, read as the reverse complement.
GCGCGAGAACGGCGACCGCTTCCGCTCGCTCCTCCTCGGCGTCGGCGGATCGAAGGACCCGCTGGAGGCGTACCGCGACTTCCGCGGGCGCGACGCCGTCATCGAGCCGCTGCTCGAGCGCCGGGGCCTCGCAGACTGACCCACACCCCGCACGACGAGAGCGCCGCGCCCCTCACGGGGTGCGGCGCTCTCGTCGTGCGGCGGCGGGAAGGACGGATCAGGCGGACTTTTCCGCGCGCAGCATGGAGGCACGCGGCACGATGGTGGGCGCGGCGTTCTGCACGACCGACTCGCGCGTGATGACCACGCGGCCCACCTCGTCGTCCGAGGGGATGTCGAACATGATCGGCCCGAGCACCTCCTCCAGGATGGCGCGCAACCCGCGAGCGCCCGTCTGGCGGAGGACGGCGAGGTCGGCGATCGACTCCAGGGCGCCCTGCTCGAACTCCAGCTCCACGCCGTCGAGCTCGAACATGCGCTGGTACTGGCGGACGAGCGCGTTGCGCGGCTTCGTGAGGATCTCCATGAGCGCGCGCTGGTCGAGCTGCGTGACCGTCGTGACGACCGGGAGGCGCCCGATGAACTCCGGGATGAGGCCGAACTTGTGCAGGTCCTCCGGCAGCACCTCGCCGAACACGTCGGCGTTGACGTCCTTGCGGTGCAGCGGGGCGCCGAAGCCGATGCCCTTCTTGCCCGCGCGCTGGCTGATGATGTCCTCCAGGCCGGCGAACGCGCCGGCGACGATGAACAGCACGTTGGTCGTGTCGACCTGGATGAACTCCTGGTGCGGGTGCTTGCGGCCGCCCTGCGGCGGCACCGAGGCGACCGTGCCCTCGAGGATCTTCAGCAGCGCCTGCTGCACGCCCTCACCCGACACGTCGCGCGTGATGCTCGGGTTCTCGGCCTTGCGCGCGATCTTGTCGACCTCGTCGATGTAGATGATGCCGGTCTCGGCGCGCTTCACGTCGTAGTCGGCGGCCTGGATCAGCTTCAGCAGGATGTTCTCGACGTCCTCGCCGACGTAGCCCGCCTCGGTGAGGGCGGTGGCGTCGGCGACGGCGAACGGCACGTTCAGGCGCTTCGCCAGCGTCTGCGCGAGGTAGGTCTTGCCGCACCCGGTGGGCCCGATGAGGAGGATGTTGCTCTTGGCGATCTCGATCTCGTCGCCCACGGTCTCGGCCGGCCCGATGGTGCTGACGGCCCGCACGCGCTTGTAGTGGTTGTAGACCGCGACGGACAGCGCGCGCTTGGCGGCCTCCTGCCCGATGACGTACTCGTCGAGGAAGCCGAAGATCTCCTTCGGCTTAGGCAGCTCGAACTCGCCCGTCGTCTCCTCGCTGGCCTCGGCCAGGCGCTCCTCGATGATCTCGTTGCAGAGCTCCACGCACTCGTCGCAGATGTAGACGCCCGGTCCCGCGATCAGCTGCTGGACCTGCTTCTGGCTCTTCCCGCAGAAGGAGCACTTGAGCAGATCCGCGCTCTCGCCGATGCGTGCCATGAATTCCTCCCCGGAAACCGTGCGGTGTGGGACGAGCCTAACCCGAGCGCCCGACATCTTCCGGACCCCTGGGGGCGCGGCCCGTCGGAGCACCCGATGTGCGACACTCCGCCGTCACACTGCGCAACACGAGGGAACGCTCCCGGCTGCGTCGCCCACCATGTGCGCATGACCGACGACACCTCTCCCGCATCCCCCGACGCGCTGTCCTTCGCCTACTGGGTCCCGAACGTCTCGGGCGGCCTCGTGACGAGCGACATCGAGCAGCGCACCCACTTCGACTTCGACTTCAACGTCCGCGTCGCGCAGCTCGCCGAGCGCAACGGATTCGACTACGCCCTGAGCCAGGTGCGGTACGCCGCGTCCTACGGCGCCGACCAGCAGCACGAGTCGACCTCCTTCTCGCTCGGCCTCCTGCTCGCGACCGAGCGGCTCAAGGTCATCGCGGCCGTGCACCCGGGCCTCTGGCACCCGGGCGTGCTGGCCAAGTGGATCATCACGGCCGACCACATGTCCCACGGCCGCGCGGCCGTCAACGTCGTCTCCGGATGGCTGAAGGACGAGTTCGTCGGCTTCGGCGAGCCCTGGCTCGAGCACGGGGAGCGCTACCGCCGCACCGAGGAGTTCATCCGCGTCCTCCGCGGCCTCTGGACGGAGAAGGAGTTCACGCACCTGGGCGACTTCTACCGGATCCACGACTTCACGCTCAAGCCGCCGCCCGTCGACGTGCCAGGGCGCGCGCACCCGGAGATCTTCATGGGCGGCAACAGCACGGACGCCCGCGAGATGGGCGGCCGCGTGACCGACTGGTACTTCTCCAACGGCAAGGACTTCCAGGGCTTCGAGGAGCAGCGCGCCGACGTCCTCGCATCGGCCCGCGCCGCCGGCCGATCCGAGCGCGTCAGGTTCGGCCTCAACGGCTTCGTGATCGCGCGCGACACCGAGCAGGAGGCGCAGGATGTGCTCGAGGAGATCATCGCCAAGGCGAACCCCGACGCCGTCGAGGGCTTCCGCCAGGCGGTCAAGCAGGCCGGGGCGTCGACCGGCGACGGCAAGGGCATGTGGTCCGACTCGACCTTCCGCGACCTCGTGCAATACAACGACGGCTTCCGCACGGGCCTCATCGGCACGCCGGAGCAGATCGCGCGCCGCATGGTCGAGTACCGCAAGCGCGGGGTGGACCTGCTGCTCCTCGGCTTCCTGCACTACCTCGAGGACATCGAGCAGTTCGGGACGCAGGTGCTGCCCATCGTGCGGGAGCTCGAGCGGGAGGCGATCGAGCAGGGCGAGATCGCGGAGCCCGCGACCTGACGCACGAGGCTTGAGAAGAGGGGCGGTCGGCTGATGCCGACCGCCCCTCCTCCGATGTGCGGGCCTAGCGGGCGGGGATCGCCGCCGTCAGGTTCTTGCGGGAGGTGAGCACCTGGTCGATGAGGCCGTACTCCAGCGCCTCGTCGGCGCCCAGGATCTTGTCGCGCTCGATGTCGCGGTTGATCTGGGCGCGGTCGCGGTTGGTGTGCTTCGCGAGCGTGTCCTCGAGCCAGGAGCGCATGCGCATGATCTCCGCCGCCTGGATCTCGATGTCGGACGCCTGGCCTCCGCTGGACTCGCCCGTGGCGGGCTGGTGGATGAGCACGCGCGCGTTCGGGAGGGCGAGGCGCTTGCCCGGGGCGCCGCCGGCGAGCAGCACGGCCGCGGCGGAGGCGGCCTGGCCGAGGCAGACCGTCTGGATCTGGGGCGAGACGTACTGCATGGTGTCGTAGATCGCCGTCATGGCCGTGAACGAGCCGCCGGGCGAGTTGATGTACATCACGATGTCGCGGTCGGGGTCCATCGACTCGAGCACGAGCAGCTGGGCCATGACGTCATCGGCCGACGCGTCGTCGACCTGCACGCCGAGGAAGATGATGCGGTCCTCGAAGAGCTTGGCGTAGGGGTCCTGGCGCTTGTAGCCGTAGGCCGTGCGCTCCTCGAAGCTGGGGAGGATGTACCGCGACGACGGGCTCGTGGCGGTGGAGCCGGCGCCGCGGGCGCCGCCGAAGGTGGGGAGTTCCATGTTCTCTTCTCTTACCTGTCTCGAATGTCGCGGGCTCTAGGAGGTCTCGGTGCCGCCGCCGCCGACGACGTCGGTGGCCGACTCGCGGATGTGGTCGACGAATCCGTACTCGAGGGCCTCCTGGGCGGTGAACCAGCGATCGCGGTCGCCGTCCTCGTTGATCTGCTCGACGGTCTTGCCGGTCTGGCCCGCGGTGATCTCGGCGAGCCGGTGCTTCATCGCGAGGATGAGCTGGGCCTGGGTCTGGATGTCGCTCGAGGTGCCGCCGAAGCCACCGCTCGGCTGGTGCAGGAGCACGCGGGCGTTGGGCGTGATGTAGCGCTTGCCCTTGGTGCCGCTCGTGAGGAGCAGCTGCCCCATGGATGCGGCCATGCCGATCCCGACGGTGACGATGTCGTTGGGGACGAACTGCATGGTGTCGTAGATGGCCATGCCCGCCGTGACGGAGCCGCCGGGCGAGTTGATGTACAGGAAGATGTCCTTCTCGGTGTCCTCCGCCGCCAGCAGCAGGATCTTCGCGCAGATCTCGTTCGCGTTGTCGTCGCGGACCTCGGATCCGAGCCAGATGATGCGGTCCTTCAGCAGTCGGTCAAAAACACCGGGTACCAGTGTCGGTTCGGCCATTGTTCGAGCTCCCATTCATTCGTCGCTTCGAGTCATGAATCTATCGGAGCGGATACGCGCCTACGCCCGTGTTCGCCGCGGGCGGAGAGGCACGGCCGCCGCACGCACGAGGGCCCGGGGAGCTGATGCTCCCCGGGCCCTCGTGATGCCGACCGCGCAGGCGGTCGGCGGGTGGCGACTACTCGGAGTCGGCGGCCTTCTCGGCGGCCTTCTTCTTCGCGGGCGCCTTCTTCTTCGGCTTCTCGGCCGGGGCCTCCTCGGCGGCGGGGGCCTCCGCGGCCTCCTCTGCGGGGGCGTCGGCCGTGACGGCCTCGGCGTCCGCGTCGGCCGCGGGCTCCTCGGTCGCAGCGTCGGCATCCCGCACGACGGGCTTCGTGAACTCGGTCACGTCGACTACCTTGCCGTCGGCGTCCACGACCTTCGCCTTGTCGAGCACGACCGCGAGGGCCTTGTTGCGCGCGACCTCGCCGACCATGGCGGGGATCTGGTTGTTCTGCTGCAGCACCTGGACGAACTCGTTCGGCTCCATGTTGTACTGCTGAGCGCCCTGGATGAGGTACTGGGTCAGCTCGTCCTGGCTGACCTTTAGCTCCTCCTTCTCCGCGATGACGTCGAGGAGCAGCTGCTGGCGGAACGCCTTCTCGCTGGACTCCTTGACCTCGGCGCGGTGCACGTCGTCCTCGAGGCGGTTCTCGTTCTCGAGGTGGCGCTGCACCTCGTCCTCGACCAGCTTCTCGGGGACGGGGATCTCGACGCCCTCGAGGAGCTTGTCGACGATCTGGTCGCGGGCCTGGGTGACCTGGCCGAAGACCTTGGACTTGCCGACCTGGACCTTCAGGTCCGCGCGCAGCTCGTCGATGGTGTCGAACTCGCTGGCGATCTGCGCGAAGTCGTCGTCGGCCTCGGGCAGCTCGCGCTCCTTGACGGACTGGACGGTGACGGCGATCTCGGCCGTCTCGCCCTCGTTGTCGCCGCCGAGCAGCTTCGACTCGAACGTGGTGCTCTCGCCGGCGGTGAGGGACTCGAGGGCCTCGTCGATGCCGTCGATGAGGTCGCCCGAGCCGAGCTCGTAGGAGATGCCGCTCGCGGTGTCGACGGCGTTGCCCGCGATGGTCGCGGTGAGGTCGATCTGGACGAAGTCGCCCGTCTTCGCGGGGCGGTCCACCGTGATCAGCGTGCCGAAGCGGCTGCGCAGGCTGTCGAGCTCGGTCGCGACCTCGTCGTCGGTGACCTCGACGGAGTCCACGGTGAGCTCGAGGCCCTCGTACGCGGGCAGGTCGAACTCGGGGCGGACGTCGACCTCGATCTCGAGGAGCAGGTCGCCGGTGAGGTCCTTGCCGGGCCACTCCTTGACGTCGGCCTCGGGGCGGCCGAGGGGACGGATGTCCGTCTCCTTGACGGCGGCCTGGTAGAAGCCGTCCATGCCGTCGTTGACGGCGTGCTCCAGCACGGCCTCGCGGCCGACGCGCTGGTCGATGATGGGCGGCGGCACCTTGCCCTTGCGGAAGCCGGGGATGGCGACCTGCTCGGCGATGTGGCCGTATGCGTGGTCGATGTGCGGCTTCAGGTCTTCGGGGGTGGCAGAGATCGCGAGCTTGACGCGCGTGGGGCTCAGCTTTTCGACCGTGGTCTTCACGTGTGGAGTTCTCCTGTAATCGCGGTACGCGCCTCGGCTGAGACGGCATTTCGTCGTCGGGGATGTGGTCGGGGCGACAGGACTCGAACCTGCGGTCTTCCGCTCCCAAAGCGGACGCGCTAGCCACTACGCTACGCCCCGGCTGCCACGCATTCCCTCGGTCGAGGCGGGCGCCGTGCCCCTATTCGTGCAGGCGCGCGGAAGCCGATCCGACCGTGGCACAGCCTATCCGACTCGTGCCGGGCGCTGGTCACCGGCGACGGGAGGCTGCGCTACGCTGGATCCCGCGCATCCGGCGCACGGCCCCTCGGGGGCGGTAGTCCGGCGTCGCGGGGATGTAGCTCAATGGTAGAGCCTCAGTCTTCCAAACTGATCACGCGGGTTCGATTCCCGTCATCCCCTCCATCGTGCTCCCGTCGGGACTCCCGTGCTCCCGTCGGCACTCCGTCGGCCCTCCTCCCCAGACCCTGCGTCGCCTCGTCCATCCCCCGTTCGGGGCGACCCGGCGCCGCCGCCCACGTCGACCCGGATAGCTTGCCGATCCGTGGATAGCCTGGGAGCTTCCGCATCGGGCGAGCTCGGGGGGCTGCATGGTCGAGGACGACGCACGTGGATCGCGGATCCCGGCGCAAGCGTGGGCCGCGTCAGCGGACGACCTCGTGCGCACGGATCTCTGCCCGGGCTGCCTCGCGCCCCTGGGCGCGCTGGTCTGCGGGAGCTGCGGTCTCGACGTCCGCGCGCCCGGGGCCGCCGCCGTGCTCGAGGCGTCGTACCGCGTCGTCGAGGCGATCGCGGAGCGCGAGCGCCTCGTCGATGCCATGCGGCGCTGGAGCGAGGAGGCGGTGCGTCGCCGTGGGGCCGTGGTCGTGGCCTCCGCCGTGGCCCTCGTCCCGGAGTCCGCCGCGACCGCGATCCCCGATCCGCGGCGAGCGGCGCCGCTGCCCACGGCCGAGGCATCGTCGGACACCGCTCCCGCGATCCCCGCGCCGACCGGCCCCGCCCCCGAAGCAGACGCGCGACGGCTGCAGCGGACGCCGATCGAGTTCCATGCCCCTGAGCCAGCCGTGCCCGCGGCACCCCGGCGCCGCATCAGCGTCCCGGCCGTGCTGCTCGCCATCGGCGTCGTGCTGCTCTCGGTCGCGGCCGTGTTCTACGTTGTCTACGCCTTCGTGACCTACGGGCTGGTCGTCCGCGCGGCGATCACCGCGGCCGTCACCGTGGCCGCGCTCGCGGCAGCGGCTGTCCTCGCCCGGCGCCGCCTGCCCGGCACCGCGGAGGCCGTGGGCGTCGTAGGCATCGTGCTGCTGCACCTGGACGTCTGGGCCGTGCGGTCCTACGACCTGGCCGGAGCCGCGTCGAACGACCCGTTCGTCCACTTCGGCGTCGGGACGCTCGTCGTGTCGGCGTCGCTCCTCGTCCTCGCTCCCCTGCTCCGCATCCGCGCGGCGGGCATCGCCGGTTGGGCCGGGCTGACGGTCGCCGCCGGCCTCCTGGTCGGCGCAGTGCCGGCAGCCGACGTCTGGACCCGCGTCGCGCTCGCGCTGGCGGCCGCCTCAGCCGTCGCCCTCGTCCACGCCGCGCCCCGGTCGCGCGCGGCCGCCCTCCCGGACGCACTGGAACGCGTCATCCTCCGGGTCGTGGGCGTCGTGACCGCGACCGCCGCCGTGATCGCGGGAGCCGCCAGCGCCGCTGCACCCGACGCGGTCCCGGCTCTCCCCCTCCTCGTCGCGGCCGTCGCCAGCGGCGCGCACGCGTGGGCGCTCGCGCGTCCCACCTCCCGCGCGGAGCTCCGCGGCGACGTCGCAGACGTGGATGTGGCCGCGCCCGCTGACGACGTGCCGCCACCCGCCGAGGCAGCGGCCGAGCAGGTCACGTCGCATGGCGGCGCGGCCGACACCGCGCCGGCATCGGCTGATCCGCTGCGTGTCCTCGCCGCCGCCGTCGCGGGAGTCGGAGCATCGGCCGCGCTGCCGGTCACCGCGCTCATGGGCGGACCCGCCGTGCTCACGTTCGGCATTCAGCTCGTGGTGGCGGCGGCGGTGGCAGCCGGGCTCGACGTGCTTTCTCGGCGGCTGCACGACCCCGTCGTCGCCGCGACGGCCCGAATGTCCGCCGTCGCCGCGCTGGTCGTCACCGTGGTGGCCGGGCTGCCCGCCGCGATCGCCGGCCTCGGCGGCATCACGGCCGTGCTGCTCCTCGGCCTGCCCGCATGGGAGCACGGGGCCCTCGACGACGCGGTGGTCGTGCTGAGCAGGACGAGCGACGTCGCCGATCTGCCCGGAGATGTCCGCGCGGCGGCAGTCGGCCTCGTCGTCGTCTGGGTCCTCGCGGCGGCCGCCGCGCTCGTGACCGGCCGCCTGCAGGCCCGTCGGCGCCTCCTCGCCTGGACAGGGGCGGCCGTGGTGATCGCCGCGATCCCCGCCCTGGGTCCCGTCGCGGTCGTGGCCGGCGCGTACCTCGTCGCCTCCGCGGGCGCTCTCGCCTGGCGTGTGCGCTCGCGTCGCGATCCCGGCCCCGCCGTCGTCCCCACGGCCCCGCTCGTGGCGCTGTCGGTGACGGCGGGTGCCCTCGCGTGGGCCGCATCCTGGGCGAGCACGAGCACGTGGTGGGTGGTCGCTCCGGCCGTCGTCCTCCTCCTCGTCGCCGGATCCCGGACCGCGCGCACGGAGGGCTCAGCGCGCCTCGCGACGGCAGGGGCCGCCCTCGTCGGCCTGGTAGTGGTCGCCGCCCTCGCACCGTCGCTCACGGCTGGGCGCGTCATCGGATCCGCGCCCTTGACGAGCGCGCTGGACTCGGCCGGCGATCCGGTCGTGCTCGTGCTGCTCGCCAGCGGGCTGGCGGCCTCGGTGGCCGGTGCGCTCCCCGGGCGTCCGGGCGTGCGGCGACGCGCGCTGCTCGCGACGGTCCTGCTCCCCGCGGGCCTCGCGGCGCCCCTCGTGGCGATCGCCGGCGCCGACCGCGTCGGCGGCGCGCTCACCGGATCGCCGATCTGGTCCATCGCGGCGCAGGCGGTCCTCCTGGCCGGCCTCGTGGCATGGACCGTGGGCGGTGCCCGCGGCGTCCCCCTGCCCGCGCATGCGCCCCGCGCCGACGTGCAGGACGACGTGCCGCGACCACCGGGGACCACCGCCCTGCGTCGCTGGCGGCTCACGACCGCGGCCCTCGTCGCGCCCTCGCTGCTGCTCGCCGTCCTCACCGCCAGCGCGCTGGTCGACCGCGGCGCGACTCCCCACGGCGTGATCCCCGCCGCCGTGGCACTCGTCGTCGCGGTCGCCGCCCTGCTCTGCTACCGGCGCACGTCCCCGGCGCTCCGCATTGCGCTGGATGCGGGCACGACCGCCGTGGCGACGGGGGCGATGCTCGTCGCCGTCTCGTTCGACCCGACGCGCGAGGGCCGAGAGCTCCTGTGGATCCCCCTGCTTACGCTCGCCGGCACGGCGTGCACCCTGTCCTACGCGCGCGACGGCCTGCTCCTGTCGCGCAGCGCCCGCCGCGCGTGGGGCTGGACGGCGCTCGCCACGGGGATCGCGGCGTCGTGGTCCCGGCTGCTCGCGGGCGCCGTGACCTCGCCGGAGGCGTACTGGCTGCCGATCGGAGGCGCGCTGCTGCTCATCGCGGCGCTCATGCACCGCGCCGCGGTGGGCGTCGACCGTGACGGCGATGTGACGGGGTCGACGGTCGGGCCACGGGTCCGCCGCGGCGTCACGGCCCTGACCCTCGCGGGCATCCTCACGGCCGTCCTGCCGCTCGTCGCCGCAGGTCGTCCCGACGACGTGCTCCGGCCGTATCTCCTGACCGGGATCTGCGCGGCCCTCGCCCTCGGGGGCGCCGCGCTGCTGCGGCACGCCGCGTCCCCCGTGCGTCCACTGCTGCGGGCCGTCGTGATCGGTGCGGGCATCGGGATCCTGGCCGTCGGCGGCGTGCGTGCGCTGCGCCTATCGGCCGGATCCGTCGGGCGCGAGACGGCCGTCGACGTGCAGCTGGTCGTCACGGCCGTGCTGCTCGTCGGGCTCGGGGCGCTCGTCCTCCGCGGCGCCCGCAGCGCAGAGGACGCGCGCCTCGCGGGCTCGGCCTGGGTGGGCACGAGCGTCCTCGTGGCGGTCGTCATGGCGGCATCCGTCGGCTCCGGGGAGGGCGTCGTCCGCCCGCTCGTCGTGAGCGTGGCGCTCGTCGCGGGTGCGGGGGTCCTCCTCGTCCTCCGGTCCGTGCATCGAGAAGTGCTCGCGGCGTCCGCGGCGATGGCGCTCGTCGGTGCCGTGGTCGTCGGGCTCCTCGCCTGGCGCGGCGGCTACACGGCGCTCGACCCCGCAGCGCTGGTCGTGCCGGCGATCGTGGCCGTGCTCGTGGCTGCGGTCGGTGCCGCCGATCGCCTGAGGAACCCGGCACCGGTGGTCGTCCCCGGACGCGCGCCCGGAGCGGTCGCCGGCCCCATCCGGCATGCGGCCGACGCCGCGACGGGCGCGCTCGTGGCCGGCACGGTCGCGGTAGGCGCGGCCTCCGGCGGCCCCGGGCTCCCCGTCGCCCTGCTCCTCTCGGCGGTGGCCGTGCTCGTCGCGTCATCGGCGCCGGGCTCGCGTGCGCGGCGCCATGCGGGCTGGATGGCCCTCGCCCTCGGCACCGCGGCGCTGTGGGTCGCGCTCGGCCGCGGACGCATCGACGCCGTGGAGCCCTACGTCCTGCCGCCCGCCGGCGTGCTGCTCGCCGTCGCGGCGCTCCTCCAGCGGGGGCTCCCCCGCGGGCTCCGCCACGGGCTCCGCCACGACGCGACGCAGGTCCCCGGCCGGACATCCGGCGCGGCGCCCGTCCTCCTCGGCGCGCTCCTCCTCGCCGCCCTACCCACCGCGGTAGCGTCGTGGACGGGGACGCCCGTCCGGGCGCTCGTGCTCGGGGGTGCCGCCGGTGCCGTCCTCCTCCTGGCTGCGGCCGCCCTCCGTGGGACGGACGCCGCCTCGCCGACGGGGCCCCTGCTCCTGGCGACCGCGGTGGCGTCCGGCCTCGTCGTCCCTCTCGTCGGCTTCGGACGCGCGGTGTCCGCGCTGGTCGCGCAGGATCCGGCCACGTTCGCGCGCACCGATCTCTGGACGCTCTCGGCCGCCGCCGTCCTCGTCCTCGCCGTCGGCCTCCTGCCCCGACGCGCGGAGGACCTCCTCCGACGGGATCATGCCGTGGGCGTGCCCGCGAGCGGTCCTATCGGGAAGGCATCCGACGCGTGGACGCCGGGGAACGCATCAGACGGCGCGCGACCCACCACGGACACCCTGCTCCGCGCAGCGCCACGTGTCGCCGGGCTGGTCGCGCTGATCGGTGCGGGATCCGCGGGTGCCGCCGGCATCCTCCTCGCCCACGCCGAGCGCATGGACGGGGTCGGCCTCCGCGCCGCGCTCCTCGTCAGCGTCATCGCCGCCATGCACATCGCGTGCTCCCCGTCCGGGTCGACGACGACCGGCGCCCGGCCCGACGAGGCGGGACAGCGTCCCGCCTCTCCCCCGTCGCGCGACCGCGTCCTCGCGCTCGTTGCGCTCGTCGTCAGCGGGCTGGTCGCCGCGATCCTCGTCATCTCGGGAGCCGCGGACCCGGTGGAGACCGTCACCGTGCCGATCGCGGCGGCGCTGCTCGTGGTCGGCGCCCGACGTCTGATCCGCGACGCGACGGCCGGCAGCGTGCGGCACATGTCGCCCGGGCTCCTCGTCCTGCTCGGGCCGCCGCTCCTCGCCGACCTGGGGCCGAGCCCGGCGTGGCGCATCGTCGGGCTCGGGGTCCTCGCGCTCGCCACGCTGCTCACGGGAGCCCGCCTGAGGCTCCGCGCGCCGTTCCTCATCGGCGCTGGCGTCCTGCTCGTGCACGCCGTCGCCCAGCTCTGGCCGTGGATCCGCGAGGCATCGACGACCGTCCCCTGGTGGGCGTGGGCGGGGATCGGCGGCGTGGTCCTCATCGCGGTCGCCGCCCGCTACGAGCGCCGCATCCGGGACGTCAAGGAGGTCGCGGCCCGCGTCTCGGCGCTCCGCTGACCGTGTCGGAGTCGCCGCCGGGAACGGGTCCGGGAGCCCTGTCGACCCGGTAAGCCATGCCTCAGCTTGCTTGCGGGCGGCCGACGGATGCGCGAGATTGGCGACATCGTCCGCAGCCCGCAGACTCGTCCCGCCGCTCGAGGAGAGAACCCATGACCGACACCGTCCACGTCCCCACCAGCTCCGCATCGGCCGACGTCGCCGCCGGCGTCGCCCAGTTCCTCAGCCCCGTCGTCGTCAACCTCCAGGCCCTCGCCGTCAACGGCAAGCAGGCGCACTGGCACGTGCGCGGCGCGAACTTCATCGGCGTCCACGAGTTCCTCGACGTCCTCGTCGCCCACGCGCAGGACTGGGCGGACACCGCCGCAGAGCGCGTCGTCGCCCTCGGCCTCCCGATCGACGCCCGCATCGAGACGGTCGCCGCGTCCACCACCACCGCGCCCCTCACGCCCGGCTTCCGCCCGTCGAGCGCCACGATCGCCGAGGTCATCGCCCAGATCGACGCCACGATGGAGCTCGTGAACCGCGCCGTGCAGGAGCTCGGCGAGATCGACGTCAACAGCCAGGACGTCGCCATCGAGATCGCGCGCGGGCTCGAGAAGGACCGCTGGTTCCTCTTCGCCCACATCAGCGAGTAGCACCGCCCGCGGCAGCAGCACGCCGACGGTCGAGGGGCCCGGATCCGATCGGATCCGGGCCCCTCCGTCGTCTCGCACCGGACCACCGGCAACTCGAGGCAGCGACAGCATCGGATCACCGGCAGCCCCGGAGCGGCAGCCCCGGCTCAGGCCCCGCGGACCGTCACGCCTGGCAGTACGGGCACCAGTACAGCTTCCGGCCGGCTGCCTCCTCCATCACGACGTTCGTGCCGCACACCCGGCACGGCAGCCCCTCGCGGTGGTACACCCAGTGCCGGTCCGCGCGGTTGCGGAGCGCCGCGTCGAGCCTCTTGCCGCGCAGGCCGTCCATCGTCATCATCTGGCCGACCTCGACGCCCTTGCGCAGGAGCTTCGACCAGTCCTTCCACAGCCCCCGCACGACGTCCTCGGGCACGTCGCGCCCCGGCGTGTGCGGGTTCTGCCGTGCGCGGAACAGCAGCTCGGCGCGGTAGACGTTGCCGATCCCGCTGACGACGGCCTGGTCCATCAGGAGCAGGCCGATCGCCGTCGGCTTCTTGCGCACGGTCGCGGTGAAGCGGTCCTCGGAGCGCTTCCCACCGTCGACGAGGGGATCCGGCCCGAGCTTGTCGATGGCCTGCCGCACCTCCTCGGGGCTGGCGACGACGCACGCGGTGGGACCGCGGAGGTCCGCCACGGCGTGCTCGGTGAGGAGCCGCACGCGCACCTGGCCCACGGGCTCCGGCGGCCATGCGTCGCCCGAGAACGGGTCGTGCACCTTCTCCTGCTCGGCCATGCGGAGGCGCGCCCGGCGGGGCGCGCCGATGCTCGCGAGCGAGTCCTCGGCGTCGGAGTCGACCGGCGCGTCGTCGACGCGGTCGTCGACGGGCACGTCCCCGCGCATGCCGTTCTGGCCCATCCGGTTGAGCGTCGTGACGTCGCCCGCGAAGTCCCACGCGCCGTAGAGGCCGAGGTGCACGCGGAGCCAGACGTCGCCGTCGAACTCGAGGAACATCTGCTTGCCCACGGCCTTCGCGGCGACGAGTCGTCGCCCGTCGAGCACGGCCGCGCCCTCGGCGAACCGGCCCTGTGGTGACGACGCCTGCACGACGTCGCCGACGAAGTGCGCCTCGAACTGCTTCGCGATCCGGTGGATCGAATGCCCCTCGGGCATGACGGCCTAGTCGGTGACGGGGTGACCGGCGATGGCCCCCGTCGTCTCGTACTCGGCCAGCTGCGCGATGCGGCGCGCGTGCCGCTCCTCCGCGGAGAACGGCTCGGCGATGAAGGCGTCGATGAAGGCGGTCGCCTCCTCGACGGTGTGCTGGCGCGCGCCGATGGAGATGACGTTGGCGTCGTTGTGCTGGCGCGCGAGGACCGCGGTCGACAGGTTCCAGACGAGCGCGGCGCGCACTCCCTCGACCTTGTTCGCGGCGATCTGCTCGCCGTTGCCCGACCCGCCGAACACCACGCCGAGCGCGGTCGTGCCCTCGCGCTGGTCGGCGACGACGGCGCGGGCCGCGCGGATGCAGAACGACGGGTAGTCGTCGAGCGCGTCGTAGGCGGTGGGCCCGTGGTCGACGACGTCGTGGCCGGCGTCGGTCAGGTGCCCGGTGAGGTACCTCGAGAAGTCGAGGCCCGCGTGGTCGGTCGCGATGTGGATGCGCATCGGTGCATCCCTCCTGCCGCGCGTCGCGGCGTCGTGCCCGCTGCGCGGGCGGTGCCGGGCGCACGGCGGCCGGACGCCCATGGACGCCCGGCCGCCGCGCACGCGACGGGAAAGGGTCAGTCGAAGATGGGGCCGACGGTGCGCGAGCGCTTGATCTCGAAGAAGCCCGGGTACGCGGCGACGGCGACGACTCCGTCCCACAGCTTGACGGCCTCCGCGCCCTTCGGCGCGGGCGAGATGACGGGACCGAAGAACGCGACGCCGTCGACCGCGATGACGGGCGTGCCGACGTCCTGGCCGACGCGCTCGATGCCGTCGAAGTGGCTGGCGCGCATCTGCTCGTCGTAGCGGTCGGTGCGGCTCGTCTCGGCGAGCTCCGCGGGGAGGCCCAGCTCCGCGAGGACCTCGGGGATCACGACGTCGGCGTCCTTCTGGTCGCGGAGGTGGATCCGGGTGCCCAGCGCGTCGTAGAGCGGCTTGACGTGCTCCGCGCCGTGCTCGGCCTCGACCGCGGCGACGAGGCGCGTGAAGCGGAGCGCGCGCGGCAGGAACGCGGCGAAGTTCGGGTCGTCGGCCTTGTCCTCGTTGAGGACTGCGAGGCTCATGACGCGCCAGGTGATGTCGAGGTCGCGGTGGCGGGCGACCTCGTCGACCCAGCGGGAGGTCATCCACGCCCAGGGGCAGGACGGGTCGAACCAGAACTCGACGGCGGTGGTGCGGGGGCTGTTCTCAACGTCGGACATGCCGCAAGCCTAGGTCAGCCGACGCAATAGGATCGGCTCCGAAAGCGGCGCCGCTCCGCCCGCACCCGCGGTCCTCGACCGCCAGGTGCTCCATCCCGCGAGGCGCGTCCGCACGCACGGCCCACCCACCTCACGGACGAGCAGGAGCACCATGCCAGGAGAGAACCTCACCCGCGTCGAGGCCGAGGAGCGCGCCGCGCTGCTGGCCGTGTCCGAGTACGACGTGACGCTCGACCTCACCCGGGGCGCGGAGGTGTTCGGATCCACCACGACCGTGCGCTTCACGGCCACGGCGGGCGCGTCCACGTTCATCGACGCGATCACCCGCACGGTGCACGCCGTGACCCTCAACGGCCGCGAGCTCGACCCCGCCGACGTCAGCGACGGCGTCCGCATCCGCCTCGACGACCTCGCGCAGGAGAACGAGCTCACGGTCGTCGCCGACGCCATGTACACGAACACGGGCGAGGGCCTGCACCGCTTCGTGGATCCCGTCGACGACGAGGTCTACCTCTACTCGCAGTTCGAGGTGCCGGACTCCCGCCGCATGTTCGCGGTGTTCGAGCAGCCCGACCTCAAAGCGGTCTTCCGCTTCACGGTCACGGCTCCCTCGCACTGGGAGGTCGTGTCGAACTCCCCCACGCCCGAGCCCACGGCCGCCGCCGATGGCGCCTCCACGTGGACCTTCGAGCCGACGCTCCGCATGTCGAGCTACATCACGGCGCTCATCGCGGGCCCCTACGGCGTCGTCCGCAGCGAGCTCACCTCGAGCGACGCCCGCACGATCCCGCTCGGCGTCTTCGCCCGCAAGTCGCTCATGGAGCACCTCGACGCCGACTACGTGTTCGAGAAGACCCGCGAGGGCTTCGCGTTCTACGAGGAGCGCTTCGACTACCCGTACCCGTTCCCGAAGTACGACCAGCTGTTCGTCCCCGAGTTCAACGCGGGCGCGATGGAGAACGCGGGCGCCGTCACGTTCGTCGAGAGCTACGTCTTCCGCTCCAAGGTCACCGACGCGGTGAAGGAGCGCCGGGTCACGACGATCCTGCACGAGCTCGCGCACATGTGGTTCGGCGACCTGGTCACCATGAAGTGGTGGGACGACCTGTGGCTCAACGAGTCCTTCGCGACCTACATCTCGACCCTGGCCACGGCCGAGGGCACCGAGTGGACGGGCGCCTGGACCACGTTCAACGCCGGCGAGAAGTCGTGGGCGTACAACCAGGACCAGCTGCCGAGCACGCACCCCGTGTACGCGACCATCAACGACCTGGAGGACGTGCAGGTCAACTTCGACGGCATCACGTACGCCAAGGGCGCGTCGGTGCTGCGCCAGCTCGTCGCCTACGTCGGCCAGGACGAGTTCCTCGCCGGCGTCGCCGCGTACTTCCAGCGCCACGCGTTCGGCAACTCGACGCTCCGGGACTTCACCACGGAGCTCGAGGGCACGAGCGGCCGCGACCTCGAGCGCTGGACCGACCTGTGGCTGAAGACCTCGGGCGTGAACACCCTGCGTCCCGAGATCTCGACCGACGAGGACGGCGCCATCACGTCGTTCGCCGTGCTGCAGGAGGCCGCGGAGGACTACCCGACGCTCCGCCCGCACCGCCTCGCGATCGGCTTCTACGAGCTGCGCGACGCGAAGCTGGTCCGCACCGACCGGTTCGAGCTGGACGTCGACGGCGACCGCACCGAGGTCGCCGAACTCGTCGGGCGCCAGCGCCCCGCGCTCGTGCTGCTGAACGACGACGACCTCACCTACGCGAAGATCCGGCTGGATCCCGCGTCGCTCGAGGTCGCGATGCGCCACCTCGCCACGTTCGAGGACTCGCTCGCCCGCTCGCTCGTCTTCGCCTCGGTGTGGGACGCGACGCGCGACGGCGAGATCCGCGCCCGCGACTACGCGCGCCTCGTGCTCGACAACGTCGCGACCGAGGACGAGTCGACGGCCCTCCGCTACGCGCTCGCGCAGCTGACGGTCGCCGCCACGACGTACTCGGCGCCCGACCACCGCGACGAGCTGCTCGCGACGGTCGCGTCCGAGCTGTGGGCGCTCACGGCGCAGGCGGCGCCCGGATCCGACAACCAGTTCCAGTTCCTGCGCACCTTCGCGCAGGTCGCGCAGGAGCCGACCCAGCTGGATCACGTGCAGGCGCTGCTCGACGGCACGGAGACGCTCGAGGGCGTCGAGATCGACGCCGACCTCCGCTGGGAGCTGCTGACCGCGCTCGTCGCGGGCGGTCGCGCCGGCACCGCCGAGATCGACGCGGCCCTCGCGGCCGACCGCACGGCCACGGGCGCGCAGTCGGCTGCCCAGGCCCGCGCCGCGTTGCCGACGGCCGAGGGCAAGCGCGCGGCGTGGGCATCCGTGTGGGAGGCCGACACCGAGCCGAACACGATCGTCCGCACGACGGGCCTCGGCTTCCGCCGCGCAGCCGACACCGAGCTGCTGCGCCCGTACGTTGGCGCCTACTTCGACGCGCTCCAGGGTGTGTGGGAGTCGCGGAGCTACGCCATCGCGGCGGCCCTCATCGGCGGCTTCTACCCGTCGCCGCTCGCCGACGAGGAGCTGCGCGACGCGACCGTCGCCTGGCTCGACGCGAACCCCGAGCCGCCGGCGCTCCGCCGCCTCGTCAGCGAGCTGCTGTCGGGCGTCGAGCGGGCGCTCCGCGCGCAGGCGAAGGACGCCGAGTAGCAACTCGCTCCACCAGAGGGGGACGGTCGCGCATGCGGTCGTCCCCCTCGTCGTCCACCCCGCTCCTGCGGACGGACCCAGGACCGGCCGGGGAGGCCGCCGGTACACTCGGCCGGATGACCTCCCCTCTCCTCACCCCCGTCGGAAGCGCGTCGCGATGGACCTGAGCATGGTGTGCTGCGGTGACGGCTCGTTCTTCTCCACGTGGGGTGTGCTGATCAGAGTCATCTCCTACGTCCTCGGCGGCATACTCCTCCGCTGGATCCTGCTGGTCGTCATCCGCCACACCGTCGACCAGATCGTCACGGGCGTGAAGAAGCGGCAGAACGTCGACGACACGCAGTCGATCCAGGCATCACCGCTCACGGCCGTCCGCGTCGTGCAGCGCACCCGGACCCTCGGCAGCGTGCTGAGCAACATCACCACCGTCGTAATCGTCGTCATCGTGCTCGCGAGCGTGCTCTCCGAGGTGGCCCCCAACGTCACCAGCTCCCTCGCCCTCCTCACCGCCGCCCTCGGCGCGGGCCTCGGCTTCGGCGCGCAGAACATCGTCAAGGACATCCTCAACGGCCTGTTCATGGTCGTGGAGGACCAGCTCGGCGTGGGCGACGTCGTCGACGTGGGGCCCGCGACGGGCGTCGTCGAGACGGTCGGCATCCGCATCACGACCCTCCGCGACGTCAACGGCACGCTCTGGTTCGTCCGCAACGGCGAGATCCTCCGCGTCGGCAACATGTCGCAGGGCTGGGCCCGCGTCGTCATCGACCTCGCCGTCCCGTACGACGCCGACGTGCAGGCCGTGCAGGAGCGCATGCTCGCCACCGCGACGGAGCTCGCGTCCACCCCGAAGTGGCGCTCGCGCATCGTCGAGAAGCCCGAGCTCTGGGGCATCGAGTCGATCTCCGAGTCGGCCGTCGTGATCCGCGTGGTCGTCAAGACGCGCAGCAACGCACGCGACGACGTCTCCCGCGAGCTGCGCGGCCGGCTCAAGGCGAGCCTCGACGCGATGGGCGTCACCCTGCCGTCCCTCTCCGCCGTGGTGCTCACCGGCTTCGACAGCGCGGCGAGCGTCGGTGGGGCGCATCCCCCGCGCACCGCGTCGACGCCCGTGCAGCAGCCCGAGCAGCCGGCTCCCCGCAAGCGCGCCGCCCGGAAGGTCGCGCAGCGACAGCCCGGGTCCCCTGCGGCCGGATCCGCGTCCCCCGTCGTCCGCGGCGCGGCGGGCTCGCGTCCCGACCCGCGCGCGACCCAGATGATCCCCGCCCAGGATCCGGCGCCCGCGCAGGATCCCGACGAGGACGAGGTCACCGCCGCCTGGACCGTGCTCCCCGAAGATCCGACGCCCGCGCCGTCGTCCGACACGTCCACCGACGCGTCCACCGGATCCGGCGACGCCGCTCCCCCGAAGCCGCCGCGCGCCCCGCGTCAGCCCCGGAAGCCCGCGACGCCCCCCGAGGGGTCCTGATGGCCGACCTGCTCGGGAGCTCGTTCTACGAGGACGTCGGCGGCCGCCCGACCTTCGAGAGGCTCGTCCGCGAGTTCTACCGGGGCGTCGCCGAGGACCCGGTGCTCGTCGCGATGTACCCGGAGGAGGACCTCGAGGGCGCGATCCAGCGCCTCACCGGTTTCCTCGAGCAGTACTGGGGCGGTCCCACGACGTACAGCGACGAGCGCGGCCACCCGCGCCTGCGGATGCGGCACATGCCGTTCCGCGTGAACCCGGATGCGCGCGATCGCTGGCTCGCGCACATGCGCGTGGCCGTCGACGCGCTCGACCTGTCGCCGATGCACGAGGCGCAGCTCTGGGACTACCTCGAGCGCGCCGCGCACGCGATGGTCAACACCTTCGACGAGTCCTGAGGACGGCGGCACCGGGACGCGCGCGGGCCGGAGGGCGCGCTAGAGCCGGCGCACGAGCGCGTGCCCGCGCATCATGGTGAGTCGCGTCCACGGACCCGTGCGGAAGACGGCGACCGGCGGCTCCGCGTCGTCGGCCTCGGCGTCATCCGCCGGATCCGGCCCGAGGAACCCCAGGCTGTAGGCCGCGAAGGCGCCGCCGGCGACCACGTCGGGCGCGCCCACGACGGGACGTCCCCACACCTCGCCGCGCACGCGCGTGACGATCTGCTCGCCGATCCCCGAGGGCACGGCCGCCGCGACCTCGTCGATCCCGGCCCGCGCGGCCGCGCGGAGGGCGGCGGCGGGCACGTCGGCAACACGCTCCCAGCCGGCGCGCGGCGGCGAGATGCCCGCCCAGGGCGCCGTGGCGGTGTCCGGCGGCACGAGCACGCCGACGGGCTCGCCCGGGGATCCGGTCGCCGGCCCCTCGAGGCGCGCGAGGCGGTCGAGGAGCGCGCGGATCGGGACCACGCTGTCCACGGGCGCCTGCGTCTCGGCCGCGAAGGTGCGGAGGCCCAGGACGGTAGGCGACCGGTCGAGGAGGCCGGCGGGCTGCAGCACCGAGGTGTAGACGGCGAGGACGCCGCCGGATCCGATGAGGCGCACGGCACCGTCGTCGACGCGGGCGGAGCGCCCGAGGAAGGTCTGCAGATCGCCGAGGGCGAGGGCGTCCCGGAGGGCGAAGGAGGGCGTCATGGCCTGTCTAAGCTACTGGATGCGCCCGCGCGATCCGCCGGGCGCCCGGCCGCCCGACGCCGGACCCGCCAGGCGGAGGACCCATGACCGACCACGCATCCGACATCCCGGACGACGGCCCGCTCGCCGGCCTGCTCACCGCCCTCGACCTCACCGACACGGGTGCGCGCACGAGCGAGGACATCTCGACCGGCCCGTCGCAGTGGATGCCCATGGGCCGTGTCTTCGGCGGCCAGGTGCTCGCGCAGTCCCTCGTCGCGGCCATGCGCACCACCGAGGCCGACCGCCGCCCGCACAGCATGCACGGCTACTTCCTGCGTCCCGGCGACGTCACGAAGCCCATCACCTTCTCGGTGGACCGGATCCACGACGGCCGCTCGTTCTCGACCCGACGCACGCAGGCCTACCAGGACGGCCGCCCGATCCTCTCGATGATCGCCTCGTTCCAGGACGCGGACGAGGGCCTCGAGCACCAGGCGCCCATGCCCGAGGGGATCCCCGAGCCGGAGTCCCTGCCGAGCGCGCGCGATGTGCTGTCCCGCATCGACCACCCCGTCGCCGCGCACTGGGCCAACGACCGCCCCTTCGACATGCGCCACGTCGAGCAGCCCGTCTACTTCGGCGCCGCGCCCGACCGCGTCGCCCACCAGGCCGTGTGGATCCGCGCGATCGGCCGCCTGCCCGACGACCCGGCCGTGCACCTCGCCTCCCTCGCCTACGCGAGCGACTACTCGATCCTCGAGTCCATCTACCGCAGGCACGGCCTCTCGTGGGCCACGCCCGGCATCAAGGCCGCGAGCCTCGACCACGCGATGTGGTTCCACCGCTTCGGCCGCGCCGACGAGTGGATGCTCTACGTGCAGGAGTCGACGAGCGCCCAGGGCGGCCGTGGCCTGTCCCTCGGCCGCATCTACTCGCGCGACGGCGTGCTGCTCGCGAGCGTGGCCCAGGAGGGCATGGTGCGGGTGCCGCGCTGACCGCGTCGCGCGACACCGCGACACCGCGACGTCGAGGCGTCAGCCGCGCCGCCCCAGGGCCACCGGCTCCTCCAGGAGCGTGGCCCATTCGGCGCGTTCCTCGTCGCTGATGCGCCGCGGCCGACCGCTCGCCGCGTCGACGAGCACGATCGTGGTCGAGGCGCGCGCGTAGAGGACCTGGGGCTCCGAGCCAGCGGGCGACCGCACCTCGTAGCACGCCTCGAAGCTGGAGCCGCCGAGCCGCCCCAGCCACACCTGCACGTCGAGCGGCTGCCTGCCGTAGGAGATGGGCAGGAGGTACTCGATCTCCTGGCGCGCGATCATCGTGAGGGTCGGTGCACCCGCGGACGCGTCGATGAGCGCGAGACCGGGATCCGCGTCCCCACCGCCCGGCTCGGTGAGCCAGAAGGCGCGGACGCGGGCCTCCTCGAGGAGGCGCACCACCTCCACGTTGTTGACGTGGTTGTAGGCGTCCAGGTCGGCCCACCTGAGGTGGATGGGGACGTGGATCCGGGTCACGGCGGGCAGCCTCAGTCGCGCGTCAGCTTGCGGTACGCGGAGCGGTGCGGCTTCGCGGCGTCCGCGCCCAGGCGCTCGATCTTGTTCTGCTCGTACGCCTCGAAGTTCCCCTCGAACCAGTACCAGTTCGCGGGGTCCTCCTCGGTGCCCTCGTAGGACAGGATGTGCGTCGCGATCCGGTCGAGGAACCACCGATCGTGGGTGATGACCACGGCGCAGCCGGGGAACTCGAGCAGCGCGTTCTCGAGGCTGCCGAGCGTCTCGACGTCCAGGTCGTTGGTGGGCTCGTCGAGCAGCAGGAGGTTGCCGCCCTGCTTGAGCGTGAGCGCGAGGTTCAGGCGGTTGCGCTCGCCACCCGAGAGGATGCCGGCCTTCTTCTGCTGGTCCGGCCCCTTGAACCCGAAGGTGGAGACGTAGGCGCGCGCGGGCACCTCCTGCTTGCCGACCTGGATGTAGTCCTGGCCGTCGGAGACGACCTCGAACAGCGACTTCTCGGGGTCGATGCCGCCGCGGCTCTGGTCGACGTAGGAGATGTCGACGGTGTCGCCGACCTTGAGCTCGCCGGAGTCGAGCGACTCGAAGCCGACGATGGTCTTGAAGAGCGTGGTCTTGCCGACGCCGTTCGGGCCGATGACGCCGACGATGCCGTTGCGGGGAAGCGTGAAGGAGAGGTCGTCGATGAGCACCCGCTCGCCGAACTGCTTGTGCAGCTTCTTCGCGTCGATGACCTGCGAGCCGAGCCGCGGACCCACGGGGATCTGGATCTCCTCGAAGTCCAGCTTCCTCGTGCGCTCCGCCTCGGTCACCATCTCCTCGTAGCGGGCGAGGCGCGCCTTGGACTTCGCCTGGCGGCCCTTGGCGTTGCTGCGCACCCAGTCGAGCTCCTCGGCGAGGCGCTTGGAGAGCTTGGCGTCCTTCTTGCCCTGGACGCTCAGGCGCTCCTGCTTCTTCTCGAGGTAGGTCGAGTAGTTGCCCTCGTACGGGTAGAGGCGACCGCGGTCGACCTCGGCGATCCACTCGGCCACGTGGTCGAGGAAGTACCGGTCGTGGGTCACGGCGAGGACGGCGCCCGGGTACTTGGAGAGGTGCTGCTCGAGCCAGAGCACGCTCTCGGCATCGAGGTGGTTGGTGGGCTCGTCGAGGAGCAGCAGGTCGGGCTTCTGGAGCAGGAGCTTGCAGAGCGCCACGCGGCGCTTCTCGCCGCCCGAGAGGTTCGCGACGGAGGCGTCGCCCGGCGGGGTGCGGAGCGCGTCCATCGCCTGCTCGAGCTGCGAGTCGAGCTCCCAGCCGTCGGCGGCGTCGATGGCCTCCTGCAGCGTGCCCATCTCGGCGAGCAGGGTGTCGAAGTCGGCGTCGGGCTCGGCCATGGCCGCGGCGATCTCGTTGTAGCGGTCGACCTGCGCCTTCAGCGGGCCGACGCCCTCCTGGACGTTCTCGAGCACGGTCTTCGACTCGTCGAGCTCCGGCTCCTGCATGAGGATGCCGACCGAGTAGCCGGGCGACAGCTTGGCCTCGCCGTTGCTGGGGGTGTCGAGACCCGCCATGATCTTGAGGATCGTCGACTTGCCCGCGCCGTTCGGCCCGACGACGCCGATCTTCGCGCCGGGGATGAACGACATGGTGACGTCGTCGAGGATCAGCTTGTCGCCGACCGACTTCCGGGCGCGGACCATCGAGTAGATGTATTCAGCCATGGGCACGAGTCTATTGAGTGCCGCGGGTGCCGGATGCCGCGCCAGGGCCCGTCGGCCCGGGCATCACCAGTCGATCGCGCGCGTCTGGCCGACGAGGCACCTGCCGGACGAGAGCGCCGGCTCGACGTGCGCGCTGAACCCGTCCTTCGCCCGCTGCCCGACGAGGCACGCGTCCGGCATGTGCACGGAGACCAGGATCGAGTCGACCGCGTTGCCGAGGGGCGTCGCGTCGGCGGTGACCTCCATGCGGTCCTTGGGGAAGCCGGCTGCCACGAGCGCGTCCACGAGGGCGCGCCCCTGCGCGTTCGCATCCGCGGCCACGACCCCGCCCGCCGTCGCCTCGAAGACGGGGAGGGCAGCCTCGGCCGTGCCCTCGGGATCGAGCGGCGCGACGGTGGGCGCAGCGGAGGCGGCACCGGGGGTCGCCGTGACGGCGGCGGGTGTCGGGTCCGGCGCGGGGGCCGACTGCGTGCAGGCCGAGAGGAGCAGGGCACCGAGGAGCGCCGGCGCCAGGAGCGCGCGGGGAGCGCGGATCACGCGGCGGACTCGTCGGCGCGGGCCGGGTAGTCGTCGCGGTCGGGTGCCGGCGGGATGGCGAGCTCGTCGGCCCGGACGCCCACCTGGCCGTCGTCATGGGGGGATGCGCTCATGCTCGTGAGGATATCCCGCGCGATGGTCTCCAGCTGCGCGGTCTGCTCGTCGGTCAGCGGATCGAACACCGAGCGGAGCACCTCATCCGCGTGACCCGGTGCGGCGGCCTCCAGCGTCGCCCGGCCCTCGTCGGTGAGCTCCGCGAGCAGGCTCCTGCCGTCGTGCGGCGACCGCGTGCGGCGGACCCAGCGCAGCTGCTCCAGCCGCGTGACGGCGTGCGAGGTGCGGCTCGCCGATGCCTGGAGCGCCCGGGCGAGGACGCTCATGGGGAGCGCGCCGCCCTCCGCCTCGGAGAGCCGGACGAGGATCATGTAGTACGCGTGCGGCATGCCCGAGTGCCGGAGGAGCTGCCGCTCGATGCGCTCGCTGACGTTGTTCAGCGCGACGATGACCGTCCGCCAGGCGCGCTGCTGATCCGGCTCGAGCCACCGGGGGGATCCGCTCATGGTGCGATCCTAGGCTCCTCGGCCTGCGTGCCGACGGCGACGGTCCGGCGTCGGGCGAGCACCGCGTCCGCCGCGAGCTCGACCGCGTCGTCCTCGGGCCGGATGGCTCGACGAGGCTCCAGGTGACCCAGGACGATCACCTCATCCCCGACCGCCAGACGCCGCACGGTGCGGGACGAGCCGGCCCCCGTGCACACCACGAGGACGGCTCCGTGCTCCGGGCCGCGGACGGCGCCGGATCCGACGAGGAGGCTCGCGGCCTCCCAGCCCTCCGCCGTGCGGATGCACCGCGGCCGCCGCGCGACCAGACCGTGCAGCGCGACGCCCGTCCCGCTCCCGCCGCCGCCGCGCTCCTGCGACCTGCTCTCGTCGACCACCGGGCCGCCCCTCCCCGCGACCTCGTGACCGCGGGCCCAGGATGCGCCACAGGGGGCGCCGCGCAGGCGCACGGTGCGATCAGCGCGCGCGACACGTCAGCGCGGGCGCCTGGGGAGGAGACGGACGGGGCTCAGTGCTCCGAGAAGCGGAGGTCGTCGTCCCGGCCGGCACGGAGGGCCGCCTTCGCGATCTCCAGCGTCGGGTAGGTGCCCGCGACCACGCCGCGGTGCAGCGACCGCACCTCGTAGCCGTCGTCGTGGGAGTGGATGGAGGCGAGCGCCCCCGTGGCCCCGAAGGCCACCCAGGTCTTGCCCGCCGTGCGCGGGAGTCCGGTCGTGCTCGTGCTCGTCGTCATCGACATCGTCGTCGCCTCTCCTGGCCGGGCCTCGTCGCCCGGACGTGCCGATGGTACGCCGACGCCCCGCGGCCGTACAGGCCGCGGGGCGTCGACGAGGGGTGGATCAGGCGGCGCGCACGTACTGCGCGAACGACTTCCGCACCTTGTTCACCTTGGGCACGGCGACCGCGTTGCAGTAGCCCTGTCCCGGGTTCTTGGCGAAGAAGTCCTGGTGGTAGTCCTCCGCGTCGTGCCACGTGCCGAGCGGCTCGATCGTCGTGACGGGCGTACCGTCCCACAGCTCGCCCGCGCGGGAGATCGCGTCGCGGAACAGCTGTTCCTGCTCGGCGTCCGCGGGGAACATGGCCGACCGGTACTGGGTGCCGACGTCGGCGCCCTGTCGGTTGAGCTGCCGCGGGTCGTGCAGCGTGAAGAACACGTCGAGGATGACGTCGGCGGGGATGACCTCCTCGTCGAAGACCACCTTCACCGCCTCGGCGTGCCCGGTCGCGCCCGTGCACACGGCGTCGTAGGAGGGGTGGGCGGTGTGGCCGCCGATGTATCCGGAGATGACGTCCTGGACGCCGTCGAGCGTGCGGTAGACCGCATCGAGGCACCAGAAGCAGCCGCCGGCGAGGATGAATGTCTGCATGAGAGATGAACCTACTTCCCGTCGACGCGCGCGAGGTCCGCGGTGGTCGACATGGGAGGGAACCGTCACCGGACGGATCCCATTCCGCG
Source organism: Clavibacter quasicaliforniensis (assembly GCF_051201715.1). Taxonomy (NCBI): domain Bacteria; kingdom Bacillati; phylum Actinomycetota; class Actinomycetes; order Micrococcales; family Microbacteriaceae; genus Clavibacter; species Clavibacter quasicaliforniensis. The sequence continues at coordinate 1,582,178 of NZ_CP139624.1, read as the reverse complement.
CCTCCGCGATGTCGGTGGTCGCCCGTAGCTTCGGGGACATCGAGACATCGCCGGGCCGGCGGCGCACGGACGGAGGACACCATGCCCAGCATCACCTACACACCCCTGGCCCGCTCGGCCGTGCAGGTCCGCGAGCTGCACGACGGGCTGCTGCGCGTCACCCGTCCGGACGGCGCGGTCCTCGGCTACGTCGAGCGCATGCACGAGCCGCAGGGCGAGCGCTTCCGCGCCAAGCGGCTCCGGCGCGATGCGCAGGGGTTCCTGCCGCTCGGCGACTTCTGGTCGCTGCAGGACGCGGTCGACTGCCTGCGGTTCTGACCGGCTGCCGCCCGTGAGCAGGTGCGGCGACGCGCCCGCCCGGCCTCCCGGATCGGGCCCGGGGCGCGGGGTACGGTCGCCGCATGCAGTGGTGGAATGATCTCCTCGATGCCCTCGCGTCCGAGCGGGGCACGCAGCTCCTCTCCGGCGTCGTCGTCCCCTTCGTCGCCATCGTGGTCGCCGGCGTGCTCGCCGCCGTCATCGCGCGCGGCGCCACGCAGCGGATCCTCACGCGGCACGACCGCGAGGTGAAGGCGGCAGCCATCGGCGTCCTCGTGGACGCGGCGCGTCAGGCCTCCGTCTGGGACGGCCTCACGGCGCAGGAGCGCGTGCTCGCCGACCGCGCGGCGGGCGAGGCCGACATCCGCATCCGCCTCCTGCCGGTCAAGGGCGCCGCCACGGCCGCCACCTGGGCCGCGCACGAGATCACCGAGTTCAAGCGCGGCAGCGGCAGCTTCGGCTTCCAGTTCGACGCGCAGCTCGCCGAGTTCCGCGACCGCATGGTCGAGTGGCAGCACCACCCGGGTCGCGCGCGCAAGATCTTCCAGGGGGACATCTCGCGCTGGCAGTTCGAGGACGACCAGCCCGCCGACACGACCGCCGGGACCCGCACCGCGGCGCGCCCGGAGGAGCCGACCGCCGTCGCTCCCGTGCCGGTGCCGTGGCGCAGCGGATCCGACGACCAGCCCGCCGCCGAGCGCCGCGTCGAGTCCCCCGACGAGCAGTACAGCCCGCCCGTGCCCTCGTCGTCGGCCGCGAACTCGCGCGCCGCGGAGGCCGACCGGCGCTGACCGTCACCCCGCGTCACGCGACGACGCCCCGCACCTCCTGGGAGGTGCGGGGCGTCGTCGTCGGATCAGGCTGCGATCACTTCCACCAGTCGTCGAACATGCTCGCGGGCACGCGCCGCTTGTGCTCCGTGCTCGCGTAGCGCGCCTCGATCGCCTCGGCCACCTCGTCGTCGACGTCGCGGCCCTCGAGGAAGTCGTCGATGTCGGCGTAGGTGAGGCCGAGGTTGGCCTCGTCGGTCTGGCCGGGGGTGTCGTCGAGGAGGTCCGCCGTGGGCGCCTTGAGATAGAGCCGCTCCGGCGCCCCCAGGTGCTCGAGCAGCGCGCGCCCCTGGCGCTTGGTGAGGCCCGTGAGCGGGAGGACGTCCGCGCCGCCGTCGCCGTACTTCGTGAAGAAGCCCGTGACCGCCTCCGCCGCGTGGTCCGTGCCGATCACCAGCAGGCGCGCCTGTCCGGCCAGCGCGTACTGGGCGACCATGCGCGAGCGCGCCTTGACGTTGCCCTTGGTGAAGTCGGTCATCGCGTGCCCGGCCGCGTCGGCGTACTCCGCCTGGAAGCCGTCGACGGCGCGCTTGATGTCGAAGACGACGCTGGCCTTCGGCTGGATGAAGGTGAGCGCCAGCTGCGCGTCCTCCTCGTCGGCCTGCACGCCGTACGGCAGGCGGACGGCGATGAACTCGGCGAGGAGCCCCTCGGCCGCGAGCTCCTCGATCGCGAGCTGGGCCAGGCGCCCGGCGAGGGACGAATCCTGCCCGCCGCTCACGCCGAGGACGAAGCCCTCCGCGCCGGTGGACCTGAGGTAGGCCTTGAGGAAGTCGACGCGCTTCCGGACCTCGTCGGCGGGATCGATGGTCGGGCGCACCTCGAGGGCGGCGATGATCTGTGACTGGATGTCGCGCATGCGTCGAATCTACGGCCGATCCCGCGCTTCCGACAGTCGGTCCCCCCGGCGCGACTCGAACGCGCAACCGTCGGATTAGAAGGCCGATGCTCTATCCATTGAGCTACAGGGGGTCGAGACGAGGGTACTACGCGGGGTCCGGACGCCCCGAGGGGCCCGAGGGGCCGGCCGGCGCCGGCCCGTCCATGGCCCGCACGACCGCCTGCAGCACCTGCGGCGCGGTCGGCACGCCCTCGGCGCGGAGCACCTGCCGGTCTCCTGCCCGCACGAGGATCGTCGGCGTCGACCGGATGCGCTCCGCCTCGGCCAGATCCGGATGCGCCGCGACGTCGAGCTCCTCCACCGGGAGCCAGGGCAGGAGGCGCTGGACGTCCGCGAGGACCCGCCGGGTCGCCTGGCACGGGACGCAGAAGAGCGAGGTGAACATGACGACGCGCACAGTCTCCGCTCCCGCGGGCGCGGCGTCCGCCGCTGGCGCGCCCTCGCCGGGCGTCAGGAGAGGAACGCCGCGACGGCGGCGACGATCGACACGAGGGCGAGGAGCAGCGAGACCGAGACCAGCACGAGGTGCACGGTGAAGAACGGCGTGCGGGACCCGTCGGCGGCTCGGGCACGGGGATCCTTCGCGACGCGCTTGAGGAACTGCGGCCAGACGACGACGTTCCAGACGCCGTTGACGATGAGGAGGACGGCGAGGAGGGTGATCACTCCCCCATGGTAGGCGGCGCATCGGGGCCGCCCCGGCCCGCCGATAGGATCGGGGGATGGGCAACAACGCGGACCGGCTGGTGTGGATCGACTGCGAGATGACGGGGCTCGACCTCGCGATCGACGAGCTGGTGGAGGTCGCGGTGGTCGTCACCGACTTCGACCTCGTGCCCGTCGACGACGGCTTCACGATCGTGATCAACCCCGATCCCGCGGCGCTCGCCAACATGGGCGAGTTCGTCACCGAGATGCACCGCTCCTCGGGGCTGCTCGAGGAGATCCCGGCGGGCGTGAGCCTGGCCGACGCCGAGTTCGCGGTGCTCGAGTACCTGCTGCAGCACGTGCCGAACGGCGGCAAGGCCCCCATCGCGGGCAACACCATCGGCACCGACCGCGCGTTCCTCGCGAAGTACATGCCCCGCGTCGACGCGCACCTCCACTACCGCAGCGTCGACGTCTCCTCCATCAAGGTGCTCGCCAAGGAGTGGTTCCCCCGGATCTACTTCAACTCCCCCGCGAAGAACGGCGGACACCGCGCCCTCGCCGACATCCTCGAGTCGATCCGCGAGCTGGAGTACTACCGGCGCGCGGCGTTCGTCCCGGCGCCGGGACCCGCCACTGACGACGTGCAGGCCATCTCCGCGGACGTGACGTCCGCGTGGGCTCCGCGGCTGTAGTATCCTCTTCCATGGCCGTCCGCGAGAGCGGGATCGGCCGCATGGTGGGCGTAGCTCAGTTGGCAGAGCGCTGGCTTGTGGAGCCGGAAGTCGCGGGTTCGAGCCCCGTCGTCCACCCCACCGGGAAGGGCCGGGATCCGAGAGGGTCCCGGCCCTTTCGTCGTCTCACCCTCCGTCGTCTCCCCCTCCGTCGTCTCCTCCGGCCCGCATGGCCGGGCCTCGCCGCGACCGGGCTCCGCCGCATGCGCGTGTGCGAGGCTGGATCCGTGCTGCACTGCGAACCCGACGACTTCGAGCGACTGGTCGTCGACGAGCTCGACGCGCTGCCGGACGAGATGGTCGACGGGCTCGACAACGTCGTCTTCGTCGTCGAGGACCGGCCCGAGGACGGCTCGCTCGACCTGCTCGGCCTCTACGACGGCGTCGCCATGACGGAGCGCGGGCAGTACGGGTTCGGCGAGATGCCGGACCGCATCGTCGTCTACCGCGAGCCGCACCTGCACGAGGCGGAGGACCTGGACGCGCTGCGCGACCTCGTGCACGTCACGCTCGTGCACGAGATCGCGCACTTCCACGGCATCGACGACGACCGGCTGCACGAGCTCGGCTGGGCCTGAGGCCCCGAACCTGAGGCCCCGAAGCGGCCCGGACGCACGACGACCCCGGCTGCCGCATCGCGGTCCGGGGTCGTGGGGAGGCGCTCAGGCGCCGGGCGTGCCGGGTGTCAGAGCTCGAGGGACTCGTCGTCGCCCTCGCCGAGGACGTCGTCGCTGCCGTCGGCCACGTACGTGTAGGTGACCCGCTGCTCGCCCGCGACCTCGGACACCTCGCCCGCGCGGTACTGGAAGAGCGACTCCTTGCCCTCCACTGCCGACATCGTGCTGATGGTCTCGTCGTGCTGGCCGTCGACGAGGACGCGGGTCTCGGTGGTGCCCTCGAGGGGGCCGTCGGCGAAGACGGCGAGGTAGCGGACGTCGGACGGTGCGGAATCGGTCATGGCATCAGGCTACCCGGCCGCCGTGACGGCGTCCGTGCGGACGACGACGTCGGCCAAGGCCCGCGGATCCTCCCGGTCGACGTGCGCGAGCCACTGCGCGTCCCAGCGCTCCCACTCGACGGCGAAGGACTCGCCGTCGCGCGCGATGGCGCGGGCCCGGCGCACGGCGTCGTCGGCCTCGACCCAGATGCGGCGCGTGGCGAGGCCCGCGGCGATGCGCGTCAGGGATCCGCAGCCCTCGACCACGAGCGGGCGTGCCGGGTCGAGGTCGTGCCACTCCGCGGGCGCGTCGGAGGCCCAGTCCCAGCGGCGCCACCGGGGGCGTCCGCCGTGATGCATCTCCTGCAGCACGTGGCGCTCGAGGTGCCGGGACGCCGCCTCGAGGCCGTCCCAGCCGGGGTAGACGTCGTCGAGCCGCAGGAGCTGCGCTCCCGGCGGCAGCCCCGCGTCCGGCTCGCCGTCGCGGACGAGGACGTCGGCGAGGGTCGACTTGCCGGAGCCGGACGGGCCGTCGACGAGGACCAGCGCCGGGCGACGCTCCCCCGCGTCAGGCCGCAACGGAGCCCCACGTCCCGGCGGCGACGGCGGCCGTCACCGCGCAGGCGGCCACGAGCACGGCGACGGTCACGACGAGCACCTCGCGCCGACCGACGACGCTGGGCCTGGCCCACGTGCGCGCAATGGAGCCGCCGAACCCGCGGGCCTCCATCGCGGTGGCCAGCTTGCTGCCGCGGCGGATCGAGAGAACGAGGAGCGCGAAGGCCTGCCCGGCGAACCGGCGGATGCGGCCGCGGTCGGCGACGCCCCGTGCGCGCCGGGCGAGCTCGAGCGAGCGCCAGTCGTCGAGGAGGAGGCCGACGAGCCGGACGCCCGCGAGCGCTCCGAGGACGAACCGGGACGGCAGGCGCGCGACCTGGGCCAGGCCGTCGGCGAGGTCCGTGGGATCCACGTCCGTGAAGAGCACGAGCGACGCGACGCCGATCGCCAGCACGCGCAGCGTGGTCGCCACCGCGAGCAGCACCGAGCCCTCGCTGACGACAACGAGCAGGAACTGCGCGTACACCTCGCCGGACGTGCGTCCGTAGAGCAGGATCGTGAGGCCCGCACCGGGGGCCGCGATCCAGATCGGGATCCCTCGGACGAGGAGGGCGAGCGGCCGGATCCCCGCGAACGGCAGGAGGAGCAGCTCGAGCAGCAGCGCCGCGCCCGCGGAGACCACGTCGAGGCTCAGCACGAGGACCAGGGTCAGCACGAGGGCGGCTGCGAGGCGCGCGACGGGGTTGACGGCGGCGAGGCCGGTGGCGCGAGCGGTGGGGGCGACGACGGACGGGGCGGCGCTCATCGCACGACCTCCAGGCGGGCCGCCCGGCCGGAGGCGGCGTCGAGGAGGAGGACGTCGTCCGCCAGCGCGCGGACGAGGTCGGCGTCGTGCGTGACGGCGAGGACCCCGACGCCGTCGCGGTCGACGAGGTCGGCGAGGAGCGCGACGAGCTCGGCCCAGGTGCGGGCGTCCTGCCCGAACGTCGGCTCGTCGAGGACGAGGAGGCGCGGCGCGGTCGCGAGGGCGGTCGCCACCGACAGGCGTCGCTTCTCCCCGCCGGAGAGGGTGAAGGGGTTCGCCTGCGCGAGGCAGTCGAGTCGCAGGCGCACGAGCAGCTCGTCGACGCGGCGGGCGGCGTCGGCGGGATCCATGCCCACCGCACGCGGCCCCACCTCGAGCTCGGCGCGCACGGTGCCGGCGAGGAACTGGTGCTCCGGATCCTGGAACACAGTTCCGATGCGCGCCGCGAGCTCGCGCGAGCGCCAGGCGGCGGGATCCGCGCCGAGGCCGTCGGCGAGGGCCGGCTCGGCGAGGAGCCGGCCGGACAGCGCGGGCAGCAGGCCGCCGAGCGTGAGCGCGAGCGTGCTCTTGCCGCCGCCGTTCGGGCCGGTGAGGGCGGTGACGCGGCCGGACGCGAGCGCGACGCCGATCCCGTCGGCGACCGCGGTGCCGCGCGCGCCGCCCCTGCCGATCGTGAGGCCGTCCGCGCGGAGGAGCGGCGCGGACGCGGCACGCTCCCGGCCGGGCGCGGCGGGCTCTCGTCCCGGCACCCAGACGCCCGCGGCCGCGAGGGACGCACCCTGGTCGCGGAGGACGTCGTCCGGCGTGCCGTCGGCGAGGATCCCGCCGTCCGCTCCGAGCACGACGACCCGGTCGACGAGGTCCTGCCACACGGCGACCCGGTGCTCGATGACGACGAGGGTGGCGCCGCTCCGCTCGACCACGGACTCGACGGCGCGCCGCACCTCCCCGACGCCCTCGGGGTCGAGGTTGGCGGTCGGCTCGTCGAGGAGGAGGAGCCCGGGCCGCATCGCGAGGACGCCGGCGAGGGCGAGGCGCTGCTTCTGCCCGCCGGAGAGCGCGGTGGTCGAGCGGTCGAGGGCGACGTCGAGCCCGACGGCGTCGAGCGCGGCGCGGACGCGGATCCAGATCTCGTCGCGCGGGACGCCGAGGTTCTCGCAGCCGAACGCGACGTCGTCGCCGACGCGGGAGAGGATCACCTGCGCGTCCGGATCCTGCAGCACGAGCCCCGCGCGGCCCCGGCGGGCGGCCGGATCCTGCCCGTCGACGAGGAGGCTGCCGCGGGTCTCCCCCTCGTCGTCGCCGCCGAGGACACCCGCGAGGGCGTGCATGAGCGTCGTCTTCCCCGCGCCGGACGCTCCGAGGAGCAGCACCCGCTCCCCCGGCTCGATGACCAGGTCGACGTCGCGGACCGCCCAGGCGCTCCGGCCCGCGTGCCGCCAGCCCCAGCCCTCGGCCCGGACGGACGCTCCGCCCGCCGCGTCGGCCGTCGCCTCGGGTCCGGCGAGCGGGACGTGCGAGGCGGCGACCGACGGCGTGCGACGGCCCGGCCGCCGCACGGTCAGACGCGGGCCGCGGTGTCGCGGCCCGAGGCGAAGCGCGAGAGAGCGCCGGTGCGGGCGAGCGCCCGGGCGACGAGCCACGAGAGCAGCCCGGCGATGACCGCGCCCGAGACGAGCGCGGCGACCGTGTAGATCGTGGCGAAGAGCGGGGTGGATCCCGGGTAGTAGGTGATGAGGTCGGTGATCGCCATGCCGAGCCCGGCTCCCATGCCCGCGAGCACGGCGACGTAGGCGCGCCAGTTCGCGTAGAGGAAGACGAGGAGCACGAGCTCCGCGCCGAGGCCCTGCGTGAGGCCGGAGAGGAGCGTGCCGACGCCCCACACGTTGCCGACCAGCATGGAGACGAACGCGGCGAGCAGCTCGCCGTAGAGGGCGGCGCCGGGCTTGCGGATCACGATGCCCGTGAGGACGCCCGCGAAAAGCCAGCCGCCGCCGGCCAGCGCCTGGAGGCCGGGGAGCAGCGGCTGGAAGAAGCCGCCGACCGGCACGGACGCCGTGTTCCAGATGACGAAGACGAGGCCGGAGGCGACGCCGAGGACGCTGGCCACGACGATGTCGATGACGCGCCAGCGGGCGCGCAGGCCGGAGCGGGGCGCGCGGGCGCCGGCGTCGGCGGGGACGGCGGATGCCGTGGACGAGGGTGATGCGGTCATTGGACGTGCCCTTCGGATGAGTGGAAGAGGGCACGGGTGCGAGATGGAAGCCTCCCTGCGCTGGCATGATCCAGATCAGGTTCGACGGTCGAAGACTGGGTGTCTTCCTCTCAGCCCGGCTCACCGGACTCCCGTGTTCGAGGCGATCCTAGCGCGCGGTCGACGCGCCCGGGACGCGGGCTCGGGATGCGGCCCGCCCCGGACGCACGGGAGCGCGGGCGCCCGAGGGCACCCGCGCTCCGCGGTGGTCGTGCGAGCCGACTACCTCAGCGTCTTGATGAGCTTGACGAGGACCTTGCCGGAGATCCAGATGACGGGCGTGGCCACCGCGAGCAGCGCGATGACGTTGGGCTGGAACCGTACCTCGCCGTCGGTGGCGATGTACGCGCCGATGGGCCAGGTGGCGCCGCCGCCCCCGCCGCCGCCGGCGACGTTGCCGTCGGAGTCGGGGAGGTCGCTGCCCCCGCCGAATCCGTACCAGGCGAAGGCCACGGGCACGATGGTCGAGCCGTCGATGTCGAGGGGGTCGCCGTAGACCGTCCCCACTCCGGCGTTCTTCACGTTCTCTGCGAGCTGTGCGACGAGGTTGGTCATGCGTCCCACCGTACCCCGCGGCGCCCCGAGGATGCCGGGCGATCCGCGTCCTCGCGGTAACCTCGCCCCTGGTGCGTCGCTGCGTCGCATCCGGCCTCCTGCCGTCGCGGCCCACGCTGATCCACCGCCTGCCCCGCCCCCGACGGACCCCGCGCACGCACGCCCGCGCGCCGTCGGCGGACGAGTCGACCCAACTGGAGGACCACTTGCACACCTGGCCCGGAAACCCCTACCCGCTCGGCGCGACCTTCGACGGGAGCGGCACGAACTTCGCGCTCTTCAGCGAGATCGCCGAGCGCGTGCAGCTGTGCCTCATCGAGGAGGACGGCACCGAGACCCGCGTGGACGTGACGGAGGTCGACGCGCACGTCTGGCACTGCTACCTCCCGCACGTGCAGCCGGGTCAGCGCTACGGCTACCGGGTCACCGGTCCCTACGAGCCGGAGAACGGGCACCGGTCGAACCCCGCGAAGCTGCTGCTGGATCCCTACGCCAAGGCCACGTGCGGCGAGTTCGACTGGGACCCGTCGCTGTTCGCGTACGAGTTCGGCGACCCGTCGAGCCGCAACGACGAGGACTCGGGACCGCACATGATGCTCGGCGTCGTGGTCAACCCGTTCTTCGACTGGGACGGCGACCGCCTCCCCCGCACCCCGTACAGCGAGACCGTCGTGTACGAGGCGCACGTGAAGGGGCTCACGCAGCTGAACCCCCGGATACCCGAGGAGCTGCGCGGCACGTACGCGGGCATCGCGCACCCCGCCGTCATCGACCACCTGCAGAAGCTCGGCATCACCGCCATCGAGCTCATGCCCGTGCACCAGTTCGTGCAGGACAACACGCTCCTGGAGAAGGGCCTCCGCAACTACTGGGGCTACAACACGATCGGCTTCTTCGCGCCGCACAACGCCTACTCGTCCACTGGCGAGCTCGGCCAGCAGGTGCAGGAGTTCAAGTCCATGGTGCGCGCGCTCCACGCCGCCGGCATCGAGGTCATCCTCGACGTGGTCTACAACCACACGGCGGAGGGCAACCACCTCGGGCCGACGCTCTCCTTCAAGGGCATCGACAACCAGGCCTACTACCGACTCATGGAGGACGACCCCACCTACTACATGGACTACACGGGCACGGGGAACTCGCTCAACGTGCGCCACCCGCACGCGCTGCAGCTGATCATGGACTCGCTGCGCTACTGGGTCACCGAGATGCACGTCGACGGGTTCCGCTTCGACCTGGCCTCGGCGCTCGCGCGCGAGTTCTACGACGTCGACAAGCTCGCCACCTTCTTCGAGCTCGTGCAGCAGGATCCGGTGGTGTCGCAGGTCAAGCTCATCGCCGAGCCCTGGGACGTGGGCCCCGGCGGCTACCAGGTGGGCAACTTCCCGCCGCAGTGGACCGAGTGGAACGGCAAGTACCGCGACACCGTCCGCGACTTCTGGCGCGGCGAGGCCTCCTCGCTCGGCGAGTTCGCGGCGCGCATCACGGGATCCGCCGACCTCTACGAGCACTCGGGGCGCCGGCCGGTGGCGTCGATCAACTTCATCACCGCGCACGACGGCTTCACGATCGCCGACCTCGTCTCCTACAACGAGAAGCACAACGAGGCCAACGGCGAGGACAACAATGACGGCGAGAGCCACAACCGCTCCTGGAACATGGGCGTGGAGGGGCCGACCGACGACCCGACCATCGCCACCCTGCGGGGGCGCCAGCAGCGGAACATGCTCGCGACCATGATCCTGTCGCAGGGCGTGCCGATGATCCTGCACGGCGACGAGCTCGGCCGCACGCAGCAGGGCAACAACAACACGTACGCGCAGGACAACGAGATCAGCTGGGTGCACTGGGACCAGGCCGACCAGCCGCTCGTCGAGTTCACCGCGTCCGTCGTGCGACTCCGCAAGGAGCACCCGACGTTCCGTCGCGGGCGCTTCTTCGACGGACGGCCCGTGCGCCGCGGCGAGGGCGAGCCGCTGCCCGACATCGTGTGGCTGGACGCGGACGCGACGCCGATGGTGGACGACGACTGGGAGTCGGGCCTCCGCGCGATCGGCATGTTCCTCAACGGCAACGGGATCCGCGGACGCGACCGCCGCGGCGAGGACATCTACGACACGCACTTCCTCCTCTACTTCAACGCGCACGACGAGCCCGTGTCCTTCACGCTCCCGTCGGACGAGTACGCGGACGCGTGGGAGACCGTGATCGACACCGCGGGCGTCGGAGCCGACTCGACGGCCCTCCGCGCGAGTAGCGTCGTGGACGTGGCGGCCAAGGCGCTCGTGGTGCTGCGCGCCTACACCGAGCCCGAGGTGGAGCCCGACCACTCGGTCGCGGCGAGCCTCGCCGTACTCACCCACGCGCAGGCCGACCGGCCGGCCGCAGACCCAAGGAGCGACATCAGTTGAGAACCCCCATCTCCACCTACCGGTTCCAGGTGCGGGAGTCGTTCGACCTCGCCGCCGTGGCCGAGCAGCTGCCGTACGTGAAGGACCTCGGCGCGGACTGGGTGTACCTCAGCCCGATCCTCGCGGCCGAGCCGGGATCCGACCACGGCTACGACGTGGTCGACCACTCGCAGGTGGACCCGTCCCGCGGCGGCGCGGCGGGGCTGAAGCAGGTCGCGGATCGCGCGCACGAGCTGGGCCTCGGCGTGCTGGTGGACATCGTCCCGAACCACGTGGGCGTCGCGACCCCGGTGGAGAGCCTCTGGTGGTGGGACCTCCTCACGCACGGCACCGCGAGCCGCTACGCCGACGCGTTCGACGTGGACTGGGACTTCGGGCGGGGCAAGGTGCGGATCCCCGTGCTCGGCGACGGCGAGACCGAGCTCGACGAGCTGGAGCTCGTGCGCGGCGACGACGGCACCGTCGAGCTCCGCTACTACGACCAGCGCTTCCCCGTGGCGCCCGGCACGGCCGAGGACGACGCGAACGCGCGCACTGTGCATGAGCGCCAGTCCTACGAGCTGATCAACTGGCGTCGCGCCGACGCCGAGCTCAACTACCGCCGCTTCTTCGCGGTCAACACGCTCGCGGGCATCCGCGTCGAGCTGCCCCGGGTCTTCGAGGAGTCGCACGCGGAGATCTCGCGCTGGTTCCGCGAGGGCCTCGCCGACGGCCTCCGGGTCGACCACCCAGACGGTCTCCTCGACCCGAAGGGGTACCTCGACGACCTCGCGCGGATCACGGGCGGCGCGTACGTGCTCGTGGAGAAGATCCTCGAGCCCGGCGAGACGCTGCCCACCGACTGGGCGACCGCCGGCACCACCGGGTACGACGCCCTCGCCGAGATCGACCGCGTGCTCGTCGACCCCGACGGCCAGGTCGAGCTCGACCACCTCGAGGCGTCGCTGCGCGGCCTGCCGCAGGGCGAGCTCACCAGCTGGGCCGACATGATCCGCGGCACGAAGCGCGGGATCGCCGACGGGATCCTCCGCAGCGAGGTGCTCCGGCTCGAGCGCCTCGTGGAGGATGCGCCCGCCGACGCCGCCGACGCGCTCGCGGAGCTGCTCGCGACCTTCCCCGTCTACCGCAGCTACCTGCCGGGCGGGCTCCACCACCTCGAGGAGGCCGCAGAGGCCGCGCGCGCGAGCCGCCCCGACCTCGTCGCCACCATCGACGCGCTCTTGCCGCAGCTCGCGGATCCGTCCACGCTCGTGGCCCAGCGCTTCCAGCAGACGAGCGGCATGGTCATGGCGAAGGGCGTCGAGGACACCGCGTTCTACCGGTACTCGCGCCTGGTCTCGCTCAACGAGGTCGGCGCCGACCCGTCGATCTTCGCGATCGACGTCGACGACTTCCACGCGCGCCAGCAGGAGCGCCAGCGCATCGCGCCGCACGCGATGACCACGCTCTCCACGCACGACACCAAGCGCGGCGAGGACGTGCGCGCCCGCATCGACGTGCTCTCCGAGACGCCCGAGGCGTGGCGCGACGCGCTCGGCCAGCTCCGCGAGGTGGCCCCGACCGGCGATGGCCCGTTCGAGAACCTGCTCTGGCAGACGCTCGTCGGCACCTGGCCCGCGTCGCGCGAGCGCCTGCACGCGTACGCCGAGAAGGCGTCGCGCGAGGCCGGCGACTCGACCACGTGGACCGCGCCAGACGAGGCCTTCGAGGAGCGCATGCACGCGCTCGTCGACGCGGCCTTCGACGACCCGCGCGCCCGCACGATCGTCGCCGGGCTCTACGACCGGCTCTCCGGCCCGGGCTGGTCGAACTCGCTCGCGGCCAAGGCCATCCAGCTCACGGCCCCGGGAATGCCCGACGTCTACCAGGGCAGCGAGCTGTGGGAGACGAGCCTCGTGGATCCCGACAACCGCCGCGAGGTCGACTTCGGCATGCGCCGCGCCGCCCTCGACGCCGTGCTCAAGGGCGCGGAGCCCGCGATCGACGAGACGGGGGCCGCCAAGCTCCTCGTCACGGCACGCGCGCTCCGCCTCCGCCGCGAGCACCCGGAGCTGTTCACCGGCTACGAGCCCGTGCGCGCCACCGGCGACGCCGCCGCCCACGTGATCGCCTTCGACCGGGGCGGCGCGATCACCGTCGCGACCCGCCTGCCGGTCGGCCTCGAGACCGGCGGCGGATGGGGATCCACGTCCCTCACGCTGCCCGAGGGCGAGCTCGTCGACCACGTCAGCGGCCGGCGCCTCGACGGCGGGCGCGTGTCCGTCGCCGCGCTCCTCGCCGACTACCCGGTCGCGATCCTCGCGCCCGCATCCACCGCAGCCGACCTCACCCCCGGGAGCCGAGCATGACCGACGACCGCTTCGACATCTGGGCCCCGAAGGCCCGCACCCTCGCCCTCTCCGTGGGCGACGAGCGCCTGCCGCTCTCGCCCGTCGGCGACGGCTGGTGGACCCTCGACGCCGACCGCGCAGAGGCCCTGCCCTCCGGCGACCTCGACTACGGCTACCTCGTGGACGACGCGGACACGCCGCTGCCGGATCCGCGCTCGCGTCGCCAGCCCGAGGGCGTCCACGGCCGCTCGCGGACGTACGACCCGTCGTCGTTCGCGTGGACCGACCAGGCGTGGACCGGGCGCCAGCTCGCCGGCGCCGTCATCTACGAGATGCACGTCGGCACCTTCACGCCCGACGGCACGCTCGACTCCGCCATTGACCGGCTCGACCACCTGGTCGCGCTGGGCGTCGACCTCGTGGAGGTGCTGCCGGTCAACGGCTTCAACGGCACGCACAATTGGGGCTACGACGGGGTCCTCTGGTACACGGTGCAGGAGACGTACGGCGGACCCGAGGCCTACCAGCGCTTCGTCGACGCATGCCACGCGCGCGGCCTGGGCGTCGTGCAGGACGTCGTCTACAACCACCTCGGCCCGTCCGGCAACTACCTGCCCGTCTACGGCCCGTACCTCCACGAGGCGTCGGCGAACACGTGGGGATCCAGCCTCAACCTCGACGGCGAGGACTCCGGCCCCGTCCGCGAGTACATCATCGACAACGCGCTCATGTGGCTCGGCGACTACCACGTCGACGCGCTGCGCCTGGACGCGGTGCACGCGCTCGTGGACGACACGGCGACGCACCTCCTCGAGGAGCTCGCGGTGCAGGTGGACGTGCTGTCCGCGCACGTCGGGCGCCCGCTCACGCTCATCGCGGAGTCCGACCTCAACGACCCGAAGCTCATCACCTCGCGGGAGGCGCACGGCTACGGGCTCGACGCGCAGTGGAGCGACGACTTCCACCATGCCGTCCACGTCGCGCTCACGGGCGAGACCACCGGCTACTACGAGGACTTCGCATCGCTCGGGGCGCTCGCCAAGGTCATCACGCGCGGCTTCTTCCACGACGGCACGTGGTCGTCGTTCCGCGGACGGGTGCACGGGCGGCCGCTCGACACCGAGCGGATCCCGGCGCACCGCCTCGTGGTCGCGAACCAGAACCACGACCAGATCGGCAACCGCGCGACGGGAGACCGCCTCACGGCGACGCTCGACGAGGGCGGGCTCGCGCTGGCCGCGGTGCTCACGCTGACGTCGCCTTTCACGCCCATGCTCTTCATGGGCGAGGAGTGGGGCGCGATCACGCCGTGGCAGTTCTTCACGTCGCACCCCGAGCACGACCTCGGCGAGGCGACCGCGAAGGGGCGCATCGCGGAGTTCGCGAAGATGGGCTGGGACGAGTCGGTCGTGCCGAACCCGCAGGACCTCTCCACGTTCCAGGACTCCAAGCTCGACTGGTCGGAGCTCTACGGCGCCGCGGCAGCCGACTCGCAGCACGCCCGCCTCTTCGCGCTCTACTCCGAGCTGATCCGCCTGCGCCGCGCCCACCCCGACCTCACCGACCCCCGGTTCGCCGAGGTCGAGGTCGAGGTGCACGAGGAGGCGCGCCTGCTCGTGATGGACCGCGGCGAGCTGTCCATCGTCGTCAACCTGTCCGACGAGGAGCGGCGCGTGCCCGTCGTGGGCGAGCGCCCCGCGCTGCTGCTCGCGACGGCACCGGGCGTCGCGCTCGGCGACGACGAGGTCGTCCTGCCCGCGCGATCCGCCGCGATCCTCGGTCCGGTCGCGGACTCGGCGGAGGCGCTGCTGGCCTGATCCACCGCGCCAGGGGCGGGGACCGACGCGGCGCACGAGCGCACGTCGGGCCCCGCCCCTGGCGCGTCACATCACCGTGATACGGTGCCGACGCCGCGGCCCGGCGGCCCTCCCCTCGACGCGAAGGAACTCCCCCGTGCGCATCTCCGTCATCGGCTGCGGCTACCTCGGCACCGTCCACGCCGCGTGCATGAGCCGCCTCGGGCACGACGTGGTCGCCATCGACGTGGACGCCGCTAAGATCGCGTCGCTGCAGACCGGCGTCGCCCCGTTCTTCGAGCCGGGCCTGCCGGACCTCCTCACCGAGCAGCTGGCGACCGGCCGCCTCCGCTTCACCACCGACACGGCCGAGGCCGCCGGATCCCGCGTGCACTTCATCGCCGTCGGCACGCCGCAGAAGCGCGGCGAGAACGCGGCCGACCTGACCTACGTCGACGCCGCGGTGGACGCGCTCATCCCCCACCTCGCGCCGGGCGACGTCGTGGCGGGCAAGTCCACCGTGCCCGTGGGCACCGCGCGGCGGCTCGCGGAGCGCATCGAGGCAGGCGTCCCCGGCGCGATCCTCATGTGGAACCCGGAGTTCCTGCGCGAGGGCTTCGCGGTCGAGGACACGCTCACGCCCGACCGCTTCGTCTACGGCCTGCCCTCGGGCGACGCCGGCGAGGCCGCGCGCACCGCGCTCGACGAGGTCTACGCCGCAGCGCTCTCGACCGGCACGGCACGGGTCACGACCGACTACGAGACTGCCGAGCTCGTGAAGGTCTCCGCCAACGCGTTCCTCGCCACCAAGATCTCCTTCATCAACGCGATGGCGGAGGTGTGCGAGGCCACGGGCGCCGACGTCACGCAGCTGGCGGACGCCATCGGGTACGACGACCGCATCGGTCGCCGCTTCCTCAACGCCGGCATCGGCTTCGGCGGCGGCTGCCTGCCCAAGGACATCCGCGCCTTCATGGCGCGCGCGGGCGAGCTCGGCGCCGACCAGGCGCTCACGTTCCTGCGCGAGGTCGACTCCATCAACATGCGCCGACGCGTGCGCGCCGTCGACGTGGCGCGCGAGGTGTGCGGCGGATCCCTGCTCGGCCGCAACATCGCCGTGCTGGGCCTCGCCTTCAAGCCCGAGTCGGACGACGTACGCGACTCCCCTGCGCTCAGCATCTCCGCGCAGCTGCAGCTGCAGGGCGCGCGCGTGCTCGCGACGGATCCGTACGCCAACGAGAACTCGCGCCGTCGCTTCCCGGAGCTCACCTACGTCGACACGTGGCAGGAGGCGGCGCGCGACGCGGACGCCGTCATGGTGCTCACCGAGTGGAAGCAGTACCGGGCCATCGACCCCGCGGAGCTCAAGGCCATCGTGACGACGCCCGTCATCGTCGACGGCCGCAACTGCCTGGATCCCGTCGCGTGGCGCGCCGCCGGGTGGCGCTACCGCGGCATGGGCCGGCCCTAGGCGTCCGGCGCCGCCACGCGACCGGGTCCGAGGCGGCGCCTGCGCGGGTCAGCGCGGGGTGGTGGCCGCGATGCCGAAGAGCGTGCCGCCCGCGACGACGATCGAGAGCACGAACGCGACGGGGATGAGCAGGAGCAGGCCGTTGAGGATGAGGCCCGTGATGGCGAAGCCCCGGCCGGCCGGCTCCTTCCTGATGCCGATGATGCCGAACACGAGCCCGATGAGCGGGCAGAGGAACGTCCAGAAGAAGAAGACCGAGACGAGACCCAGGATCATCGACGTGAGGCTGAGGCCCTTGGGCGGCGCGGCCGCGTAGACCGGCTGGCCCCAGGCGACCGCCGCCGGGGAGGGCGGGACCGGCGCCGGCGCGAGGCCGTAGGGGGCGGCGGCCGGATGGGCGGCGGCAGGCGGGATCGGGGCCGGAGGGGTCAGGGCCGGAGGGGCCGGGGCCGGCGAGTAGGCGGGCGGAGTGGTCGCAGCCGGCGGCGTGGCGGCCGGCGGCGTCGGCGCCGCTCCCTCCGCCGCGGGGCTGTGGTCGTCGGATGCGGGCGCGGCGGGATCGGTCATGGTGGTCCTCGTCAGTCGGGCGGGTGTCCGGGGAGGGTACCGCGCGCGGCCGCCTCCGTGCGCGGATCCGACACGGTGGCCCCCTTCGCCCCGGGCTTCCGCAGGAGCGACGCCGGGCCGATGGCGCCGCGGCCGAACCGCGCGGCCGCCTGGTCGACCGTGCGCTCGGCCTCGCGCCAGCCCTCGTCCGCGTCCCAGAGCGCGACGGCGCGGTTGTCGGCGTCGTCGAGCTGCTCGGCGCGCACGCCCACCAGACGGATCCGGTCACCGGGTCGGGCGACCTGCTCGTAGACGTCGCGGATCTCGTCGTAGATGCGGCGCGCGACGTCGGTGGGCTCCGACAGGGTGCGGGATCGCGTGATGGTGCGGAAGTCGGAGTAGCGGAGCTTGAGCGAGACGGTGCGCGCAGTGAGCCCCGCGCGCCGCAGCCGCTCGGCCACGCGCGTGGCCTGGCCGAGGAGCTCGCGGCGGACGATCTCGGGATCCGTCACGTCGTCGTGGAACGTGTTCTCGTGCCCCATGCTCTTCTCCTCGCGGTGCGTGCTGACGCGCCGAGGATCCCGTCCCCAGGAGAGGTCGTGCAGCCGGGCGCCCGCCGACTCGCCGAGCATCGACTGCAGGGCGGGAAGCGGGGTGTCGGCGATGTCGGCGACCGTGCGGAGCCCGCGCCGGAGGAGGGCCTCCTCGGTCGTCTTCCCCACGCCCCAGAGCGCGCCGACCGGCAGCGCGTGCAGGAACGGCAGGGTCTCGGCGGCGGGGATGACGAGCAGGCCGTCGGGCTTGCAGCGCGTGCTCGCGAGCTTGGCGACGAACTTCGTGGAGGCCGCGCCGACCGAGCAGGTGAGGCCGGTCTCGGAATGGACGCGGCGGCGGATCATCGCGCCGATCTCGGCCGGCGAGCCGAAGAGGCCGCGCGCGCCCGCCACGTCGAGGAACGCCTCGTCGATGCTCAGCGGCTCGACGAGCGGCGTGACGTCGCGGAAGATGCCCATGACCACGCGTGACCAGTGCGCGTACTTCTCCATGTGGCCGCCGATGACCGTGGCCTGCGGGCAGAGGCGGAGCGCCTGCGCCATCGGCATGGCCGAGCGGACGCCGAAGCGCCTGGCCTCGTAGGTGGCGCTCGTGACCACTCCGCGACCCGACGACCCGCCGACGATGACCGGTGTGCCGCGGAGCTCCGGCCGCTCGAGCAGCTCGACGGCGGCGAAGAACGCGTCCATGTCGATGTGCAGGATGGTCGCCTCGGAGTCGTCCGCGCTCGCGTCGGACGTGCGCCTCGTCGATCCGTCCTGCCTGCTCATGTCGTCCCCACGCTAGCCCGGGCCGCCGACATCGGCCGCGCGAGCCGGGCTGCGACGGGTGCCTGCTCGAGGACGGGCTGGGTCAGGCCGCGGGCTGCGCGCGGTGCCCGGCGTCGTCGCCGCGACCGGGGCACGGCTCCGCCGCGCTGTCGGGCGTCGAGGCGTTCGACCCGCCCTCCAGCCGCGCGATGCGCTTGAGCGCCGCCTCGTGGCTGGTGGACTGCTCGCCCATCACGCGCCCGGCGACGCCGAGCATCACCCGGGTCGACGCGAGCGCGGGGAGCGGGAAGGGGCCGAACGAGGCCTTGTCGAGCCCGAGGAGCTCGCGGTACCGCGGCTCGAGGGAGGCGACGGCGCCCGCGAACAGCACGCGGTAGGCCGGCAGCATGGAGGCGCGGAGCGGGGGCTCGCGGAGGAAGGAGATCGTCTCGCGCGTGCGCTCGTCGGCGCGGAGGAGGCCCTGGTCGTGGAACGCGTCGATCTGTGCGTGCAGCTCGGCGTGCGAGCGCGGCGGCGCCTCGACGCCCATGAGCTCGCCCGCCTTCGCCCACTCGGCCACGTACCGGTCGGGCCCGCCCGGGATCGGCGGCCCCCACTGCATGTGCGTGCTGAGGAACGCGTCGGTGAAGACCATGTGCACCCAGGCGAGCAGGTCGGGGTCGTTCGCGCTGTAGGGGCGCTCGACGCCGTGGCCGTCGACGTAGGTGCCCTGCACCTTGCGGTGGTAGCCGCGGACGCGCCGGCTGACGTCGACGGCGGTGTCCCGATCGCCGAACGAGGTGGTGATGACCCAGCGCACGGTGCCGGCGAGCCGGCCGAGCGGATCCTCGCGGTAGCGCGACCAGTCGTGGACCCCGGCCATGGCGCCCGGGTGCAGCGTCTGCATGAGGAGGGCGCGGATCCCCGCGACGAGCGTCGGCATCCCGCCATGCACGGCCCAGACCGCGGAGCCGGGCCCGAACCAGCCGGCGTCCTCGCCGTCCTCCAGGTCCTGGATCCACTGGGGTCGCCCCTCGGAGTCCGCGGAGAACGTCTCCAGGATGTGGGACTTCCAGCGCTCCGCGAATCTGCTCACGTGATCGAACCTATCCCTCTGCCCGCGCCGTGAGGAGGCCGCGGCGCCCCCGATGCGGGCCGGATCCCCTCGGGTGCCCGAGCATCACCCCCGTACTGGGGGACGCGTGCCGGGCACGCGCGTCACGCGTCGAGCAGCGCCACCAGCGCGGCGACGGTGCGGGCGTTCCTGGCGGTGACGGACGCCCCGAGCCCGCGCCAGAACGCCGGGGGCACGCGCGACGCCGAGACGCCGTCGGGGTGCCAGGAGTACACGGCCTCGTGGCCGACCTCGACCAGGTCGGGTGCGATGTCGGCGGCGGGCGGCGGCGCGGGCAGCGGGTCCAGCGGCCGGTCGAGGAACGAGACGAGGAGGCGGGACGCGTCGTCGGCGACCGGGCCGAACGGGATGCCGGCCGCGATGCGCCTGAAGTCGTCGGCGGGCACGAGGTGGACGTCCGCGGTCACGCCCGTGGCGAGCCGCACGGCGTCCTCGATCGCCACCGCGGCGCCCCGGCCGACCGGCCGCTCGTGGTCGACGACGGCGTTCCCGCTCCGCAGGTGGGTGCGGACGCGCAGGTAGCCGAGGCCGTCGAGCGCCGCGGTCAGCTCCGCCATGGGCACCTGCTTGGCCCGCCCGACGTTGATCCCGCGCAGCAGAACGACCGATCGCTCCATGCGGCACCCGCTCCCCGCGGCTCCGTCGCCGTCCGCCCCAGTGTGGCCCGGCGGGACGCCGCCGTCACTCCCCCGACGGGCCGAACTGCTCGATGCGGATCGCGTCGCGGCCGACCCCGGCGTCGAGCAGCAGGCGCGTCGCCCCGCCCGCGAAGGCGGTGGATCCGCACACGAAGGCCACCTCCGCGCCGGCGACGAGCCCCGCGACCTCGTCGGAGCGGAGGCGCCCGAACCCGCGCGCGCCACGCCGCTCCCGGGTCGTGACGATGAGGGCGCCCGCGTCCTCGAGCTCCGCGCGGCACGGGACGTCGGCCGCGGTGCGCGCCGAGACGGCCACGCGGACGAGGTGCGGCACGTCGAGGTGCCGCGCGTGGCGGACCATCGCCACGAGCGGGACCGCGCCGGTCCCGCCCCCGAGCGCGACGGCCGGGGTCGCGCCGTCCCAGAGGAAGAAGCCGCCGATGGGCAGGCGCATCTCGATCTCGTCGCCGACCCGGGCGACGTCGGCGAAGAAGCCGCTCACCTCGCCGTCCTCGTAGCGCTCCATCAGCAGCTCGACGCCCTCCTCGTGCGGGGCGGACAGGATCGAGTACGAGCGCTGCGCGGTGTAGCCGTCCGCCGCGCGCAGCCGCACGACGCAGTGCTGGCCGGGCAGGTACGGGATCCGGTCGGGCACGTCGAAGCGCAGCAGGACGGTCGTAGGCGTCGGGTGCTCGAGCGCCGTGATCGTCGCCGTCCGCCACTCGCCGCCGACGGACGCGGGGACGGCGGGCTCGCGCGCAGGCCCGATCCCGGGCGCCGCGGCGCTCAGCGGTCGCCCTGGTAGCGCTGCTCGCGCCACGGGTCGCCGCGGTCGTGGTACCCGTTGCGCTCCCAGAAGCCCTGCTGGTCGCGGTCGAGGAGCGTGAGGCGGGCGATCCACTTGGCGCTCTTCCAGAAGTAGAGGTGCGGCACGAGGAGCCGCGCGGGTCCGCCGTGGTCTGCCGTGAGCGGGCGTCCGTCGGCCTCCCACGCGATCCACGCCCGCCCGCCGCGGAGGTCCTCCAGCGGGAGGTTGGTGGTGTAGCCGGAGTGCGAGGTCGCGAGGACGAAGCGCGCCTCCGGGAGCGGGCCCGCGGCGTCGAGCAGGGTGTCGACGCTGACGCCCGCGAACCGCGTGTCGAGCCGGGTCCACGTGGTGACGCAGTGGATGTCGCCCGCGTACTCGGACCGCGGCAGCGCGTGCGCCTCGTCCCAGTTCCAGGTGGTCGGGCGCTCGACGAGGCCGTCGACGGCGATCGACCATCGCGACTCCGGCAGGTTCGGCACGGCCTCGGCGGTGAGGACGGGCCAGCCGCCCTGGGTGTCGTACTGGCCGGGCGGGAGGCGGCCGGTCGGGCCCTTCCGCGGGCGGCCGACGAAGCCGCGGGTGATGCCGGTCATGGGCGCCTCCTCGAGGGGCGATGGGTGGGTGTCCGTCCATCATGCCGCGCCGGTCGGGCCGCGTAGCGTGGAGCGGGTGACCGCATCGCTCGTGATCCTCAGCGACACCCACCTCCCGAAGCGCGCGAAGGACCTGCCGCGGGCGCTCTGGCGGGCGGTCGACTCCGCCGACGTCGTGATCCACGCGGGCGACTGGGTCGACGAGGCCGCCCTCGACGCGCTCGAGGCGCGCTCCGCGCGGCTGCTCGCGTGCTGGGGGAACAACGACCCGGCGGGGCTGCGGGCTCGGCTGCCGGAGACGGCGCGCGCGGTGATCGAGGGGATCCGCTTCGCCGTCACGCACGAGACGGGCGCCTCCACGGGCCGTGAGCGGCGGATGGACGCGGCGTTCCCCGAGACCGACGTGCTCGTCTTCGGCCACAGCCACATCCCGTGGGACACCGTGACGCCCTCAGGGCTGCGCCTCCTCAACCCCGGCTCGCCCACCGACCGGCGCCGCCAGCCCGACTTCACGTGGATGACGGCGACGGCCGACGCGGGACGGCTCGACGTGGAGCTGCACCGGTCGGCGACGCGCGACTAGGAGGCCGGGCGGCGGCTAGTCGCCGTCGCTGCCGCAGAAGTCGAGGATCGCGCCCTCGAGCACGTCGGCCAGCTCCCGGATGGAGTCGACCTCGGCCCACTCCTCGTCGGCGTGCGCGCCGCCGCCCGTGACGCCCAGGAGGATGCACGGGATCCCGGCCTCGTGCACGAGGCCGGCGTCGGTCCAGAACGGCTCGCCGCGGTGCGGGACGGGCGATCCGGTGACACGCGCCCCGCTGTCGAGCACGGCGCGGGCGAGCGGCCCGTCGACGTCGGCCTCGAACGCCGCGCGGGCGACGAGCACCTCGAGGTCGACGTCCATCCCGGGTGCGCGGGCGGCGACCGAGTCGAGCGCCGTGCGCAGCTCGGCCTCGACGTCGGCCGTCGACTGGCCGGGGAGGAAGCGGCGCTCGATCGTGAGCACGCAGGAGTCGGCGACCGTCGCGGCGTCCGAGCCGCCGTGGATCCGGGAGACGCGCACGGCGCCCGTCCCGAGCAGTGGGTGGCGGTGTCCCGCGGAGAGGCGCTCGGCCAGCGCGTCGAGCTCGCGGAGCACGAGCCCCGCGTGCGCGATCGCGTCGACGCCCTGCTCCGGCATCGATCCATGGGCCGCGCGCCCGCGCAGGCGGATCTCGTACCAGCCGAAGCCGCGGTGGGCGACGATCGCCTCGGACTGGCTGGGCTCGGAGATCACGGCACCGTCGATGCGCGTGCCGTCGGCGGCGAGAGCACGGAGCGCCTCCTCGGTGCCGATGCTGGCGAACTCCTCGTCGGCGACGAGCGCGAGCACGACGTCGCCGCGCGTCCCGATCCGCCGGGCGCGGTCGGCGGCGACCATCATCGCGGCGAGGCCCGCCTTCATGTCGAAGGCGCCGCGGCCGAGGAGGCGTCCGTCCTCGATCCGCGGGAGCAGTCCGCCGCGCTCGGGGTCGCCGGGCGGCACGGTGTCGAGGTGCCCGTCCAGGAGGATCGTGCGGCCGCCGCCCGTGCCGCGCGCGGTCGCGAGGACGGTCGGACGACCCGGCGTCCCCTCGAGGACGCGGACGTCGAAGCCGCGGGCGCGGAGCCACGCGGCGACGTGCGCGGCGACGGCGGTCTCGCCCGCCGCCCCCGGCACGAGGTCGGGGTTGGTCGAGTCGATGCGGATCAGCTCGGCGGCGAGGTCCGCGGGATCCACGAGGCCCGCGGCGCCCGGGTCGGATCCCGGCACGGCGCCGCTCACGCGCGCGGCGGGAGGTCGTCGGCGGGCAGCGCGGGGACCGTATCGTCCGCGTCGTCCACCAGGCGCAGCGCGCTCTGCGGCACCACGACCCGTCGGCCGGCCGCGCCGTCGTCGTCCGAACCGAGCTCCACGACCCAGGCACGGCCGCGCGCGGTCGGCACGGGGCTGACGCTGCGCAGGCCGTCGGAGGCGGAGGCGACCACGAGGCCGACGGGCTCGCCGTCGAGCGCGGGGTCGCCCGTGGCGGCCGCGCCGTCGAGGATCACGACGACGGCGCCGACCCCGATCGCGTGCGAGCCGTCGCTCCCCCGCTCGCCCTCGGATCCGTCCCGGCCGCGTCTCATCCACATGCCCCGATCCTCCCATCGGCGGCCCCCGACGGCCTCTCGGCGCGCGGCCGGGCACCACCCGCACGGGCGACGCCCGGCCGACGTCGCTAGCGTGGGGATCCCACCCGCAAGAGGAGTCCGCGTGCCCCGTCCCACCGACATCATCATCAGCCCGCTCGACGGGAAGCGCGCCGTCGTCACCGGCGGCAACAGCGGCCTCGGCCTCGAGACCGCGCGCCGGCTCGCCGCGGCCGGCGCGTCCGTCGTCCTCACATCCCGCGACCCCGAGCGCGGCGAGGACGCGGCCGGCTCCATCCGCGACCGCCACCCCGGCGTCCACGTCGAGGTCGGATCCCTCGACCTCGCCGACCTCGCCTCCGTGCGCGCCTTCGCCGACCGCGAGATCGAGCGCGGGCCGATCGACATCCTCGTCGACAACGCCGGCGTCATGGCCCCGCCGGACCGGCGCGAGACCGCGGACGGCTTCGAGATCCAGCTCGGCACGAACCACCTCGGCCACTTCGCGCTGACCGGCCTGCTCCTGCCCGCGCTCCAGGCGGCCGACGCGCCGCGCGTGGTCGTCGTCTCGAGCCTCGCGCACTGGATGGGCCGCATCGCGTTCGGCGACCTCCAGTCCGAGCGCCGGTACAGCGCCTGGGCGGCCTACGGCCAGGCCAAGCTCGCGAACCTGCTGTTCATGCGGCGGCTGCAGACGCTCTCCGAGGAGCGCGGCTGGGGCCTCACGGCCGTCGCCGCCCACCCCGGCGTCACGTCGACGAACCTCGCCAAGAACGGCCCGGGATCCGGGCCCCAGGGCGTGATGAGCGACCTGGCCGCGAGGTTCGGGCCGGCCGCCCTGGGCCAGGACGTGCGCGTGGGCGCGCTCCCGCAGATCCAGGCCGCGACCGGCCTCGGCGTCCACCCGGGCGACTACTACGGTCCCGCGGGCCCAGGCGGGATGAGCGGCATGCCGCACCTGGCCGCGTCGAGCCCGTGGTCGAAGGACCCCGAGCTCGCCCGCCGCCTCTGGGACGCGTCCGAGCAGCTGACCGGGGTCGTCTACCCCGCGTAGCCCGCGACCGATGCACGCCGATGCGCCCGGGTTCCGCCCGGGCGCATTCCCTATGGTGGGGACATGAGCATCGACGCCGACCGCCCCTGGGTACGCAGCTACGCGGACGGGGTGTCGGCCGACATCCCGCCGGTCATCGGATCCCTGGTCGACATGGTCGAGCGCTCCATCCAGCGGCACGCGAAGGCCGTCGCCCTCGAGTTCTTCGGGCGCGAGACGACGTACCGCGAGATGGGCGACCAGATCTCCCGCGCCGCCGAGGGCCTCCGCCGCCTCGGCGTCCGCAAGGGCGACCGCGTCGCGCTCGTGCTGCCGAACTGCCCGCAGCACATCGTCGCCTTCTACGCCGTTCTGCGGCTCGGCGCGATCGTCGTCGAGCACAACCCGCTCTACACGCCCCGCGAGCTCCGCCACCAGTTCGAGGACCACGGCGCCCGCGTCGTCATCGCGTGGAACACGGTCGTCGGCACGATCCAGGACATGCCGCGCGACGTGCCCGTCGACACGATCGTCTCGGTCGACGTGCCCGCCGCGATGCCGCTCGCGACGCGCCTCAAGCTCCGCCTCCCGGTGCCCGCCGCCCGCCGCGCCCGCGCCGCGATCACCACGCCCGTGAAGGACACCGTCACGTGGGAGACGCTGGTCGACCACCGCCGCATCGCCGCATCCCGCCCCAAGCCCGAGCTCGACGACGTCGCGATCCTCCAGTACACGAGCGGCACGACGGCGAGCCCCAAGGGCGCGATCCTCACGCACAGGAACCTGCACGCGAACGCCATGCAGGGCCGCGCTTGGGTGCCCGGCCTCGCGGACGGCGGCGAGACCGTCTACGGCGTGCTGCCGATGTTCCACGCCTACGGCCTCACGCTCTGCCTCACGTTCGCCATGGCGATCGGGGCCCGCCTCGTGCTCTTCCCGAAGTTCGACGTGGACCTCGTGCTCGCCGCCGCGCGGAAGCACCCGCCGACGTTCCTGCCCGCCGTGCCGCCCATCTACGAGCGGCTGGCGCGCGCCGCGAAGGAGAAGGGGGTCGACCTCACGGGCGTGCGGTTCGCGATCTCCGGCGCCATGAACCTGCCCGTCTCCACGGTCGAGCTGTGGGAGGGCCTCACGGGCGGCTACCTCGTGGAGGGCTACGGCCTCACGGAGACGTCGCCCGTGGCGCTCGGCAACCCCATCGGCCCGTCGCGGCGGCCCGGCACCGTGGGCGTCCCGTTCCCGAGCACCGAGGTGCGCGTCGTGGATCCCGAGGACCCGATGGTCGACCGCGCCCCCGGCGAGGAGGGCGAGCTGCTCATCCGCGGGCCGCAGGTCTTCCAGGGCTACTGGCGCCGCCCCGACGAGACGCGCGCGGCGCTCCTCGACGGCGGCTGGTTCCGGACGGGCGACATCGTGCGCGTCGACGCCGAGGGCTTCACGACCATCGTCGACCGGATGAAGGAGCTCATCATCACGGGCGGCTTCAACGTCTCCCCCAGCGAAGTCGAGGACGTCGTGCGCGGCGCGCCGGGCGTGCAGGGCGTCGCCGTCGTCGGGCTGCCCTCGGCGGACGGCGGCGAGGACGTCACGGCAGCGGTCGTCCTGGATCCGGGCGCGACGCTCGACGAGGCCGCCATCCGCGCGTACTGCCGCGCCCACCTCACCGCCTACAAGGTCCCCCGTCGCGTGATCCAGGTGGACGCGCTGCCCACCTCGCTCATCGGCAAGGTGCTCCGCCGCCAGGTGCGCGAGGAGCTGCAGCGCGAAGGCTGACCGCCGCCTGGC
This sequence comes from Clavibacter quasicaliforniensis, assembly GCF_051201715.1. NCBI lineage: Bacteria > Bacillati > Actinomycetota > Actinomycetes > Micrococcales > Microbacteriaceae > Clavibacter > Clavibacter quasicaliforniensis. Next base: position 1,555,637 of record NZ_CP139624.1, on the reverse strand, counting down.
AGGACGGGCCCCTGGCCGGGTCGGCGGACGCGACGGTCCTACGGTGGAGGAGCACGTTTCGTGCACCAACCATCGAAGGAGCCACATGACTCGAGGCATCGCCGTCGTCACCGGAGGATCGGCCGGACTGGGCCGCGCGACCGTGAGGGAGCTCGCGGACCGGGGCTGGGACGTCGCCGTCCTCGCGCGCGGCGAGGACGGTCTCGCGGGCGCCGTCGCCGACATCGAGGCGCGCGGCCGCCGCGGCCTCGGCATCTCCACCGACGTCGCCGACCGCCTGGCCGTCGAGGCCGCCGCCGACCGCGTCGAGGACGAGCTCGGCCCCATCGACCTGTGGGTCAACGACGCCATGGTGGGTGTGTTCGGCGAGTTCCTCACCACGGATCCGGCCGACTTCGAGCGCGCCACGGCCGTCAACTACTTCGGGTTCGTCAACGGCACGCGCGCCGCGCTCAGCCGCATGGTGCCGCGCGACCGCGGCCACGTGATCCAGGTGGGCTCCGCGCTCGCCCACCGCGGGATCCCGCTCCAGGCCGCGTACTGCGCCGCCAAGCACGCCGTGCAGGGCTTCACGGAGTCGGTGACGACAGAGCTGATCCACAACGAGAGCAAGGTCACGATCTCCACCGTGGACATGCCCGCGCTCAACACGATCCAGTTCAACTGGGTCAAGTCGCAGCTGCCGCACCACCCGCAGCCCGTGCCGCCGATCTTCGAGCCCGAGGTGGGCGCGCAGGCCATCGCCGCCGTCGCCGAGAAGCCGAAGCGCCGCAACTGGGTCGGCGAGCCGACCGTGATGACGGTGCTCGGGAACCGCTTCGTCGCGAACTGGCTCGACGGGTACCTCGCGAAGACGGGCTACAGCGGCCAGCAGGCCGAGGACAAGACGCAGCCCATGCTGACGACCAACCTCTACACGCCGACGGCGGGCGATCAGGGCGCGCGCGGCATCTTCAGCGACCGCGCGCGCATGATGAGCCCGCAGGTCTGGATCATCCGCAACCGCGCGAAGACCGTCGCGATCGGCGCGGGTGCCCTCCTGTCGGGCATCATCGCCGGCACCGCCGCGCTGCGTCGCCGATAGCCTCGACGCATGGGTGACATCGACGCGATCGTGGTCGGATCCGGACCGAACGGGCTGGCCGCGGCCGTGACGATGGCCCGCGCGGGCCTCCGGGTCGAGGTGCACGAACGGGCCGACACGATCGGCGGCGGCAGCCGCACGGCCGAGCTCACGCTCCCCGGCTTCCACCACGACATCTGCTCCGCCGTGCACCCGATGGCGCTGGCCTCCGGCTTCTTCCGCGCGTTCCAGCTCGACCGGCGCATCGACCTCGTCGTGCCCGAGATCTCCTACGCGCACCCGCTCGACGACGGCGTCTCGGGCATCGCCTACCGCGACATCGACCGCACGGCCGACGCGCTCGGGGTGGACGGCCCGGCGTGGCGGCAGCTGATGGGACCGCTCGCCGCATCCGCCGACCGGGTCGCCCAGTTCACGAACGGCCCGCTGCTCCAGGTCCCGCGGCATCCGCCGACCGCCATCCGCCTCGGCCTCCGCGCGCTCGAGCAGGGCTCGCCCGCCTGGAACGCGCGCTTCCGCGGCGACGTGGCGCCCGCCATGTTCACGGGGGTCGCCGCCCACGCCATCCAGACCATGCCGAGCGTCTCGACGGCCGCCGCCGCGCTCAGCCTCGGTGCCTACGCCCACGCGCGCGGCTGGCCGGTGCCGATCGGCGGGAGCCAGTCCATCGTCGACGCCCTGGTCGCCGACCTGCGCGCCCACGGCGGCGAGGTCGTCACGGGATCCGAGGTCCGGACCCTGCGCGAGCTACCCCCCGCCCGCGCCGTGCTCCTCGACACCAGCGCCCGGGCCCTCTCGCGCATCGCGAGCGACCGGCTGCCCGCGCGCTACCTCCGCGCCCTCCGCCGCTTCCGCTACGGCAACGCGGCGTCCAAGGTCGACTTCGCGCTCTCCGGACCGGTGCCGTGGACCGACCCCGAGCTCCGGAAGGCGGGCACGCTGCACGTCGGCGGCACCCGGGCCGAGATCCAGCGCGCCGAGAGGGATGTCGCCGCCGGCCGCCACAGCGACGACCCGTACGTGCTCGTCGCCCAGCCCTCCATCGACGACCCGGGCCGCGCGCCCGCCGGGAAGCACGTGCTGTGGGCCTACACGCACGTGCCGGCGGGATCCACCGTCGACCAGACCGAGGCCATCACGCGGCAGATCGAGCGCTTCGCGCCGGGCTTCCGCGACCTGATCCTCGCCTCCTCCAGCATCGATGCCGTGGGCATGGAGGAGCACGACCCCAACTACATCGGCGGCGACATCGCCGCGGGCGCCGCGAGCGTGTGGCAGCTGCTGGCGCGTCCGGTGCTGTCGCCGGATCCATGGCGCACCCCGGCCCGCGGCGTCTACCTGGCCTCGAGCTCGGCGACGCCCGGGCCCGGCGTGCACGGGATGGCCGGGTACCAGGCCGCTAGGAGCGCGCTGCGGCACGAATTCGGCATCGAGCGCGGGCCGGATCTCTCGCTGTAGCAGGGCGCCCCGGCGGGCGTCGAGCCCCGCCGGTCGATTACGCGAGCCTGGACACGCGCACCAGACTGGACGCATGTCCGTCACCCGCCGCCGCATGAAGTGCTCCCCCGCCGACGTCGCCGAGGTGGTCGCCGACGGCTGGCTGTTCCCCGCGTGGGTCGTCGGCGCCTCCCGGATGCGGGCCGTCGACGACGCGTGGCCCGCGGTCGGCGCGCAGCTGCACCACTCGTTCGGCTCCTGGCCCGTCCTCATCGACGACGAGACCACGATGCTCGCGTGGGATCCGCCGCGCCGCATGGTCATGCAGCCGAAGGGCTGGCCGATCGGCGAGGCGCGCGTGACCCTCGAGGTGCGCACTCTCCCCGACGGCTGCGAGGTGCGGATGACCGAGGAGGCCGTCCGCGGGCCGGGTCGCCTCGTCCCGGCGCCCGTGATGGACCTGCTGCTGCACGCGCGCAACGTGGAGACGCTGCGCCGGCTCGCGTACCTGGCCGAGGGGCGGCACGCCGGCCGAGGCTGATCGCCGCGACGACCGCGGGTGCGGCGCCGCCGGCATCCCCGCACGGTCGCCTCGGCGTCACCGGCGACGACACGCACGCGGCCTAGGGTGGGAGGGGTGACCACCCCCACCGACCGGCCCTGGCTGGCCAGCTACGCGCCCGACGTCCCTCACGAGATCGACCTGCCGCAGGGATCGCTCGTCGACATCGTCGACCAGTCCGTGCTGCGCTTCCCCGGCGGCACCGCGCTCGACTTCCTCGGGGCGGAGACGAGCTACCGGGATCTCGGCGAGCAGATCGCGCGCGCCGCCCAGGGGCTCGCCGACGCGGGCGTGCGCGCGGGCGACCCCGTCGCCATCGTCCTGCCGAACTGCCCGCAGCACGTCGTCGCGTTCTACGCGGTGCTGCGCCTGGGCGCGGTGGTCGTCGAGCACAACCCGCTCTACACGCCGCGCGAGCTGCAGCACCAGTTCGAGGACCACGGCGCGCGCACCGTCATCGCGTGGGACAAGTCGGTCGCGACCATCCAGGCGCTGCCCGACGGCGCGCGGCCGGAGCGCATCGTCTCGGTCGACGTGACGCGGGCCATGCCGACGCGCACCCGGCTGCTCCTCCGCCTCCCGGTCCCGAAGGCCCGCGCGGCCCGCGCCGCGATCGCCGCGAAGGTCACCGGCACGATCACCTGGGAGCGGATCTCCGCCGCCGCGCCCATGCCCGTCGACCACCCGCGCCCGGCGGCGACCGACCTCGCGGTGATCCAGTACACGAGCGGCACGACGGGTGCGCCGAAGGGCGCCGAGCTCACGCACCTCAACCTCAGCGCGAACGCCGCCCAGTCCCGCGCGTGGGTCCCCACGGTGTCCCGCGGCACGAGCGTCGTGTACGCCGTGCTGCCCATGTTCCACGCGTACGGGCTGACCCTCTGCCTCACCTTCGCGATGAGCATGGGATCCCGCCTGGTGCTGTTCCCCCGCTTCGAGCCCGACCTCGTGCTCCAGGCGATCCGCCGCCACCCGCCGACGTTCCTGCCCGCGGTGCCGCCCATCTACAAGCGGCTGCGCGAGGCCGCCGAGTCGGAGGGCGTGTCGCTCGCCGGCATCTCGATCTCCATCTCCGGCGCGATGGCGCTGCCCGAGTCGGTCGTCGTGCCGTGGGAGGAGCAGACCGGCGGCTGGCTCGTCGAGGGCTACGGCCTCTCGGAGTGCTCGCCCGTGCTGATGGCGAACCCGGTCGGCGACACGCGTCGCGCCGGGACGGTCGGGCTGCCGCTGCCGAACACGGAGGTGCGCGTCGTGGATCCCGAGGACCCGACGGTCGACCGGCCCGCGGGCGAGCCCGGCGAGCTCCTCGTGCGCGGACCCCAGGTGTTCCGCGGGTACCACGGCCGGCCCGACGAGACAGCCGCCGTGCTGCTCGAGGGCGGCTGGTTCCGCACGGGCGACGTGGTGACGATCGACGAGGACGGCTTCGTCCGCATCGCCGACCGGATCAAGGAGCTCATCATCACCGGCGGGTTCAACGTCTCGCCGAGCGAGGTCGAGGACGCCGTCCGCGAGCTCGACGGCGTGCGGGACGCGGCCGTGGTCGGGATCCCGCGCGACGGCGGCGACGAGGAGGTCGTGGCCGCCGTGGTGCTCGAGGAGGGCGCGACGCTCGACGAGCAGGCCGCGCGGACGACGCTGCGCGCGGAGCTCGCGGCCTACAAGGTGCCGCGGCGGATCGTGGTGCTCGACGAGCTGCCGACGTCGCTCCTCGGCAAGGTGCTGCGCCGGAAGGTGCGCGAGGGGATCGTCGAGGCGCGCTAGGCGCCCGGCCCGCGGCGACGCGGCAACGGGCTAGAAGAAGTCGCCGCCCCCGAAGTCCCCGCCGCCCATGTCGGCGCCGCCGCCGAAGTCGCCCGCACCGAAGTCGCCGCTGCCGAAGTCGCCGGCACCCGCGTCGGCACCGCCGTCGGCACCGTCCGCGCCGGCCTGGTCCTGGCCGACCGCGTCCGGGATGAGCGCCTGCGCGATGGCCGAGCCGACCACGACGCCGGCGATGGTGCCGAGCATGGATCCGGCGATCATGCCGCCCATGCCCATCCCGGCGCCTGCCCCGCCCGCGAGCCCGCCGCGCGGCCCGAGGGTGCGCTCGAGCGTGCCGGGCGCGCGCATCTCCGAGCGCGTGGCGGAGCGGGCGAGGGACTCGGGGCGGTCGTCCACGGGCGCGTCGCCCTCGGCGGCGTCCGAGCTGAGCTGCCGGAAGAGGATCTCGCGCTGCTCCGAGGTGAGCTTCCGGAACGCCTCGAGGTGCACCTCCTCGATCCGCTCCGGCGGCGCGGTGCGGAGCAGGTAGCGGTAGCGCTCGACGGCGATCTCGTCGGCGCTGCGCTCGCGCGGGGTGCCGTTCGAGGATCGGTCGCGTCGTCCGTCGGGCTGCTCGTCGCGGCCCAGGAGCCTGTCCAGGAATCCCATGGTGGTGCCTCTCGCCGGGGCCGGATCGGCGGGTGTCGCCGACCGCATCAGCCTCCGGCCACCGTAGGGGGCGGGCCCGGGAGCCCCGTGGGAGGCGGGTGCGCATCGCCCGCGCGGGGCACGGCGTCAGCGGTCGTCCGCGCCCCTGCCCTGCTGGAGGCGGCGGCGCACGGCGCGTCCGACCAGCGCGAGCAGCAGGATCCCGAGCACGGCGTACACCGCGTAGTCGAGGTAGTGCGCGTACGCGTCGATCAGCTCGTACTGGCTGCCGAGGGCGGCGCCCAGCCCGATGAGGGCACCGTTCCAGAGGCCGCTGCCGGCGATCGTGTAGAAGCTGAACTGGCCGATGGGCATGCCGGCGGCACCGGCAGGCAGGGAGATCAGGCTGCGGACGCCGGGCACGAGACGGCCGAAGAGCACCGCCGAGCGGCCGTGGCGGTGGAACCAGGCCGCGGCCACCTCGAAGTCATGACGCTCCACGAGCGGAAGCTTCGCGAGCACGCGGATCGTCCGCTCCTCCCCCGCCTTCCGGCCGAGCCAGTAGAGGAGGAGGGCGCCGAGGTAAGCCCCGAGCGTGCTGGCGACGATCACGAGCACCAGGTTCATGCGTCCCGTGGCGGCGACGAAGCCGGCGAGCGGCAGCACCACCTCGCTCGGGATCGGCGGGAACACCGTCTCGACGAACGTCATGGCGCCGACGCCCGCCTCGCCGAGCGCCTCGATCACGCGGGCCGCGGCGCCCACGAGCCCGTCGAGGCCCTGGAGCGGATCCTCGCCCGACGCGGCGGGACGGACCCCGGCGATCGTCGTCGGCAGGAGGGTCGTCGGCAGGAGGGTCGTCGGCAGGAGGGTCGTCGGCAGGAGAGCGGTCACCCGGACACGGTACCGGGCGGCTCGCGTCGGGTCCCGGCGTCGACGCCTCGCGGATGTCCCGCGACGAACCGCCCCTGCGACCGGCCCTCGTGGACGCCCCCGCCGTGTTCGCCCGCCCCCGCCGGGGGTCGCGTAGCGTGGTCGGGTGCCGTCCTCGATCCCCCTCCCCCGGTCCATCCGCACCTCCGTCTCCCTCCTCGCCGCCGTCGGCCTCGTCGTCGGTCTCGGCGCCTGCACCGCCCAGCAGGACGCGCCCGGGATCCTCCGACCGGTGACCGCCGCGCCCGACGCGTCGCTCACCGTCGTGGGCCAGGCCGACGACTCGGACGCGTCCGTCGCCATGAGCGGGAGCCTCTTCCGCCAGGCGCCCGTGACGGTGCTGGCACCCGCCGGGGACGTCGCCGCGCAGGAGCTCGGCGCGGAGGCCGCGGTCGCGCTCGGCGCGCCGCTCCTCGTCCAGGGCCAGGGCGCGGAGTCCGAGATCGAGCGCCTGGGATCCTCGGGCGTGCTCGCCGTCGGCGACCTCGGGGACGACGCCACCTCCGCGCTGCCCGCGTCGACCACCGTCGTGCGGGCCGACCGGGCCTCGGACGTCGCCCGCCTCACGGGAGCCGACGTCGCGGACGCCACGGACCAGGATCCTTCCGCGGCCGTCTCGCGCGTGGCCGGGCTCGCCGCTCCCGACGGCGACGCGTCCTCGGCGGCCCCTCCCACCGGATCCGGCGACGACGCCCTGCCCGCCACCGCACCCGCGGCCGCCCTCACCGGCGCGCACACGCTCGCGACCGACGCCGCCTCCTCCCTCGCCGCGGTCGCGACGGCACGCGCGGCCGGCGTCGGCGTGACCGTCCTGCCCGAGGCCTCCCCGGATCCCCGAGCCTCCGCCGACGCGATCGCCGCGCTGCACGACGCGGCAGCGACGAGCACCATCGCCGTCGGGGCGGTCTACGCGGACGACGCCTCCCTCGAGGGTCGGATCCGCACCGCGGCCGCGGGCGACCAGCTCCCGGGCGGCGGCCAGCTCGTCCTGCCGGGCAAGCGCTACGTCGCGCTCTACGGCGCCGCCGGCACGGGCGCGCTCGGCGTGCTGGGCGAGCAGGGCCCCGCCGACGCCGTGGCGCGCGCGAAGGCGCAGGCCGCGGAGTACCAGCCGTACTCCGACGAGCCCGTGATCCCCATGTTCGAGCTCATCGCCACGGTGGCCGCGGGCGCGGCAGGCCCCGACGGCGACTACTCCTCCGAGGTCCCCGTCGAGACGCTGCAGCCGTGGATCGACGCGGCCCGCGACGCGGGGGTCTACGTCGTCATCGACCTGCAGCCCGGCCGCACCGACTTCCTCACGCAGGCGAAGCGCTACGAGCAGGTGCTCGCGCAGCCCGGCGTGGGCCTGGCGCTCGACCCCGAGTGGCGGCTCGGCGCGGACCAGGTGCCGCTGAAGCAGATCGGGAGCGTCTCCGCCGCGGAGGTGGACGCCACGACCGACTGGCTCGCGGGCGTCGTGCGCGAGAAGGGCCTCCCGCAGAAGATGCTCGTGCTGCACCAGTTCCGGCTCAGCATGATCCAGGACCGCGCATCCCTCGACATGGACCACCCGGAGCTCGCGATGCTCGTCCACGCGGACGGCCAGGGCGGCCAGCCCGACAAGCAGGCGACGTGGCGCGCCCTGCACGCCGACGCGCCCGCGGGGATGGCGTGGGGCTGGAAGAACTTCATCGACGAGGACAAGCCGATGCTCACGCCCGAGCAGACGATGCGCGAGGTCTCGCCCGTGCCGGACCTCGTCACCTACCAGTAGCGGCGGGGCCCGACCGGGCGCGGCCGGTCAGGACTCGGTGACGACGCCCGCGTCCACGTGCCAGTGCCGGTCGAGGCGCACGGCGTCGAGCATGCGGCGGTCGTGCGTGACGAGCAGGAGCGTGCCGTCGTAGGAGTCGAGCGCCTGCTCGAGCTGCTCGATGGCGGGCAGGTCCAAGTGGTTGGTCGGCTCGTCGAGCACGAGCAGGTTGACGCCGCGCGCCTGCAGGAGCGCGAGGCCCGCGCGCGTGCGCTCGCCGGGCGAGAGGCCCTCGACGGGACGCGTGACGTGGTCGGCGCGCAGCCCGAACTTGGCGAGCAGCGTGCGCACCTCGGCGGGCGACATGTCCGGCACCTGCTCGGCGAACGACTCGGCGAGGGGCAGCTCGGCGCGCAGCGACTGGCGGGCCTGGTCGATCTCGCCCACCTGCACGCTCCGGCCGGGCGAGGCGTCGCCCGCGTCGGGGGCGATGCGGCCGAGGATCAGCCCGAGCAGCGTCGACTTGCCTGCGCCGTTCGGGCCGGTGATCCCGATGCGGTCGCCGCCGTCCACCTGCACCGACACAGGGCCGAGGGTGAAGCCGCCGCGCGTGACGGTCGCCTCGCGCAGCGTCGCGACCACCGCGCTCGACCGAGGCGCCTGCCCGATGGTGAAGGCGAGCTCCCACTCCTTGCGCGGCTCCTCGACCTCCTCGAGGCGCGCGATGCGGCTCTCCATCTGGCGGACCTTCTGGCCCTGCTTCTCGCTGGACTCGGCCGCGGCCTTGCGGCGGATCTTGTCGTTGTCGGGCGACTTGCGCATCGCGTTGCGGACGCCCTGCGACGACCACTCGCGCTGCGTGCGGGCGCGGGAGACGAGATCCGCCTTGGTGTCGGCGAACTGCTCGTACGCCTCGCGGGCGTGCCTCCGGGCGACCTGGCGCTCCTCGAGGAACGCGTCGTAGCCGCCCTCGTAGACGCGGACGCTGTCCTGCGCCAGGTCGAGCTCGACCACGGTCGTGACGCAGCGCGCGAGGAACTCGCGGTCGTGCGAGACCAGCACGACGCCGCCGCGGAGGCCGCGGACGAACGACTCCAGGCGCGCGAGGCCGTCCAGGTCGAGGTCGTTGGTGGGCTCGTCGAGGAGCACGACGTCGAAGCGGCTGAGCAGCAGCGCGGCGAGGGCGACGCGCGCGGCCTGCCCGCCGGAGAGGCCGGCGGTGGGGAGCTCCGGGTCGAGGTCGAGCCCGAGCTCCGCGAGCGTCACGGGGAGGCGCTCGTCGAGGTCGGCCGCGCCGCTCGCCATCCAGCGGTCGAGCGCGGTGCCGTACGCGTCGTCGGCGCCGGGCGCGCCCTCGCCGAGCGCGACGGCGGTGCGATCCAGCTCGGCCGAGGCCTCGGCGCAGCCCGTGCGGCGGGCGACGTAGCCCGCGACGGTCTCCCCGGGGATCCGCTCGTGCTCCTGCGGCAGCCAGCCGATGAAGGCGTCGGCGGGCGACAGCAGCACGCGGCCGTCCTGCGGCGCGTCGACGCCGGCGAGGAGCCGGAGCAGCGTGCTCTTGCCTGCGCCGTTCGCGCCGACGAGGCCGACGACGTCCCCGGGCGCGACCGTGAGGTCGAGCCCGGAGAACAGCGTGCGGTGCCCGTGGCCTCCGGCGAGGCCGCGGGCGACGAGGGTCGCGGTCACGAGGCCTGCGCGCGCTCCAGCACGAGCTCGCGGACGCGGGCCGCGTCCGCCTGGCCGCGCATGGCCTTCATCACGGCGCCGATGACCGCGCCGGCCGCCTGCACCTTGCCGTCGCGGATCTTCGCGAGCACGTCGGGCTGCGCCTGGAGCGCCTCGTCGATGGCGGCGATGAGCGGGCCGTCGTCGGAGACCACGGCGAGCCCGCGGGCGTCCACGACCTCCTGCGCCGTGCCCTCGCCGTCGATGACGCCCTCGATCACGTCGCGCGCGAGGCGGTTCGTGAGCGTGCCGGCCTCGACCAGCTCGATGACGGACGCGACCTGCTCGGCCGTGATGAGCGTGGCCGCGTCCACGCCGCGCGCGTTGGCGATGCGGGCGATCTCGCCCGTCCACCACTTGCGCGCCGCCTGCGGGGCGGCCCCGGCCTCGACCGTGCCCACGAGCTCGGTGAGGAGCCCGGAGTTCACGACGTCCTGGAACTCGAGGTCGGTGAAGCCCCACTCGGCCTTGAGCCGGCGGCGACGGATCGCGGGGGCCTCGGGCAGGGCCGCGCGCAGCTCCTCGATCAGCTCGGCGCTCGGCTGCACGGGCAGCAGGTCGGGCTCCGGGAAGTAGCGGTAGTCGTCGGCGTCGCTCTTCGGGCGGCCGGCCGAGGTGCGGCCGGTGTCCTCGTGCCAGTGCCGCGTCTCCTGCGTGATCGTGCCGCCGGCGGCGAGGATGGCCGCCTGCCGCTGGATCTCGTAGCGGATGGCGCGCTCGACGCTGCGGAGCGAGTTGACGTTCTTCGTCTCCGTGCGGGTGCCGAGCTTCCCGGATCCACGCGGGCTCAGCGAGATGTTGGCGTCGCAGCGGAGGTTGCCGCGCTCCATCTTCGCGTCGGAGATGCCGAGCGCCACGACGATGTCGCGGATGGTCGACACGTACGCCTTCGCCAGCTCGGGCGCCTCCGCTTCGGCACCGTAGATGATGTCGGTGACGATCTCCACGAGCGGCACGCCGGCGCGGTTGTAGTCGACCAGCGAGTGGTCGGCGCCCTGGATCCGGCCCGTCGCGCCGCCCACGTGAGTGAGCTTCCCGGCGTCCTCCTCCATGTGCGCGCGCTCGATGGGCACCGTGACGATGCGGCCGTCGGGCATCTCCACCTCGACGGATCCGCGGAACGCGATGGGCTCGTCGAACTGGCTGATCTGGTAGTTCTTCGCGAGGTCCGGGTAGAAGTAGTTCTTCCGGGCGAAGCGCGAGCTGGGCGCGATCTCGCAGCCGAGCGCGAGGCCCAGGCTGATCGAGTGCTTCACGGCCTGCTCGTTCACGACCGGCAGCGAGCCCGGGAGACCGAGGTCGACGGGCGTGATGTTGGTGTTGGGCTCGCCGCCGAAGAAGTTCGGGGCGTCGGAGAACATCTTCGTGCGCGTGTTCAGCTCCACGTGCACCTCGAACCCGAGCACGGGCTCGAACATCTCGATGGCCTTCTCGTAGTCCATCAGCTCTGCCTTGGCCATCAGTGCGTGTCTCCGTCCAGGGTGGTGCGCGTCGCGGCGCGCGCGAGCTCGGGTGCCTGGGCGAGCAGCGGCCCGCCCCACCGCCGCTCGAGGATCCCCTCGAGCGCGGCGCCGACCGTGTAGAGGCGCGCGTCCTCACGGGCGGGCGCCATGAACTGGATCCCGACGGGCAGGCCGTCCTCGGGCGCGAGCCCGATGGGGAGGCCGATGCCGGGGACGCCCGCGAGGTTCGCGGGGATCGTCGTGAGGTCGTTGAGGTACATGGCCAGCGGGTCGTCGAGCTTCTCGCCGAGCTTGAACGCCGTGGTGGGCGCCGACGGCGTGACCAGCACGTCGACCTGCTGGAACGCGGCGTCGAAGTCGCGCTGGATGAGCGTGCGCACCTTCTGCGCGCTGCCGTAGTAGGCGTCGTAGTAGCCGGCGCTCAGCGCGTAGGTGCCGAGGATGATGCGGCGCTTGACCTCGGGGCCGAAGCCGGCCTCGCGGGTCGCCGCCATGACGTCCTCGACGGTGCCGCCGCCGGGCGGGTTCACGCGGAGGCCGAAGCGCACCGAGTCGAACTTCGCCAGGTTGCTCGACGCCTCCGCGGGGAGGATCAGGTAGTAGGCCGCGATGGCGTGCTCGAAGTTCGGCGCGCTCACCTCGACGATCTCGGCGCCGGCCCGCTCGAGCAGGTCGAGCGCCTCGCGGAAGCGCTGCGTGACGCCGGCCTGGAAGCCCTCGCCGTCGAGCTGCTTCACGACGCCGATGCGGAGGCCCTTCACGGATCCCTCGCGCTGGCCGGCGCGCGCGGCCTCGGCGAACGAGGGCCACGCGTCGGTCAGCGACGTGGAGTCGCGCGGGTCGTGCCCGCCGATGACGTCGTGCACGAGCGCCGAGTCGAGCACGGTGCGGGAGACGGGCCCGACCTGGTCGAGGCTCGAGGCGAGCGCGATGGCGCCGTAGCGGCTGACGCCGCCGTAGGTGGGCTTGACGCCGACGGATCCCGTGACGGCGGCGGGCTGGCGGATGGAGCCGCCGGTGTCGGAGCCGAGCGCGACGGGCGCCTCGAACGCGGCGACCGCGGCCGCGGATCCTCCGCCCGAGCCGCCGGGGATGCGGTCGAGGTCCCACGGGTTGTGCGTGGCGCCGAACGCGGAGTGCTCGGTGGAGGAGCCCATCGCGAACTCGTCCATGTTGGTCTTGCCGAGCGGCACGAGGCCCGCGGCGCGGAGGCGCTGGACGACGGTGGCGTCGTAGGGCGGGGTCCAGCCCTCGAGCATGCGCGAGCCCGCGGTGGACGGCATGTCGATGGTGCAGAGCACGTCCTTGATGGCGATGGGGACGCCCGCGAGCGGCCCGAGGGCGGCGCCGTCGGCGCGCTGGGCGTCGATCTCGGCGGCGCGCCCGAGCGCGCGCTCACCGGAGACGTGGAGGAACGCGTGGACGTCGCCGTCGACGTGGTCGATGCGGTCGAGGTGCGCGCGCACGGCGTCGACGCTCGAGACGTCGCGGGAGGCGAGGCGGTCGGCGAGGTCGGCGGCGCTGAGGCGCGTGAGGTCGTCTGTCATGGTGCTCCTACTGCTCTTCGCCGAGGATCGCGGACACCTTGAAGCGGGATCCGTCGTGCTCGGGTGCGCCCGCGAGCGCCTGGGCGGTGGTCAGCGTCTCGCCCGGCACGTCGGGCCGGTAGACGTTCACGAGCGGGATCGGGTGGCTCGTGGCCGGGACATCCGGTCCCGCGACCGCGGTGACCTTCGCGACCGACTCGACGATGAGGCCGAGCTCGGTCGTGAGCGTGTCGATCTCCTCCGGGCTCAGGCGGATGCGCGCGAGGCCCGCGAGGTGCTCCACCTGCTCCCGGCTGATCTGCTCCGTGGGGGTCGGCGCCTGCGGGTTCGGCGCCTGGGGGGTCTCGTCCCCGCTGGTCGCGTCGGCGGGCTCGGGCCGGGTGTCGGGCATGCGTCTCCAAAGGACTGTGTGCGGGGGTACCGGGAGATTCTATTAGCGTGACCCCCATGCCCACCGCAGCCCGGATCCCCTCCCGCCGCCGATCCCGGCGCCCCCGCGGGGCCGCGGTCGCCGCCCTCGCCGCGGTCGCCCTGGTGCCGCTCGCCGGATGCGCGCCCGTGAGCGACGTGCGCGGCAACTGGCACCTGGTCGCGGGATCCGACTCCGCGGGCGACCTCGGCGTCGGCGACACGCTCATCACGATGCGCGTCGGCGGCGGCGAGGTCAGCGGACGCGGACCCTGCAACGACTACTCCGGCCGGATGGCCGAGCGGGGCGACGGGATGCTCAGCGCGGTGGCACCCGGCACGCTCCCGTGCGAGGACGGCGGCCTCGAGGCCCGCTACTTCCAGGACCTCGCCGTCGTCTCGTCGATGCAGGTGGACGACGGCCACCTCGTCGCCACGGGTCCGGACGACGTGCGGCTGGAGTACGCCGAGCGCAGCCGCGGCTGACCGTCGCCGGGTCCGATGCGTGCGGGCCGATGCGTGCGGCCCGCTGCGATCGGCGTGCTGCGTGCGGCCGCTACCTGCCGCTGGCGTCCGAGAGGACGTCGTGCGCGACCGGCCGGTCGATCCCGATGAGCGCGAGGTTCCGGAAGGACTCCGTGCCCCGGTCGAAGTAGCTGTTGTGCCCGACGACGCCCGCGAGGGATCCGTCGGCCGAGACGCCCGAGGCCGCGCCCGTGCCGGCCACGCCGAAGTGCTCGGCGCCGAACGACGCGCTGCCCGGGTCCGACCCGAAGTACGAGGACCCGACCACCGGATCCCACGGCGCCTCGCCCACGAACACGCGGCCGACCGGCACGTCGAGCTCCGCGGCGTCGCGGACGGCGCCGCCCGGGGACCCGACCATGGCGAGGGCGTCGACGGACGCCCGTCCGCTCGAGAGCGCGAGCAGCGCCGCCGTCGACCCGTAGGAGTGCGCGATCACGGCGAGGTACGGCGGGTCGTCGCGGCGCAGGCCCTGGATGCCCTGGATCGCGTCCTCCAGGTACTGGGCGCCCTCGTCCGCGAGGTCGAGGGATCCGATGCCCAGGAGGTCGGGCGTGCGGTAGCCGATCCACGAGATGGTCGCGACGCCGGCCCCGCCCGGCTCCGCTCCCGCGCGAGCGCCGAGGAGCGTCGTCTGCTGCTGCTGGAGGCGCGCGGCGACGTCCGTCCAGTCGACCAGGCGGTCGGTCACGGAGTAGAACATGCCGGGCACGACGATCGAGACGTACGCCGCCGTGTCGAGGTCGCCCAGCACGACGCCGGCGCGTCCCGGCCACGTCGTGTCGAGCGTGAGCAGCGACCGCGCGGGCCCGCCCGCCTCGGGCTCCAGCGCGCGACGCACCTCGGCGAGCATGTCCATGTCCCGCCCGAGCTCCTGCTGCGCACCGCGCCCCGGCGTCGTGGCGGCCCGGGCGTGCAGCTCGCGCTCGCGCTGGTCGAGGAGGCGGCGGTTGGCGGCGTCGCGCTCGATCACGGGGATCCCCTCCAGGTTGCCCACGAGCTCGGGGATCCCCTCCGCCAGCTCGAGCCGCTCCGCCTGGGCGAGGCCCGACCACCAGGCGGCGACGCCGGACACGGAGGGCGGACGGCGGATGAGATCCCGGATCGTCGCCGGGATGGCGCGGGCGAGCCGCCGGAGCTCGGGCACGTCGAGCGCGGGAAGCGCGCCCAGGAGCGCGATGGGGGCCGTGTCGCGGAGCGCCCGGTCGGAGACGTCCTCGTCACGGAGCTGCTGGATCACGCGCGCGGGGCTCGGCAGGTGCGCGCCCGTGGTCGGATCCGCCGCGTCCGGCCCGGCGAGGACCGCGGGCGGACGCGTCGCCGCGACGGTAGGGGCCGCGGGTGCCACGAGCGCCCCGACCAGCGCGCATGCGATGGCCGAGGCGGTGAGCAGCGCGCGCACGCGAGTCGTCACGGTTCAGATCCCCCAGAATGCGGCGTGGGGAGGGCCGGCGCCCGAGGTCGGCGCGCCCCGCGCCGACGCGTGGCTCCATGGTAACGGCGCGGGGTGTCGGGCGGGAGGCCCGATCAGGGGGTCTCTGCGCCGCCGCCCGGCCCGGGGGCGCCCGGCTCCGGGTCGGCTGCGGCGTCCGCGTCGACGTCCGCGGCGGACGCGACATCCGCGGCGGCCGGCGCCTTCCGCTTCCGCGTGCGCTTCGGCTTCACCTCCGCGGTCGCGACCTCGGCCGCCTCGCCGACCGCCGGGGCCCCGGCCGCATCGGCCGCCGGATCCGCATCGGCCGCCGGATCCGCATCGGCCGCCGGATCCGCGTCGGGCACCGGGTCCGCGTCCGGCACCGGATCCGCGTCCGGCAGCGCGATGGCGTCGGGCCCCTGCTCCACGAGCAGGCGGAACTCGGCCGCGTCGATGATCCGCACGCCGAGCGCCTCTGCCTTCCCGAGCTTGGATCCCGCGCCGGGACCCGCGGCGACGTAGTGGGTCTTCTTGCTGACGCTGGACCCGGCCTTGCCGCCCGCCGCCATGATCGCCTCGAGCGCGCCCTCGCGCGTGTAGCCCTCGAGCGACCCGGTGGCCACGACCGTGAGCCCGGCGAGCACGCCGCCTGCCGCGGCCGCCGCGCCCGGACCCGGGTGGCCGGGGACCGCCGTGACCACGCCCGCCTTCTCCCAGCGGTCGACGATCTCGCGGTGCCAGTCGACCTCGAACCAGTCGAGCAGCGCGTCGGCGATGATGCCGCCCACGCCGTCGACCGCGGCCAGCTCCTCGCGGCTCGCGGAGCGGATGGCGTCGAGCGAGCCGAACCAGCCGGCCAGCGCGCGCGCGGCGACCGGGCCGACGTGGCGGATGCTGAGGGCCACGAGGATGCGCCACAGGTCCTGGGTCTTCGCCTTGTCGAGGTTCTCGAGCAGCACCTCGGCGGACTTCGAGGGCACGCTGTCCTCGTCGCCCCACGGCGCGGCCGGATCGAACGCGCCGTCCCGCTTCGGGGCGCGCTTGCGCCGGAACGGCGTGACGCGCTTCGCCTCGCCGGTCTTCTCGTCGACCTTGACCATGCCCGTCTCGGCGTCGCGGACGACCACGGTGATGGGCACGAGGTCGGCCATCGTGAGCTCGAACAAGCCGGCCTCGGTCTCGAGCGGCGGATCCTCCGGCTCGAGCGGCTGCGTCAGCGCGGCCGCCGCGACCTCGCCCAGGCCCTCGATGTCCAGCGCGCCGCGCGACGCCACGTGCTCGACGCGGCCGCGCACCTGCGCCGGGCAGCTGCGCGCGTTCGGGCAGCGGAGGTCGATGTCGCCCTCCTTGGCAGGCCTCAGCGGCGTCTGGCACTCCGGGCAGAGCGTGGGCATGACGAACTCGCGCTCGGATCCGTCGCGCAGCTCGACGACCGGGCCGAGGACCTCGGGGATGACGTCGCCGGCCTTGCGCAGCACGACCGTATCGCCGATGAGCACGCCCTTGGCCTTGACGACCTGCTGGTTGTGCAGCGTGGCCTGGCGCACCTCGGATCCGGCGACCTCGACCTTCTCCATGACCGCGAACGGCGTGGCGCGACCCGTGCGGCCGACGCTCACGACGATGTCGAGGAGCGTCGTGTTGACCTCCTCGGGCGGGTACTTGTAGGCGGTCGCCCACCGCGGCGCACGGCTGGTGGCACCGAGCTCCTCGTGCAACCCCAGGTCGTCGACCTTGACGACGATGCCGTCGATCTGGTGCTCGACCTCGGCGCGGTGCGCGCCGTGCCGCCGCACGAACTCCGTGACCTCGGCGATGTCGTCGAACACGCGGAAGTGCGTGGAGATGGGGAGGCCCCAGCCGGCCAGCAGCCCGTAGACCTCCGACTGCGCGGACACGTGCGCGTCGCGCTCGAGCTCCCGGACGGGCCACGCGCCGATGCCGTGCACGAGCATGCGGAGCCGGCGGATGCGCGCGCGCATGAGCTCGAGGCGGGCGGGGCTCTTGCCCTCCTCCTTCTGGCGCAGGGATCCCGCGGCGGCGTTGCGGGGGTTGGCGAACACGCGCTCCCCCACCTCCAGCTGCCGGGCGTTGAGCTCGTCGAACTCCGCGACGGGGAAGAAGATCTCGCCGCGCACCTCGACGAGCGGCGGGTGGCCGGATCCGGCGAGCCGCTCCGGGACCGTGCCCATGGTGAGGACGTTCTGCGTGACGTCCTCGCCGACGACGCCGTCGCCGCGCGTGGCGGCGGTGACGAGCACGCCGTGCTCGTAGCGGAGGTTGATGGCGAGCCCGTCGATCTTGAGCTCCGAGAGGTAGCGGACCCGCCCGCTGCCGGCGTCGCGCTCGACCTTGGCCGCCCACTCGGCCAGCTCCTCCTCGCTGAAGACGTTGTCGAGGCTGAGCATGCGCTCGGCGTGCGTCACGGGCGCGAAGAGCGTCGTCTCGGCGCGTCCGCCGACCGTCTGCGTGGGGCTGTCCTGGCTGCGGAGCGTCGGGTGCGCCTCCTCGAGGGCGCGCAGCTCGCGCTCGAGCGCGTCGTACTCCGCGTCCGACACGGTGCCCCCTGCCGCGCCGTAGTACGCGTCGCGGTGGCGCTCGATCTCGGTGCGGAGGGCATCCACCCGGGCGGAGGCTGCCTCGAGCTCGGCGGGCGTGGCGACGGGTACGGGGTCGGCGGCCTGGTCGGATCCGGTCGTCGTGTCGTTCATGTGACGCTCACTCCCCCGCGATCGCGCCGGCGAGGGCGGGGGCGAGGGCGGCGGCGGCCAGGGCGGCGTCGCGCATCGGCGGCCGGGCGTCGTCCACGGCGCTCACGGTGCGGTCGATGGTGACCTGGCCGAGCACGCGCGTGCCGGCGTAGACGACCGCGGTCTGCCCGGGGGCGACGCCGTGCAGGGGCTCTCTCGGGGTGATCACGAGCTGCATGCTGCCATCGACCACCGACACCGACGCCCGCGCGGGCACGGGGTCCGCGTGCGCGCGGATCTGCACGTCGCAGTCGAACGGCTGGTCCGGCCGCGTCGGAGGGGTGCCGGCCCAGGTGTAGGAGGATCCGGCGATCTCGCGGATCGCCAGCGCCTCCTGCGGGCCGACCACGACGGTGTTGTCCTTGGGCCGGATCTCCAGCACGAACCGCGGCCGCCCGTCGGGAGCCGGCGTGCCGATCGCGAGGCCCTTGCGCTGCCCGACGGTGAACGCCGCGGCGCCCTGGTGCGTGCCGATCGCGTTCCCCTCGCCGTCGAGGATGTCGCCCGGCTCGGCGCCCACGCGGTCGGCGAGCCAGCCGCGCGTGTCGCCGTCGGGGATGAAGCAGATGTCGTGGCTGTCGGGCTTCTGCGCGACCTGGATCCCGCGGGCCTGGGCCTCCGCGCGCACCTCGGCCTTGGAGGGCGTCGACCCCAGCGGGAAGTAGGAGTGCGCGATCTGCTCGGCCGTGAGCACGCCCAGCACGTACGACTGGTCCTTGGCCCACGCGGCCGCGCGGTGCAGCTCGGGCTGCCCGTCCGGTCCCTCGATCACGTCCGCGTAGTGCCCGGTGCAGACGGCGTCGAAGCCGAGGTCGAGCGCCTTCTCCAGGACCGCGGCGAACTTGATCCGCTCGTTGCAGCGCATGCACGGGTTGGGGGTGCGGCCCGCCTGGTACTCGGCCACGAAGTCGTCGACCACGTCGGCCGCGAAGCGCTCGGAGAAGTCCCACACGTAGAACGGGATGCCCAGCAGGTCGGCGGCGCGGCGCGCGTCCATCGAGTCCTCGATGGTGCAGCAGCCGCGGGATCCGGTGCGCAGCGTGCCCGGCATGCGACTGAGGGCGAGGTGCACGCCCGTCACGTCGTGCCCGGCCTCGACGGCCCGGGCAGCGGCCACGGCGGAGTCGACTCCGCCACTCATCGCTGCGAGGATCTTCACTCCGCGAGCCTACGCGCCGCGCGACCCGCGAGGCCCGCCCGGGAGGCGCGCGCGACGGCGTCGGGCAAGGCGGCCAGGAGCGCGTCGACGTCGGCGTCCGTCGTGGTGCGGCCGAGCGTGAAGCGGAGCGCGCCGCGGGCCTCGCCATCCGGGATGCCCATGCCGAGCAGCACGTGCGAGACCTCGGGCACGCCGGCCTGGCACGCGGATCCGGTGCTCACCGAGACGCCGGCCATGTCGAGCAGGAGCAGGAGCGAGTCGCCCTGGCAGCCGGCGAAGGTGAGGTGCGCGTTGCCGGGGAGGCGGCCGGCGGGATCCGGGTCGCCGCGGAGCACGGCGCCGGGCACGTCGCGGAGCACGGACTCGACCAGGCGGTCGCGGAGCCGCGCCACGCGCACCGCCTCGGCATCGAGCTCCGCGACGGCGAGGGTGACGGCCGCCGCGAACGCGACCGCGGACGCGGCGTCCTGCGTGCCGGAGCGCACCTGCCGCTGCTGGCCGCCGCCGTGGATCTGCGGGTCCACCGTCGCCTGCCGCGCGAGCACGAGCGCGCCGCTGCCGACGGGCCCGCCGACCTTGTGCGCCGAGACGCTGACGGCATGGACGCCCGCGTCGCGCCAGCGCCGGAACGGGACGGGCATGTGGCCGAGCGCGGCGACCGCGTCGACGTGCACGGGCACGCCGTGCGCCCGCGCGAGGGCGGCGAGCTCCTCGACGGGCTGGATCGTGCCGACCTCGTTGCTCGCCGCGAGGAGCGTGAGCAGGGAGACGGATCCGGGATCCGCGGCGAGCGCGTCCGCGACCGCATCGACGTCGATCCGCCCGATCTCGTCGATCGGCAGCCGCTCCACGACGGCGCCGCGCCGCTCGAGCCACTCGACCGTGTCGACCGTGGCGTGGTGCTCGCCGTCGGGCACGAGGATCCGCGTGCGCCGGGGGTCGTCCGCGACGCGCGCGCCGTGCAGCCCCTTGATCCCGAGGTTCACCGACTCCGTGCCGCCGGACGTGAGCACGACCTCCACCGGGTCCGCGTCGAGCGCGCGGGCGATGCCCTCGCGCGCCTCCTCGAGCACGCGCCGGGCCTCCTGGCCGTGCGAGTGGATGGAGGACGGGTTGCCCACCAGGGTCAGCGCCCCGGCGAGCGCCGCGATCGCCTCCGGCCGCATGGGGGTCGTCGCGGCGTGGTCGAGGTAGACCGTCATGCCCCCTACCCTAGGTCGCATGCAGCGCCCCGGACCGCCCGTGCCCCTGGGGCTGACGCTCCATGACCAGGGCGGCACGCTGCGCGTCGTGAGCCACGGCGCGTCCGCCGTGGAGCTCACCGTCTCGGCCGTCGGCGACCCGCGCCGCGTGGTCGAGGTCGTGGCGATGGAGCGGGGCGACGAGGGCGTCTGGACCGGATCCAGCTCACGGCTCGTCCCCGGAACCGCCTACTCGGTGCGCGTCGACGGCGACCCGGCACCCGGCGACTCCTTCGACCCGACGCGGCACCTGCTCGACCCCTATGCGGGCGGCCTCGTGCAGGTCGGTCCCGCCGCGTGGCGCTCGGTCGTGACGAGCGAGGTGCCCGCCGAGGAGCGCGCCGCCCGCCGTGCCGCGCGACCGGTCGTGCCGCGCGACCGCCAGGTGCTCTACGAGCTCCACGTGCGCGGCTTCACCAAGCTCGACGAGCGGCTGCCCGAGGAGCTGCGCGGCACGTACGCGGGACTCGGGCACCCGGCGACCGTCGAGCGCCTGGCCGACCTCGGGATCACGACGGTCGAGCTCCTGCCCGTGCACGCCTCCACGAGCGAGGAGCGGCTGCGCGCGCAGGGCCGCATCAACCACTGGGGCTACAACACGCTCGCCTACCTCGCGCCGCACGCGCCCTACGCCACCCGTGCCGCGCGCGACGCCGGGGCCGACGCGGTCGCCGCGGAGTTCCGCGGCATGGTCGACGCGCTGCACGCCGCCGGGATCCAGGTCGTGCTCGACGTGGTCTACAACCACACCGCCGAGGAGGGCGCCGACGGGCCGGTCACGAGCCTCCGTGGCATCGACGGCTCGCGGTACTACCGGCACACGCCGGACGGGACGCCCATCGACGTGACGGGCTGCGGCAACACGGTCGACCTGTCCCGGCCCGACGCGCAGCGCCTGGTGCTCGACTCGCTCGAGCACTGGTCCGACGTCATGGGCGTCGACGGCTTCCGCTTCGACCTCGCCGTGACCCTCGGCCGCGACGAGCGCGTCGACTTCGACCCCGCGCACCCGCTGCTGCGCGCCATCGTCGAGGACGAGGCGCTCGACGGCCTCCTCATGATCGCCGAGCCGTGGGACGTGGGCATGGGCGGCTGGCGCACGGGCGGGTTCGGATCCGGCTGGAGCGAGTGGAACGACGGCTACCGCGACGTCGTGCGCGACTTCTGGCTCGCGGACGTGGCCGAGTCCCGGCGCACCGGCCGCGCCCCGAACGGAGTGGGGGCGCTCGCGTCCTGCCTCGCGGGGTCATCGGGCACCTTCGCCGCCGAGCGCGGCCCGCTCGCCTCCGTCTCCTTCGTCACCGCGCATGACGGCTTCACGCTCGCGGACCTCACCTCCTACGACCGCAAGCACAACAGCGGCAACGGCGAGTCCAACCGCGACGGCACGGACGCGAACCGGTCCTGGAACCACGGCGTGGAGGGGCCGACGCGCGACGCCGCGATCCTCGCGGCCCGCCGCCGCACGTCGCGCAACCTCCTCGGCACGCTGCTCGTGTCCGCGGGCATCCCCATGATCACGATGGGCGACGACCGTGGCCGCACCCAGCGCGGCAACAACAACGGCTACTGCCTCGACAACGCGGCGACCTGGATGCGCTGGGACGAGGACGCGTGGCGGATGGACCTGCACGCGACCACGCGGCACCTCATCCGCATCCGGCGGGAGAACCCGGCGCTCCGGCCCGTCCGATACGCCGAGCCCGACGCGCACGTGCCGAGCGCGTCCGTCCTCGCCTGGCGCGACGCCGGCGGCGCGCCCATGACCGAGGCGGCCTGGGAGTCGACGGGCACCCGCACGCTGCAGTGGATCACCACATCCACCCCCGATACGGAGGACCCGAACACGGTGCTCGTCGTGGTCCACGGGCAGGAGTCCCGCGCGGAGGTGACGCTGCCGGAGCACGACGGGGTGACGCGCTGGCGGCTCCTGTGGTCGAGCGAGTGGGAGCGGCCCGAAGTCGTGGCGACGGAGGACGCGCCCGGCGACCGGGTCGAGGTCGACGGTCCGGCGCTGCGGATCTACCGCGCCAGCTGACGCGACCCTCCCGGCGTCCGGGGCCCCGCGCCGGGCTGCGGCGCGCACGGGCGCCACGCGAAGTCCCGGACGGGGGCCGCGCCGGGTTCGCGTCGCGCGGCGCTCGTGTGCTCTCCTGGAGGCGCCCGCACGATCCGCCGCGCACCGCCGCGCCCAGAACCTCCGAGGACGCCGCACATGACCGACGAGTCCCCCGCACCGCCCGGCGACCGCTCCCCCGACGCGCCGCCCGTGGCCCGCCCGACCGATCGACGCCGCACCATCACCCGCCGCGCGCTCGTCGCCGGCGGCGGCCTGGCCGCGCTGTCCGCCGTGGCCGCCGTCGCGGGCTGCACCACGACGCCCCGGCCCGCCCCGCCCACGGGCGGCGCCACCGCCACCCCGACCCCGGATCCCGGGGATCCGGCCGCGCCCGAGGTCACCGCATCCGGCGGCCCGCCGATCGACCCCATGACCTACGCCCCCGACGACGCGCTCGCCGGCTTCTACGCGCTGCGGGAGCAGGTGCGGGAACGCCGCCTGACCATCGGCGTGCTCGGCGACAGCATCACCGAGGGCCAGGGCGCCACCACGCTCCAGCACGCCTACCCCGCCCAGCTCCGCGACCGGCTTCGCGGCGCGCTCCCCTCGGGCGCGCGCGGCGGACTCGACTACATCGCGTCCCGACACCAGATCACGGTGCCGGCCGACCAGGGCTTCGCGTTCGCCGGGACGCCCGCCGCGGGCGGCCGGCACGGCTGGGGGCGGCGCGTGGTGATGCTCACCGAGGCGTCGGGTCCCGGCACGTACACCGCGCGCATGACCTCGGCTCGGGTGTGCTGGTGGGCGCCCGGCCTCGATGCCGCCATCACCGTGCAGGTCGACGACGGCGAGCCCGAGACGGTGCGCGCCGACGTCGGCGGATCCCTCACCTGGACGAGCCCGCCCATGGACTCCGCCGAGCACGCGATCACGGTGGCGTGGGCCGGCGGCAAGCCCGAGCTCGAGGGCGCCTGGCTCTTCGACGGCGACGAGGACCGCGGCGTCCACGTCATCGAGGGCGGCAACTCCGGGTCGCAGCTCTGGCAGCTGTCGGAGAAGGCGCGTCCGGACGGCGTGAGCACGTGGATCCGCTCGGCCCCGCGCTTCGAGCTCGACCTCTGGATGCCCGAGCACCTCATCAACGACGTGGTCGTCCGCACGCCCGAGCAGGTGCGCTCGGACGCGGCCGTGCTCATCGAGCTGATCCGCACCACGAGCGAGGCGCCCATCCTGTTCACGCCGCCGTACGAGCGGACGACGCTGCCGATCCGCGGCACGACCTGGGCGGACTACATCGGCGCGCTGCGGGACGCGGCATCGGCGGATCCGCTGGCGGACGTGTTCGAGATCGGCGCGTACATCCCCCGCATGGTCGGCGAGGGCGCGTCCGACCCCTACGGCTGGATGGGCCCGGACAACCACCCGAACGACCGCGGGTACGCCAGGTTCGCCGAGGTGCTCGCTGCGAAGCTCTCCGCCACCCCGGCCTGAGAAGGCGGGGCGGCGGGGAGCCGGGCGGGCCCGAGCGCGCCGCCCGGCCGCGTCAGCTCGCGACCGCGACCAGCCCCGGCTCCGCGCTCGACGCCAGCAGCTCGTGCCGCGGCACGACGCGCACGGTGTACCCGAACGGCCCCGCGGTCGTGAGCCGCACGGTGCCCGCGTACTCCTGCTGCCCGCCGGATCCGCCCACGGGCTCGAGCGCGTGCCGCGTGACGTCCGTCAGCACGTCGCCCTCGCCTGTCCGCCCGTGCACGACCTCCACCGTCACGTCGCCCGCGCCGAGGCCACCGAGCGCGACCCACGCGCGCACGCGCAGCTCGTCGCCGACCTGGGCCTGGTGCTCGACGCCCTCCGACTCGACGTGCGCGACCTGCACCGACGGCCACGCGGCGACGACGCGTCCGCGCCACGCCGCCAGCTCGCGGGCCCGGGCGGATCCGTCGGCCGCGACGACCGCCTGCGCCCGGCCGGCCGGCACGTACAGCCGCTCGACGTACTGCCGCACCATGCGATCGGCGCTGAGCTCGGGCGACAGCGTCCGGAGGGTGTGCCGGATGTCGTGCACCCAGCCGACGGGTACGCCGTCGGCGTCGCGGTCGTAGAAGCGCGGCGCGATGCGGTTCTCGATGAGGTCGTAGAGCGCGGTCGCCTCCATCGCGTCGCGCTCGGCGCCGTCGTGCGCGCGGTCGGCCGACGGGATCGCCCAGCCGTTGCCGCCGTCGAAGTACTCGTTCCACCAGCCGTCGAGGATCGACAGGTTGAGCGCGCCGTTGAGCGCGGCCTTCATGCCGGACGTGCCGCACGCCTCGAGCGGGCGCAGCGGGTTGTTGAGCCACACGTCGGTGCCCGGGTAGAGCAGCTGCGCCATCCCGATGTCGTAGTCGGGCAGGAAGACGAGGCGGCCGCGGATCCCCGGCTCGGCCGCGAATCGCACCAGCTCCTGGATGAGGCGCTTGCCCTCGTCGTCCGCCGGATGCGACTTGCCCGCGACCACGATCTGCACGGGCCGCTCCAGGTCGGTCAGGATCCGGCGGAGGCGCTCCCGGTCGTGGAGCATGAGCGTGAGGCGCTTGTAGGTCGGCACGCGCCGGGCGAACCCGATGGTGAGGACCTCGGGGTCGAGCACGTCCTCGAGCCACGCCGGCTCGACGGCGCCCGGGTTCTGCTCGCGCCAGGCGCGCACGACGCGGCGACGGGCGTCCTCGACGAGCTGGCGGCGCATCCGGCCGCGCACGTCCCAGAGGTCGCCGTCGCTCACGGCCGTCGACGACCAGTCGGCCGCCGTGGTGTCCCACGTGCCGAGGCGCTCGCGCGCGAGCGACATGAGCATCGGATCCGTCCACGTCGGCGCGTGCACGCCGTTCGTGACGCTCGTGATCGGCACCTCGTCGGTGTCGAAGCCCGGCCAGAGCCCGGCGAACATGCCGCGGCTGACCTCGCCGTGCAGCTGCGAGACGCCGTTGGCGCGCTGCGCGAGGCGGAGGCCCATGAGCGCCATGTTGAACACGTCCGGGGATCCGCCGTCGTGGAGCTCCGCGCCGAGCGCCAGCACGCGCTCCGGCGGCACCCCGGGCAGCAGCCGCTCCGTGACGTGCTCGCGCACGAGGCCGACGTCGAACCGGTCGATCCCCGCGGGCACGGGCGTGTGCGTCGTGAACACGGTGCCCGCGCGCACCACCTGCAGCGCCTCGTCGAAGTCGAGCCCGTCGGCCATGAGCGTCGAGATCCGCTCGACGCCGAGGAAGCCGGCGTGGCCCTCGTTGGTGTGGAAGACCCGTGGGACGGGCGCACCGGTGACGCGGGCGTGCGCGGCGATCGCCCGCACGCCGCCGATGCCGAGCAGCAGCTCCTGGTGCAGCCGGTGCTCGCCGCCGCCGCCGTAGAGCCGGTCGGTGACGCCGCGGAGGTCGTCGTCGTTCTCGGGCACGTCGGTGTCGAGGAGGAGCAGCGGGATGCGTCCGACGCGCGCCTGCCAGATCCGGGCGTGCAGCGTGCGGTCGGCGGGCAGCTCGAGGGCGACGTGGACGGGCGCGCCGTCGGAGTCGCGCAGCACCTGGAGCGGCAGGCCGTCGGGGTCGAAGACGGGGTAGGTCTCCTGCTGCCAGCCGTCGGAGGAGATCCCCTGGCGGAAGTAGCCGGAGCGGTAGAAGAGGCCGACGCCCACGAGCGGCACCCCGAGGTCGGACGCGCTCTTCAGGTGGTCGCCCGCGAGGATCCCGAGGCCGCCCGAGTACTGCGGCAGCGCGGCGGCGATGCCGAACTCGGGCGAGAAGTAGCCGATCGCCTCGGGCACGTCGCCCTCCAGCTGCTGGTACCAGCGCGGCTCGCGGACGTACGCGCGGAGGTCCGCCCGCTGCTCCTCGGCCCAGGCCACGAACCCCTCGTCGCCTGCGAGCTCGCGCAGCCGCTCCTGGTCGACCGCGCCGAGCAGCGCGACCGGATCATGGCCCGTCCCCTCCCACAGCTCGGGGCTCACGTGCGCGAACACGCGTCGGGTGGGCTCGTACCAGGACCATCTCAGGTTCCCGGCGAGCTCGTCCAGCGCGGACAGCTCCTCCGGGAGGACGGCACGGACGGTGAATCTGCGGATGGCCTTCACGGGACTCCCTCGGACCGGACGGCGGCGGGCTGGCCCGCGCGGATGGCTCCCGAGCCTAGGGCCGCGGGGTGGCAGGCACCAGGGTCCCGCCGGCGCGTGGAGGCTCCGTGGACGCCTGCCGGACGGACGGTGACGGGCGGGCGTCGGGCATCCGCACGGCGCCCGCCACCGCCGCGGCGAGCGACAGCCGGACGGCGCACGGGCTACGGTCGAACAGTGACCACACCCCAGGACGGACCCGATCCCCTCCCCCGCCCGGTGCGCGGCCGTGCAGCGCGCAAGGCCGCCAAGGCCCAGAAGCTCCAGGACGCCCAGAAGCCGCCCGAGCCCCGCCTCCCGATGATCCCGGAGGCTCCCGCGCAGGAGGCGCCCGCGCCCGCCGCGTCGGAGCCGCAGCCGCCCGTGATCCCGCCGGTGCCCGCGGAACCGCAGCCGCCCGTGGCACCGCAGGCGCCCGCGGAGCCGCAGGCGCCCGTGGCACCGCAGATGCCCGCTGCCCCGGAGCCCGCTCTCGCCGCCGCGGCCGCGGAGCCGACGCCGACGCCGACGCGCGATCCGGCGCCCGCCGCCCCCGTCGAGCCCGCTGCGCCGGTCGCATCCATGCCGGAGCCCGTCGCATCGGCGCCGTCCGCTCCCCGCCATGCCGCGCCGGTCGCCGGGCCGACGCCCACCGCGTCGCCGACGCAGCCCGCGGAGCCGACGCCCGCCGCCGAGCACGAGCCCGACGCATACGTCCCCGTCATCGGCCGCATCCCGATCCTGTCGCTCACCCCGCAGATCGAGGACGACCTCTGGCCCGCGAAGAGCTTCGTCCACGACGTGGTGCCCTTCGGCGCGACGATCTTCCGCGAGGGCCACGACCTCATCGACGCCGACGTGCTCCTCACCGACCCGACCGGCGCGGTCACCGCGCACCGCATGTCCCTCGACGCCACGAAGCCCGGCCTCGACCGCTGGATCACGACGGCCCAGCTCGAGACGCAGGGCGTCTGGACCTGGCGCGTGAGCGCGTGGTCGGACGACTTCGGCACGTGGCTGCACAACGCGGAGATCAAGGTGCCCGCTGGCCTCGACGTCGACGTGATGCTCGCCCTCGGCGCCGAGGCGCTCGAGCGCGCCGCCGCCGACGAGACCCGCGACGCCGCCGACCGCGACGTGCTCCGCGCCGCCCTCGCCGGCATCTCCGACGCCGACGCCGCACCCGACGCGCGCCTCGCCGCCGCCACGACCCCCGGTGTCCTCGCGGCGATCGACCGCGTCCCCCTCCGCAGCCTCGTCACGCTCTCCCCCGAGCGCACCATCGTGGTCGAGCGCGAGCGCGCCGCCGTCGGATCCTGGTACGAGTTCTTCCCCCGCTCCGAGGGCGCGGTCGAGCACGAGGACGGATCCTGGACGAGCGGCACCTTCGTCACCGCCGCCCGCCGGCTCCCCGCGATCCGCGACATGGGCTTCGACGTGGTCTACATCCCGCCGGTGCACCCCATCGGCCGCACCAACCGCAAGGGCCCGAACAACACCCTCACCGCGGGCCCGCACGACCCCGGCTCGCCCTACGGCATCGGCTCCGAGGACGGCGGCCACGACTCCATCCACCCCGAGCTCGGCACGGCGGAGGACTTCCGCGCGTTCGTCCAGGCGGTCGCCGAGCACGGCATGGAGCTCGCGATCGACATCGCGCTCCAGGCCTCGCCCGACCACCCCTGGGTCACGACGCACCCGGAGCTGTTCACGACGCTCCCCGACGGCTCGATCGCCTTCGCGGAGAACCCGCCGAAGAAGTACCAGGACATCTACCCGCTGAACTTCGACAACGACCCGGAAGGGTCGTACCGCGAGATGCTCCGCGTCATGCGCGTGTGGCTCGGCCTCGGCGTCAAGATCTTCCGCGTCGACAACCCGCACACGAAGCCGCTCGTGTTCTGGGAGCGCCTCATCCACCAGGTGATGCGCGACGAGCCCGACGCGATCTTCCTCAGCGAGGCGTTCACGCGCCCCGCGATGATGCGGACGCTCGCCAAGATCGGCTTCCAGCAGTCGTACACGTACTTCACGTGGCGGAACACGAAGCAGGAGCTCGAGGAGTACCTCACCGAGGTTAGCCACGAGACGAGCGACTACCTGCGCCCGAACTTCTTCGCGAACACGCACGACATCCTCACGCCGTACCTGCAGTTCGGCGGGCGCGCGGCGTACCGGATCCGCGCGGCCATCGCCGCCACCGCGTCGCCGTCGTGGGGTATCTACTCGGGCTACGAGCTGATCGAGAACGTCGCGCGCCCCGGCGCCGAGGAGAACATCGACAACGAGAAGTACGAGTACAAGCCGCGCGACTGGGCCCGCCAGGAGGAGCTCGGCGGATCCATCGCGCCGGAGATCACGCGGCTCAACGAGATCCGCCGCCAGCACCCCGCGCTCCGCCAGCTGCGCAACCTCGACGTGCACTGGAGCGACGACGACTCGATCCTCGTCTACTCCAAGCACCTCGCGGCCGAGCACACGGGCACGGGCGAGGCCGACACGATTCTCGTGGTCGCGAATGTCGACCCGCACTCCGCGCGCGAGACCCAGGTCCACCTCGATCCCACCCGCTGGGGCCTCGCCGAGGACGCCGTGTTCGACGTCGAGGACCTCCTCACGGGCGACGTCTACACGTGGTCGACCTCCAACTTCGTCCGGCTCGACGCGTTCACGCACCCCGTGCACGTGTTCCGGGTCACCCCGACCGCATCGAAGGGATGACGGACATGACAGACACCACCCCCCAGCACGACCCGCAGGACCCCCAGGGCGAGCTGTCCGGCGCCGACGTGATCGTGCCGCCGGCCGCAGACGCCGACGTCGAGCAGGGCGCCGACGTGGTCGTGCCGGCGGACGACAGCGCGGCGGAGGAGGCGCCCGCCTCCGCCTCCGCGTCCGCCTCCGACCCGATCCGCCTCCCCGAGGTCGCCGACGACGACCTGCGCGCCGTCGCGGAGGGCGTCCACTCCGGACCCCACTCCCTCCTCGGCCAGCACCCCGTCGCGATCGACGGCGTCGGCGACGACCTCGTGGTCGTCCGCGCGCTGCGTCCGCTCGCCGACGCGGTCTCGGTGATCCTCTCCACCGGCGCCCGCGTCGCGCTCGCCCACGTCGGCCACGGCGTCTGGCAGGGCGCGCACGTGCTCGGCCTGCAGGACTACCAGGTCGAGGCGCGCTACTCCGACGGCGGCACTTGGACGAGCGACGACCCCTACCGCTTCCTCCCGACCGTGGGCGACCTCGACCTGTACCTCTTCGGCGAGGGCCGCCACGAGCGCCTCTGGGACGTCCTCGGCGCCCACCACCGCGAGCACTGGGGCGTCGCGCAGACCTACTGGGGCGTCTCCTTCTCGGTCTGGGCGCCGCACGCTCGGGCCGTCCGCGTCATCGGCGGATTCAACGGCTGGGACGGCGTGCAGCACGCGATGCGCCGCCTCGACGGCAACGGCGTCTGGGAGCTCTTCGTGCCGGGCGTCGAGCCCGGCGTCTCGTACAAGTTCGAGATCCTCACGCAGGCCGGGCAGTGGATCGAGAAGGCCGACCCCATGGCCCGCATGACCGAGGTCCCGCCCGCCACCGCCTCGCGCGTCGAGACGAGCGGCTACCAGTGGGACGACGCGGCCTGGCTCGAGGAGCGGGCCGCGCGCGACCCGCACGACTCCCCCATGAGCGTGTACGAGATGCACCTCGGATCCTGGCGTCCCGGCCTCGGCTACCGCGAGGTCGCCGGCGAGCTCGTCGCCTACCTCCAGGAGCTGCGGTACACGCACGTCGAGTTCCTGCCGCTCGCGGAGCACCCGTTCGGCGGATCCTGGGGCTACCAGGTCTCCGGCTACTACGCGCCCACCTCGCGCTTCGGATCCCCCGACGACCTCAAGTTCCTCATCGACTCGCTGCACCGCGCCGGCATCGGCGTCATCGTCGACTGGGTCCCGGCGCACTTCCCGAAGGACGCCTTCGCGCTCGCGCAGTTCGACGGCCAGCCGCTGTACGAGCACACCGACCCGCGCCGCGGCGAGCAGCAGGACTGGGGCACGCTCGTCTTCGACTTCGGGCACTCGCAGGTGCGGAACTTCCTCGTCGCCAACGCGCTGTACTGGTTCGAGGAGTTCCACATCGACGGCCTCCGGGTCGACGCCGTGGCCTCGATGCTGTACCTCGACTACTCGCGCGAGGAGGGCCAATGGCTCCCCAACGTGCACGGCGGCCGCGAGAACCTCGAGGCGATCAGCTTCCTGCAGGAGGTCAACGCCACCGCGTACCGCACCCACCCCGGCATCGTGATGATCGCGGAGGAGTCCACGAGCTTCCCCGGCGTCACGCGCCCCACGAGCGACGGCGGCCTCGGCTTCGGCCTCAAGTGGAACATGGGCTGGATGCACGACACCCTCGACTACGCGGCCGAGGACCCGATGTACCGCTCGTACCACCACGGCCAGATCACCTTCTCGATGGTCTACGCGTACACGGAGAACTTCCTCCTCCCCATCAGCCACGACGAGGTCGTGCACGGCAAGGGCTCGCTCGTCGGCAAGATGCCGGGCGACCACTGGCAGAAGCTCGCCAACGTGCGCGCCTACCTCTCGTTCATGTGGTCGCACCCCGGCAAGCAGCTGCTCTTCATGGGCCAGGAGTTCGGGCAGGTCTCCGAGTGGAGCGAGGAGCGCGGGCTCGACTGGTGGATCCTCGACCAGCCCGTGCACCGCGCCCTGTTCGACCTCGTCGGCTCGCTCAACCGCACCTACATCGACACGCCCGCGCTCTGGGCGCTCGACAACGACCCGGCCGGCTTCGAGTGGATCGACGCGGGCGACGCCGGGCGGAACGTGCTCGCGTTCCTCCGCCGCGACCGCGAGGGCAACCAGGTCGCCGTCGTGCACAACTTCTCCGGCGCGCCCATCCAGGGCTACCGGCTGGGGCTGCCGCAGGCGGGCGTGTGGGAGGAGATCCTGAACACGGACGCCGAGCAGTTCGGCGGATCCGGCGTGGGCAACCTCGGCGCCGTGCACGCGGGCGACGAGGGCTGGCACGGCCGCCCCGCGTCGGCGGAGCTGACGCTGCCGCCGCTCGCCGGCCTCTGGCTCCGACTGAAGCAGGATCCTGCCGACCTCACTCCGATCGAGGCGCCCGCGCATTCGGCACCCGACGCGGACGAGTCGCGCGCCGACGGCACGCCGTTCGCCGAGCCGGACGCCCTGCCTGTGCTGCCGCAGTCGCCCGACGCGCAGCCGCCCGTCGAAGGGCTGTCCACCACGGACGACGCCCCCGGATCCGACGACGGCACCCCGCGGGTGCCC
Source organism: Clavibacter quasicaliforniensis (assembly GCF_051201715.1). Taxonomy (NCBI): domain Bacteria; kingdom Bacillati; phylum Actinomycetota; class Actinomycetes; order Micrococcales; family Microbacteriaceae; genus Clavibacter; species Clavibacter quasicaliforniensis. The sequence goes on along the minus strand of NZ_CP139624.1, from coordinate 1,523,790 downwards.
ACGGTCTGATCGGATCGGGCAGACGTCGACGGCGCCGCACCCCTCGGGGGTGCGGCGCCGTCGTCGTGAGTGGGGACGCGCGTCAGTAGAGCAGGCGCGTGAGCTGGCGACGTGCCACGGCGACCCGAGGATCCTCGAGGCCGACGACCTCGAAGTGCTCGAGCAGGCGCTGGCGGATCGCCTCGCGACCGTCGGCGTCGGCCGAGGGGAACAGCTCGAGCAGGCGCGTGAACGCATCCTCGACGTGCCCGCCGGAGAGGTCGAGGTCGGCGACGAGCAGCTGCGCGTCCACGTCCCCGGGGGCGGCCGCGGCACCGCCGCGGATCTCGTCGGCCGCCTTCCCGTCGAGCCGCTCCAGGAGGCTCACCTGCGCGAGCCCCGCGACCGCGAGGGCGTCGCGCGGGTTCTGCGCGATGGCGGTGCGGTACTCGGCGGCCGCGGACGCGTAGTCGCCCTGCTCGATGAAGGCGTACGCCTCCGCGTGGTGCGGCGGCAGCGGCTCCTCGACCGGGGCGGCCGGAGCGGCGGATGCGTCGGGAGCCACGGCCTGGCCGGTCACGCCGTTCTGCTGCGCCAGCTCCAGCACCTGCTGGATGACGTCGCGCACCTGGTCCTCCGGGATCACGCCGGCGAAGAGGCCGACGGGCCGCCCGCCGATGAGCGCCGCTACCGTGGGGACCGTCTGCGCCTGGAACGCCTGCCCCAGCTGCGGGCTCTGGTCCACGTCGATGCGCACGAGCAGCACGCGTCCGCCCTGGTCCGTGACGACGCGCTCGAGCAGGGGCGACAGCTCGCGGCTCGAGGCGAGTCCCGTCGACACCAGCTCGACGATCACGGGCACCACGGACGAGATGTCGAGGAACTGCGTGAACGAGGCGTCGTCGGCCGCGAGCACGAGGCCGGGGACGTCCACCGTCTGCGGGGCGCCCGCGGTGCCGGCATCGACGCCCGGCGCACCGGGCGCTCCGGCCGCAGCGGCTCCGGCCGGCGCTCCCGCGGGAGCCGCCGGCGCCTGGGCGCGGTTCACGAGCGAGGACAGGTCGACGGCGCCGCGGAGGCTGGCGGCGGAGGGGGGCACGTTCGTCATGGGAGCTCCTTGGCCGAGGTGATGTGGGTGCTGGAGGCGTAGAGACGGATCTTCTCGCCCGAGTTCACGGGAGGCACGTACATGAGCATCTGCGCCGTGCGGACGGTGTCGAAGCCCTTCGCCGAGTCGGTGAGCCCGGTGATCGCCTGGACCTCGGGGTTCGCGTTGACCTTCGCGCCCTCCGCGGTCGGCTTCGCGACGATGCCGAGCTGCACGGTCACGCTGACGAGCGCCCCCGACTCGACGGTCGACATGGCGACGGGCGTGGCGGAGTCGGCCGTGGCCGCGAACTCGACCGTGCCCGTCTCCCCGATGGACGCCGGGAAGTCGACCTTGCGCTTGGCGTCCTGCGCCCGCACGCCGTCGTCGGTCGGGTCGAAGAGGGCGGCGTACTGGCTGGCGTCGCCGTTGTTGAGCACGTCGGCGTAGGCCGCGGAGAGCTGGTCGGGCTGCACGGCCAGGAGCTTCACGTCCGCCGCGAGCCGCGCCGCGCCGATGGCGGCCGGGGCCACGTCCGGCAGCGCCGCGGTGGTGGAGATGGGCATCGCGTAGAGCACGCGGTAGTTCTCGCGCGGGCTGTCCTGCACGAGCGTGAGCGACAGCGTGGGCGCGTCCTCCGTGTCCGGGTCCTTGACGACCGCGGCGACAGTGCGCGGCCAGGCCACCGTGGCCTGCGGCAGCGTCAGCTGCAGGTCGCCGGCGGGGATGGCGGGGACGGCTGCGATGTCGGGCTTGGCCTTGCGCACCTGGTAGTCCGACGTGCGCTCCTGGAGCGCCGGGCCGGCGAACCGGGGCGCGAGGGTGGCGGCGTCGAGCGACTGGTCCGCCGCGGTCGCGACCTCGGAGACGCGAGACACGATGCGCTCGGCCTGGTCCTGCGTCACGACGGGCGGATCCGCGTCCTCCGCCTGGCGGGCGGCGTCGAGCGACGAGGTCGGGGTGGGCGTCGCGGTGGATCCCACGCCCGCGGCCAGGTCGGCCGGCGCGCCCTGCGCGGTGCACCCGCTGAGCGCGAGGCCGGTGACGACGAACACGGGCAGCGCGATGCGGCTTCGACGACCGCGGCCGCGGGGCGTCACGGGTGCGGCGCCGCTGCCGGCCGTGAGGGCCGCTCGACGGGCGGCCGGGCCGATGCGCGGGATGCGCGGGCCGCCGCGTGGCGGCAGGTTGCGGCGCGGTCCGCGGCTGCGGCGCAGGTGGCGGAGCGCGAGGAGGTAGAGGACGAGTCCGACGACGAGCAGCACGATGCCGCCGACCACCAGCGGCACGACCCAGGGCGACTCGCCCTCGGACGGCCAGGAGAGCTCGACGTCCGCGGGCGCGGCGGCCCGGCCGTCGGTGGCGAGGATCAGGCTGACGTCGTCGGGGAGGCGGGTGCTGAGCTGCACCTCGCCCTGACCGGTCTGCTCGGAGAGCCAGAGGTCGGATCCGCGCGGGTCGGTGACCGTGGACGTCGCCGCGGTCGCGGTGCCCGACGCATCGGCGCCCGAGGCTCCCGCGGTGGGGCTCGGCGTGGGGGTCGGCGTGGTCGCCTCCGGCTGCACGACCTGGCTCGTCAGCGCACCCTGGTCGTCCATGGCGATGCGCGTGTAGGGGCTGCTGCCCACCCACGCCTCCACGTCCGTGGTGGGGCCGTAGGCCGCGAACACCTCGCCGTCGCCGCGGACGACCGTGTCCTGCAGGCCGGGATGCGCGTTGAGCGTCTTCCCGTCGACGATCGCGTACGCGGCGTCGCCGGTGGACGACGTGGCCGCGGTGATGCGGTCGGGTCCCGCCAGGAACGTGTGCTGGGCGATCCCCAGCCCGATCATGAGGGCCGCGACCACGAAGGTCGCGATCGCCAGGACGAATCGCACGGGTGTCTCCTCTCGTGTCGTCGCGGGCGGCGGCCGCATGAGCAGCGATCGGATGACGACCGCGGCGGCCGACGAGCACGGGTGCTCTCGCGACGCTCCGCCGTGCTGCAGGCGGACCGGCGGCGGACGACGACATCGAAGGATACCGGACGACCCTGGGAGCGCCTGCCCCGGGGGCCGCCGGCGCCGGGAGACGGACCGGGTCGCCGGCCGCCGACTCGGTAGGATCGGCACCTGCTGCGCCCCGCCCGGCGTCCGCGAGCCGCCCGCGAAGGAGTCCCCCGTGCCCCACGACGACACGCCGTTCAGCCCCGCCATGCGCGGCTACAACCGCGACGAGGTCGACCGGGCCGTCGCCGACCTGCGCCGCGAGCTCATCCGCTCGAACCAGCAGGGGGCCGAGCTGCGTGCCGAGGCCGAGCGCCTCCGCCGCAGCGAGCAGGAGCTGCGCGACGAGCTGGACGAGGTCGGCAGCCCCACGTTCGCCGGGCTCGGCAGCCGGCTCGAGGCCACGCTCCGCGTCGCCGAGGAGCAGTCGACCCGGCTGGTCGCCCAGGCGGACGCGGACGCCGGACGGCTCCGCCGCGCCACGCAGGAGGAGACGGACGCGCAGCGCGCCGAGGCCGAGGCGACCGCCCGCCACCTCGTGGACTCCGCCCGAGCGCAGGCCGCGCAGATCCTCGACGCCGCGCGCCGCGAGGCCGACGACCTGCACGAGCGAGCGGACGACCGCGCCGAGGGCCTCCGCAGCGACGCCGAGCGCGAGGCCGCCGCCCTTCTCCTCCGCACGCGCACCGAGGTGGCCGACCTCCGCGCCACCGCGGAGCGCGAGACGGACGCCCAGCGCGCCGAGGCGGCCCGCGAGGTCGCCGAGCTGCGCGCGCGCGTCGACCGCGAGACCGACGAGGCCCGCCGCGACGCCGCCGACCTCGCCCGCGACACGGTCCTCGCCCGGGGCGCCCTCGAGCGCGAGCTCGCCGACGCGCGCGCCCGGCACGACGAGTCCGTCGCCGAGGAGCGCGCGGAGCTCGACCGCGACGCGCGGGAGACGGAGGAGCGGCTGCGGCTCGACGAGGAGACCCGGCGCATCGCCCTGACCCAGCTCGAGGAGCAGAACCGCGCGGACCTCGACCGCGAGATCGAGCAGGCGCGCACCGACTGGGACCGCGAGCTGCAGGGCTCGCGCGACGACTTCGACCGCCGGATCCACGCGGAGCGCACGGCGTTCGACCGCGACGTGGAGGAGACCCGCGCCGCCCTCGAGCGGGAGATCGCCGAGACGCGCGAGGCGCTCGAGCTGGAGCTGGCGACCGCGCGGGGCGACCTCGCGCGCGACGTCGAGGAGGCCCGCACCGACCTCGCCCGCGACATCGCCCAGGGCACCGAGCGCCTGGAGCGCGAGACCCGGGCGACGCGCGCCCAGCTCGAGCTGGAGGCAGTCACCGCCCGAGCGGCCCTCGAGCGGGAGATCGCCGAGGCCGAGGCCCTGGAGGCCGACCGCCGCGAGGCCGAGCGCCTCCGCCTCGAGCGCGAGGCCGCCGAGACCCGGCGCGAGCTCGCGGCCGAGGCCGACGAGGCGCGCCTGCTGCTCAGCCGCGAGATCGAACAGGGCCACCTCGATCTCGACGCCGAGATCACCGCCCGTCGCGACCACGACGCACGCGACGCCGCGGAGCGCCAGCGCGAGGCCGCGGAGCGCACGGCCGCCTATCTCGGCGAGGCGGAGGTGCGGCTGCAGGAGGTCACCGCTCTCCTCGCCTCCACGCGCGAGGAGGCGGAGGCGCTCGCGAAGGAGAGCCGCGACGCCGCGCGGAAGGCCAGGGAGGACGCCGACCACGACGCGCGCGCCGCCATCGCCGACGCGGAGCGCCGCTCCCGCGACACCGTCGCCGACGCGGAGCGCCGCGCTCGCGAGACCCTCGCCGACGCGGAGGAGCGCCTCGACCGCATTAGGATCGAGCGCGAGTCGGTGGCCGCGTACCTCGAGAACGTCCGCGGAGTGCTGACCCAGGCGGACGACTCCTCATCCGACGACGACGAACCCCGCGCCGCGCGCTGAGCGCGCGCCGACTCGAGAAGCCCTGAGACGTGAAGATCCAGAACCCCTACCGCCTCGGCCTCCTGGCCGGTCTCGGCGTGCTCACCGCCCTCGTCATCGGCGGCGCGCTCGTGTCGCTCGGCACCGTCCTCACCTACGTGGGCACGGCCATCTTCCTGGCCCTCGGCATCGATCCGCTCGTGACCTTCCTCGAGCGCAAGGGCGTCCCGCGCCCGGTCGCGATCCTCGTCATCTTCCTGGTGCTGCTCGGCTCCCTCGCCGGCGTGCTGCTGGCGGTCATCCCCGTCGTCGTGAACCAGGCGAGCGCCCTTGTCACCCAGATCGTCCAGTACGCGCAGAGCGTGAGCGGCGACCAGTTCATCGAGAACCTGCAGTCGTTCGTGCCGCGCGAGGTCTTCGACGTGCAGACAGGCGCCGACCAGCTCGTCCAGTACCTCTCCAACGCCTCGAACGTGGCGACCATCACGGGCAACGTCATCACCGTCGCCTTCACGATCGGCAACTTCCTCTTCGGCCTCGTGATCGTCGTGATCCTCACGATGTACTTCACGGCCTCGCTCAACTCCTTCAAGAGCGGCCTGTACAAGCTCGTGCCGGCCACGCGGCGGGCGCGCTTCGCCGACATCGCCGAGCAGATCACGCAGTCGGTCGGCCGCTACGTCATGGGCCAGGTCGGGCTCGCGCTCTGCAACGGCGTGCTCAGCTTCGTCTACCTCAGCATCGTCGGGGCAGCGCTGCCCGCGGTCTGGGCGTTCATCGCGTTCCTGTTCTCGCTGCTGCCGCTCGTGGGCACGATCACGGGCTCGGCGCTCATCGTGCTCGGCCAGATCGTGCTGCTGCCGGAGTCGATGAACACGTGGATCGCCGTGGCGATCTACTACCTCGTCTACATGCAGATCGAGGCGTACGTGCTGAGCCCGAACATCATGAACCGGGCGGTCAAGGTGCCCGGCGTCGTTGTCGTCATCGCTGCGCTCACGGGCGGGACGCTGCTCGGGGTGCTCGGCGCGCTCATCGCGGTGCCGGTGGCCGCCGCCGTGCTGCTGATCATCCGCCAGGTCGCGGTCCCGCTGCAGAACGAGCGCTGACCGCGGGTCCTGGGGATCCTCCGCGGGCTCAGCGCGCGATCGGCCACTCCGTCGGCAGCGGCAGCGCACCGGGTGCCACGGTGCGCACGATCTCCGTGAGCACGCGCGAGACCTGCGTCTCCCCCACCCACAGGTGCTTGGCGCCGTCCACCGCGATGAGCTCCGCCTCCGGCACCGACGCGAAGCGCTCGCGCGCCTCGGCCGGCTGCAGGAAGTCGTCGTGCTCCGGCACGAGGATCACGAGGCGACGCGGATCGCCGTGCCACGCGGCCACCTCGTCGGCCGTCGCGCGGTGCAGGGGCGGCGACAGCAGGATCGCGCCCTCGATCGGGTGCCCGCGACCGTGCTTCAGCGCGATCTCGGTGCCGAAGGACCAGCCGACGATCCACGGAGCGGGCAGGCCGCGCGCCGCCACGAGGTCCATGGCGGCGGCCAGGTCGAACCGCTCGGCGTCCCCGCCGTCGAACGCTCCGTCGCTCGTGCCGCGCGCGGACGTCGTGCCGCGCGTGTTGAAGCGCAGCACCGCGAGCCCGGCCATCGCGGGCAGGCGGAGCGCGGCCTTCCGGAGGACGTGCGAGTCCATGAAGCCGCCGGCCGTGGGCAGCGGGTGCAGCGTCACGAGCGTCGCCACGGGGTCCCGGTCGGCGGGGAGCGCGAGCTCCCCCACGAGCCGCAGCCCGTCGGCGGTCACGAGCTCGACGTCCTCGCGTCGAGCGGGCAGCTCGGTGGAGCTGGTGATGGGGCGGGGCGCGATGTCCGTCATGAGACCTTCCAGCAGTGGGTGTGCCAGTGGCGGCGGGCGGCGAGGTCGCTCTGCTCGCCCATCATGCCGTCGGCGCGCCAGGCGACGACGTGCGCGTGGCCGGGCTCGATGTCGAGGGTGCAGCCGGGGCAGCGGTAGACCTTGAGGGCACGCGCCGCCGAGACGGGCTGCACGTTCCAGACGCGGCCGCGGCGGGTCTCGGTGTGCTGCGAGCCGCTGAGGAGGCGCGTGAGCACGTCCTCGTCGTCCTCCTCACGCGCGCGTCTCCCCCGGGGTCGATTGCTGCGCGGCATGATCCGATCCTAGGCGGCGTCGCGGGCGGGTCCGGTCAGCCGGCGTCCGCCTGGCGACCGAGACGGGCCTCCTCCTGGTCGAGCATGCGCTGCGCCCGGGCGAGCACGCGGGACGGGTGCTCCCCCGTGCCGCGCGCCTCGAGCAGGGCCGCGCGCTCGGCGTCCAGGACATGTCGTCGGAGCATCAGGTACGCGGCGCGGGGGCTGAGGGGCGCGTCGTCGTCCGCCGCCATGGCGTCCGCGCGCTCCGTCACCCACTCGGCCTTCAGCGCCGTGTCGCGGCGCACCCGCTCGACGACCTCGTCGTCCACCGTCGTCCCCTCCGGCAGCTGACGCACGCCTTCGTCGACCGCGCGGATCCCCGCCTCGGCCAGCTCGGAGACGAGCTCCGCGAGCTGCCGCTGGTCCTCGACGGCGTCGCTGCCGCGGATCCCGCTCAGCCGGATGACCGCAGGCAGCGTGCCGCCGTTGACGAGCAGCGAGACGATCGCGACCGTGAAGGCGATGAGCACGAGCTGCGCGCGGTACGGCGTCCCCGACGGCAGCGACTGCGCCGCCGCGAGGGTCACCACGCCCCGCATGCCCGCCCAGCCGAGCACGAGCCCGCCGCGCCAGCCGAGCCCCTGCGAGCGGAGGGCCTGCAGGTCGGCCCGGCGTCGTCGGAGGATCCGCGCGGCGGCCCGCTCCCGCCGTGACGGACGATCGTCGCCGCGCTCCCGGCGCAGCCGCTCGAGCCCCCGCCGCACCCGACGCGTGCGCGCCGCGACGTGCTCCTCGTGCCGCCGGAGGCCCAGCAGCAGCGGCACCAGGAAGCCGAAGCGGATGAGCGTCAGGACGACGAGCGTCAGTATCCCGTAGGCCACCGCGGTGTCCACGCCGAGGTCGGCCTCGTGCACCTCGTCGATGATGTCCCGGAGCTCCAGCCCCATCACGAGGAAGACGCCGTTCTCGAGCAGGAACAGCACGGTCCGCCAGTTCAGCCGCTCGTTGATGCGCGACTGCGCCGACAGGGTCGAGGCGCTCCGATGGCCCGACCAGATGCCCGCGGCCACCACCGCGAGGACGCCGGACGCCCCGACCTCCTCCGCGGGGATGAAGGCCACGAACGGCACGGCGAAGGAGATCGCGGTGTCGAGGACGGGGTCGTCGAGCCGTCGACGCACCTCGGTCGTGACGATGCCGACAGCCACGCCGATGGCGAGGGCACCCACCGCGGAGAGCACGAAGCCGCCCGCGGCCTGCCACAGGTCGACGGATGCGCCGACGGCGGCGATCGAGGTCCGCAGCAGGACGAGCGCCGTCGCGTCGTTCACGAGACCCTCGCCCTCGAGGACGGTGACGAGGCGCGGCGGCAGGCCGAGCCGGCGCGCGATGCTCGTCGCGGCCACGGCGTCGGGCGGGCTGACCACGGCGCCGAGGGCCAGCGCGCCGGCGAAGGACAGGTTCGGGAAGAGCGCGTAGAGGAGCAGGCCGATCCCGAAGGCCGACACGAGCACCAGCACCACCGAGAGGCTGACGATCGTGCGCAGGTTGCGCCTGAGGTCCACGAGCGGCACCGTCACGGCCGCGCCGTACAGCAGCGGCGGCAGGATGCCCGCGAGGATCAGCTCGGGCGGCACCTCGACGGGCGGCACGCCCGGGAGGTACGAGATCCCGACCCCGACGAGCACGAGGACCAGCGGCGTGGCGACGCCGATTCGCCGCGCCAGGAGCGTGACGGCCACGAGGGTCGCGATCCCGGCGACGCCTAAGCCCGCGTAGTCCATGCTCAGAGGCTAGCCCGACGGGACGGGCCCCCGACGCACCGTCGCCGCTGGGCCAGGTGCGGTCGTCAGTACCAGTTCTTGAGGACGCTGTGCGCCTTCGCGCCGCACGGCGAGCCGTAGCGCGAGTCGATGTAGCCGAGGCCCCACGTGATCTGCGTGGCGGGGTTCGTCTGCCAGTCAGGCCCGGCGGACGCCATCTTGCTGCCGGGGAGGGCCTGCGGGATGCCGTAGGCACCGCTGGGGTTGTACGCGTTCACCCGCCAGCCGGACTCCTTGGTCCAGAGGTAGTCGAGGCACGCGTACTGGTCGTCGCCCATGCCCTGCGAGGCGAGGATGCTGCGCGCGATGCCCTTGGCGCTTCCCGGATCCGGGATGGCGATGGCACCGCCACCGCCGGAGCCGGACGACTTCCCGCCGGAGCCCGACCCGGTCGACGGCGACGGGGTCACGACGGGAGGCGGGGGCGGCGGGGCCGCGACGGACTCGAAGCCGGGCTCGATCTCCACGGCCGTGTCGGCAGTGGTCACCGTGAGGGACTGCGCGTCGGCGCGGGCCAGCTGGGCGACCGTGGCCTGGTACTCCTGGTACTGCGGGTTCGCGACCGCGCCGGACGTGGGATCCACGACGTTGACGAGCATGAACGCCGCAGCGGCGCCGAATGCGATGGTGGGGGCGGCCACGCGCGAGAACGCCGAGCGCCGTCGGGGAATGGCCCTCGGAGCGGTGGTGAGCGGCTGGCGAGGAGCGAGATCGTTCGTGTGTCTACCCATGGCTCCGCACGACTTTACCCAACCGTTACCCGGATGGCGACTCCCGGACCGGATCGGGGGCGTCCTGCCAGGCGGATCGCGCCGGGGAGGAGCGGCGGATGGATCAGCGGACGGCGTTCATGACGTCGATGACGGCGTCCAGGAGCAGGTCGACCTGCGCCTCGCGGTAGCCGCCGCGGCGCGGATGGAACGCCACCGTGCGCACGTCGTCGACGCTCATGGGCTTGGTGCCCCGGAAGTACTTGGCGACCCGGTCCGCGAAGCGGTCGACCTCGCGGCGGTCGTACCCCGTGGTCAGGAGCCCGGCGCGGTCGAACCGCTCCCCCGTCGGCCGGCTGACCCGGTCGAGGATCTCCTGCGCCGCGCGACGCGCCTCCGCGTTCCAGGCATCGGCACCCACCCGGGCGATGGTGCGGTCGCGCTCCCGGACGGCGAAGGCGTCCTCCAGGCGCTCGAGCACGCGATCCACGGCGGCGGCCGAGTAGCCCCCGCGGCGCATGTCGAAGGACACCCGGCGGATGGTCTCGGAGGTCAGCGAGCGGTCGGCCTCGTCGTCGTAGCAGCGGCGCGCGTCGCGCAGGAAGGCGTCGACCTGGTCCGGGTCGTAGCCGCGCTCGCGGCGCCCGGCGCTCGGGAAGGTGGTGGTCATCCGGGACATCCTACGAGGAAGCTCCCGTGACGATGAGGAACAGCGCATAGGCCACGGCGGCCGACGGCAGCACGGAGTCGAGGCGGTCGAGGAACCCGCCGTGGCCCGGCAGCCATGAGCTGATGTCCTTGACGCCGAGGTCGCGCTTGATGAGCGACTCGGCCAGGTCGCCGAGGGTCGCGGTGACCACGATGACGAGGCCGAGGATCACGCCGAACCACCACTCCTGCTGGATCATGAACAGCGAGAGCAGGATCCCGGCGAGCACCGCGGCGACGACAGCGCCGGCGAAGCCCTCCCACGTCTTCTTGGGGCTGATCGTGGGCGCCATGGGGTGCTTGCCGAAGTTGAGCCCGGCGACGTAGGCGCCCGTGTCGCAGCACACCACGAGGATGAGGAAGGCGAGGGTCCACCACTCGCCGCCGTCGCCCGCCGTCAGCAGCACGGCGAACGATCCGAGCAGCCCCACGTAGGCGAGCAGGAAGACGCTCGAGCCGATGTCGCCGACGACCGCGCGCGCGGAAGTCCGCCGTGCGGGCAGCGCCTGCTCCGCCACGCGCCAGAGCGCGACGAAGGCCATGGCACCCAGGAGGCCCAGCCACTGCCCGTCGGGTCGGCCGAAGTACGTGATGGGCATGAGCGCGACGACCGCGATCACCGAGCCCACGCGCGGGACGCGGCGGCCGGCCTGGCGCAGCGCGGTGGCGAGCTCGTAGGCGGTGAACGCGACGAGGGCGACGGCGATGACCAGGAAGAGCTGCTTGACGACGACGAGGCTCACGAGGACGACCCCGCCGAGGAGGAGTCCGACGCTCACCGCGAAGAGCAGGTTGCGCCCCGTGCGGGCGTTGATGCGGTCGTTCGTCGCCTCGAGCGAGGCGCGGGTCGCCCGGACCTGCGCCGTCAGGTCGGCACGCGTGGCCTGCACCTGCGCCTCGAACTCGGCGCGCGTCACGCGGCCGCGGTGCCGCCGGATCCGCGGAGCGCCGTCGGGGCCCGACGCGGGCGGCACGACGGGCGCCCGCTCGGCGGGATCCTCGGGGCTGGCCACCTAGACCTCGAGGAGTTCGGTCTCTTTGCGCTTCAGCGCGTCGTCGACCTGGTCGGTGTGCGTCTTGGTGAGGGCCTCGAGCTCCTTCTCGCCGCGCGCGACCTCGTCGTCGCCGACCTCGCCCTTGAGCGCGTCCAGCTCGTCCTTGGAGCGGCGGCGGATGTTGCGGACGCTGACGCGCCCCTCCTCCGCCTTGCCGCGGACGATCTTGACGAATTCCTTGCGGCGGTCCTCCGTGAGCTCGGGGAGCGTGAGCCGGACCATCTCGCCGTCGTTGCCGACCGTCGCGCTGAGGTTCGGGACGTTGACGAGTGCCTTCTCGATCTCCTTGAGGGCCGTCTTGTCGTAGGGCGTGACGATGAGGGTGCGCGCCTCGGGGTTGTTCATGCTCGCGAGCTGGCCGAGCGGCGTCGGGCTGCCGTAGTACTCGACCATCACCTTCTGGAAGAGGGCGGGGTTGGCACGACCCGTGCGCACGCTCCCGAAGTCCTCCTTCACCGCCTCGACGGCCTTGCCCATCCGGTCTCGGGCATCTGCGAGGACTTCGGCGACGGTCACGGGTTCTCCTTCGGTAGCACGGGCGCGGTGGGCGCCCGGTCGATCTTAACGCGGATGGGGAGGCGCTCCGGCCGCGACTCGGCCCCTCGGGGCCGCCGGCGGAGCGCCGTCCGTCAGTTGGAGACGATGGTGCCGATGCGCTCGCCCCGGATCGCGCGGGTGACGTTGCCGCCCGGCTCCATCCCGAAGACGACCATCTTCATGTCGTTGTCCATGCAGAGGCTGAAGGCGGTCGAGTCGACGACCTTCAGTCCGCGCTGCAGGGCGTCCTGGTACGTGACGGTGTCGAGGAGCGTGGCGGACGAGTCCGTGCGCGGGTCGCCCGTGTAGACGCCGTCGACGCCGTTCTTCGCGACGAGGACCTCGACGGCCTGGATCTCGAGGGCGCGCTGCGCAGCCACGGTGTCGGTCGAGAAGTAGGGAAGACCGGCACCGGCGCCGAAGATCACGATGCGGCCCTTCTCGAGGTGCCGGACGGCGCGGCGCGGGATGTACGGCTCGGCGACCTGGGTCATCGAGATGGCGGACTGGACGCGCGTGGCGGCGCCGGCCTGCTCGAGGAAGTCCTGCAGGGCGAGGGCGTTCATCACGGTGCCCAGCATGCCCATGTAGTCGGCACGACCGCGGTCCATGCCGCGCTGCGACAGCTGCGCGCCGCGGAAGAAGTTGCCGCCGCCGACGACGATGGCCACCTCGACGGTCTTCGCGGCCTCGGCGATCTCGCGCGCGAGCGCGCTCACGACGTCCGGGTCGACGCCCATCTGCCCGCCGCCGAAGGACTCCCCGGAGAGCTTGAGGAGGACGCGGCGGGTGGTGGTCTGATCGGTCATAGGTGCTGTTCCCGTCCTCGCGTTCCGGTCGCCGGATCCGGCCCCGGTCCAATGTACTGTGCTGCCCGGCGGGGGCGGCGGCGCCTCGCGACCGCCCTCCCGGACATGGAGAAGGGAGCCCGGGTCGCATGCGACCCGGGCTCCCCGTGGTGGTGCTAGGCGCCGACCTTGAAGCGGGCGAAGCCGGTGACCGTGAGGCCGGCGGCCTCGACGACCTTCTTCACGGACTGCTTGTTGTCCTTCGCGTAGTCCTGCTCGAGGAGCGCGACCTGCTTGAAGAAGCCGGTGAGGCGACCCTCGATGATCTTCGGCAGGGCGGCCTCGGGCTTGCCCTCGTTGCGCGAGATCTCGGTGACGATGGCGCGCTCGGCCTCGACCTTGTCCGCCGGGACGTCCTCGCGGGCGAGGTACTCCGGGTTGGCGAACGCGATGTGCTGGGCGATGCTGCGCGCGGTCTCCGCGTCGGTGCCGCTGTAGTCGACGACGACGCCGACCTGGGGCGGGAGGTCCTTCGACGTGCGGTGGAGGTAGACCTCCTGGTGCTCGCCGGCGAGGCGGGCGACGCGGCGGAGCGCGATCTTCTCGCCGAGGATCGCGGCCTGGTCGCTGATCAGCTGGTCGACGGTCTGCTCGCCCGCGGGAGCCTGGAGGGCCTCCTCGACGGTGGACGCGCCGGCCGCGACGACAGCGGCGAGGACGGACTCGGACAGCGCGATGAACTTGTCGTTCTTGGCGACGAAGTCGGTCTCGCACGCGAGCTCGATGAGGGTGGCGGCGCCGTCCTGCGTGGACGCGGCGACGAGGCCCTCGGCGGTGGAGCGGTCGCCGCGCTTGGCGTTGCCCTTCTGGCCCTTGAGGCGCAGGATCTCGATGGCCTTCTCGATGTCGCCGTCTGCTTCGACCAGCGCGTTCTTGCTGTCCATCATGCCGGCGCCGAGGCGGTCGCGCAGCTCCTTGACGTCAGCGGCAGTGAAGTTCGCCATGCTCATGGACTCCTTCTGTAGGTGGTGATCCGGGGTTCTCCCGGAGGTGAGTGCCCGACGGGCGGGCGCGGTTCCCCGCGCCCGCCCGTCGGGATGATGCGTGTGGTCGGACTACTCGGAGACCGTGGCCGTCGCGGCGGGCGCTGCCTCGGCCTCGGTCGCCTCGGCCTCGATCTTCGCCTCGGTGGCGTCGTCGGACTCGGGGGCGTGCACGGGGGCGGGGACCTCGTCCTCGGACTTCGCCTCGTTCTTGGCGGAGACCTCGGCGTCGACGTCGTTCTCCTCGACGGGCAGCTCGGCCTTGGCGGCGTCGCCCTGCTCGAGCAGCTCGCGCTCCCAGTCGGCCAGCGGCTCGGCCGGGGCGGAGCCCTCGGCGTCGGGCTTCTGGTGGCGCTGGATGAGGCCCTCGGCCGCGGCGTCGGCGATGATGCGCGTCAGCAGCGCGACGGAGCGGATCGCGTCGTCGTTGCCCGGGATCGGGTACTGGACCTCGTCCGGGTCGCAGTTGGTGTCGAGGATGCCGATGACCGGGATGCCGAGCTTGCGCGCCTCGTCGATCGCGAGGTGCTCCTTCTTGGTGTCCACGACCCACATCGCCGACGGCGTCTTGGTCAGGTTCCGGATCCCGCCGAGGCTCTTCTCCAGCTTGTCGCGCTCGCGACGCTGGATGAGGAGCTCCTTCTTGGTGAAGCCGCGCGTCGTGTCGTCGAAGTCGACGAGGTCGAGCTCCTTGAGGCGGTTGAGGCGCTTGTGCACGGTCTGGAAGTTGGTCAGCAGACCACCCAGCCAGCGCTGGTTGACGTAGGGCTGGCCGACGCGCTGCGCCTGCTCGGCGATGGACTCCTGCGCCTGCTTCTTGGTGCCGACGAAGAGGATGGTGCCGCCGTGGGCGACCGTCTCCTTGACGAAGTCGTACGCCTTGTCGATGAGGGCCAGCGACTGCTGCAGGTCGATGATGTAGATGCCGGAGCGCTCGGTGAAGATGAAGCGCTTCATCTTCGGGTTCCAGCGCGTCTTCGGGTGACCGAAGTGGACGCCGCAGTCGAGCAGCTGGCGGATGGTGACGACGGCCATGGCCGTACTCCTGTTCCGGCGCGCGCTGTCGCGGCGCGCCTCGTCGGTTCGCTCGGCGGTCGGGACGACCGCTGATCCTGGTGCCCGGCGCGCATCCGCCCCTTCGGCGACAGGGATCATCGCCACGAGGGGACCGAGTGGATGCGGCGGCCTGATGGGCACGCGTAGTCACCCGACCTGGATCGGGTGCTGGTCGATGGTACCACCCGCCGGAGGATCGACGGGGCGGCGCGACGGATCAGGCGCGCGCGGCCTTCGAGCGCTTCTTGGGCTTGTCGACGAACAGCGTCTCGGCCTCCTCGAGCGACATCCCGTTGGTCTCCGGGATCTTCGTGAGCACGAATACGAAGGACAGCGCGGCGAACGCGGCGTACATGCCGTAGGTGAAGGGCAGCGAGAAGGCGGACAGCGCCGGGAACGACACGGTGATGACGAAGTTCGCGATCCACTGGGCCATGGCGGCGACGCCGAGGGCCTTGGCGCGGATCCGGTTCGGGAAGATCTCGCCGAGCAGCACCCAGACGAGCGGACCCCACGAGGCGCCGAAGCCGATGACGAAGACGTTGGCGGCGATGATCGCGATGACGCCGAAGGGCTGCGGCAGGGCCACGTCGCCGTCGACGGTCGACGACTGGCTGAAGCAGATCGCCATCACGGCGAGGGACACGGCCATGGCCAGCGAGCCGGACAGGAGGATCGGGCGACGGCCGATGCGGTCGACGAGCGCGATGGCGATGAAGGTCACGGCGACGTTCGTGACCGCGGTGATGACCGACGTGAGCAGCGACTGGTTCTCGTCGAAGCCGACGGCCTGCCAGAGCGTCGTGGAGTAGTAGAAGATCACGTTGATGCCGACGAACTGCTGGAACACGGACAGGATGATGCCGATCCAGACGATGCCCTGCAGGCCGAGCTTGTTCCCGCGGAGGGTGCCGGTGCGCTTCGCGACGCGGTCCTCCTCGATCTGGCGCTCGAGGTCGCGGCTCGCTCGGTCGATGTCCTCCTGCTTCCAGACGCTCGCGAGGATCGACTGCGCCTCGTCCTTCCGGCCCTTCTCGACCAGGAAGCGCGGGGACTCCGGCAGGCGGTACGCGAGGACGCCGTAGATCACGGCGGGGATCGCGCAGACCAGGAGCATCCAGCGCCAGGCCTCGAGGCCGAACCAGAACTCCCCGGAGGCTCCGTCCGCCGCGGCGGCGAACACGGCGTCCGAGAGGAGGGCCGTGAAGATGCCGAGCGTGATCGCGAGCTGCTGCAGCGACGCGAGGCGGCCGCGGAGGAGCTTCGGCGAGATCTCCGCGATGTAGGCGGGGGCGACGACCGACGCGATGCCGATGCCGAGGCCGCCGATGACGCGCCAGATCGTGAGGTCCCAGACGCTGAACGCGAAGCCGGAGCCGAAGGCGCTGATGAAGAAGAAGCCGGCGCCGATGATCATGGTCCACCTGCGGCCGATGCGGTCGGCGATGCGACCCGCGAGGTAGGCGCCGAGCGCGCAGCCGAGGAGCGCGCTGGCCACCGCGAAGCCGATGAGCGTCTCGCTCAGCTCGAACCGGCCCTGGATCGCGGAGACCGCGCCGTTGATGACCGAGGAGTCGAACCCGAAGAGGAAGCCACCCACCGCGGCCGAGACGGCCAGGCCGATCGCGCGTCGTTGGAGCTTCTTGTCATCCTGGGGGGTCGTCGTCTCGTTCACAACGGACCACTCTGCCACTTCTCCGCCGGGGCGGGCACCGGGCGAGGATCCGGCGTCGCAGGGGGCATGATGCGGCCGACCGGAGGCCGGGACGCGTCCGCCGGGGAAGGGGATGCGCATGCGCGGCGGTACGGCACGACGGAGGGCATGCGCGGCGGCGCTCGTGGTGGGGCTGCTCGTCGGCGGGACGACGCCGGGCCGCACCGCACGCGCTTCGGCGGATGCGCCGCCTGCCTCGTCGTCCGACGCCGCGACGCCGCGATGGGAGTGGCCGGTCGATCCGCCGCATCAGGTCACGCGTCCGTTCCAGGCGCCGACCACGGCGTACGGTCCTGGCCACCGGGGCATCGACGTCGCTGTCTCCCCCGGCGGCGAGGTCCGCGCTCCGGCCGCGGGCACCGTCTCCTTCGCCGGCGTGGTCGTGGATCGCCCGGTCGTGAGCATCCGGCACGCGGACGGCTACGTGTCCTCCGTCGAGCCGGTCGTCCCCCTGGTCGCCGCGGGCGACGCGGTGGTGGCCGGGCAGGTCATCGGCACGCTCGCCGCGGCGCCTCGCCACGAGCCCGACGGCGGGCTGCACCTCGGGGCGCGCCTGCACGGCGACTACGTGGATCCGGCCCTGCTGCTGGCCGCGCTGCAGCACGCGGTGCTGCTGCCCCTGGATCCCTGAGGCGGCCTCGACCCCGGCGTCTCCGGAGGGAGCACGCGCTCGATCCGGTCGCGCGCGCCCGTGCGGGTCAGGCGCGCGGGTGGGCTCCCTCGTAGCTGCGCTGCAACCGCTCGATCGAGACGTGCGTGTAGATCTGCGTCGTCCCGAGGCTCGCGTGGCCGAGCATCTCCTGCACGGTGCGGAGGTCCGCTCCCCCGTCGAGCAGGTGCGTCGCCGCCGTGTGCCGGAGGGCGTGCGGCCCCTGCGGCCCCGATCCGGGGATGTCCGCGAGCAGGGAGGCCACGAGGCCGTAGACGGCGCGCGAACCCAGCCGTCCTCCGCGCGCCCCGAGGAACAACGCCGTCCCGGTCCGTGACGAGACGAGCCCGGGACGGCCTCGCGCGACGTAGGCGTCGAGCGCCTCGGCGGCGGGGACTCCGAACGGCACGACCCGCTCGCGATCGCCCTTGCCGACCGCGCGCACCGTGAGGCGGGAGGCGTCGACGTCGCCGAGATCGAGGCCCGTCAGCTCGGAGACCCGGAGCGCGGACGCGTAGAGCAGCTCGATGACGGCGAGATCCCGGAGCGCGGCGGGGTCGTCCTCCGCAGCCCGTGCGGCGAGTCGGGCGAGGAGGGCCGACATCTGCTCGCGCGCCAGCACCCGAGGGAGATGGGATCCCGCCCGCGGCGCCTTGAGCCGCACGGCCGGGTCGGCGTCGACGCGGCCCGTGCGGAGGAGCCACGCGCCGAAGCCCCGCACGGCGGCCGAGCGTCGCGCCAGCGTCGCGGGCGCCAGCCGTGCCTGGGATCCGCGCCACAGCCAGTCGCGCAGCACCTCCAGGTCGAGGGCGGCGGACGTCGCGACGCCCTGGCGGGCGGCGTGCGCGGCGAGGTCCCGCAGGTCGGCGGAGTAGGCCCGCACCGTGTGGGCGGCGCTCCCCCGCTCCCGGACCATGGAGGTCCCGAATGCGGCGATGTCGTCCGTGAGCGTAGTCGTGGCACCCGCGCCGCGCGAGGACCGCGGACCTCCGCCCTCGCCCCCGACGCGTCCGCCGTCGACCCGCACCCTGTCCATCCACGAAGGCTACGTGGATCCGCGCGCCGTGCGGCGCGGGCTCACCTGCGGACACGAGGTCGCCTGTCCGGGGGCCGGACGCGTCACCGGGATCCGGATCGCCGCACCCATCCCCCGTCCGGTCGGGCCACTGCCCCCTCGAGCTCGAGCATGCCCAGCACGGAGGAGGTCTCGGCGAGCCCGAGACCAGCTCGCGCCGCGACGTCGGCGGTCTCGCGCCCGCGTCGGACGGCGAGGGCGTCCAGCACGCGCACGACGCGCGGATCGCCTCGGACCTCAGCGGTGCGCGTGCCCGCGCGGGCGGCGTCGGGTGCGCTCGGCGCGGTGCGAGATGGCGCATGCGGGGCTTCCGGATCACGGACCTGCGCGCCCGACCCGCTCCAGCCCGGCAGCAGCTCCATCACATCGTCGGCCGACGTGATGCACACCGCCTGGGACTCGCGGAGGAGACGGTGGCACCCCGATGACGACACGCTCGTCACCGGGCCCGGCACGGCCCCGAGCGGCCTCTCCAGCGCGACCGCGTGGTTCGCCGTGTTCAGCGACCCGCTGCGCGCACCCGCCTCGACGACGACGGTGGCCGCGCTGACCGCGGCGATGAGGCGATTGCGCAGGAGGAACCTCCAGCGCGTCGGCGAGGCCCCGCACGGCAGCTCGGACACCACCGCCCCGTCGCGTCGCATCCGCGCGAAGAGCTCCGTGTGACCGGACGGGTAGAGACGGTCGACGCCACCCGCGAGGAACGCCACCGTGCGCCCCGTCGACCTCGCCGACGAGCGCAGCGCGCCCGTCCGCCTCCAGGTGGAGCCCGGCGTCGAGCATCGCCCCGACGACCGCGTCGGCCGAGCAGCCGTCGACCACGGAGGCCAGCGCCGCGCAGGCGCCGAGCACGCCGATGACCGCCCCGGCGACGCGATCGCCGGGCTCGGCGATGCCGGACCACGTGCAGCGCGCCGCCACCTCCTCCGCATCAGCGTCGCTCGAGTCCGCGCCCGGACATGCGGCAGCGGGGCGGAGCGCGGCCATCAGCTCCCCGAGATCGCTCGCCGGGAGTCCGAGACGGGCGACGGCGCGCGCACGTGCCGAATCGGGCCCCGCGATGCTGCTCCGCGGTGCTTCCGCGGGCCGAGCTCGGCCTCCCGAGCGGGATGGGGAGCGGTGGACCGCCCCCTCGGAGGCATGCGCGTCGTCCACCACGCTGCCTCCGTCGCCGCCGGCGATCACGACGCGCCTCGCAGCAGGAGGGCCCGGCCCAGATGATCCGCGTCGGGGCTCGACGCGCCCTCCAGGTCCGCGAGCGTCCACCCGATGCGGAGGACCCGGTCGTAGCCGCGCATGGTGAGGAGCCCGCGGTCCAGCGCTCGATCGAGGGAGGCCGTCGCGCCGCGGGCGATGCGCGCCTCGCGCCGGAGCCAGGTGCCCGAGACGTGGGCGTTGGTGCGCCACGGCGTCGCGGCCCATCGCTCCGCGGCCGCCGCACGAGCTGCGGCGACCCGCAGCCGCGCAGCCCGCGTGGTGACGCGGGGTGCGTCTCCCGCCGCCAGGTGCACGGCCGTCGTGACCCGACGGACGCCGAGTCGGATGTCCATGCGGTCCATGAGCGGGCCGGAGAGCCTGGCCAGGTAGCGCCGTCGAGCCTGGGGCGGGCACGAGCAGTCAGCACCCGCGACGCCGTACGAACCGCACGGGCACGGGTTGGCCGCCATCACCAGCTGGAAGCGCCCCGGGAAGTGGGCGACGCCGTTGGCCCGGTGGATGCTGATGACGCCCGACTCGAGCGGCTGCCTCAGGCAGTCCAGCACGGCGCCCGCGAACTCCGGCGCCTCGTCGAGGAAGAGCACTCCCCCGCTGGCGCGCACAGCCGCCCCCGGACGGATGCGGCCGCTGCCGCCGCCCACGATCCCCGCGGCGCTGGCGGTGTGGTGCGGGGCCTCCAGGGGCGGACGAACGGGCAGCTCGGGTCCCAGCCGCTCCCCGCAGAGCGACCGGATGCAGCCGACCTCCAACGCGGCCTCCTCGTCGAGGTCGGGCAGGAGGCCGGGGAGCCGCTGCGCGAGCATCGTCTTCCCCGCGCCGGGCGGTCCGAGCAGGAACATGTGGTGCCCGCCCGCCGCGGCGACCACGAGCGCCTCCACGGCCTCCTCGTTGCCGACCACGTCACCCAGGCACGGCTCCGCGGCCTCCGGGCCGCCGAGCACGCGCGACGGTCCGGTCTCCGTGGACGCCGCGGGGATGGCGTCGACCTCCTCCGGCTCCGGCTCGAGCTCGGCGCCGTGGTGGATCGCCGCATCCCGCAGCCCCGCCACGGGTATGACGCGCATGTCGGGCACGAGGGACGCCTCGTCCGCGTGGCAGCGCGGCACCATCACCCGCCGGACACCGGCACGACGCGCCGCGAGGACGGCGGGCAGGATGCCGTGCGTCGGCCGCAGCCTCCCGTCGAGGCCGAGCTCGCCGAGGTGCACGGTGCCGGCGACGGACTCCGCCGACACCGATCCGCCCGCCGCGAGGACCGCCAGGGCGATCGCGAGATCGAAGCCGGAGCCGTGCTTCGGCAGGACGGCCGGCGAGAGGTTGACGGTGACCCGGCGGACCGGGAACTCGCATCCTGCGTTGCCTGTCGCGGCGCGGACCCGCTCGCGCGCCTGGCTGAGCGCGGCGTCCGGCAGCCCGATGAGCACGAATCCGGGGAGCTGGCTCGTGATGTCGGCCTCGACATCGACCAGGGCTCCGTCGAGGCCGGAGAGGGCCACGGCGAGGGTGCGACCGACGGCCATCAGCAGGCGCTCCGGACGACCTCGACCGACGGCTGCCCGCCCCGGGGCCAGACCACTCCCACGACGTCGATCCGCACGGGCCCGCGCCGCTCGGGGTGCGCCTGGCACCACAGGCCCGCGAGGACCCGCAGCCGCGCGGCCTTCGCACGCGTGACCGCCTCCAGCGGATGCCCGTACCCCAGCCCCGCGCGCGTCTTGACCTCCACGAGCACGGTCGTGCCCGCGTGCGTCATCACGAGGTCGATCTCGCCCTCGCGGCACCGCCAGTTGCGCTCGACGAGCGTGTACCCGCGCCCGATCAGATGCTGCGCGGCGAGCTCCTCGCCGCGTCGTCCCAGGTCCTGCTCGCGTGTCATGCGCACCTCCGCGAGGAGGATGCGCCACCGCAGCACCGTGGTCGGCCATGGGCTGCGAGGGCGTGCGGTGCGCGTCGGGCGAGCGCCTGGGGAGGGATCCCGTCAGGAGCCCTACTCGTCGATGGCGAGCTCCTTGGGGAGCTCGAACTCCTTCGCCGACAGCTCCTCGACGTTCACGTCCTTGAAGGTGAGCACGCGGACGGACTTCACGAACCGGTCCGAGCGGTAGACGTCCCAGACCCAGACGTCGGTCATGCTCAGCTCGAAGTAGAAGTCGTGCTCCGTGTCGCGCCGCACGAGCTCGACCTCGTTGGCGAGGTAGAAGCGCCGCTCGGTCTCGACCACGTACTTGAACTGGGACACGATGTCCCGGTACTCCCGGTAGAGCGCGAGCTCCACCTCGCGGTCGTAGTCCTCGAACTCGTCGTCATCCATGGTCCGTCGATCCTAACCGCCCGCGGGGCCGCCCTCCGCCGAGGGAGCCGACCCGGGCATCCCTCCCCGTGCGTCAGCGCGTGGCGTCCCCGAGCACGCCGGAGAGCCACGTGCGCCGGTGGAGGGGCGAGGCACCACGTGCCCGGATGGCGTCGAGGTGCGCGGCGCTGCCGTAGCCCTTGTTGCCCGCCCACCCGTACTCGGGCAGGTCCTCGTGCCAGACGGCCATCATGCGGTCGCGCTCCACCTTGGCGAGCACGGAGGCCGCGGCCACCGAAGCGCAGTCGCGGTCGGCCTTCACGCGCAGGCGCACGGGCACGGGGTGGGCGAGATGCGGCGTGAGCCAGTCGTGCGCACCGTCCAGCAGGACGACGCTGGCCAGCAGCGGGACGCCGGCGTGGTGCAGCTCGACGAGCGCGCGGCGCCCGGCGAGGCCGAGGCAGGCCGTGATCCCGAGCTCGTCCACCTCGGCCGCGGAGGCCATGCCGATGGCCGAGTGCCGGACCCACCCGGCGACGACCGGGTGCAGCGCCTCGCGGCGCTTCTCGCTGAGCATCTTCGAATCACGGAGACCGGGCGGGAATCCCACGGCGTCCGGCCCCACGACGGCCATGCCGACGGCGACGGGCCCCGCGAGCGCTCCTCGGCCCACCTCGTCACAGCCGATCACGAGGGCGGCACCCGCGCGGAGGAGCTCGTGCTCCAGATCGAGGGTGGGATCCGCGACCGGCATCAGCCGGCGGGGACCGCGTCGGGCACGTCGCCGAACGTCTCGGGGTGGTCGCTGAGGATGGACCAGCGGTCGATGGGCCAGGTGATGACGAACGCGCGACCGACCACGTGGTCGATCGGCACGAAGCCCTTCGTCGGCCCGTCCTGGTTGTAGCGCGAGTCCCAGGAGTTGCCGCGGTTGTCGCCCATGACCCAGAGCGAGTCCGCGGGGACGGTGACGTCGAAGTCGACGTCGGACGCACGCGTGTCCCCGGGGACGAGCTTGATGTACGGCTCGTCCAGGGGCACGTCGTTGACGCTCATCTGGCCGAGGGAGTTGCAGCAGACGACGTGGTCGCCCGGCAGGCCGATGAGGCGCTTGATGAGGTGGTCGTTGCTGTCGGACGCCGACAGTCCCACCGTGGTGAGGGCCCAGTCGACCGCGGCCGCGATGGGCGGCTTGTCGACCTCGGGAGAGGGCGTGAGCCAGCCACCCGGATCGCGGAACACGACGACGTCCCCGTGCTGCAGCGGCATGAGCCGCGGGGTCAGCTGGTTCACGACGATGCGGTCGTCGATCTGCAGCGTGTCCTCCATCGACGCGGAGGGGATGTAGAACGACCGGATCAGGAACGCCTTGATCAGGATCGATACGAGGAGGGCCACCACGAAGATGACGAGGACGTCCCGGAGGAACGTCTTCCATCCACGCGACCCGTTGCCGCTGTGCCTGCCCGAGGATCTCGTCTCCATGGGCGCCGTGCTGTCTGTCATTTAACCGCCTGAGCTCCCGGCAAGCATATGCGCCGGGAGCTCAGTGGGATGACAGGTGGGGATGCGCTAGGAGCGCTTCTCCTTGATCTTCGCCTTCTTGCCGCGCAGGTCGCGGAGGAAGTACAGCTTCGCGCGGCGCACGTCGCCGCGCGTCACGACCTCGATGTGGTCGATGACCGGGGAGTGCACCGGGAAGGTGCGCTCGACGCCGACCTGGAAGCTGACCTTGCGGACGCAGAACGTCTCGCGGACGCCCTCGCCCTGACGACCGATGACGATGCCCTGGAACACCTGGATGCGCGAGCGGCTGCCCTCGACGATGTTGACGTGGACCTTGACCGTGTCGCCGGCGCGGAAGTCGGGGATGTCCGACCGCAGCGACGCCTTGTCGACGGAATCGAGGATGTGCATGGTGTACCGCTCTCTGCAACCGCCACGGGTCGACTGCGCATCAATGTCTGGAAGGGGAACGGCCCGCATGAGTGGCCGACTCCCCCGTGGCAGGGTCGACGGCAGGCACGATCGCCCATTGTGTCACCTCGGGCGCGTCGAGCGCAAAGCGCGGGGTCCGCGCGCGACGGATCAGTCCAATCGGATGGTGCGCCCGGCGTCGGGGCCCTCCGCGGCCTTCCACTCGGGCGGTCGCGGCTGCGCGTCCCGCTCGATGACCGCGATGACCTCCTGCATGCGCTGCCGCGTCTCCGCGAGCAGCTGCCGGACGGCCAGGGCGACGAGCGCGACGACGGCCAGGACCGCGACGACCGCGCACCAGGTGCTGACGACGGAGTAGGTGCCGGTGCCGACGACCGCGAGGGTCAGCACGCCCATGGCGACCCCGTCCGTCGGGGACACGGCCCGGGCGGTGCGGACGGACCGACGGGCGAGCACGATGCCGAGGGCCGCGAGGAGCGCGATCCCGAGCGCGCCGGCCGCGAGCATCACGAAGAGGAGCTCCCATCCACCGGACCCGAAGGCCGCCCAGCCCACGAGGAGCCAGGCGGGGAGCACGACGACGGCCGCGAACTGCCAGCGGTAGAGCGCGCGACGGAGGCCGAGGGCCGGGGACTGCTGCATGGCCTCATGCTACGAGCGGATCCTGGGCGCCCCGGGAGGGCCGCGGCCCGGCTCCCGTAGGATCCTTCGCGTGATGGAACTGCGAACCCCCGCCGAGATGGACCAGATGCGACCTGCCGGGGAGTTCGTGGCCTCCGTGCTCACGGCCCTCGCCGCGAAGGCCGACGTCGGCGTGAACCTCCTCGACCTCGACCGCGAGGCGCACCGGATGATCCGCGCGCGCGGCGCGGAGTCCTGCTACATCGACTACCACCCGTCCTTCGGCGCCATGCCCTTCGGCAAGGTGCTGTGCACGTCGGTCAACGACGGCGTCCTGCACGGGCTCCCCCACGACTACCGGCTGCAGGACGGCGACCTCCTGAGCCTCGACTTCGCGGCGTCCGTCGACGGCTGGGTCAGCGACTCCGCCGTCAGCGTCATCGTGGGCACGCCGCGCGAGGAGGACGTCCGCCTCATCGAGGTGACGACGGCCGCCCTCGAGGCGGGGATCCGCGCGGCCCAGCCCGGCGGGCGCACGGGCGACATCTCGGCCGCCATCGGCGCCGTCGCGACGGAGGCCGGCTACTCGGTCAACACCGACTTCGGCGGGCACGGCGTCGGGCGCACCATGCACGGCGACCCGCACATCGCCAACCAGGGCCGCCCGAACCGCGGCGTGCCGCTGCGACCCGGCCTGGTGATCGCCATCGAGCCGTGGTTCCTGCAGAGCACCGACGAGATCTTCACGGACAGGGACGGCTGGACCCTCCGGAGCGCCGACGGCTCTCGTGGAGCGCACATGGAGCACACCGTCGCCATCACGGAGGACGGACCGCTGGTCCTCACCGCGCGCTCCTAGCGCCCGGCCAGGAGGCGGCTCACTCGGGCAGCAGGTCCGGGCGGACGCGGCGGGTGCGCTCGAGCTGCTGCTCGCGTCGCCACGCCGCGATCGCGCCGTGGTTGCCGCTGCGCAGCACGTCGGGGACAGCCAGTCCGCGCCACTCGGGGGGCTTCGTGTAGCTCGGGTGCTCGAGCAGGCCGTCGGAGTGGCTCTCCTCGACGAGGCTGGCGGGGTTCCCGACGACGCCGGGGACGAGGCGGCCGATCGCCTCGATCATCGCCATGACCGCGACCTCGCCGCCGTTGAGCACGTAGTCGCCGAGGCTGACCAGGCGGACCCGTGCACGGGTCGCGGTGTGATCGACGACGCGCTGGTCGATGCCCTCGTAGCGGCCGCAGCCGAACGCGAGATGCGGTTCGGCGGAGAGCTCCTGCGCCATGGCCTGCGTGAAGACCTCGCCGGCGGGCGACGGGAAGATGACGACGGGATCCGCGTCGTCGGCGAGCACCTCGTCCATGGCCTCGCCCCAGGGCTCCGGCCGCATGACCATGCCGGCGCCTCCGCCGTACGGGGTGTCGTCGACCGTGCGGTGCCGGTCGTGCGTGAAGGCGCGCAGGTCGTGCAGGCGGAGGTCGATGAGGCCGGACTGGCGGGCGCGACCGAGCAGGGAGATGTCGAGCACCCCGAAGAACTCGGGGAAGATCGAGACGATGTCGATCCGCATGTCAGCGGGCGTCGTCGGCCTCGGGCGCGGGCTCCGCGGCCTCGGCCGGGGTCGGCTCGGCTGTCGGCGTCTCGTCCGGGATCTCCTCGAAGAGGCCGAGCGGGGGCGTGACGACGAGCGTGCCGGCGTCCACGTCGACCGACGGGACGATGGCCTGCACGAACGGGACGAGCACGGTGCCGGAGGGCGTGTCGACGTGCAGCAGGTCCTGCGCCGGGAAGTGGTCGACGAGGGAGACGGTGCCGACCTCGACGCCGTCGCGGAGGACCCTGAGGCCCACGAGCTGGTGGTCGTACCAGGCGTCGGGCTCGGCTGCCTCGTCGGCCGGCGGCGTCATCCAGAGGATGGCTTTGGCGAGCGACTCGGCGGCGGTGCGGTCGGCGACGCCCTCGAAGAACCCGACGGGGTGGCTGTTGTACCAGCGGAGCTCGGTGAGCGTGAGAGTGCGTCCGTGCCACGGCGATGACTCGGGCACCTGGAGCGAGAACTCGGCGCCCGGGACGAACCGCTTGTCGGGATCGTCCGTGAACAGCTCGAGCTTGACGGCTCCCTTGAGCCCGTGCGCCTTGGTCAGCCGGCCCACGCGGAACGCCGCGGGGTCACGGACGATGTCCTCAGGAATCGGTGTCCACCACATCGACGCGGACGCGCTGGCCGTCGGCGAGAGCCGAGACGAGCGTCCGGAGGGCCTTCGCGGTGCGACCCGCTCGGCCGATGACCCGGCCGAGGTCCTCGGGGTGCACGCGCACCTCGAGGACCTCGCCGCGGGGGGATCCCTTGCTCGTCACAGAGACGTCGTCCGGGTGCTCGACGATGCCCTTGACCAGATGAGCGAGCGCGGGAGCGAGCATGGGCTAGGCCTGCTCCTCGGTCGACTCGGCCTCGGGCGCTGCGGCCTCGGGCGCGGGTGCGGCCTTCTCGGTCTTCGGCTTGAGGACCGGCTTCTTCTTCTCGTCCGCGACGTAGGCGGGCTTCGCCTCGCGGGTGCGGACGGTGGAGACGGCGTCCTTGTCGCCCTTGAAGCGACCCCAGTCGCCAGTGAGCTTGAGGAGTGCCTCGACCTGCTCGGTGGGCTGGGCGCCCACGGAGAGCCAGTACTGCGCCCGCTCCGACTGGACCTCGATGAACGAGGGCTCCTCGGTGGGGTGGTACTTGCCGATCTCCTCGATGACGCGGCCGTCGCGCTTGGTGCGCGAGTCGGCGACGACGATGCGGTAGTACGGCGCGCGGATCTTGCCCAGGCGCTTCAGACGGATCTTGACAGCCACAATTCTCCTGAATTTCTTTCGTGTGGGGTGAACTGACGGCCGTGAGCGTGGGGGCACACTCGGCATTGGTTCGATGGGGTCTCGCGGCGCCTGATTAGAGGGTCGGACGATCGCGGACTCGACAGATCATTATGGCAGACGCGGCGGCCGGCCGGGACCCCCGCGGTCGGCGCGCCGCACGGCGTCATCGCCGGGTCGCCCCGTGGGGTGCGTGGCATGATCGGACGACACCCGGCGCATGCGCCCCGAGACCCCGTGGACGGCAGGACCCGCATGCAGATCGACTTCGCCCACCAGCCGCCGTCCCGCGTCGGGATCGAGTGGGAGCTCGCGTGCGTCGACCGCGGCTCCGGGGAGCTCGCGGGCGTCGCCCCGGAGATCCTCCGCTCCTTCCCCCACGACGACGCCCACCCGCACGTGACCGGGGAGTTCCTCACCAACACGGTCGAGGTCGTCAGCGCGCCGCACTCCCGCGTCGGGCACGCCGTGGACGACCTCGCGCGGCTCATCGAGCGGGTGGTGGACGTCGCGGATCCGCTCGGCATCGACCTCATGTGCGCGGGCACCCACCCCTTCAGCGCGTGGCCCGACCAGGACGTCACGCCGGACAACGAGCGCTACGCGACGCTGCTCGACCGCACCAGGTGGTGGGGGCGCCAGATGATGATCTGGGGCGTCCACGTGCACGTCGGGATCGACGACGCGTCGAAGGCGCTCCCCATCCTCAACGCGCTGCTCGTGCACCTGCCGCGGTTCCAGGCGCTCAGCGCGTCGAGCCCGTTCTGGTCCGGGCAGGAGACGGGTTATGCGTCCAACCGGGCGCTCATGTTCCAGCAGCTGCCGACCGCGGGGCTGCCGCCCGACCTCACGACCTGGGCCGACTACGAGCGGCTCGTCGGGGACATGACGCACGTCGGCGTCATCGACCACCACAGCGAGCTGCGCTGGGACATCCGACCGGCGCCCAAGTGGGGCACCCTCGAGACGCGCGTGTTCGACGGCGTCTCCACGCTCGGCGAGATCGCCTCGCTCGCGGCGCTCGTGCAGTGCCTCGTGCACGACATGTCGGCCGCCCTGGACCGCGGCGAGGAGCTGCCGCGGATGCAGCCCTGGTTCGTGCGCGAGAACAAGTGGCGCGCGGCCCGCTACGGGATGGACGCCATCATCATCCAGGACGCCGCGGGCGACGAGGCGCTCGTGGGCGACGACACCCGGGCCCTCGTGGAGCGCCTCTCCCCCACCGCGGATGCGCTCGGCTGCGAGGCGGAGCTCCGCGGGATCCTCGACATCGTCGACAGCGGCGCGAGCTACCAGCGGCAGCTGCGGGTCGCCGAGGAGAACGGCGGCGCGCTCGCCCCCGTGGTCACGCACCTCGTCGAGGAGCTGCGCTCAGGATTGGGCCGGTGACGCGAGGCAGACTGTGCAGGTGAGCCCCGCCGTCGACATCGTGATCCTCGTCGTCGCCGTGCTCGCGGCCCTCGCCGGCTGGCGCCGCGGAGCGATCGTGACGGTCGCCGGGCTCGCCGGCATCGTGCTCGGGGTGCTTCTCGCTCTGTGGATCACGCCGGCGTTCCTGGCGTTCCTCGACCAGTTCGGCGTCGCCACCGGGATCACCCGCACGCTCGCCGCCGCCGCGCTCATGCTCGTCACGACCTCGCTCGTCAGCGGCATCCTCGCGCAGGTCGCCAGCGTCCTCACCCGCCTGCTGCGCCCCCGGGGCGCCGCGCGCGGCCTCGACCGCGGGATCGGCGCCGTCGCGGGGCTCGCGGCCTGGGCGGTCTCGGTCTGGTTCATCGGCGGCTTCCTCGGCTCCAGCGGCGTGATCCCCGCGGTGCAGCTCGCGTCGTCGTCCCGCATCGTCGCGGCGCTCGACCGGGTCAGCCCGATCTCGAGCGGCACCGCGCTCTCCGCCCTTGACGACGCGCTCCACGACGTGGGCTACCCGCGCGTCTTCGCGAACGGCGAGGAGGCGATCGCCGACACGGCCGCGCCCGACGCCGACGTGCCCGACGCCGTGCGGCGCTCCGCCTCGAGCGTGGTGAAGATCCTCTCGTCGGCACCCGCGTGCGGCACCTCGTCGTCCGGCAGCGGCTGGGTCGTGCAGGGCGACCGCGTCGTCACGAACGCGCACGTGGTGACCGGATCCGACCAGGTCTATGTGCAGCAGGGCGGCACCGGGCAGCTGCTCGAGGCGGACCTCGTGGTGTTCGACCCGGCGCGCGACGTCGCGATCCTCGCGGTGCCCGGCCTCACGGCATCCCCGCTCGCGCTCGGCGACCAGCTCGCCGCCTCCGACGAGGCCGTCGTGGCCGGCTACCCCGGCGGCGGTCCGTACCAGGCCACGGGGGCGCGCATCCGCGAGGTGGTCCAGGCGCTCGGCACCGACATCCAGCACGAGCAGCCGGTCACGCGCGAGGTCTACTCCGTGCGCGGCACGGTGCGTCCCGGGGACTCGGGCGGGGCGCTGTTCGACGCTCAGGGCCGCGTGGTCGGCCTCGTGTTCGCGACCTCGACCGTCGACTCGCAGACGGGCTACGCGATGACGCTCGACGAGATCGCGCCCGTGCTGCAGCAGGCGGGCGCGACGACCCCGGTGGACTCCGGGCGCTGCTCCCGCTGACCCGGGCGTCAGGCCGCGACGACGGAGAGCACATTGCCTGCGGGATCCCGGAACCAGGCGATGTCGGGGCCGTTGCCGCGCATGATGCCGCGCGCGTCCGTCGGCATCCCCGCGAAGATCGCCGTCTCGACGCCGCGCGCGTTCAGCTCGATGACCGCCTCGTCGACGTCGTCGACCTGGAGGTTGAGGACCGTGAACGTCGCGGGCACGTGGCCCGGCTTCGGGTAGACGAGGACGCGCGCGCCGGATCCGGGGAGCACGAGCCGCAGCATGCCCATCTCCGGCACCTCCTCCACCTCGAGCCCGAGGGTGCCGCGGTAGAAGGCGAGGGCGGCGGGGACGTCGTCGACGCTGAAGCCGCTGAACGCGGTGGCGGGTGCGAACACGGGAGGCTCCTGACGCGCGGATCGCGACGGGGTGCCGCGGTGCTGCCCCCAAACTGGCACGTCGGAGGGCGCGCGTCGAGCATGCGGCGACGGCGCCCTCCGATGGGGAGGACGCCGTCGCGGGACGTGCGGGTCGTGCGTCGGGTCAGCGCCCGAGGAACTTCTGCAGCGAGGCGAGCTCCTCCTCGCTCGGGGCGCCGTCCGCGCCGCCCTTCGCCGCGCCGGCCAGGCCGAAGCCGGATCCCGCGGGGGCAGCGGGGCCGCCGATGCGCTGGCCCGATGCGAGCGCCGCGTTCTCCTGCGCGCGCTTGGCCGGGTTGCCCGACTTCGAGCCCTTCTTCTTCTGCTGCACGGGCTTGCGGCTCGAGTGCGCGCCGGGCATCGGGCCCATGCCGGGGATCTGCGGCATGCCGCCGCGGGCGACCGTGCGCATCATCTTCGAGGCCTGCTCGAAGCGCTGCACGAGTCCGTTGACGTCGGTGACGGTCATGCCGGATCCGCGGGCGATGCGGAGCCGGCGGGAGCCGTTGAGCAGCTTCGGGTTCTGGCGCTCGGCCTTCGTCATCGACTGGATGATCGCCTCGGTGCGGACGATCTCCTTCTCGTCGAAGTTCTCCAGCTGCTCCTTCATGGCGCCCATGCCGGGGAGCATGCCCATCATCTTCTTGAGGGAGCCCTTGCCGCGCAGCTGCTGCATCTGCTTGAGGAAGTCGTCGAGCGTGAAGGTGTCGCTCGCGAGCTTCTGGGCGACCTCCATCGCCTCCTCCTCGTCGAAGGCCTGCTGGGCCTGCTCGATGAGGGTGAGGATGTCGCCGAGGTCGAGGATGCGGCTCGCCATGCGGTCGGGGTGGAAGGGCTCGAAGTCGTCGAGGCCCTCGCCCGTGGACGCGAACATGATCGGGCGGCCGGTGACGGAGGCGACCGAGAGGGCCGCTCCTCCGCGCGCGTCGCCGTCGAGCTTGGAGAGCACGACGCCCGTGAAGTCGACGCCGTCCTGGAACGCCTTCGCGGTCGCGACCGCGTCCTGCCCGATCATGGCGTCGATGACGAAGAGGACCTCGTCGGGATCGGTGGCCTTGCGGATGTCGGAAGCCTGCTTCATCAGCTCCTGGTCGACGCCGAGACGGCCGGCCGTGTCGATGATGACGACGCTGTACTGCTTGTCGACCGCGTGCTTCATCGCGTCCTTGGCGACGCGCACCGGGTTGCCCTTCCCGTTGCCGGGCTCGGGCGCGAAGACGGGGACGCCCGCCTGCTCGCCGACGACCTGCAGCTGCTGCACGGCGTTGGGGCGCTGGAGGTCGGCCGCGACGAGCATCGGCGTGTGGCCGTCCTTCGCGAGCCACTTGCCGAGCTTGCCCGCGAGGGTCGTCTTGCCCGCGCCCTGCAGGCCCGCGAGCATGATGACGGTCGGCGGCCTCTTGGCGAACTGGATCCGGCGCTGCTGGCCGCCGAGGATCCCGACGAGCTCCTCGTTGACGATCTGCACGACCTGCTGGGCGGGGTTCAGCGCCTGGCTGACCTCGCCGCCGAGGGCGCGCTCGCGGACGGACGCGGTGAACGCCTTGACGACGTCGAGCGCGACGTCGGCCTCGAGCAGCGCGCGGCGGATCTCGCGGACGGTGCCGTCGACGTCCGCGGCGCTCAGCTTGCCCTTGCCGCGCAGGTTCTTGAAGGTCTCGGCGAGGCGGTCCGAGAGTGTTCCGAAGGTAGCCATGGTGGGTCCAGCTTAACCGGCGTCGGAGGTCGCCCGAGCCGGGGCCCGGGTCAGCCGATCAGGGCGGCCGGTCAGCCGACGAGGTTCTGCGCGAAGACGTGCGGGGTGAAGCCCGTGAGGTCGCCGATGCCCTCGCCCTGGCCGATGAGCTTGATGGGGATGCCCGTGCGCTCCTGCACGTTGAGGATGAAGCCGCCCTTGGCCGATCCGTCGAGCTTCGTGATGACGAGGCCCGTGACGCCGCCGTGCTCGATGAAGGCCTGTGCCTGCGCGAGCCCGTTCTGGCCCGTCGTCGCGTCGAGGACGAGCAGCACCTCGGCGATGGGCGACTGCTTCTCGACCACGCGGCGGATCTTCGACAGCTCGTCCATGAGGCCGCCCTTGGTGTGCAGGCGGCCGGCCGTGTCGATGATGACCATCTCGGTGCCCGTGCGCATGGCGTGCTCGACGGTCTGGAAGGCGACGCTCGCGGGATCCTGGCCGGGCTGCTGTGGGCGCACGATCTCGGCGCCGGCGCGCTCGGCCCAGGTGGCGAGCTGGTCGACGGCGGCGGCGCGGAACGTGTCGGCGGCGCCCACCACGACCGTGCGGCCGTAGTTGCGGAGGAACTTGGCGAACTTGCCGATGGTGGTGGTCTTGCCGACGCCGTTGACGCCGACCACGAGGATCACCGCCGGGCGCGCGCTGAGCTTCAGCGTGGGGTCGTGCTTCGCCAGGCGCTCCTCGATGCTCTCGCGGAGCATGCGCTGGAGGTCGCGCGGATCGGTCGTGCGGTACCGCTCGACCTTCTGGCGGAGGTCGTCGATGGTGGCCTCGGTGACGTCGGGGCCGAAGTCCGCGGTGATGAGCGCGGTCTCGAGGTCGTCCCACGTGGTCTCGTCGATCGTCGGCTTCGCGAACATCCCGCGGAGCGCGCCGGAGAGGGACCAGGGGGTGCGGGCTGCCATGTGCCCAGCGTAGCCGCGGGTCAGGAGGCGGCCTGCTCCTCGCGAGCGGGCTCGGGCGCGGGATCGGCGGCGGCGTCGGGGCGGGCCTCGGTCGCCGGGTCCGGCCGGGCGTCGCGGCTGACGCGCTGTCCGACGACCGCGCTCACGCCGTCCTGCCGCATCGAGACGCCGTACAGCGCGTCGGCGATCTCCATGGTGCGCTTCTGGTGGGTGATCACGATGAGCTGCGAGGTGTCGCGGAGCTGCTCGAGGATAGTGAGCAGGCGGCCGAGGTTGGCGTCGTCGAGGGCCGCCTCCACCTCGTCCATGATGTAGAACGGGCTGGGCCTCGCGGTGAAGATCGCGATGAGCAGGGCCACGGCCGCGAGCGAGCGCTCCCCGCCGGAGAGCAGCGACAGGCGCTCGATGCGCTTGCCCGCGGGGCGCACGCTCACCTCGATGCCCGTGGTGAGCAGCTGCTCGGGATCCGTGAGGTGGATGCTGCCGGTGCCGCCCGGGAAGAGGATCGGGAAGACGCGGTCGAACGCCTGCCGGGTGTCCTCGAACGCGGCCGCGAACACGCCCTGCATGGTGCGATCGATGTCGTCGATGATCGTGAGCAGGTCCTTGCGCGTCGCCGTGAGGTCGGCGAGCTGCTCGGTGAGGAAGAGGTGGCGCTGCTCGAGCGCGGCGAACTCCTCGAGGGCGAGCGGGTTCACGCGGCCGAGCTGGGCGAGCTTGCGCTCGGCGGACTGCAGGCGGGCGCGCTGCTCCTCGCGGTCGAAGGGGCGGGTGGGGACGGGACCCGCGGCGTCGTCCTCGTCGTCCATCTCGGCCGCCTCGTCTGCCGGCCCGGACGGCTCCGCGCTCGGGGCAGACGTCTCGGCCGACGCGGCCGCGTCGTCGGGATCGGCCTCGGCATCGCCGCCGCCGTCATCCGCCGGCGCGCGCGGACGCTGCCGCGGCGGCAGCGGCGCCTCCTCGGGGACGGGCACGTCGGGCCCGTACTCGGCGACCAGCACCTCCTCCCCCAGCCCCAGCTCGCTCGCGGCGCGCTCGAGGAGCTGGGAGACCTGCAGGCGCTTCTCGTAGATCTGGAGCTCGAGGCCGTGGACGTCCTCGGTGATGCCGTGCAGGCGCGTGCGCAGCTCGGCCTCCTCCCGGCGGAGCGCGACCAGCTCGGCGTTGCGGCCGGCCCTCGCCTCCTCGGCGCGAGCGAGCACGAGACGCGCCTCGGCGGTGCTGCGGTCGGCGGCGCGCACCACGGCGGGCAGGGCCTCGGCGACGGATGCGGCCCGCGCGATCTGACGGCGGCGGATCACCTGGCGGCGCGCGGCCTCCTCGGCGGCGGCGCGCTCCGCGGCGAGGCGGCGCTCGAGCGCGACCGTGCGCTCCTGCTCGGCGCGGACGCGCTCGCGCGCGGTCTCGACCTGCAGGCGCGCCTCGATCTCGGCCTCGCGCGCGGCCTCCCACTCGGCCACCAGCGCGTCGCGACCGCTGGCATCGAGCACGGGCCGCGGGCGGGATCGGGCCTCGTCGAGCGCGCGACGGGCGGCGTCGTTCGCGGCGACGGCCTCGTCGACGGAGGCGCTCGCGAGATCGAGGCCGCGCTGCACGCGGGCGAGCTCCGCGGCGGCGGACTCGGCCTGCGCGCGGGAGCGGCTGAGGCGCTCGGCGTGGGCGGCGAGGCGCGCGTCCGCGTCGCGCAGTCCGCCGAGCGCCGTGGACGCGCGCTCCCGGGCGGCACGGAGGCGCTCCCGGCCGGCCGCGAGGTCCACCTGCAGGTCGTCGATGCGGGCGCGGACGTCGGTCAGCGTCGTCGCGGCGGCCTCGCGCGCGGCGACGAGCTCGAGCTTGGAGCGGGTGGCGCCGGATCCGCCGCGCAGCACGTGCGCCGACACGACCTCGCCCGCGCGGGTGATCGCCGTGGCGGGCCCGTCTGGTCCGTCGGCGAGGACGACGGCCTGCGGGAGGTCGTCGACGAACACGACGTCGGCGAGGATCCGCCGCACGCCGTCCGGCGCGTCGACCACGGAGGCCGCGGCGACGGGACCGTCGGATGACGGCACGGCGAGCGGCGCGTCCGCGGACCCGGCCACGACCACCTCGACGCGCCCCAGGTCGTCGTCGACCGCGCGACGGAGGGCGGCCACCGCGTCGTCGTGCGTCTCGGCGAGCACGGCGTCGGCGAGCGAGCCGAGCGCGGCGGCGACGGCGGCCTCGTAGCCGGGCTGCACGTGCACGTGCTCGGCGAGGAGGCCGCGGATGCCGGGGAGTCCCGCGGCGACGAGGTCGCTGGATCCGTCGCGCTGGTCGAGCGCGCTCGCCAGGGCCTGCTCGCGCGCGGCCAGGGCGTCGCGCTCGCGCTCCTTCGCGTGCAGCTCCTCGCGCACGGCCTCGATGGCGGACTCCTCGCTGGCGACGTCGGCCTGCGCGTCCTCGTAGGCGCGGGTGAGCTCGGATCCGCCCTGCTCGTCGGCCTCGCCCTCCGCCTCGCCGCGCTCCCGCTCGGCCTCCGCTGCGGCCAGCCGGGCGCGCGCCGCGTCGAGCGCGTTCTGCTGGCGGAGGACCTCCCCGCGGACGGCCGCGAGCCGGGATCCCGCGGTCTCGGCGCGGCCCGTGAGCCCGGCGATCTCGAGGTCGTGCCGGGAGACGAGCGCGCTCTGGGCCTGGATCTCCTCGTCGAGCGCGTCGAGCGCCTGCCGGGCCGCCGCGGTCGCCTGACGCGCGGACGCCCAGCCCGCCTCCGCCTCGGCGATGAGCGCGACCAGCCGGGCCGCCTCGTCACGGGACTCCTGCACCTGGCCGGGCGTCGTGCCCGCTGCGGTCTCGGGAGCGTCGTCGGCGGATCCGAGGAGCGCGAGCCGCTGCTGCGCGAGCGACAGCAGGTTGCGCAGCCGCTCCTGCACCTGCTCGAGCGCGAAGGCCGTGCGGCGGGCGCCGTCCACCTCGTCGCCCTCCTGCTCCTCGACGATGCGCTCCGATCGGATCACCGCGCGGTCGAGCTTCTCCTGCAGCACCATGCGCTCGGTCGTGCGCTCCTCCTCGGTGCGCGTGTGCTCGGCGAGGGCGCGCCGCAGGGTCACGACCTCGTCGGCCACCAGCCGCGCGCGGGCGTCTCGGACGACGGCCGCCACGGTCTGCGCCTGCCGCGCGACCTCCGCCTGCCGGCCGAGCGGCTTCAGCTGGCGGCGGATCTCCCCCGCCAGGTCGTTCAGGCGCGTGAGGTTCGCCTGCATCCCCTCGAGCTTGCGGAGGGTGCGCTCCTTGCGACGGCGGTGCTTGAGGATCCCCGCGGCCTCCTCGATGAAGCCGCGCCGCTCCTCGGGCGTCGCGCGCAGGACGTTGTCGAGGCGGCCCTGGCCGACGATGACGTGCATCTCGCGGCCGAGGCCGGAGTCGCTCAGGAGCTCCTGCACGTCGAGCAGCCGGCAGGACGTGCCGTTGATCGCGTACTCGCTGCCTCCGTTGCGGAACAGCGTGCGGCGGATCGCGACCTCGGTGTAGTCGATGGGCAGCGCGCCGTCGGCGTTGTCGATCGTGAGCGTGACCTCGGCGCGGCCGAGCGGCCCGCGCGTCGAGGTACCCGCGAAGATGACGTCCTCCATCTTGCCGCCGCGGAGGGTCTTGGCGCCCTGCTCGCCCATGACCCAGGCGAGGGCGTCGACGACGTTCGACTTGCCGGATCCGTTCGGCCCGACGACGCAGGTGACCCCGGTCTCGAACTGGAACGTGGTCGGCTGCGCGAACGACTTGAACCCCTTGAGGGTCAGGCTCTTCAGGTGCACGCCCGTCGCCCTCCTCGCGTGATGGTCTCGATCACGGTACCGGACCGGCGGGCCGCGGCCGGGCGCCGCGCGCGGGACACCCGTCCGGCGGGCCGCCGCTACCGTGGGAGGGCGCGGGCCGGTCCCGGCGGCGCGCGCCGACGAGGGAGCCGACCATGCCGCACGCCGACGACGCCCGCCCCTTCGCCGTGGAGGAGATCCGCCCGCCCGTGGCGGTCGACGCGGAGGGCTGGGACGACTTCGTGGCCCTGACCGACGTCGTCAACCGCGCGCAGTCGCACGACCTCGGCCACGACGCGTTCGTGTGGCTCCCGCAGGAGCTGATCCCCGACTACGCCGACGTCGCGCACGTGCGGAAGCGGCTGTTCGCCGCGCGCGTAGACGGCCGGATCGTCGGCCGCGGGCTCCTCACGACCTGGCTGCATGACCCCGAGACCTCCGATGTGGCGGTGTCCGTGCTGCCCGAGCACCGGCGCCGCGGGATCGGCCGGGCGCTCCGGGAGCGCGTGGAGCGGATCGCCCTCGACGAGGGCTGCCGGACGCTCATGGGCTTCACGATGCACCGCGCCGAGGCGAACGGATCCCCCATCCCCTCACCCACCGGGATCGGCGCGGTCGGATCCGACGACCCCTCGTCCCGCTTCGTCGTCGACGCCGGCTACCGCCTCGGCCAGACCGCGCGCACGAGCTCGCTCGACACCGTCGCCGCCGCCCCGACGCTCGCCGGGCACCTCGCCGACGCGCGCGGTGCCGCCCGCGACGCCTACCGCGTGGTCTCGTGGGTGGACGCGACGCCCGATCACCTGCTCGACGACCTCGCCGTGCTGCACACGCGCATGTCGACCGACACCCCGCAGGGCGACCTCCCGCAGTCGGAGGACGCATGGGACGCCGGCCGGATCCGCGAGGCGGAGGCACGGCGGGCGTCGGCGGGCCGCACGGGTCTCACCACGGCGGCCCTGCACGTGGGGACGGGCCGGCTCGTGGGCTTCACGGAGATCGCCGTCTCCCCCAGCGGCCGGCGCTCCGACGGCCACGCCTACACCTACCAGCAGGACACGCTCGTGCTGTCCGAGCACCGGGGTCATCGCCTCGGCATGCTCCTCAAGGCCGAGAACCTGCTGCTTCTCGGGCGCGAGGCCCCCGAGGCCGACCGCGTCGTCACCTGGAACGCCGACGAGAACCGGCCGATGCTCGCGGTGAACGAGGCGCTGGGCTTCCGGCACGTCGGCACGAGCGGGAGCTGGCTGCGGGAGGTCGGCGCCGCACGCTGACCGGGCGTCGGGTCAGACGACCGCGTCCGCATCCGGCAGCTGCTGGCACCGCGGGCACAGGTGCGACCCGCGGTTCATGAAGGCCTCGCGGACGATCGGCGTGCCGCAGCGCGGGCACGGCTTCCCCTGCTGTCCGTAGGCGTTGAGCGAGTGCGAGAAGTAGCCGGACGCGCCGTTGACGTTCACGTACTGGGCGTCGAAGCTCGTGCCGCCCTCGGCCAGCGCCCGCGCGAGCACCTGGCGCACCTCGGCGAGGAGGCGCAGCGCGCGACCGCGACCGAGGGCATCGGTCGGGTGCGCGTAGTGGATCCGCGCGGCCCACAGCGCCTCGTCCGCGTAGATGTTGCCGATGCCGCTCACGAGCGTCTGGTCGAGGAGCGCGCGCTTGATGCCCGTGCGGCGCCGGGCCAGGCGGTCGAGCAGCAGCTCGTCGTCGAAGGCGGGGTCGAGGGGGTCGCGCGCGATGTGGGCGACCTGCGTCGGAACGAGCGCGGCGGCGGATCCACGGCCGCCCGCGCGCCCGTCCGGCGTCGGCACGAGGCGGTCCACCGCCATGGAGCCGAAGATCCGCTGGTCGACGAAGGCGACGACGAGCTCGCCGTGCACGGGGTGCTCGATGCCCATGCGGATCCGCAGCAGCCCGTCGGGGTCGGAGCCGGGCTCGCGGAGGAGCACCTGCCCGCTCATGCCGAGGTGGGTGACGAGGGCGCGCGGGCCTGTCTCGTCGCGTGCGGCGTCGGGCTCGAGCGGCAGCCACAGGAACTTGCCGCGGCGGACGGCGGACGTGATCACGCGGCCGACGAGCAGGTCGACGAACGCGCCCTCGAGCGGATCGTGCCGCTTGAGGGAGCGCGCGTCGAGGATCTCGACGCCGGTGATGCGCGCGCCGGCGACCGCGGGCTCCAGGCCGGCGCGGACGACCTCGACCTCGGGGAGCTCGGGCACCGCGGGTCAGGCCGTGGTGCGCGCCTCGAGG
Source organism: Clavibacter quasicaliforniensis (assembly GCF_051201715.1). NCBI lineage: Bacteria > Bacillati > Actinomycetota > Actinomycetes > Micrococcales > Microbacteriaceae > Clavibacter > Clavibacter quasicaliforniensis. Next base: position 1,484,917 of record NZ_CP139624.1, on the reverse strand, counting down.
CGCGTCCACGCCTCGAGCGCGGCCGTCATCTCGGCCTGCTTCTTGCTGGATCCCTCGCCCGTGGTGCGGACGGCGTCACCGACGGTGACGACGGCGTGGAAGCGCTTGCTGTGGTCGGGCCCGCTGTCGCTCACGTCGTAGACGGGGGCAGGCAGGCCCTGGCGCGCGGCGCTCTCCTGGAGCGCGGTCTTCGGATCCATGGCGGCCCCGAAGCGCGCCGGGTCCTCGAGGAGCGGCGCGATGAGGCGCAGCACGAGACCGGTCGCCGCCTCTCCCCCGGCGTCGAGGTACGAGGCGCCGATGATGGCCTCGACCGTGTCGGCGAGGATCGACGACTTGGCGCGGCCGCCCGTGAGCTCCTCGCCGCGGCCGAGCAGCAGGTGCTCGCCGAGCCCGATGCGAGTGGCGACCTCCGCGAGGGCGACGCTCGAGACGAGGCTGGCGCGCCGCTTGGCGAGCTCGCCCTCGTCGAGGTCGGGGTTCTCGAGGTAGAGCATGACCGTGACGGCCTGCCCGAGGATGGAGTCGCCGAGGAACTCGAGGCGCTCGTTGTGCGGGATGCCGCCGTGCTCGTACGCGTACGAGCGGTGGGTGAGCGCGAGCTCGAGGAGCTCGGGGCTCACGTCCACGGCGAGGAGGCGCCGGAGCGCGTCGCGGTCGCCGTGGACGCGGGATCCCTGGGTGTCGGTCATGTCCGACGTGCCGTGCGGGTCGCGACTAGACGTCGGCGACCTTGCGGCCCTTGTACTCCATGTACAGGGGGGTGCCGGCGGCGTCCTCGACCACGCGGGCGCGGTGCGGCATGGAGTAGACGACCTTGCCGTTCTCGATGGTCTTGACGAGCGTGGGAGCCTCGGCCTTCCACTGCGAGCGACGCGCGCGCGTGTTGGATCGGGACATCTTTCTCTTGGGAACAGCCATGGCTAACTCTCATCTCTCTGCGTTTCGGTGTCGGCGTCTTCACGCGCCGCACCGCTGTCTTCGGAAGCTCGGAAGCCGGACAGGGCTGCCCAGCGCTGATCGATCACGGGTTCCGGGTCGGAGTCCGCCAGGACCAGGCTGATGCCGGGACCCAGATCGAGATCGAGGTCCTCGCCCGGCACTTCGGGCTGGAACGGCAGTGAAAGGACCACCGCATCCCGGATGACCGGCTCCAGGTCCACGTGCTCGTCCTGGACCTGGTAGTCGAAAGCTTCATCAAGACCATACGCGAATAGCTCGGCGAAATCGACTTGGACACGCTCCTGCATGTCGGCGAGCGTGCGCGCGGACTGGCCGTCGGCCACGGTGTCGACCTCGCCGGTGACCAGGATGCCGTCGTGCAGGGACTCGAGGCGGACGTGCACGCGCATCTCGCGACCCGCGGGGACGGCGATGAGGCCCTCCCCCATGCGCTCGGGGGTGACGATGGTCAGGTCGAGCTCGCGCATCTCCCCGGGGCGGTGCACGATGTCATGGACGTGGACCGTGAATGGGGTCTTCTGGAACCTGGACACCCGTAGATCCTACGGGGCGTCAGCCGGCCCGCCGGACGGCCAGAGCGTCCGCCACGGCCGACGGCACGTACGGCGCCACGTCTCCGCCGAGCGCCTCGACCTGGCGCACGAGCGAGCTGGAGACGTGGGCGTGCGCGGGATCCGGCAGCAGCAGCACGGTCTCGACGTCTGCGAGGTCGCGGTTGACGAGGGCCATGGGCGTCTCGTACGTCACGTCGAGCTGCGAGCGGACGCCCTTCACGAGCACGGTCGCGCCCACCTGCCGGCAGTAGTCGACGAGGAGGCCGGCGCCCCACGAGTCGACGCGGACGCTGGCGGGGAGGCCGGCGTCGCGGATCACGCGCTCGATGAGGGCGACGCGCTCCTCGAGCGGCAGCATGGGCGTCTTGCCGGGGTTGTGCACGACCAGCACGACGAGCTCGTCGTAGAGGCGGGCGGCGCGGCGGATCACGTCGAGGTGCCCGAGCGTGACGGGGTCGAACGATCCGGGGACGACGGCGATCCGCTGCATCCCGCCAGCCTACGGCGGGCGCTCCCCTAGTTCTTGTCGAGGAAGGCGCGCTCCTCGTCGTCGAGCCGGCGGGCGAGCGCGCGGGCGAGCGCGGGGTGGCCCTGGAGGTCGGGCGACGCCTCGAGCACGTCGTGGGCGTGCTCGCGGGCGGACTCGATGAGGTCGCCGTCCTGCGCGACCCGCAGCAGCCGGAGCGACGAGCGTCCGCCGGACTGGTTCGTGCCGAGGACGTTGCCCTCGCGGCGGAGCTCGAGGTCGACGCGCGCGAGCTCGAATCCGTCGAGGGTCGCGGCCACGGCGTCCACCCGCTCGCGGGCGACCGTCTCGGGCTCGGCGTGCGTGACCATGAGACAGAGGCCGGGCACGCCGCCGCGGCCCACGCGGCCGCGGAGCTGGTGCAGCTGCGAGACGCCGAAGCGGTCGGCGTCGAGGATCACCATGGTGGAGGCGTTCGGGACGTCGACGCCGACCTCGATGACGGTCGTGGCCACGATGAGGTCGATGTCGCCCGCGGAGAACGCGCGCATCACGCGGTCCTTCTCCTCCCCCGACATGCGGCCGTGCAGCACGGCCCGTCGGACGGATCCGAGGCGGGGGTGGGCGGCCAGCAGCGCGTCGACCTCGGTGACGGTCGCGAGCGCGGGCCGGGTCGGCGCGTCGTCTGCACCCTCGGCGGCGTCCTCGTCCTCGGCGTCGGGATCCTGCGGGTCGATCGCCGGGCAGACCACGAACGCCTGCCGCCCCTTCTGGATCTCCTCGGCCGTGCGCTCCCAGACCCGCTCGATCCAGCCCGGGTGCTCGTGCAGCGGGACGACGAACGACTCGATCGGCTGCCGCCCGCTCGGCAGCTCGGCGATGGTCGAGACGTCGAGGTCGCCGAACACCGTCATCGCGACCGTGCGCGGGATGGGCGTGGCCGTGAGCACGAGGACGTGCGGCGGCGTGCCGCCCTTCCGCCGGAGCGCCTCGCGCTGGTCGACGCCGAAGCGGTGCTGCTCGTCGACCACGACGAGACCCAGGTCGAGGAACTCGACGCGGTCGCCGAGGAGCGCGTGCGTGCCGACGACGATGCGCGCCTGGCCGCTGACGATGCGCAGCAGCGCGCGCTTGCGCTCGGCGGTCGAGAGCTGGCCGGTGAGCAGGGTCGGCATCAGCTCGGCCGCGAGATCCGGCCCGAGCGACGCCGTGAGCGAGCGCAGGTGCTGGCTCGCGAGCACCTCGGTGGGCGCGAGCAGCGCGGACTGACCGCCGGAGTCCGCGACCGCGAGCATCGCCCGGAGCGCGACGAGCGTCTTGCCGGAGCCGACCTCGCCCTGCACGAGCCGGTTCATGGGCCAGGTGCGCGCCATGTCGGTCGCGATCTCCTCGCCCACGAGCCGCTGGTCGCCCGTGAGCTCGAAGGGCAGCTGCGCGTCGAGCCGGTCGAGGTGGCCGCCGGGGGTCAGGATCCGCGGCGTGGCGGGCAGCGCACGCGCCGCCTGCCGTCGCTGCAGGAGCGCGGTCTGGAGGACGAACGCCTCCTGGAAGCGCAGGGTGTCGCGGCCGCGCCGCCAGTCGACGTCCTTCTCGGGACGGTGCACGCCCTCGAGCGCCTCGCGGTACGGGAGCAGGCCGCGCTCGGCGCGCACGTCGGCGGGTACGGGATCCTCGAGGTCGTCGACCGCGTCGAGCGCGAGCTCCACCGACTTCGCGACCTGCCAGCTCGCCATGGAGGCCGTTGCCGGGTAGATGGGGATGGGCATCTCGGCCCAGCGGCGCGCGGCCGCGTCGGGCTCGCCGCCGGAGAGCTCCGGGCCCTCGTGCGCGTCGAAGAGCTCGTAGTCGGGGTGGGCCAGCTGGAGCGCGCCGCGGTAGTCGCTGACCTTGCCCGCGAAGATCCCGCGGACGCCCGGCACCAGGTCCTTCGCGCGCCACGCCTGGTTGAAGAAGGTGAGGGTGAGGAAGCCGCGGCCGTCGGTGATCCGCACCTCGAGGATGCTGCCGCGCCGCGCGCGCATGGGGCGCTCGCGGACCTCGCGCACCTCGGCGACGATGGTGGCCTGCTGGTCGACGGGCAGCTCGGCCAGGGCCGTGAGCTCGCCGCGGCGGGCGTAGCGGCGCGGCAGGTGCTCGAGGAGGTCGGCGACCGTGCGCAGGCCGAACGCCTTCTGCAGCACGCCCGCGGTGCGGCCGCCCACGACGCCCGCGAGCGCGGCGTCGGATCCGGTCATCCCCCGAGTGTACGAGGGGCGTCCGACGCGGGCGGTCCGGCGACCGGTCAGGCCGGTGGCGCGCCCGAGGTCCCGTCGTCCGGCCCGTCGTCGTCCCGCGGGCGGCGGCGGACGAGCGAGCGCGGGGCGACGAGCGCGAGGATCCGGTCGACGCGGCCCGCGCGGGCGCGCAGCGCGTCTCCCAGCGCGACGAGCGCGCTTGCCTGCGCGGCACCCGACTCGGCATCCACCGGCGCGTCGGCGCGGGCGAAGCGCTCCCGCTCGCGCGCGGTGACCAGGAGCGCGATCGGGTCGGCGAGCGACGGGTCGTCACCCTGGAGGCGGCGGCCGAGCTCGCGCGGCGACTCGGTGTCCGGCACGCGGAGCCCGAGGTCGACCGCCTGGTCCTCCACTTCGCGCCAGGCCGTGCCCGCGGCGGCGGCGCCCGCCTCGAGCGCGCGCAGCCGACCGGAGCGGCGCGCCCGGCGCAGCAGGGCGGGGGTCGCGAGGAGGGCGAGCACCAGGAGCACGAGGGCGACCGTGCCGAGGGCGGCCCACGGGATCCGGACGCCCGCGGTGCCGTTCGTGCCGGGCGCGGCCGACGCGGTGGGCGCGGGCGTCGCGGACGGCGTGGCCTCGGTGGGTGCGGTAGGCGTCGCGGACGGCGTGGGCGGGGCGGTCGGCGCGGCCGACGGCTGGGCGTAGGGCGCGGCCTGGCCGCGGCCCGGCGTCGGCTCGAACGCGATCCAGCCGATGCCGGAGAAGTACAGCTCGGGCCAGGAGTGCAGGTCGTGGGATCCGACGCGGTAGGTGATGAGGTCGCCGTCGCGCCCGACCTGGTCGCCCGGCAGGTAGCCGACGGCCACGCGCGACGGGATGCCCGCCTCGCGCGCCATGATCGCCATGGCCGACGCGAAGTGCACGCAGTAGCCCGAGCGCACGCGGAGGAACTCCCCCACGACGTCGACGCCGCTGCCGTCGTAGCCCTGCTGGACGGGCGCGTCCTCCGAGTAGCGGAACTGCCCGCCCGTGAAGAACTCCTGGAGCGCGAGCGCCTGGTCGTAGGGCGTGTCGATGCCCGCGAGCACGTCGGCGGTCGTCGAGGCGACGATGGCCGGGGTGCCGTCGGGGATCTGCAGGTACGGCTCGAGGTCGTCGTCGGTCGCGGGGGCCACGGCCTCCAGCTGGGCGCGCTCGGGTCGGGGCAGCTCGCTCGTCACGGTGTAGCTCTGGTCGCGGCTGTCGGAGTCGGACGATCGGATCGCGAGGCCCTGCTCCGACCAGCGCCACGAGCCGTCGAGCCCGGTGACGCTGCGGGGCGCGTAGGGCGCGGGCAACCAGGCGCTCGAGGAGCCCTCGACCTGCACGCGGGCCTCGACCTCCTCGGCGGGGACGTCCGATCCGGATCCGAGGTCCGGCCCGATCTCGTCGACGGTGTTCCCGTCCGGCGGGCGCAGCGGCGACGGCGCCCACTCGTCGCCGTCGAAGCGCGAGAGCGTCGTGACCTTGAAGTAGAGGGGCGTGAGGGACGAGGTCGAGTAGCGGAGCGCCTCCACGTCGACGGGGCGGCGGAGGTCGTCGCCGAGGTCGAGGATCGGGTTGACGACGCGCGAGCCGCCCTGGCCGGAGCCGGACGCCGTGGGGAAGGTCGCCGAGGTGAGGCCCGGGACGATCGCGGGCGCGACGAGGGAGAGGACGACCGCACCGCCCGCGAGCGCGCCCGCGGATGCGAGCGTCGTGCGCGCGGATCCCGCCGACCGGCCGGGCGAAGCGCGGCGCGGAGCGGGCGGAGGCGCGGGCCGGGATCCCCCGAGGAGGCCTGATCCGCTCCAGCCGCCCTCCCGGTCGCTCTCGCGCGCGTCGGCGGCGAGCACCGCGAACCAGGCGAGCGCCGTGACGGCGAAGGACGCGATCGAGAACTCGCCCACGAGGACGGCCCCGGGGACCGAGACGAGCACCAGGAGCGGGAGCCCGGTGACCGCCGGGAGGCGGAGCGCGTGCGCGAGCACGTCGAGCACGACCGCGAGAGCTCCGACCGCGGCCACGATCACGAAGACGATGGAGGCGAGCGGCGGCACGGGCGCCGAGCGCCGGTAGATCTCCCCGCCCGCCTGATCGCCGACGGCGAGGAGCGTGCGCACGGTGTCCGGGGTGGGGATCACGCCGAGGACGGCGGTGCGCGCCGCGAATACGAGCGTCAGGAGGAGCACGAGGAGCACGAGGCCGCCCGCGGACGCGAGCAGGCGCGGCACGCCGACGGAGCGGAGCAGGGCCGCGGTCCCGAGCACGGCGGCGACGACCACGACGCAGAGCAGGAACCAGGCGCCCGGCTCCACGAGCAGGTGCAGGCTGGCGGCTCCCGCGAGGAGGGCGACGCCCAGCGCGGCGGTGAGCGGCCAGCGTGCGGCGGCGCGGCCGGCGCGGGGACCGCGGCCGCGAGGGCCGGTTCCGTCCCCGCGGCCGCGGCCGCCGGGTCCGCCCGAGCGCTCGCCCGGCAACGGGCGCGGCTCGACGCTCCAGCGCTCGCGCCCGCCGAGACCCACGGAGTCGAGGTCGGTCATCGCGCCATCTCCTCGGCGCGGGCCGCGCTCCAGGCGTCGGCGGGTCGGGTGCCCTCGTCGAGGACGACGGTGCGCCAGCCGGACTCGCGGAGGATCCGCACGGCCTCGGCGTCGTCGCGGCCGTCGACGCGACCCGTGTGCGCGAGGAACGCGACCGCGGGCCGGCACGCGGCGCCGAAGCCCGCGAGGCGGCGCGCCTCGTCCTCGTCGAGGTGGCCGAGGACGGCGTGGATCGGGACGGCGCGGCGGCTGCGGCGCAGGTCGGCCAGGGCCTCCTGCACGCCGTCGCGCTCGGGGTCGGACGCGGCGGGGCGCACGCCCGCGAGGTGGAGGAGCAGGTCGCCCTCCGCGGCGGCGTCGCCGGGACGGGCGGAGACGGGGGCCTGCCGGTCGGATCCCGCGGCCGTCTCGATCAGGTGCACCGCGTATCCCCCGCGCTGCAGGTGCACGCCCACCGACGCCGAGAACGCGACCGCGCGCTCGAACGCCCGGTCGCTCTCCCCGTCGTCGTCGGCGTGCTGCGGGAAGCCTGCCGCGCGCGTGTCGAGGAGCACCAGCGAGCGCGGGCTCGAGCGCTGCTCCTCCTGCCGCACCATGAGCTCGCCGTGCCGGGCGGTGGCGCGCCAGTGCACGCGGCGGAGCGGATCCCCCGCCCGGTACTCGCGCGTGCCGAGGTCGTCCTCGCCGCCGTCGGTGCGGCGCTGCACGCGCTCGGACTCGCCCTCGGACGACACCTGCCCGCCGGGATCGGCCTCGAGGTCCGTCAGGCGGGGCGTCACGACGAGGCGGGAGGTGCCGCCCGCGACGTGCCGCAGCCCCATCAGGCGGAACGGGTCGTGCTCCTCGACGGCGAGCGGGCCCACCTCGTGGACCCCCCGGCGCTCCGGCGTGAGGTCGTAGCGGAGGACGGGCCGCGCCGACGAGCGGCGTGAGCCGCGCGCGAGGCCCCGCATCGACGGCAGCTCGGCGGGCGGCGTGGCGCCGTCGGATCCGGGCACGAGGTCGAGCACCCACGAGCGCGGCGTGGGCATGGTCCCCGCGTTCGCGACGGACACGGTGACGGTCGTCGCCATGCCCGACTCGACGACCTCCGAGGTGAAGGCGCGCTCGACGTGCAGCCGGACCCGCGCGATCACGAGCCAGGCGGCGGCGAGCAGCGGGAGCGCGAGGAGGGCGACGCCGATGAAGACGAACTCGCGCCGTCCCGCGATGAAGGCGCCCGCGAACGCGGCGACCCCGGCCGCGAGCAGGGCGATGCCGCGGAGGGTCGGGTGCGGGACGGCCTCGATGCCGATCCGGCGCATCAGGCGCGCGAGGGGCGGCACGGGGTCAGCGCGTCCGTCCCGCGGCGCTCAGCGGCACGGCGGTCGACGCGACGATGCGCTCGAGGATCTCGATGACCGCCGCCTGCCCGCGGCCGCGCTGGCCTAGCGCCCGGCCGGTCGCGACGAGCCGGTGCGCGAGCACGGGCGCGGCGAGGGCGTCGATGTCGTCGGGCAGCACGAAGTCGCGTCCGTCGAGCGCCGCCCGGGTCTTGGCGGCGCGGATCAGCTGGAGCGTCGCGCGGGGGCTCGCACCGAGGCGGATGTCCTCGTGGCCGCGCGTGGCCTGCACGATCGCGACGGTGTAGCGCGACACCGGGTCGGACACGTAGACGCCGCGGGCCGCGTGCATCATCGCGTCGAGGTCCTCCGCGTCCACCACGGGCCGCAGCTCGTCGAGCGGGCTCACGGTGTCCCGCGAGCGGAGCATGGCGAGCTCGGCGGACGCGTCGGGGTAGCCCATCGAGATGCGGGCCATGAAGCGGTCGCGCTGCGCCTCGGGGAGCGCGTAGGTGCCCTCCATCTCGACCGGGTTCTGCGTCGCGACGACGGTGAAGGGCTGCTGCAGCGGATGCGTGACGCCGTCGACCGTGACCTGCCCCTCCTCCATGCACTCCAGGAGCGCCGACTGCGTCTTGGGGCTCGCCCGGTTGATCTCGTCGCCGATGACGATGTTCGCGAACACTGCGCCCGGCTGGAACTCGAAGCGGTGGTCGGCCTGGCTGTAGACGGAGACGCCCGTGACGTCCGAGGGCAGCAGGTCGGGCGTGAACTGGATCCGGTTGACGGTGCAGTCGACGCTGCGCGCCAGCGCCTTGGCCAGCATGGTCTTGCCGACGCCGGGCACGTCCTCGATCAGGAGGTGGCCGCCGGAGAGGAACACGGTGAGCGCCATGCGGGTGGCGTCGTGCTTGCCGGACATGACCGAGTCGATGTTGCCGAGGATCAGCTCGGCGAGCCGGCGCACCTCCTCCAGCGGCATCGCGGGCGCGTGGTCGGCCTGGCGCGCGGCGGCGCGGATGCGGGCGGGGTGCGGGCTCGATCCGGCGTGCAGGGGAACGGACTCGGACTCGGGACTCGTCACGGAGGTCCTCCAGCGTCGTGGGCGTGTTGGCAGCATACGTGAGGGATCCGGGAGCGTCCGGCCCGCCTCCGGGGGCGGACAGGCCGGGTAGCGTGGTCGCCCGTGCACCCCGCTCCGAACGCCGCCGTCCCGCGTCCCGCCGGGCGACCGTCGTGACCCGCATCGTCGCCGGGTTCGCCGGCTCCCTCGTCCTCCGCGTGCCGAGGACCGGGACGCGCCCCACGAGCGACCGCGTGCGCGAGGCCCTGTTCTCGGGGCTGGAGGCGCGCGACGCGCTCGACGGCGCGCGCGTCCTCGACCTGTACGCCGGATCCGGCGCCCTCGGCCTCGAGGCCGCCAGCCGCGGCGCGCGCGAGGTCGTCCTGGTGGAGCGCGCCGTGCCGGCGGCGGCGGTCTGCCGGTCGAACGCGGGCATCGTCGAGCGCGCGGCACCGCGGGGTGGCGAGCTGCGGATCCGGGTGGCCGCCCAGAGCGTGCGCGCCTTCCTCGCGGGCGACCGCGGCTCCTACGACGTCGCGTTCCTGGATCCCCCGTACGAGGTCGGCGACGCCGAGCTCGCGGAGGAGCTGGCCGCGCTCGTCCCGCGGCTCGTCGACGGGGCCGTGGTCATGGTCGAGCGCAGCGCGCGCTCCGCCGAGCCGGCGTGGCCCGCGGGGCTGGAGCTCGATCGCAGGAAGGCGTACGGCGACACGGTCGTGTGGTGGGCGGTCGCCGTGTCAGCCGACGACGACGCCGAGCCCGACGACGCGGAGCGACCCGCGCCCTAGCGCGCCCCGTCCCAGTCGGCGTACGGATCCCAGCCGCCGAGCGTCGTGCGCGGCCCGGCGTACGGTGCGCCGTCCACGGTCACGGCCGGGCCCGCGGCACCGGCGGCGACGACCCGGCCGATCGCGCGGAACGGACGCGGCAGCGCCGCGCCGGCGGGGAACGCCGCCACGAGCGCGTGGTCCTCACCCCCGGTGAGCACGAGGTCGAGCGCCAGCGGCGGCAGGGACGGATGCGCGGCGGCCACCCGACGCCCGTCGTCGGCGAGTGCGGCGGATCCGAGGTCGATGCCCACGCCGCTCGCGCGCGCCATGCGGCCGAGGTCGAGGAGGAGGCCGTCGGACACGTCGAGCATGGCGGTCGCCCCGGCACGCGCCGCCTCGACCCCCGCGGTCAGCGGCGCGACGGGCGCAAGCTGGGCCTCGACGGCGTCCGGATGAGATGCCCGCAGCGCACGGGCGAGCGCGGGATCGGGGGCGAGGGAGCCGTCCGCGTCGGCGCTCCTGGCGTGGTCGAAGAGGAGGCGGACGCCGGCCGCGGCCATGCCGAGCGTGCCGGCCACCGCGATCACGTCGCCGGGTCGCGCGCCCGAGCGCAGCACGGGCTCGCGCCCCTCGAGGTCGCCCGTGGCCGTGACCGTGATCACCAGCGCGTCCGAGACGGAGAGGTCGCCGCCCACGACGCCGCAGCCGGGCGCCTGGAGGAGGCAGCCCTCCCGCAGGCCGTCTGCCAGGGCCTCGAGGTCGGCGACGCGCGTCGCCGCGGGGGCCGCGATGGCGACGAGGAGCGCGGTCGGCCGGGCGCCCATGGCGGCCACATCCGCCAGGTTCGAGGTCGCGGCCCGGCGTCCGAGGTCGTGGGTGCTCGACCACGCCAGGCGGAAGTCGGGGCCCTCGATCATCATGTCCGTCGTGATCACGAACCGGCCGTCGGGCGCCCGCACGACCGCGCAGTCGTCGCCGGGGCCGACGTCGGCGTCGTCCGATGCGGGCAGGTGCGGGAGGATCCGCGCCAGCGTCGCGAGCTCCCCCGCGCTCCCGAGGGTGGCCGTGTCGTCGGCGTCCCCGCCGGTCGGATCCGCGGTCGAGGGCGTCCCAGGAGTCGTCACGACTGCCACGGTAGCCTGATCGCGATGACTCCCCGCCGCCCCGCCCGCGCCCTGCTGCGCCCCGTCGCCGCCGCGGCCGCCGCGTGCGGCATCGCCCTCGCCGTCGCCGGCTGCGCCCCAACGGTCTCGCTCGAGGCGGCCCCCGCAGCGACCGATCCGCTGTGCGCCGACGTGGTCGTCCACCTCCCCGCGACGCTCGGCACCGCGCCCCTCCGCGAGACCGACGCGCAGGGCACGGGCGCGTGGGGCGATCCTCAGAGCACCGTGATCCTCCGCTGCGGCGTCGCGACGCCCGGCCCCACCACGGACGCGTGCATCAGCTACGACGACGTCGACTGGGTCGAGGACGACTCGCGCGCGCCCGACATCCGCTACACGACCTACGGCCGCACGCCAGCCGTCGAGGTCGTCATCGACTCGACGCAGGCCAGCTACACCGCGCTCACCGACCTCAGCGGCGTGGTCTCGGTCATCCCGCAGACCGCCAAGTGCGTCAGCGCGCAGGACCTCGGGGACGCGCCGCCTCCGGGGAGCTGACCGGGAGCGATCCCGAGGGCACGGATCCCGCGCCCGTGGACCGCGCCCGCCCTGGCGCCACCGCACGACGCGCGCCGCGCTCGCGGATCACCCGCCGGCCCGTCCGCCACCAGCGCAGCCACGGCAGCTCGTGCGGCCAGTGCACCGTCAGGGACTCCATGCCGCGGCTCATCCGCAGCGGCAGGGTCGACGGCCGGGTGAGCGGCCGCATGCTGATCCCCATCCCGAGGTGCGGGTCGAACACGATGCGGTGCTCGGGGCCGAGGTGCACGGACAGGTCGATGTCGTCGTGCAGGTGCGTCCCCTCGCGGTGCACGTCGTCGCGCACCGCGAGCCAGGCGTCCCGGCGGAGCGCGAAGTTGGATCCGAACAGCGGCGGGTGCCCGAGTGCGAGCGTGACGGACACGAAGTAGGCGCCGAGGTAGGCGACCGCCGCGACTCCGCGGAGCGCGCGGGGTCCGTCGAGGAAGCGCGCCGCGCCGGTGACGGCCGCGACGTCCGGACGTGCGGCGAGCACGTCGCCGAGCCGCTCGATCCAGTCGGCGGGCGGCACGCAGTCCGCGTCGAGCCGGGCGATGACCTCGTGCCGCGCGGCGTCGTAGCCGGCGGACGCGGCCGCGGGGATCCCCACCACGGGCTCGTGGACGACGCGAGCGCCCGCCTCGCGCGCCACGTCTGCGCTGTCGTCGCGCGACGCGTTGTCGACCACCACGATCTCGTCGGGCGCGACCGTCTGCCCCGCGAGGGCCTGCAGGCACGCCCGCAGGTGTCCCGCGTCGTCGCGCACCGGGATGACGACGGAGACGGTGGGCCGAGCTGACGCCGCCGGGCGGATCGCCGTCAGGCCGCCCCGGGCGCGGTCCCCGATCCGCGTGGGCCCGCCGGGTCGGGCGTCGGGATGGACACGGGGCCGGGCGACGGATCGTCCTACGAGCATGCGCACGAGCCTAGGCTCATCGCCTCGGCGCGACAGGCGTCAGGCGCGGGCGCCATCCGCCTCCCATGCCAGCGCCACGTCGAGCAGGCGCGAGATGAGGTCCGGGTACGCGAGGCCCGAGGCCTCCCAGCACGCGGGGAACATCGAGATGGGCGTGAAGCCCGGCATGGTGTTGATCTCGTTGAGCACGAAGCCCTCCGCCGTGAGGAAGAAGTCCACGCGCGCCAGCCCGCGCGCGTCGACGGCCCGGAAGGCGCGGACCGACAGCTCGCGCAGCTCGGCGAGCTCGTCGTCGGTGACGTCGGCGGGGCACACGAGGTCGATGCCGTCGGCGCCGAGGTACTTCGCGTCGAAGTCGTAGAAGTCGCGGCCGGACACCACGATCTCGCCCGCGACCGATGCGCTGGGCTCGCGGCCCGGACCCTCGTCGAGGATCGCGCACTCGACCTCGCGGCCGACGAGGCCCGACTCGACGAGCACGCGGTCGTCCTCGCGGAAGGCGACCTCGAGCGCGGCGTCGAGCCCGGCGTCCGCGGCCACGCGGCTCACGCCGACGCTGGACCCGGCGCGGGCCGGCTTCACGAAAGCCGGCAGCCCGAGCGCGGCGGCCCGCTCGCGGACGCCCTCGGGATCCGCGGCCCACTCGTGGCGCGACACCGTGATCCACGGCGCGACCTCGATGCCCGCCGCCTGCAGCACGGTCTTCGCGTAGTGCTTGTCCATGCCGAGCGCGGAGGCGAGCACGCCGGATCCGACGTACGGCAGGCCGGCGAGCTCGAGCATGCCCTGCACGGTCCCGTCCTCGCCCTGCGTGCCGTGCAGGATCGGGAAGACGACGTCGACCCGGCCGAGCGAGCGCTCGGCGCCGTCCGCGTCGCGCACCGTGAGCTCGCGGCCGGCCGTGCCGTCGGGCCAGCGCACGCGCGTGCCGTTGTCGGCCACGCGCGGCAGGGCGTCGGCGTCGAGCGCGAGCGCCGAGGCGTCGTCCTCCTGGAGGGTGAAGGCCCCGCCAGGCGTGATGCCCACGGGGATCACCTCGAACCTCTCCCGGTCGATGGCGCCCAGCACGCCGCTCGCGGTCGCGCAGCTGATGGAGTGCTCGCTGGAGGTGCCGCCGAAGAGGAGCACCACCCGGATCCGTGCGGTCATGCTCACTCCCCCTGGGGCGTGTCGTCGTCGGTGGTCAGGTGCGGTGCGATGTCGCGCGGCGACAGCGTGCCCGCCAGCACCTGCGACACCTGCTCGACGATCGGCATCAGCACGCCGCGCTGGCGGGCGAGCTCGAGGACGGGCGCGACCGAGGACAGCCCCTCGGCCGTCTGCTGCATGCTCTTCACGACGTCGGTGAAGCTGTAGCCCTGGCCGAGCAGGCGGCCGGCGGTGTTGTTGCGGGACAGCGACGACTCGCACGTGGCGATGAGGTCCCCGAGGCCCGCGAGCCCCGCGAGCGTCTCGGCGCGGGCGCCGTAGGCGACGGAGAAGGCCGTCATCTCGGCGAGGCCGCGCGTGATGATCGAGGCCTTCGTGTTCTCGCCGTAGCCGACGCCGTCGACGATGCCCACGGCGACAGCGATGAGGTTCTTGAGCACCCCGCCGAACTCGGTGCCGATCACGTCGGTGTTCACGAACGAGCGGAAGTAGGAGCTGCGGGCGATCTTCGCGACCCGCTCGGCGGTGGCCTGCTCGGCCGACGACACCACGACGGCGGTCGGCTGCTCCCGGGCGATCTCGAGCGCGAGGTTCGGCCCCGACGCCACGGCGATCCGCCCCGGCCCGATCCCCAGCACCTCGGCGATCACCTCGCTCATCCGGAGGCCCGTGCCCTTCTCGACCCCCTTCATGAGGCTGACGACCACGGCATCCGAGGGGATGAGGTCGCGCGCCGCCTCGAGGTTCGCGCGGAGGGTCTGGCTGGGCACCGAGACGAAGACGTCGGTCGCGCCGGCGAGCACGCGCTCGAGCGACGGATCGGCCGTGAGCCGCCGCGGCAGGTTGATCCCGGGCAGGTAGTCGCTGTTGCGCTTGGCCTCGGTGATCTCCCGGGCGAGCTCGGGCCGGCGGGCCCACATGACGACGTCGCTGCCGCCGTCGGCCATGACCTTGGCGAACGTGGTGCCCCAGCTGCCGGCGCCGAGGACGACGATGCGGCGCCGCTCCCCGCCGTCCTCCGGGTCGGGCGTCGATGCGGCGGATGCGGGGGTCGGGCTCGCGGTCGCGTCACTCAAATCGGCCGGTCTCCTTCTGGTTCTTCGAGCGGGGATCCCACCGCTCGGTCGGGGCGGTCTCGCCGCGCAGCTCCTCCACGAGCTCCGTGATGGCGGCCATGACGACGGCGGTCGCCTCGGTGAGGGTCGCGGAGTCGAGGCTCCGGTCGCGGAAGCGGTCGAGGTCGACGGGCTCGCCGACGGCCACGTGGATCGTCGTCCGCGGGAAGAGCCGCACGCGCTTCGAGTAGCGGCCCATGAGCTGCTGCGTGCCCCAGTGCGCGGCGGGGATCACGGGGATCCCGGCCTGCAGGGCGAGGCGCACGGCGCCGGTCTTGCCGCGCATGGGCCAGAGGTCGGGGTCGCGCGTGAGCGTCCCCTCGGGGTAGACGACGACGATGCGGCCGTCGCGCGCGAGGTCAGACGCGGCCTCGATCGCCTTCCCGCCGCGGACGCCCCCGTCGCGCTGCACGGGGATCTGCCCGGAGCGGCGGAGGAACCAGCCGACCACCGGCACGTCGAAGAGCGACGCCTTCGCGAGGAAGCGGGGCAGGCGCCCGAGCTTCCACGCCACGGCCCCCATCACGACGGGGTCGATCTCGCTGTGGTGGTTCGGCGCGAGCACGTAGGAGCCGGTCCTCGGCAGCCGCTCGGGGTGCCGGATCTCGAACCGCACGGCCGCGTTCAGCACCGGCAGCACGAGGGCGGCCAGCACCCAGAAGATCGACGGTCGGGCCTTCTCGTTCGCCATGCATCCTCCGGTCGGGTCGCGGTCGTCGTCGGTCGCCCGCCGGGAGCCGCCCGACGGAGGGCCGGGCGCGTCCGTCGTGGACGCGCCCGGTCGGCGTGGGCGGCGCGGGCACCGCCGGTGAGGCTATCCCTCGTAGGAGAAGTCCGCGCCGAGCTGGCGCAGCTTCCCGATGAAGTCCTCGTAGCCGCGCGAGATGATCCCCACGTTGCTGACCGTGGACCGGCCCTCGGCCGTGAGCGCGGCGATGAGGTGGCTGAACCCGCCGCGCAGGTCGGGCACGGTGATGTCCGCGCCGTGCAGGTGCGTCGGCCCGGTGATGACCGCGGCCTGCTCGAAGTCGCGTCGCGCCACGCGGCGCTCGTGGCCCTCGAGGCCCTCCTTGTGGACGACGATGTCGGCGCCCATCTCGTTGAGCGCGTCCGTGAAGCCGAAGCGGTTCTCGTACACGGTCTCGTGGATGATCGAGACACCGGGCGCCTGCGTGAGCGCCACGACGAGCGGCTGCTGCCAGTCCGTCATGAAGCCGGGGTGCACGTCGGTCTCGATGACCACGGGCTTGAGGTCGCCGCCCGGGTGGTAGAACCGGATGCCGTCCTCCTCGATGTCGAACGCGCCGCCGACCTTCCGGAACACGTTGAGGAAGGTCATCATCTCGGCCTGGCGCACGCCGCCGACGAAGATGTCGCCGCCGGTCGCGAGCGCGGCGGATGCCCAGCTCGCCGCCTCGTTGCGGTCGAAGAGCGCGCGGTGCGTGTAGCCCTCGAGGCGGTCGACGCCCTCGATGAGGATCACGCGGTTCGGCTCGACGGAGATGATCGCGCCCATCTTCTGCAGGATCGCGATGAGGTCCATGATCTCGGGCTCGATGGCCGCGTTCTTGAGCTCGGTGATGCCCTTCGCGCGGACGCCGGTGAGCAGCACCTGCTCGGTGGCGCCGACGCTCGGGTAGGGCAGCTCGACGTTGGCGCCCTTCAGGCCGTTCGGCGCCGTGAGGCGGATCCCGCTCGGGAGCTTCTCGACCACGGCGCCGAAGGCGCGGAGGGCGTCGAGGTGGAAGTCGATGGGGCGGTCGCCGATGCGGCAGCCGCCGAGGTCGGGGATGAACGCCTCGCCGAGGCGGTGCAGCAGCGGCCCGCAGAAGAGGATCGGGATCCGCGAGCTGCCGGCGTGAGCGTCGATGTCCGCCATGTGGGCGCTCTCGACGTCCTTCGGGTCGAGGATGAGGTCGCCCTCCTGCTCGCCCTTGCGGAGCGTCACGCCGTGCACCTCGAGGAGGCCCGAGACGACGCGGACGTCGCTGATGTCGGGCACCGAGCGCAGGAGGCTGGGGCTCTCGCCGAGGAGCGAGGCGACCATGGCCTTGGTGGCCAGGTTCTTGGCCCCGCGGACCTCGATGCGGCCGCGCAGCGGGATGCCGCCGTTGATGACGATGGAGTCGGACAGGAGACCCACTCGCTCTCCCGCCTTCTTGGCGTCGCTGACTAGTGAGTTCATTCAGTTCTCCAGAGCTGCCGGCCGGGCCGGCAAGGTGCGCGGGCGCCATGAGGCCCGTCGGTGTTCGAAGGTGGTGATGGCGTCCTCGTCCCGGAGGGTGAGGGCGATGTCGTCGAGCCCCTCGAGGAGCCGCCACCGAGTGTATTCGTCGATCTCGAACGGGACCGTCAGGCCGGGTGCCGTGGCGATCCGCTCGACGAGGTCGACGGTGAGGTCGAGTCCGGGCTCCGCGTCCATCGCGGCCCACAGCCTCTCGACGTCGTCCTCCGTCACGATCCCCGTGAGGAGGCCCTGCTTCCCCGAGTTGCCCCGGAAGATGTCGCCGAACCTCGGGCTGAGCACGGCCCGGAAGCCGTAGTCGCGCAGCGCCCACACGGCGTGCTCGCGGGACGAGCCCGTGCCGAAGTCCGGACCGGCGACGAGGACGGTGGCGCCCTCGTAGACCGGCTGGTTGACGAAGAACGCGGGGTCCTTGCGCCACTGGAAGAAGAGGGCGTCCTCGAAGCCGGTCTTGGTGACGCGCTTGAGGAACTGCGAGGGGACGATCTGGTCGGTGTCGACGTTCGACCGCTTGAGCGGCACGCCGGTGCCGGTGACGCGGGTGATGGGCTCCATGCTCAGGCCCCCTGTCCGACGGACGCGGCCTGGCGGATGGACTCCGCGTCGACGACGCCGTCCTCCTGCAGGTCCCACGGGCTCGAGAGCGTGCCGCGGATCGCGGTCGCCGCGGCCACGAGGGGCGACACGAGGTGCGTGCGCCCGCCCTTGCCCTGGCGGCCCTCGAAGTTGCGGTTGCTGGTCGATGCGCAGCGCTCCCCCGGTGCGAGCTGGTCGGGGTTCATGCCGAGGCACATGGAGCAGCCGGCGAAGCGCCACTCGGCGCCGAAGTCGGTGAAGACCTTGTCGATCCCCTCGGCCTCCGCCTCGAGCCGCACGCGCGCGCTGCCGGGGACGACCATCACGCGGACGCCCTCGGCCTTGGTGCGGCCGCGCACGATCTCGGCGGCGGCGCGCAGGTCCTCGACGCGGCTGTTGGTGCAGGACCCGATGAACACGGTGTCGACCGCGATCTCCTTCATGGGCGTGCCGGGGGCGAGGTCCATGTAGGCGAGCGCGCGCTCGGCGGCGGCGCGCTCGTTCGGGTCGGCGACGGCGGCGGGATCCGGCACGGGCTCGCTGAGCGAGACGCCCTGGCCGGGGTTGGTGCCCCAGGTGACGAAGGGCTCCAGCGTGTCGGCGTCGAGGAAGACCTCGGCGTCGAACACGGCGGCGTCGTCGCTGGCGAGCGTCTCCCAGTAGGCGACGGCCTCGTCCCAGTCGGCGCCGGTCGGCGCGTGCGGGCGGCCCCGCAGGTAGTCGTAGGTGGTCTGGTCGGGGGCGACCATGCCCGCGCGCGCGCCCGCCTCGATCGACATGTTGCAGATCGTCATCCGGCCCTCCATGGAGAGCGAGCGGATCGCGCTGCCGCGGTACTCGAGCACGTAGCCCTGCCCGCCGCCCGTCCCGATCTGCGCGATGACCGCGAGGATGATGTCCTTGGCCGTGACGCCCGGACGCAGCGTCCCCTCGACCGTGACCGCCATGGTCTTGAACGGCTGGAGCGGCAGGGTCTGCGTGGCCATGACGTGCTCGACCTCGCTCGTTCCGATGCCGAAGGCCATGGCGCCGAACGCCCCGTGCGTGGAGGTGTGGGAGTCGCCGCAGACGACGGTGATGCCCGGCATGGTGAGGCCGAGCTGCGGGCCGACGACGTGCACGATGCCCTGCTCGATGTCGCCGAGGGAGTGCAGCCGGATCCCGAACTCCTCGGCGTTCTTGCGGAGGGTGTGGATCTGCGTGCGGCTCGTGAGGTCGGCGATGGGCTGGTCGATGCCGACGGTCGGCGTGTTGTGGTCCTCGGTCGCGATCGTGAGGTCCGGGCGGCGCACGGGGCGGCCGGCGAGCCGGAGTCCGTCGAACGCCTGCGGGCTGGTGACCTCGTGGACGAGGTGGAGGTCGATGTAGAGGAGGTCGGGCGTACCGTCCGCCCCCTCGGCGACCAGATGGTCGGCCCACACCTTCTCGGCCAGTGTCTTCGCAGGCTGCACGGCTCTCCTCATGGCAGTGGCGCGAGGGACCCCACGCGCATCATGGGAGTCTAACGCCGGGTGCCCGCGGCTATTCCTCAGGCGGTGGGCGCGCCCGCGGACCCGTCGCCCCGCGGCTCGTCCTCGGCGTGGGCCTCGATCACCACCACGGTCACGTTGTCGCGGCCGCCGGACGCGAGCGCCTGCGCGACGAGCGCGTCCGCCGCCCGGTCGACGCCCCCGCCGTCCGCGTGCGCGAGCTGCAGCACGCCGGAGATGGCCTGGTCGTCGAGTTCCTTGGTCAGCCCGTCGGAGCAGATGAGGAACACCTGGTGGTCCACGACCGGCAGCAGCCACTCGTCGGCCGCGACCTCGTCGTGGGATCCGACGGCGCGCGTGATGAGGTTCCGCACCGGGCTGCGCTCCGCCTCAGCGCGCGTCATGCGGCCCTGGTCGACGAGCTCCTGCACTGCCGAGTGGTCGATGGTCACCTGCTCGAGGCGGCCGTCCGTCCAGGCGTAGACGCGCGAGTCGCCGACGTTGAAGACCATCCAGAGCGGGTCGCCGACGTCCGAGCGCACGAGCGCGACGCCCGCGAGCGTGGTGCCGGCCACCGTGCCGGGCGGGTCGTCGCCCGTGATGAGGTCGCCGATCGCGTCGTTGGACGCGTCGACCGCCTCGACGATGAGGTCGCGCGTGACCGGGGCGTCGCCGGACAGGCCGCCGAAGGTCTCCACGAGGGTGGCGCTCGCGCGGTCGCCGAACGCGTGCCCGCCCATCCCGTCGGCCACCAGCCAGACGGGCGGGTCGGCGAGGAGCCCGTCCTCGTTCACGGCGCGCACGCTGCCGACGTCGGTGCGGGCGGACCACGTGACGTGGATCCTGCGCCCGCCGAGCGCGATGGTGCGCGCCTCGGTCACCGGGCGTCCCGGTCGTCGGCGCCGCGCTCGACCGGAGCGGACCCGTCGGCCGACCCGGTGACGGGGACGCCGTCGGCCCGCATCTTGATGAGGCTGGCCACGGTCGCGACCACCATCGACGCGAGGATCACGACGAGGCTCACGATGGTCGGGATCTCGGGCGCCCACTCGATGCCCTCGCCGCCGTTGACGAACGGCAGCGTGTTCTCGTGCATCGCGTGCAGCACGAGCTTCACGCCGATGAAGAAGAGGATGAACGCGATCCCGTACTTGAGGTAGACGAGCCGGTCGAGCAGGCCGCCGAGCAGGAAGTAGAGCTGGCGGAGGCCCATCAGGGCGAAGATGTTGGCGGTGAAGACGATGAACGGCGACTCGGTGATGCCGAAGATGGCCGGGATCGAGTCGAGGGCGAAGATCAGGTCGGTGGTGCCGATCGACACGAAGACGATCACCATGGGCGTCAGCACCTTGCGGCCGTCGATCACGGTGCGCACCTTCGCGCCGTCGAAGTCCGGGGCGATCTTGAGGCGCCGGCGGAGGAACCTGATGAAGAGCGAGTCCTCGCTCTCCTCGTCCTCGTCGCCCACCGCCTGCTTCACGGCCGTGTAGAGCAGGAACGCGCCGAAGATGTAGAAGATCCAGCTGTAGCTCTCGATGAGCTCGGCGCCCAGGAGGATGAAGATCCCGCGCAGCACCAGCGCGATGATGATGCCCACCATGAGCACCTCCTGCTGGTACTTCCTGGGCACGCTGAACCGGCTCATGATGATCACGAACACGAACAGGTTGTCGATGCTGAGGCTGTACTCCGTCAGCCAGCCCGCGAGGAACTGGCCGGCGTGCTCGCCGCCCGCCACGAACAGCATGATGACCGCGAACACCAGCGCGAGCCCCACGTAGAACGCGACCCAGAGGGCCGACTCCTTGGTCGACGGGACGTGCGGGCGCCGGTAGACGATCAGCAGGTCGGCGACGAGGACGAGGACGAGGACCGTCAGCGAGACGATCTCGAACGGGAGGGGGAGGACCAGGGGCACGCGGAGGCTTTCTGCAGCACGGGACGGCACGGACATGCCTCGACGAAACTACATGGCGGCCGACGGGTTGTTCACAATTCCCCCATCCGGGGCATCCGGCCGACGGCCCGCGGTTACGGTGGTCGCTCATGACACGAGAGGGACGCCCCATGTCCGTACTGGCGAACGAGCTCGATGCACCCGACCACGGCGGGGAGGACACCGGCCCCCGTCGCCGCGGCCCCCGCACCTCCGGCGACGCCCGGGCCAGCATCATCGACGCGGCCCGCATGCTCTTCATCGAATCCGGCGCCGACCGCGTCAGCGCCCGCCGCATCGCCGCGGCGGCCGGCGTCGACCCGAGCCTCGTCCGCTACTACTTCGGCTCGCTCGAGGCCCTGCTCGAGGAGGCGCTGCGCCCCTCGGAGGACCTCATCGCCCCGTACCTCCGGCTGCGGGAGCTGCCCATCGAGGAGCGCGGCGCGGCCCTCGTCTCCGCGGCGCTGCACACGTGGGAGCACCCGGTCGGATCCACCATCATGCGCTGGGTCACCGTCTCGTCCGACCACGACAGCGCCGCCTTCAGGCGGTTCGCCGAGGCGGCACCGCAGCACTGGATGGGCGCGCTGCCGGAGGACACCCCCGCCGAGGAGGCCGGCATCCGCAACTCGCTCGTCGGCGCCGCCCTCGGCGGCATCGCCATCACCCGATACATCTGGCGGATGGAGCCCATCGCCACCATGTCGCGCGAGACCGTCGTCGCGCTGCACGGGCCCGTGGTGCAGGGGTTCCTCACCGGTCCCCTCCCTGCCGTGACGGCCGTGGCGTCGGTGCCCGTCGCCTGAGAGCCTCCCGCCGGACCCGAGCGGGGCCGCGCGGCTCAGCTCCGGTCGGTGAGCTCCTCGCGGACCGCGAGCGGCGTGCGCACCAGCTTGTGCGGCGCGGCCTGCGCGACGGGCTTGAGGGTGAGCAGGTCCACGTTCACGTGCGGCGGCAGCTCCACCGCGTGCACGATCGCCTCGGCCACGTCCTCGGCGGTCAGCGGTCCGGGGACGCCGTCGTAGACCGCGTCCGCCTTCGCCCGGTCGCCGCCGAAGCGCACGAGCGAGAACTCCTCCGTGCGCACCTGGCCGGGCGCGATCTCGATCACGCGGATCGGCTCCCCCGCGAGCTCCAGGCGGAGCACGCCGAGCATCGCGTGCGCGGCGGCCTTCGCGGCGTTGTAGCCGCCGCCGCCCTCGTAGGGCACGTGCGCGGCGATGGAGCTCACGGTCACGATGTCGGCGCTGCCTCCCTCGGGGACGCCGGCGCGGAGCAGCGGGAGGAGCGCGCTCGTCACGCGCCGCACGGCGAGCACGTTGATCTCGTACATCCAGGCCCAGTCCTCGGACGAACCGCCCTCGACGGAGTCGGTGCCCACGGCTCCCCCGGCGTTGTTCACGAGGGCGTGCACGTGGCCGGTCTCGCGCAGGTGGTCGCGGAGCGCGTCGACGTCGGCCTGCACCGTGAGGTCGGCGACGGCGTAGGTCGCGCCGGTCTCCTCGGCGAGCGCCCGCAGGCGGTCCTCGCGGCGGGCGACGCCGACGACGTCCCACCCCCGGCTCCGGAACAGGCGGACGGTGGCGGCGCCGATCCCCGAGCTCGCACCCGTGACGACGACCCTCTTGGCTGTGGACATGACCCCAGCGTAGGGAACGCGGGCGGCCGCGGGTTACGCCGCGAGACGGGGCGGCGTTGACCGGTCACCCCGGCGATTCCTACAGTCGGGGAGCGCCCGCACGGGCGGCACCGACGCACGAGGGAAGGCACGACGATGAGCGACCACGACGAGGACCGGGCAGCGGGCTGGCGCTTCGAGACGCAGCAGATCCACGCGGGGGCGGCACCGGATCCGGTCACGCACGCACGCGCGACGCCCATCTACCAGACCACGTCCTACGTGTTCGACGACGCCCAGCACGCGCAGGACCTCTTCGCGCTGGCGCAGCCCGGCAACATCTACACGCGCATCATGAACCCGACGCAGGCCGTCGTCGAGGAGCGCATCGCGGCCCTCGAGGGCGGGACCGGGGCGCTGCTGGTCGCCTCCGGGCAGTCGGCCTCCACCTTCGCGGTGCTCAACATCGCGCAGGCGGGCGACCACATCGTCTCGAGCTCGTCGATCTACGGCGGCACGTACAACCTCTTCAAGTACACGCTCGCGAAGCTCGGGATCCAGACGACGTTCGTCGAGGACCAGGACGACCCCGAGGCGTGGGCCCGCGCCGTGCAGCCGAACACCAAGCTTCTCTTCGCGGAGACCATCGGCAACCCGCGCATCAACATCCTCGACATCCGCGCCGTCGCCGACGTGGCGCATGAGGCGGGCGTGCCGCTGATCGTGGACAGCACCATCGCCACGCCGTACCTCATCCGGCCGTTCGAGCACGGCGCGGACATCGTCGTCCACTCGGCCACCAAGTTCCTCGGCGGGCACGGCACGGTCATCGGCGGCCTGGTGGTGGACGGCGGCCGGTTCCCGTGGTCCGAGCACGCGGAGCGCTTCCCGGGGCTCACGACCCCCGACCCGTCGTACCACGGCGTCACCTACGCCGAGGCCGCGGGTGACGGCCTCGCCTACATCACCAAGGCGCGCGTGCAGCTGCTCCGCGACCTCGGGGCGTCCATCGCCCCTGCGAGCGCCTGGCAGCTCATCCAGGGCATCGAGACGCTGAGCCTCCGGATCGAGCGGCACGTGCAGAACGCCCAGGCGGTGGCCGAGTGGCTCGACGCGCACGAGGACATCGCGAACGTCTACTACGCGGGCCTCCCGTCGAGCCCCTGGTACGCGGCGGCGAACCGGTACGCGCCGCGCGGCGTCGGCGCCGTCCTCTCCTTCGAGCTGAAGGGCGGGGTGGACGCGGGGCGCGCGCTCGTCGAGTCGCTGACGCTGTTCAGCCACCTGGCGAACATCGGCGACGTGCGGAGCCTCGTGATCCACCCGGCGTCGACCACGCACGCGCAGCTCACGCCCGAGCAGCAGCTGACGGCGGGCGTCACCCCCGGGCTCGTGCGCCTGTCGGTCGGCCTCGAGAGCATCGACGACATCATCGAGGACCTCGCGGCCGGGCTCCGGGCCGCGAGGGCCGTCAAGGACGGCGCCGCCGCCCCTGCGCTCGCGGGCACCCGGCCGAGCGGGGCGTAACACTCGGGCGCGCGTCCGCCGCGGGTGCTTCACTGACCGGGATGGACTGGCAGACACCCGAGGACACCGTCCCGTCGAGCCTGGTGACGGACGCGCAGATCCGCTCCCTGATCGGACGACCGCCCGCGTCGGGCGCGTGGCGCGAGGGCGACCCCGTCGCCGACCGGCTGTTCGCGCAGGTGGGGGGCATCGACCTGGAGGCGGGCGGGCGGATCCCGTCGGTGCGCGTGGCCTACGAGACCTTCGGCGAGCGCGACCCCGACGGCGGCAACGCCGTGCTGGTGCTGCACGCCCTCACAGGTGACAGCCACCTCCGCGGACCCGCGGGTCCCGGGCAGCCGACGGGCGGGTGGTGGTCGGGCATCGTGGGTCCCGGCCTCGCGATCGACACCGACCGCTGGTTCGTCGTCGCCCCCAACATGCTGGGCGGCTGCCAGGGCACGACCGGCCCCGCCTCCCTGGCGCCCGACGCCGCCGAATGGGGAGCGAGGTTCCCCTTCATCACCATCCGCGACCAGGTCGCCGTGCAGGCCGCCCTCGCGGACGCGCTCGGGATCGACGTGTGGGCGGCGGTCGTCGGCGGGTCCATGGGCGGCATGCAGGCGCTCGAGTGGGGCGTGGGGCTCCCCGACCGGATGCGCCGGCTCGCGATCCTCGCCGCCCCGGCCATCGCCAGCGCCGACCAGATCGCGCTCAACTCCGTGCAGGCCGAGGCGATCCGCATGGATCCCGCCTACCGTGACGGCGACTACTTCGACGCGGCAGACGGCGACGGCCCGCACCGCGGCCTCGCGCTCGCGCGCCGCATGGCGCTCCTGAACTACCGCAGCCCGGACGAGCTCAACCAGAGGTTCGCCCGCTCGTGGCAGAGCGGCATCAGCCCCATGGGCGACGAGGGCAGGTACGCCGTGGAGTCGTACCTCGACTTCCACGGGAACAAGTTCACCCGGCGCTTCGACGCGACCAGCTACATCCGCCTGATCGACGCGATGAGCTCGCACGACGTGGGCCGTGACCGCGGCGGCGTCGAGGCCGCGCTCGGGAGGGTGCGGGCGGCGACGCTCGTGGTCGGCATCGACAGCGACCGGCTGTTCCCCGTCCCGGACCAGCGACTCGTCGCCCGGCATGTGCCCGGGTCCGTCGACGGCGGCGAGGTCGTGGTGATCTCCTCCGACTACGGCCACGACGGCTTCCTCATCGAGAACGAGGCCGTGGGCCGCGAGCTCGCGCGCCTGCTCGACACCCCCGCGTAGGAGCGCCCCAGTCCGGGGGTGAGTTCCGTGCGCGGCATCGCCCGCGACATCATGCGTTCCTATGCTTCCCCTGGGAGCACGCCGCCCCCTCCGGGCACCGGCGTACGAGGGGAGCACCGATGAGCCGACGTCCGCTGAACGCGACGGGCCACGGCCAACGGGTCCGCGTGGCGCTGGTCGACGACCACGTCCTCCTGCTCGACGGCCTGAGCGCCCGACTCTCCCGTCCCCGCACGGGCGTCGAGGTGGTCGCGACCTCCCCGACCTGGAACGGGCTCGTGCGCGACGACCGCTTCCCGGATGCCTTCGACGTCGTCGTCCTCGACCTCGCCCTCCGCGACGAGGTGCCGGTCGCGCAGAAGATCCGCACGCTCACGGGCGCCGGCCTCACGTCCGTGCTCCTGAGCACGCACGCCGACCCCTCGACCATCCACGGCGCCATGCGCGCGGGAGCGTCCGCCGTCGTGCCCAAGGCCGAGTCGTCGGAGGAGCTGATCGCCAGCATCCACGCCGCCGCCGACGGCACGCCCCGGCAGAGCGCGCTCGTCCAGCAGGCGATGCAGGACTTCCACGCCGAGGAGGACCCGCGGCTCGGCCAGCAGGAGCAGCGCGCGCTGGTGCTCTACGCGGGCGGGCGGTCGATCCGCGATGTCGCCGAGGCGATGAGCACGACGGAGGAGACCGTCAAGTCGTACATCAAGCGGGGGCGCCGCAAGTACCTGCACGCGGGGACGGACCTCGGGACCAAGCTGCTGCTCCGGCGCCACGCGATCCGCCACGGCTGGATCGCGCCGGAGTAGGGGACGGATCCATCCGCCGCCGACCCGCCCGGGCGGTGCGCGATGCTACGGCATGTGGACAATCGCCCCGCGCCGTCACGTCGGCGTGAGATGCGCGTGACGGACGCGCTTAGGATCGGAGGCACACCGAGCGCACGCCACCGGCGTCGGCGCACTCCGAGCGGGGACCCGATGGATCGCATGAAGCGCGAACGCGAGCGCCTGCTGCAGCGGACCGCACGCGTGTACGGCCTCATCTACACCGCGGTCGCCACCGTGTGCATCCTGCTGGCGGGAGAGATCCCCGCACCCGCCGCGGCCGGCAGCGTCGCGTTGCTCGCGCTCGTCGCGGTCGCCCAGTGGCGGGTCGGCACCGACGGCAGCGTGAGGTGGATGGTCGTCATCGTCGGCGCCGGCATCGCCGCCATGGTCGTCGCCCAGCTCGGCGGGCGCTCCGCGTCATCGCTCACTGCGCTCACCCACATCTCCGCGGGCTCCATCGGGTCGATCGCGCTCCTGGAGACGATCCGACCTCACCGGATGCGTGTCGCCGCAGCCGCATTCGTGCTGACCAGCGTGGTCGCCGTCGGCGCGTCCTGGGCCACCGCCGCGTTCCCCTACGTCGTGCTCGTCCACGTGTTCGGCTGGCTGCTCGCCATGATCCTCGGCTACTGGCTGAACGTGGCCGTGCGCCAGGTCGGCCGCCGGATCACCGACATCGGGCGCGCCCATCGCGCCGAGCGCATGGCGAGCGAGCTGGAGGCCCAACGGCGCCAGGGTGCGCGGCTCCTGCACGACACCGTGCTGGCGACGCTCACCCTCCTCGCGCACTCCGGGGTCGGCGTCACGCCGCAGGCCATGCGCCAGCAGGCGGCCGACGACGCGCGCCTCCTCCGCCAGCTCCGCCTCGGCGCGAACCCCACCCCGCAGGCGTCGGGCGGGTACACCCTCGAGCCGGTGGAGCAGTCCGTGCTCGGCAACACGCTGGAGTCGGTGAAGCAGCGCTTCGGCCGGATGGGGCTCGAGGTGAGCTGGCACGGCACCGGTCAGGTCCTGCTGCCGAGCGACATCCTCGACGCCTTCCTCCTCTCGCTCGCGGAGTGCCTGGAGAACGTGCGTCGGCACGCGGGCGTCACCGAGGCGCACGTCACCATCACCGACGACGACACCACCGTGCGCGCCATGGTCACCGACGCCGGCGTCGGCTTCGACCTCGCGCATGTCGACCCGGCGAAGCTCGGCTTCAAGGAATCGGTCGTCGCACGCCTCCTGGACGTGGGCGGGAACGCACGCTTGTTCTCGTCCCCCGGATCGGGCACGACCGTGGTCCTCGAGGTCCCGAAGTGAGCGCCCGTGCCGACGGCGGTCCGCGCACCGGCCGACGGAGGCGCCGCCCCGACAGGACGCCGGCGCAGCCGACGTCGATCGGCCTCGGCTACCTGGGAGCGGGATCCGCGGTGGTCTGCGCCCTCGCCATGGGCTACGGCCTCGTCCGCTTCGCACTCGAATACCGGAGCATCCCCGCACCGGGACTCACGGCGACCGCCTGGGTGCTCCTGGTCGCCCTGCTCGTCGTCGCGGTCGTGGTCATCCCCGCCCTCCGCGACCGGATGCCCGGCTGGCTCATGGCCGTCTTCGTCTGCGGCCTGGCCATCGTCGTGACGCTCGACCTCATGGCGGTCTGGCCCCTGGGCGACGTCATGCAGCACGCGACCGCCGCCATCGCCGCGGGCGCGGCGCTGCTCACCACGGTCACCTACCGGCCGGCGCGCGAGCTACTCGCCGTGGATGCGGCCCTGGGCGCCGTGCTGCTTCTCGTGTTCCTCTTCTCCGACCCGGTGCTGCCCGCCGACATAGCCCCCGAGATCTCCGCCATCGCCCGCGCCGTCGCGCCCGCGGCGTTCGGCGTGACGGTCGTGCGCGGCTTCCGCCGCCTGACCGAGATGGAGCTCGACCGCGTCCTCGTGCAGAGCACCGTCTCCGCGCCGCGCTACGCCGTCGGGATGATGGCGTCGGAGGAGCTGGCGCGCCTCGACCTCGCGGCGGAGCAGCTCCTCGACGACGTAGCGAACGCGCGGGAGCCGCTCCCGCTGTCGCCGCTGGCCGCCTCGACGGCCGCGTCGCTCGCGACGGAGCTGCGGCTGCACCTCATCGAGGGCCGACGCGAGACGTGGCTGCACCACGCCATCACGGAGTCGGAGTTCCTCGGACCGGACGTGACCCTCAGCGACCCGAGCGCCCTCGCCGGCCTCCTCGACCGTCGCCAGCGCGACGGCCTGCTGTCGGCGGTGTGGCTCCTCCTCACCTCGACCGAACGGCGCAACGGCGTGCCCGAGGTGTCGGTGCAGCTCGCGCTCGGACCGCTGCGCGGACGGCCGCCCGGCGCGCAGCCCGTGCCGCTCCGCCGCGCCGTCGTGCCCATCGTCGTGACGACGACCGGCCTCCCCCGGACCCGACTGGATCCCTCGACGTGGGATGCTATCGACAAGGTCGGCACGCACACCGAGAGCACCCGCGGGTCGAGCCTCCTCATCACCATCGACTGCGTAGTGGACAACCCCGCCGACCGGTGAGGGCCCCGCACAAGGACCGGAGAGCACGTGTCAGCTGAGAACCGACCGATCACCCTCGCCATCGTGGACGACCACAGGATGCTGCTCGGGGCCCTGACCGAGTGGATCCGCAACGCCGCGTCCGACATCGAGATGGTCGCCGCCGTGTCCACCTGGCCCGACCTCCTGACGCATCCGCGGTTCCCCGTCGATGTCGTCCTCCTCGACCTCGACCTCAAGGACAACCTGCCGATCTCGCTGAAGATCGCGACGCTCAAGACCACGGGCGTCAAGACCGTGCTCATGAGCACGTACTCGGAGCCCAACGTCGTGCGCGAGGCCCTGGCCTCCGGCGCCCTCGGCTACCTCGTGAAGAGCGAGGACGCCAGCATGATCGTCGACGCGATCCGCCTCGCGGCCGACGGGCAGTCGTACATCTCCGCGGAGCTCGACCTCGCGATCAACAGCACCGACGTCGGCGGCGTGCCGAAGCTCAGCGCGCAGGAGCGCCGGGTCATGGCGCTCTACGGCGGCGGCGAGCCCGTGAAGTCGGTCGCCTACAGCCTCGGCATCTCCGAGGAGACCGCGAAGTCGTACCTTAAGCGGATCCGCGAGAAGTACCGCGTCGCGGGATTCGACGTGGGCACCAAGGTGGCGCTGCGGAAGCGCGCCATCCAGGACGGGATCCTGCTCCAGGGCGAGTGACCCGGCGGCGCTCCGGCCGGCGCCGGGCGCGCGCCCCGCTCAGCCGCCGATGCCGATCGGCTGGGTCGTGGGCCGCTGGCCGTCCGCCGGCCGGCGGGATCCGCGACGGCGCCGGTCGAGCCCGAAGCTCGCGAGCGCGATGAGCAGCCCGGCGATGCTCAGCCCCACACCGACGATCGCGGGCGACGTGTAGCCGAGCCCCGCCGCGACGGTCACCCCGCCGAGCGCCGCGCCGACCGCGTTGCCCGTGTTCAGCGCCGAGTGGTTGAGCGCCGCCGCGATGGACTGCGAATCGTGCGCCACGTCCATCAGCCGGATCTGGATCCCGGGCGACAGCGCCGCAGCCGACCCGCCGATGAGGAACAGGAACCCGAACAGCCCCACCGGGTTCGACGCGGTGAGCACCAGCCCCACGAGCGAGACGATGAGCAACCCGAAGAGGGAGAGGAGCGCGGCCTTCACGTCGCGGTCCGCCCACCAGCCGCCCGCGAGGTTGCCGGCCGTCATGCCGAGGCCCACCACCACGAGCGCCAGCGGCACCGACCACTCGGGCAGCCCGGTCACCTCGGTGACCATCGGCGACACGAACGTGTAGACGGCGAAGAACCCGCCGAAGCCGATCGCGCCGATGAGGAGCGCCAGCCAGACCTGCAGCCGCGTGAACGCGCGGAGCTCGCGCCGGAGCGTCGCCTCCGGGTTCCCCGCCTGCGCGGGCACCGCGAGGAAGACCGCGACGAAGGTGGCGGCGAAGATCGCGGCGACGACCAGGTACGCGACGCGCCAGCCCGCGTTCTGCCCGATCCACGTGACGATGGGCACGCCGATGACGTTGGCGATGGTGAGCCCCGCGAGCACGAAGGCGACGCCCCTGGCGCGCTTGCCCTCCCCCATCAGCTGCGCGGCGACGAGCGACGCGATGCCGAAGTAGGCGCCGTGCGGCAGGCCCGCGACGAAGCGGGCGAGGACCACGAGGCCGAAGCTCGGGAGGATCGCGCTGAGGACCGTGCCGAGCGTGAAGGCCAGCAGCAGCCAGAGCAGCAGCTTCCGTCGGGGCGCGCGAGCCGATGCGGCCGCGATGGTCGGCGCGCCCACCACCACGCCGAGGGCGTAGGCGCTGATCAGCGTGCCGGCCTGGGCGTTCGCGGCCTCCGTCGAGCGCGCGGCCACCTCGGGGAGCAGGTCGGCCGCGAGCTGCGGCAGGAGCCCCATGGCGACGAACTCGGTGGTGCCGATGGCGAACCCGCCCATCGCGAGGGCGAGCAGGGCGACGCGGACGCGGGCCGGCGACAGGGTCGCCCGCCCGGAGGAGGGGGGAATCACCCGACGAGCCTACCGGCGGTCGGGATCCGGTCCCGGCCCCATCCTCGGCGCGGGCCCCGGCGTCAGGCGTCGGCGCCGCGGGCCTCGAGCGCCTGCTCGAGGCGCTCGAGCTTGCCCGTCAGCTCGCCCGCGTAGCCGGGGCGGATGTCGGCCTTCAGCACGAGCGACACGCGCGTGCCGAAGGGCGCGACGGCCTCGGTGGCGCGCCGCACGACGTCGAAGACCTCGTCCCAGTCGCCCTCGATCGTGGTGAACATGGCGTCCGTGCGGTTCGGCAGGCCGGACGCGCGGACGACGGCGACCGCGGCGGCGACGGCGTCGTGCACGGAGGCGTCGGGCGCGTCGCCCCCGCTGGGTGCGACGGAGAAGGCGACGAGCATGGGGACCCCCGGGGTTCGACGGCGGCGGTGCTCCGGGCGGTCGCCCGGCCGGCGTCCGGCTGTGCGCACCAGGCTACCGACGACGACGCGACCTGTGGACGGCGGCCGACGCACGCTCGGCCGCCCCGCGAGACTCGCCAGGTACTTGAAAGTTCACAGAAAGGGTGGGGCGCAATGCCCGCCCGCATCGCACGGAGGAGCAGCGCCATGGACAGGAAGACCAAGATCATCATCGGGGTGGCGGGCGGCGTGGTCGTCCTCGTCGGAGGCTTCGCGGCGTTCGGCGGCCCCATCTACAAGCAGCTGGCGGGCACGCCGGACGCCGCCCCCACCCTCGCGTCGACGCCCGCGCCGGGCGGCGCGGTCGGCGACCTCTCCGGCGACTGGAAGGTGGGTGGGTCCTCCTACGCCGGCTACCGCGTCGACGAGGTGCTGAACGGCACGCCCGTCACGGTGAACGGCCGGACGGACGCCGTCACGGGCGACATCACGGTCGCCGGATCCCAGGTCACGAAGGGCACCATGACGGTCGACGTGACGCAGATCCACACCGACCAGCCCCCGCGCGACGCGTACTTCCAGAACGAGGCGATGAAGACGGGCGACTTCCCGACCGCGACCTTCACGCTGACGCAGCCGATCGCGGCCGACGGCGTCGAGGCGGGCGTCCCCGCCACGTACGACGTGACGGGCGACCTCACGCTGCACGGCGTGACCAAGAGCGTGACCGCGCAGATGCAGGCGAGCTTCACGTCCGACGGCGGGCAGATCGTGGGCTCCATCCCGATCACGTTCCAGGACTTCGGCGTCCAGGCCCCGAGCCTCGGCTTCGTGACCGTCGAGGACCACGGCTCCGTCGAGTTCTCGCTCGACGTGGCGAAGGCCTAGTCGCCGGATCCCGCCAGCGTCTCCCGCACGGCCCTCGGCATCGCCTCGGCGACGTCGAGGGCCGTGATCGGTCCACCGCCGGACGCGAGGTCGCCCGCACGCCCGTGCAGCCACGCGGCGGCCGCGGCGACGGCGGCGAGCTCCGCGAGAGGATCCTCCGCGTCGGCGATCCGCGCGGACGCGCCCGCCGTGAGGGCGCCGAGCACCCCGCCCAGGACGTCGCCCGAGCCCGCCGTCGCGAGCCAGGGCGTCCCCGCGCGGATCGCGATGCGCGCGGACCCGCCGACCACGAACGTGGTCGCGCCCTTGAGCAGCACGCAGACGCCGAATGACGGTCGACGTGACGCAGATCCACACCGACCAGCCCCCGCGCGACGCGTACTTCCAGAACGAGGCGATGAAGACGGGCGACTTCCCGACCGCGACCTTCACGCTGACGCAGCCGATCGCGGCCGACGGCGTCGAGGCGGGCGTCCCCGCCACGTACGACGTGACGGGCGACCTCACGCTGCACGGCGTGACCAAGAGCGTGACCGCGCAGATGCAGGCGAGCTTCACGTCCGACGGCGGGCAGATCGTGGGCTCCATCCCGATCACGTTCCAGGACTTCGGCGTCCAGGCCCCGAGCCTCGGCTTCGTGACCGTCGAGGACCACGGCTCCGTCGAGTTCTCGCTCGACGTGGCGAAGGCCTAGTCGCCGGATCCCGCCAGCGTCTCCCGCACGGCCCTCGGCATCGCCTCGGCGACGTCGAGGGCCGTGATCGGTCCACCGCCGGACGCGAGGTCGCCCGCACGCCCGTGCAGCCACGCGGCGGCCGCGGCGACGGCGGCGAGCTCCGCGAGAGGATCCTCCGCGTCGGCGATCCGCGCGGACGCGCCCGCCGTGAGGGCGCCGAGCACCCCGCCCAGGACGTCGCCCGAGCCCGCCGTCGCGAGCCAGGGCGTCCCCGCGCGGATCGCGATGCGCGCGGACCCGCCGACCACGAACGTGGTCGCGCCCTTGAGCAGCACGCAGACGCCGAGCTCCCGCGCCGCGCGCTCGGCCCAGCCGGAGGCGTCCGCCTCGATGTCCTCCGCGGACGCCCGGATGCCGGCGCCGTCGAGCAGCCGGGACAGCTCGCGGAAGTGCGGCGTGACCACCACGGGTCCCGTCGCGCGGGCGACGAGGTCGAGCGCGCCCGCGTCCACGACCGCCGGGAGGCCCTGCCCGAGCGCGGCGACGATGGCGTCGGTCGCGGCCTCGTCGCGGTGGGCCTGGTCCATGCCGGATCCGACCAGCCACGCCTGCACGCGCCCGTCAGCGGTCACGACCTCGGGGCGGCGGGCGAGCACGGAGGCGGACGCTCCTGCCGGGCCGAGGTAGCGGATCATGCCGACGCCCGTGCGCGCGGCCGCCTCGACGCCGAGGACCGCGGCGCCCGGGTAGCGGTCGGACCCCGTGCGGATGCCGAGGACGCCGCGCGTGTACTTGTCGTCGTCGTCGCGCGGGAGGCGGATCGCCCGGCTCGTGCGTCCGGCGTCCTGCCGGATCCAGCCCTCGGGTGCGTGGTCGTCGTGCGCGTCGCTCATGTGCTCACGATAGGCGCGCGGGAATGCGGCGACCGCGCCGGGCATTGGGACCATGAGGCCGCCGACGCCCTCCGCCCGTCCCCGCGCGCCGCGCCTCCCCCGAGGATCCGCGCCGCCGCCCGCCTGGAAGGATCCCCATGACCACGTCCCCGCTCTTCGAGCCGATCACCGTCCGCGGCGTGACCGCCCGCAACCGCATCTGGGTCGCGCCGATGTGCCAGTACAGCATCGACGCCCGCGACGGCATCCCGGGCGCCTGGCACCTCGCGCACCTCGGCTCGTTCGCGCGCGGCGGTGCGGGACTCGTGATGGCGGAGGCCACCGGGGTCAGCCCCGAGGCGCGCATCACGCCCGAGGACACGGGCATCTGGGACGACGCGCAGCGCGACGCCTGGAAGCCGATCGTCGACTTCATCCACGAGATGGGCGCGGTCGCGGCGATCCAGCTCGCGCACGCGGGCCGCAAGGCGTCCACCTACTCGTTCTCCGGCCGCGGCACCATGCCCGCCGAGGAGGGCGGCTGGGAGACGGTCGCCCCGTCCGCCGAGCCGTTCCCCGGCTACGGCACGCCCGTCGCGCTCGACGCGGCCGGCCTGCGCAAGGTCGTCGACGACTTCGCCGCGGCCGCCCGCCGCTCGGTCGACGCCGGCTTCGACGTGCTCGAGATCCACGCCGCGCACGGCTACCTCATGCACCAGTTCCTCTCGCCGCTGAGCAACCACCGCGACGACGAGTTCGGCGGCAGCCTGGAGAACCGCGCGCGCCTGCTCCTCCAGGTGATCGACGCGGTGCGCGCCGAGGTCCCCGACGTGCCGCTGCTGGTGCGCTTCTCCGCGACCGACTGGGCGGGCGACGCCGGCTGGGACGAGGCGCAGACCGCGACGGTCGCCGGCTGGGCCGCCGAGCACGGCGCGGACTTCTTCGACATCTCCACGGGCGGCAACACGACCGGGGTCACGATCCCCGTCGCGCCCGGCTACCAGGTGCCCTTCGCCGAGTACGTGAAGGAGCACGCGAAGGTCGCGCTCAACGCCGTGGGCCTCATCACCGAGCCGGCGCAGGCCGAGGCCGTCGTCGCCGAGGGCCGCGCGGACGCCGTGATGCTCGGTCGCGAGATGCTCCGCGACCCGCACTTCGCGCTGCGGGCCGCGCACGAGCTGGGCGTCGAGATCGACTACTGGCCCAAGCAGTACGACCGCGCGCGCTGGGCCGCCTGACCCTCCGCTCCGCATGACGACGGCCCGGCATCCCGTGGGGGTGCCGGGCCGTCGTCGTGCGCCGGCGGGTCAGACCCGTCGGGTGGCGTCCTGCACCTCGCCGACGAGCTCCTCGATGATGTCCTCCAGGAACAGCACGCCCGTCGTCTCGCCTGACTCCGTGAAGGCGCGCGCGAGGTGGGCGCCGGAGCGGCGCATCATCGCGAGGGCGTCCTCGAGCTCGGTGCCCTCGAAGACCGACACCAGCTGGCGGATCCGCTTGGCCGGCACCGGGCGCACGAACTCGTCGGCCTCGTCGAGGTCGATCACGTCCTTGAGGTGCAGGTAGCCGGTCGGCTCCCCCGCCTCGTCGACGATCACGTACCGCGAGAAGCCGTGCCGGGCGACGGCGCGCTCGACCTCGGAGGGGCTCGCGGTCTCCGGCAGGCTGACCAGCGCGTCCAGCGGGATCGCGATGTCCTGCACCTTCTTGCCCGTGAACTCGAACGCCGCGGTGAGCGCGCCCGTGCGGTCCTCCAGGAGGCCTTCGCGCGTCGACTGGTCGACGATGCCCTGCACCTCGTCGAGCGTGAACGCGCTCGCGGCCTCGTCCTTCGGCTCGACCTTGGCCAGGCGGAGCACCGCGTTGGAGATCGCGTTGAGGGCCACGATGAGCGGCTTCACGACGCGGGCGATGCCGACGAGCGGCGGCGCCAGCAGCAGGGCGGCCCGGTCCGGCACGGAGAACGAGATGTTCTTCGGCACCATCTCGCCCAGCACCACGTGCAGGAACGAGACGATGAGCAGCGCGATGACGAACGCGATCGTGGAGATCGCCTCCTCCGGCAGCCCGGTGGCGCCCAGCGGAATCTCCAGCAGGTGGTGGATCGCCGGCTCGGACACGTTGAGGATCAGCAGCGAGCACACGGTGATGCCGAGCTGCGTCGTGGCGAGCATGAGGGTCGCGTGCTCCATGGCGAAGAGCGTGATGCGCGCGGCCCGGCTGCCCTCCTCCGCCCGCGGCTCGATCTGCGACCGCTTCGCGGAGATGACCGCGAACTCGGCGCCGACGAAGAAGGCGTTGACGGCGAGCAGCACGACGAGCGCGATGATCCCCCCGGCGTACTCACCCACGGGACGGCTCCTTCCTCATGGCGGCGCGTTCCGCGTCCGCCTGTCGTCCGGCCTCGCGACCGGCCTCCCGCTCCGCCTGGCGGTCCGCCTGGCGCTCGGCCCGCGTGGTGCCCACCGCGGTGGCGACGGGCTCGGGGACGGGCGTGAACCGGATCCGGTCGATCCGCCGGCCGTCGAGCCGCTCGACCCGCAGCGTGCCGGTCTCGAGCTCGAGCTCGTCCCCGACCACGGGCAGGCGGCCGAGCTCGCTCATCACGAAGCCGGCCGCGGTCTCGTACGGGCCGTCGTCGGGGATGCGCAGGCCCGTGCGCTCGAGGAGCTCGTCGGGCCGGAGCATGCCGGGGAAGGTCAGCGAGTCGCGCGAGCGGACGACGCCGGCGCGCGTGCGGTCGTGCTCGTCGGCGAGCTCGCCGACCAGCTCCTCGACCAGGTCCTCGAGGGTCGCGACCCCTGCGGTGCCGCCGTACTCATCCACGACGACGGCCATCTGGAACCCGCGGCCGCGCAGCTCGCCGAGCAGGTCGTCGAGCTTCATGGTCTCGGGCACGCGGATCGCCTCGGACTGCAGGGCGGTGACGCGCACGAGCGCGCGCTTCTCGCGCGGCACGGCCACGGCCTGCTTCACGTGCACGAGGCCGATGACGTCGTCGACGCCGTCGTCCGTGACCGGGAAGCGGGAGTAGCCGGTGGTCATCGCCAGCTCGATGACGGTCTGCGCGCTGTCGGTGCGCTCGACCGACTTGACGCGGAGGCGCGGCGTCATGACGTCGGACGCCGTGAGGTCGGCGAAGCGCAGCGTGCGGCTGAGGAGCATCGCCGTGTCGTCCTCGAGGAGGCCGGCGAGCGCGGAGCGGCGGACGAGCGAGGACAGCTCCTCGGCGCTCCTGGCGCCCGACAGCTCCTCCTTGGGCTCGATCCCGACGAGCCGCAGGATCCCGTTCGCGCTGTTGTTGAGCAGCAGCACGGCGGGCTTGAACACGGTGGTGAACAGGGTCTGGAAGGGGATCACGAGCTTGGCCGTCTCGCGAGGCAGGGCCAGCGCGAAGTTCTTCGGCACGAGCTCGCCGATGATCATCGACAGCAGCGTCGCGACGACGAGGGCCACGACGGTGGACACCGGGGAGACGAGGCCCTCGGCGAGGCCCGCCGAGGTGAGCGGGCCGGCGAGCAGGAGGCTGAGCGCCGGCTCCATCGTGTATCCGGTGAGCAGCGTCGTCAGGGTGATGCCGAGCTGGGCGCTGGAGAGGTGGGTCGAGGTGATGCGGAGGGCCCTGATGGGCGGGCCGAGCCGCTTCTCGCCGCGCTCCTGGCGCTTCTCGAGGTCGGAGCGGTCGAGGTTGACGAGCGCGAACTCGCTGGCGACGAACAGGCCGGTGCCGAGGGTCAGGAGGAGACCGACGGCGAGGAGGAGCCATTCATGCAAGGGGATGGCTCCCGGGCGCCGGGCGCGCGGCCGGCTTCAGTGGGAGGGGCGCGCGCAGCGGGGGTCTATGAGCAGGGGGAGGGTCGTCCATCGTCCGTCGAGCATACCGGGGCTCACCAGCCGACCGGCAGGGGCTTGCCCTCCTCGTAGCCCGCGGCCGACTGGATCCCGACGGCGGCCCGCTCGGCGAACTCGGCCCGAGTGCGCGCCCCGGCGTACGTGAACGAGCTGCGGACGCCGGACGTGATCGTGTCGAGCAGGTCCTCGAGGCCCGGCCGGAGCGGGTCGATGCGGATCCGGCTGGTCGAGATCCCCTCGGCGAACAGCGTGCGCCGCGCCAGCTCGAACGCCTCGCGCCTGCCGAACCGCTCCTGCACGGCGCGCGTGGACGCCATCCCCCAGCTCTCCTTGGCGAGCCCGCCGTCCTCGTCGACGAGCAGGCGGCCGGGCGACTCGACGGTGCCCGCGAACCAGGATCCGATCATGACGCTGGCGGCGCCCGCGGCGAGGGCGAGCGCGACGTCCCGCGGGTACCGCACTCCCCCGTCCGCCCAGACGAGGGCGCCGGCGGCGCGGGCGGCCTCGGCCGTGTCGAGCACGGCGGAGAACTGGGGCCGGCCGACCGCGGTCATCATGCGCGTCGTGCACATGGCGCCCGGGCCGACGCCGACCTTGACGATGTCGGCGCCCGCCTCGACGAGGTCGCGCGCGCCCTCGGCGGTGACGACGTTGCCCGCGACGATCGGGACGCGCGGGTCGAGGGCGCGCACGTCGCGGATCGCGCGGAGCATCGCCTCCTGGTGCCCGTGCGCCGTGTCGAGGACGAGCACGTCGACCCCCGCGGCCAGCAGCGCGCGGGCGCGGCCGACCGGATCGCCGTTGACGCCGACCGCGGCGCCCACCGCGAGGCGTCCGTCCGCGTCGAGCGCGGGCGCGTAGACGGTGGACCGCAGGGCGCTGCGGCGGCTGAGCGTGCCGACCAGGCGACCGTGCGCGAGCACGGGCGCGAAGTCGATCCCGGCGGCGTGCATCAGGTCGAACGCCGCGCGTCCCGTGGGCACGTCGTCGGCGTCGAGGGAGGCGAGCGCGCCGTGCGGCAGGTCGCCGAGCCGCGTGCCGTCGGGGACCCCGGCGAGCTGCGTCCCCTCGAGGCAGCCGATCATCTCCCCGTCCGCGTCGCGCAGCACGATGCCGTGCCCGGCGATGGGCGGCAGCAGCTCGCGCGCCTGGCCTGCGGTCGCGTCCGGCGGCAGCTCGAGCGGCGAGTCGTAGGCGACCGGCTGGTCCTTCACCCGGTGGATCGCGGCGTCCAGCTCCTGCGGGCGGAGGTCCTGCGGCAGGATCCCGATGCCCCCGCGTCGCGCGAGCACCGCGGCCAGGCGCGGTCCGGTGACCGAGCCCATGTTGCTCGCGACGACCGGGATGGTGCACGGCGTCCCGTCGCCCGGGGCGAGGTCGACGTCCATCCGGCTCGCGACGTCGGACCGGCCCGGGCTCAGGAACACGTCCGAGTAGGTCAGGTCGTGGGCGGGAGCCTCTCCGGTGAACCTCATCCCCCGACGGTAGCCCCGCCGTCCAGGCCCGCACCAGGCCGTCGACCGTGCGCGGCTTCCGACGCGCCGCTCCCGACGGCCCGACCGAGGGAAGGTTTAGGCTGGGTGATCGTGGACGCGCGGCACGCGAACGGGCCGCGCGAGGCAGACGACCAACAGCAAGAGAGCGGGCGATCAACTGTGTCGAGCCAGGTGACTGGTACGGGGACCGATGACGGTTCCACGGGCGACTTCGGAGCCAACGAATGGCTCGTCGACGAGATGTACGAGAGGTTCGTGGTCGACAAGGACTCCGTCGACCGGAGCTGGTGGCCGATCCTGGAGAACTACCACACCACCGTGATCGAGGGCCGCGAGGCGACGCCGGCCACCGGCGACCAGACCGCCGAGGCGCAGATCCCGGACGCGGAGAGCACATCCGCCCCCGCGTCGACCAACACGGGCAGCCCGGCGCCGACGCCGGCCCCCGCGTCCGCCGGCCGGCCCGACGCGCAGGCGCAGCAGCCCGCGACCGGGTCCCAGCCCGCCGCGCGCACCACGAGCATCGCCCCCAAGCAGCAGCCGATCCCGGCCCAGGCGCCCGCGAAGGCCCCCGTTAAGAAGGGCCAGGAGCCCACCCCGCCCGGCGAGGACGAGGTCAGCCCGCTCCGCGGCATGGCGAAGAGCCTGGCGACCAACATGGACGCGTCGCTCACCATCCCGACCGCGACGAGCGTCCGCACCATCCCGGCGAAGCTGATGATCGACAACCGCATCGTCATCAACAACCACCTCAAGCGCGCCCGTGGTGGCAAGGTCTCCTTCACGCACCTCATCGGCTGGGCGCTCATCCAGGCGCTCAAGGAGTTC
Organism: Clavibacter quasicaliforniensis; assembly: GCF_051201715.1. NCBI lineage: Bacteria > Bacillati > Actinomycetota > Actinomycetes > Micrococcales > Microbacteriaceae > Clavibacter > Clavibacter quasicaliforniensis. The sequence continues at coordinate 1,445,171 of NZ_CP139624.1, read as the reverse complement.
CCGAGCCAGAACGTGCACTACGACGAGGTCGACGGGAAGCCCAGCGTCGTCTCCCCCGCGCACATCAACCTCGGCATCGCGATCGACATGCCGAAGCCCGACGGCACGCGGGCGCTCCTCGTCCCGAGCATCAAGGGCGCCGAGGCCATGACGTTCGGCGAGTTCCTCTCCGCGTACGAGGACCTGGTCAAGAAGGCCCGCGGCAACAAGCTGGCAGCGGGCGACTTCGCCGGCACCACCATCTCGCTCACCAACCCGGGCGGAATCGGCACGGTCCACTCCGTCCCGCGCCTGATGAAGGGCCAGGGCGCCATCATCGGCGCGGGCGCCCTCGAGTACCCGGCCGAGTTCCAGGGCTCCTCCCCCAAGACGCTCGTCGAGCTGGGCATCGGCAAGACCATCACCCTTACGAGCACGTACGACCACCGCGTGATCCAGGGCGCGGGCTCCGGTGAGTTCCTCAAGATCGTGCACGAGCGCCTCATCGGCCAGCACGGCTTCTACGAGGACATCTTCGCGGCACTCCGCATCCCGTACGACCCGATCCAGTGGGCCACCGACATCAACGTCGACCTCTCCGAGCGCGTCTCGAAGACCAGCCGCGTGCAGGAGCTCATCAACGCCTACCGTGTCCGCGGGCACCTCATGGCGGACATCGACCCGCTCGAGTACCAGCAGCGCACGCACCCGGACCTCGAGATCACGAACCACGGGCTCACCTTCTGGGACCTCGACCGCGAGTTCGTCACCGACGGCTTCGGCGGCCGCCGCCAGGCGCTCCTGCGCGACGTCCTCGGGATCCTCCGTGACTCGTACTGCCGCACCATCGGCATCGAGTACATGCACATCCAGGAGCCCGAGGAGCGCAGCTGGATCCAGGGCAAGGTCGAGCAGCCCTACGCGAAGCCCACGCACGACGAGCAGATGCGCATCCTCTCCAAGCTCAACGAGTCGGAGGCGTTCGAGACGTTCCTCCAGACGAAGTACGTCGGGCAGAAGCGCTTCAGCCTCGAGGGCGGCGAGTCCACGATCTCGCTCCTCGACACGCTCCTCCAGGGCGCCGCCGACCACGGGCTCGACGAGGTCGCGATCGGCATGGCCCACCGCGGACGCCTCAACGTCCTCACCAACATCGCGGGCAAGAGCTACGGCCAGATCTTCCGCGAGTTCGAGGGCACGCAGGACCCGCGAACCGTCCAGGGTTCCGGTGACGTGAAGTACCACCTCGGCACCGAGGGCACCTTCCGGGGTGTCCACGGCGAGGAGATGCCGGTTTACCTCGCGGCGAACCCGTCGCACCTCGAGGCCGTCAACGGCGTGCTCGAGGGCATCGTCCGCGCGAAGCAGGACCGCAAGCCCATCGGCTCGTTCTCCGTCCTGCCGATCCTCGTGCACGGCGACGCGTCGATGGCCGGCCAGGGCGTGGTCTTCGAGACCCTCCAGCTCTCGCAGCTGCGTGCGTACCGCACGGGCGGCACGGTGCACATCGTCATCAACAACCAGGTCGGCTTCACCACGCCGCCGTCGGAGTCCCGCTCGTCGGTGTACTCGACCGACGTGGCCAAGAGCATCCAGGCGCCGATCTTCCACGTGAACGGCGACGACCCCGAGGCCGTCGCGCGCGTCGCGCACCTCGCCTTCGAATTCCGCCAGGAGTTCAAGAAGGACGTCGTCATCGACCTCGTCTGCTACCGCCGTCGCGGCCACAACGAGGGTGACGACCCCTCGATGACGCAGCCGCTCATGTACAACCTCATCGAGGCCAAGCGCTCGGTGCGGAAGCTGTACACCGAGGCGCTCGTCGGCCGGGGCGACATCACGCAGGAGGAGTACGACGCGGCGCAGAAGGACTTCCAGGACCGCCTGGAGCGCGCCTTCGCGGAGACGCACGCGGCGCAGACCTCGTCCATCCCGATCCAGACCCAGGACGCCGGCGCCGTCGCGGACCTGGAGCGCCCTGACTCGCAGCAGGACGACGGCCACGGGGAGCCTGAGACGACGGGCGTGTCCGAGTCAGTGATCCAGACGATCGGCGACGCCCACGACAACCCGCCGCAGGGCTTCTCCGTCCACCCGAAGCTGCAGGCGCTGATGCGCAAGCGTCTCGAGATGAGCCGCAGCGGATCCATCGACTGGGCCTTCGGCGAGCTCCTCGCCATCGGATCCCTGCTGCTGGAGAACACGCCCGTCCGCCTCGCCGGCCAGGACTCGCGCCGCGGCACGTTCGTCCAGCGCCACGCCGTGCTGCACGACCGCGACAACGGCCAGGAGTGGCTGCCGCTCGCGAACCTCAGCGACCGCCAGGCGCGGTTCTGGATCTACGACACGCTGCTCAGCGAGTACGCGGCGATGGGCTTCGAGTACGGCTACTCGGTCGAGCGGCCTGACGCGCTGGTGCTGTGGGAGGCGCAGTTCGGCGACTTCGCCAACGGCGCGCAGACCATCATCGACGAGTTCATCTCCTCCGCCGAGCAGAAGTGGGGCCAGCGCTCGAGCGTCGTGCTGCTGCTGCCGCACGGCTACGAGGGCCAGGGACCCGACCACTCGTCCGCGCGCATCGAGCGCTTCCTGCAGCTGTGCGCCGAGCAGAACATGACCGTCGCGCGTCCCTCGACGCCCGCGTCGTACTTCCACCTGCTGCGCCGTCAGGCGTACTCGCGGCCCCGCCGCCCGCTCGTGGTCTTCACCCCGAAGGCCATGCTGCGGCTGCGCGGCGCGACGAGCGACGTCGAGGCCTTCACCTCGGGCCGCTTCGAGCCCGTGATCGACGACGTCCGCATCCAGGACCGCGGCGCCGTCCGCCGCGTGCTCCTCCACTCGGGCAAGGTGCACTACGACCTGCTCGGCGAGCTGGAGAAGCGCCAGGACACCTCGATCGCACTGGTGCGGCTCGAGCAGTTCTACCCGTTCCCCGAGGAGCAGGTGCGCCGCGTCGTCGAGTCCTATCCGGACGCCGAGGTCGTCTGGGTGCAGGACGAGCCCGAGAACCAGGGAGCCTGGCCGTTCGTGCACGTCGAGCTCGGGCGGGTCCTGCCCGACCGCCAGGTGCGCGTCGTCTCGCGTCCGGCCGCGGCCTCCCCCGCCGCCGGCTCGAGCAAGCGGCACGCGACCGAGCAGACGGACCTGATCGCGCGGGCCACCGCGGAGTGATCCGCCCGGCCTAGCCCGGCACGACGAGAGGCCCGGTCCCCCAGGGGATCGGGCCTCTCGTCATGCCGGGCGCCGCTGGTGCCGGACGCGCCGGCCTCGGGTCAGCCGAGCTTGGAGTAGCGGATGCCGGACGCGTGGTACCCGCGTCGGGCGTAGAAGCGAGTGACGTTGTCGCGCGCGGCCGCCGAAGTCGCGAGGAACCGGGACGCGCCGTGCTCCCGGGCCCACGCCTCGTAGTGGCGGATGAGGTCGGAGCCGATGCCGCCCGCCTGGCGTCCCTCGCGCACGACCAGGATGATCAGCTGCGCGATGGGCTCGTCGTCGGCGAGGCCCCACATGAGGTGGCCGCCCGCGAGGCCGGCGATCTCGCCGGCGTCGTCGCGCACGACCCACGTCTCGTGGCCGGCCGCGGCCGTCATGCGCGAGAGCCGCGCGGCGACGCGGTCCTCGTCCACCTCGTAGTCGAGCAGCCGGAGCAGCTCGACGATGACGGTGAGGTCTTCCGGGGAGGGTGTCCCGAGGGACTGGATCGCGTTGGTCACATGCCGAGATTACCGGCCGCGCGCGACCCGCCGGGTCAGTGGGTGGCCTGGATGGCCCGGAGCTTGTCCATCACCTGCGTGCGCAGGTCCTCGGGGGCCGCCTCCTTGCACGCGCGGCGCACGGTGTCCCGCAGGACCACGCCGACGCGGTGCTCACGTGCGCAGTCCGGGCAGTTCGCCATGTGCTCGCGGATGTCGGCGGCATCCGCCTTGTCGAGCTCGTGGTGCAGGTACTCCTCGAGATCCTTCTTGGCCTTGTCGCAGCCGCAGTCGCTCATTTGGTCGCTCCAGTGAGGTGCGCGGTGGAGATTCCCCGCTCGCGCGCGTAGTCGGAAAGCAGGCTCCGCAGCATCCGGCGGCCGCGGTGCAGGCGGCTCATGACGGTGCCCACGGGGGTCTTCATGATGTCGGCGATCTCCTGGTAGGAGAAGCCCTCGACGTCCGCGAAGTAGACGGCCATGCGGAAGTCCTCCGGGATGGACTGCAGCGCGTCCTTGACGGTGCTGTCCGGGAGGTGGTCGATGGCCTCGGCCTCGGCGGAGCGCGTGGTGGTCGCCGTGGCGCTCGTCGCGCCGCCCAGCTGCCAGTCCTCGAGCTCGTCGATGGTGCCGTTGTAGGGGTCCCGCTGCTTCTTGCGGTAGTTGTTGATGAAGGTGTTCGTGAGGATCCGGTACAGCCATGCCTTGAGGTTCGTGCCCTGCTTGAACTGGTGGAAGGCCGTGTAGGCCTTCACGAACGTCTCCTGCACCAGGTCCTGCGCGTCTGCGGGGTTGCGCGTCATGCGCAGGCCCGCGGCGTACAGCTGGTCGATGAACGGGAGGGCCTGCTCCTCGAAGAGCTCGCGGTTGTCGCCGGGCTGGGCCTTGCGGGGCTCCTCGGCCTCGGCGCGCTCCGCATCCTGCTGGCCGGCGGCCTCCTCGGTGGAGTGCACGACGGCCTCCACGAGCTCCGCGGGCGCCGCCGATGCGGTGGGCGCGTCGCCCCCGGTGGTGTCGGCCGGCGCGTCGTGACTGGTGTTCCCTGAAGTGGCCATCAGGGCAGATTCTACGGCTCGCACGAGCTCGGCGGACGGGGCCGCCGGTGCTGTCCTCGTGATCACGGGTGATCCTTCCCGGCCCGGGATCCGGGCCTGCCGGACGCCTGCCCGGTACTCTGGTGAACCCATGGAGATCTTCAGGTATTCCGGTCCCACCTTCAGCCCGTACGACGACGACCGGACCCACGCGCCCGTGCCGACGGACGACGGGCCGTGGGCGGCGCCCGTGGCGGACGGTCCGCTGGACGCGACGGTGCCGCTGCCGGGATCCAAGAGCCTGACGAACCGCGAGCTGGTCCTGTCCGCCCTCGCGGACTCCCCGTCGACGCTGCGCGCTCCCCTCCGGTCACGCGACACGCGGCTGATGATCGAGGCGCTGCGGTCCCTCGGCACGGTCATCGAGGAGGTCGACGGCGGGGGCGCCTTCGGGCCCGACCTGCGGATCACCCCGGCCGAGCTCGCGGGCGGCGTCACCATCGAGTGCGGCCTCGCCGGCACCGTCATGCGCTTCCTCCCGCCCGTCGCCGCGCTGGCCCTCGGGCCGGTCTCCTTCGACGGCGACCCGAGCGCCCGACGACGCCCCATGTCCGGCACCATCGAGGCGCTCCGGGCGCTCGGGGTCGACGTCAACGACGACGGCCGCCGCGCGCTGCCCTTCAGCCTCTACGGCACGGGCGAGGTGCCGGGCGGCGAGATCGCCATCGACGCGTCCGCCTCCAGCCAGTTCGTCTCCGGCCTGCTGCTCGCGGCGCCGCGGTTCGCGCAGGGGCTGCGGCTGCGCCACACGGGCGCGACGCTGCCGAGCATGCCGCACATCGAGATGACGATCCGCACGCTCGCCGAGCGCGGGGTCGTGGTCGAGAGCCCGGAGCCCGGCCTCTGGATCGTGCCCTCCTCCCCCATCGCCGGCCGCGAGGTCCGCATCGAGCCCGACCTCTCCAACGCCGCGCCCTTCCTCGCCGCCGCGCTCGTCGCGGGCGGACGCGTCGCGATCCCCGGCTGGCCCGAGGAGACGACGCAGGTCGGCGCGGACCTCGCGCACCTGCTGCCGCGCTTCGGCGCCACCGTCACACGCGAGCGCGACGCGCTCGTCGTCGACGGCGGCCCCGGGCTCGCCGCGGGCGGCCGCATCCCCGGCGTGAACCTCGACCTCAGCACAGGCGGCGAGCTCGCGCCCGCGCTGGTCGCGCTCGCGGCCCTCGCCGACGGACCCAGCCGCATCACGGGCATCGGGCACCTGCGCGGGCACGAGACCGACCGGCTCGCGGCGCTGGCTGCCGAGATCACGGGGCTCGGCGGATCCGTGACCGAGCTCGAGGACGGCCTCGCGATCTCCCCCGCCCCGCTGCACGGCGGCCCGTGGCGCGCCTACGAGGACCACCGCATGGCGACCGCCGGCGCGATCATCGGCCTGGCCGTGCCGGGCGTGGAGATCGACGACATCGGCACGACCGCGAAGACCCTGCCCGAGTTCCCGGAGCTCTGGCTCGGCCCGCTCCTCGGCCGTGCGCCGCGCGCGGCCGTCGACCCGCTCGCCCTCGGCGGCATCACCGGGCCGGGCGCCGCGGGCGGCCTCGGCGGCCTCCTGTGAGCTGGCTCGCGGATCCGGAGCAGGATGACGGCGTCTGGGACGCCTACGACGAGTCCTCGGTGCGCGTGCGTCCGAACCCGAAGGGCAACAAGCCGCGCAGCAAGCAGCGGCCCGGCCACACCGACTCCGTAGAGGGCCGGGTGCTCACGGTAGACCGCGGTCGCTTCGGCGTGCTCGTGGGCGAGGACACCGCGGACGAGCACACGCTCATCGCGACGCGCGCCCGGGAGCTCGGCAAGAAGGCCGTGGTCACGAACGACCGCGTCGACATCGTCGGTGACACATCGGGCGACGAGGGCAGCCTGTCGCGCATCGTGCGCATCGCCCCGCGCCGGACGCTCCTACGCCGGAGCGCCGACGACTCCGACGCCGTCGAGCGCGTGATCGTCGCGAACGCCGACCAGATGCTCATCGTCGTCGCGGCCGCGGAGCCCGAGCCGCGCGCGCGCCTCGTCGACCGCTACCTGGTGGCCGCGTTCGACGCCGGGATCCAGCCGATCCTCTGCATCACCAAGTCGGACGTGGCCGACCCCGCGCCCTTCGCCGCCCACTTCCGCGTGCTCGACGTTCCGATCGTGCTGAGCCGCTCGGACGACGTGCCGCTCGACGAGCTGCGCGCGCTGCTGGTCGATCGCACGACCGTCGCCGTCGGCCACTCGGGCGTCGGCAAGTCGACGCTCGTCAACGCCCTGGTGCCGGACGCGAAGCGCGCGACGGGCGTCGTCAACCAGGTCACGGGGCGCGGACGCCACACGTCGAGCTCCACCGTCTCGATGCGGGTCGAGACGGGCGACGGCGGACACGGCTGGATCATCGACACCCCGGGCGTCCGCTCGTTCGGGCTCGGGCACGTGGATCCGGCGAACATCCTCCGCTCGTTCGCCAGCTACGCCCACCTGCCCGAGGGGGAGCCGCCGGGCGGCATCCCGCTCACGGAGGCGCACGACTGGGAGATCGTCGACCGGGTCGAGGCGGGCGAGCTCGGGGACGCCGGGCGCGAGCGCCTGCACTCGCTCCAGCACCTCGTCGCCAACCGCTCCGACGCGTCGAAGGCCGACCAGGCCGATCGCTAGGCTCGACCCCGTGGCCTCCGAACCCCTGCACTCCCTGTCGTCCGACCTGCGGCTCGCCCGGGAGCTGGCCGACATGGCCGACGCGATCTCGCTCGACCGCTTCCGCTCGGCGGACCTCGCCATCGAGACGAAGGCCGACTCCAGCTGGGTCACCGACGCCGACACCTCGGTCGAGCGGGCGATCCGCGCCGGCATCGCGGAGAGCCGCCCGCACGACAGCGTGCTCGGCGAGGAGTACGGCACGTCCGGCTCGTCGTCCCGGCAGTGGATCGTGGATCCCATCGACGGCACCTCCAACTTCGCGCGCGGCGTGCCCGTGTGGGGCACCCTCATCGCGCTCGCCGTGGACGGCGTGCCCGTGGTGGGCGTCGTCAGCGCGCCCGCGCTCGGCCGCCGCTGGTGGGGCGCGACGGGCCTCGGCGCGTACGTCGACGACACGCTCGGGCAGGCCACGACGTCCGAGGAGCGCCGGATCCGGGTCTCGGACGTGGACCGGCTCGAGGACGCCTCGATGAGCGTCGCCGGCGTCCAGCGGTGGCGCGAGGCCGACCGGCTCGACGAGCTCCTCGACCTCTCGGCCCGCGTGAAGCGCTCCCGCGACTTCGGCGACATGTGGGCGTACATGCTGCTCGCCGAGGGCCTCATCGACATCGCGGGCGAGCACGACCTGAAGCCGTACGACATGGCCGCGCTGATCCCCGTGATCGAGGAGGCGGGCGGCCGGTTCACGTCGATCGACGGCGAGGCGGGGCCGTGGCACGGATCCGCGCTCGCCACGAACGGGCGCCTCCACGACGCCGTGCTGGCGGTCGTCGCGCGCTGACACCCCGCCCGCCGTGCCTCCCGCTCAGGCGGTCGCGGCGCGCTCCCGGCGTCGGCGGCGCTGGCCGAGGTCGACCAGGCCGAGCGTGAGGGCCACGGCGACCAGCGCGATCGTCACGAGGAAGCCGTTGCGGAACCCGTCGTGGTAGACCGCGAGGCTCGCGTCGCCGCCGCCCGCGGCCTCCGCGTAGAGCGTGCTGAAGAAGGTGGCCGACGCGGCCGCGACGCCCACGGCCGTGCCGACGCGCTGGCCGACCTGCGCCATGGATCCGGCGACGCCGCCCTCGGTCACCGGGATCTCGGCGAGCGTGAGGGTCTGGTTCGGCGAGATCACGAAGCCCGCCCCTACGCCCGCGACGAGCATCGCCGCGGCCATCGCCCACGGCGTCGCCTCCTGCGGCGTGAGCACCGCGGCGAGGAGCAGCAGCGTGATGCCGACCGCGACGATCGCGAGGCCGATCACGACCAGCTGCCGGCCGAGCCGCGAGACGAGGCGCCCGCCGATCCACGCGGTGACCGCCGACGACAGCGCGAACGGGATGCTGACCATGCCGGCGAACACGGGCGCGAGGCCGAGCCCCTGCTGCAGGTACAGCGTGGTCAGCAGGAACACCGCCGGGATGGCGGCGAAGTACGCGGTGGCGATGAGGATCCCGTTGCGGTACGAGGAGAGCTTGAAGAGCGCGAAGTGCACCACGGGCGACTTCCCCGACCGCTCGTAGCGCCGCTCCCACCCGACGAAGAGCGCTGCCGCGACCACGGCCGCGGCGAGCCAGATCCACCGGAGCGGGTCGTCGTCGGGCCCGCCCGTCGTGAGCACGAACGGCAGCATGAGCGAGAACGTGGCGATCGCCAGGAGGAGGACGCCGACGGGATCGAGGCCCGTCTTCTGCTGTGGCCGCGCCTGCCGGCGCGGCAGCAGCTTGAGCGCGAACGCGATGGCGACGATGCCGAGCGGGATGTTCATCCAGAACAGCAGGCGCCAGCCGTCCTCGGGGCCGCCGAGCTGGATCAGCAGGCCGCCGAGCGTCGGCCCGAACGCGGTCGCGATGCCCACGACGGCGCCGAACAGGCCGAACGCGCGCGCCCGCTCCTCGCCCTGGAAGAGCTGCTGGATGAGGCCGAGCACCTGCGGCATCTGGATGCCGGCGGCGACGCCCTGCAGGATCCGCGCGACCACGAGTGTCTTCACGTCCGGCGCGATGGCGCAGAGCAGGCTGGCGATGGTGAAGGAGCTGAGGCCGACCACGAACATGAGCCGGCGGCTGCGGATGTCGCCGAGGCGGCCGGCGGGCACGAGGGCCAGGCCGAACGCGAGGGCGTAGCCGGCGACGATGAGCTGCAGGTCGGTGGATCCGGCGCTGAGGGACTCCTCGATCGACGGCAGGCCGACGTTGACCTTCGACAGGTCGAGGATGGTGAGCGCCGCGACGCCGACGCAGACCCAGAAGGCCTGCCAGCGGGTGCGCTCCTGGTCGTCGGTCGAGGTCGGTGTCGAGGTCGGGGTCGTGCCCGCGGTGGTGCGTCCGGTCATGAGGTATCGAATCCCATACACGGGCTATGTATTCCCGCTCCCGCGAGCGGTGGCGACCTGCCTCGACCAGCCTGCTCCTCATCCGAGGGAATCGTCCGGCGTGTCCCCATGCTGAACAACGAGCCAACAGCGACCGCCGGGTCGGGAGGCCGGGGACCCCGCTCATATGGTGGGGACTTCGTGCCGGCCAGGCGCGACCGCCCGCGAGCACACCGACGTGCTCCCTCCGAGAGGACACCATGAAGAACCGCGCCCGCCGTCTCACCGCCTCCCTCGCCGCCGTCGTCGCGGCCGGGCTCGCCCTCAGCGGATGCGGGTCGTCCCCCGACAGCGGCACCGCGGACCCCGCCGTCTCCCCCGCCACCGGGGACACCCTCATCGTCTACACGAACTCCAACGGCGACGGCCGCGGCGACTGGGTCACGGCCGAGGCGGCGAAGGCGGGCTTCGACATCCAGATCGTGGGACTCGGCGGAGCGGACCTCGCGAACCGGATCGTGGCGGAGAAGAACAACCCCGTCGGGGACGTGGTGTTCGGCCTCAACAACATGTACTTCGAGAACCTCAAGGCGGAGGACGCCATCACCGCCTACACGCCCGCGTGGTCGGGCGAGGTCGACCAGGCCGCGGGCGATCCCGCCGACGGCGCGTACTGGCCGCTCGTGGAGCAGGCGATCGTCACCGTGCACGACGCGAAGCAGACCTCGGGCGGCGACGTGCCGAAGGACGTCACGGACCTCTACTCGTCGAAGTACGAGGGCGAGTACGAGGTCAACACGCGCCTCGGCGAGGCGACCCCGCAGCTCATCCTCGCGGGCCTCCTCGCGCCCTATGAGGACCCGGACGGCGACCTCGGCATCAGCGACGAGGGCTGGCAGGTCGTGAAGGACTACTTCGCGAACGGATCCCCCGCGGTCGAGGGCACGGACCTCTACGCCCGCCTCTCCCGCGGCGAGGTCGCGTTCGGCACGCTCGCCTCGAGCGGCATCGCGGCGCGCGACGCGCAGTACGCCACGACCACCGAGATCGTGCCCGCGAAGGCCGGCGTCCCGTTCGTCACCGAGCAGATCGCCGAGATCGCCGGCACGAAGAAGGAGGAGCGCGCCCGCGCGTTCATCGACTGGTTCGGCAGCGCCGACGTCCAGGGCGCGTTCGCGGAGGAGTTCTCGAGCTATCCCGTCAACACGACCGCGCGCGAGAAGGCGCTGCCTGCCGTGAAGGAGCTCATCGAGTCGCTCGACAAGCAGGACGTCGACTACGGCTTCGTGCGCGAGCACATCGCCGACTGGGTCGAGAAGACCGAGCTGGAGTACCTGCCCTGATGATCCGCTTCGACGACGTCGAGGTGCGCTTCGGCGATCAGGTGGCGATCCCGGGGCTCGACCTCGAGATCCACGAGGGCGAGTTCTTCACCCTCCTCGGGCCGTCGGGCTGCGGCAAGACGACGGCACTGCGGACCCTCGCCGGCTTCGTCGACCCGAGCCGCGGAGACATCGTCATCGACGGCCAGGTCGCCACGCGCCTCCCCAGCGAGAAGCGCCGGGTCGGCATGGTGTTCCAGAACTACGCCCTCTTCCCCAGCATGTCGGTGCGGCAGAACATCGCGTTCGGCCTCACGGTGCGGAAAGCAGGCAAGGCCGAGACCGACCGGCTCGTGCGCGCCATGGCCGACCAGGTCGAGCTGAGCGCGGCGCAGCTCGACAAGAACGTGGCGGAGCTCTCCGGCGGGCAGCAGCAGCGCGTCGCCATCGCGCGGGCGCTCGTGCTCGAGCCGCGGATCCTCCTGCTCGACGAGCCGCTGTCCAACCTCGACGCGAAGCTCCGCGTGCAGCTGCGCGACCAGCTGAAGGGCCTGCAGTCGCGCCTGGGCATCACGACCGTGTACGTCACGCACGACCAGGAGGAGGCGCTCACCATGAGCGACCGCATCGCGGTCTTCGACGCGGGGCGGATCGAGCAGGTCGGCACCCCGGAGGACATCTACGACCGCTCGGCCACCGAGTTCGTGGCCACGTTCGTCGGCGCCATCAACGCGCTCGGCCCCGCCACGGTGTCCCGCCTCCGCGACGCCGGCGCGACCGACCTCGACGCCTCGAGCCGCGCCTACGTGCGCCTGGAGCGCGTCTCGGTGGATCCGCGCGGGGCCACCCCGGCGGACGCGGGCCGCGTGCGCATCGACGGCGTGGTCGCCGAGCGGTCGTACCACGGGTCCTACAGCACCTACCGGGTCGACCTCGGGGACGACGCCGTCCAGGCGCTCGTCGCCGAGACGGGCGCCCCGCCGCTCGCGCCCGGCACCGAGGTCGTCGTGGGCATCGACCCGGCCGCGATCCTGCAGTACCGGTCGTAGCCGTGCGCACCCCCGTCCGCGCCCTGCTGCGCTCGCCCCTCGGCGTCGTGGTGCTCATCGCCGCGCTCTGGTTCGTCGTCACGTTCCTCGTGTTCCCGAACTCGAACCTGCTCGTCACGACCTTCTTCCCCGACGGCGCGTTCAGCGGCCGGGCGCTCGAGAAGCTCCTGAGCTCCGACCGGGCGATGCGCAGCGTGGGCAACAGCCTCCTGCTCGCGATCACCCTCGCGATCACGGTCAACGTGGTCGGCATCTTCATCGTGCTGGTGACCGAGTACTTCGTGGTGCGCGGATCCCGCGTCCTCTGGCTCGGCTACGCCACGACGCTCATCTACGGCGGCATCGTGCTCGCGGCCGGCTACAACTTCATCTACGGCCGCTACGGGTTCGTGACCGCCCTCGCGCAGCGCGCGTTCCCCGACCTCGACCCCGACTGGTTCTCGGGCTACTTCGCGGTCGTCATCGTGATGACCTTCGCCACCACCACGAACCACATGCTCTTCCTCCGCTCGTCGCTCGCGGCGATCGACCACCAGACCATCGAGGCGGCCCGGAGCATGGGCGCGGGCACGGGCCGCATCCTGTTCCGCATCGTGCTGCCGGCCCTGCGGCCCATGATCTTCGCGGTCACCGTCCTCACGTTCCTCACCGGCCTCGGGGCGCTCACCGCTCCTCTGGTGCTCGGCGGCACGGGCTTCCAGACGGTGGCGCCGATGATCGTCACGTTCTCCAAGAGCACGAGCTCCCGCGACCTCGCGGCGCTGCTCGCGATCGTGCTGGGCGTCGCCACCATCGTGCTGCTGGCGATCATGAACCGCGTCGAGAAGTCGGGCGTGTACTTCTCGGTGGCCAAGGTCGCGACTCCGCTGCAGAAGCAGCGCATCCGGAACCCGATCGTGAACGGCGTCGTGCACGTCGTCGCATACGCGCTGTTCGTGGTCTACGCGCTGCCGGTGATCCTCATCGTGCTGTTCTCGTTCCTCGACTCGAAGAGCGTGCAGACGGGCACGATCACGCTGGACTCGTTCACGCTGCGGAACTACGCGACCGTCCTCGGCTCCCCCGACGTGCTGCGCCCCTTCGTCGTGAGCCTCGTCTACAGCGCGCTGGCCGCCGTGATCGTCGTAGCGGGCCTCCTGTTCGTCGCGCGCATGATCCAGCGCAACCGCAACTGGGTCACCGCGACGCTCGAGTACCTGCTGCACATCCCGTGGATCCTGCCGACCATCCTCATCGCGCTCGCGCTGCTGCAGACGTTCGACCGGCCGCAGCCGCTGATCGGCGGGCAGGTGCTCACGGGCACGACCTGGCTGCTGCTCGTGGCCTACATCATCGTCAAGGTGCCGTTCACCCTGCGCCTGCTGAAGGCGGCGTTCGCGAGCGTGCCGCAGTCGCTCGAGGACGCGGCGCGGATCCTCGGCGCGAGGTCGCTCACGACGTTCCGGCGGGTGCTGGTGCCGCTCGTGATCCCCACGGTCGCCGCCATCACGGCGCTCAACTTCAACAGCCTGCTCGACGACTACGACGCGGCGGTGTTCCTCTACCAGCCGCTGTACGAGCCGCTCGGCATCGCGATCAAGGCGAGCACGGAGGGCGAGGCCAACCTCGACTCCATGAGCATCACGTTCGTCTACACGGTGCTGCTCATGATCATCATGGGGCTCACGATGTACCTCGTGTACGGGCGCTCGGGCGGGCGGAAGCGGCGACGCGGGCGGACGAGCTCGCCCGCGCTGGAGACGTCAGCGCCGGCCCTAGCGACGAGCGACCCGGGCGCGCCCGCCCTGACGGCGCCGCGCACGCCGGTGGGCTGATCCGCACGGCGAACGCGACGAAGGCCCCGTCCGGGTGGACGGGGCCTTCGTCGCGTCGGACGGATCCGGACCCTCGACGAGCGTGGAGCATGCGACGCGATGGTGGAGATGCGGGGAATCGAACCCCGGTCCACTGCTGTAATCCTGCGCCTTCTACGGGTGTATCCAGGAAAGGCGTCCTGCTCGGCCCCGGAACTTGCTCCTGGCATCTGATCCGACGGGCCCAGCCTCAGTTCGAGTCCCGCGCGGCCCTGAGGCACGACCGCGCAGCGAGCTCCCTGATCTGACGCCGACTTACCGGTTAGAGAGCATCCCCGGGTCGACGGTCCTGTTAGTGCGCTCGCTTAGGCAGCGAGAGCGAAGGACGACTGCTTGTTATTGGCAGTTGTATTTTGCAGAGAGCGTTTACGAGATAGCCCTGCATCCTCGACCCGCTTCTCGCAGTCATTCAGGCAATGTCGAAACCGATCATCCCCATGAACGGCCCAGCGCCTCTGTGAGGCGCCCGAGCCGGGTCGCATGTTCCACGCTGTCGAGTTGTCAATCGCCGATGGCATCTTCCGCGACCAGCCCTCCATGTTACCCGACCGCCGACGGTCGCACCACCGGGAGGAGGGAGCTACTCGCCGAGGCGGCGGTGGGACGACATCGCCCGGTCCGCCTCGCGCTTGTCCTGGCGCTCGCGCAGCGTCTGGCGCTTGTCGTACTCCTTCTTGCCCTTCGCGATGGCGAGCTCGACCTTCGCGCGGCCGTCGACGAAGTAGAGCTGCAGCGGGACGACCGTGTAGCCGCCCTCCTTCACCTTGGAATGGATCTTGAGGATCTGCTCCTTGTGCAGGAGGAGCTTGCGCTTGCGACGCACCGGGTGGTTGTTCCACGTGCCCTGGTTGTACTCGGGGATGTGCACCGCGTCGAGCCACGCCTCGCCGGCGTCGACGAACGCGTAGCCGTCGACGAGCGAGGCCCGCCCCTGCCGGAGCGACTTGACCTCGGTGCCCGTGAGCACGAGGCCGGCCTCGTAGGTCGACTCGATGGTGTAGTCGTGGCGCGCCTTGCGGTTGGTCGCCACCACCTTCTCGCCACGTTCCCTGGGCACGGTGGACTCCTCGATGGTTCAGGTGGATCCGCCCGGATCCGGGCAGCCCATCAGTCTACCGGAGGATCAGATCCGCAGATAGCGGCTGATCGCGAAGTTCGCGGAGACCGCCGCGAGCACGACGCCGACACCCAGGAGGATCGGCACCACGAGCAGCGCGTCGTCCATGTTCACCAGGGATATCGACGTCAGCCTCGTGCTCAGGAACCCCTGGACGAAGAACTTGACGAGCGCCACCGTCGCCGCGCTGGCGAGCACCGACCCGATGAGCGCCGCGAACACGCCCTCGAGGATGAACGGGGTCTGGATGAAGCGGTTCGACGCCCCGACCAGCCTCATGATGCCCAGCTCCCGTCTCCGCGAGAACGCGGACAGGCGGATCGTCGTGGCGATCAGCAGGGCGGCGGCCACGAGCATCAGGCCGGCGATGCCGACGGCTGTGAGGCTGGCGGCGTTCAGGATGGAGAAGATCTGGTCGAGGTACTGCCGTTGGTCGGTGACGTTCTCGACACCGGCGAGCCCGGAGAGGCTGTCGCTCAGGATGTCGGACTTCGACGGGTCCTTGAGGTTCACCCAGAACGCCTCGTTGAGGAACTCCGGCTGCACCAGCTCGGTGACGGGATCGCCCTTGAACTGCTCCTGGAAGTTCTTGTACGCCGTGTCCTGGTCCTCGAAGTAGTACTTGTCGATGAACGGGGCGAGCGTGTCGCTGTCGAGCTGCTGCTTGACGGCGTCGATCTGCTCCTGCGTGGCCTTGCCGTTGACGCATGTCTCGCTCGGCACCGACGTGTCGGTGCAGAAGTCGATCGCGACCTGCGCGCGGTCGTACCAGTAGTTCTTCATCTGGCCGATCTGCATCTGCAGCAGCACGGCAGCGCCGACGAACGTGAGCGAGATGAAGGTGACGAGCACGACCGAGACGACCATGCTGACGTTCCGTCGAAGGCCGTGGCCGACCTCGGAGAGGACGAGTCCGAGTCTCATCGCGTGGGCCCCACATCCTGTGCGCCGGTGTCGTCCGGCGACTCTCCTCGGGCACGGAGGCCCAGCTTCTCGGCCAGACCGAGCTCGGCGAGCTCGGCGTCGTCGCGTCCGTCGGCGGGCGCGGATCCGACCTCGCCGTCGGACAGGTCGGGCAGGCGGATCACGCCGGTGCCCTCGGGGAGCCGCCGGATGGATCCGGTGCTCGGGGCCGCGGGGGCGGCACCTCCGCCGTTGCGCCTGCTCGGCGGGGTGGGCGCGGAGCGCGGGCCGTCGTCCACGGGCGGCGCCTCATCGCGGATGACGGGCACGGCACGCGACGGCTCGACGGGGTCCGCGGGGACCTGCTCGGCTGGGCGCGGCTCCGGGCGGGCGGGAGCGGCCTCATGGCGCTCCTCCGCGGCCGGGGCCGGGGCGGCGGCCGGACGGTCGCGCTCGGCGTCGCGCTCGACCTCGCGCTCGGGGACGGGATCCACACGCGCGGCCTCGGCGAACGCGGAGGGAGCGTAGGCGGGAGCCGCCGGCCGGGATCCGCGGTCGGACCCCTCGTCGCGTGCCGGTCGCGCCGCGCGTGCGGCCTCGGCGTCGCGGTCGGACGACGTCGCCGGGATGATCGGCACGGCATCCGCGGCGGGAGCGGCGGATGAGGCGGCGGCGGGCGCGACGGCGCGAGCGGCGGATGTCGGTGCCGCCACCGCTGCCGGGGCCTCGGCGCCCATCGCGGGCTTCCGCGGCGCCTTCTTCGCGGCCTTGGCTGCGGCGGCCTCGCGGGTCGCCTCCTCCTTGGCGCGCGCCTTCTCGTCGGCGCGCCGCTGCTTGTCGCGCCTGGCCTGCTCGCGGCGCTCCGCGGCGTTCGCGGGCTCCGCCGGAGCGGTCGGGCGCACGGGTGCCGGCAGCGGCGCGGCGGGCACGAACACGGGCGTCGGCGCGGCGACGGGAGGGTGCTCGGGGTTCACGCCGACCGGGTTCTCCGCCGTGCGCGGCAGGTCGATGGCGGAGGTCTGGTACTGGCCGCCGACCTCGTCGCGGACGACCTCGCCGCCGATCAGCTCGATGACGCGCTTCTGCATCTGGTCGACGATGCCGGAGTCGTGGGTGGCCATGATCACCGTGGTGCCGTTGGCGTTGATCCGCTCGAGCACCTGCATGATGCCCGCGCTCGTCAGCGGGTCCAGGTTGCCCGTGGGCTCGTCGGCGAGGAGCACGGCCGGCTTGTTGACCACAGCGCGGGCGATGGCCACGCGCTGCTGCTCGCCGCCGGAGAGCTCGTGCGGGAGGCGCTGCTCCTTGCCCTGGAGGCCCACCATGGCGAGCACGTCCGGGACGGCCTCCTGGATGAAGCCGCGCGACTTGCCGATCACCTGGAGGGTGAAGGCGACGTTGTCGAACACCGACTTGTTCGGGAGCAGCCGGAAGTCCTGGAACACCACCCCCAGGCTGCGCCGGTAGTACGGGACCTTGCGGCTCGACAGCTGGTTCAGCTGCTGGCCCAGGACGTGGATCGTCCCTTGCGTGGGCCGGTCCTCCTTGAGCACGAGACGCAGGAAGCTGGACTTGCCGGACCCGGACGCGCCGACGAGGAAGACGAACTCCCCGCGGAGGATCTCGAGGTCGACGGAGCTCAGCGCCGGTCGGGGGTTGCCGGGATACACCTTGGATACGTGGTCGAACCTGATCATGTCGGTACGACCCTAGGCACGGGAGGTGCCTTTCGCCGCATCGACTCACCGCGGCCAGCGGTCCCTTCGGACTCTCTCAGGCGCGGTCGGGCGACTTCCGCCAGCGGATCCCCGCGGAGATGAAGCCGTCGAGGTCGCCGTCGAACACGTTGGACGGGTTGTTGACCTCGTGCTCCGTGCGGAGGTCCTTGACCATCTGGTACGGCGCGAGCACGTAGCTGCGCATCTGGTCGCCCCAGCTCGCGGTGATGTTGCCGGCGAGCTCCTTCTTGGTGGCCGCCTCCTGCTCGCGCTGCACGAGGAGCAGGCGCGACTGCAGCACCCGGAGGGCGGCGGCGCGGTTCTGGATCTGGCTCTTCTCGTTCTGGCAGGTGACGACGATGCCGGTCGGGAGGTGGGTGATCCGCACCGCCGAGTCGGTCGTGTTGACGGACTGGCCGCCGGGGCCGGACGAGCGGAAGACGTCCACCCGCATCTCGTTCTCGGGGATCTCGATCGACTCGGTCTGCTCGATGAGCGGCACGACCTCGACGGCCGCGAACGACGTCTGGCGCTTGCCGGCGGAGTTGAAGGGGCTCATGCGCACGAGGCGGTGCGTGCCGGCCTCGACGGAGAGCGTGCCGAACGCGTAGGGCGCGTCGATCTCGAAGGTCGCCGACTTGATGCCCGCCTCCTCCGCGTAGGACGTGTCGAGCACGGTGGCGGAGTAGTCGTGCTGCTCGGCCCAGCGCAGGTACATGCGCATGAGCATCTCGGCGAAGTCCGCGGCGTCGACGCCGCCGGCGCCCGCGCGGATCGTGACGACCGCGGGGCGCGGGTCGAACTCGCCGTTGAGGAGCGTCTGCACCTCGAGCTCGTCCATGATCTTGGTGATGCCGGCGAGCTCGCCGACCGCCTCCTCGGCGGACTCCTCGTCGTCCTTCGCCATCTCGACGAGCACGTCGAGGTCGTCGAGGCGGCGCTGCAGCTCGTCGATGCGCTTCAGCTCCGACTGCCGGTGGCTCAGGTCGCTCGTGACCTTCTGCGCCTTGTCGGTGTCGTCCCAGAGGTCCGGCTCGCCCGCCTGGGCGCTCAGCTCCTCGACCTCCTGCTGCAGGCGCTCGACGCCGATCACCGAGCGGATGTTGGAGTAGGTGTCGCGCAATTCTGTGATCCGCGAAGAGAAGTCCTGGTCGATCATGGTGCCGCCCAGCCTACCGTCAGGGCCGTCGGCGGCGTCCGGGGCGGGGGCCGCCCGCGCGTAGGCTCGGGGGCGATGTCGACCCCCGATGCCCCCTTCTCCCTCCGCGCGGTGGCGCTCCCGGCGCTGCTGCCCGCGCTCCTGTTCTCCATCGGCGAGGGGGCGATCATCCCCATCATCCCGATCGTCGCCGGCAGCCTCGGCGCCACGCTCGGGATCGCCGCCTTCATCGGCGGCATGATCATGCTCGGCGAGCTCGTGGGCGACATCCCGAGCGGATCCGTGGTGAGCCGCATCGGCGAGCGGACCGCCATGATCGGCGCGGCCTTCGTCTCCATCGGCGGCCTTGTGCTCTGCCTCCTCGCGCCGAACCCGCTCGTGCTCGGCATCGGCGTCTTCCTCATCGGCGTCTCCACGGCCGTGTTCGCGCTCGCGCGGCACGCGTTCATGACGAGCTTCGTGCCGCAGGCCTACCGCGCCCGGGCCCTGTCGACGCTCGGCGGCACGTTCCGCGCGGGGTACTTCGTCGGGCCATTCCTGGCCGCGGGCGTGATCCACCTGACGGGCGCGTCGCAGTCGGCGTTCGTGATCCACATCGTCGCGTGCCTCGCGGCCGCCGTGACGCTGCTCGTGCTGCCCGACCCGATGGACGTCGTGCGGCGCAACCGCGCGGCGGACCTGCAGAGCGCCGCGGCCGCGACCGCGGGCGAGCCGCAGGACGACGAGTCGGTCGGCGCCGCGGCCGGGACCGCGGCGGCGGGGCGCGAGTCGGCGGGCCTCGCTCGCACGCTGTGGCGGTTCAAGGGCGTGCTCGTGAAGCTCGGATCCGGCGCCGCCCTCATCGGCGCGATGCGCGCGGGCCGCGGCGTGCTCCTGCCCCTGTGGGCCGTGAGCATCGGCATCTCGGACGCGAACACGGCGCTCATCATCGGCATCGCGGGCGGCGTGGACTTCGCCCTCTTCTATGCGAGCGGCCAGATCATGGACCGCTTCGGCCGCCTCTGGAGCGCCGTGCCGTCCATGGTCGGGCTGGGCATCGGCTACCTCGTGCTCGCGTTCACACCCGACCTGCCCACGAACGTGCAGTGGTTCATCGGCGTCGCCATGTTCATGTCGGTCGCGAACGGCGTGGGCTCGGGGATCCTCATGACCCTCGGCGCCGACCTCGCCCCGAGCGAGGACCCGGCTCCCTTCCTCGGCGCCTGGCGCTTCACGGGCGACGCCGGCAGCGCCGCCTCCCCGCTCCTCATCGCCGCGCTCACCTCCGCCGCGTCGCTCGCCGTCGCGAGCGGCGTGATGGGCGTGCTCGGGCTCATCGGCGCCGGGATCCTCGTGCGGTACGTGCCCCGGTACGTGCCGCGGAAGCCGCGGCCGACCGCCTGAGGCACGGGTCACCCGCCTCCCGCGGGACCGACCGGCGCGGCGCCCGGCCCCACCAGCACGCTACGGGCGGTGCTCGTGACGTCGATGCGCACGCCCTCGGGGGCGAAGAGGGAGGCCACCGGCGGGATCCACGTGGCGGAGAGGGTGACGCGCGCGCTGCGGCCGTCCGGCGTCGTGGCGCCGTCGACGTGGAGGTCGTGGATCCCCGCCGTCGGCTCGTCGGCGAGGAACACCGTGACCGTGGAGGCCACGCCGGCGTCCGTGAGGGGCGGGAGCGCGACGCCGTCGTCGCCGACCGCGACCGCCGCCGCGCCGCCCCCGTCCACGTCGAAGGACTCGGCGCCGGCCAGCGCGGCCGCGTCCGCCAGGGAGAAGAGCCGGGCGCGTTCGAGGTACAGCGAGGACGCGGCCGACACCATGAGGATCACGGCGAGACCCAGCGCGCAGGACGCGATCACGAGCGGGAGGATCGAACCGTCGTCCCCGGTGGCGGGCACCCCCGAGAGCCGCTGCCCACCGCCGTGAGTCCGGCGGCGGCCGGCGATCATCGTCCCCCTCGTGCGAAGACGGAGACGCGCTCGTCCGCGTCGCCGTGGACCGCGACCGATCCTGGCGCGTCCGGCCCGGCGACGGGCGGCGCGAGGGGCAGCTCGGCCGCGACGCGCACCGACACGTGAACGAGCGACCGCGGGGCGTGGCAGCTCTGCGGGTCCGGCGTGCAGGTGATGTCGAGGGCGATGCCGCCGGGCGCGATCCCCTGGTCGGCGAGCGCGACCTCGACGGCCGACCGCGCCTCCCGGCGTCCGGTCGCGTCGTCGTCCGCCCGCACGTAGACGCGGGCCGCCTGCCGGGCTGCGCCCTCCGTGCCCAGCGCCGCACCCTGGATCGCGGACAGGGCGAGGACGAGGTAGACGAGCGGGACGAGGAGGAGCACGCCCGCCGTGATGAACTCGAGCGCCGCCGAGCCCCGGTCGTCAGCCCAGGCGCTCCACGGCCGCATGGCCCGTCACCTCCAGCCCGCGGTCGACGCCGAGGAGGCCGATGAGCGGCAGCGTCGTCCGCACGGTGACGCTGACGACCGCGTGCCCGAGCACGGTGCCCGTTCCCGCTGTCACGTCCTCCGCGTACCGCGCACCCACCGCCGTCGTGATCAGCTCGCGCGTGCGCTCGACGCCGTCGGCGCGGGTGGCGCCCGCGAGCGCGGCCGTGCGGGCGCCCTCCGCGGCGGCGTCGAGCACGGTCGTCCGCACGTGCAGCGCCAGCGCGAGCTGCACCACCGACAGGGCGAGGACGACGAGGAGGGCGCCGACCATGACGAACTCGGCGGGTGCCGAGCCGCGGTCGTCGCGCATCAGAACGACGTGACCCGGTCGATGGCCTGGGTGAACACGTTCTGCAGCAGGGGCCCCGCGACGCCCCACAGGATGATGACGAGCCCGGCCGTCATGAGCGTGATGAGCACCCAGCCGGGCACGTCGCCGCGGTCGTCGTCCCACGGGGTGCCGGGTGCCGGGTCGGCGCCCAGGGCGCCTCGGTCGTCGGTCATGTCGTGCCTCTCGGTCGGTGTCGGATGGTGGTGCGTGTGCGTGGTCGCCCTACAGCCCGAGCTGCAGGACGAAGACGCCGGGGAACAGGGCGAAGACGATGGTGAGCGGGAGGATCAGGAACACCAGCGGCACGAGCATCCCCACCTCCTTGCGGCCGGCGCTCTCGAGGAGCTCGCGCTTGGCGACCTCGCGCGCGTCCTGGGCCTGTGCGCGCAGCACCTCCGCGAGCGGTGTGCCGCGCTCGAGGGATCCGGCGAGCTGGTCGACGAGACGCGACACGGCGGGCATCGCGAGGCGTCGGGCGAGGTCGTCGAAGGCGCGGGTGACGGGGATCCCCGTGCCGACGTCGGCGACGACGCGCCCCAGCTCCGCCGCGAGCTCCCCTGAGTCGACGCGGGCCACGCGGCGGAGCGCGTCGAGCAGGCCCTCCCCCGCGGCGAGGCTGAGCGCCAGGAACTCCAGCACGGTGGGCAGCTCCGCCTGGATGCGCGCGATCCGGCGCTTCGCGCGACGCTCGAGCGCGGTGTCGCAGGCGACCAGGCCGGCGACGGCCGCGACGAACGGCACGGCGACCAGCTGCGCCTGCGGCAGCCCTCCCGCCACGACGGCGGCGCCGCCCACCAGGGCGGCGATCACGATGCCGGCGGCGGCCCCGAGGACGAGGCCGACGAGCTGGCGCGACCGGTGCCGCTCGACGTCCTCGCCCGAGCCCGACTGTCCGAGCATCCGCTCGATGCGCTCCGTGCCGCCGAGCACGCGCGCGAGGCCGCGTCGCAACGGGATCACGGCCGGGGCGCCGAGCGTGCCGAGCACGGGGAGCGGGTGGACGGTGGTGAGGGCGAGGTGCCGACGCGCGCCCTCCGAGACGTCGAGGACGTGCGGGGCCACTCGATCGAGCAGGCGCGCGCGACGGAAGCGGGGAACCGCCCCCATCATCGTCCAGAGCCCCACGCCCGCGACGAGGCCGAGGACGGCGCCCCAGGACTCGACCCCCGTCACGCGAACCACCTCCGGTCCTCCGGCAGCCGCCCGAGGGCGAGCATCAGCCGGTACGCGATGGCGGACACGACGAGCCCGACGACGATCACGACGGTGCCCGCGGCGGTGTCGTACGCGGCGACCGCCTCGTGCCGGGTCGACAGCAGGGCGAGGATGATCCACGGGGCCGCGACTCCGAGCTTGGCCGCGTTGACGACCCACGACTGACGGGCCTCGGCCTCGCTCCGGATGGCGGCCTCCTCCCGGAGGAAACGGGCCAGCCCGCGGAGCACGTCGGGCAGCTGCGTGCCGCCCACCTCGCGCGCCATCCGCAGCGTCTCGAGGATGCGATCGGCCGTCGGATCCGCCAGCTGCTCCTTGAGCTCGTCGAGCGCCACGGCGAAGCTCCCCGTCGTGCGGTGCACGGACGCGAAGTCCCGGAAGGCGGGCCGGAGGACCGCGGGACCCGCGACGGCGAGCGACGCCACCGCATCCGGCAGCCCCATGCCCGCTCGGACCGCGCTCACGAGGTGGTCGACGACGTCGGGCCACACCTCGCGATGGGCTCGACGACGTGCTGCGGACCGCGCGCCGACGACGGCCCACGGGAGCAGCAGGCCGGTGGCCGCCGCGGCGAGGGCGGCGCCGTCCACGCGGAGGAGCGCCTCCACCAGCACGCCCGCGGCCAGGCCGACCAGCCCGGAGACGGCGAGGAAGGAGCTCACCGAGACCCGGGCCAGTCCCGCATGGGTGAGGCGGTCGTGCACGGACGCGGTCAGCCCGCGGGCGCCCACCGACACGTCGGGCGAGGCGGGCCACAGGCGCGGCGAGATGAGGAGGACGAGGCCGGCGCCGAGCGCGAGCCCGAGGGCGACGCTCACGGAGCGCCCACCAGGACCCGGAGCGGATCCAGCCCGGCTGCGCGGAACTTGGCCAGGTGCGCGGGCTGGCCTCCGGTGGCGGTCAGGATCCCGTCCTCCAGGGCGAACACCGAGCTCGCCTCGATGACCATGCCCGAATGACGGCCGCCGGGGGCGAGGATCTCGACCACCCGCCGGGCACCGGACGGCAGCACCTCGAGGTGCACGACGAGGTCGACCGAGCTGGCGACGGTCGGCACGACGAAGGCGGAGTCGATGTTGCGGCCGGCCAGCAGCGGCAGGGTGCAGAGCTTGACGAGCGCCTCGCGCGCGCTGTTCGCGTGGATCGAGCACATGCCCGGCACGCCCGAGTTGAGCGCGATGAGGAGGTCCAGGCACTCCGCCTCGCGCACCTCGCCGACCACGAGACGGTCGGGCCGCATCCGCAGCGCCTCCTTGATGAGGCGCCGCAGCGTGATCTCCCCCGAGCCCTCGAGGCTCGGCTGCCGGCACTGCATGGCCACGACGTCGCGTCCCGCCGGATCCAGCTCGAAGGTCTCCTCGACCGTGACGATGCGATCGGACGCGCGGGCCGAGGACAGGAGGGCGTCGATCATCGTCGTCTTGCCCGTGTGCGTCGCGCCGCTGACGACGATGGAGAGGCCCGCGCGCACGCTCATGCGCAGGAACTCGGCCGCCTGAAGCGGCAGGCTGCCGAGGGCGACGAGGTGGTCGAGCTCGCGGATCCGCCGCGAGAACTTGCGGATGTTGACGGCCCAGTGGCGGCGCGTGACGTCGGGGATCACCACGTGGAGCCGGGATCCGTCCGGCAGCGACGCGTCCACGAACGGCGTCGACAGGTCCACCCGCCGCCCGGAGGACTGCAGCATCCGCTCGACGAGGTCGCGCACCTCCGCGTCGGTGAGGACGAGCGGCGTCAGCTCGGGGACGCCGGCCCGCGCCACGAAGACGCGGGTGGGCGCGTTGATCCAGAACTCCCGCCGGGGTGTTGGCTGTCGACGGCAGGTGTCGACTATGCCGAGATTCCGGGGATGTGGGGGTCAGCCGTTGATGACTGGATGTGGTCGCAGCGAGGTGTGCTGACGAACGGCTGACGAATCCTCCGCCGACTCGCCTCACTCAGTGGAGTCGGTGGCCTCGGCTTTCTCGACGGGAGGCGACGACCGATCCTTGAACCAGGCGTCGTCCGTCTCGCCCATCCGCCAGCTCGTCAACCTGATGCTGAACTGCGCGAAACGGGCGTGAGCCTCAGTGAGGAGTCGGGCACGACCTGAACTGTCGCGCTTCGCGATGGATTCGGACACGAGCCGGAGCTCCTCGATGATCCACTTGCTCACGTCGGGGTGGCGCACCTGCAGCTTGAGGGTCACATCGAAGAGGAGACCGGCGAGAGGAACTAGGCCAGCCGCGGCCTTCGCGCTGTCGGTCTCTCGCGCGACCTGTAGGAGCAGATCCATGGCCTCCATGGCCACAGCTCCACCCTCTTGCCGACCCCGCTCGAACGCCTCAGCCTCCTGCGCTTCGCGAGCCAGACGCCGATCCTCCGCCCGCGCCTCGGCGTCAAGACGCCTGTCCTCTTTGCGGGCCTCGTCAGCGGCGAGCCGCTCCCGCTTAGCGAGCCAGATGGCGATCAGAGTGGGGACGAGGATCGCGGCCACGGGGATCAGGAAGTCCTTGAGGATCTCCAGCCACGGTCCGAGGGTGTGTGCGTTCACTCGTCGACGGTAGCCCCGCTCAGGCCTCAGCGACCGCCGACGGCGCCTCGCATCGGGTTCGGCTCGAGCGGGTGCAGCTTCTGCCGGGACGGGTTCGCCTTGAGGTTCGCTCGGTAGTGGAGCAGGAGGTCCTCGAGGCGGATCATCTTGCGGCCGCCCTTCCAGATGAAGCGCATGCCGTCCTCGTTGATCCACCTCTAGATGGTGCGCTCGGATCGGTGGACTCGGCCGGCGGCGCGACCCATGGACAACAGCTGCGGCTCGTCAGGCATGCGCAGATTCTATGCGCTGTACGCCCCACCCACGCAACGATCGTGCGTTTCAGCTCCTTGGGCGCCGCGGGCGGAGAGGTGAGACGTTCTGCTTGTGGATGCACGGATCCCCCGCCATCCACGCAAGCAGGCACTGACGCTCGATGATCCACTTCCCGCGAGCGACGCGCTGCGTGCCGTGGAGCTCTCCGCCCTCTAGGGCGATGCGGATCGTCGCATCGTGCCTCCTGGCGGCCTCGGCGGCCTCCTTGACGCTCATGCGCTCCGGCATGGTGTCTGTGCCTGTTGGCTCTGCGTTCGCGTGAGCCAGGCGGTCCTCGTCGAGGGCCCGCGCGATGATGCCGGGCATCTGCTCCTGCAGCTCCTGGCGGACGAGCTTCTGGATGATGGTCTCGAGGTCGGACATCCCGCCAGAGTGCCCGAAACGGGGCGCACCATGTTGGTGCACATCTGCAGCACCGGCGGGGCTACAGGGCCGCGAAGAGGGGGATCAGATTCGCGGTGGATCCGCACGCCAGACCGACGAGCACGAAGAGGATGTCCCACCGCACCTGCCGTGCGCGTTCTCGAATCCCGTCGGCCGGGTCGAAGTCGTCGACGTCCTGCCACGATGCCCCGTCGTAGCCGCGTTCCTTGGCGAGCCGCCGCACTGCGGTGAGGGCCTTCTGCGAGCGCACGAGCAGCCACGTGAAGCCGATGGCGGGCAGGACGAAGGCGAGTGCGTTGAGGGCGATGAGGAGCCAGGTCATGGTCGAACGGTAGCGGCGGTGTCGGCGCCCGTTCGTAGCCTCCTGGGATGACGAACAAGGTCCGCCGTGACGCCCCCGCCCAGACGCCCGCCGGCGACCCCGCGGAACCCGCCCTCTACCGGACGTCCCCGGGCGGCGCGAGCATCGAGGACCGGTCAACGCTGTGGCCGTCGCGCCGGCACCTCGCGACACTCGTCCTCGAGTGGGACGGGTGGATCCTCACCCCGCGGCTCGGCGACGGCTCCCACGGGCCGTTCAGCAGCCCCGAGAACGCGTTCATGTGGTGGCTCGAACAGCGAGGGAATCTGCCGGCACCACGACGCGTGTGGCGCAACGGAGACTCATGGGAGCCCCAGGACCCTGGAGAGCCCCCGCCGGGCTCCTAGGGGCGCCGGAACCCGAGCTACAGGGAGAGCGGGACCTCGCGCAGCCCCTTGCCTGTGACTGCGCAGACGTACCCGCGGCGACTCGAGGATGCCTGCGCGAAGATGCGTCTCTCGCTATCGAGGAGCATCTGCAGCATCTGCGGGCCGGTCGCGTTACTGCTCGACAGAGCGAAGAGGCGGGCGCCGTTGTAGAGGACAGCCTCTGCCTCCAGTCGGTTCCACGCGATGCGGGAGTCCTTGCAGAGAATGACGTCGCCGGCGTCGCTCGCTTCTCGGATCCAGTGCTCGTCGCGGAGCTTCTGCGATCGCTGACGGCCGTACCGCTCGTCCATGGTCTCCAGAACCCAACCCGCTTCGCGGAGGCCGTCCGCGATGATCCTCGAGCCCAGCCCTCGATCGAGGAAGAACGTGAGCGGGGCTGCCATGCGCCCTAGGCTGCGCGCGGAGGCAGAACCGACCGCACTGTTCCGGGATCCATGCCGAAGTCGTACGCGAGGGACTCGACGCTCTCGCCCGCCGTGTGCCGGTCAACGATGTCGTCGACAGCGACCCCGAAGGGGCTGAGGGTCGGACGCCCCCAGTTGACGAACGGGTCCACGGTCACATCGACGCCCCGATACTCCGGCAGGGTCAGGGAGCTCGCGAACCCACCCTCGAAGGTGATGGCCTGGAGGTGGTCCGCGACGACCTCGTGGAAGACCGCCTGCCGGTTGCGGACGACGATGAGGCGGTCGTCAGTCTCGCCCTCGCCCTGCGCCTTCCACAGGATCTCGGCGCCGTCCGTCATGAGTCGCTGACTGGCAAGAGCGTGGTCGAGGCCGATGGTGTCGCGGATCGCGTCGAGGGCCGGGCGGATGCGCTGCATGGAGAGGCCAGTCGCCCGGAAGGAAGCTAGGACGAACGCCTCAGCGAGACCGACGAAGGGGACCGTGGCGCCCTGCTGTGGACCCTGCGACGTCGTGAGCGTGATGAGGGCAGGCATCGTGCGCACGCCGGTCGCTGTCGGGCTCTCGTAGCCTCGGCCCCACCGGTGCAGCGTCGCTCGCGGCGTCCGGATGATGCGGGCCGCCTCCGCCTGGGAGTAGATGGGCACGGTGAACGCGCGATCTAGCGTCGCTGCCCCCGTGTTCATGCTTTGACAGTAGCCGGGACGGCCGTTGACGACCTGCACGCGATCTTGGACACGCCGCCGCGGCTGAGCAGCCAGCCCCTCGGTGGCGCCCTCCACTTCCGAACTCTTGACGAGTTCGGCCGATGGTACTTAGAGAGGGCGGACGACAACCCCCTCCACGAGGAATGGAGAAGCACATGCGCGACACCGAATGGGACGACTGGGCCATTGCCGCCGACGAGGAGCTGTACGGCCCCCAGGACGACGAAGACGAGGACGCCGAGGAGTAGGCGCCCAGGACCAGCAGAAGCCCCCGACGCCTCTCAGGAGGGACGTCGGGGGCTTCGGTCCGTCTACGGCCGGACGGTCCAGATGAGCTCAGACAGCTTCGCCGCGAAGGCTGTGACTACCGCCGGCGACTCGTTGCGGATGATGTGCAGCGTCGCCAGCTCGAGGCCCTCTACGGCCACCTGCGCCCCGTACGCGGGCGTGAGCGCCGTGTCCTGCTGCACCGCGCGTAGGGCTGCGACAGCCGCTCCTAGGGGCCCCGGCATGATGATGCGCGACGCGAGCGCCCAGATCCTGTCGAAGTGGTCCGGAGGCAGGATGACGAGCTCCTCGCCGTCTTCGCCGAGGCCGGTGGTGAACGTCGTCAGAGGCGGCTCGCCCATCAGATTCGGATCCCCATGCGCGTGGCGAGCGCAGCGGCCTGGTCTCGCTTCTCGAGGTGCACGTCGATGTACTTCGTGAGGTCGACGCCTCCCTTGCTCTGGACGATGACGTTGAACTGCGGCGGGGCAGCTGCAGCAGCCGAGGCCGGCGCGCAGACCTGCGGGGCTGCTTGGTACACGGGAGGCGCGGCGTAGATGCCGCCCCCGGCGAAGTCCTCAACGCCCATCCGGCGCCCGACCTCCTTGAAGATCTCCAGCGACCGTGCGCGCTTCGACGGGGCGAGGGGGATGTAGGCCTCTCCCCCGGTCTCGTCCTCAGCCCACACCCGCCAGGTGCCTGCCTTCGCGATCTGCGCGACGTGGTTCTCGCGGATCCCGCCGGCAGCGTAGAAGTCGAGCACCCCTCCGTCAGCCTCCTGGCGCTGCGCGTACGCCGGGCCCGTGGCCGCACCAGATGCCCGGATGGCGAGCGTGATCGTCCGCCCGTTGTAGGAGCGGATGAACGTGTCGACCTTGTTCGCCGCCGACGACGTGTCCGCGAGGAGGTCGAAGGACTTGGAAGACGGGATCCCGTAGACCTTGTCGGTGAAGGCCTGCGCGGCGTTCGCGTTGCCGGTGAGGGCGAACGCGTTGTCGTAGAGCGTCTTCCGTCCGCCCTCGAGCGCGCCGCGGTACTTGTCCGTGGCGTCCTTCGCGGACATGGTCTTGAGGTCGAGCTCGTACTGCGCGGCCGCAGCCTTCTGCGAGTCGCCGGCGAGGCCGGACAGCATGTCGGCGTTCGCGGATCCTGCCGCGGTGCCCTCGTCGAGAGACCGGGAGTAGCCGTCCGCGCCGGCCTTGGCCTTCTCGATCGTCTCGCGGACCTCATCGAGAGACTGCTGGTAGGAGGCGTTCGCGGAGACCGCGTCCTGCCCGACCCCGTTCGCCTCGTTCGTGGCGTCGATGAGCTGCTTGACCTGGTCGACCAGCCCTGCAGCCTCATCAGCCGCCGCGAGGTACGCCTCGGCAGCGGTCTGCGTCGACTCCGTGTTCTGATCCGTCGCCGCCGCGAGGTTCTCGTTCTTCTCCTTGGCGTCGTCGAGCTGCCCGGATTGCTTCTTGATGGTGTTCGTCAGGTTCTTCGCGTCGGCGTCCTGGTTGGTGTAGGACCCCTGCCCGGTCTCGCCGTAGGCCTTGATCTTGGCCGTGACGTCGTCAAGGGTCTTGCCCCCGTCGACGATGGCATCGGTGAGCTCTTTCTGGCTGATGCCGGCCCTCTTGGCGACCTCGAACATGCCCTGGTCGGCGAGGCGCTTGGCGATCGTCGCTCGGGTCAGGCCTGTGGCTGCACCCGTTCCTTCCTCGAAGGTGTCTGCGAGCTCGGAGACCTGCGCCGCGGCGTCCGCAGCCGCACCGACGATGCCACCGATGACCAGCACAGCGAGGCCCACGGCGCCACCGAAGGCACCCACACCGAGAGCTGCGGTCTTCCCCTTGATGCCGGTCAGGGCGATGGCGTCCTTGAACGCGAGCACCTTCGGGGCCGCGACCAGCGCCGCGCCACCCGCCAGGGCGATCGACCCACCGATGCCGAGGATGGCCGTACCAGTAGAGAGCACGGGCGCCGGCAGGCTACCGACCAGGTCGAGGAGTCCGGTGGCGGTCTGGACGAGGCCGCGGATGGCGTCGTTGGCGCCGGAGCCGCTCTTGATGAGGTTGGTCTCGAAGGATCCGCCGAGCTTCTCAACGTCGCCGGCGAGGTTGTCCATGCGGATGCGGGCGGTCTCGGCGGCGTACCCGCTGTCGTTGACCTTCCCCTCCCAGTCGGCGATGCCCTCGGCGCCTTCGGAGTACAGGACGGACGCGGCGCGGACGGCGTCGGAACCGAAGATGGTGGCGAGGGCGCTGTTGCGCTGCTCGACGGTGAGGTCCTTGAGGGACGTCTGGAGGTTGCCGGCGAACTCAGACAGGCCGATGAAGTTGCCCTGGCTGTCGTAGGCCGAGATGCCGAGCTTGTCCATGGCTGCCTGGGCCTCTGCGGACTGCGGGGTGAGCCGCTGCAGCATGGACTTGAAGCTGGTGCCGGCGTCGGAGCCGAGGAGGCCCGCGGACGCGAACGCTGCGAGACCACCGGTGGTCTCCTCGATGGTGAGGCCGGTCTGGGAGGAGACGAGGCCGGCCTGGTTGAGGGCCCCGGAGAGGTCCTGTACGGAGCCCATGGCCTTGCCGGCGCCGGCGGAGAGGAGGTCGGCGACGTGGGGGATGTCGGAGCCGGCGAGCTTGAACTGGGTGAGTGCGGTCGAGGCGATGCCTGCGGCGTCGGCGACGCCGAGGCCGCCGGCCGCGGCGAGGTCAAGGGCGCCGGCGAGTCCACCGCTGAGGATGTCGGCGGTGGAGATGCCGGCCTTGGCGAGCTCCTCGATGGCGCCGGCTGCCTCGGTGGCGGAGTACTTCGTGCTCGCGCCGGCCTTGAGGGCTGCCTGCCGGAGGACGTTCTGCTCGTCGGCGGCGGAGTGGGTGGCGGCCTGCACCTCGGACATGGCCTTGTCGAACTCGGCGTACTTCGCGATCGCCGCGCCGGCCGCGAGGACGCCGATGCCGCCGAGGGCGAGGAGCCCGGTGCCGGCGGTGGTGAAGGCCTGCTCGTTCTTCTGGACGTGGACGGCCAGCTTGTTCGAGAACTGGGTCGTCTGCTCCTGGGCCTTCTTGAGCCCGGTGATGAAGCCGTCGACCTTCGCGCCGATGGTGACGAATACGGACCTGTCCGCCATGTGGCGCTCCTGCTCGTGAGGTGGTGGTGGCCCCCGGCGCCGCCACGTGGATGCGGCGCCGGGAGATGAGGGTCGGGGCTACGGGGTCCCGAAGTAGGTCTTCTGCGACGCCTCGACGGTGTTCCGGTCCGCGGTGGAGAGCGCGGTCGGGAAGACGACGAGCTCGATCGGACGTGTCGCGATCGGCGCCCCGAACGCCCCGTTCCGGAACAGGCCGCCCCAGGTGAACGTGTCGAGCGTCAGGGTGCCGGCGCGCGTGTAGCCGACCGTGCCGGCGTCGGAGCCGTTCACGCGCTTCACGAAGCTCGAGCCGGTGTCGATCGACGTGATCTGCACGAGGGTCGACGCCGCGAACGCCGCCACGGACGCCGAGTCCGCCGCGACGCTCGTCCCGGTGTCGTCGGTGATCCGCTGCGACAGCAGGGCCGCCGTGGTGGCGTTCGCCATGACGGGCACGTACTGCGGGCTGATCGACGACGAACTCGTCTCCGACACCAGCCGGCCGTTCGCAGTGGCGGCGCCGTAGGTGACCGCGCAGACCGTCGACGAGCCGCGCGCGTACAGCGACGGGCCGGTGAAGGTGCCCGAGTAGAACGTGTCCGCGTTGCCCACCGGCGCCGGCTTGCCGCCGACCGCGTCAAGGGTGCCATTCAGGGCGAGGCGGGCCATGTTCTTCGCCGTCGACTGGGTCAGGTGCAGGCCGTTGCCGGTGAGGTCGTAGAACGTCTTCACGCTCACCGTCGCCGTGCCCGCCCACGTCATCAGCGCGGCCGTGTCGAGGTCGCCGCCGCTCGTGAAGGCGACATCCGTCTCGGCACCGTCGGTGGAGCGCACGACGCGGAGCGCGGGGCCCGTGTAGGCCGCGTGCAGCCGGCGCACGCCGTACGCGCGGGAGGCCTGCGTGCCGAGGTCCCCGAGCAAGGAGCCCGCCGCGAGGGTCGTGGCGCGCACCGTGGAAGAAGGTGCCGCAGCGCCGCCGCCGTTGCCGGCCGTGACACGGAAGTCGTAGGCGACCTGCGAGGACAGACCCGACACTGTGGCGCTCGTGCCGGGCACGGACGTGACGACGGACCAGGCGGTGTCGACTGCCCGCTTGGACTCGATGAGGTAGCTGGCCGCTCGTGCCGCGGCCGTCCACGAGAGGGGCACGGACACGGAGCCAGGCGCGCCGGCGGTGAGGCCGGTGACCTGCGCCGGCGGGTTCGCGACGTTCGCGCGCGCCGCGGCCAGGCCGTCGACGAGCGCCTCGCCGAGGATCTGCTGCCCGGCGAGGTTGTAGTGCAGGCCGGAGTCGATGAACTTCCCCGCCGGCCCCGCCGTGAAGGACGTGAACGGTCGCAGCGAGGGGATG
Organism: Clavibacter quasicaliforniensis; assembly: GCF_051201715.1. NCBI lineage: Bacteria > Bacillati > Actinomycetota > Actinomycetes > Micrococcales > Microbacteriaceae > Clavibacter > Clavibacter quasicaliforniensis. Next base: position 1,412,529 of record NZ_CP139624.1, on the reverse strand, counting down.
GCGCGGTGCACGCCGTCGATCGCTGCCCGGCCCGTGTTCCCGACGAGACCTTCGGGGACCATCCCTCCGATGACGAACGGGAGCTCGGGAGCACCGAGGCGGATCCGCATCCCGTCGATGAGGTTGAGCAGGTACCCCTGGTAGGTCGCCGCGGCCATGGCCTCATCGGTCTCGCCCTGCACCCAGAGGATCCCGACCAGGCGCGCGCCCGGGCCGGCAGCCTCGAGGGCGGCGAGGGTCTGCCGGATGGCGGAGTCGTAGAGGTTCACACCGGTGGTGTCGCCCGGGCGCCAGTGCGTCGACTGCTCGCCGCCGTGGTTCGTCTTCGTGAAGCCGGTCCCGGAGTACGCAGCAGGGACGAGCAGGAGCCGGCGGCCGGCCGGCATGGTCTGCTCGTAGCGGCGCGCGAAGGGCATGCCCGGCCCGACGGTGGACTTCCGGTAGCCCCCGTCAGCGGTCTGCACCCAGCGGTGGTAGAGCGGATCCATCCCCGGCCGGATGCCAGGCTCACCGCTCTCGAGGGGCACGCTGGCCGGGTACTGCTTGATGCGGCGGTGCTGCACGCCGGATCCGTCGGCGAGCGCCGCGCCCTGCGCGTTGGACTGCCCGGCGATGACGACGACGTCGTAGCCGCGGTCCGGCTCAGTGCGGAAGTGGTCCTCCTCGAGCTCGTCCTGGATCATGCGGGTGATCTGCCAGGGGTAGATCCCGGGGGGTGCGTGGGTCATGCGGTGCCTTTCGCGGCGGTGTTAACAGTTCTCAGGAATGTCCCAGCAGACCCAAGCCCAACAGGCCCGGATGCCAGTGAATGAGAGGCAAGTAGGGGGTTCAGTCACCAGGGGGCCGAAAATCTTGAACCCCGCATTTCTCCGAGAGCCATCCCCGGCGGTCCCCCTGTTGCAAGCTCGAGGGGGTCCTCCCCCAGGGGTCAGCTGGGTAGGAGTGGCGTGAGTCCGGCGGCGCGGGACTCGAGAGCTCCGGCGAGGGCTTCGAGCGCCTCAGCTTCGTCTCGGAGCTTCTTGACCTGAGCGCGATGGATGGACGCGCTCCTGAGGGAGGAGTTCACGACGTCCTGGATGGCGGCGAATGGCGCACCGTCCTGTTCGACGAGGTCTCGCTGCTCGAGGCTGAGGAACTGGGCGACTTCGCGGTCCATCATCGGCCGCTCCGTCCGTTCCACCCAGCGACCTGGTCGCGCATGCTGTCCGTGATCTCGGGTCCGCGGATGACGTCGGTGTACACGTCGGCGGGGTTGCGGGTCGGTCCACTGGCGACGAGCTCGCGCATGCCAGCGATGGTCATGTTCGCGATCTCGGTGGGCGCCTTGGTCTTGAACACGTAGTAGGCGAGCATCGAGGCGTCGGGGTCGTAGGTGCGCAGCTGCAGGTAGTCCTCGACTGCCCCGGTGTTGCCGGTGTTGGCGTCTCGGTAGTCGTTGAGGAAGACGGTCCATCCGCGGCTGACAGCGGTGGCGATGATGGCGCGGACGAGGCCGGCGTCGTTGGTGGTGGTCGCGCGCTTGAGGAGGTTGGTCGCCTCACGCTCACCGTCGGCCGTGTTCGGGATCTGCTCGACCCGGTCGTACGCGTCGCGGGTGGAGATGACGTCGGTGCTGCCGGCGATGGTGCCGAACAGGGCGGCCTCGGTGCGGGTGATGGCGCGGTCGAACTCGGTGCGCTCCTGCTCCTGCAGGCGGGCTACGCCCTCGAGGACGGGGATCCACGCGTTGGCGATGAGGATCTTCTTGCCCTCGGCGGAGAGGGTGTGGTCCGCGCGGATGGGCGGCAGGGTGTCGCGCTCGAACCTGTTCTGCAGCTCGGACGCCTGCTGCTGAATCGAGGTGGGCGTGTTGAGGTCGGCGGGGAGCTCGAACCCGGCGATGACGGTCATGCGCCGGCTCCCGTGATGACCTCGGTACGGCCGCTGTCGAGGTTGTGACGCATGCGGACGGTGCTGCCGTCGGGCGCCACGGTGTCGTACTCCTCGAAGCGGTCCTTCGACGTGTCGCGGACCGGGACCGGGTTCGGCGCCGGGACGGGGACGGCGGCGTTGACCGTGCCGGCGGCCAGTGCGGCGGCGCCGGGCTGGGGCTTCCGCGTCGATGCGTGCTCGGTCGGGTCCGTCGTGTCGGCCGGCCCATCGCCGGGCGCGGTGGGGTGCGGCTTCGTGATGTCGCTGGTGAGGCGAGTCTCGGTGACCATGGTGGCTCCTGTCAGCGGGCGCGGGCGGCCCGGAAGTGTTCGATGTCGATGCGTGCGATTCTCCAGCTGCGGCCGACCCGTGTCGCGGTGATGCGCTTCTCGGCGATCGCGCGGCGGATGGCCCTGCTGGTGACTCCGACTCGGGCGGCTGCCTCCGTCGTTGAGAGCCATGCTGCGGCAGGTTCCGCACGCACCTCATCAGGGGTTCCGGTCGCGGACGTACGCCACCCGAGGGCTGCGACGTGGAGGGCGAGCAGGACAGCGTCGAGCTCCTGGTCGCTCCCTCGCACGGCGATGCGAAAGCGGTTCAGGCCGGCGCGCTCATCGAGGAGCGCGGCGATGCGTCCGGGCAGGACGACGACGAGGCCGTCCTGCCCGTGCACGTAGGACCCGGGCGGGCGCTCCTGCATCAGAGCAGCCCAGTCACGAGGACCACCGGTGTCCCCATGGGAGTCCCTGGGGACACGTCGGGGACACGTGCGTGACCGTCCTCGCGCGCGCCGGCGCCTCTTGCACTAGAAGCTGCACGTGCAGGCGACAGCCTTTGACTCTGTGACCTCACAAGCAGCATCGGACAGGTGTCATCCATGCTGTTCCTCGTCGAAGACGAAGACACTGCGCGACCGACAGGTTGCGCTGCGAGTTCTTCTACGAGGTCTCTTGGGAGTTCCTTAAGAGATAGTGCGCCACTGTGACAGGGGGGCTGTGACTCTGTGACAGGGGCCCAAGTGACTCTCTGACAGGGACCATGGAACTCTGTGACCGGGCGCCCGCTCGAGTGGGCACGGTGGTGCGCTGCACCGCACCACCTCACAACCCCAGCGTCTCGCGCTCCACGAACAGGTTCGTGCCCGGCGTCTGCACCAGGTCGCCGAAGCCCGCCGCCATCTCCCCATCCGACCAGGCTGACGCGATGACCGGGAGCGCACGCGCGGGTCGCAGCCTGGGTCGGTACGCCGGGAGCAGGTACCGCTGCGTGAGCCTCCGCGCACCCTCGTTCAGGATCCACGGCTCCGTGTACACGAGCCCCCTCTTCCGCAGCTCCTCGACGGCACGGACCACGCTGCGCAGTGCCAGCGACGTCTCCTCCGCGAGGGTGGTCTGACTCGGCCACGCGCGCCCCAGCGCCTCGTTGTAGTGATCCGCGAGCATGAGCAGCACGAACGCCTGCGGAGGCGACAGGGCGGCGTCTGCGGCCGCGTCCTTCGTGTTCCTGCGCCGAATCTCGGTCTTCGCCCACTTGAAGGCCTCGATGCTCACTCAACGTCCGCGGCATCCTCGCCGCGGAGGCGCTTGACCTGCATGCCGACCGTGAAGAGCATCGCGGCCACAGCGCCGGCCGATGCGGGCTCGAGGGTCGGGCTGCACTCGAGGTTCGCGCCGACCTGGATCTCCCCGATGGCGATCGTTCCGTCGGGCCGCCTGGTGTCGATGCGGGACACCCACGCTGCCGGCCCGGCGCCGGACTCGATGACGGCCGTCGAGTGCTCGCACAGGTCGTCGCCGTCGGGTGTGGTGCCCATGTCGTGCCCCGTGCCGACGCACCACGAGGGGCAGGGCGTGAACGCGGGGAGCTCGGGGTCCGCGATGCGGCCGAGGCCCGGGGGCAGCGCGTTGTGGCCCTGGATACCCTCGAGCACGATCGCGGCCCGCCACAGGCTCGCGGCGAGCTCGCGCGCCTGGTGAGGAGTGGTGATGTCCTCGGACTCTCCCGGGACGTCGGGACCGCCCAGGACGCGGATGTAGGCGGGCTCGGCGTCGCCCTCGCGGAAGTCGGTGCGCTCAACGTGAGCGTGCCACGGGGCCGGCTTCTCCGCGGCCCACTCGACGCTGTGCATCGTCGGGTCGCCGTCGCCGCCCCACACGGCGGCGTAGGTGGCCCACTGGGGGGCGGGGTTCGGCCAGTCGGGCGCGAGGCGGTCCCCGGCGGCGTTCGGGTCAGAGATGCAGACCTGGCGGTCGTTGTGAGCGTCGGTCATGGTGGGTACGCTGTTCATGATCTTCTTCCTCTTCGTGGGGGTTGATTCCTGACCCTCGACCGGCTGCAACCGGGCGGGGGTCGTCTTGTTGGTGCTCATCGTGCAGAGAGCTCGCGGTCGCGAACCCTCCTCAGTGATGCCTCGAGCTGCTCGACGAGCATCGGCAGCTTCTCGAGCAGCATCGCCGCGTCGACGGCCTGCTGTCCTGCGGCCGCCCTCACCGGGAAGTGCGAGTGTCCGCAGGTGATCGCGAGGACGACCTCTCCCGTGGCGGCCATCAGACGGCCGCGTCCATGCGGGCGGCGATCCACGCGTCGACGTCCTCGATCGTGAACATGCGGCGCTTGCCGAGCTTGAAGGACTTCGGGGCGGTGCCCTGGACGATCCAGTACCGCAGGGTGCTGAGCGGCGTGTTGATGTACTTCGCCGTCTGGTCGGTGGTCATGAACTTGCTCACAGGGGCTCCTTACTTCGTCAGCGATCTGTTCGCCGTCGAAGACAATCTACGACCGTCGCTTGCTGTTGTCCAGTCTCGACGGTAGATTTTCTTGAATGGAGAACGGACGCCGACGAGGCCACGATCAAGGAGCTACCGGACGGACCGTGGCGGCGAACATCGCGCGCGTCCGCAAGAGCCAGCAGATGAGCCTTGAGAGGCTCGAGTCAATCTTGTGGAACATGGGGAACCGCATCAGCTTCTCCGGCTTGAGCAAGATCGAGAACAACAGCCGTCGCGTTGACGTTGATGACCTCATGGCCATCGCCCTCGCACTCGATGTGTCGCCCGCGTCGCTTCTGCTGCCGCATGCGGGAGTCGACGAGAAGGCAGAAATCACGGGCGGGCACGGATCCGTCGTCCTGCTCTGGGAGTGGATGTACGCCGAGCGAGAGCTCGAGCCGGATGACGTTCGCGCGTTCAAGGCCCGCTCCCTCCCTGGGTGGCTCTACCCCCTGGTGTCGATTGAGGCGGACAAGCCAGTCGATCGCTCCTTCTTGCGCAACGGAACGACAGAAGGCGGCATGCGAGCCTTCGGCGGCCGTTGGTATGAGAACGAAGACGGCGACGATGAGTAGCATCCGGAAGCTGCCGAGCGGGAAGTACCAGGCACAGTTCCGCGCCGTCCCGGGCGGCCCGCAGCAGACCCGCACCAACGCGCGCCGCGCCGTCGTGCAGCAGTGGCTCGACGAGCGCACCGCCGAGCGCGTCACCGGCCGCAGCACCGACCCCCGAACTGCGCGGTCGACCTTCGCCGACTTCTACGCCGTCTGGGCTGTCCGGCAGGTTTGGGAGACGAGCACGCGGCGCGCGATGGACCTCGTGGCAGGCCAGGCGCCGTTCGCCGACGAGCGGCTACAGCGCATCACCCGCGCGCACGTCGAGGAGTGGGTGAAGGCCATGCAGAAGCGCGGCCTCGCGCCCCAGACGATCCGCACGCGCGTCATGAACGCCCGCACCGTGTTCCGCGCCGCGATCCTCGAGCACCGGATCCACGAGGACCCCACCCTCGGCGTCCGCACGCCCGCGCTACGCCGCGCCGACGCCGCGATGGAGATCCCCACCCCGCAGCAGGTGCGCGCCATCCTCGACGGCGCGAGCGACCGCTACCGGCCCCTGTTCGCCGTGTGCGCGTTCGCCGGCCTCCGCCTCGGCGAGGCGTCCGCGCTGCAGCTCGGCGACGTCGACTTCCTGTCCCGCAAGCTCGCGGTCCGCCGGCAGGCCGTGCGCGGGGAGGGACAGCTCGAGGTCCGGCTCCCGAAGTACGGATCCGAGCGCGTCGTCGCGGCCGCCCCGGCGGTGATCGAGATGCTCGCCGAGCACGCCGCCCGCTACGAGCTCGCCGGCGACCCGGGCGCGTGGCTGTTCCCGAGCGCGACCGGCGGCCCCGCGGCGCCGTCGACGGTGAACAGCGCCTGGCTCGCCGCGCGAGGGGACCTCGGCTTCACGCTGCACGCCCTGCGGCACTTCTACGCGTCCGGCCTCATCGCGGCCGGCTGCGACGTCGTGACGGTGCAGCACGCGCTCGGGCACAGCAAGCCGAGCATCACGCTCGACACCTACTCGCACTTCTGGCCGAGCCCGGAGGACGTCACGCGCGCGGCCGCCGAGGGACTGGTAGATCAGGTCTTCGCGCCCGCTGACGAATTTCTGACGAGCGACACCCGCGCATCCGTGTAGCCGCGGGGCTGCGCGGAGTTGATCCAGATCTCCTCGATCGAGTCGTCGTCGAGGAGCGGCTGCAAGGCGCCGAAGCCCGTGATGCGCGCGAGCACCTGGCGCTCGGTGGCCGCCTCGTCGTCGAGGAGCCGGGAGTCGGATCCGAGCGCCTGCTCCGCGAACCGCCTGACCTCCTCGCGGACGACGGCCGCCGTGCCCGCGATGTCGGCCGCCGCCCCGTCGTCCCGCAGGCGCTCGCGCACCCGTCCGGCGATGGTGTCGAGTGGGGTCCGCGTCTGCACCCGCACAGGATGCTGATCAGGGGCGGATCCCGCCGGGGCCGTCCACAGGCCGACCAGCCGACGCCGACGGGCCGATCAGTACCCCAGCTCCGCCTTCGCCGCCGCGTACGCCTCGCGCACCGCGGGCACGCCCGGCGCGTCGAAGACCTCGTCGCCCGCGAGGGGCCACTCGGGGACCGAGCCCGTTAGCATCCACGCGGCCTGCTTCGCGGCGCCGTCGGCGACGAACTCGCCCGCGTCCGGCACGTGGATCGGCACGCCGAAGATCGTCGGCGCGATCTCGCGCACGGCACGGCTCTTTGCCCCGCCGCCGATGAGGAGCACGCGCTCCACCTCGACGCCCTGGCGCGTGATCGCGTCGAGGCCGTCGGCCAGACCGCACAGCATGCCCTCGACGTGCGCGCGGGCCATCGTCGCCGGCGTGCTGTTGCGGAGGGTCATGCCGTGGAGCGAGGCGGTCGCGTCGGGCAGGTTCGGGGTGCGCTCGCCCTCGAAGTAGGGCAGGAGCACGAGGCCGTCGGATCCCGCGGGGGCCTCGAGCGCGAGCTCGGACAGCCGCGCGTGGTCGACGCCGAGGAGGCGCGCGCCGCCGTCGAGCACGCGGGCGGCGTTGAGGGTCGCGATGAGCGGGAGGAAGTTGCCCGTGGCGTCCGCGAAGCCGGCGACCGTGCCGGACGCGTCGGTGATGGGATCCGCCGTGACGGCGAACACCGTGCCGGACGTGCCGATGGAGACGACGACGTCGCCGGGCACCGCTCCCAGGCCGAGCGCGGCGGCCGCGTTGTCGCCCGCGCCGGGGCCGACGGGGATGCCGGCCGGGACGCCGGGGATCCCGTCGCCCGTGACGCCGGCGGACTCGCCGGGTCCGAGCACGCGCGGCAGGCCGACGACGCGGCCGAGCGCGCGCTCCAGCAGGTCGAGGCGGTACTCCCCCGTGACGCTCGACCAGTAGGCGGTGCCGCTCGCGTCGGAGCGGTCGGTGGCGAGGGCGGCGAGGTCCGGGGATCCCGTGCCGTGGCCGAGCAGGCGCCAGGTGAGCCAGTCGTGCGGGAGGGCGACGGCGGCCACGCGGGCCGCGTTCTCGGGCTCCGCGTCGCGGAGCCAGCGGAGCTTGGTGGCGGTGAAGGACGCCACGGGCACGACGCCGAGGGCGCTCGCCCATGCCTCGGCGCCGAGCTCGTCGCGGAGGTCGGCGGCGGCCTGCGCGGATCGCGTGTCGTTCCAGAGGAGCGCGTCGCGGATCACCGCGCCCTGCTCGTCGAGGCAGACCATGCCGTGCTGCTGGCCGCCGACGGAGATCGCGGCGACGTCGTCGAGGCCGCCCGCGTCCGCGACGGCCGCGAGGAGCGCATCCCACCAGTGCGAGGGATCCACCTCCGTGCCGTCGGGGTGGGACGCGCGGCCGGAGCGCACGAGGGCGCCCGTGTCGAGGTCGCGGACGACCACCTTGCAGCTCTGCGTGGAGGAGTCGATGCCTGCTACCAGTGTCTTCGTTGTCACGATCAACATATTAGGGGGCGTCCTAAGCTGGTCGGGCACCCGCGGGAGTGGTGGAATCGGTAGACACGCAGGATTTAGGTTCCTGTGCTTTCGAGCGTGAGGGTTCAAGTCCCTTCTCCCGCACCAGCCGTGAAGCCCGGCGAGGGCCTCTCGTCGCCGCGACGCTCCGACCCGCAGCGAGGAGCATCCCGTGGACGAACGCCTCCGCCTCTGGCCCGACGAGACCCCCGTGCATCCGGTCCCCCGCCTCGCGGAGGCGCTCGGCCTGCACCCGGAGCGGCTCCTGATGAAGCGCGACGACCTCATCGGCTGGGGCGGCGGCGGGAACAAGGCCAGGAAGCTCGAGCGCTCGCTCGGGCGGGCCGTCGCACGCGGGGCCACGACGGTGATCACCACGGGCGCCGCGCAGAGCAACCACGCGCGCATGACGGCGGCCGCCGGCGCGACGCTCGGGCTCGACGTCGTGCTGGTGCTGGAGGGCCTCGAGGTCGCCGAGCGCGGCAACGTGCTGCTCGACGGGCTGTACGGCGCGCGCATCGTGTGGTCGGGCGACGAGCGCGCGGAGTCGCGCGCCGGGTCCGTCGTCGCGGAGCTCGAGGCGGCAGGCGCGCGCGTGCACCGGGTGGCGTTCGGCGGATCCGACGCGCACTCCGTGCAGGGCTTCGTCGACGCCGGCCACGAGCTGACGCGTCAGGTCGGCGAGGTCGACCACGTGGTCGTCGCCCTCGGGTCCGGCGGCACCATGGCCGGGCTCGTCGAGGCGCTCGGGCCCGAGCGCGTGCTCGGCGTGCACTGCGGCGCCGTCGCCGAGCCGCGCGCGGTGGTCGCGGGGTTCCTCGCGGAGCGCGGGACGGGGATCCGGGCGGACGCCCTGCGCATCGACGAAGGCCGGGTGGGCGACGGCTACGCGCACCTCACCGACGAGGCGCGGGACGCCCTCCTGCTCGTGGCGCGGACCACCGGGATCATCCTCGACCCCACCTACACGGCCCGCGCGACGGCAGGGCTGGCGGCCGCCGTCCGCGACGGTTCCGTCGGCCCGGACGACCGGGTCGTCCTCTGGCACTCGGGGGGCGCCCCCGGCCTGTTCGGCCACGCCGAGCTCGGCGCCTGACCCGCGCCGCGACCCTCGACCGGGGGTGTCCGGGACTCGGCGCGCTGACGGCCGCTCCCGATATCCTGTGCTCTGCCGCAGGTCGCTCCGCTCACGTCGCGACCCACCACGACTGGAGCCCCACGTGCACCCCCAGCTCTTCGACTTCCTCGACTCGACGACCCTCATCGAGTCGTTCGGGGGATTCGCCCTCATCGGGATCTGCCTCATCATCTTCGCCGAGACCGGCCTGCTCTTCGGGTTCCTCTTCCCCGGCGACACGCTGCTCGTCATCGCGGGGCTGACCCTCCCCGGGATCACCGGCATCGACATCTGGTGGGTCTGCCTCGCGATCGCGTTCTCCGCGTTCGCGGGCGGCGAGGTCGGCTACCTCATCGGCCACAAGGCAGGACCGAAGGTGTTCGAGCGCAAGGACTCCGGCATCTTCAGCCGGCAGAACGTCGTGCGGACCAATGCGTTCTTCGCGCGCTTCGGCGGGCTCGCCGTCATCGCGGCGCGCTTCGTGCCCATCGTCCGCACCTTCGCGCCCATCGCGGCCGGCGTCGGCCACATGGACTACCGCAAGTACTCCTTCTACAACGCGATCGGCGCCCTCATCTGGGGCGCGGGCCTCACCTTCCTGGGCCACCTGCTCAACGGCTTCCCGCCCATCCGCGACTTCGTCACGCACTACATCGACTACGTGCTGCTCGGGGCCGTGTTCATCACCGTGGTGCCCGCGGCGATCCACTTCCTCCGCGCGCGCAAGCACGCGCACGACGGGGAGACGGCGGACGTCGTGACGGACGGCGACGACCTCGCGCTCACCCCCGAGGAGTTCGACCAGGACCCCTCGAACGACCCGCGCCGCTGAGTCGGCGCCCGCGGGCGCGCGATCCGGGCCGTGGTCCTCGCGGAGCACGCCCGATCAGACGTGGTGGCGGTGCTCGTGCCCGGCGTGCTCCTCGGGCTCCAGCTGGAACGTGCTGTGCTCGACGTCGAAGTGGTCGTCGAGGCAGCCCGACAGCAGGTCGAGCAGCTCGCCCGTGCGGCCCTCCCGGAAGACCTCCTGCTGCACGACGACGTGAGCCGTGAAGACGGGCGACCCCGAGGTGATGGCCCACACGTGCACGTCGTGCACCGCGGTGACGCCGGGGGTCTCCAGCAGGTGGGCGCGGATCCGCTCGGGCTCGGTGCCCACGGGCGTGGACTCGTTCAGCACGCGCACCACGTCACGCAGCAGCACGGCTGCCCGCGGCACGATGAGCGCGGCGATGACGAGCGACGCGATGGCGTCCGCGCGGCCGAAGCCGGTGACCGCGATGACGATGCCCGCGGCGATGGTGGCGACCGATCCGAAGGCGTCGCCGAGCACCTCGAGGTAGGCGCCCCGCATGTTGATCGAGCGACCCGCTCCCCCGCGGAGCACGAGGAGCGACGCCACGTTGGCGACCAGTCCGATGCCGGCGGCGAGCAGCATGATCCCGGGATCCACCTCGGGCCCCTCCGGCGCGAGCACGCGCCCGACGCCCTGCACCGCGACGTAGACGGCGACGCCCGCGAGGATCAGGCCGTTCACGAGGGCACCGAGCACCTCGCCGCGCTGGAAGCCGAAGGTGTGCCGGTCGGTCGCGGGGCGCGCGGCGACGATGGTGGCGACGAGGGCGATGCCGAGGCCGAGCAGGTCGCTCGTCATGTGGCCCGCGTCGGCGAGGAGCGCCAGAGACCCGGAGACGAGCGCGCCGACGACCTCGACCACGAGGACCGTCGCGGTGATGGCGATGGCGACGACGAGGCGCCTGCGGTCGGTCGTGGACGCGCCGTGGTCGTGCGATCCGGAGCCCATGCGTCCACCGTACGGGCCCGCAGGCGCGCGGATCCAGCCGACGGCGCAGTCGGGAACGACTCCCGCTCTCAGCAGCGTCGGGCGGGGGCGTCAGTCCTTGCCGAGGAGCTCCCGGCGGACGACGGGCATGATCGCGTCGAACGCCAGCGCGCGGTGGCTGACCCGGTTCTTCTCGTCGGCGCTGAGGGCCGCGGCGCTCGCGCCGCCGGTGGCGGGGCGGAAGATCGGGTCGTAGCCGAAGCCGCCCTCCCCCGCCACCTCGCGGAGCACGGATCCCTCCCACACGCCGAGGGCCGTGCGCTCGACGAGCCCGTCGGTGGCGGGGACGACCAAGGCCGCGGCGCACGTGAAGCGGGCGCCGCGGTGCTCGTCCGGCACGTCCCCCAGCTGCCAGAGCAGCAGCTCGAGGTTCTCGCGGCTGTCGCGCGCGGGGCCCGACCAGCGCGCCGAGAAGATGCCCGGAGATCCGCCCAGGATGTCGACGCCGATCCCCGAGTCGTCCGCCAGCGCGGCCCGGCCCGTGTGCAAGGCGGCGGCACGCGCCTTGATGAGCGCGTTCTCCTCGAACGTCGTGCCGTCCTCCACGGGCTCCGGCCCGTCGTAGGCGACCAGGTCGATCCCGTCGAGGCGGGCACCGAGGATGCGCCGGAGCTCCTCGACCTTGTGGGCGTTGTGCGTGGCGAGGACGAGCGGGATCACGGCCGATCCTCTCAGCGGCCGAGCGCCTGCGCCTGCAGCGCGGTGAGCGTCGTGCCGCCGCCGAGCGCGAGGTCGAGCAGGGCGTCCAGCTCGGCGCGGTCGAAGGGCGCGCCCTCCGCCGTGCCCTGGACCTCGACGAAGGATCCGCTGCCCGTCATGACGACGTTCATGTCGGTCTCGGCGCGGACGTCCTCGACGTACGCGAGGTCGAGCAGGGGCTTCCCGTCGACGATTCCGACGGAGACCGCGGCGACGCTGTCCTTGAGCGGCGTGGCGCGCTGCGCGATGAACTTCTTCTCGCGGCCCCACTCGAGCGCGTCGGCGAGGGCGACGTAGGCGCCCGTGATCGCCGCGGTGCGCGTCCCGCCGTCGGCCTGCAGCACGTCGCAGTCGATGACGATCGTGTTCTCGCCGAGCGCCTTCATGTCGACGACGGCGCGGAGGCTCCGGCCGATGAGGCGCGAGATCTCGTGCGTGCGGCCGCCGACCTTGCCCTTGACGGCCTCGCGGTCCATGCGCTCGTTCGTGGCGCGCGGGAGCATGGCGTACTCGGCGGTGACCCAGCCCTGGCCGCTGCCGGCCTTCCAGCGCGGCACGCGGTTCGTGAAGGACGCGGTGCAGAGGACGCGGGTGCGTCCGAAGGAGATGAGGGCGGATCCCTCGGCCTGCTCGCTCCAGTTCCGCTCGATGGTGATCTCGCGCAGCTGGTCGGCCGTGCGGCCGTCGTGGCGGGGGGTGTCGTCGGTCATGTGCGGCCTCAGCTCGGGTCGGGGGTGGATGGGGTGCCGTCGGCGTCCGGAGGCGTCGCCGCGTCCGGTCGTGGCCGGCGGGGAAGGGTGATGGCGCCGGTCTCGACCAGCTCGACGTGGGTGACGCCGGAGCCGAGCATGCGGTGCGCGAGCGTCTCGAAGTCGGACGCGCTGCCGCCGGTGGCCTCGTACCGGATCACGGGCGGCGCGTCGGACCGGCGCTCGAGGCCCGCGGACACCAGCTCGCGGTAGACGTCCTTGGCGGTCTCGGTGTCACTCGAGACGAGGGTCACGTCGGGTCCCATGAGCAGCGAGATCGCGCCCTCGAGGAACGGGTAGTGCGTGCAGCCGAGGACGAGCGTGTCGATGCCCGCCGCGCGGAGCGGAGCGAGGTAGCCCTCGGCGGCCGCCATCAGCTCGGGGCCGGACGTCTCGCCGCGCTCCACGAACTCGACGAAGCGGGGCGCCTCGGCGCTCGTCAGCTGCAGGTGCGGGGCGGCGGCGAAGGCGTCGTCGTAGGCGCGGCTCGTGACCGTGGCGTGCGTCGCGATGACGCCCACCCGGTGGTTCCGGGTGACGCTGACGGCCGTGCGCACGGCCGGCTGGATCACCTCGACGACGGGGATGTCGTAGCGCTCGCGGGCGTCGCGGAGCATGGCAGCGGAGGCCGTGTTGCACGCGATGACGAGCATCTTCACACCGCGCTCGACGAGGTCGTCGAGGACCGCCAGCGCGTAGCGGCGGACGTCCGCGATGGGCTTGTCGCCGTAGGGCGTGTGCGCGGTGTCGCCGATGTAGATGATCGACTCGCGCGGGAGGAGCGTCGCGACCGCGCGGGCCACCGTGAGTCCGCCGACGCCGGAGTCGAAGATCCCGATCGGCGCGTCGCTCATCGGACCAGCCTACCGGCGGGTCCGGGCGCGGCCGGAGCCGGCGTCCGGCTGGCGCCCGTCACAGCGAGCGACGCGCGTCCTCCTGGGCGACGAGCTCCGGCAGGTCCTTCAGCCGCCCCAGCCCCGCGAGCGGTTGGGCCATGCGCGCGTTGCCGCGGAGCCGCTCCCTGTTGCGGTCGAGGAACCACCAGTACCCGGCCGTGTACGGGCACGCCGCGGGGCCGACGCGCACCTTGGGGTCGAACGGGCAGCCGCCGCAGTGGTCCGACATCCGGTCGATGTACGCGCCGCCTCCCGCGTAGGGCTTGGTCGCCATGCGCCCGCCGTCCGCGTGCAGCGCCATGCCGACCACGTTCGCCGGCATGACCCACGGCGTGCCGTCGACGAACGAGTCGATGAACCAGTCGTTCATGGCCGCGGGGTCGTAGCCGCGCTGGAGCGCGAGGTTGCCGAGGATCATGAGCCGCTCGATGTGGTGCGCCCAGCCGTGCGTGCGCACCTTGTCGACGACGTGGGAGAGGCAGGCGGCCTCGATGCCGGATGCGTCGAGCTCCTGTAGCGCGGTCGGCACGCCGCGGTGCGCATCGAGCCGGTTCTGGGAGGTGTAGTCGTCCTCGAAGGCCCAGTAGAGGTGCCACACGTAGTCCCGCCAGCCCATGATCTGCCGCACGATGCCCTCGACGCTCTGGATGGGCGCCCGCCCGGCCGCATGCTCGGCGACGATGCGCTCGATGACGTCCGCCGGATCCAGCACGCCCATGTTCATGGTGGCGCTCAGCAGCGAGTGCGCCATGGTCCAGTCCCCCGTGAGCGACGCGTCCTCGAACGGGCCGAAGTCGTTGAGACGGCTCGCCACGAAGTCGTCGAGCGCGCGGCGCCCCTCCTCCGGCGTGACCGCGAAGCGCCGCGGCCCGTCCTCGCCGACGAAGCGCACGATGCCCTTCCGCTCCCACTCGTCGAGGTCGGCGCGGACCTCGGCGTCGATGTCGTCCTCCTCGGGCCACCACGGCTCGGGCAGGCCGAGCGTCGCCGCGCCCTTCGGCGGGCGCTCGCGGTTGTCGTGGTCGTAGTTCCAGCGGCCGCCGACCGGGTCGTCGCCGTCCATCAGGATGCCCGTTCGGGCGCGCGACCACCGGTAGAAGTCCTCCATGACGAGCCGGTTCGAGGTGCGGCCCGCCATCCACTCGGCGAACTCCTGCTCGCTGGTGATGAAGCCGCGGCTCGGCAGGACCTGCGCCCCGATCTCCGCGACGAGGCGCCGCAGCCCGCGGGAGGTGGGATCGATGACCTCGAGGTCGTCCCGTCCCTCGACGACCTCGCGGTAGTGGTCCACCTGGTGGAACTCGACGCGGTCCCCCAGCGCCCGGGCACGGTGCCGGATGCCCGACAGGATGAGGTGCGCCTTGGCCCGGTGGTACGGCCGCCGGGCGAGCAGGCCCCGCGACTCGATGAGCAGCATCGGCCCGCCGTCGTCGAAGTGGTCGCCCAGCTGGTCGGCGAGGATCCATCGCGTGCGCTCCATGGCACGAACCTAGGCCGGACCCCCGTCATCGTCCTGCGGCGTGCGCCAGGCGGATCGGACCGCCGCCCTAGGCTGAGCGGGTGACCCAGGCGACCTCCCTCCTCACCGACCGGTACGAGCTCACCATGCTCGACGCAGCGCTGAAGGCCGGCACCCACGACCGCGAGTGCGTCTTCGAGTGCTTCGCCCGGCGCCTCCCGAGCGGCCGCCGCTTCGGCGTCGTCGCGGGCACCGGCCGCCTGCTGGAGCTCATCCGCGACTTCCGCTTCGGCGACGCCGAGCTCGAGTACCTGCGCTCCGAGCGCGTCGTGGGCGACGAGGCGCTGGCCTGGCTCGCCGACTACCGCTTCCGCGGCCGCATCACGGGCTACCGCGAGGGCGAGGTGTACTTCCCCGGATCGCCGCTCCTCACGGTCGAGGCGCCCTTCGCCGACGGCGTGATCCTCGAGACGCTCGTGCTCAGCGTCCTCAACTACGACTCCGCGGTCGCGAGCGCCGCAGCCCGCATGGTGCAGGTCGCCGGCGGCCGCCCGCTCGCCGAGATGGGGTCCCGCCGCACGGGCGAGCGCTCCGCCGTCGCCGCCGCCCGCGCAGCCTTCATCGCGGGCTTCAGCGCCACCTCGAACCTCGAGGCCGGCCGCACCTGGGGCGTCCCGACGATGGGCACCGCCGCGCACTCCTTCACGCTCCTGCACGACACCGAGGAGCAGGCCTTCCGCGCCCAGGTCGAGGCCCTCGGAGCGGGCACCACGCTGCTCGTGGACACGTACGACGTGCGGCAGGGCGTGGAGACCGCGGTCCGCGTGGCCGGCCCCGGCCTCGGCGCCGTCCGGCTCGACTCGGGCGACCTCCCCGTGCTCGTCGGCGAGGTGCGCGCCCAGCTCGACGCGCTCGGGGCCACGGGCACGCGGATCACGGTCACGAACGACCTCGACGAGCACGGCATCGCCGGCCTCGCAGCGTCGCCCGTCGACTCCTACGGCGTCGGGACCTCTCTCGTGACCGGGTCAGGCGCCCCCGCTGCCGGCATGGTCTTCAAGCTCGTCGCCCACCGCGACGCGGGCGGCGCTGGCGACTGGGTGTCCGTCGCGAAGCGTTCGACGGGCAAGCAGAGCCGCGGAGGCCTGAAGGCGGCGCTGCGCCGACACGACGCGCAGGGGGTCGCGACGAGCGAGCTCGTCACGGTCGGGCCGCACCCGGCGCCGCTCCCGGGCGACCGCGACCTCGTCGTCACGCTGGCGGAGGGCGGCGAGCCGGATCCGCGCTGGCTCGGCCGCCGAGGCACGGCCGCGGCGCGCGAGCATCACGCCCGTGTCGTGCGCGACCTGCCCGCGCAGGCCTTCCGGCTGCGCACCGGCGACCCGGCGATCCCGACCGAGGAGGGCGCGACCGCCTGACGCGGACGGCCTGCCCGATGCGCCCTACTCGGGCTTCATGTTCTCGTAGATGCGCTTGCAGTCCGGGCAGACCGGGAACTTCTCGGGGTCGCGACCCGGCAACCACTTCTTGCCGCAGAGCGCCTTCACGGGCTTGCCGCTGATCGCGGACTCGAGGATCTTGTCCTTCTTCACGTAGTGCGAGAAGCGCTCGTGATCGCCGGGCTCGATCGTCTCCTGCTCGAGGAGCTCCTCGAGCTCGCGGTCGAGCGTGTCGGTGCCGCCGCCCTGCGCGGGGCTTCCGGGGGCCTGTTCGATGCTGAGGATGACCATGCGGCCAGTCTACTTTTCCGGCGCGCGGGGACCGGCGGCGCGGGTCGCCTAGTGGCGCTGCGCGAAGGCCAGGAGCTCGGGTCCGCGCCGCTCGAAGACGCGGCCTCCGCCGGCCACGCCGACTACGAGGGTCACGACGCCGATGCCCAGCCCCACGACGAGCGACCACGTCGGGTACGCGCCGCCGTGGACGAGCCCCATCCAGCCGAGCCACACGGACGGCAGCGCGAGGACCACGGTGGCGAGGAACGTGAGCGTGGGCACGGTGGATCCCCCTGCGCTCACGCTCTGCGGCGCGTGGAAGGGGCTGTCCCCGGGACGCGACGCCGGATACGGGAATCGCGCGGAGAAGAGCGAGGCCAACCCGACTCCGTCGAGCAGGACGCCGCCGCTGACCCCGATGACGGAGGGCAGGACGGACGTGTCTCCGAAGCCGAGCGCGCTGAGCGGCGCGCCGATCGCGACGAGCGGGATGCCGATGGCGAGGACGGGCACGATGCGGCCGACGCGGTCCGCGACGCCGCGGATGCCGGACACGACGTGCAGCCACACCGCGGTGTGGTCGTGCGCGGTGTCGTTGTGCACGCTCCAGCCGAGGAAGAGCGCCATCACCGGCAGCGGCACCAGGGCGAGCACGTGCGCGTCTACGTCGACGATGACAAGCGGGATGAGGAGCACGAGGGGGAGCACCGGGATCAGCACGAGCGTCGCGCGGTAGCGGGGGTCGCGGATCCAGTACGTGACGCTGCGCGCGGCGACCGCGCCCGTGGGCGATGCACCGAAGCGGCCGAACCAGCCGAGGCCGGTCTGCGCGCGACCGCCGCCCGTGCGGTCCGGCGCAGTGAGGGACCACGGCACGAGGCGGAGCCAGAGGAGCGCGAGCAGCGCCGCCGAGGCGACGGCCACCAGGAGCATGCCGGCGGCTCCCCCGGCGTCGCCCGAGACGGCCGCGGCGGGAGCCGCCCAGGCCGCGCCGAGCGGGGTCCAGGCGATGACGCCGAGCACGCCGCGCGCGGGGCGGAGCCCGTCGTCGAGGAGGTCGGCCTGCGCCAGCGCGACCACAGCGGGGACGAGCAGCACGGCCACGAGACCCGCCGTGAGCCCGGTCGCCTCGCGTGCCCGGCGCGTGCTGAGCAGCACGGAGGAGAGGACGGTGCTGATCCGGGCGACGAGCACGCACGTGACGACCGCGGCACAGGCAGCTATCACGGCGACGAGGGCGGTGAGCGGATCGCGGGCCCACGTGACCACGGTGGTCAGCGCCACGACCACGAGCACCGCGCCCGGGACGCTGACGACGGCGGCCACACCGAGGGCCAGGGCGAGTCGCCGGGGCTCGATGCCGTAGGGCGCGAAGCGGCGCGGATCCATGGCGTCCTGGGTCCCCAGCACGAGCGGCACGACGAGCGACCCGAGGACGACGAGCGCGCCACCGGCCACGACGACGTCCCGCGCGGCGGCGACGTCGGCGTCGCGGAGCCCGGCCAGCGCCCCGACGGCGAGCACCGTCACGAGGATCCCGTACACGGCGGCCGCCACGAGGCCGAGGACCTGCCAGGGGCTGCGACGGAAGGCGTTGGCGAGGAGGGCGAGCCTCAGTCGGAGAACGAGTGCAACCACGAGAACCCCTCCGCCGTGCGTCGACCGCCGGCCAGCGCCACGAAGCGCTCCTCCAGCGAGCGGCCCGCGCGGACCTCGTCCATGGTCCCCGCGGCGAGGACCCGGCCGTTGACGATGATCGCGACGTGGTCGCAGATGCGCTGGATGAAGTCCATGCCGTGGCTCGACAGCACCACCGTGCCGCCGTGCGCCACGTAGTCCTGCAGGATCTCGACGACGTTGGCCGCCGACACCGGGTCGACCGACTCGAACGGCTCGTCGAGGACCAGCATGCGCGGCGAGTGGATCATGGCGCAGGCGAGCGCGACCTTCTTGGTCATGCCCGCCGAGTAGTCGGTGACGAGCCGCCCGACGGCGTCCTCCAGCCCGAAGGCGGTGATGAGGTCCGCCGAGCGGCTGCGGATCTCCGCGTCGTCGAGCCCTCGGAGGGCGCCCGAGTAGTGGAGGAGCTGCGCGCCGGTGAGGCGGTCGAAGAGGCGGAGGCGGTCCGGCAGCACGCCGATGCTCCGCTTCGCGGTGAGCGGCTCGCGCCAGACGTCGATCCCGTTGACGGTTACGGTGCCGGCGTCGGGTCGGAGGAGACCCGTGACCATGGACATGGTCGTGGTCTTTCCCGCGCCGTTCGGCCCGACGATGCCGTAGAAGGAGCCGGCGCGCACGGTGAGGGCGATGTCGTCGACGGCGACCTTCTCGTCGAAGCGCTTGGTGAGCCCCTCGATCACGAGGACGTCGTCCCCCAGCTCGGGAGCGGCGGCGCGGTCGCCGCGCACGGACGGCGTGAGGGCGGTCTCCGCGACTCCGGCGAGGCCAGGGCGGGTGGAGCGGGGCGCGGTGAGGCTGTCGGTGCGCACGGTCACGGGGCGGGCCGTCTCGGGCTCGGGATCCGGAACGCGGCCCGGCACGGCGACGGCGTCCGCGTCCGGGGTCGCGGACACGTCGTCCACGACCTGCTCGGACGGCTCGGCTGCCCGGGCCTCGGCCTCAGCGGTCGGCTCGAGCGCGGTCTCATGATCCGTGAGAGGCGCGGGCTCCGGCTCGGGCTGGGGCTGGGGCTCGGGCTCGGGCTCGGGCTCGGGCTCGACGCTCGCATCAGGCTCGGGGGCCGCGTCCGGGGCGTCGAGGGCGTCGGGGACCGCGTCGCCCGGATCCGTCGCCTCCACGCTCACCGGGTCGCCCGGATCCGCGTCCGCAGAGGTCGGGCCGGGTCCCTCCGCGACTTCCGCCGCCGAGACGTCGCCGGTCGGAGGAGTGCCGTCGTCCTCCAGGACGGGGCGGACGGGATCGCCCGCGGGCTGGCGGTCAGCATCCGAGAACATGCTGCTGAGCTCCGTCAGGCCGTCCTGGTCCGGCGCCGTGGCTCCGGCATCGTGCGGGTCCGCCGCATCCGGCACCTCTGCGGGCGTCGTCGGCGAGTCCACGGACGTGCCGGTCGCCGTCCGCTCCTCGTCCACGTCCGATGCCGCGCTGTCCTCGGAGACCACCACGGCCTCCGCGCTCCCGGCCGCTCGCTGGACGCGGGTGCGCCGACGGACGCGCGGAGGGCGGGATGCCGCGGACGGGCTCTCCCCCGCATCATCCGCCGAGACGGGCAGCCGCGACGCGGGCGCGACGACGGGACTCGACTTCACCCGGGGCGGCGTGGGCGCCACGACGACGGCGGGCGCGGTGCGCGGGGAGGGCGCGGTGGCACGACGCGGGACGCGCTGTCCGGGGCGCGGGGGGCGCGGCACGGCGGCCGATCCCTCGACGGGGACGGCCGTCACGGTCGGTTCCTCCGCCGGCACGGCTGCGGCGCTGTCGGCGTGATCCCGGGGCTCCGCGGAGGAGTCGGACGTGGCGTCAGGGGAGGTCGTCTCGTCGGGGGCGTCGGTCACGGCCCCACGTTAGCAAGGCGGTCCTCCGTGCCCGGTCCGTCGTCCTCGGAGGTCCGCGCCCGAGGCCGCCCCGACCCCGGACGCGCACCCGACGCGCCCCGGCGGGAGCCCATCCAGATCACGAAAGGGACACGACCCCGCTGCCTATCCCGCCTATTTCCCCGCCCGCGGCCTACGATGGAAGCGGCATGACGGCGTGTCGAACAGGAAACCCGCGGGTGAAGTCCCGGCGAACCCTCGATGTCCGAGGGCTGCCGAGCGGACTCGGCACCCCGCATCGAACGGAGAACACATGACCACGCAGGTAGTCATCCTGGCGGCAGGCATGGGCAGCCGTCTCGGACGCAGCCTCCCCAAGCCCCTCACCGAGCTGAGCGACGGCCGCACCATCATGGGCCAGCAGTTCGACAACATCCGCTTCGGCCTCGGCGACGACGCCAAGGTCAGCATCGTCGTGGGCTACAAGCTCGACCACATCATCGATGCGTTCCCCGACGCCGACTACATCTACAACGAGCAGTACGACCAGACCAACACGTCCAAGAGCCTGCTCCGCGCGCTCCGCGCCTCGGGCCCCGGCGGCGTGCTCTGGATGAACGGCGACGTCGTCTTCGACCCGATGATCCTCCGTCGCGCCGCCGCGATGATCGCGCGCGACCAGTCCTTCGTCACCGTCAACACCTCGCGCGTGTCCGACGAGGAGGTCAAGTACACGACCAGCCCCGAGGGCTTCATCCGCGAGCTGTCGAAGACCGTGAAGGGCGGCCTCGGCGAGGCGGTCGGCATCAACTACGTCTCCAAGGCCGACAAGCCCGTCCTCATCCGCCAGCTGGCCCGGGTCGCCGACCAGGACTACTTCGAGCGTGGAATAGAGTTGGCGATCGAGCAGGACTCCCTGCTCGTCGAACCGGTAGACATCTCCGACCTGTACGCGGTCGAGGTCGACTTCGCGGAGGACCTCGAGAGGGCCAACCTCTTCGTCTAGACCGCCTCGGGGATGCTGACGCAGAGGATCCCCGCCGTGACCGACGCCGCCAGCCCCGGTCGCGCCTCCCGCACCCCCGCCGCCCGCTACCGCAGGTCGCTCTGGCTGCTGACGACGCGTGACCTCAAGGTGCGCTACTCGACGAGCGCGCTCGGCTGGTTCTGGTCGATCCTCGACCCGCTCGTGATGTCGGGTATCTACTGGTTCGTCTTCACGGTCGTGTTCTCGCGCGACGTCGGCGAGGAGCCGTACATCGTGTTCCTCCTCGCGGCGCTCCTGCCGTGGATGTGGTTCACCGGGGCGACGAGCGACTTCACTCGGGCATTCAGCTCCCAGGCGAAGCTCGTCCGCTCGACCCGCATCCCGCGCAGCATCTGGGTGCTCCGCCTCGTCCTCGCGAAGGGCTTCGAGTTCGTCGCGAGCCTCCCGGTCCTGGCCGTGTTCGCGATCGTGGCGGGCGCGCGCCTCGACGTCCACGTGCTGCTGTTCCCGCTCGCCGTGCTCATCCAGGCGGCGCTGCTCCTCGGCATCGGCCTGATCATCGCGCCCCTCGTCGTGTTCTTCCGCGACCTCGAGCGCGCCGTGAAGCTCGTGCTGCGCTTCCTGTTCTACGCCTCGCCCATCGTCTACTCGTCGAGCGACCTGCCCGCCGAGCTGCATCCCTGGGCCGCGCTCAATCCCCTCACCGGCGTCTTCGGCCTCTACCGCGCGGCGTTCTTCCCCTCCGAGCTCGACTGGTACGCGGTCGGGGTCAGCGCGGCTATCTCCGCCGGCCTGGTCGTGGTCGGCGCGCTGGTCTTCCGCCGCTCCCTGCCCGCCGTCCTGAAGGAGATCTGATGGAGGCACCGCTCCCGTCGCCGGACCCGCGCACCGTCCTCTCGGTCGACGACGCCGGCATCCGCTTCCGCCGCAACCGGAAGGCCCGACGCAGCTTCAAGGACCTCTTCGCGGGATCGGCACGGCGCGCGCGACCGGGCGAGTTCTGGGCTCTGCGCCACGTCTCCTTCGAGGTGCGGCAGGGCGAGGCGATAGGCGTGGTCGGCCGCAACGGCCAGGGGAAGTCGACGCTGCTCAAGCTCGTCGCCGAGGTGCTCATCGCCGACGAGGGGTCGATCGGCGTCCATGCCGGCGTCGCACCGCTGATCGAGATCACGGGCGGCTTCGTCAACGACCTCACGGTCCGCGACAACATCTACCTCACGGCGGGTCTCCACGGCATGTCCAAGGCCGAGATCGACGCCCGGTTCGACGAGATCATCGCCTTCGCCGAGATCCCGGACTTCGTCGACACCCCCTACAAGCACCTCTCGAGCGGCATGAAGGTGCGCATCGCGTTCGCCGTGATCTCGCGGCTCGACGAGCCGGTGCTCCTCGTGGACGAGGTCCTCGCCGTGGGCGACCGGGCGTTCCGGGAGAAGTGCTACCACCGCATCGAGGAGATGCTCGCGGAGGGGCGCACGCTCTTCTTCGTCTCGCACAACGAGCGCGACCTCCGCCGCTTCTGCACGCGCGGGCTGTACCTCGACAAGGGCGCCCTCGTGCTCGACGGCCCCATCGACCGGGTCATGGACGCCTACAACGCCGACCACAACCCGCCGGCTCCGACAGGCGCATAGCCCGAGGCGCTCCCCTCCTCCCCAGCCCTGCCCTTCCACAGGCCCGCGACCCCGCACGTCGCACGCCGCCCCTACCGTGCACGCATGCTGCGACCGGTCCCGCCCCTGCCCATCCGCCCCGATCCCGAGCCCGCGTACCGCGTGCCCTGGCACTTCGACCGCACGCTCGAGCGGCCGCGCTTCGCGCTGGTCAACGTCGGGGACGAGGTGCTGCACGCCATCTCGCTGCACCTGCTCGGGTCGGGCACCATGCTGTCGCGCGCGCCCGTCACTGTGCGGCCGGGAGAGCGCCTGTCCACCACGATCCGCGGCGACGACCTGGCGCTCGACACGATCCTCGTGGTGCGCTGGTTCCGGCCGGACGGGGGCGAGTACCTGTGGCGGGTCAGCTTCTGACGGGCGTGGTGCCGCGTCGGTCCCGCTCGCGCTCCAGACGGATCAGCTCGGCCGGCGAGTCGCCGTCGTCCTGGGGCAGCATGTCGGCCGTGAGGCCCGTCACGAGGAGCCCCGCGTCCACGTCGAGTCCGCTCGCGATCTTGATGATGTTGCGCAGGCTCGGGTTGCGTTGGCCGCGCTCGATCTTGCCGAGGGCCGTCCAGTGGATGCCGGAGAGCTCCGCGAGCGTCTCCTGGCTGATGCCGATGCGCTGGCGCTGCTCGCGCACGCGGGAGCCGAACTCGGCGGCGGCGTCGGAGACGGTGGTGACCATGTCACATGCTTATCCGCCACATGGAGGAATGACCAGAGCGGCGACGCCCCATGCGCTTGTGCCCGCACCTCCGCGGATAGGCCTGTCATGCACGCCTCCATCCGGTGGACGACGAGGGGACGAACGGCACAGGTGCCGCGCGTAGGCTCGGAGCATGAAGGACGCCTCCGAGCTCGACCCGACCGTGGCCACCGGCATCGATCGTCTCCTGTCCGTGCAGCGCCCCGTCGTGCTCGCCCACATCCGCTCGATCCGCGCCCGCCACCCCGACGCCTCACCCGACCGCATCATCGCGATCCTGGAGAAGCGCTTCCTCGCCGCCGTCACCGCCGGTGGCGCCGCCGTGGGAGCGAGCGCCGTGATCCCCGGCGTCGGCACCGGCGTGTCCCTCGCGCTCACGG
This sequence comes from Clavibacter quasicaliforniensis, assembly GCF_051201715.1. Classification (NCBI taxonomy): domain Bacteria; kingdom Bacillati; phylum Actinomycetota; class Actinomycetes; order Micrococcales; family Microbacteriaceae; genus Clavibacter; species Clavibacter quasicaliforniensis. The sequence continues at coordinate 1,388,676 of NZ_CP139624.1, read as the reverse complement.
GCGTGGAGACGGCCGGCTTCCTCGAGGCGAGCGCCCTGTTCGCGCAGTCCATCACCGAGGTGCACGGCATCACCGTCGAGGATCCGGCCCGCGCCAGGGCCCTCGTCATGACGATGATGCTCGGCGCCCCGGGCGCGCAGGTCATCCAGCAGTTCACCGGCCAGTTCTCCGGCCAGCCCGTCGACCGGAACGCCAACTGGGGCCGCGCGATCACCTCGGGCCTGCCCTCGTTCGCGATCGGGCCCATAGCCGACCGCATCAAGCGCGCCTTCATCAAGCGCTTCGTGGTCAACCAGAGCGCGAGCGCCATCGGCCGCGCGGTGCCGTTCGGCATCGGTGCCGTCATCGGGGGCGCCGGCAACCGGATGCTGGGCGGGAAGATCGTCGCGAGCTCACGTCAGGCCTTCGGACCCGCTCCGGCCGGATTCCCCGACGAGCTGGCGGTGCCGGAGAAGAAGCCGCGCGTGATCCGCGTCGCCGAGAAGAAGGCCGCCAAGGGCTGACGCCACCCGCGGGGAGGTCGGCGTCGTCGCCCGACCCCGCCGAGCCTCAGGCGTCCTCGTCCTCGTCGTCGACCTGGTCGTCGGACGGCGGATCGTCGCCGCCGTCCCGGGCGTGCAGAGCCGCGTGCCGCTCCCACTCCCCCATGAGGTGGTCGATCGCCCCGTGGAAGCGCGCGGTCGCCGCGCCGGGAGAGGTGTCGCCGAAGTAGTGGCGGACCCAGGCCGCGAGCCGGCGATCCGCGGCCGCGTCGTGCTGCAGCGCGTCCAGCCGGGTGACGATGTCGCGCGCGTCGTCCGCCGTCAGCCACTCGCAGTCGGAGAGGTAGCCGTCGGTGTCGATCTGGGCCTCCGGCTGGACCGGCCGCGTCACCATCAGCGGGCGTCCCGCCGCGAGGCGGTCGTAGACCATCGCGGAGATGTCGACGATGGCGAGGTCGGCGGCGGACAGCTGCCAGGCGAGCTCGCGCGAGCGGTCGACGACGTGCTGCGCCGACGGATCCTGCGCGTTCGCCCGCTCGAGCATGGCGGCGATCTCGCGGTTCGCGCGCGCGTACCCGGGATCGACGACACCCGACCGCGGGTGCGGCCGGTAGACCACCCGATGCCGCCCCGTCGCGATGAGGTCACGCACCAGCGGCACACCGTGGGACGCGATGGACCCGTACGCGGCGGCGGCGCGATCCCCCTCCCACGTGGGCGCGTAGAGCACGACCGTGCGGTCGTCGGGCGCGTAGGGCAGCTCACCGGAGTAGTGGTCGGCCTGCGGTCGGCCGATCGGGATCGCGCGACGGGCGAGGTCGTAGTCCCAGAGGACCTTGCCGAGCCGGGCGCGGGCGGCGTCGCCGGCGATGAGGCTGTAGTCGTACGCCTTGAACTGGTTGGTGGTCATGTACATCTTGTCGGACTCGCCGTGGTTGACGAAGACATGCCACCGGCGCCCGTACCGCATCATCTGGAAGTTCCGGGTGTTCTGGTTGACGTAGAGGACGACGCGGATGTCCTGCTCCGCGATGACCCGCTCGAGGTCCGCGACGCGACGCACGTACTCCACCGGGAGGGGGCTCTCGTCGAGGAGCGCGTTCGCCCCGCTCGGGTGGCGGCTCAGGATGACGACCGGATGCGTGCGCGCCAGCTCGACGAGCGGCCGGTACCACTGGCGGATCTGGTACATGTTCACGGCCGAGTCGGCGAAGTACACGGCGACGCGGTACTCGCCTCGGGGCGAGGGGGCGCGGAGCGCGAGCTTGCGCTGGAGGGTCCCGCGCGCACGGCGCTGCTGGACCAGCGAGCGGACAGCGCGCACGCCGAGGCGAGCGTCGTTCAGGAGACCCATGACTCCACCGTAGCCAGCGCTCCGGGTGCCTCCGGACGCGCCCCGGCCGGGGGCGCGGAACGGTGTGCGATCGTGACCGATCGGGGTCGGATCACGATCAGATGACGGGCGGCCTGCCCGCGCGCGTCATGCGGACGACGGTGCTCCACGACATCGGACGACGCGGCCCGGGCGACGTCGTCCACCCCTCGCGCCAGCCGCGCAGCCAGGTGCCGAGGCCGTCTCGGTTCCGCGCGCTGCGGATCAGCTGCACCGCGGTCCACGACCCCACGTACACGGGCACGAGCGGCAGCGGCAGGTTGCGCCGCGCGAGCCAGACCCGGTTGCGCGCGTTCAGGCGGTGGTACTCCGCGTGCCGGGTCGGGGCGACGGCGGGGTGGTGGGCGACGAGGTCGCCCGCGTACCAGGCGCGGAGCCCCTGATCCCAGATCCGCCATGCCAGCTCGATCCCCTCGTGGGCGTAGAAGAACTCCCCCGCCCAGCCGCCAGCGGCCTCGAACGCGTCGCGGCGGACGACGACGGCACCCTCCAGCACGGACATGACCTCGCTCGAGCTCGCGGGATCGCCCTTGCGGATGCGCGGGATCCAGCGGCGGGGCGTGGCGGCACCGGTCGGGTCGACGATCCGCGGCTGGATGAGCGCGATGTCACCCGTCGTCCGCATCAGCTCGAGGGAGTCCGCGAGGAACGCCGCGCTCGGCACGGTCTCGTCGTCGTCGAGGAAGAACAGCGTCTCGCCGGCGACGAGCGGGACCCCGGCGTTGCGCCCGGCGGGGATGCCCAGGTTCTCGGGCAGGTGCAGGCCCCGCACGCCGTCGGGCAGGCCCACGGGATCCCAGCCGTTGCCGACCACGACGACGTCGAGCGCGACGCCCTGCTGCCGCAGCACCGAGGCGAGCGACGCCGCCAGCCCCTCCGGCCGACGCCCCTGGCTGAGGACGACGACGCCGACGCGCGGGACGGCGACCGTCATGCGGACGTCAGCCGACGCGAGGTGACGATCATCACGAAGTGCCCGACGAGCGCCAGCACCGCGAGCGGCACCAGGACGACGAGGTACACCCGGTCGGTCTCCGGCTGACCCGCGACGAGGCCGATCAGCGCGACGACGAAGGTCACGATGGTGAGCTCCACCGAGTGGAACATGCGGTGGAAGGGCAGGAACCGCACGACGCGGCGGGCCGTGGCGATCAGGGAGTGCTGCGACGCGACCGTACCGGCGCCGACGGGAGCCTTGGGCAGGTCGGCCGACGCCCGCGCCACGCGGACCATGTCGTTCAGCGCCTTGTTCAGCACGATCACGAGCGCCAGGGCGAACGCGAGGGTCGTCCACGGCAGGTCGCCCGGCGCCTCGAAGGGGTAGGCGGCGGCGCGGATCCCGAGGGCGAGCGCGATCAGCGTCTCGGTGGAGTAGTGCCCCACGGCGTCGAGGAAGTGGCCGACCGGCGACGAGGTACGGCGCCAGCGCGCCACCTCGCCGTCGCAGCAGTCCACCAGCATCTGCAGCTGGCCGAGGACCAGCGCGAGGGCGGCCCCCGCGATGCCGGGGATGAGGAGCGCGGCGGCGGCCGCCCAGCCCGTGAGGATCATGACGACGGTGACCCCGTTCGCGCTGATCCTCGTCCGTAGCAGCAGCCAGGTCAGGTACGGCGAGAGGTCGCGCAGGTACAGGTGCGCCGTCCAGTGCTCGGCGTTCGCGCGGAGTCGCACCTCGGGCGGCTGCGTCACGCGGCGGAGCTCGTCGATGGAGGTGGGCAGGCCGCGGTCGCCGGTGCCGGGAGCGGCGCTCATCGGCCGGTGTGCCCGTCGAGGTCGTCGGTGAGCTCGAGGAAGCCGAGCACGAACCCGGTGCCCCAGCTGAAGTGGATGGACGGGAGGACCGCCGCGAAGCGGAGCATCGTCGCGGCGCCGTCCCGCGAGGCGACCGAGACCGAGCTCACCAGCACGAAGCCGGCGTAGACGCCGGGCACGACGAAGGCGCCGACGAGGCGGCGCAGGCCCGGCATCCCCAGCGCGGCGCCGACGAGGCCCGCGGTACCCAGGAGGAGCCCCGCGGCCACTCCGGCGACCGCGACCGGGGGCACGAAGTACCGCACGGAGTTCTGCCGCGTGTAGCGCCGGGCGAGCTCCCCGCGCCACAGGCCGGTGGCGAAGAACTGGCGGATGAGCGAGCGGAACGTGGAGCGCGGACGGTAGGTCACCTTCATCCTCGGCGTGAACCACACGAGTCCGCCGCTCTGCCGGAGCCGGCGGTTGAGCTCCCAGTCCTGGCCGCGTCGCACGCCCTCGTCGAAGAGCCCGACCTCCACGAGACGCTCGCGACGGAAGGCGCCTAGGTAGGCGGTCTCCGCCGGCCCCTCCTTGCCGCCCACGTGATGCGCGGTGCCGCCGAGCCCGACCCGGGCGCCGTACGCGCGGGCGACGGCCTTCTCGAACGGCGTGCGCCCCTCGGCCGACATGAGACCGCCGACGTTGTCGGCGCCGGTCGCCTGCAGGGTCTCGACGGCGATGCGCGTGTAGTCGCGCGGCAGGAGCGAGTGCGCGTCGACGCGGATCACGATGGGGTGGCGCGTGGCGCGGATGGCCGCATTGAGGCCGCCGGGCGTGGACCCCGTGGGGTTGTCGACGCTCGTGATGCGCGGATCGGCCCGGGCCATCTCGCGGACGACCTCGGTGGTGCCGTCTGTGCTCGGACCGAGGGCCAGGACGACCTCGAAGTCGCCGGGGTAGTCCTGCTGCATCATGCTGTCGACGGCGGAGCGGACATGGGCCGCCTCGTTGAGGATCGGCATGACGTACGAGACGGCGGGGAGATCGCCGGGGCTGCCGGCGACGGGGTCTCGTCGCGGGTGGTGCGCCATCTGAGCCGATCTCTTGAGGGAGGTGCGGCCGGGGCCTGTCGGGGGCCGAGCCTCGCAGGAGTTTACCAGCCTCCCCGTCGGCCGCCCGCCGGTCGAGGACGACGAGGGGCGGACCGGCGCCAGCCGATCCGCCCCTCGTGACGCCCCTCGCTACTGCTGCAGCGTGCCGAGCGTGACGTCCACCTTCTGCTTCTGCCCACCGCGGATGACGGTGAGCTCCGCGGCGCTGCCGCCGGCGAGGGCGCGCACCTGAGCCGTGAGGTCGCTCGCCTTGCTGATCGGGATGCTGCCGAAGGCGGTCACGATGTCCCCCTGCTTCAGCCCCGCAGCAGCCGCCGCACCACCGCTCTGGACCTCGGCGATGAACGCGCCGCCGACCGGGGTGGCCGAGTCGCCGCTGGCGACGTCGCGGACGCTCGCCCCGAGGAGACCGTGGGATGCCTTGCCGTTCTGGATGATCTCCTGGCCCACGCGCTTCGCGAGGTTCGACGGGATGGCGAAGCCGACGCCGATGCTGCCGGCGGTGGAGCTGGTGCCGCCCGCGTTCGCGATGGCGACGTTGACGCCGATGAGCTTGCCGTCGCCGTCGAGGAGCGCACCGCCCGAGTTGCCGGGGTTGATGGCCGCGTCGGTCTGGATCACCGCGAGGTTGATGTTCGCCGAGGCCTGGCCCTGAGCGCCGGAACCGCCCTGGCCGCCCTGGCCACCCTCGCCGCCGGAACCGCCCTGGCCCTCGTTGCCGAAGGGCCAGAAGTTGAACGGCGTCTCGTCGCTCTGGCTGCCGTCGCCCGGTGTCGCCGGGGCTGCCGACGACGCGACCTGGATGCTCCGGTCGAGGGCGCTGACGATGCCGTCGGTGACGGTGCCGGAGAGCCCCAGAGGGGCACCGATGGCGATGGCGGTGTCGCCGACGTTGAGCTTCGACGAGTCGGCGAACTCTATGGGCGTGAGGCCGCTCGCGTTGTCGAGCTTGATGACGGCGAGGTCGACGACGGGATCCGTGCCGACGAGCTTCGCCGTGTAGAGCGCCCCGTCCGCGGTCTTCACCTGGATGGTGGCGTCGCCGGTCTGGCCGTCGAGCGTCACCACGTGGGTGTTGGTGAGGATGTAGCCGTCGCTGGAGAGCACGACGCCGGAGCCCGTGCCGCCGGCCTGCGCACCGGCCACCTCGATGGTGACGACCGAGCCGGACACCTTGGCGGCGACGGCCGTGATGGGAGTCGCGTTGTCCGGGTCGTTGACCGTGATGTTCGCAGGCGACTGGCTGACCGACTCGGTCGAGGCGTCGTCGTGCGCGATGGCCCAGGTGGTGAGACCGCCGGCGGCACCGCCGATGAGCGCCCCGACGGCCAGCATGGCGACGAGGGGCAGTGCCTTGTTCGGCTTCTTCTTGGGAGCAGCGGTCGTGGTGTCGCCGACCGGCTCGGATCCCGCCGCCGCAGCGCCACCGAGAGGCGCGGTCGCCGCGTGGTCGGTCGGTGCTGCCGTTCCGTAGGCGAGGGTGTCCTGCTGATCCGACGTGGTCGGCGTGGTCGGCGCGGGATGGGACGCGGCCGCGGGGCCGGCGGGCGCCGGCCAGGCCGATCCCTCGTCGCGCGCCTGAGGGGCATCGGACGACGTGGCACCCGTCGAGGAGCCCTCGGCTCGGCCGGCTGCCTCGCGGCCGCCCTCGTGCTCGTCGTCGCCGTGGCTTCTGTCGGTCATCGGTGGTGCTCCTCTCAGGTCATGCCAGCATTCAGGGCGAGTCTGGGCGTTCCCTATGGCCGCCCTGACAGGGCACCGCCGCCGGACCTCGGGAGGCACGGGCGGCTCGCGACCGGACACGCTCAGCTCACGAGCTGGCTCGAGCGTACGCGGCGACGGTGTTCCTGCCGCCGGTCACGCCGTGGGACTCGCTACCCCCGACCCCGCGCGCGGTCCGATGCAGCTCACGGGCATCCGGGTCCCGCGTCCCGCTCCCCGCACGCACCCCCGACCAACACCGTCGACCCCTGCAGGACACGGATCGCGACAGGCCCGACCTGCACCGGGAGCGTGCCCGGGATCTGCTGCCAGGCACCCCCGTCGAACCGGTAGGCGGGCGAGTACGAGATCGTCAGGCTCACTTGCCTGTCACCGACGCTCGGATACACGTGGCTCGTGTCCGTCGGCGTGAAGTCCTGCTGCCCCAACGCCTTCCACGACGCACCAGGACCCACCACCGTCGTACTGGTCCCGTCGCCGTGATCCCACACGAACGACACCGGCACGAACCGCACCTGCGCCGGCCGACCCAGCAACACCCCGTCCACCACCTGCGGCGTCGCGTCGGTGAACAGGTTCACCGGCGCCCCCACGATCGCCCACCCGTTCGGCTGCGACCGGATCGACGCATCCCGCGGCACGAACTGCGCCACATCCGCCAACGACACCCCAGGAGCTGCGGCCACGACCGGCACCAGATCCGCCGGCTTGGTCGCTGCCTTCGCCGGCGGCAGGAACGCATGCTGCCCATCCGAACAGAGAGATCCACCCGACAGACGCGCACTCGGAGTGCACGGCACGTCCACATCCGCAGCCAACCGCCCCCGCGGCACCGGAGGCGGCGCCTGCGGCGTCGTCTGAGTTGCAGGGTGAGCACGCACTGCGTCGTCGTCGGCAGATCCATCGCTGACGGGCGCGGCCATCGTCGTTCCGTGCAGCGCGACGCCGTCCGCACCGATCGCGCCGCCGATGCAGGGCGCATCCCCCAGGCCGCGCCGCCCACACCCGCCCGAGTCGGCCTGCACCGCGACAGCATTCAGGGCAACTAGGGCGATCGAGATGATGAGCACCAGCGCCGCTCTCAGTCGCATGCGTGGACCTCGTCATTGGGGACCAGGTCGCTGATGCGCCACGAACCATCGTCGCCGATGACGCCCTTAAGCTGCAGCGACACGACCGGACTCCTCGTCGTCGTCACGTCTCGTCCACTCGCATCGAGGACCCTGGTTCCGCTGACGTCGAGACATGCCTGGGCCACCGCGTACCCCGGTCCACGCGACGTCACTCGAAAGCCGTAGTAGGTGTCCTTGCCGACCACCGTCTGCTGGGCCGCTTGGTACTCGTCGATCTCGCGCACTTCGTCGTCGAAGGCATCTCCGGTGAGGAACGGCCGAAGAGCGTCGCCAGACTCTCCTTGGAAGGGCAGGTCGAGGAACCCCGAGAACGCTGCCTGGAAGGCCTGGTCGTCCTGCTCCTCCTGCGTGAGCGACGGGGTCGGGGCGGTCGTGGGTGCCGGGGGCGAGGAGGGGGCGCATCCGGTGAGCAAGTGGAAGGTGGCGAGGACGGCCACCGAGACGGCCACCGCTCCCCCTCGTCGGCGCAGCGGGATGCGCGGTCGGTCGTTCACGTTCGTCTCCCCCGGGCGGTGCGGATCCCGCGCGGGAGCAGGCGCTCGGGCGCCGTGCGTCGCGGGTCCAGGAAAGCTAGCGGGGGTCGCGGAACGCGGACGTGGTCGCTCCACACCATCCTTGGCGCGTACGGCGCTGCCGCCTGTGGAGGACGAGCGGGCGCGGGATGATGGGCCCATGACGATTCCCGGCGCGTGGGTGCGCGCGGCCCGTGGGGCGATGCTGCTGACGCCGGACGGGATGCCGGGAACCACCGTGTTCGCGGAGATGAGCGCGCTGGCCGCGGCGACCGGCGCGATCAACCTCGGTCAGGGCTTCCCCGACGAGGACGGGCCCAGCGAGGTGCTCGAGGCGGCTCGTGCCGCCATCTCCGCCGGCATGAACCAGTACCCGCCGGGGCGCGGCACGCCGGAGCTTCGGTCGGCGATCGCCGCGCACCAGGCGCGCTTCTACGGTCTCGCCGTGGATCCGGACACGGAGGTCCTCGTCACCGCCGGCGCGACCGAGGCACTCTCCGCGACGCTGCTCGCGCTGGTCGAGGAGGGCGACGAGGTCGTGACGCTCGAGCCGTTCTACGACGCGTACGGGGCGCTCATCTCGCTGGCCCGCGGGATCCACCGGACCGTGCCGCTGCGCGCCCCCGACTTCCAGCCTCGGCTCGACGACCTCCGCCGGGTCATCACCGACCGCACCCGCGTGATCCTCCTCAACGACCCGCACAACCCCACCGGCACGGTGCTCAGCCGCGAGGTACGGGAGCTCGTGGTCGAGCTCGCCGTCGCGCACGACGCGGTGATCGTCACGGACGAGGTCTACGAGCACCTCGCCTTCGACGCGCCCCACGTGCCCGTCGCGACGCTGCCCGGGGCGCGCGAGCGCACGGTGACGATCTCCTCGGGCGGCAAGACGTTCCGCACCACGGGGTGGAAGGTCGGCTGGCTCACCGCGCCGGCCCCGCTCGTGTCGGCGATCCTCGCGGTGAAGCAGTTCCTGACCTTCGTGAACGGGGCGCCGTTCCAGCCCGCCATCGCGACCGGCCTCGCGCTGCCCGACGCGGTGTACGAGGAGATCGCGGACGACCTCCGGCGGAAGCGCGACGTCCTGGCCGCGGGACTGACCGCTGCGGGCTTCCGGATCCACCTGCCCGCCGCCGGGTACTTCATCGTCGCGGACGCGGCCCCGCTCGGCTTCCCCGACGCCCGCGAGCTGTGCCTGCGCCTCCCGGAGCTGGCCGGCGTCGTCGGCGTGCCTCTGTCCGCCTTCTGCCATGCGCCGCTCGCCGCGGAGCACGCGTCCCTCGTGCGGTTCGCCTTCTGCAAGCGGATCGACGTGCTCGAGGAGGCGGCGAGGCGCCTCGGCGCGCTGGCGGCGGGGACCGCCTGAGCCGGCACCCTGGTACCAGCCTCCCGCGCGAGACGGGGGCCGGAGGGGGGACGCCGCCCCGACGACCCCGCCCCTAACGTTGCTTCCGCGGGCGCTGGGCCCGCGAACCCACCCTGAGGAGGCAGCGCGCATGATCGTCGCTGAGAACCTGACCAAGCGCTACGGCGCGAAGACCGCCGTGGACGGCGTGAGCTTCACCGTCCAGCCGGGCATGGTGACCGGATTCCTCGGTCCGAACGGCGCCGGCAAGTCCACCACGATGCGCATGATCGTGGGTCTCGACCGTCCCACGTCCGGCTCGGTGACCGTCAACGGCCGCCGCTACCGCGACCTCCAGGCTCCGCTCCACGAGGTCGGCGCGCTCCTCGACGCCAAGGCCGTCCACACGGGCCGCTCCGCCTACAACCACCTGCTCGCCATGGCGGCCACGCACGGCATCCCGCGCTCGCGGGTGGACGAGGTCATCGAGATGACCGGCCTCCAGCCGGTCGCCAAGAAGCGCGTCGGCGGCTTCTCCCTCGGCATGGGACAGCGCCTCGGCATCGCCGTCGCTCTCCTCGGGGACCCGCGCACGCTGATCCTCGACGAGCCCGTCAACGGCCTCGACCCCGAGGGCGTCATGTGGGTGCGCAACATCACCCGCTACCTCGCCGGCCAGGGACGCACAGTCCTCCTCTCCTCGCACCTCATGAGCGAGATGGCGCAGACCGCCGACCACCTCATCGTCCTCGGGCGCGGTCGCGTGCTCGCCGACGCGCCTGTCGCGGCGGTCGTCGCGGGGGCCACGAGCGGCCTCGTCCGCGTCCGCTCCCCGCACGCCGACCAGCTCGGCCAGGCGGTGGCGCGGCCGGAGGTCGTGGTCACCAGCGTCGAGCGCGACGTGATCGAGATCACGGGCCTCACGGCCGCGCAGGTCGGCGACGCGGCGATGTCCGCCGGTGTCGTGCTGCACGAGCTCACGCCCGTCACCGCGTCCCTCGAGGACGCGTACCTGTCGCTCACGCAGGGCGACGTCGAGTACCACAGCGCCGCAGTCGGCCAGACCGAGCAGGAGATCGCACGATGACCGCCACCAGCACGACCTACGCGCCCGCACCGGTGACCACGGGCCGGCCCACGCTCCCCCGCCTGATGCGCTCCGAGTGGATCAAGCTGCGGACGCTGCGCTCCACCGTCTGGTGCTTCGCGCTCGTCTTCCTCCTGCTCGCCGGCTTCTCGGCGCTCTTCACGCCCTTCGTCGTGGACCAGCTCCGGACGCAGCTGTCCCTCCCCGGCGTCCCCGCGACGGACCTTCTCCTCCAGGTGGGGCTCAGCGGCGTCACCCTGTCGATGCTCGTCGCCGGCGTGCTCGGCGTGCTGGTGATCAGCGGCGAGTACTCGACCGGCATGATCCGCTCGTCCTTCAGCGCCGCGCCGCGCCGTCTGGGCGTCATCGCCGCCAAGGCGATCGTCTACACGGTGGTGACGTTCGTCATCACCGCGATCGCGGTGGCCGCCGCGCTCCTCATCGCCCGCGGGTACTTCGCGTCCGCCGGCGCGGAGGTCGACGTGCTGGACGGTGACTTCCTGCTCGCGGCCCTCGGCGGCGTGCTCTTCGTCGTGCTCATCGGCCTGATGGGCTTCGGCTTCGGACTGCTGCTGCGCAACGGCGCGGCGGGGATCGGCGCCCTCGTCGGCCTCGTGCTCGTCGTGCCGATCGTCGGCCAGCTGCTCGGCGGCGTGCTCGACTGGGTCGCGGATCTCGCGCCGTACTTCCCGCTGAGCGCCGGCAACCGGCTCTACAGCATGGCCACGGGTGCGCCCGGTGAGCTCGAGTTCTGGCAGGCGCTGCTCGTCATGGTCGGGTGGGTCGCCGTGATCCTCGTGCCCGCGATGGTCCTCGCCCGGAAGCGGGACGCCTGATCGACGCGGGACGGAGGGCGCCGTCGGGCGCGGCGGGCACCCCCCCCCCCGACGGCGTCCGCCTGCCCACCCCGCCGGGCGCCTTCCGCGGCTGGATGGCCCGGCACCCGCGAGCGGTCGACGCGGTCATCGCCATCGCGTTCACCCTGCTGTCGGTGAGCGCGGCGCCCGTCGTCGGGAGCAGATCCCCGGGCCTCGCCGGAGGCCTGGCGCTGGCGGCGTTCAGCGTCCTGACGGGCGTCGCCCTCATGTTCCGCCGCAGCCGACCCGTGATTGTCCTCGCGGTCTCGGGGGCGGCGACCGCGGCGGGCGCCCTCGTGTCCGGCAGCTTCGACGGCGGGGCCGTCCCGCTCGCGCTCTACGCCCTGGCCGTCTACGGGTCGGCCCGGCACGCGTGGATCGGCTTCGGCGGCGTCGCCGTCCTCATCGCGGTCGTCGCGCCGTCGACGGCGGGCCAGGGGCCCATGGCCCTGTCGATCGCCACCATGCTGCTCATCAACCTGATCCTCCCGCTCATCGCGACGCTCATCGGGATCAACGTGGGCGGGCGCAAGCGCTACGTCGAGGCGCTGCGGGACCTCGCCATGCAGCTCGCCCGCGAGCGCGACCAGCAGGCGCGGCTCGCCACCGCGGCGGAACGGACGCGGATCGCGCGCGAGATCCACGACATCGTCGCGCACGGGATCACCGTCATGGTGACCCTCGCCGACGGGGCGGCCGCGAGCGCCGTCGCCCGACCGGAGCTCGCCCGCGACGCGATGCGCGAGGTCGCCGAGACCGGTCGCACCTCCCTGTCCGAGATGCGCCGGATGCTGGGCGTCCTCGCCGAGGAGCCAGGCACGGGCGACGCCGCCCCGCCGTCGCTCCGCGCGCCCCAGCCCGGGCACGCCGACCTCGCCGCCCTGGTCGACTCGTTCCGCTCCACCGGCCTGCCGGTGCGCTTCACCAGCACGGGCACGCCGCCCGACGACCCGGGACGGCAGCTGGCCGTCTTCCGCGTCGTGCAGGAGTCGCTGACCAACGTGCTCAGGTACGCGCCGAACGCCGACCGGGTCGAGGTGAAGCTCGACCATCGGCCGGAGGAGATCGTCGTCGAGGTCACGGACGACGACCTCACGGGACCCGTCGTGCCGCCCGTCCCCGGCAGCGGCCGCGGACTCGTGGGCGTCGCGGAGCGCATGGCGGTGTACGGCGGCACCGCGACCGCGGGACGACGCGAGAACGGGGGCTGGCGCGTGCTGGCGACCATGCCCAGCGGGCTCCACGACGTGCGGCCGGGCGACGCGACCCGTGCCCCCGGACCGACCGACAGCCCCCGCCTCCAGGAGGACCGATGACCGACAGCAGCACCCCCGTCCGCGTGCTCATCGTGGACGACCAGGCGCTCGTGCGCATGGGCTTCCGCATGGTGCTCGACGCCGAGCCCGGGATCGAGGTGGTGGGCGAGGCAGCCGACGGCCGCGCGGCCGTGGAGCGCACGGGCGCCCTCGCCCCCGACATCGTGCTCATGGACGTGCGGATGCCCGGGATGGACGGCATCGACGCCACCGCCGAGATCGTCGCCCGCCACCCGGCGACGCGCGTCATCGTGCTGACCACGTTCGACCTCGATGAGTACGCGTTCGCCGGGCTGCGCGCCGGCGCGAGCGGGTTCCTGGTGAAGGACACGCGGCCCGAGCACCTGATGGAGGCGATCCGCGCGGTCGCCGACGGCGACGCCGCCATCTCGCCCCGGGTCACCCGGCGCATGATCGAGCTGCTCGGCCCGACGATGCCCGCGACCGGCGGCGCGGCCGGCACGGGCGAGGGCGCCGCCGACCCGCGCCTGCGACCGCTGACGGCGCGCGAGCTGGAGGTGCTCACGGCGCTGGCCGAGGGGCTCACCAACCAGGAGATCGCCGGACGCCTCTACCTGTCGGAGTCGACGGTGAAGACGCACGTGGGCCGGGTGCTCGCCAAGCTCGAGGTGCGGGACCGCGTGCAGGCCGTGATCCTCGCGTACGACTGCGGGCTCGTGCGTCCCGGTGCATGACGCGGCGCGAACGAGGTCGCCGGCGACCCGCCCGGCGGGGGAGGATGGATGCTCCGGCCGCTCGCCGGGACGACCCCACGGGAGCGCGATGACCACCACCACCGCGGACGCGCGGACCTCCCGCCTCCTCCCCGCCGCTCGCCGCGCCGCCGACCCGCCCGCGGGCGACCCCGGGTCGGGGACCCGCACGGGATCCGACACCAGCCTGCTCGAGCGCGCGTCGACCCCGCCGGTGTGGAGCTGCGTGGTCTGGAACGACCCCGTCAACCTCATGACCTACGTCTCGTACGTGTTCCGCAGCTACTTCGGCTTCCCCCGCGAGCGCGCCGACGAGCTCATGCTCCGGGTGCACGAGGACGGCCGGGCGGTCGTCGCGACGGGGATCCGCGAGGAGATCGAGCGCCACGTCCTGGCGATGCACGGCTACGGCCTGTGGGCCACCCTCGAGCGGGTGGACGCGTGAGGGCCTTCCGCGCGCGCCCCGACGGCACGGTCGCCGCGCACCTCGAGCCGCACGAGATCGCCATGCTGCGCGGCCTGCTCGGCGAGCTCCGCGGGATCCTGGACGAGGGATCCGCGCCCGGCGGCGCGACCGACGGCGCCGCCCCCTCCCCCGTCGTCGAGCGTCTGCTGCCCGACGCGTACCCGGACGACGCGGAGTCGTCCGCGGAGTTCCGGCGCTTCACGGCGGCGGACCTCAGCGAGGCGAAGGCGGCCAACGCGAGCTCCGTCGAGGCGACCCTCGCGGAGGCCGACGCGCGCGGGGCCGGCCGGCGCGGACTCCTCGTGGTGCTGGATCCGACGGGCGCGCAGGCCTGGCTCCGCATCCTCAACGACCTGCGGCTCGCGATCTCCGTGCCGCTGCGCATCGACGAGGCCGACGGCTGGCGCGACCGCGCACCGCAGGAGAGCGCGAGCCTGTACGACTGGCTGACGTTCGCCCAAGGGTCGCTCATCGAGGCCGTCGACCGCTGAGCATCGGCCCGCACCGCCCGCCGGCCGGCTCGGCGGCGACCGACGGCGAGCATGATGGAGGGGACCCGCGGATCAGCCGGCCCGACGGGTCCCGTCCGCAGGAGAGGAGCAGCATGCGCGTCGTCGTCATCGGAGCGACCGGGAACCTCGGCACCGGGGTGCTGCGCCGCCTCCACGCCGCGGGCGCCGAGATCGTGGGCGTCGCCCGGCGCATGCCCGACGCCTCCCTCGAGCCGTACTCCCACGTCACCTGGCGCCTGGCCGACATCGGCGCGGCGGGCGCGGTCTCCGGGCTCGCGGCCACCATGCGCGGCGCCGACGCGGTGATCCACCTCGGCTGGGCTCTGCAGCCGAACCACCGCGAGAGCGTGATGCACCGCACCAACGTCATCGGCACGGCCCACGTGCTCGAGGCCGTCGCCCAGGCGGGCGTCCCGCAGGTGGTCGTCGCCTCCTCGGTGGGCGCGTACAGCCCGGCGCCCAAGGACCGGCCGCGGGACGAGACCTGGCCCACCGGCGGGATCCACACCTCCCACTACTCGCGGCACAAGGCCGAGAACGAGCGCGCGATGGACGCGTTCGAGCGGGCGCACCCGGGGATCGTCGTGACGCGCATGCGGCCCGGGCTCGTGATGCACGACGAGGCCGCGGCGGAGATCGCCGGGCTCTTCCTCGGGCGCTGGATCCCCACGCGCTGGCTCGGACTCGCCACCCGCACCCCGGTGCTGCCGCTCCCCCGCGAGCTCGTGTCGCAGGTGGTGCACAACGAGGACGTCGCGGACGCGTTCTGGCGCGCGGTCGAGCGGCGCGCTCCCGGCGCGTTCAACGTCGCGGCGGATCCGGTCGTCGACCCCGCGCTCGTCGGCCGCCTGCTCGACGCGCGCGTCGTGACGGTGCCTCTGCCGGCGCTGCGCGCGCTCGTGTCGGCCAGCTGGCGGCTGCGCGTGCAGCGGACGGATCCGGGCTGGATCGACATCGCCGCGAACGTGCCCGTCATGTCGACCGCGCGCGCCCGCGAGGTGCTGGGCTGGGTCCCGACGCACACGGCGGAGGAGGTCCTGGTCGAGTTCGGCCGCGCCTTCGTGCACCGCACCGGGCGCGAGGGCTCGGCGCCGCTCGCCAGATGACCGAGGACGCCGAGTTCGTCGCGGCGGCCCTCGAGCGGGAGGGCGCGTGGTACCGCGCCGAGGCGGAGCGGGAGCGGCTGCGCTCCGACCTCGAGTTCGTGGGCGCGTCGGTCGGCGCGGTGCGCGGGACGGTGCGCGACCTCGGGCGGCGGCGTCCGGGCATGACCCGGGACGAGGCGGTCGCGCTCGCGTCCGAGCTCTGGCGGTCGCGCGTCTACGAGCGCCGGCTGGCGGCGGTCGTGCTGCTGCAGGAGCACGTCGACCGGCTCGACAACGGCGACCTGACGCGCGTCGAGGGATTCGTGCGGGACGCCCGGCTGCGGGCGCTCGTGGATCCGCTCGCGCTCGACGTCATCGGCCCGCTCGTCGAGCGGCTGGCCGGTGCCGCGCGCGCCCGAGCCGACCAGGCGCTCGACCGCTGGGCGGGCGAGGCGGACGTGTGGCTCCGCCGGGCGGCCCTGCTGGCGCCGACCCGACCGCTCCGGGCCGGCGGCGGCGACTGGGACGGGTTCCTCCGTCGCGCCCGCACCGCCCAGGCGGCCCCTCGGGGCGGGCACGACGTGGTGCGCGAGGCGGTCGAGCGGGTGCGCGAGGTCGTGCGCGAGACGCGACCCGATCTCGCCTGACGCCCCCGCTCCCCGCGGGTACGTTCGGGACATGACCTTCGACGACGACGCCCGCATCGACAGCAGCAAGGTCACGCGGCGTCGCGGCGGCAGGGGACGCACGACCGGCATCGCGGCCGGCGGCGGCGGGCTCCTGGTGGTGGTCGCGGTGATCCTCGTGCAGCAGCTCACGGGCGTCGACCTGTCGCAGCTCGTCGACGGGACCGGCGGCGCGGGCGGCGCGGGCGGCACGGGCGGCGCGGGCGGCACGGGCGGCGCGGGCTCGTCGCAGGAGCAGGACGAGGCGATCGAGGGTTGCACGACCGGCGCGGAGGCGAACGCGAGCGTCGAGTGCCGGATGGCGGGCGCGGCCGACTCGCTCGACACCTACTGGACGACCGCGGCATCCGAGGTCGGCATCGCCGACTACGCCAGCCCGGGCTTCTCCCTGTTCGACGCCGCGACGAGCACCGGATGCGGCGAGGCGACGAGCGCCACCGGGCCGTTCTACTGCCCGCCGGATCGGCGCCTCTTCGTCGACGTCACCTTCTTCGACGAGCTGCGCACGCGCTTCGGCGCCTCGGGCGGGCCGCTCGCGCAGATGTACGTCGTCGGGCATGAATGGGGCCACCACATCCAGCAGCTGTCGGGCGCCTTCGACCGCGCCGACCGGAGCGGGACGGGACCGGACTCCGACTCGGTGCGGCTCGAGGTGCAGGCCGACTGCTACGCGGGCGCGTGGGTCGGCGCGGCCGCCGAGGTGCGGGACGACACGGGGACCGCGTTCCTCGAGCCCGTTTCCGCGGCCGAGGTGGCGGACGCGCTCGACGCCGCGGCCGCCGTGGGCGACGACCGCATCCAGGCCCAGGCCGGCGGCGGGGTGGATCCGGACACCTGGACGCACGGATCGGCCGAGCAGCGTCAGCGCTGGTTCGAGGCCGGTCGCGCCGGCGGCCCGACGGCGTGCGACACGTTCGCGGTCCCGGGCAGCGCGCTCTAGGCCGAGAGCGCACGACCGGCCGCAGTCAGTCTGGGATGGGCGCGGGCGGATCCGTGCGGAAGCCGACCAGCCGGTGCGTGCCGTCGCAGTAGGGCTTGATCGACGAGACGCCGCAGCGGCAGAGCGCGACGGTGCTGCGCGTCCTCGGGATCGGGTGGCCCTCGGGATCCACGATCTCGAAGTCGCCGCGGACGAGCAGCGGCCCGTCGGGGTACGCGATGATGCGCGCGGGCTCGGGAGCGGTCGACCGGGCGCGCGCCGGACCCGGAGCGGACACGTCGTCCGCGGACGGCGCGCTCACGCGGCGACCACGGCGGCCGTCGACCCCTCACGCAGCGACGACCGCCCGGCCTGCCAGCTCGCCAGCACGTGCGCACCTACCCAGCCCTCGACCTCGAGGCACGCGGCGGCGCCGAACAGCACGTCGTCGAGGAGCTCGGGCTCCGACTCCACGAGCCCGCCCGCGAGGTCGTGCGCCGCGATCTGCTCGTGCACGGCGTCGGCCTCGACGTGCTCGTCGTAGTACCAGGCGACGTCGTCGCCGAAGCCGAGGCGGCGGATCCCGCTCGCGTAGAGGCGGCTGGGCACGCTCGACGTCATCTCGAACGCGGCCAGGTGGCCGACGATCGCGCCGCGGAGGCGCCGGTGCAGGCCGAACAGCGCCATCGCGTTCGACGACGCGAGCGTGATCGCGGGCACGTCGTCGAGGTGGGCGCCGTAGCGGTCGTCGAGGCCGACGCCGCGGAGGGTCGCGCCGAAGATCGTCGCGTGGACGCGCTCGGGCCGGCCGCCGCCGTACTCGTCGGCCTGGATCTCCACGAGCGCGGCCTTGGCGCGGCCGCGGAGGCGCGGGATCGCCCAGGAGTGCGGGTCGGCCTCGCCGAGCGTGTAGATCGACCGCTGCACGAGGAACTCGCGGAGCTGCTCGAGGCTCGCCTTCCGCGCGACGAAGCGCGAGATGGACGGGCCGGAGTCGGCCGAGGTGAGCGCGAAGAGCGCGGCCGCGACGCCGGCTGACGTGGGTTCGGGGCGCTCGGGGACGGGCACGCGATCGCGCAGGGCGGCCTCGAAGGCGCGCTCGAGGATGCCGCGGACGGCGATCAGCCGCGGGTCCCACTCGCGGTCGTCGTCCACCCCCTCGAGGCCGGCGTGGTGCAGCTCGTAGAGGCAGAACAGGGCCAGCTGGACGTCGTCGTCGCGGACCACGTCGTCCGTAGCGGCGAGCGCCTCCGCGGCGAGCGCCGCGAGGTCGACGCCCGGACCCGCGGAGGAGGCGACGCCGTGGAGCAGGGCGTCGAGGAGCCCGGCGCTCAGCGGCCCCCGGGATGCGGGGAGTGGAGACGGGAGGGTGCGGACCGCTTCGTGGGCGGTGGCGAGCGGATCGGTCATGCGTCCACCCTGCTCCGGGAGGCGCAGTCCCTGCCGGGCGTGTCACCCCTCCTCCGCAGCGGCGATGCGCGGGGCTGGAGCGATACCAAGGTATGGATCCGCGCGACGAAAGGCGCGGGAACGCACCCGGAGGGGTCAGCGGCGGTGCGCGCCGCGGGGCCGCTGATAGCGTCCGTAGTCACCCCGGTCATCCGTCCGTCGGGGCCTCCGGTCCATCCGCATCGCTTCCCTTGACCGCGTTCCGGAGCGGTGAATACGTTTCCCCCGAGGTCACACACGGCGACCCGATGGTCCACACGGAGGCAACACATGGTACGTACGCAGAACATCACCCGACTCGCCCTCACGGCGCTGCTCGGGACACTGGCCCTCGTGGCCACCTCGCTCGTCCTCGGGACGCTGCCGATGGCGGACCTCGCCCAGCAGTTCGGCATCCCGACCGCCGTGGGCGGCACCATCCTCAACCTCGCCACGGCCGGGGGAACGGCCGCGACGATCGTCGGGATCCTCATCGGGCTCGGTTCGGGCGGCCTCGGCCTCATCGCCGCGGCGGGCCGCGAGACCATCAAGCAGTTCCTGCTCAACGAGATCAAGAAGAAGGGCCGCAAGGCCGTCATCGCCTGGTGACATGACGGTCTCGCGGACGCTCGATCAGGAGGCACATCGGATGCGTGCGCAGACCCTCACCCTGGACACCGTGCTCCACCGCCGTCGCTGGCGGGCGGAGCGCGGTGTCCTCCTCGCGCTGCTGCGGCGGGGAGGACGCCGCTGGGCCCTGCCGGCGCAGCTGGTCGGGGCCGATCTCCCCGGGCGCGGGACAGCCGGGTCGATCCGGATCAGCATGGGAGCTGCTCTGGCCGTCGGCCTCCTGGCGAGCGCATCGCTCGCCGTCGCCGCGCGGGCCCAGCCGCTGCGGCTCCCCCTCGACGTCGCCGTCCCCGCCGCCGCGGCCGCCGTGCTGATCCTCGCCGCGCTGACCGGAGCCGCATCGTGGCGACGCGTCGCCGTGCTGCCGTTCGAGGATCTCCGACGCCTCTCCCCCATCCCCGACGAACGGCTCGCCCGCCGGCTCGCCCGCGCAGCCCTCGTGTACTCGCTCGTGTGCTCGGCCCCCGCGTGGGCCGCACCGCCCCTCGCCGCACTGGCCCTGTCCGTCCCGCGCGGGGAGGCCGGATCGGCGTTCGTCGCCGTGCCCCCGCTGCTCATCGGCGCCGCGGCGCTCTTCGCGGTCGGCCACGGGGCGGGTGCGCGTGTCGCCGTCGCGCTCGTCCGCGCACGCGCATCGGGTCGTGTCGGCGTGCGCCGGCTCCTCGTCCACGTGGTGTGCTGCGCGATCGGCGCGATGCTCGGCTGGTTCGTCGCGCGGAACCTCGTCGTCACCGCCGTCACGACTCTGCAGGACGCGTTCCCGGACCTCGGCCGCCTCGCGGACGCGGCCGCATGGGAGGGCGTGGAGCCGCTCGCGGCGGAGTACCTGACTCGCGCGTGGGCCGGCCCGGCCGCCGCGCTCGCCGTGCTGGACCCACGTGCCTGCGTCCTCGTGGCCGCCGCGGCCCTACTCGTGGGATCCGCGGCGGCCCACCTGATCCCGCCGGCGCTGATCGATCGGGATCCCGGCACGAGGGGCGGCAGCGACCTCATGCGGCCCGACGCGTTCGACGCGTGGGTCGAGCGGCTCCGCACGACGCGCGCCCCGTGGCGGCCCGCGGGCACGGACGTGCTGCGCGAGGTGCTCATCCGCCGCCTCCGCGCGTCGCGCTGGGCCGTGGCACCGGCGTTCTGGGCGCGGATCCTGCCGACCGTCGAGTCGTGCGTCCAGCTCGGCATCGCGGCCGGCCTCGCCATGGGCGTCGCCGGCACCGGCCTGTCCACCCTCGTCCTCGTCATCGGCGTCCTCATGGCGGTGCACGGCGGCGCGACCGAGATGCGCGCGGAGCTCGCGCCCGCGACCGCGGTGCAGGCCGACGGACCGGCCGTCTCCCTGCTGCGGCAGGCGCCGGGAGGGCGGGGGATCCTCCACGCCACGCGCGCCCGGGCCGACCTCCTCGCCGTCCAGCTCGTCCCCTCGACGGCGGTCGTCCTCGTCGTCGTGCTCGCCATCGGATGGGCCGACGGCCTGTCCGCCTGGAGCCTCGCGATGCTCGTCGCGACAGCTGCGGTGAGCCCGCTCGTGGCCGCATCCGTGCAGTGGTACATGGGGCCGAGGCTCTACCTCGACGCCATGGAGCAGCGGGCAGAGGAAGCCGGGCTCGACTCCTCCGCCCTGGACCTCCAGCGCGCGATGCAGGCTGCTCCGCGTTACCCGCTCGTGGTCGTGCCGGCCCTCCTCACGACGTGCGCCTTCCTCCTGCAGGCACACGTGCCGGACGGCCTCCTCCTCGCGCTCGCGGCGGCCGTGGTCGTCATCCAGCCGGTGGGGCTCGTCCTCCTCGGCCGCGCATCCCGTGCGCTGCTGGGTGCCGAGCACCGGGGAGCGACGACGTGACGCCCGCCGCGCCGGCCGTGACCACGACTGCGCCCGCACGCCGGCGGTTCCCGGGGACGAGGCCCGTCGCGGGTGCCGCCGGGGCCGTCGCGCTCCTCGCGTTCCTCGTCGGAGCGGCCTACGGGGCGTGGGCGCTGCCCCAGTCGGTGACCGTCGCGGACCTGGCCGGGTCGCATCCCGGAGGAGATGCGGCATCCTTCGCCATCGCGCGCAACAACCTGGGGGTGGCCGCCGTCATGCTGCTCGTCGGCACGGCCACCGCCTCGCTGGGCGCGGCGGCCGTGCTCCTGGTCAACGGGCTCTTGATCGGTCAGCTGACGGCCCTGCTCTGGGACGGCGGGCGCATGGATGCCCTCGTCACGGGACTCCTCCCGCACGCGCCGCTCGAACTGGCCGGCCTCTGCGCCGTCGCCGCGGCCAGCGCCCTCCCGGCGCACGCGGTCGTCGGCCGCATCCTGCTGCCCCGGCCCGACGGCCCGCCCCGCGCGCTGCCCGTGCGTCCCTTCGCCCTGCTGCTCGCCCTCGCCGTCGGCCTCATCCTCGCCGCAGCGTGGGTGGAAGGCCACATCAGCCACGTCACCATGAACGGAGCAGTCGCATGACCGCACACGCACCCTCACCCGCACCCCTGATGGGCCCCGCCTCCCCGGATGCGGCCCGCCCCCTCCCCCGGCTCCCGCGCGCCGCCGGCGCGGCGCTCGTGCTGACCTCGGCGCTGGCCATCGCCGCCGCGTTCGTCGTGCTCGTGAACGCCCTGGCGATGCAGCCGGGCAGCGCCATGGGTGACGACATCGTCCTCGTCACCGTGGTGGGCGCCATCGTGCTCATCCCGGTCATGGGCCTCCTGGCACTCATCGCGACCTCGATCGCCGGGCTCGTGATCTCCGCCGTCGATCGTCGATACGACGACCGTCGGCTCCTGCTCATCACGCTCGTCTGCATGTCGACGGGCGCCCTCGTGAGCGCGCTGGCCACGGGTGCCCTGCTCTCGGGAGACGGCTCGGACCGCGCTCCGCTCCTGCTCGGGGCGGTCGCGCACCTGGGCATCATCGCCGTCTTCGCGATCACCGCCGTCCGACTCGCGGGGGTGCGCGCACGTGCCGCCGTCATCGTGGCCGCCGTGCCGGCCGCGTACACCGTCGTGAGCGCCCTCCTGGCGGCCGCGCATGCTTGAGCTCCGCGTCGACGCGCTCGACTACCGCCACCAGGACGCGGACGATGACACCGTGCACGGGTTCTCGGAGACGTTCACGTCCGGCCGCGTGACGTGGTTGGAGGGACGCAACGGCATCGGCAAGACCACGCTGCTGGAGCTGATGGCGGGGCTCCGCCGACCGGCCCGCGGGAGCATCACCCTCGACGGGCGCGACCTGGAGCGCTCGCGGGTGCTCCTCCTGCCGAGCGAGCCGCCGGTGTTCCCGGAGCTCGACGCGGAGGAGCACGTCGCGCTCGTGTGCGAGCTCTGGGAGCTGGACGCCGCACGACGGGCCGCGTTCCGGCCGCGGTTCGCCGAGGTCATGGCCGAGCTCGCGATGCCGTCGGCGCGCTCCCTGATCGGCACGTACTCGACCGGCATGCGCCAGAAGCTCGCCCTCGCCATCGGCGTCGCGCTCGCGCCGGACGTGCTGCTCCTCGACGAGCCCCTCACCGCCACCGACGCGACCAGCCAGGACGCGTCCCGCCGTCTCCTCGACGAGCACGCCCGCGATCACGTGCTCGTGCTGACGAGCCACATCCCGGCGATCGTGGAGCCGCTGCACCCGCGCGTGGTGCGGATGGAGCAGGAGGCGCGCCGATGAGGATCGCGATCCCGGTCGGCATCGTCGCGGTCGCGGCGATCGCGTGGGGGCTCGTCGTCGTGGGCGGGGACACCGAGACAGGGCGGGTGATCGCCGCGATCGGCGTGGTGCTGCTGTGGGTGCCGCTCCGGGAGGGCATGCGACGCGCCTCCGCGCGTCGCGACCGCGGGCGCGATCCCGGGGCCTGAGGCCGGACCGCGCTCGGCTCCCGCCGGGACCGTGACGCGTCCGCGCATCCGCGATACTGCGGGGAGGCCCGCGCCCGGCGGGCCAGGCCCACGCGAGGAGGTGCCCATGCGACGCGGCACCAACCTGCCCGCCATCGGCGGCTACAACCGCACCGTCGTACTCGATGCGGTGCGCCGCGCGGCAGAGGGCGCGAGCCGCTCCGAGATCGCCGAACGCACGGGCCTCAGCGCGCAGACCGTGACCAACGTGACCCGCCGCCTCATCGACGAGGGGCTCGTGCGCGAGGGCGGCACCGTGATCCGCGGGCCCGGCAAGCCGCGCACCCTCCTGCACCTCGTGGCCGACGGCCGCTTCGCGGTGGGCGTGCACGTGGATCCCGCGGTCATCACCTCCGTGCTGCTCGACCTCGAGGGCACGGTGCTCCGGCACGTCAGCAGCCCCACGCCCTCCGCGTCCCGACCCGACGAGGTGGTGGCGCTCGTGGCCCGGCTCGTCGACGGGCTCATCGCCGACGCGGGGGTCGACCGGCAGTCCGTGCTCGGGGTGGGTCTCGCCGCGCCGGGCCCCATCGACGTCGGCGCGGGCCTCGTGCTGGATCCGCCGATGCTCCCCCGCTGGCGGCACGTGCCGCTGCGCTCGGCGCTCAGCACCGCGACCGGCCTGCCGGTGCTGCTCGAGAAGGACGTGACCGCGGCGGCCGTCGCCGAGCTCTGGTTCGGTCCCGGGGATCGCCGCCACCTCGCGTTCGTCTACTACGGGACCGGATTCGGCACCGGTCTCGTGCTCGGCGGCGAGCCCGTGCGGGGAGCCAGCTCCAACGCCGGGGACGCCGGCCACATCATGGTCGCCTCGCGCGGCAGGCGCTGCACGTGCGGGCGCGTCGGATGCGTGGGCGAGCTGATCACCCCGCACGCGCTCGTGCGCCAGGCCGTCGAGGGCGGCGTGCTCGAGGCCGGGGACGTATCGGACGCGGCGCTCGCGGAGTCCGCGGCGAGCGGCGACGCGGTCGACATGCGGCTGATCGGCGAGGCCTTCCACGCGCTCGCGGCCCGCGCGGACGCGGAGGACGGGCCCGCCCGCCGGATCGTGGAGGCCGCGGCCCGGCACCTCGCGCGCGCCATCGTGATCCAGGTGAACCTGCTCGACGTCGACGAGGTCGTCTGCGGCGGCCCCTTCTGGCACCCGATCGCGCGCCTGGTGCTGGAGACGCTGCCCGAGGAGGTGCGGCGGTCCCCCGCGCTCATCGCCAAGCACCCCGTTCGGGTGGTCGAGTCGGCGGTCGGCGAGGACGTCGCCGCCGTGGGCGCCGCGTGCCTCGTGCTGGACAACGCGTTCTCGCCGCGCCCGTCGGCGATGCTGATCCGCGGATAGCCGCCCGCGCTCCGCCGCGCGCTGCTGCCGCCGCCGGCCCGTCCTCCCGCGGGCCCGTCCTCCCGCGACGCCGTGACCGGATCGACACCATGATGTCTTGACATGGATTAGTCCATACGTTTGGCTAACCCTCGACGGTCCGCGATGAGGCCGACCGTCCGAGCCAGTGGAGCAAGGGAGCACCATGACGAATCGAACGCCTCGCCCGAGGACGCGGGCCCGCATCCTCCAGATCACGGCGGCGTCCGTCGCCGCCCTCCTCCTCGCCACCGGCTGCTCGGGCGGCGCGGGCGGCGGAGACGACGGGAAGACCATCAAGGTCGCCTACCAGAAGTTCGGCACCTTCACCCAGATGGACGCCCACATGAAGGAGACCGCGAAGACCTTCGAGGCCGCCAACCCCGGCATGAAGGTCGAGTTCGTCCCCATCGCCGCGCAGAACGACGACTACTTCACCAAGCTCGCGCTGATGAACCGCTCGGCCTCCACCGCCCCGGACGTGATGTACGAGGACACCTTCAAGGTGAAGTCCGACGCGGCCGCCGGCTACCTCCTCCCCCTCGACGACCAGGTCTCGAAGTGGGACGACTGGTCGAAGTTCTTCGACTCCGCCAAGCAGGCGGGCGTCGGCGAGGACGGCAAGGTGTACGGCATCCCGATGGGCACCGACACGCGCGCCCTCTGGTACAACAAGGACCTCTTCCAGAAGGCCGGCCTCCCGGTCCCGTGGGAGCCCAAGACCTGGGACGACGTCCTCGACGCGGCGAAGACCATCAAGCAGAAGATGCCGGACGTGATCCCCCTCAACGTCTACTCGGGCAAGCCGCAGGGCGAGGGCGCGACCATGCAGGGCTTCGAGATGCTGCACTACGGCACCCCCACCGGCACCCTCTACGACGACTCGACGAGCAAGTGGATCACGGGCTCGCAGGGCTTCGAGGACTCGCTCGGCTTCATCCGCGACGTCTACCAGGGCGGCATCGGCCCGAAGCCCGAGGAGGCGCTCGACACCAACATCGGCACCATCGTCGCCGGCCAGTGGATCCCCCAGGGCAAGCTCGCCATCGACCTCGACGGCTCGTGGCTCAGCGGCACCTGGCTCGACACGGGCACGAACCCGTGGCCCGAGTGGAGCGACGTGATGGGCCAGGCGCCCATGCCCACGCAGGACGGCCAGGCCCCCGGCGCGGTCAGCATGTCGGGCGGTTGGACCCTCGCGGTAGGCGCCAAGACGAAGGCCCCCGACAAGGCGTTCGAGTTCATCGCCGACGCGCTCGACAAGGACGGCTCGCAGTCGTACGACATCGCGGCGAGCCAGATCGCGGTCCGCAGCGACGTGGCCGAGGACCCGGAGTACGTGGCGTCCAACCCCACGTTCGAGTTCTTCTCCTCGATCGTCGACAAGACCCACTTCCGCCCCGCGACCACCGACTACAGCCGCATCTCCAACGCGATCACCGTGGCGATGGAGTCGGTGATGACCGGCCAACAGACCCCGCAGGAGGCCGCGGCCGCCTACGACCAGGCCCTCGTCGGCATCGTCGGCGAGGACGGGACGCAGAAGGCGAAGGGCTGACGGTGGCCACCATCGCCCCCGTCCCGGTCGGCCGCGACGCCGATGCGCGGAGCGCCGACCGGCGGGACGCGGCGGGGTCCGGCGGCGCTCCGGGCGCGGGCGGGCCTCCCCCGGTCCGCCCCGGCCGGGCCCGCGCCCGCGCTCTCCGCACCGGCGCGCGCACCATCCCGCTGATCCCCTCCATGGTCCTGCTCGCCCTGTTCCTCCTCGGCCCCGTGATCTCGAGCCTCTACGGCTCCTTCACCGACGCGTCCCTCACCGGGTACGCGGCCGGAGGCGCGCAGTTCATCGGGTTCGACAACTACACGGCGCTCTTCGCGGATCCCGACTTCCCGAAGTCGGTGCTCCTCACGCTCGCGTTCGTCTTCTTCTCGGCGGTCGTCGGGCAGAACGTCGTGGGCCTCGGGCTGGCTCTGCTGATGCGGCAGGGGAACCGGGTCATCCGCGCGATCGTCGGCACCTTCGTCATCGCTGCGTGGGTGCTGCCGGAGATCGTGGCCGCGTTCGCCGCGTACGCGTTCTTCAACGACTCGGGCACGCTCAACACGATCCTCGGCTTCTTCGGGATCCAGGGCGCGAACTGGCTGTACGGCCTGCCGCTGCTCTCGGTGATCCTCGCGAACGTGTGGCGTGGATCCGCCTTCTCGATGCTCGTCTACGCGGCGGCCGTGCAGGAGGTGCCGCCGGAGATCACGGAGTCCGCGGAGGTGGACGGCGCGACCGGCTGGCAGCGGCTCGTCTTCATCACGCTGCCGGTGATCCGCCGCAGCATCTCGACGAACCTGATGCTCACCACGCTGCAGACGCTGTCGGTCTTCACCCTCATCTTCGTGATGACGGGCGGCGGCCCCGGCACTTCCAGCTCGACCCTGCCGATCCTCGCCTACCAGGAGGCGTTCCAGTTCTCGCAGCTGGGCTTCGGCACCGCGATCGCCACGATCATGCTGCTCGTCGGAGCGGTGTTCAGCGTGATCTACATCAGGGCCCTGCGCCCGGAGGTGGACTGACCATGGCCGTGACCACGATGACCCCGCCCGCCACCCGGCCGGCGCGAGCGAGGCGGGCGGCCCGGCCGCCGGGCTCCCGCATGACCTCGCCGAGCGGACGCGTGATGCGCCAGGTCGCCAACGGCGTGCTGGTGCTCGTCGCGCTGTGCTTCGCGGTGCCGCTCGTGTGGCTCCTGCTCGCGGCCTTCGATCCGTCGGCGACGCTGTCGGCGAAGGTGCCGAGCGAGTTCACGCTGGAGAACTTCCGGGCCGTGCTCACGCCCGAGATCTCGTTCATCCCGCTGATGAACAGCCTCGTGCTCTCGGGCGGCTGCGCCATCGTGACGGTGGTGGTCGCGATCCTCGCGGCGTACCCGCTGTCGCGGTACCGGATGCGGATCAACAAGCCGTTCCTCTACGGGATCCTCTTCGGCACGTGCCTGCCCATCACCGCGATGATGGTGCCCGTCTACAGCCTCTTCGTCACGCTCGACCTCATCGACTCGATCGGCGGCACGGTCTTCTTCCTCGCCGCCACGAGCCTGCCCATGGCGATCTGGATGGCGAAGAACTTCATGGACTCCGTGCCGATCTCCCTCGAGGAGGCCGCGTGGACCGACGGCGCGTCGATGATGCGCACGCTCACCCACATCGTCGTGCCGCTCATGCGGCCGGGGATCGCGGTGGTGTTCATCTTCGTGTTCATCCAGGCCTGGGGGAACTTCTTCGTGCCGTTCATCCTGCTGCTGAGCCCGGACAAGCAGCCGGCCGCCGTGAGCATCTTCAACTTCTTCGGGCAGTACGGATCGGTCGCGTACGGCCAGCTCGCGGCGTTCTCGCTCGTCTACTCGGTGCCCGTCATCGCGCTGTACGTGCTCGTCTCGCGCACGCTCGGCGGATCCAACGCGCTCGCCGGCGCCGTGAAGGGCTGACCGGCCCGCGCATCCATCCGCACCACCACCGCACCACCCGCCGCCGGACGCCGACGCCCGCGCGGCGCACCCTGGAGACACCCGCCCGCGGTCCGCCGCGCCATCGACTGGAGACGACCATGCCCCCCACCACCGCGCTCGCCGAGGCCCGCGTCGAGCGGTTCGTCCGCGACCGCCTCGTGCCGAACGTCCACCGCCGACGGATGCCGCTCGCGATCGAGGCGTGGGACGCGCCGGGCGAGCCCGTGCCGTTCGCCGAGGCGGTGCGGCAGGACTACCGGCCGTTCGCCGTCGGCACGCCGTGGAGCAGGGCGTGGGGCACGACGTGGTTCCACATCACCGGCACCGTGCCGGACGACGGGGATGCGGACGGCACCGCGCTCGAGGTGCTCGTCGACCTCGGCTTCAGCGACCGGCAGCCCGGGTTCCAGGCGGAGGGCCTCGTCCACCGGCCCGACGGCAGCGTCGTGAAGGCCATCGAGCCGTACAACGGCTACGTGCCGCTCGCCGCGATCGGTGCCGGCACCGCGCCGGGGACGCGCATCGACCTCTGGATCGAGGCGGCATCGAACCCCGACATCGGCGGCGACTCCTTCCACGGCGAGACGCCGCTCGGCGACCTCGCCACCGCGGGCGACGAGCCCATCTACCGGCTGCGCACGATGGACCTCGCGTGGCGCGACGAGGCCGTCTGGGAGCTCGACCGCGACGTGTGGACGCTGCAGGGGCTCATGGGCCAGCTGGATCCGGCGTCGTCGCGGCGCGCGGAGATCCTCGCGGCGCTCGAGCGCATGTGCGACGCGGTGGATCCGGACGACGTCGCCGGCACCGCCCCCGCCGGCCGGAGGGCGCTCGAGGCCGTGCTGGCCGCGCCCGCCCACGCGAGCGCGCACCGCGTGACCGCGGTCGGCCACGCCCACATCGACTCCGCCTGGCTCTGGCCCGTGCGCGAGACGCGCCGCAAGGTCGCCCGCACCTTCTCGAACGTGCTCGCGCTCATGGACGAGGATCCCGACTTCGTGTTCGCCGCCTCCAGCGCCCAGCAGTACGCGTGGCTGAAGGAGGACCACCCCGAGCTGTTCGAGCGGCTCCGCCAGCGCGTCGCCGAGGGCCGGTTCGTCCCCGTCGGCGGGATGTGGGTCGAGTCGGACACGAACATGCCGGGCGGCGAGGCGCTCGTCCGCCAGCTCGTGCAGGGCAAGCGGTTCTTCCTCGAGGAGTTCGGGATCGACGCCCGCGAGGTGTGGCTGCCCGACTCGTTCGGCTACACGGGCGCGCTCCCGCAGATCGTGCGCGGCGCGGGCGCCGAGTACTTCTTCACGCAGAAGCAGTCGTGGAACGAGACGAACACGATGCCGCACCACACGTTCCTCTGGGAGGGCATCGACGGCAGCCGCGTCTTCACGCACTTCCCGCCGGTGGACTCCTACAACTCGGACCTCTCCGGGGAGGACCTCGCGCGCGCCGAGCGCCAGCACGCGGAGAAGGCCGTGAGCAACGCGTCCATCGTGCCCTTCGGCTGGGGCGACGGCGGCGGCGGACCGACCCGCGAGATGGTCGCGGCCGCCCTTCGCACGCACGACCTCGAGGGATCGCCGCGCGTGACGCTCGGCACGCCGCTCGACTTCTTCGACGCCGCGAAGGCCGAGATCCGGGACCCGCACGTGTGGTCGGGCGAGATGTACCTCGAGTTCCACCGCGGCACCTACACGTCGCAGGCGCGCACGAAGCAGGGCAACCGCCGGAGCGAGCACCTGCTGCGGGAGGCCGAGCTGTGGCTCGCGGCCGCCGCGGTGCGCGACCTCGTCGCGTACCCGCACGACGAGCTCGACGCCCTGTGGCGCACGGTGCTGCTGCTGCAGTTCCACGACATCCTGCCCGGCACCTCCATCGCGTGGGTGCACCAGGAGGCCGAGCGCGAGCACGCCCGAGTGCAGGGCCGCCTGCGGGAGCTCGTGGCCGAGGCGCAGTCCGCGCTGGCGGGATTCGGAGACCGGCGCATCGCGTTCAACGCGGCGCCCGTGGACGCGGACGGCGTCGGCGCGCTGTCGGCCGCGGTCGTGGATCCCGCACCCGCCTCCCCCGCGCCCGTCGCGGACGGCACCGGCTGGATCCTCGACAACGGACTCCTCCGGGCGCGCGTCGACGCGGACGGCACCGTCTCCTCGCTGGTCGACGCCGCGTCCGGCCGCGACCTCGTCGCCCCCGGCCAGCGCCTCGGCCTCCTGCAGCTGTTCCGCGACGCCCCGAACCAGTGGGACGCGTGGGACATCGACGACGCGTACCGCCGCAACCGCACCGACCTCACCGAGGTGGCAGACGTGCGGATCGACGGCGCAGCCCTCGTGGTCGAGCGCGCGTTCGGCGCCTCGCGCGTCACGCAGACGTGGACCCTGCCTGCCGGGGAGCCCGAGCTGCAGGTCGTCACCGACGTCGACTGGCACGAGCGCCAGAAGCTCCTCAAGCTCGCGTTCCCGCTCGACGTGCACGCCGACCGCGCCGCGTCCGAGGTCCAGTTCGGCCACGTGCAGCGGGTGACGCACGCGAACACGTCGTGGGAGACCGCGCGCTTCGAGACGGTGGCGCACCGCTGGGTGCACGTGGGCGAGCCGGGCTTCGGTGTCGCCGTGGCGAACGACGCGACGTACGGGCACGACGTGACGCGGATCCCCCGCCCCGACGGCGGCAGCGCGACCCTCGTGCGCCAGTCGCTGCTCCGAGCGCCCGTGTTCCCCGACCCGCACGCCGACCAGGGCCGGCACGTGCTGCGCTCCGCGGTCCGGGTCGCGCCCGACGTGCTCGACGCCGCCGACGCGGGCTACCGGCTCAACCTGCCGGTGCGCGAGGTCGCCGGCGACCACGGCGTCGACCCGCTCGTCGCCTCATCGAACGCGGCCGTCGTGATCGAGGCCGTCAAGCTCGCCGAGGACCGCTCGGGCGACCTGGTCGTGCGGCTCTACGAGGCGCGCGGCGGTCGCGAGCGCGCGGTCGTGCGAGTGGACCCGGCGGCCGGCCTCGGCGACGCCGTCCGCACGGACCTGCTGGAGCGACCCCTCGAGGGTGCAGTCCCGGAGCCGTCCGCCGACGGCGTCGAGCTGACCCTGCGGCCGTTCGAGATCGCGACCCTGCGGTTCGCGCACCGCTAGACGCGATGCGCGCGCGGCGGGGCGCGACCGGTCAGTCGACCGGTGGCAGCCCCGCCGCGACGCGCGCGACCCGCGCGGTCTCGGCGTGCTCGGCCCGCCAGAACGCGGCGTCGCCCTCGGGCAGGTTGCCGCTGTCCGGGCGGAGTCCCGCGGCTCCGTCCACGAGCTCGCGGAGGACGTCGGCGTGCCCCGCGTGCCGGTTGAGCTCGGCGATGAGGTGCACGGCGATCCGCTGCACGGTCACGTGCCCTGCCTCCCCCGGCCACCAGGGCACGCGGCCGACGGCGTCGAGAGGCAGCGCCCGGAGCGTGGCCTCGGAGTGCGCGCCGACCCGCTCGGAGAGGCCAACGATGTCGGCCCGAGACTCCTCCGCGGTGGCGCGCATGTCGGCGTTCGGCGGCGCGTCCTCCTCCATCCACGGCAGCTGCTCGGGGAACGGCCGGCCGAAGACGAACCCGAGGTAGCCCGCCTCCACGCCCGCCGCGTGCTTCACGAGCCCGAGCAGGTTGGATCCCGTCGGCACGAGCGGCCGGCGCACGTCGTGCTCGCCGAGGCCGTCGAGCTTCCAGACGAGCGCCTCCCGTGCGAGCCGGAGGTGGCGGATGAGGTCGTCGCGCACGGCGTCGTCGCCGGGATCGGACGGGGTCGCGGAGGAGGGCTGCGCTGCGGTCATGCCGCGAGCATCCCAGCCACCTCCGACGCCCGTCCAGCGCCGAGGGTCGATCCCCCGCGTCGATCGCGCGCCCCGGACCGGGGGCGCGCGACGGTCCGGGCCTGGCCCGTCCTCCCGGGAGGATGGACGGGGGCGAGTCGACCGGCCCCGGACCGGGAGGCCCGCATGACCGCTGACGACACGAGCGCCGCAGACGCTGCCGCCATCGACGCCGACGGTCCCGCCGACCCGGGCCACGGCAGGCGCGCGCTGGCCCGCATCGGCTAAGGTGCCCTGGTCGCCTGGATCGCCGACGTCGTGACCCCGCGTCGCCGTCTCGTGGCGCTCGGCGTCGCGCTGGTCGCGGGCGTCGCCATGACGCTGCTGATCGAGCCCGTGCTCGCTCGCGCGGACGGCCCCGAGACCGCGCTCCCGGGAGCGATCGTCCTCGGAGCGGTGGTGGGCGCCGCCGCCGCCGCGATCCCGGTGTCGATCGGGCTCGCGCGCGCGATCCGCCGCCACCCGACGGTCGCCGGGACGCACCCGGCCTGGCGGGACGCGGCCCTCCTCGACGCGGCCGTGGACCCGCGCGGCCGGGTAGCCCTCGCCCCCGGGACAGCGGGTCGCGTGGCCACGGAGTCCCGCCGGGCGATCGCGCAGGCGGCCGCGCCCGTGCCCGGGGCGCTCGTCCTCAGCGTCATGGCGCTCGTCGGGCTCCCCGCCTACGCCCTCGCCGGAGATCCCGGCACCTTGCTGTGGTTCGCGCCGATCTACCTGCTCATGTCCGCGTCGACGCTCTCGACCCAGTCCCTCGCCGCCGGCCGCATGGCCCTCCTCCGCGACGCCGCCGACGCGGAGCTCGCCCTCCCCGAGCCCGAGCGCACCGTCGCGCCGCCCGTCGTGCCGCCGCACGGCAGCCGCCTGCCCTGACGAACTCCACGCCCAGGGGGTTCCCCCACCCGGGTAATACGGTGGACGCATGAAGGCGCTCCAGTACACCCGCATCGGTTCCCACCCCGAGGTCGTCGAGATCGACGTGCCCGTCCCCGGGCCCGGTCAGGTCCTCCTCCGCGTCACCGCCGCCGGCGTGTGCCACTCGGACGAGTACGTGATGGGCCTCTCGGAGGAGGAGTACCGCGCCGCCGGCTACCCGCTCCCCCTGACGCTCGGCCACGAGGGCGCGGGCGTCGTCGAGGAGCTGGGCGCGGGCGTCGAGCACCTCGCCGTCGGAGACGCCGTCGCGGTATACGGCCCCTGGGGCTGCGGCCGCTGCCACGCGTGCGCCGAGGGCCGGGAGAACTACTGCGAGAACGCGGCGGCCGAGGGGATCCAGCCTCCCGGGCTCGGCGCGCCCGGCGCCATGGCCGAGTACATGATCGTCGACGACCCGCGCCACCTCGTCCCCCTCGGCGACCTCGACCCCGTGGCCAACGTCTCGCTCACCGACGCCGGCCTCACCCCGTACCACGCGATCAAGACGTCGCTGCCGAAGCTCGGCGCGGGCACCTTCGCCGTCGTCATCGGCACGGGAGGGCTCGGCCACGTCGGGATCCAGATCCTCCGCGCCCTCAGCGGCGCCACCGTCATCGCCCTCGACGTCACCGAGGAGAAGCTCGAGCTCGCCCGCCACGTCGGCGCGCACCACACGGTGATCAGCGACCGGCACGCCGCCGACGGGATCCGCGCCATCACCGGCGGCCGCGGCGTGCAGGCCGTCTTCGACTTCGTCGGCGCGACCCCGACCATGGCGACGGCCCTCCAGGTGGTCGAGCCCGCCGGCGACGTGACGATCGTCGGCATCGGCGGCGGCACGGTCGAGGTCGGCTTCGGGACCATCGCGTTCGACGCGGCCGTGCGGATCCCCTACTGGGGCAGCCGCTCCGAGCTGATCGAGGTGCTCGACCTCGCGCGCTCCGGCCAGGTGACCGTCGAGACGCAGCGGTACGCGCTGGAGGACGGCCCGGACGCCTACGCCGCGCTCGCCGCGGGCACCGTCCGCGGGCGCGCGGTGATCGTGCCGTAGCCAGCCGGCGCATCGCCGGATCCGGGCCGTCGCCGGAGTCCATGCCGCGACGGGAATGCGTCCGTGGCGCTCCTCCAGCGGTCGGGGACCGAACCGCGGGACGGGCGGCGACGAACATTACACGCGACCGACGAGCCGCGACGCACCGACGGTTTCTCAGCCCACGGCGCCTGGCGACATGGCAGGGTAAGGACTCGGTCGCCCCTGATCCACGGCAGCCGGAGCGTCATGCGGATCACGGCGCTGCATCCCCTTGGTCCCGTGAGACGGACCGCTCCCCCTGGCCGCGAGGCCCCGACCTTCGAGTGAGCAGGCACATGACAGACACCGACACCTCCGCCCCTCCCCGCATCGTGCTGACCAAGCCCAAGCGCGGCGGTGGGTCCAATCCCACCACCGCGTACTCGGGTCTCCTCAACACCGTCCGCGAAGCCGGGCTGCTGGAGCGCCGCGTCGGGTTCTACGTGCTAATGTTCGCCGGCATCACCGCGGCGCTGGTCGGCCTCGGCATCGGCTTCTTCGCGCTGGGCGACAGCTGGTTCCAGCTCCTCATCGCCGCAGGCCTCGGCATCATCTTCACCCAGTTCGCCTTCCTCGCCCACGAGGCCTCGCACCGCCAGGTGTTCGAGTCCGGCAAGGCCAACGACATCGCGGGCCGCACGCTCGCCAACCTCTTCGTCGGCATCAGCTACTCCTGGTGGATGACCAAGCACTCGCGCCACCACGCCAACCCGAACGTCATGGGCAAGGACCCGGACATCGAGCGCGACGTCATCTCCTTCACGCAGGAGGATGCCGCCCGCG
Source organism: Clavibacter quasicaliforniensis (assembly GCF_051201715.1). Classification (NCBI taxonomy): domain Bacteria; kingdom Bacillati; phylum Actinomycetota; class Actinomycetes; order Micrococcales; family Microbacteriaceae; genus Clavibacter; species Clavibacter quasicaliforniensis. The sequence goes on along the minus strand of NZ_CP139624.1, from coordinate 1,354,232 downwards.
CGAAGGGCCTCTACGGCTGGTTCACGCGCCACCAGGGCTACGCGTTCTTCCCCATCCTCATGTTCGAGGGCCTCAACCTGCACGTGCACGGCTTCCGCACGGTCTTCGGACGCGGCAAGGTCGACAAGCGCTGGCTCGAGATCTCGATGCTCTCCACGCGCATCATCGCGTACCTCGCCGTCGTCTTCTTCTTCCTGCCCCTCGGCATGGCGTTCGCGTTCGTCGGCGTGCAGCTCGCCGTGTTCGGCGTCTACATGGGCGCCTCGTTCGCCCCGAACCACAAGGGAATGCCCGTGCTGCCGAAGGACTCGAAGGTCGACTTCCTCCGCCGACAGGTCCTCACCAGCCGCAACATCAAGAGCACCTGGCTCACCGACATCTACATGGGCGGCCTCAACTACCAGATCGAGCACCACCTCTTCCCGAACATGCCCCGGCCCGCGCTGAAGAAGGCCCAGGTCATCGCGAAGGAGTACTGCGCGACGCACAACATCCCGTACACCGAGACCACGCTGCTGGCCTCCTACGGCATCGTCATCGCCTACCTCAACCGCGTCGGCCTCTCCGCCGGCGGCGACCCGTTCGACTGCCCCGCATCGGCGGCCTTCGGACGCTGATCCCGGCCGCAGATCGCGGCACCTCGCACCACCCGACGCCTCCCGCTCGCACAGCCCACACGGGCCGCGACCGGGAGGCGTCGTCGTCCGAGCCGCTTCTGACGCGCAGCCCGCTAGCGCTTCCCCCAGTCCCAGGACGGCGTGCTGAGCAGCCCCTGTCCGCGGAGCACGGTCTGCCCCTGCACCTTCTCGAGCACCAGCTCGCCCACCTCGGCATGATCCGCGATGGCCGACGCCAGCCCCGCGGCGTGCGTCACCACCACGATCTGGATGTGGGCGGACGCGCGGGCGATGAGCTCGCCGAGCGCCGGGAGCAGGTCCGCGTGGAGGCTGGTCTCCGGCTCGTTGAGCACCATCAGCTCGGGCGTCTCCGTCGTGAGCAGCGCCGTCGCGAGCATGAGCAGCCGCAGGGTGCCGTCGGAGAGCTCCGCGGCGTCGAGCACGCGCAGCACCCCCGGCTGCTCGAGCCCGAGGGAGAACACCCCGTCCCGGGAGGTGATGACGATGCGGGAGCCCGGGAACGCCCGATCCACGATGGCGTCGAGGTCGTCGCCTCGCCCCCACTCGCGGATGGTCTCCACCGCGGCCGCCAGGTCGGCGCCGTCGCTCGCGAGGACCGGGGTGCGGGTGCCGACACGGGGTCGGCGAGCGGGCGCGTCGAGGTCCGTGCGGAGGTGGTCGTAGAAGCGCCAGCCGCGCATGCGCTGACGCAGGATCATCGCCTCGGGACTCGTGACGGCGTCCGCGACCTCGCTGAGGACGCTGCGGTGCTCCGGGATGAAGGCAGGCACGCGCTGCCACGCATCGGATCCATCGCGCACGCGGACGTCCTTCCACCTGCGCTCGAGGACGAGCGACCTGGGCCGCGCCATGGGCCCGGAGAAGATGAGCTCCCGCTTGATCTCGGGATCGCGTTCGAACTTCGACCGCGGCACCGCGTCCGGGTCGCGCTGCGGGATGCCGAGGTCCACCAGGTAGCCGAGCTCGTCGGACGCGAAGCCGAGGCGGAGCGCGATGGGCCCGCGCCGCATGGTGCCCTGCACCGGATGCTCTCCCTGCAGCACGGAGCGCGCGATGGTCTCGGGGCCCGCCCACAGGACGGCGTCGAGGCCGCCTTCGCGCGCCAGGGCCCCGACCGCGCCGCCCTCCGCCATGTCGGAGATGAGGCGCATGGCCCGGTAGAGGTTGGACTTGCCGCTGCCGTTCGCCCCCGTGACCACGTCGAGCCCCGTGAGCGGCAGGACGAGGTCGCGGACGGAGCGGTAGCCGGAGACGGCGAGGGTGCGGATCATGCGGCGACCCTCCCACGGACCGCCGACAGGCGCGTCCGCGTCCGGGCGACGCGGGTCAGGAGTCCTGCGGCACCCGCACGGTCAGCCCGCCGGGGAGCACCTGGATCTTGAAGCCGATCGCGCGCCCGAAGGGATCGCCGTCGAGCTCGATGTCCTCCTCCTTCTCGAGGCGCACCACGACCTCCTCGGCGGTGCGGTACTCGAGCGCCCGCACCTCCTTCTCGGGGCCCATGAGGCGGCGGCCCGCGGCGGTGCGGCGGACGACGCCGTTCTCCCACGCGACCTTGACCCAGATCTGGATCCAGCCGAACAGGCCCTCGGGGCGCATGAGCACGACGTCGAGGATGCCGTCGTCGACCGCGGCGTCCGGCAGGAGCAGGATGTTGGCGGGCAGCGACCCGCAGTTGCCGACGATGAGCGTGTGCGCGCGACGGCGGTGGACGCTGCGGCCGTCGAGGCGGTAGCGCAGGCGGAGCTGGTCCCTGTCGCGGAGCGCCTTGAAGATCGCGTCGACGTAGGCCAGCCAGCCGACCCGCTTCTTCAGCTCCGAGTCGGTGTTGGCGAGCATCTTCGCGTCGATGCCGACGCCCGCCATCACGACGAACACGTGCTTGTCGCGGGACTCGTCCTCGCGGAGGATCTCGATCGACGCGAGGTCGACCGTGCGGTCGTGCCCGGAGAAGGCGGCCTCGAGGGAGTGCTCGACGTCGTTGAGGGTGAGCTTGAGGTTGCGGGCCAGCAGGTTGCCGGTGCCGGAGGGCAGGAGGCCGAGCGAGACGCCGGATCCGGACATGCCCTCGGCGACCGCGCGGACCGTGCCGTCGCCGCCGGCCGCGATGACCATGTCGACGTCGTGCGACAGGGCCTCCTCCGCGGCGCCCCTGCCCGGGTCGTCCTCGCTGGTCTCGAACCAGAGGGTCTCCTGCCAGCCGGCGGTGCCCGCCGCCTGCGCGACCTTCCTCTTGAGGGACGCGAGATCGACCTTGATGGGGTTGTAGACGACGGCGGCACGGCGGAGCGATCCGCCGGTGGACGCGGGAGAGGGTGCGGAGGCGGGGGTGGAGGTCGTCATCGTTGCCACCCTACCGACGCGCGCGGCCCGCGAGGGGTGCGGGCGCCCCCGCGTGCGCCGGGCGGACGGGACGAAGAAGCCGACCCGCGCACAGGGCGCGGATCGGCTTCGTCGTGGTGGCCGGCGTCAGGAGCGCCGGGCCTCGTCCTCGTCGCCGAGGGGCTCGCGGACCTCCGCGTCGTCCGGGTCGACGGGGTCGACCGAGAGCTGGAAGTGGTCGCCGTGCTGCTCGACGCCGTTGACCACGGCGTCGCGCATCATCTCGACCGCGACCTGGCGGCGCACGATGAGCGGATCCGTGCGCAGCTCCTTCCAGAGCGCGTAGCAGGCCACGAGCATCACGATCACGAACGGCAGCGAGGCCACGACCGTGAGGTTCTGCAGACCGGTGAGGGCCTCCGTGCCTCCCCCGCCGATGGCGAGCATGATCGCGGCGACCGCGCCCATGACGACGCCCCAGAAGATGACGACCTTGCGGCTCGGGTGGAGCGCGCCGCGCTGGGACAGCGTGCCCATCACGATCGACGCCGAGTCGGCTCCCGACACGAAGAAGATGGCGACGAGCACCATCACGAGGACGGTGCTGACGCTGGCCAGCGGGTAGTGGTTGAGCAGCTGGAACAGCGTGTTGTCGCTGACCACGGCGCCGTCGACGGTCATGTCGCCGTCGGTCTGCTGCGCGTGGATGGCGGATCCGCCGAAGATCGAGAACCAGATGAGGGCCACGATGCTGGGCGCGAGGAGCACGCCGACGACGAACTCGCGGATGGTGCGACCGCGGCTGATGCGCGCGATGAACATGCCGACGAACGGCGTCCACGAGATCCACCAGGCCCAGTAGAAGACGGTCCAGCTGGACAGCCAGGCGCTCATCTCGTCGCCGCCGGTCGCCGCGGTGCGCGACGCCATCTCGGTCATGTCGCCGAGGTAGGCGCCGAGCGTGGCGGGGATGAGGTTCAGGATGAGGAGCGTCGGGCCGACGACGAACACGAACACGGCCAGCACGACGGCCAGCACCATGTTGATGTTCGACAGCCACTGGATGCCCCGGGCGATGCCCGAGACGGCCGAGAAGATGAAGGCGATCGTGAGCACGACGATGATGCCGATGAGCAGCGGGGCCGTGGCCTCGTCCACCCAGCCGTTGAACTCCAGGCCCGCGCCGATCTGCGTCGCGCCGATGCCGAGCGAGGCCGCCGAGCCGAAGAGCGTGGCGAAGATCGCGAGCATGTCGATCACGCGACCCGCCCAGCCCTCGGTGCGCTTGGTGCCGAGCAGCGGCTGGAAGATGGAGGAGAAGAGCTGCTTGCGCCCCTTGCGGAACGTGCCGTATCCGATCGCGATGCCGGCGACCGCGTAGATCGCCCACGGGTGCAGGCCCCAGTGGAACATCGCGGTGGCCATGGCGGTGCGGATCGCCGCCTCCGACTCCGGCTGCGTGGTGCCGGGCGGCGGGGTGACGAAGAAGCTGAGCGGCTCGGCCGCGCCGAAGAACATCAGGCCGATGCCCATGCCCGCGCTGAACATCATGGCGATCCACGACACCGTCTTGAACTGCGGCTTCTCGTCGTCGGCGCCCAGCTTGATGCGCCCGTAGCGGCTCGCGGCCAGCCAGATCACGAAGATCACGAAGAAGCTCGCGGCCAGCACGAACAGCCAGCCGGTCTGGTTGATGACCCAGCTCTGCGCGGTGCCGGAGATCGTCGCGAGGCCGTCGGTGCTCACGATGCCCCAGACGACGAAGCCGACCGCGAGGACGGCCGTGACGCCGAAGACGAGGCGGTCGATCTTCGGGTGCTCGGGCTCGTAGAGGTCGACGGACCCGGTGAACCTGGCCTCGAGGAGGCGGTGGTCGGAGTGGTCGCGGCGGGGTGGCCGGGACCCGTCGGGGCCCGATCTGCGCTTCGGGACGAGACGGTCGAGCAGGCGTTCTGCGGACGTGCGCGTGGAGGTCATGGAGGGGATGGGCTCCTGTGGGCTCGAGTGCATGGGCATCGCCCGCAGGGGTCCCGCGAGCGACCGGCCGAGTCTAGGCGGCGGTCGCGGGATCTGCCGATTCGCCCGTCGGCCTTGCCATCGGCTATGAGGAGGGCTAAGCGCCCGTCGCGTCGTCGCCCCGCGGGAGGGTCACGACCACGCGGGTTCCGTGGCCGAGGCGGCTCGCGATGCGCACGCGTCCGCCGTGCGCCGTGACGGTCCTCTCGGCGATGGAGAGACCCAGGCCGATCCCGGGGACGGCACCGTCCCGGGCCGACTGCGCGCGGAAGAAGCGGTCGAACACGTGCTGCTGGTCCTCCTCGCTGAGCCCGACGCCCGTGTCGACCACCGAGATCACGGCGTCGTCCCCCTCGGTGACGACGGCCACGTCGATCCGGCCGGACGGGGTGAAGAGGAGCGCGTTCGAGACGAGCGCCTCGACGACCTGCGTCAGCCGATCCGCGTCGCCGTCCAGCGCGATCCCGGGCTCGAGCCTGGCCTCGAGCACCAGGCCGCGCTCGGCGGCCCGCGCGGCGGCCGGCCGCACGGCGGCGTCGACGAGCGCCGTCAGGTCGACCGGTCCGCGACGCAGGGCGGGCGCGTGGTCGGCGCCCTCGAGCAGCGAGCCGATGATGCTCGACAGCTGCGCCACGTTCCGCTGGATGACGGCGAGCTCCTCCTGGATGCCCAGCTCGGCGGGGTCGTGCAGCTCGTCTAGGAGGTCGAGGTAGCCGACGATGCTGGTGAGCGGCGTCCGCAGCTCGTGCGACACGGTCGCCAGGAACTCGTCGCGCACCTGGACGGCCTGGGCGAGGTCGGTGACGTCGTAGGCGCCGAGCACGGTGCCCGCCAGCTGGCCGGGCCGGCGGCCGATCGGCCGCACGGAGAGCACGAGGGCGCGCTGGTTGCCGGGCTCCCCCACCCAGTAGACGGGCCCGTGCACCTTGTCGGCGTACACCGCCTCCATCAGGACCCTGCCCTCGCGCGCGACGGGCGTGACGCGGTCGGAACCGTAGACGGACGTCGCCATGCCGGTCTCGTGGTCGTAGCCCGCGATGTCGAGGAGCGTGCGGACCGCCGCGTTGCGGATCACGGGCCGGTCGTCGGCGTCGAAGAAGACGATGCCCACGTCGACGGCGTCCGCGACGTCGCGGATGGTCGCCGTCTGCTCGCGCGACTCCGCGAGGAGCCGGGCCTGGGCCGCCGTCGCCTCGGCGAGCTCGCGCTGGTCCCGGCGCTGCGTGGCCGCGGCCTGCGCCGCCGCGCCGACCAGCAGGGCGGTGAGGAGGAGGCCGCCGACGAGGTCGGCCCACCCGGAGCTCGTCTCGGGGAACCCGCCCTCGCGGAGCACGGGGAACACGGTGATGGCGAGCGCGCCCGCGACGGCGACGGGGACGCCGCCCGAGGGGAAGCCGAACACGAGCCAGAGGAGCGGGAAGATCACGAGCAGCGCCGCGGCGGGGAGGGTGGCGATCGTCGCATCGCGGATGAAGGCCACCGCGAGCAGGTCGAGCGCCGGCACCGCGATGAGAACGGCGGACGGGATCCGGGTGTTCGCGACCACGACGGCGAGCACCGAGCCGACCAGCACCATGGCGACGGCGACGGCGAACCAGGCGTCGAGCTCGATGACCGGCTCGACCACGGCGACGATGACCGCGACGACCGCGCAGCTGAGGAGGAACGGGATCTGAGCGCGCGTGGACCCGCGCCGGCGCCGCGCGTCCGCGGACGACCGGGCCGCGAGGACGGGAGAGGTCATGCGCGTCCCTCCTCGGTCCGCCGTCTGTGGACGCCGTGGCCCGAGCCTAGACCGAGGGACCCGCGCAGCCCGCGACCGCGCCGCCGTGCGGATCCGGCCGGACCGTCCGCGGACAGCCCGCGCGGCCTTGAGCCGAAGCCGGGGCGGGCTTGCGGGAAAGCTCGGGGGGACTTGCGGATTGCCAGCGGGTGGCTTGAGACCGCTCCGTCAGAGTGATGCATGTCGAAGGAACACCGGTACGACATCGCAGGGGCGCCGCCGAGGCGCCGACGCAGGACCGGAGACGACCGGCGGGACACCCACCCGCCGCCTCCCCATGAGCATGCGCGGCACACCGCGCGAAGAACAGGAAACCCCATGAACAAGATCGTCTCCGGTGCCGTCGCAGGTGCCGCCGGTATCGTCCTCCTCCTCGGCGGCGCCGGCAGCTTCGCGCTGTGGAACGCCAACGCCACGGTCGCCGCCTCCAGCGTCTCCTCCGGCAACCTCGCCCTCGCCGCCGACACCGCGGGCGTCTGGACCGACATCACCAACGGCGGCAGCAAGGTCATCGACCCCGCCACCTACCGCATCGTCCCGGGCAACGTCCTCCAGTACACGAGCGCCCTGACCGTCACGGCGACCGGCGACTCGCTCGCCGCCGACCTCACCTACAACCCCGTCTCCATCACGGGCGACGCGGCGCTCAAGGCCGCCATCACCACCAAGCTCGACGTCACCTCGACCGACGCCAGCATCACCCCCGCCAGCGCCGCGAACACCTTCACGGTCAAGCCCTCCACGTCCGCCTCCAAGGTGAACGTCGTCCTCACGGTGACCTTCCCCTCCGCCGCGACGACCGGCCAGAACGGCACGCTCTCCTTCGACAAGCTCGCCTTCACGCTCACCCAGCGCGCGATCTAGTCGCCCTGTCTCCCCTCCCCGCGGTGACGTCGCCCGCGGGGAGGGGGCCACACCCGTCTTCCCGACGGGCCGCACCGAAGAACCACCACCACCCGCATCACCCGCACAGGACGAAGGACGACATGGCCACGGAGAAGCGCCCCGCACGCGGCCGCCGCTCCGCACGTCCCGCCCGCCGCAGCCCCCTCCGCGCCGCCTGGCTCACCACCGGCCTCCTCACCGCGGTGGTCGTCGCCTCCCTCGCTGCGACGGGCGGCAGCTACGCCCTCTGGAACGGCGCCGCCAGCACGAAGCCCGCGAGCGTCACCAGCGGGACGAGCGGTCTCGTCGTCACCCAGCAGTCCGCCCTCGACTCGTCGAAGCTCCTCCCGGGGCAGAGCGCACTCGGCACCTTCACCGCGAAGAACACCGGGACGATAGCCTTGGACGTGGCCATCTCGACCCGAGGCACCTCCTCGAACAGCGCCTTCCCGGGCGAGCTCTCGCTGCGCCTCGGCTCCGTCGCGACGGCGGCCGACTGCGTCCACGGCGCCACGACGTACTCCGGCCGTCCGGGCCAGGTGCACACCCCCGACGGCTTCGTCCGCATCCAGCCCGGCGCCTCGGCGGTCGTCTGCACCGAGGTCCTGCTCGACACGGACGCGCCGCAGAGCGTGCAGGGATCCACCGCGCAACTCGCCTTCGCCCTCGTCGGCACGCAGGTGCAGCCGTGAGCCGCACCCGGCGACCCTGGGGCCGAGCGCACGCCGCGCTCCTGGTGGGCGCCACCGTCCTCCTCGTCGGGATCGGCGCCACCGCCGGCCACGCGCTCTGGGCGTCGTCGACGTCCACCAGCGCGAACGTCCAGAGCGCCACCGTCGCCGTGACGGAGGGCGGCTTCGACCGCCTCGCGGGCGAGCTCACCTCGCAGAGCCCCAGCCGCACCGCGACGGTCCTCGTCACGAACACGGGATCCACCCGCGACTCGTGGACCGGCACGATGACGGCGCCCACCTCCTCGACGAACGACCAGTACTTCGCCCGCAACGTGCGCGTCGTCGCGTGGGCGGCGAGCGGCTCGAGCTGCACGGCCAGCACCCCCGTCGGCTCGGGTGCCGCCACCGCCAACTGGGTGGTCCCGCCCACGCTGTCCGGGACGCTGTCCCCGGGCGCCTCGGCCACCTGGTGCGTGCGCACCACCGCGACCGCGTTCCCCCAGGGCGCGGCCTCCGTCACGGCCACGCTCACGACGGTGCTGGGATCCGGCAGCTGGACCGGTCGCGACACCGCGACCGCGAAGCAGACCACTCCGGCGCCCGCCGTCACGGGCGGCTTCAGCTGCCAGAACACCGACGGCAACTGGTACGTCTTCGTCGCCTGGGACACCTCGGTCGCGTCCTCCGACTCGAACTACGGCGTCATGGTCAACGGCACGCGCATCGCCACGTCGCAGGGCTCCTACGGCAAGGCCGCCATCACGCGTGACCAGGTGCCGTCGACGCTCGCGGCCGACGGCACGGTGCCCGTCTCCGTCGACCTCCTCGACGGCAACGGCGCGAAGGTCCGTCAGGTCGCCAACGGCACCGTCGTCGCCTTCCAGCAGAGCGGCGCGCGCGCCTTCCGCTGCTCTTGACCCCGATCACCCGACCCGGACTCCAGACCATGCCCCGCCTGCTCCCCCGCCTCCGCGCACGGCAAGCCGACGCCCTCGGGCGCCCCGCGGACGACCTCGCCCCCGTCGAGCTCGAGGCAGGCACCCGGCCCCGCGGCGGCGTCCGGCAGCTCGCCCGCTCCGCGGCCGTGGGCCTCAGCGTCGGGATCCTGCTGCTCGTCATCGCGCTCGCGGCCGTGCTGCTCGTGGTGCCGAAGGTCTCGGGATCCGTGCCGCTGACGATCCTCACGCAGTCGATGGAGCCGACGCTCCCGCCCGGCACGCTCATCGTGGTGCGACCCGTGGATCCCGACGACCTGCAGATCGGCGACGTCGCGACCTACCAGATCCGCTCGGGCGACCCCGCGGTCATCACGCACCGGATCACCGCCATCGCGTCCGCCTCGGACGGCACACGCTCCTTCACCTTCAAGGGCGACAACAACGCCTCCCCCGACTCGCTGCCCGTGACGCCGGGACAGATCCAGGGCGAGGTCTGGTACTCGGTGCCGCTCGTCGGCTGGGCGAACCAGGCCGTCAACGGGCAGGCGCGCAGCTGGATCATCCCCGCCGCCGCGGTCGCGCTCCTCGCCTACGCGGCCGTCACGATCATCACGGGCGCCGTGCAGACCCGTCGGCGGCGCACCGCATCGGCCGCCGCGGACGTCGTGGCGGAGGGCGACCACGTGCACTCCGACGCGATGGCTGCGGGCGTCGCCGAGGCGGCCCGCGTGGATCCGTCGCACCCGGGCGTCGGCGCGGCCGAGACGACACCGGCGGCCGTCCGACCCAGGGGACGCCACCGCGGCTGATCGCCGGAGCCGCGCTCCACGACGGACGGCCCGGCCGCTCCCCGCGTGAGGGAGCGGCCGGGCCGTCGTCGTGCCGCGTCGCGGGTCAGCGCCCGGAGCGGCGCTTGCTGTAGACGTCGAAGGCGACCGCGAGGAGCAGCACCAGGCCCTTGATGACCTGCTGCCACGCCGCGTCCACCGACAGGATCGACAGGCCCTGGTTGAGCACGCCCATCACGAGGCCGCCGATGACCGCGCCGACCACCGTGCCGACACCGCCCTGCACGGCAGCGCCGCCGATGAACACCGCGGCGATGGCATCGAGCTCGAAGCTCTGGCCGGCCGAGGCCACCGCGGATCCGGCGCGCGCCGTGCTGACGACGCCCGCGAGCCCCGCGAGCAGGCCCATGTTCACGAAGATGAAGAAGTTGACCCAGCGGGTCTTGACGCCCGACATCATCGCGGCGAACAGGTTGCCGCCCATCGCGTACACGTGCCGGCCGAACACCGTGCGCGTGAGGAGGAACGAGTAGAGCAGCACGAGCGTCGCCAGGATGATCAGGATGATCGGCGTCCCGCGGTTGTACGCCAGCAGGTAGCAGAGGTACATGATCGCGAAGACGGCGATGGCGGTGCGGATCCAGAACGAGACGCCCCGCTCGCGCGGCAGCTCGAGCTTCCGGAGCGTCGCGCGGGTGCGCAGCTGCTGCACCACGAGCGCGACCGACACGAGCGCGCCGATCCCGAGCGTGAGGAGGTCGGGGGCGCCGGTGGTCGGCAGGTTGCCGGATCCGATGGAGTTGAACTCGGCCGGGAGCCCGGAGATCGTGCCGCCCGTGAGGAGCACGAGCGCGACGCCGCGGAACACGAGCATGCCCGCGAGCGTGACGATGAACGCCGGTATGCCGACGAACGCCACCCAGAAGCCCTGCCACGCGCCGATGAGCGCGCCGACCACGAGCGACAGCACGACCGCGGTCCCCCACGGCAGCCCCCACTCGTTCATGCTGAGCGCGGCCACGGCGCCGACCGTCGCGACGACCGAGCCGACCGACAGGTCGATGTGCCCCGCGATGATCACGATCACCATGCCCATCGCGAGGATCAGCACGTAGGCGTTCTGCTGGATGAGGTTGGCGACGTTGCCCGGGTAGAGCAGGCGCCCCTCGGTGAGGATCTGGAACAGCAGGATGATGACGGCCAACGCCGCGAGGATCCCGTACTGGCGGAGGTCGATGCGGCGGCGCTTGCGCGTCTTCACGCCGTCGGGCGCGGGCGCGTTCGGCGATGTGGCCTGCTCGGCGGTGACGGTCACTGGTCGACTCCTGACTTCCGGCTGGCGGTCATGTGCCGCATCAGCTCCTCCTGTGTCGCGTCGGCCCGGGAGACCTCCGCGGTGAGCCGCCCCTCGGCGATCGTGTAGATCCGGTCCGAGAGGCCGATGAGCTCGGGCAGCTCGGAGGAGATGACGATGACCGCCTTCCCCTCGGCCGCGAGCTGGTTGATGATGCTGTAGATCTCGTACTTCGCCCCCACGTCGATGCCGCGGGTGGGCTCGTCGAGGATGAGGACGTCGGGACCCGAGTAGATCCACTTGCTGAGCACGACCTTCTGCTGGTTGCCGCCGGACAGCTTGCCGACGACCCCCGAGACGTCGGGCGTCTTGATGTTCATCCTCTTGCGATAGTCGTCGGCGACCGCGTACTCGCGGTGCCGGTCGATCACGCCGAGCCGGACGAGCTTCGAGAGCGCGGCGGCCGAGACGTTCACCGTGATGCTGCCGATGAGGTTGAGCCCGTAGCGCTTCCGGTCCTCCGTCGCGTAGGCGATGCCGTTCTTGATGGCCTCGCTCACGGTGCGGGTGCGGATCTCCTTGCCGTCCTTGAAGATCCGGCCGGTGATGCCGGTGCCGTACGAGCGCCCGAAGATGCTCATCGCGAGCTCGGTACGGCCCGCTCCCATGAGGCCGGCGAACCCGACGACCTCGCCCGCGCGGACGGTGAAGGACGCATCGTCGACGACCACGCGGTCGACGTCGACGGGGTGGTGCACGGTCCAGCCCTCGACGCGGAGCTTCTCCTCGCCGATGTGCGGATCCCGCGGCGGGAACTGCGCGTCGAGCGGTCGGCCGACCATCGCGCGGATGATGCGCGTCTCGATCTCGTCGGAGTCGGTGACGGGGAACGTCTCGATCGTCTTCCCGTCGCGGATGACGGTGACGTCGTCCGCGATGGCCCGGATCTCGTTGAGCTTGTGGCTGATGATGATGCTCGTGATGCCGTCGTCGCGCAGCAGGCGGATGAGGCCCAGCAGGTGCGCGGAGTCGTCGTCGTTGAGCGCGGCGGTCGGCTCGTCGAGGATCAGGAGCTTCACCTCCTTGGAGAGCGCCTTCGCGATCTCCACGAGCTGCTGCTTGCCGACGCCGAGCTCGAGCACGCGCGTCGCCGGGTTCTCGTCGAGCCCGACGCGCCTCAGCAGCTTGACGGCCTCGAGGTTCGTCCTGTTCCAGTCGATGACGCCGCCGCGCGACATCTCGTTGCCGAGGAAGATGTTCTCCGCGATGGAGAGGTAGGGGCTGAGCGCGAGCTCCTGGTGGATGATGACCACCCCGTCGCGCTCGCTGTCGTTGATGGATCCGTAGCGGACCTCGCGGCCGTCGATGGTGATCGTGCCCTCGTAGGAGCCGTGCGGGTACACGCCGCTGAGCACCTTCATCAGCGTCGACTTGCCCGCGCCGTTCTCGCCGCAGATGGCGTGCACCTCGCCGCGGCGGACGGTGACGTCCACGCCGTCGAGGGCGCGCACGCCCGTGAACTCCTTGACGATGCCGGTCATCTGCAGGATGACGTCGTCCATTGCTGCTCCTGGTTCCCGTTCGGGTCGGTGGCGCGCGCCGGGTCGGCGCGCGCCGGGGGGGGGGGCGGGGGGGGGGGGGGGGCCCCCCCCCCCCCCCCCCCCCGGGTCGGGCTACAGGCCGACGTCGGACGCCTTGAGGAAGCCGGAGTCGATGAGCACGGACTGCACGTCGTCCTTGACGACCACCTGCGGGTCGAGGAGGAAGGACGGGACGACCTTCTTGCCGTTGTCGTACGACTTGGTGTCGTTGACGGTGACCTCGTCGCCCGCGACGATCTCGCCGATCATCTTCTGGACCTGGTCGCCGAGCGCCCGGGTGTCCTTCCAGACGGTCATGGACTGCTTGTCCGCGAGGATCGCCTGCACGTTCGCCTTGTCGGCGTCCTGGCCGGTGATGACGGGCCAGTCGGCGCCGGGCGCGTAGCCGGCGCTCGCGAGCGACGCCTCGATGCCAAGCGCGAGGCTGTCGTTGGGCGAGAGGACGACCTGGACCTTCTGGCCGCCCGTGTAGAACGACTGCAGGCGGTTGTCCATCTCGGCCTGCGCGTCGTCGGATCCCCAGCCGAGGATGCCGATGGCCTGCCAGTCGGCGCTCGTTGCCGGCGACTTGCCCGAGGGCACGGTCAGCTTGCCGCTCTCGACGTAGGGCTGGAGGACGTCCCACGCGCCGCCGAAGAAGAAGCCGGCGTTGTTGTCGTCGGGGCTGCCGGCGAAGGGCTCCATCGTGATGGGGCCGGTCGCGGTGTCCAGCTTCAGCTGGTCCTTGATGAACTCGCCCTGGAGCTGGCCGACCTTGTAGTTGTCGAAGGTGGCGTAGTAGTCGACGGCCTCGGTGCCGTTGATGAGGCGGTCGTAGGCGATGACCGTGACGCCCTGGCTCTTCGCGTCCTCGAGGGCCGGGCCGAGCGTCTTGCCGTCGACGGCCGCGACCACGAGGATCTTGGCGCCGCCGGCGACCTGGTTCTGGATCTGGCTGATCTGCGCGTCGGTCTTGTTGTCGGCGTACTGGAGGTCGACGGTGCAGTCGTCGCCCTCGAGCTTGGTCTTGAGGCCCTCGCCGTCGTTGATCCAGCGCTCGAGGCTGCGGGTCGGCATCGAGATGCCGACGTTGCACTCGGTGCCCGCCGCGGCGTCGCCGCCGTCGCCGGAGCCGGTGTTCGTGGCGCCCTGCGGCGCGCACGCGGTCATGCCGACGGCGACGCCGGCGAGGAGGAGGAGGGAGCTGATCTTTCGTGCGTTACGTCCGGATGCCATGGCGGCGGGTCCTCTCGGGTGGCCCGTCCGGGTCGTGCGGGCATCCGGCGGTCGCGTCGTCGCGATGGCCGAGTGCTCCGACGCGTCCTCGGGTCGGGTGCTGGTGCGGTGAGTGCTGGTGGTGGTGCGGGTTCCGTGCGGGGCGACCCCCGGCGGAGCGGCCGGGTCACGGCGATCCGTGCGTTTGTCGTCGGTCAGAACTTATCCATTTCCTCGGCCGCCGATACGGCTTCCGGGAGACGTTATCCAAGCGTTACCGCGGGTCGCCCTCGGACGGGGGCGGCCAGGCGGAGGGCGGCAGGCGCGCGTCCGGCTCGCGGAGCGGACAGCCGCTCGCGTCCCGGCAGGACGTGGCGTAGACCGGGGTGATGACGACGTCCCGCCTCCCCACCCGGCTCCCCCTCCTGCTCGCCCCGCTGACCCTCGCCGCCGCCCTCGCGCTGGCCAGCTGCACCGGGTCGCCTGGTGGATCCCCGTCCACGCCGCCGCCCGCCGACCTGCCCGCCAGCGTCGCCCCCACGGCCACCACCGCGACGCCGTCGGCCTCCCCCACGGCCGCCGCGTCCGACGGCGCGACCGGCGACCCGGCCGCCTCCGGGGACACCGCGCGCTGCGCGGTCGACGCGCTCACCGGATCGATCGCCCCGGCGTCCGGCCCCGGCGGCGACCCGGGCGAGGGCGAGGGCATGAACCAGCAGCGCGTGACCATCGTGCTCACGAACGCCTCCGCCTCGCCATGCACGCTGCAGGGCTGGCCGGGCGTCTCCTTCGTCGGCGACGGGAACGGGACCCAGCTCGGGCTCCCCGCGACGCTGGACCGGGGCACGGATCACCCCACCGTCACGCTGCAGCCGGGAGCCTCGGCTCAGGCGCCGCTGCACTACACGGACGGGCAGGTCTACCCCGACGCCGAGTGCGGCCTGACCCCCGCGGACGGGCTGCGCGTCTACGCGCCCGGATCCACCGCGTCGCTCTTCGTCGCGTGGCCGGAGCCCGCCTGCTCGACGACGGACCACGCGCTGCTCGAGGTCGGCGGGTTCGTGCCGTCCTGATCCCTCGGGTTCCGCAGGCGTCAGCGCAGGGTCGTGCGCGCGGCCGGCGGCAGCAGGCCGAGCTCCATGGCGAGGGTGACCGCGCGGGTCCGGTCGCCGACGCCGAGCTTCTCGAACACGTGCAGCAGGTGGGTCTTCACGGTCGCGGGGGTCACGTGCAGCTCCAGGGCGATGCGCGCGTTGGTGCGGCCGGCGGCCACCAGCGCGAGCACCTCGGTCTCGCGCGGGCTGAGGGTCGGCGTCGGGCCGGCGGCCTCGACGGCGGGGCGCGCCACCTGTCGGACCAGCGCGGCGGCGATCGCGGGTGCGAGGGCGACCTCGCCGCGGGCCACCGCGCGCACGCCGGCGAGGATCTCCTCCTCGGGCGCCGCCTTCAGGAGGTAGCCGCTCGCGCCCGCCTCGATGGCGGTGAGGATGCTCGCGTCGGTCTCGTAGGTCGTGAGGACGAGGACGCGGACGTCGGGCGCCTCCTCGCGGATCCGCGCGGTCGCGCCGACGCCGTCGAGCCCGGGCATGCGGAGGTCCATGAGGACGACGTCGGGGCGCTCGGCGAGGGCCAGCGCGACCGCCGCCTCGCCGTCGGCCGCCTGGCCGACCACGTCGATGTCATCGGCGGAGGCGAGGAGCGCGGCGAGCCCGCCGCGGACGACGGGGTGGTCGTCGACGACGGCGACGCGGATGGGCGCGGGCGTCATGCGCGGGCCCGCGCGGTGGTCGGAACAGGCGCAGATTCGGGCGTCGGGTCGGGGTCGCGCGGATCGACACGGGCCGCAGCGGGTGCCGCGTGCGCGGGGATGCGCGCCGTGAGCCGCGTGCCGTCGGGGCCGCTGGTCAGTTCGAGACTCCCGCCGGCCGCGTCGAGCCGGCGGCGCATGCCGTCGAGGCCGTACCCGCCGGATGCGCGGGCCGGGTCGAACCCGCGGCCGTCGTCGCGGATCGCGAGCACGACGTCGGCGCCGTCGCGGTACAGGACCAGCTCGACCGCCGCGGCGGCCGCGTGACGGCGGACGTTCGCGAGGCCCTCCTGCGCGCAGCGGAGGAGGACGACCTCGGCGTCGCGGTCGACGGATCCGACGCCCGCGTCCGCGCGCACCTCGACCGGGATGCCGGCCTCGCGTGCCAGGCGCGCGCCCAGCCGCGCGAGCGCGGCGCCCAGGCCGTCCGTGAGCTCCATGGGCGCCGTGGCCGCGACGATCGCGCGGGTCTGCGTCAGCGCATCCCGCGCGCCCTCCTCGAGCTCGGCGAGGGTGGTCCCCGTCGCGTCCGTCTCGCCGCCGCGGAGCTCCCGCCGGCCGCGCTGGGCGAGCATCACGAGGCCCGTGAGGTCCTGCGCGACGGTGTCGTGGATGTCCGCCGACAGCCGCTCCCGCTCGCGGGCGGCTCCCGCCTCGCGGCCGAGCTCCTCGACCTGCGCCTGGGCCGCGCGGAGCCCCTCCAGCAGGTGCAGGCGTTCGTGGCTGAGGTCGGCGATGCGCGTGATCCAGAGCCCGAGCGCGATGCTCCCGCCGAGGCTCAGCCCCTGCGACACCGCCATGGTCGGGATCGCGCCGGGCAGGTCGCCGAAGCTGATCACGAACCCCACGGCGACGGATCCGGTGAGCGCGAGGGTCCCGATCACCGCATCGCGCACGCGGTCCAGCAGCAGCCAGACGAGCGGGCACAGCACGCACTGCACGATCGCGAACGACGAAAGGCTCGCGACGCCCCAGGTGGCCGCCGGGATGACGAGCGCGAGGAAGACGAGCGCGGACGGCAGCGGTGGCACGGGCTCGGCCTTGGCCGCCGTCGCCGCCGCGGAGGCCTCGAGCGCGCGGCGGCCTACCAGCAGGTAGAGGGCGGACATCGCCGCGATCGCCGCCCACGCGCCCCAGCCCGCGTCGCGCCCGGCGCCGATCGTCAGCGCGACCAGCAGCACCATGGTCACCGCGTAGCCGGCGTGGACGGTGCGGGTCGGGATCATCCCCTGAGCCTGCCATCCCGCTCCGAGGTCGCGCACCGCTCAGGAGTCCCGACGGATCCAGCGGAAGGTGGCGGCCGCGGCGATCGTGCCGCCGACCAGCCAGATCGCGAGGACGACCGCGACGCCCGCGAGATCCCACGTGCCGCCGCGCTCGACGGCCGCGAGCGCGTCCGGCAGGAACACGGCGCGCATGCCCTGAGCCATCCACTTGAGCGGCAGGAAAGCCGCGACGTCCTGCAGCCAGGTGGGCAGCATCGTGAACGTCAGGTACACGCCGCTGATGAACTGCAGCACGAGCACGATCGGCGTGATGACCGCCGTGGCCGAGGCGCCGGAGCGCGGGATGCGGCTGAGCGCGATCCCGAGCACGGCCGACGACGTGATACCGAGCGCGTACACCCACGCGAACGTGGCCCAGCGGCCGGCGTCGGTCGGCAGCTCCACGCCGAACGCGAACCGCGCGACGAGCAGCAGCACGACCATCTGGAGCAGCGAGGTCACGATCACCTGCCCGCCCTTGCCGATGAAGTACGAGAGCACGGGCAGCGGGGATCCGGCGAGCCGCTTGAGCGTGCCGTCGCTGCGCTCCATCGCGATGTCGACCGCGAGGTTCTGCACGCCCGAGAGGAGGATGCCCGCCGCGATCATGCCCGGCAGGTAGTAGGCCGCGGCGCTGACACCGCCGGATCCGTCGGGCGCGGTGCCGAGGTTGCCGGACGACCCGAAGGCCACCGAGAAGATCGACAGCATGATGACCGGGAAGAGGAACGTGAAGATGATCGTGTCGGTCTGCCGGAAGTAGCGGCGCACCTCGTAGCGGACGCGGTGGATCCCGAGCGGCAGGACGCCGGGCAGGGCGAGGGGACGGTCGGCGACGGAGCGCGCCGGGCTGACGGCGGTCATGCCGTCACCTCCTCGGTGGTCGCCGGGACGGCGGAGGGGGTCGGGGCGCCGTGTGCCCCCGCCTCCGCGAGCAGCCCGAGGTACACGTCCTCGAGGCTCGGCCGGACGATGCGGAGGTCGCGCGGCTCGCCGCCGGGCGTCGCCTGCGACAGGCGCGACACGAACGCGCCGGGCGTGCGGGTGCGCTCGTCGTGGGATCCGTCGTCGTCGCGCCAGAGCACCCGCGGGATCCGCGCCTCCTCTCCCCCGATCTCGTCGAGCCGGCCGATCGCGACCAGGCGCCCGCCCGCGATCACCGCGGCCCGGTCGCCGAGCTGCGCCGCCTCGTCGAGGTAGTGCGTGGTGAGGAGGATGGTCGTGCCCTCCGCCTTGAGCTCGCGGATGAGGTCCCAGAACCGGTGCCGGGCCTCGGGGTCGAAGCCCGTGGTCGGCTCGTCGAGGAAGAGCAGCTCGGGGCGTCCGATGATCCCGAGGGCCACGTCGACGCGGCGGCGCTGGCCGCCGGAGAGAGCGCGCAGCAGCGTGCCCGCCTTCTCGGTCAGGCCCACGGCCTCGATGGTGGCGTCGACGTCGCGCGGCCGGGGGTACATCGCGGCGAAGTGCGCGACCTGCTCGCGGACCGTCATCGCGCCGCTCTCGGAGCTCGACTGGAGCACCATGCCGATGCGGGCGCGCCAGGCGCGGTCGCCGGTCGCGGGGTCGACGCCGAGCACGGACGCGGATCCGCCCGTGCGGAGCCGGTACCCCTCGAGGATCTCGATGGTCGTCGACTTGCCCGCGCCGTTGGGCCCGAGGAGGGCGAACGTCTCGCCGCGGTGGATGTCGAAGGAGACGCCCCGGAGGGCGGTGGTCGTGCCGTAGGTCTTCTCGAGGTCCCGCACGCTGACGTGCTCCTCGACGGCTGCTGTGGTCATGGGTCCAGCCTCGCGCGCGCCGGGCGGGAGCGGAACGGCCGAGCGGTCGATCCGCGGCATCGGCCGATCGGTGGATGCACGCGTCGGCGCGCGGTGGCGTGCCGATCACCGCACGGGCAGGCTGGACGGGTGACCCCGCTCCCCGGATCCCCCGCGCCCGTCGCCCACGCCGGCCCGACGCCCGCGGCGGAGCGCAGCCTCGCGCCCGACCTGCTCCGCGGGATCGCCCTCCTCGGCATCGCGCTCGCCAACTCCATCTACTTCATCGCCGGCCGCCCGACGGGCCCGCTCGGCCGCCCGACGGACGGCACGCCGCTCGACCACGTCGCCGACGTGCTCGTGGGCACGCTCGTCGACAACCGCGCGTTCCCGCTGTTCACGATGCTCTTCGCCTACGGCTTCGCGGTGATCCTGCGCCGCCAGGCGGCAGCGGGCGTCGACGGGCCGCGCGCCCGCGGGCTGCTCCTCCGCCGGAGCCTGTGGCTCATGGTGTTCGGCGCCCTGCACGTGGTGCTGCTGTTCGAGGGCGACATCCTGCTGTCGTACGGGATCCTCGGACTCGCACTGGCGGCGATGTACCGGGCGAGCGACCGCGTCTTCCGCGTGCTCGTGTGGGCGCCCGCGATCGTGTTCCTCGTCGTCGCCGGGGCGGACGGCCTGGCGGGGGACGACGGATCCGGCTCCCTGTTCGGCGGCGACGGCACCTTCATCGACGACCTCGCCAGCCGCGCGGTCACGCTCGCGGCGTTGCTCGTCGCGACGCCCGTGACGGTCGGGGCGCTCGTGCCGCTGGCCGCGATCGGGATGCTGCTCGGCCGTCGCCGCGTGCTGGAGGACCCGGCCGCGCACGTCCCGCGGCTGCGCGGGCTGGCACTCGTCGGCCTGCCCCTCAGCGTGCTCGGCGCGCTGCCGCTCGTGCTCGCGACGGTGGGCGCGATCGACGCGGATCCCGTGGCGCTGTACCTGCTCGGCGTGCTGCACGGCGCGACCGGGGTGGGCGGCGCGCTCGGGCTGCTCGGCCTCGTGGGCTGGGCTGTCGCGGCGCGAGCTCGGCGCGTGGATCCCGCGCCCGGACCGGTGCTGCGCGCGCTCGTCGCCGTGGGCCGCCGCTCGATGACGTGCTACCTGCTCCAGTCGGTGCTGTTCGCGATCCTGCTGGAGCCGTGGTCGCTCGGACTCGGCGTCGGCGCGGGGACCGCCCGCATCGCGCTGATCGCGATCGGCGTGTGGCTCGTCACGGTCGCGGTGGCCGTGGCGCTGGAGCGCGCCGACCGGGCGGGTCCCGCGGAGTGGGCGATCCGCCGCCTCGCGTACGGGCGCCCGGCCTCGGGACCGGGCGCGCCCGCGCAGCCCGTCAGCGCGGGATGAGCCCCTCGGCGCGGTAACGCTCGAACAGCCCGAGGAAGCTGTCCAGCGTGCGGTGGTGCGTGTGGAACCCGGCGAGCCGGCTCTTGCTGATGTCGGTGACGACCTCGATGTCGCGGCCGAGGTCGGCGTCGGTGTGCCACCACGACGCGATGCGGTTCACATCCGACTCCGCGAGCCCGGCCTCGCGCGCGATGCGTGCCCACTCGTCCTCGTAGCCGGCCATCTGCTGCTCGAGCGGACGCGGCGCCTCCTCGAAGCCGACGGGCTCGACGCCGAAGTACGCGGCGAGGCGCGGCCACATCCAGCGCCAGCGGAAGACGTCGCCGTTGACGACGTTGAACGCCTCGTCCCAGCCGGCCTCGGCGGTGGACGCCCAGATCATCTGGTCGGCGAGGACGGTCGCGTCGGTGACGTCGGTGAGACCGGACCACTGGGTCTCGCTGCCCGGGAAGACGAACGGCAGGCCGAGGTCGCGGCAGATGGATCCGTACACCGCGAGGGTCAGCCCCATGTTCATCTGGTTGCCGACCGCGTGCCCGATGACGGTGTGCGAGCGGTGCACCGACCACGAGAAGCCCTGGCGCGCGGCGGCGGCGAAGAGCTCGTCCTCCTGCGCGTAGTAGAAGTTCGGGGCCTCGAGGCGCTCCTCCTCCTCGTGGAAGGGGGTGTCGGGCATGTTGCCCTGCCCGTAGGCCTCGAACGGGCCGAGGTAGTGCTTGAGGCCGGTGACGAGGGCGGCGTGCTCGACGGGCGCGCCGTCGAGGGCAGCCAGCAGGTCGCGCACCATGCCGCCGTTGACGTCGATGTTCTCCTGCTCGGTCGCCTGGCGCGACCACGCCGTGAAGAACACGTGGCTCGGCTGCTCGCCGGCGAGCGCGCGGCGGAGGTCGTCGGCGGAGCGGAGGTCGGCGCTGATCCAACGGACGCCCGGGCGGTCGGCGCCGGCGCGGCGGCTGAGGGCGAGCACGTCCCAGCCCTCGGCGGTGAGCTGGTCCACCAGCGCGGATCCGCTGATGCCGGTCGCGCCGACGACGAGGGCCGTGCGGCCGGATCCGTCGGAGCGCGGGGACGCGGCGGGGGCGGGCGTGCGGGCGGGGGTCACTCGGTTCTCGGTCATCCCCTGCCCCAACGGCGAGGAGCCGCCCGGGCATTCCGGGCGGCTCCTCGCGGGCGTGTCGGCGGATCAGGCGGGGTGCGGCCCGTCCACCTCAGCATCGGCCTCGCCGTCGACGCCGTCGCGGCCGGTGGATGCGGCCTGCGTCGCCGCCGGGTCGGCGGGCTCCTCGGCGAGGCCGGCATCCCGGGTGCGGCGGTCGAGGTCGGCGGCCATGGCCTCGGATCCGCTGTTCCGGTGGTCGTAGGCGACCTGCTCGGCGAGCCCGGCGCGCTTCTCGTCCGCGGTCGCCTCGCCGGCGCCGTCCATGATGGGCTGGTCCTGCTCGTGGGTGCTCATGGTCCGACGGTACGCCGTCCGGCCGGGGTGCGGATCCGCTGGGCGCTTGTCGGCTCCCCCGCCGCCTGTCACGCTCCAGTCACACCACCACGCGAGGGAGCGGACATGACGGACAGCGGATTCTCCAAGGACGAGCGCGACGCGATGAAGCAGCGCGCGAAGGAGCTGCGCGAGGAGGCGAAGCTGCAGAAGGCCGCCGACAAGCAGGCCGCAGCGCTGCAGGGCGTGCTCGACGCGTTCGCCGCGATGCCGCCCGAGGAGCGCGCGATCGCGGAGTGGCTGCACGGCATCGTGCTCGAGCACGCGCCCGACCTCGCGCCGAAGACCTGGTACGGCTTCCCGGCCTACGCGGACGCCGATGGCAAGCCGGTCGTGTTCTTCCAGCCGGGCTCGAAGTTCGGCACCCGGTACTCGACGCTCGGCTTCCAGGATCCGGCGCGCCTCGACGAGGGCACCATGTGGCCGACGTCCTACGCGCTGACCGCGGTGGATCCCGCGAACGAGGAGCGCGTGGCGGAGCTGGTGCGGCGGGCCGTCGGGGGCTGAGCGGGCCGCGACGGGCGTGCCGTCAGCTCGGCTCCCACAGCTCGATCCGGGAGCCCTCGGGATCCGTCACCCAGGAGAAGCGTCCGACGCCGGGCATGTCCTCGATGCCCGGCGCGACCTCGGCGCCCGCGGCGGCGAGGCGCGCGACGAGGCCGTCCAGGTCGCTCACGCGGAGGTCCAGCATCAGCCGCTGCTCCGACTCCCCCGACGGCTGCGCCGAGCGCGCCATGGCCGCCACGACGGTGGGGCCCGCCTCCTGCTGCCACACGCCCTCAGCGTCGAGGTCGAGCCCGAGGACGTCCCGGTACCACGCGGCGAGCGCGACGGGGTCGTACGCGCGGAAGAGCAGACCGCCGATGCCGAGGATGCGTCCCATGCGCTCATGCTGGCCCGCGCCGATCCGCGGCGGAAGGCCACGCGCACGTGCTCCCCGATCCGTCCCCCGGGCGAGGACGGAGCCCGGCTCGACCGCCCCGCGATCCATCCGTAGACTCATGCCATCTCATCTATCGACGTGTCATCGGTTCTCCCCGCTCTCGTCGGCGTGCCCTGCTTCTCGGGAGCGCCGTGGGACTTCGGTCCCCTGCGGGCGCTGGCCGCGTACCCGCTCCGCACCCTCGCCCTGCCCGACGACGCGCGCTCGGTCGAGGAGGCGGCCGACGCCGTCGAGGACTTGGTGCGCGACCTCCCGCGGTACGTGCTCGTGGGCGACTCCTTCGGCGCGGTCGTGAGCCTGGCGCTGGCGCTCCGTCGCCCGGCGGGACTCGCCGGGCTCGTGCTCTCGGGCGGCTTCGCGGCGGATCCGACGCCCGCGTGGAAGACGCGAGCCGCCTCCCTCGCCCGGCACGTGCCGCGCGCCGTCTACGAGCAGGGGATCCTCCGCTTCCACGCGGCGCAGCTCGCCTCGCGGTTCGACGCGGACGCCCCCACCCCGCTGACGCGCCGCGAATACCGGGAGCTGTTCCGCGTCCACACGCCCGCCGACGCCTACGCGAACCGGGTCGGCGCGGTCGTCGGGTTCGACGTCCGCGCGCGTCTGCACCGGGTCGACGTGCCGACGCTGCTCCTCACGCCGGAGGACGACCAGCTCGTCGGCCCGGCCGCGGCCGCCGCGCTCCGCGACGGGCTGCCGCACGCCCGCGAGCTGGTGATCCCCGGCACGGGCCACATGCTCCGCTTCACGCATCCCGACGAGTACGCGGATGCCGTGGACGGGTTCGTGCGGACCGAGGTCGGGATCAGCATGGCGGCGGGCGCCGCGTGAGCCCGGCCGAGGAGCTCCGCTACCTGATCCTCGGGGCGCAGCGCGAGGGCGCGCGGGCGTACGCGGCCGCCCTCGCGCCGACCGGGCTGACTCCCGCGCAGGCGGAGGCGGTCGTCGTGCTCGCCGAGGCGCCCGGGATCAGCCTGGTCGGCCTCGGCGCCCGGCTCGTCTGCGAGGCCGGGTCCCCGAGCCGACTCGTCGACGCGCTCGTGCGGCAGGGCCTCGTGCACCGCGACCCGGATCCGCGCAGCCGCCGCAGCGTCGTCCTCCGCCTGACCACGGAGGGGTCGCGCCGGGTGGCGCGCGTGCGCGCCGCCGAGGCCGCGGTGCACGAGGCGATCACGGACTCGCTCGACGACGACGCGATGCAGGGCGCGATCACGGCCCTCCGCCGCCTCCTCGACCGGCGGCCGACCCTCGACGCCCTCACGCTGCGGCGCGAGGATCGCGCGTCCGCGCGCCGCTGACGCGCACCCGCGAAGTGGGGGTGCGCCGCCCGCGTAATGGGGGTGCGGAAGGCGGCCGATCGAACCGGAGGGAGCCGTCCGCGCTGCGAGGCTTCCCGCATGACCGCACCCGAGCAGCCGGGATACCCGTCCCCGGACCCGCACCAGCCCCCGCCTCCCAGCCCCTACGGGCCGCCCGCCCCCGCCGGCACGGCCACCATGCCGCCACCCCCGCCGCCCTACGGCGTGCGTCCGAAGGGCCTCGCGATCGCCGCGCTGGTCGTCGGCATCGTCGCCTTCGTCACGGGTCTCGCCCCCTTCTTCGGGCTGATCGCGGGAGCCGCGGCCGTGGTGCTCGGGATCCTCGCCCTCCGTCGCGCGCAGAGCAAGGGCATGGCGATCACCGGCCTGTCCCTCGGCGCCGTCGGGGCCGTCACCTCGTTGATCGTCACCCTCGTGTTCGCCGCCGCGCTCGGCACCGCGGGCAGCTCCACGGGCACAGCCGAGGTCATGCAGTCGTCCGCCGAGGCCGAGGCGCTGCCGACCGCCGCTCCCGAGACGACGGCGCCGTCCGTCGACGAGACGATGGCGCCCGCCGAGCCCGCGGCGCCCGCCGTCCCGGCAGAGAGCGCCACCGCGCTCATCAAGGCCGAGACCTACGCGAACGGCCTCGACATGAGCAAGGCCGCCCTGTACGACCAGCTCACGAGCGAGTACGGCGAGCAGTTCACGCCGGAGGCCGCGCAGTACGCGGTCGACAACGTGCAGGCCGACTGGAACGCGAACGCGCTCGGCAAGGCGAAGACCTACCGGGAGATGGCGGCGATGTCGCCCGCCGCGATCCGGGATCAGCTCACGAGCGAGTACGGCGAGAGGTTCACCGCCGAGGAGGCGGACTACGCCATCGCCCACCTCGACGACTGACGCATGAGCTCGGAGGAGGGGAGGCGGCGCCGGCGCTGCCTCCCCTCCTGCGTCTCGCGGGAATGATCCGCCGGCCCATGCGTTTGCATGGACATGGCCCGACCGGGCCGCGCGGAAGGAGCGCCTCATGACCGCCAGCACCCAGGGACTGCACCACGTCACCGCCATCGGCGGCGACCCGCAGCGGAACGTCGACTTCTACGTGCGCGCGATGGGCCTCCGGCTCGTCAAGCGCACCGTCAACTTCGACAGCCCCGGCAGCTACCACCTCTACTACGGCGACACCGAGGGCCGACCCGGATCCCTCCTCACCTTCTTCCCGTGGAAGGGCGTGCCCGCGGGCCGCGTCGGCGCGGGCCAGTCCACGACGACCGCGTTCTCCGTCCCCGCGGGCAGCCTCGGCTGGTGGGCCTCGTACCTGAGCGAGGTCGGCGTCGCCTCGTCGATCTCGTCGCAGGGATCCGAGGAGGAGCGCCTCTCGCTCCGCGACCCCGACGGGCTGCAGATCGACCTCGTGGCCTCCTCCGTCGTCGACCCGCGCGCGCCGTGGGACTCGGCCGACGTCCCCGCCGAGCACGCGATCCGCGGCCAGCACTCCTCCGTGCTCACCGTGCGGGATCCCGCGGGCACCGCATCCGTCCTCACCGACGACCTCGGGCTCCGGCTCATGGACGAGCGCGACGGCCGCTTCCGCTTCGCCGCGGGCGACGGCGGGCCCGGCGCGATCGTCGACCTCGTCGCCGACCCGGGCGCGCAGCAGGGCCTCACCGCGGGCGGCACCGTGCACCACGTGGCGTTCCGCGTGCCCGGACGCGTCGAGCAGCAGGCGTGGCGCGACGAGCTGGTGGATCGTGGGCACCAGGTGACGCAGATCCTCGACCGGCAGTACTTCACCTCCATCTACTTCCGCGAGCCCGGCGGTGTCCTGTTCGAGATCGCGACGGACACCCCCGGCTTCGACATCGACGAGCCTCTGCTCGAGCTCGGCCGGCGCCTCCGCCTCCCGCCGTGGCTCGAGCCCAGCCGCGCGGACATCGAGGCCGCGGTGCCGCCGCTGCGCCTGCCCGACGAGGAGGCCGTGCCGGCCGATGAGCCCGTGCCGGCCGACGGATCCGCCGCGTGAGCGCGCTCCTCGACGCGACGCCGCACGTGTTCCAGCCGGGCGCCGACAGCGGCCCCGTGATCCTCGGCCTCCACGGCACGGGCGCCGACGAACGCCAGGGCCTCGAGCTCGCGCGGCTCCTCGCGCCCGGGCAGCCGGTGCTCGCGCCGCGCGGGAGCGTGCGCGAGGGATCCGCCGCCCGCTGGTTCCGCCGCCACGCCGAGGGCGTCTTCGACGTCGACGACGTGGTCGCGCGCGCGGCCGAGCTCGCCGACCTGGTCGCCGAGGCGCGCGCCGCCTACGCTCTCGACGGGCGCGCGATCCTCGCCGTCGGCTTCTCGAACGGCGCGAACATGGCGCTGGCGACCACGCTGCTGCACCCGTCCGCGCTGCCCGAGACGATCGCCTTCTCGGCGCGCTGGCCGCTCGGGGAACGGGAGCCGGCCGCCGATCTGTCGGGCACGCGGATCACGCTGCTCAACGGCGACGCCGACCAGATGGCGCCGCTCGTCGACGTGGAGCGGACCGTGCGCGAGGCCGTCGCCCGCGGCGGCGACGTCTCCTCGCACGTGCGACCGGGCGGGCACGGGCTCGACGCGCGCGACCTCGACGCGGCCCGCGCGCGGATCCGCACCGGCTGATCGCCGGAGCGCCCCTCCGACCGTCCCGCCGGCCCGCCCCGCGTCTCCCCCCTCGGGACGAGGCGCGCGGGCCGCCAGGAGGACGCGCGCGCAGGGCGGGTCCGCGAGCCTGGGTGCACCGCCCGCCCGGGCGGTGAGATCAGGAGGATCCCGTGCCCGTGTCCGTCTCCCCCACCACCGCCCGTGCCACCGCCCCGATCGCGTCCGCCGCGAGCGCGCCGCTCGCCGGGGATCCCGTCTGCGTCGCCTTCGCCGGCGGCGCCGAGGGCTTCCGCCACGCTGGCACCCGCAGCCTCGGGGTCGACCTCGCGCCGCTCCTCGCCGCGGCGCGCGCCACCGCCCCGGTGGCCGACGCGCCGTTCGCCGCCTGACTGCTCGTGCCGCGCCCCTGATTGGGGGTGTCGGAGGCCGCCCGACGACGCGCCCGGGCTACCCGGTCGGCCCGAGCGCCGCCTAATCTGGGCGGAAGAGCAGTTCCCCCACCTGGGGAACGCTCTCCTGAGGAGCACCATGTCGTCGACCCCGCCGCCCGCGTCCCCGACGTCGGTCACCCCGTCGTCCGACGAGCCCGGCTGGTTCGGCGACGGCGAGGGCAACCAGCGCTTCTGGGACGGCACCCGCTGGACGGAGCTCGTCTCCGGCCGTCGCGTGTTCCCGGGCCGCGCGTCGTCGACGCCCGAGCCCAAGCTGATCACCGAGTCGCCGCTGCCCGAGGGCTACGCGCCCGGGTCCGCGCCGCTCGCGCCGCCCGTCGGATCCGCCGTCGACGCCTCGGTGGATGCCGGGCCCGCGGGCGCTCCGCTCGCGCCGCCCACGGGTGCGCCCGTCGCGCGGCCCGCGGGTGCGCCCGTCGCGCCGCCCGCGGGGTACCCGATGGCGCCGCCGACCGGTGCGCCCGTCGGCCCTCCCGCAGGTCTGCCCGTGGCCCCGCCGGCCGGTGCGCCCCTCGGCGCCCCGGCTCCGCGCACCTCCTCCGTGGCTGGCAGCTTCGCGCCGCCGCGTCCGGCCACGAGCGCCGCGTCCGCCCCGACCCCGCGCGCCGCCGGCACGGCGCCCGCGCTGCGCGGCCGCAGCACCTGGCCGTGGGCCGCGCTCGCGGTCGCCGCGGTGCTCGTGGTCGCCGCAGCCGTCATCGCCGGGATCCCCGGACTCCTCATCGCGCTCGGCGTCGTGGCCCTGGTCGCGGGGCTCATCCCCCTGATCCGCAGCGGCGCCGCCTGGATCCCCGGCGTCCGCACGCGCGCCGCCGGCGGCGTCGCGGCCGGCCTCGCCCTCGTCCTCATCGCGGGCGGCGCGGTCGCCTCCACCCTCCCGACGGCGAGCGACGACGTCGCCGACCCCGACACCATCGAGATCTCCGACTCCCGCCCGGTACCGGACGCGACGGACCCCGCCAACCCGCTCCCGATCTCCGCGGACGGCCTGGTCGAGATGGTCGACGTGACCCGCATGACCGGGGCCGACGCCGGCGACACGCTCGCCGCGTCCGGCTTCGGCATCGCGTTCGCGGGCGCGGGCGGCGGCGCGTTCGTCCGCCAGGACGTCGGCATCGTCGCGAGCCAGGACCCCGCGGCCGGCACGCGCGTCGCGCCCGGCACCGTCGTGACCCTCACGCTCGCCACCGCGGCTCCCGAGCGCATCGCACTGCCGGTCGTGCCGAAGGCGCCGAACATCCCGTCGCGTCCCGGCACGCGGCCGGGCACGGGGACGTTCAACCCGGGCACCGGCGGCGGCGGCAACAGCGGCGGCGGCGGCTCGGATCCCGGGACGTCGAACCCCGGCACCGGCGGCGGCTCGCCCTCGAACCCGGACCCGACGACGCCGGCGGACCCCGATCCCCAGCCCCAGCCGACGACGGACCCGCCCACGGTGCCGACGCCCGACCCGACGACGCCCACACCCGTGGATCCCGAGCCGTCGCCCGAGCCCCCGGTCGAGAGCCCGGAGCCCACGACGCCGCCCGCGCCGCCGGAGCCCGAGACGCCGGTCGAGCCGGTGCCCGAGACGCCGCCGGCCGAGGGCTAGCCCTCCGTCGGGTCGTCTCCCGCGTGCGCCTCGTGCGCGGCGGGAGCTGGCCCTGTCGCCCGCAGGTGCGCCCGCTGGCCGTCGCGGTCGAGGATCGTCAGGATCTCGACGACGCCGCGGTGCGCGCCGATGGCGTGCGGCACCATGGTCGAGAACTCGGCCGCGTCGCCGGCCTCCACGAGGATCGTCCGCTCCCCCAGCTGGAGCCTGGCCGTGCCCGAGAGCACCGTGAACCAGTCGCGTCCCGGGTGCACGCCGAGCTGGTCCACCGGGACGGGCCGCGTCGGCGTCATGCGCATCTTCGCGACGAACGGGCCCGATCCGCTGCCCCCGCCGCGCGAGAGGATCCACGTCGTGCGCCCCGCCTGCGCGTCCTCCTGCGGGCGGATCACGACGTCGGCGTCGTCGCCCGACTCCATGAGCGCGTCGAGCGACGTCTCGAGGGCCTGCGCGATCGGCACGAGCTGGTCGAGCGCGATGCGCCGGTGACCGGTCTCGATGCGGCTGAGCGTCGACGGGCTGAGGAAGCACCGGGCCGCGAGCGCGTCGAGCGACCAGCCGCGGGCCTCGCGGAGGCTCCTGATGCGCTGGCGGACGAGGGCGTCGAGATCAGGCTCTTGCGTCATGGGCAAGATCGTATGCGCGTACGGCAGGAGTGCGCCAGCCTGGATCCATGACGCACCCGCACCCGCACCATGCCGCCGGCCACGGACCCGCCGACCCCTCGCTCGCCCGCATGCTCGACCTCGACGCCCGGATCCTGCACGGCCACCAGCGCGAGCTGACCGCCTGGGTCCGCCGCCTCGCCCGCGACACCGCCGGCCGCGTGGTCGTCGACCTGGGCGCCGGGACCGGCACCGGGACGGTGGCGCTCGCGCGGCGCTTCGACCGGGCCGAGGTGCACGCCGTCGACGCGAGCGCCGCCATGCTCGACCGGGTCGCCGAGCGCGCCGTCGTCGACGGGCTCGCCGACCGGATCCGCACCGTGCACGCCGACCTCGACGCGGGCTGGCCCGCGCTGCCGCCCGCCGACCTGGTGTGGGCGTCGCTCATGCTGCACGAGGTCGCCGACCCGGCGCGGCTGCTCGCGCGCATCCACGACGGCCTCGCGCCGGGCGGGATCCTCGCCGTCGTCGAGATGGACGGCCCGCCGCGCTTCCTGCCCGACCGCCTCGATCCCGCGCTCGGCCGCTCGGGCCTCGCCGACCGCTTCGACGACGCCGTCACGCACGGCGGCACGGGCGGCCCGTCGCATCCGGACTGGGCGCCGTGGCTGCGCGACGCGGGCCTCGTCGACGTCGCGACGCGCACCTTCCCCATCGACCCCGACCCCGCGGATCCGATCGCCGCCGCCGCGACCCTCCCCTACGCCCGCGCCTGGCTGGCCCGCGTCCGCGACAGCGCTGCCGACCGCCTCGACGCCGACGACCGCGCCGCCCTCGACGCGCTCCTCGACGACGACGGCCCGCACGCACTGGCCAGGATCCCCGGCCTCGGTCTCCGCGGCACCCGCACGGCCTACGTCGGGCGCCGGCCGCGCTGACCGCCCGCCGATCCGCGCGGGGTGGGGCCCGAGGCACCCCCGACCCCCTACCGTTGAGGCATGAGCACTGACGACACCGCATCCACCCCCGACGCGGACGCCGCCCCCCGCACGACCTTCAGCGACCTCGGTCTCTCCGACCAGGTGCTCAAGGCACTCAAGGACGTGGGCTACGAGACGCCCTCCGCGATCCAGGCGGCCACGATCCCCTCCCTCCTCTCCGGCCGCGACGTCCTCGGCGTCGCCCAGACCGGCACCGGCAAGACGGCCGCGTTCGCGCTGCCGATCCTCTCCAACCTCGACGTCTCCCAGAAGACCCCGCAGGCCCTCGTGCTCGCGCCCACCCGCGAGCTCGCGCTCCAGGTGTGCGAGGCGTTCGAGCGCTACGCGTCCGGCATGCGCGGCGTGCACGTGCTGCCCGTGTACGGGGGCCAGGGCTACGGCGTGCAGCTGTCCGCGCTCCGCCGCGGCGTGCACGTGGTCGTCGGCACCCCCGGCCGGATCATGGACCACCTCGACAAGGGCACCCTCGACCTCTCGCAGCTGAAGTTCTTGGTGCTCGACGAGGCCGACGAGATGCTCAAGATGGGCTTCGCGGAGGACGTGGAGACGATCCTCGCGGACACCCCGAAGTCGAAGCAGATCGCGCTGTTCTCGGCCACGATGCCCGCGCAGATCCGCCGCATCTCGGGCAAGTACCTGCAGGACCCCGAGGAGATCACGGTCAAGAACAAGACCACGACCTCCGCGAACACCACTCAGCGTTACCTGATGGTGTCGTACCCGCAGAAGGTCGACGCCCTCACGCGCATCCTCGAGACCGAGAACTTCGAGGGCATGATCGTGTTCGTCCGCACGAAGAACGAGACGGAGACGCTCGCCGAGAAGCTCCGCGCCCGCGGGTACGCGGCCGCCGCCATCTCGGGCGACGTCGCGCAGGCGCAGCGCGAGCGCACGGTCGACCAGCTGAAGTCGGGCAAGCTCGACATCCTCGTGGCCACCGACGTCGCGGCCCGCGGGTTGGACGTCGACCGGATCAGCCACGTCGTCAACTACGACATCCCCATCGACACCGAGTCGTACGTCCACCGCATCGGCCGCACGGGCCGGGCCGGACGCAGCGGCGCGGCGATCAGCTTCGTCACGCCGCGCGAGCGCCGCCTCCTCACTGCCATCGAGAAGGCCACGCGCCAGCCGCTCACCGAGATGCGCATGCCGAGCGCCGAGGACGTCAACGTGACGCGCCTCTCCCGCTTCGACGACGCGATCACCGCGGCCCTCGCCGACCGCGAGCGCCTGGACGCGTTCCGCGACATCGTGGGCCACTACGTGAACCACCACGACGTCGTCGAGTCCGACGTGGCCGCCGCCCTCGCCATCGTGGCGCAGGGCGACACCCCGCTCCTCCTCTCGGCCGACGACCTCCGTCCGCCCCGCGTGGAGCGCGAGCGCCGCGACGACCGCCCGGGCCGCGACGGCGACGACCGCGGCGAGCGTCGCGCCCGTCCTGCGCGCGGCAGCGGCAACATGGCGACGTACCGCATCGACGTCGGCCGCCGCCACCGCGTGGAGCCCCGCCAGATCGTCGGCGCGCTCGCCAACGAGGGCGGCTTCAGCCGCGAGGACTTCGGCCACATCGACATCCGCCCCGACTTCTCGCTCGTCGAGCTGCCGGCGGGTCTGCCGCAGGACCGGATCGACAAGCTCGCGAGCACGGTCATCAACGGCCGCCCGATCGACATCCGCCCCGACCGCGGCGGCCCCCGTGCCGCCGAGCGCGGTGCGGCCCCGGAGCGTCGCGGGCGGAAGCCGCGCGACTGATCCGCTGATCGCCCCGACGGCCCGTCCCTTCTCCTGAGGGGGCGGGCCGTCGTGCGTCGTGCCGCAC
Source organism: Clavibacter quasicaliforniensis (assembly GCF_051201715.1). NCBI lineage: Bacteria > Bacillati > Actinomycetota > Actinomycetes > Micrococcales > Microbacteriaceae > Clavibacter > Clavibacter quasicaliforniensis. The sequence goes on along the minus strand of NZ_CP139624.1, from coordinate 1,322,049 downwards.
TCAAGCCCGGCGGCGGCGCGCTCTCAGCGGCGAGGCCGCCCGCGAACCTGTCTCCCGAGGACGTAGGCCATCCCGATTCCCGTAGCCGCGATGCAGAGACTCCAGCCACGGACATCGTCGAGGCCCGAGGTCGCGAACACGATCAGACCGGCTATCACCAGGCCGGAGGTGAGGACGAGTGTCACAACGAAGAGGAGTCGGTGACGGGCCGTCACTCAGACCACGCTCCTAACATAGCAAGCCCGTCTGAGAATCGACCCTTGAATGTATTCATGCGACGTATTCACTGACCTGCGCACCACGGCGCACCATTCCACCCTTGATCGAGGATCACCCCGTTTCCGTCTGCGGCACAGTATGCGATCGCTCCACCGCCGATGGCCAGGACTCCGGCTATCAGAGCACCCGCGATGCCTCCGACACCTGTTTCTGAGGTGATGATCGCGGCGATGGTTGCGATGCCTGCACCCGCGGCCAGCGCCCCGATCAGGCGATTGGTGTCGCAGGAATTCAGCTTGAGCTGATGCCCGAACCATTGGGTGGAGTAATTGGTTTCGCCCGTGCAATTCGAATCGAGCATGACGCGCGCGATAGCACCGACCTCCGATTCACCCAGAGTGATCCCTGACACCGTGCCACCGCCCGCGACGATGCCGATCGCCACTTCGCGGACGATGGAGGGGAGCGCGCCACGCTCGAGCGCCACGCCGGCGTCGAAGTGCACCGCTCCGTGCGTTGAAGTGATGGTGTCCTGGAGATCGCGGATCTTCTCTATGGCGACGTTGCCCGCAGCGATCTCGGATGTGGAGAGACGCGGTCCGTAGCGACGTTCTGCAACGGAGTGCGAGGCGGCCATTGCCGGACTCGCGACGAATGTGCCCGCCACGACGGCGAGCGAGGCGGCCATCGCGATGAGCCGCCGATTTACCTTCATGAATAAACTCTTTTCCTGGGTAAACATCCCCGTGAATGTGGATGATGCGGCAGACCTTCCTCTCCGCATGAGCCCTTGTCAAGGATCCGGCACATTCGTTACACCACCTCATCATGTGGTATGCGCGTGTTCAATCGGCCTGCATAAATACCCCTCGCACGAGGAATTCGAACGCCCGCCCTCCGCTAGCGTGGCCCGATGGATCCCATCACCCTCCGCACCGCGCGCCTCGTCCTCCGCCCGCCCGCGCTCGACGACGTCGACGCGATCACAGCCGCGTGCCAGGACCCGGCGATCCAGCGCTACGTGCCCGTCCCCGTGCCGTACGCGCGCGAGGACGCGGTCTCCTACGTCACCGGCTTCTGCCCCGACGGCTGGGCCTCGGGCGAGCGCCTCACCTGGGCCGTGCTCGAAGGCGACGGGCTCGTGGGCACCGTGGGGCTCCACGCCATCGCGGACGGCGCCGCCGAGATCGGGTACTGGCTGGCACCCGGGGCGCGCGGCCGCGGGATCATGCACGAGGCCGCGGCGGCGGTCGTCGACCACGGGTTCGACGCGGCGACGGGGCTCGGCCTCGCGCGGATCGGCTGGCGCGCATATGCCGGGAACACCGGATCCGCCGCCATCGCCCGTGCGCTCGGCTTCCGCTTCGAGGGGATCGCCCGACTCGGCGCGATGGGCCGCGCCGGCCGCGAGGACGACTGGCTCGCCGGCCTCCTCGCGACCGACGACCGCACGCCGGAGCCGTGGCCGGTGCTCGCGTGAGGGACGGCCTCCTCGGGCGCGACGTCACGGTCACCACCGTCGATGGCCGCGGCCTCCGAGCGATGGTCGCGGGTGACGGCGACGACCTCGTGGTCCTCGAGGCCGGACTCGGCGGCAGCGGGCTCACCTGGGGGCTCGTGCACGGGATCCTCGCGCGCACCCACCGCGTCGTCGCCTACGACCGCGCGGGGCTCGGCGGCAGCGACATGGATCCCGCGCCGCGCGACCTCGACCGGCTCGCCGACGACCTCGAGGCCGTCGTCGCCGCGTTCCCGCATCGCCGACTGGTGCTCGCCGGGCACAGCTGGGGCGGGCCGATCGTGCGCGTGGCGGCAGCGCGGCGGATCGCCCGCGGGCTCGCGACCGCGGGCATCGTGCTGGTGGATCCGAGCGACGAGCGTGCACGCGCCTACGCCTCCCCCGCCGCGCGCATCGGCTTCGCCACGCAGGCGGCCCTACTCGTCCCGCTCGCGCCGCTCGGGCTCCTGCGGCGGCTGCACCGGATCGCGCTGGCCCGCCTGCCGGAGCCCCTCCTCGGGGCGGCCGCCGATGCCGCCGGCTCGGTGCGGGCGGCCCGCGCCACGGCCGCGGAGCAGCGGCACCTGCTGCCGGGACTCGCGGGGCTCGTCGGATCCACCTCCCCGCTCCCTGGCATCCCCGTGCGCATGATCTCGGGCACGGCATCGGGGCGACTCACCCGCGGCCAGCGGCGCGACCTCGTGCGCGCGCACCGCGCGTCGGCGGCGGCCTTCGATCAGGGCGCGTGGATCCCCGCGCCGCACTCCGAGCACATGGTGCCCGTGACGGATCCGGACGTGGTCGCCACCGCCATCCACCACCTGCTCTGAGGTCGGGAGCTCAGCCGCGCACGCGCCGCAGCTCGAGCGCGCCCGGGATCAGCTGCCGCGTCGGGATCCGTCCGCGCGCGAAGTCGCCCCACACCTGCCGCACGCGGCGGGCGTCGCGCTGGACGCCGTCCCAGTCGGCGCCGCCGAGGAGCCCCGCTCCGCGCCACGCCTCCTCGTCGCCGAAGAGGAGCGGCAGGTCCACGGTGTGCGCGGCGCCGAACGGGCTGCCAGGCGCCGACCAGCGGATGACGTAGCGGTGGGCCGTGCCGCCGGCGCGCGCGTGGCGGCGGGCGAAGCGGCGGGCCGGGATCCCGTAGACGATGCCCGTCACAGCGGCGACGGCCGCACGACGCACGAGCGGGCCCACCACCGGCAGCCGCGTGAGGCGCGCGAGCCACGGGATCCCCGGCAGGAACAGCCGCGCCTCCTCGGCCGTGTTGCCGATGAGCACGTCCACGCCGGGCGCGGCCTCATCCCACGCCCCATCGATCCCGGACTCGGGCGGCAGCGGCGGGTGCCCGTACTGCGTGCCGAAGGGCATCGCCCCGAGCAGGCCGAACGGCGCCGCGGCGCGCTCGACCGCCGCCTGGCGCGCGAGCACCTCCGCCACGGGCATCTCGGCAGTGAGCCCGCGGGACGCGCGCGCCATCGCGGCGGCCATGCGCCGCCTGCCCCGGGCGATGCCGAGCGGCGCGCTCTGGACGATCGCCCGGCGGAACAGGCCCGCGGCCTCGGGCACGGCCATGAGGTGCGCGACCGCATCACCGCCCGCCGACTGCCCGAACGCGGTGACGCGGCCAGGGTCCCCGCCGAACGCCCGGATGTTGCGCGCCACCCAGCGCAGCGCCGCCAGCTGGTCGAGGAGGCCGAGGTTCGCCGGCCGGTCGCGGCCGTCGCCGAGGTAGCCGAGGAGGCCGAGCCGGTAGGTGACCGTGACGACCACCACGCGCTGCTCCGCGACGAGGGGCGCCGGATCCATGATGGGCACGTCCCCCGCGCCCGAGACGTACGAGCCGCCGTGGATCCAGACCATGACGGGCAGCGCGTCGTCGGGCTGCACATCGAGCGGCATGGTGACGGAGACGCGCAGGCAGTCCTCGTCGACGGCGAGCCCCGCGAAGCTGCCGAGCACGGCGTCGAGCTCCTCCATGGGCGACTGCGGGCATGCGGGCGACCAGGCCGTCGCGTCGCGCGGCGCCGTCCAGTCGGGGTGCGGGACAGGCGCCGCGAAGCGGGCGGCGGTCGCGTACGGGATGCCGGTCGCGCGGACGACGTCGCCGTCCGCCCAGCCGAAGACGGGGCCGCAGGGCGGCGAGAAGGCGCTCATCAGATCGACGCTACCGTTCGGGAGGCGTTCGTCGGGAGGCCCGCGGCCACGACGGATGCCGGTGCTAGCGTGACGCCATGCCGCGCCTGATCGACCACGCCCGCCGCGAGGACGAGCTCGCCGAGGCGGTCTGGCGGGTCATCCGGCGCGACGGCGCGAGCGGCGTCTCGGTCCGCACGGTCGCCGCCGAGGCGGGCCTCTCGACCGGATCCCTGCGCCACAGCTTCCCCAGCCGCATCGACCTCGTCGCCCACGCCACCGCGCTCGTCGCCCGGCGCATCGACGGCCGCATCCGGAGCCGCCGCGCCGATCCGGACGCGCGACGGCGGGCCGTGCGGATCCTCGCCGAGCACCTGCCGCTGGACGACGCTCGCCGGGCCGAGGCCGAGGTCACGGCCGCGCTCCTCGCCGACGCTGCCTCGCACCCGCGGCTGCGCGAGGTGCGCGCCGCCTCCCATGCGGCCGCGCGCGAGACGTGCCTCGAGCAGCTCGCGCAGCTGCGCGCGGCGGGCATGCTGAGGCCCGACGCGGATCCCGAGGCCGAGGCCGACCACCTGCAGGCGCTGCTCGCGGGTCTCGCGCTGCAGCTGCTCGTCGAGGAGCCGGATCCGGCCCGCAGCGCCCGCGCGCTCGGCGTGCTCGAGCGGCACGTGGACGCGCTCGTCGCCCGCCGCGTCGACCGGCCGGCGCACGTCGACGCATAGCCCGCGACGACCGGCCGGCGCACGTCGACGCATAGCCCGCGACGACCGGCCAGCGCACGTCGACGCACAGCCCGCGACGACCGGCCAGCGCACGTCGACGCACAGCCCGCGACGACCGGCAAGCGCACGTCGACGCACAGCCCGCGACGACCGGCAAGCGCACGTCGACGCACAGCCCGCGACGACCGGCACGCGCGTGCCAGCGCCTAGCGCGACGCCGGGTCGCCCGCGACGCCGCCGAGCCGGCCACGCAGCTCCTCGACGCGCGCGCGGATGTCGTCGCGCACGAGCCGCATCCGCTCCATGCCGTCGATGCCGCGCTCGGACGGCTCGTCCGTGATCCACGTCTCGACCGCGACGTCCTGGTCGCCGTCGACGTGGGCCTCCGCCCCGAGCACGACCACGAGGTCGGCGGCGCGGACCATGTCGTCGGTCAGCGGCTTCGGGCGCTCGCCCGCGACGTCGATGCCCAGCTCGGCGAGCGACTCCACGGCGAGGGCGTTGAGCGAGGATCCCGGATCCGTCCCCGCCGACGTGACGGCGACGGCATCGCCCGCCGCGTGCCGCATGAGCGCGGCCGCGAGCTGGGACTTGCCGCCGTTGCGGGCGCAGACGAAGACGACGTGCGGGATGCGCTCGGCCATGGATCCTCCGGTCGGGACGTCGCCCGCTGCTGGGGCGTCCTCCCGATCCTGGCAGACCGTCGCCGCCCCGCCCTCGACATCGGTACAGCCCTCGCTGTACCGTCATCGCATGCCCACCCTCGCTCCCCGCCTCGACGTCATGACCCGGCTCGGCCGGGCGCTCGCGGATCCCACCCGGGCGCGGATCCTCATGGAGCTGCTCGACGGCCCCGCCTACCCCGCTCTCCTCGCCGAGACCCTCGGCCTCACGCGGCAGAACGTCTCCAACCACCTGGCGTGCCTGCGCGGCTGCGGCATCGTGCGCACGGTGTCCGAGGGGCGCAGCACGCGCTACGAGATCCAGGATCCGAGCATCGCCCGCGGCCTGGGCGCGCTCGTGGAGGTCGTGCTCGCGGTGGACGACGACCGGGCGTGCGCGGATCCGGCGCTCTGCGCCCCCGGCTGCTGCGAGGCGGGCGCGTGAGCGGCCTCGCCTCCGCGCCGGGGCTCACGGTCGCGCGCCGTGACGTCCTGCGCCGCCGCATCCGCTGGATCGTCGCGGGCACCATCGCGTGGAACACGGTCGAGGCAGTGGTCGCCCTCACGGCGGGCGCCGTCGCGTCGTCGACCGCGCTCGTCGCGTTCGGGCTCGACTCGATCGTGGAGGTGCTCGCGGCATCCGCCGTCGCCTGGCAGTTCTCCGCGCCGGATCCGGAGCGTCGAGAGCGCACGGCCCTCCGGCTGATCGCGGTGTCGTTCCTCGGGCTCGCCGCCTACGTGAGCGTGGACGCCGTCCTCGCGCTGGCGGGCGGATCCGAGGCGCGCCCGAGCACCACGGGCATCGTCCTCGCGGCGCTGAGCCTCGCCGTGATGCCGGCCCTCAGCCTGCTCGAGCGCCGCACCGGCACCGAGCTCGGCTCCGCGAGCGCGGTCGCCGACTCCCGGCAGACCCTCGTGTGCGCGTGGCTGTCGGCCGCGCTCCTCGTCGGGCTGCTGCTCGACGCCGGGCTCGGCTGGTGGTGGGCCGATCCCGTCGCAGGGCTCGCGATCGCCGCGTTCGCCGTCCGCGAGGGCGTCGAGGCGTGGCGCGGGGACGCGTGCACCGTTCCCGTCGGCGCGCTCACGGGCGAGCGGGCTGTCGACGCCGATGCCGACGCGCACCGTGACGCCTGCTGCTGACGCCCGAGTCCATCGGACGGCGCGCGGCCGGGCATCGCGCCCGGCCGCGCGCCTCCGCTACTTCGACAGCTGCACAGCGCCCGTGGCCCGCTGGTAGGCGGCGAAGTACTTGTCGCCCATGGCCCGGGCGCCGGCCGCCGTGTAGTGGATCGAGTCCTCGGCCCTGCTGTAGCCGGAGGCTCCCGGGATGTACGACACGTTCGCCCGCAGCGCGGGCATGCCCTGCTGCGCGGTGTCGATGGCCTGGCGCAGCGTCGACACGTTCAGCCACTCGGGCACCATGCCGCCGATGAGGAACGGCACCGCGCCGTAGCGCGTGTTCAGCCGGTCGACGAGGTCGAGCAGCATCGACTGGTAGCCGGACGCGGTGGTGCGGGTCGCGTCGGACTCGCCCTGGGCCCAGACGACCGCGACGAGCCGGTTGTCGGGATCCTGCGCGAGCGCGGCGTCGATCTGCCCGAGCGCGCGCGTGAACAGGTTGATGCGCGAGCGCGTGTCCGCCGGGTTCCAGGCGTAGGTGCCGTCGCCCGTCATCGAGGTGGACGCCATCGCCGCGGGGACGAGCAGCACCTTCCGGCCCGGGCGGGCGTCGGCGAGCATGTGCCGACCGAGCTCCATCCCGGGGCCGACGGCCTGCACGCCGCCGGAGGTGGTCCAGGTGGTCACGTGACTCAGCGAGTCCTTGGCGGGCACGATCTGCCCGGCCTTGGCACCGCTGCCGGCGAGCTGGTCGAGCCCGGGCACGCTGACGTCGATGGACGGATCCCAACCGGTGCCGACGCCCTGCGCGTTCGACTGGCCGAGGATCACGACGACGTCGTAGCCCTCGCCGGTCGACGCGATCTGGCGCGGCACGGACGTGCGGGACGTCGGCGCGTAGCCGTCGGCCCGTCCGGTGACGGTGACGGTGATCTGCGATCCGGCGTCGCGCGGAGCGGGCACGTAGGTCGACGCGGTGCGACCGGGGACGACGACGCCGTTGCGCTTCCACACGTAGGAGAGCGCGGTGGCCTCGGGGGTCCACGCGGGCGTCTCCGCCGTGAGGGTGGATCCGACGCTCCCGTCACCCGTGATCGTCGGGGTCGGCGCGTCCGTGAACGGCTGGTCGTCGGGCGACGGCGCGGGCTCGGCGGGCGGCACGTCGAGGGCGTCGACCACCACGGCGGTCGGCTCGCTCGTCACGCTCGTGGCCTTGTAGCCGGAGCGCGTGCCGGTGACCGTCACGGTGATCCGCGACCCGGCGTCCGCGCGGCGCACGGTGTACGTCGCGTCGGTCGCGCCGAGCACGGTGACGCCGTCGCGGGCCCACGCGTAGGTGTAGGCGGTGGCCTCCGGAGTCCACGCGGGCGTCTCGACCCGCAGGGGGCTGCTGGCGACGGGCGATCCCTGGATCACGGGCGTCGTCGTCGCCTCGAACGGCACGGACGGCGCGGGCGGCGGCGGCGTGACGGGCGTCGCGACGACGGCGACGCCGGGGCTCGTCACGGTCTGCGTGACGTACCCGGTCTTCGTGCCGGTGACGGCGACCGAGATGCTCGTGCCGATGTCGCCCGCGACGACCCGGTAGCTCGCGCCGGTCTGGTCGGGGATCGCGACGCCGTCGCGCAGCCATGCGTAGGAGAAGGACGGCCACGGCGACCACGTGCCGGACTTCGCGTTGAGCGTGTAGTCCACGCGGCCGAGACCGGTGATGGACGGGGTGCCGACGGTCTCGAACGCGACGTCGGGGGCGGGCGTCGGGTCCGGCGTGGGCACGGTGGGTTCCGGCGTCGACTCGGGCAGGGGCACGAGGAGGCCGTCGCTCGCGAGGGACTGCGTGACGTACCCGGTCTCCGTGCCGGTGACGATCACGGCGACGGTGGTGCCCTGGTCGCCCTCCTGCACACGGTAGGTGACGGCGGTCTGGCCGTCGATGGCGACGCCGTCGCGGGTCCACTGGTAGGAGAAGGTCGGCCAGGGCTTCCAGACCCCGGCGCGCGCGGACAGCGTGAAGCCGACGCGGGCGGTGCCGGCGATGGTCGGGGTGGCGGCGGCCGAGAACGGCGCGTCCTCGGTCGGGGCGGTGGGCTCCGGGGTCGGGACGGGCGTCGTCGCGGTGGGCGTCGGCGTCGGCGTGCCCGGAGTCGCGGTCGGCGTGGGCGTCGGCGTGCCGGGCGTCGCGGTGGGCGTCGGGGTCGGCGCGGGCGTCGTCGGGGCCGGGGTGGGCGTCGGCGTGCTCGCGGCCGGGACCTGGAGCTCCGCGCTCGTGAGGGACTGCGTCGTGTAGCCCGTCTTCGTGCCCGTCACGGTGACGCTGATGCGGGATCCCGCGTCACCGGCCTGCACCCGGTACGTCACGCCGGTCTGGCCGGCGATCACGACCCCGTCGCGGAGCCACGCGTAGGAGAACGTGGGCCACGGGGTCCACACCCCGGCGCGCGCGGACAGCGTGAAGCCGACCCAGGCGGTGCCCGCGATGGTCGGCGTCGCGGCGGCGGTGAACGGCGCGGCGGCCGGCGTCGTCGGCGCGGGCGTCGGAGCGGTGGTGGGGGCGACGGTCGGCGTCGGGGTCGGGGTCGGGGTCGGGGCCTGCGTCGGGGCGACCGTCGGCGTCGGCGTCGGGTCGACCGTCGGGATCGGGGTCGGGGTCGGCGCCTGCGTCGGCGCGACCGTCGGCGCCGTCGTCGGCGCGGCGGTCGGCGCGGCCGTCGGCGCCGCGGTCGGGGTCGGAGTGGCGGTCGGCGTCGCGCCCGGCACGCTCATCGCGTCGCTCGTCCGGGTCGTCGTCGAGTACCCGGTCTTGGTGCCGGTGACCGTCACGGCGAGCGCCGTGCCGCGATCCGCCTCGGTGACGCGGTAGGTGACGCCGCTCTGGCCGGCGATCAGCACGCCGTCGCGGGTCCACGAGTAGGAGAAGGTCGGCCACGGGGTCCAGGTGCCGGCGCGCGCGGTGAGCGTGAAGCCGACCTGCGGGGATCCGGAGATGGTGGGCGTCGGGGCGGCGGTGAACGGCGCGACGACGGGCGTCGGGACGGTCGCGGTCGGCGCGCTCGTCTGCGTGGTGGTGTCGTAGCCGGAGCGGCTGCCGGTGACGGCGACCGTGATGACGGATCCCGCGTCGGCGGCGCGCACCGTGTACGCGGTGCTCGTCTGCCCGCTCACGGGCACGCCGTCGACGAGCCACGCGTACGTGATCGTCGTGGCCGCCGGGGTCCAGCGTGCGGTGGTGGCGAGCAGGCGCTGCCCGATGACGGCCTTGCCGGTGATGACGGGCGCGGGCGTCGCGGTGAACGGCGCCGCGGCCGCGGTGGCCTGCAGCAGCCGCATCATCGACGCGGTGGTAGGCGCGCCGTCGGTCGTGGCCGGCGACACGACGCTCGTGCCGGGCGCGACGACGCGCGCCGACGATGCCGCGGCACGCGCCGTCGCGGCCTCGGCCGGAGCCGCGGTCGGCTCGACGGCGACGAGCAGCGTCACCCCGAGGCTGAGCCCCGTGATGGCGGCGATGAGACGTGCGCGTGCGGATGCGCTGCGCATCCCCCGTGTCGAGGCACGGCGGACGGCAGAGTGGTGCTCCCCCAATTGATCCCCCCAGATCGTCGAGGCGAATTCCACCTCATGTGGAAATGGTTGCACATCGCCGCGGTGATGCGTGACACGTGTCCGGTGAGGACCTCGCGCACGCCCCGCTCACAGGGGATGCACATGCTCCTCGCATGGATGTGCAGACCGCGCGCTGCTCGCCCGTGCCGGTCCGCGTCCCAGCTCCCGCCCGACGCGGCCCCGTACCCTGGCCCCGACCTGCCCCGCCCGTCGGATCCCCGGAGGATCCCCCTGCCCCGGAAGGCCCCATGACGAACGCCCCGCATCCCGACGCCGCCCCGCACCCCGAGCCCGGGGCCCGCCCTGCGGGGTCGCCCGGCTCCCCCGCCGCAGGAGTCGGCTCCGCGTCGGCCACCGGCTTCGCCGCGCTCGTCCGCGGCACGCGCGACCGCTCCGACCGCCCGTCGCGCCTCGGCCGCCTGTTCGCCGTCGTCGCGATCGTCGAGGCGATCACGTGGACCGGCCTCCTCGTGGGCATGTTCCTCAAGTACGTGACGGAGACGACCGAGCTCGGCGTATTCGTCTTCGGCCGCCTGCACGGGGCGGCGTTCGTGCTCTACGTGATCGTCACGGCCGTCGCCGCCATCCGCCTCCGGTGGGGGTGGAAGCCCGCGCTGCTCGCGGGCGTCGCGGCGATCCCGCCGCTCGCGACGCTGCCGCTCGAGGTCGGCCTGCGTCGCCGCGGGTACCTGCGGCAGCCGGCTGACGCGGTCGACGGACGGGCGCACGCGGCGGCGGCGGCGTCGGGCAGCGCCGCATCGCGCGGCTGAGCGCCGCGGATCAGATCCCGGTGTAGCGCCCCGGCCGGTGGTTGAGCGCGAGCACCAGGTTGAGCAGCACCGCGCCGAGCGCCGACCACACGACGCCCTCGAGCGGCACGACCGTGAGGCCGAGCAGGATCACGATCACGTCGAGGATCATCTGCGCGTATCCGGCGGGGAAGCCGAACCGCTCCTGCACGATGAGCGCGACGATGTTGAACCCGCCGAGGCTGGATCCGTGGCGGAAGACCACCAGCAGCCCGATCCCCACGAGCAGGTTCCCCGCCAGCACGCCGTAGACCGGCTGCAGCTCGAGCCCGGTGACCATGGCGGGGTGCAGCGTCGAGAACAGCGACACGAGCGCGACCGAGATGACCGTGCGGATCGTGAACCGCCACCCCTTCTTCCACACCGCGAGCGCGAAGAACGGCGCGTTGACCACGAAGAACAGCACCCCGAACGGCAGCACGCCCGTGTAGCTCAGCAGCAGCGCGAGACCCGCGGTGCCGCCCGTGACGGCGCCGGCGTCGCGCAGCAGGAACAGCCCGAACGAGGCGACGAAGGTGCCCGTGAGGATCCCGAGCACGTCCTCGATGACGGAGTGCGGGATCCCCGCGGTGGTCGGCTCGTCGGGCGAGGGGGCGATCGGCGTGGGCAGGGGCTCGGACGCGGAAGCGGTCATGGCGGTCTCCGGGGTGGGGGGACGGGATCCGCGCGGGCGGTCGTGCCGCATCACGCGCAGGGAACAGCATGGCGGATCCGCGGGGCGCCGGAGGACGCGGCGCGGGCACGCGCTCCCGGCTCCGCGGCCCGGACGCTGCGGTCTCAGCCGAACGGCTCCTCGAAGGGCCCCACGTCGAAGAACGCCACGGGCCCCTTCCTCCGGCAACCCGAGATCGAGCCGAACGACAGGCGCTGCCACCCCGTCAGGCGCTCCCACCTGCGGTCGGACTGCCGGACGAACCACGCCCTCGCCTCCTCCCATGCTTCGGGGGACGCGTCCCAGCGGACGTCGAGCGCGGTGGTGACGACGTCGATGAGGCCGCCCTCGGGGCCGGGCAGGAACCCCGACTCGGGCATGGTCACCATCCAGTCGTCCTCGCCGCCGTACCGCAGCTCCTCGGGGAGCACCAGGCGGTAGGCGTCGGGACCGAGCTCGTCGTCCCCGTACATGGTCCGGGCCATCACCCACGGGTGCGGGTAGCCCGGCAGCCGGATGCGCCCGGCGATCCCGGCCGGCAGCCAGTCCTCGTACGGCGGGACCGCGGCATTGCGGAGGAAGGAGCGTGGGGCGTAGGGCTCCGCTTCGACGTGGATGCGGGGGCGGCGTCGCCACGGGAGGATCACGCGAGTCGCCCCGCGTCGTGCGCGACCGGGCACCAGCGGCATGCCACCCCGGCCGTCACCCCTCCGCCCGCGCCCGTGCGGCGGCGAGCCGCTCGGAGCGCGAGGGATCGCGCAGGGGCTCGCCGTCGTCGTCCACGAGCTGCCCGGGCGCCGCGCAGGCGTCGAGCGGGGCGATGCGGCGGGCCAGAGGCGGGCCGGTCTCCGAGCGACCGATCACCGGGATCCGGAGCCGCGACGCCGCGATGCGCGCACCGCGGGCGAGCAGGCGGCGGCGGGTGCTGCGGCGGACGGTGTCGACGACGTCGACGGCCACCTGCACCGCGTCCGTCTGCCACTGCATGGACAGTGCCAGCGGGAAGGAGAGCAGGTGCTCGCGCACGTCGGCGAAGTCGCGCAGGCCGCGGAAGCCTCCGAGCAGCTCTCGCGGGATCTCCCGCATGCGGTACGCGGACTGGTCCGGCCACTCCCGACGGCAGGAGGCGGCGTTCCGGACGGCGGTCTCGAGCGCGGTCACGGCGTCCGACAGCTCGTCGAGCTCGTCGGGCTCCGCGGTCCAGAGGGCCCAGCGGGCCCGCCACGGCAGGAGGCGGAACGACCCGCTCACCCACATGGACGACACGGTGCCGTCGTCGTCGATCCACATGGTGCGCTCTTCCGGGTCAGCGACATGCGCTGTCGTCGAGCGGGCCGGCCTCGGGCGGAGGGCGCCTCGGGAGGCACGACCTCGGTGAGCATAGGGACCACGCGGCGCACGGTGGGCGCCGCGTGCACAGGCGGCTCCTCCTCCGGGACGCCCTCAGTCCGCGAAGATCGCCCCGACCGGCTCGCGCTTCTCGGCCTGGAAGCGGTCCTCCGCGCGGCCGATCGCCCAGTAGGCGGAGAGCGAGAGGGCACGGCGATCGATGCCCCAGCCGTCCTGCAGCAGCGCGCGGATCTCCTTCATCGCGCCGCGCTCGCCGTGCGCGAAGACCTCGACCTCGCCGTCCGGCCGCTCGATGGCGCGCACCGCGTCGACGAGGAACGCGCCGGGCACGGCGTCGGGCGTGCGCGAGCGGTGGATCCAGCGCAGCTCCACGCCCGCCGGGTGCGCGAGCGGGAGCTCGTCGGCGGGCCCGTCCACCTCGACGACCGCCACCCCGCGCGCGTCAGCCGGCATCGCGGCGAGCGCCGCGGCGATCGCGGGCACGGCCGAGTCGTCCCCGATCAGCAGCCGCGCGACCGCGGGATCGTCGGTCGGCCGGAACAGGCCGCCGGGACCGCTCGCCGCGATCAGGTCCCCGGGCTGCGCGGTCGCCGCCCACGGACCTGCGAGTCCCTCGTCGCCGTGCACCACGAAGTCGATCGCGCAGGTGCCCGCGGCCGGATCCGCGTGGCGCAGCGTGTAGGTCCGCACGGCGGGCAGCGCCTCGGGCGGCAGCGTCTCGCGCAGGGCGGGGAGGTCGAACGGCGGCACGACGCCGGATCCCGGCTGCGGCAACATGAGCTTCACGTAGGCGTCGGTCGCGGCGAGCCGCTCGGGGACGGCCTGCTCGAGCAGCGCCCGCGTCCCCTCCCCGCCGAGGTGCACGCGGACGAGGTGCGGGCTGAGGCGCTCCGTGCGGATCACCTCGAGGACGTGCTGCGCGCGCGGAGCGCGGACGGGACGGTCGGCGGCGGGAGGGGCGGGCAGGGCGGCGGGTGCGGCGGAGTCGGTCATCGAGGATCCATCCTCCGCTCCCCCGCGTCCCCGGGCAACGTCCCGTCGCGTCGCGCGCCGCCCGGGCCGCGGGGCCCGCTGGCCGTGCGCCTACACTGGCCGCGTGGTCGACATCGTCGTCACGGGGCTAAGCGCCAACTCCGTGCCGTACATCGAGGCCCTCGAGCGTCAGCGTGCCCTGCATGCCGACGTCGTCGCGGGCCGGGCGCAGGACACCGTCATCCTCCTCGAGCACCCCGGCGTGTACACCGCGGGGAGACGCACAGAGCCGGAGGACAGGCCGCGCGACGGCACGCCGGTCATCGACGTCGACCGGGGCGGCCGCATCACCTGGCACGGACCGGGCCAGCTCGTCGGCTACCCGATCGTCCGGCTGCCCGAGCCCCTCGACGTCGTGGCCCACGTGCGCCGCCTCGAGGACGCGCTCATCGCCCTCCTCGCCGACCTCGACGTCGCGTCGTACCGCGTCGACGGCCGCTCCGGCGTCTGGATCCGCGGCGCAGCGCCCGACGGGAGCCCCCGCGACGAGAAGGTCGCCGCCATCGGCGTGCGCGTCGCCGAGCGCGTCACGATGCACGGCTTCGCCCTCAACTGCAGCAACGCGTTCGACGCCTACGACCGCATCGTCCCGTGCGGCATCCGCGACGCCGGCGTCACCTCGATCAGCCGCGCCATCGGCCGCACGGTCACGCCCGCCGACGTCGTCCCCCTCCTCCGCCCGCACCTCGTGCGCGCCCTCTCCTCGAACGGATCCGCCATGCCCTCGACCTCTCCCCTCTCCGCCGTCGTCGGAGCCCGCGCATGACCGCCGCCGCCGCGCCGGACGGCCGCCGCATGCTCCGCCTCGAGGTCCGCAACGCCGAGACGCCCATCGAGCGGAAGCCCGGCTGGATCAAGACGACGGCCCGCATGGGGCCCGAGTACCGGGCCCTCCAGCAGCTCGTGAAGACCGAGGACCTGCACACCGTCTGCCAGGAGGCGGCCTGCCCCAACATCTACGAGTGCTGGGAGGACAGGGAGGCCACGTTCCTCATCGGCGGATCCCAGTGCACGCGCCGATGCGACTTCTGCCAGATCGACACCGGCAGGCCGGCCGACTACGACACCGACGAGCCCCGCCGCGTCGCCGAATCGGTCCGCCGCATGGGCCTGCGCTACGCGACCGTGACGGGAGTGGCGCGCGACGACCTGCCCGACGAGGGCGCGTGGCTGCACGCCGAGACCGTGCGGCGGATCCACGCGGACAACCCCGGCACGGGCGTGGAGATCCTCGCGACCGACTTCTCCGGGGACCCGGACCTGCTCGCCGAGGTCTTCTCCTCCCGTCCCGAGGTCTTCGCGCACAACGTGGAGACGGTGCCGCGCATCTTCAAGCGGATCCGCCCGGCGTTCCGATACGAGCGCTCGCTCGACGTGATCACGCAGGGGCGCGACGCGGGCCTCATCACCAAGTCGAACCTCATCCTCGGCATGGGCGAGACGCGCGAGGAGGTCTCGGAGGCGCTCGTCGACCTGCACGACGCGGGCTGCGACATCATCACGGTCACCCAGTACCTCCGCCCGACGCCCCGGCACCTGCCCGTCGACCGCTGGGTACGACCGGAGGAGTTCGTGGAGATCAAGGCGGAGGCGGAGGCGATCGGGTTCCTGGGTGTGCTCGCCGGCCCGCTCGTGCGCTCGTCGTACCGCGCGGGTCGCCTGTACGCGCAGTCGATGCGAGCGAAGGGCCGGGAGCTGCCTGAGGGTCTCGCGCACCTCGCGGATCCCGCGAACGGCTTCGCGCAGGCCGTCGGCTGACCCCGCCTGCCCCTCCCCGCCTCGCGGACCTGTCGGCTCGCTGACGAACGGGCCGCTCCCGGGTCCGCGGCCAGGTGCGCGGCCTATCGTCGGAGGCACCGCGCACGTCCCACAGCAAGGAGCTCGACATGGCCGCATCGTCCCCCACCTCAGGATCCGCGTTCGGCGACGCCGCCGACGGCGTGTGGCAGGCGATGGAGTCGCTCCGCGCGCGCTTCGAGAAGCGAGACGGCACCCCGGCCGGGCACGGCACCGGCCCGCACGACGTGCGCCACGCGGTCCTCGCGCTGCTCGCCGAGGAGCCCATTCACGGCTACCGCATCATCCACGAGATCGAGGAGCGCACCGCAGGCGCCTGGACCCCGAACGCCGGAGCCGTCTACCCGACGCTCCAGCTCCTCGCCGACGAGGGCCTCATCGCCGCGGAGACCACCGACGGCCGCAAGGTCTGGGCGCTCACGGAGGCCGGCCGCTCGGCGGTCGCGCGCGACGGCATCACCGCGCCGTGGGCCGACGCGTCCGGGCACGGCCACGACGCGCACGACCGCCACGACCGCTCCGCCCTCCCCAAGGCCGGCCTCTCGCTCGCGCAGGCCGCGGCGCAGGTGCAGCGCACGGGCACCCCGGCGCAGGTCGCCGAGGCCGTGACCGAGCTCGACGCGGCCCGCCGCCGCCTCTACGCGATCCTCGCCCGGGAGTGACCGCGGCCACGGCCGGCGCCGTCCCCGGGGCGGAACCCGAGGCCGACGCCCCGGAGACGCGCGCCCGCTACCGCCGCATCCTCCGCTTCGCCGCGTGGAACCTCGCGGTCACGTGGTGGTACGAGCTCTTCCTCCCCCGGGTCGGCCTCCGCCGCATCGCCGACCGCACGCGCACCCGGCGCATGAAGCTCTTCGCCCGCCGATTCCGCGTGCTCGCGGTCGAGCTCGGCGGCCTCATGATCAAGGTCGGCCAGTTCATGTCGTCGCGCCTCGACGTGCTGCCGCCCGAGATCACCGCGGAGCTCGAGGATCTGCAGGACGAGGTGCCCGCGGTCCCGTTCCCCGAGATCCGCGCGCTCGCGGAGCGCGAGCTGGGCATGCCCCTCGCCGACGCCTTCGCGTGGGTCGACGAGACGCCCGTCGCGGCCGCGTCCCTCGGCCAGGCGCACCGCGCGATCCTCGGCCCGCTCGACTCCGCCGACACCGGCCTCACGGGCGCCGTCATCAAGGTGCAGCGGCCCGGCATCGACGACATCGTCCGGATCGACCTCGCCGCGCTCCGCCGCATCGGCGGCTGGCTCACGCACGTGCGGCTCGTGTCGGACCGAGTCGACGCGCCCGCCCTCGTCGAGGAGTTCGCCGAGACGAGCCTCGAGGAGATCGACTACCTGCACGAGGCCCGCAGCTCCGCGCGCTTCCAGGAGATGTTCGCCGACGACGACCGCGTGGCCGTGCCCGAGATCGTCTGGGAGCGCAGCACCCGCCGCGTGCTCACGCTCGAGGACGTCACGGCCATCAAGATCACCGACCACGCGGGGCTCCTCGCGGCCGGCATCGATCCCGTCGAGGTCGCGCCCGTGTTCGCCGCCGTGATGTTCGACCAGCTCTTCGCCGACGGCTTCTTCCACGCGGATCCGCACCCCGGCAACGTCTTCGTCACGCCCGTCACGGATGGCTCCGTCGAGCAGGGCTGGACCCTCACCTTCATCGACTTCGGGATGATGGGCGAAGTGCCGCCGAGCACCCGCAGGGGCCTGCGCAAGATGCTCATCGCCGCAGCCTCGCGCGACGGCAAGGGCCTCGTGGACGCGGCCCGCGACATCGGCGTGCTGCTGCCGTCCGCGGACACCACGCAGCTCGAGCTCGCCATGACGCGACTCTTCGCGCGCTTCGGCGGCCTGGGCTTCGCGGAGCTGCGCGAGGTGGACCCGCGGGAGTTCCGCGCCTTCGCGAACGAGTTCCAGGAGGTCGTGCGCACCCTGCCGTTCCAGCTGCCCGACGACTTCCTGCTCATCATCCGCGCCATGTCGCTCACCTCGGGCGTGTGCAGCGCGCTGGATCCCGCGTTCAACCTCTGGGACTCCGTCGAGCCGTACGCGCAGCGCCTCATCCGCGAGGAGCGCGGCAACGTCGTGCGCGACCTCGGCACGCGCGTCTCGGACACCGCGGGCACGCTCGCCCGCCTCCCCGGCCGGCTCGACGCGCTGCTCACCCGCATCGACGACGGCGCCCTGCCCATCAGCGATCCCACGCTCGAGCGCCGCGTCGGCGCCCTCGAGCGCACCCTCCGCCGCGCGGTCTCCGCCCTCGTGTTCGGCGGCCTCCTCGCGGGCGGCGTGCTCCTCCGCCCCGACGACGAGGTGCTCGGCACCGTGCTGCTCGTCGTCTCCGTCATCCCCCTCGCGCAGGCGCTCCTCCCGGGCCGCCGCCTCCGCTGACCACCGCGTGGCCTGTCCGCTCGATGTCGGTCGTGACGCCGTGTGACGGCGCTCGCGGGGACCTCCGTGCCGGCCCGCCTACGGTGGCCGCACCGACCCGACGGACCGAGGAGACACCATGACCGACACGACCATCCAGGCGCAGATCGCCGACTTCGACCGCGGCTTCGCCGAGCAGATCGGCCCGGACCTCTCCGCCGTCTTCGCCGCGGAGCAGCGGACTCTCCGGGAGGGCGGCGTCCCGTCCGGCGCGGTCTCCCCGGGCGACGCGCTCCCCGCCGCGACCCTCGTGGATCTCGACGGCGCGGAGGTCGACCTGCACGCGGCCCTCGGCTCAGGACCCGCGGTGGTCGTGCTGTACCGCGGCGCCTGGTGCCCGTACTGCAACCTGACCCTCCGCCAGTACCAGGCAGAGCTGCTGCCCGCCCTGCGCGAGCGCGGCGCGACCCTCGTCGCCGTCAGCCCGCAGACGCCGGAGGGCAGCGCGCGGGCCGTGGCGGGCGGCGAGCTCGACTTCGCCGTGCTGTCGGATCCGTCCAACGCGTTCGTCCGCGCGCTCGGCCTCCTGACCGAGCCGACCCCCGAGGCTCGAGCGGCCCACGCGCAGCTCGGGTTCGACGTCGCGGACAGCAACGCGGACGGCACCGGCGACATCCCGTTCCCCACCGTGATCGTGGTGGACGCCGAACGACGCGTGACCTTCGCCGACGTGCACGTGGACTACACGACGCGCACCGAGGTGCCGGAGATCCTCGCCGCGGTCGACGCCCTCCTCGCGCGCTAACGGCGCTTCGGGACGCGTCAGCTGGCGTCCTGGGAAAGCAGAAGGCCCGGTCTCCATGAGACCGGGCCTTCATCTTGTTGCGGGGGCAGGATTTGAACCTACGACCTCTGGGTTATGAGCCCAGCGAGCTACCGAACTGCTCCACCCCGCGCTACGAGGAATACATTACCAGACCTCCGCGGTGCTCATGACCACGTGCGCGGCACCGACCGCACCCGGCCGGCCGCGGGCCGCTGCCGATACGAGGACGGCCCCGGCGGCACCCGCATCGCGGGGCCGTCGGGGCCGTCCTGGTGAGCAGCCGGTCGCTACTTCTGCTGGCTCAGCTCGTACGCGCGCTGCACGGCCTCGGTGAACCGCTGATCCGCCTGCGCGGCGGCGACGAGGTCGCCGGACGCGTACGCGGCCTGCCGCTCCTGCAGCGCCGTGTTGGCCGCGTCGAGCGCCGCCTGCACGTCCTGCGCGGGAGCCGAGGGTGAGGTCGTCGGCGCGGGCGTGGGCGTGGATCCCGTGCCCCCGTCCGTCGCGCCGTCGGTGGCCCCGTCTCCCGTGCCGCCGTCGACGGGCGTCGTGGGCACGACGTCCTCGTCACCGGCCGTGGCTCCGGAGTCGCCCTCGAAGATGCTGTCGAGGGCCGCGTCCAGCGTGTCCTCGAACGCGATCTTGTCGCCGAACGCCACCAGCACCTTGCGGAGCAGCGGGTAGCTCGTGTCGCCCGTCGAGCGGACGTACACGGGCTGCACGTAGAGCAGGCCGCCGCCGACCGGGAGGGTCAGCAGGTTGCCGCGCACCACGCTCGTGCGCCCGCCGCGTTCCAGCAGGTTGAGCTGGTTCGCCACGTTCGTGTCGGAGTTGAAGTTGTTCTGGATCTGCGTCGGCGCCGGGATGGTGTCGTCGTTCGGCAGCGTCAGCAGGCGCAGCTTCCCGTAGTCGGCCGCCTTCTCCCCCGCCGTGCTGCCCGCATCCGAGTCGACCCCGAGGTAGCCCGTGAGCACGCTCCGGGAGGTGTCCTGCGTGGCCGGCGGGATGAAGGTCGAGTACAGCGAGAACCGCGGTGCGTCCTGACCCGGCATCTGCATGGTCAGGTAGTACGGCGGCTGGAGGCTCGCCGGGGTGCCCGCCTCGGTGGTCGCGGTCGGGTCGTTCGGCGTGGTCCAGAGGTCCTGGTTCGAGTAGATCGAGCCGGGGTCCGTCACGTGGTACTTGCCGAGGACCGCGCGCTGCACCTTGAACATGTCCGCGGGGAAGCGCAGGTGGCTCATGAGCTCGCCGGAGATGTCCGAGATCGGCTTGAGGGTCGAAGGGAACACCTTCTGCCACGTCTTGAGGATCGGGTCGTCGGTGTCCCACGCGTAGAGCGTGACCTTGCCGTCGTACGCGTCGACCGTGGCCTTGACCGAGTTGCGGATGTAGTTGATCTGATCCGTCGGCACGAGCGGCTGCGTCTGCTGCGAGTCCGCGATGAGGCGGCTCATGTCCTGGCGCTGCGAGTACGGGTACTGGTCGCTCGTCGTGTAGCCGTCGACGATCCACACCACGCGTCCGTCGACGACGCTGGGGTACGGGTCCTTGTCGATGGTGAGGTACGGCGCGACCTTGCCGACGCGCTCCGCGGGGTCGCGGTCGTAGATGATCTGCGACTGGTCGTTGATCTGGTTGGCCAGGAAGATCTGCTCCGACTGGAACTTCAGCGCGTAGATGAGCCGCTTGAAGACGTTGTCGACCTTCGGACCGCCGTCGCCCTGGAACGTCGTGTACGTCTCGTCCGCGCCGTCGACGCCGGACGGGTAGTCCAGCTCGACCTTGTCGCCCGACTCGGGGCCGCCGACGATGGAGTAGTCGGGCGAGTTCTCGCCGAAGTACACTCGCGGCTCGAAGTCGCCCAGGTCACCCGAGGCGGGGATGCCCGACTCGAGGAACACGGGCTGGCCGTCGGAGGTGCGCTGCGTGCCGTACGCCGCCACGAGCGAGTAGCCGTGCGTGTAGACAAGGTGCTGGTTGACCCACGACGTGCCCGTGTTGGTGGGGCTCAGCTCGCGGACCGCGACGACCGTGTCCTGCACGCGACCGTCGATCTGGTACCGGTCGACGTCGAGGTTGTCGCCGAACTGGTAGTACTGCCGGAACTGCTGCAGCTGGCTGAACGCGTCGCCCACGACCGCGGGGTCGAGGATGCGGATGTTCGCGGTCGTCGCGGCGTCCTCGCGGAGCGCGCCGGGCGTGGTGTCCGTGGTCGCGTCGTAAGGGATCTCCTCGATGTCGGCGAGGCCGTAGGCCTGCCGCGTCGCCTCGATGTTGCGCTCGTAGTACTGCGACTCGAGCGCGCGCTCGTTGGGCTCCACCTGGAAGCGCTGCACGATGGCCGGGTAGGCCGTGCCGACGAGGATGCTGGCGACGATGAGGCCGGCGGTGCCGATGATCGGCAGGCGCCAGCGGCCGATGACGGCCGTGACGATGAAGAACAGTGCCACGACTCCGGCGATGCCGGCCAGGATCGCGCGACCGGGGATGACCGCGTTCACGTCCGAGTACGCCGCACCCGTGAACAGCCCGCCGTTCGCGTTGTTGACCACCGACGAGTACTGGTCGAGCCAGATGCTCACACCCTGGAGCAGGAAGTACACGCCCGCGGTGACCGCGATCTGGATCCGCGAGCTCTTCGAGATGCGCACCTCGCGGCCCGTGAACCGCACGGCGCCGTAGAGGTAGCTCGTGGCGAGGACGCCGAGCATGGAGATGATGACGACCGCCGAGGCGAAGCCGACGACAGCGTGGTAGAAGGGCAGCTCGAACATGTAGAAGGACGTGTCGAGCTGGAACTGCGGATCCACCGTGCCGGAGGGCGTGCGGTTCAGCCACAGCAGCGTGCGCTGCCAGCCGCTCGAGGCCGAGACGCCCGCGAAGAGGCCGAAGACCGCGGGGATCGCGAACATGGCGAGGCGGCGCAGCGGCTCGATGACCTGCTGGTAGCGGTCGAGCTGCGAGTTGAGCTTCGCGTAGACGGGCCGTGAGCGGTACGCGACCTGGATGCTGACGAACACCGGGATCGCCATGGCGAGGAACCCGATGAAGAAGAGCGCGATGCCCGCGCCCCACTGCGTGAGCAGCACTCCCAGGTAGCCCAGCTGGTCGTACCAGAGGACGTCGGCGTAGAAGCCGGCGAAGATGAAGAACGCGATCACCAGCGCTGCGATGATGGCCGCGGTTATGGCGAGGGGGGCTCGGCTCCGTCTGGCGGGCCGGGCGGATGTGCTAGTCACAGATGTGCCTCAGAGTCGTAGGACAGCGGAGTCCTCATCCTAGGCGGGGCGGTTGCCAGGTACCTGCGAGCGATCAGGGGTTCCCGTCTGGTAAGGGGCACCTCGCGAGCCCCGTCAGACGCCGCCGGACCACTGCAGCGTCAGCAGGTGGGCAGCGCGTCCAGGTCCCCGCCTGTGGAGATGGCGGCGAGCGCCGCGAGCGAGTCGTCGAGCGTCGAGACGGAGAAGACGCGCAGGCCGTCGGGCACGTGCCCGCGCACCTCGTCGCAGTTGTCGGCGGGCGCCAGGAAGTACTCGGCGCCGGCGCGCTCGGCGCCGAAGAGCTTCTGCCGGATCCCGCCGATGGGGCCGACCGTGCCGCCCGCGTCGATCGTGCCCGTGCCGGCGATGGCCTTGCCGCCGGTGAGCGAGCCCTCCTCGAGCTTGTCCATGATCCCGAGCGCGAACATCATGCCCGCGCTCGGTCCGCCGACGTCGTCGAGCTGGATGTCGACCTCGAACGGGAACTCGTAGGAGGTGGAGGTGACGATGCCGATGACGGGGCGGCCGTCGCGCTCGGCGGGCGTGACCTCGACCGTGCTGTCCTGGCCGTCGCGCGTGATCCCGAAGGACAGCGGTGTGCTGGTCCCCGCGGCGGCCACGCGCGCCTGCAGGTCGGCGAGGTCGACCACGTCGGCGCCGTCGACCGTCCGGATCGCGTCGCCCGTGCGGAGGGGGCCGTCGGCCGGGGAGCCGTCGATGACGCTCTGCACCTGCAGGGTGCGCGGCACCTGGATGCCGAGCTCGGTGAGGGCGGCGGCGACGGCGTCCTGCTGCGAGTCGGTCATCTGGACCTGGTTCTGGGCGTCGCGATCCTCGGCCGTCTGGCCCGCGGGGAAGACGGCCTCCATGGGGACGACGCTGCGGCTCGGGTCCAGCCAGGCGGAGACGACCGCGAACCAGTCGGGGCGCTGCGCGGGGTTGCCGACGACGCTGACGGTGAGCATGTCGAGGCTGCCGTCGGTGGGATACGTGGTGCGGTCGGGGATGGAGATGAGCGGGCGCTCGGTGCCCGCGTGGGCGCTCGTGCCCAGGGTGTCGAACACGGGACCGGGCTGCTCGATGACGTACGGCGACGGCATGAGCCCGAGCGCGAGGGCGAGCACGGCGCCGGTGCCGGCGAGCACGCGGCCGACACGGCGGCGTCGCGCGGGCCGGGGTGCGCGGGGGGCGTGCTGGGCGAACAGGCTCATCCGGATGTCCTCGGTGTCGGGGCGCGTCGGGCCGGGAGGCGGCCGGGCGACGGGCGTCGGGGCGGCCCTCACGGCCGCTGTTCGCGGCGGGCGGAAGCCGCGAGGGCTCAGCCTAGGCGAATGCGGATGGGTTTCCCGTGGGCGCGGGCTAGCGTGGATCCACCGGCCGCGGCACCGCGATCCGGACCCCCTCGACCCCCGGGAGACCCTCCATGGCCGACGAGCCCACCCCGAACCCCGAGGACGAGTTCCGGCGCATGCTGGAGCGGTTCCTCGGCGCCGACGGGCAGATCGACCCGGACAAGCTCGCGGGTGCCGCCGGCCTGCCGCAGGACCCCGAGATGGTCCGCCAGCTCCTCGCGCAGCTCCAGGGCGCGCTCGCCAACACCGGTGACGGCGTCGACTGGAAGGTGGCCCGCGAGGGCGCCAGGCAGCTCGCCGCCGCCGAGCAGACGCAGGTCACCGCCGCCGCGTCCGCCCCGCTCGACCAGGCGTTCCAGGTCGCGGCGCTGTGGCTCGACGAGGTCACGTACGTCAGCCAGCTCACGGTCGCCCCGCGCCTCATCACCCGCGCGCAGTGGACCGAGCTGACGATGCCCGTGTGGACCCAGCTCGCCGAGCCGGTGGCCCTCAGCATCGCGGACTCGCTCACCGAGGTGCTCCAGCAGAACGCGCCCGAGGAGATGCAGGGCATGGTCGCGGGCGCCGGCCGGATGATGCGGAACCTCGGCGGCACGCTCTTCGCGATGCAGCTCGGCCAGGTGGTCGGGCAGCTCTCCACGGAGGTCGTCTCCGGCGGCGACGTCGGCATCCCGCTCCTCGACGACCAGCAGGCCGCGCTCCTGCCGCAGAACGTCGCGGCGTTCGGCGAGGGGATCGACGTCTCCGACGACCAGGTGCAGATCTACCTCGCCGTCCGGGAGCTCGCCCACGCGCGCCTCTTCCGGCACGCGCGCTGGCTGCGGCTGCAGCTCATCTCCTCCATCACGGAGTTCGCGAAGGGCGTGCACATCGACACCGACCGGCTCGAGTCGCTCGCGGAGGGCTTCGACCCGTCGAACCCCGAGGAGCTCCGCCAGGCCATGGTCGACGGATCCCTCATCCCGCCGAAGACGGACGCGCAGCTCACCGCCCTCGCGCGCCTGGAGACGATGCTGGCGCTCATCGAGGGCTGGGTGGACGTGGTGACCGCCGCCGCGACCGTGCGGCTCCCCCGGGCATCCGCCATCGCCGAGACGGTGCGCCGCCGCCGCGCGACGGGCGGTCCCGCCGAGTCCGCGTTCGCGACGCTCGTGGGCCTCGAGCTCCGGCCGCGCCGCCTGCGCGAGGCCGCGGCCATGTGGCAGGCCGTCACCGACGGCGTCGGGGCGGAGCAGCGCGATGCGCTCTGGTCGCACCCCGACGTCCTGCCGACGTCCGAGGACATCGACGCGCCGCATGCGCTCGTCGCGCGCCTCACGCAGGGCGAGCCCGAGCTCGACGAGGTCGACCAGGCGCTCGAGGACCTGCTGAGCGGATCCGACGCCGGCCGGCCGGTGGAGGACGGCCAGGGTCGCGCGACCGAGCCGGGCGAGACGCCGGACGACGGTCCGGACGACGCGCCCGGGACGGATCCGCGCCCCGTCTGACCCGCGCCCGCACCCCACGAAGAGGCCGGCACCGCCGCCGCGGTGCCGGCCTCGCGCACGTCCGCCAGGCCGCGCCTCCCCCGCGTCTGGCCTGTGGACGCGCTCCCCGCGAGCCGCGCCCGTCGGGCACTCTCCGCGCCCATGGCCATCCGACTCGATCCCCGTCTCCCGCTCGTCTGGCGCACGCCGGACTCCCTCCAGCTCGGCGTCGACCGTCCGCCCGTGGTGCTCAGCGCCGTGTCGCGGCTCGACGAACGGCTGCTCGACGCGCTCGGGCGCGGCATCAGCCGCGGCGGGCTCGACATGATCGCCGCGACGGAGGGCGCGACGCCGACGCACGTCACGCAGCTGCTCGACCTGGTGCGGCCCGCGCTCCTGCCGCCGCGCGATGAGGACCTCCCCCGCCGCGCGCGCACCGGTCCGGTCGCGATCGTGGGCGGCGGACCGACCGCCGACCGCATCGCCGACGCCCTCGCCCGTGCCGGGCACGACGTGGCCCCGCGGCAGATGGCCGGCGACGCGGATCCGCGCACCGCCCTCGCCGTGATCGTCGCGCACTTCGCCATCGCCCCGGCCGTCTACGGGCGCTGGTCCCGGGAGGACGTGCCGCACCTGCCGGTGGTCCTCGGCGACCGGCACGCCGTCGTCGGCCCGCTCGTCGAGCCCGGGCGGACGGTCTGCTGCTACTGCCTCGACCTCGCGCGCCGGGACGCGGATCCGGCATGGCCCGCCATCGCGACCCAGCTGCTCGGGCGCGACAGCGGATCCGAGCGGGGGCTCATGCCCGCCGAGCTGGCGGCCCTCGCCGCGCGGCCCGCCGACCGGCTGCTCACGACGGGCGAGAACGCGCTCGCGACGCACCAGGCGGTGCTCGACGTGCGGACGGGCCGGGTCACGCGCCGCGCTTCGCGCCCCCACCCGCGATGCGGGTGTCGAGCTCTGCCAGGAACCGCGACGGCTCCCGCTGCCCCGAGCGATGCGGTCCGCTCCGGCTCCAGGACAGCCGCAGCCCGGAGCGCGCGCGCGTGATCCCCACGTAGAGGAGGCGCCGCTCCTCGTCCACCGCCTCGAGAGTCTGCGCGTAGCTGATGGGCACGAGCCCCTCGCTCAGGCCCATCAGGTAGACGTGCTCCCACTCGAGGCCCTTGGCGGAGTGCAGCGTCGCGAGCGTGACGGCCGAGACGGTCGGCTCGTGCTGGCCCGCCTGCCGCTCGAGCAGCTCATCGGTGAAGGCGCGGAAGGTGCTGCCCGCCGGCATCCGCTCGGCGAGGCCCATGATGGCGTCGAGCGACTCCCAGCGGTCGCGCACGGCACCCGGCTGCTCCGGCGGCGCCTGGCTCCAGCCGAGGCCGCGGAGCACGTCGCTCACCGACTTGAAGAGCGGCTCGCCGGAGATGGAGACGGACGCTCCGCGCAGCGCGAGGAGCGCCTGCTTGATCTCGGGGCGGTCGAAGAACCGCTGGGATCCGCGCACCTGGTAGCTGACGCCCGCGTCGCCGAGCGCCTGCTCGAGCACCGCGGACTGGCCGTTCATGCGGTACAGCACGGCGATGTCCTCGGGCGCGATGCCGGCGGCGATCTGCTGGGCGATCGCGCCCGCGATCGCGCGCGCCTCGGCGCCGTCGGACGGGAACGCGCTCACCTGCGGCGCGCGGAAGCCCTCGCCGCGGCCGGGGACGGCGGCGGATCCGCGGCCCTTCGCGCGCGGGGAGGCCGTGCCCGTGCCGTCGCCGTCCGGATCCGCGTCCGCCGACACGAGCGTCAGCGCGCCCGGGCGGCCGCGCATCAGCCGGTTCGCCGCCTCGGTGATGCCCGAGGTCGACCGGTAGTTCCGCTCCAGCCGCACGACCGTCGCCTCGGGGAAGCGCGACGCGAAGTCGAGGAGGTACGCGCTCTTCGCGCCCGCGAACGAGTAGATGGTCTGGCTCGCGTCGCCGACGACGCAGAGGTCGCGGCGTTCGCCCATCCAGAGGTCGAGGATCGTCTGCTGCAGCGGGGAGACGTCCTGGTACTCGTCGACCACGAAGAAGCGGTACTGCTCGCGCACCTGCTGCGCGACCCATGGCTCCGCCTCGATCATGCCGGCGGTCGCGAGCAGCACGTCCTCGAAGTCGAGCTGGCGGCGCTGGTCCTTGATGTCCTCGTAGGCCTGCAGGAGCGCGACGGCCTGGTCGGCGTCGAGCTGCGGCGGCAGCGTGCGAGTGGTGCGCGCGGCGAGGCCGTACTGCTCGATGGAGATCATCGAGACCTTGCGCCACTCGACCTCGGCGGCCATGTCGCGGAGGGCCGCGGTGTCGAGGCGGAGGCGCAGCGACTCGGCGGCGTGGCCGAGCATCCGCCCCTTGCTCTCGATGAGGCGCGGCATCGTGCCGCCCACCACCTGCGGCCAGAAGAAGTTGAGCTGCTTGAGGGCCGCGGCGTGGAAGGTGCGCGCGGCCACGGGTCCGGCGCCGAGCTCGCGCAGGCGACCGCGGAGCTCCGCCGCGGCGCGCGAGGTGAAGGTCAGCGCCATGACGCGGTTCGGCGGGTACACGCCGGCCTGGATGCCGTAGGCGATGCGGTGCGTGATGGCCCGCGTCTTGCCCGTGCCTGCACCCGCGAGCACGACGACGGGGCCGAGGAGCGCCTCGGCGGCGAGCCGCTGCTGGTCGTCGAGCGCCTCGAGCAGGGACTCGGCGGTGCGGGCCTCCTCGACGGGCCCGTCTGCGGACGCGGTCGCGGGGCCGAGGGAGACGGGTGCGGGGAGGGCGCCCGACGCGGCGGACCCGTAGGGGTCACGTCCGGGCGTGCCGGGGACGAGCTGGTCGGTCACGATCGGCGGATCACCACTCCCGCTCGCCGTCCTCGAGGGGTCCGCCGTACCACTCCTCGATGATGGCGCGCGCGATGGACGACGGGCCGGGCAGCGCGATCTCGCCGAGCGACGCGCGCAGCTCCTCGCGGCTGAACCAGCGCAGATCGACGATCTCGACGCCGTCCGGCGTCGCGGGCCCGCTCGACGCGGCGACCCGCGCGAGGAAGCCCACCATGACGGACGCGGGGAACGGCCACGGCTGGCTGCCCAGGTAGCGAGGATCCTCGACGGTGACGCCGGACTCCTCCAGCACCTCGCGCTTCACGGCCGCCTCGAACGACTCGCCCGGCTCGACGAAGCCCGCGAGCAGCGAGTAGCGGTCGCCGCCCCACATGGCGTTGGCGCCGAGGAGGAGGCGGTCGTCCGCATCCACGACGCCCATGATCACGGCCGCGTCGGTGCGCGGGAAGACCTGCGAGCCGTCGGAGGGCGCGCGACGCACCCAGCCGCCCTGCTCGACGACGGTGGGCTCGCCCGTCTTGGGCGAGAACGGGTGGGAGGCGTGCCAGTTCGCGGTGGCGAGCGCGCCCGTGAACAGCGCGGCGTCGCGGTCGTCGAGCTGCGTCGCGGTCGTGCGCAGCTCCAGCCAGCGATCGTCGGCGGGCTCGAGCTCGGCGGCGGCGGCGTCGGTGAGGACCGCGGCGACGACGGGCGTGCCGACCGGCTCCCCCTCGTGCGCGATGGTCGTGCGGCCGAGGTAGATGCGGACGGTCGCGGCGGTGACCCGGTCGACCGGGAGCAGGTCGAGCGCGGCGCGGCCTTCGGTCGCGGATCCCAGCGCACGGTGGCCGTGCAGGGCGAGGACGCGCGTGGCGGGATCCGCCCACAGCTCGTCGAAGAGCGCCGGCGAGTCGCGGTGCAGGCCGTCGCGGTCGACGCCCTCGCGGGACAGGGGCAGGCGGGAGAGGAAGCTGTCGAGCACGGGGGACCAATCGACTTCGAGGGCGGACGGGCCGAGGGGCGGGACGTCATGCGTCGTGCTCCGCCCACGGTGCGCGGGGGCCGGAAGCGCGTGGCGCGGTGAGACGGAGGGCTCCCAGCGACCTAACCTGTAAGGCATGGCCAGATCCCACCTCACTCTAGCCGCGTTGGCGACCTCGGCCGTTTCGGGGCTCGACGTGGTCCGCAGCACCCCGTTCACGGCCGGCGGCGCGGGCGACTTCGACTCCGCGCTCCTCACCGCGCGCGACGGCCGCGAGCTCCTCGTGCGCGTCCCGACCACGCAGGCCGCCGAGTCCGAGCAGTCCGCCGACCTCGTCGCGCTGCGGGCGCTGAGCACCGGGATCCGCTCGCGGCTGCCGTTCCAGGTGCCCGAGTTCCTGGGGCAGGCGCCCATCAAGCCGACCCGCGGCTTCGTCTACGGGCACGTGCCCGGCCGCGTCATATCGCTCGACGAGATCCCCGCGGGCGACGGCCTGGCGCGCTCGATCGGCGCCGCCGTCTCCGCCGTGCACAGCCTGCCGACCGGGTTCGTCGCCGACGCGGGGCTGCCCGTGCTCTCGGCCGCGGAGATCCACAGCCAGACCGCGGCCCTCATCGACCGGGCCGCGGCCACCGCGCTCGTGCCGAGCCTGCTCCTCTCGCGCTGGGAGGAGGCTCTCGACGACGCGTCGCTCTGGCAGTTCCAGCCCGCGGTCGTCAACGGCGCCGTGCAGGCCTCCTCGTTCCTCGTCGACGGCGACGACGTGACCGGCATGATCGGCTGGTCGGAGCTGCGAGTCGCCGACCCCGCGCACGACCTGCACTGGGTGCTGGGCGCGCGCGCCGAGCACGTGGCCGAGAGCGTCTTCCGCGCCTACAACCAGGCGCACCACGTGACGGTCGACCGCCAGCTCAAGCAGCGGGCGCTCCTCTACGCCGAGCTCGAGATCGCCCGCTGGCTGCTGCACGGCACGGACACGCGCAACCAGGGCATCATCGACGACGCCGTCAACATGCTCAGCGCGCTCGTCGACACGGTGCGCGCCGACGAGGGCCAGCGCATCGCGCACGAGACGCTGCCGGTGATGGACGTCGACCAGGTCGAGGAGATGCTCGACTCCCGGCCTCAGCCCACGGTCTCCCCCGACGGCGCACGCGACGCGTCGGGCGTGCGCGCACCCGACCAGAGCGCCACGAGGTCCTCCTCGGAGTAGAGCCGCTCCGGCTTCACAGAGCGGTCGTCCGCGACGAAGTAGAACTCGGCGTCGATGAGGTCGGGGTCGATGCCCCGCCACTTCGCGAACGCGAGGCGGTAGAGCGCTAGCTGGAGCTGCTTGAGCTCCAGGTCGGCGGCGTCCTTCGGGGTGCGGCCGGTCTTCCAGTCGACGACGCGGTAGCGGCCGTCGATGAGGAACACGGCGTCGATCTTGCAGATGACGACCTGGCCGGCGAGCTCCATGTGGATCTCGACCTCGACCTCCTCGGGCCTCCGGCTCGCCCACTCGCTCGCCTCGAAGGTCGCGCGCAGCTGGTCGAGGTCCTCCTGCTCCACGGGCGGCTCGGTCGGATCCGCATCGAGCTCGACGCCGGACGCGTCGATGACGTCGGCCGTGCCCGCGGGTCCGTAGCGCGCCTCGACCCAGCCGTGGAAGAGCGTGCCGAGCCGGGTCTGCCGGTAGGGCCGCTCGGGCATGGGGCGGCGCAGACGCGCGGCGACGCCCGCGGGGTCGCTCACGAAGTCCTTGAAGCGGGACGCCGGGATGCGCGTGGGCAGGTCGACGAGCTCGGCGTCCCGCGCGCGGGCGTCGCGCTCGGCGAGGAGCAGGTCGATGTCGCGCGTCCAGACGGTCTCCGCCTGCGGATCCGCGTCGGCCACGGCCTCGGCGGCGGCGCGCACGCGGGCCTCGCGCGGGCCGAGCGGCGGCAGCGGCCAGGCGACGCGCGCGGATCCGGGCTCGAGCGGGTTCTCCTCCAACTCGGGCGCCTCGGGCAGCGCGTCGGGTGCGATGAGACCCACCTGCTGGATCTCGCGGAGGAACGCCCCGGGACCGCGCGGCTTCTGCTGCGTGGACCAGAACGACCCGCTCAGCAGCAGGTCGGACCGCGTGCGCGTGATGGCGACGTACGCGAGGCGACGCTGCTCGGCCGCGTTGCGCTCCTCGAGCTCCTCGCCGAACGCCTCCATCGCCTCGGCGAACTCCTTCTGCGTCTCGACGCCGCGCCAGGCGAGCGACGGCAGCTCGGCGGAGTCGCCGCGGAACTCGAACGGCAGGGCGCCGAACGCGACCCAGCCGCGCTTCTCCCGGAGCGTGCCGGGCAGCTCGCCCTCGACCATGCGCGGCACGGCGACGACGTCCCACTCCAGGCCCTTCGAGCCGTGGATCGTGAGGATCTGCACCGTTCCGGGCTCCGGCTCCTCGGTGCGCGGCGCGAGGTTGTCGCGCCGCTCCGCCTCGGCGAGCCACGCGAGGAACGGGCCGAGCGTGCCGGCGGAGTCGCCCTGGAGGTAGCCGGCGACCTGCTCGGTGAAGGCCTCGAGGCTCGCGCGGCCGAGCGGATCCGTCTCGTTGGCCGCGACCTCGATGTCGAGCAGCAGCTCCTGCTGGACGACCGTGACGAGGTCCACCAGGTCGAGCCCGACGCGGGAGCGCAGCACCTGCAGCTGGCGGCCGGCGGCGCGGAGGCGCGCGAGGCCCTCGGCGCTGAAGCCGGCGAGCGCGGTGTGGCCGTCGCGGGCGTCGACGACGAAGTCGAGCGCGTCGACGACGGACCCCACCTCGTCGGGCACCACGGAGGCCCGGAGGCCGTCGCGCACCTCGTCCGCGAGCGGCTTCTGCGCGTGGTCGCGCGACATCAGCCAGGAGGCGACGCGGGACAGCGCGTGCACGTCCTTCGTGCCGATGCGCCAGCGCGCGCCCGTGAGGAGCCGCACGAGCTCGCTGCCCGCGGTGGGGTCGTGCAGCACGCGGAGGACGCACACGAGATCGACGACTGCGGGCTGGTCGAGCAGGCCGCCGAGGCCGAGCACGCGGAACGGCACGCCCCGGTCGGCGAGCGCCGTGGTGAACGGCTCGATGGTCTTGAGGGAGCGGCACAGCATGGCGGCCGAGCGGGGGCGTCCGTCGGATCCGGTCTGCCGCAGCCGGTCGGCGAACCAGGCGGCGGTCGCGGCGGCCTCGTCGGCGACGGTCTCCTCGTAGGCGACGTCGAGGCGGCCGTCGCCCGCGTCGGGCCGGGGCTCGAGGCGCGCCACGGGGATCCGGGAGGCCGCGGTCAAGGGCTCGACGATGCGGTTCGCGGCGCCGAGCACGGAGGCCGGGTTCCGCCAGCTGGTGGAGAGCGCGTAGACCGGCACGTCGGCGGCGGAGGCACCGGCGGGTGCGAAGTCGGCGCCGAAGCGCGCGAGGTTCGCCGCGCTCGCGCCGCGCCACCCGTAGATGGACTGGTGCGGATCCCCGACCGCCATGACGGGCGTGCCGCCGAAGAGCGTGGAGAGGAGCCGCGTCTGCACGACCGAGGTATCCTGGTACTCGTCGAGGAGCACGACGCGGAAGCGCTTCCTGTGCTCGGCGACGACCTGCGGCACGCGCTCGCAGATGGCGAGCGCGAAGGCGACCTGGTCGCTGTACTCGACGAGCCCGCGCCGGGTCTTCTCCTCCTGGAAGCGCACCGCCAGGTCGACGAGCGGCGGCAGCGCGCCGACGGCGGCGACCGCCTCGGCGGCCGGGGCCTTCCTGATCCGAGCGGATCCGAACGGCAGCTCCGCGAGGCCCGTGAACGATCCCGCGAGGCGCACGACCTCGGCGGGATCCGCGACGTTCTCGCTCATCGCGCGGCTGAGGGAGATGACGGCCTGCGTGATGGGATCCACGCCGCGCCCGAGCTCGAGCAGCCGCGGGTCGGTGCTCTCGACGACGAGGCGGCGCGCGAGCTGCCACGCGGACGCCTCCGTGAGCACGACCGACTCCGACTCGCGGCCGATGAGGGTGGCGCTGTCGCGGAAGATGCCGTTCGCGAAGGCGTTGTAGGTCTGCACGGTGGGCGTGGCGAACGCGTCCGCGGGCACGGCCGCGAGCCCGGCCTGCTGGAGCTGCTCGATGCGGGCGCGGATCCGCACCCCGAGCTCGCCCGCCGCCTTGCGCGTGAACGTGAGGCCGAGGATCTCCTCGACCCCCACGTGCCCGTTGGCCAGCAGCCACACGACGCGGCTCGCCATGGTCTCCGTCTTGCCGCTGCCGGCGCCCGCGACGACGAGGCCGGGCTCCAGCGGCGACTCGATCACGCGACGCTGCTGCTCGGTGGGGCTCGGCAGGGCGAGCGCCTCGGCGATGCGGCGGGCGCTGATCACGCCGCCGCCGACCGCGCCGGTCGCCTCCGCGCCGCTCACGCCGACACCGCCCGCACGAGGTGGATGCGGTACCGCCTCGCCGATCCCGGATCCCGCTCCCCCAGATCCGGCGTGCCGTCGAAGGTCGCGCCCGCCATGCCCGTGGCCGCCTCGGCGATGCGCGCGCGGAACCCGTCGAGCTCCTCGCGGGTGAGCGGCTCCTGCGGCAGCTCGCGGTAGGGCAGGCCGCGCGTGCCGCCGGAGACGTAGAGCAGCTTGGCGCCGCCGGACGGCGTGCCGGCCGGCACCTGCTCGAGCGAGCCCTCGACGTACGCCAGCTGGTAGGAGCCGAGCTGCGCGTGCGCGGGGATCTCCGCGCGGGTCGGGTAGTGGCGCCCGGTCTTGAGGTCGACGATGACCACGCGGCCCTCCTCCGTGAGCTCGATGCGGTCGATCTTGCCGCGGAGGCGCGCGACGCCCACCTCGAGCTCGAAGCCGCCCTCGGCCGCGAGCATGCGCCCGCCGCGGGCCTCGAAGTCGCGGAGGTACCCGCTGACGCCCGCGATGAGCTCGCCGGCCTGCCGCCGCTCGCGCTCGCCCACCCAGGGTGACTCGAAGGGCAGCTCGCCCCACCGCTCGTCGAGGCGCTCCTCGAGGGCGGCCGGCCGGAGATCCGCCTCGGGGTCGAGGCTGGCCTCCTCCATGACGGCGTGCACGATCGTGCCGATGCCCATGGCCGTGCTCGTGGATCCGCCGGACGCCTGGTCGATGAACCAGTTGAGCGGCGAGCGCTCGAAGGCCTCGAGCCGCGACGGCGAGACGGGCACGCGGGCCGCGGGATCGGTCAGGTCGACGACGGGCTCCGTGGTCGATGGCTCGCGCAGTCCGTACCACTCGGCCGGATCCGCGCCCGTCACGCCCTCGGCCGCGAGGCGCGCGAGGGCGGATGCCGCGGCGAGGCCGCGCTCGCGGGTGGCGTCGGCGGGGCGGCGAGCGGTGCGGTCGCCCGAGACGACGCGGCCGTCGTCGAGGAGCACGGCGTCGCGGTGCACGACCGCGAGCTCGCGTCGGAGCGCGCCGACCAGCCCGCGCAGCGAGAGCGGGTGATCCGGGCGGATCCGCAGAGCGGCGGGCGCGTCCTGCGCCGCCCTGCCCGATTCGGCGCCGGCCTCCGCCTCGGCGAGGCCGGGCGCGGGCGGCACGAGGCGGAGGAACGGCGACGGCGCCTCCTCGTCGTTGGCGGTCGCGCTGAGGACGACGACGCGGGACGCGCGGGAGACGGCGAGCGCGAGCATCCGCAGCTCGTCGCCGAGGACCTCGGCGCGCTCGTCGACGTCGGCCCGGTCGAGGCCGCGCGCGACGGCGGAGAGGCGCTGGGGGTGCAGCAGGGAGCCGCGCAGCCGCAGGTTCGGCCACACGCCCTCCTGGAGCGCGGCGACCGCGACGACCTCGTATCCCGCGCCCACGACCGCGGACGGCGTGGCGACCAGCACGGTGTCGGCGAGCGGCTGCGGCGAGAGCGTGTCCTCCGGCACCTCGGCGCCGAGCAGCTCCTCCACGAAGTCCGACGCGGGCCGGCCCGGGTTCCGCTCGACGAACCGCCGCGCGGCCGTGAAGAGCGCGACGACGCCGTCGAGGTCGCGGTTGGCCTGGTCGGCGACGATGCCCGTCTGCAGCGCCTGCTCGAACCACGGCTTCGCCAGCTTCGAGCCCTCCCACAGGTGCCAGAGCAGCTCCTCGATGGTGCCGTCGGCGGATGCCAGCTCGCGGGCGCCCTGCAGCGTGCGGGCGAGGCGGGCGAGTCGGCGGGCGGGCGCGAGGTCGAGCGTCTCGAGCCGGCCGGGCGCGGCGAGCGCCTCGACGAGCAGCTCGTCGCTCGAGCGGTGCCCGTCGCCCGCGAGCTCCTCCTGGCGCATCGCGAGCCGGAGCCGGCGGAGCGCGACCCCGTCGAGCCCGCCGAGCGGACCCGTGGCGAGCTCCGCCGCGATGTCCGGAGTGAGCGGCACCCGGCCGAGCACGACGTCGACGGCCCGGATGAGGGCGAGCGCCGCGAGGTCGTCGCGGAGGGCGCGCCCGGCGACGGCCGTGCGCGTGGGCACCTCCGCGGTCGCGAGGCTGCGGGCGACCTGGGGCACGAGGGATCCGGAGCGCACGAGCACGACCATGCGCGCCCACGGCACGCCGCCCAGCAGGTGCTCCTCCCGGAGCCGGCGCGCGAGGCGGGCGAGCTCGAGGGCGCGCGTCGGCGCCTCGATGACCTGGATCGGGTCGGCGTCGTCGACGAGGCCCGGCGCGGATCCCGCCTGCCGCTGCCGCCCCGCGCCCGCCGCCCCGATGCGCGCCGTGACGGCCGAGGTGAGCGCCCGGAGCGCGGGCGGCTGCCGGTGCACCCGGTCGAGCACGAGCGTGCGGAGCCCGGGCAGGCCGAGCACGGTGGAGAGCCGGCCGAGCGCCGACGCCTCCGCCCCGCGGAAGGTGGCCGCCGCGACGTCCGGGTCGCCGAACGCGACCACGTCGGCACCGCGCGCGGCGAGCGCCCGGAGGAGGGACAGGGTCGCGACGGTCGCCTCGTGCAGGTCGTCGGCGACCACGAGCCGGATCCCCGTGAGCGCCTCCCCCCGCGACACGAGCAGCACGGCCTCGGCGATGAGCTCCGCGCTGTCGAGGTGGTCGCCGCGGAAGGAGTCGACGACGTCCTCGTACTCGCGGGCGAACTCGGCCGCGGCGATCCACTCGGGCACGTCGTGCGCACGGCCGAGCTCGGCGAGGGCGTCCGGCCGCACGCCCTCCTCGGTGGCGCGCATGAGCAGCTCGCGGAGCTCCGTGCGGAAGGCGCGGAGACGGCGCACCTCGACGTCGAGCGGATCCGGCCACGCGGGCCCGGTGCCCAGCTCCTCGTGCCCGGCGAGGAGGTCGGCGATGATCTGGTCCTGCTCGGCTCCCGTGAGCAGCCGGGGCGGCTCGGTGCCCATCTCGGCGGCGCGGCGCGCGAGCACCTCGAAGGCGACCGACGTGGCGGTGCGCGCGAGCGGCCCGAGCGTGGGCACCCCGACCCGGAGCGCCAGCTCGTCGCGCAGGCGCGTGGCGGCCGCGCGCGACGGCGCGAGCACCAGCACCTCGGCGGGGTCGATGCCCTGCACGAGGATGCGCTCCGCGACGAGCTCCCGCAGCGTCGTGGTGCGACCCGAGCCCGGCGCCCCGATGACGGCGGCGCTCAACCCGACGGGCAGCTCCACGACGGCGCGCTGCGACGGATCCAGCTCCACCGCGGGGACCTGGCCACCGGAGACGGAGGCGGGCGGCTGGCGGAATCCCCTGATGGTCACGCGCCCACGCTACCGGCGGCCCCCGACGACGGCCGATCCCCGCATCGGCGCCCGCCACGCGGCCGCCGAGGGCGCACCCCGTACCGGCCCCGCCCCCGCCCGTCCGCCCTCAGTGAACGCCGCGGGGCCGCGCATGCGGGTGCCCTAGCCTGAGGGGGCACCGTCGCATCCGACGCATCGAAAGGCACCTCCCGTGGAAATCCGTATCGGCCTCGTCAACACCGCCCGCGAGCTCTCCTTCACCACCAAGCAGACGCCCGAGGAGGTCCAGCGGACCGTCACGGACGCCGTCCGCGACTCCTCGCCCTTCATCTCCTTCACCGACGACAAGGGCGGCACGCACCTGGCAGTCACCGCCCACCTCGCCTACGTGGAGCTCGGCAGCGCCGACGCCCCGCGCATCGGCTTCGTCCGCTAGCCGACGTCCGTGGAGCTCCTCTTCGTCGCGATCTTCGGCGCCCTCATCGGCCTCGTCGCGCGCTACGCGCTCCCCCACCGCGCCACGCACGGTGCTCTGCTGGTCCCCGCCGTCGGCACCGTCACGGCCATGGTCGCGTGGGTCGCGCTCACGTGGGCCGGCCTGCGCTGGGACCAGGGCGTCATCTGGATCGCGACGCTCGCGCTCTCGGCGCTCGGCGCCGCCGGCACCGACCTGCTCATCGGCCGTCGACGCTCCTCCGCGGACGCCCGCGACCTGGCCGCGATCGGCGGCTGACCCTCACCCGCACGACACGACGCCCGGTCCCCTCGAGGGGCCGGGCGTCGTCGCGTGCCGGGCCGGAGCCGGCGGGCCGCGTCAGGCCGTGAGCCCCAGCGCGTCCATCCGACGGGTGTGGGCCGTGATGATCCCCGCGAACACGGGCTCGAGGTGCACGCGCGCGTCGTCCGGGTCGGCGAGGGAGGCGCGCATCGCCGTGCCCGCGACGAGCAGCGTGTCGCCGACGAGACGGCGGCCCCACATGGCCAGGCGCGACGCGAGGCGGGGGTCGCGGCGGATCCCGGCGCGCACCGCGTCGACGATGCCCTGCTGCCCCACGCCCGACGACAGCAGCACGACGACGCGCTGGCGCTGGTCCGACGGGAGCCCGGAGGCGAGGCGCACGAAGAAGTCGTCGAGCAGCCCCGTGGTGATGTAGGCGGAGAGGAGGCACTCGTACCAGTCGGCGCCCGCGACGGTGGCGGTGAACCGGTCGAACGCGGCGCGGTGCGGCTCCATGACGACGCTCGGGTCGCCGTCCTGCCGCTTGATCTCAGCCGCGAGCGCCTGGTGCTTGCCGAGCGCGATGCCGGCGGCGGTCGAGACGGCCTCCTTGCCGGCGAGGTCCGGCGCCTCGGTGACCGCGCGCGAGAGGGTCTCGAAGACCGTCAGCTGCAGGTAGGCGACGGCGCCGAGGAAGCGGAGGGTGTCGGGCGAGAAGTCGTCCACGCTCACGGTCGTCGTCTGGGATCGACGCTTCGACTCGCCGCGGGACCTGACCCGGGGCGCCTCGATCGTCGTCGACCGGCGTCCGAACATCTTGAGCACGTGGCCAGCGTATAGGGCGGCGGAGGCGGCCATCTGGCGCCCGCCCGCTAAACTCGCCCGTGGTCCCTCAACGGAAGGGCCCCATCGCGCCCGCAGAGAAGCAGTCCGGGCGTGGACCGCACCGCTAGACAGGGCACAACGTGACTTTCACCGAACTGAACATCGACGAGGACATGGTGCAGGCGCTCGCCGACCACGGCATCCTCGAACCCTTCCCCATCCAGGAGCAGACCATCCCCCTGGCGCTCTCCGGCCAGGACATCATCGGCCAGGCCAAGACGGGCACCGGCAAGACCTTCGGCTTCGGCCTCCCGCTCATCCAGCGGCTCGGCCTCACCCCGGAGCCCGGCGTGCAGGCGCTCGTGGTTGTCCCGACGCGCGAGCTCGCCGTCCAGGTCACCGAGGACCTCCAGATCGCCACCAAGCACCGCGCCACCACCGTCGTCTCCATCTACGGCGGCAAGGCGTACGAGGGGCAGATCGAGCAGCTCAAGGCCGGCGCGCAGATCGTCGTCGGCACGCCGGGCCGCCTGCTCGACCTCGTGGGCCAGCGCCTGCTCTCGCTCCAGAACGTGCGCGAGATGGTGCTCGACGAGGCCGACAAGATGCTCGACCTCGGCTTCCTCTCCGACATCGAGAAGCTCTTCGCGCAGACCCCGGCCGTGCGTCACACGATGCTGTTCTCGGCCACCATGCCGGGCCCGATCGTCGCGCTCGCCCGCCGCTTCATGACGAAGCCGATCCACATCCGCGCGACGGACCCCGACGAGGGCCTGATGCAGGCGAACATCCGCCACCTCGTCTACCGCGCGCACAACATGGACAAGGACGAGGTCATCGGCCGCATCCTCCAGGCCGAGGGCCGCGGCAAGACCGTCATCTTCACGCGCACCAAGCGCGCCGCCGCCCGCCTCGTCGAGGAGCTCAACGACCGCGGCTTCAACGCCGCCGCCGTGCACGGCGATCTCAACCAGGAGCAGCGCGAGCGCGCCATGGCCGCGTTCAAGGCCGGCAAGAAGGACATCCTCATCGCCACCGACGTGGCGGCGCGCGGCATCGACGTGCTCGACGTCACCCACGTGATCAACCACACCATCCCCGAGGACGACAAGGCGTACCTGCACCGCGTCGGCCGCACGGGCCGCGCGGGCAAGACCGGCATCGCGGTCACGTTCGTCGACTGGGACGACCTGCACAAGTGGGCGCTCATCAACCGCGCCCTCGAGTTCGGCCAGCCGGAGCCCACCGAGACGTACTCGTCCTCGCCGCACCTCTACACCGACCTCGACATCCCGGCCGGATCCAAGGGCCGACTCCGCGCGACCCCGACGGTCAACCCGGACGGCACCCCGCGCGAGCGTCCGGGCAGCCGCGGCTCCGACTCGGGTCGCGACGGCGGACGCGGCGGCAGCCGGGACGGCGGACGCGGCGGCGACCGGGGCGGCGACCGCTCGGGCAACCGCTCCTCCTCTGCCTCCTCCTCCACGGGCGGCGGCGACCGCGACCGCTCGCGCAGCCGCAGCACGTCGACCGCGTCGGCCACCGCGCCCGCGGACGCCACCGCGACGATCGGCAGCGAGCAGCCGAACACGGCGGGCGGCCACGACGCGCCCCACGCCGACGGCCAGACCCGCCCGCGCTCGCGCAACCGCCGTCGCCGCTCGGGCGGCGACCGCCCCACCGCGACGTCCTAGCGCCGCGCGCGCGGATCGCACGAAGGAGGGGCCGCATCCACCGGATGCGGCCCCTCCGTCGTGCCCGGCCCGTGGGTCGCCGGTCGTGCGTCAGGCCGCCGGCACGGGCACGACGGGCGCCCAGCCCGTCGCGCGCTCGACGATGCGGGCGAGCACGGCGGGCTCGGTGGTGTTCTCCGCGAGCCGGTTCGGCTTGCCTGCGCCGTGGTAGTCGCTGGATCCCGTGACCTCGAGCCCGAACCGCTCCGCCAGCTCCGTGAGCCGCACGCGTGCCGCGGGCGGGTTGTCCCGGTGGCGCACCTCGAGTCCGAAGAGGCCCGCTGCGACGAGCGCGGTCATGCGCGAGTCCGACAGCACGCGCTCCGGCCCGCGGGCGCCCGGGTGGGCGAGGACGGCCAGGCCGCCCGCCGCCGTGATGAGCTCGACGCCGAGGATCGGATCCGGCGCGTAGTGCGGCCGGTAGTAGCCGCCCTGCCAGTGCAGGATGCTCTCGAACGCGGCCGTGCGGCTCGGCACGTGCCCTCGGGCGACGAGCGCGTCGGCGATGTGGGGCCGGCCGATCGTGCTGCCGGGCGTGGTCTGCGCCAGCACGTCCGCCCAGGTCAGCGCGTAGTCGCGCGAGATCCGGCCCACCATGGCCTCGGCGCGCGTCATGCGCTCGGAGCGCACGCGTGCGGTCATGGCCGCGAGGTCCGCGTCCTCGGGATCGAAGAGGTAGGCGAGCACGTGCACGCTCGCGTACTCGAGCTGAGTGCTCATCTCCATGCCGGGGACGAGCGTGATGCCGTGCGCGAGGGCGGCCGCTGAGGCGTCGTCCCAGCCGGCGGTGGAATCGTGGTCGGTGAGCGCCACGGCCGACAGGCCCTGCGCGGCCGCCTGCGCGA
The DNA here is from genome assembly GCF_051201715.1 of Clavibacter quasicaliforniensis. Lineage (NCBI taxonomy): Bacteria > Bacillati > Actinomycetota > Actinomycetes > Micrococcales > Microbacteriaceae > Clavibacter > Clavibacter quasicaliforniensis. Next base: position 1,281,632 of record NZ_CP139624.1, on the reverse strand, counting down.
CGAGCTCGACGGGCGTCTCGGTGCCGTCGGACACGGAGCTGTGCGTGTGCAGGTCGATGGGACCTGGCTGCTCCTCCGGCATCCCGCCATCCTACGCGGCGGCCCGATGCCGCCCGGCCGGCCGGAGCCCGCGGCGGCGCTCTCCCAGAGAGCCGCCATAGTGTGGTGGACGTCATGGGTCGGATCGTCGGAGCAGCAGCCATCCTCATCACGGCTGCAGGGCTCCTCGTCGTCACCTGGCCGCAGCTCCTCGGGCTGGAGCAGACGTACCTCGTCGCCCACGCCGTGGCCATCCGCGGCGGCCTCGTCGCCGCGGCGGCCGCCGTGCTGGTGCTGACCCTCGTCCTCTGCCTCGCGATCCGCCCCGGACGCCGTCTCCTCGGCAGCATCGCCGTGCTGCTCGTGCTGTTCATCGGCGCCAACTCGGCCGTGCTCGCCACCCGCGGGCTCGGCGACACGGCGTTCCAGGAGGCGCAGGACGACGACGTCACCGTGCTGACCTGGAACACGCTCGGCGGCGCGACGGGCGCGCGCGCCGTCGCCGACCTGGCCATCGAGTCCGGCGCCGACGTCATCACGCTGCCGGAGACGCGCGAGGAGACCGGCGCGGAGATCGCGGTGCTCATGCGCAATGCGGGACGGCCCATGTGGGTGCGCACCGCCGCGTTCGACGACGTGGCCGCGGCCCGCTCCACCACCATCCTCATCAGCGCGGCCTACGGCGACTACCGCATGGACGAGTCGCGCGGCACCACGAGCGTGCTGCCCACGGTCATCATGGAGCCGGTCGACGGGAACGGCCCCGTCATCATGGCCGTGCACCCCGTCTCCCCCATCCCCGAGCAGATGGACAACTGGCGCGCCGACCTCGCGTGGCTCGGGAAGCGCTGCGACGAGGGGAACGTGATCATCGCGGGCGACTTCAACGCGACGCTCGACCACATGAGCCGGTACGGGGGCGCGCCCACCGAACGCGATCAGGTCACCGACCTCGGGAAGTGCGTGGACGCCGGGCGCGCCTCGGGCAACGGCGCGGTCGGCACCTGGCCCACGGGGCTCCCCGCGCTCCTCGGCACGCCCATCGACCACATCATGGCCACCCCCGGGTGGGCGGTCACGGGCTTCCGCGTCGTCGAGGACCGCGATGGCGCCGGCAGCGACCACCGCCCGGTGATCGCGCAGCTCACGCCGCTGCGCTGACACCGCACGGAGCACGCGGGGATCGCGCAGCTCACGCCGCTGCGCTGACACCGCACGGAGCCGCCCCGCCTCGGTGCCGCGTGCAGGTGGGATGATCGACGGATGGCCGAGAACACCGACACCGCGTCCGAGACCGTCCCCGTCGAGATCGCCGCCGATCCGGCCGCGCCCCTGGCGACGACCGAGACCGCGGCCCCCGTGACGTCCGCCCCCGGCTCCGGCGACGCCCCCGTCCCCCGCGCGACCAGCAACCGCAGCACCACGCCCGCGAGCACGGCCTTCAGCGACTTCGTGTCCACGAACTGGGCCGACCGCGAGGAGGTCGACCCGTCGGCGCGCGAACAGGCGCCCTACGCCGCCGACCGCCGCCGCCGCCTGTCCGCCCTCCACGTCGGCACGCGGCTCGTCATCCCCGCCGGCCGCCTCAAGCAGCGCAGCAACGACACCGACTACCCGTTCCGCGCGCACTCGGCCTTCGCCCACCTCACCGGATGGGGCGCCGACAGCGAGCCCGGCGCCGTCCTGGTCCTCGAGCCGGTGGCCGAGGGATCCGCGGCCGACGGATCAGCGCACGACGCCACCCTCTACTTCCGCGAGCGGGCCGGACGCGACAGCGACGAGTTCTACGCCAACGCCGAGATCGGCGAGTTCTGGATCGGCCCGCGCCCCTCGCTCCGCCAGGTCGCGGCCGACCTCGGGATCGCCACCGCGCCCCTCGCCGACGTCGACGCCGCCATCGCGGCCGCGGGTCCCGTGCGCGTGATCCGCGAGGCCGATCCCGCCCTCGCCGCGCGCGTGGACGAGGCCCGCGCGGCCGCGCCCGCCGCCTCCGACGCCGAACCGGCCGAGCAGACCGATCCCGCCGACGGCGACGCCCTCCTCGCCCGCGACGCCTCCGAGCTCCGCCTCGTCAAGGACGAGTACGAGATCCGCCAGATGCGCGAGGCGGTCGACACCACCGGCCGCGGCTTCTCCGACGTGATCGCGGACATGCCCGCCGTCGTCGCGCACGCGCGCGGCGAGCGCGTCGTCGAGGGCGTCTTCAACGCCCGGGCCCGTGCCGACGGGAACGCGGTCGGCTACGACACCATCGCGGCGTCCGGCCCGCACGCCTGCATCCTGCACTGGACCCGCAACGACGGCCGCGTGGTCGAGGGCGACCTGATCCTCATCGACGCCGGCGTCGAGCTCGACAGCTACTACACGGCCGACATCACCCGCACGCTCCCCGTCTCCGGCACCTTCACCGACGTGCAGCGCGAGGTCTACGAGGCCGTCCGCGAGGCCGCCGACGCCGCGCTCGCGATCGTGCGGCCCGGGATCCGCTTCCGCGAGGTGCACGCCGCCGCGATGGAGGTCATCGCCCGCAAGGCCGCCGACTGGGGCATGCTGCCCGTCACCGCGGAGGAGGCGCTCGAGGCCGACAACCAGCACCACCGCCGCTACATGGTCCACGGCACGAGCCACCACCTCGGCCTCGACGTGCACGACTGCGCGCAGGCCCGCCGCGACATGTACATCGACGGCATCGTGGAGGCCGGCATGGTCTTCACGATCGAGCCGGGCCTCTACTTCCAGCCCGACGACCTCACGGTGCCCGAGCGCTTCCGGGGCATCGGCGTGCGCATCGAGGACGACATCCTCGTGACGCGCGACGGCGCGGAGAACCTGTCCGCGGGGATCCCGCGCACGGCCGACGAGGTCGAGGCGTGGATGGCCGGACGCGCCTAGCCGCCACGGTGGGCGGGACGCGCGGGGATCAGGCGCCCTGCGCGCCCTGCTCGCCGACGGGCCGATCGGTCGACGTGGGAGGCGCGGTCGGCTCGGGGGCGTCGGACGCGCCCGGCTCGGGAACGCGCTCGCCGTACGGGCCGACGGGACGCGAGACGGGCGGCGCGGCCGGCGGCGCGGTGACCGCGGGCTCCCCGTAGACGGAGGTGCTCGCTCCCCCGATGCCGAGCACGTTGCGCGCGCGGTGCATCGAGTCGGGCTCGACGACCACCGAGTAGCTCGTGGCCGTGACCTGCATGACCGAGGTGAAGTCGCGGCGGCGGCGCGTGATGCTGTAGCTGACGATCCCGTAGATGGCGCCGAAGCCGACGCCGATGATGACCGCGCCGACGACGAAGGAGATGTTCGGCACGGGCGAGAACAGGAACGTGACGAGGCCGAGGAAGAGGCCGAGCCACGCGCCGCTCGCGGCTCCCGCGACCGCGGCCCGGGCGGAGGTGAGCTTCCCGGTGACCCGCTCGACGCTCGTCAGCTCGTTGCCGACGATGCTCACCTGCGTCACCGGGAAGTCCGCCTCGGCGAGCGTGACGACGGCCTTCTGGGCCTCGTCGTACGTCTCGTAGGTCGCGACGGGCTCACCCTTCGGCAGCTTCGGCATGCGGGCACGGGACGGGCGTCCGAGGAGCGGGTTGGTCACGTGGCCAGTCTTCCACGGGGTGCCGGGCGGGCGCTGGGCGAGCGACTAGATTGACTCTGTGAGCGCCTCCCGAGTCTTCGTCGCCCGGCTCGCCGGGTGCAGCGTGTTCGACCCCGCAGGAGACCGCGTCGGGCGCGTCCGCGACGTGCTCGTCGTCTACCGCAAGGACGATCCGCCGCGTGTCGTGGGCCTCATCGTCGAGATCCCCGGCAAGCGCCGCGTGTTCCTCTCCATCGGCCGCGTCACGAGCATCGGCTCCGGGCAGATCATCACCACCGGCCTCATCAACCTGCGCCGCTTCGAGCAGCGCGGGGGCGAGGTGCGCGTCATCGCCGAGATCCTCGGGCGGCGCGTGAGCATGCGCGACGGATCCGGGAACGCCGTCATCGAGGACGTCGCCATCGAGGAGTCCGGCCAGGCCGAGTGGGAGGTCTCGCAGCTCTTCTGCCGCCGCCCGCGCACGAGCCCGTCCCCCTTCGCCAAGGGCGCGACCATGTTCGCCACGTGGGAGGAGGTCGCCGAGCTCCAGGACGACGGGGTCGCCCAGTCCGCCTCCCAGTTCCTCGCCGCCTACTCCGACCTGCTGCCCGCCGACCTCGCCAACACCCTCCTCGACCTGCCCCAGGCTCGTCGACTCGAGGTCGCGGAGGAGCTGCCGGACGCCCGGCTCGCCGACGTGCTCGAGGAGATGCCCGAGGCCGAGCAGGTGGAGATCATGGCCACGCTCGACGACGACCGCGCCGCCGACGTGCTCGACCAGATGCAGCCCGACGACGCGGCCGACCTCATCGCGCAGCTGTCGGACGAGCGCGGCGAGACCCTGCTCGAGCTCATGCAGCCGGAGGAGGCGGACGACGTCCGCATGCTCCTCAGCTACGCGCCGGACACCGCGGGCGGCCTCATGACGACGGATCCCGTCATCGTCTCGGGCGACGCCACCGTCGCGGAGGGCCTCGCGCTCATCCGCCGCCACGAGCTCGCGCCCACATTGGGCGCCGCGGTCTGCGTCACGCTGCCGCCGTACGAGCCGCCCACGGGCCGCTTCCTCGGCATGGTGCACTTCCAGCGGATGCTGCGCTACCCGCCGCACGAACGCCTCGGCACGCTGCTCGACCAGGGTCTGGAACCCGTGCGCGCGGACACGAGCGCGGCCGAGGTGTCGCGCATCATGGCGAGCTACAACCTGGTGTCGGTGCCCGTGGTGGACGAGAACCACCGGCTGGTCGGCGTGGTCACCATCGACGACGTGCTCGACCACCTCCTGCCCGACGACTGGCGGAGCGCCGACGCGGAACGCGAGACGCGCAAGCGCGCCACGGCCCGCTTCCACGGCACGGCCACGGCCGCCATCCCCACCGCAGGACCCGTACGAGGACGGAGGATCCCCCGTGGCACGGCAGAGTAACCGCGACGTCCGGCTGGACGCGCCCAAGGGCCTCCGCACGACCGTCCTCCCCATGCGCAACCGCGCGAGCCGCGACCGGTTCGGCCGCTTCACCGAGTCCATCGCGCGCGGCATGGGCACGCCGTGGTTCCTGGTCGGCCTCACGCTCTTCTGCGTCGCGTGGATCGGCTACAACACCTACGGACCGGAGTCCGCGCGCTTCGACTCGGCAGCCCTCGGCTTCACGGCGCTCACGCTGATCCTGTCGCTGCAGGCCTCGTACGCGGCCCCGCTCATCCTGCTCGCGCAGAACCGCCAGGACGACCGCGACCGCGTGCAGATCGAGCAGGACAGGCAGCGCGCCGAGCGCAACGTGGCCGACGTCGAGTACCTCGCCCGCGAGGTCGTGTCGCTGCGCCTGCAGATGAAGGACGTGGCCTCGAAGGACTTCATCCGCGCCGAGCTGCGCCAGCTCCTCGAGGAGCTCGACCGCCGCGACGACCCCGAGGCGGACGACGCCGAGGGCACGACCCGCAGGACGCATGCCCGCTGAGGCCGGCGGCTCCGGGGCGCTGACGGCGGACGCCGTGCGGCGGGCGCTCGCCCGCGTGGTGGATCCCGAGATCCGCCGCCCCATCACCGAGCTCGACATGGTCTCCGACGTCCGCGTCGAGGCCGACGGCGTGGCCCACGTGGACATCGCGCTGACGATCGTCGGCTGCCCGGCCGCGACCTCCATCGAGCGCGACGTGCGCGAGACCGTCGAGGCCGTGCCCGGGGTGGCGCAGCTCGAGCTCACGGTCGGCGTGATGAGCCCCGAGCGGCGTCGCGCGCTCACCGAACGGCTCCGCGGTCCCGCTGCCCAGCGCGGCATCCCGTTCGGGCCGGACAGCCTCACGCGCGTCTACGCGGTCACGAGCGGCAAGGGCGGCGTCGGCAAGTCCACGCTCACCGCCAACCTCGCGGTCGCGCTCGCGGCGAAGGGCCTCGCGGTCGGCCTCGTCGACGCCGACGTGCACGGCTTCTCGATCCCGGGGATCCTCGGCCTGGTCGACGCCGACGGCCGCACCGCGCAGCCCACGCGCGTCGGCGACATGATCCTGCCGCCCGTCGCGCACGGCGTGAAGGTCATCTCGATCGGCATGTTCCTCGACCCCGACGCCACCGGCGGCACCGCCGTGTCCTGGCGCGGGCCGATGCTGCACCGCACGATCCAGCAGTTCCTCACGGACGTCTTCTTCGGCGACCTCGACGTGCTGCTGCTCGACCTGCCGCCCGGCACGGGCGACGTGGCGATCACCGTGGGGCAGCTGCTGCCGCACGCCGAGGTGCTCGTCGTCACGACGCCGCAGCCCGCAGCCGCCGACGTGGCCGAGCGCAGCGGACTGGTGGCGCGGCAGACGGGCCAGCGCGTGGCCGGGGTCGTGGAGAACATGGCCGGGTTCGCGCAGCCCGACGGATCCGTGCTGGAGCTCTTCGGCGCGGGCGGCGGCGAGGAGGTCGCGCGTCGGCTCTCTGCGGGGCAGGACGCGCCCGTGCCGCTCCTCGCGAGCGTGCCGCTCAGCATGGCGCTCCGCGAGGGCGGCGACGCCGGGGCACCGCTCGTGCTGGCCGCGCCGACGGATCCCGCCGCGGTCCAGATCCTTCGGGTCGCGGACCACCTCGCCTCGCGCGGCCGCGGCCTCGCGGGCCGGCGGCTGGGCCTGTCCGTCTCCTAGGAGCGCCGACGCCCCGGTTCCTGTCGACGCCCCGTGACGCACGAGGAGGACAGCAGCCCGCGGGCTGCCGTCCTCCTCGTCCGTGCTGCGGGCGCTGCCTAGACGTGGCTGCGGTGCGTGCGCGTGGGCAGCGCGCGGTAGCCGTCGCGCGCCGTGACGACGACGGTGCCGGCGATGGCGGAGACGGAGAGGGCGGCGATGGCGACGAGGAAGACGGTCATGGTGGTGCTCCTGCGAGAAGGCGGATGGCGGCGCATTCCGCCGCACCTCCATGGGACCACCGCACACCGTTCAGGACAAGCTCATAGCCCTTGTCTGGTTGTGTAGCCTGCCTTCATGGACATCCGTCGCCTCGAGCTCCTCCGCGAGCTCGCCGACCGCGGCAGCGTGGGCGCCGTCGCGCGCGCCGCCGGCCGGACCCCGTCGGCCGTCTCGCAGCAGCTCAAGGTGCTCGAGCGCGAGGCCGGCGTGCCGCTCACGGAGCGCTCCGGACGCGGGATCGTGCTGACCGACGCGGGCCGCGCGCTCGCCCGCACGGCGACCGACATCGCCGTCGCGGTGGCCCGTGCCGAGGCGCTGTGGGAGGACTTCCGGCACCAGCCGTCCGGCGAGGTCACGCTCGCCACGTTCCCCACCGCGGCGCAGATGCTGCTGCCCGGCCTCCTCGACCGCGTCGCCGGGATCCCCGACCTCACGCTGCGGGCGAGCGACAGGGATCCGGCATCCCGCGCCTTCGCCGACCTCACCGCCGACTTCGACGTGGTCATCGCCCACTCGCTCGCGGGCGCGGGCACCTGGCGCGGGCTCGGCCTCGTGATCGTGCCGCTCATGGTGGAGCCGCTCGACGTCGCCATGCCCGCGGACCACCGGCTCGCCGGGCGGGCGTCGGTGAGCCCGGCCGACCTCAGCGGCGAGCCGTGGATCGGGGTGCCGCAGGGCCTGCCGTTCGACCGGATCCTCCTCGACATCGAGCAGGCCGTGGGCGCGCCCGCGCGCGTGGTCCAGCGGTTCAGCGACACCCGCATCACGGAGTCGCTCGTGGCGTCCGGGCACGGGATCGCGCTGCTGCCGCGGTACACCGCAGGCTCGTACGAGGGCGTGGTGGTCAAGAGGCTGTCGGGGGTCACGTCGAAGCGGCACCTGCATGTGCTCCTGCGCCCGGACCGCGCCGAGCGGCCGTCGGTGCGCGCCGTCGTGGACGCCCTCCGCGAGGAGGCGAAGGCGGTGGACGCGCGCTTCAGCGGGAACGGCTGAGGTGCGATGGATGCCCGGATGACGCAGGCGGACGGATCGCGGTCAGGCGACGCGCGTCAGGTGGCCTCGGCGTCGAACGGCGCGGGCTGGGCCGAGGCGGCGGCGGCCTCGCGCTCGAGGCGCTGGCGGCGGGCGATGGTGGTCTCGACGGGGACGCGCGGCTTCGTGACGACGGGCTCGTCCTCGAACAGCGCCTCCTTGATGATGCGGCGCGGGTCGTACTGGCGCGGGTCGAGCTTCTTCCAGTCGACCTCGTCGAACTCCGGCCCCAGCTCGTCGCGCATGCGCTCCCGGGCGCCGGTGGCCATGCGGCGCGCGGCCTTCACCAGATCCGCGAGCTTCTGGGTGTAGACCGGCAGCCGCTCGGGGCCGAGCAGGAACACGGCGATGATGCCGATGAGCATCAGCTTCTCGAACGTCAGGCCGAACATGATCACAGGCTAGCCGGTCGACGCCGCATCTCCGCCCGTCCGCAGGGTCCGGTCAGCGGATGGCGCCCATCCGATCCGCACCGGACATCCGCCGGTCGGGCGGGTGCCGCCGGGCCGATACCCTGGGGACCCGGAAGAGGGAGGTGCCGCGTGTCCGACCAGGAGACCGGGTGGAAGTTCGCCGAGGACGTCGTCGTGGAGGACGAGCACATCGCCCTGGCGCGCCAGCACTCCCGCGAGCTGGGCATCGAGGCCGTCTCCCCCGCCGTCGGCGCGCAGCTCTCGCTCCTCGCCGCGGCGACGCGCGCGACCAGCGTCATCGAGATCGGCACGGGAGCCGGCGTCTCGGGCCTCTGCATCTTCCGCGGCGCACCGCGGGCGGTGCTCACCAGCATCGACGTCGAGTTCGACCACCAGCAGGCCGCGCGCGAGATCCTCGCGGACGCCGAGGTGCCCGCCAACCGCGTGCGCCTCATCACGGGCCGCGCCCTCGACGTGCTGCCGCGGATGAGCGACGCGAGCTACGACCTCGTGCTCGTGGACGCGGATCCCGCCCAGGTCATCGAGTACGTCGAGCACGGCCTGCGCCTCGCGCGCACCGGCGGGCTCGTCCTCGTGCCGCACGCGCTGTGGCGCGGACGCGTGCAGAACCCCGCCGCGCGCGATGCGCAGACCGCGGCGTTCCGCACCCTCGTGCAGGAGACGGCGGGATCGGGCGCCGTGGTCGCGTCGCTGTCGCCCGCGGGCGACGGCCTGCTGCAGATCGCCAAGACCGGGCGCTGACCGCCGCGGTCCGCCGCTCGCACGATCGACGTCGCCGCGAACCCCGCGCATACGACACCGCCCGCCCCGTCGTCGACGGGGCGGGCGGTGTCGCGTGATCCGTTCTCGACTAGCTCGCGCTGGTCACCGCGGCGAGGGCGTCGTGAAGCTCCTTCGCTTCGGCGTCGTTGACGGAGACGACGAGTCGTCCGCCTCCCTCCAAGGGCACGCGCACGATGATGAGCCTGCCCTCCTTCACGGCCTCCATCGGTCCGTCGCCGGTCCTGGGCTTCATGGCTGCCATTCGGCTCCCCTTTCGTGGATGTGCGTCCATTATCCCGCATGGACACGCCCCCCGATGAACGCGCGGCTCCGTGCTACGCCCGCCGCGCCCCCATCCGGCGGTGGAGGGGGCGCGGCGGGGCGGCCGGGAGGAGTCGCGGACGCCGGGTCACGGCGGCGTCCAGTCGCCCGCGGTGGCACGCCAGAAGACGTCGATCCAGATCCACTGGCCTACGACCATGGCGACGACCACCGCGACGCGATAGGCACGAGAACGGGGCACGGCGAGCGCCCCGGCCAGCGGGATCATGGGCAGGAGCAGGCGGAAGACGCTCGACTGCGGGAAGAAGACCGCGAAGAGGTACAGGCCGTAGGACGCGATCCAGATGCGGAGGTCGGGGCCGAGGGCGCGCACGGAGGGGCGCAGCAGGATCAGGACGAAGGCCGCCACGGCGAGCAGCACGGCGATCGCGCCCGCGATCCCGCCGATCCAGAAGTCGCCCGCGTCGAACCACGCCTCGAAGGGCACGAGGTGGCGGTAGCCGACGTACGCCGCGCGCCAGGAGAGCTCCGTGTCGGTGTACGCCGTGAAGGAGCCCGTGCGGATCCAGGCGATCACCGGCCACGCGGCGCCCGCGGCGACGGCGGAGGTCGTCGCCAGGACGAGCCGGGCTCGTTCCGCGGGCGGGAACGGATCGCGGCGGGCCGTGGCGATCCGGTGGGCGCCGTGCAGGACCAGCGCGAGCGCGAAGGCGAGGCTGAGGGGGCGGGTGAACGCCATGATCACCACGACGGGCGCGAGGAGCACGTAGCGCCGCTCGACCAGGAGCAGCAGGGCGACGAGGAGCAGGAGCGTCTGCAGGCTCTCGGCGTACGCGATCTGGAAGAGCGGCGAGACCGGCGCGACGCAGACGATCACCACCGCCGTGAGGGTGGAGGACGGCGAGAGGAAGCGCGACAGCAGGCGGTGCAGCACGAGCACGGCGCCGCCGCCGGCGAGCACCGAGACGGCGACCGCGGTCACGTCGAACGGCGCGCCCGTGGCGTCCTGGATGGCGCGCACGATGGCCGGGTAGACCGGCAGGAAGGCCCACGGGTTCGACTGCACGTGCCCCGCGGCGTCGACGGGGAGGACGGTCGGGTAGCCGAAGGTCGCGATGTCGCGGTACCAGCCGGCGTCCCAGAAGGTGGCGTACTGCAGGTAGGACGGAGAGGCGGGGGCCCACGGGGTGCGGATCTGGCTGCGGGCCGCGACGAGCATCAGCACGGTCGTGAGGACGCGGCTCGCGGCGTAGACGCCGAGGACCGCCGCCCACCAGGGCAGGCGTCCGGCGGGTCGTGCGTCCGGCAGGTCGAGCGGAGCGGGGCGCCCGACCGGCCGGGTCAGCGCGCGGTCAGCCACGCCCGCAGCCCGCGCTCGCACGACGTGATCTGGGCGACGTCGACGCGCTCGTCGTCGTGGTGGGCGAGGAGCGGATCCCCGGGGCCGTAGTTCACGGCCGGGACGCCGAGCGCGCTGAAGCGGGCGACGTCGGTCCAGCCGTACTTGGGGCGCGCCTCGCCGCCGACCGCGGCGAGGAACGGCTGCGCGATCTCGGCGTCGAGGCCGGGCCGCGCGCCCTCCGCGAGGTCGACGACCGTGACCTCGAAGCCGGGGAAGAGGCTCGTGACGTGCTCCACGGCCTCGACGCCGGACCGGCTGGGGGCGAAGCGGTAGTTGACGTGCACCATGGCCTCGTCGGGGATCACGTTGCCCGCGATGCCGCCCGAGACGCCGACGGCGTTGAGGCCCTCGCGGTAGACGAGGCCGTCGACCTCGACCTCGCGCGCCTCGTACGCGGCCAGCGTGTCGAGCACGGGCGCGATGCCGTGGATGGCGTTCTCGCCGACCCAGGAGCGGGCCGAGTGCGAGCGCTTCCCGAAGGCGCGGACCTCGACGCGGAGGTTGCCGTTGCAGCCGCCCTCGATCTCCGCGCGCGTCGGCTCGCCGAGGATCGCGAAGTCGCCCTCCAGGAGCTCGGGCCGGGTGCGGGCGAGGCGGCCGAGCCCGTTGAGGCTGTCGGACACCTCCTCGTGGTCGTACCAGATCCAGGTGATGTCGTACGCGGGATCCACGAGCTCGGCGGCCAGCACGAGCTGCACCGCGACACCCGCCTTCATGTCGACCGTGCCGCGTCCCCAGAGGTACTCGACGCCGCCCTCGTGCTCGGTGCGCGTGGGCAGGTTGCGGTTGAGCGGGACGGTGTCGATGTGGCCGGCGATGACGACGCGGCGGTCGCGGCCGAGGTGCGTGCGGGCGACGACCGCGTCGCCGTCGCGCTCCAGCCGGAGGTGCGCGCAGCCGGCGAGCGCGCTCTCGATGGCGTCGGCGAGCGTGGCCTCGTCGCCGGAGACCGACTCGATGTCGCAGATCGCGCGGGTGACCTCCACGCTCCCCGCCGTGAGGTCGAGCACGGGCACGGGAGGCGTCTCGGTCGGCATGCGGACATCCTAGGTCGGGGGCGGCACGCGGTCCTGGGGAGGACCCGGGACGGGCCACGCCGATCGGTACGCTGGCCGCATGGCCTCCCCCGATTCGCCCTCGTCCGCCGCGCCCGCCTCCGCTCCCGCCTCCGGATCCGCGTGGGGATACGGCCTCGCGACCGTCGCCTCGGACGGCACCGTGCTCGACACCTGGTTCCCCGCGCCCGAGCTCGGGTCGCTGCCCGCCGGCCGCGACCGCTGGATCGCGCCGGCCTGGATCGAGGAGCTCGCCGTGGCCGACCCGCGACGCGGCGTGACGGTCGACATCGTCACGGTCGAGATCGACCTGCAGACGCCCCCCACGTCGACGCCCGACGCGTACCTCCGGCTGCACCTGCTCAGCCACCTGCTCGTGGCGCCGAACACGATCTCCCTCGACGGGATCTTCGGCCACCTGCCCATCGTGGTGTGGACGAACGCGGGCCCCGTGCACCCCGACGACTTCGACCGCCTCCGCCCCTCGCTCCAGCGGGCGGGCATCGCCGCGCACGGCATCGACAAGTTCCCGCGCCTGCTCGACTACGTCACGCCCGACCGCGTGCGCATCGCCGACGCCTCGCGCGTGCGGCTCGGCGCGCACCTCGCGCCCGGCACCACCGTCATGCACGAGGGCTTCGTCAACTTCAACGCGGGCACGCTCGGCGCGTCCATGGTCGAGGGGCGCATCACGCAGGGCGTCGTCGTCGGCGACGGCTCGGACGTCGGCGGCGGCGCGTCGATCATGGGCACGCTCTCGGGCGGCGGCACGCAGCGCGTCGTCGTCGGGGAGCGGGCGCTGCTGGGCGCGAACTCGGGCGTCGGCATCTCCATCGGCGACGACAGCGTCGTGGAGGCCGGCCTGTACGTGACCGCGGGCACCAAGGTCCGGCTCGCCGGCGAGGCGCCCGGTCCGGACGGCACCGTGCCGCAGGTCAAGGCCGTCGAGCTCTCCGGGCGGCCCGGGATCCTCTTCCGCCGCAACTCGCTCACCGGGGCCGTCGAGGCGGTCCCGCGGCGCGCCGGCGGCTCGATCCTCAACGACGCGCTGCACGCCTAGCGCGGGCGTCGCGGACCGGGCTCAGCGGCGGAGGCCGCGGCGCCGCCGGGTGTCGGTCGCGTCGGCGGCCGGGTCGATCCGCAGCACGTCGACCACGATCGCCGTCACGTTGTCGCGCCCGCCGTTCTCCAGCGCGTGCACGACGAGGTCGCGCACCGCGGTCGCCGCGTCGTCGGCGCGCAGCAGGTGCCCGCGGATCTCCGCGTCGGCCAGCTCCTTGGTCAGCCCGTCCGAGCAGACCAGCAGCCGCAGCCGCGCGGTGACGGGCAGCAGCCAGTAGTCCGCCTCGGCGGCGTCGCCCACGCCGACGGCCCGGGTGATGATGTTGCCGTCCGGGTGCCGGTCGGCCTGCGCGCGCGTGATGCGGCCGGCGTCCACCATCTCCTGCACGACCGAGTGGTCGACGGTGACCTGCTCCAGCACGTCGCCGCTCAGCTGGTAGACGCGCGAGTCGCCGACGTTGAAGACGGCCCAGTACGGGCGGTCGGACACCAGGGTCAGGCACGCGCCCGTGACGGTCGTCCCGGCGTGCAGCTCGAGCTCCCCTGTCTCCTCGCGGATGTCGCCGACGGCCAGGTCGAGCGCGGGCTCCACGCCCTCGGGATCCGCGAAGCCGGACTCCGCGCGCTCCTGCTCCTCGGCGAGGCGGCGGATGACGGCGTCGCTCGCCACGTCGCCCGCCGCGTGGCCGCCCATCCCGTCCGCGACCGCGAAGTACGGCACGGCCGCGAGCACGCTGTCCTCGTTGTGGTCGCGGCGGAGTCCGCGATCGGTCATGGACGCCCAGCCGAGCACGAGCGTGCGTCCGTCGGGGAGTGCCAGGGACGCCTCCGCGACGTCCGCTCCGATGGCGGTCATCGGGCGGACAGGATCTCGAGGACGACGCCGTCGCCGATGTCGATGCGCGTGCCCGGCACGACCACGAGCGACTCCCCCGGACGCAGCGCGAGGTGCTCGGCCCCGGGCGCGAGCACGACCGTGCCGTTCGTGGAGTCGAGGTCGGTCACGACGATGACGCCGGCGTCCTGCCGGAGCCCGAGGTGCGTGCCGGAGATCTCGCCGAGCGGCGACGGCACGGCCACGAGGCGCGGGGCGACGCCACGGACGACGCGCGGCGGTCGGGGCCGGCGGCCGACGATGGCGGGCGCGTCGAGGGGGATCCGGTCGGGGACGACGGCGTCGACGTGCGGCACGCCGTCGCGCAGGACGCGGAACGCGTGGACGACGCGCGCGGCGTCCACGTCCTCGGCCGCTGCGGGCGCGGTGGGCATCGCGACGGTGGGGACGCCGGCGGATCCGGCGCGGGCCTCGGCGTCGGCCTCGGCCTCGCGGGCGTCGGGTCCTCCCGCGTGCCCGACCGGATCCGCCGGCCCGTCGAGGACGGTGGCGACGAGGCCGGGGTCGACGGGCGGCGCCGCGTGGCGCGCGGAGGGCGAGCCGCCGCGGCGGTCCGCGTGAGCGCCCGCGGCGTCGCCGGATCGCGCGTCGCCGAGGCGCCAGTCGACGGCGTCGGCGGCGACGGCGCCCGCGATCAGCGGGAGGCCCCCGATCGCGATCCCGGTCGTGCCCGCCGCGGCGTCGGCGTGCCCTGCCCGGTACGCGCGCACGCGGTCGAGGGTGGCGAGGTAGAAGGGCTGGGCCCGCCGCGCGTCCACACGGCGGGCATCCGCGTCACCGTCGACGTCGGCGTCCACGACCGCGTCCCCGCGCAGCACCACCTGGAGGCGCGCGCCCTCCGGCCCCACGGCCTCGTGCACGATCACGGCGAAGGAGGCGACCTCGTCCGCGCCCCGCAGAGGCAGCGCCGCGACGACCGCCTCGGCCGTGGTGGCAGGATCCGCGAGGATGCGCCAGAGGTCCTCCACGACGCGCGTCGGGGCGCCGCCGGGCAGGAGCACCACGGCGTGGGGCGTCACGACCGCGAGGCCTGCCGACCCCCGGGCGGCGGGAGAGGAACGGTGGGAGCCCTCGCTCACGTCATCGGCTCCATCGGGGCTCGGCGCCCGGTCGGGCGGTCGGCGCCGGGCCTCGGGCGGCCGGACGCGCTGACAGGGATCCTACCGGGCGGCCGCGTGCTGACCCGCTGTTGCGCCGCCGTCGGACAGCCGCCCGCCGGGCGCTCCCGGAGGGGCATCCGGACCTCGGGGAGGGACGCTGGCTGCGGATCCGGTTGCCCGACCTCCGCCCGACTGCCATGCTCGGACGATGAGCACGCCGCAGCGCCCCTCCGCCCGCGGGCTCCCCGTCGACGCGATCTCGAGATCCATCGTCGAGCAGCTGCGGGAGGACGGGCGCCGGTCGTACGCCGAGATCGGCAAGGCCGTCGGCCTCAGCGAGGCCGCCGTCCGGCAGCGCGTGCAGAAGCTCACGGACGCGGGCGTGATCCGCATCGTCGCGCTCACCGATCCGCAGCAGCTCGGGCTCACCCGCCAGGCCATGATCGGCGTCACCGTGAGCGGCGACGTGCGGGTGGTCGCGGACGCCCTCGCGGACATCCCCGCCGTCGACTACGTGGTGATGACGGCGGGCACCTTCGACCTGCTCGCCGAGGTGGTGTGCGAGGACGACGAGGAGCTGGTCGAGCTGCTCAACGCCCGGATCCGCGCGCTCGACGGCGTCGTGAGCACGGAGACGTTCGTCTACCTCAAGGTCCACACGCAGGACGGACACGGGCGCTCCCGGTGACGGCGGCGCGCTCCTCCGCCTCCTCCCCCGGCGGCGGCTCTCGCCGTCCCTCCCCCGATCGCGGCGTCCCCGGCGCCATCCGCGCGGCCCGTCGTACGGTCGCCGCATGACCCCCTCCTCCGCACCCGCCGTCGCCCTCGCGCCCCCGACGGTGCCCCCGCCCGGCGGTCGCCGACCCGGATCCCCTGCTCGAGACGCCGATCCGCGCCGTCCGCTCCCGCCCGCAGCGGGCCTCCTGCCCGTCGGCGCCGCTCTCCTCCGGGTGCCCTCCCCCGTCGGCCGCCTGGAGCTCGTGGCCGAGGGCGACCGGGTCGTAGCCCTGTCCATCGCGACCGACGGCGTCCTGCCGCTCGACCACCTGGACGACAGGCCGAGCCCCGTGCTCGCGGAGACGTCCCGGCAGCTCGACGAGTACTTCGCCGGCCTCCGCACATCGTTCGACGTCCCGGTGCGCCTGGCCGGGACCCCGTTCCAGGTCGCCGTCTGGGAGGCGCTGGCCCGCATCCCCCATGGCGGTGTCACGACGTACGGTGCGCTCGCGCTGGCGGCGGGTCGTCCCGGCGGTGCGCGCGCCGTGGGCGGCGCCGTCGGGGCGAACCGGCTCTGCATCCTCGTCCCGTGCCACCGCGTGCTCGGCTCCGACGGACGCGTGACAGGCTTCAGCGCAGGCGACGGGGTCGCCACCAAGGTGCGGCTGCTCGCGCTCGAGGGCTCGGTGCTGTCGTGACCCGCGCGTCGATCGCGGTCGGCGACGACGGCCTCGCGCGCTGCGCCTGGTCCGCGGCCGACACGGAGTACCGCAGGTACCACGACGAGGAGTGGGGCCGTCCGCTGCACGGCGACCGCCCGCTCTTCGAGAAGCTCTGCCTCGAGGGCTTCCAGGCGGGCCTGTCGTGGATCACCATCCTCCGCAAGCGCCCGCGCTTCCGCGAGGTCTTCCACGACTTCGACGTCGACGCGGTCGCCGCCATGGACGAAGGCGACGTCGAGCGGCTCATGGGAGACGCGGGGATCATCCGCAACCGCGCGAAGATCCTCGCGGCCGCCGGCAACGCGCGCGCCGTGCGGGCCCTCGTCGACGCGCACGGGGACGGCGCCCTCGATCGGATGATCTGGGCGCACGCGTCCGATCCCCTGGTCCGCCCACGACCGACGACGGCAGACGAGATCCCCGCCGTCACGGCGGAGTCCACGGCCCTCAGCCGCGAGCTGAAGGCTCACGGCCTCCGCTTCGTGGGCCCCACCACTGTCTACGCGCTCATGCAGTCATCGGGCCTCGTCGACGACCACGTCGTCGGCTGCCACCTGGCCGCCTGACCGCGGGCGCCGTCAGTGCGGCGCGGCGACCAGGACGAGCTCGCCGGAGTCGCCACGGGACAGCTCGATGCCGGCGCCGTCGGCCCAGTCGAGCAGCTCCGCCACGGATGCGAGGTCGCGGCCGGCGAGGATCAGCGCCCGCACCAGCTCGCCCTTCGCCTTCTTGTTGAAGTGGTTGAGCGCCCGCGCTGTGCCGTCCGCACCGCGGGCGACCACGCGCACCACGGCGGAGTCCTCGTGGCCCGGGCGCGGTCCGAGGGCCGCGTATCCCTCCGATCGGAGGTCGAGCACGAGGCCAGGGATCCCCTCCAGCACACGGCGGACCGAGGCCATCCAGTGTGCCTTCATCCGCATGCCCGGCAGCCGGCTGTCGTGCGAGAGCCGGTAGGCGGGGATCGGGTCGGTCGCCCGGACGGGCCCGAGGAGCGCGGAGTGCACGGCCACGTGTCGACCGGCGAACGCGAGCTGCGCGGCGTCCAGGGAGTCGGCGCCGATGGGGTCGTACAGCACGCCGGTGTAACGACGGAGCGCCGGCATGGTCGGCGACGACTCAAGCACCCGGTTCCGCTCGACCTCGCCAGCCTGGCGCGGTCCGAGCTTGAGGGCGCGCGCGGCGGCCTCGGGATCCTGCGCGAGGTCGGCGACAGCCCGCACGACCGTGCGCCGCTCGTCCGTCAGCTCGGGGAAGGCGAGGAGGTCGAGGTCGAGGTGCGATCCCTCCGTCCCGCCGTCGCGCTTCGTCTCGGACGGGGGCAGCAGGACGAGCACGGGACCTCCGGGAGCGGATGTGGTGGATGGGTGGCTCGGCAGGGACGAGCAGCGCCTGCCCGGACGCACGACGGCGGACGGCCCCCGAGGGGACCGCCCGCCGTCGGACGGAGGTGACGCTACGCGACCAGCGCGGCCTTGCGCGCGACCACGGTCACGTTGTCGTTCTCCACCGAGAGGAAGCCCTCGTCGGCGTCGGCCGTGATCACGGCGCCGCCGTCCTGCGTGATGCGGACGTTGCCGGTCGCGAGGATCGCCAGGAGCGGCTCGTGACCGGCGAGGATGCCGATCTCGCCCTCACTCGTGCGCGCGACGACCATGGCCGCCTGGCCAGACCAGACCTGCTGGTCGGCCGAGACCACGGTCACCGTGAGATCAGCGCGGGCCATGTCAGCCGTTCTCCTTCTGGATCTCGGACCAGCGGCGCTCGACGTCGTCGAGGTCGCCGACGTTGAAGAAGGCCTGCTCGGCGACGTGGTCGTAGTCGCCGTCGGCGATCTTCGAGAACGACTCGATGGTGTTCTTCAGCGGCACCGTGGAGCCCTCGACGCCTGTGAACTTCTTCGCCATGTACGTGTTCTGCGAGAGGAACTGCTGGATGCGGCGCGCACGCGACACCGTGACCTTGTCCTCCTCGGAGAGCTCGTCGACGCCGAGGATCGCGATGATCTCCTGCAGCTCCTTGTTCTTCTGCAGGATCGCCTTGACGCGGGTGGCCGTGTCGTAGTGCGCCTGGCCCAGGTACCGCGGGTCGAGGATGCGGCTGGTGGACGTCAGCGGGTCGACGGCCGGGTAGAGGCCGCGCGACGCGATCTCGCGGCTGAGCTCCGTGGTCGCGTCGAGGTGCGCGAACGTGGTGGCCGGTGCCGGGTCGGTGTAGTCGTCCGCGGGGACGTAGATGGCCTGCAGCGACGTGATGCTGTGGCCGCGGGTCGACGTGATGCGCTCCTGGAGCACGCCCATCTCGTCCGCGAGGTTCGGCTGGTACCCCACCGCGGACGGCATGCGGCCGAGCAGGGTGGAGACCTCGGAGCCGGCCTGCGTGAAGCGGAAGATGTTGTCGATGAAGAGCAGCACGTCCTGGTTCTTCACGTCGCGGAAGTACTCCGCCATCGTGAGAGCGGACAGGGCCACGCGGAGGCGCGTTCCCGGCGGCTCGTCCATCTGGCCGAAGACCAACGCGGTCTTGTCGAAGACGCCGGCCTCCTCCATCTCCATGATGAGGTCGTTGCCCTCGCGCGTGCGCTCGCCGACGCCGGCGAACACGGACACGCCGCCGTGGTCCTGCGCGACGCGCTGGATCATCTCCTGGATGAGGACGGTCTTGCCGACGCCCGCGCCGCCGAACAGGCCGATCTTGCCGCCCTGCACGTACGGGGTGAGGAGGTCGATGACCTTGATGCCGGTCTCGAACAGCTGCGTCTTGGACTCGAGCTGGTCGAACATCGGGGGCTTGCGGTGGATGGGCCAGCGCTCGGTGATCTCGATCGGCTCGCCACCCTCGTTGTTGAGGATGTCGCCGGTGACGTTGAAGACCTTGCCCTTGGTGATGTCGCCGACGGGCACCGAGATGGCGGCACCCGTGTCGCGCACCTCCTGGCCGCGGACGAGGCCATCCGTGGGCTTCAGGGCGATGGCGCGCACGACGTCGTCGCCGAGGTGCAGCGCGATCTCGAGCGTGATCTCCGTCGACTCCTCGCCGATGGTGATCGTCGTCTTGAGGGCGTTGTAGACCGGGGGGATCGAGTCGTGCGGGAACTCGATGTCCACGACCGGGCCGGTGACGCGGACGATGCGTCCGACGCCGGCCACGCTGTCGCTGGCGACCGGCGCAGTGGCGGTGTCAGTCATTGATGTCTCTCTTCTTCATTCGTGGAGCAGGAGTGTTACTTGCTGGAGGCGAGCGCGTCCGCGCCGCCGACGATCTCGGAGATCTGCTGCGTGATCTCGGTCTGGCGCGCGTTGTTCCGCAGCCGCGTGTAGGTGGTCACGAGCTTGTCGGCGTTGTCGCTCGCCGACTTCATGGCCTTCTGGCGCGCGGCGTGCTCGGAGGCGGCCGACTGGAGCATCGCGTTGAAGATGCGGCTCTCGATGTAGACGGGCAGCAGGGCGTCGAGCACGTCGCCCACCTCGGGCTCGAACTCGTAGAGCGGCAGGACGGCACCCTCGCCGGGCGCCTCCACCCCCTCGACGACCTCGAGCGGCAGCAGCCGGACGACCTCGGGCTTCTGCGTCGCGATCGACACGAAGCGGTTGAAGACGATGTGGATCTCGTCCACCCCGCCCTCGGACGCCGGCGTCACGAACTTCTCCACGAGCGCGTCGCCGATCGACTTCGCGGTCTCGAACTCGGGCTTCTCGGTGCTGCCCGTCCAGATGCGCTCCGAGGAGCGCTTCCGGAACTTGAAGTACCCGACGGCCTTGCGGCCCACCAGGTAGTAGACGATCTCCTTGCCCTGCGAGCGGAGGAGCTCGGCGAGCTGCTCCGACTCCTTCAGGACGCTGGAGCTGAAGGCGCCGGCGAGGCCGCGGTCGGAGGCGAAGATGACGATCGCCGCCCGCTCCACCTTCTCCGGCTCGGTCGTGAGGATGTGGTCGACGTTGGAGAACGTCGCCACCGCCGAGACCGCGCGCGTGACGGCGCGGGAGTACGGCGCAGACGCCGCCATCCGCTGCTGCGCCTTCTGGATGCGCGACGCGGAGATCAGCTCCATCGCGCGGGTGATCTTCTTCGTCGTCTGCGCGGATTTGATCTTCTGCGTGTAGACCCGGAGTTGTGCTCCCATGAGTCTCCCTAACGGTCTCGGTCGGTGGCGGATCGTGTGGCGTCAGCGCGTCAGCGCTTGGCCTTCACGATCTGCTCCTGGTTGACGTCCTCGGCGTTGGTCGCCTCGAACTTCTCCGAGCCGACGGAGGCGAGAGGCTTGCCCTCGCCCGTCTGGAACTCGAGCTTGAACTGGTCCACGGCCTTGTCCATCGCGTCGACGATGTCGTCGGTGAGGACGTTCTTCTCCTTGAGCTGCGACAGCACCTCCGTGTTGCGGTGGAGGTGGTCGAGCAGCTCCCGCTCGAAGCGGAGGATGTCCTCGACCGGCACCTCGTCGAGCTTGCCCTTCGTGCCCGCCCAGATCGAGACGACCTGCTCCTCGATGGGGAACGGCGAGTACTGGGGCTGCTTGAGCAGCTCGGTGAGGCGCGCGCCGCGGGCGAGCTGGCGACGGCTGGCCGCGTCGAGGTCGGACGCGAAGATCGCAAACGCCTCGAGGGAGCGGTACTGCGCGAGCTCGAGCTTGAGCGTGCCGGAGACCTTCTTGATGCTCTTCACCTGGGCGTCGCCGCCGACGCGGGAGACCGAGATGCCGACGTCCACCGCGGGACGCTGGTTCGCGTTGAAGAGGTCCGACTGGAGGAAGATCTGGCCGTCGGTGATCGAGATCACGTTGGTGGGGATGTACGCCGAGACGTCGTTCGCCTTCGTCTCGATGATGGGCAGGCCCGTCATCGAACCGGCGCCCAGCTCGTCCGAGAGCTTGGCGCAGCGCTCGAGCAGGCGGGAGTGCAGGTAGAACACGTCGCCGGGGTACGCCTCGCGTCCCGGCGGGCGGCGCAGGAGGAGCGAGACGGCGCGGTAGGCCTCGGCCTGCTTGGACAGGTCGTCGAAGATGATGAGGACGTGCTTGCCGCCGTACATCCAGTGCTGGCCGATGGCCGAGCCGGTGTAGGGCGCGAGGTACTTGAAGCCGGCGGGGTCGGACGCGGGGGACGCGACGATGGTCGTGTACTCCATGGCGCCGGCCTCCTCGAGGGCGCCCTTCACCGAGGCGATGGTGGAGCCCTTCTGGCCGATGGCGACGTAGATGCAGCGCACCTGCTTGTTCGTGTCGCCGGACTCCCAGTTGGCCTTCTGGTTGATGATCGTGTCGATCGCGATGGCCGTCTTGCCGGTCTGGCGGTCGCCGATGATGAGCTGGCGCTGGCCGCGGCCGATCGGGATCATGGCGTCGATGGCCTTGATGCCGGTCTGCATGGGCTCGTGCACGCTCTTGCGCTGCATGACGCCGGGCGCCTGGAGCTCGAGGGCGCGGCGGCCCTCGGTCGCGATCTCGCCCTGGCCGTCGATGGGATTCCCCAGCGGGTCCACGACGCGGCCGAGGTAGCCGTCGCCGACGGGGACGGAGAGCACCTCGCCGGTGCGGCGCACCTCCATGCCCTCCTCGATGCCGGCGAACTCGCCGAGCACGATGACGCCGATCTCGCTCTCCTCCAGGTTCTGGGCGAGGCCCAGGGTCCCGTCGGCGAACGTGATGAGCTCGTTGGCCATGACGCCGGGCAGGCCCTGCACGTGGGCGATTCCGTCGCCCGCGTCGAGCACGTAGCCGACCTCGGTGGTCGAGGCCTTGCCGGGCTCGTAGGACTGCACGAAGTCCTTGAGCGCGTCCCGGATCTCGTCGGGGCTGATCGAAAGTTCTGCCATCTTCTTTCCCTTTGCATTCACGAGAGCGGACGGCTCCCGAGGTGACGCCCGCCGGTCAGGCGAACTGGAGTCTCAAATCGTTGATCCTGGTGGCGACGCTGCCGTCGATGACGTCGTCGCCGATCTGGACGCGGAGGCCGCCGACGAGGTCGCGATCCACGACCTGGTTCAGCTCGATCCGCCGGGAGTACCGGCGGCTCAGCGCCTGCGCGAGGCGCTCCGACTGCTCGGGCGACAGGGGCGAGGCGACGCTGACCGTGGCGATGGTGAGGCCCGCCTGGTCGGCCACGAGGGTGGCGGCGTGACGGACGAGCTCGCCGATGCGGCGGCCGCGGGGCTGCTGCACGAGCTGCTCGACGATGACGACCGTCTGCTCCGATGCCCGACCGTCGAGGAGACGGTGGACGAGCGTCGACTTGCCTTGCGGGTCGCCCAGCTTGTCGCCGAACGCCAGCTCGAGGCCGTCGTCGGTGGACACCGCGCGTCCGAACGTGAACAGCTCGGACTCGACGGGCGTGCCCTCGGGCGCCGAGATCGCGACGGCGCGGATGCCGAGCTCCTCGATGCCCGCCAGCAGCTCGTCGTGCGACGACCAGCGTCCGTCGACGACCGCGCGGAGGACGCGGAGCGCCGGCTCCTGCACGGTGGCGCCGAAGACCCGGTCCACGATGCTGTGCTTGACCTCCGGCGCGATGCCGGTGTCCGCCAGCGCGGAGAGCAGGTGCGTGGATCCGCCGATGGCGCGGCCGGCTCCGAGGAGCTGACCGGCCGTCGACAGGTCGACGCCCCCGAGCTCCGCGAGGACGCGGCGTGCGGAGTCGAGCGATGCGCGCGATGCACTGCCCATCAGCTGGCGGATCCCGTCCTGCCGGCGGTCTCGCTGGCCTCCAGGTCGGCGAGGAACCGGTCGACGAGCGCGGTGGAGCGCTGGTCGTCCGTGAGGCTCTGGCCGATGACACCCGACGCGAGGTCGATCGCGAGCGATCCGACCTCGGAGCGGAGCGCGACGACCGCCTGCTGGCGCTCGGCTTCGATCTGCTGCTGCGCGCTCGCGGTGATCCGGGCGGCGTCGGCCGTGGCCTGCTCCTTGATCTCCGCGGCGATCGCCGTGGCGTCTACGCGGGCCTGCTCGCGGATGCGGCCGGCCTCGGCGCGTGCCTCGGCGAGCTGGGCGGTGAGCTCGGCCTTCGCGGCGTCGGCTTCCGCCTGCGCGCGCTCGGCCTTCTCGATTCCGCCGGCGATGGCCTCGGTGCGACCGTCGAGCATGGCGTAGACGCGCGGGAGCGCGTACTTCCAGATGACGACCAGGAGGACGACGAACACGACCGCCGACCACACGATGTCGTAGACCGCGGGTAGGAGGATGCTCGGCGCTTCTTCACCTGCCGCCATCACGTTGTGGGGCGTGAGCATGTGCGACTCCCCTAGTTGGTGAAGATGAAGTAGGTCGCGAGGCCGATGAGCGCGAGCGCCTCGGAGAACGCGATGCCGAGGAACATCGTGGTGCGGAGGCTGCCGGCCATCTCAGGCTGGCGGGCCATGGCCTCGACGGTCTTGCCCGCGACGATCCCGACACCGATGCCGGGGCCGATCGCTGCGAGGCCGTAGCCGACGGTCGCGATGTTGCCGTTGATCTCGGCGAGAATGATGGGGTCCACTGGGGTTTCCTTCCGGTTGGGTGATCTCGTTGGTCGACGAGATCGCTTAGTGCTCCTCCGCCACGGCCATCTGGATGTAGACGGCGGTGAGGAGGGCGAAGATGTAGGCCTGCAGGACTGCGACGAGCAGCTCGAAGAGCGTGAACGCGAACCCGAGGACGAGGGTGCCTGCGCCCAGGATCTTGAGCGCGCCCTGCGCCTCGAAGAGGAAGAACCACGTCGCGGAGAAGCAGAGCACCAGCAGGAGGTGCCCCACGAGCATGTTCATCAGGAGTCGGAGCGTGAGCGCGACCGGCCGGATGATGAACGTCGAGAGGAACTCGATGGGCGTGAGGAGCAGGTAGACCGGCTTCGGCGCACCGGCGGGGAACAGCGTGTTCTTGAAGAACATCACGCCCCGGTCCTTGATGCCGGCGTAGATGAAGGTCACGTACGCCACCAGGGCGAGAAGCAGCGGGAGGCCGATGACCGACGTGCCCGCGATGTTGAGGAACGGGACGACGCCCGTCAGGTTCATGCCGAGGACCAGGAAGAAGATGGTCATGATGATCGGCAGGAAGCGCCGGCCGTCCTTCTTGCCGAGGATGTCCTCCGCGATGTTGACGCGGACGAAGTCGACGCCCATCTCGACGAGGTTCTGGCCGCGGCCGGGCACCAGCGCGAGCTTGCGCGTGCCGACGACGAACAGGACGACGAGGACCGCCATCACCAGGAGCCTGATGAGCATGATGCGGTTGAGGTCGAAGCCCGTGCCCTCGAAGAAGGCGATCGGCGGGAAGAACTCCTCGAGCGTGGGAGCGTGGAACCCCTCACCCGAGTCTTCAGCGGCGAGGGTGATGATGCTGGGTGCAGCGGTGGCTAACAGCGCTATCTCCTGTTTCGGGGCGTGGAGCACGAGCTCTCGCGGCGACGAACGGATGGGGTGAGAAGACGCCGGCGTGAGGTGGATCTGGGCACGGCCCGACGGGAATCGTCTTGACAGAGACTATCAACAATGAGGGTGCCCTGACTAATCGCGTCCCCTCTTCCCGCGGCCCGAGGGCGCGCGGTCAGCGCCCGGGGAGCTGCGCGTCGCTGACGTAGCCGACGCGGGCCTTGGTGATCACGATCATGTCCATGACGAGGGCGCCCACGACGCCCACGATCACCGTCACGAAGAGCACGACCAGGTTGATCCACGGCTGTTCCTTGAGCACCATCGCGACCGCGAGGAACACCACGAACTTGAGGAGCCACGCGCCGAGCACGACCGAGAAGAACAGCGTCGGGTAGATCGGCGAGGACTGGAACCGGTTCGCGAAGAGGATGCTGCCGGCCGTGAGCCCGAGGAACACGAGGGCCATGGCGCTGCCGATGACGGCGCTGAGCAGGCCGCGGCCGCCGTCGACCGCGAAGCCGACGATGCCGCCGACCACCGCGATGGCGAGGGCGAGCAGCGCTCCCCCGATGAGGATGCGCGTGAAGACGTCCTTCTTCGCGGGGGTCTCCGCCGGGGCGGGGGCGCTCGGGCTGTCGGTCATGTCGTCTCCTTGGCTGTCCCCGGGTTCGGGGCGTCGGTGGGGCGGGTCGCGATGGCTCCCGTGGCGAGCTCGGCGTGCTCGCGCTCGACCTCCTCGAGCTCGGACTCCGTGAGGCGCGCGAGCGGCCGGTCGACCGCGGCCTCGTCGAGCGGGTCGAACGCCGCGGCGTCCTCGGACTCGGCGTCGGCGGGCACGAGCTGGGCGGCGGCCTCGAGTCGCTTGCGGCGGCTCAGCGGGGCCAGGGTGACGACCGCGCAGGCGACCATGCCGACCGCGATGAAGGCCACGCCCCATGCGTACGGCTGCACGACGAACATGAGCAGGCAGCCCACGGACACGACGCCCGTCCACGCGTAGAAGATCAGCGTCGCGTGCAAGCGGGAGTGCCCCATGTCGAGCAGGCGGTGGTGCAGGTGCTTGCGGTCGGCGCTGAAGGGCGACTTGCCGGCCTTCAGACGCCGGAAGACCGCGAGGGCGAAGTCGAGCAGCGGGACGATGAGGATCGCGAACGGCAGGAGGATCGGCAGGAAGGCGGGCAGCAGCTGCGAGCGGCCGAACGTCTCCGGGTTCGGGTCGATCTCGCCCGTGACGGCGATCGCGCTCGTGGCCATGAGGAGGCCGACGAGCAGCGCGCCCGCGTCGCCCATGAACAGCTTCGCGGGGTGCCAGTTGAACGGGAGGAAGCCGAGGCACGCGCCGATGAGGATCGCGCTGATGAGGGACGCGAGGTTGAATCGCTCGGTCTGGCCGGTGGCGGTGTCCGAGAGCAGGAAGCTGTAGAGGAAGAAGGCGCCGTTGGCGATGATCGCGACGCCCGCGACGAGGCCGTCGAGCCCGTCGATGAAGTTGACGGCGTTCATCACGAGCACGATCGCGAAGATCGTCAGCATGATCGACATCTGCGACGAGCCGACCGTGAGGCCGCCGATCGGCAGCGAGGAGATCGCGACGCCCTGCCAGGCGAGGAGGCCCGCCGCGAGGATCTGGCCGGCCAGCTTGATCATCCAGTCGAGGTCGTAGATGTCGTCGAGGACGCCGATGACGACGATCATGAGCGCGGCGCCGAGGATCGCGAACACCGGACCCGGCCGGTCGAAGACCAGGCTGAACCAGGAGACCTGCGAGGCCACGGCGAACGCGACCAGGATGCCGGCGAACATGGCCACTCCGCCGAGCCGGGGCGTCGGGCGCGTGTGCACGTCGCGCGCGCGGATGGCCGGGTAGAGCTTGTAGCGGTAGCCGAGCTTCATGACGACCATCGACAGGACGAGCGTGATGACCGCCGACACGACCGCCATGGCGGCGTAGTAGGTCACCGGGGGTGCGCGGGCGGATCCGCGGGGGGCTCGGTCGCGGTCGGGTCGGCGGGCGCCGGATCGACCGGCTCGACGAACTCGGGGTAGGTCGGGCCGGCGTCGGTCGACGTGTCGGCGTCGGTGGACGCGTCGGCGACGGACGACGCATCGGCGACGGGCGACTCGTCGGCGTCGGACGCGGCGTCGGGATCCGCGGATCCGTCGACGCGCTCGGCGCCGCTCGCGGTGCCGCGCGGGGCCTCGGGCTGGTCGGGGACGGGCGGCTGCGCCGCTTCCTGCTCCGGCTCCGTGGGCGCGGTGACGACGGGCTCGAGCTCGTCGCCGATGAGCTGCTGGATCTGCGCGCGCGTGATCGCGCCCTCGCGCACGATGCGGACGCGGCCGCCCGCCTGGGTGACGCGCGAGGCGTCGACGATGGTCGAGGCGGCTCCCCCGGCTGCTCCCCCGTCGAGGAAGACGTCGACCGACTCGCCGAGCTGGTCCACGGCCTCCTGGGCGGTCGCGGCGGCGGGCTGGCCCGTCCTGTTCGCGGACGAGACCGCGAGCGGGCCGGTCTCCGCGAGGAGCTCGAGCGCGTAGGAATTCGCGGGCATGCGCAGCGCGACGGTGCCGCGGGTCTCGCCGAGGTCCCAGACGAGGGAGGGCTGCGCCACGAGGATCACCGTGAGGCCGCCCGGCCAGAACTCGTCCACCAGGCGGCGGACCACGTCGGGGACGAAGTCGGCGAGGGCGTCGAGCGTGGAGTGCCCGGGGATGAGCACGGGAGGCGGGGCGTCGCGCCCGCGGCCCTTCGCGTCCAGCAGGCGCTGCACCGCGTCGGGGTTGAAGGCGTCGGCGGCGATGCCGTAGACGGTGTCCGTGGGGATGACGACGACCTCGCCGCGGCCCACCGCCTGTCGGGCGAGTCTCATGCCGGTGAGGAGGTCGGTGTCGACTGAGCAGTCGTAGATGCGCGCCATGTCGTCGCTCATCGTAGCCGAGCGCGCGCCCCGGGCCCTGAGCGGGCGATCCGCGCCACGCCGACGCCCGCATACTGGGCGTGATGACCTCCGCTCCCCGCTCCCCCGGCCCCGACGGGCTCCTGTTCGTGTTCGACATGGACGACGTGCTGTACGACCACGACTGGCGGGGGCCCGCCGACCGCATCACGGCCGCGACCGGGCACGACCTGCCGGAGCTGCGCCGCCGCTGGTACAACGACGACGGCGAGTGGGCGGCGGAGGCGGGCCGCATCGACGCCGACTCCTACCTCGACGCCTTCTGCGCCGCGGTGGGCGTGGAGATGGACGAGGACGAGTGGGTGCGGCGGCGCCGGGCGTCCATGACGGTGCGGCCGCAGGCGCTCGAGGCGGTGGCCCGGGCGCGCGAGTCCGGGCGGATCACGCTGCTCACCAACAACAACGCGCTCGCGGCCCGGCACCTCCCGGAGCTCGCGCCCGAGCTGGTGCCGCTCTTCGGCGTGGAGCACCTGCGGACCTCGAGCGGGTACGGCGCCCGGAAGCCGGATCCGGCCGTGTTCCGCGGGGTGCTCGCCGCGTACGGGCAGCCGGCCGCGCGGACGTTCTTCGCGGACGACCGCGAGGAAAACGTCGCGTCGGCACGCGGGCTCGGCATCACCGGGCACCACGTGCGCGGCGACGGGGACCTGCTGCCCGCCGTCGAGGCGTTCATCCGGGCGCAGGCGCACGCGGGCTGACCCGGGAGCCGGGCTCGCGATCCCCGTCAGCGCAGCGCGGTCGTCGCGCGGTCGCGCCGGGTGAGGTCCTGGTGCGTCGCGGTCGCGCGCCAGCCGTCGGCGTCGAGGAGGGCGCGGATCGCGTCGCCCTGCAGCTCCCCGTGCTCGATCACGAGCGCACCCCCCGGGTGGAGCAGCCGCCGCGCGGTCGTCGAGACGAGCCGCACGACGTCGAGGCCGTCCGCGCCGCCGTAGAGCGCGAGCGCGGGGTCGTGCAGCCGCACCTCCGGGTCGCGCGGGATCGCGTCGGCGGGGATGTAGGGCGGGTTCGAGACGACGACGGACACCGTGCCGTCGAGCTCGGGGAACGCGTCGGCGAGGTCGCCGAGCACGAGGTCGACGCGGGGCGCGATGCGCTCCACGTTGCGGGCCGTCCAGGCGTGCGCCTCGGGCGACACCTCGATCGCGTGCACGCGCGCGTGCGGCACCTCGGTCGCGAGCGCGAGCGCGAGCGCGCCGGATCCCGTGCCGAGGTCGACGGCGACGGGCGCCTCCCCGGGCGCCGCCGTCAGCGCGTCGATCGCGAGCTGCGCCACGTGCTCCGTCTCGGGTCGCGGCACGAAGACGCCGGGTCCGACCAGGAGCTCGAGCGAGCGGAAGTGCGCGACGCCCGTGATGTGCTGCAGCGGCTCGCGCCGGGCCCGACGCGCGGTCAGCTCGAGGACGCGCGCGGCGTCCCCGGCGTCGACGGCCGCGCGCGTGATCGCGCGCGACTGCACCTGCCCCCGGGAGAGGCCGAGCACGTGGCCGAGGAGGAGCTCCGCGTCGACCGCGGGATCCTCGATGCCGGCGGACGCGAGCGCCTGCCCGACGCGCATGCGGAGGGCGTCCACGGTGACCGGGACGCCCTCTGCGTCAGGCACGCGCGAGCGCGACGCGCGAGGGCGTCACGCGTCCGTCCCCAGCGCGTCGAGACGCGCCTCCTCGTCCGCCTGGATGCACGATTCCACGACGGGGTCGAGGGCTCCGTCCATCACGGCGTCGAGGTTGTACGCCTTGTATCCCGTGCGGTGGTCCGCGATGCGGTTCTCCGGGAAGTTGTACGTGCGGATGCGCTCGGACCGGTCCATCGTGCGGATCTGGCTCCGGCGCACGGCCGAGGCCTCCGCGTCGATCTCCTCCTGCTGCTTCGCGAGCACGCGAGCCCGCAGCACGCGCATCCCGGCCTCGCGGTTCTGCAGCTGGCTCTTCTCGTTCTGCATCGCGACCACGATGCCGGTGGGCAGGTGGGTGATGCGGACGGCGGAGTCGGTCGTGTTGACCGACTGGCCGCCGGGGCCGGACGAGCGGTACACGTCGATCTTGAGGTCGTTGGGGTCGATCGCGACCTCCTCGACCTCCTCGACCTCGGGGATCACGAGCACGCCGGCCGCCGAGGTGTGGATGCGGCCCTGCGACTCGGTCGCCGGCACACGCTGCACGCGGTGCACGCCGCCCTCGTACTTGAGGTGCGCCCACACGCCGAGCGCCGGGTCGTCGGACGTGCCCTTGATGGCGACCTGGACGTCCTTGTAGCCGCCGAGGTCGCTCTGGGTCTGGCTGAGGACCTCGGTCTTCCAGCGGCGCGACTCGGCGTAGTGCAGGTACATGCGGAGCAGGTCGGCGGCGAACAGCGCGCTCTCGGCGCCGCCCTCCCCCATCTTGATCTCCATGATGACGTCGCGCGCGTCGTCGGGGTCGCGCGGGATCAGGAGCCGCCGGAGCTTCTCCTGCGCCTGATCCAGCGCCTGCTCGAGGCCGGGGATCTCGTCGGCGAACGCCGGGTCCTCCTCGGCCAGCTCGCGCGCGGCGGCCAGGTCGTCGCCGAGCTGGGTCCACTCCGCGTGCGCGGCCACGATCCGGCTCAGCTCCGCGTAGCGGCGGTTGACCTTGCGCGAGCGCGACGCGTCGGCGTGCAGCTCGGGGTCGCCGAGCTGCTGCTGGAGCTCCTCGTGCTCCTCCAGCAGCTGGACGACGGACTCGAACACGGGGGTCAGCCCTTCTCGTGCGCGCCGTGCCCGTGGCTCTGGTGGGACACGCCGTTGCCGGTGTTGGGCATGGAGGCCTGGACCTTCATGAGGAACTCGACGTTGGACGTCGTCTCCTTGAGGCGGCTGAGGACGATCTCGAGGGCCTGCTGCTGCTCGAGCCCGGCGAGGGCGCGGCGCAGCTTCCAGGTGACCTTGACCTCGTCGGCGCCCATGAGCATCTCCTCGCGGCGCGTGCCTGAGGCGTTGACGTCGACGGCGGGGAAGATCCGCTTGTCGGCGAGGGCGCGCGAGAGGCGGAG
The DNA here is from genome assembly GCF_051201715.1 of Clavibacter quasicaliforniensis. Taxonomy (NCBI): domain Bacteria; kingdom Bacillati; phylum Actinomycetota; class Actinomycetes; order Micrococcales; family Microbacteriaceae; genus Clavibacter; species Clavibacter quasicaliforniensis. Next base: position 1,250,872 of record NZ_CP139624.1, on the reverse strand, counting down.
CTCCATGTTGCCGGTGCCCTTGAACTCCTCGAAGATGACCTCGTCCATCTTGGATCCGGTCTCCACGAGCGCCGTGGCGAGGATCGTGAGCGATCCGCCGTGCTCGATGTTGCGCGCCGCGCCGAAGAAGCGCTTCGGCGGGTAGAGCGCCGACGAGTCGACGCCGCCCGAGAGGATCCGACCCGACGCGGGAGCCGCGAGGTTGTACGCGCGGCCGAGGCGGGTGATGGAGTCGAGCAGCACGACCACGTCGTGGCCGAGCTCCACGAGGCGCTTGGCGCGCTCGATGGCGAGCTCGGCGACCGTGGTGTGGTCCTCGGCGGGACGGTCGAAGGTGGAGGCGATGACCTCGCCCTTCACCGTGCGCTGCATGTCGGTGACCTCCTCGGGACGCTCGTCGACCAGCACGACCATGAGGTGGACCTCGGGGTTGTTGGTGGCGATGGCGTTCGCGATGGCCTGGAGCACGAGCGTCTTGCCGGCCTTGGGCGGCGAGACGATGAGGCCGCGCTGGCCCTTGCCGATCGGCGACACGAGGTCGATGATCCGCGTCGTGAGCTTGTTGGGCTCGGTCTCGAGGCTGAGGCGGTCCTGCGGGTACAGCGGCGTGAGCTTGCCGAACTCGACGCGGTTCGCGGCCTCCTCGGGCGGCAGGCCGTTGACCGAGTCGATCTTCACGATCGCGTTGTACTTCTGGCGGCTCTGGCTGTCGTTCTCGCGCGGCTGGCGGATGGCGCCGACGATCGCGTCGCCCTTGCGCAGCGAGTGCTTCTTGACCTGGCCGAGCGAGACGTAGACGTCGTTCGTGCCGGGCAGGTAGCCGCTCGTGCGGACGAACGCGTAGTTGTCGAGCACGTCGAGGATGCCCGCGACGGGCAGGAGGACGTCGTCCTCGGTGACCTCGGGCTCGAAGTCGTCGCCGCCCTGGCCCCGGCCGCGCTTGCGGTCGCGGTACCGGCTGCGGCCGCCGCGGTCGTCGTCGCGGCCGAGGTCGGCGCGGGCCTGGTCGGCGCGCACGTCCTGCGTGCGGTCGCCCTGGCCGCGGCCGTTCTGGCGCTGGCGGCCGGTGCGGGCCTCCTCCTGCGCCTCGTCGTCGGCGTCGGGCTCGCGGGTGGCCTGCTGCGGCTGGCCCTGGTCGCGGCCGCCCTGCTGCTGGTCGTCCTGGTCGCGTCCGCGGTCGCGGTTGCGGCGGTTGCGGCTGCGGTTGCGGCCGCCCTCGCGACCCTCGCGGCCCTGGTCGTCGCGGCGTCCGCCCTGGTCGTCGGCGTCGCGGTCGTCGCGCTGGCGGTCGGCCTGCTCGGATGCGGCGGGGGCCTCGTCGGCGGTCTCCTGGGCGGGCGCGTCCTGCGCGGCGCCGCGGTCGGCGCCGTCCTGGGCGTCGCGTCCGCCGCGGCGACGGCCGCGGCCGGAGCGCTGGGCGGGCGCCTGCTCCTCGGTGGGCGCGTCGGCGGCGGGCGCCTGCGCGTCGGGCTGCGCGTCGGCGGGGACGAGCTGGTCGGCGGTCTGGCCGCTGTTCACGTGCTGCGCGGCCTGGCGCGGGGCCTCGGTCGCGGGGTCCACGACGCCGGAGCTCGTGGCGCGGCGGGATCCGCGGCCGGAGCGCGCGGGCGCCTCGGTGCGGGGTGCCTCGGTGCGGGGCTCCTGCGTGCGGCCCCCGGTGGCCTCGGCGATGCGGGCCTCGAGGCCCGTGCCGGCGGGCTCGGCGGCGGGCGCCTCGACGGTCTCGGCGATGCGCTCGGGCACGATGCGGGCGGTGCTGGCGCGGCGGGATCCGCGGCCGGAGCGCGCGGGCTGCTCGGCCGGGGCGTCGGCGGCGGGCGCCTCGGCGACAAGCGCCTCGGCGGGGGTCGCGTCCGCAGCCGGGGCGGCGTCCGCAGCCGGGGCGGCGTCCGCGATCGGGGCGGCGTCGGCGACGACGGGCTCCGAGGCGGGGGCCTCCTCGACGACGGGCGCGACGGCGGCGTCGTCCGCGGCAGCGGGCGTCGCGTCGCCGGTCTCGGCCGACGCGGCGGCCTCGGGGGCCGTCTCGTCGGAGGGGGCGGTGGTGCCCCGGGCTGCCTGGATCTCGGAGATCGCGGTCACGAGCTCGCCCTTCCGGAGCTTGGAGCCGCCCGGGATCCCGAGCTCGGAGGCGATCGCCTGGAGCTGTGAGACGCGGAGCGCGCTCAGGTCCGCGGTGGTGGCGCGGGTGTCGACATCGGTCATGTGCGTGGGTCCTTTCCCCTGTCCGGCGGGACGAAGCCCGTGCGGAGGAGAGCCGATCGCGTGTGTCTCTGCGAAAGCGGCGGACGGTCTGATTCCGTCCGGAGCTGCTGTCGGGCACGGAGGCACGGGATCTTGCAGAGACGACAGCGGGTGAGTGGTGAGGAACGACCACCGGGACCGGATCTCCGACGCGCATGCGTGGATCCGTTGATTCCGGGGTCGAGCAGAGCCTAGCACCCGGCGCTCCGCCCTCGGGGGGATCGGCGCGCCGGGTGCGCGGGAGCCGCGCGATCCGGCTAGGCGGCGGGAGCGGATCCCTCGGCGACGACCTGCACGGTCGAGCCCTTCACGTCGACGGCGAGCATGAGCGCGGTCCACGGGTTCGTGCTGCGCTCGGCGACGAGCTCGGCCGCGGTGAGGCGCTGGCCCGGGTCGCTGCCGAGGACGAGGAGCGAGGGACCCGCGCCCGAGACGACGGCCGCGTAGCCGCGCTCGCGCAGCAGGTGCACGAGCTCGTTGGTCTCGGGCATCGCGGCGGCGCGGTAGTCCTGGTGCAGCCGGTCCTCGGTCGCCGCGAGCAGGAGCTCGGGGCTCTGGATGAGCGCCGCGATGAGCAGGGCCGAGCGCGACACGTTGAAGATCGCGTCCTCGTGCGGCACCGACTCCGGCTGCAGGCTGCGGGCGAGCGCCGTGGACATGGTCGCGACGGGCACGAGCACGAGCGGCGAGACGCCGCGGTGCACGGCGAGCTTCTTGTGCTGCGGGCCCTGGCCGTCGACCCACGCGATGGTGAGGCCGCCGAAGAGCGCGGGCGCGACGTTGTCGGGGTGGCCCTCCATCTCGGTGGCGAGGCGGAGGAGCGCGTCGGCGTCGATCTCGACCGTGCCGGCGAGGAGGCCCTGGGCCGCCATGATGCCGGACACGATGGCGGCGCCCGAGGAGCCGAGGCCGCGGCCGTGCGGGATCCGGTTCTCCGCGACGAGGTCGAGGCCCGGCATGGGCTGGTCGAACGCGGCGAACGTGTGGGCGATGGCCGTGACGACGAGGTTCGTCTCGTCGGTCGGCACCTCGCCCGCGCCGACGCCGCGGACGTCGACCGTGGCGCCGGGCGCGTCGCGCACCGTCACCGTGAGGTCGTCGTACAGCGCGAGCGCGAGGCCGAGCGTGTCGAAGCCGGGGCCGAGGTTGGCGCTCGTCGCAGGAACGCGCACCTGGACGCGGCGACCCGTCGCGAGCGCCGAGGGCATCGGACCGTCGGTCACGACGCGACCAGGTCGAGCACGCCCGCGATCTCGGCGATGTCGACGCCCACGCTCGTGGGGGCGACGTCCGAGCCGTCCGCGGTGCGGAGCGCCCACTGCGGGTCCTTCAGGCCGTGACCGGTGACCGTGAGGACGACCGTGGCGCCCTTCGGGATCTGCCCGGCCTCGGCGCGCTCGAGGAGCCCGGCGACGCTGATGGCCGACGCGGGCTCGACGAAGATGCCGACCTCGGCCGAGAGGATGCGGTGCGCCTCGAGGATCTTCGCGTCCGAGATCGCGCCGAAGTAGCCGTCGGTGAGAAGCTGCGCCTCGAGGGCGAGCTTCCACGACGCGGGGTTGCCGATGCGGATCGCGCTGGCGATCGTGTCGGGGTCCTTGACGATGGCGCCGTCGACGATGGGCGCGCTGCCCGCGGCCTGGAAGCCGAACATGCGCGGCAGCTTCGTGGCGTTGCCCGCCTCGAGGTCCTCGCGGTAGCCGCGCGTGTACGCGGTGTAGTTGCCGGCGTTGCCGACGGGGATGAGGTGGAAGTCGGGCGCGTCGCCGAGCACCTCGACGACCTCGAACGCGCCCGTCTTCTGGCCCTCGATGCGGTCGTTGTTGACGGAGTTCACGAGGTGCACCGGGTAGTTCGCGCTGAGCTCGCGCGCGATGTCGAGGCAGTCGTCGAAGTTGCCGCGCACCTGGAGCAGCTGCGCGTCGTGGGCCACGGCCTGGCTGAGCTTGCCCATCGCGATCTTGCCCTCGGGCACGAGCACGGCGGCCGTGATGCCCGCGTGCGTCGCGTACGCGGCGGCCGAGGCCGACGTGTTGCCGGTCGACGCGCAGATGACGGCCTTCGCGCCGTGCTCGACGGCCTTGGAGATCGCCATGGTCATGCCGCGGTCCTTGAAGGATCCCGTCGGGTTCATGCCCTCGTACTTGACCCAGACCTTCGCGCCCGTGCGGGCGGAGAGCGCCGGCGCGGGGATGAGCGGGGTGCCGCCCTCGCCGAGGGTGATGATCGGGGTGGCGTCCGTGACGTCGAGGCGGTCGGCGTATTCGCGGAGCAGTCCGCGCCATTGGTGGGCCATCAGGCTCCTTCTACTCGGAGGACGCTCGCGACTGCCGTCACCGCGTCGAGGTTCGAGACCGCGTCGACGGTGGCCCGGAGGGCCGCGTCGGTGGCGCGGTGCGTGCCGATCACCAGGCTAGCGGTGGGCCGGGCGCCCGCCCCTCCCGCCACGGGGGCCTGGTGCGTGGTCTGCTCGAGCGTCTCCACGGAGACGCCGTGCTCGCTGAACAGCTGCGCTATGCGGGCGAGCACGCCCGGCTCGTCCGCGACCTGCAGCGTGATCTGGTACTGCGTCGTGATCGCGCCCACGGGCAGCGTCTCGAGGTCGGCGTGGGTCGACTCGGCGACGCCGGGTCCGCCGACGACGTGCCGGCGCGCCGCGGAGACGACGTCGCCGAGGACGGCCGACGCCGTCTGCACTCCCCCGGCGCCCGCGCCGTAGAACATGAGGTCGCCGGCGGCCTCTGCCTCGACGAAGACCGCGTTGTTCGCGCCGTGCACCGCGGCCAGCGGGTGGTCGCGCGGCACGAGCGCCGGGTACACGCGGGCGGAGACGCCGTCGCGGCCGGTGGCGGGACCGGTGAGGCGCTCGCAGATGGCGAGCAGCTTGATCACGTAGCCGGCCTTGCGGGCGGAGTCGAACTGCGCGGCGGTGAGGCCCGTGATCCCCTCGCGGTGCACGGCCTCGACGGGGACGCGCGTGTGGAAGGCGAGGCTCGCGAGGATGGCGGCCTTCTGCGCGGCGTCGTAGCCCTCGATGTCGGCCGTGGGATCAGCCTCCGCGTAGCCGAGCTCGGTCGCCGTCGCGAGGGCCTCGTCGAAGCCGAGCCCGTGCGTGTCCATCTCGTCGAGGATGTAGTTCGTCGTGCCGTTGACGATGCCGAGGATCCGCTCGACCCGGTCGCCCGCGAGGCTGTCGCGCAGCGGCCGGATGATGGGGATCGCGCCCGCGACCGCCGCCTCGTAGTAGAGCTGCGCGCCGACCTGCTCGGCCGCCTCGAAGAGCTCGGGGCCGTGCGTCGCGAGCAGCGCCTTGTTCGCCGTCACGACGTCGGCGCCCGAGGCGATGGCCGCGAGGATGTGGGCGCGCGCCGGCTCGATGCCGCCCATCAGCTCGATGACGATGTCGGCCCCGAGGATGAGCGACTCCGCGTCGGTCGTGAGCAGCTCCCGCGGGACGGACGGGTCGCGCGGCGCGTCCTGGTCGCGCACCGCGATGCCGACGAGCTCGAGCCGGGCGCCGACGCGCTGCGCGAGCTCCTCGCCGTGCTCCCGCATGAGGCGCGCCACCTGGGTGCCGACCGAGCCGCAGCCCAGCAGGGCGACGCGCAGGTTCCGGTACTCGATCATCGTGCTCCGTTCACGTCGGGGGATGCGGCAGCGGGCGTGCCCGCGTCGCGCGCCAGCAGGTCGGCCTCGGTCTCGCCGCGGACGATGACGCGCGCCTCGCCGTCGCGCACGGCGACGACGGGCGGGCGGCCGATCCAGTTGTAGTTGCTCGCGAGCGCCCAGCAGTAGGCGCCGGTCGCGGGGACGGCGACGAGGTCGTCCGCGCGCACGTCGCCCGGGAGGTAGTCGGCGAGGACGACGAGGTCGCCGCTCTCGCAGTGCTTGCCGGCGATGCGCACGAGCGCGGGATCCGCATCCGAGGCGCGGCCCGCGATCCGCACCGAGTAGTCCGCGCCGTAGAGGGCGGGCCGCGCGTTGTCGCTCATGCCGCCGTCGACGCTCACGTAGCGGCGGACGGCCGACCCGGCCTCCTCCGCGACGCGCGGGTCCTCGACGTCGCCCGTCGCCGACTCGGCCTCCGCGACCGCGCCGTCGACGCCGCCCACGGTCACGAGCACGTCCTTCACGGTGCCGACCGTGTAGAGCGTGGCGGCGGAGGGGCCGACGATGCTGCGGCCGGGCTCGACCGCGATGACGGGCACCGGGATCCCCAGGCGTGCGCACTCGTCGCCGACGATGCGCGTGAGCCGCCGGGCGATCTCGGGCACCGGCACGGGCCGGTCGACGGACGTGTACGCGATGCCGAAGCCGCCGCCGAGGTTGAGCTCGGGCACGGGGCCGTCGGCGAGCAGCCGCTCGTGCAGGTCGAGGAGCCGACGGGCGGACTCGACGAAGGCGTCGGTCTCGAAGATCTGGCTGCCGATGTGGGCGTGCAGGCCCGTGAAGGAGAGGGACGCGTGCGACCGGATCCGCGCGACGAGGCCGGGCGCGTCGGCGAGCGTGATCCCGAACTTCTGGTCCTCGCGGGCCGTGGCGAGGTACTCGTGCGTGTGGGCGTGCACGCCGCTGTTCACGCGGAGGCGCACGGGCTGGACGCGGCCGTGCGCGGCGGCCGCGGCGGCGACGCGCTCCACCTCGATCGCGCTGTCGACGACGATCTGGCCGATCCCGGCGCCGACGGCCCGGTCGATCTCGGCGACCGACTTGTTGTTGCCGTGGAAGCCGAGGCGGGCCGGATCCGCGCCCCCGGCGAGCGCGACGGCCAGCTCCCCGCCGGAGCAGACGTCGATGTGGAGGCCCTCCTCGACCATCCAGCGCGCGACCTCGATGCTGAGGAACGCCTTGCCCGCGTAGTAGACGCGGGCGCTCGTGCCGACGGCGGCGGCCTCGCGCGTGAACGCCGCGAGGGTCTCCGCGGCGCGGGAGCGGACGTCGTCCTCGTCCATGACGTAGAGCGGCGTGCCGTAGCGCGCGGCGAGCTCGGTCGCGGGCACGCCGGCGATGCGGATGGCGCCGTCGTCGCCGCGGACGGTGCCACGCGACCAGACCGCGGGATCCAGCGCGTTCGCGTCGTCAGGGGGCTGCAGCCAGGACGGGGCCAGCGGGTTCGCGGTCACGGAGGTCACCTGTTCGTACGCGGGGCGGACGTGCGGGATGGCGAGCGGACCCGGTGTGGTCCCTGGAGCCGAAGGGGGCGGTGCGAGCCATCCTACCGAGGCGGGACGGAGCCTCCGCCCATGTGACGACGGCCGTCGGGGCCCGGCCGGGAGCGGCTAGCCGCAGCTGCCGGTGACCCCGAGCGAGTCGCGCGTGAGCTTCACCGACGACGACTGGACGGTCATGGACGCGCGCCCGTCCGCGATGGTCACGTCCTGCACCTGGACGCCCGCGGGGAGGTACTGCGCGACGCACACGGGGTAGGTGATGTCGCGGATCCCCTGGATGGTCTGCGCGAGGTCGATCTTGAACGAACCGGCCTGGAGGTCGACCTCGGCGGGCGTGATGACGATCGTCGAGCCGTCCCGCAGCACGGGCTCCGCGGCCACGGTGTAGCCGAGCGTGAGGCCGAGGACCCGCGTGGAGCCGGAGTAGCCGAGCGTCCCGTCGCCGAAGCGCAGGTCGGGCGGCGTGCCCGCGGTCTTCGCGAGCAGGGCGCTGGCGGGATCCTGGTCCATGGACACGGTGCCGACCACGTCCCCCACCGTGCGCTCCTGGTCGGTCGGCACGTCGGTCGCGACGATGTGCGCCTGGAACGGCGTGCCGTCGGCCTGGAGGTTCGGGCCGTCGAGCACGACGCGGTCGAGCGTGCCGCGGATGAGCTGCGGGATGACCCAGTCGCCCTCGATCGAGACGTCGACGCGCCCGGTGATCTGCCCGGGCAGCTGGTCGGCGATCTGCTTCTCGGCCTGGTCCTGGGCGACGCCGCGCACGGTCTGGTCGATGATGCGCAGCCCGAACGCGAGCCCCACGCCGATCACGGCGAGCACGAGGAGCCAGATGAACACGGTGCCGCCGCGCGGACCGCGACGGCGCCGCTTGACCTCCCGCGGGTCGCGCCGCTCGGGCGCCTCGAAGACCTCTGTGCCCTGGAACCGACCCGACATGATCCGCTCCCCTACATGCGCTCGGGGGCCGAGACGCCCACGAGGTCGAGTCCGTTGGCGACCACCTGCCTGACCGCGTCGTTCAGCCACAGGCGCGTGCGGTGCAGGTCGGTGACCTCCTCGTCGCCCCGCGGGACCACCCGGCAGCTGTCGTACCAGCGGTGGTAGGAGCCCGCGAGCTCCTCGATGTAGCGGGCCACCCGGTGCGGCTCGCGCAGCTCGGCGGCCTGGGCGACGATGCGCGGGAACTCCTGCAGGAGGCCGAGCAGCGCCGACTCGGTCGGGTGCGTGAGCAGCTCCGGCGCGAAGGCGGACCGGTCGACGCCCGACGCCTCGGCGTTGCGGTCCACCGCGCAGGTCCGCGCGTGGGCGTACTGCACGTAGAAGACGGGGTTGTCGTTGGTGCGCTTGCCGAGCACCGCGAGGTCGATGTCGAGGTTCTGGTCGGCGGACGAGCGCACGAGCGCGTACCGGCCCGCGTCCACCCCCACGGCGTCGACGAGGTCGTCGAGGGTCACGATGGTGCCGTTGCGCTTGCTCATCTTCACGGGCTCGCCGTCGCGCAGCAGGTTGACCATCTGGCCGATGAGGATCTGCAGGTTGACGCCCGGGGTGTCGCCGAACGCCTCGACCATGGCCATCAGGCGGCCGACGTAGCCGTGGTGGTCGGCGCCCAGCATGATGATGTTCTGCTCGAAGCCGCGCTCGCGCTTGTCGAGGTAGTAGCCGAGGTCGCCCGAGATGTAGGCGGGCTCGCCCGTGGAGCGGATGATCACGCGGTCGCGGTCGTCGCCGAAAGTGGTGGTGCGGAGCCAGACGGCGCCGTCCTCCTCGAAGACGTGGCCGAGCTCCTTCAGGCGCGCGACGGCGCGGTCGACGGCGCCGGACTCGTGCAGCGAGTCCTCGTGGAAGAAGACGTCGAAGTCCACGCCGAAGTCATGCAGCTTCTGCTTGATCTCGCCGAACATCAGCTCGGTGCCCGCGCTCCGGAAGACCTCCTGCTGCTCCTCGCGCGGGAGGGCGTCGAGGTCGCCGCCGTAGCCCGCCACGACGCGCTCGGCGATCTCGCCGATGTAGGCGCCGCCGTAGCCGTCCTCGGGGGTGTCCTCGCCGAGGTGGCTCGCGAGGAGGCTGCGCGCGAAGCGGTCGATCTGGGATCCGTGGTCGTTGAAGTAGTACTCGCGCGTGACGTCAGCGCCCTCGGCCTGGAGGATGCGCGCGAGGCTGTCGCCGACCGCGGCCCAGCGCACGCCGCCCAGGTGGATGGGGCCGGTGGGGTTCGCGGAGACGAACTCGAGGTTGATGCGGATCCCGTCGAGCGTGTGACCGCGGCCGTACGCGGGGCCCGCGTCGACGATGGTGCGCGCGAGGGCGCCCGCGGCCGCCGCCTCGAGGGTGATGTTGATGAAGCCGGGACCGGCGACGTCGACCTTCGCGACCTGCGGCAGCTCGCCGAGCGCCTCGGCGATGTCGGCCGCGATGGTGCGCGGATTCTCGCCCAGCGGCTTGGCGATGCGCATGGCGATGTTGGTGGCCCAGTCGCCGTGGTCGCGGTTGCGCGGGCGCTCGAGCACGACCATGTCGGGGCTGAGCGCGAGGGCGTCGCCACCCGGTCGTCGTCCTGCCGTCCGGGCCACGATGTCGAACAGGGCGCCGGTCAGGTCAGGGGTCGTCATGGGGATCGATCCTACCGGCGGGCGCGACCCGCCCCTCCCGGCGCGCACGCCCGCGCGGACCGCCCCCAGCGCGGCCGCGCGTCCCAGCGGGGCCCCGACCGGTCTCGGTAGGGTGTCGATCCCGCCTCCCGCACGTGGCAATTCGCCGCGCGCCGAGCGTCGCACCCCGCGGCGCGCCCGGATCCGAAGGAGCACCACCATGCCCGTCCGCCTCCCCGCGCCCACCCGACCCCGCATCGCGCGCACCATCCCCGCCGCCGCGGCCGCCGGGCTCGCGGTCGCCATGCTCCTCGCGGGCTGCTCCAACCCCGCTCCCCTGCAGCCCACGACGCCTGACCCCTCGGCGAGCGCGGGCGGCGGCGGCGAGGCCCAGGGCGGCGGATCCGGCAGCGGGCCCACCGCATCGCCCACGCCCGCGCCGCCGAAGGGCACTCCGGTCAGCACCACGTGCGCCCAGATCCTGCCCGACCTCGCCGAGTTCGGGAAGGGCTTCGCGAGCGAGGCGCTCCCGGCCGACACCTCGACGGACGGCCTGCGCGCCGACGTCCTCGCGATGCAGGGCATCGCCTGCGCCTTCCGGTCGTCGGACGGCCCGGCGGTCGAGGTCGACGTGGCCCAGCCCGTCGCGGCGGAGCTGCAGTCCCGGCGCGACGCGGCCATCCTCCTGGCCGACCCCATCGCGGGGTACCCCTCCGGCGTCGAGGCCTACTTCGAGCTCGAGGACGCGATCGGCGTCTCCACCATCTACTCCTCGAAGCACATGATCGTCATGCGGTCCGCCGCGTTCTACGAGCCGGGCGACCACGCCGACCTCGGCAACGCGGTGCTGAAGACCGTCGGCGGCTGATCCGACCCGTCAGCCGGGGCGGACGGCTCAGCCCAGGCGCACGGCCGAGGCGACGTCGTCGACCGGCAGCTCGTCGACCGTGGCCATGACCTCCATGCGCGAGATGGTCACGAGGCTCCGGGTGTTGGTGAGGAACGCGGTGTCCGAGGCGTCGCGGCCCGTGGAGATCCGTAGGAGGCTCTGCCGAGGCGCGAGCCCGGTGGCGTCCACCACGTGCCACGCGCCGTCGACCCACGCCTCGGCGACCGCGTGGAAGTCCATGGGGCTGAGGCCGGGCGCGTAGACGGCGGCCAGCCGCGCGGGCACGTCGAGCGCCCGCAGCATCGCGATCACGAGGTGCGCGTAGTCGCGGCAGACGCCGCGTCGGGCGAGCAGCGTGCGGACGGCGCCGTCGGTCGGGAGGCTGGATCCCGGCGCGTACCGCAGCGACTCCGCCACGAACGCGCGCACGGCGGCGAGGAGCGGGAGGCCGTCCAGGCCGCGGAACTCGCCGCGGGCCGTGGGGAACAGCGTGTCCGACTCGCAGTAGCGGCTCGGGCGGCGGTAGATCCAGAGGTCGACCTCGTCGACGGGCGCGGGGTCGCGGCGGCCGGTGACCGTCGCCCGGTACTCCATGGTGAGCGCTCCGGCGCCGGTCGTCAGGACGTGCAGCCGGGTGTCGTGCCGGTCGACCACCTCGGTCGCCTCGATCGGGCGGCCGTCGAGCGAGAAGGAGAGGCGCTCGGACGCGATGTCGGCGCCCCGGGCGACGGCGACCGCGAAGGCCATCTCGCTCTCGCCGGAGACCTGGAGCTCGAGCATGGAGGAGACGTCGCGGCGCATGCGTCCATCGTGGCATCGGATCCGCCCGGCCCGGTGCGCCTGCCCCGTGCGGCCGCGCGCACGAGCGGCCGCCGCTCAGGCCGGGTGCGGTCCCGTCGACGCGCGCGCCACGAGCGTCGGCTCGAGCATCCGCGACGCGGCCTCCCGGCCGTCGACGAGCGCGAGGAGCGTCTCCAGGGCGATCCGGCCCATCTCGTGCACGGGCGAGCGCACGCTCGTGAGCCCGATGGATCCCGACGCCGCGAGCGGGGTGTCGTTGTAGCCGACCAGCGCCACATCGTCGGGCACCGAAAGGCCCGCGTCGCGGAGGGCCCCCATCGCCCCGATCGCCGCGAAGTCGTTGGTCGCGAAGAGCGCGTCCGGCGCGTGCCCGGCACGGAGCACCTCCTCGGTCGCCTCCCGGCCGGCCGCGGCGTCGAAGCCGCGCTCGATCACGCGCTCGGGCGGCACGGGCATCCCCGCCTCCGCGTACGCCTCGAGGAAGCCGCGCGTGCGGTCGACCGCGGTGGAGGCGAACGACATCCCCGCGAGCACGGCCGGCCGGGTGCGGCCGGCGGCGATGAGGTGCTCGGCCGCCAGGCGCCCGCCGGCCACGTCGTCGCACGTGACGGCCACGTGGTCGCCGCGGCGGCGCGAGACGAGCACGAAGGGGACGCCCTCCTCCGCGAGCTCGTCGAGCAGCGGGTCGTCGAGGTGGGCGTCGCCGAAGATCATGCCGTCGACCCGGCGGTCGAGCATGCTGCGCGTGCGGCTGCGCTGCAGGTCAGGACGGTCGAGGCTGTTCGTGACGAAGGTGGAGATGCGGCGCTCGGTGGCCGCCTCGTCGATGCCCTCGTACACGGTGGCGAGCACGTAGTCCTGGAGGCGCGGGACGAGGACGCCGACGAGGTCGGATCGGGAGGTGCGCAGGCTCGCGGCGTGCGGGTTCGGCCGGTAGCCGCTGCGCTCGGCGATGTCGAGGATGGCGGCGACGGTCTCGGGCCCGGCCCACCGGCCGGGGTGCTCCTCGCGGGAGTTGAGCACGCGGGAGACGGTGGTGATGCTGACGCCGGCGAGCTCCGCGATCATGCGCTGCGTCGTGGGCGGCCGCCGCTTCTGGGTCACTCGTGGCTCCTCACCCGGATCAGCATGGCACAGCGTCTCGCACCCGCCTCGGGCGACCCGCGGGGTGCCGTCGGGCATCCGGCGGGGAAACATCCCCGCAACAGGACGGCAACGTGATCGTTCGACGCAAACCATTGACGCAATCGTTTGTGCATCGCAGGATCGTCCGCATGCCCCACGTCCTCGTGCTCGCCACCGGCGGGACCATCTCCTCGCGCACGCGCCCCGACGGAGCCGCGGTCGCCGCGGATCCCGCCGACCGCCTGCTCGGATCCGTGCCCGCCCTGCCCGCCGGCGTCACCGTCGAGACGCGCGACGTCCTCCGGGTCAACTCGTTCGCGCTCACGCACGCCGACCTCCGCACGATCCAGGACGCGGTCGCCGAGGCGCTCGCGCGCGACGACGTGGACGGCGTGGTCGTCACGCACGGCACGGACACCCTCGAGGAGACGGCGTTCCTGCTCGACCTGGTCACGGACGACCCGCGGCCCGTGGTGCTCACGGGCGCCCAGCGCTCGGCCGACGACCCGGAGGGCGACGGGCCCGGGAACCTGCGCGACGCCATCGTCGTCGCCGCGTCGTCGGACGTGCGCGGAGCCGGCGTGCTCGCCGTGTTCGCCTCGCGCGTCCTCGCGGCCGACGGCCTGGTGAAGGCGCGCACGCTGGATCCCGACGCCTTCGCCGCCCGCGACGGCGCACCGCTCGGCCGCGTGACCGGCGACGAGGTGCGCATCAGCCGCCGACCGCGCGCGCTGCCGATCCTGCCCGCGCCCACGGCGCGCTTCGACCGGATCCGCGTGGACTGCGTGAGCGTCCACCCCGGGGCCGACGCCGTGCTCTTCCGGGCGGCGATCGCCGCGGGGGCCGCGGGAGTCGTCGTCATCGGCACGGGCGCCGGCAACGCGAACCGCGCGCTCGTGCCGGAGATCCGGGCGGCCGCCGACGCGGGCGTCCTCGTCGCCCTCGGCACGCGCGTCGCCCACGGCCCGGTCGCCGCGATCTACGGCGACGGCGGCGCGGTCGACGCCGTCGCGGCGGGCGCCGTGCCGATCGGCCGCCTCTCCGCGGCGCAGGCCCGGATCTTCGTGGCCCTCCTGCTCGACCACCACCCCGTCGACGAGGCGCGCCGCCTGCTGGCCGTCGCCGCCGATCCCGAGACCCGCATCCCCACCCCGGCCGGCTCCCTGCCTGCCTGATCCATCACCCGACGGAAGGACCCCCATGGCCAAGGACATCATCATCGCGTTCGGCATCGACGTCGACGCCGTGAGCGGCTGGCTCGGCTCGTACGGCGGGCAGGACTCGCCCGGCGACATCTCCCGCGGACTGTTCGCGGGCGAGGTCGGCGTGCCGCGCCTGAACGCGCTGCTCGCCAAGCACGGCCTCCCCTCCACCTGGTTCTGGCCGGGCCACTCGATCGAGACGTTCCCGCGCGAGTTCGACCAGGTCGTCGCAGCCGGGCACGAGATCGGCGCGCACGGCTACAGCCACGAGAACCCCATCGAGATGTCGCGCCAGCAGGAGGCGGACGTGCTCGACCGCTCCATCGAGCTCATCGAGTCGCGCGCCGGCCGTCGCCCCACCGGCTACGTGGCGCCGTGGTGGGAGTTCTCGCGCGTGACGAACGAGCTCCTCATCGAGCGCGGGATCCGCTACGACCACTCCCTCATGCACCGCGACTTCGAGCCGTACTACGTGCGCGTGGGCGACACGTGGCAGGGCATCGACTACAGCAAGGACGCGGCCAGCTGGATGCACCCGCTCGTGCGCGGCGAGGAGACCGACCTCGTGGAGATCCCGGCGTCGTGGTACCTCGACGACCTGCCTCCCATGATGTTCGTCAAGGGCAGCCCGAACAGCCACGGCTTCGTGAACCCCCGCCACCTCGAGGAGATGTGGCGCGACCAGTTCGACTGGGTCTACCGCGAGCAGGACTACGGCGTCTTCACGTTCACGATCCACCCCGACGTCTCGGGCCGCCCGCAGGTGCTCCTCATGCTCGAGCGGCTCATCGCCCACATCAACTCGCACGAGGGCGTCCGCTGGGCGACCTTCGACGAGATCGCCCAGGACTTCCAGCGACGCTCCCCGCGCACCCCGCGCGTCCCCTGATCCGCGAACCGACCGACCGCAGGAGACCACCACCATGAGCACCGACACCTCCCGTCCCGGGACTGCATCCGCGGACACCGGCGCCGCATCCGCCGGCGCGCTGCCGGCCGGCCTCGAGAAGGTCAGCGTCCGACAGACCCGCCGGGTCACGGGCATCGCCTTCCTCGCGTGGACCATCGCGGTCTACGACTTCATCCTCTTCGGCACGCTGCTGCCCGACATCTCGCGCGACTTCGGCTGGGACACGAGCGAGTCGCTGCTCGTGTCGACCCTCGTCAGCGTCGGCACGGCGGTCGTCGTGCTGCTCGTCGGCCCGATGGTCGACCGGCTCGGCCGCCGGATCGGCATGGTCGTGTCCGTCACCGGCACGGCGCTGTCGTCGGGTGCGACCGCGCTCAGCGCCGGGGCGGTCTCGCTCGTCGGGATCCGCAGCATCAGCGGCCTGGGCCTCGCCGAGCAGTCCATCAACGCCACGTACCTCAACGAGATCTACGAGCAGACGGAGGACGAGAGGATCCGGCGCAACAAGGGCTTCGTCTACGCGATGGTGCAGACGGGCTGGCCGCTCGGCGCCCTGCTCGCCGCCGCGTTCGTGGGCCTGATCACGACGGCGTTCGGGCCGGGCAGCTGGCGCATCGCCTTCGGGCTCGCGACCGTGCCCGCGCTCGTGGTCGCCGCGATCTGCCTCACGCTCCGCGAGAGCCCGCAGTTCGTCGCGCAGCAGCGGATCCGGCGTCTGCGGTCCGCAGGGCTCCACGACGAGGCGGCCGCGTTCGCGCGCGCCACCGGCCTCGACGTGCAGAAGTCCGCCCCCATCGCGCGCATCTTCCAGGGGAAGCACCTGCGCAGCACGATCGTGCTGAGCGTGGCGTGGCTGCTCAACTGGTTCGGGATCCAGACCTTCTCCGTGCTCGGCACCACCGTGCTCGAGTCGGGCAAGCACATCGACGCGTCGAACGCGCTTCTGCTGATCATCGCGTCGAACTGCGTGGGCGTGCTCGGCTACCTCGTGCACGGCTGGCTGGGCGACCGGCTCGGCCGCCGCAACGTGATCGTCGGCGGCTGGCTCGTCGCGGGCCTCGCGTTCGCGGTCATGCTCCTCGGGCCGGACGACCCGACGTTCGTGATGGGCGCGTACATGGTCGGGCTGTTCTTCCTCCTCGGGCCGTACGCGGCGATCCTGTTCTTCCAGGCCGGCTGCTTCGACAGCGACTGCCGGGCGACCGGATCCAGCTTCATCGGCGCGATGAGCCAGCCGGGCGCCATCATCGGCGGCTTCCTGCTCACCGGCCTCACGGCGAGCGCGATGTCGTTCGGCCAGGCGGCGCTGTGGGTGGGCGCGGGCGGGATCCTCGCCTCGGCCCTCGTGATGCTGCTCGCGAAGCCGACGGGCGAGACCCGCGAGGCGGTCGCGTGACCGGCGCGGCACCCGTCGCGCTCGTCACGGGCGGCGCCTCCGGCATCGGCCGGGCCACCGCCGTGCGCCTCGCCGCCCGCGGCGACCGCGTGGTCGTCGGCCGCTTCCCCGGCGACCCGCACGACGCGGGCGCGACCCTCGATGCCGTGCGCGCGGTCGGCGGCACGGGCATCGCGGTGGACCTCGACGTCGCCTCCACCGCGTCCGTCGACGCGTTCGTGCGGGCCGCGCTCGAGGAGTACGGCCAGGTGGACCACGTGATCGCGGCCGCCGGCATCCTCCGCCGCGCGCCCCTCGGCGCGATGACGGACGAGCGGTGGGACGAGGTGCTGGGCGTCGACCTCGGCGGCGTGATGCGCGTGATCCGCGCGGCCGAGCCGCTCCTCGGCCGCGGCTCGTCGATCGTCGCGGTGTCATCCATCGCGGGCGGCGTCTACGGCTGGGGCGACCACGCGCACTACGCGACGGCGAAGGCGGGGGTCGTCGGCCTCGTGCGCAGCGCGGCCGTGGAGCTCGCGCCGCGCGGGATCCGGGCGAACACCGTGATCCCGGGCCTCATCGAGACGCCACAGTCGCTCGACGCGGTGAACTCCCTCGGGGCCGACGGCCTCCGGCGCGCGGGCGACCGCATCCCCGCCGGGCGCGTGGGACGGCCCGAGGAGGTCGCGTCGGTCATCGCGTTCCTCGCCTCCGAGGACGCCGGCTACGTGACGGGCCAGACGCTCACCGTCGACGGCGGCCTGACGATCCGGATGCAGGAGTGAGTGCCCCTGTGCCCCGCAGCGACCGGCTGCGCGGGCGCACCGCGCTCGTGACGGGCGCGGCCAGCGGGATCGGCGCGGCCATCGCGCGCCACTTCGTGCTCGCGGGCGCCGAGGTCGTGCTGCTCGACCTCGTGCCCGCCGTGCACGAGGAGGCGCGCCGGATCGGGGCGGTGGGCGCGGTCGTCGCCGACGTGTCCGACGAGGCGCGCGTCGCCGAGGCCGTCACGGAGGCCGGGCGGCTGCTCGGCCGGATCGACGTGCTCGTCAACTCGCACGGCATCCTCACCGAGTCCCCCGTCGCGGAGATGACGCTGGCGACCTGGCAGCGCACGATCGACGTCGACCTCACGAGCGTGTTCCTGCTGACGCGGGCCGTGCTGCCGGGGATGCTCGAGCGGCGCGACGGCCGGATCATCACGGTCGCGTCGCAGCTCGGCCAGAAGGGCGGCGTCGGGCTCGCGCACTACGCGGCCGCGAAGGCCGGGGTCATCGCGTTCACGAAGTCGCTCGCGCTCGAGGTGTCCGCCTCGAACGTCCTCGCGAACGTGATCGCGCCGGGCCCCATCTCCACGCCGCTCGTCGACGCCATCTCGGAGGACTGGAAGGACGCGAAGCGCAAGGAGCTGCCGCTCGGCCGCTTCGGCACGGTCGACGAGGTCGCGCCGACCGCGGTGCTGCTGGCGGCGGATCCCGACGGCAACCTCTTCGTCGGCCAGACGCTCGGGCCCAACAGCGGCGACGTGATGCCCTGACCCGAGCCCCGCGGTGATGCGCGCCGCGGTCGTCCCGGCCGGTGTCGGCTCAGGCGGCCGCGGTGCGCGCGGCGTCGGCGGGCTCGCGCAGCGCGCAGGCCTCGGCGAGCGCGTCGAGCAGCGCGGGGAGCTGGTCGCGCGCGGCGCCCGGGTCCTCCGGGTGCCACTGGACGCCGATGACGGGCGCGCTCTCGTGCTCGACGGCCTCCGGCACGCCGTCGGGCGCGACCGCGACCACGCGGAGTCCCGTGCCCGGCCGGTCGACCGCCTGGTGGTGGGCGCTCCGCACGACGACGTCGGTGGATCCCAGCACGCGCGCGAGCCGGCTGTCCTCCGCGACCCGCACGTCGTGGTCGCGCATCACGGCCGTGATCTCGTCGGCGTCGTTGCGGTGCTCCCCCACGCCCTCGATGTGCTGCTGCAGGGTGCCGCCGAGCGCGACGTTGACGATCTGGGCACCGCGGCAGATGCCGAGCAGCGGCGTGCCCTCGGCGACCGCGCGGCGGACGAGCGCGATCTGCCCGGCGTCGGCGACCTCGCGGTGGGTCGAGCGGCCCTCGTACTCGGCGGGTCCGCCGTAGAAGCGCGGGGCGACGTCCTCGCCGCCCATGATCACGACGGCGTCGGCCTCGCGCGTGCGGGCGAGCAGCGACTCGACGCCCTCGTCCTCCGCGGCGATGTTCTCGACCAGCCAGCCCGCGGCGTCGGCGACCTCGGCGACGCGCGCGTTGAGGCCCTGCACGAGCGTGTTGTACGCGGCGGCCTCGGGACGCGAGCGGGTGACCTGCACGACGGCGAGGCGGCGGAGGGTGGCGGGCATGGATCCAGTGTGCGGCGTCGCCCGCGGGATCGCACGCCGCGCGTCATGTTCCGCAACACGCGCGGGCCGCGGCACGCGCGGGACGCGCCGGCCGCGGCACGCGCCGGACGCGCCGGCCGCGGCACGCGCCGGCCCCCGGCGGGCGTCAGGGCCAGACGAGCGTGTGCGACCAGGACCCGTCGGGACCGGACCGGTACATGATCCGCAGCTGCCCGTGGTCCTCGGTCGCCTGCCAGAACTCGACGACCGTGGGCTGGAGCACGTACGCGCGCCACGACTCGGCGACGAGCTCCGGATCCGCGTCCACGGCATCGCGCGCCCGGGCGATCCGCGCGTCGCGCTCGGCGGCGTCGGGCATCGGCTCGCTCTGGTCGCCCGCGATGACCTCGGCGCGCGACGACGGATGCCTGGAGAGGAAGTCGCGCTCGCTCACCTCGCGGTCGCCGTGGAAGACGGGGCCGGTCGCGCGGATCTGCCGCCCGCGCTCCCGCCAGTACGCGACGAGCGCCGCGCGCGGGTTGGCCTCGAGGTCGCGCCCCTTGGGGCTGTCGGCGAGCGACGAGAACCAGAGGGCGCCGGGCTCGTCGTCGACCGTGGGCGTCACGTCCTTGAGCAGCAGCGTGCGCGCGCTGGGCCGCCCGTCCGCGTCGGCCGTGGCGAGGACGACCGCGTTGGGCTCCGCCGCTTCGTGGGCGACGGCGTCGCGGATCCACGCGATGACGAGGTCGATCGGGTCATCCGGGAGGTGCGCGGGGTCGAGCTCGGGGAAGTCGTGGGGTGCGGGCTTCGCGCCCTTCAGGAGGTCGCGGATCGAGGTGGAGTCGTCGTCGTCTGCCATGCGCCGAGCCTAGGCCGGCTGGCGGCGGACGCCCGGCCAACCGGCTCTCGGCCTCGCGACCGCACATCCTGCCTGCCCGGGACTCGCCATTTCGTCACGATGCGGGAATCGGATTGGTCGCTGCACCACTGGACTTTTCCAGTACCGGTCGGCGTGGTCGCCCCGCCGGTCGCCGACTACCTTCGTCTCTAGGCCCGCTCCCCCAGTTGGGCCCAGCACCACGCGGCGGGAACCCGAGACCCGTCTCGGGCCCCGCCGCGTGTGTTCACCGCGTCCTCCGCCCCTGCCGCGCCGCTCCGCGAGCTTGCGCCATGCACACGGCGGTCTCCAGCGGCTGGTGGAATCCGTTACTGCACGTCATAAGCACTATTTGTTCGGTGTTTCATCTAGTAGACCTGACACCCAAGACGCGTCTCAGATCCCTACAACTCGTAGACTTGCTCACAGATTCAAGCCTACTCGGCCAGCTATTTGTCTAATCAAATCGCCTAGCTAACAAGGCAGGATAGGCCCGTGTCACGATTGAGCCGATTGATTAAACGCGGCAACAAAAATACAACCCAACAGGCGTTGAGCGAAGAAATAGCGCATCGCTCTCCCGCGGTCCAGATTAATGGGCAACGTAATCGATACTGCGATAGTCAAACGTTAACGTAATTCATTAGCCACATTCGAAAAATAACGTACTTTAGCTGCTCGCCGAAACCCCGGGGGGGTTTGAAGCTTTGAGTGCAGATACTAACGCAAGTACACCGGGCATGGGATCCTCGGCGACCTTGCCCCCCGCGCCGGACGAGAGGTGGGCCTGCATCACGACCTGGCCCATGGTCATCATGAACCGCTCTTTTTCCACAGGATTGCTTATCTGATTACTGTAAGAAATCATAGTACCCATCGCTGTCGAAAGGTCGTACGCTCGTTGGGCAGCGTGGTCGCGCGATCGAGCGCGTGCCAAAAGTACGCCGGCAAATGTCCCGAGGGCAGCAGTGGATGCGAGATGGACACCAATAACTTCGATTGTGGCGTAATCTGGGCCCCGTCCAAGGTAATGCAAAGCAAGAGGAAGGACTGCAGCTAAAGCGGCTACTCCTAGAACTACCAAACCTGCGATCCAAGCGCCCTTGGATTGCTTCTCGTTGCGTGATGCGTCTTCTATATACAGGGCATTTGTTGCATCCGATAGCACAGTAGTCACAAGCAACCCTGCCTGTTTTGCACTTGTTGTCAGATCGTTTTCCGCCTTAGCGATGGCAGCCGCCGAGCTGGCTACGCTTTCGTCAAACGAAGCACGCGTTTCGCGTGCAGCAGCCAGTGAGTGGTCGAGTTCACTTAAACGCGAGTAACCTTGCTCGACCATTGACGCGAGTTGAGGATCCGATAAAGGCCACGGAGTTTTGACGGACATGACCTTTAGGGCAGCTTCAGGCTGCCCTTGCGCTATGAGATTCCACGCCTGACCCACGAGATCTATTCCGCCCACCCATGGGGCCGCCCATTGCACAAGTTCTGGAATTCGCTCGGCCAGGTGCGGGGCCGAGGGCAAGTTCGCCATCACATTGTTAAAGGTGTTGGCCACCTGCCAAGGGGCTCCGAGCTCCGCTGCTCGGATGGAGAAATCGATACTCTCCGGGTACCCCTCGATTCCCTGCTGCATGCGCAGCCATGCAAACATGGCAGCCGCCCATGGCGCACCTTCGGCTGCGCGTGGGCGTAACAAGTCAACCGCGCCGGTCGGGTTACCGCTATTCCATAGTTGCTGTACTTGCTGGATGAGACCGACGTCGACTGGTTCAACGTCGAGACTTGGCACGCTAGGCATGATTGAAACCTATACCAACAAACATCGCTGCGATAGTCCACTTTCGGGTTACAGATGCGACGTGTTCATGCCCGCCCACAGAGCGTCATGTCGGACTTCGTCGCGCCTGATCAGAGACATCAGTGACAGCTGAAATTGAAGTCATCAGATCTAGAAGTAAAGAGATTTAACCGCTCCACAGAGGGTTGGCTTCGCGCGGGACTCCCGGACGCACGAGAGGCCGACCCCGAAGACGGGACCGGCCTCTCACCGCACCAACACGGGATATGGGAAGGTGTGCCCCCAGGAGGATTCGAACCTCCGCCCCTGCCTCCGGAGGGCAGTGCTCTATCCCCTGAGCTATGGGGGCCAGGGTGCGCGCGAGCGCGGCTCCAGGGTAGCACCGGCGACGAGGCCCGCCGCGCCGTCGCCACGGGCCGGGAGCGCCGACGCATTCCCTCTCCCGGGGAGACTCCCCGCTCCGGCACAGGCGCGGCACGCCAGGATGGACGCAGGACGACCGCCGCGCCGCCCGGGCACGGCGGCCCACCCGATCCCCTCAAGAGGAGACCACCCGTGAAGCTGTCCCGCATCGCCGCCGCCGCCACCGGATTCCTGCGCACGTCCAAGGGCCAGGACGTCGGCCGGACCGCCATCGACAAGGTGTCCGGCATCGCCGACAAGGCCACCGGCAGCAAGCACGCCGACAAGATCCAGAAGGCGCGCCAGGCCGCCGACGACCAGCTGCGGAAGCTCGGCCCCGACGGCGGCCGCGGCCAGGGCCAGACGCCCCCCTCGACTCCGCCCCGCCCCTGAGCGCCGGCAGCCTCGAGCTCACGCTGGACGCGGCCTCCGACGCCGCGGTCCGCGCATCCTGGCGCGCCCTCGCCGACGCCGATCTGCCGAGCCTCGCCGACCATGCGGGCGAGACCAACCGCCCGCACGTGACGCTGCTGGCGGCCGCCGGTCTCGGTGGATCCGCGGACGACGCCGTCCGCGACCTCGCCGCCGCCTCTCCCCTGCCGACGCTCCGGCTCGGCGGCCTCGTCGTCTTCGGCGTCCCGCCGCGGGGCCTCGTGCTCGCGCGACAGGTGGTGGTCGATCGGGCGCTGCTCGACCTGCACGCGCGGATCCACGCGGCAGTCGACCAGGCGAACGCCGACTCGGACGCCGACGCCGCGCCCGTCGAGGTCGTCCCGCACACCCGCCCGGGTCCGTGGACACCGCACGTCACCATCGCCCTGCGGCTCACGGCCGAGCAGCTCGGCGCGGCGGTCGCGGCGCTCGGTCGCATCGACCCGCTCGAGGCCCCGGCCGCGGGCATCCGCCGCTGGGATCCCCGCGACAGCACCGTGACGGAGCTCGCGTGACCCGCGCTGCCCGGATCCTCACGGCCAGCGCACGCACCCGCGCCACTAGCCTGGATGGAGCACGTACTTGAGACGACGGAGGAGTCGCATGCCGCGGTCCGCGAGATTGATCGGGGCCGCGCTCGCGCTCGGCCTGGCCGGGGCCATGGTGCCGATGTCCGCGCAGGCGACGGGGCCGGTGGACTTCGGCGGGGCGACGATCCTCGACCAGGTCGACGCGGTGACGCCCGCGCAGGAGCAGCAGATCCAGCAGGCGATCGACACGCTCCGGACGGACACCGGCATCACCCTCCACGTCGCGTACGTGGACACCTTCACCGGGGAGGCGGACCAGGCGGCGTGGGGCCGCGCGACGAACTCCGCCAACGGCTTCGGGGACTCCGACGCGCTTCTCGCCGTCGCCGTCGACGGCCGGCAGGTCTCCTTCGGGGCTCCCGCGCAGCTGTCGGAGTCCGCACGCGACCAGCTCCTGCAGAACGGGATCCGGCCGGAGCTGCAGGACAGCGACTGGTCAGGAGCCGCCGTCGCCGCCGCGCAGGGCATCGAGTCCCAGGCACGCACCGGCACGGGCACCGAGTCGGGAACCGGGGCCACCCCGTCGTCCGGGAACTCCTCCGGCATCGACTTCGGCCTCGTCCTCCTCCTCGTCCTCGGCGCGATCCTCGTGGCCGCCGTCGCCACGACGCTCGTCGGCCGCCGCAAGAAGCGGAAGGCCGTCGCCGCGAAGCGCCAGGCGGCGCTCGCGGAGATGAGGACCGCCGAGCAGCGGGCGGGCAGCATGCTCGTGCAGCTCGACGACGCGCTCGAGACCAGCGAGCAGGAGGTGGGCTTCGCGGAGGCGGAGTTCGGATCCGGCGCGGTCGGCCCGTATAGAGAGGTGCTCGTCTCGGCGGGCGGCAAGGTCCGCGAGGCGTTCGCCCTGAAGCAGAAGCTCGACGACACCATCGAGGACACCGACGAGGAGCGCCGCACCTGGGCTGCCCGCATCGTCGACCTGTGCGAGGAGGCGCGGGCCGAGCTCGACGCGCAGGCCGAGTCGTTCGAGGAGCTGCGCGCGCTCGAGGAGAACGCGCCGCAGACCCTCGCCGCCATCGTCACCGACGCGGAGTCGCTGAAGACCCGGATCGAGCGGACGCAGGAGGCGGTGGATCTCCTCGGTCGCCGCTACGCCGGTCCATCGATGACGACCGTCACCGGCAACGTCGACCAGGCGCGCTCGCTCCTCTCCTTCGCGACCGACACGGCACAGGAGGCCGCAGAGGCAATCCGCGCGGGCGACCGCGCCTCGACGGGCGAGATCGCGGTGAAGGTGCGCGCGGCGCAGCAGGCGGTGGGGCAGGCCGGCAAGCTCCTCGACGGCGTCGACCGCGTCTCGTCCGACCTCGAGCACGCGTCCACGCGCGTGCAGGAGGAGATCGCCGACGTGCGCAGCGACATCCAGGACGCCCGCGCCGCCCAGCGCGGCGGGCGCATGCCGGAGCTGACCCGACTGGTGGAGGCGGCCGAGCAGGCCATCGCCGACGCGAAGCCGCTGCAGGGCCGGCTCGCGGATCCGCTCACGAGCGTCACGCTGCTGCAGGAGGCGGAGGCCCGGCTCGACGAGGCGCTCGCGCCCGTGCGGGAGCAGCAGGAGCAGGTGCAGCGCGCGATCGGCTACCTGCCCCGGGCGCTGTCGACCGCCGAGAGCCAGGTGGCGACGGCACGCGACTTCATCTCCACGCGCCGCGGCGGGGTCGGCGAGGAGGCGCGCACACGTCTCGCCCACGCGCAGCGCGCGCTCGACGACGCGCACGAGGCCGCTCCGCGGGATCCCGTGCGCGCCGTCGCCGCGTCGCAGGCCGCGACCTCGTACGCGGCGCAGGCCATCGAGGCCGCGCAGCGCGACCTCGACCAGGGCGGCGGATACGGCGGCGGCATGATGGGCGGCCGCGGCGGCGGGGACGCCTTCGGCGGCGCGATCATGGGCGGCATCATCGGCGGCCTGCTGAGCGGCGGCGGCGGCTGGGGTGGCGGCGGCGGCGGCGGCGGCTTCAGCGGCGGGGGCTTCGGCGGCGGCGGCGGGTTCAGCGGCGGCGGCTTCGGCGGAGGCGGCGGCGGCGGGTTCAGCGGCGGCGACTTCTAGCGACGACCAGCACGACGACGAGAACGAGAGCGACCCATGATCAACCCATTCCGACGAAGCACCAGACGAGAAGGAGCAGCATCCATGTCCAAGCAGTCCATCCTCGGCCGAATCACCCAGCTCGCGAAGGCCAACATCAACAACCTCATCGACCAGGCCGAGGACCCGCAGCTCATGCTGGACCAGATGGTCCGCGACTACACGGAGAGCATCCGCGAGGCCGAGAGCGCCGTCGCCCAGACCATCGGCAACCTGCGGATGATCGAGGACGACCACCGCGAGGACGTCCAGGCCGCGCAGGACTGGGGCCGCAAGGCCCTCGCCGCGAGCACCAAGGCCGACGAGTACCGGAACGCCGGCAACACCCCGAACGCCGACAAGTTCGACGCCCTCGCCCGCGTGGCGCTGCAGCGCCAGATGCAGTCGGAGAGCGAGG
Organism: Clavibacter quasicaliforniensis; assembly: GCF_051201715.1. Classification (NCBI taxonomy): domain Bacteria; kingdom Bacillati; phylum Actinomycetota; class Actinomycetes; order Micrococcales; family Microbacteriaceae; genus Clavibacter; species Clavibacter quasicaliforniensis. Next base: position 1,225,640 of record NZ_CP139624.1, on the reverse strand, counting down.
CGAAGGGCGCGGAGCCCACGATCGCGTCGCAGACCGAGGTCGTCGAGAAGCTCAAGCAGGGCCTCGACACGATGCGCGGCAAGCTCCAGCAGCTGTCGTCGAAGCGCGACGAGCTGAACGCCCGCCAGAAGACGGTGCAGGCGCAGTCGCAGGTGCAGGACGCCATGAAGAGCATCGACATCATGGACCCGACCAGCGAGGTCAGCCGCTTCGAGCAGAAGATCCGCCGCGAGGAGGCCCGCGTCCGCGGCGCCGAGGAGCTGCAGGCCTCCAGCCTCGACGCGCAGTTCGAGGAGCTCGAGGACCTCGGCGAGCTGACCGAGGTCGAGGCGCGCCTCGCCGCCCTCAAGTCCGGCGGATCCGCGCCGAAGCAGGTCACGTCCGGCGAGTAGTGGACCGTCGGATCCACGGGCGCCGTCCTCCGGGGCGGCGCCCGTCGTCGTCCCGGAGGGGAATTCCGCCCCCATGGATCCGGTTCCCCTCAGCATGACCAACATCGGAATCATCGGCGCCGGACTCATCGGCAGCCAGCTCGCCCGTCTGTTCACCTCCACCGGCCACGACGTGGTGATCGCCAACTCCCGCGGCCCGGAGACCCTCACCGACCTCATCGACGAGCTGGGCGAGCACGCCCGTGCTGCCACCGTCCAGGAGGTCGCCGAGGCCGGCGAGATCGTCGTCGTCACCATCCCGCTCAAGAACATCGACAGCGTCCCGGTCGCGCCGCTCGCCGGCAAGATCGTGATCGACACCGACAACTACTACCCGGAGCGCGACGGCAACATCGCCGAGCTCGACGACGAGACCACGACGACCGCGGAGATGCTGCAGCGGCACCTGCCCGAGTCGAAGGTCGTCAAGGCCTTCAACCACATCTACGCGGCCGACCTCACCGAGCACGGCACCCCCGCCGGCACGCCTGGCCGCCGCGCGCTCGTGATCGCGGGCGACGACGCCGAGGCGAAGGCGACCGTCACCTCGCTCCTCGACTCCTTCGGCTACGACGCCGTCGACGCGGGACCCCTCGCGGAGGGCTGGCGCATCCAGCGCGACACCCCCGGCTACGGCCCGAAGCTCGACGCCGACGGCCTCCGCCAGGCGCTCGCCGAGGCGAAGCGCTACCGCGACATGCAGTAGCCGGGCGGAGCGACAGCTCCTCCCCACGACGATGCCCGTCGCCCGCGGCCACGACCGCAGGCGGCGGGCATCGCCATGTCCGGCGCCGCACGGGATACTGAGGACGTGCCCGCCTCCTTCGTCGTCGTCCCCCAATGGCAGGGCTCGGGCTCGTCCCGCGCCATGAGGCTCGCGGACGGGGCCGAGGCGATACGCGGCGACCTGCCCGCATCCGCCACTCGCGTCGTGGACGTGCCCGTCGAGGCCGGCGAGTCGCTCGGCACGGGCGTCCTCCGCTACGCGTCGCTCCTCGCGGTGCGCACGCGCCAGGAGGCGGCTCTCCAGGCGGCGTCCGCATCCGGATCCGGCCCCGTCGTCACGATCGGCGGCGACTGCGGCGTGGAGATCGCGGCCATCGGGCACGCGGCCGCCGCGTACCCCGGGCTCGCGGTCGTCTGGCTCGACGCGCACGCCGACCTCAACTCGCCCGCGTCCTCGCCGACGGGCGCCTTCCACGGGATGGTGCTGCGCGCCATCATCGGCGAGGGCGTCGACGGGCTGGAGCTCCCCACGGGCGCCGTCACGGCCGACCGCGTCGTGCTCGCGGGCGTGCGCGCGCTCGACGACGCCGAGTCCGAGCTCGTGGACTCGCGCGGCATCGCGCTCGTCGACGCCGAGGAGGTGGGGCCCGAGTCGCTCGTCGCCGCCGTACGGGCGACCGGCGCCACCGATGTCTACGTCCACGTCGACCTCGACGTGCTCGACCCGGGCGGGATGTCCGGCGTCGGCCACCCGGAGCCGTTCGGGCTCGACGTCCAGGCTGTCACGGAGTCGATCAAGGCGCTGCGCCGGTCGTTCGGGCTCACGGGCGCGGGGATCACCGAGTTCGCGCCCTCCTCCCCCGCGGCGGCCGTGGACGACATGGGCACCATCCTGCGGATCATCGGGGCGCTGACCGGGCCGGTGTGACCCGACCGGGAGGTCGCGCCGCCCGCCCCGCCCTGCGAGTCTGGGACGGACGATCGAAGGAGACCGCCGTGAGCGACGACACCCGCACCGCATCCACAGCAGGGCCCCCGGCCGACGACGCCCCCCGCGTGCGCGTCGAGCGGCGCGGGCACCTGCTGCTCATCGGCCTCGACCGGCCGGCCAAGCGCAACGCCGCCGACATGCGGATGCTCCGCGAGCTCGCGAGCGCGTACGGCCTGCTCGACAGGGATCCGGAGCTGCGGGTCGGCGTGGTGCACGCGGTCGGCGACCACTTCACGGGCGGGCTCGACCTCGCCGACGTGGCCCCGCACATCGGCCGCGGCCCCGGCGGCGGCCTCGCCACGGTGCCGGAGGACGGCGTCGACCCGTGGCGGATGGTCGGCGACGGCGTCGGCAAGCCCGTGGTCCTCGCGGTCCAGGGCACGTGTCTCACGCTCGGGATCGAGCTGGCCCTCGCGAGCGACGTCGTGGTGGCGGCCGCGGGCACGCGGTTCGGGCAGATCGAGGTCGCGCGCGGGATCCTGCCCTTCGGCGGCGCGACCCTCCGCTTCCCGGCGGTCGCGGGCTGGGGCGACGCCATGCGCTGGATCCTCACGGGCGACCCCTTCGACGCCGAGGAGGCCAGGCGGATGCGCATCGTGCAGCTCGTGGTGCCGGACGGCGAGCAGCTCGAGGCCGCGATCGGGATCGCCGAGCGCATCGCCGCGCAGGCCCCGCTCGCCGTGCAGGCGACGCTCCGGAACGCGCGCGCCGCCGTCCACGACGGACTCCGGTCGGCGGCCGCCGCGCTCCCGGCTGAGCTCGTGCGGCTCGCGGGATCCGAGGACGCGGCGCGGGGCATGCGCGCCGCCGCGGAGCGCCGGCCCGCGGACTTCGTCGGCCGCTGATCCGTCGACCGAACCCGCCCGGCCGATGCCCGGGAGGCCCGGCGTAGGGTCGGCACCATGACCTCCTACGACCTCATCGTCATCGGTGCCGGCCCCGTCGGCGAGAACGTGGCCGACCGCGCGAAGCAGGGCGGGCTCTCCGTGCTCGTCGTCGAGTCCGAGCTCGTGGGAGGCGAGTGCTCCTACTGGGCCTGCATGCCCAGCAAGGCGCTCCTCCGCTCCGGCAGCGCCCTCCGCGCGGCGCGCGCCGTCGCCGGGTCGAAGGAGGCCGTGACGGGCGAGCTCGACGTGGCCGCGGTCCTGAAGCGCCGCGACTCCTTCACCAGCTCCTGGGACGACCAGGGGCAGGTCAGCTGGCTCGAGGGGATCGGCATCGACCTCGCGCGCGGCCACGGGCGTATCTCCGGGCCGCGCCGCGTCAGCGTCACAGCGGCCGACGGATCCGTCACCGAGCACGAGGCGGCGCACGCCGTCGTCGTCTCCACCGGCACCGCGGCGCTCCTCCCCGACATCCCCGGCCTCGCCGAGGCCCAGCCGTGGACGAGCCGCGAGGCCACGAGCGTCGAGGTCGTGCCGACCTCGATCGTCGTCATCGGCGGCGGCGTGGTCGCGGCCGAGATGGCCACCGCCTTCGCCTCGCTCGGCAGCGCCGTCACGCTCGTCGCCCGCAGCGGCCTGCTCAGCGGGCAGGAGCCCTTCGCGGGCCAGCTCGTCGGCGACAGCCTCACGGACATGGGCGTCGACGTGCGCCTCGGCGCATCGCCCTCCCGCGTCAGCCGCGACGGCGACGAGGTCACCGTCGAGCTCTCCGACGGATCCACCCTCACGACCGCCGAGGTGCTCGTCGCGACCGGCCGCACCCCGCGCACCGAGGACCTGGGCCTCGACACCGTCGGCCTCGAGGCCGGCGCCTACCTCGACGTGGACGACACGATGCTCGTCACGGGCGACGTGAACGCGGAGACGCCGTGGCTGTACGCGGTCGGCGACGTCAACCACCGCGCGCTCCTCACCCACCAGGGCAAGTACCAGGCACGCGCCGCGGGCGAGGTCATCGCGGCGCGCGCGACGGGCGGCACCGTCGACGACTCCCCGTGGGGCGTCCACGTCGCGACGGCCGACCACCGCGCCGTCCCGCAGGTCACGTTCACCGACCCGGAGGTCGCGAGCGTCGGCCTCACCGCGAAGGCGGCGGAGGAGGCCGGCATCCGCACGCGCGTCGTCGACTACGACCTCGGCTCCGTCGCGGGCTCCAGCCTGCACGCCGACGGCTACGCCGGGAAGACGCGCATGATCGTCGACGAGGACCGCGGCGTCATCGTCGGCGTCACCTTCGTCGGCCAGGACGTCGCCGAGCTGCTGCACTCCGCCACCATCGCCGTCGTCGGCGAGGTGCCGCTCACGCGCCTCTGGCACGCGGTGCCGTCGTACCCCACCATCAGCGAGGTGTGGCTGCGCCTGCTCGAGACGTACGGGCGGCCGACCGCGTGATCCGCGCGGGGCTGGGCACGGCGGCGGGCGCCGTCCGCGGCGTCCTGCTGGACTCCCCCGTCTCGCGCGCGGGCAGCGGCGTGGCCACCGCGGTGGGCCTCGCCATCGGCCTCCCGCTGAGCACGGGCGAGGTGGGCCGCCACGGCGACCTCATCGTCCTCACCGGCCTGCCGTCCTGGGTCTTCGGGCGCGGCGGCACCTGCGTCGGCCGCGTCTACCTCACGCGCGACAACGCCGGACCCGCGGTGCTCGAGCACGAGGCCGTCCACGTCACGCAGTGGCGCAGGTACGGGCTGCTGATGCCGCTGCTCTACTGGTGGGCGGGGCGGGATCCGCTGCGCAACAGGTTCGAGATCGAGGCGGGCCTCGAGAAGGGCGGATACCGGTGACCGGCCCGCTCGACGGCCGCACGGCCGTCATCACGGGAGCGAGCTCCGGCATCGGCCGCATCGCCGCCCGCGAGCTGCACGACCGCGGCGCCGACGTGGTCGTCGTCGGGCGCGACCCCGAGCGCACGCGCGGCATCGCCGCCGAGCTGGGTGCGCGGCACGTCCTCGCCGACATGGACCGGCTCGACGAGGTGCGCGCGCTGGCGGCGACCCTCCTCGAGACGTGCCCGCGGATCCACGTGCTGGCCCTCAACGCCGGCAGCCTCGTGCCGCGCCGCGCCATGACGGTCGACGGCCACGAGACGACGTTCCAGCGCAACGTCCTCGCGCCGTTCCTCCTCACGCGCCTCCTGCTGCCGCGCCTCGAGGAGACGCAGGACGCGCTCGGCACCGACGAGAGCCCGGTGCGCGTCATCGGCACCGCGAGCCGCGCGAACCTCTGGGGCCGCGTGCGCCTCGACGACCTCGACTGGCGGAAGCGCCCCTGGCTCGGCGGCTGGCAGGCGTACGGCACGTCGAAGGCGATGATGATCCTGATGATGCGCACGCTCGCGGAGCGCGTCGGCCCGCGCGGCCTCGAGGCGTGCTCGTTCCACCCGGGCCTCGTGCGCACGTCGTTCGGATCCGACAGCACCGTGATGAAGGCGCTGCTCGCGCTCTCGATGGGCGCCTACGGCATCTCCGCGGAGGCGGGCGCGGTGCCCCTCGTGCAGCTCGCGTCGGTGCCCGACCTGGGCGCGCCGAGCGGAACGTACTTCGACCAGCTCACGCCTGATGGGAAGATGACCGCGCAGGTCAGGGATCCGCAGCTCGGGCGGGACCTGTGGGCCGCCCTGGACCTGGCGGCGGGGACCGACGAGCGCGTCCGGCGCTGAGCCGAGATCGCCCGACGCGAGCCCGGCGGATCCGCGTCAGCGCGTCGCGAGCAGGTGCAGCAGGTCGTCGTGGCCGCCGACGTGCCCGCCGAGCAGCACGCTGACCTCGGTGACCGGGTGCTCGTCGGAGATGGGCGCGGCGAACACCATCATCTCGCTGGCCCACGCGCCGACCGCCCGGGCGACCGCGGTCATGGGCGCCGCGGGCGCGCCGTCGATGCCGCGGCCCTCGCGGGCGATCACGGTGACGACCATGCGCGGCGGGTGCGCGAGCGCGACCTCGACGGACGCATCGGGCACCTCCACGAACACGCTGCCGCGCGTGCACAGGGGAAGCACGGCGAGCGCGGCCTGCGTCGCGGCGAGGCCGGTCTCGTCCGTGACGAGCAGCACCTGGCGCTTCACGTCCTTGCGCGTGCGCGAGCGGGTGGCTCCGGCCATGGTCAGGATCCCTCCGCCGCGCCCCGGCGCCAGTAGCCCATGAAGGCGACCTGGCGGCGGTCGATGCCGGTGTCGCGCACGAGGAAGCGGCGCATCGCCTTGATGCAGCCGGACTCCCCCGCGAGCCACGCGTAGAGCGTGGAGCCCTCGTGGACGACCGGCGCGTCCCAGACGATGCCCTCGGCGTCGTCCTCCGCGAGCGGCTGGGCGTCGTCGGCGAGCGCGACCTCGGGAGCGGCGATGGCGCCGACCTTCACGTGGCAGTCGACCCAGTGGCGCACGGCCTCCTCGAGGCGGGATCCGTTCGGGCGGCCGTCGCGCGGCAGCCAGGTGAGGTTCACGCCCTTCGGCACGCGCACGTCGAGGCGGTCGCCCGTGACGGGGACCTCGATGAAGGCGCAGCCCACGGCGTCGTCGGGCAGGGAGGAGAGGATGTTGCAGATGGCGGGCGCGGCCGTCTCGTCACCCGCGAGGAGCAGGGAGCGGGCGGCGCCCGGGTGCCACTCGATGCCGAGGCCTCGCGCGGGGCTCAGGGCGTCGGGCCCGATGATGACCATCTCGTCGCCGGGCTGCGCCTGGCCGGCCCAGCGCGAGGCGGGGCCCATGTCGCCGTGCAGCGCGAAGTCCACGTCGACCTCGCCGAGGTCGCGGCGGACGGCGCGGGACGTGTAGGTGCGGAGCGGGTTGCGCTCCGCGTCGGGCAGCGCGCGCCACCAGGCGAACCAGTCGTCGCCGCCGACGCCGGTGAGGTCGGGCAGGCCGTGCTCGGCGACCGGCAGCAGCAGCTTGATGCGCTGGTCCAGGCACTCGTCGCCGAAGTCGCGGAGGTCGTCGCTCTGGAACGTGATCCGGAGGAACGTGGGGCTGACGCGCTCGATGCGGGACACGCGCGCGGCGAACGGCCGGTAGGCGGGGCGCTCGACCGCGGGTTGCTCCTCGACCGTGTCCTCGACGGGAGCAGTGCCGGCGGCGAGGGTCGCGGTGGAGGTAAGCACAGCCTAAGTATGGCATGCCTTACCTCAGGGGGCGAGGGCGTCGGGACGATCGGGCGGCGGATCCACGGGAGGATGTCATCGTGTCCGCCCTCGTCCTCGCCGCCGTCTTCGTGGGCGCCGTCGCCCAGCGCGTCACCGGGCTCGGCTTCGCGCTCGTCGTCTCGCCCGTGCTCGTGATCCTGCTCGGCCCCTTCGACGGCGTGCTCATCGTGAACCTGTGCGGCGCGCTGTCGGCGGCGATCATCCTCGCGGGCGTCCGGCGGGACGTGGAGTGGCGGCGCTACCTCTTCCTCGCGATCCCCGCTCTCGTGGGGATCGTGCCCGGCGCCCTCCTCGCCTACCTGCTGCCGGACGAGGCGCTGGAGATCGGGATCGGCCTGCTGCTCATCGCCGCCCTCACCACCTCGCTCGTGCTCCGGCGCACGGCGCGCCCGATCGACGGGCCGGGCGTCATGGCGGGCTTCGGATTCGCGTCGGGCGTCATGAACGCGGCGGCCGGCATCGGCGGGCCGAGCCTCAGCGTCTACGCGGTCGTCAGCCGCTGGGAGCAGCGGGCGTTCGCGGCGACGCTCCAGCCGTTCTTCGTCACGGTGGGCGCCTCGTCCCTCCTCACCAAGCTCCTCATCGCGCCGGAGCGCTGGCCGGACCTGGGGACGGCGGCGTGGGTGGGCATCATGGTGACGATGCTCGCGGGGATCGGGGCGGGGACGCTCCTCGGCCCCCGGATCCCGACGCGCGGCGCCCGCGCGGCCGTCGTGGTGCTGGCGTTCGGCGGCGCGGTCTCGGCGATCGTCAAGGGGATCAGCGGGCTGGGCTGACCCGCCGCCTCACCACTGCGGCGGGTGCCGCCGCTGCCAGTGCAGCCGCCGCTCGAGCTGCCGGCCGATCGCGAGGAGCGTCGCCTCGCCGCCCGGCCGCCCGATGAGCTGCACGCCCATGGGCAGGCCGTCGTCGGTGAGGTGCACGGGCAGCGTGATCGCGGGCAGGCCCGTGACGTTCGCGAACGACGTGTACGGCGTGTACCCCACCTGCTGCGCGAAGTTCCGCTCGCCGTCCTCGGCGTCGTACCAGCCGACCGGCCGCGGCTCCTGCGCGAGCGCGGGCGTGAGCACGGCGTCCACGTGGGCGAACTGGGCGATGACGCTGCGCTCGTAGGCGGCGAGCTGGGCGAGCGCGCGGGCGAGGTCGCGCGCGCTGAGCGCCCGGCCGCGCTCCACGAGCCAGCGCGTGAGCGGCTCGAGGAGCTCCAGCTGGGCGCCCTCGGCGGGGATCCCCGCGGCGCCCGCCTGCCAGATGGTGCGGAACGCGGGCGCGTAGGTGGGATCCGGCCGGAGCGCGAGGTCCTCGAGGCCGTGGCCCATGGTCGCCAGCTCGCGCACGGCGAGGGCGAGCGCGTCGTCGGCGGACGCGTCGCGCACGATCTCGTAGGCGTCGTCCCACGGCGTCGTGGTCATCACGCCGATCTGGAAGCGGCCCTCGCCGCGGACCGCCGCGCCGAGCAGGTCGCCGTCCGGGTCCTCGGGCGCGCGCAGCGTGAAGGGGTGCGGGATGCGGCCGTTGACCCGGCCGATCATCGCGTCGAGCAGCATGGCCGCGTCGGCGACGCTGCGCGCGAGCGGGCCGGGGACCACGAGGCCCGCGAGCGACTCCTGGCCGGATCCCGCGGGCACCAGGCCGCGCGACGGCTTGAGGCCGACGAGCCCGGTGGCCGCCGCGGGGATGCGCACCGAGCCGCCGCCGTCGGATCCCGGCGCGAAGGGCAGCAGGCCCGCCGCGACCGCGACGGCCGCTCCCCCGCTCGATCCGCCCGCGCCGCGCGTGGTGTCCCACGGCGTCCGGGCCGGCGGCGCGACGAGGCTCTCCGTGTACGACGGCAGGCCGAACTCGGGCGCGCTGGTCTTCCCGAGGCTGATGCCGCCCGCGTCGTCGAGCGCCTGCGGGATCGCGTCGGTGCGCTCCGACACGTGGTCGCGGAAGAGGCGCGACCCGAAGGTGGTGCGGACGCCGGCGCGCTCGGAGAGGTCCTTGTCGCCGAACGGCAGGCCCCAGAGCGGCGCGGTGCGCGGGACCTCGCGCTCGACGAACCGCGCGCGCTCCAGGGCGCGGTCGGCGGTGACGGTCGTGAAGGCGCCGAGGCCCGGATCCAGCCGCTCGATGCGCTCGAGGTAGTGGGTCACGAGCTCGGTCGGGGTGACCTCGCCGCGCTGGAGCTGGTCCCACTGGTCCTGGGCGCTGAGGTGGTGGAGTTCGAACACCGTCCCAGCGTAGGCCGGGGTCGCCGCGGGCCGACCGGCGGCGGATGCACGGACGGGGCGGGCGCCGGTCGTCCCGGCACCCGCCCCGTCGGCGGATCGTCGCGCGACCGTCAGCGGCGCGCGGCCGCCTGCGCCCGGCGGCGGAACGCCATGAGCGCGAGACCCAGGACGAGCGCGGCGAGCGAGGTGCCGAGCACGGGTCCGGACTCGGATCCGGTCGCCGCGAGCGTCGGCTCGGAGCTCGGCGCGGGCACCGTCCCCGTGCCGGACGGGACGACGGATCCCGCCTGCGTGTCGAGCGCGTACAGCACCGAGGCGCCCGTGCTCGGCAGCAGGAACGCGAGCTGGTGCGATCCCGCGGCGAGGTCGGCCGGCACGGTGAAGCGGACGCTCGCGCGACCCTGCTCGTCGGTCGTGTCGACCACGGCGGCGTCGATCGGCGTGCGCGCGACCTCCTCGCCGTCGATGAGCGTCACGACCTCGGTGTCCTGCACGGGCGCGTTCGAGACCAGCAGCGAGGACAGCTCGTAGGAGCGATCCTGGCCGGCGCGGGGCGCGGCGCCGGTGGTGTCGACGATGCCGATCGAGCGCGTCGCCGAGTCGGGCTCGACGGGCGAGAACTCGGTGATGTAGTCGACGAACGCCGTGAGGTCGACGCGGCCGGAGTCGCTCTGCTCGGTCGAGTTGGCGAGCTCCGTGAAGTTGTCGCCGCCCTCCGCGAGGAAGCTGTTCGCGACCATCGTGAAGACGCGCGCGGGATCCACCGGCTCGCCCTGGAAGAACACGCCCGTGATCCGCTCGCCGCGCGCGGCGGTCGGGTCGTACGTGTAGGTGAGGTCGCGCGAGAGGCCGAGCTTGAGGAACGGCCGCGAGGATCCCTCGGGCTGCCACTGCTGCTCGAGCACCGCCTTGACGCCCGCGCCGGTGATCTTCGCGGTCGTGAGCGTGTTGGCGAACGGCTGCACGATGGCGGCCTCCTTGTAGGTCACCTCGCCCTCCGCGTCGCCCGCGCCGGAGGACGCGATGGTGAGGTCCTGGCGGACGCCGCCGGGGTTCATGAACGCGATCTCGGTGCCGAGGTCCGCCTGCGTCGCCCACAGCTGCGCGTCGGCGACGAGGTTGCCGATGGTGGACTCGCCGCCGCGGTTCTCGGAGCCGTCCGCCTGGCGGGCGCGCGTGATGTCGCCCGTGATCTCGCCGACCGTGCGGCTGCCGATGACCTCGGCCTTCGCGACCGCGTCGTCCACGATGCGCTGCACGGCGGGATCCGCCGGGAACGCCGGCTTCCCGTCCGCGGTGAGCAGCGGGACGAGCTCGGAGGAGACGGAGGTGAGCGCCTTGGTGGCGGGATCCACCGTGAGCGACAGGTGCCCGAGGTTCGTCCCGTAGCTGCCGGTCTGCAGCACGGGCAGCGGCAGGGCCTTGCCCGCGACCGGCAGCTCGTAGTCGTAGCCGAGGTGGGTGTGGCCGGAGATCACGGCGTCGATGTCCTGCTGCACGCCCGTGACGATGCGGCCGAAGACCGAGTCGTCGGTGAGGGAGGACTCGTCGGAGGTGGACGCGCCCTCGTGCACGACGAGCACGACGACGTCGGCCTCCCCGTTCGCGTCGTCGCCGTCGCGGAGCGCGCGGGCCGTCGCGGTGGACGCGTCGACGACGCTGCCGACGTCGAGCGTCGCGATCCCGGCCGGGCTCACGAGCTCGGGCAGCGCCTCCGTAGTGGCGCCGACGAACGCGACGCGCACGCCGTCGATGTCCTGCACGTCGTACGCCGCGTACGCGTGCTCCTTGGTGCCCTTCTCGTAGAGGTTCGCCGAGATGTAGGGGAAGTCGGAGTGGTCCGCCACGCGGCCGTCGACGTCGTCGCGGCCCTGGTCGAACTCGTGGTTGCCGAGCGTGGACACGGAGACGCCCATCGCGTTGAGCGCGTCGAGCGTCGGCTCGTCCTGCTGCGACAGCGACGTGAAGGTGGACGCCCCGATGTTGTCGCCCGCGCTGATGAGCGTGCTGTTCGGGTTCTCGGCCTTCGCCTGCTGGAACGCACCCGAGATCACGGCGGCGCCCGCGGTGGACGAGGTGGTCTCGAGCCGGCCGTGGAAGTCGTTGATGGAGTAGACATCGATCGCGACGTCGCCATCCGCGGCGGACGCGGGCGCGGCGCCGAGGCCGAGGACCGCGGTGGCGGAGAGGCCCGCCACGAGGGCGAGGACGCCGGAGCGCGCGGCTCCTGGCGGACGGCGGCGGGTGGGAGCAGGGCGCATGCGGGGACATCCTCGTTCGGGCGGGCGGCGGTGCTCAGTACCTTACGGAGCTGAGGTTTCCGTGGGGTTAACTCCGGGACCCGCTGCGAGCGCCGTCCCGCTGTCGCGCCGCTCGCTCCGCGCCGCCTCAGCCCCGCACGAGCCCCGCGAGCTCCGCGCGGGTGGACGCGCCCATCTTCCGCAGCAGGTTCGCGACGTGGAACTTCACCGTGTTCTCGCTGATCCCGAGCGAGGTCGCGATGGCGCGGTTGCGGGATCCCCCGGCCACGAGCGCGAGCACCTCCCGCTCCCGCGCGCTGAGCCCCGCCTCCCCCGCGGCGTCGAGGCCGGCGGCGGGCGCGTCGAGCGGCAGGCGCACCGCGATCTCGGATCCCCAGCCGGGCGTCGCCGTCACGTCGAGCGCGCCGTCGAGCGCGGCGACGCGGTCGGTGAGGCGGCGGAGCGCGTCGAGGTCGGCGGTGGTGGCTCCCGCGCCGTCGTCGCGGATCCCGACGAGGAGGTTGCTGCCGTCGCAGTCCCACTGGATCCGCACCCGCGTCACGTCCGGCTGCTCGACGAGCGCGAGCACGGCGCCGCGCACGATCGCCCGGCCCGCGTGCGCGACCTCGCCCGGGAGCGCACGCCCGTCCACCGGCGGCTCGACGAACTGCACGTCGAGGTCGCGGAAGCGGACGAGCGGGCGCAGGTCGTCGCGGAGGCGGGCGAATGCGCGGGCGACGGGCTCCTCGCCGAGCGACCGGTCGCGGTCGCTCGCGGCGCGCAGCTCGACCATGGCGTTGGTGGCGAGGTCGGCCGCGGTCTGCCGGGCGGCGGCGTCGCCCGTGCGCGAGGAGCGGAGCACGGCGAGCAGCGACTCGAGGGTGGTGGCATGCGCGTCGCCCAGCTCGGACACGACGCGGGCGCGCTCCGAGGAGACGGCCCGCGCCTCGGCGAGGTACGCGGGCGGCGCGGCGGCGACCTGCTGCCGGATCCCCTGGGCGACGCTGCGCCACAGCGCGCGCACCAGCTCGCGGGCGGCGGGGACGTCGTCGTGCGCGGCCACGGGATCCACCAGCACGAGGAGCGCGCCCGTGTCGGCGCGCCAGGCGGCGACCGTGCGCGGCCGGCCGCCGACGGGGTGCTCGACGGCCCAGGCGGAGCCGGCTTCGCCGTCGGACCCGTCCGCCAGGCTCGCGAGGATCCGGTCGAGCTCGGCGATCGTCACGTTCTCCACCACCTCGGCCTCGCCCGCCTTCTTGCGGGGGCGGCCGGTGCAGTCCTCGGTGAAGATCACGAGGGCGCGGTGCGCGACCACCGGCTGCAGCAGGCCGGACAGGGCCTCGGCCACCTCCTGCAGCGGGGCGGCGAGCGCGTCATGCAGCCCGTCGAGCAGCGCGACGGCGTCGGCTGATGCGGCGGCAGGGCGGGCGGAGGGATCGACGGGGTGGGTCCGGGACGGCATCCCGCCACCGTACGCCCACCCGATCCGCGGCCCGCGGGACGACGACCTGCTCGGACGGGTAGGCGGATCCACCCGTCGGGTGGGCGTCACGGACGGGCCGCGAGGAGCACCATCGAAGGGTGACAAACACGACGCACCCCCGCCCGATCGGCGACGCCCCCGTCGACGTGGCCGCCGCCCTGACGCTCATCTCCGACGAGAACGTCCGCGTCGCCCGCGCGCTCACCGACCCTGACCTCGCCGCGCGCCTCGACGAGGCCGCCCACGTGATCCGCGACGGCCGCCGCGTCTTCGCCCTCGGCGCCGGCCGCTCGGGCCTCGCGCTCCGCATGACCGCCATGCGGTTCATGCACCTCGGGCTCGACGCGCACGTCGTCGGCGAGGCCACCTCACCCGCGATCGAGGAAGGCGACGTCCTCCTGGTCGCGAGCGGATCCGGCACCACGGCCGGCATCGTCAGCGCCGCGAAGACGGCGCACGAGGTCGGCGCCCGGATCGTCGCGCTCACGACGGCCGACGACTCGCCGCTCGCCGACCTCGCGGACGTGACCGTGCTGATCCCCGCGGCCGCCAAGCAGGACCACGGCGGCACGGTGTCGGCGCAGTACGCGGGCGGGCTCTTCGAGCTGAGCGTCGCGCTCGTCGGCGACGCCGTGTTCCACGCGCTGTGGCAGGCGTCCGGCCTCACGGCCGACGAGCTGTGGCCGCGTCACGCCAACCTCGAGTGACCGACGGTCGCTCGATCCCCCACCCCCCCCCCGCATCACGACAGGAAGAGGAACCGCATGAAGCTCCAGGTAGCCATGGACGTGCTCACGACGAAGGACGCGCTCGAGCTGGCCGGCAAGGCCGCGCCGCACGTCGACATCATCGAGCTGGGCACCCCGCTCATCAAGGCCGAGGGCCTCTCCGCGATCACCGCGATCAAGGAGGCGCACCCCGACAAGATCGTCTTCGCCGACCTCAAGACGATGGACGCCGGCGAGCTCGAGGCCGACATCGCGTTCTCCGCGGGCGCCGACCTCGTCACCGTCCTCGGCGTCGCGGGCGACAGCACCATCGCGGGCGCCGTGAAGGCCGCCAAGAAGCACGGCAAGGGCATCGTCGTCGACCTCATCGGCGTCCCGGACAAGGCGAAGCGCGCGAAGGAGGTCACCGAGCTCGGTGCCGAGTTCGTGGAGATGCACGCGGGCCTCGACGAGCAGGCGGAGGACGGCTACACGTTCGGCGACCTGCTCGAGGCCGGCAAGGCATCCGGCGTGGCGTTCTCCGTCGCGGGCGGCGTGAAGCCCGGCACCATCGGCGACGTGCAGGACGCGGGCGCCGTGGTCGCCGTCGCCGGCGGCGCGATCTACTCGGCCGACGACCCGGCCGCGGCCGCCGCCGAGCTGCGGGCCGCGATCCGCTGATCCACCCTGCTCCCCCCGAGCGCCGCGCACCCCGTCTCCGGACGGGTGCGCGGCGCTCGTGCGTGCAGCCCGTGCGTCAGCCGAGCGCCGCCAGGACCTGGAGCTCCTCGTCGCGCGCGAGGCCGGATGCGCGCGGCCGGTCGATCCCGCGCTCGCGTTCGTCGGCGAGCACGTCGCGCATGGTCTCGGCGAGCGGCCGACGCGCGGCGCCGAGGGCGCGGATCCCCGCGTCGCTCCGGGCCAGCATCCCTGCCGCCGTTCCCGGCAGCCACAGCGGCAGCGAGCGCGGTCCCGCCCAGTGCCGCACGTCGGCCGCGGCCAGCTGGTCGTCGGTCGCGATCACCCGCTCGCCCGTGGATCCCGCCACCTCGGCCGCGAGATCCAGCGCGTCGGCCAGCGGCACGCTCTCCCCCACCGCGTCGACGACGCCGTCGAGGGCGCGCACGCCGACGTCGACGACCAGGTCGGCGAGGTCCCGCGCGTCGATCGCCTGGGAGTGCCGGCCCGTCGCGTCCGGCACGAGGACGGGTCCGTCGCCCGCGAGCGCGAAGCGGGCCGGCCAGTAGCCGAACCGGTCGCTGTCGTCGCCCGGTCCGACGATCAGGCCGGGGCGCACGATCATCCGCCGTCCGGCGAGCGCCGCGGTCACCGCGCGCTCGGCCGCGACCTTCGCCTGCCCGTACTCCTCGAGGTCGACCGGCTCCACGAGCGCCGCCTGCTCGTCGTCGCCCGGGTGCGCGAAGGACGCGTACACGGAGACGGTGCTGACCAGGGTCCAGTGCCGGGCGCGATCGGCGAGCGCGGCCACCGCGGAGCGCGCGTGCTCCGCCGAGGATGTGAGGTCGACGACCTCGTCCCAGTCCGCGCCGACGACGGCGGCATACGCATCGGGCAGGTCGCGGTCGGCCGCCACGAACCGCGTGAGGTCGGGCGCGGATCCGCCGGTGCCGCGCGCGAGGCACGTCACCCGGTCGCCGCGCGCCGCGAGCCGCTCCGCGACGAGCCGGCCGATCCACCCGGTGCCGCCGAGCACGATCACGTCGCGCGGGGCGGCCGTCGCGCCGGTGACCATGCCCGCGTCGCTCACGATTCGCGCGCCGGGGTCGTCTTCCCGGGCCGCACCGACGCCGTGTCCGCCACGTCGATCCGCGTCACGCCGTCGTCGTGCTCGGTCACGTCGATGCGCGGTGCCGCATCCGACTCGACCGCCTTCGGCGCCGTCGTCAGCTGCTCGTGCCGCTTCTCCGCGAAGTCGGCATCGCGGGCCTCGTCGTGCCCCTGGTCCTCGTGCTCGTCCTGCTGCATGGGTGCGCCTCTCGTCGCGTCCACCGTACGCGGCGGCGCTACGTCGCCCGGCGTCCTCCGCCGTCCGCCGCGCGCCCTCCGCCGTCGGGGGGATCCGCGCCCCGGCCCGCCCGCGTACCGTGGCGGCATGAGCGCACAGGAGCCGACCGCCCCCGATCCCGCAGCGAACCCGTCGCCGCCCGTCGCCCCGCCCGTAGACCCCGGCGCCCCGCCGACCGCCGCGATGACCGGCGCGTTCCCGCCCGAGCTCCCGCCGCTCCCCGAGCGCCCGCCCGTCCCGTACCACCACGGCCTCCGCGACACGGGCGGCCCCTGGCGCGGGATCCTCGCGCTCGTGCTGTTCGGCGTCGCCTTCCTCGTGCTCTCCCTCGTCTTCGGCGGCGCCGCGATCCTCATCGAGATCCTCACGGGCCGGATGGACCCGTCCGACGAGGCATCCCTCACGACCATGACGCCGATCGTCCTGCTCGCCACGAACCTGTCGCTCGCCGCCCTGATCCCCGTCTCGATGCTCCTGCAGCGCTGGCTGTTCGGCATCCGGATGGGCGCGACGTCGTCCATCGCCGGCCGGTTCCGCTGGCGCTGGCTCGGCCGCGTCGCGCTCGTGATGGTGCCCGTCTTCCTCGTCTACATCGGCGTCACGTTCGCGCTCGACCCCTCGGGCGAGGTCCGCTTCGACGGCGAGGTCTGGCTCTACCTGGCCATCGTGCTGCTCACCACGCCGCTCCAGTCGGCGGGCGAGGAGTACGGGTTCCGCGGCCTCATCCAGCGCTCGGTCGGATCCTGGTTCCGCAGCACCCGCGTCGCCCTCGTCGTCGGCGCGGTGGTCTCCAGCTCACTGTTCGCGCTCGCGCACCTCGCCGAGGACCCGTGGCTCATCGCCTACTACTTCGTCTTCGGCCTGTCGGCGACCCTCTCGGCGCGGCTCACGGGCGGCCTCGAGGCGCCCGTCCTCATCCACGCGCTCAACAACACGCTGCTCTTCATCCCCACCGTGATCCTCGGCCAGATGTCCCAGAGCTTCGACCGCAGCGCCGGCACCGGCGGACCGTTCATGCTCCTGCCCATGGCGGTCGTGCTGGGATCCGCGCTGCTCACCGGCTGGTGGGCCCGCCGTCACCGGCTGGAGACGGTCGCGCCCCGCCCGCTCACCGCGAAGGAGGAGCGGCGGGAGCGGGAGCGGGCGTGGTGGGAGCAGGAGCGGCAGCGCCAGGCGTCGCTCGCCGCATGGTCCGCGCCCACAGGCCCGGCTGCGCCGTCGGCTTGAGCGTCAGCTGCATCGTGACGGTGCCGAGCCAGCGCCCGAACTTCCAGCCGACGCGGCCCATCCGCCCGCTCTCCGTGAAGCCCAGCGAGGCGTGCAGCCGGATCGACGCGTCCGCGCCCTGGTCGGCGATCACCGCGATGACCTCGCGGATCCCGGCCTCGCGGCACGCGTCGACGAGCGCCTCCAGCAGCGCGCGGCCGAGGCCCTTGCCCGTGGACGCCGCGCCCAGGTAGATCGAGTCCTCGACCGTCGTCCGCGACGACCGCCGGTTGCCGACGGGCTCGACGAGCGCGTAGCCGAGCACCTGCCCCGACGGCGAGACGGCGACGAGGAACGGCATCCCCATCCGCTCGAGCTGGCCGAACCGGCCGCGCCACCTGGCGAGCGTCATGCGCGTCTCGTCGAAGGTGACGGTGCTGTTCATCACGTAGTGGTTGTAGACCTCGCGGATGTCCGGGAGGTCGTCGGTCGTCGCCCGCCGGATCTCGTAGGAGAACACGGGCAGCGGCGGCGCGGGCTTCCGGAGGTGGGCGGGCAGGCGGCGTCGCCGCTGGTATTCCTCCTCGAGCATGCCGCGATCCTACGGGGACGGCCGCGCGCGCGGACGGATCCCGCGGGACCGGCTCAGAGCCGCCAGTCGACCGGGTCGGCGCCCTGCTCGGCGAGGAGCGCGTCCGCCCGGCTG
Source organism: Clavibacter quasicaliforniensis (assembly GCF_051201715.1). NCBI lineage: Bacteria > Bacillati > Actinomycetota > Actinomycetes > Micrococcales > Microbacteriaceae > Clavibacter > Clavibacter quasicaliforniensis. The sequence continues at coordinate 1,207,833 of NZ_CP139624.1, read as the reverse complement.
AACGGCTTCGAGCCGAAGAACCCGCGCGACGCCGACAGCGGGCTCGGGTGCACCGAGGTGATCGACGGCACGGGCGCGAGCAGGGGCGCGAGGGATCCCGCGTCCTTGCCCCAGAGGATCGCGACGAGCGGGCCGCCGCGCGCCGCCAGGCCGCGGATCGCGCACTCCGTCACGGCCTCCCAGCCCTTGCCGCGGTGCGACGCGGGCGCGCCCGGCCGCACGGTGAGCACGCGGTTGAGCAGCAGCACGCCGCTGCGGGTCCACGCGGTGAGGTCGCCGTGCTCGGGGGTCGGGATCCCCAGGTCGTCGCGCAGCTCGCGGTGGATGTTGACGAGGCTCCGCGGCACGGGCCGCACGTCGGGCTCGACCGAGAAGGAGAGGCCGACGGGGTGGCCGGGCGTGGGGTACGGATCCTGCCCGACGATGAGCACGCGCACGTCGGAGAGCGGCTGCTGGAACGCGCGCAGCACGCGGTCGCCCGCGGGGAGGTAGGGGCGGCCGGCGGCGACCTCGGCGCGCAGCCACTCCCCCATCCGCGCGATCTCGTCGGCGACGGGCGCGAGCACGTCGGCCCAGCCTGCGTCCATGAGGCCGCGCTCGACGAGCTCGGGCAGGGTCAGCGCCACGGGCGGCGGATCAGGACGCGCCGGCGGAGCTGACGGTGACGCCCGTCTCCGAGCCGATGACCGACCAGACGCTGCCGCGTCCCTCGACGACCAGCTGGCCCTCGCCCACGATGAGCACGGTGCCCTCGTCGATGGCGACGCCGCCCTCGACGAGCCCGGCCTCGGTCGCGGCGATGAGCCGGGTGAGGGTGCCCCACTGGGCGGCGTGCACGTCGACCGCGACGTCGATGAGGCCGATGCCCTGCTCGACGGTGACCTCGTCGAGGTCCTCGCTGGCGGACTCCTGCACGACCTCGACGTCGCCGATGCGCCAGCCGCCGACGATGGCGGTCTCGGCGGCGACCGCGGCGCCCGCGGAGAAGCCGAGGTACGGGACCCCGGCGGTGACCTGGCGGCGGATCTCGCCGAAGACCGGCTCGAGCGCCTTGCGGTACGCGGGGGTCAGGCCGCCGCCGACGACGATGCCGTCGACGTCCTGCAGCTGCGCGACCTCGATGGACCCGCCCTCCGGCGCCAGCACGGCGACCGGCTCGCACGCGCCCGCGGCACGCAGCGCGCCGGCGTACTCGTCGAACCACTCGGCACCCAGGCCGTCGTGCACGAGGACCACGGCGATGCGGGCCGGCTCCAACCGGGCGGCATCGGTCGCCCTCGTCGTCGCCTCGGACAGGAACCGCGCGAGGAGGGGGGTGTCGTCATCCGACAGGCCGCCTCCGACCAGGTGCACACTCACCCCTCGACGGTACAGGGCCGAGCCGTGCGCCCCGGCCCCGCGGGCGACGAGGGCAAGAAGAAAGCCCGGCACCTCCGTGAGGAGGGACCGGGCTGGTGATGCGGTGGTGACCCCAACCGGATTCGAACCGGTGTTACCGCCGTGAGAGGGCGGTGTCCTAGGCCGCTAAACGATGGGGCCGTTTTTGCAACTCGTCGAGTATGCCACAGCGCGCACAGCCCGACCAAATCGAGCCCCGACCGGGCCGGATCCGCCCGATCCCGTCCCGATCGCGCGCCCCCGACGGGCGCGTCCGGACGCCCCCGCGCGCCGGTTTGCCCCGGCCGCTCCGACGGTGTTGGCTCCTCTCATGCGATTGACGAAGCTCGAGCACGCCGCCCTGGTCCTGGAACTCTCGGGGCGCAAGCTCTTCATCGACCCGGGCTCCTTCACGACCCCCATCACGGAGGCCATGAACGCCGATGCCATCGTCATCACCCACGAGCACGCGGACCACTGGACCCCGGAGCAGCTCAAGCGGATCCTCGACAAGAACGAGAGCGTGCCCATCTACGCCCCGTCCGGGGTCGCGGCCGCGGTCGGCGACTTCGACGTGACCGTGGTCGAGGCCGGCGACACCATCGAGGCCGGACCCTTCACGCTGCGCTTCTTCGGCGGCACGCACGCCGTGATCCACGAGTCCATCCCCGTGGTCGACAACCTCGGCGTGCTCGTCAACGACACGCTCTACTACGCGGGCGACTCGTTCACCATCCCGGAGGGCGTCGAGGTCGACCTGCTCGCCGCTCCCGCGGGCGCGCCGTGGATGAAGATCAGCGAGTCCATCGACTACGTGCTCGCCGTGAAGCCGCGCCGCGCCTTCCCCACGCACGAGATGGTGCTCTCCACCGCGGGCAAGGCCATCTCGAACGGGCGCCTGCAGTGGGCGACCGAGCAGGGCGGCGGCGAGTTCCACGCCCTCGAGCCCGGCGATAGCATCGACCTCTAGGCCCTGTTCGGGCTCTCGACGAGCGGACGCGGGGTCATCGGCATGGACGGTCTCGCCGCGGCGTCGCTCATCATCGAGTTCCTCACCTGGATCGCGCTCGTCCCCGGCGTCCTGCTCTACGTCGCGGGGTTGTCGATCCGCCTGCTGGGCCGGCGCTGGACGACGGCCGAGGGCCTCGTCGCGGACGGGCCCGCGCGCGAGGACGGCGCAGCACCCGGGCGCGTCCTCCGCTGGTTCGACGGCGACGGCGACGTGCACGAGGCGCCGGCCGACACCCCGGAGACCCACGACCTCGCCGCGGGATCCGACGTGCGCGTCTGGTTCTCGCCGCGCTCCCCGTGGCGCGTCCGTACGCACGCCCCCGAGCTCGACGGCCGGGCGCTCCGCGTGACCGGGCTCGTGCTCATCGGCATCGGCGCCCTCGCGGCCGTCGCGGGGATCGTCCTGCTCTTCCTCGAATAGCGGGCCTCCGCTCCCGACCAGGCGTCAGCTGGGGATCCGCCCGCGCGGTCCGGAGCGCTCCATGCGGCCGTATAGGGTGTTCCCTCGAAGGGGAGTACTCCCATCCGGCGGTCGTGTCGTCAATACGGTCGGACCACTCCGACCCGTACGGCCGGTTCCGTGAGCAGCAGCTCGCGGGGTGGAGGAGACCTTCAGTACCCCACCGGACCCACGAGCGGTCCGAGTACTGGAGAACCCACAATGGATGTCCCCTTCTGGCTCTGGGCCGCGACCATCGCGGCCGTCCTCGGCCTCCTGGTCTTCGACTTCTTCGCGCACGTGCGGAAGGCGCACGAGCCGACGCTCAAGGAGTCCGCGACCTGGTCGGTCGTCTACATCGTCATCGCGCTCGTGTTCGGCGTCGGCGTCGGCGTCTTCTCGAACTGGACCTTCGGCGGCGAGTACTTCGCCGGCTACGTGACGGAGAAGGCCCTGAGCGTGGACAACCTCTTCGTCTTCCTCATCATCATGTCGAGCTTCGCCGTGCCGCGCGCATTCCAGCAGAAGGTGCTGCTCGTCGGGATCGCGATAGCCCTCGTGATGCGCGGGATCTTCATCGCGATGGGCTCCGCGATCATCGACAACTTCTCCTGGGTCTTCTACCTCTTCGGCGCCCTGCTGCTCGTCATGGCCTACAAGCAGATGAAGGAGACGCACGACGAGGACGAGTCCGACTCGAAGCTCATCCGAGTGCTCCGCCGCTTCATCCCCACCTCGGACCACTACGACGGCGACAAGCTGACGACCCGCGTCGACGGCAAGAAGCTCTTCACCCCGATGTTCCTGGTGATGCTCGCCATCGGCCTCACCGACGTGCTGTTCGCGCTCGACTCCATCCCCGCGATCTTCGGCCTGACGCAGGAGGCGTACATCGTCTTCACCGCCAACGCGTTCGCGCTGCTCGGCCTCCGCCAGCTGTACTTCCTGATCTCCGGGCTCCTCGAGCGCCTCGTGTACCTCTCGCAGGGGCTCGCGGTGATCCTCGGCTTCATCGCCGTGAAGCTCGTGCTGCACGCGATGCACGTGAACGAGGTGCCCTTCATCAACGGCGGCGAGCCGATGCTCTGGGCGCCCGAGATCCCCATCTGGTTCTCGCTGTCGTTCATCCTCCTCACCATCACGGTGGCGACCGTGGCCAGCCTCGCGAAGACGAAGCGCGACGGCACCGCGGTCGAGGGCACGGATTCCGCGGCCTCCGCCGAGGGCGAGAATGCCCCGGCCGACGCAGACGACGACGCGGCCCGTGGCTCCGGCCGCAGCGTCGACGTGAGCCGCGACGCGGACGCCCCGCGCCGCTAGCGCTCCCGCGCACGACCACGACGCCCGCTCCCGGATCCGGGGGCGGGCGTCGTCGTGCGCGGCGCGGGTCAGCCGAGCCGCGTGCTCGCGATCCCGCCGTCGACGTCGAGCCGTGCGCCGTGGACGAACGACGCCTCGTCCGAGACGAGGAAGCGCACCGCGAACGCGATGTCGACCGGACGCACGGGCACGCCGGCGACGGTGGTGGCGGTCATCGCGGCGACCGCATCCGCATCCGCCGCGTTGCCCGGGGTCGAGGTCGCGCCCGGCGCCACCGAGTTCACGCGCACGCCGCGCGGCCCGTACTCCGCCGCCCACGTGCGCGTCATCTGCTCGATCGCGGCCTTCGACGCCGTGTAGGCCGCGCCGAACGGGATGCCCACCCGGGACATCCACGAGCCGACGTCCACGATCGCGCCCGTGCCGCGCTCGGCCATGGCGGGCGCGAGCTCGGCGACGAGCACGTGCGGCGCGCGGACGTTGACCGCGAGGATCGCGTCGAGGTCGTCGTCGGCGAGGCCGGCGGTCGTGCCCACCGGGTAGACGCCGGCGTTGTTCACGAGGATGTCGACGCGTCCGCCCAGGGCCGCGGCGGCGTCGCGGGCGAAGGCGCGAATGACGTCGTACCCGCCGCCGAGGTCGGCCGGCACCGCGTGGGCGATGCCGCCCGCCGCGGTGATGGCGTCGACGACGGAACGGGCGCGATCGACGTCGCGGCCGCTGACGACGACCTCCGCGCCGGAGGAGGCGAGCACGCGGGCGACGGCCTCGCCGATGCCGCTGGTGGATCCGGTGACGACGGCCGTGCGGCTGGCGAGACGGGTGTCGGGGACGAGGGACTGGAGGACTTCATTGTTGGACTGCATGGTCCAATTGATAGCACGCATTGGACCTTCCGGTCCACAACGGTAGGATCAGGGCATGGCCGAGCCCAAGATCACCGAGCGCGGGCGCCGCACCCGCCAGCGGATCATCGAGGCGACGGGCGAGCAGATCCTCGCCACCGGCATCGGCGGCACGACCCTCGACGACGTGCGCGCGGCGACGCTGACGAGCAAGAGCCAGCTGTTCCACTACTTCCCGGGCGGCAAGATCGAGCTCGTGCGGGAGGTCGCCGAGTGGGAGGGCCGCCAGCTCCTCGAGGCGCAGGAGCCGCACATCCACGACCTGGGCTCGTGGGAGTCGTGGGAGGCGTGGCGCACGGGTCTCGTCGACTACTACATCGGCCGCGGGCGGTGGGCGTGCCCCATCGGTTCGCTCGCCACGCAGGCCGCGGCCGTCGACGCGGAGCTCGAGCGCACGATCGCCGCGTCCATGCGAGCATGGCGCGCGTTCCTCGCCCGCGGCGTCGAGCGGATGCGGGAGGCGGGTCTCGTCGCGGCGACGGCGGATCCGGAGCGCATCGCCACCGTGATCCTCGCGGCCATCCAGGGCGGCCTGGTGCTCAGCCAGCCGGAGCGCTCGGCCTGGCCGCTGGAGGCGGCGCTCGACACCGCGCTCGCGCCCCTGCACGTGATCCGCTCCCCCGCCGCCTGACCGCGCCGCCGGCCCCGTCGCACACTTTCGTGCGGGACCGCGGAGGTGCCCGGCGTACGGTCGGAGCATGGAATTCAGATACCTCGGCAACTCCGGCTTCAAGATCTCCGAGATCACCTACGGCAACTGGCTCACCCACGGATCGCAGGTCGAGAACGACACCGCGACCGCGTGCGTGAAGGCCGCGCTCGAGGCGGGGATCACCACATTCGACACCGCGGACGTCTACGCCAACACCAAGGCGGAGACCGTGCTCGGCGAGGCGCTCAAGGACGAGCGACGTGCCTCGATCGAGATCTTCACCAAGGTCTTCGGCCCCACCGGGCCCAAGGGCCACAACGACGTGGGGCTCTCGCGGAAGCACATCATGGACTCCGTCGACGCGTCGCTCACGCGCCTCCAGACCGACTACATCGACCTGTACCAAGCGCACCGATTCGACTACGAGACGCCCCTCGAGGAGACGATGCAGGCGTTCGCCGACGTCGTCCGCCAGGGCAAGGCCCTCTACATCGGCGTGAGCGAGTGGACGAGCGAGCAGCTGCGCGCCGGCCACGCCCTCGCCACCGAGCTGGGCTTCCAGCTCATCTCGAACCAGCCGCAGTACTCGGCACTCTGGCGCGTCATCGAGGAGGAGGTCGTGCCGACCTCGAGGGAGCTGGGCATCTCGCAGATCGTGTGGTCCCCCATCGCCCAGGGCGTGCTGACGGGCAAGTACAAGCCCGGCCAGGAGCTGCCGTCCGGATCCCGCGCGACCGACGACAAGGGCGGCGCGAACATGATCAAGCGGTTCATGAACGACGACACCCTCTCCCGCGTGCAGGCGCTCCAGCCCGTCGCCGACGAGCTGGACCTGTCGCTCGCGCAGCTCGCCGTCGCGTGGGTGCTCCAGAACGAGAACGTGGCCTCCGCGATCATCGGCGCATCGCGTCCCGAGCAGGTGCACGAGAACGTGAAGGCGTCCGGCGTGAAGATCCCCGCGGAGCTCCTCACCCGCATCGACGACGCCCTCGGCGACATCGTCGAGAGGGACCCGCGCAAGACCGAGGACAGCTCGCCGAAGACCCGCGAGGCCTGATCCTCCTCCTCCTCCTCCTCCTCCTCCTGCACGACCGTGCGGCCCCGCCCGAGACCATCGGACGGGGCCGCACGTGCATCTCCCGGTCACCGGTCGGACAGACCGCGTCCCGGGGTCGCCCAGCGCGCCCGGCGTAGGCTCGGAGGATGGAATTCCGCTATCTAGGCAACTCAGGCTTCAAGATCTCCGAGATCACGTACGGCAACTGGCTGACCCACGGGTCGCAGGTCGAGAACGACACCGCCACGCAGTGCGTGCAGGCGGCCCTCGAGGCCGGCATCACCACGTTCGACACCGCGGACGGCTACGCGAACACCGTCGCCGAGAAGGTCCTCGGTGACGCGCTCAAGGGCGAGGACCGCGACGGGCTCGAGATCTTCACGAAGGTCTACTTCCCGACCGGCGCCAAGGGCCACAACGACACCGGCCTCTCGCGCAAGCACATCATGGCGTCGATCGACGGCTCGCTCGAGCGCCTCCAGACCGACCACGTGGACCTCTACCAGGCCCACCGCTACGACTACGAGACCCCGCTCGAGGAGACGATGCAGGCCTTCGCCGACGTCGTCCGCCAGGGCAAGGCGCTCTACATCGGCGTCAGCGAGTGGACCCCCGAGCAGCTCCGCGCGGCGCACGGCCTCTCCCGCGAGCTCGGCTTCCAGCTCATCTCGAACCAGCCGCAGTACTCGGCCCTCTGGCGCGTCATCGAGGAGGAGGTCGTCCCGACCTCGAAGGACCTCGGCATCTCGCAGATCGTCTGGTCCCCCATCGCCCAGGGCGTCCTCACCGGCAAGTACAAGCCCGGCCAGGACCTGCCGCAGGGCTCCCGCGCCACGGACGACAAGGGCGGCGCCGACATGATCAAGCGCTACATGAACGACGACGTCCTCACGCGCGTGCAGGAGCTGCAGCCCGTCGCCGACGAGCTGGACCTGTCGCTCGCCCAGCTCGCGGTCGCATGGGTGCTCCAGAACGACAACGTCGCCTCCGCGATCATCGGCGCCTCGCGCCCCGAGCAGGTCCACGAGAACGTCAAGGCCTCGGGCGTGAAGATCCCCGCGGAGCTCCTGACCCGCATCGACGACGCCCTCGGCGACGTCGTGGAGAAGGACCCGTCGAAGACCAGCGACAGCTCCCCGAAGGGGCGCCTCGCCTGATCCGCACCCGCTGGACGCGACGACGGCCCCGCTCGAGCAGATACTCGGGCGGGGCCGTCATCATGGGACCTGCTCGACCGGACGCCGGTCGCGGGTGATCAGGCCTCGGCCCGGTCAGCCCAACGGAGGCGGGCGCGCGAACGCTCCTCGACGACGCGGACAGATGCGCGCGGGTCCTCCTGGATGTCGGCGAGGACAGCGCGGATGGCCTCACGACGACGTTCGGGGTGCGGGACCTCGGTGAACTCGCCGGTGTCGGAGCTCCAGATGATGGTGTCGCTCATGATGCGCCTTCCTGCCGGTACCCGATCATAGGCACGACGCCCGACGTCCCGCTGCGGCCCACGGCGGCATCCGTCGCGGTCCGGTGCGCGTGCGTCGTGAGGCACAGCAGCTCCGCGAGGCCCAGGATCCTCGCCATGGCCGCGACGTAGAGCTTGTCCTCGTGGAGGAGGCTGCCGGGACGGACGGCGTTCACGGTGAGGATGCCGAAGGCCACGCCGCCCGCCTCGACGCGGGCGGTGATGAACGTGCCGTAGGAGCGCGTCCCGCGCGCACCGATCCGGCCGGTCTCCCACTCCGCGACGTCCTCGACGAACGAGGTGGGACGGCGTCCGTCGAGGACCTCCCACACGTCCTGGTCGTCGTCACCTGCTTCCTCGAACACGGTCGTGAAGCCGTCCGTGCGCTCGGGGCTGCTCGCGACCTTGTCCGGCGTCATCCGGCGACGGACCGCGCGGAGGTCATCCACGCGGAAGTACGCGGCACGGGCATCCACCGCGCCGACGCCCTCCTTGCACTGCACCGCGGCGGACTGCCGGACGGCCGCGATCTCCTGGGATCGCTCCGAGGGCGGGCGGCGGGCGAGGCCGTCGATCGTCCCGAGGAGCTCGCTGAGGTTGTAGCCGAACAGGATCGCGCTGCGCTCCCGCTCCGCACGCGCCCGTCGGAGCGCCTCCTCCTCCTGGGAGCCGGCCCGCGCCCGCAGCGCCTCCTCCGCGACCGTCTTGCGCCACGCCAGGACGACCCCGGCGAACACGGCGAGGGCGGACACCGCTGCGGTGAGGACCCTCCACTCCGCAGTGACCAGGAGGCCCACGAGCGTCGCCAGCGCGACCATCGCTCCGGCCACGACGAGCCACCGCTGGAGCACGACGGGGCGGGTGATCGGTCGTCCCCTCGTACGGTCTGGCATGCCTCGATCATGGCCCGACGGGCCGACATCCGGCCGCTGCCAGATGAGAGCGGCGACCAGGACGCATCACCGAGGACTGTGGAGGAAGCGGGAAAAGGAAAAGGCCCGGATGTCCGGGCCTGTCATTTCCTGCGTATTCGGTGCTGGGGTACCTGGACTCGAACCAAGAACAAAAGAATCAGAATCTTCCGTGTTGCCAATTACACCATACCCCAAGGCCCCGATGCGCGATCGGGCCTCGTCGAGTGTAGCCCATCGGCCGGATCCGCGCCAAACCGGCAGGCGCCGGACCGGAGCGCGCCCGACGGGCCCCACCCGTCAGATCACGGGCAGCAGGTCCCGGTTGATCGCGCTGGCTGCACGCGCCCCGAAGCCGGCCGCGATGATCAGCTGCTGCGGGCCCGGCTGCGAGCTGTCGCCCGCCGCGTAGACGCCCGCGTGCGAGGTGCGGCCCTCGGCATCGACGGCGATGTGGCCGTCGTGATCCGTGTCGAGGTCGAGCCCGGCGAGGAAGTCGAGCGCGGTCGAGTAGCGCGGGCGCACGAAGCCGCCGGTGCGCGGGACGACCGAGCCGTCCTGCAGCCGGATGCCCGTGACGACCGCGCGCTCGCCCTCGATGTCGGCGACGGGTCGGCGGTCGACGCGGATGCCGAGCGACGCGAGCCCGCGCTCCCCCGCCTCGTCGATCTCCGCGACGCCGTTCGTGAAGACGATGATGTCGCGCGACCACTGCGAGAGCAGCAGCGCGCGCTCCACGAGGTCGTCGGTCTCGCCGATGAGGAAGAGCGGCTCGTCGGCCTTCTCGTAGCCGTCGCACTCCATGCAGCTGTGCACGGCGGTGCCGTAGTAGGCGCGGATGCTCGGCAGGTCGGGCAGCGTCTCCACGAGGCCCGTGGCGATGAGGACCCGGCGCGCGTGCACCTCGCGGTCGGGCGCGCGGCGCACGCCCTTCGCGCGGATCGTGAAGCCGCCCTCGGCGGGCTCAGCCGATTGCACGACGGCGAGCTGGAATTCGCCCTCGTCGTACCCCTCGACCTCGACCTGGCCGAGCTTGCGGAGCTCGAGCGGGGAGATCCCGTCGCGGGTGACGAAGCCGTGCGACATGAGCGTCGCGGCGTTGCGCGGACGGCTGCTGTCGAGCACGAGCGTGCGACGGCGGGCGCGCACCAGGTTCAGCGCGGCGGACAGGCCCGCGGGGCCCGCGCCGATGACGACGACGTCGTAGGAGTCGCCGGTCGCGGTGGATCCCGCGCCCGCGTCGTCAGGCACCGATGCGTCAGGCACCGAGCATCCCCGCGAGGCGATCGAGGCGCGCGATGGTCTCGTCCTTGCCGAGCAGCACCATCGACTCGAACAGCGGCGGCGAGATGCGGCGCCCAGAGACGGCGACGCGGAGCGGGCCGTAGGCGAGGCGCGGCTTCATGCCCATGCCGGTGATGAGGGTGTTCTGCAGCACCTCCTGGACGAGGTCGATGTCCCACTGCGTGTGCGGGACCCCGGCGAGGGCGCCGCGCGAGGCCGCGACCACCTCGGGGGCGTCGTCCTTGAGCGCCTGGACGGCCGCGTCGTCGTAGGGCAGCGCGTCGGCCGTCGTGAAGAGGAAGGAGAGGAGGTCGGGCGCCTCGCCGAGGAGCTGCATGCGCTCCTGCACGAGCGGGGCGGCCGCGTCGAGCATGCGCTGCTCGTCGTGCGTGAGCTCGGCGCCGACCACGTTCGCCGCCTGCAGGTAGGGCACGAGGCGCTGGGCGAAGTCGTCGAGGGCGAGCAGGCGGATGTGGTCGCCGTTCAGCGACTCCGCCTTCTTGAGGTCGAAGCGCGCGGGAGCGGGCGTGACGTCGGCGACGTCGAACGCGGTGACCATCTCCATCCGCGAGAACACGTCGCGGTCGTGCGTGAGCGACCAGCCGAGCAGCGCCAGGTAGTTGATGAGGCCCTCGGGGATGAAGCCGCGGTCGCGGTGGTGGAACAGGTTCGATTCGGGGTCGCGCTTGGAGAGCTTCTTGTTGCCCTCCCCCATCACGTACGGCAGGTGGCCGAAGCGCGGGATGGCGTCGGCCACGCCGATGTCGATGAGCGCGTGGTACAGCGCGATCTGCCGGGGAGTGGACGAGAGCAGGTCCTCGCCGCGGAGCACGTGCGTGATCCCCATGAGCGCATCGTCGACGGGGTTCACGAGCGTGTACAGCGGGGCGCCGTTGGGGCGCACGAGCACGAAGTCGGGGAAGGATCCGGCGGGGAACGTGACCGTGCCGCGAACGAGGTCGTCGAACGAGAGGTCGGTGTCCGGCACGCGGAGGCGGAGGGCGGGCGCGCGGCCCTCGTCGCGGAACGCCTGGCGCTCGGCCTCGGTGAGGTCGCGCTCGAAGTTGTCGTAGCCCATCTTCGGGTCGCGGCCGGCGGCGCGGTTGCGGGCCTCGATCTCCTCGGCCGTCGCATAGCTCTCGTAGAGGTGGCCGGACTCGGTGAGCTTCCGGATCACGTCGAGGTACAGCTCGGTGCGCTGCGACTGGCGGTACGGCGCGTGCGGTCCGCCGACGCCCTCGCCCTCGTCCCAGTCGATCTCGAGCCAGCGCAGCGCCTCGATGAGCTGCCCGTAGCTCTCCTCGCTGTCGCGCGCGGCGTCGGTGTCCTCGACGCGGAAGACGAGCTTGCCGCCCGTGTGGCGCGCATACGCCCAGTTGAAGAGCGCCGTGCGGATGAGCCCCACGTGCGGCGTCCCGGTCGGGGACGGGCAGAACCGGACGCGGACGTCGGTGCCGGTGGCTTGGGTCACGGGGTGCGCGGTTGTCTCAGTCATCCTGGGTCCGATTCTAGGGCTCGGTGCCCGCCGCCCCCGCGGCCCCGTCGGCGCAGTACGGCTCGAGGAGGTCCCACCGGTCGTACTGGTCGCCGGGCGGCACGCCGCACTCGAGGAGGACGGCGCCGGCGGACCGCGTCGGGTCGAGCCCCTCGAGCGTGCCGGATCCGCGGAACGCGCCATCGCAGCCCGTGACCGTGACGTGCGCGGACTGCGCGGAGCCGAGGTACCCGATCACGTAGCGGGCCTCGCGGTCGAGCACGGGATCGAACGAGGTGATCTGCAGCGGCCGCCCGAACCGCGGCCCCACGAGATCGCGGTCGCGGAGATCTGCCCCGAGGAACGAGGCCCAGGTATCCGACGGCGCGAGGTCGTCGGCGACGGGGGTCGCGGATCCGTCCCGCTTGTCGAGCTCCAGGCGGAGCGCCGGGCGCAACGCGATGTCGTTCCGCGTGACGCGCTGGGTCGTGGATCCGAGGCCGGGCTGCTCCCCCGCGCTCGGGATCCGCACCTGCATCACGCGCACGGCGAGCAGCTCGTCGACGGGTCCCGCCTGCGGCTCCGCCCAGTCGATCGAGAGGTCGGCGGGCGTGCAGCCGGCCGGCAGGCCGAGCTCCGCGGCGCCCGGGGTCGGCGACGCGGTCGGCGTGGCCGCGTCCGTCGGCCCCGGCGTCTCCAGCCCATAGTCCGACACGTCGTAGACGCAGCCCGAGAGCAACGCCACCACCGCGGCCGCCAGCGCGAGGCGCGCGGGACGGCCGGGGCGGATCACGGTCAGGCGCGGGCGCGCGCGGGGTTGGAGAGCGTGCCGATGCCTTCGATCGACACCTCGACGACCTGGCCGTCGGTGAACGGGCCGACGCCCGCGGGCGTACCGGTGAGGATCACGTCGCCGGGCAGCAGGGTCCACACGCGCGAGGCGAACGCGATGAGCTCGGGCACCGTGTGCACCATCTCGCTCGTGCGGCCGGACTGGCGCAGCTCCCCGTCGACGCGGGTCTCGATGAGCGCGTCCTCGAACGAGCCCTCGGTCTCGATGACCGGGCCGAGCGGGCAGAACGTGTCGTAGCCCTTGGCGCGCGCCCACTGGCTCTCGGAGTGCTGGATGTCGCGGGCGGTCACGTCGTTCCCGATCGTGTAGCCGAAGATCGAGCGCGCCGCGTCCTCCACCGACACGTCGCGCGTGATCCGGCCGATGACGACCGCCAGCTCGCCCTCGTGCTCGACCTGCTGGCTGTCGGCCGGGAGGCGGATCGCGTCGTCCGGACCGATGACCGAGGTGTTGGGCTTGAGGAAGATGAGCGGCGTGGTGGGCGCCTCGCTGCCGTGCTCGGCGGCGTGCGCCGCGTAGTTGCGGCCCACCGCGACGACCTTGGAGCGCGGGATCACCGGCGCGAGCAGCCGGGCGTCGGCGAGCGGCACGCGCTCCCCCGTCGTCTGGTAGCCGCTGAACATGGGGTCGCCGGAGAGGACGACCAGGTGGCCCTCCTCCTCGTCGAGGATGCCGAAGCGGGGGTCGTCACCGGTGCTGAAACGCGCGATCTTCACGAGACACGACCCTAGCCGTGCCGACGGCGCGCGGCCGCCGGCACGAGCGGACGAGCGCTACGCGTCGAGGCGCGTGAGCCAGCCGTGGCGGTCCGGGATCCGGCCGTACTGGATGTCGGTGAGCTCCTGGCGCAGCGACATCGTCAGCTCGCCCGCGGGCGCCTCGATGTCGCCGACGTCGAGGCCCTCGCCCATCAGGCGGCCGATGGGCGTGATGACCGCCGCGGTGCCGCACGCGAACACCTCGGTGATCTCGCCGGACGCGACGCCGTCGACCCACTCCGACAGCTCGACGCGCCGCTTCTCGACCGTGAGGCCGCGGTCGCGCGCGAGCTCGAGGATCGAGTCGCGCGTGATGCCCTCGAGGATGCTCTCCGAGTCGGGCGTGACGAGGCGGCCGTCCCTGTAGACCAGGACGATGTTCATGCCGCCGAGCTCCTCGAGGTAGCGGCCCTCCTCGGAGTCGAGGAACAGCACCTGCGCGCAGCCGTGCGACGCGGCCTCCGCCTGCGGGAGGAGCGACGCGGCGTAGTTGCCGCCGCACTTGGCGGCGCCGGTGCCGCCCTTGCCCGCGCGGGAGTACTGCGTGGACAGCCAGATGGACACGGGTGCGACGCCACCCGTGAAGTACGCGCCCGCGGGGCTCGCGATGACGTAGTAGCCCACGCGCTGGGCCGCGCGCACGCCGAGGAAGCTCTCGTTGGCGATCATGAACGGACGCAGGTACAGGCTCTGCTCGGGCGCCGACGGCACCCAGTCCAGGTCGGCGCGGACCAGCTGTCGCACCGACTCGACGAAGTCCTCCGTGGGCAGCTCGGGCAGCGCGAGGCGGCGGGCCGAGCGCTGGAGGCGGGCGGCGTTGCGGTCGGGGCGGAAGGTCCACACGGATCCGTCGGCGTGGCGGTACGCCTTCATGCCCTCGAAGATCTCCTGGCCGTAGTGCAGCACGCTCGCCGCCGGATCCAGCTGGAGCGGCCCGTACGGGACGACGCGGGCGTCGTGCCAGCCGGCGTCGAGCGTCCAATCGATCTGGACCATGTGGTCCGTGAAGTGCTTGCCGAAGCCCGGGTCGGCGAGGATCGCCTCCCGCTCGGCGTCGGCGCGGGCGCTCTCCGACGGGGTCTGCTCGAAGGACAGGGGGAAGGCGGTGGACGTGATGCCGTGGGTGGAGGCTGTGCTGCTGGTGGTGCTCATGGGGTCCTTCAGCGGTTCGTGGAGAGGGCGCGGATGACGGCGTCGCCGACCTCCGCGGTGGATCGGGGTGCGGTGTCGCCGTCGGCGCGCGCGGCGAGGTCGGCCGAGACCGCGGCCGTGACGCGCGCGGCGGCGTCCGACAGGCCGAGGTGGTCGAGCAGGAGCGCCACCGACAGGATCGCCGCGGTCGGGTCGGCCTTCTGCTGGCCGGCGATGTCGGGCGCGGATCCGTGCACCGGCTCGAACATGCTCGGGAACGCGCCCGTGGGGTTGACGTTGCCGGACGCGGCGAGGCCGATGCCGCCCGAGATGGCCGCCGCGAGGTCGGTGATGATGTCGCCGAAGAGGTTGTCGGAGACGATCACGTCGAAGCGGGACGGGTCGGTGACCAGGAAGATCATCGTGGCGTCGACGTGCAGGTAGTCCACGGTGACGTCGGGGTGCTCGGCGGCGACGCGGTCGACGGTGCGCTGCCAGAGGGACCCGGCGAAGGTCAGCACGTTCGTCTTGTGCACGAGGGTGACGCGCTTGCGGTCGCGCTTCGAGGCCAGGTCGAACGCGAACCGGACGGTGCGCTCGACGCCGTGCGCCGTGTTGACGGACACCTCGGTCGCGATCTCGTGCTCGGTGCCGCGGCGGAGCACGCCGCCGTTGCCGGCGTACGGACCCTCGGTGCCCTCGCGGACGACGACGAAGTCGACCTCGCCGGGAGCCGCGAGCGGGGAGGTCACACCGGGCAGCAGGGTCGTCGGCCGCAGGTTGATGTAGTGGTCGAACGCGAAGCGCAGCTTGAGCAGCAGGCCGCGCTCGATGATGCCGCCCGCGAGGCGCGCGTCGCGGGGGTCGCCGCCGACGGCGCCGAGCAGGATCGCGTCGTGCCGCGCGAGGGCCGCCAGGTCGGAGTCGGTGAGGATCTCGCCGGTCTCGAGGAAGTGGCCGGCGCCGAAGGGGTACTGCGTGGTGTCGAGCGACACGTCGGCGGGGACCGCCTCCCGGAGCACGCGGAGGGCCTCGTGGACGACCTCCGGGCCGATGCCGTCCCCGGGGACGACGGCGAGCGAGATGGTGCGGGGCATGGATCCTCCCGGGGCTCGGTGGGTGTCGGGCCAGGTTACCCGTCCGCCGCGGGCACCCGCGCGCTACGGTGGATCCACCCGGCGCCTCCGACGGGCAGGACCCGAAGGACCACCCATGAGCATCGGACTCGGCATCTTCCTCGTCATCGTCGGCGCGATCCTCGCGTTCGCCGTCGACATCACCGTCCCCGGCGTCGACCTCCAGCTCGTCGGCTACATCCTGATGGGCGGCGGCGCGCTGGTCATCATCATCGGCGTCGCGCTCCTCGCCCGCCGCCGCACGGCCGTCAGCGAGACGCGCACGCGCATCGACCCCGCGACCGGCCAGCGCATCACGCGCAGCGAGCGCTCGGACGACAACGTCGTCTGATCCGCTCCTCCGCGCGCGTCGGGCCCGTCACCTCGCGGGGTGACGGGCCCGACGCATGCGACGGGTCGGGTCGGGCTCAGTCGTGCGAGCTGGCGCGGCGGAGGCTCGTGAGCGAGATGACGATCGCGCCGACCATGAGCAGGGCGCCGATGATCGAGGTGGTCACCACGCCGCCGTCGAAGGCCGCGTGCGCCGACTCCAGCAGCGCCGATCCCACGTCGGCCGGCACGCGCTCGGCGACCGACACCGCTCCCCCGAGCGTCTCCCGGGCCGCGGACGCGTCCCCCTCGGAGAGGCCGGCGGGGAGGACGAGCCCGGTGCGGTAGCTGGCCGTGAGGATGCTGCCGAGCACGGCGGTGCCGAGCACCGCGCCCACCTCGTACGCCGTCTCCGATACTGCGGACGCCGCGCCCGCCTTCGCCGGCGGGACGGCCGCGATGATCAGGTCGTTCGAGATGGTCTGCGACGCGCCGATGCCCGCGCCGAGCAGGCAGAACGCGAAGACCAGCAGCCCGACGGATGCGCCATTGCCCGTGACCGCGAGGATCACGTAGGCGACGGCCGAGAACGCCAGCGCGATCGCGACCACGCGCGACGGGCGGGCGCGCGCCACGATCGGCACGATCACGAGCCCCGAGACGATGACGACCACGGATCCGGGGATGAGCGCGAAGCCCGCGGCGAGCGGATCGAGCCCCGCGACGAGCTGCAGGTGCTGCGTCACGAAGAAGAGGAAGCCGACGAGCGAGACGACGCTCAGCAGGTTGACGAGCACCGCGCCCGTGAACACGGGCTCGCGGAACAGCGCGACGTCGAGCATGGGGTTCCGCGCCCGCGACATGCGGCGCACGAAGAGGATGCCGGCGACCACGCCCACGACGGGCGCCGCGATCGCGAGCGGCGTGACGCCCTCGGTCGCGAAGGTCTTGATCGCGTAGACGATGGGCGCGACGGTCGCGAGCGACAGCAGGATCGCGATGCCATCGATGGGACCCGGCGCCGGGTCCTTCGACTCGGGCACGAGCACGGGCGTGAGGATCAGCAGCGGCAGCAGCACGGGCACCGCGACGAGGAAGACGGATCCCCACCAGAAGTGCTCGAGCAGCACGCCGCCGACGAGCGGGCCGAGCGCGGAACCGCCGGAGAAGCCCGAAGCCCAGATGGCGATCGCGAGGCGGCGCTGCTTCCGGTCGGTGAAGATCGAACGGAGGAGCGACAGCGTGGAGGGCATGAGCATCGCGCCGAAGAAGCCGAGGGCGGCGCGCGCGGCGATGAGCTGCGAGGCGTCGGTCGCGAAGGCGGCGAGGGCCGAGACGACGCCGAAGCCGGCCGCGCCGATCATGAGCAGGCGTCGGCGGCCGTAGCGGTCGCCCATGTTGCCCATCGCGACGAGGAGCCCGGCGAGCACGAGCGGGTACGCGTCGATGATCCAGAGCTGCGCGGCGCCCGACGGCTCGAGGTCGCGCGCGATGGACGGCATCGCGAAGCTCAGCACCGTGTTGTCGATCGAGACGAGGAGCACCGGGAGCATCAGCACGACGAGCGCGGCCCACTGGCGTCGCCCGGCGCGGCCGGTGGCGGCGGTCACGGGGACGGATGCGGTGCGGGGCGTGGACATGACGGTGCTTCCTGACGTCGGGAGGCGACGGCGCGGGTGGCGCGGACGGGGCCGCGAGCGCGACCGGGATCACTGTACCGTCCGGTCGGTACAGCGGGCAACCCGCCGCTACGCTGGATCCATGCCCGCCTCATCGCCCGACGACCCCGCGCCCGCGCCCGACGGCGCACCCGACCCGGCGGCGTCCTCCCCCGGCAGCGCACGCGACCGCATCCTCGACGCCTTCGAGGAGCTGCTCGTGCAGCAGGGCGAGCGCGGCACGACGCTCGAGTCCGTCGCCGCGGCGGCCGGCGTCTCCAAGGGCGGGCTGCTCTACCACTTCGGCGGCAAGGAGGCGCTCGTCGACGGGCTGCTCGCCCGCATGTCCGCGCTGGCGCAGGCGGACGTCGCGCGGCTCCGGGCGGCCGAGCGCGGGCCGGTGGACCTGTGGATCCGCAGCTCGCTGTCCACGGCCACGCCCTTCGACCGCGCGTACGTCGCGACCTCCCGCCTCGCGCAGGGCAACCACCCGCGCGCCCGAGACACGCTCACGCACCTGCAGGACGAGTGGGCCGCCGTCATCCTCGAGGCCGTGGGCGACCCGGCCGTCGCGCGGGCCGTGCTCCTCATCGGCGACGGCCTCTACTACAACAGCGCGCTGCAGCCCTGGCTCGGCGGATCCGCGCCCGCCGACGATGCGCTCGACGAGCTCATCCGCGTGGTCGACGACCTCGTGCGGATCCGCTCGACGCGGGGCTGAGGCGGCCGATCGGCCCCGGACGCGCCGCGAGGGCGGCCGCCGCAGCAGCCGCCCTCGCGGTGGTCGATCCGACCGGGATCAGTCGGCGATGTCGATCTCGCGCAGCGACGTGGCCTGGATCGCCCGCCGCACGTTCTCGAGCACGCCGTCCGGCACGGGCGAGTCGACGCTGAGCACGCTGAGCGCGCGGCCGCCGGCCTCCTGGCGGGCGATCTGCATGCCGGCGATGTTGACCTCGGCGTCGCCGAACTCCTTGCCGTAGACCGCGACGATGCCGGGGCGGTCCTCGTACTTCATGACGATGAGGTGGCGGCTGAACGGCACCTCGACGTCGTAGCCGTCGATCTCGACGAGCTTCTCGATCTGCTTGGTGCCCGTGAGCGTGCCCGACACCGACACCTGGGTGCCGTCGGACAGCGCGCCGCGGATGCTGAGCACGTTGCGGTACTCCTCCGACACGGCGTCCGTGATGAGCCGCACCTCGAGCCCGCGCTGCTCGGCGAGGAGCGGCGCGTTCACGTAGGAGACGTTCTCGCTCACCACGTTGGTGAAGACCCCCTTGAGCGCCGCGAGCTTCAGCACGCTGACGTCGTAGCCGGCGAGCTCGCCGCGCACCACGACGTCGATGCTCGTGAGCGCCTCGTGGGCGAGGCCGGAGAACACCTGGCCGAGCTTCTCCATCAGCGGGATGCCGGGGCGCACGTAGGGATCGATGACGCCGCCCGCGACGTTGACGGCGTCCGGCACGAGCTCGCCGCCGAGCGCCAGGCGCACGCTCCTCGCGACCGAGACGCCCGCCTTCTCCTGCGCCTCGTCGGTGGACGCGCCGAGGTGCGGCGTGACGATGATGTTGTCGAGATCCAGCAGCGGGGATCCGGTGGGCGGCTCGCTGACGAACACGTCGAGGCCGGCGCCGGCGATGCGCTTCGACTTGAGCGCCGTGTAGAGCGCGTCCTCGTCGATGATGCCGCCGCGGCTCGCGTTGACGATGCGCAAGCTCGGCTTCGCGAGCGCGAACTGCTCGGTGCCGATGAGGCCCGTGGTGTCGGGCGTCTTGGGGATGTGGATGGTGATGAAGTCGGACGCCTTCATCAGCTCGTCGAGCGGGAGGAGCTGCACGCCGAGCTGCTGCGCGCGGGCCGGCGTGACGTAGGGGTCGTACGCGACGAGCGTGGCGCCGAAGCCCGCGAGGCGCTGGGCGACGAGCGTGCCGATGCGGCCGAGGCCGACGATGCCGATGGTCTTCTCGTAGAGCTCCACTCCTGTGAAGGACGAGCGCTTCCAGAGGCCCTGCTTGAGCGAGGCGCTCGCGTCCGGGATGAACCGGGCGAGCGAGAGGATGTGGCCGATGGCGAGCTCGGCGGCCGAGATGACGTTCGAGGTCGGCGCGTTCACGACCATGATGCCCGCGGTGGTCGCGGCCTTGATGTCGACGTTGTCTAGGCCGACGCCCGCACGGGCGACCACCTGCAGGCGCGGGGCCGCGGCGATGGCCTCCGCGTCGATCTTCGTCGCGGAGCGGACGAGCACGGCGTCCGCCTCCGCGAGGGCCGCGAGCAGGGCCGGGCGGTCGGTGCCGTCGACGGATCGGACGTCGAAGTCGGGCCCCAGGGCGTCGACGGTGGCGGGCGAGAGTTCTTCGGCGATGAGCACGACGGGCTTGGTCAATTCAGGCGGTCCTTCGGGCGGGGGCGGCTGGGACCCTCACATGCTAGTGGCCCCAGAATGGGCGGATGAGCGATGAGACGTGGGCTGCGATCCAGCTCGCCGTGCGGATCCTGCTGGCCCTCGTCTTCGTCGGGATGGGCGTCAACCACTTCGCGCCGAAGGCCGCGAGGGCGATGGCGGCGATCATCCCGCCCTCGTTCCGGCGGCCCGGCGTGCCCTCCCCGCTGGTGCTCGTGCGGTTCACGGGGCTCTGCGAGATCGCGGGCGGGATCGGCCTGCTGATCGAGCCCGTGCGCCTCGCCGCCGGCGTCGCGCTGGCGGTCTTCCTGGTCGCGGTCTTCCCGGCGAACGCGTTCGCGGCCCGGCACCCGGAGCGCTTCGGCCGCATCGCGATCCCGCTCGTGCCGCGCCTCGTGGCGCAGGTGGTGCTGATCGCCCTCGTGCTGTTCGCCGGCTGGCCGCTCTAGCCGCCGGCGTCAGAGGAGCGGCAGCAGGGCCGCGAGGCCGACCGTGAGCGCGCTCGCGGCGGCGAGGCCCGCGAGCATGACCAGGACGCGCGCGGCGACGGGGCGTCCGCGCGTGGCCAGCGCCGCGAGGACGAACGCGACGACGGGCACGAGGATCGCGCCGACGAGCGTCGCGAGGGTGCCGGGCCGGAGGGACCCGCCGAACGCCGTCGCGATGTCGCGGAAGGCCGTGTACTGGTCGACGGCCTGCCACACGAGGATCCCGTGGGCGACCGCGCCGAGGATCCCCACGACCCAGCCGGCGCGCGTCGGCCCACCGCGGCGCGTCCGCGCGGCGGCTGTCGCCGTCACGCCGCCGGGTGCCTGCTCGGCGCTCATCGCGTCACCAGCCAGGGCCAGGGGAAGAGGACGACGGCACCCGCGGCCAGCGCGAGCATGCGGCGCCCGACGCGCATGCCGCGCAGGGCGGCGACCACGGCGGCGACCCACAGCGGCGGCGCGAGCACCGTGAGGGCCTCGGTCGCCTGCGCGACGCCGACCTGGAAGCCGGATCCGGCGCTCGACGGGTTGTCGCGGACGACGAAGAACCAGGCGATGGCCTCGAGGACCGCGACGGCGCCGAAGAAGGCGAGCCCCACCACCTCGGGCGAGGCGTCGGGCGCGACGGCGTCGTCGTCCATCGCGAGGGCGTGCGGCTCGTCGGCGCCGGATGTCGCGGATCCGGACGCGGCGGCCCGGCGCGCGGCCGTCGCCCCGAGGGCGGACACGCGGCCGGTCCCGGTCGAGGGGTCGGCGTCGGGGCGGCGGCGCGGCACCGCGCGCTGCGGCTCGGGCGAGCGGGCGAGCGTGGGATCCGCCTCCTCGCCGGCCCAGCTGAGAGCGTCGTCGTCGGGGGTGCGGGGCATCCCCCGATGGTACGTGCTCCGGTCCGGACGCCCGCCGCACGCTCCTCGGTCCCGGGACAGCCCCGGCCCGAGGATGCGCGGACGCCCGGCCGCGCGAGGCGACCGGGCGTCCGGTGGTGCGGGTGGGGCGACGGCTAGCGGGCGACCGAGCCGTCCGTGTAGTCGTCGTCGGCCTTGTTCCACGCGAAGAGCTTGCGCAGCTCGCGGCCGGTGGACTCGATCGGGTGCTCCTCGCCCTTCTTGCGGAGCTCGAGGAACTCGGGCGCGCCGGCGTCCTGGTCCTTGATGAAGCGGTCGGCGAACGCGCCGGACTGGATGTCCGCGAGGACGGCCTTCATGTTCTCCTTGACGTCCGGCGAGATGACGCGCGGGCCGGAGACGTAGTCGCCGTACTCGGCCGTGTCGGAGATGCTCCAGCGCTGCTTCGCGATGCCGCCCTCCCACATGAGGTCGACGATGAGCTTGAGCTCGTGCAGCACCTCGAAGTACGCGATCTGCGGCTGGTAGCCCGCCTCGATCAGCGTCTCGAAGCCGTACTGGACCAGCTGCGAGGTGCCGCCGCAGAGCACGGCCTGCTCGCCGAAGAGGTCGGTCTCGGTCTCCTCGGTGAAGGTGGTGCGGATGCCGCCGGCGCGGAGGCCGCCGATGCCCTTGGCGTACGACCACGCGAGGTCCCACGCCTTGCCCGACGCGTCGACCTCGACGGCGACGATGACGGGGACGCCGCGGCCGGCCTCGAACTCGCGGCGCACGGTGTGGCCGGGGCCCTTGGGGGCGACGAGGACCACGTCGACGCCCTCGGGCGCCTCGATGTAGCCGAAGCGGATGTTGAAGCCGTGCGCGAAAACGAGCGTCTTGCCCTCGGTGAGGTTGTCGCGGACGCTGTCGGCGTAGAGGCCGCGCTGGTGCTGGTCGGGCGCGAGGATGACGATCACGTCGGCCCACGCGGACGCGTCGGACGGCGTCTTGACCGTGAAGCCCTGCTCCTCGGCCTTGGCGCGGCTGGTCGAGCCCTCCTTGAGGCCGATGACGACCTCGACGCCGGAGTCGCGGAGGTTCAGCGCGTGCGCGTGGCCCTGCGAGCCGTAGCCGATGACGGCGACCTTGCGACCCTGGATGAGCGAGAGGTCGGCGTCCTTGTCGTAGACGATGTCAGTCACGTGATGGATCTCCTTGTTCTGTCGTCCCCGCGAGGGGCGATGGGCGGTCGTGCCTGGCTGCTCCGCGCTCGGGCGGGGCGTGGTCGTGCGGACGGGTACGTGCGTGGTGGCGGGTGCGGTGCGGTGCGCGGGGAGCCTAGCGGCTGCGTCCCTCGGACCGCCGGGGTCGGCGCTAGGCGGTGCGGAAGACGCGGTCGGTGATGGACTTGGATCCGCGGCCCATGGCGAGGAGACCCGATTGCGCGAGCTCCTTGATGCCGAAGGGCTCGAGCACGCGGAGGAGCGCCTGCACCTTGCCCGAGTCGCCCGTGACCTCGATGATCAGCGCGTCGGTGGCCACGTCGACCACGCGGGCGCGGAACAGGTTCACGGCCTCGAGCACCTGCGAGCGCGTCACGTTGTCGACGCGCACCTTGACGAGCAGGTGCTCGCGCTCGACGGCCTGCCCGGGGTCGAGCTCGACGATCTTGATGACGTTGATGAGCTTGTTGAGCTGCTTCGTCACCTGCTCGAGCGGGAGCGCCTCGACGTCCACGACGACTGTGATCCGCGACAGCCCCTCGATCTCGCTCGCGCCGACCGCGAGGGACTCGATGTTGAACCCGCGGCGGGCGAACAGCCCCGCGACGCGGGTGAGGAGTCCGGGCTTGTCCTCCACGAGGAGGCTCAGGATGTGGCTCACTTCTCGGTCCTGCCTGTCTCCGCGAGGTCGTCGTCCCAGTCGGGCGCGTGGTCGCGGGCGTACTGCACGGCGCTGTTGCTGAGGCCCTGCGGAACCATGGGCCACACCATCGCGTCGCGGCTGACCACGAAGTCGATGACGACGGGGCGGTCGTTGGTGGCGAGCGCCAGGCGGATTGCGTCGTCCACCTCCTCCGGCTTCGTCACGCGGATCCCGAGGGCGCCGTACGCGTCAGCCATCTTCACGAAGTCGGGCACCATGCGGGTGCCGCCGCCCGTGTTCAGGTCGGTGTTCGAGTAGCGGCCCTCGTAGAAGAGGGTCTGCCACTGCCGCACCATGCCGAGCGACGAGTTGTTGATGATCGCGACCTTGATGGGGATGTCGTTGATCGTGCAGGTGGCCAGCTCCTGGTTGGTCATCTGGAAGCAGCCGTCGCCGTCGATGGCCCACACGTGCCGGTCGGGCTGGGCGACCTTGGCGCCCATCGCGGCGGGCACCGAGTAGCCCATGGTGCCGGCGCCGCCGGAGTTGAGCCACGAGTTGGGGCGCTCGTACTTGATGAACTGCGCGGCCCACATCTGGTGCTGTCCGACGCCGGAGGCGAACACGCCCTCCGGGCCGGTGATCTCGCCGATGCGCTGGATCACGTACTGCGGAGCGAGCTGTCCGTCGGCGGGCTCCGTGTAGCCGAGCGGGAACTCCTCGCGGAGGCCGTCGAGGTAGGTCCACCAGTCGGCGATGTCCTGCTCGACCTGGGACGCGGCCTTGGCCTCGCGGAACGCGACCACGAGGTCGGCGATGACGTCCTTCGCGTCGCCCACGATCGGGACGTCGGCGATGCGGATCTTGGAGATCTCCGCCGGGTCCACGTCCACGTGGACCACCTTGGCGTGCGGCGCGAAGAGCGACGCCTTGCCGGTGACCCGGTCGTCGAAGCGCGCGCCGAGCGAGACGAG
Organism: Clavibacter quasicaliforniensis; assembly: GCF_051201715.1. Taxonomy (NCBI): domain Bacteria; kingdom Bacillati; phylum Actinomycetota; class Actinomycetes; order Micrococcales; family Microbacteriaceae; genus Clavibacter; species Clavibacter quasicaliforniensis. The sequence goes on along the minus strand of NZ_CP139624.1, from coordinate 1,183,540 downwards.
CAGGTCGGACTCCTGCAGCGCGAGCACCGCGGGGACCGTGCCGTGCATCCCGGGCATGCCGAGCTGCTGCGGGTGGGAGTCGGGGAACGCGCCGCGCGCCATGAGCGTCGTGACGACGGGGGCGCCGACCGCCTCGGCCAGCGCGAGGAGCTCCTCGTGCGCCTTCGCGCGGATCACGCCGCCGCCGACGTACAGGACGGGCTTCTTCGCCTCGACGAGCAGCTGCGCGGCGGCCTGGATCTGCTTGCCGTGCGCCTTGACGACGGGGCGGTAGCCGGGCAGGTCGATCTTCGGCGGCCAGTGGAACGGCGCCTCGAGCTGCTGCGCGTCCTTGGTGATGTCGACGAGGACCGGACCCGGGCGACCCGTGGAGGCGATGTGGTACGCCGACGCGATGGTCGACGGGATGTCCTCGGGCCGCGTGACCAGGAAGCTGTGCTTCGTGATGGGCATCGTGATGCCCACGATGTCAGCCTCCTGGAAGGCGTCGGTGCCCATGAGCGTGGAGAAGACCTGGCCGGTGATCGCGAGGAGCGGCACCGAGTCCATGTACGCGTCCGCGATGGCCGTGACGAGGTTCGTGGCGCCGGGGCCGGAGGTCGCGATGCAGACGCCGGTGCGTCCGCTCGAGGACGCGTAGCCCTCTGCGGCGTGGCCGGCGCCCTGCTCGTGGCGGACGAGGATGTGGCGCAGCTTCGTCGAGTCCATGAGCGGGTCGTAGGTGGGGAGGATGGCGCCGCCGGGCAGGCCGAAGATGTCGTCGACCCCGAGGAGCTCGAGGGTGCGGACGACGGCCTCGGCGCCCGTGAGGATCTCGTCGCCCTGGTGGGCGGTCGGCGCCTGCGGCGTGGGGGGCGGGGTGGGCAGAGCTGGCATGTGTGCGCGATTCCTGGCAGAGGGAGCGGAAGGTGAGGAGGGGGTCATCCCGTGATCGCGCCCTCGGCGGCCGAGTGCACGAGCTTGGCGTACTTGGCGAGGACCCCGCGCGTGTAGCGCGGCGGGAGAGGTGCCCACCCCTCACGGCGGGCGGCGAGCTCGGCCTCGTCGACCAGTAGGTCGAGCGTGCGAGCGGCGATGTCGACACGGATCCGGTCTCCATCGCGCACGAAGGCGACGGGACCTGCGTCCACCGCTTCGGGAGCCATGTGGCCGATGCACAGTCCGGTTGTGCCGCCTGAGAATCGACCGTCCGTCAAGAGTAGTACATCCTTGCCGAGGCCTGCTCCCTTGATGGCGCCCGTGATGGCGAGCATCTCGCGCATGCCGGGGCCGCCCTTGGGGCCCTCGTAGCGGATGACGATGACGTCGCCCTTCGAGATGAGGCCCTCGGTGAGCGCGTCCATCGCGGCGCGCTCGCGCTCGAAGACGCGGGCGGGGCCCTCGAAGACGTCGAGGTCGAAGCCGGCCGTCTTCACGACCGCGCCCTCGGGGGCCAGCGAGCCGTGCAGCACGCTGATGCCGCCGGTGGCGTGGATCGGGTCGTCGAGCGTGCGGATGACCGTGCCGTCGAGCGCGGCGAGGTCCATCGACTCGAGGTTCTCGCGCATGGTGCGGCCGGTGACCGTCATGACGTCGCCGTGCAGGAGGCCCGCGTCGAGCAGGGCCTTCATGACGACGGGGACGCCGCCGACGCGGTCGACGTCGTTCATGACGAAGCGGCCGAAGGGCTTGAGGTCGCCGAGGTGCGGCACGCGGTCGGCGATGCGGTTGAAGTCGGACAGCTGCAGGTCGACCTCGGCCTCGCGCGCGATGGCGAGTAGATGGAGGACCGCATTGGTCGATCCGCCGAACGCCATGACCACGGAGATGGCGTTCTCGAACGCCTCCTTCGTCATGATGTCGCGCGCGGTGATGCCCTTCGCGATGAGATTCACGACGGCCTCGCCGGAGCGGTGCGCGAAGTAGTCGCGGCGGCGGTCGGCGCTCGGCGGGGCGGCGGATCCCGGGAGGCTCATGCCGAGGGCCTCGGCGACGCTCGCCATGGTGTTCGCGGTGTACATGCCGCCGCAGGCGCCCTCGCCCGGGCAGATGGCCTTCTCGATGCGGGTGAGGTCCTCCTGGCTCATCGTGCCGGCCTTGCAGGCGCCGACTGCCTCGAAGGCGTCGATGATGGTGACCTCCTTCTCCGTGCCGTCCGAGAGCTTCACCCAGCCGGGGGCGATGGATCCCGCGTAGAGGAACACGGAGGAGAGGTCGAGCCGCGCGGCCGCCATGAGCATGCCGGGGAGCGACTTGTCGCAGCCTGCCAGGAGCACGGATCCGTCGAGGCGCTCGGCCATCATGACGGTCTCGACGCTGTCGGCGATGACCTCGCGCGAGACGAGCGAGAAGTGCATGCCCTCGTGGCCCATCGCGATGCCGTCGCTGACGGAGATGGTGCCGAACTGGAGCGGGTAGCCGCCGCCCGCGTGGACGCCCTCCTTGGCGCCCTGGGCGAGGCGATCGAGGCTGAGGTTGCACGGGGTGACCTCGTTCCACGAGCTGGCGACGCCGATCTGGGGCTTCTCCCAGTCCTCGTCGCCCATCCCGACGGCGCGGAGCATGCCCCGCGATGAGGTGGCCTCGATCCCGTCGGTGACGTCGCGGCTCCGGGGCTTCATGTCGATCTCAGGCATGGCATGAGTTTATGTCCTGCCGTGGAGCAGTCCCGGCGCCCTGGGCGACTCGTGGACAGGGGCGGGTCAGCCGATGCCCGGGGGCAGGCGCCCCTCGTCCGCGTCGCGCGGCCCCGCCCCTCCGGCGACGTGGCCGGCCTCCTCCGCGGCGATGTTCTCGGCGGATCCGACGGGCAGCGTCGACGCGTCCACCTCGTCGGCCGCGCGCAGCTCGTCGTGCGCCCGGTCGATGGCCTCCTCCAGCTCGTCGACCAGGAGGTCCTCGCGGAGGAAGTGGCGGAGGCGGTAGCCGGCGCGGCCGACCATGTGCGCGGAGATAGGCGCCGTCAGCATCTGGAAGAGGAGCACGGGCACGAGCATCGCGACCGTGCTGAGGCTCTGCGACTGGAGGGCCAGCGCGAGCAGCACGAGGATCACGCCGAGGATCTGCGGCTTGGTCGCCGCGTGCATCCGGGCGAGCGGATCCGGGAAGCGGAGGAGACCGACGCCCGCAGCGACGGACAGCACGCCGCCGAGGATGAGGAGCACGAGGCTCACGACGTCGAGGGCGTCGGCCAGCGGGCCGGACGCGAGGATGCCGTTCACGACGGGTCCTGCTTCGAGACGTAGCGGGCGACGGCGACCGTGGCGAGGAACGCGGTCATGGCGAGCACGAGCATCACGGGGACCGTGCGGGTGTGGCCGTTGTAGATCATCTCGGCGCCGAGCACGCAGATGAGCGTGGTGAGCAGCACGTCGGACGCGATGATCCGGTCGAGGATGCTCGGGCCGCGCACGATGCGCACGAGCGCCATGGCGGCGGTGGAGAAGAAGAGGGCGCCGACGACGACCCAGCCCACCTGCATCACGATGCTCATGAGAGCTCCTCCCCCGTGGTGGTGATGAGCCCGGCCTCGAGGTCGCGGTCGCGCACCAGCTCGTGGGCGCGCTGCCTGCGGGTCTGCAGCAGCGGCTCGCGGCCGGTCTCGCGCCGCTCGCGGTTGACGCGCCACACGTCGTCTGCGGTGCCGAGCGTGAAGACGATGCGGCTCTCGACCTGCAGCGTCGTCTCCCGCACGCGCTCCACGTCCTCCGGGGTGGAGGTGCCGAGCGCGTGCAGGTAGAGGATCGAGCGCTCCCGGTCGGCCTCGACGACGATGGATCCCGGCACGAGCGACACGAGCTCGGCCGTGAGCGTCATGACGAAGTCGCTCCGAGTGTGCAGGTGCACCGCGATGACCGAGTTGACCGGAACTCGGCGCCAGTCGAACGCCATGGCCGCGACCTGGAACGACGCGCGCACGAGGTCGACGGCGAAGTGCCCGAGCAGGATCGCCGCCCAGCGGATGTCGAAGCGGCCGGACAGCTCCACGGGCGGCAGGTAGAACACGCGCGTCACGAGGAGCGCGAGCACGATGCCGGTGACCACCGAGATGACGGTGACGTGCCCCCAGAGCAGCAGCCAGAGGATCACGAGCCAGACGAGGAGCGGCAGCTGCACGAGGAGCGACAGCCGCTCGGCGCGGGCCCTGGCGCGACGCGGGGTCATCGGATGCCCCCCGGGAACACGGTCTCGACGTAGCCGAGCTCGCCGGATCCGTTGCCGGATCCGGGGCCGGTCAGGCTCTCCCCCGCGCGCTCGGCGAGGGCGTACACGGGACCCGCGAAGACGGTGAGCGCGACGCTGACCACGACCATGCCGGCCGTCGCGCCCGTCATGAGCACGGGCGTCTTCCGCACGGTGGTCGTCGCCTCGCCGCCCGGCCGCTCGGAGAGCTGGTCGAGCAGGGGCGACTCGTAGTCCTCGACCTCCTCCGCGCCGCGCCAGAACGCCATGTTCCAGACGCGGGCGAGGGCGTACAGGGTGAGGAGGCTCGTGGCGGCGCCCGCGGCGATGACCGCGTAGGTGAGCCAGCCGCCGACCTCAGCGCCGGAGTCGAACAGCGCGACCTTGCCGATGAAGCCCGAGAACGGCGGGATGCCGCCGAGGTTGAGCGCGGGGATGAAGAACAGGATCGCCATGACCGGCGCCGCCTTGAGCAGCCCGCCGAGCTTGTTGATGGAGGTGCTGCCGCCCGTGCGCTCGATGAGCCCGGAGGCGAGGAAGAGCGTCGTCTGCACCACGATGTGGTGGATCACGTAGTAGATGGTCGCCGTCATGCCGGCCACGGTGTTGAGCGCGATGCCGAAGATCATGTAGCCGATGTGGCTCACGAGCGTGAACGAGAGCAGCCTCTTGATGTCCGCCTGCGCCACCGCGCCGAGGATGCCGATCACCATCGTCAGCGCGGCCACGACCATGAGCGCCGTGGAGAGCTGGTCGGTGGGGAACATGACCGTCTCGGTGCGGAGGATCGCGTAGACGCCGACCTTGGTGAGGAGCCCCGCGAAGACCGCGGTGACGGGAGCGGGCGCCGTCGGGTAGGAGTCCGGCAGCCAGAACGACAGCGGGAAGACGGCCGCCTTGATGCCGAACGCGACCAGCAGCATGATGTGCAGGATCAGCTGCACGTCCGGCGGGATCTCATCGAGCCGCACCGAGATCTGCGCGATGTTGACCGTGCCGAGGGCGCCGTAGATCATCGCGATGGACGCGAGGAACAGCATCGACGAGACGAGGCTGACGACGATGTACGTGACGCCCGCCCGGATGCGTGCCTCCGTGCCGCCGAGCGTGAGCAGCACGTAGCTCGCCACCAGCAGGATCTCGAACCCGACGTAGAGGTTGAAGAGGTCGCCCGCCACGAACGCGTTGAAGACGCCGGCCGCGAGGATCAGGTACGTCGGGTTGTAGATGGAGACCGGCGTCTCGCCGTCGCCGTCCTCGAGGCCCTGGCCGATCGAGAACATGAGGACAGCGAGCAGCACGATCGACGAGATCAGCAGCATGAGCGCCGAGAGCCGGTCGACCACGAGCACGATGCCGAACGGCGCGGCCCACCCGCCGACCTCGACGGACTGGCCGCCCTGCTGGTCCACCAGCACGAGCAGCACGCCGCTGATCACGACGACGGCCAGGAGCGCGAGCACGGACACCGCCACCTGCAGGCGGCGCTGGCGCGCGGCGACGAGGGCGGCGGCCGCGCCCAGCAGGGGCACGAGCACCACGAGCGGGATGAGGGTCTGGAAGATCGTCATCGGCCCTCCCCCTTCTCCTTCTCGGCGCGCTGCGTGCGGAAGTCGCGGTCGTCGTCGTCGTCGGCGGAGTCGTCGATGGCTTCTTCCAGGTCGGATCGGTTGTCGCGGAGCTTCCGGGCGGAGGCGATGGCGGCCTCGGCGTTGGTGCCGAACTCGGTGTCGTCGTCGTCGGGGACGGTGGGCTCCTCGCCGAGGCCCGTGCGGGGGCCGCGCATCGCGAGGTCGTCCTCGTCGTCCGTCACCACGTCGGCGTTCGCCAGCCGCCAGGAGCGGTAGATGAGCGCCATGAGGAAGGCCGAGACGCCGAAGGTGATCACGATGGCCGTGAGGATGAGGGCCTGCGGCAGCGGGTCGGCGTAGTCGGCCGGATCCACGTCGGGATCGTAGATGGGCGCGAGGCCCACGCGGCCGGACATGATGAGGATGAGGATGTTGGTCGCGTTGCCCACCAGCAGGAAGCCGAGGAGCACGCGCGTCATGCTGCGCTCGAGCATGAGGTAGATGCCCGTCGCGTACAGCGCGGCCATGATCACGATGAGGGTGACGGAGACGCTCACACGCTCACCCCCTGCTCGGTCTCCATGCCGTCCGCTCCCTGCTCGACCGTCCGGTCGCTCTCCTCCTGGCGGTCGACCTCCGCGCCGAGGCTGCGGAGCACGTCGAGCGTGAGGCCGACGACGACGAGGTAGACGCCGACGTCGAAGAAGGTGCTCGTGACGAACTCGACGTGGCCGACGAAGGGCACCTCCGTGTCGATCCACGTGGAGGTGAGGGCGTCGGCGCCGAAGACGAGGGGGACGATCGCCGTGCCGACCGCGAAGACGAGGCCCGTGCCGAGGACGCGTCCCGCGTCGACCGGGGCCGCGGCGCCGAGCTCGTAGCGGCCGCCCGCGAGGTAGCGCGCGACGAGCGCCATGCCCGCGAGGAGCCCGCCCGCGAAGCCGCCGCCCGGCAGGTTGTGGCCGGAGAAGAGCAGGTACACGGACACGACGATGAGGCTGTGGAAGAGGAGCCGGACGACGACCTCGAGGAGGATCGACCGGTTCTGCGGCGCGAGCGTGCGGCCGGCGAGGAGCCAGGGGCTGCGCTGGTCGCGGCGCGAGTCCTTGACGGCCTCGCGCGCGTCCATGCGCGGGCCGTCGGCGCCGGCCTCGACCTCGAGCGGCGCCTGGCGCTCCTGCGGGTCGTGGCGGCCCGTGAGCCGCGCGATGAGGCTCCGACGCGACGGCACCGTCAGCCGCGGCAGCGAGTCGGTGCGCCGGTTGAGGAAGATGAGGCTCGCGACGCCCGTGGCCGCGACGATGAGCACCGAGATCTCGCCCATGGTGTCCCAGCCGCGGAGGTCCACCAGCGTGACGTTGACGACGTTGCTGCCGTGGCCCTGCTCGTAGGCGAGGCGCGGGAACTCGAGCGAGATGGGCGACGCCACGCGGGCGCCGAGCGCGACGATTGCGACGGTGGACATGAGGACGGCGACAGCGATGCCGATGGACGCGCGCCAGATCGGGTGCACCGAGCGGTTCCGCTCCCCCAGGCGGACGGGCAGGCGGCGGAGCACGAGGACGAAGGCGACCAGCGTGATCGTCTCGATGAGCACCTGCGTGAGCGCGAGGTCGGGCGCGCCGTGCAGGGCGAAGAGCGCGGCCATGCCGTAGCCCGTGACGCCCACGAGCACGACGGCCTGGAAGCGCTTGCGGGCGCGGGCCGCGGCGATGGCGGCGACGATCATCACGATGCCGATCACGGGCTGCGCGGGGTGGTCGAACGGCACCGCGGTGGTGGGCCACGACCGGTTGAGCGCGAGCGCCGACCCGACCGAGCCGATGAGCACGAGCAGGATCACGCCGAGGTAGAAGGGCAGGGATCCTCGCTGGGTCGTGGCCGTGGTGCGCGCGGCGACCCGGTCGATCAGGCGCATGGAGGCCCAGTAGATGCGGGCCGCGTCGATCCAGGACGGCACGCGCGACTGCAGCGCGAAGACCGCGTCGCGCAGGCGGAACATGATGAGGCCCACCACGAGCGTGCCAGCGGAGATGAGGAGCGCGGGCTCGATCCCGTGCCAGAGCGCCAGGTGGTACGTGTGGTCGGGCTCCCCCGCGGCGCCCGCGCTCACGGCCGGTAGCGTGTCGGCGTAGCCGGCGATCCACTCGTCGACGGACGAGGCGAGGAAGCCGAGCACGAGGCCGGTCGCGGCCAGCACGGCCGGCGGCACGAGGAAGTCGAGGTGCTCGTGCACGGGCTGGACCTCGTCCACCCCGCGCTTGCGGGCGAACGCGCCCCACATGAAGCGCGCGCTGTACGCGACCGTGAGGCAGGAGCCGACCGAGACGCCGACGAGCGCGACCCAGCCGAGCCCGCCGCCGAGCTCCGCGTCGGTGAGGAGCGCCGTGAGCACCGCCTCCTTGGCGACGAAGCCGAGGAACGGCGGGAGCCCGGCCATGGAGGCGAGCGCCAGGGCCGCGATGACCGCGAGCACCGGGGCCTTCCGACCGAGCCCGCTGATCTTGCGCAGGTCGCGCGTGCCGGCGCGGTGGTCCACGACGCCGACCACGAGGAAGAGGGTCGCCTTGAACAGCGCGTGCGCGAGCAGCAGAGCGACGCCCGCGAGCGCCGCGTCCCGCGTGCCGTAGCCGACCACGACGGTGAGGAAGCCGAGCTGGCTGACCGTGCCGTACGCGAGGACGAGCTTGAGGTCCATCTGCTTGAGGGCGCGCCAGCCGCCGACGAGCATCGTCGCGACGCCGAGCGAGACGAGCAGCACGCGCCAGCCGGGCACGTCCGCGTAGCCGGGCGCGAGGCGGGCGACGAGGTAGATGCCGGCCTTCACCATCGCGGCGGCGTGCAGGTACGCGCTCACCGGCGTCGGCGCGGCCATCGCGGCGGGCAGCCAGAAGTGGAAGGGCACGAGGGCAGACTTCGAGAGCGCGCCGAGGAGGATCAGCACGACCGCGACGGGGATCAGCTGGCCGCCGGGGGGATCCGCCACGAGCGCGGCGAGGCTCGTGGTGCCGCCGGCGACCGACAGGATCACGAGGCCCACGAGCATGGCGAGCCCGCCCGCCGTGGTGACCAGGAGCGCCTGCAGCGCGGCGCCGCGGCTCGCCTTCTTGCCGGTGTAGTGGCCGATGAGGAGGTAGGAGAGGACGCTCGTGGCCTCCCAGAAGGTGAAGAGGACGAACACGTCGTCGGCGAGGACGAGTCCGAACATGACGCCCGCGAACGCCACCAGGAGACCCGCGAAGCGGCCGAGCCCCTCCTCCGAGCTGCGGAAGTAGCGGGCGCAGTAGAGGAGCACGAGGGCGCCTACGCCGGTGACCACGAGGGAGAGGAGCCAGGACAGCGCGTCCATCCGCATGTCGAGCGTGATGCCGAGCGACGGGATCCACTCCACGCGCTCGACGACCTCGCCGTCGGGGAGGACCGCGGGGGCCTGCGCGACCGTGTAGACGAAGGCGGCGGCCGGCACGAGGGCGGCCACGACGAACGCGCGCACACCCATCACGCGGGCGAGGAGCGGGATGGCGACAGAGGCTGCGAGGAACACCGCGAGGAGGACGATCACGTGCGGTCTCCTCTCGCGAGTCGGCTATTTCCCCAGTCTACCTGAGCCCTACCTGAGAGACCGGGCGCGCGCCTCAGTCGGGATGGACGACCGGCTCGGCGCGGAGGTCCGCGAGCACCTGCAGCACCCGCGCGACGTCGTGCGGGCCGTCGACGCGGAAGTCCGCGGCCGTCGCGCCCGTGCCGCTCTTGAGCCCGAGGTCGCCGGCCTGGAGCGCGGCGAACGCGTCCTCGTCGGTGACGTCGTCGCCCGCGTAGAACACGGCCGTCGCCTCGGCGTACCTGCGCAGGTGCTCGACCGCCTCGCCCTTGGTCGCGTGCCGGACGCTGAACTCCAGCACGTCCTTGCCCGAGCGCACCTTGAGGCCCTCGACCTCCGCGTGCGCCTCCTGCGTGGCGACGAGGTGCGCGATGCGGCTGTGCCTCTCCGTGGCGAGGCGCGTGTGCAGGGCGAAGCCCGCGGGCTTCTCCTCGATCCACACCTCGTCGAGCGAGTCGGCGACCTGGCCGAGCACGTCGGAGAGCACGCCACGCTGGGCGAGCTCTCCCTCGTCGAGCGTGAGCTCGATGTCGTCGGTGTCGAGGCGGATCTCCACCCCGTGCGACCCGACGAGCAGCACGTCGTCCGGGAGGTCGGCCACGGCCTCGAGGCTGCGCAGCGCGCGACCCGAGACGAGCGCGACGCGCGTCTCCGGCAGGGCCAGCAGCGCGAGCACCGCAGCGCGGGCCTCGGGGACCGCGCGCGCCTTCTCGGGATCGTCGACCTCGGGCGCGAGCGTGCCGTCGAAGTCGAGCGCGACGAGCAGGCGCGGCGTGCGCGCGAGCTCGGTGAGCGCCTCGAAGAGGCGGCCGGGGAAGCCGCGGCCGCCCTTGGCCTGGATGTCGGTGGTCAGCTCGGCCACGTGCGCTACCAGCCCTCGTCCATGAGGGGCTCGACGACCTCTTCGTCCGGACCCTCGTGGATCGAGGCGGCGTGCGTGCGCCCGAGGTCGGCCAGGAACGAGCTCGACCAGGCCGCCACGTCGTTCTCGAACACGCGCTTGCGGAGCGACCGCATGCGCTTGCGCTGCTCGGCCTTCGGCATCTCGATGGCGCGGAGGATCGCCTCCTTGAGGCCCTCGATGTCGTGCGGGTTCACGAGGAGAGCTGCCTTCAGCTCGTCGGCGGCGCCCGCGAACTCGCTGAGCACCAGCACGCCCTCGTTCGAGTGCTTGGTGGCCACGTACTCCTTGGCGACCAGGTTCATCCCGTCGCGGAGCGCGGTGACGAGCATGACGTCGGCCGCGAGGCACAGCGCCACCATCTCCTCCTTCGGGTACCCGTGGTGCAGGTAGCTGATGGCCGTGTGGCTGATGGATCCGTAGTCGCCGTTGATGCGCCCGACCGTGAGCTCGATCTCGTCGCGCAGCTGCTTGTACGTCTCCACGCGCTCGCGGCTGGGGCTCGCGACCTGCACGAGCGTGGCGTCCTCCACCTTCACGCGGCCGTCCGCGAGGAGCTCGCCGAACGCCTTCAGGCGGTGGCCGATGCCCTTCGTGTAGTCGAGGCGGTCGACGCCCAGCAGGATCGTCTTCGGGTCGCCGAGGTCGGCGCGGATCTGGCGGGCGCGCTCCTGGATGGCCGGGTCCTTGGCCATCTCCTCGTAGCTCTTCGCGTCGATCGAGATCGGGTAGTGCTTGGCCACGACCTGGCGGGTGCGGAGCTCGCGCACGGGCTTCGACGGCTTGGTGCCGGGGACGGTGAGCGGGATGCCGCCGCGCACGGGCACGTCGACGGTGGATCCGCGGGTCGTGTACCCGAACAGCCGCCGGACCGCGCGCGTGAAGTTGCCGGCGTCGGCCACGCGCTGGAAGCCGATGACGTCGGCGCCCAGCAGCCCCTCGATGATCTGCGTGCGCCAGGGCAGCTGCGAGTAGATGCCGTAGGGCGGGAACGGGATGTGGTTGAAGAAGCCGATGGTGAGGTCCGGCCGCTGCTCGCGCAGCATCTTCGGCACGAGCTGCAGCTGGTAGTCCTGCACCCACACCGTGGCGCCGGGCGCGGCGGCCTTCGCGGCCGCGTCGGCGAAGCGCTGGTTGACCTTCACGTAGGTGTCCCACCACTCGCGGTGGTAGCTCGGCTGCGCGATGACGTCGTGGTACAGCGGCCACAGCGTGTCGTTCGAGAAGCCCTCGTAGTACTCGGCGAGGTCCTGCTCGGACAGGGTGACGGGGATGATCGAGATGCCGTCGTCGACGAACGGCTCCACGTCGTGGTCGGCGATGCCCGGCCAGCCGACCCACGCGCCCTCGTTGGCGCGCATCACGGGCTCGAGCGCCGTGACCAGTCCGCCCGGCGAGTGCCGCCAGGACGTGGTGCCGTCTGCGGCGACGACGCGGTCGACGGGGAGGCGGTTGGACACGACGACGAGGTCGTACGCGCCGGGCTCGACGTCGGCACCGTCGTGCGCGGCGGCCGTGGTCGGCTCGGTCGCGGAGGGCGTGGATGAGGGTGGCGGAGTCACGGTTCCCGTCTCGGTTGCGCAGAGCTCTGTGGTACCTGCTCGGTGGATCGAGGCTACCAGCCTCACCCGCGTCTGACCGGGGGTCGCGCGTCCGCCGGCGTCACATCCGGAGCACCGCGCGGGCCGCGTCGTGCAGCGCGTCGCCGTATGCCGGGCCGTGCGAGGCGGCGTGGACGGCGAGCGGATGCAGCTGGTGCAGCGGCACGCGGGCGCGCCAGCCGGCGGCGAGGGATCCGGTGTCCGCGTACGCGCCGAGGAGGTCGTCGAGGCCGGGACAGCCGAAGAGCGCCAGCATCGCGAGGTCGGTCTCGCGGTGCCCGCCGTGCGCGGCCGGGTCGATGAGGACGGCGCCGGCGTCCGTCCACTGCACGTTGCCTGACCAGAGGTCGCCGTGGATCCGGGCAGGCGGCGCCTCGTCGTCGAACCGGCCGTCGGCGGCGAGGTCGCACGCGCGCTCCACGTCGGCCGCCTGGGCCGAGGTGACGTTGCCCGCGTCGACCGCGCGGCGGAGGTACGGCAGCACGCGCTCGCGGGCGTACCAGGCGCCCCAGCCCTCCCCCGCGACCTCCTCGACGGGCGCGGCGCGCACCGACAGCGGCTGCCGCCCGATGAAGGCCGGCCCGTCGAGCCCCGCCGGCGGCGACCCGAACACGGGCGCGCCGGCGGCGTGGGTGACGGCGAGCGCCGTGCCGAGCGCGCGGGCGGCCTGGCGCGTCGGCCGGGCGGGCACGAGGCGCTCGAGGTCGATGCGGCCCGGCGCGACGTGGATCACCCGCACGATGCGCGCTCCCCCGCCGGGCTCCGCCTCGGCGAGCCACGCGAGCCCGGCCGCCTCTGCCTCGAAGAAGCCGCGCGGCGCATCCGGCCGCTCCTTCCGGAACGCCTCCGCGTCACCGTGCCGGTCCGTTCCCGCAGCCGCCATGCCCGCTCCCTCGCCTCCCGGGCGGCGCACCGGCCGCCCTCCCGTCGCATCCAGCATGCCGACCGCCGCTGTCCGCGTCGCGCACCCGACACGCGCCGGACCACCCGCGTACCCCGCGGGCACAGGGCCGGCGGGTAGGGTCGCCGACGTGATCCGAGTAGGCATGAGCACCACCTGCGTGTACCCCCAGCCCGTCGAGAACGCCTTCGTCATGGCCAAGCGCGCCGGCTTCGACGGCGTCGAGATCATGGTGACGAACGACGAGGTCACCCAGGACGCCGACGCCCTGCGCGCCCTGTCGGAGAAGCACGGCCTGCCGATCCTGTCGATCCACGCTCCCGTGCTGCTGCTCACGCACTTCGTGTGGGGCCGCGACCCGAAGGTGAAGCTGGAGCGGTCCGCGGAGCTCGCCCGCGCGGTCGGCGCCCCCGCCGTCGTGGTGCACCCGCCGTTCCGCTGGCAGGCCGGCTACGCCGAGTCGTTCCTCGACATCGTCCGGTCCATCCAGACGGAGACCGGCGTCGAGATCGCGGTCGAGAACATGTTCCCGTGGCAGGTCGCCGGCCGCAGCATGAAGGCGTACGCGCCCGGCTGGGATCCGCGCGACATGGACTGCGACGCCACCACCCTCGACTTCTCGCACGCCTCGCTCTCCGGCCAGGACGCGCTCGAGATGGCCAAGGCCCTCGGCCCGCGCCTGCGCCACGTCCACCTGTGCGACGGATCCGGCTCGCAGGACGACGGCCGCATCCTCGACGAGCACCTCCTCCCCGGCCGCGGCACGCAGCCCGTCGCCGAGACGCTCCGCTGGCTCGCCGAGCAGGGCTGGCAGGGCGGCGTCGTCGCCGAGGTCAACACCCGCAAGGCGAAGACCGAGGAGCAGCGGCTCGCCATGCTCATCGAGACGCGCGAGTTCGCGCAGCGGCAGCTCCGACTCGACATCGCGCCCGAGAAGACGCCCGTCGCGCCGCCCGCGGTGTCCGGGTACCAGCGGCTCCGCACCGCGCTCCGTCGCGACCGGTGATCCGCCGGGCGTCCCGATCGGGCGTCCGCGTCTCCCGCCCTCCCCGACACGCCCGCGCGTGCCGGGCGGGACTGCCGTCCAGCCGCGCGCGGTTGGATGGGACAGGGGAACGTCCCCGCACATGATCGACGTCGCGCCGAGCCCCGCCCGCCCGACGTCGGGACCGGAGACACCATGAGCACCACCGTGCACCTCGAGATCCAGGTCGACGAGAGCAGCCTGGCCGACGTCGCCGACGTCCTCGCCGAGACCCTGCAGGCCACGCGCGACTTCGCGGGCAACGAGGGCCTGGAGGTCCTCGTCGACGACGCCGACCCCGCCCGCATGGTCGTCGTGGAGCAGTGGGCGTCCACCGCCGACCACGACGCGTACGTCGCATGGCGCGCCACGCCGGAGGGCGCCGCGCGCCTCGGCGAGGTGCTGGCCGCACCGCCCGTGACCCGCGTGTTCAGCGGGCGCATCGCGCTCGCGCTGTAGCGGCGCGTCCGACGCACGACGAGGGCCGCCCGGCATCCGGGCGGCCCTCGTGGTGCGCGAGCGGGATCCCGCGGTCAGCGCCCGCTGAGGTCGTAGGGACGCTGGTGCGGATCCACCGTGGCGAGGTAGCCGCCGTCGGCGAGCGTGGACGGCACGGCGATCGTGCCGCGCACCGTCGCCGTCGTGCCCGCGACGTCGATCTCGAGGACGGATCCCGTGCCCGCGCGCGACAGGAACAGCTCGGAGCCGTCGTCGGACGCGGCGAGGAATCGGGCGGCGGATCCTGCGCCCTGCGTCTGTCCGAGGGCGGGCAGCCGCACCGACGTGATCGCGCCGTCGTACAGGCCGGCGCGTCCGCGGGCGACGAGGGACAGCGTGTCCACGCCGCCGGCCGTCACGACCGCGGCCGCGTAGCCAGGGGTCACGACCGCGCGCGTCGACGCGCCGGAGCCGAGCGCGACGCTCACGACGCCGGCGCCGCGCATCGACGACGACGTCAGCAGCGTGGGCGCGCCCGGCCCGGTGCCGGTCTGCGTGCCCACGGCCGTCTCGCCGTCGGGCGCCATGCGCGGCCGGTAGCTCTGCACGGCGGGCTCGGGGTAGGCCCGGGAGACGGAGGCGCCGAAGCCGCCGCGGGTGAGCGGCACCGTCTCGATCCCGTCGTGCAGCGTCGAGCCGATCACCGTGCCGCGCGCGTCCGCGACCGGGCCGTGCGGGTACGCGCCGAGCGGGGTCGTCGCCACGGGCGCCGGGGCGGTGTCGCCGCCGAGGATCGCCGACACGTCGTAGGAGTCGAGGCGCCCGCCCGCCGTCACGACGAGCCGCAGGGGCGACCCGACGAGGAACGTCTCCATCTCCTCGGTGCCGCGCTCCCCCGTCGTGGCGAGGGTCACCACGCTCGTGCGGATGGTCGCGGTGCGCGCCAGCTGCCTGCGGGTGTCCACGACCGTGACCTGCTGCGTGGTGGATCCGTCGATGTCCGAGCCGACCGCGACGAAGCGGTGCCCGGGGTCGTCCGAGATCCATCCCGCGCGCGTCCATGCGCCGGCGACCGCGGGGATCGGCGTGGACGAGGCGATGCGCGGGACGCCCGACGAGCCGATGTCGACCACGTCGAGCCGCGGCCCGGACTCGTCCACGAAGGCCACCCGGCCGTGGCCCATCTGGATCACGCCGGCGTGCGTGCCGAGGAGGGCCCCGGGCAGAGTGCCCGTGATGCGCCCCGTCGAGGCCTCGGCGACCGAGACGGCGTGCGCGGTGGGGTCGGCCACGAGCAGCCAGAGGGCGCGCGGGGCCGCCTCCGCTGCAGGGGCAGGCGCCGCGAGCGAGCCCGCGAGGAGGCCGAGGGCGGCGACGCCGGCGACGAGGAGGGAGGGGATGCGCATGGTGCCCGCTTTCTGAGAATGATTCTCAGAACGATATGGGCTCGGCCGTCCCGCAGGGACGCGCTGTGCATGGATCCGCCCGGCGACCGGCCGCCACGGCGCGGCCGCCGGGGCGCATCGTCAGACCGCGACGGCGACCGAGGACGGCGCCGTGCCGGGCACGAGCCCGAGGCTCTTCGCCCGGCGCGAGCGCCGCGTCACGAGGTACGACACCGCGAGGCTCAGCAGCAGGAACACCGCGAGCACGCCCGCCGAGCCCCACGCCACGCCCGGGGCACCGCCCGCGATGATCGCCTGCATGCCCGACGCGGCGTAGGTGAGCGGCAGGAACGGGCTGATCGCCTGGAACGGCGCGGCCACGAGCTGCAGCGGGATCACGCCGCCCATCGCCGCGGCCTGGATGGCCAGCAGGATCAGCGACACCACGAGCCCCGCGCGGCCGAACGCCTGCCGGAGCAGGTAGTGGATCGCCGTGAAGGCCGCCGCCGTGACGGCCGCGAACCCGAGGGTCGCGGGCAGCAGCGCGAGGGATAGCCCGAGCGCAGCGTGCACGAGGGCGACGAGCAGCACCACCTGGGCGAGCGCGATGAGGGCGGCGCGCGCGAGCACGCGCCCCATCACGCGGCCGGTCGCGGCCGAGGACGCGAGGAGGCGTCGAGCGGCCGGGCGCAGCACGAGGAAGGTCGCGAACGCGCCGAGCCAGAGGCCGATCGGCACGAAGATCGCGGCGATCGCGTCGCCCGGGCTGCCGATCTCGTTCTCGCGCTCGACCGTGAGGCCGACGGGATCCGCGACGACGCCCGAGGCGGACGACGCCTGGTCGGCGTCAAGGGATGGGATCTGCTCCGCGCCCTGGGTGAGCCCGGTGCCGAGCTCGGTCGCGCCGGACGCCAGCCCGTCGGCACCCGTGGCGAGGTCGCCCGCGCCCGTCGCCGCGGACGTCGTGCCGGTGCGCAGCTGGCCGAGGCCGTCGCTGAGCTGGCGCGCGCCGGAGACGAGCGCGCCGCCGTTGGCCGCGAGCTGGGACGCGCCGGACGCGCTCTGCCCGATGCCCTGCTGCACGCCCTGGATCCCGGCGGCCGCCTTCGACGCGAGGTCCTGCCCCTGCGCCGCGTACTGGTCGAGCCCCTGCTCGAGCGGCGCGAGCTGCGCCGCGATGGGCGCGCTCTGCGGGTCCGCGGCGAGCTGCTGCCGGAGCCCGGCCACCTGCGCCGCGATCTGGCCGGCCCCGCCCGCGTACTGCCCGACGCCGTCGGAGACCTGCGAGAGGCCGGCGGCCCCGGTCTGCAGCCGGTCGAGCCCGGAGGAGAGCTGCGAGACGCCGCCCGCGTACGTGCCGAGGCCGTCCGCGAGCTTCGACGCGCCCTGCTGGGACCGCCCGACGCCGTCGCCGAGCTGCGTGATGCCGTCGCCGAGCGTCGTCGCGCCGGAGGAGAGCTGGGTGGCGCCGTCGGCGAGCTTGTCGGCCCCCGCCCCCGCGTCGGTGAGCGACCCCTTGAGGCCGCCGAAGGTCGTGTAGATGCCGGAGACGAACTGCGACGTGATGGCGTTGCCGAACACGCTCGTCATGCCGACGCCGACGGCCTGGGTGGCCGCGCCCGTCAGGTAGCCATGCGCGTCGTCCGTCTTCACGCTGATCTCGGCGCGCTTCGGGGCGTCCGTCGACAGCGACACGATCGAGGACGAGAAGTCCTTCGGCACCGTGAGCACCGCGTAGACCTCGCCGTCGTCGAGCATCCTCTGGGCCTCGTCGGCGTTGGTGATGGTCCAGTCGAAGGCCTGGTTGTCGTCGCTGGTCAGCTGCGTGACGAGCAGGCGGCCGGCGAGCACGGGCGACTCGGTGCCGTCCTGGGCCTTCTGCTGCACGATCTCGTCCTGGTTGACGATGGCGGCGGGCACCCGCTCGACGCCCTTCGCGACGTCCGAGAGCGAGCCGATGAAGAGGCCGGCGACCGCGAGGGGCACGATCGCGACGAGGGCGACGGCGAGCCGTCTGCGTGCGGAGCGGGTGGTCATCGGCGGGTCTCCTTGCCGGTCGTGACGGGCTGGTCGATGTCGGGGCGCTCGTCGGCGTCGGCAGCGGGCGCGTCGCCAGCCGCGAGGCGGAGGCGCACGGTGAGGCGGCCTGGGATCCCGTGCTCGTCCGGGAACCACGGCGCGCCCAGCAGGACGGTCGTGCTCTCGTGGACGAGCGCGGGCAGGGCGGAGAGGAACGCGCGCTCGGCGGCGGCGTCCGGGAAGGGATCCACCACGTCGAGGACGAGCACGGGCGCGCGGCCCGCGGCGGCGACGGCGGTCAGGGCGATGGCGCGCTCGAGCGGCAGGAGCGCTCCCACGGGGTCGTCGGCGCCGATGCGCCGGGCTCCCGCGGCGTCGGCCGCCTGGTCGATCCGGTCCAGCCACTCGGCCTGCCGCGCCCGGGCGCCGCGGCGGCGTCCCATCGGCTCGGACAGGTCGATGCGCTCGGCCAGCAGGTCGCCCAAGGTGACGCCGGAGTCGACCCGGTCGACGCGTCCGAGGTCGGCCATCGCGACGCTGGTGAGCACGCGGCCCGCCTCGGAGGCGAGCGGATGGCCGGCGACGTGCGCGCGACCGGACAGCGGCGCGAGCCGGGCGCCCAGCGTGGCGCCGAGGAGGCGTCGGTCGGCCACCGCGCCCTCGACGAGCACGAGGGATCCGGCGGGTGCGCTCAGGTCGACGGGCTGGAGCCTGCGCCCCGGAACGCCCACGACGAGCTGCTCGGCCGCGACGGCGGCACCCGACGCGTGCGCCCAGTCGACGTCGTCCTGGTGCTCGCGGAGGCCCTCGCCCTCGATGTCGACGTCGGGGAGGATGCGGTCGAGCCAGCGCGGGATCCACCACGCCCGCTTCCCGAGCAGCGCCATGGCGGCGGGCACGAGGGTCATCCGCACGAGGAAGGCGTCGAAGAAGATGCCGACGGCGAGCCCGAGCGCGATGGTCTTGATGACGCCGGCGCCCTCCGGCACGAACGCCGCGAAGACGAAGAACATGATGAGCGCGGCGGCCGTGACCACCCGCGCGGCGCCCGAGAAGCCCGTGACGATCGCGCGCCTCGCGTCGCCGTGGTGCACGAAGTCCTCGCGCATGCCGGAGACGAGGAACACCTCGTAGTCCATGGCGAGGCCGAACAGGATCGCCATGAGCAGGATCGGCATGAAGCTGAGGATCGGGCCGGGCGTCACGCCGAGCGCGTCCGCGAAGAGGCCCTGCTGGAAGATCAGCACGACCGTGCCGAACGACACGACGACGCTCAGCAGGAAGCCGATCGCGGCCTTCACGGGCACGAAGATCGAGCGGAACACGATCATCAGCAGGAGGATCGACAGCCCCACGACCACGATGCCGAACGGCACGAGCGCCTGGTCGAGCCGCTGCGAGATGTCGTTCTGCACGGCCGTGGTGCCCGTGACGGACACGCGCGTGTCGTAGCGGTCGTGCAGGCCGGGCGCGAGGTCGCGGATCGACTGCATGAGCGCCGTGGTCTCCGCCGACTCGGGCGGGCTGTCCGGCACGACCTGGATGATCGCGGTGTCGACCGACGGGTTCGGCGTGCCGGTGCCGACGAAGGCCACGTCGTCGAGTCCGCGGATCTCGTCGCCGATCTTCCCGAGCACCCCGATCGGGTCGGTGGTCTGCGTGATGTCGACGAGCACGACGAGCGGACCGTTGTGGCCGGGGCCGAACGCGTCCGAGACGGTGTCGTACGCGACGCGGCTGGTGGATCCGGCGGGCTGGGTCGCCCCGCTCGGCAGTCCCAGCTGCAGCTGCGACGCGGGCACGGCGAGGAGGCCGGCGATGCCGACCACGATCACGACGGGGATGATCGGCACCTTCGTGACGATCTTGACCCAGCGCGCGCCGAGCGTGCGCTGCGTCCCCTCGGCCTGCGCCTTCGCGCGGCGCGCGGCCCGCGAGCCCTCCTTCGGCCGGAGCCGCTCCCCCGCGAAGCCGAGCATCGCGGGCAGCAGCGTCGTCGCGACGCCCATCGCGAGCAGCACCGCGAACGCCGCGCCGAGCCCCATCACCGTGAGGAACGGGATCTGCACCACGAGGAGACCGAGCAGCGCGATGATCACCGTCACGCCCGCGAAGATCACGGCACTGCCGGCGGTGGCCACCGCGGTCGCCGCCGAGCGCTCGACGGGCATGCCGTTCGCGAGCTGCGTGCGGTGCCGCATGAGGATGAAGAGGGCGTAGTCGATGCCGACCGCGAGGCCGATCATCACGGCGAGCAGCGGCGACGCGCTCGACACCGTGACGAACTTCGAGGCGGCCATGAGCGCGCCGGCGGAGGCCGCCACGCCGACGAGCGCGCCGATGAGCGGCAGGCCGGCCGCGAGCATCGACCCGAACGTGAGCACGAGCACGAGGCCCGCGAACAGCACGCCGAACGCCTCGGTGACGGTGACGCCGTAGTGCACGTCCTGGAACACCTGGCCGCCGAAGGAGACCGTCAGCCCCGCGTCCTCAGCCGCCTGCGCGGACTCCTTCAGCGCGTCGAGCGTCGCGGTCGTCACCTGGTCGCTCTGGCCCGAGAACTGCACGGTCGTGATCGCCACGGTGCCGTCGTCGGAGACCGCGTCGGTCGCGTACTCGGAGAACGGGGACAGCGCCGTCGCGACCCCCTGCACGTCGCCCGCCGCAGTCGCGGTGGCCTCGATGGCGGCCTTCGGGCCGTCGTCGGTGACCTTCTCGCCGGCCGGCGCCTCGGTCACGATCTGCGCGCTCGCACCCGCGGCCTGCGGGAACACGGCGGCCAGCCGGTCGATGGCCTCCTGCGACTCCGTGCCCGGGATCGAGAAAGACTCCTGGGTCTTGCCGCCGAGCGCGAGGCCGCCGCCCAGCAGGATGCCGAGGACGAGGATCCACGCGGCGACGACGCGCCACGGGTGGAGGAACGAGATGCGTCCGAGTCGGTACAGCAGCGTGGCCATGGGCGGTGGCTCTCCTTAGGAGGGTGGTGCGGGGGGACGGGCGGAGCGGGATCAGGCGGAGCGGGTGCCGAGGGGGGCGAGGAGCTCCC
Organism: Clavibacter quasicaliforniensis; assembly: GCF_051201715.1. NCBI lineage: Bacteria > Bacillati > Actinomycetota > Actinomycetes > Micrococcales > Microbacteriaceae > Clavibacter > Clavibacter quasicaliforniensis. The sequence goes on along the minus strand of NZ_CP139624.1, from coordinate 1,162,892 downwards.
CCACGACCACGACGAGAGCAGCCCTGATCTCGTCGTCGGGCAGCGGTTCGTTGGTGGACCAGTCGTCGCTCGCGGCGAGGATGTACGCCGCGCCGCCGAGCGCCACGCCGAAGCGCAGCTGGTCGAGCGTGCTGTCGAGCGCTCCGGCGGTCTCGCCGAGCGCGCGCACGAGGTCGTTGGCACGCTCGATGACGGCGAGATGCCCGAGCGAGCGGCCCTGCGTGATGAACAGCGCGACCTCGTGCCGGTGCAGCAGGAGGAAGTCGATGAAGCGCTCGACGAACTGGCGCCTGGCGTCCTCGTCCCCGCGGATGGAGTCGGCACGGTCGATGACCTCGGCGAGCGCGTCGATGGTCGGCTCGAGGAGGGCGTCGAGGAGCGCCTCCTTGGAGGCGAAGTGGTAGAGCACGCTCGACTTCGAGTAGCCCGCCTCGTCCGCGATCTGCTGCAGCGAGGTCGCCTGGAACCCGTCGCGGGCGAAGCGCGCCGCGGCGATGGTGCGCAGCTCGTCGCCGGCGGAGGCGCGGGGGGATCGGGTCACGCGGAGAGCCTATGTCGACCGATCGGTCAGTCCCTGCACGATCGGTCAGACTGCCAGCGGCCTGACAGGTCCCGGGGCCTGATCAGCGCGTGAGGACGAAGGCGAGCATCGCGAGGCCGACCGTGAGGGGTGCGCCCACGAGCCCCAGCAGCACGTAGCGCGACCACTTGATGTGCACGCCCATGCTCACGAGGCGCTCGTGCCAGAGCAGGGTGGCGAGCGATGCCCACGGCGTGATGAGCGGGCCCGCGTTGACGCCCACGAGGATCGCGACGAGGCGCTCCGGGGATCCCGCGACCGGCTCGAGCGCGAGGTACGCCGGCAGGTTGTCGACCGCGTTGGCGCTGAGCGTCGCGACGCCCGCCAGCCGGAAGAGCGCTCCGGCATCCTGGCCCTGACCCGAGATCGCGGCCATCACGGCGGTGAGGCCGAGCGACTGCGCGGCCTCCATCACGATGAAGAGGCCCGAGGCGAACACCACGAGCTGCCAGGGCAGGAGCCCGAGCCGCAGGACGCGCGGGCGGCGGACGGCCGTGAGGATCGCGAGCACGACGGCCGCGGCGAGCGCGGGGATCCACACCTCGACGCCCGAGACGAGCGCCGGCACGAGGAGCCCCACCACCACGGCGCTGCCCACGAGCAGCACGCGGTCGGTCGGCGCGGTCGGCGGCCCGACCTCGTAGCGCGTGAAGAGGTCCTTGCGGTGGATGACGAGGATCGCGAGCACGGGCACCGCGATGGCCACGAGCGCGGGCGCGACCGTGAGCGCCGCGAACCCGGCGGGGCCGAGCCCCCCGAGCTCGTGCTCCGCGAGCAGGTTCGTGAGGTTGGAGACGGGCAGCAGCAGCGACGCCGTGTTCGCGAGCCACACCGTCGTGAGCGCGAACGGGAGCGGCGGCAGCCCGCAGTGCCGGGCGAGCACGACGACCACGGGCGTGAGCAGCACGGCGGTCGTGTCGAGCGACAGGAAGATCGTGCAGAGGCAGGCGAGCAGGACGGTCGCCAGCCAGAGGGCCCACGTCCGGCCACGGCCGAGGCCCGCGGCGCGCTCGGCGATCCAGGTGAAGAGCCCCGCCTCGCTGGCCAGCTCGGTGACCACCGTGATGGCGACCACGAAGAGGAGGATCGGCCAGACCCGCTCGTAGAGGACGCCGAGGTCGTCGAGCGGGAGGGCTCCGGTGGCCACGGCGACGGCGCCGACGACGAGGAGCACCACCCCGATGAGGGCTGTGCGCACGGGCGCCTCCTGTCTGATCCGCGATCACTGTACTCATCGCCCGCCGGGAGTCCGCACCGCCTGCGGAAAGGGGACGGCGGCCGGGACCGAGCGCTCGCCCGCGGCCGGGCGGCGGACGCGGCCGGCGGATCCCGGTACCGTGGAAGCACACTGGGAGGTGTCATGCGCAAGTACATCCTGAACGGCAGCGTCCTCAGCGCCCTCGTCGGCGGCTGGAGCACCATGCAGACGACCCGTCGGGGTCCGCGCGACTGGAAGCTCGGCCTCATGTGGCTCAGCTGGGGCATCACCGTGGCGATCGCCATCGGCACCGTCATCGAGGACTCTCGCGACGGGCAGATCGGCAACTAGCCGCTCCGCAACGCGACGCGCACGTCCTTCCGGGCGTGCGCGTCCTCGTGTGCGCGCGGGTGCTCGCGTGCGTCAGTCGTGCGTGCGCCACCTGTCGCCGTCGACCTCGAGGTCGATGCGCTCGGCGTCCGGCACGGTGGAGATCGGCCCGGTGAACTGGCTCGCGCGCGAGTCCCCCTGCGCCGTGCCCGAGAACAGGCCCGTCGGCTCGGCCTCGGCCGCGCGCCGTCCCGCTCGGGGCGCGTCGCCGTGCTCGTGCGGATCCACCATCTGGACGCGCGTGCGCGGCAGCGACTGCGGGCTGTGCTCGTGCAGGAACGCGACGAGGCGCTCGCGCACGAGGCAGCGCAGGTCGAACAGGGTGGGCGCGTCGACGGCGGAGACGAGCACGCGGATCCGCACGTAGCCGCCGACCGCGTCCGTCACCTGCAGCACGGAGACGCGGCCGTCCCAGAGGTCGGTCGTCGCGAGCACCCGGTCGAGCTCCTCGCGCATGCTGGCGGGCGTGGCGCGCCAGTCGAGGTCGAGCTCCACCGCGCCGAGGAGCTCGGACTTGGTGCGGGTCCAGTTCTGGAACGGCGTGGTCGTGAAGTAGGTCGACGGGAGCACCATCCGCCGGTCGTCCCAGATGTGGACGACCACGTAGGTCAGCGTGATCTCCTCCACGCGGCCCCACTCCGTCTCGACGATCACGACGTCGTCCACCCGGATGGCGTCGCTGAAGGCGAGCTGCATCCCGGCGAACACGTTGGCGAGCGTCGACTGCGCGGCGAGGCCCGCGACGATCGACACGAGCCCCGCGGAGGCCAGGACGCTCGCGCCCGCGGCCCGGGCGCCCGGGAAGGTCAGCAGGATCGCTCCGATCGCGACGACCACGATCGCCACCACCGTGAGCCGCCGGATGATGAGCACCTGCGTGCGCACCCGGCGCGCGATCCGGTTGTCGGCGACGTCCACCCGGTAGCGACTGAGCCCGAGGTCCTCGAAGAAGATCGCGAGCGCGCACACCAGCCAGGCGGCCGCGACGATCGTGATCACGTGCAGCAGGTGGTCGAGGCCGTCGCGCACCTCGCCCGGCGCGACCGAGGCGCGGAGCGCGATCCAGACGGCGACCACCACGAGCAGCACGCGGAAGGGGCGGCGGGCGCGGGTGACGAGCTGCGCCGCCCACTCCCGGCGTCGGGCGACGACGCGGACGACGAGGGCGACGAAGGCGGTGACGAGCAGGGCGGCGGCCACGGCGGCGAGCAGCGTGACGGTCACGGCGACGGCGGGCACGGCGAGCAGGTCCACGGTTCCTCCAGGGGGGTCGGGCGGACCGCGCTGTCCCGGGCGTCCAGTCTCGCAGGCGCTCCGCGCTCCGCCGGCCGCGCGTCGACGGGCGCACGGGGGCGCGGACCCGGCGCCCCCACCGCGGGAACACCGGCGTGTCGCGGGTGAGCCCGGGCGTGTCGCCCACGATGATGAGCGTGATCGCGGCGGTGCGATCGGGGAGGCCGTGGATCATGTTCCGGTGGCGCAGAGGCAAGTCCGTCCCGACCGAGGCCGCGCCCGCCGCGTCCGACCCGAGGTCCGGCGGACGGGGATCCGTCGCCGCGCCGCCCGCGCCCGTGGTCTCGACCGCCACCGGCGAGCTGGCCGCGATCGCCGCCCGGCTCCACGGCGGCCCCGTGCGGCCGACGCACGTGCCCGCGCACAAGGCCGTGCCCGACGAGCCGTCCGCGACCGCGTCGATCACCGAGGAAGGCGACGCGCCCGACGCCGACCGCGAGCCGGACCTCCGCCCGCTCGCCCTCGTCGTGCAGGCCGCGCTCGCGCACCACTTCGGCCCCGACGGCGCGTGGGCGCTCGTCCGCCGCACGCCCGACACGACGGCAGGCTTCTTCGACGAGCTGATGACGGCGCACATCGCCCGCGACGTGGCGCTCGCGCTCGGGGCCTCCCCCGCCGCAGCCGCCCTCCCGCTCGAGGACGCGCGGGCGACGGGATCCGACGGGCGCGAAGCGCTCGCGGGCGACGACGCCGCCGCCCGGCAGGACGCGGTCGCGCGCGAGCTCGCGGTCTTCGACGAGGATCCGCTCGACGGCTCCCTCGCCGAGCTCGCCGGGGACCCGCGCCGCGTCCCCGCGGCGCTCCGCTCCATGCTCCGCGCCTAGCCGCCCTCGACGACCGCGCGGACCGGGTGCGTCAGCCCTTCGGCGCCACCTGCGGGCCGTCCCACGGCCCCGCGGATCCGGCCGGGTACTCCTCGAGCGGCACCTCGCCCGCGCGCCACACGGCGATGACCGGCTCGACGATGCGCCAGCACTCCTCGGCCGTGTCGCCGCGCACCGAGAGCGCCTCGTCCTCCGAGATGATCCCGTCGATGACCTGGCCGTACGGCGGCAGGTCGCCCGGGTCGAAGGCCGTTACCAGCTCGGCGCGGTCGATGACGTCCGGGTCGGCCGGGCCGTTGACGTTGAGCTCCAGGTGCAGCTCGTCGGGAGCGATGAGGATGCGGATCCTGTCGGGCTCATCCGCGCCGCGGAGCCCGGTGGGCACGTGCGGCGCGGGCTGGAAGGTCACCACGATCTCGCGGCGGTGGTCCTTCATCGCCTTGCCCGAGCGCAGCCGGAACGGCACGCCCGCCCAGCGCCAGTTGGCGATCTCGACGGTCATCTCGGCGAGCGTCTCGGTGCCGCGGGCGGGATCCACGCCCTCCTCGTCGGCGTAGGCCGGGAGCTGGCGCCCCTCGACGTCGCCCGCCGAGTAGCGCGCGCGACGGGACGACGCCACCGGGTCCCCGCCCCACGGCCGCGTCGCGCGGAGCACGAGCGCCTTCTGGTCGCGGATGTCGCGCGCGTCGGTGGTGGCGGGCGCCTCCATCGCGAAGACGGCCATCACCTGCAGCAGGTGGCTCTGGATCATGTCGGCCAGGGCGCCCGCGCCGTCGTAGTAGCGGGCGCGCCCCTCGAGGGCGAGCTGCTCGTCGTAGACGATCTCGACGCTCGCGATGTGCTGCGCGTTCCACACGGGCTCGAGCAGCCGGTTGGCGAAGCGGAGGCCGAGGAGGTTCCGCACGGTCGAGCGGCCGAGGAAGTGGTCCACCCGATGTGTGCGCTCCTCCGGCACGAGCGTGGCGAGCAGGCGGTTGAGCGCCTGCGCGCTCGCGAGGTCGGTGCCGAAGGGCTTCTCGAGCGACAGCGATGTGCCCTCGGGCAGCGTCATGCCGGTCATCGCCTCGCACGCCCTCTCGGTGACGGCCGGCGGCAGCGCGAAGTAGACGGCGGGCGCCGCGTCGCAGGCCGCGAAGAGGCGCTCGAGGTCGGCCTGGGAGGTGACGTCGGCGGCGTGGTACGTCGTGCCGGCGAGCACGCGGTCGACCGCGGGGCCCTCCGCGCCGAGGGAGGCGAACGAGGTCCGGACGACCTCGCGCCACCGCTCGTCGTCCCAGTCCTCCGTGCCCGCGCCGACGAGCTGGAGGCCGAGGTCGGGGCGGTGGGCGAGGAGCTCGCCGAGGCCGGGGAGGAGGAGGCGCGCGGAGAGGTCGCCGCTGGCGCCGAGGACGAGGAGCGTGGAGGTCGCGGGCATGCGGCCAGGCTACGCGCGGCGGCAGGGAGCCGGCAGCGTGCCGTGGGACGATGGCGCATGGCCATGCGCATCGAGGACTACGCACTCATCGGGGACTGCCACACGGGAGCGCTGGTCGCCCGCGACGGCTCCATCGACTGGCTGTGCCTCCCCCGATTCGACTCCGCGTCCATGTTCGGCGCGCTCCTCGGCACCGAGGAGCACGGCGCGTGGAAGCTCGCGCCCGCCTCGCCCGACGCCACCGTCTCCCAGCGCACGTACCTCGGAAACACCTTCGTGCTCTGGACCAGGTGGGACACGCCCGAGGGCGCCGTCGAGGTCACCGACTTCATGTCCATGGGCGACCGCCGTGCCGACGTCGTGCGGCGCGTGCGCGGGATCAGCGGCACCGTCCGCATGCAGGGCGACCTGCGCCTGCGCTTCGGCTACGCGACCGCGCTCCCGTGGATCCGCAAGCTCGACGGCGACGACCCGCGCCTGGTCGCCGTGGCCGGCCCCGACGCGGTGGTCGTGCGCGGCCCCGAGCTCACGGCCACGAACCGCCACCACGGCGTCGCCTTCGACGTCTCCGCGGGCGAGACGGTGGACACGGCCCTCACCTGGTACCCCTCGCACCGCAGCGAGCCGCCGGCATTCGACGTCGACGCCGCGATCGAGCACACGACCGAGTGGTGGGAGTCGTGGGCCAGCTCCATCGAGCACTCCGGTCCGCACCAGGCCGCGGTCCGCCGGTCGCTGCTCGTGCTCCGCGCGCTCACGCACGAGGACACGGGCGGCATCGTCGCGGCGGCGACCACGAGCCTCCCCGAGCAGTTCGGCGGATCCCGCAACTGGGACTACCGCTACGTTTGGCTCCGCGACGCGTCGCTCACCCTCGAGGTCCTCCTCGCGCACGGCTTCGAGAGCGAGGCCGACGAGTGGCGCACGTGGCTGCTGCGCGCCATCGCCGGGGATCCGGGCGACGTGCAGATCATGTACGGCCTGAGCGGCGAGCGGTACCTGCCGGAGCGCGACCTCCCGAGCCTGCCCGGCTACCAGGGCTCCGGCCCGGTGCGCGTCGGCAACGGCGCGTTCGAGCAGTACCAGGCCGACGTGATCGGCGAGGTGATGCTCGCGCTGCAGGCCGCGCGCGACGCGGGCGTCGGCGAGACCGAGTTCTCCTGGCCGCTGCAGCGCGCGCTCATCGGCTTCGTGGAGGAGAACTGGGAGCGGCAGGACAGCGGCATCTGGGAGATCCGCGGCGCCGAGCAGCACTTCACCCACTCGCGGGCGATGATCTGGGCGGCCCTCGACTGCGCGGTGCAGGGCGTCGAGCGGCATGGGCTCGACGGCCCGGTGGAGCAGTGGAAGGACCTGCGCGACCGGGTGCGCGACGAGATCCTCGACAGGGGCGTGGATCCCGAGACCGGCGCCTTCCGCCAGCACTACGGCACGACCGCTGTGGACGCCTCGCTCCTGATCCTCGCCCAGGCCGGCTTCTGCGCCTACGACGACCCGCGCATGCTCGCCACCGTGGAGCAGATGGAGCGGACGCTGATGCACGAGGGCTTCCTGCTGCGCTACGACACCAGCGCGGGCGTCGACGGGCTGCCCGCTGGCGAGTACCCGTTCCTCGCCTGCTCGTTCTGGCTGGTCGAGCAGTACGCCCGGTCCGGCCGCCAGGCCGACGGCCGCGCGCTGATGGACCGGCTCGTCGCCCTCTGCAACGACGTCGGGCTCCTCTCGGAGGAGTACGACCCGGTCGGGGAGCGCCAGGCGGGCAACGTGCCGCAGGCGCTGTCGCACCTCGCGCTCGTCCGGGCGGCGGACGCGCTGGAGGCCGCGGCCGCCGCGCACCCGGACGACCTCGACCGCGCTCACCAGGACGGCAACGCCGCGCTCGCGCACGCGGAGGCGGCGCGCGGCGGGTCGGCGACCGCGGACTGATCCGGCGCTCGCCGCCGGGCGGGCCGTACGGGCCGCCCGGGCCGGCCGTCAGAGCGCGCCGATGAAGGCGGCCACGGCCGGCAGCGCGTCCGGGTGCCGCGGGGTGTCCGCGTGCGTCGCCCCCGCGAGCTCCACGAGCGGCGCGTCCGGCCGGAGCGCCTTCACGTGGTGGGCGGCGCGGAGCCGCTCGGGATCCCGCGTGCCCGCGACGAGCAGCAGCGGCACCGCGGACCCGGCGAAGACCTGGTCGGGCACGCCCGCGTCCCGCTCCGACTCGCGCATGTAGGCGGCGAGCGCCCGCGCGTCGTCCGCGAGGAACGCCCCGCGCGTCGCGGAGTCCACCGGCTGCCCGCTGTGCTGCTCCCACGCCTCGAGGAAGCCCGGCATGCCGCCGGCCTCCAGCGCGTCGATGCAGCCGGGGAAGAAGACGCGGTCGAAGACGCCGACGCCGCTGCGCGGGGATCCGCCGAGGCTCGACGTCGAGACCAGGCGGTCGGGGTGCGCGGCGGCCAGCGAGAAGCCGACCCGCGCGCCGAGGCTGTAGCCCACGTGGTGCACGACGGACGCGCCGACCGCGTCGAGCACGGTCACGACGTCGGCGACCATGAGGTCCATCGCGTAGGCCGCGGGGTCGTGCGGGGTGTCGCTGCGACCGTGGCCGCGGAGGTCCAGCGTGATCACCTGGCGAGTCGGCGACAGCGCGCGCACCCAGCCGAAGCCGCGCCAGATCGCCTGCGACAGGGCGGTGCCGTGCACGAGCACTACCGGTGCGCGCGCCGGGTCGCGGGCATCCCCGTCCCCAAGCCGGACGTCAGCCGGCCGGGCACCGAAGGTCCTGTAGGCGATGCGCGTGCCGTCGAGGGGGTTGGTCGCGGTGTCCACGGGGATCCAGGCTACGCGGACGCCGTGGAGCGACCGACCGGGTCGTCGCCCGTGGAGCGGACGACCCGGTGCCCGCGCGGGTCGCGGGCGCCGGGTCGAGCGGGCTAGGCGTCGTCGCCGTCGCCGTCCTCGTCGGTGTGGTGCGGCGTGTCCTCCTCGGGCTCGAAGTGGTCGTTCCCGCCGTCGTGGCCGGCGGCGACGCCCGTCGCACCAGCAGGGATCGTGCCGTCGCCGCCGAGCTTCGCGTCGTCGTCGTGCGCGTCGGCCGTGCCGTCGTGATGGGTCATGTCCGTGCCTCCTCTGGTCGCTCGGCCGGTGTCCGCGTCGTCGCGGGTGCATCGCGGCCGGCGGTGTCCTCCCATCCTGCCCGGCCGGGCGGCCGGCGCCCCGGCGCGTGTCCGTCCGCGGCGGGCTCGCAGGATCCCGTCACGCCGCGACGAGTCATTAGCAGGACTAATGAGCTAGCCTAAGCACATGCCCGACTCCCCCGACCTCAGCCAGAGCCTGCGCGCGGGCGTCATGCGGCTCGCCCGCCGCCTGCGGGCCGAGAAGGCCGACCACGAGCTGAGCGACAGCCAGTTCGTCGTGCTCGCCCTGCTCCTCCGCGACGGGCCGACGAGCCCCGGCCGCCTGGCCGAGATCGAGCGCGTCACCGCCCCGAGCATGAACCGCACGGTCAACTGCCTCGTGGAGTCGGGATACGCTGAGCGCTCCCCCGCGCCCGACGACGGCCGCCGCGTCACGGTCACCGTCACCGACGCCGGCCGCCGGGTCGTGCAGGAGACCCGCCGGCAGCGCAACGCCTGGCTCTCCCTCCGCCTCGACGAGCTCACGGCCGCCGAGCGCGCCACGCTCGGCGAGGCCGCCGCCCTCCTCGGCCGCATGGCCGCGTCGTGAGCGCCGTCTTCCGCAGCCTCCGCGCCCCGAACTACCGCATCTGGTTCGCCGGCGCCCTCGTCTCCAACGTCGGCACGTGGATGCAGCGCACCGCCCAGGACTGGATCGTCCTCACCGAGCTCACCCGCTACGACGCGACCGCGGTCGGCATCGTCATGGCGCTGCAGTTCGGCCCGATGCTCCTGCTCTCCCCCTACGCCGGCCTCATCGCCGACCGGTACGACAAGCGGCGCGTGCTGATGATCACGCAGGGCACCATGGCGATCCTCGGCCTCGGGCTCGGCCTCATCGTGCTCTCCGGCCGCGCCGAGCTCTGGCACGTCTACCTCTTCGCGCTCCTGCTGGGCATCGCCTCCGCGCTCGACGCACCCGCCCGGCAGTCCTTCGTCTCCGAGCTGGTCTCCGACGACGACCTCTCGAACGCCGTCGCGCTCAACTCGGCGTCGTTCAGCGCGGCGCGCATGATCGGCCCGGCCGTCGCGGGCGTGCTCATCGCGGGCGTCGGCACCGGATGGGTGTTCCTCATCAACGCCGTCAGCTTCATCGCCGTGCTGTTCGCGCTCACGCGCCTCCGCGTCGGCGAGCTCCGCCGCCCCGAGCGCGTCGCCCGGTCCCGGGGGCAGCTGCGCGAGGGCTTCCGCTACATCGGCGGCCGTCCCGACATCATGGTGATCCTCGTGATCGTCTTCCTCGTCGGCGCGTTCGGCTACAACTTCCCGATCTTCACCTCCACCATGGCGAGCGTCGAGTTCGGCAAGGGCGCGACCGAGTTCGGGCTGCTCTCCTCGAGCCTCGCCGTGGGATCCGTCGCGGGAGCCCTGCTGTCAGCCCGCCGCGAGCGGCCCCGCATCCGCCTGGTGTTCGTGGGCGCCGCGCTCTTCGGCATCGCGACCGGACTGGCCGCGATCGCGCCCACCTACCTGCTCTTCGCGCTGGCGCTGGTGCTGGTGGGCGTCGTCTCGCAGACCCTCATGACGAGCGCCAACAGCACCGTGCAGCTGACGGTCGAGCCGCGCATGCGGGGCCGCGTGATGGCCGTCTACATGGCGATCTTCGTCGGCGGCACCCCGCTCGGCGCGCCGATCGTCGGCTGGGTCGCGAACACGTGGGGCCCGCGCGCGGCGGTCATGGTGGGCGCGGCCAGCGGCATCGTCGCCGCCCTCATCGCGATCGCGTGGCTCGTGCTGCACCGGCACCTGCGCGTCTCGTACCGGATCCACCGCACGCCGCACCTGCTCGTCACGCACGACGGCGACGGCCGCGACCGCCGCGAGGACGCGCGCGAGGACATCGAGGCGGACGAGGCGGTCGCGCGCCGCACATGACGCGGGGCGCCGCGGGTGCGACGCGCGCGGCTCAGGGCGCCGGCGTCGGAGCCGCGGTCTGCGGCACGTAGCCCACGTCGTCGAGGCAGTAGTCGAGGAACGCGCTCGTCGCGCGGAGGTACTGCCCGGTGTCGAGCGACGCCCCGTCCGTGTCGGCGCCCGAGCGCAGCGCCTCCAGCTCGTCGACGATCGTCGAGAAGGAGGTGACGAGCGGCTTCATGTTCTCCGGCGCCATGCCGGCGAGCGCGGCGTCGCCCTGCTTGACGCGGTCGAGGAGGGTCGGATCCACCTGCTTCCCGTCGCCGAGCGCCTGCACGAGCTTGGTGGAGTCGGGCAGCACCTGCGCGAGCGTCGAGCACGTGGCGAGCTCGTCCTCGGTCGGCGGGCCGGGAGCGCGCGTCGCGGTCGGCTCGGGGCTCGCGGTGCCATCGGGCGCGGCCCCTGCTCCCGCGTCCGCGGACGCTCCGGCGTCGGGCGCCGTGGTCTGCGGGGCGGGCTGCCCGGATCCCGTCGTGCACCCGGCGAGCGCGAGCGCCCCCGCCACCGCGATGACGGGCGCCCACCCTCGGATCCGCCGTGCGGGACTGTGCGTGCGGGCCATGCGGGCCTCCTCGGCGCCTATCACAGGTGATCTGCCCCACGGAAGTCGATCGACGCGGGTGTCAGGGCGAATGCCCCGGAGCACTACCGTATTCGGATGACACGAAGCGAGAGCGACCGCAGCACCGTCACGCCCGACCCGGATTTCGTGGCGCAGGACTTCAGCCACGAGCAGGAGGGCTACCAGCACGGGTTGAAACCCCGTCAGCTCCAGATGATCGCCATCGGCGGCGCGATCGGCACCGGCCTCTTCCTCGGAGCAGGCGGCCGGCTGGCCTCGGCGGGCCCCGCCCTCGCGATCGTCTTCCTCATCTGCGGCGTCTTCGCCTTCTTCATCCTCCGCGCGCTCGGCGAGCTGGTGCTGCACCGCCCGAGCTCCGGCTCCTTCATCTCCTACGCCCGCGAGTTCTACGGCGAGAAGTTCGCCTACGCAGCCGGCTGGATGTACTTCCTCAACTGGGCGACCACCGCGATCGTCGACGTGACCGCCGTGGCGCTCTACATGCACTACTGGTCGGCGTTCACCGCGGCCCCGCAGTGGCTGCTCGCCCTCATCGCCCTCGCCATCGTCCTGGCCCTCAACCTCGTCGCCGTCAAGGTCTTCGGCGAGATGGAGTTCTGGTTCGCGCTGGTCAAGGTCGCCGCGCTCGTGGTCTTCCTCATCGTCGGCATCGTCTGGCTCGCCTGGAGCTTCCCCGTCACCGTCGGCGGCGCCGAGGTGCAGACCGGGTGGACCGTCCTCCAGCAGAACGGCGGCGTCTTCCCGCAGGGCCTCGTCCCCGTGGTGCTGGTCGTGCAGGGCGTCGTCTTCGCCTACGCCGCCATCGAGCTCGTCGGCACCGCCAGCGGCGAGACGCAGGACGTGGAGAAGGTCATCCCCCGCGCCATCAACTCGGTGGTCTTCCGCATCGCGATCTTCTACGTCGGATCCATCGTGCTGCTCTCGCTCCTGCTCCCCTACACGGCGTACAGCGCCGACCAGAGCCCGTTCGTCACGTTCTTCTCCAGCCTCGGGTCGCCCGAGGTGGGTGCCATCGCCGGTTCCGTCATGAACTTCGTCGTGCTCACGGCCGCGATGTCGAGCCTCAACGCGGGCCTCTACAGCACGGGCCGCGTGCTCCACTCGATGGGCATGAACGGGTCGGCGCCGAAGTTCACGACCGTCATGTCGAAGGGCGGCGTGCCGTTCGGCGGGATCCTCCTCACCGGCTCCATCACGCTCCTCGGCGTCGCCCTCAACGCGGTCGTTCCCGACCAGGCCTTCGAGATCGTGCTCAACGTCGCGGCGCTCGGCATCGTGGCCGGCTGGGCGACCATCATCCTGTGCCAGATGCGCCTGCGCACCTGGGCCAAGCAGGGCAAGGCGAAGGAGCCCACGTTCCGGCTCCCGGGCGCGCCCGTCACCTCGTGGCTCACGCTCGCGTTCCTCGTCAGCGTGCTCGTGCTGATGGCGATCGACTGGCCCATCGGCACCCTCACGGTCGCGTCGCTGGTGATCATCATCCCGCTGCTGGTCGTGGGCTGGTACCTGCAGCGCGACCGGATCCTCGAGATCGCGCGCGTGCGCGAGGGCATCACCGGCCCGTTCCCCGTGACCGGTCGCGACGCGGCCGACCAGCGGAAGCGCTGACCGGCGCCCCTCAGCCCGACCCGACGCCGCCGTCCCCCACCTCGGAGGCGGCGGCGTCCTCGTCCGACCGGGTGGCAGGCTGCCCCGGATCCGGCCCGAGCTGCCGCCCGAAGGCCAGCAGCTCGGCGTCGTGCTGCATGATCCACGCGACCGCGGCGTTCAGGCTGTCCCGCCGCTGGACCCACACCCGCAGCCCGTCGGCGCCCAAGCCGCAGGCGTAGACCTCGTAGGTGAACGGCGCCGCGAGGTCGTCCCGATGCCGCAGCACCCAGCCGAGGGCCGGCCCGTCGCCCACTCGGACGAGCCAGGCGCCCCGCACGGGGTGGGCGTGCGGATGCTCCGGCACCGGGCTGATCGCGCCGGTGGCGTCGCCGCTCTGCTTGCTCCACATGCGGATCCCCTCGGGTTCGTCCGGCCCGGGCCCCGCGCCCGCGCCGACGCCCGGCCGCGTCGAGCCGAGCGTACGCGCGCGCACCGACGCCGACCGGTCGGGGCCCTCACGAGCAGGCGCCGAGGACGCGGTCGATGGCGTCCCGGTCCGCGTCGTCGATCGACATGCCGTACCTGCTCACGACGAAGGCGAAGCGGGTGACGTAGAGGCACCGGTAGGCCGCGTCCGGCGGCAGCCACGTCCCCGGCCCCTGGTCCGACTTGTCCTGGTTGGTGGGGCCGTCCACCGCCTGCAGCTCGTCGAAGTCGGTGGCGAGGCGCTCGCGTCGCTCGTCGGACCACGACCACGCCCCGTGCTGCCACGCCCAGGACAGCGGCACGAGGTGGTCGATCTGCACGGCCGCGCTCGTGCGCGGACCCCGCGCGAAGTCGATGCCGTGCCCCGTGTACACGTCGTCGAGGTGCCCAGCGACCACCGTGCAGCCCGGGTCGGACGGCGCGAAGGCCACGCGGGCGAGATCCCGGACGAGCACGTCGTCGCGCTGGTCGCAGCCGTTCCCGTCGGTGTCCGCCCAGGCCGGTCCGAAGGCGTCGCGGTCGTAGCGCGGGTGGCGCTCGCGTCCGTCCGCCTGGACGGCATCGGCCATCCTGCGCGCGGACGCCACGTCGATGCGGCCGTCCCGCACGAGCCCCGCGTCGGCGAGCGCGCGCACCACGGCACCGTCAGGGACCTCCGCGCTGAGATGCCCGCCGCCCGAGTCGGGTCCGAGGGCCGCCTCGCGCACCCCCACGACCACCGCGGCGAGCACGATGACGGCGGCCGCGCTGGCGAGCAGCGCGCGCACCGCTTGCCGTCTGTCCTGCAGGAGCCGGACGAGCACGCGCCGCCCAGCAGCTCGCGCTGCGCCATCGCCCCGCCGCCCTCGATCGCCCATGCCGCCCCCGTCCCGGGACATGGGTACACGAGGAGCGCGGCTGTCACCACGCCGTCGGTGGGACCGTGGGCGCGGACGATGAGGACGACGCGGGGAGGAGGCGCCGGGAGAATTCCGCCCGTCCCCGGACGGAACCGGTTCAGATCAGCGCGCGCGCCGCCTCGGCCAGGTGGATGACGGTGCCCAGCGAGGAGGGTCCCGGCGTGTTCTGCCCGGCGGTCGCCAGGCGCACGAGCGCGAACGCGATGACGGCGATCACGATGACGGCGGCGATCACGTAGATCCAGATGCGCAGCCCGCCGCGCGCGGGCTGGAGGGGGTTCTGCTCGAGGGGACCGTCGTGGTCGGGTCGTTCCGGGTGATCGCGCATGCTCGCACCCTACGCCGATCGGCACGCGGATCGACGGGCGCCCGGACGCGCAGACGGGCGGTCCCCCGTCGTCGAGGGACCGCCCGTCGGCGATGCTGCGCCGCGCGGAGCGCGGCGGGAGGGGTCAGGCGGAGATGCTCTGCGCCAGGACGCCGTCGAGGACGACGGACGCCTCCTCGTCGGTGGACTTCTGCGCGAGCGCGAGCTCCGAGACGAGGATCTGGCGGGCCTTCGCGAGCATGCGCTTCTCGCCGGCCGAGACGCCGGAGTCCTGGTCGCGGCGCCACAGGTCGCGGACGACCTCGCTGACGCGGCGCACGTCGCCGGAGCCCATCTTCTCGGTGTTGGCCTTGAAGCGACGAGACCAGTTGCCGGCCTCCTCCTCCACGTCGCCGCGGAGCACGTCGAACACGGCCTCCACGCCGGAGCTGTCGATGACGTCGCGCAGCCCGACGAGCTCGGCGTTGTCGACGGGCACGTCGATGACCAGCTCGCTCTGGTGGATCTGGAGGGTGATGTACTTCTTGTCGACCCCCTTGATGGTGCGGGTCTTGACCGCGGTGATCGTGGCGGCGCCGTGGTGGGGGTACACGACGGTCTCCCCTACTTCGAAAATCATGCAGTGCTGTCCTTCGATACCTCGAGATGTGTGCCGGAGATGTCGCGCACGCGCATGCACAGCCGCGTGGGCGCCGACGTCCCGCGCCTCGGAGCACGCCGTGGGCGTGACCGTGGTGCGTGGCCGGTGCACCGAGATCACCGGCCGCCGCGGTGCTCCGCTAGGGGCGTCCGCGGTGATGGTCCGACCGGTATTCTCTCACGGTTCTCCCGCGCCCACGGACGCGCGTGATGCACGTGGCGCGGTGTCGAGCTGCTCCTACGCGGAGCGTGTGGTGCACCCCCTCGGACTTGAACCGAGAACCCACTGATTAAGAGTCAGTTGCTCTGCCAATTGAGCTAGAGGTGCAGGTGAGGACCCTGTCGTGCGGGGTACCGGACCGAGAGATGACACTAGCACCACGCGCGCGGCGGACGCGAATCGGCCCCGTGGAGCGCCTGATCGGGCCCCGCGCGCACGGCCCTAGCATGGACGTCGACACCCGCGAACGAGAGGCTCCCCCATGACCGAGACCGCCCGCCTCGAGAAGGGGCAGCCCGCCCCCGACTTCACCCTCCCCGACCAGGACGGCACGCCCGTCACCCTCTCGGACCTCCGCGGCCAGGACGTCATCGTGTACTTCTATCCCGCGGCAGGGACCCCCGGGTGCACCACGCAGGCGTGCGACTTCCGCGACAGCATGGACTCCCTCCAGGGCGCCGGCTACCGCGTGCTCGGCATCTCCAAGGACCCCCAGGAGGACCTCGCCCGGTTCCGAGAGGAGCAGGGCCTCGGCTTCACGCTCCTGTCGGACCCCGACCTCGAGGTGCACCGCGCCTACGCGGCGTACGGCGAGAAGTCGCTCTACGGCAAGAAGCTCACGGGCGTGATCCGCTCCACGGTCGTCGTGGACGGCGAGGGACGCGTCGCCCTGCCGCTCTACAACGTCAAGGCGACGGGGCACGTGGCGTCCCTGCGCAAGAAGCTCGGCGTCGACGCCTGACGAACCGTCGCGGATGCGGTGCTCCTCGACTCAGTCGCGTCGGCGCGTGGCGAGGAGCACGGACCTCGTGAACAGCAGCACGACGACGAGGACGGACGGCACGATGAGGCCCCACCCGAGGTCCTGACGCGCATCGGCACCCTGCAGGCTGCCCGCGCCGACGGCGATCTGCAGCACCTGCCAGGTGACGGCCGCCGGCCGCACCCAGCTCCGACCCCGGAGGATCCCGCGCACGACGGCCGCCAGGAACACGGCGGCGAGCGCGGCGAGGGCGATGAGCGCGACAGCGCTGGCCAGCGACGCCGGCGTCGAGGTGAGCAGATCGACGACGAGGAGAGCGGTGACGCCGACCATGCCCAGCGCCTCGAGCGCGATGAGCAACGTGAGGAGGACCACGGCGGGAGGACGGCGGGCCGGTTCCACGGACTCGCGCGGATCGAGGGCATCACCGGTTCCGGTCACAGCACGTTCCCATACAAAGCTATTGATTGATCGTTGGCTCTATGCGACGATATTCGAGGTCGAGTTCGTTCACAGGGTGGTGAGCAGATCCGGAACCGAGCTTACAAGGGACGAATCCCCGAAGCTGAGCATCTCACGAGGAGGGGCCACGTGCCCCGTCCCGATGCGGTTCCCGGACGCCTCGCCCCACCCCCATCCCGCGGCAGATCTGCCGTGCAACGAGTACCGACCCGAGGAGCACCCCTATGGACTGGCGTGACAAGGCAGCCTGCCTGACTGTGGACCCCGAGCTGTTCTTCCCCGTGGGGAACACCGGACCCGCCGTCGACCAGATCGACAAGGCCAAGGCCGTGTGCGGCCGCTGCTCCGTCACCGAGATGTGCCTGCAGTACGCCCTCGAGACCGGCCAGGACTCGGGCGTCTGGGGCGGGCTCAGCGAGGACGAGCGCCGCGCCCTCAAGCGCCGCGCCGCACGCGCCCGCCGCGCCAGCTGACGCACGCACCACGCACCACCGACGAGAGCCGGGCCGCCCACGGGCAGCCCGGCTCTCGTCGTCCCGGGCTCGCCGACCGGCCGGGGCTCCGTCTCAGGACGACGCGACGGGCGAGAGCCAGCGCAACGGCACCTCGATGGTCACCTCGGTGCCGCTGCCCATGAGCGTGTGCCAGTCGATCGTGCCGCCGAGCTCGCCCTGGATGAGCGTCCGCACGATCTGAGTCCCCAGCCCCGTCCCGACCTTGCCCTCGGGCAGCCCCACGCCGTCGTCGCGGACGCTGACGGTGAGGGTCTCCTCGGTGCGCGCGGCCTCGATGGCCACCTCGCCCGAGCGTCCGGCCAGGCCGTGCTCGACCGCGTTTGTCACGAGCTCGGTGAGCGCGAGGGCGAGCGGCGTGGCATAGGCGCTCGGCAGCACGCCGAAGCTGCCCACGATCTTCGGATGCACACGCGTGTTGTGCGCGGAGGCGACCTCGGCGATGAGCAGCAGGACGCGGTCGAACACCGCGTCGAAGTCGACGTTCTGGTTCAGCCCCTCGCTGAGCGTGTCGTGCACCACGGCGATGGCGCCCACCCGGCGCTGCGCGTGGCCGAGCGCCTCGCGCGCCTCCTCCGTGTGCGACCGGCGGGCCTGGATCCGCAGCAGGCTCGCGACCGTCTGCAGGTTGTTCTTCACCCGGTGGTGGATCTCGCGGATCGTCGCGTCCTTCGTGATCAGCTCGCGCTCCTGGTGGCGCAGCTCCGTCACGTCGCGGCAGAGGACGACGGCGCCGACCCGCTCGCCATGGCTGCGGATCGGGATCGCACGGAGCGACACCGTGACGCCGCGCGACTCGATGTCCGTCCGCCACGGCGCCCGACCGGCGACGATCAGAGGAAGCGACTCGTCGACGGTCAGCCGCTTGCCGGTGAGGAGGCTGGACGTGGCGTCCGCGAGCGACTCCCCCTCCAGCTCCTCGGAGAAGCCCATGCGGTTGAACGCGCTCAGGGCGTTGGGGCTCGCGAAGGTCGTGATGCCGTCCACGTCGAGGCGCAGCAGGCCGTCGGACGCGCGAGGCGCCCCGCGCCGGGGACCGGTCGGCGAGCCGAGGTCGGGGAAGTCGCCGTCGGCGATCATCGCGAAGAGGTCGTTGGCGCACTCGTTGAACGTCAGCTCCTGGCGGCTCGGAGTCCGCGTCTCGCTGAGGTTGGTGTGGCGCGTGATCACGGCGATGGGGGTGTCCGTCACCTCGGGGCTGCCCTGGGCCAGTCGACGCAGCACCGGCACCGCCCGCACGCGGGTCGGCGTCTCCTCGTACCAGTCCGGGGCGGACGAGTCGATGATGCGGGCCGTCTCGTGCGCGTCGGTGACCTGCTTGCGCCACTCCGCCTTGATGGGCTGCCCGACGAAGTCGCGGTAGAACAGCGTGGCCGAGCTCGACGGCCGGGCGTGCGCGACAGCGACGAAGCTGCCGCTCATGGTCGGTACCCACAGCACGATGTCCGCGAACGCCAGGTCGGCGAGGAGCTGCCAGTCGCCGACGAGGAGGTGCAGCCACTCGACGTCCGCGTCGGAGGACAGACCCTGGGCATGCACGAGATCGCTGAGCGTGGACACGGCTACAGCCTATGCGGGCCGGGCGCGCTCCTCCCCCGGTCGATCGACGCCTCGACGCCTCGAGCCGGCCTCTCGACGCACCCGCCGTGGCGCGTCCTCGGGAGGCAGGAGCGAGGTGCGGGTGAACCGCGACCACTCGACGAGAGCCGGAGACCGCGGCGCGATGTCGCGGAGGGTGGCGCCGGCGAGCACCGCGGCGTCGAGCGACTCCCGATCCTCGGGGACGTAGGCCGCGGCCTCCACGCTCCCGAACCGGAAGAGGGTGCGCCGCACCTGGCCGGCTGCATCCCAGCCACCGGCGCTCGGACGGACGCGGTTGACGAGCACCGAGACCCGCGACGGGTCGACGATCTCGAGGAGCTGCACGTACGCGCGGAAGAAGCGCGAGAGGCCGACCGTGTCCGCGGAGACGACGGCGACGACGTGGTCCGCGCCGCGCAGCACGGCATGCGTGGCGGCGTTTCGGCGGGGGGCGAACATGTCGCTCGAGATCTCCTCGTCGTCCTCCAGGTTGAACGAGGTGTCGACCACGGTGTAGTCGCGCCAACCACGGCACGCCTGCAGCACGGCGGAGACCCGCCCCTCCGCGAGCTCCGGCCATCTGTCCGGGCGCGAGATGCCCGTGAGGACCGAGAACCCCGGCGCTCGGGTGGACGGGTGGTGCTGCGCGATCCGCTCCAGCTCCTCCACGGTGAGGCTGTCCGCCGCAGCGAGACGGCAGGCGGCGGCGAAGCCCGGCGCCTCGTCCAGGAGTCCGAGCGTGGCAGCGACCGTGCCGCCGTGGACGTCGGCGTCGACCAGCACGGCGGATCGACCCGCCGCCGCGACCTCGCCGGCGATGGCCAGCGCGGTCGTGGTCCGCCCCGGCGCTCCCTGCGGGCCCCAGACGGCGATCACCCGGCCGACTGGTTCCCGTCCACCCGCGACCGTGTCGTCCGCATCCTCGTCGCGGGTCACGGGAGCCGGCACGCGCGGGCGTCTGATGAGCCCGAGACGGCCTCGCAGCGATCGCCCTCTGCGGTCCCGCTCGGCGTGCGTGCGCGAGCCCCACCCGGAGCGTGACGAGCCGTCGCCTCCGAACCGGGCGCCGAACTGATCCGGGCTGCCATCGGGACCGCGTGCGGACCGTCGGCTGCCCGCGTCCGCCAGCCTGGCCCGATCGGACGCATCACCCGAGCCGACGCGCTCGGGAGATTCGATCTCCAGGTGCGCGGCGACGGCGTCCGCGCGCCGGACGCCGGACGCCATCCCGCCGGATGCCCCGAGCGGACGCCCCGAGAGCAGCAGCTCCTCGATCTCCCGCCATGTGGCGCCTTCGTCCACGACCTCGTGGTGTCCGAGCGACTGCGCATTGCGACGGTCGGCCTCGCTCGACGCCACCGCGACCGCTCGCGCTCCCCGTTCGTCGAGCGCCGTGAGCACGTCGCGGTCGAGCGTCGTCGTGGATGCGGCGATGACCAGATGCAGGGGGTCGGCCGCCGTCGCCCGGACAGCCGCGATCACGTCCGCCGCGCCCGCGACACGAGCGAGGACCGTGTGCCCGGACTCGACGACGTCGCGCAGGAGCGCGTCCTCCACGCGAGGCGGGAGGGCGAGGATGAGGGAGGCCACGCTCACGCCCCCGCGTCGCCGACGGGCACGAGCGTCATCTGGTCGCGTGCGTCGGTGGATGAGAGGACCGCCGCCACGTCCTCACGCGGCACGGTCAGCTGCACCTGGGTGTGGTCCTGGTCCGCGACGAAGCCCTCGGGCCGGATGACCTGGGCGACGGTGGCCCCCGAGACGATGACCCGCGGCGCGTCGTAGGCGTTCGTGCCCGAGCCCTTCGCCGCGGCCGCCCAGATGTCGACCACGGTGCCCGGTGCGACGAGGTGGTCGGCGCCCGCGGACGTGGGGATGACGACCGACGCGGTGGTGCGCGCGTCCGCGGAGGAGAGCGACGACCGCGGGATCAGCTCGCCCGCCCCCACGAAGCGGGTGACGACGAGCCCGTCGGCGGAGTCCGGGGAGACGTAGAGGTCGGCGGCGCCGTCGATGCGGACGCGCACGGGCACCAGGTCCGAGGCATGGACGGTGGTCCCCGCGTCGAGGGCGGACCCCGCGGCCATGACGACCACCGAGGAGTCCGCGGAGCGCAGGAGCGCCACCACTCCGCCGGTCGACACGAGGACCATCACCAGCCCGACGATGAAGCGGGGATCCGACCAGACGGGACGGCGCGCCGGGCGCGCGGGACGAGGGGTGGGAGGCATGCCGGTCAATGTCGGGGACGACGCGCGGACGCGTCGCGCGTTGTCCACATGCTGCTGCGACGCGGACGATCAGACGCGGACGAGGACGATCCCCGCGAGGGGCACCAGCCGGTACCCGGAGACGGCCGACTCCCGGCGCGGGGTGCCCGCCTCGTGGACCGCGACGTCCACGTGGTCGCGGGCGACGCGGTCGAGCGTGCCGCCGACCACCGCGTCACGGAGCCGCAGCTCGACTCGGGCACGGCGCCGACAGAGGTCGCGGAGGACGAACGGCAGCCCGATCCGGTCGACGATGCCGCGCTCAGGCGGGAGCTCCGAGACGGGCGCGAGGCTCGATCGGACCTGCTCGCGGTCCAGGGCGAGCGCGTGTATGGAGGCGAGCGGGAGGATGCAGGCCCGCTCCTCGCGCGACGGCGCGTCGCCCGGGACGATCAGCTCACCCGACATCCAGTCGCGACCGAGCACCTTGGCGCGAAGGTCGATCCACGTGCCGTCCGACAGCGACAGGCGCAGCGGCCGTGCCTGATCGGCCGAGGTGAGCGCCCTCAGGCGGTCGCGCACGACGGTGCGCGCGACGCGGGTGCGCTCCTCCTCGGCGCGCTGGTCCCGCTCCTCGGCGAGCCGCGCCGTCTCCCACTGGCCCTCGAGATCGTCGAAGAGGTTCTCCCACCTCATCGGTCGCTGGACCGCCGCATGAGAAGCGAGCGGGGTGTCGGGGAGGACGCGTACATCCGGGTCACCTTGGGTCCCTTCCTTGAGATCCGCTCTCAGTTCTCCACATCTTGTGCGCTGGACGTGCGCCGAGCCTCTCGCACTGTCACAGTTGACCAGTCATCGTGGTCCCCCGATCGGGGGGGAGCACCGGGATGGGAGTGACGCATGAGTGAAGCAGTGCCACGGGAGGATCTCCCTGACCGCCGGAGCACCGTCGCCGGGAACGCCGAGGGCGCCCCGACCCGCCGGTCCGGTGCTCGGAAGCCCGCATCAGCGCCCGCGCAGGCGTCGAGCGGAGCCGCCGGTTCGACACCTGCGACGACCGCCACCGTGCGGGGCACGGTCCGCAAGCGCTTCGACGTCGACGACTTCTTCGGGCGCCAGCCTTGCAGCAGCCAGGATCTCCCCCGTCGGGTCCGCTGCTCGAGAACCTCACGCGCTGCGTGATCGAGATCCTCGCCGGAGCGCGGGAGCTCGACCAGATCGCCCGGTGGGTCAGCGATGACGTCTACCGCCACCTCCTCAAGCGCGTGGTACTCAGCGCTCGCGCCCGACGCGCGAAGGGGCAGTCGGTGACCCGGCCGGTCTTCACCATCGGCACGGTCACGTCGTTCTCCCCCCGAGACGGCGTGATCGAAGCGGTCATCGTGGTCCACGGTCGGGCACGAGCCCGCGCCGTCGCCATCCGGCTCGAGGGGCTCGACCGCCGTTGGCGCGCGACGGCGATAAACGTCCTCTAGCGACCACCGCACGACGAAGGGCGCGCCTCCCGCGGGAGGCGCGCCCTTCGTCGTGCCAGAGGCCGACATGGCCCCGGGCCGACAGGAGACCTGTCGGCCCGGGAAGACCTACTTGCGCCGATCGGCCTTGCGGCGCTCCTCGCGGTTCTGCGGAGCGGACGAGGAGGCGCCCGTCGGCTGGCCGAAGGCGCCGCGGGCGGGCGGGCCCTGCGGGGTCTCCGGCTCGTCCTCGCCGACCAGGACGGCGTCCTCCGCCTGCTGGTCCTTCTGCGCCTTCGCGGTGGCCGCCTTCTCGATCTGGCCGCGCTGGTTGCGGACCTCGACGCCGCCGTCGTCCGTGGGAGCCGTGTACCGGAGCTTGTCCGCCGTCGCCTGGTTCGCGGCGAGACCCTTGGCCTGGATGCGCGGGCCCACGGACTCGGCGTCCGCCGGGGACTGCACCTCGACCTCGAGGTTGAACAGGAATCCGACGGTCTCCTCGCGGATGGCGCCCATCATCTGCTGGAAGAGCGCGAAGCCCTCGCGCTGGTACTCGACCAGCGGGTCGCGCTGGGCCATGGCGCGCAGTCCGATGCCGTCCTTCAGGTAGTCCATCTCGTAGAGGTGCTCGCGCCAGCGGCGGTCGATGACCGAGAGCACCACGCGACGCTCGAGCTCGCGCATGGCAGCCTCGCCGAGCTGCTCCTCGCGCTTCGAGTAGGCGAGCTTGGCGTCGGAGAGGATCTCGCGACGGACGAAGTCGCGGTTGACGCGTCCCTTGCTGCCGGCCTCCGTGATGACCTCGTCGATCGTGATGGAGATCGGGTACAGCGTCTTGAGCTCGGTCCAGAGCGCGTCGAAGTCCCAGTCGTCGCCGTTGCCCTCGCCGATGTGGGAGTCGAGCACGTCGTCGATGACCGCCTCGAGGAAGCGCTGCGAGCGCTCCTGGAGGTCGTCGCCCTCGAGGATGTGGCGGCGGTCGCCGTAGATGGCCTCGCGCTGGCGGTTGAGGACGTCGTCGTACTTCAGGACGTTCTTGCGGATCTCGGCGTTCCGCGCCTCCACCTGGCCCTGGGCGCTGCGGATGGCGCGGCTCACGACCTTCGACTCGATGGCCACGTCGTCCGGGACGCTGTCGCGGCCCATGAGGCTGGCGGCGGCGCCGTTGTTGAACAGGCGCATGAGGTCGTCGGTGAGCGACAGGTAGAAGCGGCTCTCGCCGGGGTCGCCCTGGCGGCCGGAACGCCCGCGGAGCTGGTTGTCGATGCGCCGCGACTCGTGGCGCTCGGTGCCGAGGACGTAGAGGCCGCCGGCCTCGATGACCTTCGCGGCCTCCTCGTCGACCTCGGCCTTGACCTGGGCGAACACGTCGTCCCACTCGGTCTCGTACTGCTCGGAGGTCTCGACGGGGCTCAGCCCGCGCGCGTTCATGGCCGCGACGGCGAGGAACTCCGCGTTGCCGCCGAGCATGATGTCGGTGCCGCGGCCGGCCATGTTGGTGGCGACCGTGACGGATCCGAGGCGCCCGGCCTGGGCGACGATGGCGGCCTCGCGCGCGTGGTTCTTCGCGTTCAGGACCTCGTGGCGGACGCCCTTCTTGGCGAGGAGCTTGGAGAGGTACTCGCTCTTCTCGACGCTCGTCGTGCCGACGAGGACGGGCTGGCCGGCCGCATGGCGCTCGGCGATGTCCTCGACGACCTGCTCGAACTTCGCCTTCTCGTTCTTGTAGATGAGGTCGGACTGGTCCTTGCGCTGCATGGGCCGGTTCGTGGGGATCGGGACGACGCCGAGCTTGTAGGTGCTCATGAACTCGGCGGCCTCGGTCTCGGCCGTGCCGGTCATGCCCGAGAGCTTCTTGTAGAGGCGGAAGTAGTTCTGCAGCGTGACGGTGGCGAGGGTCTGGTTCTCGGCCTTGACCGCGACGCCCTCCTTCGCCTCGATGGCCTGGTGGATGCCCTCGTTGTACCGGCGGCCCATGAGGATGCGGCCGGTGTGCTCGTCGACGATGAGGACCTCGCCGTTCATGACGACGTAGTCCTTGTCCTTCTTGAACAGGGCCTTGGCCTTGATCGAGTTGTTGAGGAAGGAGATGAGCGGGGTGTTCGCGGACTCGTACAGGTTGTCGATGCCGAGGTGGTCCTCGACCTTCTCGATGCCCGCCTCGAGGACGCCGACCGTGCGCTTCTTCTCGTCGACCTCGTAGTCGACCTCCGGGACGAGGCGCTTGGCCACGGTCGCGAACTCCGTGAACCAGCGGTTCGCGTCGCCCGCGGACGGGCCGGAGATGATGAGCGGCGTGCGGGCCTCGTCGATGAGGATGGAGTCGACCTCGTCGACCACGGCGAAGAAGTGGCCGCGCTGGACCATGTCCGACGCCTGCCACGCCATGTTGTCGCGCAGGTAGTCGAATCCGAACTCGTTGTTCGTGCCGTACGTGATGTCGGCGGCGTACTGCTCACGGCGCTGCTGCGGGGTCTGGCCCGCGAGGATGACGCCGGTGGTCATGCCGAGGGCGCGGAAGACGCGGCCCATGAGCTCGCTCTGGTAGCTGGCGAGGTAGTCGTTGACCGTGATGACGTGCACTCCGCGCGAGGCGATGGCGTTGAGGTACGCCGGCAGCGTGGCGACGAGGGTCTTGCCCTCGCCGGTCTTCATCTCAGCGATGTTGCCGAGGTGGAGGGCCGCGCCGCCCATGATCTGGACGTCGAAGTGGCGGAGGCCGAGCGTGCGGCGGGAGGCCTCGCGGACGGCGGCGAACGCCTCGGGGAGCAGGTCGTCGAGGGACTCGCCGTTGGCGTGGCGCTCGCGCAGCTCGACGGTCTCGTTCTTCAGCTCCTCGTCGGTGAGGTGCGTGAAGTCCTCCTCGAGCTGGTTCACCGCCTTCGCGTAGTTCTGCAGCTTGCGGAGCGTGCGCCCCTCGCCGACGCGAAGGACCTTCTCGAGTACTGAGGCCATCGGTGTCTCCCTGCGTAGATGGGCGGGCGCCGGATGACGACGACCGCCGTGACGGCGCGCGGATGTCGCCGCCGACGAGCTTCGCCATAGTACCGGCTCGTCCGGTGCCGTTCCCGGGAGCGCCCTGACCTGCGCTGCCCGCGGCACGCACGAGGCCCCGCGCGCCGGAGCGCGCGGGGCCTCGTGCGAGGACGTGTGGATCAGCGGCGGAGCGACCGGGATCCCGCGCCAGCGCCCGCGAGCTCCTGCTCGCCGTCCGCGAGGCCGATGACGCCGTAGTCCCAGCCCTTGCGGCGGTAGACGACGCTCGGGCGGTCCGTCTCCGCGTCGATGAAGAGGAAGAAGTCGTGGCCGACGAGCTCCATGTGCTCGAGGGCCTGGTCGACCGTCATGGACTGCGAGGGGAAGACCTTGGTGCGGATGACCACGGGGCAGTAGTCGTCCTCGTCGACGGGCTGGTCGACGGGCGCCACGCTCTTCCCGTTGACCCGCTCGATGAGCTCGGCGTCGGCCGGGTCGAGGTCGATCTGCGCGAAGCCGTCGGTCGCGGCCTCCTGCAGGGAGACGGGTCGGTGGTTGCCGCGATGGATCTTCTTCTTGTCCTTGGCACGGCGCAGCCGTTCGAGCATGCGCCCGAGGGCGAGGTCGAAGGCCGCGAACTTGTCGGCGGCGCTGCTCTCGGCGCGGATGACGGGGCCGGGCCCCACGAGCGTGATCTCCACGCGGTCGTCCCCTGCGGATCCGCCGGACTTCTCGCTGTGCCGCGAGACCTTGATGTCGAGAGAGATGGACTTCTCGGCGAGCTGGACGATCTTGTCGGCCTTCTCGGTGGCGTACACGCGGAATCGGTCGGTGATCTCCGCGTTGCGGCCGGTGATGTTGATGTCCATGACGTACCTCCAGATCATGACGCGTCGCCCGCTGGAAGAGGGCGATCACTTTCACGCCTTTCGGGCGAGCCTAGACCTCGGGCTCATCGCAGCGCGAGGCATCCGGCGGGTGGACCGCGGGCGCATCGGACATGCACAGGGAGCGACGGGTCGGTCAGCCGGCGGGGGCGGGCGGCAGCCCGCCGCGCGAGCGGGCGGGGACGGCCGTGAGGACCGCGCACGCGACCACGTCGCCGCCCGCCGCACGGATGGCGCGGCAGGTCTCGCGGAGGGTGGCGCCGGTGGTGAGGACGTCGTCGACGACGAGGATCCGGCGACCGGTGAGGTCGATCCGCGCCGCGAGGCAGCCGTCGACGTTGGCCGCGCGGGCGGCGACCCCGAGGCCGGCCTGGTCGGCGGGACGTCGGACGAAGCGCAGCGGGTGGCGCCTCAGCCCGGGGACGCCGGGCGCACGCAGCGGGCGCATGCCGGCGCGGGCGAGCAGGACTTCGACGGGCGCGTAGCCGCGCCGACGCAGGGAGGCCGCCGGCGTGGGGACGGGGATCACGTCGAGGGGACGCGCGGCGGTGGCGCCGACGGCTCCGCGCTCCGCGGCGACGACGGCCGCGCGGACGGCCCGGATGAGGGTGGGCGCCAGCGCCCGCGCGGCGTCGGCGCGGCCCTCCTCCTTGAGGGCCGACAGGAGCCGCGGCCAGGGCGGGGCGTACGCGCTCCCGCAGCCCACCGGCACGACGTGGGCGGGCACGCGACCGCGAGAGGCGGGGACGGCGGGCAGCGCGAGCCGCCGCACGAGGGGCGGGCAGGGGATCGCGGCCCGGCAGGCCGGGCACACGGCCCGATCGGGGGCGCCGCACCCCGCGCATGTCACCGGGGCGACGACCGCGAGGGCGTCGAGCAGGGCGGCGCGGACCGCGGGCGGGACGCGGGAGGGCAGGGCGGGGGCGGGCAGGGCGGGGGCGGGACGGCCGGGCACGGGGATCACGCGCGCAGGGTCGCACGGGCCGGGCCCCTCGTCGGCGGGCGGGACGGATCCGTGGAGGGGATCAGCGCTTCGTCGCGACGAAGGAGACGCCGGTGGCCGTCTGCTGCCACGTGCTGCCCCGCGGCGTGAGCAGGGCGCCCGCGCTCGTGAGGACCCGCAGCCCGCTCTCGTCGTTGGCGCCCGTGATGGAGACGCCGTCGGCCGCGGAGCCCATGTCCTTCGACGGACCGCCGACCTGGTGCAGCTCCACCTGGCGCTCCCCGTCGGGCGCGAGCGTCAGGGTGGCGACGTCGAGCTCGTCGACCCACGTGGCGTCGAGCGGGGTGCCCGGCGACGCCAGGAGTTCGAGGGGAGTCGTCGTGAGGGAGGTCGGGACGCCGCCGTCGCGCACGATCGACGCGACGAGCAGCTGCGGCCCGGCGCCCGTCTCGAGCTGGACGAGGACGCGCGCGCCGTCGCGCGCGACCTCGAGGGAGACGACCCGGCCGGTGGCGGTCCAGCTGACGGCGACGGGGTGGCCGACGCCGTCGGGTCCCCATGCGACGAGCCCGCGCGGATCCGATGCGGGCGTGGACCAGACGTAGCCCTGCGCGTCGAGCGAGGGCGCGACGAGGCCGGGGCGCGTGTCGAGGAGGACCGCGTCGCGGTCGCCGTCGCCCACCGACCACACGCCGGACGCGTTCCGCACCGCCGCCTGCCGACCGTCCGCGCTCAGGGTCGCCGCGTCGGCGGCGAGGGCCGCCACGCGCGTGCCCAGGGTGCCGAGCGGGGCGACCTCTCCCCCGCCGAGGTAGCCGAACTGGCCCTGGGCGAGGACGAGCGGGCGCGACTCCGCCTGCGGGTCCTTGACAGGGCCGCGTCCGCCCAGGTCCGCGACGGTGAGCGGCGTGCCGTCGACGAGCATCTGCACGTCGAGCACTGACGGGATGTTGGACAGGCTCTGCCGCAGCTGCAGCTTCATCCGCTGCTGCGTGACGCCGTCGGCCGCGCGCGCCTCCGTCGAGAGGTCCACCTGCGGCGTGCCGCCCGCGGTCGTGACGGCCGAGGACGCCAGCTGCGTGCCCTCGGGGAACGCCGTGACGACCGCGGGCTGGGACAGCCACGGCGACGGGCCCTGGAGGAGCGACTTGACGATCCGGGTGCTCACGCTCTGGGACGCGCGCGTGACGAAGAACCGGAGGTCGGGCACGAGGAACGAGAACGTGGGGTCGAAGAAGTACAGGGCGTGCGCGCTGAAGATCTCGCGGAAGTAGGTGGAGCGCAGGGCGATGCCGTCGGGCGCCTTCGCGATGCGCCACTCGCCGCGCTCCTGCACGAGCTGGAAGGACAGGCGCGTCTCCTGGTCGCTGCCGACCTCGCGGTAGTGGCCCTGCCCGTCGACCGTCGCGATGGTCGTCACGGAGTAGCTGTAGGTGCCGTCGACCTCCTCCGAGGTGCTCGCCTGGCCCTCCCACACGACGACGCTGGCGAACGGATCCCAGCGCGACGCGAAGTCGGAGGAGAGGAACTGGCGCGCGACGCCGTACTGGTCGGCGGAGCTCGTGGCGGCGTCGACGAAGCCGGCGATGACGTCGTCCGGGCCGTCGCCCGCCTGCGGGCCGTCCGGCTGGTAGCTGACGCCGGACTCGTCCGTGACGGTCGCGGGGTCGCCCTCGGAGACGGGTCCGCCGGACGGGATGGAGACGCAGCCGGAGAGCAGGACGGCGCACGCGGCGACGAGCGCGACGGCGGCCGCGCGGGCCGAGCGGCGGGCCGCGCGGGCCGAGCGGGGATCAGGTGCTGGGGACACGGGCGTCCTCCTCGTCGGCGCGGTCGTCCGCGGGGTCGTCGGGCGGCAGCGCGACGGGCGAGCCGTCGAGGGGGACGTCGGGCCGGCGCGGCAGGGTCAGCCGGAAGCAGGATCCCTCGCCCGGCCGCGACCACAGCTGCAGCCAGCCGTGGTGCAGGTTCGTGTCCTCCAGCGAGATGGCGAGGCCGAGGCCGGTGCCGCCCGTGGTGCGCTGGCGCGACGGATCCGCGCGCCAGAACCGGTCGAAGACGTGGCCCATCTCCTCGTGCGTCATGCCGACGCCGTAGTCGCGGACGGCGAGCGCGACGGCGTCCCGGTCGCTGTCGACCGTGATGACGATGGGCCTGCCCTCGCCGTGGTCGACGGCGTTGCCCACGAGGTTCGTGACGATGCGGCGCACGCGACGGGCGTCCATCTCGGCGTCGAAGTAGCCGCCGGGGGCGACCAGCCGGAGCTCCGAGCCCTTCTGCGCGGCGAGCCCCTCGAACTCCTCGATGGAGTCCTCGACGAGCCGCACGAGGTTGGTCGGCTCCGTCACGAGGTCCACCGCGCCCGCGTCGAACCGGCTGATCTCCAGCAGGTCGGCGAGCAGGGTCTCGAAGCGCTCCACCTGCGTGTGCAGCAGCTCGGCGCTCCGGGCGGCCGGCGGGCTGAAGTCCTCGCGGAGGTCGTAGAGCACGCCGCCCGCGAGCCGGATCGTGGTGAGCGGCGTCCGCAGCTCGTGCGAGACGTCGGAGACGAAGCGCTGCTGCAGCTGCGAGAGGTCGGCGAGCTGCGTGATCTGCGACTGCAGAGAGTCGGCCATGCCGTTGAACGAGCGCGCGAGCGTCGCGATCACGTCCTCGCCCTTCACCGGCAGGCGCTCCTCGAGCTGCCCGGCGGCGAGCTTCTGGCTGGTGTCGGCGGCGACGCGGATGGGCGCGACGACGAGCCGCACCACGAGCCACGCGATCGCCCCGATGAGCACGATGAGGAAGAGGAACGCGAGGAGGATCGTGCCGGCCACGAAGTCGAGGGTCTGCTGGATGTCGCCGAGGTCGTAGACGAGGTACAGCTCGTAGCGGCCGGCCGACGGGATGTCGATGCTGGATCCCACGACGATGCCGGGGCTGGTGGCGCCCTGGTCCCCCACCGGGATCGCCACCGACTGCCACTGCTGCGTGCCCGTGCCCTCGCCGACCGCGCGGCGGAGGTCCGCGCTCAGGAGGCTGTCGACGTAGTCGGCTGTGGACGCGTTCTGCAGCACGTTGCGCGCCTCCGTGCCGGGCGTGCGGCGGAAGGCGAAGTCGGAGAGGTTGATGGCGCTGCCGCGGAGCTCGTCGAACACCTGGGTGCGCAGCTGCTCGAGCTCGGTCTGGTCGGACGCGTCGGAGGAGGTGAACTGCTCCTGCATCCGGCTGGTGGCGCTGTTCGACTGCTGCAGGACGGTGTCGAGCCGCTGGCGGAAGAGGTCGCTCGAGATGCTCTGCGTCATGAGCACGCCGATGAGGAGCACCGTGACGCCGGAGAGCGCGACCGTGATGAGGACGGTGCGGAACTGGAGCGACACCGACCAGATCCGGGTGAGGCGGCGCGGCCACGACCTCCAGTCGACGAGCCACACGGGCAGCGGGCGCACGGGGCTAGGCCGCTGCCCCCGCGCGGTAGCCGACGCCGCGCACGGTCATGACGATGCGCGGGTTGTCCGGATCGTCCTCGACCTTCGCGCGCAGGCGCTGCACGTGGACGTTGACGAGGCGCGTGTCGGCCTTGTACTGGTAGCCCCAGACCTGCTCGAGCAGCATCTCGCGCGTGAACACCTGCTGCGGACGGCTGGCGAGCGCGTGCAGGAGGTCGAACTCGAGGGGCGTGAGGTTGATCCGCTCCTCGCCGCGGCGCACCTCGTGGCCCTCGACGTCCACCACGAGGTCGCCCACCTGGAGGAGCCCGGGCGACGCCGCGGCCGCGGGGCGCAGGCGCGTGCGGATGCGGGCGACGAGCTCCTTGGGGTTGAAGGGCTTGACGATGTAGTCGTCGGCGCCGGACTCGAGGCCCTTGACGACGTCGGCCGTGTCGGACTTCGCCGTGAGCATGATGATGGGGACGCCGGACTCGGCGCGGATGAGGTCGCACACCTGGATGCCGTCGAGGCCGGGGAGCATGAGGTCGAGGAGCACCAGGTCGGGCTTCGCGTCGTGGAACGCGGCGAGCGCCTGGCCGCCGTCCCCGCAGAAGGAGGGCTCGAAGCCCTCGGTGCGCAGGACGATGCCGATCATCTCGGCGAGCGCGGTGTCGTCGTCGACCACCAGGATCCGTGCTGTCATCTGAAGGTGTTCCCTGCCTCGTAGGCCCCCAGGGTAGCCGGTGGATCCGCCGGATCGGCCGGGCCCGTCCGGCGCGGGACTTCGCGCGCGGCCTGTGGGAGGCTGGCGAGCGTGACCGATGACCAGAGCTGGCAGGCCCCTCAGACCCCCGGCTCACCCCCGGCGCCGCCGTCCGCACCGCCGTCCGGCGGGGGCTTCCCGCCGCCGCCCGGCTGGGGCGCCGCGCCCGGCTGGACCCCGCCGCCGAAGCCCGGCCTGCTGCCGCTGCGGCCGATGGGCCTCGGCGCGATCCTCGCGGGCTCGTTCCAGACGCTGCGCCGGAACCCCGGCGCCACGGTCGGCAGCGCCCTGCTGATCCAGGGGCTCGTCGGCGTGGTGACCCTCGTCATCGTCGGCGGCGTGACCGGGTTCGTGGTCACGCGCATCCTCTCGGCCCGCGAGGCGGATCAGGGGCCGCTCATCGCCGGGGGCGTGGCGGCCGTCGTGATCGCCGCCGTCGTCACCATCGTGCTGTCGATCGTCGCGTCGGCGTTCCTCCAGGGCGTCGTCGCGAGCGAGGTGGCGCGCGGCACGCTCGGGGAGCGGCTGCGGATGCGCGCGCTGTGGCTGCTCGCCCGCCCGCGGATCGTGCCGCTCGTGCTGTGGAGCCTCTCCCTCACGGCCGCGTGGACTCTGGTGTTCGCGGTGCTCGGCGGCATCGTCGCGCTGCTGGTGCTCGCCGGGGGCGCCGGCATCGCCGTGGGGATCCTCGTGGGCGTGCTCGGCGTGATGGGCCTCGTGGTCGTCGCGGCCTGGGTCTCCACGCGCCTCGCCCTCGTGCCGAGCGCCATCGTGATCGAGCGGCTCCGGCCGCTGGCGGCGGCCCGGCGGTCGTGGTCGCTCACGATCGGCTCGTTCTGGCGCGTGCTCGGGATCCTGCTGCTCACCTCGGTGATCGTGTCCACCGCCGCGAACGTGGTGACGGTGCCGCTGACGCTGCTGACCTCCATCCTGCAGACCGTGCTCTTCCCGAACGGGGAGCTCGACTTCCAGACGTTCGACGCGTCCGTCGTCTTCTACATCGGCGCGCAGCTGCTCTCGCTCGTGGTGAGCGTGGTCGTGGGGAGCATCGGCGCGGTCGTCACGTCGGCGAACGCGGCCATCCTCTACATCGACCTGCGCATGCGGCGCGAGGGGCTCGACCTCGAGCTCGCGCGCTTCGCCGAGGAGCGCGCGGCCGGCGCGGAGTCGGCGACCGGGGCGGGCGCGTGGGACCCGTACGCGGCACCCGCGGCCGGCGCGACCGCCGCCGGTCCGGGACGCGCGTGATCGGCTCCCCCCTCGTCACCGCGGTCGCGCGTGCGGCCGCGGTGCCCCTGGATCCCGACGCCGACGACGCGCGCCGCCTCCTCCTCGACGAGCTCGCGAAGCCGGAGTACGAGGCGGCGCGGCCCAACGCCCTCGACCTGGCGGCGCAGGCTGTCGGCGACTGGATCGCCGGGCTCCTCGGCGGGGCGGGCGGCGGCCTCGCGGACCTCGCGCCCGTGGTGATCGGGGCGCTCGTCCTCGCGGTCGTCGTGGTGGCGTTCCTCGTCTTCGGGGCGCCGCGGCGGGACCGCAGGCGGGCGACCGCGCGCGGCGACGGGCTGTTCGGATCCGACGACCGGCGCTCCGCCGAGGAGCTGCGGCGCGCGGCCGAGGCCTCGAGGCGGGCGGGCGACCTCGCCGCTGCCGCGTCCGACCTGTTCCGGGCGATCGCGCGCGAGCAGGCCGAGCGCACGATCGTGGCGGTGGATCCGGGCACCACGGCCCGCGGGTTCGCCCGCCGCGCGGGGTCCGCGCACCCGGACCACGCCGCCCGCCTCGTCGTGGCCGCCGACGACTTCGACGCCGTCCGCTACCTCGGACGGCCGGGAACCGAGGAGATGCTCGACCGGCTGTCCGCGCTCGACCGCGACCTGCGCACGGCCGTGCCCGTGCTGCACGAGCCCGTGGGCGCGGGTCCCCGATGAGCGCACCCGTGGAGGCACCCGCTCCGGTCGCCCTCGCGACGGCCGAGACCCGGACGCCGCGGCAGGCGCTCCGGCGCGCCGGGACGTGGGTCGCGCTGGCCGCCCTCGCCGTCGTCGTCGCGCTGGCCTCGCTCGCGGTCTCCGGCGCCGCACGGCAGGGCGACGCGCTCGCGCCAGACAACCCGGCGCCCGGCGGCACGCAGGCGCTCGCCCGCGTGCTCCAGGGACAGGGCGTGGAGGTCACGCTCGCCTCGACGCTCGCCGAGGCGCGGGCGGCCGTGGGGGACGGCGACGACACGACGCTCGTGCTCGGCGCGACCTCCGACCGCCTCGACGACGAGCGGCTCGCCGAGGTCGGCCGCCTCTCCACGCGCACGGTGCTGCTGGCGCCCGACTTCCGGACGCTGCAGGCGATCGCGCCCGACGTCGCGGCGGGCGGCGCGGCCGAGTCCGCCGACCGGGCGCTCGATGCCGGCTGCGCGCTGCCCGCCGCGACGGCCGCGGGATCCGTGCCCGACGACGCCCCCGTGTTCCGGTACCTCGGCGACGACGCTGCCGATGCCGTCACGTGCTTCCCCGACGACACCGGCGACGCGTTCGCGCTCCTCCAGGTGCCCGCGACGCTCGCGCCCGGCGGCACCGTGACCGTGCTCGGCGCGGATCCGATACTCACGAACGACCGCATCGCCGAGCAGGGATCCGCCGCCCTCGCGCTGGGCGTGCTCGGCGAGCGGCCTCGGCTCGTCTGGTACACGCCGTCGCCCGACGACGCCGCGACGGACGCGCCGCCCACCCTCGGCGAGCTCACGCCCGGGTGGGTGACGCCGGCGATCCTGCTGCTGGGCGCCGCCGCGATCGCCGCCGCCGTGTGGCGCGGCCGCCGCTTCGGCCCGCTCGTGGTGGAGCGGCTGCCCGTCGTGGTGCGCGCGGACGAGACCGCGGAGGGCCGCGCGCGGCTGTACCAACGGGCCGACGCTCGCGGGCACGCCCTCGACGCGCTGCGGGTCGGCACCGTCGACCGGATCGCGTCGACGCTCGCGCTCGGCCGCCTCGCGTCCGTCGACGACGTCGTGGCCGCGTCCGCCGCCGCGCTCCGCGAGGACCCCGCGGGGATCCGCGCCCTGCTCCTCGACGACGATCCCCGCACCGACCGCGCCCTCGTCGCCCTCGCGGGGCGCCTCGCCGACCTCGAGCGCCGGGTCGCCCGCGCCGCCGACCCCGCAGACCCCACCGACCCGACCAGGAGAATGGATCCATGACCGACGACCTCCGCACCAGCCTGCTCGCCGTCCGGACCGAGGTCGGGAAGGCCGTCGTCGGGCAGGACGGCGCCGTGACCGGCATGATCATCGCCCTCCTCGCCCGCGGCCACGTCCTGCTCGAGGGCGTGCCCGGCGTGGCGAAGACGCTCCTCGTCCGCGCGCTCAGCGAGGCCCTCCGCCTCGACACCGCGCGCGTGCAGTTCACGCCCGATCTCATGCCGGGCGACATCACCGGATCCCTCGTCTACGACTCCCGCGAGGGCGCGTTCTCGTTCCGCCGCGGGCCGGTGTTCACGAGCATCCTGCTGGCCGACGAGATCAACCGCACGCCGCCCAAGACGCAGTCGGCGCTGCTGGAGGCGATGGAGGAGCGGCAGGTCACGGTCGACGGCGAGAGCCACGCGCTGCCGGATCCCTTCCTCGTCGCGGCCACGCAGAACCCCGTCGAGTACGAGGGCACGTACACGCTGCCCGAGGCCCAGCTCGACCGCTTCCTGCTGAAGCTCGTGCTCGACCTGCCCGAGCGCGAGGCCGAGGTCGAGGTGCTCCGCCGGCACTCGACCGGCTTCGACCCGCGGGACCTCCACGCGGCGGGCGTCCGGCCCGTGCTCGACGCCGACGGCCTCCGTCGGGCGCAGGCGGCCGTGCGCGAGGTGCGCGTGGGCGCCGACGTGCTCGCCTACATGGTCGACCTCGCGCGCGCCACCCGCCGCTCGCCGTCGGTGCAGCTCGGGGTGTCGCCGCGCGGATCCACGAGCCTGCTCGCCGCGAGCCGCGCGTGGGCGTGGCTGAGCGGCTTCGACGCCGTGACGCCCGACCACGTGCAGGAGATGGTGCTGCCCGTGCTCCGCCACCGCATCGCGCTGCGGCCCGAGGCGGAGCTCGAGGGCGTGTCCGTCGACGCCGTGCTCCGCGGGGTCATGGCGCAGGTGCAGGTGCCGATCTAGTGGCGCGCCGCTAGATGGCCCTCACCGGCCGCACGGTCGCGCTCCTCCTCCTGGGGATCGCGCCGCTCGTCGCGCTCGGCGACGGGTCGGACGCGGCCTACGCCCTGCTCGCGGGCTGGATCCTCCTGGTCGCCGTGCTCGTCGCGCTCGACCTGGCCGTCGCCGCGAGCCCGCGGGCGATGGCGCTCGAGCGGGTGCTGCCCGCCAGGATCCGCCTCGACGAGACCGGCGAGAGCGTGCTGCTCGTGACCAACCGCGGATCCCGGACGCTGCGCGGCGTGGTGCGCGACGCCTGGCAGCCGTCGGCGGGCGCGTCCTCCACGCGCGACCGGGTGCGGATCCCCGCCGGCGAGCGCCGCGCGATCCGCCTGACGCTCACGCCGACGCGCCGCGGCGAGCGCCGCACCGAGCGCGTCACGATCCGCTCGGCCGGCCCGCTCGGCCTCGCCGCGCGCCAGGCGACGCTCCTCTCCCCCGGAGCCGTCCGCGTGCTCCCGCCGTTCCGCTCGCGCCGCCACCTGCCCTCGCGCCTCGCCCGCATGCGCGAGCTCGACGGCCGGACGGCGCTCATGGTCCGCGGGCAGGGCACCGAGTTCGACAGCCTGCGCGACTACGTCCGCGGCGACGACGTGCGCTCCATCGACTGGCGCGCGACCGCCCGCCGGCAGGACGTGGTCGTCCGCACCTGGCGGCCGGAGCGCGACCGACGCGTGGTGCTGGTGCTCGACACGGGCCGCACGGCCGCGGGCCGGATCCGCGACGAGACCCGGCTCGACACCGCGTTCGAGGCGTCGCTGCTGCTCGCCGCGCTCGCCACGCGCTCGGGCGACCGGGTGGACATGGTCGCGCACGACCGACGCGTCCGCGCGCGCGTGCGGGCCGGAGCAGGCGGCGACGTCGTCTCGCGCATGGTCGACGCGCTCGCACCCGTGGATCCCGAGCTGCTCGAGACGGACTGGACCGCCGTGCCCGCGCTCGTGCGCCGCATCGTCTCGCAGCGCTCGCTCGTGGTGCTGCTCACCGCCATCGACTCCCCCGGCAGCTCGCGGGCGCTGCTGCAGGTCCTGCCGCAGCTGACGCGGACGCATCACGTGCTGGTCGCCGCGGTCGTGGATCCCGGCCTCGCCGAGCGCGCCGCCGACCGCTCGGGCCGCGCCGCCGTCTACCGCGCGGCCGCGGCCGAGCGCGCGCTCCTCGACGTGGCGCGCGTGGAGGCCGCGGTGCGCCGGCTCGGGGCGGACGTGGTCACGGGCGCGCCCGCCGACCTGCCGCCCGCGCTGGCCGACCGCTACATCCGGCTGAAGGCGACCGGGCGGCTCTGAGGCGGGCTGCCAGTGCCGCCGCCGATCACGCGGTCGCGGTCGCCGCGGCCGGATCCGCCGACGGCAGCGGGAGCACCCCGCCGCTGAGCGCGCGGATCGCCCGCTCGAGCGCGGCCCGCATGTCGATCTCCGGCCGGTAGCTCCACTGCAGCTGGAGGCCGTCGCTCACGGCGACGGCGACGCGGGCGAACGAGTCGGGGTCGAATCCGGCGGGCAGCTCGACGTCCAGCGCGCGCACCTGGTCGGCGACGGCGCCGACGACGCGGGCGTAGCGGCCGGCGATGTACGCGTGCGCCGGGTGCTCCGCGCCCGCGGCGTCGACGACGAGGCGGGAGTAGAGCGCGACGAGGCCGGGCGTCTCGGCGTTGTGCGAGCTCGCCCGGAGGAGCATGCCGACCATGTCCGCGGGATCCCCGTCGGGCACCGCCTCGCGGTAGTCGGCCGCGGAGTGGGCGTCGCGCTCCTCGAGCACGGCGGCGATGAGCGCCTCGCGCGACTCGAAGTAGTGCAGGACGCCCGCCTTGCTGATGCCCACCGCGTCGGCGATCTCCTGCAGCGACGATGCGGAGTAGCCGCGCTCGGCGATCAAGGCCAGGGCGGCCTCGAGGATCTCGCGGCGCCGGGCCGCTCCCTTGGCGTACCGCCGCGGGCCCTCGTCGACTGCCATGGCACGACCCTAGCGATCCGCGAGGGCCCTAAATACCTACCGCAGGTCGGTTTTGCATGCTACCGTCATGCCGATCCCGCCGACGAGGGCGGGCAGGAACCTGGAGGCACCGTGGCCGACGCAGTCCGAGATCAGCACACCGAGGGCGCGTCGCGCGCCCGCAGCGGACAGCCGGACGGTGCGCGGCCACCCGGATCCCGCCGGGCCGAGATCGGCATGCCCATCGCGCTGCTCGGCCTCTTCGTGGCGCTGATGCCGCCGATCATCGTGTCGCTCGCGCTCAAGGTCGCCGAGGTCGCGCCGGACGACACCGCCGGCACGCTCAGCCTCGTGCTCGGCCTCGGCGCGCTCGTCGCCCTGGTCGTGAACCCGCTCGCCGGCCGCCTCTCCGACCGCACGCCCGGCCGCTTCGGCATGCGCCGCCCCTGGATCATCGGCGGCGTCGTCCTCGGGTACGGCGCGCTCATCCTCCTCACGCAGGCCACCACCGTGCTCGCGCTCGTGGGCGCCTGGATGCTCGTGCAGGGCTCGTTCAACGCCGCCATCGCCGCGCTCATCGCCGTCATGGCCGACTCCGCCCGCCCGCGCAACCGCGGTCGGGTCGCGGCGGCCATCGGCGTCGCCCAGAACGGCTCGCTCGTGGTCGGCACCTTCATCGTGCAGCTGTTCACGACCACGACGCAGCAGGTGCTCGTGCCCGGCGCGGTCGGCGTCGCCGTGGTCGTCGTCTTCGCGCTCGTCTTCCGCGACCGCGTGCTCACCGAGCGCCCGACCACCCGCCTCAGCGTGCGGGAGCTCCTCGGATCGTTCGTGTTCGACCCGCGCCGCAACCCCGACTTCGGCTGGGCCTGGCTCATGCGCTTCCTGCTCACGGCCGGCGCCGTGACCGCCACGAACTACCTCGCCTTCTACCTCATCGACGACCTCGGGGTCGCGCAGGCCGACGTCGCCAACGCCGTCTTCGTCGCGACGCTCTTCAACGTGATGGGCGTCGTCGCCACCACGTTCGTGGCCGGCTGGCTGAGCGACC
Source organism: Clavibacter quasicaliforniensis (assembly GCF_051201715.1). Taxonomy (NCBI): domain Bacteria; kingdom Bacillati; phylum Actinomycetota; class Actinomycetes; order Micrococcales; family Microbacteriaceae; genus Clavibacter; species Clavibacter quasicaliforniensis. Next base: position 1,124,259 of record NZ_CP139624.1, on the reverse strand, counting down.
GGCTCGGCCGGCGCAAGGTGTTCGTGGCGGCCGCGGCGCTCGTCGCGGTGATCGGCCTCGTGATCCTCGCCCTCGCGCCCAGCCTCGCCGTCGTCTACGTCGCGCAGCTCGTCATCGGCGCGGGCATCGGCTCGTTCTACGCGGTCGACCTCGCGCTCATCACCGACGTGCTGCCGAGCGACGCCGACAACGGCAAGGACCTCGGCGTCGTCAACATCGCGCAGGCGCTGCCGCAGTCGCTCGTGCCGACCGCCGCGAGCGGCGTGGTGGGGATCGCCGGCTACCCCGGCCTCTTCCTCGCGGGCGCCGCCGCCGGCCTCCTCGGCGCGGTCGCGGCGTTCCGCGTGAAGGGCGTCCGATGACCGTGCAGCACGAGCAGGATCGACCAGACGCCGATGTCACCCGAGGAGCACCCATGGACCCGCACGAGAAGACCCCGCACGACACCACCCCTCTCGACCCCGCCACCGCCCGTCTCGAGGAGCTGGCCGCGCGCCTCACCCTCGAGCAGAAGGTGCAGCTGATCACCGGCCGCGACTTCTGGACCACCTGGCCCGTGGAAGGGATCGGCCTCCGCCGCATGCTCGTCTCCGACGGCCCGAGCGGCGTGCGCGGCGAGGTCTGGGACGAGCGCTCGCCGTCGCTCAACCTGCCGTCCGCGTCCGCGCTGTCGTCCAGCTGGGACACCGGGATCGCCGCCCGCTACGGCCGCGCGTCCGCCGTCGAGGCGCGCCGCAAGGGCGTCGACGTCGTGCTCGGCCCGACCATCAACCTGCACCGCTCCCCCTACGGCGGGCGGCACTTCGAGGCCTTCAGCGAGGATCCGCTGCTCACCGCCGACCTGGCCGCCGCCTACGTGCGCGGCGTGCAGGAGAACGGCGTCGGCGCGACGCCCAAGCACTACGTCGCCAACGAGTACGAGACCGACCGCTTCACCGCCGACAGCGTGGTCTCCGAGCGGGCGCTCCGCGAGCTGTACCTCGCCGCGTTCGAGAAGGCCGTCGTCGAGTCGCGCGCCTGGCTCGTGATGAGCTCGTACAACTCCATCAACGGCACGACGTCGACCGAGAACGACCTGCTCGAGACGCCGCTCAACTCCGAGTGGGGCTTCGACGGCGTGGTCGTCAGCGACTGGACGGGCGTCCGCAGCGTGGACGCCGCGCGCGCGTCGCAGGACCTCGAGATGCCGGGCCCGGTCGGCGCGTGGGGCGACGCGCTCCTCGACGCGGTGCGCGACGGCCGCGTGCTCGAGTCCGACATCGACCGCAAGGTGGTGCGCCTGCTGCGCCTCGCCGCCCGCGTCGGCGCGCTCGAGGGCTTCGACGCCGTCGTGCCCGCGCCCGTCGAGGTCGAGGACGGCGTCGCGTTCGCGCGCACGGCCGCCGCCGCAGGCACGGTGCTCGTCCGCAACGAGGACGCCGCCCTGCCGCTCGACGCGTCCGCGCTCCGCTCCGTCGCGGTCATCGGCCACAACGCCGTCGAGGCGCGCACGCAGGGCGGCGGCAGCGCGACCGTCATCCCGGAGCACGTGGTGACGCCGCTCGACGGGATCCGCGCTGCCCTCGGCGACGGCGTCGACGTGCGGTACGCGCGCGGCGCGGTCGTGCAGAAGGGGATCCAGGAGCTGCCGCTCGCGGAGATCCGGAACCCCCGCACGGGCGAGCCCGGCGCCCTCGTGCGCTTCCTCGACGCCGACGGCGGCGAGATGTTCACGGAGGACCGCCGGGCGACGACGCTCATGTACTTCGGCGGCGACGCGCCCACGGGCACGGCGGCCGTCATCGAGATCACGACCCGCTGGACGCCGGCGGAGACGGGCGAGGTGCTGTTCGGCTTCAGCGCCACCGGCCGCGGGCGCGTGCACGCCGACGGCCGGCTCCTCCGCGAGGACGGCGCCGCGCCCGTGGGCATGGACCTCGGCGCGAGCCTCATGTCGCCGCCCTCGATCTCCGCGCCGCTCCAGGCGACCGCCGGCCAGCCGGTGGATCTGAGGGTCGAGTTCGAGCTGACCAGCGCGCCCGGCGGCCTCGCGGGCATCCTCGGGATCACGGTGGGCCTCGAGGCCGACGAGTCCGAGCCCGAGCGCCTGCTGGACGAGGCCGTCGAGGCCGCGACCGGCGCGGACGTCGCGATCGTCGTCGTCGGCACCAACGCCCAGGTCGAGTCCGAGGGCTTCGACCGCGACTCGCTCGCGCTCCCCGGCCGGCAGGACGAGCTCGTGCGCCGCGTCGCCGCCGCCAACCCGCGCACGATCGTCGTCGTCAACTCCGGATCCCCCGTGCTCCTCCCCTGGCGCGAGGACGTGCAGGCGCTGCTCCTCGCCTGGTTCGGCGGCCAGGAGTTCGGCGGCGCCCTAGCCGACGTGCTGTTCGGCGACGTCGAGCCGGGCGGCCGCCTCCCCACCACGTGGCCCGCGACCGAGGAGGACGTCCCCGTCCGCTCCGTCACGCCGGTCGACGGGAAGGTGGTCTACGACGAGGGGATCCACGTCGGCTACCGTGCCTGGCTCCGCTCGGGCGCGACCCCGGCCTACGCATTCGGGCACGGTCTCGGCTACACGACGCACGAGATCGACGACCTGCGCGTCGCCGAGGACGGCGGCGGCGGGATCACCGCGACCGTCCGCGTGACCAACACGGGCGACCGCGCCGGGAAGCAGGTCGTGCAGGCCTACCTGTCGCGAGCGGGATCCGCGGTCGACCGGCCGGTGCGCTGGCTCGCGGGCTTCGCGTCCGTGGAGCTCGCCGCGGGCGCGTCCGCCGAGGTCGACGTCGCGGTCGGCGCGCGGACCTTCGCGCACTGGGACGGCGGCTGGCAGCGCGAGCCCGGCGCGTTCCGCCTGCACGTCGGCACCTCGGTGACGGCGACGCCGCTGGAGGCCGAGGTCGACCCGGCGGCCTGACCGGCGCAACCCGCACGACCCGCGAGGCGGGCGGCCGACGGATCCGGACGGGCTCAGCCCGCGACGATCCGCCGGCCGCCCGCCTCGAACTCGTCGAGGTCGCCCGTCGCGCCCTGGCGCACCGCCCGGCCGCCGACGACCACCATGTAGAAGAGGAACGCCCCGAGCGCGGCGGCCCCGATCGCGATCTTGAGCGGCACGGGCCACTGCTGCGGCGTCACGAAGCCCTCGATGATCCCGGAGACCAGCAGCACGAGCACGAGCCCCATGGCCACCGTGATGAGCGCGCGCCCGTCCTCGGCGAGCGCCTGGCCGCGCGTGCGGGCGCCGGGCGCGATCCACGCCCACGAGATGCGGAGGCCCGCGGCGGCCGCCACGAAGATCGCCGTCAGCTCCAGCAGGCCGTGCGGGAGGATGTAGGAGAAGAACGTGCCGCCCTCGCCGTAGGAGAACATCACGGCGGTCGTCATGCCGAGGCCCTGCGCGTTCTGCAGGATCACGTACGGCACCCACAGCCCCGTGATCCCGAAGGCCACGCACTGCGCGGCGATCCACGCGTTGTTCGTCCAGACCTGGCCCGTGAACGAGGCCGCCGGGTTCTCGCTGTAGTAGTCGACGAAGTCGTCCTCGACGTACTTGCGGAGGTCGGCATCGCTGCCGAGGCTCGCGATCATCGAGGGGTCGCGGAGGATCCACGTGGCGTAGAGCGCGACGATGGCGACCGTGACGAGCGCGACGGCGAGCGTCAGCCAGCGGATCCGGTACAGGGCCGCCGGCAGGTCGACCGCGAAGAACGCGGGGATGCGCGACGCGACGTTGGTGCTCTGCCCGGTGAAGCGCATGCGGGCCCGCGAGAGCGCCACCGAGAGCCGGTCGCCCTGCGCGGTGGATCCGGCCGCCGCCTGGATCGCGGACAGCTCGGCCGCGCCCGCCTGGTACCGGTCGACGAGCTCGTCGGCGTCGGGTCCGGTGAGCCGGCGCCGGCCCGCGAGGCGGGCGAGCCGGTCCCAGTCGTCCCGGTGGGCGGCGGTGTAGGCGTCGAGGTCCATCTGCTTGACTATATGCATGGCGGCAGCCGACGCGCACGACCCGATGCTCTCGGACGGTCCCGACGCGCTCGTGGTCGGCGAGGCCGTCGCCCTCGACGTCCGTCCCGCGGGCTTCGTGCTGCGGGCCGCCGGCGCCGCCATCGACGTGATCGCGTCCCTGGTCGTGGGCCTCCTGCTCGTGCTCCTCATCGGCCGGCTCGCGGGCGCTGGCCTCCTCGACGCCGCCTCCAGCGCGGCGTGCGCCATCGCCGCCGTCGTCCTCGCGATCGTCGTCATGCCCGTCGTGGTCGAGGTCGCGTCGCGCGGCCGGTCGCTCGGGCGCTGGGCCGTCGGCGCGCGCATCGTGCGGGCGGACGGCGGCGGCATCGGCCTCCGGCACACGGTCGCCCGGGCGCTCGTCGGGATCCTCGAGATCTACCTCACGCTCGGCGGGCTCGCCGCGCTCGTGGGCCTCCTCAGCCCGCGCGCCCAGCGCCTCGGCGACCTCGTGGCCGGCACCCGCTCGCAGCACGAGCGCGTGCCCGCGTATCCCGCTCCCCTGCCGCCCGTGCCGCCGCACCTCGTCGCGTGGGCGTCCGAGGCCGACGTCGGCCGCCTCCCGGACGCGCTCGGCCGTCGCCTCGCCCGGTTCCTCACGCAGCGCGAGGCCATGACGCCGGCCTCCCGCGCGCGCCTCGCCGCGGAGCTCGCGAACGAGGCGGCGGTGCACGTGTCGCCGCTGCCGGCCGCGGATCCCGAGTCCTTCGTCACTGCCGTCGGCGCCGTCCGCCGCGAGCGCGAGCACCGCGCGCTGATGCTGGAGCGCGACCGCATGGCGTCGCTCGAGCCGATCCTCGCGGGGCTGCCGCACGGGTTCCCGGCGCGCGGCGGATCCACGGCCGACTGACTCGGCGCGCGCCACGCCGCCCGGCGCCCGCACGCGACGACGCCGCCCGCCCCTGCTGAGGGGACGGACGGCGTCGGCGTGAGCTCGCGGATCAGTACCGGTAGTGGTCCACCTTGTACGGCCCCTCGACCGGCACGCCGATGTAGGCGGCCTGCTCGGGACGGAGCTCCGTGAGCTCGACGCCGAGCGCGTCGAGGTGCAGGCGCGCCACCTTCTCGTCGAGGTGCTTCGGCAGCACGTACACGCCGATCGGGTACTGCTCGTTCCGCACCCACAGCTCGATCTGCGCGAGCACCTGGTTCGTGAACGAGTTGCTCATCACGAAGGACGGGTGGCCTGTCGCATTGCCGAGGTTCATCAGGCGGCCCTCGGAGAGCACGAGCACGCTGCGGCCCGACGGCAGGCGCCACTCGTGCACCTGCGGCTTGATCTCCACCTTCTCCACGCCCGGGAGGCGCTCGAGGCCGGCCATGTCGATCTCGTTGTCGAAGTGGCCGACGTTCGCGATGATGGCCTGGTGCTTCATGCGCTGGATGTCGTCCACGCGCACGACGTCGACGTTGCCCGTGCCGGTGACCAGGATGTCGACCGTCTCGATGACCGACGAGAGCTTCGCGACCTGGTAGCCGTCCATCGCCGCCTGGAGCGCGCAGATCGGGTCGACCTCGGAGACGATGACGCGCGCGCCCTGGCCGCGCAGCGCCTCGGCCGCGCCCTTGCCGACGTCGCCGTATCCGACGACGAAGGCGACCTTGCCGCCGATGAGCACGTCGGTGGCGCGGTTGAGGCCGTCGGGCAGGGAGTGGCGGATGCCGTACTTGTTGTCGAACTTGCTCTTGGTGACCGAGTCGTTGACGTTGATCGCCGGGAACAGCAGCTCGCCGTCGCGCGCCAGCTCGTACAGGCGGTGGACGCCCGTGGTGGTCTCCTCGGTGACGCCCTGGATGTCGGCGGCGCGGCGGGTCCAGCGGTCGGAGGACGCGGCGAGGCTGCGGCGGAGCGTGTCGAGGATCACGCGGTACTCGTGGCTGGCGTCCTCCGGCGTCTCGGGCACGACACCCGCGAGCTCGTACTCGCGGCCCTTGTGCACCAGGAGGGAGGCGTCGCCGCCGTCGTCGAGGATCATGTTCGGGCCCGTCCAGTCGGCGCCCGCGGCCTGGGCCTCGCCCGACCAGTCGAAGATCTGCTCGGTGCACCACCAGTACTCCTCGAGCGTCTCGCCCTTCCAGGCGAAGACGGGGACGCCCGCGGGCGCCTCCGGGGTTCCTGCTCCCACCGCGACGGCGGCCGCGGCCTCGTCCTGCGTGGAGAAGATGTTGCAGCTCGCCCAGCGCACCTGCGCGCCGAGGGCGGTGAGGGTCTCGATGAGCACGGCCGTCTGCACGGTCATGTGGATGGATCCGGCGACGCGCGCGCCCGCGAGCGGCTGCGCCGCGCCGAACTCCTCGCGGAGGGCCATGAGGCCCGGCATCTCGTTCTCGGCGAGGCGGATCTGGTGGCGTCCGGACTCCGCGAGGGAGAGGTCGGCGACGCGGAAGGGCAGAGCGGTGGACGTGGCTTCCGGGAGCAGGGTCATGCCTCCAGTCTCGCATCCGACGCGTGACGCCCGGCCGTGGATGACGACCAGGCGCCCGCCCTGCTACCGGAAGCGGCGCAGGCGCAGGCTGTTCGTGACGACGAACACCGACGAGAGCGCCATCGCCAGGCCCGCGACCAGCGGGTTGAGGAGGCCGAGCATCGCGACCGGGATCGCGGCGGCGTTGTAGGCGAAGGCCCAGAACAGGTTTCCGCGGATCGTGCCGAGCGTGCGCCGCGCGAGCCGCACGGCGTCGGCGACGAGCACGAGGTCGCCGCGGACGATCGTGATGTCGCCCGCCTCGATGGCCGCGTCGGTGCCCGTGCCCATCGCGATCCCGAGGTCGGCCTGCGCGAGGGCGGCGGCGTCGTTCACGCCGTCGCCGACCATCGCGACGACGCGCCCCTCGCCCTGCAGGCGGCGCACGGCGTCGAGCTTGCCCTCGGGGAGGACGCCCGCGATCACCTCGTCGATGCCGACCTCGGCGGCGACGCGGTGCGCGGCGCCCGCGGTGTCGCCGGTCAGGAGCACGGGACGCAGGCCCAGCGCGCGCATGCGGCGGACGGCCTCGGCGCTCGTGGGCTTGACGGTGTCGGCGACGGCGAGGATCCCGCGGACGGCACCGTCCCACGCGACCGCGACGACGGTGGATCCTTCCGTCTCGGCCTCGCGCAGCGCCTCGGCGAGCGACGCGTCGGGCTCGGCGGCCCACTGCTCGGCGAGCCACGCAGGCCGGCCGACCGCGACCGCGCGGCCGTCGACCACGCCGTGGACGCCGAGGCCAGCGGTGGCGGCGAAGCCCTCGACGGCGGGCAGGGATCCCGCGCCCGCCGCCTCGACGACGGCCCGCGCGACCGGGTGCTCGGACCGCGCCTCGAGGGCGGCGGCCACGCGCAGGAGCTCGTCGGCGTCGACGTCCGCCGCGGGCACGGCCCGCACGAGCGACATGACGCCCGTGGTGACGGTGCCGGTCTTGTCGAGCAGCACGGTGTCGATGCGCCGGGTCGACTCCAGGACCTCGGGGCCGGTGATGAGGATCCCGAGCTGGGCGCCGCGCCCCGTGCCCACGAGGAGCGCGGTCGGCGTCGCGAGGCCGAGGGCGCACGGGCACGCGATGATCAGCGTGGCCACCGCCGCGGTGAACGCGGCCTCGGGCGGGAAGCCGAGAAGCAGCCAGCCGACGAGCGTGCCGACGGCGAGCACGAGCACGACCGGCACGAAGACGGCGGAGACGCGGTCGGCGAGGCGCTGGATCCGGGCCTTGCCGGTCTGCGCCTCCTCCACGAGCGCGGCCATGCGGGCGAGCCGGGTCTCCTCGCCCACGCGCGTGGCGCGCACGAGCAGGCGTCCGCCGGCGTTGAGGGTCGCGCCCGTGACGTCGTCGCCGGGCCCGACCTCCACGGGCAGCGACTCGCCCGTGAGGAGCGAGCGGTCGACCGCGCTGGATCCGTCGGCGACCACGCCGTCGGTCGCGATGCGCTCGCCCGGCCGCACGACGAACTCCTCGCCGACCCTTAGGTCGCGGATGGGGATCCGCCGCTCGACGCCGTCGCGCACGACGGCGACGTCCTTGGCGGCGAGGTCGAGGAGGGCGGCGAGGGCGGCGCCGGACGCCCGGGCGGCCCGCGCCTCCAGGTAGCGGCCGCCGAGGAGGAAGACGGTGACGGCCGCGGCGACCTCGAGGTAGACGTCGCCGGATCCGCCGCCGGGTTCCTGGACGAGGCTCATGGTCATGCGCATGCCGGGCTCGCCCGCGTCGCCGAGGAAGAGCGCGTAGAGCGACCAGAGGAACGCGGCGGCGACGCCGATGCTCACGAGCGTGTCCATGCCGACGCCGCCGTGGCGCGCGCTGACGGCGGCCGACCGGTGGAACGGCCACGCGCCCCACACCGCGACCGGCGCGGCGAGCGCGAGCGACAGCCACTGCCAGTCCCGGAACTGCAGCGCGGGGATCATCGCCATGAGGAACACGGGGACGGTGAGCGCCGCGGAGACCACGAGCCGCTGCCGGAGCGCGAGCTCGTCGGCGTCGGGGCGGCGGGCGGCGACGGCGTCGCGGGCGGGCGGGTCCGTCGGGGCGGGCGCGGGCGCGGGATCCGAGGCGGCGACGGGCGCGTCCGGCCGGACGCGGGGAGCCGCGACCGGGACGGGCGCGCGCTCCGCGGATGCGGATGGGACGGGAGCGGATGCGGATGGGACGGGAGCGGATGCGGATGGGACGGGAGCGGATCCGGACACCCCGTCCGCCGGCGCGCTCCCCCATCCCGCCCGCTCGGACGCCCGGTACCCCGTCCGCTCGATGGTGCGGATGGCATCCTCGACGCTCGTGCCCGCGGGCAGCTGCACGCGCGCGCGGTGCGTGGCGTAGTTGACGGCGGCCTCGACCCCGGGCATCCGGCCGAGCTTGCGCTCGATGCGCATCGCGCACGACGCGCACGTCATGCCCTGCACGTCGAGGTCGACGCGCGTCAGCACGACGCCGTCCTCGGCCGGGGCGGCGGCGGGATCCACGGCGGGCGCGGATCCGGATGCGGGGTAGGTCACGTCAGAGCCCCGCGACGTACCCGGCCTCGTCGACCGCGGCGCGCACGGCCTCGGGGTCGAGCGGCGCATCGCTCTCCACGGTGACGGTGGATTCCCCGCCCACGACCAGCTCGACGGCCACGGACGCGACGCCCGGCAGCTCGCCGACCTCCTCGGTGACGCTCGCGACGCAGTGCGCGCAGGTCATGCCGGTGACGGGGAAGGTCGTGGTGGTCATGGTGCCTCCTTCGTGTCGTGCGATGTCGATGGGCGTCGGCGGATCAGGACCGGACGAGCCGCGCGATGGCCGCGGAGGCCTCGCGCACCTTGTCGTCCGCGACCTGGCCGCCCTCGCGCGCCGCCTCCGCGAGGCAGTGGGCGAGGTGGTCGTCGAGCAGCTTCAGCGCCACGGTCTCCATGGCGCGAGTGACGGCGGAGACCTGCGTGAGCACGTCGATGCAGTACGTGTCGGACTCGACCATGCGCTCGATGCCGCGCACCTGGCCCTCCGCGCGCCGCAGCCGCTTGAGGATGTCGTCCTTGCCCTCGCTGTACCCGACCATGGCGGCCACCTCCCGTTCCGTCCATGGTACCCCCTAGGGGTATCAATGGATACCCCCTGGGGGTGTGGATCGCGCGGGGCGGACACGACGACGCCGCGCCCCTCGGGAGGGACGCGGCGTCGTGTGGTGCGGGTGGCGGGATCAGGCCCCGCGGATCAGCCCCAGGAGCTCGTCGCGGAGGGCGGCCATCTTCGCCTCGGTCGACGCCTCGACGTTCAGGCGCAGGAGCGGCTCGGTGTTCGAGGGGCGGACGCTGAACCACCAGAAGGATCCGTCGTCGCCGACCGGGCCGTCGACCGTGAGGCCGTCGAGCTCGTCGAACTCGCCGCGGCCGCGGAAGGCCTCGACGATGCGCTCGTAGGCGGCGGGCACGTCGTCGACCGTGCTGTTGATCTCGCCCGACAGCGCGTACGGCGTGTAGCGCGCGGAGAGGTCGGACATGAGGCCGTCGGTCTGGCCGAACTCCGCGAGCAGGTGCATCGCGGCGAGCATGCCGTTGTCGGCGCCCCAGAAGTCGCGGAAGTAGTAGTGCGCGGAGTGCTCGCCGCCGAAGACGGCGCCGGTGGCGGCCATCTGGTCCTTGATGAGCGAGTGGCCGACCCGCGTGCGGACGGCCGTGGCGCCCGCCGCCTCGATGGTCTCGGGCACGATGCGCGAGGTGATGAGGTTGTGCAGCACCGTGACGTCCTCATCCGGCGACTGCGCCTTCACGCGCGAGATCTCGCGGAGCGCGACGATGGCGGCGACGGCGCTGGGCGTGACCGCCTGGCCCTTCTCGTCCACGACGAAGCAGCGGTCCGCGTCGCCGTCGAAGGCGAGGCCGAGGTCGGCGCCGTGCTCGACGACCGCCTTCTGCAGGTCGACGAGGTTCGCCGGCTCGAGCGGGTTCGCCTCGTGGTTCGGGAAGGTGCCGTCGAGCTCGAAGTACAGCGGGATGATCTCGATGGGCAGCTCGGGCAGGCCGGCCGCGGTGCCGAGCACGGCCGGGACGGTCATGCCGCCCATGCCGTTGCCCGCGTCGACCACGACGCGCAGGGGGCGGATGGCGGAGAGGTCGACCAGCTGGCGCAGGTAGCCCGCGTAGTCGGCGAGCACGTCGCGCTCGCGCACCACGCCCGCGGGCTCCACCGCGGCGATGCCGTCGGCCAGGAAGCCGATGGCGCGGTCGCGGATGGCGCCGAGGCCCGTGTCGAGGCTGATGCCCTGGGCGCCCGCGCGGGAGAACTTGAGGCCGTTGTAGGTGGCGGGGTTGTGGCTCGCGGTGAACATGACCGCGGGGGCGTCGAGGGATCCCGACGCGAAGTAGGTCTCATCCGTGGAGCAGAGCCCGATGAGGAGGACGTTCCCGCCGCGGGCCGTCGCGCCCCGGGCGAACGCCTGCGCGAAGGACGGCGAGGAGTCGCGCATGTCGTGGCCGACGACGATCTCGCCACCGGCCGCGCCGAGCTCGTCGACGAAGCCCGCGCCGAGAGCCGTGACCAGCTCCTCGGTGAGCTGGCTCCCGACGAGACCTCGCACGTCGTAGGTCTTCACGATGGCGGTCAGCGTCTCGGCGGGAGTCGTCGTCATGCTCAGGAACCTACCTCACCGAGCACCCCGTGCCGGACGATCTGCCAGCCCTGCGGGGCCGAGAGACGGGCGGCGTGGCGGTCGCAGAGGTCGTAGCTGTGCGGCTCGGAGTCGTGGCTGAGGGGACCGAGGACGGCCATGGAGTCCGCGTAGACGTAGGTGAGGGTGGTCGTGGCGCCGCCGGTGCAGCCGACGCGGGAGCAGGGCCTGTTCGTCATGTCGGGCCCACACTACCGCCGACCCCGGGGCCGTACGATGGGGCCATGCCACGATCGCGCCGCCGGGGAGGCCACGTCTCCATCCGGGGCTCCTGGCGGGATCGGCACGGCCGCGGCCTCCGCTCCCCCGTCACCGGCCCGGAGCTGCCGGTGCTCCGCACGCGCGCCGACGTCTTCGACCAGACCATCGCGTCCGCCGCCGAGTACCTCCGCGGCCTCTGGCCCGACGAGCTCGACCGCGTCTCGTTCGAGGTCGCCGCGCTGCCCGCCCGCAACAGCGAGCGGGACGGCATCGACCGCTGGAGCGTGCTCGCCGACGAGCGCCGCGTCATCTTCTACCGGCTCCCCATCGAGCGCCTCGCGCACCTGCACGAGGAGGACGAGTACCACCAGCGGGCGCTCGTCGAGGGCTGCGTGTACCGCGCGGTGGCCGAGCTGCTCGGCAAGGACCCGTGGGACCTCGCCCCCGACAGGTACGACCCGCACTGACCGCGGATCCCGAACGTGCGTGAGGCGTCCGCCCGGCGTCAGTATCTCCCGGCGTCAGCGCCTCCCGGCGTCAGCGCCTCCCGGCGTCAGGGGTGGACGCGCAGCGGATCCGCGGCCGGGAGCACCGGCACGACGGGCAGCGCCGCGGATCGCCCGGGCTCTGCGAGGGTCACCGTCGCGGTGAGGCCGGCGGTGCCCTCGAGCAGGTAGGTGCGCCCTGCTTCGACGGCGGCCGAGACCTCGGATCCGGCGGGGACGTCGAGCGAGACGGCCGCCGAGCCGTCGGTCGGGCGTGCCGTGACGGACGCCGCCTGGTCGCCGGCGTTCCGCAGGTGCAGGAGCGGCGCCGGCCCCGCGGGCACCGACACGAGCGCGTCGCGCGAGAGCGCCCCCGCGGACGGGAGCCAGGCGAAGTCGGTCGCGCCGCTCTCCGCCGCGCCGGACACGCTGCGCACGGCCGCCGTGACCGGCGCCGAGCTCTGGACGGTGACCGAGTAGCGGCCGTCGGGGAGGGCGGAGACGGGCACTTCGATCGTGCGGCCCGCGTCGGCCTGCAGGGTGAACGTGGTCCCCGTGCCGTCCGTGCCCTCCTCGGGGGCGACGCTGACGCTGACGTCGGCGTCCTCGGATCCGGGGACCACGATGCGCACGGCCGTCACGAGGTCGGGGTCGGCGCCGCCGTCCGAGCCGGCTCCGGGGGCGGCCCCGCCCTCGTCGGCGGCGGGCGCGTCCCCGCCCTCGACGGGCGCGACGGGCGCCGCCTGCGAGTCGATGCGGAGGCCGGTCATGGTGAGCGCGGTGGACGGGGCGGCGGCCGGGCCGATCCAGTCGACGCCGCCCGCGAGGAGCCCGCGGACCGTGCTCTGCTCGAGCCGGGCGACGACCTGGCCGCCGCGGCTCTGGACGTGCACGGCCGGGGAGGTGAGGTCGGGGGCGAGGCCGGCGAGGCTGAGCACGCGGCGGCCTCCGGCCGGCACGGAGATGCCGCTGGCGCCGGGGGCGCTGACGGCCCCCTCCTCGCCCGTGATGGCGAGGTCGACGGTGGAGGAGACGCCGGACGGGTTGTCGAGCACGACGAATGTGGTGCGGCCGGTGGTCGTCGCGCCGCCCACGAGCCACGCGTCTGCGGTGGCCTCGGAGCACGACGTGGCGGCGAGCCCCGCGAGGTCGGACTCCGTCGCGATCTCGGACGCCGCGCCCGCGAGGTCGGTCGGGGCGTCGTCGACGGCGCCCGCCACGGCGAGGACGGAGGGCGCGCTCGACGCCCCGCCCTGCACCTCGGGAGCCTGGATCCGCGACGTGCGGACGGCCGGCGCGGCGCCCGTCGCCCCGGTCGTGGCGGATCCGCTCGTCACGGCGGCGCTCCCCACGGCGACCGCGGTGGTCGATGACGTCGCGTCCGCCGCGGGCGGACGGAGGAGCGAGCCGGGGCAGACGCGCTGCTGGTCGGTCACGACGGGGGTCACGAGCACCGAGGGGGCGCTCGCGTCACCCGCGGCGGGCGGGAGCAGCAGCGCGCCGGTCACCACGACCCCGAGCACGGCGACGCCGACGATCCCGGTGGTCACGCGCGTCGCGATGCGCACGGCGTCACGCCTGGCCATCTGTCCTCCTGCGGTCGTCGTCGGTGCCGCGGGGGCGGTCGTCGTCCCGGTGGGCGGCCGGCGCGGGCACGACGTCGTCGCCCTCCCCGTCGTCGCCGGCGCGGCGCTCCCCCGCCTGGCGGATGTCGCCGAAGGACGCGGCCTCCACGGCCTCGCCGGTCGGCTCGTCGATGTACGCGGGGGTGCCGCGGTCGTCGTGCGCGGGCCGCGGCTCCTCGGCGTCGGCCGGACGCGAGTCGGGGGCGGCGACGGGCTCGCGGTAGGCCGGCAGCGGACGGCTGCGCGCCGCGAGGCCGCCGGTGGGGATCGCCAGGAGCAGGGTGAGCGCGAACACGAGCGCCTGCGCCGCGAGCACGCTCGCGCGCCCCGGGTCGTCGAGGTTGCCGGGCGCCGCGACCTGGGCGACGAGGTCGTCGCTGCCCACGAAGCGCCAGAGGAGACCGGCCTCGGTCTGCCCCACGGCCGTGAAGACCGGGTCGTCGTCGAGGGCGGAGCGCGCGCGGTCGTGCACGGCGGCCTCCGCGTCGCCCGCTGGCGCCTCGAGGAGCACGTAGCTGACGCCGAGCGCGCGGAGCTCGTCGGTGGCGTCGAGGCCGGAGCGGGAGGAGACGTTGCCCGCCAGCTCGGCGACGCGCGTCTGCGTGTCGGACAGCGGGCCGATGGTCGAGTCGACCGTGGAGACCTGGTCGAGAGTGCGGCCGGCGCCGCGCTCGACGTCGGCGGAGAGCGAGCCGTCGTCCGCGGCGCGGAGCACGAGCGTGCCGACGGCGGGATCCGTCGCGGCCTCCGCGACCACGAGGCCGGGGAGCGAGGTGTCGGTGGTGGCGCGCACGGCGGTGGATCCGGCGACCGCGGCCGAGACGAGCGGCAGCGCGAGCACGACCAGGGTCACGGCGGCCACGAGCCCCGGCACGAGCGAGCGGCGGCCGAGCGTCGCGAAGCCGAGCACGAGGGCGCCGGCGAGGCCGAGCCAGAGCAGGCTGAGGCCGGATCCGGGCCAGACCGCGACGACGTCGGATCCGGTCGACTGCACCACGGTCCGCGCGGCGAGCACCGCGGTCGCGAACCCGAGCACCGTCACGCCGAGCGCGAGGGCGGCGCGGTGCGATCCGCGGAGGAAGAGCGCCGCGATCGCGCCCAGCACGAGCGGCGCGACCAGCACCGCGACCACGAGGAGCGGGACGGAGGCGGGGAGGCCGGCGCCCATGCCGTCGACGAACGCGGTCCAGCCGCCGAGGCCCGCGGTCGGGAAGCCCAGCGCGATTCCGGGCACGTCGGCGGGCGTGAAGCCCGCGGGGACGGCCGGGTCGGCGGCGAGGGCGAGCGGCTGCCCCTGCATCACGCGGTGGACGACGAGGGGGGCGACGAGGGCGAGCAGCGGCACCGGGATCGTGACGAGCCGCCCGGCGCGGCGTCCGGCCCGCACCGTGGCGACGAGCCAGAGCACGAGCACGGCGGGCACGAGCGACGGGGCGGATGCGCCGACGGCTGCCATCAGGATCCCCGCCACGGCGGAGGCGGACCACGAGCGCGGCGCCCGCAGCACCGCGAGCGCGAGCCACGGGAGGAGCAGGTGCGCGAGCACGGCCGGCAGGCGGCCGTCGCCGATCGCGACGAGCAGGGTGGGCGCGAGGGTCCAGACGAGGGCGGCGAGCGCGCGCAGCCAGGCGTTCCGCGTGAGCTGCGCGGCGCAGAGCCACGCGGCGAGGGCGGCGAGCGGCAGGGCGGCCACGAAGAGGCCGAGGACCGCGAGCGACGGCTCCCACGCGGTGATGCTGCCGAGCACGGCGAGCACGTACGCGAACGGGTCGGAGGGGGCGACGGGTCCGGCGCCGGATCCGCGGACGCCGATGCCGACCTGCGCCCACAGCGCGCCGGCGCTCGGGCCGAGCGGCAGGAGCTGGCCGCCGACGAGGGCCGTGCCGGTGAGCCGCGGCAGCCACATGACGGCGGAGAGGAGGAGCGCGGCGAGCACGGTCCAGCCGCCGCCGGTGGCGAGGAACTCGACGCCGTCGGAGACGCCCATGTGCTCGACGCGGTACTGCTCCCGGGCCAGCGACCGGCGGCGACGGCCGACCGCGAGCGGCTGGCGGAGCGACGCGATGCTCGACCACGGCGCCGTCCGGCTGGCGGCGAGCCGGCGGCGGCTGGCGCGGATCCGCCCGGGCGCGACGGCGACCCGCACGGCCGCGCCGATCTCGCCCGGTGCGGCGGTGGGCCGCTTGCGGAGCATCTGCAGCAGGGCGCGCAGGATGGCGAGCGGCACCAGCGAGAGCCAGTGGAACGGGACGGCGGCCGGCGGCGCGTAGGAGAGGCGGCGGTGCAGCTGCGCCTGCCTGCGCAGGCGACGGCGCCGACGACGCGGGGTGCGCTTGCCGAGGAAGGCGGTGCCGGGGGCGGCGTCGCCCGCGGAGGCGACGCGCGCGGCCGGGACGACCACGACGCGGTTGCCGGCGAGTCGCGCGCGGACGCAGAGGTCGAGCGCGTCGTCCATGACGGGCAGCGCGTCGTCGAACCCGCCGAGCTCGTCCCAGAGGCGGTGCCGCACGAGCATGCCGCCCGCGGCGACGCCGAGGACGTCGCTCATGTCGTCGTACTGCGCCTGGTCGAGCTCGACGTCGACGACCGGCACGGCCGCGCCGAGGGTCGTGAGCGTCGTCCCGAGCTCGTGGATGTAGCCCGGGTGGTCCCACTCCATGGTCTTCGGGCCGGCGACCGCGACGCTCGGCGACGCCTCGATCGCGGCGAGCAGGCGCTCGAGCGCGTCGGGCGCCGGCGCGTTGTCGGCCGACAGCAGCCAGAGCAGCTCGTGGTCGCCCTCGGGCGCGGGGATCACCCGGACGGCCTGGTCCACGGCCTGCCCGAAGGTCATCCGCGCCGGGGCCTGCACCATGCGGGTGGGGTCGGACGCCGCGAGCAGGGCGGCGGATCCGTCGCGGGAGCCGAGGTCGACCGCGACCACCTGGTCGGGGCGACGCGTCTGCGCGGCGAGGGCCTGGAGGGTCCGGTCGAGGAACTGCGCGCCCTCGTGGGCGACGAGGATCGCGGTTACTCGTGGCTGCATGACAGGGGAGACCCTACGTGGTGCGTGGTGGGGATCCGCCGCAGCGGGACGGCGCGCCGGAAGGCGGGCGCCGCGATGGCGGGGACGGCCGGGTCAGACCGCGCGCTTGCGGAGCTTGCGGCGCTCGCGCTCGGAGAGGCCGCCCCAGATGCCGAAGCGCTCGTCGTTCTCGAGCGCGTACTCGAGGCACTCGCTGCGCACCTCGCACGAGCCGCAGATCTTCTTGGCGTCGCGGGTGGATCCGCCCTTCTCGGGGAAGAACGCCTCGGGGTCGGTCTGAGCGCAGAGCGAGTCGGCCTGCCACGCGAGCGGGTTGCCGTCGTCGACGCTGCGGACGCCGGGGACCCCGAGTCGGACGGGATCGACGAACCAGTCGTCGGGGACTCCGGCGTGGTGCTCAGGTAGTGCCATGTCACGATCTCCCCACGCGGGCGGGGCGCCCGGCCGGCCCCAGCTCATCGTCATAATTACACCGGTGTAACTCGCTCGCGTCAAGCCGCGGAGCGTAAACCCTCAGCCGCTGCTCGAGGGTTGCGACGCGCCGCGACTCGCTGCCGGCGCTACGCCGTGGCGCCGGCCTGGCGGGCGTCCCAGGCGCTCGTGACCATGTCGTCCAGGGAGTGGCGCATGGCCCAGTCGATGTCGCGCGCGGCGAGCTCCCCCGAGGCCACGATGCGCGCCGGGTCGCCGGGGCGGCGGTCGCGCACGTCCGGCTCGAAGTCGATGCCCGTGGCCTGCGCGATGGCCGTCATGATCTCGCGGACGCTCACGCCCGCGCCGCTGCCGAGGCAGTACACGGGCTCGACCGGCTCGCCGGCCTCGAGCCGACGCGCGGCTGCGACGTGCGATGCCGCGAGGTCGACGACGTGGATGTAGTCGCGCACGCACGTGCCGTCCGGCGTCGGGTAGTCCCCGCCGTTGATCCGCGGCGTGCGGCCGTCGAGCAGCGCGTCGAAGACGAGCGGGAAGAGGTTGTGCGGGCTGGTGTCGAAGTAGCCCTCGTTGCCGGATCCCACGACGTTGAAGTAGCGGAGCGACGCGTGGCGGAGGCCCTTCGCGATCCCCTGGTCCCGGAGCAGCCACTCGCCGATGAGCTTCGACTCGCCGTACGGGGACTCGGGGGCCTTGGGCGTGCTCTCGTCGACCAGGTCGACGTCGGGCGTCCCGTACACGGCGGCGGACGACGAGAAGACGATGCTGTCGACGCCCGCGCGCTCCATCTCCTCGAGCAGCACGGCCGTCGCGGTCACGTTCTGCTCGTAGGTGTGCAGCGGGCGCTGGACGGAGACGCCCGCGTACTTGTAGCCGGCCACGTGCACGACGCCGCGGATGTCACCCGATCCGAGGACGCGCGCGAGCAGCTCGCGGTCGAGCACGGATCCCCGGTGGAAGGGGACGCCCTCGGGCACGAACGACGCGTGCCCGCTCGAGAGGTCGTCCAGGACGACCGTGTCGATGCCCGCCCGCGCGAACGCGGAGACGATGTGCGAACCGATGTAGCCGGCGCCGCCGGTGACCAACCATGTCATGCGGCAACCCTATCGACGGCGCTCCCGGCCTCGATCACGCGCCGTCGTCGACGGCGGCCGCGGGCGCCGGGGTGGTCGCGAGGAACGCCTCGCCCTCCCCCGTGACGACGAGCCGGCCCTCGTCGGGCGTGACGAAGACGGCGTCGCCGCGGCGGACCACGACGGACGAGACCTCGCCGCGGATGGTCACCTCGCCGGAGGTGCACAGCACGATGGCCGGCCCGTCGACCTCGACGACGCTCGCGCCGTCGTCCCCTCCTGCCGCGTCGCGCGTGGCCGGGGAGACGTGCGCCAGCAGGAAGTCGGGCACGTCGGGGCGGTACAGCTCGACGCCGGGCGCCGCGTGCTCGGGCTCGAGGTACGGGACGGGGAGCGCCTGGAACTCGAGCACGTCGAGGAGCTCGGGCACGTCCACGTGCTTCGGCGTGAGGCCGCCGCGCAGCACGTTGTCGGACGCCGCCATGAGCTCGATCCCGAGCCCGTGCAGGTAGGCGTGGATGTTGCCCGCCGGCAGGTAGAGGGCCTCGCCGCGGCGGAGCGTCACGCGGTTGAGGAGGAGCGAGGTGACGATGCCGGGGTCGCCCGGGTACGCCTCCGCCAGCTCCCGCACGGTGCGCATCTCGGTCGAGAACTCGCGGCACTGCCGGTCGGAGGCGAGGCTGGCGAGCAGGGTGACGCGGTCGACGAGGCGGCGCACCTCGGATCCGCCGCCCATCAGGAAGGCGAACACATCGCGCAGCACGTCCGCCTCGGAGCCGGTCAGGCGCGACAGCACGGTGCGGATCACGGCCGGGTCCGAGTCGGGCCCCGACGCGTCGAGCGTGAGCAGCAGCGTGAAGACGTCGCGCACCTCCGCGAGCGGCCGGAAGCCGCAGAGCGCGTGGAACTCGTCGCTGAGGGCGAAGATCAGCTCGGGCTTGTGCAGCGGGTCCTTGTAGTTGCGCTGCGGCGCGTCGATCGGGATGCCGCGGTCCTCCTCGTCGCGGAAGCCGAGGCGCGCCCGATGCAGGTCCGGGTGGGCCTGCAGCGAGAGCGGGCCGTCGGCGGCGAGCACCTTGAGGAGGAACGGGAGGCCGGGGCCGTCGCCCGGGCGGAGGCCCCGGGCGAGCGGGCCGAGCGTGGTGGCGGGGTCGCTGCGGATCCACCCGGCCAGCGTCGTCGCGCCGCCCGTCGCAGCCGGGTCGACCACGCGCGTGGGCGAGCCGTCGTGCGCCCCGAGCCAGAGCTCCGCCTCCGGGCCGCCGGACGCCTCGCGGCCGAGCAGCTCGGCGATGGCGGTGCGGGAGCCCCAGGCGTAGTCGCGTGGGGTGTTGGCGAGGGCAGTGAACACGTCGGGATCCTGTCGGGCTTGGCGGCTACCTACAACGCCCGAGGGCGCGCGTCCTGTCCGGACGCGACCAAAGTACCAACCGATGGGGACGCCGCCCGGACGCCGACCTAGGCTCGGCCGCAGGCGCCCGTCCCCGAGGGCGCCGACGAACCGCAACGGAGCATCGTGTCCCTCACCCCCCTCATCGGCGACTTCTACGGCTACGAGACCCGGCTCGGCGACCGGGAGAAGGAGTCCCTCGCCGACCTGCGCGCCTACCTCGAGGCCGAGGTCAAGCCGCACGTCAACGGGCTCTGGGCCCGCGCCGAGTTCCCCCGCCACGTCGTCGCCGGCCTCGCCGAGCGCGGCCTCTTCGGCATGCCGTTCCCCGAGACGCGCCCGTTCGAGAACTCGGCCGTCTACCGCGGCTGGGCCGCGCTGGAGCTCGGCCGCGTCGACGCGAGCATCGCGACCCTGGTCGGCATGCAGAGCGGGCTCGTGATGGGCAGCGTCGCCGTCGCCGGATCCCCCGAGCAGCGCGCCGAGTGGCTGCCCCGCTTCGCGTCCGGGGAGATCCTCGGCTCCTTCGGCCTCACCGAGCCGCTGTCCGGATCCGACTCCGCCCGCGGCCTCCGCACGGTCGCCACGCGCCGCGGCGACGAGTGGAGCATCACGGGATCCAAGCGCTGGATCGGCAACGGCACCATCAGCGACGTCACCGTCATCTGGGCCAAGGACGCCGACGACGGCCAGGTCAAGGGCTTCCTCGTCCCGAACGACTCCCCCGGCTTCCGCGCCACGCGGATCGAGGACAAGCAGGCGCTGCGCATCGTGCAGAACGCGGACATCGAGCTCGACGGCGTCATCGTGCCCGAGCGGAACCGCCTCCAGAACGGCACGTCGTTCGCGGACACGGCCGCGGTGCTGCGCCTCACGCGCGCCGAGGTGGCGTGGGCCGCCATCGGGATCTCCATCGGCGCGTACGAGGCGGCGGTCGCCTACACGGGCGAGCGGGAGCAGTTCGGCAAGCCGCTCGGCGCGCACCAGCTCATCCAGGACCTCCTCGTCCGCAGCCTCGGCAACATCACGGCGTCGATCGGGCTGGTGACGCGCGCGTCCGAGATGGTCGACGAGGGCACGCAGTCCGACGAGCACTCCGCCCTCGCCAAGGCGTACGCCACCAGCCGGATGCGCGAGACCGTCGCCTGGTGCCGCGAGGCGTTCGGCGGCAACGGCATCGTGCTCGACTACGACGTGGCCCGCTTCTTCGCCGACGCCGAGGCGATCTACTCCTACGAGGGCACCCGCGAGATGAACACGCTCATCGTCGGCCGCGCGATCACGGGGCACGCGGCCTTCGTCTGATGGACAGCGGGGGCGCGTGGAGCGCCGGCGCACGGGGCCCCGGCGCCGCCGCTCCCCTCAGGCGGCGGGACCCGGGCCTCGGGCCGGATACCCTGATGGGCATGCCCACCGCCAGCCGCCGAGCCCTCCGGAGCTTCGCGACCTTCGTCCTCGTCACCACGTTCGCCGGTGACATGTGGCGCGACAGCCTCAGCTGGTGGGGCTTCGGGGCGATCGCGCTCGCCGTGCTGGTCACGTCCATCACGCTGCTCGCGCGCTCGCGCCCCCTCCCGCGCGTGCGCGTGCTGCCGATCCCGCTGCTCGCGTTCACGGGCATCGCGGTGCTCTCCATCGCGTGGTCGCAGTACCGGCCGGAATCGGCCCTCGGCGTGCTCATCCAGCTGTCGACGTCCATCGCGGCGCTGACGCTCGTGGTCCTGCTGTCGTGGTCCGAGATCGTGCAGTGCCTCGGACGCGCGTTCCGCATCATCCTCGGGCTGTCGCTCGCCTTCGAGCTGTTCGTCGCCGTCGTGGTGCGCGGGCCGGTCATGCCGTTCTTCACCGACTACGGGCCCCGCGCACCCGCCGCGTTCGCGTGGACCCGCGGGGAGCTCCTCAGCGGCGGCCGCATCCAGGGCGTCGTCGGCAACGCGAACCTGCTCGCCATGGTCGCGCTGCTCGGCCTCATCGTCTTCTCGCTGCAGTACGCGGCGCGCACGGTCCGCCGCCGCGACGCCGGGATCTGGATCCTCGTCGCCCTCCTCACCCTGACCCTCACCGGCAGCTCCACGGTCCTGGTCGCGCTCATCATGACCGGCATCGTCGCCGCCCTCGCGCTCGTCGCCCGACGCGTCGGCATCCGCGGCCGCCTCGTGCTGGCGGGCGGCGTCGCCGTGGCCGCCGTGGTCGGCGCGGGCATCGTCGCCACGCGCACGGCCGAGGTGTTCGAGCTCCTCGGCCGCTCCCCCGACCTCACCGGCCGGTTCCAGATCTGGGAGTCGGTGCTGGGCCTCGCGCAGCAGCATCCCGTCGTCGGCTGGGGCTGGATCGGCTACTGGGCGCCCTGGGTGCACCCCTTCCAGGGCCTCGCCGTCCGCAGCGGCGTCACCTACCTGCAGGCGCACGACGCGTACCTCGACGTCCTGCTGCAGGTGGGGGCGATCGGCCTCCTGGCCTTCGCCGCCTTCGTCGTCACCACCTACGTGCGCTCCTGGTGGGCCGCCATCGACCGCCCGCAGCACCGCCGCGACCGCGTCGAGCCGTACTCCACCCTCGCGCTCGCGCCGCTCCTGCTCATGACCGCGCTGGTCGTGCAGAGCCTCGCGGAGAGCCGGCTGCTGTACGAGGGCAACTGGCTGCTGCTCGTCGTCATCGCGATCGCCACGAAGTCCGGCATGGTCGCGCGCGAGGACGTCCCGGGTCCCGACGATGCGCGTCGCCGTGCCGGCCGGCCCGAGACCGCGCCGGTCCCCGCGGTCGCACCGTCTCACCACACGGACCCCTCGATCCCCGCGGCCGTCCCCTCCGCCTCCGCGCCCGCCGCCGCCGACCCCCGCGTCGCCTGATCCGCGCGGCCGCCCGGTGCCCCGCCGACCGCCCGTGATGGCCGACGCATGACCCGTCCCGCCCGACTGCCGCTCCCCGAGCGCCTGCCCGACCTGCTCGGGTCGGCGCGCTTCTCGGCCGCGCTCACCCACTGCATCCTCGGCACGGCGATCCTGTCGCACGCGCTCAGGTCCACCGTGGGCTGGGCCGGGCTCATCGCGATCGTCACCGCGCTCGTGGCCATGGCCGCGGGATCCCTCGCGGCGAAGCGCGGCGACTGGGAGTGGCGGGGCCTCCTGCCCATCTCGCTGCTCGTCCTGGTGGGCTGGTGCGCGGCGACGCTCCTCTGGACGGCGTACCAGCCGGACGCGGTCGGCGGCGTGCTCTACCTCGCCGCGTCCGCGTTCCTCGCGGTGTACGTCGGCGTCGTCCGCGACCTGATCCAGATCGTGCGCGCGGCCGGGGACGTGCTGCGGCTGGTGCTGGTGTCGTCCCTCGCCCTCGAGGTGCTCGCCGGGCTGCTCATCGACGGCCCCATCCCGTTCCTCGGCATCCGCGGCGCCCTCGAGCGCCTCGGCCCCATCCAGGGGCTGCTCGGCGAGCGCAACGCCCTCGGGATCGTGGCCCTGGTCGCCGCCGTGACCTTCGCGGTGGAGCTCATGACCCGGTCCGTCTCGCGCGGCCGCGGCGTCTTCTCGCTGGTCGTCGCGCTCCTCGTCGCGTCGCTCACGCGGTCGTCGGTGATCCTCGGCACGTTCCTCGTGCTCGCCGTCGCCGCCCTCGCGATCCTCGGCCTCCGCCACCTCGCGCGGCAGGCTCGGCCCCTGGCCAACAGCGCGGTCCTCGTGCTCGCCGCAGGTGTCGCGGTGCTGGTCGTGGCCTTCCGCTCCCCCGTGCTGCAGGTGCTGCAGGCGCGGCCCGACTACCTCCAGCGCGTCGCGCTCTGGCGGGAGATGCTGCGCCTCATCGACCTCAACACCATCGAGGGCTGGGGCTTCGTCGGCTTCTGGCGCCGGGACGCGTACCCGTACGCGGCCCTCGACCTCGTCAGCCGAGGCGCGCAGGAGACCGGGCGGAACGCCTACCTCGACCTCTACCTGCAGGCCGGGCTCGTCGGGCTCGCGCTGTTCGCGGCGTTCTGCGCCCTCGCGCTCGGCCGGTCCTGGGTGCTGGCGACCACCAAGCGCGGCATCGGGTACGTCTGGACGGCCCTGGTGCTCGTCGTCCTCGTGGTCGCGTCGCTCGCCGAGAGCGTCACGATCGTGGAGTGGGGCTGGCTCCTGCTCGTGATCTGCGCCGTCAAGGCCGCGCAGGGCCGCAGCTGGCGGCACGGGCTCCCGGAGCAGCACCGACCCGGGTGATGCCTGGGCCGCGGCCGGGCGTCGGGATCAGCGCACCGCCTCGTCGCGCGGCCTGCGGAACGAGAAGAACTTGTGGCCGGTGTAGCTCGCCACGGTGATGACGATGGTCACGAGCACCTGCGCGACGATCGGCTGGAGCGGCGTCGTCTCCACGACCAGCGGCAGCAGGAGCATGTTCGCGAACAGGGGCATGAGGTTCACCAGCGTGTAGCGGGAGAAGTCCGGGAGCAGGTTGCCGCTCACCCGGAAGACGAGCTTGCGGTGCAGGGTGAACGCGATGGGGAGCTGCACCCCCCACGCGATGACGAGCACGAGCGTGTAGGGGATCGAGTGGCCCCACAGCAGGTAGAAGAGCGCGAACCACGCCGTGCCGAGCACGGTGTTGAAGCCGCCGACCAGCAGGAACGCGACGCGCTCGTCCTTGATCAGCCGGAGCAGGATCCCCGGGGGCGGGGTCTCCTCGCGGGGGCCGTCGACGTCGTGCGCGTGCTGTTCCATGGGCTCTCCTCGCCGCGCCGGGCGCTCGAGCGGGCAGCCGGCGGGCCGCGCCGTGTTCGTCCGGTGCGGCCCCACTGTATCCGGTGGGCCCTCCGTGCCCGCCGCTCCACCGGCTGGCGCGCGGGCGGCGGGCTCGGCGGGA
This sequence comes from Clavibacter quasicaliforniensis, assembly GCF_051201715.1. Lineage (NCBI taxonomy): Bacteria > Bacillati > Actinomycetota > Actinomycetes > Micrococcales > Microbacteriaceae > Clavibacter > Clavibacter quasicaliforniensis. Next base: position 1,100,088 of record NZ_CP139624.1, on the reverse strand, counting down.
CGCGGGTCAGTACGCGGCGCCCACCGGGATGCGGGCCAGCGCCGCGGCGCCCATCGTGGTGATGGTGGGCGACGACGTGCCCGCGAGGGCGACGAGCTTCGCCCAGCTCGAGACCGGCCGGGCCTGTCCGCCCTGCAGGACGTACACGCTGGCGTCGGCCGCGCTCTTCACGAGCACCGACCCGTTCACGGTGCCCCCCGTCGCGTCGAGGTTGCGGCAGGTGGTGGGCACGAGGTCCGTCACGGGGAGGCCCGTCGACCCGGGGTTCGCCAGGGCGACGATGCCGCCCTGGGTGGCGAGGTACGACGTGCCACCGCAGCGCACCAGCAGCGACAGGTTCGCCGCGGATCGGGCGTAGCCGTCGAGGGTGCCCTGGGTCACGGTGCCGTAGGCCTGGCCGAGGCCGAGCTCGCGCGTGACGGCGAAGTCCGGCACGCCCACCTTGCGGTTCAGGCCGTCGACGACGTAGACGTCCGCGCTGTTCGCCGACTTCACGAGCGTGCCGGGCTCCAGCGCCACGTGGCCCGTGGAGTACCGAGCACCGATCTGGGAGCGCATCTGCGCGACGAAGGCGGACGCGCCGCCGTTGAGCGCCACGAGCGCCGACCAGCTGGACACCGGGTACTTGACGCCGCTGTCGAGGAGGTACGCAGTTCCGTCGCCCGGCAGCGTGAAGAACGCGCTCATCGCGCCGGCCTGCGGGACCGCACGGAGCTGGCCCGGGTCGAGCGGCACGGCGGCCGAGCAGCTGTAGCCGTACGACGCGACCAGGTCGCAGGAGGAGAACGCGTGCTGCCTGTCGCCCTGCACCAGGCTGATCGTGCCGTCGGAGGGGTCGCGCACGAGCTCGGATGCGGGGACTCCCGTGGCGAGCGCGTCGAGGTACGAGCGGCCGACCGTGCTGATCCCGCCGAGCGCCGAGAGGGTCTGGTAGACGGCGAAGTCGGTGACCGGATGCTTCTGGCCGCCGCTGACGAGGTAGACGCTGTCGTCGGTCGCCACCTTGACGAACGAGGACACGGGTCCGTCGCTCGTGCTGCCGAACCAGTCGGTGTAGAGGCGCCAGAAGTTGCGGTTGCCGTACGAGGAGCACGAGTCGCCGCTGCCGTAGAGGTTGTTCAGCGCGGCGGCGTTGGGCTGGTACGGCGTGTAGATGTAGAGGCCCGCCGTGGCCTGGTTGCGGATGGTGACCTGCGAGGATCCGCAGTCCGCGTTCGGGTGCCACAGGATGCGGTTGCTGCGCCCGGCCTGGTAGTTCCAGCGCGTCGGCGTGGACTGGTACACCTTGAACTGGTGCGCCGCGTTGTAGACCTGGTTGAAGAAGCCGTAGTAGAGGGAGTCGCACGCGGCCGTGTCCGGGCAGCCGTAGCCCGTGGCGCTGCGGAACTGGCGGTCGGTCGGCGTGCTGTCGGTGACGAGGCCCTGCTCCTTCTCCAGGAGCACGAGGAGCGCGGCCTGGCTGACCCCGCACGCGCGGCCGACCCAGTAGACGATGTCGGCACCGCTGAGGCGCGACGCCTGGAGGCTCGAGCAGCGGCTGTCCGCCGCGCGCGCGGGCGTGCTCTCCACGTAGCTCTTGAGGCACACGTAGCCCGAGGCGCAGCTCGGGACGCGCGCCTGCAGGAACGACTGGATGTCACCCTGCGACATCGCGTCGCCGTCGTAGAACTTGGCGTCGCTGATGATCATGCCGGGGTCGAAGTCCGCGCCGGACGCCGCCTGCGCGGGATCGGCGGATCCGCCTATGGTGCCCGTGCCGACGAGCCCGACGCCGAGGGCGACGGCCCAGACGGCGAGGCAGGCGATCAGCCGCGAGCGTCGGCGTGCGCGCCGGACGTGGTCCACCCCTTTGTCGAACAAATGCGTCCCCCTGCGTCCCCGTGCCGTGAGATGCGATTCTCACACACGAAGGGGCGTCCGCCGCACCGTGGTGCGGATCGGACGCCCCTCGGCGCTCAGCGGATGGCGGATCCGCGGTCGGCTACTTCTTCCGGCGGCCGGCAGGCGACTGGTCGACGCCGAACGTGCGGGCCCAGGTCTCCGGGCTCGTGACCGTGGGCAGGGCCGCGCGGTACGCGGCCTTGAGCTGCGGCCAGCGGGCGAGGATGCGCCAGCGGAGCACGATGCTCGTCCACAGCATGCGGCGGAAGAGCACGGGATCCCGGCGGTGCAGGAGCGCCGCCGACCCCTCCGCGTTGGAGACGAGCACGCTGTCGAAGGAGGGGACGACCCACCAGCGGGCGTCCTCGAACGCCAGGTGCGCCTCCGGGCCGCGGGTCGCGGCCTGGCTGAGCGGGGAGAACGCGTGGCGGACCACGGTGCGGGCCAGCCACACCATGCGGGCGATGCCCGCGGGTGCTCCTCCCCCGCGTCGACGCTGCGGCTTGTCCGGCGCGACGATGTCGGGCAGGGCGGCGCGGTCCTTGATCGGGACGCCGTCCGTGAACCCCTGCGCCAGCTCGCGGGTGCGGGCCAGGCGCGTCACCATGTCCTCGTGCAGGCCGCGCGGCCCGCGGAGGATGTTCCGGTACGCCTCATGGCGGGCGGCGAGCGCGAAGTACTGCATCGACACCAGGTGCCGGACGTCCGTGGCGAGGTTGGCCGTGAGGAACCGGCCCCCGCGCTCGTACGGCGAGTGCAGCAGCGCCGCGATGAGGCGGTTGCGCGCGTGGAAGAAGGCCTGCCAGTCCTGCGAGTCGTCCTTGTCGACCCACGAGACGTGCCAGACGGCGGCTCCCGGGAGCGTGACGGTCGGCACGCCGACCTCCTTGGCGCGCAGCGCGTACTCGGCGTCGTCCCACTTGATGAAGACGGGCAGCGACAGGCCGACCTGCTTGATCGTGGAGACGGGGATGAGGCACATCCACCAGCCGTTGTACTCGGCGTCGACGCGGCGGTGCATCCACCTGGTCTGGCGGAGGTTCGACGCGCTGAAGTCGTGGCGCGTGGGCGTGACGGGACCCCACATGAAGTTCCACATGTCGAAGCCCTCGGCGTACGCGTGGAGCTTGCTCTTGTCGTACATGTCGAACATGTGGCCGCCGACGATCGTGGGCGTCCTGGCGTAGTCCGCGAACTTCACGGCACGGCGGATGCTCTCCGGCTCGAGCGTGATGTCGTCGTCCATGACGAGGACGTAGTCGCTCGCGCCCTCCTTCAGCGTCTCGTACATGCCGCGGGAGAAGCCGCCGGATCCGCCGAGGTTGGCCTGGTCGATGACGCGGAGCTTCTCGCCGAGCAGCTCCTGCGCCCGCGGGAACGCCGGCTGGTCCGCCACCTTCTGGGTGCCCTGGTCGGTGACGTACACGTGGTCGAGGAGCGCCGCCACGTCCGGCTTCTCGCCGATGTCGGTGAGGAGCTTGACGCAGTACTCGGCGCGGTTGAGCGTGGTGATGGCGATGCTCACCGATCCGGCGGCGCCCGCGGTGGGGGCGGATCCGGCCGGGGCGTACCAGCCCGCCTCGACGAGCGCGAAGTCGGCCTCCTCGCCCATCAGGTCGAACCAGTACCAGCCGCCGTCCGCGAAGTACGTGAACGGGAGCTCGAAGCGGGAGGTGGTGGATCCGGTGACGGCCGCGCCGTCGACCTTCTGGATCACGCCGCGCGCGTTCGAGCGGTAGACGATGACCTGGCCCTCGCCGCTCGTCTCGACCTCGAGCACGACGCCGTCGAGCGTGGTGCTCGCGCGCCAGTACGAGGCGGGGAACGCGTTGAAGTAGGTGCCGAACGACACCTTCCTGCGGTGGGGCACCTGGAAGCCGCGGTCGCCGCGGATGGCGCTGATGATGCCCATGTCGCTGAGGCGGACGACGGCGTTGTGCGTGTCCGAGTCGACCACGCGCAGCGGCGAGCGCCGGCGCTTCTCGGGCGCGACCGGGATGCTCGTCCAGTAGTCCGCGTCCACGTACAGCGGGACGATGTCCGGGTCGTGCTCGGACGGCAGGATGACGCGCTGGATGAGGTCGAGACCGGCGGGTGCGCCCGCGAGGTCGGCGGCCATCAGGAGGCGTCCTTCGCGAGGACGGGCTTGAGCTTGTTCTCGTACATCGAGAGCGCCGCGCCGATCGCCATGTGCATGTCGAGGTACTGGTAGGTGCCGAGGCGGCCGCCGAAGAAGACGCCCTCCTCCTGCTTGGCGAGCTCGCGGTACTTCAGCAGGCCCTCGCGGTCGGCCGCGGTGTTCACCGGGTAGTACGGCTCGTCCTCGCCCTCGGCGAAGCGCGAGTACTCGCGCATGATGACCGTCTTGTCCGCCGGGGCGTCGCGCTCCGGGTGGAAGTGGCGGAACTCGTGGATGCGCGTGAACGGCACGTCGGAGTCTGCGTAGTTCATGACGGGGGTGCCCTGGAAGTCGCCGACCGGGAGCACCTCGCGCTCGAAGTCGAGCGTGCGCCACGACAGCGCGCCCTCCGAGTAGTCGAAGTAGCGGTCGATGGCGCCCGTGTAGACGACGGGGACCTTCCCGACGACCGATGCCCGGTTGACCTCCTGGGTCTCGTCGAAGAAGTCGGTCTCGAGGCGGACCTCGATGTTCGGGTGGTCGGCCATGCGCTCGAGCCACGCGGTGTAGCCCTCGACGGGCAGGCCCTCGTGCGTGTCGTTGAAGTAGCGGTTGTCGTACGTGTAGCGCACCGGCAGGCGGCTGATGACCTCGGCCGGCAGGTCCGTGGGATCCGTCTGCCACTGCTTCGCCGTGTAGTCGCGGATGAACGCCTCGTAGAGGGGGCGCCCGATGAGGGAGATGCCCTTCTCCTCGAGGTTCTTCGCCTCGCCGGCGTCGAGCTCGGACGCCTGCTCGGCGATGAGGTCGCGGGCGGCCTGCGGCCCGTGCGCGGAGCGGAAGAACTGGTTGATGGTGCCGAGGTTGATCGGCAGCGGGAACACCTCTCCCTCGTGCTCCGTGTAGACGCGGTGCACGTAGGGCGTGAAGTCCGTGAAGCGGTTGACGTACTGCCACACGGTCTCGTTCGACGTGTGGAACAGGTGCGCTCCGTAGCGGTGCACCTCGATGCCGGTCTCCGGGTCCTTCTCGCTGTACGCGTTGCCGCCGATGTGGTCGCGGCGGTCGATGACGAGGACCTTGAGGCCCAGCTCCTCGGCGACGCGCTCCGCGATCGTGAGTCCGAAGAAACCGGACCCGACCACTACGAGATCAGGGCTCATGGCACATTCCTTTGCTGGGGTGGCGCCCGACGGGCGCTCGACGGGACTGGTCAAGGGTAACGGGGGGATCAGGCGCGGGCCTGCGGGACCGTCCGGTCGCGCGTGATCAGGCGACGGTACAGCCCGCGGCGCACGGCCTCGGGGATGAGGCGGTAGCTGCCGCGCACGAGCACGTTGCGCAGGGCCTGCGAGAGGGAGGTGAAGCGGCGGCGGCGGAACTCGCGCTGCAGGCGGAGCTCGGCACGCAGCTGAGCGACGCCGCCGCGACGGGCGTACGCGCCCGCGCTCACGCGGTACATGACGAGCGGATCCGGGAGGTTCTCCACGCGCGCGCCCGACTGGATCATGCGCGCGAAGAGGTAGTAGTCCTCCATCAGCCCGAGCGGCAGGTAGCCGCCCGCCCGCTTCACCGCCTGGCGCCGGTACACGACGGTGGGGTGGTTGAACGGGTCGTGGAAGCGCGCGTAGCGGGAGATGGCGTCGGCGCCGACCGGCGGGGTGCGGCGACCGGCGATGGTGCCGACCTCGTCCGCGAACTCGTACATGCCGGTGCCCACCAGGTCGAGGCCGTCGGAGATGAGGGCGAGCTGGCGGGCGAAGCGCTCGGGGAGGCTGATGTCGTCGGCGTCCATCCGGGCCACGACGTCGTGCGCGCAGGCCTCGAGCCCGCGCTCGAGCGCGTAGGCGAGACCCATGTTGCGCGCGAGCTCGACCGTGACGACGGGGACGGGCGACGCCTCCGCGAGCTCCGCCATGGTGCGCGCGAGCTCCGCGGACACCGGTCCGTCGCGGACGACGACCACCTCGTCCGGCCGGAGCGTCTGGTCGTCGACGCTGCTGCGGAACGCCCGACGGAGGAAGTCGGGACGGTCGCCGCGGTACACGGGGAGGAGGAGCGAGAAGGCCTCGGTGGGCACGGGTCCTCCATCATGTTCCGTGCTGCGTGCGCAGCGGGGCCGTCGGTGCCTGACGGGCGGCCGGGCGGGCCGCGGCGCGTCGAGCACCAGAGTCTACCGGGAGCCCGGCGGGGATCCCGGCGGCTGTGCGGCCCGGCGGACGGGCGCCGGACGGCGGGCCGCCGATGCCGGACGATGCGGTGCGGGAGCGCTCAGGAGCGACCGGCACCCGCCTCGATGCGGCGCACGCCCTCGGTGATGCCGCCGAGGCCGGCGAGGACCTCCGCGGCCGGGCGGGGACGGCGTCCCAGGCCCTGGCGGATCCCGTCGACCAGGCCGCGGATCAGCAGCGGCCGATCCGCGGAGCGCGCGATCGTCCGCGCCCAGCCGACGAGCGCCGCGCCCGCGTACAGCACGCGCTCCGCGGGCGCGAGCGCGCGGGAGAGCCGCAGCATCCAGATCTTGTTGCGCACCTCGAAGACGAAGCGCGCGCCGGGATCCACGTCGGTCGACCCGAACGTGCGGGTGCGGTGCTCGACCGTGCTGCCGTGCACGAGGTACCCGCGTCCCCGGCGCAGCAGGCGCGCCGAGTACTCGAAGTCGTCGTTCCAGAGGAAGTAGTCGGCCATCGGCAGCCCGTGGGCGCGGATGGCGTCGACCTCGATCATCATCGACACGAAGGACGCCGTGCGGACGGGCGTGCAGCCGTGCCGTGCGGCGCGCGCGACGCTGCCGCGGCTCGCCGACGGCCTGGTCCGCGGGGTGTTCATGGGGTGCGGGCGGCCGTCCGTCCAGCGCACGGCGGACGCGAGGACGACCGTGCCGCGCGGGGCGGCGGCGCGCGCCCGCAGCAGCTCCTCGAGCGCGGGGGGATCCGGGACGGTGTCGTCGTCCATCAGCCACACCAGCTCCGCGTCGTGGGCCGAGAGAGCGCGCTCGATGCCCGCGGTGAACCCGCCGGCGCCACCGGTGTTCGTCGGCAGCGTCGTGAGCGCGACCTCCGGGAACCGCTCGCGGATGACGTCCGCCGATCCGTCCGTCGACGCGTTGTCGATGACGACCACGTCGTGCAGCGGCACCGTCTGCGCGGACAGCGCAGCCAGCGTCTCGACGACGAGCTCCCGCCGGTTCCAGGCGACGACGACCGCGACGACGCGCGGCGGCAGCCCGGTCATCGTGCGGTCACCCGGCGGCGGCGCACGACGAGGCGGCCGATCGCCCACGCCGCGGTGAGGAGGATCACGAGGGCGGCGGACACGACCTGCACCTGCCAGCCCGGGCTCCAGAACGACACCGTGACGGTCTTGCCGACGTCCGCCGCGGAGACGTCCACGCCGAGCAGGAAGCCGTCGACGGGCTTCGCGCGCAGCTCGGCGCCAGACACCTGGTAGCCCGGCCACGGGATGAGCGCGAGGGCGACCGTGCCGCCGTCCGCCGGGGCGGCGTCGACGCGGAAGGTGGATCCCATCGGGTCGTCGTGCAGCAGCGTCACCCGCGTGCCGTCCGACGACCACGCGACGCCGCCCGCGCCCTTCAGCGGGGTGTCGCGGACTATCGTGCGCGTGGTGGGCGTGTCCTCGACGACGCTCCAACCGGACGGGACGTCCTCCCAGTCGCTGCGCGCGACGGTCTTCGCCGGGTCGCTCCCCCGCTGGGCCTTGATCACCTGGACGGTGCTCGCGCCGATGAGGTCGACCAGGTCGACGCCGGTGTCGGATCCCTTCACCGGCTGGAACAGGCGCTCGTACAGGGCGCCGCAGGTGAGCCCGTTGAACTGCATGCAGACCTTGTTGCCGTAGCCCGGGTAGTAGACGGAGGAGTACGCGTTCTGGACCGGCTTGCCCGTGACGTACCAGGAGTTGCCGAGGAGGGTCTCCGCGTAGTCGGTGGTCTGCGGGAACCCGACCACGAGGATGTCGCCCTCCGCGCGCGGGAGCTGCGTGCTGTAGGCGCTGACGTCCGCGGGGAGGTCGTACGTCTCGAGAGGCGACTTGGGCGAGCGGTAGTGCTGCGGCACGAGGAGCGCGACTGTGCCCACGATCGCGACGACGGCCATGGCGGCGGACCGGGACCTGCCCGTGGCGCGGGCGCGGTCGGCGACGCGGCCGAGCACGGCGGGCCCTCGACGCGGTCGCCAGCCGACGGCCAGCCCGTAGACGAGGAGGACGAGCGCGCCGACGAGCACCACGGCCACGATCGCGGGCTTGAGCGCGCGCGGATCCTGCGTCAGGAGCAGGGCGCCGTTGACGGCGACGATGGCCCACGCGGCGTAGAGGTGCCGACGCGTGAGCACGCGGCGCATGCTGCGCGAGAAGCCGAGCGCCAGGACGACGAGGATGACGGTCGTGAGGTACGGGACGATGCGCACGGGATAGCGGAGCGGCCCGATCTCCGACGGGGCGAGCACGCCCGCGATCGCCGCGACGCCGATGATGAGCATCGACGGACGCCGGACGAGGAGCGCCCAGAGCCGGCGCCAGTCGATGAGCACGAGCAGCGGGACGAGCCAGGAGATGTAGGTGATGGGGGCGCCCGGGATGGTGCCGTTGTAGTAGTCCATGAACGGGCTGCCCATGGGCATCCCCGAGATGGCCAGGTCGCTGAGGTCGACCGTGAGGAAGCCGTCGTTGCCGATCGAGTTGGAGCGCCCGGACACGGAGGAGGTGAGCACCCCGGGCAGGTGCACCAGGATCGCGAAGAGCCCGGCGATCACCGAGAGCCCGAGGGCCCGCAGCACCTCAGGACGACGGCGGCGGATGAGCGCCTCGACGAGCAGCGCGCCGAGCGCCGCCGCCAGCATGAGCGTGGCGGCCGCGTAGCCGATGCCCACCACGGTGACGGCCGCGAGGACGGCCCCCACGGGGTTGGCGCGGGCCCGCACGACGCGTCGCGACAGCCCGACGGCGAGCGGCCAGAACGCCCAGGCCATGAGGCCGTTGACCCAGGAGGCGGCGTCGAAGTAGAGGGTGAAGCCGGCCAGCGGGACGGCCGTGGCCACGACCGCGGCCCAGGGGCGGGTCACGCCGTACGCGCGCGCCAGCACGTAGAGGCCCGCGGACGCGATGGCGAGGCACACGAGCTTGACGGTGGTCGAGTACAGGGCCGCGTTCGACATGAGCTGCGAGCCGAGGCCGACGGCCCAGAGGAACGGGCTGTAGATGCCCCACGCGCCCTCGGCCTGGTAGTTGCCGGACTGCCACACGGTCGGGTTCAGCAGGGACCAGTTGCCGTCGAGGATCCGCCGGCCGATCTCGAACCACTGGCCGTAGGCGCCTGCCTCGGTGTCGTTCACGAAGTAGTAGCCCGTGAAGAAGAGGATCGGGATGATCGCGCCGACCACCGTGGCGGCGACGGCGGCGGTCGGCCACAGGAGCTTGCTGCGCATGGGGAGAGGAATCCGTTCGTCGTGTGCCGCCCGGGCCGGCTGGGTCGGCGCGGGCGGGACTCACCCTAACGCCTGGCTCCTCCCGGCCCCGTGAGCACACCCGGTGCGCACCGCGGCCTCCCGGGTCGCGGGCGGGCGCCGTGAGAGGATGGCCCCCGTCCGCACGCGCACCGCGGTCGCCCACGGTCTCCGTCGCACGTCGCACGATGACGTGCACCGGGTGGGCCTCGACCCGGGCGCGCCCCCTCCTGCCTCGCCGAAGGAGAGCCACGTGCCCCCACGCGTCTCGATCGTCATCCCCGCATACAACAACGCCGACTACCTCGCCGAGACGGTCGACTCCGTGCTGGCGCAGACGTTCACCGACTTCGAGGTCGTGATCGCGGACCACTCCTCCACCGACGGGACGTGGGACGTCATGCAGCGCTACGCCGACGAGCCGCGCGTCCGCCTGCTCCGCACCGAGGCGGGCGGCGGGGCCCTCCGCAACTGGAACCGCGTGAGCCAGGAGGCAAGCGGCGAGCTCATCAAGCTGGTCTGCGGCGACGACCTCCTCTACCCCACCATCCTCGAACGCCAGGTGGCCGAGCTCGACGCCTCGCCGTCCGTCGTCCTCGTCGCCTCCCCGCGGGACATCGTCGACGCGGACAGCCGTCCGATCGTGCGCGACCACGGCGTCTCCGGATCCCGCATCGCCATCTCGGGCGCCGCTGCCGTCCGCCGCACCATCCGCTCGGGCACCAACGTCTTCGGCGAGCCGGGTTGCGTGCTCATGCGCCGGGCCGACCTCGAGGCCGTGGGCTGGTGGGACTCGCGCTGGCCGTACCTGATCGACGAGACCACGTACGCGAAGGTGCTGCTCCGCGGCGACTTCGCGTCCGTCGGCCCGAAGGCCCTCGCGGGGTTCCGCATCTCCGACTCGCAGTGGAGCGTGCGCCTCGCGGGCGAGCAGGCCAGCGCCGCGGCGGGCTTCCACCGCTGGGTGCTCGAGGCGCACCCCGGCGTCGTCAGCAGGGCCGACGTCCGGCTCGGCGACATGATGGCCCGGGCCAAGGCGCTCTCCCGCCGACTCGTGTACCTCTACCTCGGACGGCGCATGTCGCGCTCGGCCGGGAGCGCCGCGTGACCGCCGTCGGACCGCGCGACGCGGTCGAGGACGTGCTGCCCCCCGACCACTCCGTCTCCGTCGTCATCCCCGTGTACCAGGGGGAGCTGACGCTCGAGGCGCTGATCGCGGAGATCCAGCCCTTCACGGTCCCGCAGATCACCCGCGACGGCCACAGCTACGCCGTCACCGAGGTGCTCCTCGTCTTCGACAACGGGCGCGACGGATCCCCCCGCGTCCTCCGCGAGCTCAAGCGCCTGCATCCCTTCGTCCGACCCATCTGGCTGAGCCGCAACTTCGGGCAGCACGCCGCCACGCTCGCGGGCATGGCCTCGTCGGGCGGGGACTGGATCGTCACGCTGGACGAGGACGGCCAGCACGACCCGGGATTCATCCCGGACATGCTCGACGTCGCCATGCGCGACCTCGCGTCGGTCGTGTACGCGAAGCCCACGAACACGCCGTCGCACGGCCTCCTGCGCAACGTCGCCTCGCGCGGCGCCAAGGTCGTCCTCAACGCCATGTCCTCCGACCAGGACGCCGAGCAGTTCCAGAGCTACCGGCTCGTGCTCGGCTCCGTCGGCCGCAGCGTCGCCGCCTACGCGGGGTCCGGCGTGTACCTCGACATCGCGCTCGGCTGGGTCGCCAACCGCATCTCGACGTGCGACATCACCCTCCGCGACGAGGGCGAGCGGCAGTCCGGCTACTCGCCGCGCCGCCTCTTCTCGCACTTCTGGCGGATGGTGCTCTCCAGCGGCACCCGGGGCCTGCGCGCCGTGAGCGTCCTCGGGGCGCTCTTCCTCGTGGTCGCGCTGATCTTCGTGATCGTCATCGTCGTCAGCCGCCTCACCGACAACTCGGTGCCGGCGGGCTGGGCGTCGACCATCGTCACGATCCTCGCGTCGAGCGGCATCATCCTGTTCTCCCTCGGGATCATCGCGGAGTACGTCGGCGTCTCGGTCGGCATGGCGCAGGGCCGGCCCGCGTACCTGATCGTGCGCGACCCCCTGGACGGCCCGCACGGCCGTCCGCCGCGCGGGCACGTATGACGGCCGCCGTCCCGGTCTGGGTCATCGGCGCGCGCGGCCTCCTCGGCGCGTCCCTGCTCGACGCCCTGACGGCGGATCCCCGCTGGGCGCCCGTCGACGCCGAGTCCCTGCCCTGGTCGACCGCGGACGAGGGCGTCATCCGGCAGGCCGCGCGCACCGAGGCGGAGCGGCTCCTCGCGGCGGGCCGCGGGGCCGGTCGCTGGGCCGTCATGTGGTGCGCGGGCGCCGCGGTCACCGGCAGCACGCGCGCGCAGCTGGATCACGAGCTCGGGCAGCTCGAGGCCGTGCTGGACGAGATCGCCCTGGCCGCCTCGGCCGACCCGGCACCCGGCGGCGCCCTCTTCTACTCGTCGTCCGCGGGCGGCGTGTACGCGGGCGCGGCGAGCCCGCCGTTCACGGAGGCGACGGAGCCCCGGCCGCTCGCGCCCTACGGGGAGGCGAAGCTCCGCGCGGAGGGCCTCGTGCGCGCGTTCGGCGAGCGCGCCGGCGTGCGGACGCTGATCGGGCGCATCGCGAACCTGTACGGGCCGCGCCAGGCCGTCGGCAAGCCGCAGGGCCTCATCACGCAGCTGGCCCGGGCGAACCTCTCCCCCACCCCGGCCTCGATCTACGTGCCGCTCGAGACGGTGCGCGACTACCTCTACGCCGACGACTGCGCCGGCCTCGTGCGCGACGCGACCGCGCGCCTGCTCGGCCTGCCTGCGGACACCCACGTGGTGAAGATCCTGGCGTCCGGGCAGCCGGTCACCATCAGCGCGCTCCTCGGGCACTTCACGGCGCTCGGCAAGTCGCGGCCGCACGTGATGCTCGGCCTGTCGCCCCTCGCCGGCTACCAGGCGGTGGACCTCCGCCTCGAGAGCGTCGTGTGGCCGGACCTCGACGAGCGCGACACGATGCCGCTGCCCGCCGGGATCCACATCACGGCGCAGGCCCTCATCTCGGGGCTGCAGTCCGGCGAGCTCACCGCCCGCTGACGCGAGACGCGCTGACGCGAGAGGACCCGGCCGCTACGCGTCGAGCAGCGTGACGAGGTAGCGCCCGTACCCGCTCTTGATGAGCGGACGCGCGAGCTCCTCGAGGGCGTCGCGGTCGATCCAGCCGGCGCGGTACGCGATCTCCTCGATGCAGCCGATCTTGAAGCCCTGGCGGTCCTCGATGACCTTCACGTACTCGGAGGCCTGCATCATGCTCTCGAACGTGCCGGTGTCGAGCCACGCGGTGCCGCGGTCGAGCACCTGCACGTGGAGGCGGCCGGCCTGGAGGTAGTGGTCGTTGACGGCGGTGATCTCGAGCTCGCCGCGCTCGCTGGGCTGGATGCCCTTGGCGATCTCGACCACGTCGTTGTCGAAGAAGTAGAGGCCGGGCACCGCGTAGGCGCTCTTCGGCTGCGCGGGCTTCTCCTCGATGGAGACGGCCGTGAAGTCCTCGTCGAACTCGACGACGCCGTAGGCCGTCGGATCCGCCACGTGGTACGCGAAGATCAGCGCGCCGTCGATCTCGGTGTTCTTCCGCAGGCTCGTGCCGAGGCCGGCGCCGTGGAAGATGTTGTCGCCGAGGACGAGCGCGACCGAGTCGTCGCCGATGAACTCCTCGCCGATGACGAAGGCCTGCGCGAGGCCGTCGGGCGAGGGCTGCACGGCGTACTCGATGCGCATGCCGAGGTGCGAGCCGTCGCCGAGCAGGGCCCGGAACTGGTCGTTGTACTCGGGCGTCGTGATGATGAGCACCTCGCGGATGTCCGCCATCATCAGGGTCGACAGGGGGTAGTAGATCATCGGCTTGTCGTAGATCGGCATCAGCTGCTTGCTGATGCCCTTCGTGATCGGCCAGAGCCGGGTGCCGGATCCACCGGCCAGGATGATGCCCTTCATGGGTCAGCTCACCTTCTGCGAGTCGTGGAAGGCGCGCATGTCCGACCAGGTGGGGAGGAGTCCGGCGGCCGCCGCCTCGGCGAGCGTCGGGGCCTCGAGGTCCTTCGGGGAGAGGAGCGCCTCGCCGGCCTCCTCGGGGAACACGAGGCCGAGCTCGGGGTCGAGCGGCGTGATCCCGTGCTCGGCGCCCGGGTTGTAGACGTCGCTCACGAGGTACGTGACGGCCGCGTCGTCGGTGAGCGCGACGAAGCAGTGGCCGAGGCCCTCGGAGATGTAGACGGCCTTGTGCGTCTCGGTGTCGAGCCGCACGCTGTCCCACCTCCCGAAGGTCGGGGATCCGACGCGGATGTCGATGACGAAGTCGAGCACGGCGCCGGAGACGGCCTTCACGTACTTGGCCTGGCCGCGCGGCACGTCGGCGAAGTGCACGCCGCGGACGACGCCGCGCTTCGAGACGCTCATGTTGGCCTGGCGCAGGTCCAGCCGGTGGCCGACGACCCGCTCGAGCTCGTCGAACCGGTACCACTCGAGGAACACGCCCCGGTCGTCGGTGCGCTGGACGGGGGTGATCTCGTAGCCGTCGGGCACGGCGAGCTCTCGGATCTGCACGGGTCGGAGTCTAGCAACGGGCCGTTCAGCGGCCGGAGCCGCCCTCGCCGGGCGGCCGGCGGAAGGAGAACCAGCGGTGCCCCACGTAGCTGATGACGGTGATCACGACCACGATGAGCCCCTGCGCGACCAGACGCGGGACGCCGAGCGCGACGAGCAGCGGCAGGGAGACGGCGTTGAGCGTGATGGACACGGCGTACACCGACACGAAGCGCGCGAGGTCGCGCAGCACGTGGCCGCGGACGCGGAACACGAGCCGCCGGTAGAGGAGGAACGCCACGAGGATCGCGACCGCGTAGCTGCCGGCGAGGGGCACGAGCGATCCGAGCACCGGGAGCCCCGCCGCATCGAGCGACCGGCCGGCGGTGGCGGCGAGCCCCGCGAAGAGGAGGAACGCGAAGACGGTGTTGAAGCCGCCGACGAGGAGGAACGCCACGCGCTCGTCGCGGAGGAGCGCGCGGATGCGGGAGGCGGCCATCCCCGCATACTGCCCGCTCGCCCCCGGGATCCGCCGTGCGGCCCGCGCCTCCCCCGCACGGGGACGTGGCCGCGGGGGCCGTCGCCGGTACACTCGCATGCGGTCCGCCCCCGAACAGCAGCGGACTCTCCCCCGACGTCGGCCCACCCGCCCGGCGTCTCGACGACAGGACACATCCCCATGAGGATCCTCGTGACCGGCGGCGCCGGCTTCATCGGCTCCAACTTCGTGCGCCACGCGCTCCAGGACCACTACGCCGGGCTCGAGGGCGCCGACGTCGTCGTGCTCGACGCGCTCACCTACTCGGGCAACCTCGAGAACCTCGCGCCGGTCAGCGACTCGCCCCGGTACACCTTCGTCCACGGCGACATCCGCGACGACGCCGTGCTCGACGAGTGGATCCCGCAGGTCGACGCGGTCGTGCACTTCGCCGCTGAGAGCCACGTCGACCGCTCCGTCCGCGACGCGAGCATCTTCGTGGAGACCAACGTGCTCGGCACGCAGAAGCTCCTCGACGCCGCCCTCCGCCACGACCTGAAGCGCTTCGTGCACGTCTCCACCGACGAGGTGTACGGATCCATCGCCGAGGGCTCGTGGGACGAGGAGCGGCCGCTCGAGCCCAACTCCCCCTACTCCGCGTCGAAGGCCGGCAGCGACCTGCTCGCCCGCTCGTACCACCGCACGCACGGGCTGAACGTGTCCATCACGCGCTGCTCGAACAACTACGGGCCGTACCACTTCCCGGAGAAGGTCATCCCGCTGTTCGTCACGAACCTCATCGACGACCGGCACGTGCCGCTCTACGGCGAGGGCCTCAACATCCGCGACTGGCTGCACGTCGACGACCACTGCCGCGGCATCGCGCTCGTGCTGGTGCAGGGCGCGCCCGGCGAGATCTACAACATCGGCGGCGGCACCGAGCTCACCAACCGCGAGCTCACGCAGCTGCTGCTCGACGCCACCGGACGCGACTGGTCGTACGTCGACCGCGTCGAGGACCGCAAGGGCCACGACCTCCGCTACTCCGTCGACATCTCCAAGATCCAGCGCGAGCTCGGCTACGCACCCCAGGTGCCGTTCGCCGAGGGCCTCGCCGACGTCGTGCAGTGGTACCGCGACAACCGCGCGTGGTGGGAGCCGCTGAAGGCGCGCGCCGAGCTGCCCGCGTGAGCCGGATCCTCGTCACCGGCGGCCGCGGCATGCTCGGGCAGGACCTCCTGCCGGCCCTCGCTGCCCACGACGTGACGGCGCCCGCGCGCGCCGAGCTGGACATCACCGACGAGGCCGCCGTCCGCGCGGCCGTCGCCGGGCACGACGTGGTGGTCAACCTCGCCGCGTACACCGCGGTCGACGCGGCCGAGGAGCACGAGGACGAGGCGCGCGCGATCAACGCGACGGGAGCCGGCGTGCTCGCGCGCGCGGCCGCCGACGCGGGCGCCCGCATCGTGCACGTCTCCACCGACTACGTCTTCGACGGATCCGCGACCTCGCCCTACCCGGAGGACGCGCCCCACGCGCCCGTCTCCGCATACGGCCGCACCAAGGCCGAGGGCGAGCGGCTCGTGCTCGACGGCCACCCGGACGGCGCGAGCGTCGTGCGCACCGCATGGCTGTACGGCGCGGGCGGACCGTCCTTCCCGTCGACCATGCTGCGGCTCGCCGCGTCGCACGACACCGTCTCCGTGGTCGACGACCAGCGCGGCCAGCCGACCTGGACGGTCGACCTCGCGGCCCGCATCGTCGAGCTCGTCGACGCCGGCGCGCCCACGGGCGTCTTCCACGGCACGGCCACCGGCGAGACGACCTGGTTCGGTCTCGCGCGGGCCGTCTTCGCGGCGGCGGGGCTGGATCCCGAGCGCGTGCGGCCCACCGACAGCGCCTCCTTCGTGCGGCCCGCGCCCCGACCCGCGTACTCCGTGCTCGGGCACGACGCCTGGTCCCGCGTCGACCTCGCGCCGCTCCGCGACTGGCGCGAGGCCCTGTCCGACGCCGCCGCCCACGGCGTCCTCCGGGCACGCTGACGGTTACACTCGTGTCCGGTCCGATCCCGGACGCCTGATCCCCTCCGCTCCGCGCCACGCGCGAGCCCCACGCAGTCCGAAGGGCACCACCGACGTGTCGAGCATGACGAGCACCCAGTCGCGGGAGTTCTCGAGGCCCGGCACGGGCGCGGGGCTCCTCGACGTGTACCGCCGCCGCTACCTCCTCTCCCTCCTCGTGAAGAAGGAGGTGCAGGTCAGGTACCGCGGGTCCGTGCTCGGCTGGCTCTGGTCGTACGTGAAGCCGGCCGCCCAGTTCGCGGTCTTCTTCGTGGCGATGGGCGTCTTCCTGCAGCTGAACCGCAACCAGGTGAACTACCCCGTCTACCTGTTCTCGGGCATCATCCTCATCAACTTCTACACGGAGGCGTTCTCCAACTCCACGAAGTCGCTCGTGGACAACGGGGCGCTGATCAAGAAGATCTACCTCCCGCGGGAGCTGTTCCCGGTGTCGAGCACGTTCGTGGCGCTGGTCAACTTCCTGCCGCAGCTCGTCATCCTGCTCATCGTCTGCCTCCTCGTCGGCTGGGCGCCCACGCCCGTGCAGGTGCTGGGGATCTTCCTGGCCGTCGCCATCATCGGCACGCTGGCCATCGGCCTCGGCATGCTGTTCGGCGCCGCCAACGTGTCCTTCCGCGACTCGCAGAACTTCGTCGAGCTCATCGTGATGGTCGTCGTGTGGGCCTCGCCCGTGCTCTACCCCTACGCGCAGGTCGCGAAGGTGCTGCCGGACTGGCTGCTCGTGATCTACCAGCTCAACCCCGTGACCGCGGCGGTCGAGCTCTTCCACGCCGCGTTCTGGTACCCCACCACGGGCGGCACCGGCGAGCTGCCGCCGAACCTCTGGATGTACGGGTTCATCGCCCTCGGCGTCTCGCTCCTGAGCCTCCTGCTCGGGCAGCTCGTCTTCAAGAAGCTGGAGGGGCGCTTTGCCCAGGACCTCTGAGTCGGACGCGCTCCCGCGCATCATCGTCGAGAACGTGAGGAAGTCCTTCCTCCTCCGCCACACGCACTCCATCAAGGAGACGGTCATCGCGGCCGTGCGCCGGAAGCCGCTCGCCTCGACCTTCGACGCGCTCGAGGACGTGAGCTTCGAGGTGCGCCCCGGCGAGTCGGTCGCGCTCATGGGGTTCAACGGATCCGGCAAGTCGACGCTCCTCAAGCTCATCTCCGGCGTGTACCAGCCCGACAGCGGCGAGGTCCTCGCGCGCGGGCGCATCGCCGGCCTCATCGAGGTGGGCGCCGGATTCCACCCCGACCTCTCCGGTCGCGAGAACATCTACCTCAACGCCGCGATCCTCGGCATGGAGCAGCACGAGATCGACGCGCGCTTCGACCAGATCGTCGAGTTCAGCGAGATCGAGAAGTTCATCGACACCGAGGTCAAGCACTACTCCTCGGGCATGTTCCTGCGCCTGGCGTTCTCGGTCGCGATCCACACCGAGGTCGACATCCTCCTGGTGGACGAGATCCTCTCGGTGGGCGACGAGCCGTTCCAGCGCAAGTGCCTCGCGAAGATCCGCGAGCTGCACGATCAGGGCAAGACGCTCGTGGTCGTGAGCCACGACCTCGACATGGTGTCGGACCTGTGCGAGCGCGGGATCCTCATCCAGTCGGGCAAGGTCGCCTTCGACGGCCCGTCCAAGGACGCCGTCGAGCGGATGCGCCGGAGCTGACCCCGCCGGGCGCTCCTCCCGGATCCCCGAGGCGCCCGCCGGTACGATGGTCCTCCCGCGGGCCGACCCGACACCCGCGCGATGGAGGACCGTGACCACCACGCTGCGCGTGATCATCGACCAGCTGACCGGCCCCACGCCCGGCGGCATCGGCCGCTACGCCGAGGACCTGACGAGGGCCATCGTCGCGTCGACGCCGAGCGGATGCGAGGTCGAGGGCGTCGTCTCCGCGGTCACGCCCGAGCAGACGGCCGACCTCGAGCGGCGCCTGCCCGGCCTCGCCCGCATCACGCGCGTCCCGCTCCCGCGCCGCGAGCTGTCCCGCGCCTGGCAGCTGGGCCTCCCGACGCCCGGCACGACCGGCATGGTCCACGCGCCCGGCCTCCTCGCGCCGCTGCGCCGCCACGACCGCGTCAACACGAACGACCAGATCGTCGCCACCATCCACGACGTCAACGCGTGGACGCACCCGGAGAGCATGACGAGCGCCTCCGTCGCCTGGACGAAGGCCATGGCCAAGCGCGCGCGGAAGCACGCCGACGCCGTCGTGGTCCCGTCGCACGCGCTGGCCGAGGAGCTCGCGCGCTACGTCGACCTGGGCGACCGGGTGCGGGTGATCGGCGGGGCCGTGAGCCCGCGCATCGCCCTGCCGGAGGATCCCGACGCCCGCGCCGCCGAGCTCGACCTGCCCGCCGAGTACCTGCTCACCGTCGGCAGCCTCGAGCCGCGCAAGGGCGTCCAGGCGCTCGTGCAGGCGCTCGTGCGCCCGGAGACCGGCGACCTGCCGCTCCTCATCGTCGGCCCCGCGACGTGGGGCGACGTCGAGCTCGCGCAGGTGGCGGACGAGGCGGGCGTCGACCCGTCGCGCGTGCGCAGCCTCGGATCCCTCACGGACGCCGACCTGGCCGTCGCGCTCGACCGCGCCACGGTCTTCGTGCACCCCAGCCTGTCGGAGGGCTTCGGCCTGCCGGTCGTGGAGGCGCTGTCCTTCGGCACGCCCGTCGTGCACTCGGACGCGCCCGCGCTCCTCGAGGTCGCGGCCGACGCGGGCGTCGTGGTGCCGCGAGAGGATCCCGACGGCTACCCCCTGCGCCTCGCCGAGGCCATCGGCGGCCTGCTGTCCGACACTGCGGCGCGCGAGCGCCTGGCCGTCGTCGGACAGGACCGCGCCCGCGCGTTCAGCTGGCGCGACTCCGCCGAGAAGGTCTGGCAGCTGCACGCCGACCTGTAGGCGCGCGTCCCGGGATCAGCCCGCGGAGCCGTTCGCGAACTGCTGCTGGATCGCCTGGCGGATGGCCGGGAAGTCGGGCTTCTGCGAGTCGAACCTCGGCGGCACGATCTCCAGGTCGTCGATGGGCTGGTCCTTCGTCTTCAGCGCGAGCTGCGTGAAGTAGCCGAGCATGCCGCGCGGGATGTCGGTCTTGACCACCTGCTGGCCGGCCTGGGCGATCGCGTCGAACTTGGTGAGCACGTTGGCCGGATCGAACTGCTTGAGCACCGCCTGCTGCACCTCGCGCTGGCGCGACATGCGGTCGTAGTCCGTCGTCTGGTAGCGGGATCGCGCGTACCAGAGCGCGTGGTAGCCGTCGAGCTTCTGCTCGCCGGGCTCGATCCACTCGGGGATGGGCACCGGCCGGAACTTGTCGTCGTGCCCTGAGCCCATGCCGATGCGGCGCTTCACGTCGATGTCGATGCCGCCGAGCGCGTCGACCATCTCGGAGAAGCCCTGCATGTCGATGAGCGCGTAGTACTGGATCGTGAGCCCCGTGACGCCCTGCACGGCCTCGCGCATCGCCTCGATGCCGGGGAGGCTGCCCTTCTCCTTCGCGTCGGGGTAGAGGTCCTGCTTGTAGACCTCGACCTCGGTGTAGATGGAGTTGAGCATGCATGCGTCCACGTCGCAGCGCTGGTAGCCGTTCGGGTAGCGCTTCTGGAGGGGCGAGCCGTCGGAGAAGGGCACCTTCTCCATGTCGCGCGGCAGGCCGACCATGGTGGCGCGCCCGGTGTCGGCGTCGATGCTGACCACGGTGATGCTGTCGGGGCGCAGGCCCGCGCGGTCGCTGCCCGCGTCGCCGCCGAGCAGCATGATGTTGTACCGGCCGTCGACGGGGGCCTCGGTGGCGTAGTCGCCGAAGATCCCGCCCAGGGCGCCGCGGCCGACGCCGACGATGTAGGCGGCGTAGCCCGCGGATCCGGCCGTGCCGACCAGGAGCAGCACCGACAGCGCCGCGATGACTGGGCGGGCCCGGGGCGCGACGCGGACGATGCGCGCGAGCCGCAGGGTGTCGAGCGAGAGCACGACCCACAGCACGGCGTACGCCGCCAGCAGCGCCTGCAGCACCACGAGCAGCCACTCCTGGGACACGACCTGGATGAGCGCACCGCGCGCGAACAGCGCGAGGCCGCCGACCACGACGGCGAGCGCCCACACGGCGAGCGAGGAGGCGAGGCCGACGCGGCCGAGGCGGCGGTTCCCCGCGAGGATCTGGGCGGATCCGGGGATGAGGACGTTCAGCACCACGAGCCACCAGGCCCGGGTGGTCATGATGCGCGGCGACCGGCTGTCCGGGTGCCGGATGGGCTGCGTCAGGCTCACGTGCGCGACGACACCTTCTGCTGCAGGGCGGCGTTCTTCCGCTCCACGAGCTCGGCGAGCTCGGCGCGGTGGCGCGCGAGGGCGTCCGCGATGCGGTCGTCGGAGGTGGAGAGGATGCGCGCGGCGAGGAGCCCCGCGTTCTCCGCTCCGCCGATGGACACGGTGGCCACGGGCACGCCCGCGGGCATCTGCACGATCGACAGCAGGGAGTCCATGCCGTCGAGGGTCGACAGGGGCACGGGCACGCCGATGACCGGCAGTGTGGTGACGGAGGCGATCATGCCGGGGAGGTGGGCGGCACCGCCCGCGCCGGCGACGATCACGCGGATCCCCCGCTCGCGCGCGGTCTGCCCGTACGCGATCATGCGCTCGGGCGTGCGATGCGCGGAGAGCACCTCGACCTCGTGGGCGATGCCCAGGGCGTCGAGCGCGAGGGACGCCTTCTCCATCACGTTCCAGTCGGAGTCGGAGCCCATGACGAGGCCGACGAGTGCAGGGGTGTCGGGATTCACGGGCTCCATGCTAGGTGCCCGGTCCTGCGCGCCCGCCGCGCCACGCAGCCCGCCCGCGCGCGGTCAGCCCCGGAAGAACGCCGCGGCCGCGCGCGCCCGGTACGCGGTCTCGTCGAGGTCGTCGCCGACCACCGTCACGTGCCCGACCTTGCGGCCGGGGCGCGGGTCCTTGCCGTAGAAGTGGAAGCGCGCCTCGGGCTGGTCGGCGAGCGCCCGCGGGTATCGGTCGGCGACGGTGCCGGTCTCCGGCCCGCCCAGCACGTTGATCATGACCGACCACGGCGCGAGCGGCCGGGTGGATCCGAGCGGGAGGTCGAGCACCGCCCGCAGGTGCTGCTCGAACTGGCCGGTGACCGCGCCGTCCATCGACCAGTGCCCGGTGTTGTGCGGGCGCATGGCCAGCTCGTTGACGAGCAGGCGCCCGTCGACGGTCTCGAACAGCTCGACCGCGAGGACCCCCGTGACGCCGAGCCCCTCCGCGATCCCGCGTGCCATCGCCTCCGCCGCCTCGCGGAGCCGGGGGCTCGCGCCGTGCGCGGGCGCGATGACCTCGGCGCACACGCCGTCGCGCTGGATCGACTCGACGACGGGCCACGCAGCGATGTCGCCCGACGGCCGGCGGGCGACGGACTGCGCGAGCTCGCGCGCGTAGTCGACGAGCTCCTCCGCGAGCAGCGCGTCGCCCGCGCCGAGCGCGTCGAACCAGTCGCCCGCCTCGTCGGCTGCGCGCACCACCCGCACGCCCTTGCCGTCGTATCCGCCGCGCGGCGTCTTCACGACCGCGACCCCGCCGTTGTCGGCGAGGAAGGCGGCGAGCGCCTCCCGGTCGGCGACGCGCGCCCAGATCGGCACCGGGACGCCCAGCTGCTCGAGCCGCTCGCGCATGAGCAGCTTGTCCTGCGCGACGAGCAGGGCGTCCGGCCCCGGGTGCACCGCGACGCCCTCGGCGACGAGCGCGCGGAGGACGTGCTGCGGCACGTGCTCGTGGTCGAACGTGATCACGTCGACGTCCCGGGCGAAGGCGCGGACGACGTCGAGATCGCGGTAGTCGCCGATCGCCGTGGCGGCGAGCCCGGCGGACATGCCGTCGGCCTCGGCGAGCACGCGGATCCCGATGCCGAGCTCGACGGCGGGGGCGATCATCATCCGGGCGAGCTGGCCGCCTCCGACGACTCCGACGGTGGGCGTCATGGTGTCCTCCTGGTGCAGGTGCGTGGGCCCGCGGGCGCCTGCGGGCGGCCTCGGGACGGTCGGTGGGCGGGACCAGCCGGTAACATCGTCCGTCACGCCACCCGACATCCTCCCCCATCCAGGACGGACCCCGCCCATGTCCCCCCGTCGCTCCCTCGCCTCGCTCGGCGTGCAGATCGCGCAGTTCGGGCTCGTCGGCGGCGCGGGCTTCCTCGTCGACCTCGCGGTCTTCAACCTGCTGCGCGCCACCGTCTTCCACCCCGACGCCGTCGAGGCCGGGCCGCTGCTCGCCAAGGTCGCCTCCACCGTCGTCGCCATCGGCGTCAACTGGGTGGGCAACCGCTACTGGACCTTCGGCAAGCAGCGCACCACGCGCCGCGGCCGGGAGGCGCTCGAGTTCCTGGCGGTGAGCCTGCTCGGCATGGTCATCGGGCTCGCGTGCCTGTACGTCTCGCACTACGTGCTGGGGCTCACGTCGCCGCTCGCGGACAACGTCTCCGCCAACGTCATCGGCCTGGGGCTCGGATCCGCGGTGCGCTTCGTGCTCTACCGCCAGTGGGTCTACTCCCCGGCCCGGCGCCATGCGGCACCGCAGGTCCCCGCCGCGTCCGGGGCCGCGCGCACGGACGACGCGGACCGGGTCGCGGTCTCCTAGGCGCCCGACCTGCGACCGGTCAGCCGCGCTGCCAGGGCTGCGTGTCGTCCGGCCACACCGAGCGGGGCTCGTCCTGCTGCCGCCAGGCCGGGTCGCCGGGCCGCCCGCGGCGCGACTCCTCCTGGCGGCGGCGCTCGGCCACCATGTTCGCGTTCTCCTCCATGAGGTCCTGCAGCGCCTGGACGACGAGCACCGCGGACGGGACGTCCCGGAGCACGACGGGCGACTCGAGGCCGGCGTTGATGGTGACGTGGCCGCTGCGGTGCAGGTGCTGCAGCGGGCCGCGCCTGAGGGTCACGTCGTAGCCGCGCGAGTGCAGCAGCTCCTGACGGGTGCGCACGAAGAACCCGTGCGACACGATGAGGCGCCTGGTCGTGACCGTGTACCGGCGGTTCAACCAGACCAGCACGGGCAGCAGCGTGACGAACACCGCGACGCCGGCGAGCGACACGAGCAGCAGCGCGTTCTCCCACGGCTCCGGGAACCAGCTGCCGAAGTACCCGCCCGTGAGGCAGATCGCGAGCAGCAGCACCACCGGCAGCGTGAGGGCGCGGCCGTGCGGTCGGAGGCGGACGAGCACGCGCTCGGGGTCGGCGGCGACCACCTGCTGCTGCGGCCTCGCGGGCGGGGCAGCGGGGCGGCCGAGGCGCGGATCCACGTCATGCGACGAGGTGAGGCGGCCCGCCTCGTCCTCGGCGAAGCGACGGCGCTCCTCCTTCTCGGCCTTGCGACGGGCCCTGCGGCCGCCGCGGACGGGGAGCGCCCGCCCGCCCTCTCCGGGTGCGTACCGCTGCGTGTCACCCGTGTGCGCCATGCCTCATTGATACCGCAGATGCGTCACGTCGCCCGCGGCGACAGACGTGACGGCCCGATCCGCGGCGGACTCGACGGTGAGCCGCCCGTCGTCGTCGACCCCGGTGGCGCGCCCGAGGAGCTCGCCGCCGCCCGGCAGCTCGACGCGGACGTCGCGGCCGATCGTGGCGCACGTGCAGGCCAGCTCGTCGACGAGCCCGGCCGCGCGCGCGTCGCCGTCGGCGTCCACCCAGGCCAGGTACCGGGTGCGGAACGCCCGGAGGTAGGCGGCCAGGATCGCGTCCACGTCCGGGTCCGGCACGCCCGCCAGCCGCAGGGACGTGGAGGTGGGCGTCGGCAGCTCGGCCTCCTCGAGCGTGAGGTTGAGGCCCGTGCCCACCAGCACGCGGCCGGGCGCGACCAGCTCGCCGAGGATCCCGGAGACCTTCCGGCCGTCCACGTGCACGTCGTTCGGCCACTTGAGCGTCACGTCGGCCGGTGCGGGCACGAGGTCGCGCAGGGTCGCGACGAGCGCGAGGCCCGCCACGAGCGGCAGCCAGCCGGGGTCGAGGTCCGCGCGCCCGGGGACGCAGAGCACGCTGACCGCGAGGGTCCGCCCGGGCGGCGCCACCCAGACGCGGCCACGGCGGCCGCGCCCCGCGGTCTGGTCGAGGGTGAGCACGACGGATCCGTCCGGCCACGCGGCCGGATCCGCGGTCGCCCGCCGGGAGAGCTCGTCGTTGGTCGAGCCGATCGAGTCCAGGGCGAGGAGGCGCGGGGCGGCGAGGCGGCTGAGGGGGAGGTCCATGTCGTCACCGTACCGAGCGGATCAGGAGGTGATCGCACCCCGGACCCGCCGTCTTCTGTGCGTGGTCCACAAGAGCGGGGCGCGCACCCGCCGGTACAGTGAGGCGGGTGACTGCACACGAGCCAGACGAGGACGCCGGCGCCCCGGACATGTACACGACCGCAGGCAAGCTCGCCGACCTGAAGAGGCGCTACCACGAGGCCGTCACCGCGAGCGGCGAGGCCGCCATCGAGAAGCAGCACGCGCGCGGCAAGATGACCGCCCGCGAGCGCATCGACCAGCTGCTCGACCACGGGTCGTTCGTCGAGCTCGACGAGTTCGTCCGCCACCGCACGCACGCGTTCGGCATGGACGCCAAGCGGCCGTACGGCGACTCCGTCGTCACCGGCACGGGCACCATCAACGGCCGCCAGGTCGCCGTCTACTCGCAGGACTTCACGATCTTCGGCGGATCCCTCGGCGAGGTCGCGGGCGAGAAGATCATCAAGGTCATGGAGCTCGCCATCAAGACGGGCGTCCCCATCATCGGCATCCTCGACTCGGGCGGCGCCCGCATCCAGGAGGGCGTGGTCGCGCTCGGAAAGTACGGCGAGATCTTCCGCCTCAACACGCGCGCGTCGGGCGTGATCCCGCAGATCTCGCTGATCATGGGCCCGGCCGCAGGCGGCGCCGTGTACTCCCCCGCGCTCACCGACTTCGTGATCATGGTCGACAAGACCAGCCACATGTTCGTCACCGGCCCCGACGTCATCAAGACCGTCACGGGCGAGGAGGTCGGCTTCGAGGAGCTCGGCGGGGCGCTGACCCACAACAAGGTCTCGGGCGTCGCGCACTACCTCGCGAGCGACGAGGACGACGCGCTCGACTACGCGCGAACGCTCCTCGGGTTCCTGCCGGACAACAACCTCGCCGAGCTGCCGGAGTTCCCGCGCACCGCCGACCTCGAGATCACGGCGCAGGACAGCAAGCTCGACACGATCATCCCGGACAGCCCGAACCAGCCGTACGACATGAAGACGATCATCGAGCTCGTCGTCGACGACGGCGAGTTCCTGGAGACGCAGCCGCTGTTCGCGCCCAACATCATCGTCGGGTTCGCGCGCGTCGAGGGCCGCTCCGTCGGCATCGTCGCCAACCAGCCGAACGCGATGGCGGGCACGCTCAACATCGAGGCGGGCGAGAAGGCCAGCCGCTTCGTGCGGTTCTGCGACGCGTTCTCCATCCCGATCCTCACGCTCGTCGACGTGCCCGGGTACCTGCCCGGCACCGAGCAGGAGTGGACGGGCGTCATCCGTCGCGGGGCGAAGCTGCTGTACGCCTACGCGGAGGCGACCGTGCCGCTCGTCACCGTCATCACGCGCAAGGCGTACGGCGGCGCGTACATCGTCATGGGATCCAAGCAGCTGGGCGCCGACATCAACCTCGCGTGGCCGACGGCCGAGATCGCGGTGATGGGCGGCCAGGGCGCCGTGAACATCCTCTACCGCGGCGAGATCAAGGGCGCCGAGCAGGCCGGCGAGGACGTCGCCGCCGTGCGCACCCGGCTCGCGAACGAGTACACGTACAACGTCGCGAGCCCGTTCCTCGCGGCGGAGCGCGGCGAGCTCGACAACGTCATCCAGCCGGCGGCAACGCGCGCGTCGGTCGTCAAGGCCCTGCGGGCGCTGCGCACCAAGCGCGCGAGCCTGCCGCCCAAGAAGCACGGGAACATCCCGCTGTGAGCGACGTGCACGCGTCGGCGGATGCCCCCCTCGGGGGCTTCCGCGTCCTCGGCGGATCCCCCACCGAGGAGGAGCTCGCCGCCGCCACGGCGGTCATCGCGGCGCTCGCGGCGCAGCCCGCCGCCGAGCAGCCCGCGCGCCGCGCTCCGGACGCGTGGCAGCGATCGCAGCGCAGCGTCCGCGGCACGCTGGTGCCGGGTCCCGGTCGCTGGCGCGGCTTCTCCGGCTGACCCGTCGCCCGGACCGCGGGGTGCGTGCGCCGCACGCCGTGTCCTCCCAAATGACGACTTGGCCGGTCCCTCCCGCTGCGTGAGACTCGTCGTGCTGGGGGGCCCGCATCGCGGGTCAGTCAACACGGCGTCGTCCATCTGTGGTGAGCAGACGACGCCGGGGGGCGGATCATCCCGATGCTCGGGTCATCGGGATGACCGGAGAGGCGCGGGGGCGGACGGTGCAGGCACCGGCCCCCGCGCCTCTCAGCATCACCGACCGGTCACGCGGGCGAGGTCGGCCCACTCAGGTGCGCGGGCGCGGGATCTCCAGCCACAGGTCGACCTCGTCGTCGAGGTCGTCGCTGCCCAGGAGGCTCGCGCTGCCGTCGCCCGCCACGCTCAGGCCGACGACGGTGATCGCGGTGTCGGATCCCTCGGGCACCGTCCGGGCGATGATCTTGTCCGCCCGCGTGTCCCGCACGGCCTCGGCGAGCCGGTCGAGCACCACGTCGCGCGTGGCGTCGTCGAGGTCGTCGATCCCGCCCTCGTCGAGGAGCGTGACGACCGTGCCGCGGCGCCGGGCCAGCATGACCTGCTCGCGGACGGCGTCGTTGAGGAGCGTGCGGCCGCGGATCTCGTCGCGGATCGCGCCCTCCAGGTAGAGGCACTCCTGCCGCTCCTCCGGGGACAGGTCGCCGCCCGTCTCCACGATGCGGCGGAGCATGGGGACGGCCATCCTGCTCGTCTGGCGGAGCCGGAACTGGCGCTCGTAGAGGTGCGCCTCCTGCGCCGCCTGCCAGTCGGCCGCCTCGCGCTCGGCGCGGTGGAACTGCCGGGCGTCGCGCGCGGCCTTGGCGAGGGCGTGCGCGAGGACGTGCGAGACGGCCACCCACAGCGCGCTGCCCGTGACGCCGTATGCGACGAGCCCGGCCGGCCCGCCCCAGAGCACGGTCTGCACCGCCAGGATGACGATGCCCGCCCAGGCGAAGCCCTGCCGACGGCGGGCGGACGTGATGGTCATCAGGGTGCCGACGGCGGCGACGTGCCAGGTCGTGAAGGGCGCGAGCGGTCCGGGCGAGAGCTGACTCGTCACCAGGACCGGCACGACCGTCGCGACGGCGAGGTTGAAGGACGCGAGCCAGACGGGCATGACCGTGGGGCTCGTGGGCCACAGGCTCATGAGCGTGGCGACGAGGTAGAGCGCCACGGCGACGAGCGTGACGGCCGGATCCGCGGGGGCGGTGATCGCGACGAGCGCGAGCACCACGTGGTACGCGGAGAAGAGGGCGGCGAGGCCCAGCACGATCGAGCGCGGGACGACGATCACCGGTCGCCCCTCTCGCGATCCGGGCGCTCGGTCGGAGACGCGTCGAGGTCCCCGGGGAGGAGGGGTGCCTCGGGCGCGGCGGCGTCGGCCGGGGCGGGCCAGCGGATCCGCACGGCCGTGCCCTCCCCCGGCGCCGAGTCGATGGTGACGAGCCCGCCGGCCTGCGCCACGCGCTCCTTGATGGACACGCGGAGCCCCAGGCGCTCCGTGGGGATGCGGCGCTGGTCGAAGCCGACGCCGTCGTCGACGACGTCGATCGCCACGCCCTCGTCGCCGTGGCCGGAGATGACGAGCATCCGGGTGATGGTCTCGGCCGAGGTGCCGGCGTGCTGGAGGCTGTTCATCATCGCCTGCACCGCCGCGGAGTAGATGGCCTCGGCCGTGGCCACCGGGACCGTGCGCGCGCCGAGGTCGCGCGTCTCGAGGACGAAGGGCGCGGAGAGCGCGGAGGCGGCGTCGACGATGCGCTTCGCGACGGCGCGCAGGGGCACCGAGGCGTCGTCGTCCGTGCCCTGCTCGGCCGCGGCCAGGTGACCCATCGCGTTCGCGGCCATCGTGGCGGCGAGCGTGCGGGCCGCCGGATCCGCGGTGCGCGCCGCCGAGAGCAGCGTGGTGAGCACGCTGTCGTGCACGATCGCGTCGACCTGCACGCGCTCCACCTCCGTGGCGTGCTGGCGCACCGCGTGCGAGTAGCGCGTCAGCGCGGTGCCCTGGGCCCAGTCGACCCCGAGGGCCGCCTGGCGGAGCACCGTGACGATCATCAGGACCGAGCCGCCGAGGATGATCGAGTAGAGGACCTGCAGGAACGAGTCGAGCGGCGTGATCACGCCGTGGCGCAGCGCCACCTCGAGGAAGCCGAGCCCGAGCGGCACGGCGACCGTGTAGATCACGGCGATCCAGAGGCGGAACGCCATCGCGGCGCACGTGGTCGCGACCGTGAGCTCCTGGTAGAGGAACGGCTGCGGGACGATCGAGAGGGTCTCGGGGACGATCGCGAACGGCCACGTGGCGAGCGCGAGGACGAAGACCAGGGCGACGGTCGCGTGCGCGGGCACGACCCCGCGACGGATCACGCCGGCGACGCAGGTCCAGACGAGGCTGCCGAAGAACACCACGAGGAAGGCGATGCTCCAGGCCGGGCGCATGGCGTC
Organism: Clavibacter quasicaliforniensis; assembly: GCF_051201715.1. NCBI lineage: Bacteria > Bacillati > Actinomycetota > Actinomycetes > Micrococcales > Microbacteriaceae > Clavibacter > Clavibacter quasicaliforniensis. Next base: position 1,070,852 of record NZ_CP139624.1, on the reverse strand, counting down.
CAGCTGGCCGTTGATGACCTGCAGCGACTGCAGGGCGAAGAGGAGGCCGAACGCGCTGGCGCCGCGGCCGAGGATCGTCTCGATCCGGGCGAGGCTGATGGGGTTGTCGGGGGTCCGCGGCGGGGCGCCGGCGAGGGCGCGCGTCACGGGAGCCGCGGAGCGCGGCGCGCTGGCCGGAGGCCTAGCGGCCATCGCCGCCGTCCTGGTCCAGTCCCGGGAGGATGCCGTCCTCCACGGCGCGGCGGAGCAGGTCGACCTTGGTGGGGGCGGGGCGGCCGACCTCGACGTACTTCACGCGGATCCGGTCGAGGTACTCGCGAGCCGTGCTGTTCGCGATGCCGAGCTGCTGCGCGACGAGCTTCAGCGGCAGGCCGGAGGCGTACAGGTGGAGCACGTCGCGCTCGCGCCGGCCGAGCTGGGCCTTCGCGAAGTCGCGGTCCGCGTCGATGGCGGTCGCCCACTCCAGGTTGTTGAGCACGTCGCCGCGCGCGACGGTGGCGACGGCCGCCATGACGGTCTGCGTGGCCGACGACTTGGGGATCACCCCGGCGGCGCCGGCGGCGAGCGCCTCGCGGACGCTCGCGACGCGGTCGGCGATGCTGTGGACGAGGACCGCGGCACCCGTTCCCTGCGCGGCCTTGACGTTGTCGGTGACGGAGGAGCCGTCCCCCAGCGAGAGGTCGAGCACGACCACGTCGCACTCCCGGCCGACCAGGCCCTCGACGAGCTCGCGGGCGTTCGCGGCCGCGAGGATGAACTCGAACCCGGCGTCGAGGCACGCGGCCTTGAGGCCGAGCCGCACCGACTCGTGGTCGTCGACGACGGCGACGCGGACGGGCGGACGGGCTTCGGTCACCTGATCGGATCCCTGCGTGGTCTCGGTCATCCGGATCCCCCTCGTCGCGTGGTGCCGTCGAGCTCCGACGGTCGCCTCGCCCACTGTATCGCCCGCCCGCCGCGTCCTCTCGGCGACGGATGCCCCGGTCAGGAGGCCGCGGGCACCAGCACGGCCACGCTCTCGACGTGGTGGGTGTGCGGGAAGAGGTCGAACGAACGCACCGAGCGGAGCTCGTAGCCGCGCTCGGCGAACAGCGCCACGTCGCGGGCCAGCGCGACGGGATCGCACGCCACGTAGACGACCTGCGCCGGGCGCAGCTCGGCGAGCGCGTCGACGACGGGCTTCTTCGCGCCCGCGCGCGGCGGGTCGAGCACGACGGTCGCCGCCTGCAGGCGACGGCGCTCGGCGGGGCTCGCCTCGCGGACGAGGTTCTGCAGGTAGCGGTCGACGCGCGACGTGAGGGACGCGGCGCCCACCCACTGCGCCAGGTTGTCGCCGGCGAACTCGGTGGCGACCTCGTCGCTCTCCACGCTCGTGATCCGCACGGTGTCGCCGAAGCGGTCGCCCACGGCCGCGGCCAGCAGGCCGACCCCGCCGTAGAGGTCGAGGTTCGCGGCGCGCGGGTCGAAGAGGGCCTCGTCGATGGAGGACTGGACGGCGTCGTACAGCGTCTCGGCGGCCCGGCGGTGCACCTGCCAGAAGCCGCCGGCCTCCAGCTTGAACTCGCGGTCGTGGACGCGCTCGGTGATGGTGTCGCGGCGCTGCGGCTTGCCGTCGATGAGCAGCATGCGCACGTGGCCGTCGGAGGGGGCGACGAGGTCGATCCCCTCGACGCCGGGGAAGCGCTGCCCGAAGGGCGCGGCGCCGTTGACGCCGGCGGTGGCGAGCGGGAGCGTCTCGACGGGGATCACCCGGTGCGAGCGCGAGGCGTACGGGCCCACCAGGCCGTCGTCGGCCACGTGCAGGCTGACGCGCGTGCGCCAGCCGAGCCCGTCGGACTCGTCGTCGCCGGGGAGCGCCTGCACCTCGACGTCCATGTCGACGTGCGCCATGCGGGAGAGCGAGTCGACCACGACCTGCCGCTTGAGCTCGCGCTGGTGGGCGAGGCTGATGTGGCCGAGCTCGGCGCCGCCGACGCGGTCCTCGGGGGCGCGGTCGACGGAGGCCTCGGCCCAGACGTGCGGGCGGCGGTGCGGCGACGCGTCGAGCACCTCGACCGTGTCGGCGCGCCAGAACGACTTCTTCGAGTCCTCGGTGATGCGCGCCCGCACCCGCTCGCCGGGGATCGCGTCCGAGACGAAGATCACCCGGCCGTCGTGCCTGGCCACGGAGACCCCTCCGTGCGCCATGTTCGTCACGTCCACCTCGACCTCGCGGCCCACCTGCTCACCCATCCCGCAACCCTGACACACGCGGAGGCGGCACGAACACACAGGCGACAGCGGACCGCAACCCTGACACACGCGGGAGCATCGCCGGGACGCACGGACGCCCCGACGCGCGTGCCACCATGTCGGCGTGACCACGCGCCTCCACCTCGCCTCCACGTCCCCCGCCCGCCTGGCCCTCCTGCGCTCCGCCGGCATCGAGCCCGTCGTGATGCCGTCCGACGTCGACGAGCCCGCGGCCGTCGCGGCGGCCGAGGCGGGCCAGGGCCCGCTCGGCCCCGAGGACATGGTGCAGCTGCTCGCGCGCGCCAAGGCCGAGGCGGTCGTCGGCCAGCTCGTCGCGGGTGCGCCGATCACGGGCCTCGTGCTCGGCGGCGACTCGGCCTTCGAGATCGACGGCGTCGTGCACGGCAAGCCGCACACCGTGGAGCGCGCCACCGAGCGCTGGCGGGCGCAGCGCGGCCGGGAGGGGCGGCTGCACTCCGGGCACTGGCTGATCGAGGTGGCCGAAGGCCGCATCGTGCGCGGCATCGGGCGAGCGGCCGTCGCGGACGTGCGCTTCCGCGCCGACATCACCGACGCGGAGATCGACGCCTACGTCGCGACGGGCGAGCCGCTGCTCGTCGCCGGGTCGTTCACCATCGACAGCCTGGGCGCCGCCTTCATCGAGCGGATCCAGGGAGACCCGAGCACGGTCGTCGGCCTCTCGCTGCCCACCCTCCGCGGGCTCGTCCGGGAGCTCGGCGCGGAGTGGACGGACCTCTGGAACCGTCAGGGCGCCGTGGAGGCGCGGCTCGTCTGAGCGGCGAGCCGCCGGCGGGCGTCAGCCCATCCCGAGGACCTCGATGCGGTCGGCGAGGTACGCGTCGAGCGCCCGCGTCTCGTGCGCGGCCGGCCCCCACTGCACGCGGAGCTCGCGGCCGCGCAGGGACAGGGGCCCGGATCCGCGCGCGAGCGACGCCGCGTCGAGCGCGATCGGCTCCCAGTCGTAGTCGACCGCGTCGCCCTCCTCGAAGGCGCGGACGGCCTGGCGCCTCGCCTCCTTGCGCGCCTCGACCCCCGAGTCCAGGCCCTGGGAGCGCGTGGGCTCCACGGCGCGAGTGATGCTGCCGGTGCGACGCAGGGATCCGTCGGCCGAGAGCAGCAGGACGCCGAGCCGCCAGGCGCGACCCACCGGCACCATGGCCGGCTGCCGCTTGATCGGCCCGAACGAGCGCTTGGCGCGCACCTCGGCGAGCGCCTCGTCGGGCGCGCGGCGGGCCTGCAGCTCGCCGACCGTGGCCCTCAGCAGCTCCCGGAGGTCGGCCGCGGCCGCTCGCGCGTCGTCGTCGCCGGTGCCGGGTGCGGTCATGCGTCGATCATGCCAGGGGCGCGACGCGACCGGCCCGTTGTGGGCGCGCCTACCCGGCAGCCCCTCATGTTTGTGCGGACCCTCCGAAGCCGGGCGCAGCACGCACCCTAGGCTGGGGTCTCATGACGCGTGTGAACAAGGTCCTCATCGCCAACCGGGGCGAGATCGCCGTCCGCATCATCCGGGCGGCGAGGGATGCGGGGATCGGCTCGGTCGCCGTCTACGCCGACCAGGACCGCGACGCCCTGCACGTCACGCTCGCCGACGAGGCATACGCCCTCGACGGGCAGACGAGCGCCGACACCTACCTCGTCATCGCCAAGCTCCTCTCCATCGCCCGCCGCTCCGGCGCCGACGCCGTGCACCCGGGCTACGGGTTCCTCGCCGAGAACGCCGACTTCGCCCAGCAGGTCATCGACGCCGGGCTCACGTGGATCGGCCCCTCACCGAGCGCCATCCAGCAGCTCGGCGACAAGACCACTGCCCGCCACGTCGCCGAGCGAGTCGGCGCACCGCTCGCCCCCGGCACGCTCAACCCCGTGTCCGGGGCGGACGAGGTGCTCGACTTCGTCGACGTGCACGGGCTGCCCGTCGCCATCAAGGCGGCGTTCGGCGGCGGCGGCCGCGGCCTCAAGGTCGCCCGCACCCGCGAGGAGGTGCCGGAGCTGTTCGAGTCCGCCACCCGCGAGGCCGTCGCGGCGTTCGGCCGCGGCGAGTGCTTCGTCGAGAAGTACCTCGACCGCCCGCGGCACGTCGAGACCCAGTGCCTCGCCGACTCGGCCGGGAACGTCGTCGTGATCTCCACGCGCGACTGCTCGCTGCAGCGCCGCCACCAGAAGCTCGTGGAGGAGGCGCCCGCGCCGTTCCTCACCGACGAGCAGAACGCGCAGCTCTACGCCGCGTCCAAGGCGATCCTCCGCGAGGTCGGCTACGTCGGCGCCGGCACGTGCGAGTTCCTCGTCGCGCAGGACGGCACCATCTCCTTCCTCGAGGTCAACACCCGCCTCCAGGTCGAGCACCCGGTCTCCGAGGAGGTCACGGGCATCGACCTCGTGCGCGAGCAGTTCCGCATCGCCGCGGGCGGCCTCATCGACTACGACGACCCGGCGCCGCGCGGCCACTCGTTCGAGTTCCGGATCAACGGCGAGGACCCGGGCCGCGGCTTCTTCCCCGCGCCCGGCCCCGTGCACGTGTTCCAGGCGCCCGGCGGCCCCGGCGTCCGCGTCGACTCCGGCGTGCGCGCGGGCGACGTGATCTCGGGCGCGTTCGACTCGCTGCTCGCGAAGCTCATCGTCACGGGATCCAGCCGCGAGGACGCCCTCGAGCGCTCGCGCCGCGCCCTCGACGAGTTCGAGGTGCAGGGCCTGCCGACCGTGCTCCCCTTCCACCGCGCGATCGTGCGCGACGCGGCCTTCGCCCCGGCGGACGGCGCGCCCTTCTCCGTCTACACGCGCTGGATCGAGACGGACTTCGACAACACCATCGAGCCCTGGTCCGGCGCCCTCGAGGACGCCGCCGAGGCGCCCGCCCGGCACACGGTCGTGGTCGAGGTCGGCGGCAAGCGCATCGAGGTGAGCCTCCCCGAGGACCTCGCGCCCGCCGCGGGCGCGTCCTCGTCCCGACGCGCGGCGGCGGCCCCGGCCCGGCGCAAGCAGGCCGGCTCCGTCGACACCTCGGGCGGCGGATCCGTCACCTCGCCCATGCAGGCGACCGTCGTCAAGCTCGCGGTCGAGGAGGGCCAGCAGGTCGTCAAGGGCGACCTCCTCGTCGTCCTCGAGGCGATGAAGATGGAGCAGCCGCTCACGGCGCACACCGCGGGCACCGTCTCCGGGATCGCCGCCGAGGTCGGCCAGACCGTCCCGTCGGGGCACCGCCTGCTCGACATCGTCTGACCCGCGCACCACGCGACGACGGCCGGTCCCCTCGGGGGCCGGCCGTCGTCGCGTGCGGGCCGCGCGGTGCGGCCGACGCGTCAGAGGACGATGTGCATGGCGCGCGCCGCGTCGGAGATGCTGCCCGACAGCGACGGGTAGACCGTGAACGCGCGGGCGACGTCGTCCACCGTGAGCCGGTGCTCGACCGCGAGGGCGAGCGGGAAGATCAGCTCGCTCGCCTTGGGGGCGACGATGACGCCGCCGATGACCGTGCCCGAGCCGGTGCGCGCGAACAGCTTCACGAAGCCGTCCTTCACGTTCTGCATCTTCGCGCGGGGGTTGGACGCGAGCGGCAGCTTGTAGATGTCGCCCTGCGCGAGCCCCTCCTCGATCTGCTTCTGCGACCAGCCGACCGTCGCGATCTCCGGCTGCGTGAAGATGTTCGAGGTCACGTTGCGGAGCTCGGTGGGGCTGACCGCATCGCCCATCGCGTGGTAGACGGCCGTGCGGCCCTGCATCGACGCGACCGAGGCGAGCGGAAGGAACGTGGTGCAGTCCCCCGCCGCGTAGACGCTCGGCACCGAGGTGCGCGCGACGCGGTTGACGCGGATGTGGCCGGAGTCGCTCATCTGCACGCCCGCCTCCTCGAGGCCGATCCCCGCGGTGTTGGGCACGGATCCGACCGCCATGAGGCAGTGGCTGCCCTCGACGACGCGGCCGTCGCTGAGCGTCGCGACCACGCCGTCGCCCTGGCGCACGACCGACTCGGCGCGCGACTTCGAGAGCACGGTCATGCCGTTGCGCGTGAAGACGTCCTCGATCACGCGGGCCGCGTCGGCGTCCTCGCCCGGCAGCACCTGGTCACGGGAGGAGATGAGCGTGACCTTGGCGCCGAGCGCCGTGTAGGCCGAGGCGAACTCGGCGCCCGTGACGCCGGATCCCACGACGATGAGGTGCTCGGGCACGCAGTCCATCGTGTACAGCTGCGTCCAGGTGAGGATCCGCTCCCCGTCGGGCTTCGCGGTGTCGAGGATGCGCGGGCTCGCGCCCGTGGAGATGACCGTGGTGTCCGCGTCGATCTCGTCGAAGTCGGTGCCTCGGCCGCCCCCGCGCCCGGTGGAGACGATGATGCGGTTCGGCCCGTCGAGCCGGCCCTCGCCCTGCACGATGCGGACGCCGGCGCGGATGAGGCTCGACTTCATGTCCTCGGACTGCTGACGCGCGAGCCGGAGCAGGCGGTCGTTGACGGCCTGGAGGTTGACCGCGACCTCGGGGCGCACGGGCCGACGGGTCGCCTCGCCGCGGGAGAAGAACTGGACGCCGAGGTCGGCGGCCTCGCCGAGCGCGTTGGTGGCCTCCGCGGTGGCGATGAGGGTCTTCGAGGGGACGACGTCTGTCATCACGGCCGAGCCGCCGACGCCCACGCGCTCCACCAGCGTCACCTCCGCGCCGAGCTGCGCTCCGGCGATGGCGGCCTCGTAGCCGCCGGGACCCCCTCCGAGGACGGCGATCCGCTGGTTGGCCTCGAACTCGTATCCCATGCGCACATCATCCCGCAGGCCCGCGGCCCGCGCGAACCCGGCCGTCGTGGCGGCCGGGGCCGCCCGCGCCCGCGCATTTAGGATCGGGGGATGACGTACAGCAACCCCCTCGAGTCGCCCGACGCCGACCCCCAGGAGATCGCGCGGCAGGCGGCCGGGCAGATCGCCGAGCTCACGGGCGTCGAGCGCCACGACATCGCCCTCACGCTCGGCAGCGGATGGGGGAAGGCGGCGGACCTCATCGGCGAGACCACCGCGACGATCCCCGCGACGGAGGTCGTCGGCTTCTCGAAGCCCGCGCTCGAGGGCCACGTCGGCTCGCTCCGCAGCGTCCTGCTGCCGTCCGGCCGCCGCGCCCTCGTCATCGGCGCGCGGACCCACTACTACGAGGGCCACGGCGTCCGCCGGGTCGTGCACAGCGTGCGCACCGCCGCCGCGACCGGCGCCACCACCATGATCCTCACCAACGGCGCGGGCGGCATCAAGGAGCACTGGACCCCGGGCACGCCCGTCCTCATCAGCGACCACATCAACCTCACCGCCGACTCCCCGCTCGAGGGCGCGACCTTCATCGACCTCACCGACCTCTACTCGGCGAGGCTCCGGGCGATCGCCCACGAGGTCGAGCCCGACCTCGACGAGGGCGTCTACTGCCAGTTCCGCGGCCCGCACTACGAGACGCCGGCCGAGGTGCAGATGGCGAAGGCGATCGGCGGCCACATCGTCGGCATGTCCACCGCCCTCGAGGCCATCGCCGCGCGCGAGGCGGGCATGGAGGTGCTCGGCATGTCGCTCATCACGAACCTCGCGGCCGGGATCCAGAAGACCCCGCTCAGCCACGAGGAGGTCATCGAGGCCGGCCGCGCCGCCGAGGGCCGCATCGGCGGCATGCTCGCGCGCATCGTGGGCGCCCTGTGAGCCGGGAGGAGACCGCGGCGCTGGTCGCGGCCGCGCGCGCCTGGCAGGCGCAGGACCCGGATCCCGTCACCCGCGCCGAGGTCGACGAGCTGCTCGCCCTCGTCGACGGCACCGCCGCCGGGGCCTCCGCGGCCGACCGGGAGCAGGCGGCCGCCGGGATCCGCGACCGCTTCCAGACGCGCCTCCAGTTCGGCACCGCAGGGCTCCGCGGCGAGCTGGGCGCAGGCCCGAACCGGATGAACCGCGTGCTCGTCTCGCAGGCCGCCGCCGGCTTCGCCGACTACCTCCGCAGCCGCAGCCCTCGGCCCAGCATCGTCATCGGCTACGACGGGCGCCACAACTCGCGGGTCTTCGCCGAGGACACCGCGCGGATCATGGCCGGTGCAGGCGTCCGCACGGTGCTGCTCCCCCGGGCCCTGCCCACGCCCGTCCTCGCGTACGCGGTGAAGCACCTCGCCGTGAGCGCGGGCGTCATGGTCACGGCGTCGCACAACCCGGCGCGCGACAACGGCTACAAGGTCTACCTCGGCGACGAGGACCACGGCGCGCAGATCGTCAGCCCGGCCGACCGCGACATCGCGGCCTTCATCCACAAGGCCGCGGGCGAGCGCACCGTGCAGCAGCTGCCGGTGGCGGACGACTTCGAGATCGCGCCCGAGACGCTGATCGACTCCTACGTCGCGGAGACCGCCGACCTGTTCGCCGCGCCGCTCGCCCCCCTGAAGTGGGTCTACACGCCGCTGCACGGCGTCGGGTGGGAGACCGCGGCGCGCGTGTTCGACGCGGTCGGCGTCGACGCGCCCGTCGTCGTCGCCGCGCAGGCGGATCCCGACCCCGACTTCCCCACGGTCGACTTCCCGAACCCGGAGGAGCCGGGCGCGCTCGACCTCGCGTTCGAGGCGGCCGTGCGGTCCGACGCCGAGCTCATCATCGCCAACGACCCCGACGCCGACCGGCTCGCGGTCGCCATCGCGGACGAGCACGGCGCCTGGCGGCGTCTCTCGGGCAACGAGGTCGGCATGCTGCTCGGGCTGGGCATCGCCGAGCGCTACGCCGCCGACGGCAACACGGGCACGTTCGCCTCGTCCCTCGTCTCCTCCCCCGCGCTCGAGGTCGTCGCCCGGGAGCTGGGCTTCGGCTACCGCGAGACGCTCACGGGCTTCAAGTGGATCAGCCGCGTGCCGGATCTGATCTACGGCTACGAGGAGGCGCTCGGCTACCTGGTCGCCCCCTGGATCACGAGCGACAAGGACGGCATCTCCGCGGCCGTCGCCGTGCTCCACGGCGTGATGCTGCTCAAGTCGCGCGGGCAGACCATCGACGACTACGACCGCGAGTTCGCCGAGCGGTTCGGCTCCTTCGCGAGCGACCAGATCTCCGTGCGCGTCACCGACCTCGCCGTCATCCCGCGCATCATGGCGAAGCTCAGGCAGTCGCCGCCGACGTCGATCGGATCCCGTCGCGTCGAGCGCATGGACGACCTCGCCGAGGGGACGGCCGACCTGCCGCCGAGCGACGTGCTCCGCTTCCACCTCGGCGACGGCGCGCGGCTCATCGTGCGTCCGAGCGGCACGGAGCCGAAGATCAAGGTCTACCTCGACGCGCAGAGCACCGAGGGCACCGTGGCCGAGCGCCGTGACGCCGCGCGCGCCGTCGTGGCCGACCTCGCGCAGGCCGTCCCGCTCCTGCTCGAGGTCTGACGCGGGGGATCCGCGGGCCGTCCGGCGGTCCGCGGATCGCTGCGCGACGTCCACTGGTAGTGCTGCTATCAGTGCGCTAGCCTGGCGGCATGCGCATCACCGAGCTGGCCGAGACCACGGGGGTCCCGCCGGCCACCGTCAAGTACTACGTCCGCGAGGGCCTGCTGCCCGCGGGCACCCGCATCGGCGGCAACCGCACCGACTACGACGACGAGCACGCGCGGCGGATCCGGCTGATCCGCGCGCTCATCGACGTAGGCCGGCTGCCCGTCGCCCGGGCCCGCGAGGTCCTGGCCGTGCTCGACGACGACGACCGCCGCGTGCAGGACGTCTTCGCGGTCGCGCAGGACGCCCTCACGCCCGGCCCGCCGGCGACGGAGCCGCCCGCGTCCGACGCGCTCGCCCGCATCGACGCGGTCACGGAGGAGGCCGGCTGGTGCGTCCTGGACGGGCACGCCGGCCGTGCGCAGGCAGCGCGGGCGGTCGACGCCTTCGCCCGGTCCGGGCACCCGGTGGAGGACGCCTACCTCGCGCGCTACGTCGAGGCGGCGGGCGTGCAGGCCGAGGCCGACCTCGCCGGGGTCAGCGCCCGGCCCGATCGCACGGCGATGGCCGAGCTCATGGTCGTCGGCACCGTGCTCGGCGACGAGCTGGCAGCAGGGCTCCGGCGGATCGCGCAGGCCACCATCGCGATGCCGAAGGAGGCCGCGGCGTGATCCGCCGCGCGTTCGGCTGGCACCGGCCCCTCATGGCGGTCGCCGCGCTCATGGCCGTCGTCGCGGCGGCGTGCCTCGTGGGCGGCCTGGTCGACGACCGCGTCGTGACGGGCGCGCCCGTCTGGGACAAGCCGGCCAAGTTCTCGCTGTCGATCCTCGTCTACGCCGTCTCGTGGGCGTGGCTCATCGCGCGGCTCCCGCGCTTCCGGCGGCAGGCCCTCGTCGTGGGGACCGTGGTCGCGGTGGCGCTCGTGATCGAGCAGGCGGTCATCGTGGGCGCGGCGGCCGCCGGGACGACGAGCCACTTCAACGTCACGACCCCGCTGGCGACCGCCCTCTGGGGCGTCATGGCGGCCTCCGTCACCGTGCTGTACCTGTGCGCCTTCCTCACGAGCCTGGCCGTGCTGCGCCTGCGGCTGCCCGACCCGGCGCTGACGCTCGGGATCCGGGCCGGCGCCCTCATCGCGCTGGTCGGCATCGGCCTCGCGTACCTCATGACCTCGCCCACCGCGGCGCAGCTCGCCGACTTCCACGGCGTGGCCGGCGCGCACACCGTGGGCGCGGCGGACGGCGGTCCCGGGCTCCCCGTGCTCGGCTGGAGCACCACATCGGGCGACCTGCGGATCCCCCACTTCGTCGGGATGCACGCGCTGCAGCTGCTGCCCGTCGCGGCACTGCTCCTCGGGCTCGCGGCGCGGCGGATCCCGGCGCTGGCGCCCGACCGGGTGCGCGTGCGGCTGACGGCGATCGCGGCCATCGCGTACCTCGCGGTGGTGGCGCTCGTCACCGCCCAGGCGCTCGCGGGGCAGTCGATCACCGGCCCGTCGCCCGCTGTCATCGCGGCCGGAGCGGCGATCGCCGGAGCCTCGCTCCTCGCGGCCGGGATCGTGATCGCCCGCGGCGACCGGGTCCCCACCTCGACGGCGGATGCGGCATCGGCTCCCGCAGGGGCGGATCAGCCCAGCGCGGCGTCGAGCTTGGCGGAGATCTCCTCGAGGTCGAAGTAGTTCTCGATCACCACCACATCGGCGTACGTCTGCCCGATGCGGTCCACGAGCTCCGGCGACGTGAGGATCACCTGCGCGTCCTCGCCGAGGGAGGCGACGCTCGCGAGGTCGGCCGCGGTCACGTCCGCCTCGATGCCGAGGCGCGCGAGCGCCCGCTCCGCGTTGACCTTGAGGATGCCGGACGTGCCGATCCCCACGCCGCAGATCGCGACGACCTTCATGCGCTCTCCTCGCCGGCCATGATGCGCCGGACCTCGTCGACGGTGGTGGCGGCGCGCAGCCGCGGGATGGCGGTGGCGTCGTTGAAGATGTTGGCCATGTCGGCGACCGACGAGACGTGCCGGTCGACCGTCGTGACCGCGAGGCCGACGATGACGTCGACGGGGTCGTTGTGCGCGTGCCCGAACGCCACCGGCTCGGTGAGGGTGACGACCGCGAGGCCGTCCGCGAGCGTCTCCGGACCGGGCCGGGCGTGCGCGAGCGCGAGCCCCGGGGCGATGACGACGTAGGCGCCGAACTCCTCGACCACGCGGATCATGGCCTCGCCGTACTCCGCGGTGGCCGCCCCCGATCGCACGAGCGCGTCGCCGACGAGGCGCACGGCAGCGCGCCAGTCGGCGGCGTCGGCGCCGAGGGTGACGGCGTCGTCCGGGAGCGGTGGGAGCACGGGGTGCGACCTCTCTGTCGAAGCGGCGAGCGGGACGGGTCGAGCGGGACGGGAGACCTCGGGCCCCGCGCTACAGGCGGGCGAACCCGTCGGAGATGATGTCGGCGAGCGCCTCGCGCTCCTCCAGCGGCAGGAACGCCGCGGCGGCCGCGTTCAGCTGGAAGACCTCGTGGTCGTCGAGGTCGTAGGCGAACGCGTCCGTGAGGAGCGCCAGCTCGCGGCTGATGCTGGTGCCGCTCATCAGGCGGTTGTCGGTGTTGACCGTGACGGCGAAGCCGAGCTGGTAGAGCAGGTCGAAGGGGTGGTCGACCATCTCGTCGCCCCACGCCTCGATGGCGCCGGTCTGCAGGTTCGACGACGGGCTGAGCTCGAGCGGGATGCCGCGGTCCTTGATCCACTGCGCGAGCGTGCCGAGGGTGACGAAGACGTCCTCGCCCTCCTCGCTGTCGACCTCGATGTCCTCGGCGATGCGCACGCCGTGGCCGAGGCGCAGGGCCCGTCCGTCGAGGAGCGCACCGCGGATGGACTCGAGACCGTCGGCCTCGCCCGCGTGCACCGTGCGGGGCATCCACTCGCGCGCCAGCAGGTCGAACGCGCCCTGCATGCGGGACGGCGGGAAGCCCGCCTCGGGCCCGGCGATGTCGAAGCCCACGACGCCGCGGTCGCGATGGCGGATGGCGAGCTCCGCGATCTCGGTGCCCCGGTCGAGGTGGCGCATGGCGCTGACGAGCTGGCCGACGCGGATGGATCCGCCCGCCTCCTCGACGCCGCGCACGGCCTCCTCGATGCCGGACTGCACGGCCTCGACCGCCTGGTCGAGCGACAGCCCGCGGGTGAGGTGCTGCTCCGGCGCCCAGCGGATCTCGCCGTAGACGACACCGTCGTCCGCGAGGTCCTCGACGAACTCGCGGGCGACGCGCGCCAGCTGCTCCTCGGTCTGCATGACGGCGATGGTGACGTCGAAGGTCTTCAGGTAGTCGACGAGCGATCCGGAGTCGGCGCTGGTGCGGAACCACTCGCCGAGCGCCTCGGCACCCGAGGCGGGCAGCTCGAGCCCGATCTCGTCGGCGATCTCGACGATCGTCCCGGGACGGAGGCCGCCGTCGAGGTGGTCGTGCAGGGAGACCTTGGGGAGGTCGCGGAACGACCCTCCGCCGGGCAGCGTGGAGTCCTCGGGAGCGATCGTCATGGGACGAATCTACTAGCCTCGACGCGGCCCACGCCGAGGTAGTAGGCACACGAACGATCGGTGCGCGAGACGTCGGCGGCCGCGACCCGAGCCGGAGGACCCATGCCCACCAAGATCCTGATCGACTGCGACCCGGGGCACGACGACGCCCTCGCCCTGATGCTCGCGCACGGCAGCCCCGAGGTCGAGCTCGTCGGCATCACCACCGTCGCCGGCAACCAGACGCTGGAGAAGGTGACGCGGAACGCGCTCGCGGTCGCGACCGTCGCGGGCATCCACGGCGTGCCCGTCGCCGCCGGCTGCGCGCGCCCGCTGGTGCGGCCCGTGATGACCGCGCCGGAGATCCACGGCGAGTCCGGGCTCGACGGGCCCGAGCTGCCGGAGCCCACCGTCGCGCTCGACCCGCGGCACGCGGTGGACGTCATCATCGAGACGGTCATGGGCCACGCGCCCGGCGAGATCACCCTGGTGCCGCTCGGCGCGCTCACGAACATCGCGCTCGCGATGCGCCGCGAGCCGCGCATCGTCGAGCGCGTGAAGGAGGTCGTGCTCATGGGCGGCGGCTACCACCGGGGCAACCGCACGGCCGTGGCGGAGTTCAACATCGCGGTGGACCCCGAGGCCGCGCACATCGTCTTCGGCGAGGCGTGGCCCGTGACGATGGTCGGCCTCGACCTCACGTACCAGGCGACGGCGACGCCCGAGGTCATGGCGCGCATCGCGGCCCTGGGGACGCCGGCGGCGCGCTTCGTCGTCGACTCGATGGAGTCCTACGGCCGGGCCTACCACGACCGGCAGGACTTCCCGAGCCCGCCCGTGCACGACCCGTGCGCCGTCGCGCGCGTGATCGACCCGCGGCTGGTCAGCGTCCGGCGTGCGCCGATCTCCGTCGAGCTGACGGGCACGCACACGACCGGGATGACCGTCGCGGACCTGCGCCGGCCAGCTCCCGCCGACTGCACGACGCAGGTCGCCGTCGACCTCGACCACGCCGGGTTCTGGGACATGGTGGTCGACGCGCTCGAGCGCATCGGCTGAGGCGCGGGCCGCCAGGGCTGGGCCCGGCCGGCGTCTTCCGACGACGGCCGGGCAGCGGATCAGCCCTCTGCGGTGATGCGCTCCCGCACGAGCGGGCCGCGCGCGACGTGCTCCTCCGGATCGCCGACGCGGTACGCGCCCTCGAGCGACTCCAGCGCACGGGCGAACCGCTCGGGCTCGTCGGCCGAGAGGGTGAAGAGCGGGTCTCCGCGGCGGACGCGGTCCCCCGGCTTCGCGTGCAGGTCGACGCCCGCGGCGTGCTGCACGGCGTCCCCCTGGCGCGCGCGTCCGGCGCCGAGGCGCCAGGCCGCGATGCCGAACGGGAGGGCGTCCTGCTGCACGAGCACGCCGTCACGCTCCGCGGTGACCACGTGGGTCTCGCGCGCGACGGGCATCGCGGCGTCCGGATCACCGCCCTGCGCGCGCACGGTGGCGCGCCACGAGTCCATGGCCCGGCCGTCGCGGAGGGCGACCTCGACGTCGGCGTCCGGGATCCCGACCGCGGCGAGCATCTCCCGCGCGAGCGCCAGGGTGAGCTCGACGACGTCGGCGGGGCCGCCGCCCGCGAGCACCTCGACGGACTCGCGCACCTCGTTCGCGTTGCCGATGGCGAGGCCGAGCGGGACGTCCATGTCGGTGAGGAGCGCGGTGGTCCGGACCCCGGCGTCGGTGCCGAGCTCGACCATCGTGCGGGCGAGCTCGCGGGACCGGTCGATGTCGGTCATGAATGCGCCGGATCCGAACTTCACGTCGAGCACGAGCGCGCCCGTGCCCTCCGCGATCTTCTTGCTCATGATGCTCGACGCGATGAGCGGGATCGCCTCGACCGTGCCGGTGGTGTCGCGCAGCGCGTAGAGGCGCTTGTCCGCCGGTGCGAGGCCGCTGCCGGCCGCGCAGATCACGCCGCCGTGGTCCTTCATCTGCTGCACCATCTCCTCCGTGGAGAGGTCGGCGCGCCAGCCGGGGATGGACTCGAGCTTGTCGAGCGTGCCGCCCGTGTGGCCGAGGCCGCGGCCGGAGAGCTGCGGCACCGCGACGCCGTACGAGGCGACGAGGGGCATGAGCGGGAGGGTGATCTTGTCGCCCACGCCGCCCGTGGAGTGCTTGTCGACCGTGGGCTTGCCGAGCTGCGAGAAGTCGAGGGTCTCGCCGCTCGCGATCATGGCGAGGGTGAGGTCGCGGATCTCGATGCGGTCCATGCCGCGGAGCAGGATCGCCATCGCGAGCGCGGCCATCTGCTCGTCCGCGACGTAGCGGTCGGTGTACGCGGCGACGAGCCAGTCGATCTCGGCGGTCGAGAGGCGGCCGCCGTCGCGCTTGGTGCGGATGAGGTCGACGACGTCGAACGCGGCGCTCACGAGCGGTCCCCGTAGGCGTTCAGCGTGCTGGGGCCGAACGCGTCCGGCAGGACCTCGTCGATGGTGCGGATCCCCGACACGGTCTCCAGCAGCATGCCCGGCACCGCGTGCTCGAACAGCAGCTGCCGGCAGCGCCCGCACGGCATGAGGACGTTGCCGTCCCCGTCCACGCACGTGAAGGCGACGAGCTGGCCGCCGCCCGTGAGGTGCAGGACCGAGACGAGCGCGCACTCGGCGCAGAGGGTCAGGCCGTAGGACGCGTTCTCCACGTTGCAGCCGGTGATGACGCGGCCGTCCGTGGCGATGGCCGCGACGCCCACCGGGAACTTGGAGTACGGGACGTACGCGCGGCCCATGGCCTCGTGCGCCGCCTCGCGGAGGGATCCCCAGTCGATGCCGCCCGACTCGACGGGCTCCACGGCGCTCACGACTTCACGTAGGGCTTGCCGGCGGCGGCGGGTCCGCGCACCTGCCCCACGAGGCCCGCGACGGCGGCGATGGTCACGACGTACGGCAGCATCAGCATGAACTCGCTCGGCACGGGCGACCCGATGACGCCGAGGACGTTCTGCAGGTTGCTGGCGAAGCCGAACAGGAGGGCCGCGAGGGTGGCGCGCAGCGGATCCCACCGGCCGAAGATCACGGCGGCGAGGGCGATGAACCCGGCGCCGGCGGTCATCTCCTTGTTGAACGCGCCGACGGATCCCAGCGTGAAGAACGCGCCGCCGAGGCCCGCGATGGCCCCCGCGAGGGAGACGTTCCAGAACCGGGTGGCGGAGACCTTGATGCCCACGGTGTCGGCAGCCTGCGGGTGCTCGCCCACCGCGCGGAGGCGGAGGCCCCAGCGCGTGTGGAAGAGGCAGTACCAGACGAGGAACACGGCCACGTACATGACGTAGACGATGATCGTCTGCCGGAAGAGCACCGGCCCGATGATCGGGATCTGGCCGAGGACCGGGATGTCGATGCGGTCGAAGCGCGGCGGCGAGTTGAGGCGCCCCGGGTCGGCCGACAGCACCTGCGAGAAGAGGAAGCTCGTGAGGCCCGTGACCAGCACGTTGAGCACGACGCCCACGATGACCTGGTCGACCAGGTACTTGATCGCGAAGGCGGCGAGCACGAACGAGACCAGCATGCCGGCGACCATGGCGGACGCCAGGCCGATGAGCGGCTGCCCCGTGAGGGAGGCCACCACCGCGGACACGAACGCGCCCGCCAGCAGCTGGCCCTCGATCGCGACGTTGACGACGCCGACGCGCTCCGAGAGCACGCCGCCGAGCGCGCCGAAGATGAGCGGCACCGACAGGGCGACCGTGCCCACGAGGAGTCCCGGCACCGGGATCGTCTGGCCCGCGGACGCCCAGGTGAGGAACGCGACGAGGAACAGGATCGCGAACACGACGGTGAACCACAGCGGCACCTTCGCCGACCGGCGCACCAGCACGGCGGACACCACCGTGAGCGCGGCGAGGGCCACGGTCACGGCGACGCCGGTGGCGGCGGTCGGCAGCACGAGCGGCGCGAGCTGGATGAGGTCGGTGCCGGTCGAGAGGCCGAACGTGCTCGACCCCTCGCGTCCGAGCAGCACGAACAGGACGAGCGAGATCACGGTGAAGACGCCGAAGGCGACGGGCGCCTTCCAGCTGGTCGCGACGGCGCGCTCGAGGGCCGCGGCCGCGGGGTCGTGCGGCGCGGGTGACGCCGACTGCGTGGGGGTCGTCGCGGTCATGAGGCGATCGCCGCCTTCCGGGTGCGGGTGGTGCGACGCGCCTGGCCCGGCGCGGGCAGGCGGAAGACCGCCCGCACGAGCGGGGGCGCCGCGATGAACAGGACGATGAGCGACTGGACGACCACGACGATGTCGATGGGCACGCCCTCGGCCGCCTGCATCGAGAAGCCGCCGGCCTTGAACGCGCCGAACAGGATCCCCGCGACGAACACGCCCCACGGCCGGCTGCGTCCGAGCAGCGCCACCGTGATGGCGTCGAAGCCGATGCCGGCGTCGATGCCCGAGCTGAAGCCCGTCGTGACCGTGCCGAGCACCTGGCTCGCCCCTGCGAGGCCCGCGAGCCCGCCGGAGATGAGCATGGCGTAGAGGTACGAGTTCTTGACGTCGATGCCGGCCACCCGCGCGGCGCTCGGGTTCTCGCCCACCGCGCGGAAGCGGAAGCCGAGGCCCGAGCGGTTGAGGAGGTACCAGACGATCACCGTCGCGACGACGACCACGAGGAAGCCCGCGTGCAGCGAGTACCCGTCGCCGAGGAGCGCCGGGAAGATCGCGTTGTCGGCCATCGCGGGCGTCTTCGGGTTGTTGGACCCGGGTGCCTGCAGCAGACCGGGCGTCCGGAGCAGGTACGAGAGGAGGTAGAACGCGACGTAGTTGAGCATGATCGTGACGATCACCTCGTGCGCACCCGTGCGCGCCTTGAGGAGGCCGACGATCCCGCCCCAGACCGCACCGCCCACGATGCCCGCGGCGACGGCGAGCACCAGGTGGATCACGGGCGGCAGGTCGAAGCCGAAGCCGACCCAGCCGGCGCACGCGGCGGCGATGAGCATCTGGCCGCGGGCGCCGATGTTGAACAGGCCCACGCGGAACGCGAGCGCGACACCGAGGCCGGCCGCGATCAGCGGGGTCGCGAAGGTCAGCGTCTCGGTGAGCGGCTTGATGCCGTTCGCGAAGCCCGGCCGGCGGAAGTTGTAGATGGATCCCTGGAAGAGCGCGGAGTAGGCACCGGAGGCCGCGTTCCACGCCGCGCTCAGCGTGTCGGTGGGGCGCTGGAAGAAGTACCCGGCCGCCTTCTGCGTCTCCTCGTCCGTGACGGCGATGAGCAGCGCGCCCACGATGAGCGAGAGGACGACCGCGAGGACGGACAGCAGCGCGCTGCCCGACGCGATCTCGCGGAGGACCTGGCCGGCGCGGGACCCCTCGGCTCCGTCGCCGGGAGCGGCCGTCGCCACGGCCGGCACGCCCGCGGGCGCCTCCGAGCGCGTGGGGTCGCCCACGGATCCGGCCTCGCGACCGGAGGCGGGCAGCTGCCCCGCGGACGGGTCCTCGGGCGCCTGGCCCTCGGGACGGGTGGTGTCGTCGGTCATGCGGTGCGCCCTCCGGCGGTCGTGGGGGTGGTGACGGATGCGGGGACCTCGCCGGCCATCATCAGGCCGAGCACGTCGCGCGGGGTGTCGCCGGGCACGATGCCGACGATGCCGCCTCGGTACATCACGGCGATGCGGTCGGCGAGCGCCGCCACCTCGTCGAGCTCGGTGGAGACGACGATGACGGGCAGGCCCCGGTCGCGCGTCTCGACGACGCGCGTGTGCACGAACTCGATGGATCCGACGTCGAGCCCGCGCGTGGGCTGCGCCGCGACGAAGAGGCGGAGGTCGCGGCTGAGCTCGCGGGCGAGCACGACCTTCTGCGCGTTGCCGCCGGAGAGCCGGCCGACGTGCGTGTCGATGCCCTGGGTGCGGATGTCGAACTCGCGGACGCGGTCGCGCGCGAACTCGTCGAGGTAGCCGAGCTTCAGGGATCCGGCGACGACGAACGGCGGGCTGTCGGACCGGTCGAGCATCAGGTTCTCGGCGATGGTGAACTCCGGCACGAGCCCGTCCTCGTTGCGGTCCTCGGGCACGAAGCCGACGCCGGCGTCGAGCACGCGGCGGACGGAGCGGCCGGTGAGGCGGGTCCCGTCGAGGTCGATGGTGCCGGACACGCGGGGCTGCAGCCCGAGGATCGCCTCGGTGAGCTCGGTCTGGCCGTTGCCCTGCACGCCCGCGATGGCGAGGATCTCCCCCGCGTGCACCTCGAAGCTCACGCCGTCGACGACGACCTGGCCGGACGCGTCGATCACCGTGAGGTCGCGCACCACGAGGGCCGCCTCGCCGGGCGTCGCCGGCTCCTTCTGGACGGTGAGCGACACGCTGCGCCCGACCATGAGGGACGCGAGCTCCGCGTTGCTCGCGGTGGGCTCGGCCTCGCCGACCACCTTGCCGAGCCGGATCACGGTGATGCGGTCCGCCACCTCGCGCACCTCGCGCAGCTTGTGGGTGATGAAGACGATGCCCGTGCCGGCGTCCCGCAGCTGCTTCATGATGACCATGAGCTCGTCGGTCTCCTGCGGCGTGAGCACGGCGGTCGGCTCGTCGAACACGAGCACCCCCGCGTCGCGCGACAGGGCCTTGATGATCTCGACACGCTGCTGCACGCCGACGGGCAGGTCGGCGACGAGCGCGTCCGGGTCGACGTCGAAGCCGAACCGGGCGGAGATCTCGCGCACCTTCGCGCGGGCGCCCGCCAGGTCGAGCCGGCCGCCGAGCTTCGTCTCCTCGTGGCCGAGCATGACGTTCTCCGCGACCGTGAAGACGGGGATGAGCATGAAGTGCTGGTGCACCATGCCGATGCCGGCGGCCATCGCGTCGCCCGGCCCGGCGAACCGCGCCACCCGGTCGTCGAGCAGGATCTCGCCCTCCTCGGCCTGGTACAGGCCGTAGAGCACGTTCATCAGCGTGGACTTGCCCGCGCCGTTCTCGCCCAGCAGGCAGTGGATCTCGCCCGGGTGGACGACGAGGTCGATGTGGTCGTTGGCCACCAGCGCGCCGAAGCGCTTGGTGATGCCCCGCAGTTCGAGCTTCATCGGATCAATCTGTTCGGTGGGTGTGGTGAGCACGCGGCGGGGGGACCGGCGACTGCCGATCCCCCCGCGGTGCGTTCGATGCTACTTCGTCAGCGACGACGGCGACTCGACGGTGATCGAGCCGTCGATGATGCCGGCCTTGATGGTGTCGAGCTCGCCCGACAGGTCCGACGGGACCTCGGACTCGTAGTCGTGGAACGGGGCGATGTCCACGCCGCCGTTCTCGAGGGTGCCCACGTAGGGCGTCGCGTCGAACTTGTCGTCCGCCGCGGTCTTCACCACGTCCTCGACGCCCGCGTCGATGCCCTTGAGCACCGACGTGAGGAAGAGGTCCTTGAGGTCGGGCGCGGTCTCGTACGCGTCGGAGTCGACGCCCACCATGACGACCTTCTTGTCGCTGGAGTCGCGGATCGCCTGACCCGCGCTGAGGAAGATCGGGCCGCCGACGGGCATGATGACGTCCGCGCCCTGGTCGATCAGGGTCTGCGCGCTGGTCTTCGCGGCGGGGTTCGCCTCGAAGCCGCCCGTGAAGGAGCCGGTCTGGCTGGCGACGTCCCAACCGATGGCCTTGACGTCCTTGCCCTTCTGCTCGTTGAAGTACTTCACGCCGTCGACGAAGCCGTCCATGAAGATCGTGACGGTCGGGATCTGCAGGCCGCCGAAGGTGCCGACCGTGCCGGTCTTCGAGTAGGCCGCGGCCGCGTAGCCCGCGAGGAACGCGGCCTCGCTGGTGTTGAAGGTGATGGGCTTGACGTTCGGGGCGTCGATCGAGGCGTCGTCGATGATCGAGTACTCGATGTCCGGGTTGGCGGCTGCAGCCTCCTTGGTGGCGTCGGCCAGCAGGAAGCCCACCGTGAGGATCAGGCCGCAGCCCTGGTCGGCGAGGTTGGTGAGGTTCGGCGCGAAGTCGGTCTCCGCCGCGGACTCGACCGGCTTGGCGGCCGGGAGGCCGAGGTCGGTGACGGCCTTGTTCATGCCCTCGTAGCCCAGCTGGTTGAACGACTTGTCATCGAAGCCGCCGGAGTCGGAGACCATGCAGGTGAGCAGGTCGCTCTTCGCGACGCCGCCGGTGCCTCCCGCGGTCGACTCGGGGGCGGCGCCGCAGCCCGCGAGGATCGCGGTGATGCCGACGGCGGCGAGACCGCCGAGGGCGGCCTTTCGGGTGGTGATGGTCACTGTGGCCTCCAGGTGCAGCCCGGGTCAGCCGGGCGATGTGCGTTCATGTTACCCATGCACGGGAATGCATCCCGTGCCCCGGTCGGGCCCCGGGGCGCAAGCGTTATCGATCCGCGACGGCCCCGAAACACCGCGGCAACACGGGCTCTGCTAGGGCGTCGAGACCGACTTCACCTGCACGTCGCCGGAGACGATCCGGGCCTTCAGCGCGTCGAGCTCGGACTGCA
Organism: Clavibacter quasicaliforniensis; assembly: GCF_051201715.1. Classification (NCBI taxonomy): domain Bacteria; kingdom Bacillati; phylum Actinomycetota; class Actinomycetes; order Micrococcales; family Microbacteriaceae; genus Clavibacter; species Clavibacter quasicaliforniensis. The sequence goes on along the minus strand of NZ_CP139624.1, from coordinate 1,049,230 downwards.
GCTCGGGCGACACCGAGGCGGCGAGGTCGTGGTACTCCGCGAGGCCCACGCCGCCGTTCGCGAGCGTGCCCACGTAGGGCTCCGAGGAGAAGGTGCCCTTCTGGTCGTCGGCCACGATGTCGACGACGGCCTGCCCGGTGTCCTTGAGCACGCTCGTGAGCAGGAGCGGGCGGTACTCGGCGGGGAGCGTGTCGTAGCCGTCGTTGTCGACCCAGATGAGCTTGCCGCTGCCGTGGGCGAGGATCGCGGACGCGGCGCCCTCCCCCACCTGGCCGGCCACCGGCATGATGACGTCGGCGCCCTGGTCGAGCAGGTTCTGCGTGGTGGTCTGGCCCTTCGACACGTCCTCGAAGTCGCCGGTGAACGTGCCGTCCTGCGCCGCCGCGTCCCAGCCGAGCGCCTGGACGCTCGTGCCGTGCGCCTGGTTGTACGCCGCGACGCCATCGACGAAGCCGTCCATGAAGAGGGTGACGGGGGGCTGGTTGCCGCCGCCGAAGGTGCCGACCTTGCCCGTCTGGCTCACGCCCGCCGCGAGGTAGCCCGCGAGGTAGGACGCCTGAGCCGTGTCGAACACGAGCGGCTTGACGTTCGGGGCGTCGACGACCTCGTCGACGATCGAGAAGTGCACGTCCGGGTTCTCCGCCGCGGCGGCCGACGTGGCCTCCGCCAGCTCATAGCCCACGGTGAGGATGAAGCCGCAGCCCGTGCCCACCGCCTGCTCGACGTTCGGGGCGAGGTCGGTCTCCGACGTCGAGACGAGCACGTCGGCCTGGATCCCCAGCTCCTTCTCCGCCCGCTGGAGCCCCTCCCAGCTCGACTGGTTGAAGGAGCGGTCCTGCAGGCCGCCGGAGTTGGTCACCATGCGGGCGCAGTAGTCGCTCGCGGCGGCCGAGGTGGCCCCGGGCTCGGGGGCCGCGCCGCACCCGGCGAGGGCCGCGGCGGAGAGGAGGGCGATGGGCAGGATGGCGGCGCGGACGGCGCGGCGGGTGCGGGGCATCCCCGGAATCTAACGGCGGCGCTCCCGCCCCCTCCGGCCGCGGAGAGCGCCCGGAGGGTTCGTTACCCCTTCGTTACAGGACGTCCGTCCCGCCGCTGAGCTTGAGCGCGTCCACCACGCTCTTGACGCGCTGCGCGTTCTCCTTGGTGGTCACGAGCAGGGCGTCGGGGGTGTCGACCACGACGATGTCGCGCACGCCGATGAGGCTGATCACGCGCTTGCTGTTGGCCACCACGATGCCGCTCGACGCGTCGGACAGGACGCGCGCGTCCTCGCCGAGGATCACGAGGTCGGACTTGCGACCGCTCGAGTGCATCTTGGCGACGGAGGCGAAGTCGCCCACGTCGTCCCAGGTGAAGCGACCGGGGATCACGGCGAGCGCGCCCCGGGCCGCGGCGGGCTCGGCGACCGCGTAGTCGATCGCGATCTTCTTGAGGTTCGGCCAGACGCGGTCGACGACGAGGCCGCGGTCGGCGGTGTCCCACGCCTCGGCGAGCTCGAGAACGCCCTTCAGCAGCTCGGGCTCGGTGCGGCCGAGCTCCTCGAGCAGGCGGTCGGCGCGCGCGATGAACATGCCCGCGTTCCAGAGGTGCGTGCCGCCCTTCACGTAGCCGCGGGCGACGCCGATGCTCGGCTTCTCCACGAACGACGCGACCTCGAGGGCGTGCGGGGCATCCGGGATGCTGAGCGCCTTGCCGGTGTGGATGTAGCCGAAGCCGGTCGCGGGCTCCGTGGGCGTGATGCCGATGGTCGTGATGTAGCCCGCGTCGGCGGCGATGACGGCCTCGCGGACGGTGTCGCGGAAGCGGTCCGGGTCGGCGATGACGTGGTCGGCCGCGAACGAGCCGATGATGACGCCCGGCTCGCGGCGCTGGAGGATCGCCGCGGCGAGCGCGATCGCGGCGGTGCTGTCGCGCCCCTCGCTCTCGAGGACCACGTTGGGGTCGGTGAGCTCGGGGAGCTGGGCCTCGACGGCGGCGCGGTGGGCGCGGCCGGTGACGACCATGATCCGGTCCTCGCCGGAGAGCGGCGCGAGCCGCTCCCACGTGTCGCGCAGCAGCGTGCGGCCGGAGCCCGTGAGGTCGTGGAGGAACTTCGGGGCGTCCGCGCGGGACAACGGCCAGAGGCGGGAGCCCACGCCACCCGCGGGGATCACGCTGTAGAAACGGGAGATCGCGCTCGTCTGCTCGGTCATGCGCCCACACTATCGGCACCCTGGGAAACAGCCGGATGCGCCGAGTTCACGCGACGGCAACGGGGCGTTCACGACAGCACGGCGGCGCGGTCGGCACCGGTGCCTAGCGTCGGAGGCATGCGCGTAGCCGTCGTCAGCGAGAGCTTCCTCCCCACCGTCAACGGCGTCACCACGAGCGTCTGCCGGGTGCTCGAGCACCTCAGGGACCGCGGGCACCAGGCCATCGTGATCGCCCCGGACGCCGGCGCCCCGTCCGAGTTCGCGGGCTTCCCCGTCCACGGCGTGCCCGCCATCGCCTACCGGCAGTTCCCGGTCGGCATCCCCAACCCCCAGGTTCTGCGCCTCCTGACCGACTTCGCGCCCGACGTGCTGCACGCAGCGTCGCCCCTCTTCCTGGGCGCGCAGGCCATCGCGGCCGCGACGCGCATCGACACGCCCTCCGTCGCCATCTTCCAGACCGACGTGGCGGGCTACGCGCGCCGGAACCGGCTGGCGGCGACCGCGCCGTACGTGTGGCGGCTCGTGCGGTGGATCCACCAGGGCGCGGACCTGACCCTCGCGCCCTCGAGCGCCGCGGCCGCCGACCTCGCGGCGGCGGGCGTCGAGCGCGTCGCCCGCTGGGGCCGCGGCGTCGACCTCGACCGATACCACCCCCGCAACCGCGCCATGGAGGACGCGGTCGCGCTCCGGCACCGCGTCGCGCCGGGCGGCGAGACGATCGTCGGGTACGTGGGACGCATCGCCCCCGAGAAGCAGCTCGAGCGCCTCCACGCCCTCCGCGGGATCCGCGGCGTGCGCTTCCTCATCGCGGGCGACGGCCCGAGCCAGGCGTCCGCCCGCCGCGCGCTCGCGGGCATGCCCGTGACGTGGCTCGGCCGCGTGGGCGGCCGCGAGCTCGCCGCCGCGTACGCCGCCATGGACGTGTTCGTGCACACCGGCACCGAGGAGACGTTCGGCCAGACCGTGCAGGAGGCGCACGCGTCCGGCCTCCCCGTGGTCGCCCCGCACGCGGGTGGCCCGATCGACCTCGTCGACCACGGCACGGACGGCTTCCTCTTCGATCCCGCGTCGCCCCGGGACGCGCACCTGCGACGCCTGGTGGACGAGCTCGTGGCCAGCGAGCCGATGCGCCTGCGGATGGGCGAGGCGGGCCGCCGGGCCGTCCTCGGCCGGTCGTGGGCCACGATCGGCGACGAGCTCATCGGGCACTACGGCCGCGCGGTGTCGGCCCGCCGATCGGCCCTCCAGGTGGCGGACGTCGCGGGCGCCGGCCCCGTCCCGCTCCTCGCCTGACGCGGTCGCCGACGAGCCCTGAGGCTTAGGGTGCCCTAACGGGTGACCGCCCGGACCCGCCCGTAGACTCGACGGCGACGCGCAATGTCGGCGCGAAGGCGCTCCGCCCACGGGGCACCAGCATCAGGGAGGGTCATTCCGTGTCCATCAAGACGGCAGGAACCCGCGAACCGCACATCGCTCGCGCACCGAAGGTCCCCGCGGGGACGCTGTACCGGGGCCGCGAGGGCATGTGGTCATGGGTGTTGCACCGCATCACCGGCGTGTCCATCTTCTTCTTCCTCCTCGTGCACGTGCTCGACACGAGCCTCATCCGGGTGAGCCCCGAGGCATACAACGCGGTCATCGGCACCTACAAGAACCCGATCATGGGCATCGGCGAGGTCGCCCTTGTCGGCGCCATCGGGTTCCACGCGCTCAACGGGCTGCGGATCATCCTCATCGACTTCTGGCGCTTCGGCGCCAAGCACCAGCGCCTCATGTTCTACGTCGTGATCGGCCTGTGGGTCGTGCTGATGGCCGGCTTCGTGCCGCGCCACCTCCTCAACGTCTTCAGCGAAGCGGGATGGATCTGATCATGAGCGACATCGCACAGCAGGTCAGCGTCGAGCGGCCCCGCCAGCCGCGCCAGCCCCGCAAGCAGGGCGGCGTGAACTGGGAGAAGTGGGGCTGGATGTACATGCGCGCCTCGGGCGTCGTGCTCGTCGTGCTCATCTTCGGCCACCTCTACGTCAACCTCATCCAGGGCGAGGGCATCAAGGCCATCGACTTCGCGTTCGTCGGCGGCAAGCTGTCCGACCCGTTCTGGAAGGTGTGGGACATCGCGCTTCTCTGGCTCGCGGTCATCCACGGCGCCAACGGCATGCGCACCCTCGTGAACGACTACGCCGCGTCGCCGCGCACCCGCACGATCCTCAAGGGCGCGCTCGTCACGTCCACGGTGGTCCTGCTCGTGCTCGGCACGCTCGTGGTCTTCACGTTCGACCCGTGCCCCGCCGGTCAGCCCGCCGACCTGCTGCCCTCCTTCTGCGGCGACCTCTAGTCGCTCCCCCTCCCGCCTCGAGAAAGAAGCCCGTGACCACTGACACCGCGACCCCCGGTTCCGAGCCCTCCACGAGCACCATCGTGGACGGCGTCCACTACCACCAGTTCGACATCGTCATCGTGGGTGCGGGCGGCGCAGGCATGCGCGCGGCGATCGAGGCGGGACCGCAGGCGAACACGGCCGTCATCTCCAAGCTCTACCCGACGCGGTCCCACACGGGCGCGGCGCAGGGCGGCATGGCCGCGGCCCTCGCCAATGTCGAGGAGGACAGCTGGGAGTGGCACACCTTCGACACCGTCAAGGGCGGCGACTACCTCGTCGACCAGGACGCGGCGGAGATCCTCGCCAAGGAGGCCATCGACGCGGTCATCGACCTCGAGAACATGGGCCTCCCCTTCAACCGCACGCCCGACGGAAAGATCGACCAGCGCCGCTTCGGCGGGCACACGGCCGACCACGGCAAGAGCCCCGTCCGCCGCTCCTGCTACGCGGCCGACCGCACGGGCCACATGATCCTGCAGACGCTGTACCAGAACTGCGTCAAGTTCGGCATCAACTTCTTCAACGAGTTCTACGTGCTCGACCTGGTCATGGCCGAGGTCGACGGCAAGGAGCAGCCCGCGGGCGTCGTGGCCCTCGAGCTGTCGACCGGCGAGATCCACGTGTTCCAGTCGAAGGCCGTGATCTTCGCGACGGGCGGCTTCGGCAAGATCTACAAGACGACCTCGAACGCGCACACCCTCACGGGCGACGGTGTCGGGATCATCTGGCGCAAGGGCCTGCCCCTGGAGGACATGGAGTTCTTCCAGTTCCACCCGACCGGCCTGGCAGGGCTCGGCATCCTCCTGTCCGAGGCGGCACGTGGCGAGGGCGCGATCCTCCGCAACAGCGAGGGCGAGCGCTTCATGGAGCGCTACGCCCCCACCATCAAGGACCTGGCTCCCCGCGACATCGTGGCGCGATGCATGGCCACGGAGATCCGCGAGGGCCGCGGCGCCGGCCCGAACAAGGACTACGTCTACCTCGACATCACGCACCTCGAGCCCGCGGTCATCGACGCGAAGCTCCCGGACATCACGGAGTTCGCGCGCACCTACCTCGGCGTCGAGCCGTACACGGAGCCCGTGCCCGTGCTGCCGACCGCGCACTACGCGATGGGCGGCATCCCCACGAACATCAAGGCCGAGGTCCTCTCCGACAACACCACGGTCGTGCCGGGCCTCTACGCGGCCGGCGAGTGCGCGTGCGTCTCGGTGCACGGATCCAACCGCCTGGGCACCAACTCGCTCCTCGACATCAACGTGTTCGGCAAGCGCGCGGGCAACTACGCGGCCGAGTACGTGAAGACGGTCGACTTCACGCCGCTGCCCGCCGACGCGGCCGACTTCGTGAAGGGCCTCGTCGAGGGCGCGCGCAACTCCAACGGCACCGAGCGGATCTCGACGCTGCGTCGCGAGCTGCAGGAGTCGATGGACCGCAACGCCCAGGTGTTCCGCACCGAGGACACGCTGATCGAGGTCACCAAGGTGATCGCCGACCTGCGCGAGCGGTACACGAACATCCAGGTGCAGGACAAGGGCCAGCGCTTCAACACGGACCTGCTCGAGGCCATCGAGCTCGGCTTCCTGCTCGACCTCGCGGAGGTCGTCGTGTACTCGGCGATGTACCGCAAGGAGAGCCGCGGCGGCCACTTCCGCGAGGACTACCCCACGCGCGACGACGAGAACTACATGGTGCACACCATGGCGTACCTCACCGGCGACGCCCACAGCACGGACGCCGGCGACCACATCAAGCTGAGCACCAAGCCCGTGGTCATCACGAACTACCAGCCGATGGAGCGGAAGTACTGACCCTCAGGGTCAGCGCCGCCGCACATCACCGCATCACCGATCGGAATAGGACCGCACACGTGAGCACCGCAACCCTGGACGCACCCCCCGCGGGAGAGGCCTCGGCCATCCCCACCTTCACGGTGACCCTCATCATCCGCCGGTACCTGCCGGGCCAGGACGCCGAGCCCCGGTGGGAGGACTTCGACGTCGAGGTCTACCCGACCGACCGCATCCTCGACGCGCTGCACAAGATCAAGTGGGAGCAGGACGGGTCGCTGACCTTCCGCCGCTCCTGCGCGCACGGCGTGTGCGGATCCGACGCGATGCGCATCAACGGCCGCAACCGGCTGGCCTGCAAGACGCTCATCAAGGACCTCGACATCTCGCAGCCCATCTACGTGGAGGCCATCAAGGGCCTGCCGCTGGAGAAGGACCTCGTCGTCGACATGGAGCCGTTCTTCGAGTCGTTCCGCGACGTGCAGCCCTTCCTCATCTCGAACACGAAGCCGGAGAAGGGCAAGGAGCGGATCCAGTCCGCCGCCGAGCGCGCCCGCTTCGACGACACCACGAAGTGCATCCTCTGCGCGGCGTGCACGTCGTCCTGCCCGGTGTTCTGGACCGACGGCCAGTACTTCGGCCCCGCCGCCATCGTCAACGCGCACCGCTTCATCTTCGACTCGCGCGACGAGTCGAACGTGCGCCTCGACATCCTCAACGACAAGGAGGGCGTGTGGCGCTGCCGCACGACCTTCAACTGCTCCGAGGCGTGCCCGCGCGGCATCCAGGTGACGCAGGCGATCGCCGAGGTCAAGCAGGCGATCATGCGCGGCAAGGCGTAGCGCCACCGCTCCCCCGGACCACGAAGGCCCCGCAGCTCCTCGGAGCTGCGGGGCCTTCCGTCTTGCAGCGCGCGGCTAGCCGCCCGCGAGGATCCGCTCAGCCGCGGCACGCGCCTCGGCGGCGGTGCGCGCCGTGAGGACCGCATCGGCGGCCGCGCGCGCCTCGTCGAGGGTGCGGCGGCCGAGCTCGAGGCGGACGTCGGCGAGCGCGGCGGGCGTCATGGACAGGCTCGTGGCGCCGAGGCCGACGAGGACCACCGCGAGGAGCGGATCCGCCGCCGCCTCGCCGCAGATGCCGACGGGCGTGCCGGATGCGCGGCCCGCGTCGCCCAGCGTGCGGACGAGGCGGAGGACCGCCGGGTGCCAGGGATCCTGGTACGACGCGACGGAGCCGAGCAGGCGATCCGCCGCCATCGTGTACTGCGTGAGGTCGTTGGTGCCGACGCTCACGAAGTCGGCGACCTCGACGACCTGGTCCGCGAGGAGGGCGAGCGACGGCACCTCGGCCATGACGCCCACCGTGCGGAGGCCGAGCTCGCGACCCAGCTCCACGAAGTACGCGGTCTCCTCCGCGTCGGCGACCATGGGCGCCATGACCCAGAGGTCGGCGTCGGTGGCGGCGTCCGCGGCGGCGAGGGCGGTGAGCTGGTCGCGGAGGATCTGCTCGTTCGCCCGGAGCGCGCGGAGCCCGCGGAGGCCGAGCGCGGGATTCTCCTCGTCCTGGTCGGTGAGGAAGGCGAGCGGCTTGTCGGCACCGGCGTCGAGCGCCCGGACGACGACCTTGCGGCCCGGGAACGCCTCGAGGAGCGCGGTGTACTGCGCGGTCTGCGCGGCGACCGACGGCGCCTGGGCGGCGTCGAGGAAGAGGAACTCGGTGCGGAAGAGGCCGACGCCCTCGGCGCCGAGCTCGACCGCGCGCGCGGCCTCGTCGGGGGATCCGAGGTTGGCGAGGAGCGGGACGGGCGTGCCGTCGGCGAGCGCGCCGTCGGTGATGGGGGCGGCGAGCGCCTCCTCGCGGGCGCGGATCCGGCGGACGGCGTCCTCGCGCTCGGCATCGGACGGATCCACGATGACCACGCCCGCCGCCGCGTCGACGACGACCTCGTCGCCCTCCGCGAGGTCCGCGGCGCCCATCACTCCGACGATGGCGGGGATGGAGCGGCTGCGGGCGAGGATCGCGGTGTGGCTGGTGGGGCCGCCGTCGGTGGTGACGAGGGCGAGCACGCGGTCGAGGTCGAGCAGCGCGGTGTCGGCGGGCGCGAGGTCGCGCGCGACGAGGACGAAGGGCGCGTCGGCGGTGGGGATGCCCGGCGCGGGCACGCCGCGGAGGAGGGCGATGACGCGCTGGGCGACGTCCGCGAGGTCCGCCGCGCGCTCGGCCATGTAGCCGCCCATGCCCGTGAGCAGCTCCTGGAAGGTGGCGAACGCCTCGAACACGGCGCGCTCGCCTGAGCGGCCCTGGCCGACGAGGCGGCCGACCGAGTCGAGGAGCGCGGGGTCGCGCGCCATGAGCGACTGCGCGTCGAGCACGTCCTTGGCGTCGCCCCCGGCGCGGGCGCCGCGCGCGGCGAGGTCGTCGGCTGTCGCGGCGAGGGCCTCGGCGACGCGCGCGACCTCGGCGTCGGCGTCGCCCGTGAAGGGCTCCGTGCCGGGCTCGGGTAGCGGGTCGGGCATCCTCATCACGGGCCCGGTGGCCACTCCGTGTCCTACTCCGATGCCGGTGATGCGCACGGTGACTCCTCGCTCGGGTGCGGCCGCGCGCGGACGCCGTGCGCGGGATGGGCGTCCGGTGGGGCTGCCGGAACGGCCCGTCCACGCTATCAGGGGGCTGGCGGCCCGTATCCTCGGGGGATGACCGCCCCCGACGGCCGCGGACGCCCCGCATCCCCCGCTCCCGGCACGACTCCCGCGGAGCAGCCCGCGCCCACCGGCATCCCCGCCCTGTTCGCCCGCGTCATGGCGCTCAAGCCCGTGCGCGTGTTCCTCGCCTACGGGGCCGCGGGCGGACCGATCCTCGCCGCCGGCATGTCGTACCAGGCGGTGTTCGCCGTGTTCGCGGCGCTCGCGGTCGGCTTCTCGGTGGCGGGATCCGTGCTGGCGGACAACCCGATGCTGCTCGACTCGCTGCTGCGCCTGATCCAGGGCGCGGTACCCGGCCTCTTCGGACCGGAGGGCGTGATCGAGGATCCGCAGGAGCTGCTGAAGTCGAGCACCATCTCCATCGCGGGCATCGTGGGGTCCATCGGCCTGCTCGTCACCGCGCTCGGCTGGCTCGCCTCCACGCGCGACTCGGTGCGCCGCATCTTCGAGCTGCCGCCGCCGACGACGTTCTTCCTGCTCCTCAAGGTCAAGGACCTCGGGCTCGCCCTGGTGTTCGCCCTCGCGATGCTGCTCTCGGCCGCGCTCTCGGTCGTGAGCACCGGGCTCCTCGGGTTCGTGTTCGGGCTCATGCAGGTCGGCGAGGACTCGTTGCTCGCCGTCGTCGTCGGTCGCACCGTCGGCCTCGCGCTCGTGCTGGCGCTCGACACGGCCGTGCTCGCGGGCGCCTACCGGATCCTCTCGGGCGTCAGGATCCCGCGGCCGCAGCTCCTGCAGGGCGCGCTCCTCGGCGGCGTCGCCATGGGCGTGCTCAAGGTGCTCGGCACGGCGCTCCTCGGCGGGGCCAGCCGGAACCCGCTGCTCGCCTCGTTCGCGGTGATCATCGGCCTCCTGATCTGGTTCAACCTGATCTGCCAGGTCATCCTCATCTGCGCCTCGTGGATCGCCGTCAGCATGCGCGACCGGGGCATCGACGCGCGCCGCCTCAGCCCCGAGGAGCTGGAGAAGGAGCGCGTCACGAAGCTCGACGAGGCCCGGCGGATCCTCGAGGAGGAGGAGCGCGCGCGAGCCCGCGAGCGCTACGCCGGGTCGCGCGGGCTGACCCGGGTCCTGCTCCGGCTGCGGGGAGAGCACCGCCGTTAGGATCGACTCCATGCCCTCGAACCTCCGCGTCGCGTCCATCAACACGAACGGCGTCCGGGCCGCGTTCCGCAAGGGCATGGGCGATTGGCTCGCCACGCGCGACGTCGACATCCTCGCCATCCAGGAGGTCCGCGCCGAGACGAGCGACATCGAGGGCCTCCTCGGACCCGAGTGGAACGTGCTGCACGACGCCGCGACCGCCAAGGGCCGCGCGGGCGTCGCCATCGCGAGCCGCCGCCGCGCGGAGATCCACCGGGTCGCCATCGGCGAGGAGGACTTCGACAGCGCGGGCCGCTGGCTCGAGGCCGACTACGACGTGGACGGCACGATCGTCACGGTCGTGAGCGCCTACGTGCACTCCGGCGAGGTCGGCACCCCCAAGCAGGACGAGAAGTGGAAGTTCCTCGACGGGATGGAGCGCCGCCTGCCCGAGATCGCCGAGCACTCCGAGCTCGCCGTCGTCGTCGGCGACCTCAACGTCGGGCACCGCGAGCTCGACATCCGCAACTGGAAGGGCAACGTGAAACGCGCCGGGTTCCTGCCGCGCGAGCGCGCCTACCTCGACCGGATCCTCGGCGCGCGCGGCGAGGATGTCGAGGGAGTCGACGGATCCACCGGCCCCGGCCTCGGCTGGGTCGACGTCGGCCGCCAGCAGGCCGGCGAGGTCGACGGCCCGTACACGTGGTGGAGCTGGCGCGGCAAGGCGTTCGACAACGACACGGGCTGGCGCATCGACTACCAGCTCGCGACCCCGGCCCTCGCCGAGAAGGTCACGGGCTACGCGGTCGACCGCGCCGAGGCGTACGACCAGCGATGGTCGGACCACACGCCCGTGGTCGTCGACTACGCGATCTGACCCGTCGCCCGCACCGCCCCTCTCCCCTCCCCCTCCGCGCCGCACCGGCGCCCCGCGAGCGCCCCGCGCTCCCCTCACGAAGGCATCGCCATGACCGCACGTCCCGTCCTCTTCTCCGGCATGCAGCCGTCCGCCGACTCGCTGCAGATCGGCAACTACATCGGCGCGCTCCTGCAGTGGAAGGAGCTGCAGACCACGCACGACGCCGTGTTCTGCGTCGTCGACCTGCACGCCATCACCGTGCCGCAGGACCCCGCGGCGCTCCGCGCGAGCACCCGGCGCACCGCCGCGCAGTACATCGCCGCGGGCATCGACCCGGCCGTCTCCACGCTGTTCGTGCAGTCGCACGTGCCGGCGCACACCGAGCTCGCGTGGATCCTCAACACGCTCACCGGGTTCGGCGAGGCCAGCCGCATGACGCAGTTCAAGGACAAGTCGCAGAAGCAGGGCGCCGACGCGACGACGCTCGGCCTGTTCGCGTACCCGACGCTCATGGCGGCCGACATCCTGCTGTACGGCTCCGAGGTCGTGCCCGTCGGCGACGACCAGAAGCAGCACGTGGAGCTCACGCGCGACCTCGCGAAGCGCTTCAACTCGCGCTTCGGTGAGGTGTTCCGGATCCCGGAGCCGATGATCCAGAAGGACACGGCGCGCATCTACGACCTGCAGGACCCGACGTCGAAGATGAGCAAGTCCTCCGCTTCGGACGCGGGGGTGGTGTGGCTGCTGGACGAGCCCGCGAAGACGGCCAAGAAGATCCGCTCGGCCGTCACGGACACGGACCGCGAGATCCGCTTCGACCGCGGCGAGAAGCCCGGCGTCTCGAACCTGCTGACGATCCTGTCGGCCTTCGAGGGGACGGCCGTTGGTGCTCTCGAGGACCGCTACGCGGGCCGCGGCTACGGCGACCTGAAGAAGGACGTGGCCGAGACCGTCACGGGCGTCTTCGAGCCGATCCGCGCGCGGACGCTCGAGCTGCTGGACGACCCGGCCGAGCTCGACCGCGTGCTCGCCGGCAACGCCGCGCGCGCCGAGGAGCGGGCCGACGCCATGCTGGCGCGCGTCTACGACGCCGTCGGACTCGTGCGGCGCGCCGGCCGATGACCCTCCGGCTGGTCCTCCTCGACCTCGACGACACGCTGGTGGACCACCGCGGAGCCGTGGCCGACGGGATCACCGCGCACCTCGCCGCGCGCGGGCACCTCGACGCCGCCGACGCCGGCGAGCGCGACCGGGCCGTCGCGCTGTGGGTCGCGCTCGAGGAGGAGCACTACCACCGCTACCTCGCGGGCGAGCTCGACTACCAGGGCCAGCGGCGGGCGCGCGTGCGCGGGTTCCTGGCCGCGTGGGAATCCGCCGACGCCGCTGACCTCGCCGCCGGGCTCGCGGAGGACGACGCCGCGACGGACGCCTGGTTCGGCGGCTACCTCGCCGGGTACGAGGCGTCGTGGCGCGCGCTGCCCGGTGCCGTGGAGGCGCTAGACGAGATCGCGCGCCGGCACCCGGGCGTGCGCTTCGGTGTCGTGACGAACGGCGAGCGCAGCCAGCAGGAGCCGAAGATCGCCGCGGCGGGGCTCACCGACCGCCTCTCCCCCGTCGTCTGCTCGGGCGACCTGGGCTTCACGAAGCCCGACCCGCGCATCTTCCTGCTCGCGTGCCAGGAGGCCGGAGTGGATCCGGCCGACGCCGTGATGGTGGGCGACCGGCTGCGCACCGACGCGCTCGGCGCGGTCGACGCGGGCCTCGCCGGCGGCATCTGGTTCGACGCCCTCGGCGACGCGGACGCGCCCCTGCCGGCCGGCGTCGTGCGGATAACCGCGCTCGCCGACCTCGCCGACGCCGTGGACCTCGTCGGCGTCCGCTGACGGCGTAGGTCGCGGAGCGTCACGGACCCCGGCCCCGCAGCCGCGTGGGCTAATCTCGACGCATACACGTGCTCCGGGGTCGGTGGAAATCCGAGCCGGCGGTGACAGTCCGCGAACGGACGATGCGCGACCGGGTCCCCGGGAGCCTCGTCCGCCGATCCGGTGGGAATCCGGGACCGACGGTTAGAGTCCGGATGGGAGGCGCACGCGGCGTCGGCGAGCCTGCCGGCGTCGAGGTCTCGTCGACCGCGCCCGGAGTCCGTCCACGGACGAGGACACCATGCACGACGACCCGACGGCACCGCACGCGGCCGGCCAGCACGCGGCCGACGCACCCGCGCTCGAGCGCGCGATGCGCCGCGGCCTCGAGCTCGCCGCCGAGGGTCCCGCGTGGGGCCCGAACCCGCGCGTCGGCTGCGTGATCCTCGACGCCGACGGCCGCGTCATCGCCGAGGGCCGCCACCGCGGCGCCGGATCCGCGCACGCCGAGGTCGACGCGCTGCGGCAGCTGCCCGCGGGCGGGGCACGCGGATCCACCGCGGTCGTCACGCTCGAACCCTGCAACCACACCGGCCGCACCGGGCCGTGCGCCGACGCGCTGGTCGAGGCCGGGGTCGCACGCGTCGCGTACGCGGTCGCCGACCCGGGCGCCGAGTCCTCGGGCGGCGCGGCCCGCCTGCGCGCCGCGGGCATCGAGGTCACCGACGGCGTGCTCGCAGACGAGGCCGCCGCGTTCCTGCGCGCGTGGCTCGGATCCGCCCGGCTCGGTCGCCCGTTCGTCACGGCGAAGTGGGCCTCCAGCCTCGACGGCCGCATCGCCGCCGCGGACGGCACGAGCCGCTGGATCACCGGGCCCGCCGCCCGGCAGGACGTGCACCGCCGCCGCGCCGAGGCCGACGCGATCCTCGTGGGCACGGGCACCGTGCTCGCGGATGACCCCGCTCTCACGGCCCGCCGGCCCGACGGGATCCCGTACCCGCACCAGCCCGCGCCCGTCGTGCTCGGCGACCGCGCGATCCCCGACGACGCGGCCGTGCACCGGCACCCGCGCCGGCTGATCCGCATCGGGGGCCACGACCCGGCGGAAGCGCTCGCGGAGCTCGGCCGCCTGGGGATCCGCCACGTGTTCGTGGAGGGCGGCCCCACGATCGTCTCCGCGCTCGTCGCCGCAGGGCTCGTGGACGAGGTGGTCGCCTACCTCGCGCCCGTGCTCCTCGGCGGCCCGCGCACCGCGACCGGCGACCTCGGCGTGCCGAGCATGCCGGCCGCCCACCGACTCACCCTCATCAGCACGACGCGGCTCGGGGACGACATCCTCGTGACCGCGCGACCCACCACGGAAGGCCAGTGATGTTCACAGGGATCATCGAGGAGCGCGGACGCGTCCTCGCGCTCGACGCCGAGGGCGACTCCGCCCGGATCACGGTGGAGGCGCCGCTCGCGGTGTCCGACGCCCGGCACGGCGACTCCATCAGCGTCGACGGCGTGTGCCTCACGGTCGTCGCGCAGACGCCCGAGGGCTTCACCGCCGACGTCATGCGGCAGACGCTCGTGATGAGCTCGCTCGGACGCCTCGGCGTGGGCGACCGCGTGAACCTGGAGCGCGCCGCGCGCGTGGGCGACCGGCTCGGCGGCCACATCGTGCAGGGCCACGTCGACGGCACCGGGCGCCTGCTCGCGACCACGCCGGGCGAGGCGTGGCGGATCCTCCGCTTCTCGCTGCCTGCCGACCTCGCGCCGCTCGTGGTCGACCGCGGATCCATCACGGTGCAGGGCGTGAGCCTCACCGTGAGCGCGGTCAGCCCCACCGACACCCCCGTTGCCGACGCCTGGTTCGAGGTGTCGCTCATCCCGGAGACGCTCACGGCGACGACGCTCGGCGCGCTCGAGCTCGGCGACGAGGTCAACCTGGAGACCGACGTGCTCGCACGGCACGTGCAGCGGATGCTCGCGCTCGACGCTCGGTCGGAGGATCGCTCGTGAGCCTCGCCGACATCCCCGCAGCGCTGCAGGAGCTGCGCGCCGGCCGCCCCGTGATCGTCGTCGACGACGAGGGCCGCGAGAACGAGGGCGACGTGCTGCTCGCCGCCGAGTCCGCCTCGCCCGAGTGGATCGCCTGGCTCGTGAAGCACTCGTCGGGCTTCATCTGCGCGCCCATGACCAACGAGATCGCCGACCGGCTGGAGCTGCCGCTCATGGTGGCCGACAACCGGGATCCGCGCGGCACCGCGTACACGGTCTCCGTCGACGCCGCCGACCGGCTCTCCACGGGCATCAGCGCCTCCGACCGCGCGCACACCCTGCGCGTGCTCGCCGACCTCGGCAGCGTGCCGACGAGCCTGCACCGGCCCGGCCACATCCTGCCGCTGCGCGCGGTCGACGGCGGCGTGCGCGAGCGGGACGGCCACACCGAGGCCGCGGTCGACCTGCTCACGCTCGCGGGCCTCACGCCCGTCGGCGCGATCAGCGAGATCGTGCAGGACGACGGCGAGATGATGCGCCTCCCCGGCCTCCTCGCCCTCGGCGAGCGTGAAGGCGTGCTGGTCGTCACGATCGAGGCGCTGAAGGCGCACCTCGAGGAGTTCCACTGCGACCGGCCGCTCGAGCCCGCCGTCGCGATCCCCGAGGCGTCGCGCGTGATCTTCGAGGTCGAGACCACCGTCCCCACCACGCACGGCTCCGTGAAGCTGCGCGCCTACCGCGACCGCACGACGGGCGCCGACCACGTCGCGATCGTCGCGGGCGAGCCGCGCGCGCACGGGACGCTCGTGCGCGTGCACTCGGAGTGCCTGACGGGCGAGGCGCTCGGATCCCTCAAGTGCGAGTGCGGGCCGCAGCTCGACGCCGCGCTCGACGAGATCCAGCGCGACGGCGGCGTGGTCGTCTACCTGCGCGGGCACGAGGGGCGCGGGATCGGCCTCATCAACAAGCTGCGCGCGTACCGGCTGCAGGAGGACGGCTTCGACACGCTCGACGCGAACGTCGCCCTCGGCCTCCCGGCGGACGCGCGCGACTACGGCGCGGCGTCGGCGATCCTGCAGGAGATGGGGATCGAGGACGTGCGCCTGCTCACGAACAACCCCGAGAAGGTACGGCAGCTCGAGGCGCACGGCGTGGAGGTGACCGAGCGCGTGCCGCTCGTCGTCGGCGTCAACGACGTGAACGCGGGCTACCTCGAGACCAAGCGCGACCGCATGGGGCACCGCATGGTGCTCGACACCGACATGCACATCGGACCCGACGCCTACCCCGACGCCGAGGCGCCCGACGGCCTGACCACCACGACCGCATCACCCCAGGAGGAGACCGCATGAGCGGACACGGAGCACCCGAGATCGACCCCACCGCGCTCGACGGGAGCGGCCTCCGGGTCACGGTCGTCGCCGGACGCTGGCACGACGAGATCAGCGCGGGCCTCCTCGCGGGCGCGCAGCGCGTGCTCGACGCGGCGGGCGTGACCACCACGGTGATCCGCGTGCCCGGCAGCTTCGAGCTGCCCGTGGTCGCGCGCGCGGCGCTCGACGCGGGGGCCGACGCGGTCGTCGCGCTCGGCGTGATCATCCGCGGCGGCACGCCGCACTTCGAGTACGTGTCCGACGCCGCGACCTCCGGCCTCACGCAGGCGTCGCTGCTCGCGGGCAAGCCGATCGGCTTCGGGCTGCTCACGCTCGACGACGAGCAGCAGGGCATCGACCGCGCGGGGCTCCCGGGGTCGAAGGAGGACAAGGGCGCCGAGGCGGCCGAGGCCGCGGTGACGACGGCGCTGCTGCTGAAGGGGATCCGCGGGGCCTGACCTGCCGGCCGCTCGGTTTTGATATCGAGAACGGGTATCAGTAAGGTCGTCGGGAGCGCCGCCGGACCGCCCGGCACCCGGCGCGGACGGACGGGGGCCCGGTGCATCCCGCCCTCGACGTCCGCTCACTGTCCATCGCGATCGACCGCGTGCCGCTCGTGCACGACGTCGACCTGCGGGTCGGGGCGGGCGAGCGGGTCGCGCTCGTGGGCGCGTCCGGATCGGGCAAGTCGCTCACCGCGCAGGCCGTGCTCGGGACGCTGCCGCCCGGATCGCGCATGCACGGCGTCGTGGAGCTCGGCGGCGGCGCCGTCGGGCCGGCCGCGCCACGCCAGCGCCTCGGCCGCGTCGCCGCCGTGCAGCAGGACTCGCTCGCGGCGCTGAACCCCCTCGTCACGGTGGGCGCGCAGCTGGTCGCGGCGCTGCGCGCGAGCCGGGCCCGCGGATCCGCCGCCGACGGCGGGCTCCTCACCCGGTCGGACGCGCGGCGCGAGGTGCGGCACCTGCTCGCCGAGGTGGGCATCCAGGATCCCGACGGCACGCTCCCCGCCTTCGCCGCCGAGCTGTCGGGTGGCCAGCGGCAGCGCGTCTGCCTCGCTCTCGCGCTCCTCTGCCGCGCCGATCTCCTGTTGGCCGACGAGCCGACGACCGCGCTCGACGTCGTGACGCAGGCGCGCGTGGTCGACGTGATCCGCCGCCGCCTCGACGCGACCGGCCAGGCGCTCCTCTTCATCACGCACGACCTCGCTGTCGCCGCGGCGCTGTGCGACCGGGTCGTCGTGCTCGAGGCCGGCCGCGTGGTCGAGGCCGGGTCGATGCGCGAGCTCGTGCGGCGGCCGCGGCACGCGTACAGCCGGGCGCTCGTGGCGGCGGCGTCGCGGCGGGCGGGCGGCGGATCCGCGGATCGCGTCGCGGCGACGGCCTCCGCATCGGCCCCGCTCGGCGCGGTGGCGGCCCGATGACCGACGCGCTCGGCGCCACCGGGATCACGCACCGGTACCCGCCGCGCCGCGACCCCGCCGCGCGGCGCATGGCCCGCACCGCCCGCGCGTCCGGTGCCCCCGGCCCGGCGCCCGCGCTCGACGACGTGACCTTCCGCATCGCGCCCGGCGAGACGGTCGGGATCGTGGGCCGCTCGGGATCCGGCAAGTCGACCCTGCTGCGCGTGCTGCTCGCCCTCGAGGCCCCGACCGCGGGCCGCGTGGCGCTCGGCGAGCGCGCGGTCGCACCCTGCCGCGCATCCGCCCTGCGCTGGTACCGGCGGCGCGTGCAGGCCGTGCCGCAGGATCCGGGCGCGAGCCTCGAGCCGCGCATGACCGTGCGGCAGCTCATCCGCGAGCCGCTCCGCCGCCTCGACGTGCCGGGCGACCACGCCACGATCGTCGCCCGCGCCCTCGACGACGTCGGCCTCGCCGCCTCCCTCGCCGACCGGCGGCCCCGCGAGCTGTCCGGCGGGCAGGCGCAACGCGTGGCGCTCGCCCGGGCCATCGCGACCTCCCCGGGGATCCTCCTCGCCGACGAGCCCGTGAGCGGGGTGGACCTGCCGCTGCGCGACCGGATCATCGAGCTGCTCGGCGACCTCGTGCGCGAGCGCGGCCTGGGGCTCGTGCTCGTGTCGCACGACCTCGACGCCGTCGCGCGGCTCTGCGGGCGCAGCGTCGTGCTCGCGGGCGGGCGGATCGTGGAGGAGGGGCCGACCGGGCGCCTGCTCGCCGACCCCGCGCATCCGGCCACGCGCGAGCTCGCCGACGCCGTGCCGCGGCTGCCAGGAGCGCTCACCGCATGACCGCGTCCCACCCGTCAGGACCCGCGGGCCCGGGCACCGCCGCGCCCCACGCCGCCGTCCTCCTCTCCAGCCAGCTCGTGTTCAACCTCGGCTTCTACGCGGTCGTCCCGTTCCTCGCCGTCGTGATGCGCGACGACCTCGGGCTCGGTGCCCTCGCGATCGGCCTGGTGCTCGGCGCCCGCACCTTCAGCCAGCAGGGCCTGTTCCTGCTCGGCGGGATGCTCGCCGACCGCTTCGGCCCGCGCACCCTCATCGCCGCGGGCTGCGTCGTGCGCGTGTCCGGCTACCTGGGGCTCGCGCTGGCCGCGGACCTCGCCGGCTTCCTCGCCGGCGCGATCCTGACGGGGCTCGGCGGCGCGCTGTTCAGCCCGGCGCTGCAGAGCCTGGTCGCGGCCGCCGACGCGAGGGGCCGCGCCACGCGTCGGCCCGGCCGCCCGTCGCTGTTCGCCGCGCTCGTGCTGGTGGGCGAGGTCGGCGCGGCCGTCGGTCCGCTCGCGGGCGCCGCCCTGCTCGGTCTGGGATTCTCGGCGACCGTGCTCGTGGGCGCGGCGCTGTTCGCGGCCGTGGGCGTCGCGCTGTGGTGCGTGATCCCGGCGGACGCGGGGCGGGCCGTCGCGGCGTCGCCCGGGGAGTCGCGCCCGGGATCCGCGCCCGTCGCCGGTGCTGCCGCCGCCGCCCGCTGGGCCGCCGCCCCCGCCCCCGTCGCCGACCGCTGGGCCGCCGTCCGCGACCGCCGCTTCCTCGCGTTCTCCGCCCTCTTCGCCGTCGACCTCGTGGCCTACAACCAGCTCTACCTGGGGCTGCCGCTCGAGCTCACGCGCGCAGGCGCCGGGACTGCGGCGGTCGGATCCGCGTTCCTCGCCGTCTCGCTGCTCACGATCGCGCTGCAGTGGCCCGTCGCCCTCCTCGCGAAGCGGCTCGGCCCCGGTCGCGCGCTCGCGCTCGGCTTCGGCACCACCGCGACGGGCTTCGCGGCGCTCGCGCTCGCGTCCGTCGTGCCGCCGCCCGCGGGTGCCGAGCTCGTGCCCGCCGCGGTCCTCGTCGTCTGCCTCACGCTCGGGCACATGACCGCGGGCCCCGTGACCATGGAGCTCGTCTCGTCCTTCGCCGCCGGCCGCCCGACCGCGTCGTTCTACGGGCTGCTCGCGAGCTGCGGCGGCGTGGCCGTGCTCGTCGCCGGCGGCGTGGTCGGATCCCTGCTCGACGCGGCGCCAGCTGTCGCCTGGGGGATCCTCGCCGTGCTGCCCGTCGCGGCGGCCGTCGGCCTGCCCCGGCTGCTGCCCGCGCCCGTGCCCTCTCTCGAAGCGCACGCCGCGCACGACGCGCACGCAGCCGGCCGCGCCGCGTCCCCACGAGCCACGCCCGCTCCCCCGACCACCACCTCCGATGCCCCGCGCATCGCCGTCGATGCCCCGCGCATCCCCGAGACAGGACCCCATGCCCGCTAGACGCCCCCGCTCCGCCCGTCCCACCCGCGCGGCCCGCTCCGCCGCCCTCATCGCCCTCGCCGCCGCGTCGATGCTCGCCCTCAGCGGCTGCTTCGCCGCGAGCCCGGGGTCCACCTCGGGAGGCGGGCAGGATGGCGACGCCCGCATCCGCCTCGCCATGCTGCAGCCGCCGCGCTCCGGCCTCACGCCCCTCAGCGACGACGCCTTCAAGCTCGCGCGCTGGAGCACGGCCGAGACGCTCGTGACGCTCGACGACCTCGGCGACGCGCAGCCGCAGCTCGCGACCGGCTGGACCCGCGTCGACGACCTGACCTGGGCCTTCGACATCCGCCCCGACGTGCCCTTCCACGACGGCACGACCCTCACGGCCGCGCAGGCCGCCGCCTCGCTCACCGCCGCGGCGACCGCGAGCCCGAAGCCGCGGATCCTCGACGGCGTCGACCTCACGGCCACCGCCGACGGCGACCGCGTCCTCGTGCGCACGGCGACGCCCGACCCGCTCGTGCCGCAGCGCATGTCGAGCCCGCAGCTCGCGATCCTCGCCGCCTCCGCGTACGGCGCCGACGGCACGGTCTCCCCCGTCGGCACGGGCACGGGACCGTTCCGCCTCACCGCGGTCGACGGCACGTCCTCCGCCACGCTCGACAGGTTCGACGGCTACTGGGGCGGGCGCGCCGCGTCCGCCGGGATCGACGTGCGCTTCGTGCCCGACGGCACCGCGCGCGCCGCCGCCCTCCGCACCGGCACGGCCGACGTGGTCGAGGCGATCCCCGTGGGCCAGGCCGCGCAGGTGGATCCGCAGCTCCTGCACGAGGTCGCGATGCCGCGCACCAACACGCTGTACCTCAACACGCGGACCGGGCCCTTCGCGGATCCCGCCGTCCGCGCCGCCGCCCAGGCCGCGGTCGACCGCGCCGCGCTCGTCTCCGGCGTCTACGAGGGCCGGGCCGACGCGGCCACCGGGCTCCTCGGACCCGCGCTGCCCTGGGCCGCCGACCTCCGCGACGGCGCCTCCTACCGCGACGCGCTCGCCGGTCGCGCGACACCCGCTCGGGTCGACGGCGTGCCGATCACCCTGGGCACCTTCACCGACCGCGCCGAGCTCCCCGAGGTGGCCGTGCAGCTCGAGCAGCAGCTCGAGGCCGCCGGCTTCGACGTGACCCAGGACGTCCGCGAGTACCAGTACATCGAGGCCGACGCGCTCGCGGGGAAGTTCGACGCCTTCATCCTGTCGCGCGCGACCGTGCTCGACTCCGGGGATCCGGCCGCCTACCTCTACAGCGACTTCGCGTGCCAGGGCTCGTTCAACATCTCGCAGGAGTGCGACCCCGCGGTCGACCAGGCCCTCGCCGAGGCGTCCGCGCTGCCGGCCGGGCCCGAGCGCCGTGCCGCGATCATGCGGGTCGAGGCCCTCGTGCTCGCCGACGACGCCGCGGTGCCGCTCCTGCACGAGCGCGTGATCCAGGGCGAGGCCGCCGGGGTCACGGGCGCAGTGCGCGATCCCCGCGAGCGCGCGCTCATCACCGTCGACACGCGCGTCGAGCGCTGATGGGCCGCGCGCGCGACGGGCTCGTCGTCGGGGCGTCCCGCGTCGTCGCGATCGGCGGCGTCGTGGCGCTCGTCGGCGCGCTGCCGTGGCTCTCCGGCCGCTCGCCCGAGTACACGATCCTCCGCGCGCGCTACGCCGACCTCGAGGCCACCCCGGAGGCGCTCGCGGCGGTGCGCGCGCAGCTCGGCCTCGACCGCGGGCCGCTCGCCGTGTCGTCCGACTGGCTCGCGGGCGTCCTCCGCGGCGACCTCGGCACGTCGTGGATCTCCGGCCGCCCGGTCCTTCCCGGCACCCTCGACGCGCTCGGCGTCTCCCTCACGCTGATGGCGTTCGCGATCGCGGTCGCCGTGGCGGTCGCGGCGCTCCTCTGCGCGCCCGCCCTCCGCGACGCGACGCGCGGGCGCCTGGCCCGCGGATCCGGTGCCCTGGCCGCCGCCCTCACCGCGCTCCCCGAGTTCCTGCTCGCGACCGCGCTCCTCGTGGTGGTCGCCGTCTGGCTGCGCTGGGCGCCGCCGTCCGGCTGGGACGGGCCGGCGAACGCCGCGCTCCCCGCGCTCGCCCTCGGGATCCCCGCGGGCGGGCTCATCGGGCGCCTCCTCGCCGACGCGATCCGGTCCGCGTCGGCCGAGCGCTGGGTCGCCACGTGGGCGATGGCCGGCCTGCCGCCCGCGCGCACGACCCTCGCGGTGCTGCGCCGCGCGCTGCCGTCGGTGCTCGGGCAGGTCGGGCTCGTGCTCGTCGGCCTCACGGGCGGCGCGGTCGCGGTCGAGCAGGTGTTCGCGATCCCCGGCATCGGCCGCGCGACCCTGGGCGCGGCCAGCAGCCAGGACGTGCCGGCGCTGCAGGCGGGCGTGCTCGCGCTCCTCGCGGTCGCCGTCGCCGCCGGCGCGCTCGCGGATCTCGCCCGTCGCGCGCTCCTCGGCCCCGCCCTCCGCCTGGGATCGCTGCCCGTGCCCGACGCGCGCGTCCCCGCCCGACCGCGCGACGCCGCCGTGCCCGCCGTCGCGGCCTGTCTCCTCGGGCTCATCGTCGTGGCGGGTCTCGCGCGGGATCCCCTCGCCACCACCGCGGGCCGCCTCGCGCCGCCCTCGTGGGCGCTCCCCTTCGGTGCCGACGCGAGCGGCCGGGACCTCCTCGGCCGGGTCGGCCACGGCGCCGTCACGACGCTCGGCACGGCGCTCCTCGTGGTGATCGCGTGCTGCGCGATCGGCCTCGTGCTCGGGCTCCTGCCGCGCGCGGCGATCGGGCCGGTCGAGGTCGCGAACGCGGCCCCGCCGATCCTCGCCGGGATCGTGGTCGCCGCGATCCAGGGGCCGTCGACCGCGGGCGCGGCCATCGCCGTCGCCGCCGTCGGCTGGGCGCCGCTCGCCGCGCACGCCGGGGCTCTGATGCAGGAGGCGCGCGCGCAGCCGCACGTGCGGATCCTGCCGGTGCTCGGCGTCGGACGCGCGCGGATCCTGCTGGTGCACCTGCTGCCCGCCGTCGTCGGCCCCGTGGTGCGGAACGCGATGCTGCGGCTCCCCGGCATCGCCCTCACGCTCGCGGCGCTCGGCTTCCTCGGCCTCGGCAGCGCCCCGCCGACGCCCGAGTGGGGCCTGATCCTCAGCGAGGGCAGCGCCTACGCGGAGCGCGCGCCGTGGGCGGTCGCCGCCCCCGCGCTCGCGCTCGTGCTCGCCGCGGTGATCGCGGTGTCGCTGTCGGCGCACGACCTGACGGGATTCGTGCGGCGGCGGAGCGCATCCGCCGCGGACGCGCGCCCGGCCGACGCGCCCGCGATGGCCCCCGGGGGCTAGCGCCGCTCGTCCGGCCCCGGCTCCTCCGACGGCAGCGGGTCGAGGGCGATGCCGCCGTCCGCATCCCACCTGAGCGCCTCCGCCTGATCCTCCTCGGTGGGCTCCTCGGCGAGCCGGGCGCGCTCCTCGAGCTCCTGGTGCGTCCAGCGACGCAGCTGCAGCACGGCGAGCACCACGACCGCGACGCACGGGATCGCCAGGTACCAGAAGCCGGTCGCGACGGCGACGATCGCGCCCGCACCGCAGATCTGGGCGAGCCCGGGCAGGACGGCGCGGCCGGTCTCGTGCTCCATGGGGCTCCTCGTGGTGGGCGGCATCGCGGGTTCCGCCGGCCGTCCCAACCTACCGACCGCGCGCACAGCATCTCCCCAGGGGCGTAAACTCAGCTCGGCCATCACGAGTGGCCCCCTCGACTCCGCCGCACCCGGCGCCCGCGCCCGACCGGCGCGCCCGCCCCATCCGCGCGCCCCTGCCGCTCACGCCGCACCAGCCGAAAGCCGTCTCCACGCATGTCCACGACCCCCGCGGCCCGCACCGCCGCCCCGTCCACCGCCACACCGCCCGCCGGCAACTCGCGCTCGCGCGTCATCATCGCGAGCCTCATCGGCACGTCGATCGAGTTCTACGACTTCTACGTCTACGCGACCGCGGCGGTGCTCGTCTTCCCCGCGCTCTTCTTCGCGAACGACGACCCGACCGTCGCGCAGCTCGCGTCCTTCGCCGTGTTCGGCGTCGCGTTCATCGCGCGGCCCATCGGATCCATCCTCTTCGGCCACTTCGGCGACCGCGTCGGCCGCAAGGGCACGCTCGTCGCGTCGCTGCTCACCATGGGCATCGCGACCGTGCTGATCGGCTGCCTCCCCACGGCGCTCACGCCCGGCTGGGAGGTCGCGGCCCCCGCGCTCCTCGTGATCATGCGCTTCGGCCAGGGCCTCGGCCTCGGCGGCGAGTGGAGCGGCGCCGCCCTCCTCGCGACCGAGAACGCGCCGGTCGGCAAGCGCGCCATCTACGGCACGTTCCCGCAGCTCGGCGCGCCCATCGGCTTCATCGTCGCCAACGGCGTCTTCCTCGCGCTGAGCCTCGGCCTCACCCCCGAGCAGTTCCAGGCGTGGGGCTGGCGCGTGCCGTTCCTCGCGAGCGCCGTGCTCGTGATCGTGGGCCTCTACGTGCGCCTGAAGCTCATCGAGACGCCCGCGTTCCAGAAGGTCGTCGACTCCGGCGAGGTCGCGAAGCTGCCCGTCGCACGCGTGTTCGTCACGAGCTGGCGCCCGCTGATCCTCGGCACCTTCATCATGCTGGCGACCTACACGCTCTTCTACCTGATGACCACGTTCACGCTCACCTACGGCACCACCGCGCGCGACGCCGCCACGGCAGAGGCCGCCGCGACGAAGGCCGGCAAGACCTTCAACCCGGACACGTTCGCCGCCGGACTCGGCTACGCGCGCAACGACTTCCTCATCATGCTCATCGTGGGCGTCGTGTTCTTCGGCATCTTCACGATGGTCTCGGGACCGCTCGCGGAGAGGTACGGCCGCCGCAAGATGCTCATCGCGACGACCGTCGGGATCCTCGTGTTCGGCCTGCTCTTCGTCCCGCTGTTCTCGGGCGGCTTCGCGGGCACGATGGCGCTCCTCATCATCGGCTTCACGCTCATGGGCCTCACGTTCGGGCCGATGGGCGCGGTGCTGCCCGAGCTGTTCCCGACGAACGTGCGCTACACGGGATCCGCGATCAGCTACAACGTCGCGAGCATCCTCGGCGCCGCGGTGGCTCCCTTCATCGCGGTGGCGCTCTGGCAGCTGCTCGACGGGAACGTGCTGCTGGTCGGCGTGTACCTGAGCGCCATGGCCGCGATCACGCTGGTGGCGCTCATCATCAGCCGCGAGACGCGCGACGCGGACTACGCGGGGAACGTCAGTTGACACGCGTCATGTGAACGGCCGGCCCGGAGGGGCGGGGAGCGCCGGTACCGTCGGCGGGCCACGATCCGTGGCGTCTCCCCGTCCCTGAAGTCGGAAGCCACCGCCATGACCGCTGCCCCCGCCACCTCCCCGCCCGTCGCCGCCCCGGCCAACCCGCGCTCGCGCGTCCTGGTCGCCAGCCTCATCGGCACGTCGATCGAGTTCTTCGACTTCTACGTGTACGCGACCGCCGCCGTGCTGGTGTTCCCCGCGCTGTTCTTCGCGAACTCGGATCCCGCGGTTGCGCAGCTCCAGTCGCTGGCCGTGTTCGGCGTCGCGTTCTTCGCCCGGCCCATCGGATCCGTGCTCTTCGGCCACTTCGGCGACCGGTTCGGCCGCACGCGCACGCTCGTCGCGTCGCTGCTCACGATGGGCATCGCGACCGTGCTCATCGGATCCCTGCCGAGCGGCCTCACGCCGGGCTGGGAGATCGCGGCACCCGCCGCCCTCGCCGTGCTCCGCTTCATCCAGGGCCTCGGACTCGGCGGCGAGTGGGGCGGCGCGGCGCTGCTCGCGACCGAGAACGCACCCGCGGGCAAGCGCGCCATCTACGGCACGTTCCCGCAGCTCGGCGCGCCCATCGGCTTCTTCCTCTCGACCGGCCTGTTCCTGGTGCTCTCGCTCACGCTCTCCCCCGCCGACCTGCAGTCGTGGGGTTGGCGCGTGCCGTTCCTCGCCAGCGCCGTGCTCGTGCTCGTGGGCCTCTACGTGCGCGTGAAGCTCGTGGAGGCTCCGGAGTTCCAGGCGGTCCTCGACCGCGGCGAGACGTCGCGGCTGCCGCTCGGCCGCACCATCCGCACCGGCTGGCGGGGCCTGATCCTCGGGGCGCTCGCCCTCCTCGCCATCTTCACGCTCTTCTACCTCATGACCACGTTCACGGTCACCTACGGCACGTCGCCCCGCACCGCGGAGGCCGCGCAGGCCGCCGCCAGCGCAGCGGGCAAGCCCTTCGACGCGGCCTCGTTCCACGCCGGCCTCGGCTACGCCCGCACCGACTTCCTGCTCATGCTCCTCGTCGGCGTCGTGTTCTTCGCGATCACCATCGTGGTCTCGGGCGCGCTCGCCCAGCGTCGCGGCGCGCGTCCCATCGTGGCCGTGAGCGCCGCCGGCATGGTCGTCTTCGGCCTGCTGATGGATCCCCTGCTCTCCGCGGGCCTGCCCGGCACGCTCATGTTCGTGATCCTCGGCTTCGCGCTCATCGGCATCGGGTACGGCGCCGTCGGATCCCTGCTGCCCGGCATGTTCGCCCCCGACGTCCGCTACACGGGCGCGTCCCTCGCGTTCAGCCTCGCGGGCATCATCGGCGGCGCCGTCGCGCCGTTCATCGCGACGTGGCTCTGGGACATCGGCGGCGGCGGCGTGATGCTCGTCGGCGTCTACCTCAGCGTCGCCTCCGCGATCTCGCTCGTGGCGCTCCTCGTGCTGCGCGAGCACGGCGCGGCGCGCGCTGCGGTCGGAGCCGACGCGGCCTGATCCCGGGCGGCCTCACCCCGTGCGGGCGGCGGCGGACCGGCGGGCTCACCAGGCCCGGCGGATCGCCTCCGCCCGTTCGCGCATCGCGGCGGACCGGCCGTGGATCACGAGCCCGAGCGCGAATGCGGCCGACGCCACGAGCGCCACGGTCGGCAGCACGATGAGCAGCGGGGCCACCGGGATCAGCAGGTACGCGGCTCCGCCCGCGCCCAGCAGGAGCCCGGCGATCGGGCCGAGCACCGCGTACGCCCCCGTGGCCGCCGCCATGACCGCGAGCGCGACGCGGGCGAGCGGCTCGAGCAGCCGTCCGCGCAGCACGACCACCGCGAGCACCACGAGGGCCGCGGCCCGGACGAGGTCGAGCGCCGTCGTCAGCGTGATGAGGCCGGTCGACCGGAGCTCGTCGAGGGAGGCCGCCTCGGCGAAGGGCCGCATCGCCGCCTGCGCCGCCGCGATCCCCACGACGACGGCCGCATGCACGAGCACCGCGACCCCGGCGACGCGCGATGGCCGGAGGAGCCCCGGCTCCCCGCGCACGCCGCGGCAGAGCACCACGGCGGCGACCACCGTGAGCACGACGCCGAGGACGTCGACGACGGGACCCCGCAGCTCGATGGTCGACGACATGTCGGGCGTCGGCTGGATCCGGAAGCCGCCCAGCAGCGCGGGTTGCAGCAGCAGCGCGCCCGCGGAGGCGAGGCCCGCCACGAGCGTCGTCCGTCGTGATCCGCTCATGGCCGTCGCGCGCATCGCATCCCCCATCGCCCTCGATGCCCCGAACCTAGCGGGCCGACCGGGCGAGCGGGACCCCGCGCCCCCGTCCCGGCCGAGGGCTGGCCCGGCGGGGGCCGCGCCGCTATCGTCGCTGGCATGCAGCCGTCCGCTTCGCCCCGGGTCCTCGCGGTCGCGCGCGACGACGCCCACCGCTTCTCCAAGCCCGTCCGCCCGTCGATCACGCTCCTCGCCGGCCTCGGCGTCGAGGGCGACGCGCACCTCGGGACCACCGTCCAGCACCTGTCGCGCAAGCGCCGCGACCCGGACGCGCCGAACCTCCGCCAGGTGCACCTCGTCCACGCCGAGCTGCACGACGAGCTGGCGGAGAAGGGCTACAGGGTCGGGCCGGGCGACCTCGGCGAGAACGTCACGACCGCGGGCGTCCCGCTCCTCGACCTGCCCACGGGCACGCGCCTGCACCTCGGCGAGGAGGCCGTGGTCGAGCTGACCGGCCTGCGGAACCCCTGCATCCAGATCGACAAGCTCGGCACGGGCGCCATGAAGGCGGTGCTCGACCGCGACGCCGACGGGAACGTCGTGCGGAAGTCCGGCGTGATGGGCGTCGTGGTCACCGGCGGCGAGGTCCGCCCCGACGACGCCGTCCGCGTGGAGCTCCCCGCGGGCGAGCAGCTCGCGCTGCAGCCCGTCTGATGGTCGCGGACATGCGGATCCTCGCGGCGACCCTGGCGGGATTCGGCGCGCTCGTCGTCGCGGTGGCGCTGGGCGCCGTGATGGGCGGCATCGCGGGCGAGGAGCCGGCGGGCATCGAGATCGCGTGGGCGTTCGCCGCGGCCGGTGCCGCGATCCTGCTCGTGGCGCTCGGTGTGGAGATCGCGCGCCGCCGGGGTCTGCGCCGCTAGGAGCCCGCTCCCTCAGCGGGGTCGGCGGCCTGCGGCGCGTCCGCCGATTCCGTGTCGCCGTCGCGCGCAGCGACGCGTGCGCGACGCCGCCGGATCGCCCCGCGGACGACGAGGGCGAGAAGCACGGCGCCCGTCCCGGCGGCTCCGATCGTGCACCCCACGACCAGGATCCGGTCGCCCTCCGTGCGCACCTCGGTGCGGTGCGCCACCTGGAACAGGAGGTACGTGACGATGCACGCGAAGCCGGCGAGCGCTTCCTCCGCCTGCTCGCGGAAGCTCAGGCGGGGACGCGGGGGCATGCGCCCAGCCTGCCACGGCCACGAGCGGGTCCCGATGCGCGTCGGTCTCAGCCCCGGCAGCCGCAGCTCTCGCGCACCACGAGCTTCGTGCCGAGCCGCAGCGTCACGGGATCCGCCGGCTGCGTGCTCGTCGTCGTGTCGATGAGGATGCGCGCCGCCGCGCGCCCCATCGCCTCCATGGGCTGCCGAACCGTGGTGAGCCGCGGCGTCGCGAGGAGCCCCGCGAGGATCCCGTCGAAGCCCGTGACCACGACGTCGCCCGGCACGTCGACGCCCTCCGCGCGCAGCAGGTCGACGAGCGCGAGCGCCAGCTGGTCGCTCGCGCACACGAGCGCGCGCGGCAGCCGACCCGCCCGGAGCGCCGCGATGACGCCGCCGAAGCCGGATCCCTCGCCGAGCACCGTGTCGTCGAGCACCTCGTCGGAGGCCGCGACCCCGAGCTCCGCGAGCGCCTCGCGGTACCCCTGGAAGCGCTCCCGGTAGTCGCCGACGCTCGTGGCGCCCACGAACCCGAGGTCGGTGATCCCGTGCTCGACCACGAGGTGCCGCACGAGCTCGCGCGCTCCCCCGGCGTTGTCGGACGTGACGCGATGGTGCCCGTCGTCCGCCGGCGGGTAGCTGAAGAGCACGATCGGCATGGCGAGCGAGACCCGCTTCAGCGACGCGGCGGCCGACGGGCCCGGGAAGATCGCGAGGCCGTCGACGCGGCCGGCCGACTCGGCGACGGCGGTGGCGGTGTCGCTGCCGCGGCTGAGCATCACGGGCCGGTCGTGGGCGCGGCACTCGAGCTCGAAGCCGCGGCGCACCTCGTCGACGTAGAGCGGGAACGCGCGCGGATCCGCCGCGATCTCGCCCGCGTCGTCCCAGGGGATGAAGGTGCGGCCGGGCGCGTACGGCGTCGCGACGGCTGCGGCCTCGGCGGATGCGGCCGGCTCCGCGGGCTCGCGCTGCAGCGGCCGGTCGATGAGGAGGTCGAACGAGTGCAGCCCCAGCGCGCCCGTGCGACCGCGCGCCAGGCCACGGGCCGACGCGCTCGGCATGTAGCCGAGCTCGCGCGCCGTCTCGAGCACGCGCTCGCGCGTGGCAGCGCTGATCTGGTCGGGTCGGCTGAACGCGAACGACACGGTCGCGATGGACACCTTCGCGCGTTCTGCGACGTCGTAGACCGTGGGGCGCCGGGGGCTCATGCGACCGTCCTCTCTCCTGGAGAGCGTAGCGAGACGGGCGCGGACGACCGCGCCCCGGCGCCGCCCGAGGCGGGCACGGGCGCGGTCACGGGCGCGGTCAGCGGATCCGGAGACCGTGGTGCAGCGGGTACACCGGGTCCTCGGTGTCCGACGGCACGTCCGTGCGCGAGGCCCGCACCGCATCCATCGAGCGCGGGATCTCCACCGGCAGCCGCCCCTCCGGCGCGATCCGTCCCGTGAGCGCCGCGAGCACGGCCGCGTCCGAGCTGCCGTAGTCGACCGCGAGCGCCGCGGCGAACGGCACGAGCGGCGTCATGATGGCCGGCCGGTCGAGGTTGACGACCACGACGAGCGGGCAGCGGTCGGCGATCCGCCGCAGCCGGTGCACGAGCCCGGGCGGGAATTCGAGCGACCCCTGGTGGAACCACGCCTCGAGGAAGAGGTCCGAGCGCGGCTCGAAGGGGGCGCCGAGCCGCACGATCGCGAGGTCGGCGTCGTCGGGCCCGTCGGCCGGATCCGCCCAGCCGCCGAGCGACTCCGGCCGCATGCCCTCGACGTGCACGCGCAGCCGGGGTCCGTCGACCGGCAGCAGCGGCAGCGTCGGCCGGCCGCCGCGCTCCCGGTTCTCGAGCACGGTGACCGAGGCGGCCTGCGCGCGGAAGCCGAGCTCGCGGAGGTCCGCGCGGCCGACGACGCGCTCCGCCTCGTCCTCGTCGACGTAGGGGTCGTCGAAGAGCCCGAGCCGGAACTTCACGAGCAGGAGGCGCCGCACCGACTCGTCGATGCGCGCCTCGGTGACCCGACCGTCGGCCACGAGGTCCAGCAGCACGTCGACGCACTCCTCGCCGCCGAACTGGTCGCAGCCGGCCTGGATGATCCGCTCCATCCGCTCGTGCGGCGTCAGCTCCTCCACGCCCCACGCGCGCGCGGGCAGCACCTGGTCGCCGACGTGGTTGTCGTTGACGAGCTCCCAGTCGGTGACCACGACGCCGTCGTAGCCGAGCTCCTCGCGCAGCAGCCCGGTGATCACCTGCCGGTTGAAGCCGAAGCCCACCGGCTCGATCTCCTCGCCGTCGCGCACGAGGCCCTCGGGCATCCCGTAGTACGGCATCATCGCGGCGGTGCCGCGCGCGATCGCCTCGCGGAAGGGCGCGAGATGATACTCGAACATGCCGCCCGGGTACACCTGCTCGCGGCCGTACGGGAAGTGCGCGTCCTCGCCGTCCTTCTGCGGGCCGCCGCCCGGGAAGTGCTTGGTGGTGCAGGCGACGCTGGTGGATCCGAGCTCGTCGCCCTGGAACCCCCGGAGGTACGCAGCCGTGAACTCGGCCACTCGGTCGGCGTCGTGCCCGAGCGTCTGCGCCTGGCGTCCCCAGCGCGGCTCGGTGGCGAGGTCGATCTGCGGGTGCAGCGCCGCGCGGATCCCGACGGCCACGTACTCCTGCCGGGCGGCGTCGGCGAACGCGCGGATCGCGTCCACGTCGTCGAGCGCCGCCAGGCCGAGCGCCTCCGGCCACTGCGAGAAGGGGCCGGCCGAGAAGGCGACGCCCGCGTTCTCGACGAAGGCGTGGCGCGGATCCGTGCTGACCGTCACGGGGATCCCGTGCGGCGTCGACTCCGCCAGCTCCTGCAGCCGGTTGCTCCAGCGCGCGGCCTGCCGGGCCGTGCGGATCTCGTGCACGTTGAAGTGGTTCATGGCCTTGCCGACCACGACCTCGGTCGTGCCCGACTTCGAGATCGCGCCCGGCTCCTCCTTCAGCTCTCCGTCGGCGCCGACCTCGATCACGGTCTGGAACATCAGGCCGGCCTTCTCGGCGAGGCTGAGTCGCCCGACGAGGTCGGCGGTGCGCTCCTCGGGGGTCAGCCGCGGATCCTCGTAGGGCGCCATCACCCCGTCGCCGTCGAGGTCGCGGAACCGGGTGCCGTCGGGGGCGGTGAGGAAGGGGCGCGGGGCGCGGGGCATGGGGGTCTCCAGGGGTCGGAGGCGGGAGGTGGTCACTTGAGGCCGGCGGTCGCGACGCCCTGGATGAAGTAGCGCTGCAGGAACACGAACAGGGCGAGGATCGGTGCGATCACGAGCACGGATCCCGCGAGCAGCAGGCCGTAGTCGGTCGCGTTCTGCCCGGTCGAGTACAGCGACAGGGCGATCGGCAGCGTGTACATGCCCTCGGTCTGCGCCGCGACGAGCGGCCAGAGGAAGTTGTTCCACGACGCGAGGAACGTGAGGATGCCGAGCGTCGCCAGCGGCGGCCCGCACAGCGGCATCACGATGCGGGAGAAGATGCGGAACTCCCCCGCGCCGTCGAGCCGCGCGGCCTCGATGAGCGCCTCGGGGATCCCGAGCATGAACTGCCGCATCAGGAACACCCCGATGGGCGCCGTGATGAACGGGAGGATCAGCGCCGCGTACGTGTTCACGAGGCCGAGCCCCGAGACCATGACGAACAGCGGCACGAAGGTGACGACGCCCGGCACCATCAGCGTCACCATCACGGTGAGGAACAGGATGCGCTTGCCCGGGAACTCCATCTTCGCGAGCGCGTAGCCGACCATCGAGCAGAACACGAGGTTGCCGAGCACGGTGACGAGCGCCACGACGAGGCTGTTGGAGAAGAACGTGCCGAAGTCGAGCGGCCCGAACCACTGCGCGAAGTTGTCCGCGACGGGATCCTGTGGCCACCACGTCGGCGGCCGCTGCAGGATCTCGCCCTGCGTCTTCACGGAGCCGAGCGCCATCCAGATGAACGGCAGGAGCCAGACGCAGAGCACGGCGGCGAGCACGACGTAGACGATCGCGCGGGCGCGGCGGCCGCGGTCGGTGCGGCGTCGACGCGGCGGGGCGCCGGTCGCGGCGTGCGCGGCGACGGCGGCCGTCGCGGCGGGGGCGGATGCGGTGGTGGTCATGCGCGTGCCTTTCAGTCCTTCGACCGCAGCAGCCGGAACTGCAGCAGGCTGAGCAGGGCGATGGCGAGGAAGAGGACGTAGCTCGCCGCGGAGGCGAGGCCGTACTCGCCGAAGCCGAACTGCCGGTACGTGTAGTACGCGACGGACAGCGTGGAGTCGAGGGGGCCGCCGCGGGTCATCACGAACGCCTCCTCGAAGAACTGCAGGAAGCCGACCGAGATGAGCACGGATCCGAGCAGCAGGGTCGGGCGCAGCAGCGGCAGCGTGACCGAGATCAGCCGGCGCCAGGGGCTCGCGCCGTCCATGACGGCCGCCTCCTGCACCTCCTCGGGCACGGCCTGCAGGCCTGCCAGGAAGATGATCATGAGCGTGCCGACGTTGCGCCACACCGCCATCACGACGAGCGAGGGCAGCGCCCACGTGGTGTCGCTCAGCCAGTTGGGGCCGGTGATCCCCACCAGCGCGAGCGCCGAGTTGAGCAGGCCGTCCGGCAGCAGGATGTAGCGCCACACGACCGAGACCGCGACGATGCTCGTCACGACGGGCGCGTAGAAGCCGACGCGGAAGAACGACACGATGCGGCCGCGGCCGGAGTTGAGCGCGAGGGCCAGCGCGAGCGCGATGACCATCGTGACCGGGATCCCGACGACCACGAAGAAGGCCGTGACGCCGATGGAGCGGAGGAACGTGGCGTCGGTGAAGAGCTTCGCGTACTGGTCGAGGCCCGTGAAGTCGACCGCGAACGGGGAGCGGATGTCGGTCGCGCGGAAGTCCGTGAACGACATGGCGAACGAGCTGACCAGCGGCACGAGCATGAAGACCGCGAAGACGGCGACGAACGGGAGGCAGAAGCCCCAGGCGACGATCGCCTGGCGGCGGCGCTGCCGGGCGACGAGCGGGGACCGCGTGCGGCCGGGACGGGTCCCGGCCGCACGCGTGGCGGTGATGGCCAACGGCTACTCCGCCGAGCCGATGGAGTCGGCGTCCGACTGCAGCTTGGCGAGCGCGTCGGGCACCGATGAGGTGCCGCGGCGGATCTGCTCGAGCGCCGAGTCCGCGGCGGATCCGACCTTGACCCAGTTCGTGCTCACGGGCACGGACTTCGCGGTCTTCAGCTGCTCGCCGAACGCGGCGAGGGTGGGGTCGGCCTGGAGCGCGGGGTCCTGCCACGCGGACTGCGACGCGGGCAGGTCGCCCGTCGCGGCGTACCAGGCCGCCTGCGTCTCCGGCTGGCCGAGCCAGCGGGCGAGCTTCCACGCGGCGTCCTGGTTCTTCGCCTGGTCGAAGACGACGAGGTTCGCGCCGCCGCTGAACGACGCCGAGGTCTCCTTCGCCGGCAGCACCGCGGTGGTGAACTTCGAGGCGAAGTCCGTGCCACCGACGGCCTTCAGCTGGCCGATCTCGAAGGGGCCCTCGATGAGCATGGGCGTGGATCCGTCGACGAACGAGGCCTCCTGCGCGCCGGACGAGACGTCGACGTCGGGGTCGGCGATGCCGTCGGCGAAGAAGCTGCCGTAGTACTCGTAGGCCTCCCGCATCTCGGGGGTGTCGAGGGTCCACTTCGCGCCGTCGGCGATCTCGGCGCCGTTCGACCACGGCATCCAGAGCGTGCCCTGGAACGCGTCGTTGCCGGCGGGGAGGCGGATGCCGTGCGCGGCGCCGGCCTTCGACTGCATGTCGGACGCCATCTGCTTGAGCTCGTCCCAGGTGGTGGGCGCCTTCGTCCAGCCGGCCTTCGCCGCGAGGTCGGTGCGGTAGTAGAGGACGCGGGTGTCGACGTACCAGGGGATGCCCGCGGCGCGGTCCTCGACGGAGTTCGTGGCGAGGGAGCCGGGGAAGGAGTCGCTCGCGTCGACGTCGGTCGGCACGGTGGTGAGCGCGTCGGCGAAGTCGGCCATCCAGGTGGTGCCCATCATCGCGATGTCGGGGGTGGTGCCGCCCGCGATCGCGGTCTGGAACTTGTTGTGGGCGGCGTCCCACGGGATCGCCGTGACGTCGACCTCGACGTCCGGGTTGGCGTCCTCGAAGGTCTTCAGGAACGCGGGCAGGGCCTCGCCCTCCGCGCCCATGGCCCACATGGTCACCTTGCCCTTCGCGGGCTCGGAGCCGAGCGTGGTCGCGGACGCGGGACCGGATCCCTCATCGGCGGACCTGCCGCAGCCGGTCAGCGCGACGGTGGCCGCCAGCACGGTCGCGACCGCGCCGAGACGCATGGATGTCTTCACGTGTTCCTCCTTGAACGAAGCGCCCGCGTCGCGAGCCGGTGAGTTACTTATGCGCATAAGAAGCGCAGCGCGTCGAGCATCTCATGGACCCCGTGCAGGGGGCAAGCGCGGGATCCGGCGGCGGCTGCCCCACGCTCTCGGGCGGCTGTCGCGGCGCTGTCGGCCGGGAGTCGGGCACCTGTCGGGTCCGCGTCGTGGTGCGCGCAGAATCCGGCCGCCAGGCTGGCCCCATGAACGAGACACGGGTGGCGGACCTCCGCCGCGAGCGGGGTTGGACGCAGGACAGGCTGGCCGAGGCCAGCGGGATCACGGTGCGCACGGTGCAGCGCCTGGAGGCGGGGAACGACGCGAGCCTCGAGACGCTGTCGCTCGTCGCGAAGGCGCTGGAGGTGCCCGTGCGGGACCTCTTCGCGACCGTCGACGACGGCGACTTCGGCCGGACGGTGTCCGCGCTCGACGACCGCGCGGAGCGGCAGCAGGAGAGGCGCGACGCGACGGTCGACGGCTACCGGTCCCTCTACTCCGGGGTCGGGATCGTCTGGACGCTGCTCGTGGTGGCCGGCATCGCCACGCACGTGCTGCCCGGCGTCGCGGCGCTCCTCATCGGGGCGTACTGGGCCGGCGGCGCGCTGCTCTCGCGGTTCATCCTGCGGGTGGTCGTGGGTCCGCGGCTCGACAGGGCCTACCCGCTGTCGCGGGACCGGACGCTCGACGAGCAGGCCGTCAGGCGGGGTCGGCGGCGCCCGAGCTGATGCCCGGCGATCCGTCGTCGGTCGCGGCCTCGGCGCGCGCGGACCGCTCGCGATGATCCACCCCTACCATCACGCTGCTGTCGACGCGGTCGAGGATCTGGACGCTCACATCCAACTCGCCGACGTGCCACCGCACGGGACTGGGCTGATCGTCGAACACCGGGCGGGAGGGACCGAACACGGCGCCGAGGGCCGCGACGAGGACGTCGTGGTCGCGCCGGACGAGCGGATCCCGCGGGCCACCGTGCCGCGCCAGGTGGAAGCCCACGCTCGCCACCTCGCCCGCATGGGTGCCGTAGGAGAGATCGTGGACGGCGTCGGGTCCGCCGGTCAGGGCGCGGAGGTCCGAGTCGGGGGCGTGCGCGTCGACCTCGCCCGTCGGATGCACGCCGAGGGCGGCGAGCATCCGCTCCGCGTCCGCCGCATCACGCGGCCATGGCGGCGAGACGATCGCACGGACGAACGCGACGACCGTCGCGGTCGCCTCGTGCGGATCCGATGCCGCGTCGCCCACGCGGATCAGTCGTCCGCCGGCTGCGCACCCTGACGCTGCACGACGACCGCGGCCGCGTCGGCGGCCACGACCAGGGCGCCCTCGCGGTCGGCGCCCGCGGCGAGCGCGGAGGCCAGCGCGCCGCAGAACGCGTCGCCCGCGCCCGTGGTGTCGACGACGCGGGAGACCTTCGACGCGGGGACCTCGACGTCGCCCCACATCGCGCCCTCGGCGCCGAGGGTGACGAGCAGCGACGCGGGCGCGGGCGTGCCCGATTCTCGGAGGAGCCCGGCCTCGTGCTCGTTGACGACCACGGGATCCGCGAGCGCGAGCACGTCGGCGGGCAGCGCGGCGAAGGGCGCGAGGTTCAGCACGACGCGGGCGCCGGCGGCGTGCGCGCGGCGGACGCCCGCGGCGACCGTGTCGAGGGGCAGCTCGAGCGAGGCGAGCAGGACGTCGCCCGCGGCGAGCGCGTCGAGCGGCTCGAGGTGGGCGTCCGTCACGCGCCCGTTGGCGCCGGGCGCGACGATGATCGTGTTCTCTCCGTCGGCATCCACCGCGATGATCGCGAGGCCCGTCGTGGCGCCATCCACGGTGACGAGGCCGGACACGTCGATGCCGCGGTCGGCGAGGCGCGCACGGTAGGCGGATCCGTCGGCGTCGTCGCCCACGGCACCCACCATGGCGACCTCGCCGCCGGCGTCGGCCGCGGCGACCGCCTGGTTCGCGCCCTTGCCGCCCCAGAGCCGCTCGGGGTCGGATCCGATGAGCGTCTCCCCCGGCTGCGGGTGCCGCTGCACGCGCACCACCTGGTCGACGTTGAGCGATCCGAGCACCACGACGCGGCCCATGGGCACCTGCCTCCCCCGGCGAGTGGCCGGCCGCGCCCGGGTGGCGCTCTCGGCCAGGGTACCGAGCGGATCCACCCGCCCGGCACGGCCCGGGCACCGCCGCGCCTGCCGCTACCGTGGGGAGGAGACGACCGATCGGAGGCCGCCCGTGCCCGACCCCGACCGCCGCGCGCGCGACCCGCGACCTCCGCTCCTGATCTCCCGCTCGTTCACGCTCATCTGGCTGGCGCAGGCGCTCTCCGCCTTCGGCGAGTACGTGCTGGCGGCGACAGTGACCGTCTGGCTCGCCACGGGCCTCGCCCCCGGCGACCCGGCCCTGCCGCTCTACATCGGCGCGGTCATCGGCGCGACGAGCCTCCCCCGCCTCGTGCTCGCGCCGATCGCGGGCGTGCTCGTCGACCGCTGGCCCGCCCGCCGCGTGATGATCTCGGCCGACCTCGCGCGCGCCGCCCTGCTCGTGCCGCTCATGGTGATCGCCGTCACCGGTCCGACGCCCCTGGTGATCGCCGCCGTGATCACGACGCAGCTGGTCATCGGCTGCGTGTCGCAGCTCTTCGACCCGGCGCGCGCCGCGCTCGTGCAGGTCGTCGTCCCGGCGGATCGCCGCGCCGCCGCCGCGGGACGCTCGCTGCTCGCGAGCACGGGCGTCGGGATCCTCTCCGGGCTGACCGGCCCGGCCGTCTACGCGCTGCTCGGGCCGGAACCCGCGCTCGTGATGGACGCCGTGTCGTTCCTCGCGTCGGCGGCGCTGGTGCTCGCGGTGCGCGAGCGAGGGGCCACGGCCGCCGACACCGGGTCGCCGGACGCGGATGGCGGCGGGCACGGGCACGGGCACGGGCACGGGCACGGCACGGTCGCCTCCGCGGGAGTCCGCTTCCGCGCCGAGCTCGCCGCCGGGGTCCGCATCGTGCGGGCCTCGCCGCGCCTCCGGGTCCTCGTGGCCGGCCTCGCCGCCTACGGCGTGACCCTCGGCGTCAACAACGCGACCCTCGCCCTCCTCGCCCTCACCACGATGGGCCTGACGGCGGCGGAGTACGGCGTGGTCACGGCGATGTTCGCGGTCGGCGGCCTCGTCGGCGCCCTGACGGCGCCCGCGGTCGTCACCCTCATCCGCCCCGAGCGCGCGGTCCCGGCCGCGCTCGTCGCGCTCGGCGCGACCTACGCCGCGTACTCGACCGTGCGCGCGTTCCTGCCCGCGGCGATCCTCATGGGTATCGCGGGCCTCGTGTTCGCGGTCTTCCTCGTCTCCCAGGGCCCGATCCTCCAGGCGGAGGCACCCGTCGGGACCATGGGCCGGGTCTCGTCGCTCACGTCCACGGTGCTGGCCGCGTCGTCGCTGCTGGCCACGGTCGTGACGGCGCAGGTGCTCGCCCTCCTGCCGCCGTCCGCGCAGCCGTCCGCCTACCCGGTGGCGGTCGCCACGGCCGCCGCCGTCATGGGCTCCGCCGGCCTCGCGCTCGTCGCGGGCGGCCTCAGTCGAGGAAGAGGATCCGCAGCCGCCGCGTCGTGAAGACCAGGCCGATGGCCGTCATGACGGCGAAGTAGAGCACGTGGCCGACGACCGCGAACGAGAGCGCGCCCGTCGTGAACCCGCGCACGAGCTCCACCGCGTGCCAGAGCGGCAGCGCCTGGATCACCGTCTGGACCCACTCCGGGTACACCGACAGCGGGTAGAAGGTCGCGGAGAACAGGAACATCGGCAGCAGGACGAAGTTGATCCAGTCCATCTGCTGGAACGTCTTCATGTAGCTCGTCACAGCCATGCCGAAGCTCGCGAACGCCAGCGCGATGAGCACCACGGACGGCAGAGCGAGGATCGCCCACCACGACAGGTTGAGGCCGAGCACCTGCATCACGACGAGGAAGCCCGACGAGTAGACGACGCCGCGCAGCAGCGCCAGGCCGATCTCGCCGAAGGCCACGTCGAGCGGCCCGAGCGAGGTCGCGAGCATGCCCTGGTACAGCTTCGAGTGGTTCATCTTGAAGAAGACGTTCCAGGTGGAGTCGTACACGGCGCCGTTCATGGCGGAGACCGCGAGGAGCGCGGGCGCGATGTAGGCGGCGTACGGCACGGGCTGGCCGGTGCTCGTGGTCACGTCGCCCACTAGCGAGCCGAGGCCGATCCCCATCGCGAGCAGGTAGAAGACCGGCTCGAAGAAGCCGGAGAGGACGACGGTCCAGTTGGTGCTGCGGGTGGCGAGGAGGCCGCGGGACAGGACCGAGCGGGCGTTGCCGGCGTAGAGCGATCGGGGGCCGCCACGGCTGCGACGCGCGGCGGGCGCGGGCGCGGTGGCGCTGGCGGGTGCGGTGGATCCGGTCATGCGCGCAGCCTCCTCGTCGCGACGCGGCGCGACAGCGTCCAGCCGACCGCGAGCCAGAGCAGCAGGTAGGCGACGTGGACGACCGTGAGCCAGAGCGGCTCCTGCATGCCGTAGGTCGCGACCCGGCCGAGCTCGGTGCCGTGCCAGAGCGGCGAGATCCAGCCGATCCACTGCAGCCAGACCGGGAACTGCGTGAGCGGGAAGAACGTGCCCGAGAACAGCGACAGCGGCGTGATGACGAAGCGCATCACCATCGCGATCTGCCCGCTGTCCTGCGTGAGGGTCGCGACGTAGGCCATGAGCATCACGCCGATCGCCATGCCCGTGAGGACGGCGGCGCCGATCGCGAGGAAGCCCGTGCCGAGCGGCACCGCGCCGAACAGGAGCATGAACGCGAAGTAGGCGATGCACGTGGGCGCCATGCGGATCGCGACGCCGATGACCTGGCCGTCGATGATCTGGGCCGGCGTGAGCGGCGACGCGTTCATCGCCTGGAACACGGGGTTCCACTTGAACCCGCCGAAGATCGGGAAGCTGAACTCCTCGCTCGCGACCGTCATGGCGCTGGTCGCGAGGAGCGCGGGCGCCACGAACACGAGGAAGCTGACGCCGAGCGCCTGGTTCGCGTCCGTGCCGCGGTCGACGACCGTCGCGAGGCCCACGCCGAGCGCGTAGAGGTAGACGTAGGGGCTCCCGATGCCGGTCGCGAGCGCGGTGCCGAGGTAGGCGCGGATCCCGAGCAGCCGGTGCTCCGCCGCGTACCAGGCGCCGAAGCGACGCGGGCGGACGCCGCCGGCGACCGCGGCCTGCCGGGTGTCGACGGCGCTCACTCGACCAGGCTCCGTCCCGTGAGGCGGAGGAAGACGTCCTCGAGGCTGGATCGGCGCACGAGCGTGGTGATGGGCTCCAGGCCCTGCTCGAGGATCCGGCTGAGCACGACCTCGCCGTCGGACGCGTAGACGAGCACGCGGTCGGGCAGCACCTCCACGCGGTCGCCGTAGCCGGCGATCTCGCGGGATGCGGACTCGTTGCGGTCGGACCCGAAGCGCACCTCGAGCACCTCGCGGCTCGAGTGGTCGCGGATGAGGGACGCGGGCGACCCCTCCGCCATGATGCGGCCCTCGTCGACCACGACGATCCGGTCGCAGAGCTGCTCGGCCTCGTCCATGTAGTGCGTGGTGAGCACGAGCGTCGTGCCCTGCTCCTTGAGGCGGAACAGGCGATCCCAGAGGATGTGGCGGGCCTGCGGGTCGAGGCCCGTGGTCGGCTCGTCGAGCAGCAGGATCCTCGGGTCGCTGATGAGGGCGCGCGCGATCGTGAGGCGCCGCTTCATGCCGCCGGACAGGTCGTCGACCTTCGCGTTCGCGCGGTCGCTCAGCTGCGCGAACTCGAGCAGCTCGTCGGCGCGGGCCGCGACATGCTTGCGCGGCAGCCCGAAGTAGCGGCCGTAGACGATGAGGTTGTCGCGCGCCTTGAGCTCCAGGTCGAGGTTGTCGGCCTGGGGCACGACGCCCAGCTGCGAGCGGATCTCGGGCCCGTGCGTGTCGGGATCCAGTCCGAGGATGTCGAGGGTGCCGCCCGTGCGCGAGGAGACCGCGCCGATCATGCGCATGGTCGTGGACTTGCCCGCGCCGTTCGGGCCGAGCAGCCCGAAGGACTCGCCGGGCGCGACCTCGAAGGAGAGGCCGTCGACGGCGACGTGGTCGCCGTAAT
Source organism: Clavibacter quasicaliforniensis (assembly GCF_051201715.1). Classification (NCBI taxonomy): domain Bacteria; kingdom Bacillati; phylum Actinomycetota; class Actinomycetes; order Micrococcales; family Microbacteriaceae; genus Clavibacter; species Clavibacter quasicaliforniensis. Next base: position 1,008,159 of record NZ_CP139624.1, on the reverse strand, counting down.
TCTTCACGAGGCGGTCGGCGGTGATGACGGGGGTGGGCACGAGTCCACAGCCTAGGGATGGCCGGGGGTTTTCTCCATGAGCTGAATCTCTCCGGGCGGATGCGCGGCGGCTGACGCGTAGAGTCGCCACGGCGATGCGACACTCGCGATGCTCCGCTCGTCGGACGCCCGATCACTCGCCGGCCGTCCACTCGGCTGGCCGCGCGCCGCATGACGATCGCACCCACCACCCGGGAGAACCCGCATGAGCACCGCCCGTCCCGAGACCGCCGCCGCCCCGCGCGCCCGCTCCCGCAACCCGTTCGCCCGCCGCGACTCCGCCGACGACGGCCCCCGCGCCCGCTTCTCGGAGCTGCTGCCGTACATCCTCGAGCAGCGCGGGCTCATGGCGTTCGTCGTGGTGCTGAGCGTGCTCGGCGCGGCCGCGAGCCTCGGCCAGCCGCTCCTCGTGCAGCGCGTCGTCGGCGTCGTGCAGGAGGGCGGCCAGCTGGGCGTCCTCGTCTGGGCGCTCGTCGGCCTGGTCGTCGTGTCCGGCGTGCTCTCCGGCTACCAGCACTACCTGCTGCAGCGGATGGGCGAGGGCATCGTGCTCTCGTCGCGCCGCACGCTCGTGCGTCGGATCCTCCGCCTCCCCATCTCCGAGTTCGACACGCGCCGCACGGGCGACCTCGTCTCGCGCGTCGGAAGCGACACCACGCTCCTGCGCGCCGTGCTCACGCAGGGCCTCGTCGAGGCGATCGGCGGCGCCGTCACGTTCCTCGGCGCCATCATCGCGATGCTCATCATCGATCCCGTGCTCCTCAGCCTCACCGTGCTCGTCGTCGCCGTCTCGGTCGTCGCGGTCGTGGGACTGTCCGGCCGCATCCGCGTCGCCAGCCAGCGCGCGCAGCGCAAGGTCGGCGACCTGGCCGCGAGCGTCGAGCGGGCCATCGGCGCGATCCGCACGGTCCGCGCCAGCAACGCCACCGATCGCGAGATCCGCGCCATCGAGACCGACGCCGAGGGCGCGTGGGAGATGGGCATCAAGGTCGCCAAGGCGTCCGCGGTGGTCGTTCCCATCGCCGGCATCGCGCTGCAGGCGTCGTTCCTCGTGGTGGTGGGGGTGGGCGGCTACCGCGTCGCGGCCGGGGCCATCACGGTCGGCGACCTCGTGGCCTTCATCCTGTTCCTCTTCCTCATGATCATGCCGCTCGGCCAGGCCTTCGGCGCCGTGACCGCGGTCAACCAGGCGCTCGGCGCGCTCGGCCGGATCCAGGAGATCGTGAAGCTGCCCGTGGAGACCGACGGCGACGCCGACCTCGCCGGACGCCTCCGCGACGACGCGCCCGCGGCGGACGACCGCACCGACGCAGCCGCCGTCGAGCTCGTGGACGTGCGGTTCGCGTACCCGGTGTCGGCGGAAGCTGACGTGGTCGCGGACGGTGCCGCGACGACCGAGGCACCCGCATCCCCGGCCGACGCCGCGGACGCCGCACCCGGCGCCGACCGCACGGGCGGCGGCGTCCTCCAGGGCATCAGCTTCCGCGCCGAGCGGGGCACGCGGATCGCGCTGGTCGGCCCCTCCGGCGCCGGCAAGAGCACGATCCTCGCCCTCATCGAGCGCTTCTACGACCCGACCTCCGGCGTCGTGCGCGTCGGCGGGCGCGACATCCGCACGCTCGACCGCGAGGACCTCCGCCGCCAGATCGGCTACGTCGAGCAGGACGCCCCCGTGCTCGCCGGCACGCTCCGCGAGAACCTCACGCTCACCGCGTTCGACGCGACGGACGAGGACTGCATCCAGGTGCTGCACGCCGTCAACCTCACCGAGGTGCTCGCGCGCAACGAGCTCGGCCTCGACGCGCCCGTCGGCGAGGACGGGATCATGCTCTCGGGCGGCGAGCGCCAGCGCCTCGCGATCGCGCGCACGCTGCTCTCGGCTCCCCCGATCCTGCTGCTCGACGAGTCGACGTCCAGCCTCGACGGCCTCAACGAGCAGCTGCTCCGGAAGGCGATCGACGCCGTCGCCGAGCACCGCACCCTCATCGTGATCGCCCACCGGCTCTCGACCGTCGTCGACAGCGACCTCATCGTCGTCGTCGAGAAGGGCCGCGTCGTCGGCACCGGCACGCACGCCGAGCTCGTCGTCTCGACGCCGCTCTACCGCGACCTCGCGAAGCACCAGCTGCTCGTCTAGCGGGCGCCCACGGCGCCCTCGGCCGGCCACGGCGCGGCGGATGCGCGGTGCCGCTCTGCGCGCGTGGCGGCGCTCAGACCGGCGGCGTCGGCTCCGCCCGCTCCGGCGCGCTCAGGTGCATCTCCCGCGCCGCGAGGAACACCGGCAGGGCGACCGCGAACGCGACGAGCGGGGCGAGCAGCACGTAGATCCAGACCCGCCGCATCCGGAGCCTGCGCCCCTCGACGACGATGAAGACGACGCTCGCGACCGCGGCGATCAGCAGGTCCCACGAGAGCGACGAGACCGACGGACCGCCGGCGGACAGGTCGGCGAGGAAGTCGCGGCCCTCCGTGACCACGCGGATGTTCGCCGACCACGTGAGCACGAGGCCGGCTGCCGCGAGCACCAGGTAGACGACGGCGAGGCGCGTGGGGCGCCGGCGTGCGGGACGCGTGCTCATGGGGACCCCATCTCATCGGTGAGGCCAGGCTATGCGGTGGCCAGACGGTGCGCGCGAGCGGGGCGGAATCGGTCGCGGGGCGGCGTGCTGCGCGCTGCGTGCTGCGCGCTCGAGGAGAGACGCGTCCGCGCTGCCCGCGGCGATCAGCCGGGCGACGCCTCCGTGCGCACCCGCATCTCGCGCACGCCGAGGAACAGCGGGAGGGCGAACGCGAGCGCGACGAACGGGATGAGCACCACGAAGACCCACGCGAACCGGATGCCGAGGCGTCGCCCCTCCACGAGGATGAGCACGACGGCAGCGATCGCGGCGATGAGCACGTCGGCCGTGAGCGAGGACACCGACGGGCCGCTGCCGAACCAGTCGCCCAGGTAGTCGCGTCCGGACGTGATGGCGGCGATGTTGTAGGTCCACGTCACCACGACGCCGGCCAGCGCGAGCACGAGGTAGGCGTAGGCGAGCGGGGTGGGACGGCGCCAGCGGTAGGTCATGTCGGTCTCCTCAGGTCGGTGCGGCTCCATGAGGATAGCGGCAGTGTCGTGTCGCCGCTGGCGGCGTCAGGTCAGCGCGTAGAGCGCGACCGCGCTGGCCGCCGCCACGTTGAGCGAGTCGATCCCGTGCGCCATGGGGATCCGCACGACGGTGTCCGCCGAGTCGATCGCCTCCGCGGACAGCCCGGGCCCCTCCGACCCGAGCACGATGGCGAGCCGCTCGTGCTCCTCGGCCCGGAAGTCCCGGATCGACACCGCGCCGGGGGTCAGCGCCAGGGCCGCGACGTGGAAGCCGGCGTCCGCGAGGGTGGCCCGCGTCTCCGGCCACTCCCCCGTGCGCGTCCACGGCACCTGCAGCACGGTGCCCATGCTGACGCGGATGGCGCGGCGGTAGAACGGATCCGTGCAGCGCGGCGTGACGAGGACCGCATCCGCCCCGATGGCCCCGACCGAGCGGAAGATCGCGCCGACGTTCGTGGGATCCACGATGTCCTCGAGCACCACCACCCGCCGCGCGTCCTCGAGCAGCGACGCGACCGAGGGCAGCGCCGGCCGGTCGAGCGACGCGACGACGCCGCGGTGCAGCACGTAGCCGGTGAGCTCCGCGAGCAGCTCGCCTGGCCCGGTGAACACCGGCACGTCCCGGTCGCCGACCAGCGCGAGCGCCTCGTCGACCGTGCCGCCGAGCGCGAGCACCGACCGCGGCGCGTGCCCGGCCTTCAGCGCCCGCTCGAGCACCAGCGCGGATTCCGCCAGGTAGATCCCGTGGCCCGCGCCCTCCGCCTTGCGGAGCGCGACGTCGGTGCGGTGGCTGTAGTCGGCGAGCCGCGGATCCGCGAGGTCGTCGATCGGGACGACGTGCGCCACTACGAGGCGAACGGGTCGGGCGTGAGCGTGTACTTCGTGTTCAGGTACTCGTGGATCCCCTCGAGCCCGCCCTCCCGGCCGAGCCCCGACTGCTTCACGCCGCCGAACGGCGCCGCGGCGTTGGAGATGACGCCCATGTTGAGGCCCGTCATGCCCGTCTCGAGCCGCTCGATCATGCGCTGGCCGCGCGCGAGGTCGCGGGTGAAGACGTACGAGACGAGGCCGAACTCGGTGTCGTTGGCGAGGCGCACCGCGTCGTCCTCGTCGTCGAAGGGCACGATCGCGACTACCGGCCCGAAGATCTCCTCGCGCAGGATGTCGCTGCCCTCGGCGACGCCCGTGATGAGGGTCGGCGGGTAGAAGTGGCCGGCGCCCTCCTGCGGCTCGCCGCCCGCGCGCACGGAGGCGCCGCGCTCGACCGCGTCGCGCACGAGCCGGTCGGCCTTGTCGACGGCGCGGCCGTCGATGAGCGGGCCGACCGTGACGCCGTCCTCGGTGCCGCGGCCGATGCGCATCCGGTCGATGCGCTCCTGCAGCCGGTCGGCGAAGGTCTCCGCGATCGACGCCTCCACGATGAAGCGGTTCGCCGCCGTGCACGCCTGCCCGACGTTGCGGAACTTCGCCGCCATGGCGCCGTCCACCGCCTTGTCGATGTCGGCGTCGGCGAAGACCACGAAGGGCGCGTTGCCCCCGAGCTCGAGCGAGACGCGCAGCACGTTCTGCGCGGCCTGCGCGCCGAGCTGGCGGCCGACGGGCGTGGATCCGGTGAAGCTCAGCTTGCGCAGCCGCGGGTCGGCGATGAGCGGGCCGGTGACGTCGGCGGCGCGGGTGGTGGGGATCACGTCGAGGACGCCCGCGGGCAGCCCCGCCTCCGCCAGCAGCTCGGCGAAGCGGAGAGTGGTGAGCGGCGTGAGGTCGGCCGGCTTGATCACGACGGTGCAGCCCGCGGCGAGCGCCGGCGCGATCTTGCGGGTCGCCATCGCGAGCGGGAAGTTCCAGGGCGTGATGAGCAGCACGGGTCCGACAGGGTGCTGCGACACGATCATGCGGCCGGTGCCCTCGGGGTTCGTGCCGTAGCGGCCCGTGATGCGCACCGCCTCCTCGGAGAACCAGCGGAGGAACTCGCCGCCGTAGGTCACCTCGCCGAGCGACTCGGCCAGCGGCTTGCCCATCTCGAGCGTCATGAGGAGCGCGAACTCGTCCTTGCGCTCCTGGAGCAGGTCGAACGCGCGGCGGAGGATCTCGCCCCGGGCGCGCGGCGCGGTCGCCGCCCACGCCGCCTGCGCGTCGACCGCCGCGTCGAGGGCACGTGCGCCGTCCGCGGGGCTCGCGTCGGCCACCCGCGCGATGACGGCGTCGGTCGCGGGATCCCGGACCTCGAACGTCGCGCCGCCCTCGGCGTCGACCCGCTCGCCCCCGATGAGCAGGGTGGTGGGCGTGCCCGACAGGAGGTCGGTCTCGGTGGATGCGTTCATGCTGTCCTCGCTTCTTCCGTGCGGTGCGGTGCTGATGCTCGTGGCCGTGGTGCCGCGGGCCGTGGTGCGGCCGGCCGGCCGTGGTGTCGCGTGCCGTGGCGCCACCGGCCGTCTAGTCGGCCGTGCCCTCGACGATCTCGGCCCCGGCGTCGCGGAGGCGGTCGAGGGCGGCGGCGCTCGTGGCCGGTGCCACGCCCGCGACGAGGTCGGCGAGGATCCGCACCCGCTTGCCCTGGTGCACCGCGTCGAGCGCCGAGGCGAGCACGCAGTAGTCGGTCGCCAGGCCGACGACGTCGATGTCGGTGATCTCGTGCAGCGCCAGCAGGTCCGCCAGCGGCACGCCGTCCTCCGTCGTGCCCTCGAAGATCGAGTAGGCGGGCGCGCCCTGTCCCTTGCGGAGGTGGAAGTCGACGGCGGTGACGTCGAGGTCGGGGTGGTACTCCGCGCCCGGCGTCCCCTGCACGCAGTGCGCGGGCCAGGTGGTCGAGAAGTCGGGGACGACGCCGGCCGCGGCGAAGTGGCCGCCGTTGTCGCCCGTCGCCTCGTGCCAGTCGCGCGACGCCAGCACGTGGTCGTAGCGGTACGGCTCCGCGGCGAGGAGCCGGGTGATCCCCCGCGCGACGTCGCCGCCGCCGTCGACGCCGAGCGCGCCGCCCTCCGTGAAGTCGTTCTGCACGTCGATGATGAACAGAGCACGGCTCATGCGCCGCTCCTTCCCCGGGCCGGGCCCGGTGCCGTGGATCCGCCGCCCGGGACCGGGCCGCGCGTCACTCGTCCCCCAGGTCCGCCCCGCAGCGGTACGTGCCCGCGGCCAGCGCGTCCAGGGCGATCTTCGCGTCGCCCGTCACGTTCCCGATGGCGTAGAAGGCGAAGGTCAGCTTCGTGCCGTCGGCCGCGTCGACGATGCCGGCGAGCGTGTAGCCGGTGTCGATCCAGCCGGTCTTGGCCACGATGTGTCCCCGGGCCACGGCGCTGTCGCCGGTGAACCGGCCCGCCAGGGTGCCGGTGCGGCCCGCGACGGGGAGCCCGTCGTGCAGGTACCCGAGCGCCTGCTGGCGCTGGTCCACCTGGATCATCAGCTGCGCGAGGAGCGAAGGCGGGACGCGGTTCTCGGGACTGAGGCCCTGGCCGTCGACGATGGTGAGCGTGGAGGTGTCGAGCCCGTACGCCTGCAGGGCCTTCGGGATCCCGGTCGCCAGCGACTGCTGCGTGTTCCCCGCCCCGACCTGGATGCTCACGAGCCGCGCGAGCGACTCCGCGAGCACGTTGTCGGAGTTGATGAGCGCGGTCTGGATGAGCGAGGAGACCGGCTGCGACTGGACCTTGCCGAGCACGGCCGCACCGGCGGGTGCCGTGCCCTGCGTGACCTCGGCCGACCCGCCCAGCATGGAGCGGAACGTGCTGCCGACGCGCGCCAGCGGATCCTCGCTGCGGGCGGAGACGACGGCGGCGGGATCCGCGCGGTCGGCGTCGAGCTGCAGCGGCGTCATGAAGCTGGAGTACCCGGCCTTGCGCTCGGTGGCGGCCCACGACGGGATCCACGTATCGCCGGAGAAGAGCGAGGTGTCGAGCACGATGCGGGTGATGGGCGTGCCGGCCGTCGCGGGATCCGCTGCCCAGGCCGTGCGCACCTGCTGCGCGAGGTCGCTGAGGCGCGGCGCCCCCGGGTAGACGGAGCTGCCGGACGTGAGGCGCGACAGGGTCGGATCCCCGCCGCCCACGAGCACGACGGTGCCGGGCTCGGACCCGCGGACCACCGTGGTCGCGATGCGACGGTCGGGGCCGAGCGCCGCGAGGGCCGCGGCCGAGGTGATGACCTTCATGACGCTCGCCGTGCGCTCCGGGGTGCTGCCGTTCCGGTCGAACAGCACGCGTCCGGTCGCCGCGTCGCGGACCTGGCCCTCGAAGGTGGCGAGGCGCGGATCCTGCGCGAGGGACGAGATGGAGCACATGCGGAGGTCGCGCGCTGCCTGGTCGGCGGGCGCGGGACGAGGCGGGGCCTCGGTGGGTGTCGGGCTCGGGGTGGGCGTCGGGTCGGCGGTGGCGGCGACGCTCGCCGAGGCGCTGCCCGCGCGACCCGTCAGAGCGCCCGCGCCCACGGCGCCGGCGGCGAGCAGGGCGATCACCGCGACCGCGGCCGTCAGGGACCGGGTGCGACGGCGGTCACGGGTGCGGGTGCGGGCTCGGTCGCGCATGCGGGCTCCGGACGCGGGCGCGTCCCGGTCGGTGCGGTCGGCGCGCGCGCGGTCGGGGCCGTCGGCAGGGGATCGCATGGGGCCATGTTAGACGGCGCACCCGATGGGCCGTCCGGCCGCCGGGGCTCCCGGGACGCACGCGAGGAGAGGGCCCTGTGGGGGACCTGCGACTCGGCTCCGCTGCTCTCGCGCGAGATCGCGACGAGCGGGAGGGATGGTGGAGCCGCCTGTCAGAATCGAACTGACGACCTTCTCATTACGAGTGAGATGCTCTACCGACTGAGCTAAGGCGGCCCGGCCCGGACTCAACGAGTACCAGGCACGAGTAGAGAGCATACCGGATCCCGGAGGCCGCTCCCGCACGTCGGCAGCGCGCGCCCGCCCAGCCCCGTCCCCGGTCCGCCCTCGACGCGTCAGCCGCAGGTCGTGCCGGCGGCAGGCGGATCCCCGCCGAGCAGGTAGCCGTCCACCGCGGACACGATGCACGGATCCCGCTCGTCGTAGGCGATGTGCCCCTCCCCCTCGTAGGTGAGGAGCACGCCGGAGGCGAGTTGGCCCGCGAGCGCCTCTGCCCACGTGTACGGCGTCGCGGGATCGCCCGTGGTGCCGACGACGACGATGGGCGCCGCGCCCTCCGCCGACACGGGCGCCGGGGTGTCCCGGGCGGGATAGGGCCAGTTGCCGCACAGCGGGTCGGGCTCGCCGTCGCGGGAGGTGTCGTCATCCGCGAGCTCGCCGGCGGCGGCTCGGAACTCCGCCGCCTCCGTCACGAGCACCGCGGGATCCCGCTCCACCGGGTAGTCGATGCACTGGATCGCGAGGAAGGCCTCGTAGAAGTTGCCGGAGTAGGTGCCGTCCGGCTTCCGGCCGAAGTAGGAGTCGGCGAGCGAGAAGGCGGTGGTGGACTCGCCGCGGAGCGCCTCGGTGAACGCGGTCGTGAGCGCCGGCCACTGCTGCTCGCTGTAGAGCGCGGAGTCGATGGCGCTGCGCATGACCTGCCCGTCGAGCTCCCGCCCGTCGCGGGCGCGCAGCGGGCTCTGGTCGAGTCGATCGAGGAGGCTCGCGACCATCTGCTCGCCCTCGTCGACGGATCCGCGGAACGGGCACCCCTGCACCGCCAGGCACGCAGCCATGTACGACTCGAACGAGGTGCGGAATCCCGTCGTCTGCGCGAGCACGACGTCGAACGAGCTCGCGGAGGGGTCCGTCGCGCCGTCCAGCACCATCCGGCCGACGTGCGCAGGGAAGTCCTGCGCGTACTGCGCGCCGATGCTCGTGCCGTACGAGTAGCCGAGGTAGTTCAGCTGCCTGTCCCCCACCAGGGCGCGCAGCATGTCGAGGTCGTGCACGGTGCTCTGGGTGTCGATGAACTGCAGCAGCGGGCCGGACCGGGCGGCGCAGGACTCCGCGAACGACTTCGACGCCTGCACCAGCTCCTCGTCGTGCGCTGCGGTGCCGGGCGGCGCCTCGGTCTCGCCGTAGAGGAACGAGTCGAGCTGGGTGTCGTCGACGCAGTCGACGGCGGTGGAGGCCCCGACGCCGCGGGGGTCCCAGCCGACGATGTCGTAGGCGTCCTGCAGGTCGCGCGAGACCGCGTAGTCGACGCTGGCCTTCACGAAGTCGACGCCGGACGCACCCGGACCACCGGGGTTGACGAAGAGCGAGCCGCGCGGACCGTCGGCGCCGCGTGCGGTGTGCCGCACGAGGGCGAGCTGGATGTCGGTGGCCGGATCCGGGGCCGACCAGTCGAGCGGAGCCGTCGCGGTCGCGCACTGGGCGCCGTCCTCGCACGGGGACCACGTGAGGGCCTGCTCGTAGTAGCGGGCCAGGTCGGGCGCGACCTCCTCCGTCGTGGGGCTCGAGGTCGAGCTGCGCGGCTCGGGCACGGGGATGAGGCCGCAGCCGCTGAGGGCCACGGCGGCGGCGAGGAGGACCGCGCCCAGCGCTCCCGCTCGACGCCGGGCCCTCGCCTGCGTCCTGCGGCGCGTCATGCGCGACCCGTGGTGCGCGTGCGTGTGATGGAGACGAGCATCGCCTCCAGGGCGAGCGCCGGCGACACGTTGCCGTCGATCCGGCGGCGCGCGACCCCGACCGCGTCGAGGACCGCGAGCGACGCCGCCGCGGATCCGGCCTCCGCGGCCTCCGCGATCCGCGGGGCGATCGCCGCGTTCACCTGGGGCAGGTCCGCGCCCAGCTGATGCAGGAGCACGTCGCGGTGCAGGGACATGAGGTCGACGAGGATCCGGTCGATGCCGTCGCGGAGGCTCCGCGTGGCCCGCCGCTTCTGGTCCTCCTCGAGCTGCCGGATCTGCGATCGCAGCTGCGGCGGGATGGATCCGCCCTCCTGCACGCCGAGCGACCGGAGCGCGCGCTCGCGCTCGTCGGCGTCGCGCTGCACCGTGAAGGCCTTGGCGTCCTGGCCGGCGAGCTCGAGCATGGCGGCGGCGGCGCGGACGGCGTCGCCGACCGTGCGGATGCCGAGCGCGAGCTCCAAGGTGCGGCTGCGGCGCTCGCGCGCCTCGGCGTCGGTGGCGAGCCGGTGCGCCATGCCGATGTGGCTCTGCGCCTCGCGGGCCGCACGCGTGGCCGTGGCCGCGTCGACCCCGTCCCGACGCTGGATCAGCGCGGCCACGTCCTCGACGGACGGGATGCGCAGCCGGACGCTGCGCACGCGGGAGCGGATGGTCGGGATCAGGTCGGCCTCGCTGGGCGCGCACAGGATCCAGATGGTGCGCTCCGGCGGCTCCTCGAGCGCCTTCAGCAAGAGGTTCGACGTGCGCTCGGTCATCCGGTCGGCGTCCTCGACGACCATGACGCGGTAGCGGCCGACCGACGGCGAGTACTGCGACGACGTGACGAGCGCCCGCACCTCGTCGATGGCGATGATGACCCGCTCGGTCGCGAGCACGCCGAGGTCGGGGTGGCTGCGGGCGGCGACCTGGCGCGCGGTCGCGGCGTCGCCCTCCGGCGTGCCTTCGCTGAGCAGCGCCGTCGCGAAGGCGTAGGCGAGGTTCGAGCGGCCGGATCCGGGGGGCCCGGTGATGAGCCACGAGTGCGCGAGCGCGGTGCCGGCGGCGTCACGCGCCGTGGCCCGCGGGCTGCTCGCCGCGGCGAGGAGCGCGACCGCCTCGGACTGGCCGGTGAGCTCGTCCCAGATCGCCCGCCCGTCGGGGCTCGCGGACGAGCCGTCCGCCGGCGCGGCAGCCGCCCGGTCCGTCGTCGCGTCGCTCACGCCGACGCTCCCGCCGCGATCAGCGCATGCGCTCTGGTCCGGATCTCCGCGGCGATCTCCTCGCGCGGGCGCGCGGCGTCGACGACCAGGAAGCGCTCCGGCTCCGCGTCGGCGAGACCGAGGAACGCCTGGCGCACGCGCTCGTGGAACTCGGCGCGCTCGGCCTCGAGCCGGTCGAAGCGCGTGCGAGCCGCGTCGAGGCGGACGCGGGCGGCGGCCTGGTCGAGGTCGAGCAGCACCGTCAGGTCGGGCAGGAGCCCCTGGGCGGCCCAGAGCGACAGCTCGCGGATCTCGACGGCGTCCAGCACGCGACCCGCCCCCTGGTACGCGACGGACGAGTCGAGGTAGCGGTCCTGCAGGACCACGGCGCCCCGTTCGAGCGCAGGCCGGACGACCGTCTCGACGTGGTGCGCCCGGTCGGCCGCGTACAGGAGCGCCTCGGCGCGCGGCGCGATGTGGCCGCGACGGTGCAGCACGATCTCGCGGATCTCCACCCCGAGGTCGCTGCCCCCGGGCTCGCGGGTGACGACGACCTCGTGGCCCTCATCCTCCAGCCATCCCCGGAGGAGCGCCGACTGCGTGGACTTCCCCACGCCGTCGCCGCCCTCCAGGGTGATGAAGACGCCGGTCACGTCGCGTCGGACGCCGTCGCCGCGGCAGCGGCCTCCTTGTTGGCGGCCCTCGTCGCCGCAGCCTTCGTGGCGGCTGCCGAGCGCGCGGCGGTCGTCTTCGCGGTGCCGGTCTTCGCGGTGGTCGTCTTCGCCGCGGTGGACTTCGCTGCCGTCGTCTTCGCCTTCGCGGGTGCCTTGGCCTTCGCCTTGGCCGGAGCCTTGGCCTTGGTCTTCGGCTTCGTCGGCCCCTTGGCGCGCTTGTCGGCGAGCAGCTCGACCGCACGGTCGAAGTCGATGTCCTCGACGGACTCGCTCTTCGGGATGGTCGCGTTGGTCTCGCCGTCCGTGACGTACGGACCGAAGCGCCCGTCCTTCACCTTGATGCCCTTGCCGCTCACGGGATCCGCGTCGAACTCCTTCAGCGCGCTGGACGGACGACGGGCGCCGTACTTGGGCTGCGCGAAGACCTCGAGGGCACCGGGGAGGTCGATCTCGAAGATCTGCTCCTCGCTCGTGAGCGAGCGTGAGTCCGTGCCCTTCTTCAGGTACGGGCCGTACTTGCCGTTCTGGGCGGTGATGGGGGTGGCCGTCTCCGGATCCTCGCCCACGACCCGGGGGAGGTCGAGCAGGCGCAGCGCCGTCTCGAGGTCGACCGTGGCGAGGTCCATCGACTTGAAGATGGAGGCGGTGCGCGGCTTGACGGCCGCCGCCTTCTTCGCCGCGGGCTTCTTGGCGGGCGCCTTCTTCGCGGGTGCTGCCGCGGCGGTCGCGGGCGCGCTCTCGAGCACCTCGCCGGTCGCCGGGTCGACACCGCCAGCGGGGGCAGCGGGCGCCTCCTCGGGCTCGGGGTCGAGCTCGGTGACGTACGGGCCGTAACGACCGTCCTTCGCCACGACCTGCTTGCCGTTCTCGGGGTTGATGCCGATGACCCGGTCGGTGACTACCGGCGCGTCGATGAGCTCGCGGGCCTTGGCCGCCGTCAGCTCGTCGGGCGCCAGGTCCTCCGGCAGGTTGACGCGGCGGGGCGTCGCGTCCGCGGCGGCACCCTCCTCGTGGACCTCCAGGTAGGGGCCGTACTTGCCGATGCGCAGGGTGATGTCGTCCGCGATGCGCAGCGAGTTGATCTCCTTCGCGTCGATCTCGCCGAGGTTGTCGATGGTGGGGCGGAGCCCCTTGTGCGCGTCGTTGCCGTAGTAGAAGCCCTTCAGCCAGTCGACGCGCTCGGCCGAGCCCTCCGCGATGCGGTCGAGGTCGTCCTCCATGCCCGCGGTGAAGTCGTACTGCACGAGCTCCGTGAAGAACTCCTCCAGCAGCCGCACCACCGAGAAGGCGATCCAGTTCGGGACGAGGGCCGTGCCGCGCGGCGTGACGTAGCCGCGGTCGACGATCGTCGAGATGATGGCGGCGTAGGTCGACGGACGACCGATCCCCAGCTCCTCGAGCGTCTTGACGAGGCTCGCCTCCGTGTAGCGCGGCGGCGGGCTGGTCTCGTGCCCCTTCGCGTCGACGTCGACGAGGCGCAGGTCCTGGCCCTTCTTGAGGTCGGGCAGCTTGGCCTCGCGCGGCTCGGCCGCACCGTGGCGCTCCTCGTCACGGCTCTCCTCGTACGCGGCCATGAACCCGCGGAACGTGATGACCGTGCCCGAGGCGGCGAACTCGGCGACCTCGCCTGCGGACGTGGGGCCCGCGGCGATGACGACCGAAGCGGTGGATCCCTTCGCGTCGGCCATCTGCGACGCGATGGTGCGCTTCCAGATGAGGTCGTAGAGCTTGTGGTCGTTGCCGCGCAGCGTGGATGCGAGCTGCTGCGGCGTGCGGAAGGTCTCCCCGGCGGGGCGGACGGCCTCGTGGGCCTCCTGCGCGTTCTTGCTCTTGCCCGCGTAGAGGCGCGGCTTGTCCGGCACGGTCTCGGGCCCGTAGAGCTCCGCGGCCTGCTTGCGCGCCGCGTTGATCGCCTGCTGCGAGAGCGAGGGCGAGTCGGTGCGCATGTAGGTGATGTAGCCGTTCTCGTAGAGCGACTGCGCGACGCTCATGGTCTGCCGCGCGGAGAAGCGGAGCTTGCGCGCCGCCTCCTGCTGCAGCGTCGACGTGGTGAAGGGCGCGGCGGGGCGACGCGTGTACGGCTTCGACTCGACGCTCTGCACCTTCAGCGGCACGGACGGGTCGCGGAGCGCCTCGGCGAGGGCTTCCGCGCTGCTCGCGTCGAGCGGGCGCGAGTCGTTCTTGAGCGCGCCCTTGTCATCGAAGTCGCGGCCCGTGGCGATGCGCGCACCGTCGATGCGGACGAGGCGGGCGTCGAACGGCAGCTGCTGGTCGACCGGCGAGAGCGATGCCGTCAGATCCCAGTACGAGGCGGTGACGAAGGCCAGCCGCTCGCGCTCGCGGTCCACGACCAGCCGCGTCGCGGCGGACTGCACGCGGCCCGCGGACAGGCCGGGCCCCACCTTGCGCCAGAGGACGGGCGACACCTCGTAGCCGTAGAGGCGGTCGAGGATGCGCCGCGTCTCCTGCGCGTCCACGAGGGCCGTGTCGATGTCGCGCGTGCTGTCGCGGGCCCGCTCGATGGCCTCCTTGGTGATCTCGTGGAACACCATGCGCTTGACCGGCACCTTCGGCTTCAGCACCTGCAGCAGATGCCACGCGATGGCCTCGCCCTCGCGGTCCTCATCCGTCGCGAGGAAGAGCTCGTCGGCGTCCTTGAGCGCCCGCTTGAGGTCGGCGACCGTCTTCTTCTTCTGGTCGCTGACGACGTAGTAGGGCTCGAAGCCGTTCTCCACGTCGACGGAGAACTTGCCGAGCGTGCCCTTCTTCAGCTCGGGCGGCAGGTTCTTGGGCTCGATGAGGTCGCGGATGTGGCCGACGGAGGCCTGCACCTCGTAGCCGCTGCCCAGGTACTGGGCGATCGTCTTGGCCTTGGCCGGCGACTCGACGATGACCAACTTCTTCGTGCCGGGCACGTGACTCCTTATATATGCGTTCATGGGGGCCGGTGGCCGGCACGGTGTCCGGGATGCGTGCCCGCTCGGATCGGATCCGATCCGGGGCGACGTGCGGCGGGGTCCCCGACAAGGCACACCATACACACGCGCACCGACCGGGCACCTAATCGCGGCGCCTCCCGGATGCGCCGCGTCCGGGCGGCGCATCGGCCGGGCAGGAGCGCCCCACGCGGACGTGGACGAGGACGCTCGACGGAGGCCCGACCCCTCTCATGGGCCACCCGCGAGACGCTCTCGACCAGCGCGCATCGGCTCCGCCAGGAGGGCGAGGACGCCCCGGACGACCGGGCTGCCCCGGGTCATCCCGACGCCCGGGACGGCGGTTGACCGGCTCTCGCGCGCGCCGTGACCTGGAGGCCCGTCGGGCCACCGCGACGCTCTGCCACCACGACCGCCGTCGTGCCCGTGATCTCGCAGCCCGCGAGCGCCGCCCCCGCGGCGACCACGACCTCCTCGGCCGCCGAGCAGGGAGAGCCGGCCGCGAACCCCGCGGCGACGTCCGCCGCGGCGAGCGCCCCGGAGTCCGCGGCGCCCGCCGCGGCCGCCCTCTCCACCAGCACGGATGAGACGGCGACCGTGGCCAGCGCGAGCGCGGTGACCGCGCCGAGCACGCCGACAGCGACCACGGTGCCCGAGCCGACGTCGCCGTCACGGGGCACCCGGATCCTCCTGCCATGCGCAGCCCCGCGCCGAGACGCGGAGCCCTGCAGCGCCAGCGGGCCCGAAGCGGCTGGGCGCCGTGAGCCGGACGCAGACGGCGTGACCCGACCGGTCCACCGCCATCGACGCTCCCCCTGCCGCGCCGTCGATGCGCGCCGCCGCAGTGCCCGCGTCCTCCCCGCGTCCGATGCTCCGTGCCGCCTCCTCCGCCGCGGATGTCAGCACGACCTGCTGGCCGACGGTCTGCACCGCGCCCAGGCACAGCCCGAGGACCAGCACGACCGCGGGCAGCACGACCGCCAGCTCCGCGGCCGCCGCCCCGCGATCCGCGACCGGGCAGGCACGCGGATCGCCGTGCGGAACTGCCTCCGCCGAGGTGGACGGGATCACCGGTCGTACGTCAGCGCGCGCCGCACGAGGTCGAGGAGCATCCCGCGGACCTCGTCGCTCTGCAGGATGACCACGAGCAGGCCCGCGAACGCCACCGCTGCCATGGTCGCGATGGCGTACTCGGCGGTGGCCGCACCCCCGTCGCCCGCTGCACGGCAGAGGAGCGCACGCCGCACCGCACGAGCGACACGAGCGGAACGCGACGGCGCCAGCCTAGGGGCCGCCACGACCACCTCCCCACCGCAGGAGCCCGCGCAGCTCATCACCCGCGTCGATTGACGCGACGGAGCGTCAGACGCAGCCTCCGCCGCGGCCAGCGGCCATACGGCGCGGCCCTCCGGCGCCACCGCGGCTCCCGTCATGCCGGATCCGTGCCCCCGCGCTGCCGCGACCTCCGCGCCGCGCACGTCGATCGGGTGCGCCCGCTCCTCGACTCGTCCCATGTCCTCGTCCTCTCCCTCTGGCGGGCCATCCCCGCCGTCCTGTCCCTGCCGACCATCGGCCGGGACGCCACCATGCCCCGTCCGACGACCTCGGCCCGTGGCGGGATCCGCGATGGTGGATGCCCTCATCCGCGGCCGAGTGTTGAGGACACGACGGCCAGCAGCATCGGCACCACGCCCACCGCCAGGAACGCCGGCAGGATGCACACGCCCAGCGGCAGCATGAGCCGCGCCGCCAGACGCGCCGCCGCCCGCTCCGCCCATGTAGCGGCGTCCCTGCGGATCCGCTCCGCCTCGCTCCCGAGGAGCACGGCCACGGGAGCACCGGAGCGGGCGGCCGCGTCGACGACCGACCCGACGGCGTCGAGGTCGTCGCCAGCGCGCAGTCCGGCGCGCTCGCACGCGCGTCGGACGACCGCGACCGCACGAGGCACGGACGCCCCGCCTGACATGGCCATCGCCACCAGGTCGAGGACGAGCCCAGGTGCCGGCTCCCGCGGAAGGGCCCGGCTCACCAGGCGGCGGTTCCACCGCCACCCGATCGCCACGAGCGAGGAGCCCACCACGAGGCACACGAGCCCGGGCACGGTGGTGACGAGGACGCGGAGCGGATCGAACCCGAGCCCTGCCGCCAGGAGCAGGCCTGCGCCGGGCATGAGGAGCACGGTGCGGCTGGTCGCCACCGGTCCGGCGAGCGCCGTCCCCGCGTCGCGGCGCACCCGGGCGATGTCGACGAGGGAGCCGGCGAGCCGGTCGAGGGACCGCGCGAGCGGCGCTCCCGTGCGATCCGCGACCTCGAGCCCCGCGGCGAGCGCGGACCACGAACCCGCGGTGCCTCCGCCCGCCGCCTCGCACGCGGTGGCCGCCAGCACGACGCGGTCGGCGAGGGGAGCCGATCCGGCGCCCGCGGCCACGTGACGGACCAGGGCCGGCACTGCGCGCTCACCGCGCCGGGCGCGCCCGCCCGGCGGCGCCAGCTGCGACCACGCGCGCTCGAGGTGCAGCCCCGCGCCGAGCAGCACCGCGAGTCGTCGCACGAACGCGGCGATCTCCTCGGCCTCCTCGACGACCGCCTCGTCGTCCCCGCCCCGCAGCCGGACACGCAGCCCCGGGCGGACGGCGTGCGCGCGCCGGATCATCCACGACCTCCGAGCGCATCCGAGGCCGGCGCCGCCACCGCGGGCCGCGCCACCGGACCCGCGCCGGGATCCCAGCGCACCGGCACGACGCGGAGGCGACCGTCGTCGCCCGTCGCGAGGCGTCCGGCGGCGGTCACCCGGCGCCCCCGCGGCGTCCGGGCGAGGTGGACGACCAGGCCGATCGCGCTCACCGCCTGGCGTGCGGTCGTGACCGCGTCCATGCCCGCGAGCGCACCCAGCGCCTCGAGCCGGGCCGGCACTTCCGCGACGCCGTTGGCGTGCAGGGTGCCCGCGCCTCCGTCGTGCCCGGTGTTGAGCGCTCCGAGCAGGTCCCTGATCTCGCTGCCCCGGCACTCCCCCACAACCAGCCGGTCCGGACGCATCCTCAGCGCCTCCCGCACCAGGCGCGGCAGGGACAGCTCCCCGGCCCCCTCGATGTTGGCCTGCCTGGCCTCGAGCGACACGACGTGCGCATGACGCACCCGCAGCTCGGCGACGTCCTCGACGAGCACGATGCGCTCCCGCGGATCCGCCCGGGCGAGCAGCGCGCCGAGCAAGGTCGTCTTCCCGCTGCCGCCGGCCCCGGTGATCAGGAGGTTCGTGCGCCGTCGCACCGCCTCCTCGAGCAGAGCGCGGCATCCGGGCGGGAACGCCCCCGCCGCGTCGAGCGCGTCGAGCGTCGGCCTCGCCCGCGAGGGGAGCCGGACGGAGAGCAGCGTCCCGCGCGTCGACACGGGTGGCAGCACCGCGTGGATGCGCATCCCGTCACCCAGCCTCACGTCCACGCACGGCGCCGCCTCGTCCAGATGCCGCCCGCCCTCCGCGGCCAGCCGCACGGCCAGCGCCCGCACGGACGGCTCACCGCCGAGGTCGACGTCGGGTCGGCGCTCGGGGCCGGATCCGCGGTCGACCCAGACCTCGCCGTCGCCGTTGACGAACACGTCCGTCGCCAGGGGGTCCTGCGCCAGATGCGCGAGGGGACCGAGCGCGGACGGGACCCGGCGCAGGGGCGGGTGCGATGCGGGCTCGGCGACGACGCCGTCCGCCGGGAGACGGAGGACCCCGCCGACCCCCGGGCCCCGGGCATCGGACGACGCGACGCCCCGACCAGCGACGCCCGGCGACCGGGGCCGTGGGACGAAGGCCGCGGGGGCGACGACGAGCGGATGATCGCCCGGCCCCGCGCCGCCCGCTGACCGGTGCCGCGACGCCTCCCTCGGGAGGACGCCTCGACCCACGACGGATGCCTGCCACTCGATCATGCGCGGACACTAGGCGCGGCCGCTCGCCGTCCTGACGCGCGGGCACGAGCCGGTGAGGAGTCGCCATCGCGACACGTTGGGGAGGAAGAGGGGCGGCGCCCATCGGGGGAACGGGCGCCGCCACGTGACGAAGGATCGGGGGAATCCTGGATCCGCCACACGCCGGGCTTGGCCCGACGGCATGAGCATACGCCGCGAGCCTCCCCCCATGGGAGGGTCATGCGTGTTCTGGCCGTTCCCCCACCGGACTCCCGGGCAGCGGGGTCGCCGCATCCACCCCTGTCGGCCGCGGTGGCGAACGGCCCACCCGCTAACGTGGGTCGCGGAGAGGATGACGATGACGATGTCCACGAACCCCCGATCGACCCAGCCCGGAGCCTCGAGCCCCGCCGCGCCCGACCAGGACGAGGAGGGGACGAACATGCCCTCGCGCCCGGCGACGACCACGGAGCCGGGGCCCGTCCACCCGCCGTCGGAGGCGTTCCGCGCCACCCGCGTGGCCGACGAGTCCCTCGCCGCGTCCGCCGCCGCCGACCGTCTCGGCTTCTGGGCCGACAGGGCCCGCGAGCTCGTGACCTGGGAGACCCCGTTCGAGACGGTCCTCGACTGGTCGGACGCACCCGTCGCCCGCTGGTTCCCCGAGGGACGGCTCAACGTGGCCTACAACTGCCTCGACCGGCACGTGCTCGCCGGGCACGGCGACCGCGTCGCGCTGCACTGGGAGGGCGAGCCAGGCGACACCCGCGACCTCACCTACGCAGAGCTCACCGCGGAGGTCAAGCGCGCCGCGAACGCCCTCAGCGACCTGGGCGTCGTCGCGGGTGACCGCGTCGCGATCTACCTCCCGATGATCCCGGAGGCCGTGATCGCGATGCTGGCGGTCGCGCGCATCGGAGCCGTCCACTCCGTCGTGTTCGGCGGTTTCAGCGCCGAGAGCCTGCGCGCGCGCATCGACGACGCGGCGGCCCGCGTGGTCATCACCGCGGACGGCGGCTGGCGCAAGGGCAAGGTCTTCCCGCTCAAGCCGGCCGTGGATGCCGCGCTGGTCGGATCGGCCGGATCCGTCGAGCACGTCCTCGTCGTCAGGCGCGGCGAGAACGAGGTCGACTGGGACGAGAGCCGCGACCTCTGGTGGCACGAGCGCGTCGCCGCGGCGGATCCGGAGCACGAGGCGACAGGCTTCGAGGCCGAGCACCCCCTCTTCATCCTCTACACGAGCGGCACGACCGGGAAGCCGAAGGGCATCCTGCACACCTCCGGCGGCTACCTCACGCAGGTCGCGTACACCCACCGCAACGTCTTCGACCTGCACCCCGAGACCGACGTCTACTGGTGCACGGCGGACGTCGGCTGGATCACCGGCCACAGCTACGTCGTCTACGGCCCGCTCGCGAACGGCGCCACGCAGGTCATCTACGAGGGCACGCCGGACACCCCGCAGCCCGGCCGCTGGTGGGACATCGTGGAGAAGCACGGCGTGACGATCCTCTACGCGGCGCCCACGGCCATCCGCTCCTTCATGAAGACCGGCCGCGAGATCCCCGACGCGCGCGACCTCTCCTCCATCCGCCTGCTCGGCTCGGTCGGCGAGCCCATCAACCCGGAGGCGTGGCGCTGGTACCGCGACGTCATCGGCGGCGGCGACGTCCCCGTGGTCGACACGTGGTGGCAGACGGAGACCGGCGGCATCATGATCTCCGCCCTCCCCGGCGTCACCGCGACGAAGCCCGGATCCGCGCAGACCCCCATCCCCGGCATCCAGGTCGCCGTGGTCGACGACCAGGGCGAGCCCGTCGCCCGCGGCGAGAGCGGCCTCCTGGTCGTGACCGAGCCATGGCCCGGCATGCTGCGCGGCATCTGGGGCGACCCGGAGCGCTACCGCGAGACCTACTGGGACCGCTTCGGCGACCGCTACTTCGCGGGCGACGGCGCCCGGCTCGACGAGGACGGCGACATCTGGCTGCTCGGCCGGGTCGACGACGTGATGAACGTCTCCGGCCATCGCCTCTCGACGGCGGAGATCGAGTCCTCGCTCGTCGCGCACCCGTACGTGGCCGAGGCGGCGGTCGTCGGCGCGTCCGACGAGGCGACCGGCCAGGCGGTGGTGGCCTTCGTGATCCTCCGCTCGGCCGAGGCGAGCGCGCTCGGCGACCAGGATCCGAACGAGGTCCTCCGCAAGCACGTCTCGGACCAGATCGGCGCCATCGCGAAGCCGCGCCGCGTGTTCGTCGTGCAGGAGCTGCCGAAGACGCGCTCGGGCAAGATCATGCGCCGGCTGCTGCGCGACGTGGCGGAGGGCCGTGCTATCGGCGACACCACCACGCTGGCGGACACGCAGGTGATGCAGGTCATCTCCGACCGCATGAGCGCGGGCTGACCCGACATCACGACGCAGGACGACAGGAGGGCCGGGTGCGATGCGCACCCGGCCCTCTCCCCTGTCCGCCGCGGCGGACGGCGGCTACTCGACGAGCGCGACCACGAGCTCGACCTCGACGGGCGAGCCGAGCGGCAGCTCCGCGACGCCCACGGCGGAGCGGGCGTGGATGCCGGCGTCGCCGAGGATCTCCCCCAGCACCTCGCTCGCGCCGTTGATGACGCCGGGCTGCCCGGTGAAGCCCTCGGCCGAGGCGACGAAGCCCGTGACCTTGATCACGCGCGCGATGCGGTCGACGCCGCCAGCCGCATCCGCCGCCGCCGCGAGCCCGTTCAGCGCGCACGTGCGCGCGTGCGCCTTGGCGTCCTCGGCCGACACCTCGGCGCCGACCTTCCCGGTCGCAGCGAGCGCGCCGTCGACGAAGGGCAGCTGGCCGCTCGTGTAGACGAGACCGGCGTGGACGACCGCGGGGACGTAGGCGGCGACGGGCGCCGCGACCGCGGGCAGCTCGATGCCGAGCTCGGCCAGTCGATCGGAGATCGTGCCCATTAGGCGCCGTGCTCGGAGCCGGCGACCGGGCGCTTCATGTACGCGACGAGCCCGCCTTCGGGGCCGGTGACGACCTGCACGAGCTCCCAGCCCTGGGACCCCCACGTGTTGAGGATGGCGGCCGTGTTGTGGATCATCAGCGGCGTGGTGAGGTACTCCCACTGCGCGGGCGTTGCGGTCATCTCGGCTCCTTGCCGGTCGGGTCGGGGTGCATGACGGGACGGGCGCGGGCGGCCGGCGCACAGGTCTCACGGGTTCCCATACACCCTTCCCGTACTCTGGAGTCTATGTCTGCTTCCAAGAACACGCCCGGCCGCGTCGCCGCCGCGCTCACGGGCGTCCTCGGCATGAGCGCCGTCGCCGGCGTGCTGGTCGCGGCGATGGTCACCCCCGCCATCGCCGTCACGAGCCTCGCGGCCAACAACACGATCGGCCTCTTCGAGGACCTGCCGGACTACCTGCAGATCGACAACCTCGCCCAGAAGACCGAGCTCTACGCCACGCAGGGCGGCCAGCCGGTCAAGTTCGCCGAGTTCTACGCGCAGAACCGCCAGGAGGTGAGCTGGGACGAGGTCTCCGACAACGCGAAGGCCGCGGCCGTCGACACGGAGGATCCCCGCTTCTACGAGCACGGCGGCGTCGACGTGCAGTCCACGTTCCGCGCGCTCGCCCAGAACGTCATCGGCGGCGGCGTCGAGTCGGGCGCCAGCACCATCACCATGCAGTACGTGAAGAACGTGCTCGTGCAGAAGGCGGAGACGCTCGCCGAGACGGACCCGGACGCGGGCAAGAAGGCGTACGCGGAGGCGACGCAGGAGTCGACGGCCCGCAAGCTCAAGGAGATGCGCCTCGCGATCGGCCTGGAGAAGAAGTTCTCGAAGAACGACATCCTCCTCGGCTACCTCAACATCGCGAACTACGGCGGCAGCGTCTACGGCATCCAGTCGGCCGCGAAGTACTACTACGGCGTGGACGCGAAGGACCTCAGCATCGCCCAGGCCGCGAGCCTCGTCGCCACGGTCAACTACCCCACGGCCCTGCGGATCGACGAGCCCGGGAACATCAAGGCCAACCAGGAGCGCCGCGACGTGCTCATCGACAACATGCTCAAGCACCACAGCATCACGCAGCAGCAGCACGACGAGGCGATCGCCACCCCCGTCACGCCGGCGATCACCCCCTCCGTGAGCGGCTGCAACGCGGCCCAGCCCGCCAGCGCCGCGTACTTCTGCGACGCGGTGAAGTACACGGTCGAGAACTCGAAGGAGTTCGGCCAGACCCCCGACGAGGCCCGTCGGAACCTCAACCGCAACGGCTACAAGATCTACACGACGCTGAACCTCGACCTGCAGGCCAAGGCCACGGACGACATGCGCAAGCAGATCCCCACGACGATGAACAGCATCAACGTCGGATCCGCCATGACGAGCGTCGAGGCCAAGACCGGCCGCGTGATCGCCATGGTGCAGAACACCGACTACGGGAACGGCGACCAGCGCGGCGTCACCAGCGTCAACTACAACACCGATGAGGCGCTGGGAGGATCCCGGGGCTTCCAACCCGGATCGACCTACAAGATCGTGACGCTCCTCGACTGGCTCAAGGAGGGGCACTCCGTCAATGAGGTCGTGCGCGCGTCGAACGGCGTATGGACCGGGCGCGACTTCACGAACTCATGCGGGGGCGGGAACTCCCCCGGGGACACTCTCCGGGTGACCAACGACGGTGCAGCCCCCGGGCCGAACCGCACGGTCATGTCGGGTACGGCGAACTCCACCAACACCGCGTTCATGGCCATGGCGTCCGAGCTCGACATGTGCGGCATCCAGCAGACCGCCCAGGACATCGGGATCCACCAGGCGCAGACCGGGAAGAAGCTGTCCAACCTGATCGCGGACATCATCGGATCAGGCGCGAACAACGTGTCGCCCTTGACGATGGCGTCGGCGTACGCGACCGTCGCCAACAACGGCACCACCTGCACGGCGGTCCTGATCGACAAGGTCGTGCTGCCGGATGACACGGAGGTGACGCCGCCCCAGGCGAACTGCACCGAGACCGTGAGTCCGGACGTCGCGCACACCGCCGCCTACGCCCTCGCCGGGGTCATGGGGGCCACCGGTGCCGCCGCCGACACGAACGACGGCACGCCGCTCATCGGCAAGACCGGAACCACGGATGCGGCGAAGGACACCTGGTTCGTCGGGTCCAGCACCGAGGTCACGACCGCCATCTGGGTGGGCAGCTCCTCGGGCCAGCAGATCCAGCAGCGCAAGACCAAGCTCCCGAGCGGGCAGCTCATGTCCACCGCTCGGTTCGCGGTGTGGAAGCCGTTCATGCAGTCCGTCAACGCGGTCTACAAGGGGTCGGCGTTCCCTGGTCCGGCAGCCGAGCTCACCCGCACGCCGACGGTCCAGGTTCCGGACGTCTCGGGCATGTCGCCCGCCGACGCCCAGTCGGCCATCGAGGGCGCGGGCCTGTCCTTCGCCCAGGGCGGCTCGCGGTCCTCCGCGAACGTGGCCGCCGGCCAGGTCGCCGGATCCGACCCGGGTGCCGGTGCCAACGCGGCGCGTGGATCGACCGTCACGGTGTTCATCAGCAGCGGGCCCGACCAGAGCCAGCAGCAGGGCACCCCGGGCACCGTCCCTGACGTGCGCGGGCAGGACATGACGAGCGCCCGGCAGACGCTCCGGGGCGCCGGATTCGACGTGACCATGGCCCAGGAGCAGGTGCAGGACAACTCGCAGATCGGCAAGGCGACCCGCACGGATCCCGCGGCCGGGCAGCAGAGCGGCGGCCCCGTGACGCTCTACATCGGACGCAGCTGATGGGCGTGCTCGGCACCATCGCACGCACCGTCGGCGTCGTCGCCGCGGCCGGCGCGGCGGTCTTCGCGTACGCGTCCTTCTATGAGCGGCGCCGCTTCACCCTCCGCGAGGTGACGGTGCCGGTACTCCCTGTGGGCGCCGACCCCATCCGCGTGCTCCACCTGTCGGACATGCACATGGCACCGTGGCAGCACAAGAAGCAGCGCTGGGTGCGTGAGCTCGCGGAGCTCAAGCCCGACCTCGTCGTCGACACCGGCGACAACACGGGACACGAGCAGGGCATCGTCGCGGTCGAGGAGACGCTCGAGGCCTTCCGCGGGATCCCCGGTGTCTTCGTGCACGGCTCGAACGACTACTACGGGCCCATGCTCAAGAACCCGTTCAAGTACTTCACCGCCAACACGCACGCCACGCAGCGCCCGGCCGACCTCGACCTCCCCCGGCTCGAGCGGCTGTACGCGTCGCTCGGCTGGGTCGACCTCAACAACGCCGCGGGCGCGATCGAGGTCAACGGCACGCTGCTGGAGTTCTTCGGCGTGGACGACCCGCACCGCGACTTCGACCACCTCGAGGCGCTCCCCGGAGCCCTCGACGCGTTGCGCGAGGACGGGGATGCCTACCAGGGCGCATCGGACGCCCCCGTCGTGTCCATCGGCGTCGCCCACGCCCCCTACCGCCGCGTGCTCGACTCGTTCGTCACCAACGGCGCCCGCATGATCTTCGCCGGGCACACGCACGGCGGCCAGGTCTGCGTGCCCGGCTACGGCGCCCTCGTCACCAACTGCGACATCCCGCGCCGCCAGGTGAAGGGCCTCAGCGTCTGGCCTCACGCCGACCGGGCGTCGTTCCTCAACGTGAGCGCGGGCCTCGGCACGTCGATCTACGCGCCCGTGCGCTTCGCGTGCTTCCCCGAGGCGACGCTGCTCACGCTCACCGCGGTCTGACCGCCCGCGGCGTACTCCGGACCCGTGAACATCGGGTATCGTAGATCCCGGCCCTCGGGCCATCGGGGTGTGGCGCAGTTTGGTAGCGCGCTTCGTTCGGGACGAAGAGGTCGCAGGTTCAAATCCTGTTACCCCGACACACCGCCTCCTCCGCGAGGCACAGCATGACCGGCATCATGATCAAGGGCCGCTCCCCCGGGAGCGGCCCTTCGTCGTCCGGGCGATCAGCCGAACGCCTCGCGAGGCTCGGACTGGCAGATGTGAGGCGACTCGACCGGAAGCGCTACACGATGCAGGCCCCGTCGGGCTCATTCGATGAGCGAAATCCAGCCACGCCCCGTGGGTGCGCACACGAGATGGATGTCGACAATCGCCACAGACCCACCCTCTGGGTCGAGATGCAGAGCATAGGCAGTCCGGACGAGAAACGCAATGCACCCTACGCTCCATTGTCGAACGCGCGGCTCCGACGTAACTTTCAGACATTGGCGTCGGCCAGGAGGGGAAAATGAACCGCAAACGCGCATTGCTGACTGCCTGCGGGCTCGGCGCCGTATTCGCGATCAGCGCTCTCGCGACCACCGCGATGACTGCCACACCACGCACCGACCCATCACGGGAATCGTCTCAACAGGACTTCTTCACCGACTCGCAAGTCGACACCGCATGGACGCAGGCTGTCAGCGCATTCCCCAATCCGCTTCCGCCGGGACAAGCCTTCCCCGCGACCGCACCGAGCTTCTTCCACCCCGATGACGGGAAGGTGCATTCGTACCACGTCGATCTCCCTGCGCAATTCGTAGCTCGATACTGGCGATGCGCGTGGTTGAAGATCAGCCTGCATCCCCCTGAGTCAGACGCGGGAACCGGTGTCGGCGAGGCCGATCTCCAATTGAGGGCCGAACAGTGGGAGAAGATACCACAGGTTGCACGGAACATGGACGTCCGCGCATACATTCACGACATGGAGACATATGCCGAGACCGTAGGAAAAAGCGAAGCCGCGGTCGAGTTCGAAAGTGAATGTTGAACAACGAATGGAGCAATCTGATGAAGCATGAAAGCAACTCCAACCGTCGGCGGGCGCGCGCGCTGGTCGTCGTCGCCCTGACAGCGGGTCTGGGGATCCTCGCCGGGACGTCGACACCGGCGATGGCCGAGACGAGGGCCCTGGATGGCTACCAACCGGTCGGGCTGTCGTTCTACCCCCATGCGTACCGTGAGACCAACCCACACAACGCGGAGTTGATCATCATCGATGACATGCAGGGCGGTGGGGGGCCTCCTGTCTACGCCGGCATCACCAGATCTCAGAACACCAGTTCGTTCGCGACGACGGAGGAGACATTCGGGAAGTGGTCGTACTTCATAAACAAGGCCACAGGTCGAGCCAGCAACGCTCCGGGAACCTTCTTCCTCCGGGTCGAGGTCGTCGGCGGATGCGGCGGAGACTGCGGGGTGGGTCACTGGACGGGCAGGATCTCGTTCAACAACCCCGTCTCCAATGGACAAGCGACGGATACGAAGTAGATGCCGAGGCGTCACTGCAGGTGACTCCTCAGATGACGTGATGGCCACCCTGATGACGACCGCTGAATCGTCACCAGGGTGGCCCCCGTACGCGCACGCTCCCCGCCCGTACTCGATTCCGAGAAGCGCTCGCCGCCCCATCACGCGTAGTCAGGCGAAGCTCGTCGATGTGACGGCCTCGGTTCACGGCCAACTCGCACTCGGCAGTCGCCGACGATTCAACGCCCTTCGTCGACTCTGGGTCCGGATCTCGATTCGATGCGGATCCAGAGCAAGAACCTGACGACGAGAACTGAGACGGGTCCTCGCCTCCTACGCAGTGATGGGACGATGACGGCCGTCGGCACGAATCGAACAGCGGTGCCCTTCGCGATCATGGACGGGACGCTGATCGCTCCCTCGAGCTCCTCGAGCGCCGACGGGCCGCGGTCGTGATCGGGCTGGAAGGCTGCGCGGCGCGGCGACGGCCACACCACGGTGCGCTCTCGCCGACGATGCCGACCGGACGATGCCCCGATGCGAACTCCTAGTCGGCGCCCGACAGATGACTGTCGATGCCCCATAGGCCCTCCACGCGTCGCGATGCCCTCGGGAGGAGCCGGAGCCGGACCGCCGCTCGGCCGCGGGCAACGCCCGCCCGGCGGACACGGCAGATGGCACGTGAGCTCCTCCACGAGCATCGGACAGGCACGCAGACCAGGTTCCGGAGATGACGCGTCGATCGCCTGTGCGCTCGGTCGCCAAGCCGTCCGGCGATCATGCGGCGCGGTCTAGCGCGAGACGGCCTTCAGCCGCAGCGCCGGCCGCTCGATCGCGTAGTAGGTCGCTGCCGACAGCGCGAGCGTCACCGCCCCCACCACGAGCGTGTTGAGGGCGAAGCCCGCGAGCGTGTCCGGGAGCACGAGGCCGGCGCGGCGGAGGAAGCGGATCACCGGCAGGTGCCAGAGGTACACGCTGAACGAGATCGTGCCGAGCCAGGCGATCCACCGGAGCTCGAGGAAGCGCGTCACCGGGCCGAGGGATCCCCCGCGCCGCGGCAGCGCCACGAGGAGCAGCAGCGTCGCGCACGAGGCGGCCACGATGCTCTCCTCGAGCGCGCCCACGGGCGCCTCCGAGGCGATGACGATGAGCGCAGCTGCGAGGATCCCGGCGGGCACGCGCCAGGCCGCGACGCGGTCGCGCAGTGCCTCGTCCGCGGACAGCGCGAGCAGGACCACGGCCGCCGCCATGCCGTAGGCGAAGAGGTCCGCGTGCACGAGGATGCTGCGGTTCGCGACCGCCTCCCATGTGACGCCCCACTCGCTCGCGAGGCGGCCGCGGTACCCGAGGGGGGCCTGCGCGATCATCGACCACACCTTGCCGGCCACGCCGATCAGCAGGAGCACGGCCGCGGGTGCGAGGGCGCGGATCCACGTGGCCCTCCCCCGCAGCAGCCGCGCCGCCAGCAGCGCCACGAGGGGCAGCACCACGTAGAAGGACACCTCGACGGCGAGCGTCCACGCGACCTCGATCCCGCTGCGGAGCGTGCGCGGCGTGTAGCCCTGCAGCAGCAGCGCGTTCACGATCGTGTCGACGGGACCCAGCGTGCCGACCGAGATGCCGGCGTCGCGCGTCTCGCGCGGCAGGATCGCGATGCGCAGCACGAGGCTCACGAGCAGCAGCACCACGACGTAGCCCGGGAAGACGCGGAGGACGCGGTTCACGGCGTAGCGCGACAGGCGCGGCATCGCGCCGCCGTCGACGAGGCTCCGCGCGAACGGCAGGAACAGCAGGAATCCGCTCAACACGAAGAACAGCGTGACGCCGTGGCTGAAGAACGCGACCTCGCCGACGAGCGGGACGTCAGTGGTGGGCCGGGCCAGCTGGCGCTGCACGTGATACAGCAGCACGGCGACGGCGGCGACCCCGCGGAGCCCCTCGATGCCGGGCAGGAGCGTGCGCACGCGCGCGGGCGCGGACGTCGGAGTCCCGGTCATGATGGCCTTCCCGGGTCGGTGGTGGAGCGGTCGTCCAGTCTACGAGGGGCCCGATCCGAGGGATCCGCGGCCGGGCCACGCACAGCACGACGGCCGCCGCCCGGAGGCGACGGCCGTCGGCGCGCGCTCCCCATCGAGCGCGGGCTCACCCCTCCGCGGGAGGGGCGGGCTGGGCCGGCGCCGCCGGAGCGGCAGGCGCGTCCGGTGCCGTGGGCGCCGCCGACTGGCTGGGCTTCGGTGCCGGCGGCACGTACGGCTTCTTCGTCAGCGTGCTGCTCGGAGCCGGGAAGCCCTCGGCCGGGTAGCGGTCGTCGATGAACGTCTGCAGCGGCTTGAAGATCCGGTGACGCGCGCTGTCCGCGGCCGAGCCGTTGAGGACGTTGCGGCGCATGGACGCGAAGCCCTCCACGTTGCCGACCCAGACAGCCGTCGTGACCTCGGTGGAGGATCCGACGAACCAGGTGTCCTTCGAGCGGTCGGTCGTGCCCGTCTTGCCCATGATCTCCGTGCCGTCACGCGGGTTCGACGCCGCGCCCGTGCCGCCCATGACGGCCTTGAGGGTGAAGGCAGCCGTGTTGGCCACCTCGGGGCTCATGGCCTGCGTGCACTCGCTCTTGGGAGTGACCAGCTCGGACTCGTCCGGGAGGACGACCTTGTCGATCGCGATGGGCTTGCACATCGTGCCCTGGTTCGCCACGGAGGCGAAGGCGGTCGCCATCTGGAGCGGGGCGACGTTGTTGCCACCTGAGCCGACCACGTCCGGCGGGTAGTTCTGCAGGTCGCGGTTGTCGGCGTTGTAG
Source organism: Clavibacter quasicaliforniensis (assembly GCF_051201715.1). Taxonomy (NCBI): domain Bacteria; kingdom Bacillati; phylum Actinomycetota; class Actinomycetes; order Micrococcales; family Microbacteriaceae; genus Clavibacter; species Clavibacter quasicaliforniensis. The sequence goes on along the minus strand of NZ_CP139624.1, from coordinate 978,773 downwards.
ACGCCCATGTCCTTCGCCGTCTGGTTGATGTCGCAGATGTCGAGCTGGCTGGCCATGGCGATGAACGCCGAGTTAACGGACGCCACGGTCGCCTGGAGGACCGTCTGGTTCGAGGTCGCACCGGTGTTCGTGTCGTTGGTGACCGTGTAGGGCTCGGATCCCACACGCTCTCCGCAGGCGCGGAACTCCGACTGGTTCCACTTCGTCTTCGACGCGTTCACGGTCTGGTAGACGGACTTCCCGCTCTTCAGCCAGTCGACGAGGGTGAAGATCTTGTACGTGGATCCGACCTGGAACCCGGCGGAGCCGCCGTGCGCCTTGTCGGCCGAGTAGTTGATCTCGGTTACGCCGGCCTGGTTGGCCGCGACGCCGTAGTCGGTGTTCTGCGCCATCGCGATGATGCGGCCCGTCTTCACCTCGCGGGAGACCACGGATCCGCCGATCTTCGTGAAGCGCGCTGTGGTCGGAACCTGCTTGCGCATCTGCTCCGCGGCGTTCCCCTGGATGTCGAGGTCGAGCGTCGTGTAGACCTGCATGCCGCCGCGCTTCAGGACGGCGTCGCGCTCGGCCGGCGTCGCGCCGAACTCTGGGTTCGTGAGGATCTCGTTCTTCACGTAGTCGCAGAAGTAGGCGGCCGAGATCGGGTTGGCCTGGATGCAGCCGCTCGTGGAGGGCGTGATCGTCGGCGTGATGGCAGCGGCCGAAGCCGTGTCGTACTGCTCCTGCGTGATCTTCTGCTCCTTGAGCATGTTCCGCAGCAGCAGGTCGCGACGCTCCTTGTTGCGTTCGAGGTTGTCCGGGTTGTCGATCTTGAACACCTCGGGCGCGTTGACCGTGGCGATCAGGCTCGCGGCCTGCTCGAGGGTCAGGTCGGCGGCGGAGACGTTGAAGTAGTAGCGCGCCGCGGACTCGATGCCGTAGACCCGGCTGCCGAAGTTCGCGATGTTGAGGTACGCGAGGAGGATCTCGTTCTTGGAGTACTTCTTCTCCACCCCGATCGCCATCCGCATCTCCTTGAGCTTGCGGGGCATGTCGGGCTGGGTGGCCTCCTGGAAGGCCTTGCGGCCCTCGGCCTGCGTGGCCTCGTCGGAGGAGTCGACCATGTTCTGGGCCTTCTGGACCAGCACGTTGCGGACGTACTGCATCGTGATGGTGGAGGCGCCGGACTGGACCTCCTTGTTCAGGACGTTCTGCGCGAGCGCGCGAGCGGCCGAGAGGACGTCGACGCCGCCGTGCTCGTAGTATCGGGGGTCCTCGGTCGCGATCGCGGCGTCCTTCGCGAACGACGATACGGCGTCCCACGGGACCTCCTCCCGGTCCTGCGAGAAGAACTCGGCGAAGGGCACCTGCTGGTCGCCCTGCTTGGCGAACAGGACGGTCTTCTGCGCGAGGTTGTCGATCTGCAGGTTGTCGGGGATGTCCTCGAAGACGCCGATGGTGCTGTTGGCCGCGATGCCGGAGACGGCGATGGCCGGGGTCACCATGGCTGCGACGAGCACGCCGGCGATCGTGCTCATGCCGACGAGTCCGAGGAACGCGCCCAACCGGGTCGAGATGGTCAGGTCAGTTTTCCTCATGGTACGAATCTAACCCGCGCCCGGAGGCGCCACATCCGCCTCAGGGAGGGTCTCAGCTCCCCGTGGCCGAAATGTGATGAGTGCACTCGCGATCAGGCCGCGCGGGCCTCCCCGATGGCCAGATCGCGCACCGTCTGGAGCGTCTGGATGCGGTGCTCCAGCGTCGTGGACGACGGCGCGACGATGAGCTCGTCGGCCCCCGTGCTCGTGAGCAGGCGTTCGAGGCCGATCCGCACGGCGTCGGGCGAGCCGATGGCCTGGCGGCGGTCGCGCGCCCCGATGATCTCGCGCTCGAGGTCGCTGAACGCGTACGCGGCGGCCTCGGCCGGATCCACGGGCTGGGGCTTCCCGCCCTGCCGCATGCGGAGCCACGTGATGCGGCCCGCACGCGCCTCGCGCTCGACGACCTCGGGATCCTCGTCGGCGATGACGCTCACCGCGATGGCGCTGTGCGGGGCGGCGAGGTCATCGCTCGGCTGGAAGCGCTCGCGATACAGCGCGAGCGCCTGCTCCGTGCGATCGCCCGCGAAGTGGTGCGCGAAGGCGAACCGGATCCCGAGGGCGGCGGCGACCTGCGCCGAGTAGCCGCTGGATCCGAGGAGCCACATCTGCGGGCGGTCGCCGAGCCCCGGGACGGCCGTGATGCCCCGCAGCGGGTTGTCGTCCGCCATGCCGCCCGTGAAGAAGCCGACCAGGTCGACGAGCTGCTGCGGGAAGTCGTCCACGCCGAGGCCCGCCTCGCTGCGGCGGAGCGCCATCGCGGTCGCGCCGTCGGTGCCGGGGGCCCGGCCGATGCCGAGGTCGATGCGGTCGCCGTAGAGGGCGCGGAGGGTCCCGAACTGCTCGGCGACGACGAGCGGCGTGTGGTTCGGCAGCATGACGCCCCCGCTCCCGACGCGGATGGTCGAGGTGCGGGCGGCGATGCCCGCGAGGAGGACCGCCGGGGCGGAGCTCGCGATGCCCGGCATGCCGTGGTGCTCGGCCACCCAGAACCTCGAGTACCCCGCGGCCTCGGCGGCCTGCGCGAGCCGGATGCTGCCGGCGACGGCGTCGGCGTTCGTACCGCCGAAGGGACGGGGAGCGAGGTCGAGGACGTCCAGGGGCACGCGTTCGAGGTGTGTCACCCCGGGGAGCACGGGCGCGATCCACGGCGCATTCCCCGCCGGGGGCGCGTTGCTAGGCTGCGGCCCGATGGATCCCGCCGCCCCCGCTCCCCCGCCGGGCGCGACGGCCGAGGGCACCGCGACCGGCCGTTCGACCTGGGGCGCGCGGCGGGACCGCGAGCGTCGACGCATCCGCCGACGGCAGGCGACCGCGCTGCTCCTGGCGTACGTCGCCCTGATCGGGCTGGTCACCCTCACCCCGGACAGCGTCGACCGCGGCGTCTACCCCTACCTGATGCGCGGCGTGGTGTTCGTGCAGCACCACGGGATCCCCGGGTTCCGCTACTCGATGATCGAGGAGGTCGCGAACGTCGCCCTGTTCGCGCCGCTCGGCATGCTCGGCGTGCTGGCCTCCGGGGCTCCGCGCTGGTGGATCGTCGTGCTCGCCGGGACCGCCATGTCGGCGACGGTGGAGCTCGCGCAGGGCGCGTTCCTGCCGGCGCGCGTGGCGTCCGTCACCGACGTGGCGGCCAACGGCCTCGGAGCTCTCCTCGGCGCGGCGACGGCGGCGCTCGTCGCGGCCCGGACGCGACGACGCGGGCGGATCCGGTCGTGATCGGATCCGCCCGCATCGGGTCGGGAGCGGCGTCGGGCGTCAGGACGCGCGGCGACGGCGGGCCGTCGCGATGCCCGCGGCCGCGGCGCCGGCGAGGAGCAGCCCGCCGCCGGTGATCGCGAGGCCGATGGGCATCGTGCCGCCGGTGACGGGGAGCGAGCCCGCATCAGCAGCAGTGCGGGTGCTCGCCGGGACGACGGAGACGATGCCGCACCAGTGGTCGCCCGACGCGGCGGTCTGGTTGGCGCGCCAGGTGCCGGTCGCCGTCGTCGGGACCACGAGCGTGCCCGAGACGGAGCCGTCGGCGGCCGCGGTGACGGATGCGGCCGGGTCGCCCGCGGCGGCGGGTGCGCCGGCCGCGGCGGAGAGGCGCACGGCGACGGTCTCGCCCGCGGTGAAGGATCCGGCGACGCCGGCGATCCGGACCGACTCGCCGGGGGCGACGGCGGCCGGGGTGACGGACATGCCGCTGCAGGCGATGGCGGAGTCCTTGGGGACGTAGTTCTCCGCCTGGGCGGCGACGGGGACGGAAACGGTGATCGCGAGCGCGACGAACGCGCCCGCCAGGGTCTTGGCGAGCATCTCGGGTGTGCCTTCTCTGATGCGCCCGGGACGGACGTGCGGGGGGCACGACGGGTATCGCCTCGGTGCGGTGGTGTCCGCGGCGCGCGATTTCGGGTCGACGCCTTCAGGCAGACAGCGGGTCGGGTAAACCCACGTTCGAGATGCTAGCCGCGTCCGCCGCCCCAGCCGAGACGCGCGGGCGGGATCGGCCCCGGACTGGGGTCAACCGGCGCCCGGTCACGGCACCCGGAGACGGCGGAAGGCCCCGAGGCGGATGCCTCGGGGCCTTCCGTCGCCGGGCTCCGCGAGGGAGTCAGGCGACGCTGTGCGTGATGTGGATCAGGCCGTGGCGCGCTGGCGACGGACCGTGGCGAGCACGACGACGAGAGCGGCACCGAGCAGCAGCAGGCCGCCGCCGGTCCAGATGAGGACGACGGGCAGCTGGCCACCCGTGACGGGGAGGCCCGCGGCGCCGTCGGCGCTGGAGCCACCGGTCGCGGTGCCGTTGCCGGCGGCCGCGACGACCGAGATGGTCGTGGAGACGGTGTTGCCCTGGGCGTCCGTGCCGGTGAGGGCGTAGGAGCCCGCGGCGGAACCGGCCGGCAGCGTGACGGTGACGCGGAGGCTGCCGTCGTTGGCCGACGTCTTGGTGATGGAGTTGGTCGTCACGGCCATGGGGGCCGTACGGAAGGAGGCGAGCGTGGCGTTGGCGGCGTCCTCACCGGTGATGGTGATGGTGACGGCGCTGACGGGAGCGAACGAACCGGGCCCGAAGGACAGGACGGTGCTCTGGCCGGGCGCGACGGTCGGGTCGCTGACGGTGACGCCGCCCTCGGGCGTGTACGGGTCCGCGTTGGCGGCGGTGGCGACGGTGAACGTCGCGGCGAGGGCGATGGCCGCCCCGGCGAGGATCTTCTTGAGCATGTGGTTCCCCCAGTGTGAGTTGCGCGTGGTGCATAGGGGCCACTAGCGGACTCGGGTCCGCCGTCGATCATTCCCCCACTGAGGAGACTACTGGGATGCGTCGCAGGACAGGGAACGGAACTCTGTCGCGATCGTGTCAATTACCGGGGTGGTCACGATCGAGAGGGGCGTGTCGGTCTTTTTGTCCCCCAGCGTGTCCACCGTTATGCGGACCTCCTGACCGGGCTTCAGCGTCACCTCGACCTGCGCGACGGCCCGCCCGCCCACGATCTCCGGCTGGAACTGCGTCTCCTGGCCGTCGATGTGCACCCGCAGTGGAACCGTGCCAGGGGGACCGTACACCGCCACGCGCGTCTTGACGTCACCGGGCGCGACGCCGTACACGCCTCCGCCCGTGACCACGAAGGGCAGAGAGGCCGCGTCGGCCGGCGCCGTGGATCCGAGGATCACCTCGGTGCGGTAGTCCGGCCTGCCGTCGTCCCGGCACATGGCCATCGCGAGAGTGGTCCGCAGCGAGAGGAAGTAGTCCATCTTCGCGCCGGTCGAGTCGTTGAGGAACACGCCGAAGACCGTCGACTCTTCGTTGTCGGCAGGCAGCGAGCCCTGGAACGTGGTGCCGTCGAGGGTCGCCTGCTCGTCGGCGCGGGAGTTCCAGATCAGGATGCGACGCTCGTCGGCGGCGTGCCCCAGCGCCTTCACGAGCGCGGCCGGGTCCACGTCACCGGAGGAGATCTTCGCGAACACCGAGTCGGCGACGCTCGCGAAGACCGCGTCCTGGACGTCCGGGTTCGGGTACCGGAGGTAGACGTCATGAAGGAGCAGGTCGACGGCGTCGTCGGAGCGGAGCACGTCGCCGGTCGCGAGCGTGATGGGGCCGGTGGCCTCGAGCAGGTACGAGAGGGCGACCGGGTCGATGCTGATCACGCCGTCGACCGCCTGGCCGTGCTTGAGCCGCCACATCTCGGCGGCGAGCGGCGCGGCCTGGGGGAACTCGGGCGTCAGCGTGACGTCCTGCATGTAGCGGCCGGTGATGGTGCCGTAGAGGCCGGCGGTCTGGGGATCCAGCGGCAGGGCGGGCTCCGCGAGGTGCGGGAACGCGCGCGCCGAGTCCTGGCCGGCGAGCGAGAACGCGCCGCCGCCGGTGCGGACGAGCGCCAGGGCGCCCGGGATGCCGCCCGTGGAGCGCACCTCGGCGTTGTTCTGGAACATGAGCAGGTAGCTGCGGTCGCCGTCGGCGCCGAGCATGGCGGGGGCGAGGTCGGTGACGTGGCGCACGACGGCGAGGGTCTCCGCGGCCTTGCCCACCGTCTCCTTCAGGCGCCCGACCGCGTCGGCGACCGGGCGGATGGTGCTGCCGGTGTCGATGGCCGTCACGTCGGTCAGCGCCGCGTCGAGCGCGTCGTCGGCCTGGCGGACGGGCTCCTGCGCGGCCACGATCGGGTCGAGGTCGAGCCGCCCGTCCTTCGGCGTGAGGCTCGCGACGTCGAGCGTGCCGGCGATGCCGACGACGGGCTGCAGCGCGTCGCCGCCGATCCGGTCGACGATGCCGGAGATCTCGCGGAAGGCGCGGAGGTTGGGGCCCACGAACGGCACGTGCTCGGTGACGGCCCAGATCGGATCCCCCGTGAGCGACACCGCGCGCGCGGAGTGATCGCGCAGCTGCGCGACGTTCGCCGAGGCTCCCGCGGAGTCGCCCGCCAGGAGGTCGCTCTGCACGGACGACGCGAGCGGCACCGCCTGCTCGAGCTCCCCGCGGGCGAGGAGGGCGCGGGCGGCGACCCACGCGATCCAGAGGACGAGGATGACGGCGATCGCGGCGACGGCGACCGTCACGACACGGCGACGCGTCCAGGGGCGCCGAGCCCGGCGTCGACGCCGCGACGGCGCGAGGCCGGTCGCCGAGGTCACCAGGTGGCCCCGCCGTCGGCGGAGATGCTGACGGAGTCGCCGGTGAGCAGCCAGACGTCGCGACCCGCCGCCGAGAGGGCCACGGATCCGCTGGTGGGCGCAGCCGCCGCGCAGCCGAGGACGCTCACGGCGCCCGAGGCCGGCACGATGCGGCCGACGCTCGTGCCCGCGCAGGATCCGGCGGTGCCCGCCGTGAGGATGCCGTCCGCGCCGAGCGCGAGCGCGAGGACGCCGGGTGCGTCGACCAGGCGGAAGTCGCCGCTGCCCGAGCGGACGTGCAGCGCGCCGGATCCGCAGAGGACCGCGGCGGCCTGGCCGCTGTCGACGACCTGGACGGCGTCGTCGCACGGAGCGTCCCGCGGGCCCTGGACGAGCTGCACCGTGCCGGGCTGTGTCGGGTCGACGTACGCGGTCGTCGCCGTGAGCGCGGGCGCGTCGCGCCAGAACTCGCCGCCCGTGAAGCTCTGGAGCGTGGTGCGGGTGCACGCGGCGGTCACGTCGGCGACGATGCTGCCGACGTCCGGGCTCTCCACCTGCAGCGCGAGGATCCGGCGCGCGTCGAAGGAGCCCGTCGAGCGGGTGTCCCAGGTGCGGCCCTCGTCGATGGTGGTCTGGATGCGGGCCGGCTCGCCCGTGCAGGCGCCGCCCGTCGTGCGCCAGGCGACCTCGGCGTTCCCCGCCGCGAGGAAGACGGTGGGCGCGGCCACGGTCGTGCTCGCGGTGGCGCTCGGCGCGGGCGTCGGGCTCGCGGCGGCGTCGGTGCTGGCGGCGGACGGCGCGGGGGCGGCCGTGCCCTCGTCGGCGGACCCCGCGCCGGTGCGGGTCACGGCGGCCGAGACGAGGATCAGGTCGATGACGAGGAAGGCGATCACCGCGGTGACGCCGACCCCGGGGATGATGCGGCCGAGCGACGGACGACGGCGCCGGGTGCGCCCCGTGACGGCCATGGGCTTGCGGCCGTCGGGCTCCGACCTAGCCACGCGCGGCACCCGCGGGTCGAGGGGCGCGGTGGTCGGACGGTCGTCGTCGCAGGCGGCGCGGTGGCGCCTCGGCGTGAGCCGACATGGTGTCTCCCGGTGTGGCGGGCATCGTGCGGCACGCGGGCGGCTCACCCTCGCGGGCGGCAGCATCCGGTCCGCGCCCCGCCGACGAGCCGCGACCCGCTCCTCCGGTGGAGCACGGGCCGCCGATCCGCGCGACGGGAGATGCGGGGTCGAGCGGTGGTGTCATCCGGATCGTACAGGCCCCCGCGGGACCAGCCGGGACGACACGGGTCGGCGGCGGGTCAGGGAGCGGCCGGGCTCGTGGTCTCGGCGCTGTCGGGGCGCACGTACGAGTAGCCGTACTGGCCGTAACCGTAGGCGTCGGGGCCCTTGGTCGGGAGCATGGTCAGCACGACGCCGAGCACCTCGGCGCCGACGCTGTTCAGCGACTCGATGGCCGCGTGGACCTGGCCCCGGTGCGCGCGACCGGACGACACGATGAGGATCGCCCCGCCCGCGCTCTTCGACAGCACGGCGCTGTCGGTGACGGGGAGGAGGGGCGGCGCGTCGATGAGCACGGTGTCGAACTCGGCCTCGAGCTCCTTGAGGAGCGTGACCATGGTGCGCGATCCGAGCAGCTCGCTCGGGTTCGGCGGGATCTGCCCGGCCGGCAGCACGAACATGTTGCGGTTGCCCCACGGCTGCAGGACGTCCTTCAGCTCCGCGCGGCCGATGAGCACGTCGGTGAGCCCGACCGCCCCCTCGAGCCCGAGGTAGGACGCGAGCTTGGGACGGCGCAGGTCGGCGTCGATGACCGCGACCCTGGCGCCCGCGTCGCTCAGGGCGATGGCGAGGTTGGCGCTCGTGGTGGACTTGCCCTCGGGCTCCACCGCGCTCGTGATGACGAAGCTGCGCGCGCGGCCGCCGAAGTCGAGGAACTGCAGGTTCGTGCGCAGGCTGCGGAAGGACTCGGCGCGCGGGCTGCGCGGATCCGACTGCACGATGAGCGGGCGCTCCTTGGCCTTCGGGTCGTACGCGATGCCGCCGAGGATGGGGGCGTGCGTGACGAGGCGCAGGTCGCGCTCGCCGCGGATCCGCGTGTCGAGCGTGGCGCGCAGCACGGCCGCCGCGACGCCGAGCGCGAGGCCGATGAGACCGCCCAGCGCCAGGTTCAACGGGACCTGCGGGGACACGGGCGATGCCGGGATCCGCGCCTCCTGCAGGGTGGTGATCTTCACCTGCGGCTGCCCGTTGGCGTCGAGCGGCGTGAGCTCGGCGACGACGTCGGTGAAGCTGCGGGCCACCGCGTTGGCGATGGTGGCGGCCGCCTCGGCCTGCTCGTCCTCGACGGAGATCTGGATGATGACCGTGTCGGCCGCCGCGGTGGCGGTGATCTTCGGCGCCAGCGACTCGGCCGTGGCGTCGAGGCCCAGCTGCGCGATGACCGGCTCAAGCACGACGGGCGTCGCCACGACGTCGGCGTAGCTCTTGACCGCCTGCTGCGTGAACGTGCTGCCCTGGCTCAGGTCCTGCACGGTGCCCGCCGACTGCGTCGAGACGAAGACCTTGGACGACGCCCGGTACTCGGGCGTCTGCACGAGCGAGTAGCCGGCCGCGGCGCCCACGCCGAGCAGCAGGACCAGCAGGATGAGCACCCACGACCGTCGCAGGATCCGGATGTATTCACGCAGTTCCACAGGCGATCCCCCTCGTCGATGGAGCGCCCCCCAGCGGCGCTCGAGCCCCATGCTCCCACAGCCGCGGACCCGCTCCGGTTCCCCGGAGCGGGGAATGACGCCCCGCGGATGACGCCCCCGCATCTGGGGCGGACCCATGGTGGGACGCTCGGTCTAGCGTTGATGCGGGTCAGGCCACCCACCTGCCCCATGCGCATCGCCGCCCGCTCACCCGAAGACGAGGTCAGCCCCCATGCTCGACGCCTGCGCCGCCCTCCTGCCGCTCGCCACCCTGCTGATCACGGGGGTCCTCACCGCGTACGGCCTCCGCTACCTGCGCGACTGACGACCCGCGCCGCCCGGCGACCGGGTCGGATCAGGCGAAGTCCGCGTCGGGGCCAGCGGGGTAGCCGAATGCCGACGCGCTCGCCTCGACGGGCCGGCCGCTCGTGAGCACTCCCCCGCTCTCCGCGAGGTAGCAGGCGCCGCAGAGCGACATGTACGTGACGTCCTCGCCGTCGATCGCGACCTGGTCGCCGGCGAAGATGAAGCGCTCGCCGACCTGGCGCGCGTTGAAGACGGCCTTGCGCCCGCAGCGGCAGATGGTCTTCATCTCCTCCAGGCTGTGCGCGATCTCCAGCAGCCGCCGGCTCCCGGGGAACGCGACCGTCTGGAAGTCGGTGCGGATCCCGTAGGCGATGACGGGCACGTCCTGCAGGATCGCGATGCGCAGCAGGTCGTCCACCTGCGACTCGCGGAGGAACTGCGCCTCGTCGACGAGGAGGCACGCCGTCGGGCCGCCCTTCTCCTGCAGGACGCGCTCGCGGTGGATCCCGAACTCCTGCCAGACGTCCGCGTCCGGCTCGAGGAGGAAGTCCACCGGGCGACGGACGCCGAGGCGGGACACGATGTCGCGGTCGCCCTTGGTGTCGATCACGGGCTTCGTGAGCAGAACGTGCTGCCCGCGCTCCTCGTAGTTGTAGGCGGCCTGGAGCATCGAGGTGCTCTTGCCGCTGTTCATCGCGCCGAAACGGAAGTAGAGCTTGGCCATCTACCGAAGGTAGCCGTCCTCGGTGGCGCGATCGATCAGGTCGGACCGACGGCCCGCGATCCTCCCGACGAGGCGGTACTTCGCGCGGACGCGGCGGAGGTACGTCTTCGCGGTCTCGTACTGGACGTTCATCGCCGTGGCGACGGCCAGGGTCGACCGACCCGTGACGTAGAGGCGGAGCGCCTGCTCCTCGCCCTGGCTGAGGCGGGGGCTCGCGAAGGCGCGTGCGCCGCCCTCGCCCGTCGCCCCGTCCTCGCGCCGCTGACCGGATCGGGATCCCGCGGCGACGGCACGGACTGCGGCCACGATGTCCGCCGCGGGCACGGGCCCGGTCAGCAGCGCGGCGGCCCCCGCGTCGACCACGCGACGACGGACCACCTCGGCACCCGAACGCGACAGGACCACGACCGCCGCTCCCGCCGCGCGGCAGGAGCGGATCCGGCCCTCGAGGCTGACCGCGTCGGCGAGGTCGTAGTCGACGACGACGACGTCCGTCGGGAAGCGCGGCGAGCGCACCAGCTGGAGCCAGCCCGTCGTGCTCACCACGACGTCGATCTCGGGAGCCCGGCGGCGGAGGATCGCGCAGACCTCGTCCAGCGCGGACTCGTGGCCCATGAGCACGCCGACGCGCACGGGCTGCGGCGACGACCGCCCGGAGGCGTCGCGCGTGCCCGCCCCGGGGTCGCGCACGCTGGTCATGTCAGAACTTTAGCCAGGGGGCGCGCCCGGACGGCATCCGGGGGCGTGGGCGGACACCCCGTGCGGCGCGTCAGAACAGCGTGGCCTGCGTCGCCGAGGCGGCGGGCAGCGCCGCGGCGACCAGCGGGCCGGGCGCCGGCGCCTGCGTCCAGCTGCCGCGACCGCGTGCCGTGGTGGCGCGGCTGTCCGCGCCCTCCTGGCTCCAGCCGGGGCGCGGTCGGCCGCCGTGCGGAGCGCGTGCGGCTTCGACGCCGGGGAGGTCGGCGCGGGACAGCACGCCGCCGGTGCGCGGATCCACCCGCCCGCCGCCGAGCCCGTGCCTGCGGACCAGCGGATCCATGCGCGCCTTGAGCCACGACCGGTACGCCTGCGGGGCGTACGCGCCGCGCGCGTAGAGGTCGAGGTAGCAGCCCACGAGATCCGGGCGCTCGCGCTCGAGCCACTGGAGGTACCACTCCTTCACGCCGGGCTTCAGGTACAGCGCGGAGTAGAGGACGCGCGTGCCGCCGGCCTCGCGGATGCGGGTGAGCGCGTGGTCGAGGTGCTCCACGCCGTCCGTGAGCATGGGCAGGATCGGCATCATGAAGACGGTGCAGTCGAGGCCCGCATCGCGGATCGCCGTGACCGTCGCGAGCCGCGCCGCCGTCGTGGGCGTGCCGGGCTCCACCGACTGCTGCAGCTCGTCGTCGAGCACGGCTATGCTCATCGCGAGGTCCACCGGCACGCTCGTCGAGGCCTCGGCGAGCAGCGGGAGGTCGCGGCGCAGGAGCGTGCCCTTGGTGAGGATGGACAGCGGCGTGCCCGACGACGCGAGCGCCGCGATGATGCCGGGCATGAGCGCGTAGCGGCCCTCGGCCCGCTGGTACGGATCCGTGTTGGTGCCGAGCGCCACGGCGTCGTGCGTCCACGTGGGCTTCGCGAGCTCGCGGGCAAGCACCTCGGCGACGTTGACCTTGACGACGATCTGGTCGTCGAAGTCGCGGCCCCCGTCGAGGTCGAGGTACTCGTGGGTGGGGCGCGCGAAGCAGTAGACGCAGGCGTGCGTGCACCCGCGGTAGGGGTTGATGGTCCAGCCGTACGGCATGACCTTCGACTCCCCCGGCACGCGGTTGAGGGCCGACTTGGCGAGCACCTCGTGGAACGTGACGCCCTGGAACTCCGGGGTGCGGACGCTCTGCACGAGGTTGCTCAGGCGGGCGAGCCCGGGCAGCGCGTCCGCGCTCGCGTCGGACAGCCTCTGCGCGCTCCATCTCATGCGCCCATTCGAACACACATTCGAACGGGATGCGAGCGGGCGGGCGGGATCTCGCGCCCGCCCGTCCCGTCAGTGCTGGAGCTCGAGGACCTCGGCGGTCTCCTGGATGATCTTCGGCGTCTTCTTCGGGTCGGACGCGACGAGCGTGCCGTAGTTCGGGATCATGCGCGTGAGGGGCTTCTTCCATCCCGCGATGCGGTCGGGGAAGCAGCGCTCGAGGACGTCGAGCATGATCGGGACCGCCGTGGACGCCCCGGGCGATGCGCCGAGGAGGCCGGCGATGCTGCCGTCCGCCGCCGCGACGACCTCGGTGCCGAACTGCAGCACGCCCCCCTTCTTCGCGTCCTTCTTCATGACCTGGACGCGCTGGCCGGCCGTGACCTGGTACCAGTCCTTCGGGTCGGCCGTGGGCATGAACTCGCGGAGCGCGTCGAACTTCGTCTCCTTCGAGGCGATGAGCTGGCTGACGAGGTACTTGATGAGGCTCAGGTTGTCCTTCGCGACGGCGAGCATCGGGATGATGTTGTGCGGGCGGATCGACGCGAACAGGTCGAGCAGCGAGCCCTTCTTGAGGAAGCGCGGGCTGAAGCCGGCGTAGGGCCCGAAGAGCAACGAGGTCTCGCCCCCCACCACGCGCGTGTCGAGGTGCGGCACGGACATGGGCGGCGAACCGATGGCCGCCTTGCCGTAGACCTTCGCGCGATGCTTCGCGACGATCTCGGGGTCGTCCGTGCGGAACCACTCGCCGCTGATGGGGAACCCGCCGAAGCCCTTGATCTCGGGGATGCCCGACTTCTGCAGGAGGGGCAGCGCGCCGCCGCCCGCGCCGATGAAGACGAACTTCGCATCCACCTGCACGGTCGAGCGGCCGACGTCGTTGCGGATGCGGAGGTGCCAGCTGCCGTCGGGGTTCTGCGACAGGCCGCGGACCTCGTGATTGAGGTGCAGGGCCGCGCCGTGCTCCGTGAGGTAGTCGATGAGCTTGTTGGTGAGGGCGCCGAAGTCGACGTCGGTGCCGCCCTCGAATCGCGTGGCCGCGATGACCTCGTCCTTCTCGCGCTGCAGCACGAGGAGCGGGGCCCAGGAGTGGATGACCGCGGGGTCCTCCGAGTACTCCATCGCCTCGAAGAGGGGATGGGCGCGCATCGCGTCGAAGCGACGGCGGAGGAACTCGGCGTTCTCCTTGCCGCGGACGAACGTCATGTGCGGGGTGGGGTTGATGAACTCCTTGGGCTCCGGCACGGCGCCTGCCGTGACCAGGTGCGCCCAGAACTGGCGGGAGAGCTGGAACTGCTCGTTGATGCGGGTCGCGGACCCGATCTCGATCTTCCCGTCCTTCTCCGGCGTGTAGTTCAGCTCGCAGAGGGCGGCATGGCCCGTTCCCGCGTTGTTCCACGGGTTGCTCGACTCCATGGCGACCTCGCCCAGGCGCTCGAAGATCTGGATGGTCCAGTCGGGTTCGAGCTGCTTGATGAGGGTGCCGAGCGTCGCGCTCATGATCCCGCCGCCGACGAGGACGACGTCTACCGGTTCCGCTGATTCACTCACCGGATCAGTGTACGCCCGCTCCTCGGGGCCCCCTCGGGGTCGCGGGGAGTGGTACGGGAACCCTCACGGGCGCCGGCCGGGGAGGGATCAGCGACGGGCCGCGACGACCTCGGCGATCTGCACGGCGTTGAGCGCGGCGCCCTTGCGGAGGTTGTCGTTGCTGATGAAGAGGGCGAGGCCGCGGCCCTCCGGCGCGCCCTCGTCGGCGCGGATCCGACCGACGTAGCTGGGGTCGGTGCCGGCGGCCTGGAGAGGTGTGGGGATGTCCGACAGCTCGACGCCTGGCGCGGTCGACAGGAGCTCGACGGCGCGGGCCACGCTCAGCGGCGACGCGAACTCGGCGTTGACCGAGAGCGAGTGGCCGGTGAAGACCGGGACGCGCACGCACGTGCCGCTGACGAGGAGGTCGGGCAGCCCCAGGATCTTGCGGCTCTCGTTGCGGAGCTTCTTCTCCTCGTCGGTCTCGAAGAGGCCGTCGTCGACGATGCTGCCGGCGAGCGGGATCACGTCGAACGCGATGGGGCGCTGGTACACGGCGGGCTCGGGGAGCTCGACCGCGCGGCCGTCGTGGACGAGGCGGCGGAGGGCGTCCGGGCCCGCGGCGACGGCGGCCTCGGCCTGGCCCGCGAGCTCCTCGGCGCCGACGAGGCCGGATCCGGAGACGGCCTGGTACGTGCTGACCACGAGGCGGGTGAGGCCGGCCTCCTCGTGCAGGACCTTCAGCACCGGCATCGCGGCCATGGTGGTGCAGTTCGGGTTCGCGATGATGCCGCGGCGGGCCTCGTCGATGGCCTCGGGGTTGACCTCGGAGACGACGAGCGGGACCTCGGGGTCCATGCGCCAGGCGCTCGAGTTGTCGATGACGAGCACGCCCGCCTCGGCGAAGCGCGGCGCCTGGGCGCGCGACGTGGTGGCGCCCGCGGAGAAGAGCGCGATGTCGAGACCGGTGGGATCGGCGGTGGCCGCGTCCTCCACGATGACGGCGCGTCCGGCGAACGGCAACGTCGTGCCGGCGGAGCGCGCGGAGGCGAAGAAGCGGATCTCCGCGATCGGGAACGCGCGCTCCTCCAGCAGGCGGCGCATGACGGCGCCGACCTGGCCGGTGGCGCCGACGACGCCGACGCGGAGGCCGGGGGTCTCCTGAGCGGGGGCGGTGGATCCGGCGGGTGCGGTGTCGGTCACGGGTGGCTCCTCCTGCGGTGCGCGGGCGTGCGGGTCGGACGTGCGGATCGGGCGGGTGCGGCTCAGCGGCCGGTGCCGGCGTGGACGACGGCGACGTCGTCCGCGTCGAGCCCGAACGCGTGGTGGACGACGCGCACGGCCTCGTCGATGGTGTCGGCGCGGGTGACGACCGAGATGCGGATCTCGCTGGTGGAGATCATCTCGATGTTGATGCCCGCGTCGGACAGCGCCGTGAAGAGCTGCGCCGAGACGCCCGCGTTCGTGCGCATGCCGGCCCCGACGAGCGCGAGCTTGCCGATCTGGTCGTCGTGCTGGAGGCCGGTGAAGCCGACCTCGTCCTTCTCGGCGGCGAGGACCGTGAGGACGCGCTGCGCGTCCGACTTCGGCAGCGTGAACGAGATGTCGGTGAGGCTCGTGGCGGCGGCCGACACGTTCTGCACGATCATGTCGATGTTCGCGCCGGTCTTGGCGACGATGGTGAAGATCTGCGCGGCCTTGCCCGGGACGTCGGGGACGCCGACCACCGTGACCTTGGCCTCGCTGAGGTCGGCGGCGACACCGACGATGACGGGCTCTTCCACATTCTCTCCATCCGTGGGGTTGTAGACGATGGTGCCCTCGTTGTGCGTGAACGAGGAGCGGACGTGCAGCAGGACGCCGTGCCGTCGGGCGTACTCGACGGCGCGGATGTACAGGACCTTCGCGCCGGACGCCGCGAGCTCCAGCATCTCCTCGCTCGTGATCCGGTCGATCTTGCGGGCGAGGGGCACGACGCGCGGGTCGGCCGTGAAGATGCCGTCGACGTCGGTGTAGATCTCGCAGACGTCGGCGCCGAGCGCCGCGGCGAGCGCGACCGCCGTGGTGTCGGATCCGCCGCGGCCGAGCGTGGTGATGTCGCCCGTGCCGCGGTTGAAGCCCTGGAAGCCCGCGACGATGGCGATGGCGCCCTCGCCGAGCGCGTCGCGGACGCGGCCGGGCGTGACGTCGACGATGCGGGCCGCGCCGTGCTGCGCGTCGGTGATCATTCCGGCCTGGCTGCCGGTGAAGGAGCGCGCGTCGTAGCCCATGCTCTTGATGGCCATGGCGAGCAGCGCCATGGAGATGCGCTCGCCCGCGGTGAGGAGCATGTCGAGCTCGCGCGGCGCGGGGATGGGCGTGACCTCGTGGGCCAGGTCGAGCAGCTCGTCCGTGGAGTCGCCCATGGCGGAGACGGCGACGACCACGTCGTTGCCGGCCTTGCGGGTGGCGACGATGCGCTTCGCGACGCGCTTGATGCTCTCGGCGTCGGCCACCGACGATCCGCCGAACTTCTGCACGATGAGGCTCACGGGCGACTCCTGGGGTTCGGGTGGGCGCGGGCGGCCCGGATGACGATTCTAGGGCGGAGGTCCCCGTGGGCCCGCCGTGTGACGGCGCGGACGCGGCGGTCCGCCGGGGTCACTCCCCCACGAGGCGCCGGCCCTCGAAGGCCCGGCCGAGGGTGACCTCGTCGGCGTACTCGAGGTCGCCGCCGACGGGGAGGCCGGAGGCGAGGCGCGTGACGCGGATGTCGAAGGTGGAGAGCAGCCGCGAGAGGTAGGTGGCGGTCGCCTCGCCCTCCAGGTTCGGATCGGTGGCGATGATGACCTCGGTGACCGTGGCGTCGGCGAGGCGCTGCATGAGCTGTCGGATGCGGAGGTCGTCCGGCCCGATGCCGTCGATGGGGCTGATGGCCCCGCCGAGCACATGGTAGAGCCCGCGGAACTCGCGCGTGCGCTCGATGGCGACGACGTCCTTCGCCTCCTCGACCACGCAGATGGTGGCGGGGCTGCGGCGGGGATCCCGGCAGATGCCGCAGGTCTCCTCCTCGCTGACGTTGCCGCAGATGGCGCAGAAGCGCACCTTGTCGCGGACCACAGTGAGCACCTCGGCCAGGCGCGAGACGTCGAACGTCTCGGTCTGCAGGATGTGGAACGCGATGCGCTGGGCGGACTTCGGGCCGATGCCCGGCAGACGGCCGAGCTCGTCGATGAGCTCCTGGACGATTCCCTCGTACATGCGGCGCTAGTCCTGACCTGTGGGGCGGATTGTGGGGCGGGCCTTGCGCTCGACGGGCTTCTCCTCGATGAAGGTCGCCTGGAGGAGCTCGCGGACGACGGACTCGCCGTAGCGCTGGGGCGCGGCGGACGCGGACGCGGCCGGGGCGGCGGCGGCGGGCGTGTCCGGCCGTGGAGCGGATCCGGACGCCGCGGCGGGCTGCTGCTGCACGGGCACGGATCGGGCCACGGGCGGGGCCGAGTCCGGAGAGGCACCGCCGGTGGCCCAGCCGGGCTCGGCGGGGCCGAACACGTCGGGCTCGGGCTCCTCGAAGTCGGGGACGTGCGCGTCGGGCACGACCGACGATCCGCGGGCGGGCGCGCTCGGAGCCGTGGCGCGCGGGGCGGCCGCCGGTGCCGTCGGCGGTACCGCGGGGGCCGCGGGGGCGGACCGCTCGGGGCGGGAGGCGGGCGCCCGGACGGCGGGGGCCTCGGATGCGCCGGGATCGGACGTGGGGATGGCCACGGTGGCCCAGCCGCCGCCTGCCGGCGTGGTCTTCGCGGGCGGTGACTTCGCCGCTGGGGTCGTCACCGCGGGTGACGACGACGCGGTCGACGCCGTCGGGCTGGTCGGAGCGGACGTCGTGGTGGCGCTCCCGCCCTTCGATCGCGCGCTGGTCGACGTGGCGGGGGACGCCGCCGGTCGGGAGGCCTCGGGCGCGGGCGACGCGGATCCGCCGCCGGTGGGAGCGGGCGGGCCGGTGGGAGCGCCGGTGCCCCCGTGCGGCTCGACGCGGGCGATGAACTTCACGCGGATGCCGAGCACGTCGAGGATGGCGGTGCGCAGGATGTCGCTGACGCCCTGGCCTGGAGCGCCGCGCTCCTTGAACCTCTCCGCGTCGTTCGCGCTGACGAAGGACAGCGTGAGCACGTCGCCCGCGAGGGCGCGCGGTGTGGCCGTGACGGCGACGAGCCAGGCGCTGCGCTTGGCCTTCTCGACCGCCTCGACGACCGACGGCCAGGAGTCGCGCAGCTGCTCGAAGGTGACGGGGCCGACGGGTGCGGCGGGCGCGGAGGGTGCGGTCGCCGCCGGCGCCTCCGCCGTCGGTGCGCTCGTGCCGGACGAGGACGCGGAGGGCTCGTCGGGAGCGGATGCGGCCGGTGCCGACGTGCCGGTCTCGGTGGGCTTCGCGTCGGGGGCCGGATCCGCAGCCGCGACCGGTGCGGGCGTGGCGACCGGTGCGGGCGTGGCGGCGGGAGCCGGCTTGGCGGCAGGCGTGGGAGCCGCTGCGGGAGCGGGAGCGGGCGTCGTGACGGGTGCGACCGCGGCGGGCGCCGGATCCGCCCCCGCGTCGGCCACGCCGACCCGGCGCTCGAGGCGCTCGACCCGCGCGAGGGCGCCGCGGTGCGTGTCGTCGCTCGCGGGCACGAGCACGCGCGCGACCAGGAGCTCGAGGTGGAGGCGCGGCGATGTCGCGCCGGTCATCTCGGTGAGGGCGGCGTTGACCACGTCCGCGGCGCGCGACAGCTCGACGGCGCCGAAGGCGACGGCCTGCGCGCGCATGCGCTCGAGCTCGTCCTCCGGGGTGCCGCGCAGCACGGCCGCGGCGCCCTCGGCGGATGTGGCGCCCACGATGATGAGGTCTCGAAGTCGTTCGAGGAGGTCCTCCACGAAGCGGCGCGGATCCTGGCCGGTCTGGATGACCCGGTCCACCCCCGCGAACGCCGCGGCCGCGTCGTGCCGGGCGACCGCGTCGATGACCTCGTCGAGCAGGGCCGCGTGCGTGTAGCCGAGGAGGGCGACGGCGCGCTCGTACTCCACGCTCTCGTCCTCCGACCCGGCTATGAGCTGGTCGAGCAGGGAGAGGGTGTCGCGCACGGATCCGCCGCCGGCGCGGACCACGAGCGGCAGGACGCCGGGCGCCACCTGCACGCTCTCCTCGCGGGAGAGGTGCTCCACGTAGTCGAGCATTTGGGCGGGCGGCACGAGCCGGAACGGGTAGTGGTGCGTGCGCGAGCGGATGGTGCCGATGACCTTGTCGGGCTCGGTCGTGGCGAAGATGAACTTAACGTGCTCCGGCGGCTCCTCCACGATCTTCAGCAGCGCGTTGAAGCCCTGCGGCGTGACCATGTGGGCCTCGTCGAGGATGAAGATCTTGTAGCGGTCGCGGGCCGGGGCGAAGACCGCGCGCTCGCGGATGTCGCGCGCGTCGTCGACGCCGTTGTGGCTCGCGGCGTCGATCTCGACCACGTCGAGGGATCCGCTGCCGTCGCGGCTGAGCTCGACGCAGCTGGGGCAGACGCCGCACGGGGTGTCGGTGGGGCCCTCTGCGCAGTTGAGGCAGCGGGCGAGGATGCGGGCCGACGTGGTCTTGCCGCAACCGCGCGGGCCGCTGAACAGGTACGCGTGGTTGACGCGGTTGGTGCGGAGGGCGGTGCGCAGCGGATCCGTCACCTGCGTCTGGCCGATGAGCTCGGCGAAGTTCTCTGGCCGATAACGGCGATACAGGGCGGTGACCACAGCCCGAGGATACCGGGCACCCCCGACCATCCGGCCGCCGTCGGTCAGCTCTCCGCGGGGACCTCGGCCGGCGCGGCTGGGGAGGAGCGGCGCTCGCGCAGCTCGCGGAGCCGGCCGGGCGCCTCCTCGCGGACGCGGCGGGCGAGCGCGAGCCCCTCGCGCCAGGTCGCGTCGCGGATGAAGAGGAAGTCGAGCGCGATCATCGCGAGCGAGAAGGGCCAGAGGCCGAGCAGGATCCCGATCATCACGTGCATGCCCGTGATGACCACGAGCGCGACGACGCGGGTGGGCCGCCACAGGATGAGCAGCGGGAACAGGCCCTGGAACGCGACCGCGAGGAAGCTCGCGAGCACCACGCCGACGCTCGCCTGGGCGAGTGCGTCGCTGAGCCACGGCCACGGCCGATAGCCCTCGATCACCAGCGAGTAGTAGGTCGCGGATCCGTCGCGCCACTCCGGCCCCTGCAGCTTGAGGATCGCGGAGTTCACGTACACGAGCATGATCTGGTACGCGCAGAGCACCAGCGCCGTGTTGTGCAGGAGCACGCGCACGAGCCGCGGGATCCGATCGACGAGCGACCGCACCGCATCGACGTGGCGACCCGGTGATCGGCGGGGCGCGCCCGCCTCGAGCTCGCGGCGCCGCCGGACCGCGTCCAGCGACACGTGCCGCGACAGGTCGGCGAAGAGCACGAAGAAGAGGGTGATGCGCAGGACCGTGTCGCCGCCGTTCGTGAGCAGCGTGCTGTTGGTCGACAGGCCGATCCAGAAGAGGAGGAGGAACGGGGTGAAGATGCGCGTGCGCCAGCCGAGCGTGAACAGCGCGGCCAGCACCACGAGCACCAGGTAGGCGAGGTCGAAGAGCGTGGCGTCGGTCTTGGAGAAGAGGCCCGTGAAGAGCGGGAGCCAGCCGCGGCGGGACGCCTCGGGGTCGATGAAGCGGGATCCGACGCCCCACAGGTAGTGGCGGTCGGCGAAGCAGGTGACGAGCACCATCAGGATCACGGCGCCGAGGGTGATGCGGAGCGCCGCGAAGCTGTAGGTGGCGTGCTCGCGCTCGGTCATCCAGGTCGCGACGCCGCGGGGCCAGCCGCGCGGATCCCGGAGCGCGGTGAGGAGCTCCCGGTCCTGCAGCAGCCGGCGGACGCGGGCGGCGCGGGCGCTGGGGACGGCGCGCGCCGTCCGGGTGCGACCCGCCCAGGATCCCGCCGCCGCGGCCTTCGGGGTGGACGTGGGCTCGTGCGTCCTCGCGCTCATCGTGCGTACCTCTCCACGATCCCCTGGTAGACGCTGAGCGCCTGGGGGTCGATCACGTCGTCGGCCTCGCGCCACCCGAAGGTGCGCGTGGAGGGGGCGAACTGCTGCTGGTCGTTCGCCCGGTGGGCGAAGTCGTTCGGCCGCTCGGTCACCACGCGCCAGCGGACGCGCTCGATGTCGCGGCCGAACCAGGCCGTGGACCAGTAGGTCGTGAACTCCTTGAGCACGTAGTCGGCGCGGAGCATCGTGATCACGCGGCCGCGGCTCCCCTCGTCGAGCGCGGAGAGCTGGTCGATGAGGGAGACGGCCGTCTTGGCCGCGAACCCGGAGTCGGTGTCCGCGCGGCGGATGAAGGTGTCCTGCACGATCACCTGCTGCTCGGGCGTGAGCCCGCGGAAGCGCTCCGTGTAGGTCTTGAGCAGGTTCGCGCTCTGCTTCACGGTGCGCGAGGACTGGATCCGCCCCTCCCCCGCCTCGTACTCGGCGCGCGTGATGTCCACCCACTCGCTCTTCACGAGGGCGCCCGAGTCGTCGCGCCACTGGGCCTGCATCTCGAGGTAGCGGTTCGTCTTCTGGATCGAGGGGGCGAACACGTTCCACTGCTGGCTGAAGTAGGGGCGCGCGGCGGCGGTGAGCGCGCGGGTGGCGCCGCTCTGCGGGACGACCATGAGGATCGAGGTGGCCACGTAGACCACGACGACGAAGGCCGCGATGGCCGTGCCGATGCGGGCGGCGCGCGTGAGGCCGGGCGGCGCGGGATCCGCGGGCGGGGAGGGATCGACGGTCGGCGGCGTGGACGGAGTGGCGTCGTCGTCTGCGCCGGGGATGACGTCGGCGTCGACGTCCGGGTCGTGGTGGGTCGTGTCGGTCATCGTGAGCCGTCCCCCTCGTGCGTCGGGTGGGTCTTCGTGGTGCGGGTCGTGCTGGTCGTGCTGGTCGCGCGGGTCGTGCTTGTCGTGCGGAGGGCCCCGGAAGCGGATCCGGCGGGCGGCCCGGCTCTCGCCGGACCGCCCGCCCTCCTCGCGCTCAGCTCGAGCGGATCACGCCCGTCGGCTGCGGCCTCGGTGCAGTGCACCGGCGCCGGTCAGCATCATCAGGAGCGCGATGCCGCCGAGCAGCAGCATCCCGTCGCCGTCGCCTCCGGTGACCGGGAGGATCCCGCCGCCGTAGCCGCCGCCGTAGCCGCCGCCGTTGATCGGGGTGCCAGGCCCGCCCGCCGGGACGGTGGATCCCACCACGCGGAACCGCGTGATCATCTCCTCCGCCATGCCCGAGTCGACCCCGACGACCTCGACCCGGTGGTCCCCGAGCTCGAAGTCCGGACCGATCTCGAACATGAACGTCGCACGTCCATCGGCATCCGCGATCATCGGCGTCAGCGGCTTCGGCGTGGAGAACACCGTCGCGTTGAGAGTCTCGCCGGGGAGGAAGCCGGAGGCGTCGACCATCTGCATCGAACCGCTCCCGCGGACGATCTCCGTGAAGCGGACGACCGCCCGGGTGGGGGCGTCGCTGCCGTCGGTGGATCCGTCGGTCGCGTCGGCGGCGTCCGTGGCGTCAGCCGCGTCGGTACCGGCAGCGTCCGTCGCGTCCGTGCCAGCGGCATCGGTCGCGTCCGTACCGGCAGCGTCCGTCGCGTCCGTGCCAGCGGCATCGGTCGCGTCCGTACCGGCAGCGTCCGTCGCGTCCGTGCCAGCGGCGTCAGCCGCGTCAGCAGCGTCGGTACCAGCCGCGTCAGCAGCGTCGGTGCCAGCAGCATCGGTCGCGTCAGCGCCGGCAGCATCCGTCGCATCGGTGCCGGCAGCGTCGGTCGCGTCGGTGCCAGCAGCATCCGTCGCATCCGTGCCAGCGGCGTCGGTCGCGTCGGTGCCAGCAGCATCCGTCGCATCGGTACCAGCAGCATCCGTCGCATCGGTACCAGCGGCGTCAGCCGCGTCGGTACCAGCAGCATCCGTCGCATCCGTGTCAGCAGCATCCGTCGCATCCGTGCCTGCAGCGTCGGTCGCGTCAGTGCCTGCAGCGTCGGTCGCGTCAGTGCCAGCGGCATCCGTCGCGTCGGTGCCAGCAGCATCCGTCGCGTCGGTGCCAGCGGCATCGGCCGCATCCGTGCCAGCAGCATCGGTCGCATCGGTGCCAGCAGCATCAGCCGCGTCAGCGCCAGCAGCATCAGCCGCGTCCGCACCGGCAGCGTCCGTCGCGTCCGTGCCAGCAGCGTCGGTCGCGTCCGCACCGGCAGCGTCCGTCGCGTCCGTGCCAGCAGCGTCGGTCGCGTCCGCACCGGCAGCGTCCGTCGCGTCGGTGCCAGCGGCATCGGTCGCGTCAGTGCCAGCAGCATCCGTCGCATCCGTGCCAGCAGCGTCGGTCGCGTCGGTACCAGCGGCATCGGTCGCGTCGGTGCCAGCAGCATCCGTCGCATCCGCACCAGCGGCATCGGTCGCGTCAGTGCCAGCAGCATCCGTCGCGTCGGTGCCAGCAGCATCCGTCGCATCCGTGCCAGCAGCGTCGGTCGCGTCCGTTCCAGCGGCATCCGTCGCGTCGGTGCCAGCAGCATCCGTCGCATCCGTGCCAGCAGCGTCGGTCGCGTCAGTGCCAGCAGCGTCGGTCGCGTCCGTACCAGCGGCATCCGTCGCGTCCGTACCAGCAGCATCCGTCGCGTCCGTACCAGCAGCATCCGTCGCATCCGTGCCGGCAGCGTCAGCAGCACCATCGGTGCCGTCGGTGCCGTCGCCGTCCACGTCGATGGCCGCCGCCTGGTCGGAGTCGACCCCCTCCTCGCCGTCCACGCCGACGTCGAACTCGACCGTATCGTCGCCGGCAGGAGCGCCGCCGATGGTCTGGGTCGCGATCGCCTCATAGGATCCGCGCTCCAGGCCGAAGAACGTCACCGAGTAGTTCCCGTCCTCGTCCACCTCCGTGATGATCGGGTCGAGCCCCACGATGGAGACCGTCACCGTCCCCAGCGGGTCGGCCGTGCCGGAGATGGGCACGTCCCGGGTGGTCGCCCCGCCGTTGAGCGGGAAGGTCTGGAAGTCGAACGGCGACTCGATGACCACCGGCACGCCGATCGTGAACGTCACGGTGTCGGTGCCGACGGCGACGCCGCCGATCGTCTGCGTGACGGTGCCCGTGTAGGTGCCCGAGGGCAGGGCGGGCGTCGTCAGCGTGAAGTCGCCGTCGTCGTCCACCTCGGCCGGACCGGTCGTCACGTCGCCGACCGTCAGGGTGACGGTGGCGTCGGGGTCAGCCGTGCCCGTCACCGGGACGGCGACGGTGGTGTCCCCGTCGGGCAGCGGGATGAAGTCGCCGTCGCCGGGCGTCAGGATGACGACCTGGTCGACGCCCGCGATGGAGACGGTGAAGTCGGCCGTGTCGCTGCCCGCGAGGGTGCCGGCCACGGTCTGCGTCACGGTGACGGTGTAGCCCGCCGCCGTGAGACCGGGGAACGTCGCCTCGAAGCGCCCGTCGTCTCCGACCACCTGCGTGATCGGGGTCTGGCCCGTCACCGCGATGAGGACGGATCCGCGCGGGTCCGCGCTGCCGTTGACGGTCACGTCCACCGCGTTCCCGCCGGCCGGGACCTGGAAGTCCTGCCCGTCGGTCGGGGCGTCGATGACCACGGCCACCGCGGGCGCGACGACCGAGAAGGTCACCGTGTCCATCCCCGCGGGGACGCCGCCGATGGTCTGGGTCGCGGTGGCCGTGTAGGTGCCGACCGGGAGGTCGGCGAAAGCCACGTCGAAGATCCCGTCGTCGCCGACGAGCTCGGTCTGCGGGTCCTGTCCGGGGATGGTCACCGTCACGCTGGCACGCGGGTCGGCGGCGCCGGTCACGGGGACGTCGGCCGTCGGCACGGCGCCGGCGCTGAGGATCAGGTCGTCGTCGCCCGGCGAGGTGATGGTGATCCCGGCTGCCGGGGCGCCGACCGTGAAGGTCACCGTCTCCGTGCCGCGGGCCACGCCGTCGATCGACTGGGTGGCCGTCGCCGTGTACGTGCCGACCGGGAGGTCGGCGAACGCCACGTCGTAGCGGCCGTCCGCGCCGACCAGCTCTGTCTGCGCGGTCTGGCCGGGGATCGTCACGGTGACCGAGGCGCGCGCGTCCGCCGCGCCCTCCACGGGCACGTCGACCGTCGGGTCCGCCGCGGTGGTCAGGAAGACCTGGTTCGCGGTGGGCGTCGTGATCGTGATGTCCGTGGCGGCCGCGGCGATGGTGAAGGTCACCGTCTCGGAGCCCGCGGCCTGGCCGTCGATCGTCTGCGTGACGGTCGCGGTGTAGGTGCCGGCCGGGAGGGCAGGCGGGGTGAGCGTGTAGGTGTTCCCGGGGCCGACCGGCTGCGGTCCGACCGTCTGGCCGCCGACGGTCAGGGTGACCTCGGCGTCGGGGTCGGCGGTGCCGCTGACGGGCACGACGGCGGTCGTCTCCCCGGCGGGCAGCTCGATCACCTGGTTCGGCGTCGGCGTCGTGATGGTCACGTCGTCGGCATCAGGAGCGGCGACGGCGCGCACGGTCGAGCGGGCCAGGTCGACGGTCGGCCCGTCTCCGAGGAGCGTGACGCGCAGCGCGGTCACCGAGGAGGATCCGGCGTCCACGCCGTCCGCGTCGACGAAGGAGTCGGGCGACTGCTCGTTGACCGTGAGGCCCACCACCTGGTCGACGACCGGGAAGGCGGGAGCCAGCGTGGTGATGACCCCCGTGCTGACGCCGGTCAGCGCGGTGCCGATGGCCGGCAGCAGCGAGGTGGTGGCGTTGGAGCCGAGGAGCGCGGTGACGAGGCCGTCGAACAGTGGCGCGAGCAGCGTGAGGTCGACCGTCGCGTTGAGCGGCGGGAGCAGCGCGGTGCGCGCGAGGCTGATGGTGGGCGCCGTGCCCGTCGTGCCGCCGAGGAGGCGGTCGAGCGACAGGTTGACGTCCACGCCGAGCGTTCCCGCGTTCGCGTTGAGGACGCCCGTCGTGAGCGGGGCGGTGACCGCCACGTTCACCGTGGTGGAGGCACGCAGGGCGCTCGCCAGGCGGTTCGGCAGCACGTCCGAGAAGATGTTCGTGATCGCCGAGTCCACGGCGCCCGCGAGGAGCGCCGAGCTCAGCACCGAGGTGCCGGGCGCGCGGTCATTGAGGGCCTCGATCCGGTCGAGGTCCACCGTGATGGTGCCGGCGGACACGTCGATCGAGACCGTCCCGTCGGCGTTGGTGAGGGGCTGGGCCAGCACGGCCTGCACGACGGCGACCGTGTTGACGTTCGCCGTGGCGGTCACGGTGGGGGTCCCGACCCGGAGGGTCGAGGTCAGTACGTTCTCCCCGAGGATGCGCTGGAGGAGCGGGCCCGTGGCGGCCGAGACGTCCACCGAGCCGGCGATGCCGGGCGCGATGCCGTTCACCGCGGTGGCGAGACGCGCGGCGATCTCGGTCACGAGCGGGCTCGTGAGCACGGCTTCCGCCGACGCGATGTCGTAGTCCGAGGTCGGCGTCCCCGTGCCCGTCGACGTGACGGTGGAGGAGATGGCGCCGAAGCGCAGCGAGAGGTCGGAGAGGGTGTCCTGCGCGCCGACGGAGGCGATGGTCGAGCCGAGGTCGATGACCGTCTGCTGCCCGCCGCCCTGGCCGACCGTGATGGCCCCGCTGTCCGAGACGGCTCCGGCCGCGCCCGTGGCGCCGGCCGGTCCCGCGGACGCGTACTGCTGCAGCGCGCCGGCCGCGGCCGCCTGGTCGAGGTCGAGGAGGGATCCGAGCGTGACGCCGGCGGAGAGCTGCGCGTCCGCGAGCCCGTTCAGGACGTCCACGTCCAACGGCGCGTTCTCCACCTGCGCGGCGGTGTCGCCGGGTCCGTAGGAGGTGTACGCGCCGTCGAGGGCGAGCACCTGCGGGACGTTCGTCAGGGTCAGGAAGCGGCCTTCGGCCTCCGCCGTGTCCCCGGCTGCGGCGTTCGCGGGCGCGGTGCCCCCGAACGCGACGATCGCCGCGGCGAGCCCGAAGGCCGTCGCGGTCGCCAGCCTGCTTCTGCGGCTGGGCATGTGTAGTGCCATGTGCGTTCCCCTCGATTGCATGGCCGGCCGCGCTCGTGGGGCGCAGCCGTGCGTCCCGCGGGGCGGCCCCCACCACACCCACGGTCATCGAAGGCTCGCATCCGCTCGCGGGGCGGACAACACTGCGCGGCACTGGTGTGCGGGGTCGCGGACCACGCGGTCGGGTCAGTAGGGATCCCAGTGCCGCTACTGATCCGCGCGGCCGGGCAGCACGACGCGAGGCCCGCGATCCGGTCGGATCACGGGCCTCGGGGCGCGCGCGGAGGTCGCGCGGAGGGGTGGGCGGTCAGCCCGCGGTCGCCGCCAGCGACTGCCGGGCGATCTCGAGCTCCTCGTCGGTGGGGATCACGAGCACCGCGACGGGCGATCCCTCGGGGCTCACGAAGCGCGCCTCGGAGCTGATCAGCTCGTTGCGGTCGTCGTCGATCCCGATGCCCATGAACTCGAGGCCCGCGAGGGAGCGCCGCCGCACGAGCGGGTTGTTCTCGCCGACGCCGGCCGTGAAGACGACCGCGTCGACACCGCCGAGCTGGGCCGCGTACGCGCCGACGTAGTGGCGGATCCGGTGCCGGTACACGCCGAGCGCCGTCTGCGCGGCCTCGTCGCCGTCGGCCGCCGCGCGCTGCACGTCGCGCATGTCGCCGAGGCCGGTCAGCCCGAGCAGGCCGCTCCTCCGGTTGAGCAGCGTCTCGAGGTCGTCGAGGCCGAGGTCGGTGTGGCGGGCGAGGTGGAACAGGATCGCCGGGTCGATGTCGCCGGAGCGGGTCCCCATCACGAGGCCCTCGAGCGGCGTGAGGCCCATGGACGTGTCGATGGAGCGCCCGCCCTGCACGGCCGCGGCCGACGCGCCGTTGCCGAGGTGCAGCACGATGATCCGCGTCTCCTCGAGCGGCTTCCCGAGCAGGCGCGCGGCGGCCTCCGAGACGAACTTGTGGCTCGTGCCGTGGAAGCCGTAGCGGCGGATGCGGTGCGCCGCGGCGAGCTCCCGGTCGATGGCGTACGTGTACGCCTCGGCCGGCAGCGTCTGGTGGAACGCGGTGTCGAAGACGGCGACGTGCGGGACGTCGGGGAACGCGGTCTGCGCCGCCTCGATGCCCTGCAGCGCCCCCGGGTTGTGCAGCGGTGCCAGCGCGGAGAGGTCGTCGATGTCGGCCTTCACCCGGTCGGTGACGACGGTCGGCTCGACGAACACGTCGCCGCCGTGCACGACCCGGTGGCCGACCGCGACGGGCGGCTCCTCGTCGAGCGACGGCCCGTGCTCGGCGAACGCGTCGAGCATCGCCTGGAACCCGGCGGTGTGGTCGGCGATGGGCAGCTCGCGCTCCCACGAGTCGCCGCCTGCCTTGTGACGCGTGGATCCGGTCGGCTCGCCGATGCGCTCCACGAGCCCGGACGCGAGCACGGACTCCGTGTCCATCTCGATGAGCTGGTACTTGAACGACGACGATCCGGAGTTGACGACGAGGACGACGGGCACGGGGTTCTCCTGACGGGGCGGGTGCGAGAGCGGACGGGCGGGACGGACGGGCGCTCAGCCCGCCTCGATCCCCTCGGCCTGGATGGCGGTGATGGCGACGGTGTTGACGATGTCCTGCACGAGCGCGCCGCGCGACAGGTCGTTGATGGGCTTGCGGAGCCCCTGGAGCACGGGCCCGATGGCGACCGCGCCGGCCGAGCGCTGCACGGCCTTGTACGTGTTGTTGCCCGTGTTGAGGTCCGGGAAGATGAACACGGTCGCGCGGCCGGCGACCGCGGAGCCGGGCATCTTCGTCGCCGCGACCGCCGCGTCCGCTGCCGCGTCGTACTGGATGGGGCCCTCGACCGCGAGGTCCGGCCGCAGCTCCCGCACGCGCGCCGTCGCCTGGCGCACCTTCTCCACGTCGGCGCCGGCGCCCGACTCCCCCGTCGAGTACGACAGCATCGCGATGCGCGGCTCGATGCCGAACTGCGCCGCGGTCTCGGCCGAGGAGATGGCGATGTCGGCGAGCTGGTCGGCCGTGGGATCCGGGTTCACGGCGCAGTCGCCGTACACGAGCACGCGGTCGGCGAGCGCCATGAGGAACACGGACGAGACGACGGAGACGCCCTCGGTGGTCTTGATGATCTCGAAGCCCGGCCGGATGGTGTGCGCCGTCGTGTGCGCGGCACCCGAGACCATGCCGTCGGCGAGGCCGAGCTGCACCATCATCGTGCCGAAGTAGGACACGTCCGTCACGGTCTCGCGCGCGATGTCGAGCACCATGCCCTTGTGCGCGCGGAGCCTCACGTACTCCTCCGCGAAGCGCTCGCGGAGCACCGCGTCGAACGGGCTGAGGACGGTCGCGCGGCCGATGTCGATGCCGAGGCCGATGGCACGCGAGCGCACCTCGATCTCCTCGCCGAGGATCGTGACGTCGGCGATGCCGCGGCTGAGGATCGTGCCGGCGGCGCGCAGCACGCGGTCGTCGGTGCCCTCGGGCAGCACGATGCGCTTGCCCGCCTTCCGCGCGCGCTCTATGAGGCCGTACTCGAACATGAGCGGCGTCACCACGTCGGAGCGGCTGACGTCCAGCAGCTCGAGCAGCCGCGACGTGTCGACGTGCTGCTCGAACGCGGCGAGCGCCGTGTCCATCTTCCGGGTGGACTCGGGCGAGAGCCGGCCGCGGGTCTGCGTGATGCGCTTCGCGGTCTCGTAGGTGCCGAGCTCGGTGGAGATGATAGGCAGGGTCTGGTCGAGCCCGGCGATGAGCGTCTCGATGGTGGGCGACAGCGCGAACCCGCCGTTCAGCACGATGCCCGCGACCGTGGGGAAGGTCTCGGAGGCATGCGCCGTGAGCACGCCGAGGAGGACCTCGCTGCGGTCGCCGGGGATCACGACGATGGCGCCCTCGGTGAGGCGCGCGAGCACGTTCTCCATCGACATGGCGGAGACGACCACGCCGAGCGCCTCGCGGCTGAGGAGCGCCTGGTCGCCTTTGACGAGCGTGCCGTCGACCGCGTCGAGCAGCTCGGCGACCGTGGGGGCGACGAGGAACGCGTCCTCCGGGATCGCCCACACCGGCACGTGCGGCGCCCGGGCCTGGAGCGACGCGGGGACGGCGGCGGGGATCGCGGCCGTGATGGCGTCGAGCTGCTCGGGGTCGGCGCGGTTCACGACGACGCCGAGCAGGGCCGCGTGCGCGGTGACCAGCTCGGGGACGGCGAGGTCCGCGATCTGGCGCATCTCGTCGGGGCTGCGGCCGCCGGTCTCGTCCGCGCGGCGGCCCGTGAGCACCAGGAGCACGGGGGCGCCGAGGTTCGCGGCGATGCGCGCGTTGAAGGACAGCTCGGTGGGGCTGCCGACGTCGGTGTAGTCGCTGCCGACGATGACGACCGCGTCGCACTTCGCCTCGACGGCCTTGTAGCGCTCGACGATGCGCGAGAGCGCGGCCTCGGGATCCGCGTGCACGTCGTCGTAGGTGACGCCCACGCACTCGTCGTAGTCGAGGTCCACGCCGTCGTGCGCGAGCAGCGCCTGGAGAACGTAGTCCGGCTCCTCGATGGAGCGCGCGATGGGACGGAACACGCCCACGCGCTGGATCTGGTGGGTGAGGGTGTCGAGCACGCCCAGCGCGACCGTCGACTTGCCCGAGTGCCCTTCGGCGGACGTGATGTAGATGCTCCGAGCCATGCGCGCAAGCCTATGGGCGTCGCCTGCGCGGAAGCCCGCGCCTGTTAAAAGGAGAAGACCCCTCGCGCACCTGCCAGAGCCCGGCTGCCCTTGCTGCGTCTCCGCCCTGGGGGAGTTCACCTGGATGGCACCACGCGAGGAGCCGACACCGAGTGTACCCGACGCGGGAGCCCGGTCGGGCGGGCGGCGGCGCCCAGGAGCCGGTCACCGCGGCGGGCGTAGCGTGGACGGCATGCGCATCATCATCGCCGGAGGACACGGCCAGATCGCCCGACTGCTCGAACGACGCCTCGCCGACCAGGGTCACCAGCCCGTCGGCATCGTCCGCAACCCGGACCACGCGTCCGACCTCGCCGACGCGGGCGCCGAGGCGCTCGTGCTGGACCTGGAGAACAGCGACGTCGACCAGGTCGCCGAGGCCCTCCGCGGCGCCGACGCCGTGGTCTTCGCGGCCGGCGGCGGGCCCGACTCCGGACCCGAGCGCAAGCTCACGATCGACCGCGACGGCGCGATCCTGCTGGCCGACGCCGCCGAGAGGGCGGGCGTCACGCGCTACGTCATGATCTCGGCCATGGCCGTCGACGGCTTCGACCCCGACAGCGACGACACGTACGAGATCTACCAGCGCGCCAAGTCCGAGGCGGACGCCGACCTCCGGGCCCGCGACATCGACTGGACCATCGTCCGCCCCGGCGGCCTCACCGACGACGCGGGCACCGGCCGGATCCAGGTGGGCACGTCCACGGGCCGCGGCACCATCCCGCGCGCCGACGTCGCCGAGATCGTCGCGACGGCGCTCATCGACGGCACGGGCGTCCGCGTCCAGTTCGAGGCGATCTCGGGCGAGGAGCCCGTCGCCGAGGCCATCGCGGGGCTGCGCTACTAGCGGCACCCGCCAGGCGCGCGACCCGCGTGGATCCGGATGACGGCCCCCTCCTCCCCGGAGGGTGCCGTCATCCGCTTCCGGGCCTGCTGAGGCACCCGGGTCGTGCCGCGGGCGACGCGTCGGGTCGACGGCACCCGAAGCCGTCGTACTCCCGTGCGTCGCACGCATGGTGCGCCGGAGCGCACCGTCCGGAGCATCCCCATGCCCGGACATGTAGGAGACGTTAGGAGCGTCGGAACGTGTCCCCCACAGTGCGGACTACTTATTTCCGCGACCCATCCGATCAGTAAACGTCGGTTCGCCTGGCTGGAGCCCCGCATTCCGCGCAAGATGTACCCACAAGGACCGCGCAGCCTCGGGGGATGCGGCGCGGACCACCGCTTTGACGCGACGGGGGTCACATGAAGCAGATGACGCACACCTACATACGGTCGAGCGGCCGCGTCGAGAGCCCGCCAGCCCGCGGTGGCCGGGCGCGCGACCTGGAGACGCTCGAGCGCTGGCTCGTCGCGGGCACGAGCGCCGTGGTCACCGGCAGCGTCGGCTCGGGTCGCAGCCACGTCGCCGGTCGCGTCGCGGACGCCCTCACGCGCAACGGCCTCACCGTGATCCGCGCCCACGCCTCCACGCCCGACCTCGCGGACGTCCTCCGCCGGGTCACCGACGAGGTGCCAGGGATCCGCACCGCGCGACCGCTCCCCGCCGCGCGACCCGTCGTGGTCATCGACGACGGGCACCTCATGCCACCCGACCTGCGCGCCGCCCTCGTCGACGCGCGCGCGAGCGAGCGCTGCACGCTGCTCGTCACCGTCGACGACACGGGCGGCGATCCCCGCCGCCTCCGCGCCAGGGACCTCCAGGCCGGCGGGGACCAGGCCGTGCGCACGGCGCAGGCGGCCCACGAGATCCTCGGCCTCTGGCGGAACGGCTACGCCGAGCGGCTAGACCTCTCCCCGCTGGATGCGGCCGAGGTCGACGCGATGATCGACTCGATCGCGGGCCAGGTCGCGCTCGACCAGGCGACGCGGGTGCAGATCCAGCGGCGCAGCGGCGGACGCCCGTTCCTCGTCCGCGAGCTGACCTTCGAGGCGCTCGAGTCGGACGGCACGGAGCGCACCATCACGGGCTACGCCTTCCCGAGCCCGCACGCGCCGCGCGCGCGGATCCTCGAGCTGGTCTCCTCCCGCGTCTCGATGCTCGACGACGACGAGCGCAGCACGCTCGTGCTCCTCGCCCGCCTCGACGGCGTCCCCTACCAGCGCGCTGCCCGGCTGTTCGGCGAGACGATCCTGCGGGTGCTGGGCGCGCGCGGCCTCGCGCGCGTGCAGGGTCAGGGCGACCGGATCCTCCGTGCCGACCTGCTGGAGGCCGAGGCCGCGCTCGCCCGCACCGACCCGGAGGCCGTCGACGCCCTCACGCGTCGCGTCGTCGGGTCGCTCCTGCAGGAGGCGGCGCACGGCGTCCCGCTCAACCCGAAGGAGAGCCTGCTCATCGCGCGCACGCTCACCGACGACGGTCGCCGCGACGCCGTCGAGCGCTTCGGCGAGGACACCCTCGCCGCCGTGCACCTCGTC
Organism: Clavibacter quasicaliforniensis; assembly: GCF_051201715.1. NCBI lineage: Bacteria > Bacillati > Actinomycetota > Actinomycetes > Micrococcales > Microbacteriaceae > Clavibacter > Clavibacter quasicaliforniensis. Next base: position 945,766 of record NZ_CP139624.1, on the reverse strand, counting down.
GCCGCGCGGCTGGCCAACGACGTCGGCATGACGCACGACGCGCTGGCCTTCGCGGAGATCGCCGGTCGCGGCGGCTCCGACGCGTACGCGGCCTGCGAGCGGGGACGCGCGCTGACCGTCCTCGGCAACCCGGCGCGCGCGATGGAGGTGCTGGAGGCGCTGGACACGACGTCCCTCACCGCGGCCGAGCGCGTCGAGGCGCTGCACTGGCGCGTCCTCTCGACGCATGCCGCGATGCCGGGGACCGACCGTGTCCACCGCCTGCTCGACGGGATCGCGAACGGCGCGGACGCGGATCCCGACGAGCGCGCGCAGGCGGCCGTCATCGGCGCCGCCATGTCGCTCGGGCTGATGGAGTGGGAGTCCGCGCTCCGCGCCGCCCGGGCCGCCTCCGCCGTCACGGCCAGCCCGCTCGTGCGACTCCGGGCCCAGCGCGCCGTGGTCCTCGCGCTCGGCCACCTCGGGCGCGGCGCCGAGCTCGGCGACGCCATCGACGAGGGACTCGGCCTCGTCTCCCGCCGCTCCGACCGCCGCGGGACCTACGACGACATCCTCCTCGAGGAGGCGCGCCTCGAGCTCCTCTCGGCGAGCGCGTTCAGCCGCCGCCTGTGCCGCCTCGACCTGCCCGACCTCGAGCGCGAGCTCGACGCGTGGGTGGAGTCGGCGATCGCGCAGGACGCGCAGTGGTTCATCCCCGTCCTCGGCGCCATCACGGGCGGCGTCGCCCTCGACCTCGGCCGGCTCGACCGGGCGGAGGCCGAGCTGACCCTCGCGGACGACCGGCTGATCGGCCCGGACATCGGCACGTGGCGGCTCTGGATCGGCATGCAGCGGGCCCGCGTGCTCGCGCTCCGCGGCCGCACGGAGGAGGCCGAGCGCATCGCGACGGAGATCGCGCACCGGGCCGACCCGCGCTACCCGTACCAGCGCATGCTCGCCGAGGGCGTGCGCGTGGAGATCCTCGCGTCCCGCGGCCGGCCGGAGGAGGCGGCGACGCTGCTCCTCGACGTGGGCGACCTGAGCGGCGACGCCCACGCGCTCCGGGCGGGCATCCTGTTCCGGGCCTGGACGCTCGGATCCACGGACCCTCGCCTCGTCGCGGGCGCCCGCCTGGTGCGCGAGCGCACCGACGTGCCGGCCCTGCACGGCATGGCCGAGATCGTGGAGGGATCCCGCACGGCGGACGCGGCGCTCGTCGCGCAGGGCGTCCGCACGCTCGAGGAGTCCGGCCTGCACCAGCAGGCCCTGACCGCATGCGAGGACCTGCTCCGGATGCTGGCGGGCGGCGAGCCCGGGACCGCCCTCACCGAGGCGCGGGCGACGCTCGGGCGGATCCAGGCGCGCATCGACCGCGGTGCGCCCGCGACGGAGACGTCGACGGTCACGCCCGTCCTCGACGTGAGCATGCTCACCCGCCGGGAGCTCGAGATCGGCGTGCTCGCGGCCCAGGGGCTGAGCAACCGGGAGATCGCCGGGCGCCTGTTCCTGTCCGTGCGCACGGTCGAGTCGCACCTCTACCAGGCGCGCGCCAAGCTCGGCGCGCCCTCGCGTCGGGCCCTCGCGGGGCTGCTCGACACCCCTGGTGCATCGAGCCTCGTCGCGGGCAGGTAGTATCGACGGGTGCCGCCGCGTTCCTGACGCCGCGGCACGCGTCATGGAGGATTCGCCTAGTGGCCTATGGCGCACGCTTGGAAAGCGTGTTGGGTGAAAGCCCTCAGGGGTTCGAATCCCCTATCCTCCGCCAGTCGCACGAGAGCCCCGACGGACCCCGGTCCGCCGGGGCTCTCGTGTACCCCGGCGGGCTCCCCGTGTCCCCCATAGCGCCCCTGCCCGCCGAGCCGGCACCCGCCTAGGCTGGACCGGTCGTCCCGCCCGCACCCGCGGGTGCCGCCCGTCCCGAGATGCGCGCGGCGCACCGGACGACGGCAGACGCGACGACGGCGTCGGACGACCGGAGGCGACGTGCAGCACGACCGCGACGCTCCCCCCGCGGGCGCGAGCACGCTCATCCGCCCTCGCGCGGCGCTGCTCCGGCAGCTCGGCCTCGCCACGCTCGCGCTCGTGATCCCCCTGGGCGCGGCGCTCCTCGTGCTCGCCGTCCCCACCGGGAACGCGGCGGCCGTGATCCTCGGCGTGGTCGTGATCGTGCTGCTGGGCGCCGTGCTCGCCGGCCTGTACCTCACCTCCTACGTGCGGATCTCGCACGCCACCGGAGACGTCGAGTCCCGCTTCCTCGGGCGCCGCACGCGCATCCGCGGCAGCATCGTCCACGACCTCCTGGTGGTGCACGTCTACCAGGGCCTCACGCTCGACACGCAGCCGCGCCTGTTCGTCATGGACGTCGACGGCCGGCTCCTCCTCCGCCTCAGCGGACACGTGTACGACCTCTGGACCATGCGGTCGATGGCGGCCGACCTCGACCTCCCGCTGACGGAGCAGGCGAAGGTGCTCACGATGGCGGAGCTGCGCGGGGCCCGGCGCGGGATCCTCCCCTGGTACGAGCGCTCGCGGATCGCGCTGGCGGGTGCGCTCGTGCTCCTGGGCGTGGGCGTGATCGGCGTCGTCGTCGGCATCATGGCGCTCACGGGCGTGCCCGTGTCGATCCGGCTGTGACGGACCAGGCCCTCTCAGCGCTCCGTCCTCTGCTCGAGCGCTGGCGGCTGGATCCGGACGGCCCCGCGACGCGCACCGCCAGCAGCGTGCTCGCCCCGGTCCGCCGCGACGGCGCGCGCCTGATGCTCAAGGTGCCGCTCGTGGAGGAGGAGCGGCGCGGCGGGCGGCTCATGGCCGCCTGGGCCGGCCGCGGTGCCGCGCCCGTGCTCGAGTCGGACGCCGACGGCACCGTGCTCATGGCGCGCGCCGGCGACCCGGGGGTCCTCGTGCGGGAGGCGTCGGCCGACGGACCGGACGCGGACGCGCGCGACGACCGGGCCACGCGGATCCTCGCCCGCGCCGCCGCCCGGCTGCACCTCGTCCCGCCGGACGCGACGACGGTCGCCGAGGCCGTGCCGCTGACCGTCTGGTTCCGCGAGCTGGTCGAGCCCGCGCGCCCGCTCCCCTGGTCCCTGGACCGCGGCGCCGGCGTCGCCCGCGAGCTGCTCGCCGGATCCGGGCCGGGCATCGTGCTGCACGGCGACGTCCACCACGGCAACGTCCTGCGCTTCGGCGACGGCGACGGCCTCGGCGACAGCGACAGCGACGGCGACGCTGACGCCGACGCCTGGCGCGCCATCGACCCGAAGGCCCTCGTCGGCGACCCCGGCTTCGACACCGCGAACGTGCTCGCGAATCCCACCCCCGCGATCGCGCTGCGCCCGGGACGCCTGGCCCGCCGCGCGCGCGTGGTCGCCGAGGAGACGGGCGCCGACCTCGACGCCGTGCTCGCGTGGACGGAGGCGTGGTGCGCGCTGTCCGCGGCGTGGGACGTGGACGACGCCGCGAGCCTGCCCCGGGTGGAGGCGCTCGGCCGGCTCGGGGCCGCCGCGCGCGACGCCCGCGGGGGATCCGGCCCGCTGCTCTAGCTGGCGCCCTCCGGCTCGCGCTCCCCTGTCCCGCGCGGCGCGAGGGCGGACGCGCGCCCGGCGACCGCGCCCAGCGCGCGCTCGAACGGCCCGCGCCCGATGGTCCGGGTCCAGAGCAGGCAGAGCACGACGGTCACGACGACGAACGCCAGGTACGCGCCGTCGTCCGCGATGAGCTCCCCCTCCGGCGCGACGAGGTCGATGACCACGATGTGGACCGCGTACACGGTGAGCGCGAGCTGCCCCACCGCCTCGAGCGGCACGAGCACGGCAGGCAGGAGGGCGGCGACGCGTAGGCACAGGCCGATCACCGCGATGGCGAACCCGCCGGATCCCACGACCTCGAACGGCGACCCCTCGTGCGGCGTCGTCGAGAGGATGAACTCCCACCCCGGCGGCGGCGCGGGCAGCGCGGCCTCGACGAGCGCCGACCCGCCGTACGCGAGCACGGCGAGCCCGGCGCCGACGGTCACGAGCAGCAGCTGCACGCGCGCCGAGCCGAGCGCGAGGCGGCCGATCCCGAGGCCCGCGATCGCGAACACCACCCAGGTGAGCGCCGGGTAGTGGCCGGTGACGACGAGCACGACGAACGGGTCCGGCCGCATGAGGGCGGCGTCGAAGTGGATGGCGAGCGCGGTGGTCGCGACCGGCAGCGCGACGGCGGCGACCCCGGCGAGCGCGAGCAGGCGCGACGCGCGCCAGCGCAGCAGCGGCAGCACGGCCACGAACAGCACGGCGTAGACCTCGAGGATCACGGCGACGTACGTCTGCAGCGACGCCAGCAGCCCGCCGAGGAGGAACAGGCACGCGGCGCGCACGAGGATCCGCAGGCGCACGCGCGCGAGGTCGCTCCCGTCCGCCGGCCGGTCGCGCCCCGACATCAGCGCGATGGACAGCCCCGCGAGCGTCGCGAAGAGGATGGAGGAGCGGCCGTCCGTGATGGCGAGCCAGGTCGCCGGCTCGTCGAGCTCGAGGGTCCGCGGCACGGCGACGTGCGCCGCCATCATCCCGAGGACGGCGAGGCCGCGTGCGGCGTCGATCCCCCGCAGGCGGGCCGGGTCGCGGGCGGGGCTCATGGCCTCACCCTACCCAGCGGCAGCGGGCCGTCGACGGCCGTCAGTTGGTGAGGGCCGGCACCGTCCGCGGCTGGACGATGAGCCACATCGAGAGGATCGACACGACCGCGCACGCCCCCATGACCGCGGCCATCGGCACGCCCGAGGTGATGCCGATCACGCCGACGATGGGCGAGATCGCGCCCGCGAGCCCGAAGTTCACAGCTCCGAGCAGCGACGCCGCGGTGCCGGCCTCGTGCCCGTGGTTGACGAGGCCGAGGACCTGCACGCAGGGGAAGCCGAAGCCGCACGCGAGGATGAAGAAGAACAGCGGGATCAGCGTGCCCAGCAGGCCCGCGTCGGTGAACGTCCCGAGCAGCACGATCGTCGCCGACGCCAGGAACTGCACGGTGACGACGCCCGCGAGGATCCACTGCGGCCCGATGACCTTCGTGAGCCTGGCGGCGATCTGGTTGCCGATCACGACCCCCAGCGAGTTGATCCCGAACAGGATCCCGAACTGCTGCGCGTCGAACCCGTACACGTCCTGGAACAGGAACGACGAGCTGGAGAGGTAGGAGAAGAGCCCCGCGAACTGCATCCCGCCGATGAGGGCGACGCCGACGAACACGCGGTCGCCGAGCACCGAACGGTAGCGGCGGAGCAGCGTCCCCTTCTCCTCGACGCGCACCCGGTCCTTGGGCAGCGTCTCGACGATGAAGAAGGTGACGGCGATCACGACGAGGATCGCGTAGGCGGTGAGCGCGTAGAACACGCCGCGCCAGTCGACGAAGCGCAGCAGCTGCGAGCCGATGACGGGCGCGAGGATCGGCGCGAGCCCGGTCACGAGCGCGAGGCGCGAGAGCATGCGCACGAGCGGGCGGCCGCCGAACAGGTCGCGCACCATGGCCATCGCGACGACCGCGCCGCCCGCGGCGCCGGCACCCTGGAGGATGCGGAAGACGAGCAGCGCGGTGACGTCGGGCGCGAGCGCGGCGCCGAGCGACGCGAGGATGTGCAGGCTCGTGGCGACGATGAGCGGCAGCCGGCGCCCCACCCGGTCGCTCCACGGCCCGACCACGAGCTGGCCGAGCGCGAACCCGACGGTCGTGCCCGTCAAGGTCAGCTGGACGGCCGCGTCCGAGACGCCGAACTGCTCCTTGATCACCGGGAAGGCGGGCAGGTAGAGGTCGATCGTGAACGGCCCGAGGCCGACGAGGGCGCCCAGCACGATGATGTAGACGATGCGCTCCCGGCGGGAGAGCGCGTCGCCGGGGTGGAGGACGGCAGACGACACGGAGCGTTCCTTCGGGATGAGGGGGGCGCGGGGCGCCGGAGGACGGAGGGCGTGCGCGTGCACCGCCTCGAAGTCCAACTGGCGCGCGCCCGGCTTATTCCCAGCCCAGGGAATCGCCGCGCGGCCGCTCCTCAGCGCCGGAGCGCGCGCACGACCCGCTCCACGTCGTCCTCGTCGTTCCAGAGGTGGAACGCGATGCGCGCGCGGCCCGCGCGGCCCGAGGCGACGATCCCCGCGGCCCCGAGGGAGGCGAGGTCGGCGCCGTCCGCGTCCGGCCAGGTGACGATGGCCTGCCCGCGCGGCTCGATGCCGAGGCCCGTGCTCACGAGGTCGCCGAGCTCGACGTTCCTGCGGTGCACGGCGTCGAGGTCGAGACGGGCGAAGAGCGCGATCGCCGGAGCCGCGCCCACCCACGCTCCGAACGCGGGCGACACGTCGAACGCGCGCGCGTCCTCGGCGAGCGCCATCGCGGGCCCGTAGCAGGACGCCCACACGTCGGCTCCCGCGTACCAGTTCGCCTGCACGGGCACGAGGGTCCTGCGGTAGCGGTCGGACAGCGTGAGGAACGCCGCGCCGCGCGGCGCGCAGAGCCACTTGTACGCGTGGCAGGCGGTCGCGTCGAACAGGCTCGCGTCGATCGGCATGGCGCCCGCCGCCTGCGTGGTGTCGCAGAGGGTGAAGGCGTCGTGGATCCGCGCGGCCTCCCGGATCGCGGCGACGTCGGCGACCCGGCCGTCGGCGGACTGCACGAGGGAGAACGCGACCAGGTGCGTGCGCGGGCCGATCTCGGCCGCGAGCTCCTCGAGCGGCACGTGCCGCACCACGACGCCGCGCGCCTCCGCCACCACGAACGGGTACGTGAGCGAACTGAAGTCGCCCGTGACGCACAGCACCTCGGCGCCCGCGGGCACGGCGGCGGCGAGCACGCTCACGAAGGAGGCGGTCTGCGAGCCGACGGCGACGGATCCGACCGGCACGCCCACGAGCGACGCGTACGACGCGCGCACGCCCTCGACGACGCCGCCGTAGCCGTGCGCGGTGGATCCCCCGGCGGACCACGTCGTGAGATCGGCCCGCAGGCGCTCGACCGTCGCGCGCGTGGGCAGGCCCATGGTGCAGGCGGACAGGTAGCCGGGCCCGGCCTCGAACAGGTCGCGCAGGTCGGCGGGCAGGGGCGCGGTCGTCATGCGTCCAGCGTGACCAGGGCGGATCCATCGAGCAAGACCCCGCCCGGCATGCGTCCCATAAGCACACGTTATGCTCCGCGCATGACCGACGCTCCCCCGACCGCGCGCGACCTCGACTCGGCCGCGCTCGCGGCGGTGCACGCCCTGGCCGTCCGCGGCTCGATCACCGCGGCGGCGGCTTCCCTCGGCGTCAGCCAGCCCGCCCTGTCGCAGACCCTCCGGCGCCTCGAGGCGCGCATCGGCGTGCCCGTCACGGCGCGCGCAGGCCGCGGCGTCGTCCTCACCGAGGCCGGACGCGTCCTCGCGAGGCACGCCGAGGTCGTGGTGCACGCCATCGACCAGGCCGCCGACGAGCTCGACGACCTGCGGGGCCTCCGCGCCGGCACCGTCCGCGTCGCGGCGTTCCCCTCCGCGTCGTCGACCGTCGTGCCGCGACTCCTCGGCGGCCTCGCGGCGGCGCACCCGCGCCTCGGGTTCGGCTACCTCGAGGCCGAGCCGCCCGAGGCCGTCGCGGCGGTCCGCGCGCGCGAGGCCGACGTCGCCGTCACCTTCGCCTACCCGGACGACCCCGACGACCCGGGCGCGCGCTCCCTCGACGGCCTCGAGTCCCGGCCGCTCTGGCGCGAGACGCTGTGGGCCGTGCTGCCGGAGTCGCGGGCGCTGCGGCACCGCGGCCCGCTCGCGCTCCACGACCTCGCCGACGACCGGTGGATCGCGGGCTGCGTGCGCTGCCGCCGCCACCTCGTGAGCGCGTGCGCCCGCAGCGGCTTCGCGCCGGCGACGTCATTCGAGACGGACAACGCCGCGGCGGCCGTCGGCATGGTCCAGGCAGGGCTCGGGGTCGCGCTCCTCCCGTCGCTCGCCCTCGCGACCGCTCCCCTGCCCCGCGGCGTCGTGCGGCGGCGGATCTCCGGCGTCGGCGAGCGCGTCGTCCACGTCGTCACGGCGCCGGGCGGATCCGTCTCGCCCGCCGTGCACGCCGCCGTCGCGGCGCTCGTCCGGCTGCGCGTCGGCGACTGGGAGCTCCGCCGGGCGTGAGCGCCCGCGGCTCGCACGCTGCCAGGACAGCCGCCCCTGGCGGATTGTCGGTGGCGCTCCGTAATGTCTGAGGGGTCTGCCTCCGGTGTCCACCGCGGGCACCCTGACGCGGAGGAACGGTGACGCATGTCGGACGAGCACGGCGACGAGCTCCAGGACGAGGTCCAGGCCTCGGGCGGATCCACCGAGCGATCGAACCGGCACCTGCAGCGCAGCCACTCGGAGCAGGCCAGGTACCTGTCCGCCTACTTCGGCTGGAGCCTGCACGGCGACCTCATCCGCTCACACGGCACGACGGTGGCGATGTTCGTGGAGGACCTGGCCGACGCCATGCTCGCGCTGGGCTGGCTCGACGGCTCCGGCATCATCTGGGACGCGGTGCCGGTCGACGCCGACCGCGCCGTCGCCGAGGTGCGACGCCACCAGATGGAGCAGGGGTGGATGCCGCCCACGACCGAGTGATGACGCGCGCCTCCGCGCGCCCTGTGCGTGCGGACCCGGGTCGCGCCGCTGCTCGATCGCGGGAGTAGCGTCCGAAGGGATAAGGCCGTCGGGGGACGCGTCTCGCAGACGGCCAGGAGGACACATGACGGACCACGACGGAGCGCTGCTCGACCGCGACATGGGACTGCTGCTCGCCGCCGCGTCCCGAGCGGTGATCTCGCTCTACAGGCCGTTGCTCAAGCCCTACCACCTCACGCACCCGCAGTACCTCGTCATGCTCGCCCTGCACGAACAGGACCCGCGTCGCGCGGGCGATCTGAGCGACGCCGTGCAGCTCACGCCGGGCACGCTGTCCCCGCTGTTCAAGCGCCTCGAGCTCCTCGGCTACATCACGCGCCAGCGCGACCTGGCCGACGAGCGCCGCCTCCTCATCGCCCTCACCGAGCGCGGGCGCGGGATCCTGCCGGACCTCCTGCGGGTCGCCGAGCAGGTCCACGACGACGTCGTCCACCGCAGCGGGGCCGACTCGACCGCGCAGGCGCGCCTGCGCAGCATGACCGAGCTGCTCCTCGACGCCTGAGCGGACGCAGGCCGCGGCGTGCGGCGCCCGTCAGCGCGCGCCGTCGACCACGCGCTGCCACAGCGTGTGGTCGCTCCACGCGCCGTCGATCCGCAGGTACGCCGGCGCGATCCCGATGGCGTGGAACCCGGCGCGCGTGAGCACCTCCTCGGATCCGCCGTTCCCCACCAGCGTCGACGCCTCCAGCCGGTGCAGCCCGGCGGCGCGCGCGATGCGGACCGCCTCCCGGGCAGCCGCCGTCGCGAGCCCGGCGCCCTGGCGCTCGCGGTCGATCCAGTAGCCGAGGCTCGCGCTCTGCGCCGCGCCGCGCTTCACCGCGAACAGGTCGCAGCGGCCGATGATCCGGTCGCCCTCGACGACGAGGTACGGCAGGCCGGATCCGGCCGCGCGCTCGGCGATGCGCCCGGCGAGCTGCGCGCGCTGCCCCGCCGACGTGAAGAACGCGTCGGTGCGCGCGGGCTCGAACGGCCGGAGGTGCTCCCGGTTGGCGCGGTACGCCGCGGCGAGCGCTGCGGCGTCGGTGATCCGCGCGGGCCGCATCACGATCCCGTCGGCGAGCACCGCACGCTCGTCCGTGCCGGGCGGGGGCCCGCTCACGCCCCGGGGCGCACGTGGCGCTCGGGCCGCGCGTCGACCGCGGGGATGGCGCGGTCCGCGATGAGCCGCGCGTACCACAGGGCGCTGTCCTTGGGCGTCCGCTCCTGCGTCGCGTAGTCCACGTGCACGATGCCGAACCGCTTCGAGTACCCGTACGCCCACTCGAAGTTGTCGAGGAGCGACCACACCTGGTAGCCGCGGAGGTCGACGCCGCGCTCGATCGCGCGGTGGGCCGCGGCGAAGTGGCGCGACAGGTAGTCGATCCGCTCGGGGTCGTGGACCGCCCGCACGCCGTCCTCCACGGTCACCTCGTCGTCGAACGCGGCGCCGTTCTCCGTCACCATGAGCGGCAGGTCGGGGAACTCGTCGTGCAGCGACACCAGCAGGTCCTCCAGGCCCTGGGGCTCGATGTTCCAGCCCATGGCCGTGTACGGACCCGGCTGCTCGAGGAACTCGACGTCGTCGGTGCCGGGGAACGGGGTCGCGGCGACGTCGCCGTGGATGGAGGTGCCGCCGCCCGCGACGGAGCCGTCCCGCATCCGCACCCGGCTGGTGTTGTAGTAGTTGACGCCCAGCAGGTGCAGCGGCTGGCGGATGAGCTCGGTGTCGCCCGGCAGCACGAACGACCAGTCGGTGATCGAGGCGGTGTCCTCGAGCACGTCGGCCGGGTAGCGGCCGTGCAGCAGCGGGTCGAGGAACACGCGGTTGCCGACGCCGTCGACGCGGCGCACGGCCTCGGGTCCCGTGTCGCCGTCGCCGCGGATCACGTGCAGGTTCAGCGTGATGGAGAAGCGCGCGTCGGCCGGCACGACCTCCCGGAGCGCCCGGACCGCGAGGCCGTGCGCGAGGTTGAGGTGGTGCACCGCCCGGAACGAGTCCTCGGCGTCCGTGCGGCCGGGCGCGTGCACTCCGGCCGCGTAGCCGAGGTAGGCCGAGCACCACGGCTCGTTGAGCGTGGTCCAGGTGCCGACGCGGTCGCCGAGCGCCTCGCCCATGATCCGCGCGTAGTCGGCGAAGGCGTACGCGGTGTCGCGGCTCGCCCAGCCGCCCTCGTCCTCGAGCGCCTGCGGGAGGTCCCAGTGGTAGAGCGTCGCGATGGGCGTGATCCCCCGCGCCACGAGCCCGTCGACCAGCCGCCCGTAGAACGCCAGGCCCTCCGCGTTCGCCGGCCCGCGCCCGGTCGGCTGGATGCGCGGCCACGCGATCGAGAACCGGTACGCCTCCAGGCCGAGCGCCCGCATCAGGTCGAGGTCGGACTCGAGCCGGTGGAAGTGGTCGTCGGCGACGTCGCCGGTGTCACCACCGAGCACCCTGCCGGGCGTGCGGCTGAAGGTGTCCCAGATGGAGGGGCCGCGCCCGCCCTCGTCGACCGCGCCCTCGATCTGGTAGGCGGCGGTGGCGGATCCGAAGAGGAAGCCGGGCGGGAACTCGAGGCCCTCGCCCCGGTCGTCGGCCGGATCCGCGTGCCGTCCGGCTGCGGCGGGCGATGCGTCGGTCATGTCGGGTGGACCTCTCCGTCGGGGCGATGGCGGGTCGGCGGATGCGCACGCGCGCGGTCGACGACGACCTCCTGCCATCCTGCCGGGGTGCCCGCGGCGCGTCCAGCCGACCCGCCCCCGGGTCGTGTCGGCGTTGTGCCCCGGCCGCGCTCCGGTTAGGTTGTAGCTAGCAACAAATCATCGACGACGCTGACAGGAGACACCATGGCGCTCACCCCCACCCGCGAGGACAAGTTCTCGTTCGGACTCTGGACCATCGGATACACGGGGGCCGATCCCTTCGGCGGCCCGACCCGCTCCGACCTCGACGTGGTCGAGGGCGTCGAGCGCATCTCGGAGCTGGGCGCCTACGGCCTCACCTTCCACGACGACGACCTCTTCGCCTTCGGATCCACCGACGCCGAGCGGCAGACGCAGATCGACCGCCTCAAGGGCGCCCTCAGCGACACCGGCATCGTCGTCCCGATGGTCACCACCAACCTCTTCTCCGCGCCCGTCTTCAAGGACGGCGGCTTCACCAGCAACGACCGCGCCGTCCGCCGGTTCGCGATCCGCAAGGTGCTCCGCAACATCGACCTCGCCGCCGAGCTCGGCGCGCAGACGTTCGTGATGTGGGGCGGCCGCGAGGGCGCCGAGTACGACTCCGCCAAGGACGTCCGCGGCGCGCTCGAGCGCTACCGCGAGGCCGTCAACCTCCTCGGCGACTACGTCACCGACAAGGGCTACGACATCCGCTTCGCGATCGAGCCGAAGCCCAACGAGCCCCGCGGCGACATCCTGCTGCCGACCCTCGGCCACGCGCTCGCCTTCATCGAGACCCTCGAGCGCCCCGAGCTCGTCGGCGTCAACCCCGAGGTCGGCCACGAGCAGATGGCGGGCCTCAACTTCACCGCCGGCATCATGCAGGCGCTGTACCAGGGCAAGCTCTTCCACATCGACCTCAACGGCCAGCGCGGCATCAAGTACGACCAGGACCTCGTCTTCGGCCACGGCGACCTGCAGAACGCGTTCTCGCTCGTCGACCTGCTGGAGAACGGCGGCGTGGGCGGCGGCCGTTCCTACGACGGCCCCCGTCACTTCGACTACAAGCCCAGCCGCACCGAGGACATCACGGGCGTGTGGGACTCCGCCGCGGCGAACATGCGCATGTACCTGCTCCTCAAGGAGCGCGCGCAGGCGTTCCGGGCCGACCCCGAGGTGCAGGAGGCGCTCGCCGCCGCGAAGGTCCAGGAGATCTACACGCCGACGCTGAACGAGGGCGAGTCCTACGACGACATCCTCGCCGACCGCTCCTCCTACGAGGACTTCGACGCCCCGTCGTACTTCGACGCCAAGGGCTTCGGCTTCGTCCGCCTCAACCAGCTGGCGCTCGAGCACCTCATGGGCGCGCGCTCCTAGCCCGCCCTGGACAGCGGGAAGCCGCCTCCGCATCGCGGAGGCGGCTTCCTCTGCTTCACGGGGTCACATCGCGCGACGGCGCAGCTCTCGTGACTCGCACGGTGCCGTGACCCAGGTGGAGAGCAGCGTCAGGTCGCCTTCCCCCGAGCACGGCGCGCCGCTCACCTGAAGTCGTCCGCCGGCAGCTGACGGCAGACGTCCCCGGCTTGGAGCATGGCCTTCCCGGTGTTGGGCCCGTAGATGCCAGCGGCGGTGACGCCGATCTGCCGCTGGACCTGGATCAGCGCCGGGTACGTTGCATTCGCGAACGTCCCGTCCACACCGAGGTCCTTCCCGTAGCACTGGTCGAGCGACGTCTGCAAAGGCTGTACGCCATAGCTCGTGACACCTCCCTTCCTGAGGAGACATGCACCGGTACTGGTGTCCCCGTCGAAGTACACGGGTATGTGATTCAACGCGCGGCCCTCCCCGAAGACGTCGCCGCCTTCGTTGCAGATGTGGAGAGCGCGACTCACGCTCGCCCCCTGCTGGACGAGCTCGTGGCCGTCCTTCGCCTGGGGATCGTCGGCTGCGCGACTCGCGGTCGCACCTCGGTCGGAAGTCGTGGATGACGACGCGGCATGAGCGGCGGGACCGGTGAAGGCGGCCGAGGCCAGCATCACGAGGACCGCAGCGGAAACGGAACTGAGACGGATCTGCATGGGGCATCACTTGCGCTCGAGGCGCATCAAGGATTTCATGACGAACCCGCCGTCCACGGTGCGGTGGCGGGCGCTCGGGATCGTATCCGGGTCGCCGTGATGCACACGCATCTCTCCCCCACCGCGGCTCGTCCCACGACGGGGGCCCGGCATCCTCGTGGATGCCGGGCCCTCTGCGTCGCTCAGACCGGCCGCGCTCACTCAGCTCGGTGTCCAGCGCGCCGGCTCGACCTCAGTGCAGCGGCAGGTTGTAGCGGAGTTCCGCTCCCCAGTCGATCGTGCCGCAGCCGTCTCCCCCGCAGCCCCCGACGATCGAGACCGTGAGGTAGAAGGTGCCGGGCGGATTGCCGATCGTCCCGGTGCTCACGCTCTTGAACGGCGTGAAGGTCTGCCCGAGCTCGGGGATCCCCGTCGCCTTCGCATACGAAGCGCTGACCCCAGGTCGCCGCATGCCCATCGAGTACGTGCCGCCCGCTCCTCGGGAGACCGATGTGATCTTCACGCTCTCCCCATTGCGGGCGTTGTTCTCGTATCGAGCGTGCTGGTACATCACGTTCACGAAGGTCTCCTGGCTTCCGGTGATGTGCTCCTGATCCGCGGATGCGGGTTGGGCCACCATCACCACGGCCCCGAGGACGACTGCACCCGCGAGAAGGGACATCCCGGTCGATCGCCTCCACCGCCGGAGGCCCGACCTCTCACGCGCCCTCATCGGTTCGACTCCGTGTAGACGGCGCACTCGCTCCGGAACTCGACCGCTCGCGGGTCCTGCCCGGTCGCGCGGGCGTAGCCGTCCACGGAGGCGAGGTAGGCGGAGACGTCCATGCTCTCCTTCACCGCCGGCATGGCCTGCCATGCCGCCGGATCGAGCTGCGCGTCGATCTCGCTCTCCGGATAGACGCTGAGGACGGTGTTCGGCGTGAAGGCGTCCGACTCCTGCAGCCAGGCGCACCTGGAGTAGCGGGCCACGATCTGCGCGGGGATCCCGGCCTCGTAGGAGTATTCGGTCCCGTCCGCGGGGTGGAAGAACGAGGGGGCGAGCTCCGGGAAATGCCGACCCGCCGGGAGCACCCCCGTGAATTCCCCGACGGCCTTCTGCCATGCCGCGTCGATCTGATCTTGGGAATAGAATTCGTGGCCGTCCGCCGTCACCGTCGGTTCGGCCGCGTGGTCGACCGCCTTCTGCGGACCGGCCATCGCCGGCAGCGCCGATGACAGGCAGGCGCCGATCAGCGCGACGGCCCCGATCCCTGAGTACAACTTCACGTGTCGCATGAGCCTCAATCGATATCCGGGTCGATTTCCATTCCGATCCCCGGGCATTTGTGACGATATCTCCCCAGGCCCCGGGGCACATGCGCCGTTCGAGCCATATTGATTCCTCCGCCGGATGGGATAGGAATGGAGGCGCCGCGCCCGCGTGACCGACGCGGGAATCCGGCTCCGAGGCGATCAGCGCATCCGGTTCACCACGTCGAGCCGCGAGACAGCTCCTAGCTTCCCCATCACATTGCTGACGTGCCGCTTCACGGTCCCCGGCGCTATCCCGAGACGGTGGGCGATCTGCCTGTTGGTCAGAGCCCGCGCCAGGAGCACCACGACCTCGACCTCGCGGGCCGTTAGACGCTGCGGCGTTCCGGCTGACCGGAGAGCGCCCCGGACAGCTCCCACCAGCACGGCGAACGACGCGGTCGTCGACACTCGCGCGTCCGAGCAGGCCTCATCGGCGGGCACCCCGCTGAGGGGCTGCCCACCCTCGTGCAGCGACACGACCCGGAACCCGGGATGCCGTGTGCGGATGCCGGCGGCCTGGCGCTGCAGCTGCGCACCCAGGAGGCGGGCGTCGACGACGAGCACGTCCGCGTCCTGCTCGATGCAGGCACGCGCAGCGGTGCGTCCGTCTTCGCACACGCCCACGACGTCGATGTCGGCTTCGGCGAGCAGCAGCGCACGCATCCCCTCCTGAAGGAGCCCGGGACCGACCACGAGCACGACGCGCACGGCACGGCCTCTCATCGAGGACCGTCCACGCCGGGGGCGCCATGGCTCCCCCGCCATGCGGATCCCGCGCCCCCGCCGAGCAGATGGAGTCCTCCGCCCTCGGGCGTGGCCGTCGATGTCGGCATGCCCACCCGGGCCAGCGCCATGCCGTCCATGGAGACCGAAGCTAACGGGGTGAGCGTCTCCCTGGTCCGCGTTCTCCCGTCCGACTCCCGGTCCTCTGACGCACGAGGGGCCCGGCATCCGCGTGGATGCCGGGCCCTCCCTGCGCGTCAGCGCGTGCGGTGCGAGTGGATCAGGTCGCGGACTTGGATCCGCGGCTCTTGTTGAACACGTCGAACGCGACGGCCAGCAGGAGCACGAGGCCCTTGATGAGCTGCTGGTACTCCGTGCCCAGGCCGAGCAGCTGCATGCCGTTGTTCAGCACGCCCATGATCAGACCACCGATCATGGCGCCGATCACGGTGCCGATGCCGCCGGTGACCGCTGCTCCGCCGATGAAGACCGCGGCGATGGCGTCGAGCTCGAACCCGTTGCCGGCGCCCGGGAGCGCCGAGTTGCTGCGCGCCGTGAAGGCGATGCCCGCGAGCGCTGCCAGGACGCCCATGTTCACGAAGAGCAGGAAGTCCACGCGCTTCGTGTTGATGCCGGACAGCTGCGCGGCGTTGAGGTTGCCGCCTCGGGCGTAGATGTGCCGGCCGAAGATGCTGCGGTTCATCACCGCCGTGTAGACGAACACCAGGACCGCGAGGATGACGAGCACGATCGGGGTGCCCTGGTAGCTGGCGAGCAGGTACGTGATGCCGAGCACGAGGATCGCGATGGTGGCGAGCTTCGTGATGAACCAGGCGAAGGGCTCGTCCTCGAGGTTGAGCTTGACGCGGGCGCGACGCTCGCGGAGCTGCTGCGCGACGAGGAAGACCGCGGCCAGCACGCCCAGCGTGACGGTGACCCACTCGAGGTAGGACGTGCCGCCCGAGGGGTCGGGCAGGAAGCCCGCGCCTACGGAGACGTACTCGTCCGGGAACGGCGTGATGGGGCGGTTCTGCAGGACGATCTGCGCGAGGCCGCGGAACGTGAGCATCCCCGCCAGGGTCACGATGAAGGCCGGGATGCCGACGTACGCCACCCAGAAGCCCTGCCAGGCGCCGATGAGGCCGCCGATGACCAGGCTCGCGAGGATGGAGAGGTACCAGGGCCAGCCCCAGTTCACCGCGAACACACCCGAGACGGCGCCGACGAGGGCCACCACCGAGCCGACCGAGAGGTCGATGTGGCCGGCGATGATGACCATCACCATGCCGATCGCGAGGATCAGGATGTAGGCGTTCTGGACGACGATGCTCGTGACGTTGCGGGGCTCGAGGAGCGTCCCGTTCGTGAGGATCTGGAACAGCACCACGATCGCGATCAGCGCGATGAAGATGCCGATCTGCCTGAGGCGACTGACGAGGAAACCCGCCACACTGCTGAGACTGGACATGCTTGCTATTCCTTTTCCTTGGTCATGTAGGACATGAGGCTCTCGGGGGTCGCCTCGGCGATCGGCAGCTGTCCCGTGATCCGCCCGGCGGAGAGGGCGTAGATCCGGTCGCAGATGCCGAGCAGCTCGGGCAGCTCGCTGGAGATGACGATGACGGCCTTCCCCTGCGCGGCGAGCGCGTTGATGATCGTGTAGATCTCGTACTTGGCGCCGACGTCGATGCCGCGGGTGGGCTCGTCGAGGATGAGCACGTCCGGGTCGGAGAACATCCACTTGGAGAGGACGACCTTCTGCTGGTTGCCGCCGGAGAGCTTCCCGGTGATGGCGCCCACGCTCGGGGCCTTGATGTTCATCGACTTCCGGTAGCCGTCGGCCACCACGTACTCCTGGTTCGCGTCGACCCAGCCGGCCTTGGCCAGCTTGTCCAGCGCGGCGCCGGAGACGTTGCGCTTGATGTCGTCGATGAGGTTGAGGCCGTAGTGCTTGCGGTCCTCGGTGGCGTACGCGATGCCGTGCTTGATGGCGTCGCCGACCGTCTTGGCCTGGATCTCCTTGCCGCGCTTGTAGAGCTTGCCGGAGATGTTCGCGCCGTAGGAGCGGCCGAAGACGCTCATCGCGAGCTCGGTGCGACCCGCGCCCATGAGGCCGGCGATGCCGACGACCTCGCCCGCGCGCACGTTGAGGTTGGCGTGGTCGACGATGACCCGGGAGTGCTCCTGCGGGTGGTGGACCGTCCAGTCCTCGATGCGGAGGACCTCCTCGCCGATGTCCGGCGTGCGGTCGGGGTAGCGGCTCTGCAGGTCGCGGCCGACCATTCCCTTGATGATGCGCTCCTCGCTGATGGAGTCGCGCGCGAGGTCGAGGGTCTCGATGGTCTTGCCGTCGCGGATGATCGTCACCGCGTCGGCGATCGCCTTGATCTCGTTCAGCTTGTGGCTGATGATGATGCTCGTGATGCCCTGGCCCTTGAGGTGCTTGATCAGGTCGAGCAGGTGGGCGGAGTCCTCGTCGTTCAGCGCCGCGGTGGGCTCGTCGAGGATGAGGAGCTTCACCTCCTTGGAGAGGGCCTTCGCGATCTCCACGAGCTGCTGCTTGCCCACGCCGATGTCGGCGATCTTGGTGGCCGGGTTGTCGCTCAGCCCGACACGGGCGAGGAGCTTCGCGGCCTCCACGTTGGTGGCGTTCCAGTCGATGAAGCCGCCCTTGGAGATCTCGTTGCCGAGGAAGATGTTCTCCGCGATGGAGAGGAAGGGGCTCAGCGCGAGCTCTTGGTGGATGATCACCACGCCCGACTTCTCGCTGTCGCGGATGCTGGAGAACTTGACGACCTCGTTCTCGAGCACGATGTCGCCGTCGTAGGAACCGGCCGGGTAGACGCCCGAGAGGACCTTCATCAGGGTCGACTTGCCCGCGCCGTTCTCGCCGCAGATCGCGTGGCACGTGCCGCGCGTGACCTCGAGAGTGACGTCCTGCAGCGCCTTGACGCCGGGGAACGTCTTGGTGATGCCGCGCATCTCGAGAATGTGGTTGGCCATGGCCTGCCTCACTTGTGTGGATGGTGGTGCCGGGTTCCCGGCGGTGGTGCTGCGGACGGCGGGTGACCGCCGTCCGGGATCCGGCCGGCCGCGGGGCGCGGCCGGCCCGACCCGATGGAGGCCGGGCGACGCGAGCGTCGACCGGCCGGGTGCGCCGCCGGGGCGGCGCGGGAGGGGGCTACTCGCCCTTGTCGATCTCGTCCTGCGTGTAGTAGCCGCTGTCCACGATGACCTCGACGAGGTTGTCCTTCGTCACGGTCACGGGGGCGAACTGCTTGGTCGGGACGTCCTTCACCTTGTTGTTGTAGGAGTCAGGAGCGTCGGGCGTGCCGCCGGTGAGCAGGTCGTCGACCATCGTGACGGCCTCCTTGCCGAGCAGGCGCGTGTCCTTGAAGATCGTCGAGTACTGGACGCCGTCGAGGATGAGCTTGTCGGACGCCTTCTCGCCGTCCTGGCCCGTGATGATCGGCATGGCGTCGCTGGCGACGCCGGCCGAGGTCAGGGCCTGGATGATGCCGCGCGACAGGCCGTCGTACGGCGAGAGGACGCCGTCCGGCTTGGCGCTGCCGGGGTACGAGCCGGAGAGCAGGTTCTCCATGCGGGCCTGTGCGCCCTCCTGCTTCCACTGCTGGATCGCGACCTGGCTGAAGTCCGACTGGCCGGAGCCGATCGTGATCTGGCCGGACTCGAGGAACGGCTTCAGGACGCTCATCGCGCCGTCGTAGAAGAACTGCGCGTTGTTGTCGTCCGGGCTGCCGGCGAAGACCTCGATGGTCTTCTTCTCGGTGCTGCCGGTGGCCTTGCCGTCGGCGTCCACGAGACCGAGGCCCTGCAGGAGGGAGTTGCCCTGGAGCACGCCGACCTGCTGGTTGTCGAACGTCGTGTAGTAGTCGACGTCCTCGGTGCCGTTGATCAGGCGGTCGTACGCGATGACCTTGACGCCGTCGTCGGCCGCGGTCTTGAGGACCTGGGTCAGCGCGGTGCCGTCGATCGACGCGACGATGAGCGCCTTGGCGCCCTTGTTGAGCATCGTCTCGATCTGCGAGATCTGGTCCTGCACCTTGTCGTTCGCGTACTGCAGGTCGACCTTGTAGCCGAGCTTGGTGAGCTGGTCGTTGACGTTGTTGCCGTCGTCGACCCAGCGCTCGCTCGTCTTGGTGGGCATGGCGACGCCGACGAGGGCGCCCTTGTTGTCCTCGGTGCCGCCGGCGCTGCCGCCGCGGCCTCCGCCGCCGCCGCCGGAGCAGGCGGCGAGGGAGAGGGCGATGCTCGTGGCGGCGATGCCGACGAGTACCTTCTTCATCTTCACGGTCGTGTCCTTTCGTACTGCTGCTGTGAGGCGCTCGCCCGGCTTCTGCGCCGGATGCGCACCCCTGGTGTGGGTGTTACAGGCCCTGGGCCAGGCGGTGGTACGCCTGGTTCCAGCGGACTTCCTTGGTGAAACCCTTGAGGGTCGTGTCCTCGTCGATGACGAGGAGCTCGGTGCGCGCGATCTCGGCGAAGTCCTCGAAGACCTCGACGCCGACCTGCGTGCTCATGACCGTGTGGTGGGCGGCCCCGGCGGTGAGCCAGGCCGCTGCGCTCGTCGCGAGATCCGGCGCGGGCTTCCACACGGCACGGGCGACGGGCAGGTTCGGGAGCGGCTCGTCGAGCGGCACGACCTCCACGACGTTGGCGACGATGCGGAACCGGTCGCGCATGTCGCTCATGGCGACGACGACCGCGGGGCCGGGGTCGGTGTCGAAGACGAGGCGCACGGGGTCCTCGCGGCCGCCGATGCCGAGCGGGTGGATCTCGAGGCTCGGTCGGCCGGTCGTGAGCGTGGGGCAGATCTCGAGCATGTGCGCGCCCAGGATCTTCTCCTCGCCGGGGACGAGGTGGTACGTGTAGTCCTCCATGAGGCTCGCGCCACCCGGGAGCCCGGAGCCCATGACCTTCGCCGCGCGGATCAGCACGGCCGTCTTCCAGTCGCCCTCGGCGCCGAAGCCGTAGCCCTCGGCCATGAGCCGCTGCACGGCGAGGCCGGGGAGCTGGCGGAGGCCACCGAGGTCCTCGAAGCTCGTCGTGAAGGCGCCGAAGCCGCCCTCCTCGAGGAAGGAGCGAAGGCCGACCTCGATGGCCGCGCCGTAGCGGAGCGACTCGTGGCGCTCCCCGCCGCGCCGCAGCTCGGGCTGGATGTCGTAGAGGGTCTCGTACTCGTCGACCAGCGCGTCGATCTCGGCGTCGGTCGCCGCGTCCACGCGCTCGACGAGGTCGTTGACGCCCCAGGTGTTGACGCTGACGCCGAACTTGAGCTCGGCCTCCGTCTTGTCGCCCTCGGTGACCGCGACGTTGCGCATGTTGTCGCCGAAGCGGGCGACCTTGAGCTCGTGCACGGCGGCCCAGCCGGCGGCGGCGCGCATCCACGTGCCGATGCTCTGCCGCACCGACTCGGTGCTCACGTGGCCGACGACGGTCTTGCGGACGACGCCGAGGCGCGACTGGATGTAGCCGAACTCGCGGTCGCCGTGCGCGGCCTGGTTGAGGTTCATGAAGTCCATGTCGATGCTGCTCCAGGGCAGCGCGACGTTGGCCTGCGTGTGCAGGTGGAGGAAGGGCTTCTGCAGGGCGTCCAGGCCCTGGATCCACATCTTCGCGGGGCTGAACGTGTGCATCCAGGCGATGAGGCCGATGGTGCGGTCGCTCGCGTTGGCCTCGAGGGCCATGCGGCGGATGCTGTCTGAGTCCTTGAGGACGGGCTTCCACACGACGCGGACGGGGATGTCCGACGCCTCCTCGAGCTGGCGGGCGATCTCCTGCGACTGCTCGGCGACCTGCTGGAGCGTCTCCTCGCCGTAGAGGTTCTGGCTGCCCGTGAGGAACCAGACCTCGTAGTGGTCGAGGGAGGTGGTGATGCGGCTCACTTCAGGGCTCCTTGGGGTGCTTGTCCGTAGACGTTCTGGTATCGGTCGAACAGGGAGTCGACGGCCTCGGCGGGGAGCGGGGCGGGCTCGCCCAGCTGGCGGGAGATGTGCACGGTGCGCGCCACGTCCTCGACCATCACGGCCGCCTTCACGGCGTCCTTCGCGTCCTTGCCGATGGTGAAGGGCCCGTGGCCGGCCATCAGGACAGCGCGCGAGCGGTGCCCGGTGAGCGTCTCGACGATGCCGCGGCCGATCGAGTCGTCGCCGATGATCGCGAACGGGCCGACGGGGATCTCTCCGCCGAACTCGTCCGCCATCGCGGTGATGACGCACGGGATGGGCTCGCGTCGGGCCGCCCACGCCACCGCGTAGGTGGAGTGCGTGTGGACCACGCCGCCCACCTCGGGCATGTTGCGGTAGACGTACGCGTGCGCCGCGGTGTCGCTGGAGGGGGCGTTGCGGGAGCCGGGGGTGTCCGGGATCACGTTGCCGTCGAGATCGCAGAGGATCATGTTCTCGGGGCTCAGGTCGTCGTACGAGACGCCCGACGGCTTGATGACGAAGAGGTCGGCGCCGGGGACGCGGCCGGAGACGTTGCCGCCGGTCCAGACCACGAGGCCGTAGCGCACGAGCTCGCCGTGCAGCCGGGAGACCTCGGAGCGGACGCGGGCGACCGCGACCTCGATCTCGGGTGCGTAGGTGCTCATGCGCGGGCCTCCCTCTTCAGCGACTTGAGGCGCTTCATGACGTCGTTGGCGCCGCGGCCGAAGTGGTCGTGCAGCGTGGAGTACTCCTCGTAGAGGCGGTCGTAGGCGAGCGCGCGCTCCTCGCTGGGCTGGTACTTTCCGCGCTCGACCTTGCCCATGGCGTCGCCCGCGACGCGCACGTCGGGGTAGGCGCCCGCGGCGACAGCGGCGTGGATGGCGGATCCGAGCGCGGGGCCCTGCTCGCTCGTGATGACCGAGATGGGGAGACGGAGGATGTCGCTGTACGCCTGCATGAGGAACGCGTTCTTCAGCAGGCCGCCCGCGACAATGAACTCGGTGACGGGCACGCCCGACGCCGCGAAGGTCTCCACGATCTTGCGGGTGCCGAACGCGGTGGCCTCGAGCAGCGCCCGGTAGATCTCCTCGGTGCGCGTGGTGAGCGTGGTGCCGATGACCAAGCCGGACAGCTCGTGGTCCACGAGCACCGAGCGGTTGCCGGAGTGCCAGTCGAGCGCGACGAGGCCGTGGCCGCCGACGGGCTGGTCGGCCGCGAGGTCGGTGAGGTGCTGGTGCACGCTCTTGCCGGCGGCCGCGGCCTCCTCGGCGTAGCGCGCGGGCACCTGGTTCTTGACGTACCAGGCGAAGATGTCGCCGACGCCGGACTGGCCGGCCTCGTAGCCGTAGAGCCCGGAGACGATGCCGCCGTCGACGACGCCGCACATGCCGGGGACCTCGGTGAGCACGTCGCTGTTCATCACGTGGCAGGTGCTCGTGCCCATGATCGCGACCATCTGGCCGGGCTCGACGGCGCGGGCGACCGGCGCGGTGACGTGCGCGTCGACGTTGCCGACCGCGACGGCGATGCCCTCGGGCAGGCCCGTCCAGGCGGCAGCCTCCGCGGAGAGCGTGCCGGCGGCGGATCCCAGCTGGCCGATCTCGTGGGCGACCTTCTCCTCGGCGAACGAGGCGAAGTCGGGGTTCAGCGCGCCGAGGAAGTCGCGGCTGGGATACTCGCCGTCCTGGAGGATGCCCTTGTAGCCGGCGGTGCAGGCGTTGCGGACGTAGCTGCCGGTGAGCTGCCAGACGATCCAGTCGGCCGCCTCGACCCAGTGCTCCATGAGGCCGTACAGCTCCGGGTCCTCCTCGAGCAGCTGGAGGCCCTTGGCGAACTCCCACTCGCTGGAGATGAGGCCGCCGTAGCGGGCCAGCCACTTCTCGCCGCGCTCCTCGGCCAGCGCGTTGATGCGGTCGGCGTGCGACTGCGCCGCGTGGTGCTTCCAGAGCTTGACGTAGGCGTGGGGGCGATCGGCGTATCCGTCGACCTCGTTGAGCGGGGTGCCGTCGGCGAGCGTGGGGACCATGGTGCACGCGGTGAAGTCGGTGCCGATGCCGATGACGCGGGCGGGGTCGATGCCGGCCTCGCGGATGGCGGCGGGGACGGCCTGCTTGAGCACGTCCACGTAGTCGCTCGGGACCTGCAGGGCCCACTCGGGCGGCAGCTGCGCGCCGGTCGCGGCGAGCGTGTCATCCATCACCGCGTGCGGGTAGTCGAGGACGCCGGAGCCGAGCTCGACGCCGTCCGAGACGCGCACCACGACGGCACGACCGGAGAGGGTGCCGTAGTCGACCCCGATGACGTAGCTCTCGGCCTCCGCGCCGGGCTGGGCCTCGGCTGCGGTGCTCACGGGGGCGCTGGGCACGGGATCGACTCCTTCGTCTGATGCATGGCGATCCGGGAAGACCGCCTGCCGATGTGAACGGTCACATCAGCGGATGTCACTCTACACACGCGCGGGATCGACCTGTCAACCCGAGACGCCCCGCCCCCTCGAAGTGGGGTGTCGGCGGCTGGGGAGGCGGCACCGGCCGGGTCGCCGGGTCAGTACGAGGGCGGTCCCGTCGACGCCCGGACGACCAGCTCCGGCGTGATCGTGCCGCGGTACCTGTCCCCCGTGCCGCCCATGCCGTCGAGCAGCAGCGCGACGCAGCGGCGTCCGACCTCGGCGAAGTCCTGGCGGACGGTCGTGAGGGGCGGCCAGAAGTGCGCCGCCTCCGGGATGTCGTCGAAGCCGACGATGCTGACGTCGCCCGGCACGTCGAGGCCCGCGTCGCGTACGGCGTGGATGAGCCCGAGGGCCATCTGGTCGTTGCTGGAGAAGATCGCCGTGAAGTCGCGGAGGCGCAGCATCTCGCGGCCCGCGTAGAACCCGAACTCCGCGGTCCAGTCGCCGAGGATGGGCGCGGTGGTGGGCGCGTCGGCGGCCGACATCGCGTCGAGGAAGCCGCGCATCCGCGCCTCCGCCTCGATCCAGTCCTGCGGCCCGGCGAGGTGGTAGATGTCGCGGTGGCCGAGCTCGAGCAGGTGACGTGTGGCGAGTCGGGCGCCCGCGATCTGGTCGACCGAGAGGTCGTGCGCGTCGCCGCGTCCGTCGCTCTGCATGGTCACGTACGGGACGTCGAGCGACATGCTCGCGATCACCTCGCGCACGCGCACCTGCGGCGCCACGACCACGAGGCCCTCCACGGCCTGGTCGACGAGGTGGCCGAGCGCGACCTGGATCGCGGCCTCGTCGGACGAGGGCAGGTTGGTCGTCGTGACCAGGTACCCGGCCTCGCGGGCGGCCTCCTCGATGGCCGCGATGGACGACGCGGGACCGTACTGGGAGCTCTGGGCGGTGAGCACGCCGATCGTGCGGGACCGGCTGGTGACGAGGGCGCGGGCCGCGCGGTTCGGCCGGTACTGGATCTGCTCCATCACGTCGAGCACACGCTGGCGGGTCTCCGCGCGGAGCGAGGGCGAGTCGTTGAGCACGCGCGAGACCGTCTGGTGCGACACCCCGGCGAGGCGCGCGACGTCGCGGATGCTGGGCGCCCTGCCGCGCGGCGTCTCCGTCGTCATCATCGACCCCGTCTCCGTGCGGGCATCCGCCCGACAGCGCCCCGTGGCGCAGGTGTCACATTGTCACATGTGACTGTCACATGCCTCATGCGGACGGAGGGGTAGCGGCCGGGAGGGCGCACGCCCGGGGTCGGACGCCTGCGGCAGACTGGTCGTCCACCCGACGAGAGGCACCACCTGTGACGATCACCGCCGCGGCAGACGGATCCGCGCTCGGCAACCCCGGACCCGCCGGCTGGGCCTGGTACGTCGACGACGAGCACTGGGCCGCGGGCGGCTGGGCGCACGCGACCAACAACCAGGGCGAGCTCAAGGCCGTGCTGGAGCTGTTCCGGGCCACCGCCCATCTCGACGACGACCTGCTCGTGCTCTGCGACAGCCAGTACGTCATCAACTCGGTCACCAAGTGGATGCCCGGCTGGAAGCGCAAGGGGTGGCGGAAGGGCGACGGCAAGCCGGTGCTCAACGTCGAGCTGCTCAAGGAGATCGACGCCGAGATCCAGGGCCGCCGCTACCGCTTCGAGTGGGTCAAGGGCCACGCGAACCACCCGCTCAACGAGGCCGCCGACGTCCGGGCGCGCGCGGTGGCGACCGCGTTCCAGGGCCGGAGCCCGATCCCCGCGGGCCCCGGCTGGGCGGGCCACGACGCCGACGAGGCCACCGACTCCCCCGACGAGGCGACGGAGACGGCCGCCGTCGCGGCCGACGCGGAGCTGGCGGCGGATCCCGTGGCAGCCGCGGCGGAGGAGCTGGAGGCCGAGGCCCCCGCGCAGCCGGGGCTCTTCGACTTCGACGCGTTCGACGAGGAGATCGCGCCGGAGCCCGGAGACACGACCCTCACGATCGCGCTCGACCGCGACACCATGGCGCGCCTCAGCGCCCACGCGCGCGAGCGCGGCGTGAGCGTGGACGAGGCCGTGCGCGAGCTGCTGCCCTGAGGGCTGCGCGGCCCGCCGCCCATCGAGGCGGCGGGCCGGTCGCGACTAGTGCTTGCCCTGCTTGAGGGCCTTGCCGAGCGCGCGCTCGAGGTCGACGACGAGGTCCTCGACGGACTCGATGCCCACCGAGAGGCGCACCAGGTCGTCAGGTACCTCGAGCGGCGTGCCCTTGACGGACGCGTGGGTCATCTCGGCCGGGTAGCTGATGAGCGACTCGACGCCGCCGAGCGACTCCGCGAGCTGGAAGACGCGCGTGCCCTCGACCACGCGGCGCGCGGCCTTCGCTCCCCCGCGCACCTGGAACGAGATCATGCCGCCGAAGCCCGTCATCTGGGCCTTCGCGATGTCGTGGCCGGGGTGCTCCGGCAGGCCCGGGTAGTGCACGGCCGTGACGTCGGGGTGCTGCTGCAGGAACGCGGCGATCTCCTCGGCGTTCGCGGAGTGGCGCTCGACGCGGACGGCGAGCGTCTTGATCCCGCGCGTCGTGAGCCAGGCGTCCATGGGTCCGGAGACGGCGCCGACCGCGAACTGCAGGAAGCCGACCTTCTCGGCGAGCGCGTCGTCGTCGAGGACCACGGCTCCGCCGAGCACGTCCGAGTGGCCGCCCAGGTACTTGGTGGTGGAGTGCACGACCACGTCGGCGCCGAGCGTCAGCGGCTGCTGGAGGTAGGGCGAGGCGAACGTGTTGTCGACGACGACCACGGCGCCGGCCGCGTGCCCGAGGTCGGCGAGCGCGCGGATGTCGCTGATCTTCATCAGGGGGTTGCTGGGCGTCTCGACCCAGAGGACCTTCGCGGGGCCTGATCCGAGCACCCGCTCCACCGCCTGGAGGTCGCTCATGTCGACGGTCTCGACGACGATCCCCCAGTCGCCGAGCACGCGCGTGAGGAGGCGGTACGTGCCGCCGTACACGTCGTCGCTCAGGACGATGCGGTCGCCGGGGCGGGTGATCGCGCGCAGCAGCGTGTCCTCGGCGGCGAGTCCCGAGGCGAACGAGAACGCGTGCTTCCCCTTCTCGAGGGAGGCGAGCAGCTCCTGCAGGCCGGTGCGCGTGGGGTTGGCGCTCCGCGCGTACTCGTAGCCCTCGCGGAGCCCGCCGATCCCGTCCTGCACGAAGGTGCTCGTGAGGTAGAGCGGCGGGATGACGGCGCCCGTGGTGGGGTCCGGGTCCTGTCCGGCGTGGATCGCGCGGGTGTCGAAGTCGTGCTTGTCGCTCACGGGGACTCGTCTCTGTGGGTCGGGAGGGGTGCGGGTGCTGCGCCGGTGGATCAGTCGGTGAGGTAGGTGAGGAGGTCGTGCCGAGTGAGCACGCCCACGGGCTTGCCGCCGTCGCTCACCATGAGGGCGTCGGCGGATCCGAGCGCGCTCCACGCGTCGGGCACGGTCTCGTTCACGCCGATGAGGCCGAAGGCCGCGCCCGCGAAGGGGCCGACCTGGTCGGACAGCTGCGCGCGGCCGCTGAAGACGAGCTCCAGCAGGCTGCGCTCGTCGACCGCGCCCGCGACCTCGCCCATGACGACGGGCGGCTCGGCCGAGAGGACCGGCAGCTGCGAGACGTCGTACTCGGTCATGATGCGGATCGCGTCGCGGATCGTGTCGTTCGGGTGCGCGTGCACGAGGTCGGGCAGGCTGCCGGTCTTGGCGCTCATGACGTCGGCGACCGTGCGCTGGCCGTTGACGCGGGCGAAGCCGTACGACTGCATCCACTTCTCGTTGAAGATCTTGCCGAGGTAGCCGCGGCCGCCGTCGGGCAGGAGGATCACCATCACGTCGTCGGGGCCGAGGTGCTTCGCGGCCTTGAGCGCGGAGACGACGGCCATGCCGCTGGATCCGCCGACGAGCAGGCCCTCCTCGCGGGCGAGCCGCAGGGTCATGTCGAACGACTCCTGGTCGCTGGAGGCGATGACCTCGTCGACGACGTCGGGGTCGTAGGCCGCCGGCCAGAAGTCCTCGCCCACGCCCTCCACGAGGTAGGGGCGGCCGGTGCCGCCGGAGTAGACGGATCCCTCGGGGTCGGCGCCGACGATGCGCACGCGCCCCTCCGACACCTCCTTGAGGTAGCGGCCGACGCCGCTGATGGTGCCGCCCGTGCCGACACCGGCGACGAAGTGCGTGATGTCGCCCTCCGTGTCGCGCCAGATCTCCGGACCCGTGGTCTCGTAGTGGCTGAGCGGCCCGTTGGGGTTCGAGTACTGGTCGGGCTTGAAGGCGCCGGGGATCTCGCGCGCGAGCCGGTCGCTCACCGAGTAGTAGGAGTCGGGGTGGTCGGGCGCGACCGAGGTCGGCGTGACCACGATCTCCGCGCCGTAGGCCGTGAGCACGTTCCGCTTGTCCTCGCCGACCTTGTCCGGCAGCACGAAGACGCAGCGGTAGCCGCGCTGCTGCGCGACGAGCGCCAGGCCGACGCCGGTGTTGCCCGAGGTGGGCTCGACGATGGTGCCGCCGGGCTTCAGCTTGCCGTCGCGCTCGGCGGCGTCGATGATGCGCGTCGCGATGCGGTCCTTGGCGCTGCCGCCCGGGTTCAGGTACTCGACCTTCACGAGGACGGTCGCCGAGATCCCCTCGACCACCTTGTTGAGCTTCACGAGCGGGGTGTTCCCGATGAGGTCGAGGATCGTGTCGGCGTACTTCACGTGAGGTGGCGCTCCCGGTGTCAGGTGTGCGGTCCGGTGGGCCCCGCTCGTCCAGTGTAGGCGCGCGCCTCCGCCGTGTTACGGGGCCGGAGCGACCGGTGCGGGCAGGGTCCGTCCAGGCCGAGCCGGTATCCTTGCCGCACATTCCCCCAGCAGAGAAGGACCCTCCGTGGCGCGACGCGACGACACCACGCCCTCCGGCGACGAGAGCGGACGGCCCGTCCCGCCGACCGCCAAGCAGGCCCAGAAGGACCTCACGGTCAAGCAGCAGCGCGAGGCCCGCCGCGCCGAGAAGGTGGCGGCGCTGAAGAAGCAGCAGGACCGCGCGCGCCGCAACCGGCTCATCGGCATCATCACGGGATCCGTGGCCGCCGTCGCGGTCGTCGCCGTCGTCATCGGCGTGGTCGTCTCGAGCGGCACGCCGAAGCAGGATCCGGCCGACATCAGCATCGAGGGCCTCCGCACGTGGGACTCCCTGCCCAGCACGCACGTGCAGACCCCGGTCGACTACGCCGGCCTGTACGACGGCATGAGCCCGCCCGCCGGCGGCGAGCACAACCCCATGTGGCTGAACTGCGGCATCTACGACCAGCCGCAGCCCAACGAGAACGCGGTGCACGACCTCGAGCACGGGGCCGTGTGGATCACCTACGACGCCGCCAAGATCACCGGCGACGACCTGTCGAAGCTCCAGAAGTACGCGGAGTCGTTCGGCGGCTACGTCACCATGTCGCCGTACGACGGCCTCGACACCCCCATCGCGCTGTCCGCGTGGGGCGCGCAGGTGAAGGTCGACTCGATCGACGACCAGCGCATCAAGGACTTCATGTCCAAGTACTGGAAGAGCCCGAACGCCCCCGAGGCCGGTGCCGCGTGCACCGGCGCCCTCGAGGGCGAGGGCCGGGTCGGCTGACCGTGACCGACCGCGGCACGGGCGGATCCGACCGCCAGGACGACGGGGACGTCGTCGTCGACCACGTCCCGGACGACGACATCCGCGAGGAGGAGCTCGAGGGCCTCGTCGCGCACGGCGAGGCGACGCGCGCCCGCGGCCGCCGGATCCGCATCGGCCTCGCCGCCGGCATCGTCGCGGTGGCCCTGGTGGTCGCCGGGCTCCTCGTCGGCCGCGTCACCGCGCCCGTCTCGGCGCTCACGCCCAGCACGAACAGCGCGGAGGCCGGCTTCTCCCGCGACATGCAGGTGCACCACGAGCAGGCCGTGCAGATGTCGCTCATGATCATCGACCGCACGGACGACCCCGAGGTCAAGCTCATCGCGCAGGACATCGCCCAGGCGCAGGCCCAGCAGGCCGGCCAGATGTACGCGTTCCTCACCTCGTGGGGCCTCGACCAGGCGCCGTCCCAGCCGCGCATGACGTGGATGACGCTGCCGACGCTCGACGGCAAGACCGACCACTCCTCGATGGACATGACCCCCGGCGCGACGATGCCCGGCCTCGCGTCGCAGGCCGACCTCGACGAGCTGCAGTCGCTCACGGGCGTGGAGGCCGAGCGGAAGTTCCTGACGCTGATGATCGCCCACCACCGCGGCGGCGTCGAGATGGCGCAGGGCCTCCTCGACCGCTCGCGGAACCCCCTGGTCACGGACCTCGCCAACGGCATGGTCATGATCCAGGACAAGGAGATCCTCTACATGCAGCAGCTGCTCGACGCCCGCTCCTGAGCCGCTCCGTCGCACCGCCCGTCCGCCGTCGCGGGCGGGCGGGCGGGCGGTCGTGCGTCCGGGGTCAGGCGGCCGCGGTGCGCTGGTCGCTGTAGAGCCGCGCGTACTCGCCGCCGCGGGCGAGCAGCTCGACGTGCGTGCCCTGCTCGACGATGCGGCCGGCGACGACCACGAAGATCACGTCGGCGTCCACCACGGTCGAGAGCCGGTGCGCGATCGCGATCGTGGTGCGGCCGCGTGACGCCGTGTCGAGCGCCTGCTGCACGACGCGCTCCGAGATCGCGTCGAGCGCGCTCGTGGCCTCGTCGAGGATCAGCACGGCCGGGTCCTTGAGCAGCACGCGCGCGATGGCGATGCGCTGCTTCTCGCCGCCGGACAGCCGGTAGCCGCGCTCCCCCACGAGCGTCTCGTAGCCGTCGGGGAACGACTCGATGGTCTGGTGGATGTTCGCGGCGCGCGCCGCGTGCTCGATCTGCTCCTGCGTGGCGTCCGGCCGCGCGTAGCGGAGGTTCTCGCCGATGGTCGCGTGGAAGAGGTAGGTCTCCTGGCTCACGATGCCGATGTTCTCCAGCAGCGACTCCTGCTCGAGGTCGCGCACGTCCTCGCCCGAGAAGAGCACCCGGCCGCCGGTCACGTCGTGGAAGCGCGGGATCAGGTACGACACCGTGGTCTTGCCCGCGCCCGACGGCCCCACGAACGCCGCGAACTGGCCGGGCTGGATCTCGAACGACATGCCGTCGAGGGTCGGCCGCTCGCCTGGCCTGGTGTCGGGGTAGGAGAAGCGCACGTCGTCGAACGCGACGCGGCCGAGGGCCGGGCCTGCGGCCACCTGGCGGGCGTCGTGCCGGTCGCGGATCGCGGGCTCGAGGTCGAGGTACTCGAAGATGCGGGCGAACAGGGCTCCGGAGGTCTGGAGGTCGAGCGCGACGCGCATCAGGCCGATGAGCGGCCACATGAGCCGCGCCTGCACGGTCGTGAAGGCCACGATGGTGCCCGCCGTGACGCTGACGCCGCCCGTGATGAGGAAGCCCGCGACCACGTAGACGATGGCCGGGATGATCGACAGGAAGATCTGCACGAGCGCGAAGAACCACTGGCCGCTCATCTGCTGGCTCACCTGCAGCCGGATCTGGGTGCGGTTCTCGGCCTCGTAGCGCTCGGTCTCCGCGGCCTGCCGGTTGAAGCTCTTCGAGAGCAGGATGCCGGAGACGGAGAGCGTCTCCTGCGTGATCGCCGTCATGTCCGACAGCGACTCCTGCGTCTTCGAGGCGATCCGCGCCCGCACCTGGCCGACGCGCCGCTGCGAGATGACGAGCACGGGCATCAGCACGACGGCCACGAGGGTCAGCTGCCAGTTGAGCACGAGCATCGCGACGAGCGCCGCGATGACGGTCACGGTGTTGCCGAGCACGCTCGAGACGGTGTTGGTGAGGACCGCGGCGACGCCGCCCACGTCGTTCTGCAGCCTGGACTGGATCACGCCCGTCTTGGTGCGCGTGAAGAAGCCGAGCTCCATGCTCTGCAGGTGGCGGAACAGGTCGACGCGCATGGATCCCATGACCCGGTTGCCGACCGTCGCGGTGAGGTACGTCTGCCACACGCCGAGACCGGCGCCCGCGACCCAGATGGCGATCATGATGGCGACGAGCTCGACGAGCACCGGGATGTCGGGGCCGCCGGTGGGCGGGAAGAGCCCGCGGTCGAAGGCCTGCTGCGTGAGCAGCGGCGGCACGACCGTGAGGCCCGCGCCCACCAGCACGAGCGCGATCGTGAGGACCAGCGCCCGGCGGTGGGGCTGGAAGAGCTCCGCGATCCGGCCCAGCAGGTTCTCGACGCGCGGCGCCTCGGCGTTGGCCCTGCGCTGCGCCTCGGCGTCCGCCGCGCTCACCCGTCCGCGGCGTCCGCCGCCCCCGCGCATCCCGCCGCCCGCGGCGATGTCGCCCATCCTCGTCATTCCGGCGATTTTACGCCCGTGGGGGATCTCTCCCGACCACGCCTGCGCCCGCGCCGACGCCGGGCATGACGACGGCCCGGCCGCCCGCGCGAGCGGACGACCGGGCCGGGTCGGGCGGGTGCGGATCAGCCCTTCGTGGATCCCGCCAGCAAGCCCCGCACGAAGTAGCGCTGGAGGCTGAAGAACACGATGAGCGGCACGATGAGCGAGACGAACGCGGCGGCCGTGAGCCGCTGCCAGTCCTGCCCGCGCGTGCCCGTGAGCTCGGCGAGGCGCTGCGTGAGCGGCGCGACGTCCGGGGTGCCGCCCGAGAAGATCAGCGCCACCAGCAGGTCGTTCCAGACCCAGAGGAACTGGAAGATCGCGAACGACGCGATGGCCGGGAGCGCCAGCGGCAGCACGATGCGGAAGAACACCTGGCCGTGGCTCGCGCCGTCGACGCGGGCCGCCTCGATGACCTCGCCCGGGATCTCCGAGATGAAGTTGTGCAGCAGGAAGATCGCGAGCGGCAGCGCGAAGATCGTGTGCGCCACCCACACCGGCAGGTAGCCCTGCTCGGGGATGAGCGGGATCACGCCGTGCACGGCCTCCTGCAGCGGGCGCAGGGTCCGCGTGAACATCTGCAGCAGCGGGATGAGCGCCATCTGCAGCGGCACGATCTGCAACGCGAAGATCAGCACGAACAGGAAGTTCGAGCCCTTGAACTTGATCCACGCGAACGCGTACGCCGCCATCGACGCGATGACGAGCGGGAACAGCGTCGCCGGGATCGCGATGGCGAGCGAGTTCACGAAGTACGAGCCCAGCTGCGGCGACGACTGCGAGGTGGAGAGCAGCACGTCCTGGTAGTTGTCGAGCGTGAAGCCCGGGTTCTGGAAGATCGTCCACCAGCCCGTGGTCTGGATGAGGCCGGCCGGGCGGAACGACGAGACGAACAGGCCGAAGGTCGGCAGCGTCCAGAGCACCGCGATGACGAGCGCGGCGACCGTGGCGCGACGCGACGTGAGCCGGTTCTTGACGCGGCGGCTCTTCGCCCCGACGCTGGCGGCCTGCTCGATGGTGCCGCGGCGCGTCCCGCGGTCCGCGACGGGCAGGTCGGCGGGTGCGACGCTCATCGGATCTCCCTCTGCTTGCTCATGACGCGGACGTTGTAGATGACGATCGGCAGCACCATCAGGAACAGCACGATCGCGAGCGCCGAGCCGCGGCCCTGCTCGCCGGCGCGGAACGCCTGCGTGTACATCTCGTTGGCGATGACGCTCGTGTCGAAGTTGCCCGCGGTCATGGTGCGGACGATGTCGAACACCTTGAGCGTCGCGATGGAGATGGTGGTGACCACCACGACGAGCGACCCGCGGATCCCGGGGAGCGTCACGTTCGTGAAGCGCTGCCAGGCGTTGGTGCCGTCGAGCTGGGCGGCCTCGATCTGCTCGGTCGGCACGCCCTTGATGCTCGCGGAGAGCACGACCATGGCGAAGCCGGTCTGGATCCAGATCATCACGATGATGAGCAGCGCCGTGTTGATGGGCGAGGTCAGCAGCCACTGCACGGGCTCCTGGCCCGTCCAGACGAGGATCTGGTTGAGCAGGCCGATCTGCGCGTTGTCGCCCGACTTGTAGTCGTAGACGAAGCGCCAGATGATGCCGGCGCCGACGAACGAGATGGCCATCGGCATGAAGACGAGGGCCTTGAAGTACTTCTCGCCGCGCGACTTGTCGATGAAGACCGCGTAGGCGAGGCCGATGGCCGTCGACAGCAGCGGCACGAAGATCACCCAGATCACCGTGTTGAGCAGCGTGCGCAGCGCGGACGGCTGGGTGAACATCCAGACGAAGTTGTCGAACCCGGCCCATTCCCCCGAGTTGTCGCGGAAGGCGAGGAGGGTCGTGCGGAACGCCGGGTAGATGAGGCCGACGGCCAGCAGGATCAGCGCGGGGAGCACGAACGCGCCGAGCTGGACCCAGTCCTTGCCGCGCTTCGGCGCCTTGTCGATGAGGAAGAGGATCAGCCCGATCACCACGGCGAAGACGGCGAGCGCCACCACCACCTGGAGGATCTTGCCGATCAGATCAGCGGTCGTCATGGACGTCTCGCCCTTCGGGTCGGGGGATGTGGGAGCGGGGCCGCCGCGCGTACGCGGCGGCCCCGCATGGCCCCGCACGGATGCGGGAGCCGGTGCCGGCCCGGTCAGGGCCGGCGGTGGATCAGCCGGCGGTGGATCAGCCGGCGTCGATCAGGACGCGGGCCAGCTCGACTCGATGGCGTCGACCGTCTTCTGGGTGGAGTCGCCGCTCAGCCAGCCGACGATCCCCTTCCAGAAGGAGTCGGTGCCGACCGCGCCGGGCATGAGGTCCGAGCCGTCGAACCGGAACGTGGCGTCCGGGTCCTGCAGGATCTCGATGCTCTGCTTCAGGATGTCGCTCGACGCGTTCGCGGGGTCGAGCCCCTTGTTCGCGCTGATGACGCCGCCGAGGCTCACGCGGTTGTTCGCCCAGGTGTCGCTCGAGAGGTAGGAGAGCACCGCGGTGATCTCGTCGCTCGTCTTGAACGCGCCGACGAGCTCGCCGCCGCCGGTGACGGTCGTCGCGTCGCCCTCGTTCGTGGGCGGCAGGAGGAACGCGTAGACGTCGCCGTCGGGCGAGACCTTCGCGTCGGTGCCGTCCGCCTTCTTCCAGAAGCCCTCGTAGAACGAGGCCTGGTGGTGCAGCGAGCACTCGCCGTCCAGGATCGGGAGGCCGGCGTCGCCGAACTCCGTGGAGATGATCGACGAGACGTCGCCCAGGCCGCCGTTGACATAGTCCGGGTTCTTGATGATGTCGCCGACCGCGTCGAACGCCTGCACGATGGCGGGGTCGTTGAACGGGATCTGGTGCGTGACCCACTTGTCGTAGGTCTCGGCGCCGGACTGGCGGATGACGAAGCTCTCGACCCAGTCGGTGCCCGGCCAGCCGGTGGCGTCGCCGGAGCCGATGCCGACGCACCAGGGCTTGTGGTCGCCCTCGTCGGCGATCTTCTTGGTGAGGTCCATGAGCTGGGCGGTGGACTTGGGGATCTCGTAGCCCTTCTCCTCGAACTCCGCCGGCGAGTACCAGACGTAGCCCTTGACGCTCGCCATCAGCGGCGCGCCGTAGAAGGTCCCGTCGACGGTGCCGTAGCCCTTCCAGTCGGTGGACCAGTTCTTGTCGACGTTCTCCTCGACCGCCGCGGGGGCGGGCTGCAGGAAGCCCTTCGTGGCGAGCACGTTGAAGAGGCCAGGCTGCGGGATGATGCCGATGTCGGGGGCCGACTGGCCCTCGGCGAGGACCGCGATCTGCGCCTCGAACTCCTTGGTGCCCTGGTAGTTCACGGTGATGCCCGTGCAGGACTCGAAGTCCTTCCACGACTCGACGAGGCGGTCGGCCTCGTCGTCCTGGATCGTGCCGCCGATGCTGACCTCGGGGCTCCCGTCGAACGTGCCGTACGACGAGTACGGCGAGCAGTCGGTGTCCGCGGCGTCCTCGGCCGCGATGTCGCCCGTGCAGCCCGTGAGCGCGAGGCCGGCGATGCCGACCGCTGCGAGGGGTGCCGCGAAGCGACGTCGGAATAGGGCGTGGCCCATGTGCGTCTCCTCTTCATCGAGTGGATGCGGGTCCGCCCCGCCGTCCTGTCATGCGCGCGTCGGCGGGTGAGGCGCCGTCGCCTGAAAACTTTTCCGCCGTATGGGGAACCGGTTCCACAGGTCAACGTAGGGGAGCTCGCAGGTCACGGCAAGGTGGCTGAGGTAACGAAACGGTCTACTTCGCGGCGTCGGCGTGGGCGCACGCGCCGCGGATGGTCCATCATCGGACTCGGCCCCCGCGCATCCTGGAACCGCTTCCAGTGCGCGCGTCCGGCGCGACGAGGCGCCGCGGGTCCCGATGGAGGGAGCGCGATGAGCGCCATCGCCGACGTCGCCCGGCTGGCCGGGGTCTCCAAGGCCACGGCCTCGCGCGCCCTCAGCGGCCGCGGCTACGTCTCCCCCGCCACGCGGACCCGCGTCTCCGATGCCGCGGCGCAGATCGGCTACGTCGTCTCCTCGAACGCGTCGAGCCTCGTCACCGGCCGGTCGAAGAACGTGGGCGTCGTCATGCCCTTCATCAACCGCTGGTTCTTCGCGGAGCTGCTCGAGGGGATCGAGGAGGCGCTCATCGAGGCCGACCACGACCTCACGCTGTACCGCCTCACCGCGGATCCCGAGCAGCGCAGGAAGGTCTTCGAGTACTTCCTCGTGCGGAAGCGCGTGGACGCGGTCATCGCCGTGAGCGTCGCGCTCACGCCCGCGGAGGTCGTCCGGCTGCGCGCGCTCGACAAGCCGCTCGTCGGGATCGGCGGGCCGGTCGAGGGGATGAGCACCCTGAGCATCGACGACGAGGCGGCGGCGCGTCTCGCGACCGAGCACCTGCTGAGCCTCGGGCACGCGCGCGTCGTGCACCTCGGCGGCGACCTGCACGCGCAGATGGCCTTCTTCGTGCACGCGAAGCGGCTCGCGGGCTACCGGGCGGCGATCGACGCGGATCCGCGCGGGCTCGAGGCGCGGTTCGCCACGGCCGAGTTCACGATCGACGGCGGCTTCCGCTCGGCCATGGCGCTGCTCGCCGATCCGCGCACGCGGCCGACGGCGATCTTCGCCGCATCCGACGAGATCGCCATCGGGACGATCCTCGCGGCCCGGCAGCTGGGCATCGCCGTGCCCGCGGAGCTCTCGGTCGCCGGGATCGACGGGCACGCGCTCGCGCCGCTGTTCGGGCTGACGACGGTCGAGCAGCACCCGCGGCTGCAGGGGCGGGCCGCCGTGGGCTTGGTGTTCGAGGGGCTCGCGGCGGAGGGCGCCGCGGATCGCACCGTGACGGTGCCCGTCGACTTCCAGGCGCGCACCAGCACGACAGCGCCCCCGGCCCCGCCTGCGCCGTGAGGGCGGGCGGGATCGGGGGCGGCGGGATGCGCCGTCCGTGCGTCAGGCGTCGCCGGCGGTGACGGCCTGCGCCTCGTCCAGGGCGTCGACCGGCGCCTCGTCGACGCGGCGGAGCCATCGGTGGCCGGCCACCACGATCACGAGGGCGACGAGGACGGATCCGGCTGCGGCGTAGTACGGCGTCGCGTCCGAGAAGAGGTCCGCCAGCTCGGTCGCCGCGGGCGGGGCGATGGCGCCACCGAGGAACCGCACGGACGAGTACGCGGAGGACGCGACGCTGCGCGGGTGGTCCGTGGCCTCCATCACGCACTCGGTGAGCACGGTGTTGAGGACGCCGAGGAGGAGCCCGCCGACGATCACGCAGACCACGAGGCCGATCGAGGAGCGGACCACGAGCCCGGCGGCGGCGAGGTCGACGGCGAGCAGCGGGAGCACGAGCCGGAGGACCGAGGTGCGCGCCATCCGCCGGGTGAGGATCGGTGCCACGAGCACCGACGTGATGGCGAGGCCGACTCCCCAGCCGAAGAACGTGAGGCCGAGGCCGATGGCGTCGAAGCCCAGCGGGAACGGCGTGTAGGCGAGCAGCACGAAGAAGCCGATGTTGTAGAACAGCGCGGCCGCGGCGAGCACCGCGAGGGCCGGGGTGCGGAGCGCGCGCAGCGGTGCGGAGAGGCGCATGGGCGCGCGGGGCGCGTCGTCCTTGCCGAGGAGGGCGAGGATCGCGACGAAGCCGACCGCCATGAGCGTCGCGGTGCCGAAGAACGGGCCCCGCCAGCTCCAGCTGCCGAGGAGGCCGCCGAGCAGCGGGCCGATCGCGATGCCGAGGCCGAGCGCCGCCTCGTAGAGCATGATCGCGGACGCGGTGCCGCCGGACGCGGATCCGACGATGGTCGCGAGCGCGGTCGAGATGAAGAGCGCGTTGCCGAGGCCCCAGCCGGCGCGGAAGCCGATGACCTGCTCCACGTCCTGCGAGAGGCCGGCCGCCGCCGCGAAGACCACGATGATCGCCAGCCCGATGAGGAGGGTGCGCTTGGCGCCGATGCGGCTGGAGATCCAGCTGGTGATGAGCATGGCGAGGCCGGTGACGAGCAGGTAGCTCGTGAAGAGGAGCTCGGTCTCGGTGGCGGTGGCGTCGAGGCTCGAGGCGATGGCGGGGAGGATCGGGTCGACGAGCCCGATGCCCATGAACGCGATGACGCACGCGAAGGCGACGGCGAAGACGGAGCGGGGCTGGCGGAAGATGTCGCGGAACGACGCGTGCTGCTGGGTGGACACGGGTGCGGTGTCGCCTCCTGGGATCGGTGCGGATGGATGTGCGCGGATGGGTCGTGCGGTGCCGGCGGTCAGTCGCCCGCGGGCGCGGGAGCGCCGTCGACGCGCGCCATGACCACCTCGACGGCGCGCGCGAGCGCGGCCACGTCGGCGGCCGGGAGGTCGGCGAAGCGCGGCACGAGCGCGGTGGCCAGGCGGTCGCGCCAGTCGTCGAGCGCGGCGCGGCCGGCCGGGGTGATCTCGAGCAGGGTCGCGCGCGCGTCGGACGGGTCGGCCACCTGCGCGATCCAGCCCTGCCCGACGAGCGAGCGCACGATCTTGGTGGTCGTGGGCTGCGAGACGCGGCTTCGCTCGGCGAGCACGCCGAGGCGCATCCCGCCCGGCCACGTCACGAGCACCGAGAGGGTGCGCCAGACGGCGGGCGAGCTCGTGCCGCCCACCTCGTGCGCGGCGAGGCGCGTGAGG
Source organism: Clavibacter quasicaliforniensis (assembly GCF_051201715.1). Lineage (NCBI taxonomy): Bacteria > Bacillati > Actinomycetota > Actinomycetes > Micrococcales > Microbacteriaceae > Clavibacter > Clavibacter quasicaliforniensis. The sequence continues at coordinate 907,046 of NZ_CP139624.1, read as the reverse complement.
CGGTGCCCGGCGGTCACCAGGTCCCCGAGCAGGGCGCGCAGGTCGTGATCGGTCATGCGAGAAGCATATAGCCAAGCTATGTGCTTGTCGCCCCCTCCCCTGCGGGGATGTCCTCGAACGGAAAGCCCCGCCCCTCGCCTCGACCCGGGTGACCGCGGGGACGTAGCGTGGTGGGACGACGCCCGCCCGCCCGGGCACCCGCCCCGAAGGACCCCATGAGCGACGCGCCGACCATCGACGGGCTCGAGCACGCGATGGGCGAGGCCCTGGACGGCGGCGCCGACGCGCAGGCCGCGGCGCTCCTCGCCGCCGGATGGCCCCTGCACGTCGACCTCCACTCCGACCGCATCCGCGCCCTCTACGACCGGCTCGACCCCGCGCTGTGGGAGGACGACGCCTGGCTCGTCACCGGCATGGCCGCCACCTACCGCGGCGCGGTCGCCTCCGACCGCCGGGCCTCCATCGCCTACCGGTCCGCGCTCGACCTCCTCCTCACCGCGGATCCCCCGCCCGCCGCCCCGACGCGCGCCGCGGTCCTCGCGCATCGGGCCGCGGGCGACCGCCGGGTGGGCCGGCTGGCCGAGGCGCGCGACTCCCTCCACGAGGCCCGCGGGATCCTCGACACCGACCGCGGGATCCCGCTGCAGGAGCGCATCACCCTCCAGGCCCGCGTCGCGCTGCAGCACGGTCTCGTGCTCACGCACCTCGGCGACTTCACCGCGGCGCGCGACGAGCTCCGCATCGCGGAGGGCCTGGGCGAGCGCCACCTCGTGCTGCCCGACCGGCTGGAGTGCCGCGGCGCGCTCGCCTACCTCGCCTACTGCCTCGGCGAGATCGAGGAGGCGCGCGACCTCGTCGTGCGCGCCCGCGGCCTGCTGGCCTCGCCGGGGGCCGATCCAGCGCTGGCCCGCAGCGGGTTCCTCGCGCCGGCCGAGATCGCCGCCACGCTGATCGCGGTGGACGAGACGCGTCCGGACGAGGCGACCCTCATCGTCGACGGCCTCCGTCCCGCGAGCGACGGCACCGACTGGGAGCTGCTCGCCCGCTACGCCGAGGCCACCGTGGCCGCGATCCGGGGCCTCCGGCTCGACGCGCTCGAGCACCTGCGACGGCTGCACAACCTCGGCGTGGGCTGGGCGGAGCACGGCCCCGTCCCGACCATGCGCGACACGCTGCGGGCGTCGCTCCTCGTGCACCTGGACCAGCCGGCCGCGGCGTGGGACCTGCTCCGCACCCTCGAGCCGACGGCGCAGCACTCGACGTGCCCGGCGATGATCGCCGGTCGGCTGCGGGTCCAGGCCGACGACCACGTCGGCGCCCTCGCCCAGATGGCGGACTGCCTCGCGCTCGGCGACGCGCACTCGGGGCGCACCCTCGACGACGTGCTGCTCGTCGTCGCGGCGGCGTACCACGGCCTCGGCGACCACGCGCGGAGCGACCACGCGTTCGACCGCGCGGCGCTGCACGCCGTGACGACCGGCATCCTCCGGCCGTTCGCGGTGTTCCCCGCCGCGGCGTCGCATGCGCTGCTCGACCGTGCCCTCGAGCGGGATCAGCTGCCGGACGTGCGGGAGATGCTCGTCGGCGTCCGCGCGGGGCGGGTGCGCGTCGAGTCCGCGCCGGTGGATCCGCTCACCGACCGCGAGCGCCTCATCGTCGCGTGCCTGGCCGACGGCCTGACGGTGACGCAGATCGCCGCCCGGCTCTTCATCTCGCCCAACACGGTGAAGTCGCACGTGCGGAGCGCCTACCGGAAGCTCGACGCGACGTCGCGATCCGAGGCAGTGGAGCGGGCGCGCGCCCTCGGGCACGACCTGCGGCCGGGCGTCGCCTGAGCCGACCGAGCCCGGGGACGACGCAGGGCGCCGACCCCCGAGGGGATCGGCGCCCTGAGCGCTGTGCTGTGGTGCGAGCTACTTGACGGTGACCGTCGCGCCCGCGGCCTCGAGCTGGGCCTTCGCCTTGTCGGCGGCCTCCTTGTTGGCGCCCTCCAGGACGGCCTTGGGGGCTCCGTCGACGAGGGCCTTCGCCTCACCGAGGCCGAGGCTGGTGAGGGCGCGCACCTCCTTGATGACCTGGATCTTCTTGTCGCCGGCGGCCTCGAGGATGACGTCGAACGCGGTCTTCTCCTCGACCTCCTCGGCGGGGGCAGCGGCGCCGGGGGCGGCGGCAGCGGCGACGGGGGCCGCGGCGGTGACCTCGAACACCTCCTCGAACTTCTTGACGAAGTCGCTGAGCTCGATGAGCGTGAGCTCCTTGAAGGCCTCGATGAGCTCGTCGTTAGAGAGCTTTGCCATTGTGTATCTCCTTGGGTTGGTGTGGTGTCTCTTGGGATCAGTGCGTCGCGCCCCGGGGATGGGACCCGAGGGGTGCTACTGAGCCGATTCCTGCTTCTCGCGCAGCGCCTCGACGGTGCGTACGGCCTGCGAGAGCGGTGCGTTGAACAGGTACGCCGCGCCGAAGAGCGAGGCCTTGAAGGCGCCGGCGAGCTTGCCCAGCAGCACCTCCCGCGACTCGAGGTCGGCGAGCTTGTTCACCTCGTCCGCCGTCAGGGGGTTGCCGTCGAAGTAACCGCCCTTCACGACGAGAAGAGGGTTGGCCTTGGTGAAGGTGCGCAGCGCCTTCGCGACGGCGACGGTGTCGCCGTGCACGAACGCGATCGCGGACGGGCCGACGAGCTCGTCGTCGAACGACGAGATCCCCGCCTGGTTCGCCGCGATCTTGGTCAGCGTGTTCTTCACCACGGCGTAGGTCGCGTCTGCACTGATGCTCTTCCGCAGCTGCTTGAGCTGGGCAACGGTGAGACCGCGGTACTCGGTGAGCAGTACGGCGTTCGAGCTGCGGAACTTCTCCGCGAGCTCGGCGACCGAGGCTTCCTTGTTCGCCATGGCACTCCTTATCACGTGGTTCCCCGACACCGCGGAAGCGGTGCGAGGTGCTGGCAGCCCCCGGCTCCGCACATGAGAAACGCTCCGGCACAGGAGGCCGGAGCGGGAGTGTCGCGCAGGCCCTCAGGGCATGCGCTGCATCGTGCTTCGATCACCTGCGCGGGCCTTCACATGAGTGAACCTTCGTCCGGCGCATCCCCTCGCGGAGGCACGCCGACGACCAGCGGTCTGTGGCTCCGCTCAGAGTAGGCGACGGAGGACCGCCCGCGCAAGTCGAGGGCGCGGGCGGTCCCGGCGCGACTAGTAGCCGACGACCGCGTGCGGCACGTAGTGCTCCTCGAGCAGGGACACCTCGTCGGCCGTGAGCTCGAGATCCAGCGATGCGACCGCGTCCTCGATGTGCGCGACCTTCGTCCCGCCCACGATGGGCGCGGTGACGACGGGGTTCCGCGACACCCAGGCCAGCGCGACCTGCGCGCGCGGCACCCCGCGGGCCCCGGCCACCTCGGCGACCGCGGCCGCGAGCCGGCGATCCGAGTCCTCCTGGGCCGCGTAGAGCGTCTTCCCGAACTCGTCCGTCTCGCTCCGGTCGGTCGTCGCGTCCCAGTCGCGAGTGAGGCGGCCGCGGGCGAGCGGGCTCCAGGGCAGGGATCCCACGCCCTCGTCGGCGCAGAGGGGCAGCATCTCGCGCTCCTCCTCGCGGTTCACGAGGTTGTAGTGGTCCTGCATCGTGACGAAGCGCGCCCAGCCGTTCGCCCGCTGCAGGTGCAGCGCCTTCGAGAACCGCCACGCGTCCATCGACGAGGCCCCGAGGTAGCGCACCTTGCCGGCGCGCACGAGGTCGTCGAGCGCCTCGAGCGTCTCCTCGAGCGGCGTCGCCGGGTCGAAGCGGTGGATCTGGTACAGGTCCACGTAATCGGTCCCGAGCCGCCGGAGGCTCTCGTCGATCTGCCACATGATGTGCTTCCGCGACAGCCCGCGCGAGTTCGGTCCCTCCCCCATGGCGCCGTGCACCTTGGTGGCGATCACGATCTCCTCGCGCTTCGTCATGGCCTCCAGCGCGCGGCCCGTGATCTCCTCGCTCGAGCCGTCGGAGTACACGTTCGCCGTGTCGAAGAACGTGATCCCGAGCTCGACCGCGCGGCGGATGAGCGGGATCGAGTCATCCTCCGAGAGCGTCCACGCGTGGTTGCCGCGCGTCGGCTCGCCGTAGCTCATGCAGCCGAGCGCGATGGCCGAGACCTCGGTGCCCGTGCTGCCCAGCTTCACGTACCTCACGACGGGTGCCCCGCGACCGGGTCGTCGCCGGTGGTGGCCGGGGCGTGGTCGCGCCAGGTGTGCTCGGGCTCGTAGCCGAGGATCCGGCGGGCCTTCTCGATGGACAGCAGCGTCTCGTGCTCGCCCAGCTCCTTGGTGACCTCGACGCCGGGGAAGACCTCGGCCGCGAGCCCTGCGCTGGAGCGGCTCATCACGGTGTCGGCGTTCGCGACGATGAAGCGGTCGAATCCGGTCCCGTCGTGCTCGAGCGCCTTGCGGACCGCCTGCGCGCCGTCGCGGCCGTCGATGTAGCCCCACAGGTTCCACTTGCGCGCGAGCGCGTCGTCGTCGAAGCCCGGGAACGCCTCGTAGTCGTCGACGTCCATGACGTTGGAGAAGCGGAGCGCGGTGACCTGGAGCTCGGGATCCCACCGGCACAGCTCGATCGCCATCTGCTCCTCGAGGTGCTTGACGAGCGAGTAGGTGCTGTTCGGCTGGGCCGGGTACTCCTCGTCGACCGGGATGTACGGCGGCGGCACGTCGAACGGGAGGCCGAGCACGGTCTCGCTGGACGCGTAGACGATCTTCTTGATGCCCGCCCGCTGCGCGGCCTGGAAGACGTTGAAGCTCGTGAGCATGTTGTTGTGGAACGTGGCCACGTCGCTCAGGATCGCGGGGGCCGGGATCGCGGCGAGGTGCACGACGGCGTCGAACCCGTCGTGCAGGTCCTGGACGCCGAAGAGGGCGTCGATCACCTGCCCGTAGTCGGTGGTGTCGACGCGGACGTAGCCGGATCCGCGCTCCCCCACCTGGTCGACGTTGGTGACTTCGTGTCCGTGGGCGCGCAGGTCGGCCACGACGTGGCGGCCGAGCTTCCCCGAGCCTCCGGTGACGGCAATTCTCATCAGCGAGCATCTCCTTCGTGGGCGGTTCCGCCCGCGTCCCATCCTGGCCCGCAGCCGGGGGAGGCGACAGCCGCATGGAGGACACCCGCAGCCCGCTGGCACGGCGACGGCCCGCCGCCCCCTCTCGGGGACGACGGGCCGTCGTGGTGGTGCTGGCTGCGCGCTACCCGCTCGTACGCGCTACTCGCTCGTGATGGCGAGGTCGGGCGTGCCGGTCCCGGTGCCGATGCCGGCCGCGACCGAGATGCCCTCGCGCTGCGTCGTGACGAACGTGAACTGGCCGTCCACGTAGTCGACGTGCACGTGGTCACCCGCGTTGAGCTCGCCCTGCAGGATCCGCTCGGAGAGGCGGTCCTCGATCTCGTGCTGCACCGCGCGGCGCAGGGGCCGGGCGCCGAGCGACGGGTCGAAGCCGACCTCGATGAGGCGCTCCTTCGCGGCGGTCTCGAGCGTGATCGTGAGGTCGCGGTCCATCATGCGATCCGACAGGCGCTTCACGAACAGGTCGACGATCTGGAGCAGCTCGGGCTTCGACAGCTGCGGGAAGACGATGGTGTCGTCCACGCGGTTGAGGAACTCGGGCTTGAAGTTCTTCTTCAGCTCCTCGCTGACCTTGCCCTTCATGCGCTCGTAGGAGTTCGCGGCGTTGTTCTCGACCTGGAACCCGACCGGGGCACCCGTGATGTCCTTGGTGCCGAGGTTGGTGGTCATGATGATGACCGTGTTCTTGAAGTCGACCACGCGGCCCTGGCCATCCGTCAAGCGTCCCTCCTCCAGGATCTGGAGCAGCGAGTTGAAGATGTCCGGGTGGGCCTTCTCGATCTCGTCGAAGAGCACCACGGAGAACGGCTTGCGGCGCACCTTCTCGGTGAGCTGGCCACCCTCCTCGAAGCCGACGAATCCGGGAGGGGCGCCGAAGAGGCGGCTCACGGTGTGCTTCTCGCCGTACTCGCTCATGTCGAGCGAGATGAGCGCGTCCTCGTCGTCGAAGAGGAACTCCGCCAGGGCCTTCGCGAGCTCCGTCTTGCCGACACCCGTGGGGCCGGCGAAGATGAACGATCCCGAGGGACGACGCGGGTCCTTGAGCCCGGCGCGCGTGCGGCGGATGGTCTTGGACAGGGCCGAGATGGCCTCCTCCTGGCCGATGACCCGCTGGTGCAGGGCCTTCTCCATGAAGACGAGGCGCGAGGACTCCTCCTCCGTGAGCTTGAACACCGGGATGCCCGTGGCCTGCGCCAGCACCTCGGCGATCAGGCCCTCGTCGACCTCTGCGGTGGTGCGGACGTCGCCCGAGCGCCACTGCTTCTCGAGCCGGAGGCGCTCGCCGAGGAGGTTCTTCTCCTCGTCGCGCAGGCTCGCGGCCTTCTCGAAGTCCTGGTCCTCGATGGCGGTCTCCTTGGCCACGCGGACCGTGGAGATGCGCTCGTCGAACTCGCGCAGCTCCGGCGGCGCCGACAGGATCGAGAGGCGCAGGCGGGCGCCGGCCTCGTCGATCAGGTCGATGGCCTTGTCCGGGAGGAACCGGTCGGCGATGTAGCGGTCGGCCAGGTTCGCCGCGGACACGATGGCGCCGTCGGTGATGGACACCTTGTGGAACGCCTCGTAGCGGTCGCGCAGGCCCTTGAGGATGTTGATGGTGTGGGGCAGCGAGGGCTCCTGCACCTGGATGGGCTGGAAGCGGCGCTCGAGGGCCGCGTCCTTCTCGAAGTGCTTGCGGTACTCGTCGAGCGTAGTGGCGCCGATGGTCTGCAGCTCGCCGCGCGCGAGGAGCGGCTTGAGGATGCTCGCCGCGTCGATCGCGCCCTCGGCGGCACCCGCGCCGACGAGCGTGTGGATCTCGTCGATGAAGGTGATGATGTCGCCGCGCGTGCGGATCTCCTTGGTGACCTTCTTGAGGCGCTCCTCGAAGTCGCCGCGGTAGCGGGATCCGGCGATGAGCGAGCCGAGGTCGAGCGTGTAGAGCTGCTTGTCCTTCAGCGTCTCCGGGACGTCGCCCTTGACGATGGCCTGCGCCAGGCCCTCGACGACGGCGGTCTTGCCGACGCCGGGCTCGCCGATGAGGACGGGGTTGTTCTTGGAGCGGCGCGACAGGATCTGCATCACGCGCTCGATCTCCTTCTCGCGCCCGATGACGGGGTCGAGCTTGCCGTCGCGCGCGGCCTGCGTGAGGTTGCGCCCGAACTGGTCGAGGACCGTGGAGCCCGCCTGCTGGCTCTGCTGCGCCTCGCCGCCGACGGCGACCGCCTCCTTGCCCTGGTAGCCGGACAGGAGCTGGATGACCTGCTGGCGCACGCGGTTGAGGTCGGCGCCGAGCTTGACGAGCACCTGCGCGGCGACGCCCTCGCCCTCGCGGATCAGGCCGAGGAGGATGTGCTCGGTGCCGATGTAGTTGTGGCCGAGCTGGAGGGCCTCGCGGAGCGACAGCTCCAGGACCTTCTTCGCGCGCGGCGTGAACGGGATGTGCCCCGTGGGCTGCTGCTGGCCCTGGCCGATGATGTCCTGGACCTGTTCGCGGACGGCATCGAGGGAGATGCCGAGCGACTCCAGGGCCTTGGCGGCCACGCCTTCGCCCTCGTGGATGAGGCCGAGCAGGATGTGCTCGGTCCCGATGTAGTTGTGGTTGAGCATCTTGGCCTCTTCTTGGGCCAGGACGACGACGCGACGAGCGCGGTCGGTGAATCTCTCGAACATCTGTATCTCCCTGGGCACCGGGGCAGGGGGCCGGCGCCGATATGTAGAGAGTAACTACGGGTTCGAGGAGTGCATGCCCCTGTTCGCCGTGGGCGTGACGCGATGCGTAGGGCGGAGGATCCCGGTCGGGAGAGGCGGGCGCTAGCGGTCCGCGTCGGGCGCGGGGACGCCCATGCGGGCGCGCTCCTTCGCCTCGATGGCGGCGTAGGCCTTGCGCTCCTGCTTGTCCGCCTGGATGACCGCTCGCATGATGAACCAGAAGATCAGGCCCACGCCGAGGGTGGGGAGGATCGACCAGATCGCGCTCGCCCAGAAATCATCCATGCGGCAAGGATACGCCGCGCTCTAGGTGAGGATGCCGTAGACGCCCTGGCCGATCATGACGACGGCGATGCCGCCCACGATGATCCAGAGGGCGTAGCGCGCGGTGGTGGGCTTCTTCGGGTTCGAGCCGTCGGGGCCTAATGGCATGGTCGCCTACTTCACTAGGGGGAACAGGATGGTCTCGCGGATGCCGAGACCGGTGATGGCCATGAGGAGCCGGTCGACCCCCATGCCCATGCCGCCCGAGGGCGGCATGCCGTGCTCGAGGGCACGGAGGAACTCCTCGTCGAGCGGCATGGCCTCGTCGTCGCCGCGCGCCGACTGGCGCGCCTGGTCGACGAAGCGCTCGCGCTGCACGACGGGATCCACGAGCTCGGAGTAGCCGGTGGCCAGCTCGAAGCCGCGGATGTAGAGGTCCCACTTCTCGACGACGCCCTCGATGGAGCGGTGCGCGCGCGTGAGCGGGGAGGTCTCGACGGGGAAGTCGAGGACGAAGGTGGGGCGCTCGAGGCCGCCCTTGACGAAGTGCTCCCAGAGCTCCTCGACGAGCTTGCCGTGCGTGCTCAGCGGCACGACGACGCCCTCGCGGTCGGCGATCGCCTGGAGCTCGTCCACGGTGGTGGCGGGCGTGACCTCGACGCCGGCGGCCTCGCTCAGCGAGCCGTACATGGAGATGCGGTCCCACTCGCCGCCGAGGTCGTACTCGGTGCCGTCGGCCCACGTGACCACGTGGCTGCCGGCGACGGCCATCGCCGCGTCCTGCACGAGCGTCTGCGTGAGCTCGGCGATGGACGTGTAGTCGCCGTACGCCTCGTAGGCCTCGAGCATCGCGAACTCGGGGCTGTGCGTGGAGTCGGCGCCCTCGTTGCGGAAGTTGCGGTTGATCTCGAAGACGCGGTCGATGCCGCCGACGACCGCGCGCTTGAGGTACAGCTCGGGCGCGATGCGGAGGTACATCTCGGTGTCGAAGGCGTTGGAGTGCGTGACGAAGGGGCGGGCGGAGGCGCCGCCGTGCATCACCTGCAGCATGGGCGTCTCGACCTCGACGTAGCCGCGCTTCCGGAACGTCTCGCGCATGGAGGCGTTGACCTTCGCGCGGTCGAGGACGTTCTTCCTGGCCTGGTCGCGCACGATGAGGTCGAGGTAGCGGCTGCGGACGCGGGTCTCGTCGGAGAGCTCGGAGTGGAGGTTCGGCAGGGGCAGCAGGGCCTTCGAGGCGATGCGCCACTCGGTGGCCATGATCGACAGCTCGCCCTTGCGGCTCGCGATGACGCGGCCGGCGACGAAGACGTGGTCGCCGAGGTCGACGAGCTCCTTCCACGCGGCCAGCGCCTCCTCGCCGACCTCGGCCAGCGAGATCATGGCCTGGATGCGCGTGCCGTCGCCCGCCTGGAGCGTGGCGAAGCAGAGCTTGCCGGTGTTGCGGAAGTGGACGACGCGGCCGGCGATGCCGACCACGTGGTCGGTCTCCTCGCCGGGCTCGAGGTGGCCGAACTCCGCGCGGACCGCGGGGATCGTCGTCGTGACGGGCACCTGCACGGGATACGCGCCCTCGCCGGGGCCGCCCTGGGCGTTGAGGCGGGCGCGCTTGGCGAGGCGCACGGCCTTCTGCTCGGCGACGTCCTCCGCGGATCCCTCCACGGCGGGAGCGGGGGCGGTCTCGGGCGTCGCGGACGTTCCGGGGCTGTCGGTCATGAGCGGGCGGATCCTCGCGGGTCGTGGGTTCTCGGCGGCCGAGCGGCCTCCCGTCGATTCTCGCAGGTGCGGGCGGGGCCCGGGCACGCCCGCGGATCGGACGCCCGCGGGGTCAGGCGATGACGACGGTCTCGTTGTCGATGAGGCGCGTGCTGCCGACGCGAGCCGCGATGACGGCGAGCGCGACGCCCGTGAAGCCGTCGTCCACGGACTCGAAGGTGGTCGGATCCACGACCTGGAAGTGGTCGAGGGCCACCGCGGGCTCCCCCATCACCACGGACTGGGCGGCGGCGATGACGGCGTCGATCCCGCGGTCCCCGGCGCTCTGCGCGGCCTCGAGCGCGGCGGGGATGACGCGGGCGGCGCGGCGCTCGCGGTCGTCGAGGTAGCGGTTGCGGCTGGAGAGGGCGAGGCCGTCGGGCTCGCGCACCGTCTCGAGGTCCTCGATGCGGACGGGCAGGTCGAGGTCGCGCACCATGCGGCGGACGAGGTGCAGCTGCTGCGCGTCCTTGCGGCCGAAGGTGGCGACGTCGGGCATCACGATGTGGAGGAGCTTCGCCACGACGGTGAGCATGCCGTCGAAGTGGCCGGGGCGGGAGCGGCCCTCGAGCGTGAGGGCGACGGATCCGCCGGTGACGCGCACGCGCGCCGGCCCGTCCGGGTACATCTCGGCCGCGGACGGCGCGAAGACCAGGTCGACGCCGGTCTCCGTGAGCGCGGCCACGTCGGCGTCGAGCGTGCGCGGGTAGGCGTCGAGGTCCTCGCCCGCGCCGAACTGCAGCGGGTTGACGAAGATCGACACGACCACGAGAGATCCGAGCTCGCGGGCGCGGCGGGCGTGCGCCAGGTGGCCCTCGTGCAGCGCGCCCATGGTGGGGACGAGCACGACGACGGGCGCCTCCCCCGCCGCGGTGCGCGCGGCCCGGTGGTCGCGGACGCGGGCGCGCAGCTCGGCGATGCCGGTGACGACGGTGGGCGCGGGGATCGTCATGGCTTCGGGCTCCTCGGTGCTGCGGGACGCGGACGCACAAGGTTAGTGCGCGTCGGGGCCCTCGTCCGTCGGCAGCGGCACGTCACCGGATGTGAGGCGCGCGCCGCCCGCCGGGGAGGAGCGGCGGAGCGCGTCGTCGACGGCCGAGCGGATCAGCGGCCCGAGCACACGGCCGGGCTCCTCCACGCCGATGCCCGCGAGGAGGCCGGCGGCCTGGTCGACGATCGCGGTGGAGAACGTGGTCGCGGTGGCGATGGCCTCGGCGTACGCCGGGCGGTCGCGCTCCTCCACGACGACGGGCTCGCCGCCCATCTCCACGACGAGCACCTGCGCGATGGGGAGGACGGGCGCGGGCGCGGTGACGGCGAACCAGCTGTCGACCATGCGGCTCAGGTCCATGCTCGTGCCGGTGAACGACATCGCCGGGTGGATGGCGAGCGGGATGATGCCGGACGCGAAGGCGGGCGCGAGCACCTGGATGCCGTGCGCCGCCGACGTGTGCACGACGAGCTGGCCGGCCTGCCACGCGCCCGTGGCGGCGAGACCCGCGACGAGGCCGGGGAGCTCGGCGTCGGGGACGGCGAGGATCACGAGCTCGCTCCGCTCGATCAGGTCGGGGATCTCGAGGACCGGGACACCGGGCAGCATCGCCTCCGCGCGCTCGCGGCTGGCGGCCGAGACCGCGGAGATGCCGGTGATCGCGTGGCCGGCGCCCGCGAGGGCGGCGCCGATGACCGGGCCGACGCGACCCGCGCCGACGATGCCGACGCCGAGGCGGCCGGAGCGCTGGGACGGGACGGTCATGCGGGGTCCTCGGGGGCGGAGCGGTGGCGGGGGGCATCGGCGGCCGGCGGCGGCCAGGCGGCGTCGGGGGTGGGGTCGGGTTCGGGCAGCGCGGGTGCTGCGGGTGCGGCGGGGTCGGGGTCGGCGGGTCCGGCGACCGCCGGTGCGGCGGCGGGCGCGGGCGCGGATCCCGGCGCCGGCCAGCTCGCGGCCTCGGCGCCCCAGTGCGCGGACGTGTCCGACCGGGCGGATGCGACGGCCGCCGCGACCAGCCGGGTCGACAGCTCCATGCCCGTGGCGCGGTCGATGGCGCCGAGCCGCGTGTCCACGGGTCCGGCGACGGTGGCGGCGCGCACCGAGACGAGGTCGAGCCGGCGGTCGATCGGGCCCTGCCTGAGGTCGACCCCCTGCGTCCGGGCGTGCGGCACGATCACGAGGCGGCGCCAGATCACGCCGCGGCGGACGAGGAACGCCGACGCGTCGACCGCGAAGCCGGTGCGGCGCCAGGAGAAGGGCTTGAGGATCCAGGCCCGGCGCGGCGACGTGGTGAAGCCGTCGTCGACGCCACCGCGGCCGGTCATGCCCACGGCGACGAGGGCGAGCGCCTGGTCGCCGACGAGGTCGGGCAGGACGAGGCCGAGGACGCGGTCGACGTCCCTGCGGTCGCCCACGGGGAGGATCGACGTGTTCTGCTGTCCGGCGGCGCCCGGCGACGAGGAGTGCGAGGCGCGCGTGATGCGGATCTCCCACCAGCCGGCCGCGCGCCAGAGCAGCGGCTGCACGACCTCGACCGCGTGGATCCGGCCGGGCGGGATGGTGTCGTTGCTCGTGGACAGCAGGCCGAACCCGACGCGGACGCCGTCCGGCGTGCCGGCGACGCTGTAGCGGAGCGAGCGCGTGATCCGGCGCACGAAGAAGCCGGCGGATCCGAGGAGCGTCGGCAGCAGCGGCACGAGCAGGTACCAGGCCTCGAACCGGACGATGAGCGGGATCCCGACCGCGACGAACAGCACCAGCACGACCGTGGGCGCCGACAGCAGCACGGCGCCGACGAGGCGCGGGATGGGGATGCGGACGACCGACTGCGGCGGGGCCGCGTCCGGGTCGAGCTCGGGCGCGAGGAAGTCGTCGACCCGCGAGCCGACGAAGCCGCGCGGGGCGCCTGCGGGAGCGGACGCCGGGGCGGCACCCGCCGCCTCCGCCCGGGCGCCGGAGGCGAGCCGCAGCACGCGCAGGCGGAACGCGTCGGCGTCGCGCGATCGGAGGTACTGCAGCGGCAGGTTGGCGTCGTTGCCGGCGACCTGGATCTCGAGCTTGGCCGCGCCGATGAGCCGCGCGATGAGCGGGCGCACGATGTTGACGCCCTGGATCCGGTCGAGCCGCGCCCGCCGGTTCGTGCGGGAGAGGATGCCGCTGCGCACCTCGACGGTCTCCTCCGTGACGCGGAACGTGTGCATGCGCCACGAGAGGTAGGAGATGCCGACCGCGAGGAGGGTGAACGCGAGGAGGGCGAGGATCACCCAGATGAGGCTGCCGCTCTCCACGAGCATCGGGATGAGGTCCTGCTCGCCGTCCCGCCGCTGGCCGGGCACGAACTGCTCCACGAGCTGCTCGCGCAGGGACGAGACGAGGAAGCCGATCGCGACGATGAAGAGGACCCCGCCGCGGAGCACGGGGGTGGCCGGGTGGAGGCGGTGCCAGTCGCCGTCGGTGAGCTCCTCCGCGATGCGGGCCTCGGCGGCGGGGACGGGCCCGGCTGCCGTCGCGGGCGACGCGCCGTCGGTCGCGGAGTCGCGCGGGCCGGCCGCCGGATCCTCGGGTGTCGGGTCGCTCACAGCCCGGCCCGGCGCGTCTCGGCGAGGGCGACCAGGCGGTCGCGGAGCTCCTCGGCGTCGGCGTTCGTGAGCCCGGGGATCTGGATGCTCGCCGCGGCCGCCGCGGTCACGAGCTTGAGGTCGGCGAGGCCGAGCACGCGTCCGACGGGCCCGCGCGTGATGTCGACGAGCTGCATCCGGCCGTACGGCACGGCGACGACGCGCGTCCACATGATGCCGCGGCGGAAGACGAGGTCGTCCTCGCGCAGCTGGTACCCCATGGCGCGGACGCGGCGCGGGACGATCACGAGCGTGACCACGAGCTCCACGAGCGCGGCGGCGCCCAGCACGATCGGCAGCCAGCCGGGCGCGTCGACCGCGAAGAGGAACGCCGCGATCCCGCCGAGCACGAGGGCGGTGATCACCCCGCCCACCAGCTCGACGCCGACGAGGCGAGGGGAGACGCGGCGCCACGAGACGCCGTGCGGGTCGACGTTCGGGGTCACGGTGCTCCTCCGGGTGGTGTGGGGTCCTACGAGGGCTCGCGCGCCGGATCCCCGGGGCGCGAGTCGTCCCGGTCGTCGGGCGGGACCGTGCACCAGTGCTCGGCGACCAGCCCGGCGACGAGGAGGACGACGGCTCCCACCGTACCGGCCACCGCGAGCCCGACGGAGGACGCGCCGGGCAGCACCGGCCGGGCCAGCACGAAGGCCAGCACCCCGCCGGTGATCCCGGTGAGCAGCGCGCCCGCGAGCGCCGACGCCTTCGCGAGCAGCACGACGCGCGTGGCGCGGAACGGATCGACGCGTCCCGGGGTGCGCCCGAGCGTCGAGCGTCGGATGGGGCGGGCCAGCGCGAGCAGCACGATCCCCACGATCAGGAGGGTCGCGCCGAGCGTGAGCGGCGGGATCAGGAGCGCGCGTCCGCTCATGACGAGCGCGTTCTCGGCGAACCAGCCGACGGCCGCGCCCGCGATGAGCAGGGCGATGAGGGTGGTGGAGCGCGTGCGGGTCATGCGCGGGCCTCCGCGGCAGCGGGTGCGGGCGCGGGTGCGGGCGCGGGTGCGGGTGCGGGCTCGAGCGCGGCGAGCAGCGCGTCGACGCGGCCCAGGCCGGGCAGCTCCGCGTCGGGATCCGCCCGCAGCCAGGGCCCGAGCACGAAGGCGCGCTCGGCGGCGCGCGGGTGGGGCAGCGTGAGGCGCTCGTCGTGGATCCGCGCGTCGCCGTACGCGATGACGTCGAGGTCGATCGTGCGGTCGCCCCAGCGCTCGGCGCGCACGCGGCCGAGGTCGCGCTCGATCCCGGCCAGCGCGTCGAGCAGCGCGTGCGGACCGAGCGCGGAGTCGACCAGCGCGACGCCGTTGAGGTAGCCGGGCTTCGTCGGGTCCTCCCCCTCGGGCGTCACGGCGACGGACTCCACGAGATCCGAGGAGCGCACGACGCGGAGGCCGGGCACCTCGTCGACCAGGGCCAGCGCGCGCTCGATGGTCGCGCGCCGGTCGCCCAGGTTGGATCCCACGGCCACGACCGCGCGCACGGTCTCGCCCGGCGCGGGCCGCGTGGACGCCCGATCGATGACGACGGCCACGTCGTCGAACGGCACCGCGATCGGCGCGTCCGGCTTGTGCACGGTGACGCGCACCCACCGGGCGACGGGATGCGCGAGCACAACGCCCGCGACGCGCTCGGCGAGCGTCTCGATGAGGTCGACGGGATCGCGCTCGGCCGCCGCGGCGACCTCGTCGGCCAGCTCGCCGTAGTGCAGCGTGCGGCCGAGCTCGTCGCTGCCGCCGGCCGGCGCCAGGTCGAGAGCGACCTCGAGGTCGATCACGAACGGCTGGCCGTCGCGGCGCTCCTCGGCGAAGACGCCGTGGTGGGCGTGCACGCGGAGGCCGGTGAGGAGGATGCGGTCGGTCGGGAGCCCGGTCACCATGAGCGGCCCACGACGATGGACGGGAGGTCGCCCGGGGCGGCCGGGTCGTACCAGAGCGGGAGCTTGCCGCCGACGGCCGGGAGCAGGCGGTCGGCCGTGGTGACGGTGCGCGTGACGTGGTGGTCGCGGCCGTCGCCGTCGGTGAACGCGACCGTGAGACGCGCGCGGACGGCGTCGCCGGATCCGTCGAGGCGCTGGACGGCCGTGACGATCGCGGAGGTGCGGCGGCCGGTCTCGGTCACGCGGCGGGCGTTGGCGGCGAGGCGCGCGACACGGCGCTGGACGACGGCGCAGGCGATCGCGGCGGCGATCCCGAGGACCGCGAGCACGGCGGCGACCAGCGCGAGGACGGGGTTCGACGCGTCGCCCTCGGGGGCGACCGGCGCGAAGGCGAGGGCGCACACGATGCCGAGCGGCGTGCCGAGCAGCACCACGGCGGTCGGCCAGAGCAGGGCGCCCACGGTGGTGAGCACGGGAGACATCAGCACGACGGACGCGTAGGCGCTGCCGAGCGAGCCGATCAGCCCCAGCACGATGGCCACGACCTTCGCCACGACGATCGCGGCGCCCGAGTCGGCGGCGACGTCGGCCGGGACGGTCAGGCCGACGCCCAGGATCACGGACGCGACGAGCGCGGCGACCGCGGTGCGGACGAGCACCGCCTGCGGGGCGACGACGACACGGTCCTGGCTCACGGCGCTCATGCTCCTACTCTGACAGACCGGCGACGGCGGACGGCCCGGCGGATCCGGCGTCGAGCGCCTCGGCACGGCCGCGCGACCACGCGGCCTCGACCGCGAGCGCGGCGCGGGTGGACGCGACGTCGTGCACGCGCACGGCCCACGCCCCGGAGCGCGCGGACAGGGCGCTGACGACCGCGGTCGGCACGTCGCGCTCCTCGACGCCCGCGCCCTCCGGGAGCAGCCGGCCGAGGAAGCGCTTGCGGGAGGCGCCCACGAGCACGCGGTGGCCGAGGCCGGTGAACGCGTCGAGGGATCCGAGCAGCTGCCAGTCGTGCGCCGCGTCCTTGGCGAAGCCGAGGCCCGGATCGAGGACGATGCGGGCGGGATCCAGCCCCGCGGCGACGAGAGCGGCGACCCGCGCGTGCAGCTCGTCGCGCACCTCGGAGACCGTGTCGGCGTAGGCCGCGCGCGCGGCCATCGTGTCGCTGTGGCCCCGCCAGTGCATGGCGACGTAGTCGACGTCGACGCCGGCGACGACGACGGCCATCCGCGGATCCGCGAGGCCCCCGGAGACGTCGTTGACGACACGCGCCCCCGCGCCGATGCAGGCCTCCGCGGTCGCGGCGCGCATGGTGTCGACGCTCACGGCGATCCCCTCCGCGGCGAGCTCCCGCACGACGGGCAGCACACGCCGGAGCTCCTCGTCGGCGTCCACGCGGAGGGCGCCCGGGCGGGTGGACTCCCCGCCCACGTCCACGAGGTCGGCGCCCGCGGCGACCATCCGCCGCGCGTGCGCGAGCGCGTCGTCGAGGGCGAGGTGGCGGCCGCCGTCGCTGAAGGAGTCGGGGGTCGCGTTGAGGATCCCCATGACGAGCGTGCGCGGCGCGGCCACGATCACGCCCGGCCGGCCGCGGTGGGGAGCAGCGCGAGGACCTCGGCGCGTGCCGCGGGCTCGGCGAGGGATCCGCGCGCCGCGATGGTGATCGTCGTGCTGCCGGCCTGCCGGGTGCCCCGCGCGGTGACGCAGCCGTGCGTCGCGTCGAGGATCACGGCCACGCCGCGCGCCCCGAGGCCGCGCTCCAGCGCCTCGGCGATCTGCTCGCCCAGCCGCTCCTGCATCTGCGGCCGCGACGCGAGGTCGTCGACCACGCGCGGCAGCCGGCCGAGGCCGACGATCCGCTCCCCCGGCACGTAGGCCAGGTGCGCGACGCCGGTGAACGGCAGCAGGTGGTGCTCGCAGATGGAGCGGAACGCCACCCCGGTCACGATCACGGGCTGCGGCGCCGCGTCCGTCTCCGGCAGCGGGAACGTCTCGCGCAGGTGCCGGAGCGGATCCGTGCCGACCCCCGAGAAGAACTCCGCGTACGCCTCGGCCACCCGCGCCGGGGTGGTCGCGAGGCCCTCCCGGCCCGGATCCTCGCCGATGGCCAGGATCAGCTCGGCCACGGCCGCCTCGATGCGCGCCCGGTCGACGCTCACCGGATCAGGCCGTCGCGGGGCGCGGGAAGGGCGAGCGCTTCGGCTTGCCGGCCGGCGGCTCCGAGTCGACCGCGCCGTCGACGACGCCCTGGTCGATGGGAGCCTTCTGCGGCATGGCCACGGGCGGCAGGTCGGAGAGCGGGCGCTTGTCGCTCGAGAGCCACTGTGGGCGCGGCGGCAGCTTCTTGACGTCCGCGAAGATCGCCGCGAGCTGGTCGTGGTCGAGCGTCTCCTTCTCGAGGAGCTCGGTGGCCAGGCGGTCGAGCACGTCGCGGTTGTCGTTGATGACCTGCCACGCCTCGTCGTGCGCGCCGTCGAGGAGCGCGCGCACCTCGGCGTCGACCGTGAGGGCCATGTCCTCCGAGTAGTCGCGGCTGCCGCCGAGGTCGCGCCCGAGGAACGGCTCACCGGAGCTGGAGCCGAGCTTCACGGATCCGACCTTGGCGCTCATGCCGTACTCGGTGACCATGCGACGCGCGGTCGACGTGGCCTTCTCGATGTCGTTCGACGCGCCAGTGGTCGGGTCGTGGAACACGATCTCCTCCGCGACGCGGCCGCCCATGGCATACGCGAGCTGGTCGAGGAGCTCGTTGCGGGTGACGGAGTACTTGTCCTCGAGCGGGAGCACCATCGTGTAGCCGAGGGCGCGGCCGCGCGGCAGGATCGTGACCTTGGTCACGGGATCCGTGTTGTTCATGGCCGCCGCCGCGAGCGCGTGGCCGCCCTCGTGGTACGCGGTGATGAGCTTCTCGTGGTCGCGCATGATGCGGCTGCGGCGCTGGGGCCCGGCCATGACGCGGTCCACGGCCTCGTCGAGCGCACGGTCGTCGATGAGCTGCGCGTTCGAGCGCGCCGTCAGGAGAGCGGCCTCGTTGAGGACGTTCGCGAGGTCGGCGCCCGTGAACCCCGGGGTCTTCCGCGCGAGGACCTCGAGGTCGACGCCCGCGGCGAGCGGCTTGCCGCGCCCGTGCACCTCGAGGATCTGCTTGCGGCCCTGCAGGTCGGGGGCGTCGACGCCGATCTGGCGGTCGAAGCGGCCCGGGCGCAGCAGCGCGGGGTCGAGCACGTCGGGCCGGTTGGTGGCCGCGATGAGGATGACGTTGGTCTTGACGTCGAAGCCGTCCATCTCCACCAGGAGCTGGTTGAGGGTCTGCTCGCGCTCGTCGTTGCCGCCGCCGACGCCGGCGCCGCGGTGGCGGCCGACCGCATCGATCTCGTCGACGAAGATGATGGCCGGCGCGTTCTGCTTCGCCTGCTCGAACAGGTCGCGCACGCGGCTCGCGCCGACGCCCACGAACATCTCGACGAAGTCGGATCCGGAGATCGAGTAGAAGGGCACGCCGGCCTCGCCCGCGACGGCGCGCGCGAGCAGGGTCTTGCCGGTGCCGGGAGGGCCGTAGAGCAGCACGCCCTTGGGGATGCGGGCGCCGACGGCCTGGAACTTGGCGGGCTCCTTGAGGAAGTCCTTGATCTCCTCGAGCTCCTCGATGGCCTCGTCCGACCCGGCGACGTCCGCGAACGTGACCTTGGGCGAGTCCTTGGAGGCGAGCTTCGCCTTCGACTTGCCGAACTGCATGACGCGGTTCCCGCCGCCCTGCATGCCGGAGAACATGATCCAGATGAAGAAGCCGATGAGCAGCAGCGGCAGCAGGATGCTGAACGCCGACAGCAGCCAGCTCGGCTGCGGCACCTGGTCGTCGAAGCCCTCGGCGGGGTTCGCGGTCGTGATGGCGGAGACGATCTCGCCGCCGCGCTGCGCGACGTAGTTGAACTGCACCATGGTGCCGTTGTCGCCGTCTGCGCTTGCGAGCGTGAGGTCGACCCGCTGCTCGCCGTCGATGATCTTGGCGGAGGCGACCTTGCCGTCCTGGATCAGCTCGAGGCCGTGCTGCGTGGTGATGGTCTTGTAGCCGGATCCGGTGATGAGGCTGAAGCCCACGGACACCACGACGATGGCGAGGACGACGATCAGGATCGGGCTGCGGAGGAGTTTCTTGAAGTTCATGAGCGTAGGGGCGCGGGCCCGACACCTTTCTGCCCGTGCCGCGCCGTACGGCGACGAGATGTCTCGAGGATACAAGCGGCCGTCTGAGCATGGCCGCGGTGTTCGCCGCCAGCCGAACGTGCGCCGGCATGGAGGCGGGTAAGAGGGGCGGAGCGCCTCAGCTGTAGACGTGCGGCGCGAGGATCGCCACGTCGCGGAGGTTGCGGTAGCGCTCGGCGAAGTCGAGGCCGTAGCCGACCACGAAGTCGTCCGGGATCTCGAAGCCCACGTACTTCACGTCGACCGCGATCTTCGCCGCCTCGGGCTTGCGCAGCAGGGCGCACACCTCGACGCTCGCCGCGCCGCGCGAGCGCAGGTTGGCGAGCAGCCAGGAGAGCGTGAGCCCGGAGTCGATGATGTCCTCGACGATGAGCACGCGCCGGCCGGTGAGGTCGGCGTCGAGGTCCTTGAGGATGCGGACGACACCGCTCGACTTGGTGCCGGAGCCGTAGGAGCTGACGGCCATCCAGTCCATGTGGATCGGCAGCTCGAGCTCGCGCGCGAGGTCGGCCATGACCATGACCGCGCCCTTCAGCACGCCCACGAGGAGCAGCTCCTCCCCGGGGTTGTCGCGCTCGATCTCGCGGCACATCTCGGCGATGCGGCCGTGGATCTCCTCCTCGGTGTGGAGGACCTCGGTCAGGTCGTCGGCGATGTCGGTGGATCTCATGTCACTCTTCCGTCGTCCTGGCGCTGAGGACGATGAGCCCGTCCTTGCGTACGACCCTAACGCCCGGCAGGTCGACGGGCCCCTGCCCGTGCCAGTCGGTGACGAGCCGCGCGACCTCCAGGACGTGCGTCCGCGAGAGGTGCGCCGCGAACTCCTCCCGCGCGGCGAGGCGGATCAGCCGGTGCCGCAGCGCGGGCGGCGCAGCCAGGAGCGAGGCCACCTCGAGGGAGATGCCGGCCTCGGCGTGGTCGGCGATCTCCTCGATCATCTCGGCGGCGAAGTGCTCGAGCGCGTCGTCGTCCTCGCGCAGCTGGTCGGCTGTGCGGGCGAGGGCCTCCGCGATCCCGGGGCCGAGCTCGCGCTCGAGCACCGGCAGCACCTCGTGGCGGACGCGCACCCGGGCGTAGGCGGGATCCGCGTTCTGCGGGTCCTGCCAGGGGTCGAGGCCCTGGTCGGCGCACGCGGCGCGGGTGACGGCCGCGCGGATCCCGAGCAGCGGCCGCAGGTACACGGCGTCGGCCGCGCGCGCGGGGGTCGACGCGGCCATGCCGTGCAGGCTCGCGGCGCCGGAGCCGCGGGCGAGCCCGAGCAGGACGGTCTCCGCCTGGTCGTCGAGGGTGTGGGCGAGGAGCAGCGCGCGGGATCCGGTCTCCCGGAGCGCGTCGTCGAACGCGGCGTAGCGGGCGGCCCGGGCGGCGGCCTCGGGGCCGGACGCGCTCCTGTCCACCCGCACGCGCATCACGACGACCGGCGCGAGGCCGATGGCGCGCGCGGCGTCGGCGGCCCGCTCGGCGACCGCCGCGGATCCGTCCTGCAGCCCGTGGTCGACGACGACGGCACCCGCGGCGACGCCCGCGCGGGGACCCTCGAAGGCGGCGGCCGCGGCGAGGGCGAGCGAGTCGGCGCCGCCGGAGAGGGCGACGAGGACGGGTCGGGACGAGGACGGGTCGAGCCGGGCGAGCGCCTCGCGGACCGCCCGCCTGAGGTCCGCGACGGCGGGGGTGAGACGGGGGCGCTCGGAGGGCATCCACTAACGTTATGGCAGCAATCCGCCCACGTCAGAACCACGAGGAGCACGCGCATGGCCAGCTACGACGTCGTCGTCGAAATCCCCAAGGGGTCCCGCAACAAGTACGAGGTCGACCACGAGACGGGTCGCGTGTACCTGGACCGGGTGCTCTTCACGTCGTTCGTCTACCCCACCGACTACGGCTACTTCGAGAACACGCTGGGCCTCGACGGCGACCCCGTCGACGTGCTCGTGCTCCTCGAGTACCCGGTCTTCCCCGGCGTCGGCGTCTCCATCCGCCCGGTCGGCGTGTTCAACATGAGCGACGAGGCCGGCATCGACTCCAAGGTCATCGGCGTGCCCGCCAAGGACCCGCGCTGGGCGCACATCCAGGACATCGACGACGTGCCGCAGCAGACGCGCAACGAGATCGAGCACTTCTTCGAGCACTACAAGGACCTCGAGCCCGGCAAGTGGGTCAAGACGGAGGGGTGGGGCGACGCGGCCGAGGCCGAGCGCATCGTGCAGGCCGGCTTCGAGAAGCTCCAGGCCGAGGGCCACGGCCACGGCCACGGCGGCGAGCCGGACGAGGACGCCTGATCCCCGTCATCCCCTGAGCCCGCGCCGCTGACACGACGACGCCCGCCCCCGCAGCAGATGCGGTGAGGCGGGCGTCGTCGCGTCCGGGCCGGATGAGCCGGGCCGGGATCGGCCGGGCGGGGATCAGCCGGGTCGGCCGACGTACGGCATGATGTCGCTGCCACCCCAGAGGCTCTGGATCTTCACCACGTCGCCGGGCTTCGGCGCCGCGATGATGGTGTTCCCGCCCATCGAGAGGGCGTCGTGGTAGAACCCGCTCCCGTCGTTCCAGAAGATGATGTCGCCGGGCTGACGTTGCGAGAACGGCACGAGACGACCCCGGGCCTGCATGGTGTTGTACTGGCTGCTCACCGAGTGGCTGCCGACGTCGATGCCCGCTGCGCGGTACGCCATCATCACGAGGCCCGAGCAATCCCACACGTTGGGGCCCGCGCCGCCGAGCACGTACGCCTCGCCGAGCTGGGCCTTCGCGAACGCGAGGGCGACCTGCGCGGCGTTGCCCGAGGGCGCGGGGGCAGGAGCGGGAGCCGGGGCGGGCGCGGGCGCCGGGCCGGGCGCGGGACGCGACGGCTGCTGGGTCACGGGGGCGGGAGCGCTGGATCCGCCGCCGGAGGAAGAGCCGCCACCGGACGACGAGCCGCCGCCGCCGGACGAGGATCCGCCGCCCGAGCCGGATCCGCCGGACGACGGCGCGGGCGCTGCCACGGCCGCGGGGATGGGCGGCTGCGTGATGCCCTGGATGTACTGCGCCTCGATCTCCGAGGTGGAGTCCTTGAGGAGCGCCAGCTGCGCGATGAGCTGGTCGCTGTTGCGCGTCTGCTCGGTGACGGCGGCCTGCGCGGTCGCGGCGGCGCTGTTCGCGTCGTCGAGCGCCTTCTGGGCCTCGTCCGCGAGCGAGGCGAGATCGTCCTTGGCCACCTGCGCCTGCTGGCTCAGCGACGCGGCGCTGTTGCGGTCGGCGAGCGCCTGCTGGTACACGGACTGCGTGCTCTCGGACAGCTTCGACATCGTGCCGAGCGAGCGCAGCAGCTCCTCCGCGTCGTCGCCGTCTGAGGCGAAGAGGCTCGCCGTGATGTCCTGGCCGCCCGCCCGCGCGAGGTGGCTCGCGAGGAGCCCGGCGCGCATCCGGCTGGTGAGGGCCGTGGCCTGCGCCTCGTCGGCCTTCTTCTGCAGGCGCGCGAGCTCGTCGGCCTTGGCGTCGCGCGCGGCCTGCGCCTCGGCGTACTTCTCGCCCGCGATCAGCGCGGCCTTGTTCGACTGGTCGGCGGACACCTGCAGCCCCGTCACCAGCTCGGTCACGCGGTCGATGGCCGCCTGGGTGTCGGCCTGGTTCGCCTTCGCCGCCTGGACGTCGGCCCACGAGGGGTAGTCGGTCGCGGCGAACGCCGTCTGGGCGGCGACGCCGCTGGACACCGCGATCACCCCCACGGCGATCGTGGAGATGACGACCGTGGTCGGGCGGAGGTGGTTCATGTCGTTCCTCATGTCAATGCGTGCTGCTGATGGAGACGCCCTGGCCGTGCATGAACGCCACCGGGTCGGTGGGATTCCCGTTGATGCGGATCTCGAAGTGCTCGTGGCAGCCCGTCGAGCCGCCGGTGGTGCCGGTGATCGCGACGGGCTGGCCCGCGACGACGTGCTGGCCGACGTGCACGAGCGTGCCGCCGTTGGTGATGTGGCCGTAGGCGGAGGAGATGCCTCCGCCGTAGTCGATCCGGAGGTAGTTGCCGTAGCCGCCGTTCCAGAACGCCGCCGCCACCGTCCCGTCGTGCACGGCATACTGCGTGGCGCCGCAGGTGTTGGCGCCCAGGACGAGGTCCTCTCCGGCGTGGAAGAGCATGCGGTGCTGGATGGGGTGGAAGCGCGGGCCGTAGAAGCCGCTCGTGTGCGCCCCCGGGAGGGGAGCCGTCCAGCCGGATGCACTGATCGGGGCGGGCGACATGCCGCCGGCGGCGCTGCCCTGGCTGGCGGCCAACGCATCGGCGTCGGCCTGGCGCCTGCGCACGCCGGCCTGGTAGTCGTCCTCCGTCGCCTCGCGGTTCTCCGACATGACCTGGAGCTTCGCGTCGGCGTCGGCCTTCTGCGCGCTCTGGTCCTCGAGCGCCTGCTCCAGGTCGGCCTGCGCCTGCGCGGCGTCGGCGAGGAGCTGCTCGGCCTTGGCCTTCAGCGCGTCGAGCTCGGTGAGGGCGACCTGCGCCTGGTCGCTGAGCGACTTCGCGGCGTTGCGGTCCTGGAGCGCGATCGTGTAGATCTGGTCGGACTTCTCGGCGACCTTGCTCATGGTGCCGAGCTTGTCGAGGAGGTCGTCGGTTCCGTCGCCCTCGCTGAGGAGGAGCGTGCCGGAGAGGTTCTGCCCCCCGGAGCGCATGAGCTGCTTGGCGAGACCCGCCGCCTGCTCCTGCGACTTCGTGGCCTTCGCGTCCGCCGCGTCGACCTTCTGCTGCAGCTCGACGGTCTCCTGGTACTTGTCGTCGGCGTCCTGCTGCGCCTTGTCGTGCTCCTCGCCGCGCTTCGTCACGAGGTCCTGCGCGTCGCTCACGCGCTGCTGGAGCGACGCGATCTCGTCGTCGATGCGCTGCACGAGCGCCTGCTGCGCCTGCTCGTCGCCGCGCGCCTTCTGCACGTCGTCCCACGAGGCGAAGGTGTCGGCGTGGGCGGGAGCGGCGATCGACCCGGTCAGGAGCACGGCGGCGATGGCGACGACGGCCTGGAGGCTGCGGCGGCCGCGCGGGCGCGGTCGACGCGCGCCCGCGGTGCGCGAGCTCCGGAGGAGGTCATGGTGCATGGTGGTCCAAATCATCGTGTCGCCCGGCTGGCCGGCTGTGCCTCCCTGCAGGGCCGGCGGGGAGCGCGGATCACATCCGTCACGCCATCACCGGCTCTCACAGTAGCAACGGGGGTGCGCGGCGCACATCGCGCCGTTGCGGGGATCCACGCAGGGATCCCCTCCCCGGGAGGGTCGACCGAAGGCTAGCCCCGCGGCAGGGTGCCGCCGGGGCAGCGCGCCGGCCGTGTCGCGAACCTGGCAGGAGGCCGTGGAGCGCCCGGACGACGCGGTCGCGGAGCCTCCGAGCGTGGAGCCGACACGCCGCCCGATCCGCATGCCCGCGCGGTCGGGGCCCGTGCGGGCCCGGCCGATTTGAGTCCTCGCCCGGAGTGCGGTTATGCTGACGTGTCGGTTGCTGCGAGACCTGGTCCGCCAGGGCGAGCGGCCCCATCGTTTAGTGGCCTAGGACGGCGCCCTTTCACGGCGTTAACACGGGTTCGAATCCCGTTGGGGTCACCAGGCAATGTGATCGACATGCAAGGCCCTGTAGCGCAGCTGGTTAGCGTGCCGCCCTGTCACGGCGGAGGTCGCGGGTTCAAGTCCCGTCAGGGTCGCCACGGATATGAGCCCTCTCTCACGAGAGGGCTTCTGTCCGATGTGGGCGTCTTCTCGCAAGCCGCCCGCTCGCCTGGGTAGCTCAGTTGGTAGAGCGTTCGACTGAAAATCGAAAGGTCCGCGGATCGACGCCGCGTCCAGGCACCATCCGCCGGTCCCCGTCACAGACGGCAGGGCCGGCGTTCCTCTTCTCTCCCGGCCCAGTCCGGCGTCAGGCGTCGGAGGCGATCGCCGCCACGAAGGCCGCGAGCACCTCGTCGGAGAACAGGACGAAGCGCACCAGCTCGATCCCGTCGCCCGCGCCGTCGGCGAGCGCACCCCGCACAGCGGACACCGCCACGCGCGCCGCGTCGTCGACCGGCCAGCCGTAGACGCCGGCCGAGACCGCGGGGAAGGCGACGCTGCGGATCCCGAGGGTGGCAGCCACCTCGATCGACCGGCGGTAGGCGCTCGCGAGCACCGCGGTGCGGTCGTCGGATGCCGACCAGACCGGGCCGACGGTGTGGATGACCTGGCGCGCGGGCAGGCGGAAGCCGGGCGTCGCGATGGCGTCGCCCGCCGGCAGGCCGTCGGGCAGCTCGTCGGCGCGGATGCGGCGGCAGGCGGCGAGCAGCTCGGGCCCGGCCGCGCGGTGGATCGCGCCGTCCACTCCCCCGCCGCCGAGGAGCGACGAGTTCGCGGCGTTGACGATCGCGTCCACGTCCTGCCGGGTGATGTCGCCGCGCACGGCCTCGAGGAGCGTCATGGATCCAGCCTGGCCCGCATCAGGGCGGGGAGGAGACCCGCGCGGACGACGCTGTCCGACGGGCCGCGACCGGAACCGTTCGGGTGGGCTCCGGGCACATCGGCGGTATTCGGAGCCCGGGGAAGAAGGGATTGGCCGGCCCGCCGTGTCCGCGTCCGGTCGGCGGCCCGGTCGCGCGGAGGCGTCCCGGGGATACTGGAGGGGTCGGTGCCCTCCTGCCGGCGTCGACAGGAGTCTCATGGCCACGTCCGCATCCCGCCCCGCACCCGAGCGCATCGACGGCTACGTCGCGCTCCGCAGCTACGCCGCCATCGGGGACGGGCGCACCGTCGCGCTCATCGCCGAGGACGGGGACATCGACTGGCTGCCGCTGCCGAACCTGCACACGCCGCCCGCGTTCGCCGCGATCCTCGACGCCCCGCACGGCGGCCGGATCACGCTGCGGCCCGACGAGGCGTTCGAGGTGACCCGCGCCTACGTGCCCGGCACCAACGTGCTCACCACCACGTTCACCACGGCGTCCGGCAGCGTGCGCGTGACCGACGCGCTGGTCACGGGCGTCGCCGGTCGGCTGCCGTGGTCGGAGCTCGGGCGGCGGATCGAGGGACTCACGGGCGAGGTGGCCATGAGCTGGCTCGTCGCGCCCGGGACGGCGCTCGGCACGTCGTCGCCGTGGGTGCAGTCGACGCACAACGGGCCCGTCATCCGGGTGGACGGCGTGACGCTCGCGGTCGTCGGCCTCGACCACGGGCCCGCCGAGCCCGGGACGCAGTCGCTGTCCGGCGCGTTCACCGCGAAGGAGGGATCGCGCCACGTCCTCACGATGGTCGGGACCGAGCGGGAGCCCGTGCGGATCCCGAACCCCGAGATCGTGGACGAGGGCATCGACCGCACCATCCGCAACTGGGAGGGCTGGAGCGCCGAGTTCCGCTACGAGGGCGAGTGGGCCGAGGCCGTGCAGCGCAGCGCCCTCGCGCTCAAGCTGCTCGTGCACGCGCCCACCGGATCCATCGCCGCGGCCGCGACGACCTCGCTGCCCGAGCGCATGGGCGGCGGCAAGAACTGGGACTACCGCTTCGCCTGGGTGCGCGACCTCGCGTACACGGTGAACGCGCTCGTGAAGTTCGGGCTCCGGGAGGAGACGCACGCGGCGGTCTCCTGGATGCTCCGCACCATCCGCGACAACGGCCCGGACCTCCACGTCTTCTACTCGCTCGAGGGCGGCGTGCCCGAGGGCAGCTCGAACCCGGAGGTGCCGGGTTGGCGCGGCGTCGGGCCCGTCGTCGACGGCAACGACGCGCAGTCCCAGCTGCAGCTGGGCGTGTTCGGCGACCTGTTCGACGTGGTGCGCACCTACGTCCGCGACGGCAACGTGCTCGACGCCGACACCGGCCGCCTCCTCGCGACCTTCGCCGACCGCACCTGCGACATGTGGCAGAAGCGCGACGCCGGCATGTGGGAGCTCGAGGACGAGCAGCACTACACGACCTCGAAGCTCGGCTGCTGGCAGGCGCTCGACTGCGCCGTCGAGCTCGCCGAGCTCGGCCAGATCCCCGGCGTGCCGGACCGGTGGCGGGCCGAGCGCGACCGGATCCGCACGTGGGTCGAGGAGGAGTGCTGGGACGAGGGTCGCGGCGCCTACGTGATGCACCCGGGCAGCCAGCGGCTCGACGCGAGCATCCTGCTGCACTCGATCTCCGGCTTCGACCGCGGCGAGCGCATGTCCTCCACGCTCGACGCGCTGCGCTCGGAGCTCGGCCGCGGGCCGCTGCTGTACCGCTACTCCGGCATGCCCGAGGAGGAGGGCACGTTCACGGCGTGCGCCTTCTGGCTGGCGGGCGCCTACGCGTGCGTCGGGCGGATGGACGAGGCGCGCGAGCTCATGGACGAGCTGGTCGAGCTCGGCAACGACGTGGGGCTGTACTCCGAGATGATCGACGCCGACGACCACGCGTTCCTCGGGAACCTGCCGCAGGGGCTCAGCCACCTCGCGCTCGTGAGCGCCGCGCTCACGATCGACGAGCTGTCGCACGGGCGGACGCGGTCGACGCGGACGCCGCGCGCGAAGCGGTAGCGCGGGCCGCCCGCGCCGCCCGCGCCGCGGGCTACGCGCGCGGGCGGAGAGGGCCGGCGAACTCCGTGCGGACGCCGCGGGAGAAGAGCACCGAGTCGGGCGCGCGGTCGACGATGCCGGGGAGGCCCGCCGCCGCGACCAGCTCGTCGTCGAGGCCGACCAGCTCGGCGCGCTCCAGGGTCCACGCGTCGTGCGTGTTCGGCCAGTACCGCGTGACGCCGCCGCGGGCCACGTGCATGCCCCAGCGCGCGGTGAGGAAGTCGGCGAGGGGATCCCCCTCCACCTCCTCGCTGAGCGGGCGCACCGAGATGCGCGACGACGGGCGGGTGCCCGTGTGCCGGCGGGACGTGTAGGTGACGACGCCGTCGTGCTCCTCGTGCGTCATCGACGCCCACATGTAGGGCAGGCCGAGGCCCACGCGCGCGCCGATCGTCGGCAGGAGCTTCGCGGCCTCGAGCGAGCGGAAGACCACGCCGCGGCGGCCGTCGTCGCCCACGCTGTAGAGGCGCACGTTGAGCTCGGCGAAGGTCCCGGCCCACGGCACGGCGGGCAGGGGAGGGAAGGCGCTGCGGGACAGGACGAATGGGATGAGGCCGACCCAGCTGGATCCGTCGTGCACGTCGGGGCGCGTGCCCGGCGGGAGGAGCGGGGCGACGAGCGCGGGATCCACGCGCCAGTGCACGAAGGCGAGGTCGCTCCAGACCTGGCGGATGACGGCGCGGCCGGGGAGGTCGGGGGCGGCGGCGGAGACGGGATCCGCGGGGCGGGTCATCGTGCGTGCCCCGGGGTGGAGGCGGGCGCGGCGGTGTCGGCAGGCGACGCGGGCGATGCGTCGGCGGCGGGCGCCGGGCGGCCGGCCGCACGGATCACGTCGATGAGGCCGCGGCGCATCTCCTCCGAGCGGGCGAGCTCGGGGACGACATCCTGCTCGAGCGCCTGCGCGCGCTCCCACGCCTCGGCGCCGGCCTCGGTGCGCGCGACGACGTGGCGGCGGCGGTCGGCGGGATCCGGCGCGCGCGACACGAGCCCCTCCCGCTCCAGCCGCTCCAGCGTGCGCGACATGGTCTGCGTCTCGACGTGCGCGGAGCGGGCGAGCTGGATCTGGCTGAGCGGCCCGTCGCGCAGCAGGTGCAGCGCGATGAGGCCCGCGTGCGTGACCCCGAGGGTCGCGAGCGCCTCCGACCAGGCGTGCTCGACCGCGCGCGCGGCCGTGGACAGCAGCCGACCCGTCGGCCAGCTCGCCAGCTCGTCCTGGGCGGACATCCCTGCTGCCATGCGCGCACCTCCTGCTACAGTGATCGTCAGCAGGCTTACTATCCGCCTGCTGACAATCCCATCGTAGAGGAGCAGGCCGCATGGGCACCGTGAAGGACATCGTCCGGCAGATCGTCGTCATCTCGAGCATGGCGTTCGCCGTCATCGGCTCCGCCTTCGGGTCGGGCGCGTTCAGCGACCAGAGCATCCAGAACGCGTCGAGCGGCGCCCTGAGCGCGAGCTACACGCCCGTCGCGCCGGCCGGTCCCGCGTTCTCGATCTGGAGCGTGATCTACCTCGGCCTCGTCGCGTACACGATCTGGCAGGCGCTCCCCGCGCAGCGCGCCGACGAGCGGCAGCGCCGCGTCGGCTACCCCGTGGCCGTGACCCTCGTGCTCAACGCCGTGTGGATCCTCACGGCGCAGGCCGGGTTCCTCGTGCTCAGCGGCGTCGTGATCGTGGCGCTGCTCGTGACGCTGATGTGGGTCTTCCGCGCGCTCATGGCGACGCGGCCACGGAACGCGGTCGAGGGCGTCGTGCTCGACGGCACGATGGGCCTCTACCTCGGGTGGGTGAGCGTCGCCTCGATCGCGAACATCGCCTCGATCCTCACGGCGTCGGGCTTCCAGCCGGGCACCACCGGGCGCGACGCCTGGGCCATCGTGCTGCTGGCGGTCGCCGGCCTCGTCGGCGCGGTGCTCGCGCTCCGCGACGGCGGGCGGCTCGCGCCCTCCGCGGCGATCGCGTGGGGCCTCGCGTGGGTCGCCGTCGGACGCCTCACGGGCGAGCTGCTGTCGACGCCCGCCGCCGTGGCCGCTGTCGTGGCGGCCGCCGCGGTCGTGGTCGTGACGCTGGTCGCCCGCGCACGTGCCGGGTGGAGCGGGCGGGCCGCCGCTCGTCCCGCGGTCGCCGCCACCCGCTAGCGCCGCGCGCCGGCCGGCCGCGGGTCGGCCGGCGCCCGATCAGCCCGCCGCGGCTGCGCGGTAGGCGGCGTCGGCCGCGTGCTTCGCGTCGACGAGGCGCTGGATCCTGCGGTCGGTGTCCGCGTCCGGCCGCGTGAGCTCGGGGTGCGCGGTCCGCCACGCGACGATGCCGCGGACGGCGAGGTGGAACGGTATGCGCGGCTGGAACGCCGGCACGAGACGGCGGATGCGGGTGGTGTCGAAGACGGCGCTGTGCGACAGGTCGCCGACGACGAGCTCCGACCAGCCCCAGTCTGGCTCGACGACCGGGAACTGCTCGACGGGCACGTGCACCAGCCGCGCCTCGACGCCGAGCGCGTCGGCGACGAGGTGGTGGATCCGGTCCCACGTCATCACGTCGTCGCTCGTGATGTGCAGCGCCTCGCCGACCGCGCGCTCGTCGCCGAGGATGCCGACGAGGCCGACCGCGAAGTCGTCCGCGTGCGTGAGCGTCCAGAGCGACGCGCCGTCGCCGGGGACCACGACCTCGTCGCCGCGCGCGATGCGGTCGACGACCGTCCAGTCGCCCGCGAGCGGCGGGCTCGCCTCGTCGTAGGTGTGCGACGGGCGCACGATCACGACGGGGAAGCCGCTCTCCGCGTGGTGGCGGAGGAAGGCATCCTCCATCGCGATCTTGTCGCGCGCATAGGAGAGGAACGGGTTGGCGCGCAGCGTCGACTCGGTGATGGGCGTCTGGAGCGCGGGCTTGCGGTAGATCGACGCCGAGCTGATGGCGACGAACTGGCGGGTGCGGCCGGCGAAGAGCTCGACGCGGCGGTCGGCGCCCGCGGCGTCGAAGGACAGGAAGTCGACGACCGCGTCGAACGTGCGGTTGCCGATCGCGGCGAGCAGCGCGGCCGGATCCGTCACGTCCGCGACGCGGCTCGTCACCCCCTCGGGCGTGCCGCGGCCCCGGGAGTCGGCGCCGCGGTTGACGACCATGACGTCCATCCCGGCGGCGACGGAGGCCCGGACGCAGGCGGAGCTGATGGTGCCCGTCCCGCCGAGGTAGAGCACGGACAGGGTGGCGGCGCCTGGGGTCACAAGGGTCCTCGTCATCGAAGGGGGCGCCGGTCGGATCCGCGCCCTGCGTGCACGCTACGCCCGCGCCGGGCCCTCCCCACCCGTCGCGGAGGGGGAAAGGTTGCGGGCATCCGGGGCGCGGGTACCGCGACGGGGCGGGGCGGGGCCGCGGCGGCCCTCGGCGGCTAGGAGGGGACGCGGGCGTCGGCGGGCGCCGCGGGCGACTCGGCCGCGAGATCCACGACGGGCGCGGACGCGGGCGCAGCGGGCGCACCAGCGCCCCGGCGGGCCTTCGGCAGCACGCGCGCCAGGTCGAGCACCCCGCGCACGTCGCGGCGCACGGCCGGGACGAGCGCGACCGCGAGCGCGTAGAGCACCGCGGTCGTGCCGACGCCCGCGAGGAGCTGCAGCACGTCGGATCCGGTGTCGACCATGGCGAGGAGCGCGCCGGTCGCGACGCTCACCGAACCCACGACGCCGATGATCCGGAGGGCGCCCATGTAGAGCCGGCGCGTCGGGATCGGGGCCTTGCGCGACAGCCACCACAGCGAGATCGGCCAGCAGATCGCGGGCGCGGCCGCGTACCCGGCGGCGATGCCCACGATGCCGAACGAGGATCCGACGAGGATGCAGCTGACCTTGATCACCGCGCTCAGCAGCGAGAAGCGGAACAGGTCGCCCGTGAGGCCGCGCGACACGTAGACCCAGTAGCCGACGAAGGCGAGGGTGTCGAAGATGCCCGCGATGGCGAGGAGCCGGAGGATCGGCGCGACGCTGTCCCACTGCGGCCCGAGGAAGACCGCGGTGATCGGCACGGCCGTGGCCGCGACGAGGCCGAGGCCCGCGCCGAGCGTGTAGCCGAGGGCGAGCTGGCCGCGCGCGACGTAGTCGGCGAAGCGGCGCTGCTCGTCGGCGAGGCGGGAGAGCACGGGGATGGCGACCGTGGTGAGGGGGCTGCGGATCTGCGCGAGCGGCGTCATCAGCAGCTGGAACGCGCGGTTGTAGATGCCGAGCGACCCGGCGCCGAAGCGGAGGCCGACCAGGAAGGTGTCGATGTTGTTGCTTACGTAGCCGACCATCTGACTTGAGACCATGTTCCAGCCGAAGCGCAGCAGCGGGCCCATCGGCTCCCCGCGGCGCGGGAGGCGCGGGATCCACCGGGCGAAGCCGACCGCGAGCGCCAGCAGCACGAGCGTCTGCGTGAGCTGCTGCGCGACGAGCGCCCAGTAGCCCCAGCCGAGGAGCGCGCCGCCGATCGCGACGAGGAGCGCGACCGCGGGCGCCGTGACGTCGGCCGTCGCGAGCGCGCGGAAGCGGAGGCTGCGGGTGAGGCTCGCGCGGTACTGGGTCGCGAGTCCGTTGAAGACGAAAGTGAGGCTGAGGGCGTGCGCGATGGGGATCAGCTCGTCGTGGCCGAAGACCGCCGCGAGCGGCCAGGCCGCGCAGAAGACGAGGGCGGCGAGCACGAGGCCGATGCCGGCGTTGATCCACCAGAGGTTGTCGCGCTGGGTGCGGCTGAGGTCGCGCGCCTGGATGGCCGCGTTGGAGAGGCCGAAGTCGCGGAAGATCTCGCCGACGCCGATTATCGCGAGCACCATCGCGAGCAGGCCGTAGTCGGTGGGCGTGAGCAGCCGCGCGAGGACGACGACGGACGCGACCTGGATGAGGATCCGCACGAGCTGCGCGCCGATCGTGACGATCGCGCCGCGGGCCGCGCGGGCGCCGAGGCCCTGCGTGGCGGCGGGCGCCGTCTCGGGCGCGGGAGCGGCGGCGGACGCGGGGTCGCCGGGCAGGGCGGAATGCATGGGGCTCCGTCGTCGGGTCGAGGAGGGGTGGCGATCGGGTCGGCCGCGGGTGACGGCCGGATCACCGCGAGCTCGGGTGTCGGGTGGTGGGGTCCGCCGGGTATGCGGGCCCTCGTCGATGTTATCCGCGTGGCCGCGCGGATCCAGCCCCCGAACGCGGGTGGGCCGGCTCAGCCCCGCTCGACGCCGCGGCGGATGCGGAGCGCGCGCCGGTACGCGGACGCGTGCGCCGTGCCCGCCCGGTCCCAGTCGCGGGCGGCGAGGTCGGGCGACGCCGCGCGCGCTCCCGTGCGGACGGCCTCGGTGGCGCGGAGCAGCTCCTCGGGGGTGAGGTCGCCGTCGAACAGGTGGATCCAGCCCGGGCCGACCTCCTCGGCGAGCGCGCGGTTCACGGCGTTGTCGGGGACGAGCACCGGGCGGTCGAGCGAGAGGGCCGCGAGCGCGCCGCCGGAGTTGTGCATGAACCGGTACGGGAGCACGACGAGCTCGGAGGAGGTGACGATGTCGACGAGCTCGGCGTCGGACTGGAAGCGGAGGTCGAGGCGGATCCGGTCGTCGCCGGCGGCGAGCGCGCGGATCGTGCCGGCGAGCTCGTCCGTGGACGGGTTGCCGCCGATGCGCAGCGACAGGTCGGCGCCCGCGTCGCCCGCGCCCCGGAAGGCCGCGACGAGCTGCTCGACGCCCTTGTACCGGCGGACGAGGCCCACGTAGCCGAGGCGGCCGGGCACCGCGTCGGCCCGCGGCTCGTCGCGGAACCAGTCGCGGTAGTGGCCGTGCAGGATCGTGGCGTGCGGCTGGTCCGCGGGGATCTCCGTGATGGGGTTCACGCGCACGCGCAGCGTCGTCATCCGCTCCATGAGCGCGAGCAGCAGCGACTCGCGGCGGCCGATGCCCTGCGGCCGCTCGAGGTTGTGCACGGTGCGGACGATCGGGATCCGCCCGAGCGTCAGCTTCGCGAGGAGCGCGACCGTGAGCGCCTGGCGCACGGCCTTCTTCAGCGGGCTGTGCCCGTCGACGAGGATCTCGGGCCAGTGCACGTGGAACACGTCGTAGCGGCCGAGGAGAGCGGTGCGCCAGCTGAAGTGCAGCGGGCGGACGCCGGGGGTCGCCGCGAGCGCGCGGCCGAGCATCACGATGTACGGGTTCGTCGTGGGGCGCGGCGCCGGCGACGACTGGAGGACGACGAGGTCGCGGCCGGGCGGACGGGAGGGGACGGTCATGGCGCTCCTGGCGGGATGACCGGCGGCGGGACGTCGGGCACGGCCACGGGGTCATCGGTCGAGGAAATAGACTATGCCACCACCCGCCCGCACCCGAGGGCGGCCCCGCCTGCGCTACCCCGCTGGCGCTCCCCGCCGCACGGCCGACCGATGGGACCCGCATGCCCCGCCCCGCCCTCCTCGCCGTCGTGGTCGTCAACTACGGATCCGCCGACCTCGTGCGCGAGAACGTGCTGCCGCTCGTCGAGCGCCTCGACGACGCGGTGCTCGTGGTCGTCGACAACCGCACGACCGACGCGGAGCGGGAGCGCGTGCGGGAGCTCGCGGCGCACCCGTCGACGCGCGTGCACGGCGTCTACCCCGACGGCAACACGGGCTTCGGCACCGGCATGAACATCGGCGTGGACGCGGCCCGCGCGCTCGGCGCGCGCGAGTTCCTGCTGCTCAACCCCGATGCGACCATCGCGCCCGACCAGCTCGTCGTGCTGCGGGGCGTCGTGGCGGCGGATCCGCTCACGCTCGCGGCCCCGACCATCCTCCGGCCGGACGGCAGCACGTGGTTCCGCGGATCCGACCTGTACCTCGCCGACGGCCGGATCCGCTCCGCCGCCCGCCGCGCTCAGCACCCCGGCCAGGCCACCGAGCCGTGGCTCACCGGCGCGTGCCTGCTCGTGACCGACGAGCTGTGGACCCGGGTCGGCGGCTTCTCCGACGACTACTTCCTGTACTGGGAGGACGTGGACCTGTCGCGCAAGGTCGTGGCGGCGGGCGGACGCTTGCGCGTCGTGGAGGAGGCCGTCGCCGTGCACGCGGAGGGCGGCACGCAGAGCGCCGGCCACGAGAGCGCGGGCCAGGCGAAGTCGGGCACGTACTACTACCACAACATCCGGAACCGGCTCCTCTACGGGGCCCGGCACCTCGACGCGGCGGCGCTCCGCCGGTGGCGGCTGCTCACGCCCGTGATCGCGTACGAGGTGCTGCTGCAGGGCGGGCGGCGGCAGTTCGCGCACCCGGTGGCGCCCGTGTCGGCGGCAGTGCGCGGGATCCGCGACGGCTACCGGCTCTCCGGCGGCTGGCGCGCGGTGCCCTCCCCCGCGCCGACGACCGCGACCGCCCGCCCGGTCGCGCCCGCCTCCTCGCTCGTCGTCGCGATCCTCACGTACCGGCGGCCCGACGACATCCGCGCCGTGCTCCCGCTCGTCGCCGCGCAGGCCGCGGAGCTGCGGGAGGCCGCCGCGGCCGACCCCGCGCTCCCCCGAGCCGTGCGGATCGTCGTGGTCGACAACGACCCGGACGGCGGCGCCGGCGCGGCCGTGGAGGACGCGGCCGCGGACTCCCCCGTCCCGATCGCCTACGTGCACGAGCCGACGCCCGGCATCTCCGCCGCCCGCAACCGCGCGCTCGACGCCTCGGCCGACGACGACCTCCTCGTCTTCCTCGACGACGACGAGCGGCCGGATCCGGGCTGGCTCGCGGCCCTGGTCCGCGCCCGGCAGTCCACGGGCAGCGCGGGTGTCGCGGGTCCGGTGCGCAGCGAGTACGAGGTCGAGCCCGACGCATGGGTGCGCGCGGGCGGCTTCTTCGTGCGCCGCCGCCCCGCCACGGGCACGCGCCTCGAGGTCGCCGCGACGAACAACCTCCTGCTCGACCTCCACGCCGTGCGGGCGGCGGACCTGCGCTTCGACGTGGACCTCGGCACGCAGGGCGGCGAGGACACGCTCTTCACCCGGCAGCTCGTCGCGTCCGGCGGGCTCCTCACCTGGTGCGCCGAGGCGGGCGTCGTCGACGTCGTGCCGCGCGCCCGCACCACGCGCCGCTGGGTCGTGCTCCGCGCCTTCAGCAGCGGGAACTCGTGGAGCCTGACCTCGGTCGCGCTCGCGCCCTCCTCCCCGGTCGCGCGCACGCGGATCCGCGCCGGGGCCACCGCGCGCGGGCTCGTGCGGACGCTCGGCGGCACCGGGCGGATCGCCGTGGGCGCCGTCACGGGCAGCGTCGCGCACCGCGCGAAGGGCACCCGCACGCTGGCGCGCGGCGCCGGCATGGTCGCGGGCGCGTTCGGCTGGTCGTACCAGGAGTACGCGCGGCGCGACTGAGCGGATCCGCGCGGCCCGGCCGCCAGCGGCCTCCCCTGGACGGGGGTCTCGTCGGCGCGCGATGCCGGACGTACGATGCGAGGGCAGAAGACCCGGAATCCTGCGTCGGTCGACCACCCATCGCCCGCCCGCCCCGCGCCGCCGACCCGCCCTGGTCGTCGGGCCCGTCTTCCGCCGTACCCGACGAGCGAAGAAGGCCATGCCCGCACCCGAGAGCACCCCGTCCGACCTGCGTCCGCGGCGCGACCGTCGCCGCAGCCGCCGCACCACCGTCGTCGTGATCGGCGCCGCCTCCGTCCTCGCCGTCGCCGCCGTGGTCGGCACGGTCGTCGTGAACGGATCCGGATCCGACGCCCCCGCGGCCGCCGCCGACACGAAGGACTGGTCGGAGGTCGCCCCCACCGCGGGCGCCACCGAGGCCCCGGCCCCGCTCCCCGACGGCGACACCCGGGCGCTCGGCCAGGAGGTGGCGACCACGGTCGGCCTCGACGAGACCGCGACGTTCCCCGGCTCGATCCAGGCCCGCATCGTCTCCGTCACGCCCACGAGCACCGACGGCGGCCGCGTGGGCGAGCTGAGCGGCGACGCGGTCGACGTGCGGCTCGAGCTCGTGAACGTCACGGGCGAGGCGGTCGCGGTCGACTCCGTGGCCGTCAACGTCTTCTACGGCGCCGACCGCACGCCCGCGACGCCCGCCGACTCGGACACCGTGATCCGCGGCTCGCTCGAGCCCGGCGCCTCCACGACCGGGGACTACGTGTTCAGCGTGCCCGCCGCGTCGGCCGACGCGATCAGCGTGGTCGTGGCGCGCGACGCCGGGTCGCCGGTGGTCGTGTTCCAGTAGCGGCGACGCGGCGACGTGTCGGAGCTCGATACTGATGCCATGGCATCACCGCTCGTCTCCGGCATCGCCCACTCCGGTCTCACCGTGGCCGACCTCGACGATGCGTTGGAGCTGTGGTGCTCGGGTCTCGGGTTCGTGCTCGAGCGCACCTTCGCGCTCGACGTGGAGGTCACGGCGGCGACCACCGGCGTCCGTGGCGCCGTGATCCGCGCAGCGACGGTGACGCTCGGCCCCCACCGGGTGGAGCTGCTGCAGTACGACCCGCCCCGGCTGCCCGAGTCCGCCGGCTCGCCCGCGCAGGTCGGCGTGGTGCACATCGCGCTCACGGTCTCCGACCTCGATCGTGTGCTCGAGCTCTGCGCTGGACACGGCTGGCGACCAGTCGGGACACCTCACCGGATGACCGGTGGCGCCCGAGCCGGCACACGCATCATCTACCTCGAAGGTGCCCTCGGTGGATTCCTCGAGCTGATCGCGCCCCCACAGCTCCCGTAGTCCGCGTCGGCCATCGGATCTCGTCTGGTTCTCGATGTCTCGACGACCGATTGCTGCCCGGACGCGTGCCACAGGGGCCCGTACGACGCTCGCTCGCAGCGTCCGGCAAGGGATCCCCCACCGGATGACCGAGGTAGCTCTTGCGCGCGCCACTCTCCATTCAGGGCTTCCGCGAGCCAGCGCTACTGGCAGGGCATGCGACGCGACCAGCCAGATGCCGAATTGCCCTACGGGCTCTTCCTGATCGGAGGGGCCCTCATCGTCCTCCTGTCTCCGTTCATGCTGCTCTCGCAGCACTGGCCGTCGTTCTTCACGGCACCATGGCAGCTCGCGCTGCTGCTCTTCGCCGTCGGAGCGCTACTCGTCGCGTTGGGGCTCGACCTGCGCCACCGAAACGGGCCACCCTTCTAGTCGCCGCCGGACAAGCGTTCGGGGAGGGACCCCCTACCGGTCAGCGCTCACCGGCCGGGCTTCGCGGCCTCGCCGAGCGCCACGGCTCTTCCGAGGAAGCGCTCGGGCTGGTCGGCGTCGGCGTCGGCGTCGGCGTCGGCGAAGCGCACAGGCATCTGGTCAGCAACAGGGATGGAACCCGAGATGCCACGGTCCGTTCGGAACCACACCACGGCCGCTCGCGATCGACCCGCCCCGACGGTGTGCACGGCGACCGCAGCCCGGGCAGGCCACTCAGCCTCTTGGACGGCAGAGACTTCCATCGAAACGCGGGACGAACGCAGCACTGGCATGCCTCATCATGAGCCACGGAGAACAGCGGCCACGTTCCGTTTGAGATGCCTCCCCGGGCACCCTTCGGGCGCGGGCGGTGACCGAGGCGCGGTGCGCCGCTAGGCGTGCACGAGACTGAAGGCATGCTCATCGCGATGGCCGGTCTACCCGGCGCCGGGAAGAGTGCCCTGTCCGGCGAGCTCGCGCGAGTCCTCAGATGTGCGCTGCTGTCCGTCGATCCCGTGGAGGCCGCGATGTGGCGCGCGGGAGTGTCTCGTGAGCAGCCCACCGGGCTCGCTGCGTACGTAGTGGTGGAGGACCTCGCCCGAGAGCAGATGGCGGTCGGGAACGACGTCATCGTCGACGCGGTCAACGACGTGCAGCCAGCACGGCAGCAGTGGCGATCGCTCGCCGATCGACTCGACGTGCCCCTCGCCTTCGTGGAGGTCCTCTGCAGCGACGAGCAAGAACACGAGCGGCGGCTTGCCGCACGCCGACGCGACATCCCCGGCTTCCCCGAGCCCAGCTGGGCCTCCGTCCGCGCGCGCCGTGCCTCATTCGAGGACTGGGAGGAAGCGCGCCTCCGCGTGGATTCCATGCAACCGCGGGCGATCAACCTCGCGATGACGCTCGAGTACCTGACCGACCGTGGTGTGCGCATGCCGTGACCGGCCCGATGTCTTGACCTCGAGCCGCGCATCCATGCGGTGGTCCGGGAAGAGATCCCTCCCCGGAACAGGTCACCCGACTCGCGTAGCGGTCGTGTTCGACTGACCCTTCTGCGACCGCCTGCGTCGTAGAGCGACGGCGACTATCGCGAACAGCGGCGCCATGAGCACGCCGGTCATCATGCCGGCCCACCCATTGAGCGTGGTCGTGTAGTCGATGATCGCGAACACGCCTGCGAGCACCACCCAGACGACAGCCCCGATCGCGAACACTCGGACCTGCTGCGCACGTAAGCGATCGCGATCCTCTGGAGCCATGCTCGACCTTCTCATGAGGACGCAGACAGCCGGAGCGGTCCGGTAGGGCATCCCCCTAGTGGACACGCAGCCAAGGCCATCGTGCGCCTCTCTGCGACCGTGACCACGTCCCCTCACGGCCTCATGAGCCCGGGGTTGTCGTTGCCACGGAACGTGGGATGGTTACGGTGAGCCCATGAGTAACGATGTCCACAACGTACTGGCGGCGTTGTCCACCATCTCGGCTCCATGGCAGCCTCACCGCCTGACGAGCGTCAAGGATTACGACGTGAAGGTCGTCAAGCTCCACGGCGAGTTCGTGTGGCATACGCACCCGGACACGGACGAGCTCTTCCTCGTCCTCAGCGGTGAGCTGACGATTCAGCTCCGCGACCGCGATGTCGTTCTCGGGCCTCAGGACACCTTCGTCGTCCCCAGGGGCGTCGAGCACTGCCCCAAGGCCGTGAACGAGGTCGAGGCGCTGCTGTTCGAGCCGCAGGGAACGGTCAACACCGGCGACGTCGGAGGGGACATGACCTCGGCTCTTCGCGAACTGAGCGGCGATGGCGATGTCGCACGTGCCCGGGCCTGACGGATGCTGATTCGACACCGCGACGAAGAACCGTCGGTTGACCCGGATGCATACGTGGCACCGTCCGCGGTGCTCGTCGGCGACGTCCGGGTATCCGCGGGTGCTCGCGTGCTCCACGGCGCCGTGCTAAGCGGTGAGGACGGCTTCGTGTCCATCGGCGAAGACACCGTGATCATGGAGAACGCCGTCGTGCGCGGTAGAGCCGCTCATCCCGCGGTGGTGGGAACGGCCGTGATGGTTGGACCCCATGCGCACATCAACGGAAGCACCGTCGAGGACGAGGCGTTCATCGCCACTGGCGCATCGCTGTTCCCGGGAAGCTTGATCGGGGCCGGGGCCGAGGTTCGCATCAATGGCGTCGTCCAGGTGAACACCACCGTCGGTCCGGGCATGATCGTTCCGATCGGCTGGGTCGCCGTTGGCTCTCCCGCCCACATCCTGCCGGCGGAACGCCATGACGAGATCTGGGCGATCCAACGGGACCTGGACTTCGGCGGCACCGTGTACGGGGTCGGCAAGGACGTGTCGATGCGTGACCTCATGCGGGGCCAGTCGCGGTTCTACGGGCACCATCGCGAAGACGTCGAGCTCGAGGAGGGCTGAGGGTCACACTCAGCGACGCGCCCGTGGTCCACGCGCATCGAGGTCGACCGTCAGACCTCGTGCCAGGTCTTGGCGACGATCCGGAAGACGCCGTCGACCTTCGCGAGCGTGAGGTGATCCACGAACGTGTGCTCGTGGATCCGCAGCCGCACCTTCGACACCGCCATGTCCGGGGACAGGAAGTCGAGGGAGATCATGCTGTCGTCCCGCGGCTGCCCCACGGATGCAGGCGACTGACGGACGCGGATGACCTCGCGGTACTCGCCCACGGGCATCACGGTCAGAGCTGCGTCCGTGGCGTCGAAGAGGCTCGCCGCCGGGTGGAAGACGCGGTCGAACTTGTCGAGGTCGCATTCGTGCAGCGCCTCGAAGTAGAGCTCCACGGCAGCGGCCACGGCCGGAACGGATGCGAGCGACATCGGGCCTCCTCAATGGACATGGAACGCCCACCCTATCGAGCGGGATGCCCACCCCAGCCAAGGAGCAACGACCACGGAGCCGCAGAGCGGAAACAGTCCGGGAGGGGATCCCTCCCCGGACGGGTTCAGATCCCCTCGACCTCGAGGAGCGCGAGTGCGTCCGCCCCCGTGGACGTGAGCTGGACTGCCCTTCCGGTCGACGGTCGCAGGATCCAGCCCTGTGCCTCCATCGAGCGGAGAACCTGCGTGCCGAGCTGACCGGCGACATGCGCACGGCGACCGGTCCAGTCGAGGCAGCCGCGGACCCAGGGTCGCCGTCCCGATGGCGGGACGATGCCCAACGCCGCGACGACCGGCCCCTGCGGGAACGGGTCCAGGGGGTCAGCCGGCTCACCGATCCGCACGATATCCACGACTCCCGCCCCGACGAGCAGGTCCGTCACCCGCAAGCCGAGATCGCCTGCGAGGTGGTCGTAGCAGGTGCGGCCTGCGCGGAGCTCCCGGGAGACTCGATGCGCGCGGAGCGACTGGATTTCCGTACTCGGCGCGATGCCCTGCAGGGCTTCGACCGCCCGCGACACCTCGCTGCCCGCGAGCCGGTAGAGACGGTTCCGCCCGCGGTGCTCCACATCGACGAGGCGCGCGTCGAGCAGGGTGCGCAGGTGCTCGCTTGCGGTGGACGCCGACACTCCTGCCTCTCGGGCGAGGTCCCCGGCGGGCATGGCCCGGTCCCCGAGCAGAGCCGCGACCATGCGCGCCCGGGCAGGATCGCCGAGCGCCCGCGCGGGTACGGAGATGTCGGGCTCGCCGCTCATGCTCGGGATCCGTCCTCCAGCGCCCTCCGCGCCTTCGCGACGTCGTCGACGACGAGGACCTTGCGGTTGTCGTGGTCACTGTACTGACCGAGGAGCAGCACCCCGGCCTCCGCAAGCAGGTGCATCATCCGCCCGAGCGCGCCCGGCACGTCGGCGCCGAGCTCCGCGACGACCACCTCGCGCACGACGACCGCGTCGACGCCGGCCGCGCCCAGCGCGCTCCGCGCGGCCTCAGCATCCGCCACCAGGTAGTGGGCCACGCCCGACCACATCCCGCCGCCCTCGAGGCCGACACCCGCGTCTCCCAGAACACTCCCGATGAAGGCCAGGGAGGCCGCACCACCAGGTGCGGGCGCCTCGACGTCGAACATCAGACCACCTCGATCACCGGCTCGAGCGTGATCGAGGTGGTCAAGCTGTTCGCGACGTAGCACTGCTCGTGCGCCTTGCGCAGCAGGCGCACGACGCGCGCCGGCGTCGCGCCCGTCACCACGATCCGCGGACGCAGGACGATCGCGGTCAGCCGCATCGGACGCGCGGTGTCGTCCATGACACCGATGGCGTCGTCGCGGTACTCCCGCACCTCCACGCCCCCGAGGGCGGCGACCGCGAGAAACGACAGCAGCTGACACGAGCTCGCC
Source organism: Clavibacter quasicaliforniensis (assembly GCF_051201715.1). Classification (NCBI taxonomy): domain Bacteria; kingdom Bacillati; phylum Actinomycetota; class Actinomycetes; order Micrococcales; family Microbacteriaceae; genus Clavibacter; species Clavibacter quasicaliforniensis. Next base: position 864,626 of record NZ_CP139624.1, on the reverse strand, counting down.
GCCGCGACCAGCAGCTGCTCCGGATTGGGCAGCGCCCCATCGCCATGGAACGCTGCGTCCGCGCTCAATGCGAGGGAGGTCGGGCCCAACGTCATGTCGTGCCGCCGACCGTAGCTGTCGTATCCGGTCGTGCGTCCGGCCCACGTCAGGCCCGTCGCGTACTCGTGTGAGGTCATGCGCCCACGCTAGGAGGGACTCGTTTCGGCCACGGTCGAAGGGTCCTCGGCACAGAGGCAGACTGAGCGTCTCGACAGGGGATCCGTCACCGAATGGCGGCTACAGGGAAGGGAAGCCTGTACGCCAGCTCGGGTAGCGAGGTGTGAAGCCTTGCCGCCGGGCGCGGTCGTTCATGACAGGCCGCCCGGCGTCGCCCGACTGCTGCACAGCGGGTACTGGCGCACCGACAGCGTCAGCGAATACCGGCACCCACTCGGTGCCGGGAGCGGGCTCGTCGTCCACGATGTTCCACACTCCTGCCGGCCAGCCGAGCGCCTCGACTACAGCTGCAGCCGCGTCGTCGACGTGCACGAAGGACGTCACGGTCTCCGTAGCGGGGAGTGCACCAGCTCGAGCAGCTTCAGCGAGCCGGCCCTCTCGCGAGTACCAGGTGCCCGCACCGTAGAGCTGCCCGAAGCGCAGCACCACGCTCTGCGTGATCTCGCGGACGGCGGCTTCGAGTTCCCGCACGGCCTGAACAGTCGCACGACGAGGCCCGGACGCGCCGAGGTCGAGCGGATCGGTCTCGGCCGCCGGGATCCTTGCGGACGGGTAGACCCACGAGATGCTCTGCCCGATAATTCGGGTCACGCCAGCCGCATGCGCCGCGTCGACCAAGTTCCGGGTTCCCTTCGACCGGAGCCGCGCGTTACTCGCTGAGTCTCCCGTGCCGAGGTCGGTCATGAGATGAAGGATCGCCTCGGGCGCAGCGCTCACGACGGCCGCGACCGTCGAGTCACGGTCAAGGGCATCCAGAACTAGGCCTGCTGCTCCAAGCTCCTTAAACAGTCGCGCTTTCTCCGCCGATCGCGAAGTTGCGATGACGTCATGCCCCAGACCGATCAACTTTGGGATGACCGCTCGGCCGAGGACACCAGACCCACCAGCAACCAACACACGCATGGATTCGATCCTCCCAGAACCAACACCCCGCGTCGGCCCACCCCAGCAGAGCCAAGAGGACGCGCCGCGCCCCGCATCCCTGTCCTCTCCAGCAGTCCCGATAGGCGATCCCTACCCGGACGCACCCTCACGGTATCGGCAGGTCTTGTACTACGCACTTGACACACAGATTCTCACCCTTGTACCGTCCAGGTGACACAGGAGGTGGGTCATGGTGGACCTGATAGCACTCGACTTACCGCTGCTCGCGGTCACTCTCATTCTCACGTGCGCGATCGCGGTTTTTGCTGCGTCGGCAAGACGACGGGCGGTGATTGCAGACGTAAATATTGACGCCATGCACATGTCGGCATTACGTAGAGCTCGCCAGAGAGCGGTCGCCGCGATCGGTGCCTCAGTCGTGGTCTTGGTCGTGATGTCGGCGCTGGGCTTGAGCGTCGCCCCGCTCCTGGGCCTTCCGCTCCTGTTAGCAGCACCGGTGTCTGCATCTGTCGGGCTACTGCTTTACAGCCTCATCCCTGCCGTGCGTCATGCCGTCTCGCCTTCCGCGGCGCGAAGCGCCTCACTCACCCCGCGAACTGTGGCGTCGTACCTCAGCGGCTCGCTGTCCCTGCCACCGATCATTGCCCTGATCTGTCTCGTGGCCTTCGTGATCGTCACGGGAGTCACGTCCTCGCCCGATGACCTCGGCCTGTCACGGGCGATCGCGTTCACCTCGCCGGACATCGTGTCTGCGTCCAGCCCGTACGCCGGATGGTTCTACGGTCTGCCCCTTCTGGGTACCTGCGTCGTGCTGATCGTCGTCACGATCTCGACCATGGCTCGCATCAGCGCGACTCCTGCGTTCCCCGACCCCGCTCTCGTGAGTCTGGATACGGCCTGGCGGCGCGAGTCCATGCGCATCGTCTCGGCGATCGCGGTCTTCTCTCTCACGCTGCCCTTCGGCGGCGCCGCAGCCGTTTCGGGACGGGCCCTGCTCTCCGCGGTCCTCCCGACCTCCCACCCAGGATGGACCGCGCTGGGCATCATGTTCGTGGCCATGGGACTAGTCAGCGTCGTTCTCTCTGGCGTCAGTCTCGCCTTCGCGACCCGTCAGGCTCTCGCACTCCCCCGCGCCAGCCTCCGTGCAGCCGGGCCGACTCGATGACGCGCACCACGGAAGGCCGACTGTGATCCGCATCGACCCGAGCAGCGCCCTGCCTCCTTACGAACAGATTCGTGTGCAGATCGCGGACCGCGTTCGGGCGGGCAAGTTACCTGCAAACCAGCGCCTGCCAACCGTCCGTCAGCTCGCAGCGGACCTGCAAGTCGCCCCCGGGACAGTCGGCAAGGCATACGCGCTCCTTGAGTCAGAAGGGCTCCTTGTCACCAACCGCTCGAAAGGCACGCGCGTGGCCGCTGGCCACCACCACGCCGCCACGGTCCAGGAAGCAGCGCAGCGATACGTCGCGACGGTCGCGGGAGTCGATCTAGAGCAAGCGCTCGGCGCGATCCGAGCCGCATGGGCAACACGATCAGATCCATGACCGCGCAAAGGCCTAAGCGCGAGAGACGTCCGACCCGTACTTCCTGTTTCAACAGGGGACCCCTACCCGGACACCCGTTCGGTCACGCCGCTTGGTGTGGGCAGCTTCGCTCCGTGTCGTCGGAATCGCTTCCTTCGGTGTCGGGACGTCGCGGGTGCGCGAGACGGCCCGCGTGACTTGGGGTTCGGGTGCATACTGGTGGTGTCTTCGGACCCGGTAGTGGGGCTTGCCGGACCCAACCTCGACAGTTGTCGACAACAGTCCCTATCTCAGCTGGTCGCGCTTCTGCGCGCCTGAGGTAGGGAGTGTCATGACAGCACCAATCGGTAGCGGACCGGTCGTCGTCGGCGTCCTGCCCGGCCTCGCTCCGGGGGTCATCGAGGTTGCGTCGTCCATCGCGCGCCGCTTCGGTACGACGCTGGTGTGCGTCAGCGTGGATGCATCGCTCATCGATGCCGGTACGCGCTCGGACGGGTCGGTGATGGTGGAACCGATCGACCCTGACACCGCTGACGCGACACCGCAGGGCTTGTCGGACAGTGACGAGGCGGCAGTACGTGCTGCCGCAACGACCTACGGCGTCGACGTCACGTTCGTCCCGGGTGTCGGGGATCCGAGCCGGGCACTGTCGCAGGTGGCCGAAGACCGCGACGCGGCGATGCTGGTCGTCGGGGCCAGGACGGGAGCGGGTCGAATCGCGGAGTTCTTCACGGGGTCGGTCGCGGCACGGCTGACCCATCAGCAGCACCGTTCAGTGCTCGTAGTGCCCGTTGATCCGGTCGGGTTCGATGCCCCACTGCCATGGGACACCCCGTGACCGGCCAGCTTGTTCTGCTCCGCCACGGACAGAGCACTGCGAACGCTGCCGGCACCTTCACCGGCTTGCGAGACGTCGCGCTGACCGAACAGGGCACCGCCGAAGCGAATCGGGCTGGGTTGCTACTTCTGCATGCGGGCATCCGACCGGACCTCGTGCTCACGTCGACGCTCGAGCGGGCGCTCCATACGGCGGAGCTCGTCACCGACGTCCTCGGACGTGATGCGCCGATCGAGTCGACGTGGCGGTTGAACGAGCGGAACTACGGCGCCCTCACCGGCATGTCCAAGCAGAATGCGCAAGCGGCGTTGGGGGCGGAGCAGTTCTTCGCTGTTCGCCGGACCCGCACGGGTCGGCCGCCACGCATGTCGATCCGCGCGTGGCTGGCGCTCCGGCGGACGACGGCGCTTCGTGGACTGCCGTGGGCGGCAGTTCGTCGAACCGAGACACTCTCCGACGTCATCCGCCGGGTCCAACCCGTCCTGTCGGACCGCATCACCCCGGCACTCCGCGACGGGCAGACAGTGCTCGTCGTCGCGCACGGCAACTCACTGCGGGCACTGTGTGCCTGCATGGACGGCCTGACTGACGGTGAGCTCGCGGACCTGAACCTCCCCACGGGCGAACCCCTGATCTACCGGTTCGACGGCGACGGCGGGTTCTGTCCGCGGGGTGGGAAGTACCTGCACCCGGCAGCACGAGCAGCAGCGGCAGCGGTCGCTGCGGAAGGTGGAACATGACCTCCCGAACGGACACGGACCTGCCCGATGGGCAGCTCCCGCCCGACCCGGACATCGACGCCAACGACCCGGAACGTATCGCCCGGCCAGTGCATCTGCGGTGGCGGTACCTCGGTGTCGTCGCACTCGGCGGCGCCATCGGTACCGCCGCACGCGACGGACTCAGCACCGCGTTCCCCGCTCAGCACGGAGTGTCCTGGGCGATCTTCTGGATCAACATCGCCGGCGCGCTCCTACTCGGTGTGCTGCTGGAACACCTCGCGCATCGCGGACCTGACGAGGGTCGCCGCCGGACACTGCGCCTGCTTCTGGGGACTGGTGTCCTCGGCGGGTTCACCACCTACAGCACCCTCGCGACCAGCACCGCGGTGTTATTCCTCGACGGCCGAGGGTTGGCCGGCACCGGGTACGGGCTCCTGACGGTCCTCGCCGGCGCGATCGCCACCGGTAGCGGCCTCGCGATCGCGGGCTTGGTCCGACCGAACGGAGCCACATCATGAGCGCCCTGGCCTTCCTCAGCGTCGCTGTCGCTGGCGGTGTCGGCGCGGCCGCACGGTTCTTCCTGGATGGTGCGATCAACCGGGGTCGGCAGTTCCGGCTCCCGGTCGGGACGCTGACGATCAACATCACCGGCTCGTTCCTGCTGGGCTTGATCACCGGCGCCGCCGGTCACCTCGGCGCTACCCCCGTCGCAGTGGTCGGAACAGGGCTCATGGGTGGCTACACCACGTTCAGCACCGCCAGCTTCGAGACCGTCCGCCTCGCACGCACCGGCCGCACCACCGCGGCTGCCGTGAACGGGCTCGGGATGCTTGTCGTCTCCGTCGCCGCAGCCGCCGGGGGCGTCACCCTCGGCACCCTCACTTGACCATCCGACTCGGAGAAGAACAGCTCATGCACTTCGACATCACGATCGAGATCCCCCGCGGCAGCGGCAACAAGTACGAGGTCGACCACACCACCGGACGGATCCGCCTGGACCGGGCGGTGTTCACCAGCATGGTGTTCCCGCAGGACTACGGCTCGATCGACGACACTCTCGGCGATGACGGCGACCCCCTCGACGCGCTCGTGCTGCTGCCCCGGCCCACGTTCCCCGGCGTCGTCATCGACGTCCGCCCGGTCGGGATGCTCCGCATGGTCGACGAGAACGGCGGCGATGACAAGATCCTCACCGTCCCCGCCGGAGACGTCCGCTTCGACCACGTCCAGGACATCACCGACGTCGCCGAGCCGGTCCTGGTGGAAATCGAGCACTTCTTCGCCCACTACAAGGAGATCGAGCACGGCAAGCACGTCACCACCAACGGGTGGGCGAACCGTGTCGACGCCGAAGCCATCATCCGCGCCGCACAGGAACGGTTCACCCCGCACCCCTGACCGGCACCCGCGCACCCGCGCACCATCCAGTGCGCGCCCTGAACCGCCGCGGGGAGGCAACTGGCGCCCAGTGATCGCCAGGAGGTCGTCCCTCCGCCTCCCCGCGGCCCACACCCGCACGACGAACCCGAAAGGCGACAACCGCCATGAACGACTACATCAGCAACGTCCACCACACCACCCACCATCAGGGCGAGTACGTGACCCACACCAGCCGCCCCGTCACCATCAGCAGCCTGCACGGCTCCCGGATCCTCGACTCCCGCGGCTACCCAACGATCCAGGTGCATCTCGAGCTCGAGGACGGCACCGTCGTCACCGGCGACGCCCCCGCAGGCGCATCCACTGGCGCGCATGAGGCTGTCGAGCTTCGCGACGGCGGCAGCAGCTACGGCGGCCGCGACGTGAGCCAGGCACTGCACCTCATCACGGCGGACGTCGCACCGATGATCACCGGCCAGTCGTGGACCTCAATCGGGCAGGTCGACGCCGCCCTCGCTGCCCTCGACAGCACCCCGAATTACCGCCGGCTCGGCGCGAACAGTGTCGTCGCGACCTCGATCGCGATGGCACGCGCTCTCGCCGCCGCAGCGGAGCTGCCGCTCTGGCGTTGGATCGCAGACGTCACCGGCAGCACGCCTCGCTTGCCCGTCCCGCACTTCAACGTCCTCAACGGCGGAGCGCACGCAGCGAACGCGCTCGACTTCCAGGAGTTCATGATCGCCCCGGTGAACGCCGACACCATGACCGACGCGGTTCGGATCGGGTCAGACGTCTACCACGCACTGGCGGCACTGGTCCGGGAACGGTTCGGCAGTCTCGGTCTCGGCGACGAAGGTGGCTTCGCGCCATCGATCGCCGCGCCCGAGGAGGCCCTCGACCTCCTCGTCGCCGCGATCAGTGCCGCTGGCTACGAGCCCGGCGTCGACACCGTCGCGATCGCACTCGACCCGGCGGCGAACGAGTTCGCGCTCGGTGACGGTAGCTACCGGGTCGTGGACCGCCGGCTCGACCGCGCAGGCATGGTCGACTACTACCGCGACCTCATCAGCCGGTATCCGATCCGGAGCATCGAAGACGGCTTCTCCGAAGATGACCACGGCGGCTGGAAGGCGATGTCGTCCGCGCTCGGCGGCATGCTCCAGATCGTCGGCGATGATCTCTACGTCACCGATCCGCAGCGCATCCGCGACGGCGGGAAGGACGGGCTCTCGAATGCAGCGCTCATCAAGCCGAACCAGATCGGCACCGTCTCCCAGACCCTCGACGCGATCGGCGTCGCACGCTCGCTCGGGATGCGGAGCATGGTGTCGCACCGGTCCGGGGAAACCACCGACACGTTCATCGCGGACCTCGTCGTCGGCAGCGGAACCGGACAGATCAAGTCCGGCGCCCCCGCCCGCGGAGAACGCGTCGCGAAGTACAACCGGCTCACCGAGATCGCGGAGAACAATCCGGAGCTGCCCTACGGGCTGCGCTGACCCCGACCGGCCACCTCGTGGGCGACGCGCAGGAAAGCAGAACCAGCTGGCTGGGGCTCTCCCGACCAGATCGCCCGCAACGGCCGGGCAAGTGGCGGCCCGGCGAGCGGGACCCGCACCAGCGACCCGTCGTTGATGTCGGCGGCGACCGTGCGAAGGCTCATCACCGCCGGTGCGATTCCGGCCTGTGCGTTCGCCCGGATGATGCTCGTGGTCTCCAGCACCGCGGCCGGAACCGACATGCTCAAACCGGCCTCCCTGAGCCATGCGGCGAGGGTCGCGCGAGTCCCGGAACCTTCTTCCCGCAGGAGCAGAGCCGTCGCCGCCAGGACCTCCGCAGTGATCCCGGTCGACCGAGCCCAGGGATGGTCCGGCGCAACGACGACCGCGAGCTCATCGTCCGCGATCACCTGCGCGGACACACCTGCCGCCACCACCGGGGTCTCCGTGAACCCGAGGTCCGCGCCACCCGACTGCACGAGATCCGCCACCGCGGCGGAGTTGCCCGCGATCAGACGCACCCGCATGTCGGGTTCACGGCGGCGGAATTCGAGCAGCCAGCCCGGCAGCAGCAGCTCCGCGATGGTCTGTGACGCCGCGACGACGAGCGAACCCGTCGGAGCCCGCAGCACAGCCACTCCTGCCTCGAGGTGGCGAGACGCGTCGAGGACCGGTCCGGCCAGCCCGACGACGAGCCGGCCGGTCTCGGTCAGCACCGACCCCGTGGTCGAGCGGTGCACCAACAAGTGACCGACCATGCGCTCGGCGACCCGGATCCGAGCAGACACTGCCTGTTGCGTGACGCCGAGCGCTCCAGCGGCAGCGGAGAGCGAGCCGGTCTCGGCGACGCGTGCGAGCACGTCGAGTGTGTCGAGGTCGAGCGTTCGGTCCGTGAGTCGCCGTAGTGTCACAATCAACGATTGTGCCCCGCCAAGAGGTTCCCGGTACCGCCAGAGGCAGGATTCGCGCAGGCTTGGCCCATGACAACGCTCCGCACCGACCCTGCACCCGCGAACGGTAGCCAGCTGCCCCAACGGCCGCAGACGGCGTTGTTCCGCGATCTGGAGCGGCCGGGCCTGATCGTGTCGAATCTCACACCGAACTGGTTCGCGTCGATCATGGGCACGGGCATCGTCGCCGTCGCAGCTGCGTCACTCCCACTGCAGTTCCCGGGACTCCGGTTCGCGGCGACGGTCGTGTGGGCGATCGCCGCGGTGCTCCTCGTCGCCCTCACGATCGCGACGGTGCTGCACTGGATCCGCTACCGGAGCACCGCAGCCGGGCACCACCTCAACCCGGTCATCTCCCACTTCTACGGCGCACCACCGATGGCGTTCCTCACCGTCGGCGCCGGGACACTCCTGCTCGGCAAGGACTGGATCGGCCTGCCCGCCGCCGTGACCATCGACTGGGTCCTGTGGACCATCGGCACCATCGGAGGACTGCTCACAGCAGTCCTCGTGCCGTACCTGGCGTTCACCCGCCACGAGAACAAGCCCGACTCCGCGTTCGGCGGCTGGCTGATGCCCATCGTCCCGCCGATGGTGTCCGCCTCCACCGGCGCCCTGCTGCTGCCGTACACGCCCGCCGGACAGGCGCGGGAGACGCTCCTGTGGTCCTGCTACGGCTTCTTCGGCCTCAGCCTGATCACGTCACTGGTGGTGATCACCCTGATCTGGAACCGGCTCGCGCAGCACAAGGTCGGAGCAGCGGGGATGGTGCCGACGCTGTGGATCGTCCTCGGTCCGGTCGGACAGTCGATCACGGCGGTGAACCTCCTCGCATCGAACGCGCCCACCGTCGTCGACGCCGGCACGGCGCGTGCGCTGGTGGTCGTGGCGCTGGTGTACGGGTTCGCGATGCTCGGCTTCGCGCTGCTCTGGACCGTCATCGCCCTCGCCATCACCGTCCGCACCGCCCGCGAGCACCTGCCGTTCAGCCTGACCTGGTGGTCGTTCACGTTCCCCGTCGGCACCTGCGTCACCGGACTCAACGGGCTCGCCCTGCACTCCGGTCTCACGGTCGTCGCCGGCCTCGCCGTGCTCTACTACGTCGGCCTGGTCGCCGCGTGGATCGTCGTCGCCGCCCGCACCTTCCACGGTTCCGTGATCCGCGGCACCCTGCTCGCACCACCGCGAGCGGCCTGACCGGGATCGACGACCATCGTGGATGTCCGGACCCTGAACGCCCTCGCCGAGACCTGGCGGAGTACCGCGGACGCGACCGGACGCTTCGTTCCGGGCTTCGATCCCCGCTCCGGCGGCACCGCCAGTCGCGTCCTGGTGCTGATGCAGTCGCCCGGCCCTCGGACGATCGCCGCGGGATCCGCTGCCGTCTGCAGCGAGGACAACCTCGGGCCCACCGCCGCCGCGTTCCGGGCGGCCCGCATCGAGTCCGGACTCTCCCGCGACCACTACCTCCGATGGAACCTCATCCCGTGGGAGATCCCTGCTGGCCGCGTCCGCCCCACGGACATCGAGCAGGGCCGGCTCGCGCTCGGTGAGCTGCTGGATCTGCTGCCCGCGCTCGAAGCCGTCGTCACCTACGGGACCGTGGCGCTCGACGGGGTCATGCGCTACCTGACCCTGCACGATGATCCCCGCGTCGTCCCCGTCCTCGGGGCACCGCATCCCTCGCCGGCCAACGGACGTCACCGCGCCGACCAGCATCTCCGCTCCGTGAACGCGCTCCGCCTGGCGGATCGTCTCGGTTCCGGTCGGCGCGTCGCAGACTGACGGCACGGGAGGCGACGTCCGCGGCTCGGCCGGCACCGGTCGTCGTGACCGATGAGGCGCTGATCTCAGACGGTCCCCGTCCTCGGACCGCTGATGGGAACGGCCTGGTCGTCCACGACGTCGACGGTGTACGCCGCGCCGTGCTCGAGCGTGTGGCCGACGGTGCACTGGCGGTCGATGGCCCGGTGGGTGCGTTCGGACAGTGAGGCGATCCGCTCGGGATCGAGCGCCGACAGGTCGGCGCGGATCACGGCGGTGATCGAGTCGTAGCGGTCCTCATCATCGGGCTTGGTCGCGGTGATGTCGGTGGTCGCTTCGAAGTCGGCTCCGAGCCGGCTGGCGAGGATGTGGTCCGAGGAGAGCATGCCGCAGGCGGCGAGGGCGAGGTGCAGCAGCTCGCCGGGCGAGAACACGCCGTCGGCGTCCGACCCGCCGATGCGGACCTCGGCTCCTCGCGCGTTGCGGCCGATGAAGCTCCTCGGGCCCTCGCGAGTGATGTGCAGCGGCGTGGGTTCGGTGCTCATGGTCTGCTCCTGTCCGATGTCCGCGCGGCAGCGCGGACAGTGTCGCTGTCCTCTGAGGGCGGGCGGTGTCTCAGGTGTCGGTGCGGACGAGGGGGGAGTCCGTGCCGCGGACCCTGATGTCGACCCCGGTGATCTCCGACCGGGCGATGCCCGTGGATGCCGCGAGGTCGATGGCGCGCTCCCCGGCCGCCGTCCAGGTGGCGACGGCGGTCGTGCTGCCGTCCGTGCGCGTGATGACAAGTTCGTACTCGGTGCCGGCGGGCGCGTCACCACTGTAGGTGCAGCTCCACTCCAGCCGGGTGCCCCACGGCTTCCCCTCGACCTGGATGTCTGCGGTGAGAGCGGGATCGGCCGCGATCGGGTCCATCGGTTCCAGGGTCGCCTCGCTCGCCACGGGAGCGTCCGCGATGCCCGTGCCGAGCACGACCCCTCCGAAGACGGAGGCGGTCACGGCGGCTGTGACGGCGAGGGACATGACCAGCCGGCGCTGACGTCGGCGCGTCCGGACACGGTGAGCGATGCCGGGCAGCGTCACCAGGGTCGGCGGCGTGTCCTCGCCGTCGTCCGATGCGGTGATGGCGAGAGCGTCCTCGAGGGAGAGGCGACCGACGATGCCGGGCAGTCCTGCCAGCTCTGCCACGGCTGCGCGGCAGGCCGCGCAGCCGCTGAGGTGCTGCTCGTACTCGAGTCGCTGATCCGCGGGGAGAGCGCCGAGGACGTAGGACGCGTCCCAGTCGCGGTACTCGTCCTCCGTCGCGGAGCTTCCGTGGTGGTCGTTCATCGGGTGACGCCCCTTTCCTGCAGAGCCAGTCGCAGTCCGCGCAGTCCGTAGTGCAATCGAGATCTCGCTGTCCCCTCGGGGATGGAGTGCCGGCGGGCGATCTCGGGGGTGGTGTGCCCGAGGAAGTACGCGTCCACCACGATCTGGCGATGCTCCACCGACAGCGATGCGAGAGCGTCCGCGATCAGGATGCTGTCCAGGACCGCGTCGGTGCGATCGGGGGCGGCGCCGCCGCCGTCCTCGTCCTCCGCCGGGACTTCTCGTCGGCTCCGAGCGGAGCGGGCGTCGTCGATGACGAGGTTGCGGGCGACGGTGAACAGCCACGCGCGAGCAGCGTCGGCGTCGCGTTCGAGGATCTGCGGGCGCTGCCAGGCCCGCACCATCGTCTCCTGCACGACGTCCTCCGTCAGCGCCGCGTTCCGAGTGAGGTTCTGCACGAATCGCCGCAACGCCGGGCCGTGACTCTCGTACAACGCCGCCAGGAGCTCATCGACAGGGCGGGGCACAGCACTCACCGCCTCGAAGCGCCACGGTGCGCTCCCTCATCCCTTGCTGCGATCACTGCCGGTCATCCCTTCCGTCCTTGCCTGTCGAGGACCGGCGACCCGTCCGGGCGCTTCGCTGCGCGCGGGGACGGGTCGCCGTCGCATCAGGGCGCCGGGGTGGCGGTGCTCATGGCCGCGGCTTCCTTGTTCATCGTGCCGTCAGGGAGGAGGACGTACCAGGCGTCCTTCACACCCTGTCCATTGACCTGGCCCGGCGCGGTGTCCTTCGCGAACCGGTAGACCGGCCATCCGTCGACGGTCAGCTGGGCCGTCCCGTCGGTGCGCGTGATCGAGCCGACCTCTCCGGTGATCCCGTCCGCGGCGGACGTGCTGGTCGCCGATACCGCCGGCCACAGCGTGGCGCACTCGTCGTAGCAGCTGCTGCTGCCCGAGTCCTGCGTGTCCATCATGAAGGTGTAGACGGTGTAACCGGCCTCGTCCGTGATGATGTCGCCCAGCGGCGAGGACGCCGTCGTGAGAGCCGCCGCCTCAGCCGAGGGGGTTGCGGTAGCGGAGGGGCTGTCGACCGGCGCTTCCGACGAGCCAGCCGAGCCGGCTGCCGTCGAGCATCCGGCGAGAAGGACGGCGGCGAACGCCGCAGTCGTCACAGTGGTCGCGATTCGCTTGAGCATGATGCCTCCTGTAGTGCGGGGACCGAGGTGGTCCCACCGAGGACACGACACAGCAGTCGCGAACGTTCAACGAGGCGAAAAATTTGCTGGCAGAGCATCTGCACGGCAGGCGGCGTCAGCGAGAGCGATGATCCGTTGCGCGCACCTTCGCGTGAGGGCCCGAGACAGCGCGCTGCTCGCCGGCATCCCCGCGCAGACCGAGGCGAACGAGCACACAGACCGCCAGGTAACGGCGCCCGCGGCCGTACTGCTGAGGATCCGGGCCACGTTGTCGAGTGGGATCGTGCATCGCTGCATCGCCACCAGACGGACGCCACTCGGCGCGCACCTGCTAGCGAGCAGCCAGCCTCCCAGTAGAGGCTCGTCCTCTGGCCGACCCACCGCCTCGGCGGCAGGCACCACGAGCAAATGAAATGGACGCCGACCTCGGTCGGCGTTGTGGTGCGCGCTGGGCGCATTTGCCTGGAAGCCTTCGGCAGCGTACGGGCCTCCGGTGTCCACGCAAGCCGCTGCGCGGCCAGCTCCTCCGAGGTGCTCGGCACGCGGTCGCTGCGCTCTAGGTTGTGGGCCGCCCTGACTCTGGCTCGGAAGGTGCCGGCCTGACCTGCAGTGCGTCTCAAGTCATGGGTTGCGAGACGTCTCACGAGCCAAGCTCGGGGCGCTGCTACTTCATAGCGGGGGAGTGTGGTCCACGGCGTTCCGTGGCGGCCGATTTGCGCCGCTCTGTGGCGGCGTCCGGGGTGCTCGAGCGGGGGGTCAGACGGTGGCGATGAGGCCCGCGAGGGAGTCCAGGGCACCCGGCACCAGCCGGTAGTACGCCCAGCTGCCGCGCTTGTCGCGGCTGAGGATGCCGGCATCGACGAGGACCTTGAGGTGGTGCGACACGGTCGACTGGCCGAGACCGAGGGGCTCAGTCAGGTCGCAGACGCAGGCCTCCTGGCCGTCGTGCGCGGCGACCATCGAGATGAGGCGGAGCCGGGCGGGGTCGGCGATGGCGCGCAGTGATCGGGCGAGCTTGTCGGCGTTCTCGGCGCTCATCGCCTCCCGGGTGAGCGGCGCGCAGCACGCGGTCACGTCGGTGAGGGGGAGCATGTCGAGGACGGCCATGGGCTCGATCCTCCCACACATTGACAGCCGTCGATGGGTTGCGTCATGCTCGGGTCATCGACGCACGTCGATGCCCGCTGACCGGAAGACGCGACACCCCTCGATGCCTCCTGCTGCTCCTGCTCCCGCCCGCCTCGGCACCACCGACCGGCTGCTGCCGGTGTGGATCCTCGCCGCGATGGGCGCCGGCCTCCTGCTGGCGGTCTTCGCACCGGCGGTCGGAGAGACGCTGCACGCGTTCAGCGTCGGGTCGGTGAGCGTCCCGATCGCGGTCGGGCTGCTGGTGATGATGTACCCGGTGCTCGCGAAGGTCCGCTACTCCGACGCCCGCCAGGTGGCCGGCGACCGGCGGCTGCTGATCTCCTCGCTCGCCATGAACTGGCTCCTCGGCCCGGCCCTCATGTTCGGCCTCGCCTGGCTGCTGCTGCCGGACCTGCCGGAGTACCGGACGGGCCTCATCATCGTGGGACTCGCGCGCTGCATCGCGATGGTGCTGATCTGGAACGACCTCGCGTGCGGTGACCGGGAGGCGGCGGCATTCCTCGTCGCGGTCAACAGCGTCTTCCAGGTGCTCGCGTTCGGCGCGCTCGGCTGGTTCTACCTGCAGCTCCTGCCGTCCTGGCTGGGACTTCCGACCACGAGCGCGGAGTTCTCGTTCTGGGCCATCACCGCATCCGTGCTGGTGTTCCTGGGGATCCCGCTGCTCGCCGGGTACCTGTCCCGCCGCATCGGCGAGAAGGCCCGCGGTCGCACCTGGTACGAGGACCGGTTCCTGCCGAAGGTGGGGCCGTTCGCCCTCTACGGACTGCTCTTCACGATCGTCATGCTGTTCGCCCTCCAGGGTCAGCAGGTCATCGACCGGCCGCTGGACGTGGTCCGCATCGCGATCCCGCTGGTCATCTACTTCGCCGTCACGTTCCTCGCGGGCTTCCTGCTCGGGAAGGCCGTGCGCCTCGGCTACGAGCGCACCACGACCCTCGCCTTCACCGCCGCAGGCAACAACTTCGAGCTCGCCATCGCCGTCGCGATCGGCACCTTCGGCGCGACCTCCGGGCAGGCCCTCGCCGGCATCGTCGGCCCGCTGATCGAGGTCCCCGCGCTGCTCGCGCTCGTCTACGCCGCGCTGTGGCTCCGACCCCGGCTGTTCGCGGCCCGCACCACGGACACCTCGGCCGGTTCCCCGGCCGCCTCTGCCCTCGACCCGGTCACCGACCGGGCCTGACCCTCACCTCACCCGTCAAGGAGTCATCGATGACCGACACCACCGCTGCCCCGACCGTCCTGTTCGTCTGCATCCACAACGCCGGCCGATCACAGATGGCCGCCGGGTACATGCGCGAGCTCTCCGGCGGCGCCGTCCAGGTCCGCTCCGGCGGATCCGAGCCCGGGGATCAGATCAACCCCGTCGCCATCCAGGCCATGGCCGAGGAGGGCATCGACATCTCCCAGGCCGTCCCGCAGCTCATGACCACCGAGCAGGTCAAGGACTCCGACGTCGTCATCACCATGGGCTGCGGCGACGTCTGCCCGATCTTCCCCGGCAAGCGCTACGAGGACTGGGACCTCACCGACCCCAAGGGCAAGAGCCTCGACGAGGTCCGCCCCATCCGCGACGACATCAAGAACCGCGTGCAGCAGCTCCTCGCTGAACTCCTGCCCGCCACCCGCTGACCGACCCGCCACCCCTGAGGAGCACACGATGTCGATGACCCTGACCGTCCCACCCCGCACCGACGAGCGCCGCCTCACCGGCCTGCCCGTCGCGATCATCGGCGCCGGCCCCGTCGGCCTCGCCGCGGCCGCGCAGCTGCTCGAGCGCAGCATCGACGTCATCGTCTACGAAGCAGGCGACACCGCCGGCGCCGCCGTCCGGCAGTGGGGCCATACCCGCCTGTTCTCCCCATGGGAGTACCTCGTCGACGACGCCGCCGGACGACTCCTGGACGCCGCCGGCTGGGACGCGCCGGCGGCGAAGCGCCTCCCGACCGGACACGACCTCATCGACGCCTACCTCGCCCCGCTGGCCGCGACCCCGGAGCTCGCGCCGCGGATCCGATACGGGACCCGGGTGCAGGCGGTGACCCGGCAGGGCATGGACCGCACCCGCTCCACGAAGCGCGGATCCGCCCCGTTCCTCCTCCGCCTCGACACCACGGCAGGCACCGAGGAGGTCCTCGCCCGGGCCGTCATCGACACCTCCGGCACCTACGCCTCCCCGAACCCCCTCACCTCCAACGGGCTCGCACCCGCAGTCCCGGCCGAGGTCGCGGACAAGATCAGCCACGCCCTGCCCGACGTCCAGGGCGCCGACCGGGCCCGGTTCGCCGGCCGGCACGTGGTCGTGGTCGGTGCCGGCCACTCGGCCGCGAACACCCTCATCAAGCTCGCCGCCCTCGCCCGCGAAGAACCCGGCACCACCATCACCTGGGCCATCCGCTCCACCAGCCCCGTCCGCGTCTACGGATCCGCAGAGGACGAGCTGCCCGAGCGCGGCGCGCTCGGCGGGGTCGTCCACGACCACGTCCGCCAGGGCGCCATCACCCTCATCGACCGGTTCGAGATCGACCAGGTCACCGCCGCCGACGAGGACCGCGTCGCGCTCATCGGGCGACGCCGGAGCGACCCGTACCGGATTGAGGCCGACGTCGTCGTCAACGCGACCGGGTTCCGCCCGAACCTCGACATGCTGCGCGAGATCCGCCTGTCGCTGGACGAGATCGTCGAAGCACCGCGACTGCTCGCACCGCTCATCGACCCGAACCTGCACTCCTGCGGCAGCGTCCCCGCCCACGGGGTCGCCGAGCTCGCCCACCCCGAGCCCGGGTTCTTCATCGCTGGCATGAAGAGCTACGGCCGAGCACCCACGTTCCTGCTCGCCACCGGCTACGAGCAGGTCCGCTCCATCGCCGACGAGCTCACCGGCCGCCACGACGCCGCCCGCCGCGTGCAGCTCGTCCTCCCCGAGACCGGGGTGTGCTCGACCGACATCGGCACAGGCTCCGACGGGTCGAGCTGCTGCGCGTGATCCGCCCCCTCGTCCCGACCGACTGGCAGGCCGTCCGGGACATCCACCAGGAGGGCATCGACACCGGCCACGCCACCTTCCAAGCCGCACCGCCGGCGTCCTGGGACGAGTTCGACGCCGGCAAGCTCGACGTCGGCCGCCTGGCCGCCGTCGACGGCGACCAGGTCCTCGGCTGGGTCGCCATCTCCCCGACTTCCACCCGAGAGGCCTACCGGGGCGTCGTGGAGCACTCCGTCTACGTCGCCGCCGCTGCGCGTGGCCGCGGCATCGGCCGTGCGCTCCTGGATGCGCTCACCGAGGCGACCGACGCCGCAGACATCTGGACGATCCAAGCGAGCCTGTTCCCGGAGAACACCGCGACCCTGGCCCTCCACACGGCGGCCGGCTTCCGACAGGTCGGCACCCGGGAACGCATCGCCCGCATGACATACGGGCCGCTCGCGGGCATCTGGCGCGACACCGTCCTCATCGAACGGCGCCGTGCGCACAACCCTGGCGCCCGTCGCAGTTGACACGGCCACGATGTCACCCCACAACTAGAAGGTAGGGGTCATTGCGGCAGGGCCAGATTGAGCGGCTTCCCCCCTTAGGTTAAGGATGTCGCCGGTTGCAGCGGCCCGACGCAGCACCGCCTTCTTTCTCAGTCACCAGTGCGCCTGGTCCTCTCGCACTGGCCGCCATGGCGCGAAAGCCGTAGAGTGAGCACGTCGGTGGACGAGTGTGTCCGCATCCAAGGCCAGCTTTGTGCTGGCTTTCGTCGTTTCTGGCGCCTCTTCACCTGCTGCTGCTTTGGGAGTGCAGGCCTTGAACACTCTTGTGCACCCGTGACAAACTGGCGCCATAGCATCGGGGTACGTCGTGTGGGCGCTTCAGCCCCCGACGTGCGCGAACGTCAGACTGATCCAGCCAGCCCACGGGCTGGCTTTTTTCATGCGCTCGGCACGCCCAGAGATCAAACTTTTCGGCCGCTCCCACGTCGAGCGGCGTAGTGCTCACAGAGCGAGCAGGTCCATGTCCTGTGGCGCTCTCCTCTCCAGTCGCCGCAGCACGCCTTGCTGCGACCCCCAACTCATCGCGCCATCCGGTGCGATGTCAGATGAGAGCGCTCACGCTCTCAGCCCAGTGGAGGTACGAATGCCGGACCTGCTTCTCGGGTGGCTCATGCAGGATCTCCCCATCGCGGGAGGGCTCCTCTTCGTCGTAACTCGCCTATGGACTCGTGTTGTCGAGACCATCGCGGTGTTCAGCAAGAGCGATAAGCCCAACCAGCGCCTGGTGGATCTGCAGAAGGCGCGCGCCAAGAGCGCCCGCCGACGCCGCTAGCCCGAAAAACGCACATCTCCTCTGGGTAGGGAGAGCTCTGTCTACTGCCGTCTCGGAAATCAATAGCTTTCCGAGACACTGCGGACTGCCCATCGAAGCCGACTCGAGCGAGCCTGTTCGCTGGGCTTCTATCGTCTCGTCAAGTCGTCTCACCGTGAAGTGTCTCGGAGGGCTCCGTCGCGGGTGTTTCTGAGGCAGACTGCTCGGGTGAGGCTTCTGGGATACACGCGGGTGAGCACGACGAGTCAGGATGCGCAGCTCCAGCTCGACGCGCTGGTGAAGGATGGCGTGCAGAAGCGGGACGTGTTCGCCGACGTCACCTCCGGCAGCAGGGCCGCGATCGAGCGGCCGGGGATGAAGAAGCTGCTCGAATACGCCGAGGACGGCGACACCATCGTCGTCTGGCGCATCGACCGCCTGGGCCGCTCCATGCTCGACGTCCTCAGCACCGTCAAGCTCCTGCGCGAGCGTGGCGTGCAGATCCGCTCGATCTCCGACGGCATCGATCCGGCGACCACCTCGGGCCGGCTGATGCTGGGCATGCTCGCGAGCCTGGCCGAGTACGAGCGCGAGCTCATCGTCGAGCGCGTCAACGCCGGCATCGCCGTCGCCCGCGACAACGGGACCCGCTTCGGCCGCCCCCTGTCGGATCCAGCCGTCATCGCCGACAAGCTCCAGATCGCCACCGACGCACGAGCCCGCGGCCGAACCGCGGAGGACGCGGCACGGCTCGTCGGGTGGAGCCGGGCGACGTTGTACCGGCACCAGTCGAACGCTGCGCGCGAGAGCGCCGCGATGTAGGTGACGGTGTGGACGGGCTCGAGCGGTGGCGGATTCTTCGGCTGCATGTCGAAGACCAGATCCCGCTCGCAGCTCTCGCCCGCACCACCGGGATCAGCGCGCGGACCCTGCAACGCTGGCACCACCTCTACCGCAACGGCGGCATCGCCGCCCTCGACCCCCACGCACGAGTCGACGCGGGGCGGCGGCGGACGGCGGCAGCGACGGTCGCGTTCGTCGAGCGGCTCGCGCTGACCAAGCCCCGGCCGAGCATCGCGACGCTGCACCGGCTCGCGGCCACGGACGCGTTGCAGCGCGGGGACCCGGTCCCGAGCTACTCCACGGTGAGGGAGATCGTGCGGGCGCTCGATCCCGCGTTGGTGACGCTGGCCCTGGAGGGGCCGGCGTCGTATCGGGATCGGCACGAGCTCGTGTACCGGCGCCGGGCGGAGCGCCCGAACCAGACGTGGCAGGCCGACCACACCGAGCTCGATGTCCTCATCGTCGGCGCCGGCGGGAAGCCTGACCGGCCTTGGCTGACCGTGATCATGGATGACTACTCCCGCGCGATCTGCGGGTACACCGTCTTCACCGGCGCCCCTTCGGCGATGAACACCGCACTGGCGCTCCGGCAAGCGATCTGGCGCAAGCCCGATCCCAGCTGGGCGATGTGCGGGATCCCCGACATCCTCCACGTCGACCACGGCACCGACTTCACCAGCCGACACCTCGAGCACACGGCCGCGGAGCTGCGGATCCGGATCATCCACTCCACGATCGGCCGGCCCCAGGGGCGCGGGAAGATCGAGCGGTTCTTCGGGACCATCAGCACAGAGCTGCTCCCGCTCCTGCCGGGCCACCTCGGACCCAGGAATCGGCGCCCGGATCCGGTGCTCGACCTGGCCGGCCTCGACGCGGCCATCGGGTCGTTCATCGCCACCTACAACGACCGCCCGCACAAGGAGCTCGGCGTCACACCTCGCGCCGCGTGGGTCGGCGACGGGTGGCTACCGCGGATGCCGGAGAGCCTCGTGGAGCTCGATGGGCTCCTGCTCACTGTGCCGAAGAGCCGCACCGTGCAGCGCGACGGGATCCACTTCCAGGGCCAGCGGTACCTCGCCCCAACGCTTGCCCCGTTCGTCGGCCGAAGCGTGATCATCCGGTACGACCCGCGCGACATCTCCGAGATCCGCGTATACGACCACAACACCTTCATCTGCGTCGCCGTCGACGAAGCCCACCCGAACCTCCGGATGAGTCTCCGCGACGTCGAGACCGCACGCCGGGCCCGCCGCCGGCAGCTGCGCCGAGACCTCAACGACCGCATCCCCACCCCCGCGAGCCGCGCTGAGCTGCCGACGACTCCGGCACCCCCGCGACGGCCGCGGCTGCGTACCTACGAAGAGGACGGATGATGCCCGACGCGTTCATCACCACGAAAGAGCACCGGCGATTCGTCGAGTTCGCGAACGCCGTCCGGAAGGAGCAGACCATCGGGATCTGCCACGGCGACGCCGGAGTCGGGAAGACCAACTCCGCCCGCCGCTACGCGCACTGGGATGCGCTCGAGCCCTACGTCCACGAGTGGGGTCGGCGCGGCGCTGACGACCCCAAGCTCGACGCCGCCGCGAACCGGTCGCGGGCCGTGTTCTACACGCCCGAAGTCCTGCCCCGGCCGAAGGACCTCATGCGCGAGCTCGACCGCTGGACGGTCGACCTCGGCATCAGGATCGAGGACCACCAGCGCACCATCGGGAAGATAACCGGTACCGGCGGCGACGCCCGCCGCTGGGTCGAGCTGCTGATCATCGACGAAGCCGAACGCCTCACACCCACCGCGCTCGAGCTCCTCCGCGATCGGCACGACCGCGAGCACCTCGCGATCATCCTCATCGGCATGCCCGGCATCGACCAGCGCTTCCGCCACTACCCCCAGCTCTACAGCCGCCTCGGCTTCGCCCACCGATACCGCGCTCTCGGGCAGGACGAGCTCCTCTTCGTCCCCGATCGCCACTGGAAGCGACTCGGCCACACACTCAACACCGAGGACTTCACCGACGCTCAGGCCATCGCCGCGATCGAGCGCATCACCCGCGGCAACTTTCGCCTCCTCGAACGGCTCTTCCCGCAGATCCAACGCGTCCTCAAGATCAACCAGCTGGAGATCATCACCGACGACGTCATCGAAGCCGCCGCCAGCATCCTCGTCACCGGGTGACGACACGGAGCGGCGACAGATCACCGTCAGGAAGCGGCGTGATCCACACCGCTTGGAGCCGAAAAGGGGCAGGCGCCCATGCTCACAAGCCAACGGACGCAGAGATGTGCTGGTCAGAAGCCCGTGTCTCAACAGGCTGGTCCGGTGAACATTCCGGCGAAGGGGGGCTACATGAGACACCCTCCGTGTCCTTCCAGCCCCATCGGGACGAACCGCGGTCATGACCTGCCCTTCGGCGCTGGCTCGAAGCCATTCGGGCGACCACTCCCCCGGGACCACGACGCCTGTGACGGTTCGCGTGTCCGGCGACGTTCGCCCCAGGGCTACTGGACGGGGGCGCGCCTCACCCCGCGACGGGCGCCTTCCCCGCCGCGCGCGCCGCACGCCCCGTCTGCTCCGTCTCCGCGCGGTAGTACGCGCGCTTGTCCTTCGTGGGCCGCACCTTGTTGAGCACGACGCCGAGGACGGATCCGCCCGACTTCTCGACCGCGTCGAGCGCCTCGGAGAGCTGGGCGCGGTGCACGCGCGTCTGGTCGGCGACGACGATCGCGCCGTCCGTGATGCGCGCCACGAACGCGGCGTCGGCCACGGCGATGAGCGGCGCGGTGTCGATCACGATGACGTCGTAGGACGCCTTGGCCAGGCCGACCAGGTCCTCCATGCGGGACGACGCGAGCAGCTCGCTCGGGTTCGGCGGGATCTCGCCGCTGGTCAGCACGTGGAGCGTGCCGTCGCCCCAGGGCTGCACGACGTCCTCGAGGAGCGCCTGGCCGACGAGCACGGTCGTGAGGCCCGCGTCGCCCTCGAGCCCGAGGTACTGCGCGACGACCGGACGGCGGAGGTCGGCGTCGACGAGCAGCACCCGGCGCCCGCCCTCGCTGAGCGACATCGCGAGGTTCGCGGCGACCGTGGACTTGCCCTCGCCGGGGATCGACGAGGTCACGACGATGCTCGACGACCGGTCGCCGAGGAGCACGAACCGCAGGTTCGCCTTCAGCTGGCGGAAGCCCTCGGCCGCGGTCGACAGCGGACGGACCGCCATCGCGAGGCCCGTGACGCCGCGCTCGCGCTCGAGCGCCCCGAGCAGGGGCGCGGTCGTGAGATGCGCCACGGCCTCGGCGGAGCGGACGCGCGTGTCGAGCAGGCGCACGAGCGCGAGGCCGAGGAGGCCCGCCAGGAGGCCGAGGAGCAGGCCGGCGAGCGTGTTGGTGCGGCCGTTCGGGGCGGACTGGTTCTCGGGCTCGGGGGCCTCCTGGATCACCCGGACGGAGACGGTCGGCGAGCCCTCGGCGCCCGTCGGCGCGTACGCCTCGGCCGTGTCGCGGAGGCTGGTCGCGACCGCGTTGGCGATCTCCGCCGCGTCGGACGGCGACGGCTCGGTGACGCTGATCTCCATGATCACGGTGTTCTGCGGCGTCGTGACGGTCACGGCCCGCGCGAGCTCCTGCGGCGTCTGGTCGAGGCCGAGGCGCGTGATCACGGGCTCGAGCACCGCGGGCGACTCGGCGAGCTCGCCGAAGGACAGCATCTGGCTCTGCGTGTAGGTGGCGCCCTGGTTGAGGTCGCTCGCGCTGGATCCGCTGCTCAGCGAGAAGTACAGCCGCGACTGCGCGGTGAACACGGGCGTCGCGAGCTGGGACAGGCCGAACGCGACCACCCCGCCCGCGAGCGTCGCGGCGACCACGACGTACCAGAGTCGGCGGAGCAGGGCGGTGAACTCGTGGAGCGTCATCGTGAGGGGGTTCTTCCGGGTAGGAGCGGCGGGGCGGTGGTGCGGGCGGGATCGGGGTGGCCTGCGGCGTCGGCGACGGCAGGTGCGTCGTCGGGGTCGGGCGGTGGCTCTGGCAGGGGCACGGCGTCGCGGCGGAGGATCTGGCTGGTCGCCGCGACCCCCGCGAGGAACCACACGAGCGTCGCGTACTGCGTGATGAGCGCCACCGACGCGAGCGCCGGGATCTGCGCGACGAGCGCGATGGTCGCCGCCGTCGCGTGCCCGCGCAGCACGAGCCAGACGCCGACCGCGAGGGCGACGAGCACGGCGCCCGCGACGAGCAGGCCGAAGGTGAGGCCCGTGAGCACGAGCTGGCTGTCGATGGAGCGGAACGGGCCGTAGAAGACGCGGCCGTCGCTGCCGCGGTGGGCCTCGGGGGTCGTGCCGAGGATCCCCATGCCGGGCACGAGGCTGTAGAGGTCGCCGCGGTAGTCGGAGCTGGCGCTCGCCTCCGTGCCGGCGTCGTCGAACACCGACTGCACGAAGGGGGCGACCGCGGCCGCGACGATCACCACGCCCGCGGTGACGGTCGCGCGCACGCGGAGCGAGATGGCGTCGCGGAGGAACACGATCGAGAGCGCGAGGCCGAGG
Source organism: Clavibacter quasicaliforniensis (assembly GCF_051201715.1). Classification (NCBI taxonomy): domain Bacteria; kingdom Bacillati; phylum Actinomycetota; class Actinomycetes; order Micrococcales; family Microbacteriaceae; genus Clavibacter; species Clavibacter quasicaliforniensis. The sequence goes on along the minus strand of NZ_CP139624.1, from coordinate 841,531 downwards.
ACGGCCCCGAGCATGCCGACGCGGCTGAAGGTGAGGACCGCCGCGAGCATCATCAGGGCCGTCATGCCGAGGCGCGCCGGGAGGCCGAAGCGGGAGGCGAGCGTGAGCGGGATCGCGATGGCGAGCGCCGAGCCGAGCGCGATCGAGTGCCCGTACGCGCCCTCCGCCCGGACGATCCCGCCGCGCCCCTGCAGCGTCGCCCACGTCTCGCGGAGGCCCGCGTTGCCGGGCAGGAGCACGAACGGGTTCCAGCCGGTGACGAACTCGACGATGGCGAGCGCGGCGACCACCGTGAAGACCACGGCCACGATCCGCTCCAGCGACGCCATGCCGATCCGGTGCGCCGCCATGCGCCCGAGGAGGTACCCCGGCAGCGCGTAGGTGAGGAACGTCACGAGCGTGGACATGCCGATGCCCGCGCCGCCGCCCACGACCACGCCGGCGAACCCGGCCGCGGTCATCAGCACCACGAGCACGTCGAGCGGCGAGACGCGGAAGCCCGGCACGGGCACGATCGCGAGGATCACGAGGACGGCGACCACCGTCGACGGCGGCAGGTAGTAGCCGCCGAGCGGGACCCCCGACCAGACCGGGACGAAGGAGAGCACGACGAGCCAGAGGGCGACGGCCGTGCGCGGCAGGCGCCGCAGGACGAGCAGCAGGAGGGCGCCACCCGCGAGCGCGATGCCGAGGAGGAGCAGGGTCTGGAGGCCGGATCCGGCGAGCAGCCCGCTCATCGCGCGGCCGCCCCGGGGAGCGCGCGCAGGCGTGGACGACGCATGGCTCCCCCTCTCATTCCCCCGGCCGCCGAACGGCCCTGTCGATCATCTCAGTGCGACGCCCCGGCGGGCGGGTCCGCGGGGACCCGCCCGTCGGGGCGTCGTCATCGGCCGTCAGGTCATCGAGCCGTGCCGTCCGTGACCACGAGGTCGTCGAGCGTGAACGCGACGGGCCCGGCGGCCGAGCTCGACAGGTACGTCTGGATCCCGAACGTGCCCGCGGTCTGCAGGGCCGCCAGGGTCCCGGTCGTCGTCGACTGCCACGCGGTCGGCTCGGCCTGGCCGACGGGCCAGACCTTCGCGTTCATCGTGGTGGGCGACGTGCCCGTGACCTGCACGTGGACCCGCAGCTGCTGCCCGGCCGTGTACGTGACGTTCGGGACGACGACCGACTTCAGGTTGGTGCCGTTCTCGGACTGCACGATCATGACCTGGCCGGTCGACCGCACCCAGACCTGCGTCTGGTAGTACGACGTGCCGACCTGGCGCGAGTTGATCCGCACGTACGCGCCGCCGCCCGTGGGCACCTTGTCGAGCGCGAAGGAGACCTGCGCGTCCGATGCGGTGGCGCTCACGGCGTCGAGGCTCGCGGTGCGGGTCTCGCCGGCGGGGCTCGTGACCTGCGCCTTCCCGTCCTGCACCTTGAGGATCGACGCGTTGCCGGTGATGCGCCAGGCGCCGCCGGTCTCCGCCGTGCCCCAGCCGTTCGCGGCGGTGCGGGTGAAGGTGTCCTGCGCGAGGATCCCGGCGGCGGGCGGCGTGACGACCGGCGCGGTCACCGTGACCGTGCCGTCCTTCTTCGCCGACGCGAGGCCCTTGTCGTCCGTCACCGTGAGCGACACCGCGTAGGTGCCGGCCGCGGCGTAGGCGTGGTCGACGGTCTTCCCGGTGCCCGTCGTGCCGTCCCCGAACGCCCAGGCGTAGGAGGCGACCGTGCCGTCGGCGTCGGTCGACGTGGATCCGTCGAACGAGGCCGTCAGGTCCTTGGCCGTCGACGTGAACGCCGCGGTCGGGGCCTGGTTCACCGGCGGGGCGACGACCGGTGCGGTCACCGTGACCGTGCCGTCCTTCTTCGCCGAGGCCAGGCCCTTGTCGTCCGTCACCGTGAGCGACACCGTGTACGTGCCGGCCTTGGCGTAGGCGTGGTCGACCGTCTTGCCCGTGCCCGTCGTGCCGTCCCCGAACGCCCAGGCGTACGAGGCGACCGTGCCGTCGGCGTCGGCGGAGGTGGATCCGTCGAACGACGCCGTCAGGTCCTTGGCCGTCGACGTGAACGCCGCCGTCGGGGCCTGGTTGGCCGGGACCGGCGCGGGCGCCTGGCCGTCGCGGGCGACGACCAGGTCGTCGATCCGCGTGGTGACGGGAGCCGTCGCCGACCCCGAGAGGTAGGTCTGGATCCCGACGGTGCCGGCCGCCTGCAGCGCGGCGGTCGAGCTGGTGACGCTCGTCTGCCACGCGGCGGGCTCGGACTGGCCGGCGACCCACACCTTCGCCTTGACGGTGGTCGGCGAGGTGCCGGTCGTCAGGACGCGGACGCGGAGCTGCTGGCCGGCCTGGTAGGTCGTGCCGGGGAGGATGTACGACCCTACGGTCGTCGCCCCCTCCGACTGCACCAGCTGGATCTGCCCGGTCGCCTTGATCCAGACCTGCGTCTGGTAGAACGCCGAGCCCACCTGCCGGGAGTTGACCCGGGTGTAGGAGCCGCCGCCGGTCGGGACCGCGTCGAGCGAGAAGGTCGCGCTGACGTCCGACGACGTGGTGGAGACCGCGTCGAGGGTCATCGTGCGGGTCTCGCCCTTCGGCGAGACGACCTGGCCGGTTCCGTCCTGCACCTTGACGATGTTGGTGCCGCCCGTGACGCGCCAGGCGCCGCCGAGGTCGGCCGTGCCCCAGCCCGTCGCGACCGTGCGGCCGAACGAGTCCTGCGCGAGCACGTTCGACGCGGGCGCCTGGACGGTCACCGGCGAGGTGGTCGTCGTGGCGAGTCCCTTGTCGTCCGTGACCGTCAGCGACACCGCGAAGGTGCCGGCGGCCGCGTAGGCGTGGGTCGTGGTGCGGCCCGTGCCGGTGGTCCCGTCGCCGAAGGCCCAGGCGTAGGACGCCACGGTGCCGTCGGGGTCGCTCGACGTGGAGGCGTCGAGCGAGGCGACGAGGTTCGCCGCGGTGCTCGTGAACCGGGCGACGGGCGCCTGGTTCACGGGCGGGGCGGTGACCGTGACGCTCGCGGTCGTCCGACCGGTCGCGCCCTTGTCGTCCGTCACCGTGAGCGCGACCTGGTACGTCCCGGCCTTCGCGTACGGGTGGGCGATGGACGCCCCGGTGCCGGTCGTGCCGTCGCCGAACTCCCACGCCCAGGACGCGATGGTGCCGTCCGGGTCGCTGGATGCGCGTCCGTCGAGGTTCGCGACGAAGTCCGCGGTGGTCGACGCGATGACCGCGGTGGGCTCCCGGTTGACCGGGGGCGCCACCACCGTCACCTGCGTGGACGCGGTGCCCGTGAGGCCCTTGTCGTCCGTGACCGTCAGCGCCACCGTGTAGGTGCCGGCCGCGGCGTAGGCGTGCGTCGGGGTCGGGCCGGTGCCCGTGCCGCCGTCGCCGAAGTCCCACGCATAGGAGGCGACGGTGCCGTCGGCGTCCGTGGACGCGGATCCGTCGAGCTTCGCGGTGAGATCGGTCGCGGTGGCCGTCACGACGGCGGTCGGCGCGATGTTGACGGGAGCCGCCTTCACCGTGACGTCCTGCTGCGTGCGGTTCGTCGCGCCGCGGTCGTCCGTCACCGTGAGCGTCACCGGGTAGGTACCGGCCGCCGCGTACGTGTGCGACTGCTGCGCGCCGGACGCCTGGACGCCGTCGCCGAAGTCCCAGGCGTAGCCCGTGATCGTGCCGTCGGCGTCGGTGGATCCGGTCGCGTCGAACGACGCCGTCAGGAAGTCGGCGGTCTGCGCGAACGCGGCCTTCGGGGCCTGGTTCGGCAGGCGACCGCTGGTCCCGAGGGAGTAGTGGGTCGCGACGGTCGAGGGCGTGAGGACGGTCGGGTACACCGCGACCTCGTCCATGCGGCCCTCGAAGGTGCCGCTGGAGGAGTTCCAGGTGTTGTCGCCGCCGATGCGCCAGTAGCCGTCGTAGCCCTGCGCCTGCGTCTGGCCGTTCTGGCCGACGAGGTCGCCGTCCACGTACAGCTTCAGGCCGTCGGATCCCTGCGACGCGACCATGTGGTGCCACTGGCCGTCGTTGTACGCGCGCTCGGATCCCGCCAGGTTGGTCTGGCCGGTCCACGTGCCGAACTGCAGGCGTCCGTCGTCCTGCATGTAGACGTGGCGGTCGTAGCTGCCGGAGAAGTTGAACGGATCCGCGTTGTCGCCGAAGCCGATCAGCTTGCCGCCGCGCGTGGTGGTCGTCTGGAACCACATCTCGAGCGAGTAGGAGGTCGGGTTCGAGACCCGCTGCTGGCTCACCGCGATGCTGTCGGAGAACGCCGCCGCCTGGCCGACCGGACCCGTGAGGGCGCCCGCCTGGCCGAAGCGCACGTTGCGTCCGACGTTCGCACCGACGTCGTTCTGGCCCGCGTCCTTGAGCGTCAACGAGCCGTCGGCGTCGTCGAGGCGCCAGTAGGACGACGGGTCGGCCGCGTACACGGCCTTGCCGTAGGCGTCCGCGGGCGCAGGCGGGATGGGCGAGGTGCGGCCGGACGCGACCAGGTGGTCGACGACGTCGGCGCGCGTGAGGGCGGTCGGGTAGATCGACACCTGCGCGATGTCCCCGGCGAGGTAGGCGCTCCGGGGCTGGTTGGGCCAGCCGCCGAGGTTGTCGCCTCCGACGCGCCAGAAGCCCTTGTAGTCCTGGCCCTGGGTCGTGTCCGCGCGCTGGCCGGCGAGCTTGCCGTCGACGAACAGCTTCATGCCCTCGGCGCCCATGGTGGCGACGATCTGGTGCCACTTCCCGTCGTTGAACCCGGGGGCCGAGGCGAGGGTCTGGGTGGCGCCGGTGTAGACGCCGAAGAGGACCCGGCCGTCGTTGTCGAGGTAGACCATGCGGTCGTAGTTGTTCGACGTGCCCGTGCTGCTGCCGCCGAAGCCGACGACCTTGCCGCCCGAGGTCGAGGTCGTCTTGACCCACGACTCCACGCTGAACGTGTTCGGCGCCTGCACCGCCTGGGGCGTGACCGCGAAGGACCCGTCCTGGCCGGAGAAGGTGGTGGCGGTGGATCCGTCGATCGGGCCCGCTGCGCCGCGCGTGGCGTTGTCGACGCGGAGGTCCTCGAACGCGACGTGGTCGAGGCCGGCGGTGCCGTCCCTCTCGTCGAGCGGGTAGTACGCGGTCGCGCCGTCGTCCTTCACGCTCGTGGCGTAGGCGTCGCTGCCGGACTGGTCGGTGATGGTGACGGGCGCGGCACCGTTGCGGTCGGTGGAGTTCCCGGCCGAGTCGGTCACGACGACCTTGTAGGTGTGCGAGCTGCCGGGTGCGAGGCCCTTGTCGATGAAGCCCATCGACGGACGCTGCCAGAAGGTCGAGTCCTGCGTGACCTGGTAGACGGGCGTCGCGGTCTTGCCGTCGCGGATCACCTTGTAGGTGAGGCGGGAGTTGTCGCGGTCGAAGGTGGCCTGCCAGGAGACGCGGGCCTCGCCCTTCGTGTAGGAGATCGCCTTGGGGACGAGCTGGTCGTTGCCGTTCGGGCCGACCTTGTTCGGGGCGTCCTTCGCCATCGCGTAGCGGACGAGGCCCTGCTGCGCGGTGGTGTTCACGAACGGGAACTCGCCGCCGACGACGATGTAGTCCTCGTTGCCGTTGACGCTCCAGGCCGCCTGGCCCTGGCCGGTGAAGGATCCCGTGACGTACTTCGGGAACCAGTTGAGCAGCGACGGGGAGGGGGTGCCCGCCCAGTTGTGGTAGCCGTACGGGTCGGCCGTGGCCGTGCCCGTCGCGGTCTTGGAGAACGCGAGGCTGTGCTGGAAGGTCCACGGCTCGGTCTGCGGGAAGCCGCCGATGTTGCCGCAGTAGTGCGGGTGGCCCGCGACGTACGCGACCTTGCTCGTGGCGAAGACCGAGTAGGTGTCGCCGTGGCAGTCCTCGACCCAGGTGACGACGCCCGTGTTCGGGTCGGCCGAGAACGCGCCCTCGAGGTTGCCGCCGGCGCCGAACGTGTAGCCGGATCCGTAGACCCGATCGTCGGTCGCGTACAGGCTCGTGATGGAGGACTCCGCGCCGGCGTTCTTGACCTGCTGGTTCGCGGCCCACGGGAGCGTGGCGCCCGAGGCCGGATCCACCGCGCCGAGCCCGTAGGTCGGGGTGCCGCTGAGCTGCGTGAAGCGGCCGCCGACGATGAGCTTGGACGCGTCCTTCGTGAGGGTGAGCGCGTCCACGACGGTGTCCGCATCCGCGACGAAGGCCGTGTTCTGGCCGTTCGTCGCGGACACCGCGGCGAGGTACTTCCGAGCGGCGCCGTTGACGCTCTGGAAGGTGCCGCCGAGGTACACGGTGTCGTTCGAGGCGCTCACCGTGCGGGTCTGGCTGCCCATGATGGGGCGGAAGGTCGGGATGATCTTGCCGGTCGCGGTGCTGAACGCCGCGGCGCGGTAGAAGCCCTGGCCGTCGATGTCGGTGAAGTCGCCGACCACGTAGATCCTGGATCCGTCGGGCGACGCGGTGACCGAGAGCGCCTGCGCGTTGAGCTTCGGCGCGAAGGACGTGATGAGCGCGCCGGTGCGGATGTCGTACGCGAGCAGGTTGCTGCGGGGCGTGAGGTTCGTGCCGGCCGCGGCGCCCGCGGGGCGCGCGTTCTGGAACTTGCCGGCCACGTAGACCGTGTTGCCGACGACGACCTGCGACCAGGCGACGCCGTCGATCTGGGTCGTGGGCAGCGGGTCGGCGGTGACCGTGACGGGCGTCTTCGGGTCGGTCGGGTCGACCGGCGCGGAGTCCGCCATCGCGGGCTGCGCGACGACGACCGCGGACAGGATGACCGCGGCGGCCGCGGTCATCGCGGCCAGGCGACGTCCCGCGGAGGAGAGGATGCTCATTTCGTCCTTGCTTCGGGTGGGTGGAGCGGGTGAGGGAGGGTGCCGGTGGTCAGCGGTCGCTGGCCGGTCGGGGGCTGCCGACGCGCGTCGTGGCGCTGAGCATCGTGCCCACCGACCGCGCGATGCGCTGCCGGTAGAGCTCGGGTCCGTGCCGGTGCTCGGCGCGGAAGCGGTCGCGCGCGGCCCGGGCGCGGTACGCGTCCCAGTCCGTCGCGATGGACTGGAGGGCGTCGGCGAGGGCGGCCGGATCCGCGGGCGGCACCAGCTGCGCCGACTCGTATCCGCCCGCGGCCTCGCGGAGGCCGGAGGTGTCGCTGACCACCACGGGCCGCGCGGCCAGCAGCGCCTCGACGGCGGTGTTGCCGAACGGCTCGTCCACCCGCGAGGGGACGACGCACGCGTCGGCGGCGGCCACGAACGGGGTGACGTCGGCGTGGAAGCCGTGCAGCGTGACGCGGTCCTCGAGGCCCAGCACGCGGATCGTCGTGCGCAGCTGCTCCTCGTAGGACTCGTAGCCGGGGAAGACGGCGCCCACGATGTCGAGCGATGCGTCGGCGCCGCGGTCGCGGAGCTCGACGATCGCGTCGACGGCGACGTCCACGCCCTTGCGGTCGGAGAGACGGCCGACGTAGAGGACCCGGAGGCCCCCGTCGAGCGCGGCGCGCGCGGGCCGGACCGCGGCGGGGCCGGGGACGCCGTTGTATACGACCTGGGCGCGGCGCGCGACCCGCGGCAGGGCGCGGGCGAGCACGTCGACGCTGTAGCGGCTGTTCGCGACCACGCTCGTGGCGAGCGCGAGCGGCAGGGCGAGCGCGGTGCCGACGGCGCGCGACGCGGATCCCTCCGCCTCGTGCACGTGCGCGAGGACGGGGCGGCCGGCGAGGCGGCCGACGAGGATCCAGAGCGGGATCGTGACGGTGTTGACGTACACGACGTCGGGGCGCTCGCGCCGCACGAGGCCGAGACCCGCGGACAGGCCGCGGACGGACTGGCCGACGAGGGTCGCGAAGCCGCGCGGACGGAGCATGCTCTTGCGGAGCACGGGCGTGGGCGCGTGCTGCACGCTGGCGCCGACGCCCGTGAGCGCGGCGACGAGCGGGCCGTCCGACGGCAGGGTCACGACGGTGCGGGCGCCCGCGGCCACGAGGCCCGCGACGCTCTCGAGCAGCACACGGTCGGAGCCGTAGAGCTCGGCGCTCGGGTGCGCGACGAGGATCGTGCGGCCGCGGAGGTCGGCCCCGTCCGCGTCGCCCTGCGCGAGCGCGTGCTCGACGCCGGCGAATGCGGTCACGCGGGCACCCGCGCGGATGCGGCGGACGACGCGGCGGACTCGGCACGGCGCGCGTCGAGCGCTCCCATGTCGCGGAACCACTTCACCGACGCGAGGGCGAGGTGCCCGGCGTTGGCCAGCATCATCAGCGCGTAGACCGCGAGGAAGACGACCGGGGCCCCGAGCAGCGCGAACACGATGCAGAGGAAGCCGTAGTCGGTGGGGATCACGAGCAGCGAGCGCAGGAGCGTCGAGCGGCCGGCGTCGGGGGCCGTGGCGCCCGAGACCTGGTGCACGCGCTTGAGCTGGTCGTTGAGGATCATCGCGAAGAAGCTCGCGGCGGCCACGATCGCGTAGACGACGGGGACGAGGAGCCACGCGTCGGAGTCCGTGGCGGGCCAGCGGAACATCGACACGAGCACCGCGAGGTGCAGGGACGAGATCTTGATGCAGTCGACGACGTGGTCGAGCCACTCGCCCGAGAGCGAGCCGCCGCCGCGGAGGCGCGCGACCTGGCCGTCGGCGGAGTCGAACGCGTAGCCGACGGCCAGCAGCAGCCACACGGCGATGCCGAGCCAGGCGGCGGGCTCCACGAGCGCGACGAGCGCGATCCCCGTGAACGTGAAGGCCGCGCTGATCGCGGTCACCTGGTTCGGGGTCAGCCCGGCACGGAACGCCCACGCGGCGAGCAGACGGCCGGCCGGGCGGTTGACGCGGATCGAGTACGCGGGCGCGCCGCGGGCCGCCTTCTTCTGCGCGGAGGCCAGGCGGCGGACGACGTCGAGGTAGGACTCGGCGCGCGGATCGGCGGCGGCGGTCATCGGCTCTCCTCGAGGAGGAAGGAGGTGCGGCCGGCGTCGCTCGCGCGCAGCTCCGGCTCCCAGCGGGTGGCCGAGCGGATCCCGCGGCTCATGCCGTGCGTCGAGTAGCCGCGGGTCATGCGTGCCGCGAGCTCCTCGTAGCCGTCGGCGATGGCGTCCCAGTCGTACGTCTCCTCGGCGCGCTCCTGCAGGCGGCGGCCGATCGCGACGGCCTCGTCGGCCGCGGCCTCTGCGCCCTCGACGAGCGCGGCGACGCCGGCGGCGTCCGACCAGAAGCGGCCGTCCTCGCCGAGCACGTCGCGGTTGAACACGTTGTCGTTCGCGAGCGTCGCGGTCGCGGCGCCCATGGCGCGCAGCAGGGACGGGTTGGTGCCGCCGACCGAGTGGCCGTGGATGTAGGTGAGCGCGTGGGCGTAGAGCTGGTCGAGCTGCTCCTGGTCCCACACCCCGCCGAGGCGCTGGATGCGCGGGTCGGCGCTGGCGACCTGCTCGATGCGGTCGGTGTACGCGGCGGAGTACGGCGCGGATCCGACGACCACGAGCGGCAGGGTCGCGCCCGACGCCGTGTACCCGTCGACGATGACGTCGACGTGGTTCTCCGGCTCGAAGCGCGCGACGACGAGGTGGTACTGGCCGGGCTCGAGGCCGAGCTCGGCGAGGCGGTCGCTGGCGGGGTCGCGCAGGATGTTGGCGCCGTAGGTGAGCAGCTCCGTGGGGATCCCGAACTCGTGGTCGTAGTAGTCGGCGATGCCCTGGGCGTCCGAGATCAGCGCGTCCGCGTTCTTCACGGCCATCTGCTCGGCCACGCGGTAGTACCTCTTGCCCATGCGGCCCCACTTGCCGCGCTTCCACTCGAGGCCGTCCACGTGCACGGCCGTGGCCGTGCCGCGCGAGCGGATGAGGGGGACGAACGGCGCGTTGGCGGCGTTGAACACGAAGGCCGCGTCCTGGCGCGTGCCGAGGGCCAGGTGGATCGCGGACAGCGCGGTGTGGCTGAGCGTCTCGATCGACTTGGTCTTGAGCGCGGGCAGGTGCACGAGCGTCATGCCGAGGTGGGTGCGCGGGCGCGCGCGGTTGGCGGAACGGCAGTAGACGGTGACGTCGTGGCCGCGGGCGGCGAGGCGCTGCCCGATCTCCTCGATGGCGGTCTCGAATCCGCCGTACGCGGCGGGGACCCCCCGGGTGCCGACCATGGCGATGCGGAGACGACGCGGTTCGATGACAGACATTTCAGTAAGCCCCTACGGGTCGGGTGAGCACCCGGAAGGTGCGCCACATGATCATGACGTCGCCGGTCAGGGACCAGTTCTCGACGTAGTACAGGTCGAGCCGGACGCTCTCGTCCCAGCTCAGGTCGCTCCGGCCGTTCACCTGCCACATGCCCGTGAGGCCGGGCTTGATGAACAGACGGCGGTGCACGTGGCTCTCGTAGCCCTGCACCTCGCGGCGCAGCGGCGGGCGCGGGCCCACCAGGCTCATGTCGCCGACGAGGATGTTCCACAGCTGCGGCAGCTCGTCGAGCGAGTAGCGGCGGAGCACGGTGCCGACGCGGGTCACGCGCGGGTCGCTGCGCATCTTGAACAGCGGCCCGGATCCCTCGTTCGCGGCGGCGAGCGCCTCGAGCTCGGCCTCGGCGGTGACCCGCATCGAGCGGAACTTCAGCATGTGGAACTCGAGGCCGCTCTTGCCGACGCGCTCCTGGCGGAAGATGGCGCCGCCGGGGCTGTCGATGCGGACGACGGCGGCGATGAGGAGCATCACGGGCGCGAGCACGACGAGCGCGAGGCCGGCCACCGCGATGTCGAGGGCCCGCTTCATCACGTGCTTCCCGCCCTCGAACTGCGGGATCTCCACGTGGATGAGCGGGAGGCCCTCGACCGGGCGGAAGTGGATCCTCGGGCCGGCGACGTCCGTGAGGCGCGACGCGAGCACGAGCTCGATCGACGAGCCCTCGAGCTCCCAGCCGAGCGTGCGGACGGCGTTGCTGCCGGCGCGCGGCTGGCTGGCGACGATGACGGCGTCGGCGGCGGTGCGGGCGGCGGCCGCGGCGACGGATCCGAGGTCCGAGACGACGGGGATCGTGCGCCCGGCGACCTCGAGGCCGTCGAGGTGGTCGTCGATCGCGACGCCCACGACCGTGTAGCCGGAGGCGGGACGCAGCAGGATCTGCGCGGCCACGTCCTCGACGTCGGCCCGGGCGCCCACGACCACCACGCGGGAGAGGTGCGCTCCCTGGTCGCGGCGGCGGATGAGCCACTGGCGCCAGGTCCACCGGCTCACCAGCAGCGCGACGACGCCGAGCGGGAACGCGAGCACGACGTAGCCGCGGGCGATGTCGACCTTGAGGAGCAGGAAGCCCACCGCGAGCGCGCCGAACGTGATGGCCGACGCGTTGACGACCCGCTTGTACTCGGAGACCCCCACGCCGACGATGCGGGCGTCGCGGGTGCGGAAGGCGCCGAGCACGGCGATCCAGGCGGCCACGACGATCACCGAGACGATGCCGTAGTCGAGCTGCATCGAGCCGGCGTCGACGGCCGCGTCCCCCGTACCGAAGCGCGTGAGCTGGGCGACGAGGACGGTGGCGACGATGATCGCCCAGTCGCTCGCCATGAGCCGGGTGCGGTAGTCGCGGGCCCAGCGGCGGCCCGAGGGGACGACGGGCACGGCGGGCGCGGCGGTCACGACGCCGGATCCGATGATCGGGCGGTGCGCCGAGCGGCGCTCGGTGCGCAGGCGGGTGCGCTCGCCCCGGGTCGCGGGGCGGTTCCTCGTGGTGCTCATCGCGTGCCGGGCAGCGCGTCGAGCGGTCGGAGGGTGTCGTGGTGTCGGGTGGATGCGGGGAGGCGCGGCCGACGGGCTCGGTCCAGCGCCGATGACGGGTTCATCGGGTGTGTGCCTGCGTTTCGGGTTACAGGTGGGTGATGCGGGGTGCGTCGAGGTCCGGGAAGACCTCGTCATGTCCACGGCTCCGGGATGGACTGGCTGGGTGGGCCTCGTCCGAGAGCGTCCATCGCGGGTACGACGGGTGAACAGCGGGTGGTGACGGTGGCAATGCTAAACGCACCCTGTGCCCCGTCGCCCGTCCCCCTTCGGGGGACGGATGTCCCCCGGACCCGTCGGGTGGCCTCCACGGCTGCGCGCGGCGACGGCGGGACGGACCCCGTCCGCCCCGCCGCCCGCTCCCCCGGGACCCGGTCCCCGACCGTGTCCCCCGTCGCCGGTCCCGCGGTCCCCCGACCGCGGTCCGGCCGTCCTCAGCCGGCCGCCGCGCCGATCACGCGGGCGCCGGTGTCCACCCCGCGCAGCGTCGCGACCGCGGCGGGCACCGCGACGGCGACCGTCGCCTGCTGCGCCTGAATCTCGCTCGCGAGCCGCCAGCCGGATCCGAGCGCCTTCCGCCCCACGACGTCGAGGCTCGTGCGGTCGTTCCCCGTGGCCCCGGTGAACGCCCCGACCGTGTCGTGGACGGCCGGGTCGCCGGGGCCGCGGGCCCACACGATCGCCCACCGCGGGCTCGAGGCGGCGTCGCGCTGGTAGACGTTGCCCGCGGTCGTGATCCCCATCTGCGTGGCGGAGCGCTCGTGCGAGTGGTCCTCCACGGCGAGCAGCGCGTTGCCGGTGCTGCCCTGCATCACGTTGTCCGCGACCTGGATGTCGGTGACGATCCACGTGACCGTGGGGTCCGGCAGCTGCTGCCGCGGGTCGTGGCCCGCCTCCCCGAGGTTCGCCGCGCGCCGGGTGCCCTGCGCGATGTCGACGTCGCGCTTGTTCGCGGAGAAGGTGTTGGCCCAGACCTGCGCGTGGCCGGAGTCGTCGATCCAGAGGCCCGCGGCTCCGTTGCCCGCCGCGACGTTGTCGACGAACGCGAGCTGCGCGGAGAGCTCGAACACGACGCCGTTGCCCGTGTTCGCCAGCACGTCGTTCCCCGCGACCGTCGCGTCGTAGACCGACTCGTCGAACCAGAGGCCGTTGCCGGCGCTGCGGAGGAACGCGCTGTCGACCACGTCCACGTCGCGGCTGCGGGTGATCTTGAACCCGCCCGAGACGGGGGCCCGGTTGAAGCCCTCGGTGTTGTCGTCCGCGACCAGCAGCTGCGAGGCGCGGAGCCGGTCGGCGTAGTTGGCGTGGATCCCGAGCATGCCGTTGCGCGCCGAGGTCACCGCCCGCAGGGTCACGTCCGTGGACTGGACCGAGAGGCCCGTGGTCGCGTTGTCGGTGATCGCGACGTCCGCCAGGGTCACGTTCCGTCCCGTGACGACGACCGCGCCCATGTCGGGCACCGACGGCGCGTAGCGGCGGACGCCGATGCCGCGCACGGTGCTCCCGTCGCCGCGGACGGCGAGGGCGCTGACGCGGTCGCTGGCGCGCACGGTCTGGCTCCCCGGATCCGAGCCGAGGTAGAGGCGGTCGGCGGCCGTGTCGACGAAGAACGTGCCCGCGGTCACCTGCGCGAGCGACGCGACCTGCCGCTGGGCGGCCTGGCCGATCCAGACCTGGTCGGGGTGCGCCGCCATCGGGAAGGCGGGGTCCACGAACGCCCAGCCCTCCCGAGTGCCGTCGGGGGCGCCGCGCGTGTAGGTGGGGCTCGCGTCGAACGTGACGTCCCAGCCGGCGGCGTAGCGGGTGGATCCGGATGCGGTCCACGAGGTGAGCGTGCGGCTCCCGTCGAGCCAGACCGCCTCGCCCGGGTACGACTGCAGCGTGAGCGCCTTGCCGGCGGGCATCACGACGGTCTCGCGGTAGGTGCCGGCGCGGACGACGATCGTGCGCCCCGACGGAGCGGCATCGACGGCCTTCTGGATGCTCGCGTACGGCGACGCCTTCGTGCCCGCGCCCGTGTTCGAGCCGGACGGCGACACGTAGACGCCGTCGGCGGGCGCCGGGTAGGTCGTGGTGCCGACCGCGGCGGCGCCCGATCCGGTCCCGGGGCGCGCGTCGCCGCGCGGCACCGCCTGCTCCGGGTCCGACGAGGTCGGCGCGGGGGCGGTCGGGGTCGGCGTCGGGGTCGGGGTCGGGGTCGGGGTGGGCGTCGGCGTCGGCGTCGGCGTCGGCGATGCCGCCTTCGTCAGCGGACGGACCGTGACGTCGTCGAACGCGACGGCCTGCGTGGGCGACGACGAGGAGAGGTACGACCAGACGCGGGTCGCGGATCCGGAGACGAGACGGGCGGCGCTCGAGTCGACCGCGGCCGCCTGCCAGGCGGGCACGGCGGCGCCCTGCGGCCAGACCCGGGCGTCCACGGCGACCGCGGACGAGCCCGAGACGCGCGACTGGACGTTGAGCACCTTCCCCGGCAGCACGCCGCGCGCCACCACGACGTCGCCCACCACGGTGGTCTGCGCGGCCGTGGATCCGTTCACCCGCACGACGGACAGCCGCGCGTCCCCCGCCGGGTCCACGCGGACGCTCGTCTGGTAGTACGACGAGCCCGTCACCCGCTGCTGCAGCCCGGCGTAGACGCCGCCGCCCGCGGCCGGGATCCGCGGCAGCATCACCTTCATCGTCGCCTCGGCGTCGGCGGAGACCTCGGCCGGCAGCGTGACGGAGACGGAGGCACCGGAACGCGGCAGGTCGACGACGCCCTGCGTGCCGTTGACGCGGAAGGCCGACGGCAGGTCGTACGCGTACGCCGCGGCGCCGGGGGCCGTGCCCCAGCCTCCGGTCGCGCTGCGCGTGAAGGCGTCCGAGAAGACCGGGGCGCCCGCGACCAGGTCCTGGCCGCCCGCCGCGGCGGCGGGACCGGCGGCGACGAGCGCGGCGGGCAGGACGAGCCCGGCGGCGACCGCGAGCGCGATCGCGTGCCGGGGGCGGACGGTGGAGCGGAGGGAGCGCGGCGTGCCGTTCATGGGACGGTCCTTGCGTCGGCGAGACGATGGATGGCGGTGGATCGCCCGTCCGGGGACGGGCTCGTGGGTGCTCGTCCCAGGATCCGTCGCGGCCGCTCGCCGGTCGCGGCGCAGGGGCCAGTAGTCGTACTCATCCCGCCGGATGCCGCACTGGTCGCCGCCCTGGCTCCGCCTCCCGGCCTACCGGCGCCCCTACCGGCGGCAGTACCGGCGCCCCCGTGTGGGGACGCCCGAACACGACAGGACGGGCCGACCCCCGAAGGGATCGGCCCGTCCTGTCACGCGCGCGGGATCAGCCCACGTCGGCCCCGAGCTCGCGCGCCCCGGTCAGCCAGCCGATGAGGCCCGCCACCGCGCCGATGAGCGGCACGGCCACCTGCGTCTCGACGCGGCGCACCTCGTCGGTGAGCCGGAAGCCGGATCCCACGACCGGGCGCCCGTCGATGGCGAGGGCGGTGCGGTCGTTGCCGGTCGCCGCGCTGAACGCCTGCACGGATCCGTACACGGCCGGATCGCCGGCGCCGCGGGACCAGACCACGGCCCAGCCGGGGCGGTTCCCCGCGTCCCGCTGGTACACGTTGCCGGAGGTCGTGATGCCCATCTGGCCGGCCGAGCGCTGGTGCGAGTGGTCCTCGACGGCCAGCAGGGCGTTCCCGGTGGATCCCTGCATCACGTTGTTCGCGATGTCGATGTCGGTTACCACCCACGTGACGGTGGGGTCCGGCAGCTTCTGTCGCGGGTCGTGGCCGGGCGTGGAGAGGTTCGACGCGCGGCGCGTGCCCTGCGAGATGTCGATGTTCCGGTCGTTCGCGACGAACGTGTTGTTCCAGATGTCCACGTGGCCGGTGTCGTCGATCCAGACGCCCTCCTCGCCGTTGCGGGCCACCACGTTGTCGACGATCGCGATGGTCGCCGAGAGCTCGAAGGCGACGCCGGATCCCGAGTTGTCCATCACGTCGTTCCCCGTGACCTTCGCGTCGTACACGGATTCGTCGAACCACAGGCCGTTCCCGGCGTTGCGGAGGATAGCGCTGTCCTCCACGTCCACGTCGCGGCTGCGGGTGATCTTGACGCCGCCGGAGACGGGCGCCCGGTTGAACCGCTCGGTGTTGTTGTCGGCGACGAGCAGCCGCGAGGCGCGCAGCCCGTCGGCGTAGTTCGCGTGCATCCCGAGCATGCCGTTGCGGGCCACGGTGAGCGCGGTCGCCTTCGCGCCGGTCGCCGTGACGGAGATGCCGGTGGTCGCGTTGTCGGTGATCACGAGGTTCTCCACCGTGACGTTCCGGCCCTGCACGACGACCGCGCCGAGGTCGGGCACCGACGGCGCGAAGCGGCGGATGCCGATGCCGCGCACCGTGCTGCCGTCGCCGCGGACGCTGAGCGCCTGCACGAGGTCGCTCGAGCGCACCGGCTGGCTGCCGGGGTCCGAGCCGATGTAGAGGCGGTCCGCCGCGGTGTCCACGTAGAACGTGCCGGCGACGAGCTGGGCGCGCGAGGCGACCTGCTTCTGCGCCTGCTGGCCGATCCAGACCTGGTCCGGGTGGGCGGCCATCGGGTACGACGGGTTGACGAACTGCCAGCCGGTCGCGGTGCCGTCGGGCTTGCCGCGCGTGTAGGTGGGGCTCGCGTCGAACGCGACGGTCCAGCCGCTCGCGTAGCGGGTGGATCCCGAGGCCGTCCAGGAGGAGACCTGGCGGCTGCCGTCGAGCCACACCTTCTCGCCCGGGTACGACTGCAGCGTGAGGGCCTTGCCCTGGGGCATCACCACGGACTCGTGGTACGTGCCGGCGCGGACGACGACGGTGCGCCCGGCGGGGGCGGCGTCGACGGCCTTCTGGATGGTGGCGTAGGGGGACGACTTCGAGCCGGAGCCGCCGTTCGAGCCGTTCGGCGCCACGAAGACCGCGTCGGAGGGGACCGCGTAGGAGGTGGATCCGACGGGCGCGGAGCCGGCGCCCGTGCGGGCGTCGCCGAGGGAGACGCCCTGCTCGGCGTCGGACGAGCCGGTGCCGGACCCGGATCCGGCACCGGGACCGGGGGCGGGAGCCGGCGTCGTCGGGGCGGGCGTGGGCGTGGGCGAGGGTGCCGCGACCGGCGTCGTCAGCGGACGGACCGCCACGTCGTCGAACGCGATCGCCTGCGGCCCGGACGACTTCGAGAGGTACGACCACAGGCGCGTGCCCGTCCCCGAGGCGAGGCGGGAGGCGCTCGTGTCGACGGCGGCGGCCTGCCAGCCGGGGACGGCCTGGCCCTCCACCCACGCACGGGCGTCGACCGCGACCGCGCTGGATCCGGAGACGCGCGACTGGATGACCACCACGCGGCCGGGCGTGACGCCGCGGGCGACGACGGTGTCGCCGACGACGGTGGACTGCGCCGCGGTGGATCCGGTGACGCGCACGACCGAGAGCCGCGCGTCGCCCGCGCTGTCGACCCGCACGCTCGACTGGTAGTAGGAGGAGCCCGTCACGCGCTGCTGGACCCCCGCGTAGACGCCGTTGCCCTCCGCGGGCACGCGCGGGATCAGCACCCGCACGGTGGTCTCGCTGTCGACGGGGGCCGCCACGGGCACGGCGGCCGACGCGGCGATGCCCGCCCGGCTGAGGTCGATGACGCCCTGCGCGCCGTTCGCGCGGAAGGCCGAGACGCCGTCGTAGGAGTACGCCCCGGTGCCCGAGGCGGCGCCCCATCCCCCGGTCGCGCTGCGGGTGAAGGAGTCGGAGAAGACGGGGGTGCCCGCGGTGAGGTCCTGCCCGGTCGCGGCGACCGCGGTCTGCGGGGCGACGAGCGCGGCCGGGACGGCGAGGCCGACGGCGACGGCGAGCGCGATCAGGTGGCGGGCGGGGCGGGGGCGGGATGCGGGTGCGGGTGCGGCGTGCCGGGCGGTTCGGGTGGGGATCGATCGGGTGGGTGGGGTGCGGTGGCGCATGCGGGCGGGTCCTCGCTCGGATCGGTCCGTCAGACAAGCTGATGAAAACCCACCAGACGGGTGGGGTTCGTTGAATGTAACCCAGCAACAGCCTGTTGTGTCCCCCGAACGGAGGTCATGGCCGCCGCGACGGGGGCGCGCCCCCGGGATCAGCGGGATGCCCCCCGTTCGGGTATCCCGCTTCCGCGGCCGGCCGGGTCGCCCGTAAGATCGCCGGAGGTCCACCCGCTCCCCGTCGCCCCCACCCAGGGCGGCCGACGTACCCGCGTCGTGAGGAGCAGGAGGCCCCCGCCCGGCGTACCCGCACCGGGCTGCACCCGATCCCGCATCCGCGCGTACCCGCGCCCGGACGGCGGACGACCCGAGACACGTGTGCCATGACCCGAATCGGCTACGCCGCCGGTGCCTTCGACCTCTTCCACGTCGGACACCTCAACATCCTCAAGCACGCCAAGAGCCGCTGCGACTTCCTCATCGCGGGCGTCGTCTCCGACGAGATGCTCGAGCTCAACAAGGGCATCACGCCCGTGGTGCCGCTCGCCGAGCGCCTCGAGATCGTGAGCCACATCAGCTACGTCGACCAGGCCCGCGCGGAGACGCTGCCGGACAAGGTCGACACCTGGCGCGAGGTCGGCTTCGACGTCTTCTTCAAGGGCGACGACTGGCGCGGCACCGCGAAGGGCGAGCGCCTCGAGGCCGAGTTCGCGGCCGTCGGCGTGGAGGTCGTGTACTTCCCGTACACGATGCACACCTCCAGCACCCGGCTGCGGCGCGCGCTCGACATCCTGAGCGGCGTCGGCGCACCCGCGGCGGCTCCCGCGGCGACGCTGGCCCAGCCCGCCGCGCACGGCTCCCCCGCGCTCGTCGGCCGCTGACGGCCGGGCGGATGCGCGGCTAGCCCGCCAGCCGGTCCGCCGCGCGCTCGGTCGCGTCGATCAGCGCGTCGAGGATCCCCGGCTCGTCGAACGCGTGACCGGCGTCCGGCACCATCGTGAAGCGCGCCTCGGGCAGCGCCCGGTGGAGGTCCCACGCGGTGACGGCCGGGGTGCACATGTCGTAGCGGCCCTGCACGATCTCGGTGGGGATCCCGCGGAGCAGGTGCGCGTCGCGGATCAGCTGGCCGTCCTCCATCCAGCCGCCGTGCATGAAGTAGTGGTTCTCGATGCGCGCGAACGCCAGCGCGTACGACGGCTCGGCGAACCGCGCGACCACGTCGGGCTTCGGCAGCAGCGTGATGCCCGACGCCTCCCACGTGCTCCACGCGACCGCGGCCGGGCCGTGCACCGCGGGGTCGGGATCCGCGAGCAGCGCCGCGTACGCCGCGATGATCCCGCCGCGCTCCACCCCGGGCACGGGCGCCGTGAACGCCTCCCAGCCGTCGGGGTAGACCATGCCGGCCGGGCCCTCGTAGAACCAGTCGAGCTCGGTCGCGCGCAGCGTGAAGATGCCGCGGAGGATGAGGCCGGTCACGCGGGCCGGGTGCGTCTCGGCGTAGGCGAGCGCCAGGGTCGAGCCCCATGATCCGCCGAACACCAGCCAGCGCTCCACGCCCAGGTGCTCGCGCAGCCGCTCGAGGTCGGCGACGAGGTGCCACGTGGTGTTGACGGAGAGGTCCGCCTCCGGGGTCGACACGTGCGGCGTGCTCCGGCCGCAGCCCCGCTGGTCGACGAGCACGATGCGGTACCTGGCCGGGTCGAAGAGGCGCCGGTGGGTCTGGCTCGTGCCGCCGCCGGGCCCGCCGTGCAGGAAGACGACGGGGATCCCGTCCGGGTTCCCCGAGACCTCCCAGTGGAGGAGCTGGCCGTCTCCCACGTCGAGCATGCCGGTGTCGTGCGGGTCGATCTCGGGGAAGAGGCTCTGCATGCGACGAGCCTACGGGCGGGCGACGCGGGGCCCGCCGGGCGACGCTGTCCGCGCACTGCCGACCACCCGTCGATCCGCGGGTCGGGTGGGCGCTGCGGCCCGCTCCGCGTACCCTGCGAGGGAACCCACCGCATCCCCGCCCGGAGACGAGGACCCATTGCCCGCCCTGCCCGTGAGGCGTCCCTCCCCGCGGACCGTCGCCCGTGCCGCGCTGACGCCGCTGGCCCTCGGCGCCGTGGCCGTCGTGGCGCGGCCCACCCTGCGCCTGCACCTCCTCCTCTACATGCGCGAGATGGAGGCCGGCATCTTCCCGCAGCACGACGACGTCTCCACGGCCCCGGGCCCGGATCCCGAGCGCGTCCTCTTCATCGGCGACATCGGCGTCGCCGGGTACGGCGTGCTCCTCGCGGGGATGGCCATGCCCGCGCAGATCGCCGCCCGGCGCGCGGCGCAGACGGGCCGCGGCGTGGAGTGGGAGAGCATCGCGGCGTACGACATGACGGCGCGCAAGGCCGCCGTGGCCGTCGCCGGCCGCACCGCGGCGCCCCTGGATCTCGCGGTGGTGGCCCTCGGCATCCCGGACGTGCTCGTCGCCACGTCGGTCGAGGAGTGGGTCGACCGGCTGACCGGCATCGTCGACAGCATCCGCGCGCAGGCGGGCGACGGGTGCCGGATCGTCGTCACGGGCATCCCGCCCATGGACCGGTTCCAGCCGATCCCGATGGTCGCCCGGAAGCTCCTGCAGGCCCAGGTCTCCCGGCTGAACGGGGCGACGGCGCTCCTCGACGACCCGGAGCGCGGCGTCATCCACGCGCCCTACCCCGACATCTCCGGCACGCGCCTGCACGTCCGCGACCGCTTCTCCTACCGCGTGATGCACGCGCACTGGGCCGAGGCCGTCATGCCGTTCCTCGGCGACCCGCGGCCCGTCGCCCGCTGACAGCGACGCGGGCCCCGAGCACGGCCGAGGGTGAGCCGGACGAGCGGGGTATGACCGGTCATACTCACGGCCATGAAGACCGCCATCTCCGTCCCGGACGTCGACTTCGAGAGATTCGATCGCGTCGCCAAGCGCTTCGGGATGACCCGCTCTGAGTTCTACCGCGTCGCCGGACAGAAGCTCGCCGATGAGCTGGAGGGCGCCGGCAAGGCGGAGCTGACGCGCCTCGCGGACGCTGCCATCGCCGAGGTCGGACAGCCCACCGCCGGCCGGGACTTCCTTCGCGAGTCGGAGCGCATCGCGCGGACCGGTTCGGAGTGGTGATCGCGCGCGGGGACGTCGTGTGGGTCGACTTCGGGGCTCCGAGAGGGTCGGAGCCGGCGAAGATCCGGCCGTCCCTCGTCATCCACGACGACTGGCTCAACGAGAGCGGCGTCGCCACGATCGTGCTGATCCCGTTCACCTCGCAGGTGCGACTCCAGGCCTTCCCGGGGAACGTGTTCATCCCGGCGGCCGCGTCCGGGCTGGACAAGGACGCGGTAGCGGTGGTCCCTCAGATCGGGCCGGTCAGTCGCGAGTCCATCGAGCCCCACCCCGTGGGCCACCTCCCCGGCTACCTCATGGCGGAGGTGTCGGCCGCGGTGCGGCTCCTCCTCGCCGTGTGACCACCGCCTGCCGCGCACGGTCGTCGCGAGCGAGGCGGAGGCGGCGCTCCACGAGTAGGCGAGCTCCGCGCTACCCCTTCTTCTTCTCGCCCTTCTCCATGCGCGGCGCCGAGCCGTCGGCGATCCGGGCGTCGCGGTAGGCGCGGGCCTCGTCCTGGCGGGCCTTCTCCTCCCCGGAGGCGACGGGAGCCCGGACGTGCGCCGGCGTGTAGCCGAAGGAGTCGACGAGGTCCTGCGCGTGCGGGCGGAGGCGGGCGACGAGCCGGTCGACGTAGGCCGTGACGGCGCGGGCGCGCGCGGAGCTGATGCGGCCGTGGATCAGGTACCAGGCCAGGTCGTCCTCGATGAGGCGGAGGCCGAACAGGTCGCGGGTCCAGGTGAGGATGCGGCGCGTGCCGTCGTCCATCGCCCGGCCGGTCTCCGACGCGGGATCCAGCGCCTCGGTGAAGGCCTCCCACTGCAGCAGCTGCGCGTGGGCGCGGGCCGCCTCGATGAGCGCGTGCTGGTGCCGGTTGAACAGCGCCGCGGCCTCGGCCGGCGGCATCTTGCGGGTGGCGCGGAGCGCGGTCGCGATCTCGCCGACCATCGTCTCGACCCGGCCCGTCAGGAGCGCGCGCTGGGTGTCCGGCTCGCGGAGCTGGCCGACGGAGCGGGCGGTGGATCCCCGGTCAGCGAGCGCCTGCCCGAGCGTGCGCAGGCCGGTCGAGCGGAGCGTCCGATCCGCGGCCTGCTCCACGGCGTAGCGCGCGAGCACCCCGAAGTCGGCCTTCGCGAACCGGCGGTTGACGTCGGTGAGCAGGCGCTTGGCGACGAGCTGCAGGAGGACGGTGTTGTCGCCCTCGAAGGTCGCGTAGACGTCGAGGTCGGCGCGGAGCCCGACGAGCCGGTTCTCCGCGAGGAAGCCCTGGCCGCCGCACGCCTCGCGTGCCTCCTGGATCGTGTCGAGCGCGTGCCACGTGCTGAGGGGCTTGAACGCGGCGGCGAGGGTCTCGAGGTCCTGCCGGTCCTGGTCGGTGTCGGTCTTCCCGCTGAACACCGAGTCGAACTGGACGAGGAGCTTCTCGTGCGCGAACGACGCGGCGTAGGTGGTGGCGATCCGCGGGATCAGCCGGCGCTGGTGGCGCTGGTAGTCGAGCAGCACCTCCTCGTCGGTGCCGCCCGCGACGAACTGGCGGCGCTGGTTGCCGTAGGTGATCGCGATCTGCAGCGCGATCTTGGCGGCGCTGGTCGCCGCGCCGTCGAGCGAGACGCGGCCCTGCACGAGCGTGCCGAGCATCGTGAAGAAGCGGCGCCCGGGGCTCGCGATCTCGGACGTGTAGGTGCCGTCCTCGGCGACGTCGCCGTAGCGGTTGAGGAGGTTCGCGCGCGGCACGCGCACGTGGTCGAAGTGGAGCCGGCCGTTGTCGATCCCGTTGAGGCCGCCCTTGAGGCCGTCGTCCTCGCCGCCGACGCCCGGCAGGAACGCGCCGGTCTCGTCGCGGAGCGGAACGAAGAAGCAGTGCACGCCGTGGTTGACGCCCCGGGTCACGAGCTGCGCGAACACCGTCGCAGCACGGCCGTCGACGGCCGCGTTGCCGAGGTAGTCCTTCCACGCCGCACGGAACGGGGTGTGCAGGTCGAACTCGCCCGTCTCGGGGTCGTAGGTCGCGGTCGTGCCGATGCTCGCGACGTCGGATCCGTGGCCGGTCTCGGTCATCGCGAACGCGCCGGGCGTCTCGAGCGTCATGATCCCCGGCAGCAGCTCGCGGTGGTGGCGCTCGGTGCCGAGGTGCATCACCGCGGAGCCGAACAGGCCCCACTGCACGCCGGCCTTGATCTGGAGCGACGGATCCGCCGCCACGAGCTCCTCGAAGCCCGCGATGTTGCCGCCGTGGTCCTCGAGCCCGCCGACGGACACCGGGTAGGCGCGGTGCACCCCGCCGTGCTCGACGAGGATCCTCAGCTGCTCGCTCACGCGCGCCCGGTGCTGGTGCATGTCGAGGCCCTCGACGCGGTGCAGCTCGGGGCGGCTGGTCAGCTCGCGCGATGAGCGGCGGACGTCGGCCCAGCGGCCGAGGAGCACGCGGCCGAGGCCCTCGACGTCGACGCGGGGGCCGGTGTCGGTCCCCGCGTCGCCGTCGGCGCGGTCGAGCTCGCGCGCGACCTCGGCGTCGACGTCGCCCGCGACCGGGACGCCCGCCTCGCGGAGCGCGCCCTCGGGGACCGCGTCGCCGTCGAGCGTCCCCTCCGCGGTCGCGCCGCCGTCTTGCGGGCCCGCGGCGGGGCCTCGTCCCCTCGTGCCGCGGGTGGTGCGTCCTCGTGCCGCCGTGTCGACCATGGATCCTCCGTGCCGTCGCCTGCGCCGGCATCCCTGCCTGCACCGGCCACGCTATGCACGGATCCTCCACCTGCCGAAAAACACGTCGCGGGCCTCCAACGCGCTCCCGCGGCAGGCGGTCGCGGGTTGTGGGAACCCTCAGCGGCGGGCCGCCCCGGCGGCCCGATCGGCGGCGGCGCGGGTCAGGCGCGGGCGCCGCGCGCGCTCACCCGCTGGGGCACGCCCCACGGGTTAGCGGTGCGCAGCGGCTCGGGCAGCAGCGCGTCGGGCACGCCCTGGAACGCGACGCCGCGGAGCAGCCGGTCGAGCGACGCCGTGCCGACGCTCGTGCCGCGGTCGAGCGTGGTCGCGGGCCAGGGTCCGCCGTGCTGCTGCGCGTCGGTGACGGAGACGCCCGTGGGCCAGGCGTCGACGAGCACGCGGCCGGCGCGCGCGGCGAGCACGCGGATCAGCTCGGCAGCCGCCGGGTCGGCCTCCTCGGCGCCGAGGTGGACGCTCGCGGTCAGCTCGCCCGTGAAGGTGCGGGCAGCGAGTCCGGCGAGGTCGGTGCCCGCGGGGTACTCGACGAGGAGCGCGAACGGCCCGAAGACCTCGTGGCGCAGCACGTCCTCCGCGGCCTCGAAGTCGGCGAGCGAGACCGCGGCCACGGTGGGGGTCACGGATCCGTCGTCGCCTGCGGGCGCGCGGCCCTCCGCGACGAGTCGGACGCCGTCGACCGCGATGGCGGCGGCGCGGCCGCCCGCGTAGCCCTCGGCGATCCTCTGGTTGAGCATCCCGTGCGGCGCGACGGCGCCGGCCTCCTCCGCGAGGACGGCGTCGAGGCCGTGGCCCGCGGGGATGAGCACGATGCCGGGCGCGGTGCAGAGCTGCCCGGCGGATCCGGCGGCGCTCGCCACGAGCGCGGATGCGATGTCCTCCCCGCGCTCGGCGGCGGCGCGCTCGGTGATGACGACGGGGTTGACGCTGCCGAGCTCGCCGAAGAACGGGATCGGGTCGGGGCGGGCGGCGGCGACGTCGGCGAGGAAGCGGCCGGCGCGGAGCGATCCCGTGAAGGTGGCGGCGCGGATCCGCGGGTCGCGCAGCATGGCGAGCCCCGCCTCCTCGCCCTCGACGAGCTGGAGCGTGCCCTCGGGCAGCCCCGCCGCGACGAGCGCGGCGGACGCGGCCTCGGCGACCCGGCGCGACAGCTCCGGGTGACCCGGGTGCGCCTTCACGACCACCGGGCAGCCGACCGCGAGCGCCGACGCGGTGTCGCCGCCCGCGACGGAGAACGCGAACGGGAAGTTCGACGCCGCGAAGTTGAGCACGGGGCCCACGGGCACGAGGTAGCGGCGGATGTCGGGGCGCGGGGCGGGTGCCGCGTCGGCGTCCGCGTGGTCGATGCGGGCGTCGAGGTAGCGGCCGTCGCGCACGGCGGCCGCGAGGATCCGCAGCTGCACGGTCGTGCGCGTCAGCTCGCCGGCGAGGCGGCCGGGCGCGAGCGCGGTCTCACGCTCGGCGACGGGCAGCAGCTCGGGGCGGATCGCCTCGAGCGCGTCCGCGACGGCGTCGAGCGCGCGGGCGCGGGCGGCGGGCGCCAGGGCGGCGAGCGGCGCGGCCGCCTCGGCGGCGAGCGCGGCGACGGCGTCGACGGTCGCGGCGACGGCGGGGTCCTGGGCCTGGTCGGTGGTCGTGTCGGTCTCGTGCGGGGTCATGTCTCTCCTCGGTGGGGGCGCCGGCTCAGAACCGGAAGCCGCTCGGGAACGGGTCGGTGGGGTCCAGCAGGTACTGTCCCATGCCGGTGATCCAGGCGCGCCCGGTGATGGCGGGGACGATGGCGGGCCGGCCGGCGACGGTGGTCTCGCGGAGGATCCGGCCGGTGAAGCGGCTGCCGATGAACGACTCGTTGACGAACTCGTCGCCGACCGCCAGCTCGCCGCGCGCCCACAGCTCGGCCATGCGCGCGGACGTGCCGGTGCCGCACGGCGACCGGTCGAACCAGCCGGGGTGGATCGCCATGGCGTGCCGCGAGAGCCTGGCGTCGGATCCGGGCGCGAGGAACTCCACGTGGTGGCAGTGGTCGACCCCGGAGATCTCCGGGTGCGACGGCGCGTCCTGGTCGTTGATGGCGCCCATGATCGCGAGCCCGGCCTGGAGGATCTCCTGCTGCCGCTCCCGGTCGAACGGCAGCCCCAGCGCGTCGAGCTCGACGACCGCGTAGAAGTTGCCGCCGAACGCGAGGCTGTACGGGACCGTGCCGTAGCCGGGCACGTCGATGGAGGCGTCGAGCCGCTCCACGTAGGACGGGACGTTCTCGATCGTGACGGACGCGGCCCGGCCGTCCTCCACGTCGACGCGCGCGATCACGAGCCCGGCCGGGGTGTCGAGCCGGATCGTGGTGACCGGCTCCTGCACCTCCACGAGCCCGGTCTCCACGAGCACGGTCGCGACGCCGATGGTGCCGTGGCCGCACATCGGCAGGCACCCGGACACCTCGATGTAGAGGACGCCCCAGTCGCAGTCGTCGCGCGTGGGCGGCTGCAGGATCGCGCCGCTCATGGCCGCGTGCCCGCGCGGCTCCGTCATGAGCAGGAGCCGCAGGTGATCCAGGTTCTCGATCAGGTGCAGGCGGCGCTCGTTCATGGTCGCGCCGGGGATCACGCCGAAGCCGCTCGTGACGACGCGGGTCGGCATGCCCTCCGTGTGCGAGTCGACGGCGTGGAAGACGCGGGAGGACCTCATCCCTCGATCATCGCCCGGCGAGGTGGTCGAGCGCGCGGCGCGTGTCGCGCGTGACCTGCTCCGCGACGGCGGCGGGCAGCGGCGCGCGCGGCGGACGCGTCGGACCGCCCGTGCTCTCGCCGGCCACGTCGATCGACAGCTTGATGGCCTGCACGAACTCGGTGCGCGAGTCCCAGCGGAACACCGGCACGAGGTGCTTGTACAGCTCCTTCGCCTCCTCGATGCGGCCGCTCGTCGCGAGACCGTACAGCTCGACGGCCTCGCGCGGGAACGCGTTCGGGTAGCCGGCGAACCAGCCGACGGCGCCCATGATGAGCGACTCGAGCAGCAGGTCGTCGGCGCCCGCGATGACGTCGAGGCCCGTGAGGTCCTGGATCTCCGTCACGCGGCGGATGTCGCCCGAGAACTCCTTGATCGCCACGACGTTCTCGAGCGCGTCGAGGCGCTGGAGGAGCTGCGGCGTGAGGTCGACCTTGGTGTCGAACGGGTTGTTGTAGGCCATGATCGGCAGGCCCACCTCGTCGACGCGCGCGTAGTGCTCGACGACCTCGTCGTCGCTCGCCCGGTAGATGGTGGGCGGCAGGAGCAGCACGCCGTCGGCGCCGTCCTCGGCCGCGATCTCGGCCCACTTCTTCGCCTGGTGCCAGCCGACGCCGTGCACGCCGGCCACGACGATCCCGCGGTCGCCGACGGTCTCGACCGCGACCTGCACGACCTTGCGGCGCTCCTCGTCGGTGAGCGAGGAGTACTCGCCGAGCGATCCGTTCGGGCCGACGCCGCGGCAGCCGTTCGACATGAGCCAGTCGCAGTGGGCGGCGTACGCGTCGTAGTCGACGGCGAGGCCGGCGGGGGCCGACGCGTCCTCGCGGAACGGCAGCGTGGTGGCGACGACGACGCCTCCGAGGTCCAGGGCGGGTGCGGTCAAGGGGTGTCCTTCCGGTCGGTGGTGCGGGGAGGTGCTGGGGTGGTCGGGGGCGCGGGTTCGCGCGGCGGGTCGGCGGCGGGTGGCGGATCCGCGACGCCGGCGGGCGGGTCGTCGACGCCGGGCGCGGCCGCGGCGAGGGACGGGGGTCCGGCGTCGCGGCGATCGTAGGCGGCGGCGAGCTCGCCGAGGCGCACGGGCGAGGCGATGGGGCGGCGGTCGGATCCGGGGCCGGGCTCGGGCGGAGCGACCGCGGCGGGCGGGGAGGCGGCGGGCGCGGATCCGCACGCCGGTGCCTCCGCCTCGAGCAGCTGCTCGACGGTCCGCCCGCAGACGCGGCCCTGGCAGATGCCGAGGCCTGCGCGCGTCGCGAGCTTCATGGAGCGGAGGTCGGTGGAGCGCGCGGCGCGGGCGGTCGCGCGGATCCGACCCACGGGCACCTCCTCGCAGCGGCACGCGAGCGTGTCGTCGCGGAGCCAGCCGGTCCAGCCGGGGCGGATCCCGTGCGCGGCCTCGATGCGGCCGGCCACGTCGTGCGCGACGGCCCGACGGCGGACCGCGGGGGCGACGGCGGCGTCGGACGGGGATCCGCCCGCGGCGCAGTGCCCCGCGACCTCGCCCTCCGCGAGCGCCTGGTCCACTCCCCCGATGCCCGTGATCTCGCCCGCCGCGAACACGCCAGCCGGCCCGGAGCCCTGGGACGCGTCGACCTCGACGAAGCGGTCGGCGTCGATGCGGCAGCCCGCGGCGATCGGCAGCTCGAGCCGGGGCGTGAACCCGTGGCCGACGCACACGGCGTCCACCTCGATCCGCCGCTCGGTGCCCGGGATCGGCGCCCACGAGGCGTCGAGTCTCTGCACGGTGACGGCCTCGACGCGGTCGGTGCCGTGCGCCGCGACCACCGCGCTGCCGGTGGTGTAGCCGATGCGCTCGCGCGCCAGCACGGACACGTACCCGGCGAGCTCGGCGGCCTTGTGCGGGGTGCGAGCGAGGCCGAGCGGACTGCGCAGCCAGCCGCGGGCGAGACCGGGCACGCGCGCGGCCTCGTGGATCCCGACGACGCGCGCCCCCGCCTGCACGAGCGACACGGCGACCGGCAGGAGGAACGGGCCGGCGCCCGCGACGATCACGCGGTCGCCGATCGCAACGCGTTCGCCCTTCGCGAGCGCCTGCGCGGCGCCCGCGGTGAAGACGCCCGGCAGGTCCCAGCCGGGGAAGGGCAGCGTGCGGTCGTGCGCGCCGGTCGCGAGCACGAGCGCGTCCGGGCGGAGGGTCAGGGGCTCGCGGCGGGATCCGTCGACCTGGCCGACCAGCACGTGCACGACGGCGGCGGGCGGCGCTGGCGCGTCGGCGTCGGCGACGGCGGGCGCGTCCGCGTCCGGTGCCGGCCGCTCGATCGCCCACACCTGCGCGCCCGTCACGATCTCGCAGCCGTCGTCGGCCGCGAGCCGCCCGCGGAGCGCGGTGAACGCGTCCCAGCCGTGGTGCAGGATCCGCTCGCGCGCGGCGGGCCGTGTCGTCGGCAGGTGCCGCCAGTACTGGCCGCCGAGCTCGTCGGACGCGTCGAGCAGGGTGACGCGCGCGCCGCGACCGCGGGCGGCGACCGCGGCGGCCAGCCCTGCCGGTCCCGCGCCGATCACGACGACGTGCCGCCGGTCGTCCGCGCCGCTCACGACGCCTCCCCCGCGCGCGCGTCGGGCACGGTCGCGCCCGGCCCGGTCTCGACCACGTCGCCCTCGACCGCGCGCCGCTGGCAGGCGCGGACGTCCGGTAGCCCGTTCACGGTCACGGTGCAGTCGAAGCACACGCCGATCCCGCAGAAGACGCCGCGGGGACGGCCTGCGCTCGCGGTCGTCCGCCAGGCGAGCGTGCCGGAGGCGAGCAGCGCGCCCGCGATGGTCTGGCCGCTGACGCCCTCGACGGGATCCCCGTCCACGGTGAAGCGCACGGCCGCAGCCGGCTCCGGGCGGATCGGGTCACGCGCCGGATCCACGCGCCGCGGCGTCATGCGCGCGCTCCGGCCGCATCGGTCGGCAGCGCGACGCCGGGCATCGGCAGCCCGAGCGACGCGCGCGCGACGGAGAAGGGCCGCACGTCGAGCGGGGTCGCGACACCCGTCATCTGCGCGACGATGAGGTCGGCCGTCGCGACCGACAGGCCGATCCCCGCGCCCTCGTGGCCGCTCGCGTGCCAGAGGCCGGGCAGCCGCGGATCCGGCCCGACGACCGGCAGGTGGTCGGGCAGGTACGGGCGGAAGCCGCCGTAGGAGCGCATCGCGTTCGCCTCGACGAGGAAGGGGAAGAGCCGCACGGCCTTCGCGGCGAGCTCCTCCAGCACGGCCACGCGCAGCGACGCGTCGAAGCCCACGCGCTCGCGGCTGGATCCGATGAGCACCGTGCCCGACGGCGTCGACTCCACGACGCCCGAGGTCTGCAGCGCCCCGTCGCCGGATCCGACCGCGCCCACGTAGTCGCCGTCGTAGACCTTGTGCCGGATGCGGTGCGGCATGCGCGTGGTCACGAGGACGACGCCGCGGCGTGGCAGCACGGGCAGCTCGACGCCGAGGGTCCGCGCGACCTCGCCCGACCACGGTCCCGCCGCGATCAGCACGTCGTCCGCGGCGATGTCGCCCGCGCTCGTCCGAACGCCGCGGAGCGCGCCGTCCGCGTCGAGCAGCGGTCCGATGACCTCGACCCCGGTGCGCACGACCGCGCCTGCGCGCCTGGCCGACGCGGCGAGCGCCTCGGTCGCGATCGCGGGCTGCACCTGCGCGTCCTCGGGGTAGTGCACGGCCGCGGTGATCGCGGGGTTCAGCCACGGCTCGAGCTCGAGCGCCCGGCGCCGGTCGACGGGCACGGCGTCGACGCCCGCGGAGCGCTGGGTGGCGGCGAAGGCGAGGAGCGGATCCGCGCCCTCGTCTGTGGTCGTGACGACGAGCCCGCCCTTGGGCTCGTACTCGATGGAGGGCAGCGCGTCGCCCAGCTCGTCCGCGAGCTCCGCGGCCACCTCGAGCCAGCGGCGGGCGGCCAGCTGCGCGAGCTCGAGCTCGGCGCCCGGTCCCTTGTCGGAGACGAGGATGTTGCCCTCGCCCTGCGCGCTCGTGCCGGAGGCGACCGCGGCGCGCTCGACGACCGTGACGCGGATCCCGGCACGGGCGAGCGACCGGGCGCACGCGGCCCCGACGATACCCCCGCCCACGACGACCACGTGACGCGTCATGGTGTCCCTGCTCTCACGGGTGGATGCGCCTCGGGGGAGGCGGGGTGGCGAACGGCGGTGACAGTAATATGTCACACATCGTCCTCCAGGGGAAGCGCCGTGGCGCCGAGCGGATCAGGCGTCGTGATCGGCCCGGGAGGCGTCCGCATCCCCCGCGGCCTCGTCCTCCCCGTGCCCCGCCCACCAGCCGGTGGCGTGCCGGATGTGCCGCACCATCACCTCGTGCGACCCGGGTCCGTCGCCGGCGACCAGCGCCCGCAGCAGCTCGTGGTGCTCGGCCGCCGACGCGTCGAGCATGGAGCTCTCCTTCATCGACGCGAGGCCGACGAGGCGCGTGCGCGAGCGGAGGTCCGCGATGGCCTCCGTGAGCACGGGGTTGCCGAGGATGCGCGTCAGCGAGAGGTGGAACTCCTGGTCGGCCTCGAGGTACGCACGGAGGTCGCCCTCGCGCGCGCCCTGCTCGATGCGGTCGGCGAGCGCCTCGAGGCCGGGCAGCGCGCCCTCGGGCAGGTGCCCGGCGAGCCGCTCCATGGCCGGCGCCTCGAGGAGCTGGCGCACCTGCACCAGGTGGCCGAGCTCCTCGTCGCTCACGGCGGTGACGCGGAAGCCCTTGTTGCGGACCGTCTCCACGAAGCCGCGCTTCTCGAGCTCGAGCACCGCCTCGCGGACGGGCGTGGCCGAGACGTCGAAGCGCACCGCGAGCGTGGGCACGGTGATGAGCGTGCCCGGCTCCAGCTCGCCCGAGACGATGGCCGCGGACAGGGCCTGGTGCACGTGCTCGCGCAGGCTCTCGCGCGGGGGTGCGGGACGCAGTGCGGAGAGGCTCACGCGGGTCCTCCTCTGTGTCAGGACGGGGACCGCTGCTCCCGCATCCAGGACTCCAGGCCCCGTGCGTCGATCGGCAGCGCATCCGACAGCACGTCGGACCCCGTCTGCGTCACCACGATATCGTCTTCGATCCGCACCCCGATGCCCCGCAGCTCCGGCGGTACCATCCCGTCGTCCGGCGCGAAGTAGAGGCCGGGCTCCACGGTAAGCACCATGCCCGGCTCGACCGCGCGGTCGTAGCCCGCGACCCCGGCGCCCGAGCAGTCGTGCACGTCGAGCCCGAGGTGGTGCCCGATCCCGCACACCAGCCAGCGCCGGTGGTGCTGCCCGGCGGGCGAGAGCGCCTCGTCGACCGAGACCGGCAGGATCCCGAGGTCGTGCAGGCCCTGGGCGATGACCTCCATGGACGCGTGGTGGAAGTCGACGAGCGGCCGACCGGGTGCCACGGCCTCGAGGCCCGCGCGGTGGCTGCGCTCCACGATGTCGTGCACGAGCCGCTGCTCGGGCGTGAACGTGCCGTCGACGGGGATCGTGCGGGTGACGTCGGCCGTGTAGAGGCTGCGCGCCTCCACGCCCATGTCGAGCAGCACGAGCTCGCCGTCGCGGAGCGGGCCGTCGCAGCGCACCCAGTGCAGCGTCGTCGCGTGCCCGCCGCCGCCCACGATGGTGGCGTAGCCGGGGCCGTTGCCGACCGTCCGCGCGTGCCGGTCGAACGTGCCCTGCAGCCAGCGCTCCCCGCCGTGCGCGCGCGCCCGCGGGATCGCGCGCACGACCTCGGCGAAGCCCTCGACCGTGTCGTCGACCGCGCGCCGCAGCTCCTCGATCTCCCACGCGTCCTTGATCACGCGCAGCTCGCCGAGCACCGCCACGAGCGCCGCGTCGCGCGGCACGTCGGCGAGCGCGGACGGCACGCCGGTGACGGCGCCCGCGCGGCGGACGTCGCGGACGCCGGCGAGGTCGGGCGCCAAGCGGCCTGGGTCGCGCACGGGGATCCCGAGCACCCGCTGCCAGTCGGCGTGCGCGGGCGCGGGGCCGACCCAGAGCTCGCCGTGGTCGGCGTCGGAGTAGAAGCGCGGATCCCCGGGGTGCGCGGGCGCCGGCACGTGCAGGACGGCGTCGTGGCCGCCCGGCACCGCGTGCATCACGAGCACCGCGCCCTCGATCTGCACGCCGGTGAGCCACACGAAGTCGCTGTCGGCGCGGAACGCGTAGCGGCAGTCGTCGTTGCGCGTGGGCGCGTACCCGCTCACCACCGCGAGGGTGACGCCGGGCATCGCGTCGCTCAACCGGGCGCGGTGCGCGGCGGCCGCCTCGACGGCACCGGGCACGGTGGTCGGCGTGCGGTCGGGCGTGATCCAGCCGCCGGCCATGAGGTCCTGGAACGCGGGTAGCTCCGCGAGGCGCGGCGGGCGGCGCTCCTCGGGGGTGAAGGGGACGCGCGGCGCCCCGGGGTCCGTGGCGGGCGTCGTGTCGTGAGTCGTGTCGGTCATCGGGGCAGGCCTCCTCCATCGCGGGCGATCGTGTCCATCAGCCGCCCGAGCACGCCGGGCGCTCCGAGGCCGTCGTGCTCGTGCTCGTTCGTGATCCACGCGCGGGCGTTCCCCACGCGCGCGACCGTGTCCTGCTGCAGGCCCGCGTCCACGTACATGTCGTCGTGGTAGACCGCGGCGGCGAGCGGCACCTCGTTGGCGGCGAGGCGGGCCGGGTCGTAGAGCTCCGGCCAGTCGTCGCGGCGGGCCATCTCCTCCACGGCGCCGCGGAACGGGCGCAGCAGTCGGATCTCCTCGAACATCCAGGGGTACATCATCTCGCCGGTGAGCAGCAGCGGCCGGGCGGTCGGCGCGAAGGCCGGGTGCCTGCCGCGCTCCCGCTCGGCGGCCCACGCGGTCGCGGGCCGGGTCCCCGACGCGTAGATGCTCTCCTGCATCGCCGCGAACAGCGGGTTCGCCGCGTAGGAGGTGAGGCGCAGCACCTCGGCGAGCAGCACGTCGGTGGGCTCGCCGCGCTCGTCGAGCGCCTCGTCGAGGAGGGCGTGGATCCGCTCGCGCCCGGGCGCCATGCCGAGGTCGATGCCGATCGTCTGCAGGCGCTTCACGGTGAGGACGTCGCCGTCCGGCAGCGTCACGTCGCCGACCTGGAGCCGGTCCGCGAGGCGGGACAGGATCCCCACGTCGCCCGGGTAGCGCGCGTGGTAGCCGGCGTTCTTCCGGACCGTGCGCGGGTAGGTCCGGCGGTAGACCTCCTCGGCGTCGGGGTCGAGCGACGCGAGGCCGCCCGTCACGTAGCAGGCCGACAGCGCCTCCGGCGCGAGCGACAGGTACGTGAGCGTGAGGAACCCGCCGTAGCTCTGGCCGAGCGTCGACCAGCGGCGCCCGCCCTCGAGGTGCTGCCGCAGCGCCTCGGCGTCCTGCACGATCGCGTCGGCGCGGAAGAGAGCGAGGTACCGGGCGGCGGACGCGTGGTCGTCGCCGAACCGGAGCATCGTGCGCGCCGTCACGGGCGTGCTCCGCCCGGTGCCGCGCTGGTCGAGGAGCACGACGCGGTGCGTGCGGAGGGCGTGGCCGATCCACCCGCCGTCGTCGAGCACGCGCGGCGACTTCCCGCCCGGGCCGCCCTGGAGGTAGAGGAGCGCGGGCAGGTCGTCGCCGCGGCGGTCGGGCGCGACGAGCTCGCGGGCGAACACCGTGATCGTCGCGGTGGGCTCGCCGTCGCGCGCCGCGCCCCAGTCGAGCGGGACCTCGATCTCGTGGTCGGTGACGTGGACGCCGGGGACGGTCGCGGATCCGACGATCACGCGGCCGACCCGCCCGCCGTCTCGATGGCCGTCGTGTCGAGCCCGGCCGCCGCGCGCGCCATCTGGCGCTTGCGGTCCCACTCGGGGTCGATGCGCGGCACGGCGTCGAGCAGGGCGCGCGTGTACGGGTGCTGCGGGCGCTCGAACACGTCGTCGCGCGTCCCCTCCTCCACGACCCTGCCCGAGCTCATCACGGCGACGCGGTCGGAGAGCTGCCGCACGACCGCGAGGTCATGCGCGATGAAGACGTAGCTGAGGCCGCGCTCGCGCTGTAGGTCGCGGAGCAGGGCGATGACGCGCGCCTGCACCGTCACGTCGAGCGCGGAGACCGCCTCGTCGCACACGATGAGCCCGGGGCTCACGGCGAGCGCCCGTGCGATGCCGATGCGCTGGCACTGCCCGCCCGAGAACTGCGCCGGGTAGCGCTGCGCGTGATCCGGGTTCAGGCCGACGCGGTCGAGCAGGTCGCGCACGAGCTGCCCGTGGCCGCCGGGAGTCGTGATGCCCTGGTATCGCAGCGGCGCGCTGATGATCTGCTCCACCGTGTGCCGCGGGTTGAGCGACGACGCCGGATCCTGGAACACCACCTGCACCTGCCGCCGGAACTCGCGGAGGGCGGCGCCCTTCGCGTGCGTCATGTCCTCGCCCTTGAGCGCGAACGTGCCGGAGGTCGGGTCGAGCAGGTGCGCGATGATCCGCGCGGTGGTCGACTTGCCGGACCCGGACTCGCCCACGATGGAGAGCGTCTGCCCGGTCGGCACGTCGAGGCTCACGCCGTCGACCGCGAGGAAGCGGCGCACCGGCGGTCGGAGCCCGCGACCGCCGCGCGTCACGTACTCCTTCGTGAGGTCGCGCGCGGACAGGAACGGCTCGGGCGTCGCCGCGGCGGGCGCGGTCGGGGTGGATGCGGGCGCGGAGGCGTCGTGGCGGCTCATGAGGCGGATCCCGTCGTCTGGCGGTCGTATGCGGCGTCGATGCGGGGGATCGCCTCGAGCAGGGCGTGCGTGTACGGATCCTCCGGCGCGGTGAACACGCGCTCGGTGGTGCCGCTCTCGACGCGGTGCCCGCCCTGCATGACGAGCACCTCGTCGGCGAGGGAGGACACGACGGCGAGGTCGTGGGTGATGACGAGCATGCCCATCCCCGTCTCCGCGCGGATGGAGCGCAGCAGGTCGAGGATCTGCGCCTGCACCGTCACGTCGAGCGCGGTGGTCGGCTCGTCGGCGATGAGCAGCTCGGGCTCGAGGCACAGCGCCATCGCGATCATGATGCGCTGCCGCATGCCGCCCGAGAACTGGTGCGGGTAGTGGTCGACGCGCGTCGCGGCCTCCTTGATCCCGACCCGGTCGAGCGCCGCGACCACGGTCGACCGCACGGCCTTCCGGGAGCCGGGGCGATGCGACCGGTAGGCCTCCTCGATCTGCAGCCCCACCGTGTAGTAGGGGTTGAGCGAGGAGAGCGGATCCTGGAAGACCATCGCCATGCGGTCGCCCCGCATGGCCCGCAGCTCCCTGTCGCTCCGGCCGACGAGCTCCTCGCCCGCCAGCTTGATGCTGCCGGTGACCTTCCCGCCGCGCGGCACGAGGCCCATCACGGCGAGCGAGGTCATCGACTTGCCGGATCCGGACTCCCCCACGATGCCGAGGGTGCTGTCCGGCTCCACGCGGAAGGAGAGGTCCTTCACCACCTCCACCGGCCCCCGGGAGGTGGGGAACGCGATGGTGAGGTGCTCGACCTGGAGAAGCGGGGTCCCCGGGACGGCCCGGGCGGGCGGCTGGTACGGTGCGGTGGCGGTCACGAGGTGATCCTCACTCGGGGGTCGAGCACGGTGTACAGCACGTCGACGACCACGTTCCCGACGACCACGAAGGTGGCGGCGAGGAGCGTGACGCCCATGATG
This sequence comes from Clavibacter quasicaliforniensis, assembly GCF_051201715.1. NCBI lineage: Bacteria > Bacillati > Actinomycetota > Actinomycetes > Micrococcales > Microbacteriaceae > Clavibacter > Clavibacter quasicaliforniensis. Next base: position 805,697 of record NZ_CP139624.1, on the reverse strand, counting down.
ACGGGCTGGTCGTTCTTGGCGATGGAGTCGGCGGCGAGCTTGCCGACGCCGTTGAGGCCGAAGACGGACTCGGTGATCACGGCTCCGCCGAGCAGCCCGGCGAAGTCCATGCCGAACAGCGTCACGACGGGCGTGAGCGACGGCCGGAGGGCGTGGCGGCGGATCACGAGCGCCGCCGACAGGCCCTTGGCGCGCGCCGTCCGCAGGTAGTCCTCCTGCAGCGTGTCGATCACGTTCGCCCTCACGATGCGCGCGTAGATCGCCGCGTAGCCGAGCGCGAGCACCAGCCACGGCATGAGGTACGACTCGAACCACAGGACGGGGTCGTCGGAGAACGCGACGGACTGCGGGAACGGCAGGATCTGCAGCTGCACCACGAGCACGTACTGCAGGAGCAGCGCCGCGAAGGTGATCGGCACGCTGATCCCGGTGAGCGCCGCCCCCATCGCGGTCCGGTCCCACACGCTGCCCTGCTTGATCGCGCTGACGAGGCCGCCGGCCACGCCGAACACCACCCAGAGGACGGCCGCACCGACCGCGATGGTGACGCTCACGGGGAGGCGGGACAGCATCAGGTCGAGCACGGGCTGCTGCGTCTGGAAGCTGAAGCCCAGGCACGGCGCGGCGCACTGGATCGCCGTCGAGCCGTCGCCGTATGACCGGCCCGTGAAGATCCCCGTGACGAAGTCGCCGTACTGCGCCCAGAACGGCCGGTCGAGGCCGAGGAGCTGGCGGATGGAGTCGATCTTGTCCGGCGTGCAGGTCTTGCCGCAGATGGTGACGGCGGGGTCCGGTTGGAGCAGGAAGAAGATCATGTAGGTGAACAGGCTGATGAGCGCGAGCACGATCAGCGCGGATCCGGCGCGGCGGAGGAGATAGCCGATCATGCCGCCTCCCCCTGCTCGAGCGCGGTGCGGAGGTGGTCGCCGAAGACCGTGAACGCCAGCACCGTGAGGAAGAGGAACGAACCCGGCACGATGAAGTACGCCGGGTCCACCGTGTACCAGGTAACCGAGTCGGCGATCATCTGGCCCCACGACGGCGTCGGCGGCAGCACGCCCACGCCGAGGAACGACAGGCTCGCCTCGGTGCCGATGTAGCTCGGCACCGCGAGCGTGGCCAGCACGATGACGGTGCCGCGCAGGTTCGGCAGCACCTCCCGGAAGATCACGCCCATCGACGAGGCGCCGGACGCCCGGGCGGCCTCCACGAAGTCGCGCGTGCGGATCGTCATGGTCTGGCCGCGCACGATCCGCGCCGTGTACGGCCAGCCGAAGACGCTGAGCACCAGGACCAGCAGCGCCGGGCGGTTGCCCGCGGGCAGGGCCGACAGGATCGCGATCATGAAGATCAGCGCCGGGAATGCCATGAGGAAGTCCATGACCCGGGACACGACCTGGTCGACGATCCCGCCGAAGTAGCCGGCGACCATGCCCGCGACCACTCCGATCGTCGTGGTGACGACCGTGGCGGAGACCGCGATGAGCAGGGACACCCGGGCGCCGTACGCGATGCGGGCGAACAGGTCACGGCCGTTCTGCGGCTCGACGCCGAACCAGTGCGAGGCGCTGACACCGCCGAACGGGCCGATGGGCAGGCCGCCGAGGACGGGATCCACGGCGTCGGCGTCGAAGGTCGTGGGGCCCCAGCCGGTGATCCCGGACAGGAGCGGCGCGAAGACCGCGAGCACCAGGACGATCACCACGAACGCGGTGCTGAGGATCACGGACGGCTTCGACCGGAGGGCCGCGACCACGCGCTTCGTCGGCGTGACGGCCGGCGGCCGTCCCGTCGGGTAGGCGGGGGCCGAGTCGGGCGCCGAGGCGCCCTGCAGGGTGGCGGTCACCGATTACTTCCCCGTGTGGAGGCCGATGGTGGCGTAGTCGATCCCGCCCGCGAAGACGGGGCTCGAGTAGGCGTTCCGCACGTTCTCGCCCACGACGAGCACCGACTGCGCGAACAGCAGCGGCACGGTCGGAGCGAGCTGCTGGATCTGCTCGTCGAGGTCACCCCACGCGGTCTTCGCCGCGTCGAGGTCGGTCATGGCCGAGACCTCGTCGATCTTCGCGTTGACCGCGGCATCGTCCAGCTGGGAGAGGTCGTTGTTGCCCTTGTCGCTGATCTGGCGTCCGTCGAAGAGCGTCGGGAGCACCGTGCTGGGCGACAGCCAGTCCGGGCACCAGCCGGTGACGGCGGCGTCGTGCTGCTGCGAGGGGGTGCCGATGGTCTCGTAGTACGTCGCCGTGTCGATGATGTTGAACTCGACGGTGATGCCCACCTTCGCGAGCGACTGCTGGAGCGCCTCGGCCTGCTTCTGCGCGGTGGGCAGGTTGCGAACGTCGAGGGTCATCGTGAAGCCATCGGGGACGCCGGCCTCGGCGAGCAGCGCCTTCGCCTTGTCGACGTCACCCGCGCTGTCGGTGCTCGGGTAGAGGTCGAAGTCCTTGTGGCCGGGGATGGAAGGGGTGAGCATCGTGGACGCGGGCTCCGCGATGGAGGGGCCGCCGGCGACGTCCGCGAGGGACTTCTTGTCGATCGCGTAGGAGATCGCCTGCCGGACGCGCACGTCGCTGAGGTGGGGCTTGGTCGTGTTGAGGCCCAGGTACGTAGTGCACGCCTGGTCGCCGGTCACGGTGCGGGCCTTGATCTGCGGGGTCTGGATGCGCGACACGCTGGCGGCGGTGATCGTGTAGGCGATCGCGTTCTTGTCGTCCCCCTGGCCGGCGAGCATGCGCTCGTCGATGGTCGCCTGGTCGAGGCCGACCGTGAACTGCCACTTGTCGGGCTTGGCGGTGCGCACGTCGTCGGTCGCCTGGTCCCACTCGGGGTTGCGCTCGAGGGTGAGGGAGGACCCTGCCGTGCGCGCGGTGACCCGGTACGGACCGGAGGCGATGGGCTGCTGGTCCATGCTCGTGACCGTCACCCTGTCCTTGTCGACCGGGAACGGGGTGAAGGTGCTCTGTGCCGCGACGCTCGCGAACTCCGGCACGGAGCGGTTGAGGTGGAAGACGATGGTCTTCTCGTCCGGCGTCTCGATGGATGACAGGTCGCCGGACTCGTACGGGCCCTTGTAGGAGTCGCCGCCTGCGAGGTAGAGGCGCGTGTACGGGGTGCCGATGGCGAGCGCCGGGTCGAACGAGCGCTCCACGCCGAACTTCACGGACTGGCTCGTGATGGGCGAACCGTCCTCGAACTTGAGGCCGTCCTTCAGCGTGAAGGTCCACGCCGTCGCGTCGGCGTTGGGCGTGCCGGTGTCGGTCGCGAGGTCGGGCGCGATCGTCGCGCCGTCCTTGCCGGACGTGGTGGTGAGCGTCCGGTAGATCAGCCGGTAGAGGTCCTGGACACCGGTGTCGTAGCCCATCTCCGGATCGAGGTGCGAGAAGTCCGTGCTCGCGAGCACCTGCATGGTGCCGCCGGTGTCGGCGGGACCGGTGACGCCGCCAGCTGCGGCGCCGCCGCCTGCGCCGGCGCAGGACGTGAGGGCGAGGCTGGCAGCGACGGCCAGCCCTACTGCGGTGATTCGTCTGTTCATCGGACTCTCGTTTCGTGGATGGCGGCCGGGGCGCGCCGGGTGGGGAGTGACGGACGGGGTCGTGCGATGGGAGGGATGGGGAGGAAGAGGAGGTGCACGCGACCGCCCCGGATCGGGTGGACCCGGGTGGCGTGCGCGCGCGGGACGGCTCAGCCGGTGTCGGCGGCGCGGATCCAGACCCGCATGGCGGCGGGCGACCGGTTGCCCCAGAGGGCGTACGGCACGAGCACGGCGTCGACGGGGTCGGCCGACGCGGCGGGTGCGGTGGTGCCGGGGACGACCTCGGGGTAGAGCTCGTCCGGAGCGGGCAGCGCGCGGCGGAGCCGCACGGCGACCGCGACGCCCGACGCGGGATCGGCGGCGTCCGACGCCGGGCCCCACGGCGCGGCGAGCGGGAGCGGGACGGTCCGTGCCTGCGCCAGTTCGCCCGGGTCGAGGAGCAGGTCGTCGACGGGTGCGCCGGCGTCCTCCTGCTCGATGGCGAACACGATCGGCCCGCGCGCCACCGCGAGGGTCCCGCGGGTGGCGTCGAGGTGCGGGTGGGATCCGAGGGCGCGCACCGGCATGTCCAGCTCGACCAGGAGCGCGTCGCCGGCGGCCCAGGCGCGGGTGGCGCGGATCCACCGGTCGCCGGCCTCCGCGTCGACCTCGACGGTGGACCCGTCGGCGCCCTGCACGACCGCGGTCGCGGAGCGGCACCAGCCCGGGCGGCGGATCACGATGCCGCTCTCCGCGCCGGATGCGCGCAGCACCTCCACGCGCACGGCGCCGTCCCACGGGTAGTCGGTCGTGACGCGCACGTCGAGCGCGTCGGTGCGGATCACGCAGGCGGCCGGGTGGGCGATCACGAGGTCGTCGCCGTCCTGCACCGCGACGTGGTCCTGCAGCTCGCTCATCCAGCGCACGATGTTCGGCGGGCAGCACGGGCAGGTGAACCACGGGCGGCGCATCAGCTCGCCCTCGGTCTCGGCGCCGGACTGCGCGTGGTGGTCGGGCCGGCGCTGGAGCGGGTTGTCGTAGAAGAAGCCCGTGCCGTCGGCGGAGAGCCCCACGGCGTAGGCGTTGAAGAGCACGGTCTCGTGCGTGTCGAGGAAGCGGGGCTCGCCGGTGGCGAGGAAGAGGCGCCAGGCCCACTGCATCACGGCGATGGCCGCGCAGGTCTCGCTGTAGGACCGCTCGCTCGGCAGCTCGTACGCGTCGCCGATGGCCTCGTCGGAGTGGCGGCTGCCGAGCCCGCCCGTCACGTAGAGGCGGGTGCGGACCGCGTCGTCGAACAGGCGGACGGATGCGGCGAGCAGATCCGCGTCGCCGGTCTCCGTCGCCACGTCCGTGGCGCCCGCGGCGAGGTACGCCATGCGGACGGCGTGGCCCGTGACGGCCGGCATCTCGCGGAAGGGGTGCGCGTCCTGGAAGTACTCGGCCGGGAAGATCCGCGTCGCCACCGTGCCGTGCCCGCGCCGGTCGACGAACGCGGAGGCGAGGTCGAGGTAGCAGCGCTCCCCCGTCTCGCGGTGCAGCTCGACGAGCGCCATCTCGACCTCGGGATGGCCGCAGACCTCGGCGCGAGCGCCCGGGCCGAACTCGCGGACCGCGGCGTCGGCGAAGCGGCGGGCCACGGCGAGGAGACGGCCGTCGCCGCCCTGGCGGGAGTCGGCGACCGCGGCCTGGATCAGGTGCCCGAGGTTGTAGAGCTCGTGGCCCCACGCGAGGTCGGACCAGGGCTCGCGGTCGGATCCGGGCCGCTGCACGTACGAGCCGATGTAGCCGTCGGCCGCCTGCACGCGCTCGAGCACATCCGTCGCCTCGTCGACGAAGGCCCGCATCTCCGCTGTCGCGGTGCCCCGGCCGATCTCGTAGGCCACGCCCTCGAGGGTCTTGTAGACGTCGGTGTCGAGGAACGGGTACCGCGGGACGGGCCGCTCGCCCGGCCCGTCGACCGCCGCGCGGAGGTCGTCGAGGTTGCCCGCCGTGGCCATGGAGGCGATGGCGTGGGGGATGGTGCGGGCCCGGTTGCGCTCCTGCCAGGCGGCGAGCAGGCCGCCCTCGAGGGCGACGGCGCCGGTGCCCAGCGGGCGCCGGGATCCGGTGGTGGGGAGGACGGCGGCGCGACGTGCGCCCACGCGGATAGCATCCGCATCTGCTCCGGTCACTGCCATGGCGCTCCCTCGTCCGGCCTCGGGCAGCCGGTGGTAGGTGACATATTACAAATACGCCATACGGTGTTGGCAATCCCGATGAAGCGTTTGCGGCCTCCCGTTACACGCTGTTTACATGCGGCCCCGATGGCGCGGCCGTCGCCGGGCCCGACCGATACCACGCCCCGCCCGCTCCCCACAGCCCGCAGAGGGCGCACGGCCGGACCAGTACGATCGTGGGCAACGGCGACAGCTCTTCGGGTGAGCTGTCCCGCCAGCGCCGGGCCGGTCTTCGGGTAAAAGTCGGCCGTGTGCGCGGCTCGGTCCCGCAGCCCTCGAGGCTCGGGACCGGGTCCCTCTCCCCGGCCGCCGCTCCGGCCGGCCGGCGTCCCGGGGCGCGGACGCCCTGCTCGGAGGGCGCTCTATCCGGCCGCGGCGGATCCGGCGACGACCGCGAGCAGCCCCTCGCCGTAGGTGTCGAGCTTCTTCTGCCCGACGCCCGTGATCCCAGCGAGCTGCCCCAGATCAGCCGGCCGCACGGTCGCGACCTCACGCAGGGTGACGTCGGCGAACACGACGTACGCGGGCACACCCTGCTCCTTCGCCTGCTCCGAGCGCCAGCCCCTGAGCGCCTCGAACAGGTCCTGGGCCTCCTCGGGGAGGTCGACCACCTGGCCGCCCTTCGCCCGGGTCGTGCGGGTGCCGCGTCCGCGCACGATGCGCTCGGGCTCCTGCCGCATGGGCACCTGCCGGGATCCGCTGAGCACGTCGCCGCTGCCCGCGGTGATGACGAGGGTGCCGTATCCGTCGTCGCTCACGCCGAGGAGGCCCTGGGCGAGGAGCTGGCGGACGACGCCGCGCCACTGCACGTCGGTGAGCTCCCCGCCGATGCCGAAGGTGGCGAGCTGGTCGTGCCCCTGCTGGCGGACGCGGTCGGTCTCGTTGCCGAGCAGGATGTCGATGAGGTGCGCGGCCCCGAAGCGCTGGTTCCGCTCGCGCTGCAGCCGGACGATGGTGGACAGCAGCTTCTGCGACGGCACCGTGGCATCCCACGTCTCGACGGGCTCGAGGCACGTGTCGCAGTTGCCGCACGGACCCGTCTCCTCGCCGAAGTAGCGGAGGAGCTGCACGCGGCGGCAGCCGACCGTCTCGCACAGCGCGAGCATCGCGTCGAGGTGCTGCGAGAGCCGACGTCGGTGCTGCGCGTCTCCCTCGGACTGGTCGATCATGCGGCGCTGCTGCACGACGTCCTGCAGGCCGTAGGCGAGCCACGCGGTGGATGGGAGGCCGTCGCGGCCCGCGCGACCCGTCTCCTGGTAGTAGCCCTCGATGGACTTCGGCAGGTCGATGTGGGCGACGAAGCGCACGTCGGGCTTGTCGATGCCCATGCCGAACGCGATGGTGGCGCACATCACGATGCCGTCCTCGCGGAGGAAGCGCGCCTGGTTGCGCTGGCGCACCGCGGCGTCGAGGCCCGCGTGGTACGGCAGCGCGGTGATGCCCTGCTTGTTCAGCGCCTCGGCCGTCTGCTCGACGGTCTTGCGGCTCAGGCAGTAGACGATGCCGGCGTCGCCCGCGTGCTCGTTCTTGATGAGGTCGACCAGCTGCTTGCGCGGCTCGGCCTTCGGGACGATGCGGTAGCGGATGTTCGGCCGGTCGAACGAGGAGACGAAGTGGCGCGCGTCCTGGAGGCCGAGGCGCGCGGTGATGTCAGCGTGCGTGGCCTCGTTGGCCGTCGCGGTGAGCGCGATGCGCGGCACCTGGGGCCAGCGCTCCTGCAGCATCGACAGCGCGAGGTAGTCCTTGCGGAAGTCGTGGCCCCACTGGGAGACGCAGTGGGCCTCGTCGATGGCGAACAGCGCGATGCGCGCCTCGTCGAGGAGGCGGCCCATCCGGTCGAGGATGAGGCGCTCGGGCGCGAGGTAGAGCAGGTCGAGGTCGCCGTCGAGCAGGGCGCGCTCGACCTCGCGGCTGGTCTCGAGGTCCTGCGTGGAGTTGAGGAACGCGGCCCGGACGCCGACGGCGCGCAGGGCGTCGACCTGGTCCTGCATGAGCGCGATGAGCGGCGAGATGACGACGCCCGTGCCCTCGCGCACGAGGCTCGGGATCTGGTAGCAGAGGGACTTGCCGCCGCCCGTGGGCATGAGCACCAGCGCGTCGCCGCCGCCGATGACGTGCTCGACGATCTCCTGCTGGTCGCCGCGGAAGGCGTCGTACCCGAAGACCGTGCCGAGGCGCTCGAGGGCGGGGGCCAGAGCGGTGCCGGACGCGGCTGATCCGGCGGGAGCGGGAGGGGTGGAGGTCATCGGGGCAATCGTATCCGGGGCGTGCTCGGCGGACGGCGGCGGTGCGCGTCGTGGGGACGCGGACGGCCCCTCCCGGATGGGGAGGGGCCGTCGGTGCGGATCAGGCGCGGGTCAGATCGCGGTCGGGTCGGCGCTCGCGCCGGGCGTGGCCTGCGCGGCCTCGGCGGCGGCCTGCTCCTTGAGGGCGGCCACGTCGACGGCGCGCACCTCCTCGATGAGCGACTCGAGCGCCGGGGCGGGCAGCGCGCCCGCCTGGCTGAAGATGAGCGTCTGGTCCTTGAAGATCATCAGCGTCGGGATGGCGGAGATGTTCGCCTGCTGCGCGAGGAACTGCTGCGCCTCGGTGTCGACCTTGCCGTGGACGATGTCGGCGTGCTTCTCGCTCGACTTGTCGAAGACGGGCGCGAACTGCTTGCAGGGGCCGCACCAGTCGGCCCAGAAGTCGACGACGACGATGCCGTTGGAGTCGACGATGCTCTCGAAGTTCTCGGCGGTCAGCTCGGTGGTGGCCATGGTGCGTCCTCTTCTCGTGCTCGGTTCGTGCGGTCTCGGGGTGCAACCGGGCGCGCGGCCCGCGCATTCCGCGTGCGGCGGGCGGCTACCAGACGAGGACGATCGACGGCCAGACGGTGCTCGACCCCTTCGCCTGGCCGTCGCCCGCGTAGCTCGCGGTGATCAGGTGGATCCCGCGGGAGAGCTTCGGCAGCGTGACAGTTGCGCGGCCCGCGTCGGCCGCCGTGACGTCGATGGTGGCGATCGCGCGGCCCCGGTCGAGGATCTGCACGCGGCCGGTCGGAACCGTCGCGCCGGCGGCGAGCTTCACCGTGTAGCGCACCGGCTGCCCGTTGCGGACGAGCAGGCGGTCGGCGTACCCGGTGAGGGTCGACGCGTCGCGGATCGTGTCGAGGCCGACCTTGACGGGATCGTGGTCGCTCGAGCGGAAGGCGCTGGATCCGTCGGTGGCGGCCCCGCCGTACTCGCGCGCCGACCACTCCGGAGCGTTGATGTCCCAGACGCCGACGCCCGTGACCGCGGCCGCGCCGGCGCGGGTCGCGAGCACGTGGTCGAGGGACCCGACCTCGCCGTCGAACGAGTACGTGCGCTCGCCGGGCGCCTTCGCGGCCACGAGGTCGACGAAGCCGGCGTCGCGGAGGACCTGGATCGGGTCCTCCTCCGAGTAGGCGTTGAAGTCGCCGAGGAGGTAGACGAGGTCGGATCCGCTCGACGCCTGCAGCTCGGACGCGAAGCGCGCCACGGCCTTCGCCTGCGCGACCCGGTCGGCGTTGAAGAAGCCCTGGCCGTCGGCGGGCTGCGTGCCGGATCCGGACTTCGACTTGAGGTGGTTCGCGACGACCGTGAAGGTCCGGTCGCCGCCGCGGAAGGACTGCGCGATCGGCTCGCGCGCGTTGCCCCAGACCGTCTCGTCGATCTGCGTGGCCGCCTGGCCCACGGGCGTGACCGCGTCCGTGCGGTAGATGATCGCGTTCTGGATCTCGTCGGTGGGCGTCGACTGCAGCGCGGCGGGGGTGCGCACGTAGTCCCACACGGGCTTGCCCGCTGCGTCATTGAGGCCGCGCACGAGGTCGGCCGTCGCGGTGTCCGCGGGCTCGCCGAAGCGCGTCGAGTTCTCGATCTCCATCAGCGTCACGACCTGCGCGTCGAGCCCGGTGATGGCCGTGACGATCTTCGCGCGCTGCTTCCGGAACTCCTCCGCGGTGACGGCGCCGCGCTCGCCCAGCGTCGTGAAGTAGTTGAGGACGTTGAACCCGGCGATGCGCACGTCGCCGCCCACCTCGGGCGACGAGGCCGGACGCGGGTTCCCGCTCGTGAAGGTCGGCACGCGGCCGGCCGCGTCGAGCGAGGTGACGGGGGTAGTGGGCTGGAGGCGCCAGTCGTCGAAGCCGAAGGCGAGCACGTACGGGGTGGCCGGGAAGACCGGGACGTCGCCGTTGCGGACCACGCGGTCGGCCGAGTAGTAGGGCTGCGTCGCGCCCGCGGGATAGGCCGCGTTCGTGAGCTGGATGTTGTACCCGTCGTCGAGCAGGAGCCGGCGCGCGCGGTTGTCGGCGGCGATCCGGTCGGCCTCGGCACCCGGCCGCACGACGTCGGTGGCCTTGACGGGCAGGTCGGCGCCGGCGCTCAGCCAGAGCGTGCCCAAGGTGTCGAGCTGGTGCGCGGATCCGACGCGGTAGTCGCCCGTGGGCGTCACGAGCATGCTCTCGAGCGACTCGCGGTCGGCGCCGCGGAGCGTGTCGGGGAGCGGGGTCGCGGCGGGCACGCCGACGCCGGCCTGCACGAGGTCGGTCGCCGTCGCGGCGAGCTGGGTCTGGCCCTGGCGCTCGGACGCGGTGCCCGTGACGCGCACGAGGTCGCCGATCGCGACGGCCGGGTCGGCGCTCGCGAGGTAGACGAAGATCCCGTCGGAGCCGCCGGGCGTCTGGTCGGTCGCGCCGCCCGAGCCCGCGGTCTGGATCACGATGCCGGCATACCCGCTCGCCCCGCGGTGGTCGGCGGTGACGACGCCCTCGACCGTGACGACGCGGCCGGCGAACGGGGTAGCGCTGCCGGTGCCCTGGACGTCGGCGATGGCGACGGTCTCGGCCTCGGCGGGCGACGCGACGAGCGCGGACAGGCCGAGCGCCAGGGCGGTCGCGACGGCGAGCGGGCGGGCGATGCGGCGGGCCGGGCCGGATCGGCGCTCCCGGGATGCGGGTGCGGTGTCGGTCTCGGTCATGGCGTCGTCCCCCTCGGCGTCGCGGTTCCCCCGCATGGGGGATCACCCGTCGAGCGTAGGCCGGGCGCGGCCCCGGGCGGAGGGCCGCCACCGGATCGTCACCGGCTCGTCATGCGATCGTCGCGGCGCGCCGGGAGGAGGCGTCGACCACGATGGCGCGGGACCGCTGCCACGTACTATCGTCAGGACAAACATCCGCTCGACGGCCCGAGGAGCAGTGCGACGACGCATGATCCAGACCCGCACCACCCCCGCATCCCGCGCCGCCGCGACGGCCCGCCCGAGCCGGCCCGCGGGATCCGCCGCGTGAGGGCCACCGTCGCCGGCGCGCCCGTGAGCTTCGGCGTGTTCGAGCTGACGCCAGAGGGCGCCGAGGTCGTGACCCCCGACGACATGGTCGAGGCCCTCGCCGAGACGGGGTACGCGGGGATCGACCTCGGGCCCGTCGGCTACCTCGGCCGCGGCCGGGAGCTGCGCGACCGGCTGGCCGGTGCGGGACTCGAGCTCGCGGGCGGCTGGATCCAGCTCCCCCTCTCCGACGACGACGCGTTCGAGTCGTCCCTCCCGGAGCTCCAGGCGTCGCTGCGCGTCTTCCAGGAGGCGGCCGAGGCGGGGCCCGCGCGCCTGCCGCTGCCGACGCTCGCCGACGCCGGATCCGCGACCCGCGCCGCCGCCCCCGGCCGCGGCGCCGAGGCCGACCCGCTCGACGACGCCGCGTGGTCGCGCCTCGTCCGCAACACCGCGCGCGCCGCGGAGATCACGCGCGCCGCGGGCTTCGAGCCGACCTTCCACCACCACGCGGGCACGTTCGTGGAGTCGCCCGCGGAGATCGACCGCTTCCTCGACGAGGTCGACGTGGGGCTCACGCTCGACACCGGCCACCTCGTGATCGCGGGCGGCGACCCGCTCGCGGCGATCTCCCGCTGGGGCGCGCGGATCACCCACCTGCACCTCAAGGACGTCGACGGCGCCGAGCTCCGCCGGGTGCTCGCGGCCGGCGGCGGCATGCGCGAGGTCTGGTCCTCCGGGGCGTTCGCGGCGTTCGGCCGCGGCGACGTCGACCTCGCGAGCGTGATGACCGCGATCGAGGCGCAGGGCTACGACGGCTGGGTGGTCGTGGAGCAGGACGTGCTCAACGCGCCCGACGCCGACATCCGCCGCTTCCGCGCCGAGCGCACGGAGGACCAGCGCGTCAACCGCGAGGCGCTGCGCACCTGGGCCTGACCCGGCACGCGACCCGCCGCGCACCGGCACCACCACCACGACGAACGAGGACCCACGACATGACCACGACCCCCCTGCGCTTCGGACTGATCGGCACCGGCCGCATCGGCCAGGTCCACGCCGCGAACATCGCCGCGGATCCCGACGCCGAGCTCGCGTGGATCTGCGACCCCTTCGTCGACGGCGCCCGCGCCCTCTCCGCCCGCCTCGGCGGCCGCGTCACCGAGGACGCGGCCGAGATGATGGCGTCGGGTGGGATCGACGCGGTCCTCATCGCCTCGCCCACGCCCACGCACGTCGACCTCATCGCCGCCGCGATCGACGCCGGCCTGCCCGTGCTCTGCGAGAAGCCCATCGACCTCGACATCGCGAGGGTGGATGCGCTCCTCCCCCGCGTGGTGTCGTCCGGCGTGCCCGTGGCGCTCGGCTTCAACCGCCGCTTCGACCCGGCGTTCGCGGAGGCGCGCGCCCGCGTGGCCGCGGGCGAGATCGGCGCGCTCGAGCAGCTGTCGATCGTCAGCCGCGACCCGGCCGCGCCGCCCGCCGCGTACGTGGCGGTCTCGGGCGGGATCTTCCGCGACATGACCATCCACGACCTCGACATGGCGCGCGCGTTCCTGCCCGACATCGTCGAGGTGCAGGCGACCGGGTCCACCACCTTCGACCCCGGCGCGCGCGAGCACGGCGACTTCGACACCGCGGTCGTGACGCTCCGGGCCTCCACGGGCGCGCTCGTGGTCATCACCAACTCCCGGCACAGCGCCGTCGGCTACGACCAGCGGATCGAAGCGTTCGGCTCGCGCGGATCCCTGCAGGTCTCGAACGCGCTCACGAGCCTCGTCAGCGTCTCGACCGCCACGAGCGTCGAGGGCAAGCCGCCGTACCAGGACTTCTTCCTCGAGCGCTACGCCGCCGCGTACGTCGCGGAGCTGCGCGCCTTCATCCGCCTGGCCCGCGGCGAGGCCTCCGACAGCCCGACCTTCCAGGACGGCCGCGCGGCGCTCGTGCTCGCGGACGCGGCGCAGCGCTCGGCCGTGGAGCGCGTGGCGGTGCCCGTCTCGCTCTGAGCCCGGCGCACGCACGCGCCCACCCGCCCGACCGCGCCCGCCGCGGTCGGGCGTCCTCGCGCGCGCGGGAGACCAGAGCAGGCGGCACACTGGAGGGTCGGATCGTTCGGATCCGCCGGCAGGACGACGGCGGGTCACGACATGGATCCGTCTTGTCAGCATGTGTTGACAAACAACGTCGGGCGGGACGAAGATCGCCCCGACGACGACGTCCAGGACCCCCGCGCGGGCGTCCGCCCGACAAGGAGCATTCGATGAAGAACAGATTCCTCGCCCCCCTCGGCCTCGCGATCGCGGCGGGGTTCCTCCTCACCTCGTGCGCGGGCACCGGCCAGGAGGCCGCGCCCACCGCGGGCGGAGCGAACGGCGGCGGCGGCGACCTCACCTTCGCGGTGGTCACGCACTCCGGCCCGGGCGACGCCTTCTGGGACCGCGTGAAGTCGGGCGCCGAGACCGCCGGCGGCCAGTACGGCGCCACCGTCACGTACAACGCGGACCCGGATCCCGCCAAGCAGTCCCAGCTCATCGACAACGCCGTCGCGCAGAAGGTCGACGGGATCGTGGTCTCCATGGCGAACCCCGACGGCGTGAAGGACAGCGTCGAGAAGGCCGTGGCCGCGGGCATCCCCGTCGTCACCATCAACTCCGGGATCGAGCGCTCCGCCGAGTTCGGCGCCCTCACCCACATCGGCCAGAGCGAGACCGTCGCGGGCGAGGCCGTCGGCAAGCGCCTCGGCGAGGCGGGCCTGAAGAACGCGCTCTGCGTGATCCAGGAGGCAGGCAACGTCGGCCTCGAGGAGCGCTGCTCCTCCGCGGCGAGCGCGTTCTCCGGCCAGATGGCGAACCTCCAGGTGGACGGCACGAACGACGCCGACGTGAAGGCGACCATCAAGTCCAAGCTTCAGGCGGATCCCTCCATCGACGGCGTGCTCACGCTCGGCGGCCAGTACGCGATCGACGCGGTCGGCGCCGTCGAGGAGTCGGGCAGCAAGGCCCAGATCGGCACGTTCGACCTCTCGGAGGACGTCGTGAGCGCGGTCGAGGCCGACAAGATCCTGTTCGCGGTCGACCAGCAGCCCTACGTGCAGGGCTTCCTCGGGATCACCGCGCTCGACCTCTACGCCACCAACGGCAACGTCATCGGCGGCGGCCAGCCCGTCTACTCCGGACCCGCGTTCGTGACCAAGGACAACGCGGCGCAGGTCGCCGAGTTCGCGAAGAACGGCACCCGCTAGGCGGTCGGGCCGGGCGCGCCCGAAGCGCCCGGCCCGCCGCCTCCCCTCTCCCCCATCCGCACCCCACCGCACCGCCCGACGCCCACCGAAGGAGCCCGCGTTGACCACGACGGACATCGTGACGATCGCCACGAGGCCGCGCCTCGAGAACAGGCCGATCCGCAAGATCCTCGCCCGGCCGGAGATCGGCGCCCTCGTGGCCGCCCTCGCCGTGCTGGTGTTCTTCTCCCTCTACACGCCGCAGTTCCTCACCCTCGCCGGCGCGGGAGTGTGGCTCGAGTCGGCCTCGACCTTCGGGATCATGGCGGTCGCCGTCGCGATGCTCATGATCGGCGGCGAGTTCGACCTCTCCGCCGGCGTGATGACGGGCTTCTCGGCCCTCGTGGTCGGCATCCTCACGTCGCACTACGGGCTCAGCATCTGGGTCGCGGTGCTCGTCTCCCTCGCGGCGGCCCTCGCGGTCGGCGCGCTCAACGGCTTCCTCGTGATGAAGACGGGACTGCCGAGCTTCATCGTCACGCTCGGCACGTTCTTCGCGCTCGCGGGCGTCGACCTCGCGGTCACGAAGCTCATCACCGGCCAGGTGGCGATCCAGGGCATGACGAAGGTGCCGTCGTACGACGCCATACAGCCGATCTTCGGCTCGTCGCTCGAGATCGGCGGCGGCAACTTCTACGTCTCGGTGCTGTGGTGGTTCCTGGTCGCGGCTGTCGCCACCTGGATCCTCCTGCGCACCCGCGCCGGCAACTGGATCTTCGCGGTCGGCGGCGCCAAGGAGTCCGCCCGCCAGGTGGGCGTCCCGGTCTTCAAGACCAAGGTCGGCCTCTTCATGGGCACCGCGGGCGCGGCCTGGCTCGTCGGCATGATCTCCCTGTTCCGCACCTCCACGGTGCAGGCGAACACGGGGGTGGGCCAGGAGTTCATCTACATCATCTGCGCGGTCGTCGGCGGGTGCCTGCTCACGGGGGGCTTCGGCTCGGCCATCGGCGCGGCGCTCGGCGCGCTGATCTACGGCATGGTCTTCCAGGGCATCACGTTCGCCCAATGGGACACGAACTGGCTGCGCACGATCCTCGGCGTGATGCTCCTCGCGGCGGTGCTCCTCAACAACCTGGTGCGGACGCGGGCGGGAGGCGGACGATGACGACCGAGACGAGCGCGAGCGCCGCCTCCGAGCCCCTCGCGGGCGCCGTCCCCAGCGCCGCCGAGGAGGCCGGCGGACGCCCCACTCCCCCGCTGCCGCCTGCCGGCACGACCATCCTCGAGGTCCGCGACATCGGCAAGAGCTACGGCGCCGTCAACGCGCTCACGGGCGTCTCGACCGTGGTCGCCGCGGGCGAGGTCACGTGCGTGCTGGGCGACAACGGCGCGGGCAAGTCGACCTTCATCAAGATGCTCGCGGGCGTGCACGCGCCGAGCGAGGGCACGATGCTGCTCGACGGCGAGCCCGTGACGCTCGGATCCCCGCGCGCCGCGCTCCAGGCCGGCATCGCGACCGTCTACCAGGACCTCGCGGTCGTGCCGCTCATGCCCGTGTGGCGGAACTTCTTCCTCGGCTCCGAGATCACGAAGGGCACGGGGCCGTTCCGCCGACTCGACGTGGCCGCCATGAAGGCCGTCACGCACGAGCAGCTCGCGCAGATGGGCATCGACCTGCGCGACGTCGACCAGCCCATCGGCACGCTCTCCGGCGGCGAGCGCCAGTGCGTCGCCATCGCCCGGGCCGTGCACTTCGGCGCGCGCGTGCTGATCCTCGACGAGCCCACCGCCGCGCTCGGCGTCAAGCAGTCCGGCGTCGTGCTGCGGTACATCGCGCGCTCGCGCGACCGCGGGCTCGGCGTGGTCTTCATCACGCACAACCCGCACCACGCGTTCCCGGTGGGCGACCGGTTCCTGCTGCTGAACCGCGGATCCAGCCTCGGCACGTTCGAGAAGGACGAGATCACGCTGGGCGAGCTCACGAGCCTCATGGCCGGCGGCGCGGAGCTGGACTCGCTGGCGCACGAGCTCGCGCGCGATCCGGGCGCGGACCCTGGCCCGGAGGGAGCCGCGCCGGCGTCCGGCCGCTGAACCGCCGCATGCCAGGATGAGGCGTTGACCTGACCTACGAGGGAGCGATCGACGTGAGCCAACCGGAGCAGATCCTGCCGCCCGACCTGTTCCTCGCGCTCGACCGCTCGGGCCCGGTGCCCCTCTACTACCAGGTGGCGAACCTGCTGGAGACGGCGATCCACGACGGCACGCTCCCCGCGGGCGCCCGGCTCGAGAACGAGATCGCGCTCGGCAACAGGCTCGGCCTCTCGCGCCCGACCATCCGCCGGGCGATCCAGGACCTCGTCGACAAGGGCCTGCTCGTGCGCCGCCGCGGCATCGGCACGCAGGTCGTGCACGGCCGGGTCACCCGCAACGTCGAGCTCACGAGCCTCTACGAGGACCTCGAGCGGCAGGGCCAGACGCCGCGCACGGAGATGCTGTCGTCGTCGCGCGGCGAGGCCGACGAGAAGGTCGCCGAGGCGCTGGGCGTCGAGGTCGGCAGCCCGGTGCTGCACCTCACCCGGCTGCGCACCGCGGACGGCGTGCCGCTCGCGATCCTCGACAACGTGCTCCCCGAGCCGTTCGTCGACCTGGATCCGGACGACCTCGCCACCCACGGGCTCTACCAGCTGCTGCGCGGCCGCGGCGTGATCATGCGGGTCGCCAAGCAGCGCATCGGCGCCCGCGCAGCCACCGCGTCCGAGGCGCGCCTGCTCGACCTGCCGCGCGGCGGCCCCGTGCTCACGATGTCGCGCACGGCGTTCGACAGCTCGGGCCGCGCCGTCGAGTACGGCCAGCACTGCTACCGACCCGACCTGTACTCGTTCGAGATCACGCTCGTCGACCGGTAGCTCGGGCGGCCCGGATAATGCCGATCGGATCCAATATCCTATAGGATCTCCTCACGTGCTCGATGAGGAGGACTCCACGGATGACCCGGCTCTGGAACGACCCCGCTGACTTCGCGGACGACATGACGGACGGCTTCGTCCGCGCCAACGGGCGATGGGTCCGGCGCGTGCACGGCGGGGTCTCCCGCTCGACCCGCTCCGCCGAGGCCGAGGTGGCGGTCGTCATCGGCGGCGGATCCGGCCACTACCCCGCGTTCGGCGGGCTCGTCGGCCCGGGCCTCGCGCACGGCGCCGCGATGGGCAACCTCTTCGCATCTCCGTCCGCGCACCAGGTGGAGTCGGTGATCCGCTCGAGCGAGCAGGGCCGCGGCGCTCTCCTGCTCTACGGCAACTACGCCGGCGACGTGCTGCACTTCGACGACGCGCAGGAGCGCGTGCGGGGTGACGGTATCGACTGCCGCACGGTCGTCGTGACGGACGACATCTTCAGCGCCTCCCCCGAGGAGCAGGCCAAGCGCCGCGGCATCGCGGGCGACCTCACCGTCTTCAAGGCGGCGGGCGCCGCATCCGCCGCGGGCTACGACCTCGACGACACGGAGCGCGTCGCCCGGCTCGCGAACGCGCGCACGCGCTCGATGGGCGTCGCCTTCACCGGCTGCACGCTGCCGGGCGCGGACGAGCCGCTGTTCTCGGTGCCGGAGGGGCGCATGGCGATCGGGCTCGGGATCCACGGCGAGCCCGGCATCGACGAGACCGACGTCCCGTCCGCCGACGGGCTGGCCGAGCTGTTCGTGACGCAGCTGCTCGCCGACGCCGAGATCCCGGACGGCGTGACGGTGCGCGGCGCCCGCGTCGTGCCCGTGCTCAACGGGCTCGGATCGGTGAAGACCGAGGAGCTGTTCGTCGTCTTCACGCGCGTCGCGGACCTGCTCGAGGAGGCCGGCGTCACGCTCGTGGATCCGCAGGTCGGCGAGTTCTGCACCAGCTTCGACATGGCGGGCGCGTCCCTCACGCTGTTCTGGCTCGACGAGGAGCTCGAGCGGCTGTGGACCGCACCCGCGGACACGCCGGCGTTCCGCAGCGGCGCGTTCGACGGATCCGCGCTCCAGCCGGTCGACGCGCGCGAGGACGACGAGGTGGACGCCGCGATCCCGGACGCGAGCGACGCGTCGCGGGAGGCCGCCGGGCGCATCGCCGCCGCGCTCGACGCCGTGCACGCGGTAGTCGCCGAGCACGCCGACGAGCTCGGCCGCCTCGACGCGGTCGCGGGCGACGGCGACCACGGCATCGGCATGCTCCGCGGATCCCGCGCTGCCTCCGAGCGCGCGACCTCCGCGGTGGAGCAGGGCGCCGGCGCGCGCACCGTGCTCCGGCTCGCGGGCGACGCGTGGTCGGACAAGGGCGGCGGCACCTCGGGCGCGCTCTGGGGTCTGATCCTGCAGGCGGTGGGCGACGCGCTCGACGACGAGGACTCGGATCCCGTGACCGCCGAGTCCGTCGCCGCGGGCGTGGGCGCCGCGCGCGACGCCGTCATGGGCCACGGCAAGGCGTCGCTCGGCGACAAGACGATGGTCGACGCGCTCGTGCCCTTCGCCGAGGCGCTCGCCGAGCGGGTCGGATCCGGCGCCCCGCTCGCCGACGCGTGGGCCGCCGCCGGCGACGCCGCGCAGGAGGCCGCCGACGCCACCGCCGCGATGAAGCCCGGCATCGGACGCGCGCGGTCGCACGGCGAGCGCTCCGTCGGCACCGCCGACCCGGGCGCGATCTCGCTCGCGCTCATCGCCGCGGCCGTCGGCCGCGCGCTCGCCGACCGGTGAGACCCGGGGACACCCACCAGCAGCACCAGCACGATCAGCAGCACCATGAGGAGGACCGGATGACCAGGACCTGGCGCATCGTCGTCGGCGCGGACGACGCGGGATACGACCACAAGGAGGCGATCAAGGCCGACCTCGAGGCGAGCGGCCTCGTCGTGTCGGTGGTGGACGTGGGCGTCGACGCCGACGGCCACACCGCCTACCCGACCGTCGCGACGACGGCGGCCGAGATGGTCGCGCGCGGCGAGGCCGACCGGGCCGTGCTGATCTGCGGCACGGGCCTCGGCATGGCGATCGCGGCGAACAAGGTGCCCGGCATCCGCGCCGTCACCGCGCACGACGGCTTCTCGGTGGAGCGGAGCGTGCTGTCCAACGACGCGCAGGTGCTCTGCATGGGGCAGCGCGTGGTCGGCCTGGAGCTGGCGCGGCGGAACGTGCGCGAGTGGCTGACGTACGAGTTCGACACGTCGAGCCCGTCGAACGACAAGGTGGACGAGATCCGCGCGTACGAGGCGAAGTAGGGCCGTGCCCGCGCAGCCGCCCGCGCGGCCGGCGTTCGTCGGCGTGAGCCTGAAGATGTACCTCGGGCACGCCGACACCGTCGCGTGGTGCGAGGCCGTCGCCGACATCGCGCGGGCGCACCCGGCGACGACGGGCGGCGAGGCCGAGCTCGTGGCGCTGCCGTCGTACCTGTCGCTGCCGGCCGCCGTCGGGATCCTCGACGGGCTGGCTGCCGTGGGCGCGCAGGACCTCGCGGCGGAGGACGCCGGCGCCTTCACGGGCGAGGTGTCGGGCGGGCAGATCCGGGAGCTCGGCGGCGCCTTCGTCGAGGTCGGGCACGCCGAGAGGCGGCGGCTGTTCGGCGAGACGGACGAGGTCGTGCGGCGGAAGGCGGACGCGGCGCTGCGATCCGGGCTCGTGCCGATCCTCTGCGTCGGCGAGGAGACGCACGGGGATCCGACCGACGCCGCCCGCGAGTGCATCCGCCAGCTCGACGACGCGCTCGCGGCGGCGCGCGCGGCCGGGCACGGCGGGCGCATCGTGGTCGCGTACGAGCCGCAGTGGGCGATCGGCGCGGCGGAGCCCGCATCGGACGCGCACATCCGCGGGGTCGGCCGCGAGCTGCGCGCGCACGTGCGGGCGCTCGACGCCCACCCGGGATCCGCGGTCGTCTACGGCGGCAGCGCCGGGCCCGGCCTCCTCACGCGGATCGGCGACGACGTCGACGGCCTGTTCCTCGGCCGGTTCGCGCACGACCCGCGCGCGGTCGCGGCGATCCTCGACGAGGTGCACGCGCGCTCCGCGGCCCGCCCGGCGTCCGACGCCGCCAGCTGACGGCAGACTGTCCTGGTGACCACCGGCCTCCCGCTCGACGCGACCTCGATGCCCGCGCGGCAGGGGCTCCGCGACCGCGTCTACGACCTCGTGCTCGACATGCTCATGGGATCCGCGATGGAGCCGGGCTCCCGGCTCGCCATCGACCAGATCGCGCGCGACCTCCACGTCTCCCCCACGCCCGTGCGCGAGGCGCTCGTGCAGCTGGAGCGCACCGGGCTGGTCGCGCGCGAGGCGCACAAGGGCTACCGGGTCGCGCCGCCCATCGCCGGGGAGCAGCTCGAGGCGCTGTTCGACGCGCGGATCGTGCTCGAGGGCGGGGCGACGGCGCTGGCCGCCGCGAATCCGACGCGCCTGGTCCCCGCGCTCGAGGACGCGCTCGCCGCGCACGAGGAGACGACCCGCCGGGTGCGCGCGGCGACCGGCGACGGCGAGATGCCCGTCGGCCTCATCCGCGAGTACTTCGTCGTCGACTGGGACTTCCACCACCGCATCTTCGAGGCGACCGGCAACCCGTTCCTCCTCGACATGTCCGAGGCGATCTCCACGCGCGTCCACCGCATGCGCCAGACGATGCGCACGGGCGTCCACGACGCGGACGACGCCGTGCACGAGCACCGCGCGATCATCGCCGCGATCGCCGAGGGTCCGGAGGCCGCGGCTGCTGCGATGCGGGCGCACATCGAGCGGGTGCGGGAGCGGTCGCGGCGGGACGCGGACGCGGACGACGCGACGACCGCCTAGCCGCAGCGCTCAGGACCGGTCGAACCGCTGCTCCCCCACGACGCCGAGCAGCGCGAGGGCCTCCGCGGCCCCGGATCCCGGCAGCGGCGTCAGCACGAGCAGCACCTGCGACTGGTCCTCCGTGAAGAGGGCCTGGCAGTGCACCTCGATCTCGCCCACCTCGGGATGCACCAGGGTCTTCCGCTCGTCGAACCGGTTGCCGACCTCCTGCAGGTCCCAGTAGCGGCGGAACTCCGCGCTCGTCGCGACGAGGCTCGCGAGCACCTCGGCGGCGAGCGGATCCGGATCCGCCTGCGACGCCGCCACCCGCAGCTGGGCGGCCTGGAGCCGCCCCTGCCGCTCGTGGTCGCGCTCCGGGTACTGCCCGCGCTCCTCGGGGTGGGCGAACCAGCGGTGCACGCCGCTGCGGTCGAGGCCGGTGCGGGTCACGTCGTCGCCGAACAGGGCTGAGGCGAGGCGGTTCTGCGCGAGCGTCTCGCCGAGCTCCGTGATGACGAGGGCGGGGGTGTCGTCGAGGCGGTCGAGCACGCGCATGAGGCCCGGGCTGACGTGCGGGGACAGCCGTGCCCGCCGCGGCGTCCCGTGGCCGGCCAGGCGGAAGAGGTGGTCGCGCTCGTCGAGGCCGAGGCGGAGGCCGCGGGCGATCGCCGTGAGCATCTGGTCGGAGGGCTGCGGACCCCGGCGCTGCTCGAGCCGCGCCCAGTAGTCGGCCGACATGCCGACGACGGCGGCGATCTCCTCGCGGCGGAGGCCCGCGGTGCGGCGGCGGGCGCCCGGGGGCAGGCCCACGTCGGAGGGCCGCAGCGCCTCGCGCCTGGCGCGGAGGAACTCGGCGAGCGCGGGACGGTCCATGGCCCCATCCTCGCCCCTGGTGCGCCGCTCATCCAGGGACCGCCGCTCCCCCGATGCGCGCTCCCTTCCCGGCCGGCCGCGTCCGACGCAGGCTGGACGACGACGGGGCGCACGGCCCCGCAGAGGAGGCACCATGAAGACCAGCGGCAGCACCGTCCTGATCACCGGAGCGACGTCGGGCATCGGCCTCGGCCTCGCCGAGCGCCTGCAGGACCGCGGCGACACCGTCATCGTCGCCGGCCGCCGCCGCGCGCTGCTCGACGAGATCGTGGCCACGCACCCCGGAATGCACGCGGTCGAGCTCGACGTCACGGATCCGGCGTCCATCGCCGCGGCCGCAGAACGCGTGACCCGCGAGCACCCCGACCTCGACGCGGTCGTCACGATGGCCGGCGTCATGCTCCCCGAGGACCTGCGCGACCCGGCGCACCTCGCGGTCGCGGAGTCGACCATCACGACGAACCTGCTCGGCACGATCCGCACGGCCGCGGCCTTCGGGCCCTGGCTCGCGGCGAAGCCCGACGGCGTGCTCATGACCGTGTCCTCGGGGCTCGCCTCCGTGCCCCTGCCCGCGACGCCGACCTACTCGGCGACGAAGGCCGCCGTGCACTCGTTCACGCAGAGCCTGCGCGTGCAGTGGTCCGGCACGCCCCTCCAGGTGATCGAGCTGGTGCCGCCGGCGGTGCGCACGACGCTCATGGGGCAGCAGGACGAGGAGTCGGCGATGCCGCTCGGCGAGTTCCTCGACGAGGTGATGCAGATCCTCGAGCGGCAGAGCGACGTGGAGGAGGTGCTGGTCGAGCGCGTGCGGTTCCTCCGCGACGCCGAGGCCGAGGGGCGCCACGCGGACGTCCTCGCGATGCTCGCGCAGCGGACGCACTGAGGCACGGGCGCTCGCGGGCCGGCACCGCAGGGCAGCTAGCCGATGGGCGCCGGCCCCAGCTCGTCCATCAGCGCCTTGATCGCCACGTACGCCCTGTTCCGGTACGCGACGAGCGCCGCGGTGCGCTCGGCGGGCACGTCGAGGTAGCCGGATCCGGTCTTCGTGCCGTACTCGCCCGCGTCGACGTGCTCCTGGAGCGACGCCGGTGTCGCGAAGCGCTCGGGCCAGCGGGTCTGCAGCGACGCGTAGCAGAACGCGTACACGTCGAGGCCGGCCATGTCGGCGATCGCGAACGGGCCGAAGACCGGCAGGCGGAAGCCGAAGGTCGTGCGGACGATCGTGTCGATGTCCTCGGGGGTCGCGATGCCCTCCTCCACGATCTGCGTCGCCTCGTGGAAGAGCGCGTACTGCAGGCGGTTGAGCACGAAGCCCGTGGAGTCGGTGACGCGCGCGGACTCCTTGCCCGTGGCCGCGACGATCTCCTCGGCCATCGCGGTCGCCCGCTCGTCGGTGCCCGCGTGCGGGATCAGCTCGACGCCCGGGATGAACGGCGCCGGGTTCGAGAAGTGCACGCCGAGGAACCGCTCGGGGTTCGTGACGGCCTCGGCGAGCGAGCCGATGAGGATGGTCGAGGTGTTGGATCCGATGACCGCGTCGGGGCGGGCCGCCGCCGAGATCCGCCGCAGCGTCGCGTGCTTGATCTCGAGCTTCTCGGGCACGGCCTCCTCGATGAAGTCGGCGTCGGCGACGGCCTCCTCGATGGACGCGGCGGGCGTCACGGCGGCGCGGATCCGCTCCACGGCGTCGGCCGGGAACAACCCGTCGGCGACGAACCTGGCCGCCTCCTCCAGCAGGCGCGCGTGGTTCGCGACGGCGATCTCCTCCGAGATGTCGGCGATGCGCACCCGCGCGCCCGCGAGCGCGAGCACCTGCGCGATGCCGCCGCCCATGTACCCGGATCCGACGATGGCGATGCTGCGTGCGGTGCTGTGCTGGTCGGTCATGGTGCCCTCTCCCTATGCGTCGCGCGTCTGCGGCAGCAGCGTGCGGATGTAGTCGCGGTTCTCCGCGCAGACGCCGAGGCTGTCGCCGCCGTACTGCTCGGTGAGGATGATCCCGTCGAAGCCGAGCTCGACCGCGTCGCGGATCACCTGCCGGTAGTCGATGAGGCCGGCCTTCATGGTCGTGGGCACGCTGGTCGCCCAGCTGCCGTCGGCCGCCTCGTCGCGCATGTAGTTCTTCACGTGCCAGTAGTTGGCGTACGGCAGCGTCTTCGCGTACAGCTCGCGCCAGCTCTCGACCGGGCGGTGCAGGCGGATGAGGTTCGCGACGTCGGGGTTGAGCCCCACGTTGTCGAGGCCGATCTCCTCCACGAGCCGCACGGCGCTGTCGGCCGTGCCGAGGTAGGTGTCCTCGTACATCTCGAGCGCCATGCGGAGCCCGAGGTCGGCGGCGTGCCGGCCGAGCTCGCGGAGGCGCGTGACGGCGGCGTCCCACACCTCGGGGTCGTCGGGGTCCTTCGGGCCCTCGGCGGTCCAGAACCACAGCGCCTTCCGCTGCGCCTCGCTGAACGGCTGGTGCAGCCCGGTCGAGAAGACCTCCATGCCCATCTCGGCGATCGCGTCGATGGTGCGGTGCGCGTAGGCGAGGTTCTGCTCCTCGCGGCCCGGCATGATGACGCTCTGCCGCTGCAGGTGCACCGACGGGATCCCGACGCCGTGCGCCCGCGCGATGGAGACGAGCTCGTCGCGGCGGGACGGCTCGAGGTCGGCGGGTCGCACGTGGCTGTCGGCGAGCTCGGCGAGGGTGAAGCCCTCGCGCGCGATGTCGGCGAACATGCGGTCCCAGACCGCGGCGTCCGCGTCGTGGAGGGCGGTGCCGTCGCGGCCGACCGTCGCGAAGCCGTGCAGGCAGGTGGCGATGGGCCAGTCCGCGGCGCGGAACGCCGGCTCGGGTGTCGTCGCGGGTGTGTCCGGCATGCTGCTCCATCGCGGTCGTCGGGTCCCGGATGCCCGGGGTCAAGATCCTATAGGAAATAGCATCCTGATGCCCGGGTCGCTCCGGAGACCGATCCCACGTCAGCCGAGCAGCGGCCGCTGCGCCCTCTTCCGCTCCACGTAGTCGGCGTGCGCCGCCTGCGTGGACGGCATCTCGGAGACGCCGGGGACGGGCACGTCCCACCAGCCCTCGCCGTCGGGGCCGTAGACGAGCGGATCGGACTCGACGTGGATCACGGTGGTGCGGTCGGAGGCCTTCGCCTGCCGCACCGCGTCGCCGAGCGCGGTCGTCGCGTCGGGGCCGGGCGCGACCTCGATCACGTCCACGCCGTAGCTGCGCGCGTTCGCCGCGAGGTCGACGGGCAGCGGCTCGCGGCCCTCGAAGTTGCGCGTCGCGGGATCCAGCTGCCGGTACCGGGTGCCGAAGCGCTCGGTGCCGACCGTCTCGGAGAGGTGGCCGATGGACGCGTAGCCGTGGTTCTGGATCACGACGACGATGATCTTGATGCCCTCGGCCACCGCGGTCACGAGCTCGGTGTGCAGCATGAGGTAGGAGCCGTCGCCGACCATGACGATCACGTCGCGGTCGTCGCCGTACGCCTCCGCCCCGCGCTTCACGCCGAGGCCGCCGGGGATCTCGTAGCCCATGCACGAGAACGCGTACTCCACGTGGTAGCCGAGCGCGTCGCGCACGCGCCAGAGCTTGTGGAGGTCGCCGGGCAGGGATCCGGCCGCCTGCACGACGACGTCGCGCGGGTCGCTCGCGGCCTGGACTGCGCCGATGATCTCGGGCTGGCCGGGCAGCGCGCCGCCGGTGGGCGCGAGCGCGCGGTCGACGGCGGCGTCCCACTCGCGCTTCTCTCGGGCGATGCGGTCGGCGTACGCGGCGTCGACGCGCGTGCCGCCGAGTGCGTCGATCAGCGCCTCGAGGGTCTCGCGCGCGTCGGCCACGACGGGCAGCTGCGTGCCGTGCTTGTAGGCGTCGAACGCGGCGACGTTGACGTTGACGAAGGTCACGTCCGGCCGCTGGAACGCCGTGCGGCTCGCGGTGGTGAAGTCGGAGTAGCGCGTGCCGATGCCGATCACGACGTCGGCCTCGGCGGCGAGGCGGTTCGCGGCGGTGGATCCGGTGGCGCCGACGCCGCCCACGTACTGCGGGTGGTCCCAGGCGAGGGATCCGCCGCCGGCCTGCGTCGTGCCGACCGGGATGCCCGTGGCCTCGGCGAAGCGGAGGAGCGCCTCCTCGGCCGCGGAGTAGATGACGCCGCCGCCCGCGATGATGAGCGGCATGCGCGCGTCGCGGATCGCCTGGACGGCGCGCCCGAGCGGCCCGCGCTCCGGCAGCGGCCGGCGCAGGTGCCACTCGCGCGGCGCGAGGAACGCGAGCGGCACGTCGAGCGCCTCCGCCTGCACGTCCTCGGGCAGCGCGATCGTGACGGCGCCCGTCTCGGCGGGGTCGGTGAGCACGCGCATGGCCGCGAGCGCGATCGAGTACAGCTGCTCCGGCCGCTGCACGCGGTCGAAGAAGCGCGAGAGCGGGCGGAACGCGTCGTTGACGCTGATCCCGGTGTCGTGCGGATGCTCGAGCTGCTGCAGCACCGGATCCGCGACCCTCGTCGCGAAGGTGTCGCTCGGCAGGAGCAGCGCCGGCAGCCGGTTCGCCGTCGCGAGGGCCGCGCCCGTGAGCATGTTCGCGGCGCCCGGCCCGACCGACGCGGCGCTCGCGTAGGTCGCGAGGCGGCGGTGCATGCGGGCGAACCCGACGGACTGGTGCACCATCGCCTGCTCGTTGCGGGCCTGGTGGTACGGCATGAGGTCGGGATCCTGCGCGTTGGCCTGCATGAGCGCTTGGCCGATCCCGGCGACGTTGCCGTGGCCGAAGATCCCGAAGACGCCGGGGATGGTGCGCTCGCGGTGGTCGCCGTCGACCGTCCACTGGTTCGCGAGGAACGCGACGAGCGCCTGGCTGACGGTCATGCGGGTGGTGGGCTCGGTCATGAGGTCGGGGCTTCCTGGTCGGGGGCGAACGGCAGGCGCGGGTCGATCGCCTGCCCGGCCCATGTGCCGCGGATCCAGCCGTGCGCGGGGTGGTCGCTGATGAGCCAGGCACGGTCGGTGCCCGGCCCCGCCATGACGTTGAGGTAGTAGAGGTCGTAGCCGGGCGCCGCGACGGCGGGCCCGTGGTAGCCGTAGGGCACGAGCGCGACGTCGCCCGTGCGCACCACGGCGTCGATGGCTATCTCGCCCGCGGGCGACGACGAGGTGTGGAAGAGGCCGAACGGATCCGCGTCGGCGGGAGCGTCCAGCCCGCGACCGACGGCGGTCTCGAAGTAGTAGATCTCCTCCAGCTCCGACTCCTCCCCCGGCTTCTCCTCGTCGTGCTTGTGCGCGGGGTAGCTCGACCAGTTCTCGGCCGGCGTCAGCACCTCGCAGACGATGAGGCGCTCGGCGTCGAGGGATCCGGGCGTGCCGGGCGTGCCGAAGTTGTGCACCTGGCGGCTCGACCTACCGGCGCCGCGCAGCTCGACGGGCACGTCCTCGCGGGCGATCCGGCGGCTCGGCACGGGCCGGGTGGCGGGCGACTCGGCGACGGCCACGCGGCCGGATCCGGTGAGCACCGCGCTCGCGTCGCACGACAGGTAGAGCACGTCCGTGGGTCCCGCGAAGACCGACGCGCGGCCCTCGAGGTCGGTCGCGCGCTCCTCGCCGTCGGCCTCCCGGTGCCGCACGGCGAAGGATCCCGCGAGCGGCACCACCATGCGCTCGACGTCCGCGGCGGGCAGCGCGAGCTCCTCACCGTCGGCGAGCACGGCGACGCGGAGGCCCGTGTGCTCCCAGTCGGCCAGGGATCCGTCGACCACGGTCTCCCAGCCGTCCCGGCCGATGCTGCCGCGGGGATGCAGCCACTCGTCCGTCGTCATGCGCGTCTCCTTCGTCGTCATCGTCGTCGGGTGCCCGGTCGGCCGGGCGGGGTGGGTGCGGATCAGTTCTGCGGGAAGCCGAGGTCGACGCCGCCGTGCGACGGGTCGAGCCAGCGGCTGGTGATCGCCTTCTGCTGGGTGAAGAACCGCACGCCCTCCGCGCCGTGGGCCTTGGTGTCGCCGAAGAGGCTGGAGCGCCAGCCGCCGAACGAGAACGTGGCGACGGGCACGGGGATGGGGACGTTGATCCCGATCATGCCGACCTGCACCTCGTTCTGGAAGCGCCGCGCGGCCCCGCCGTCGTTCGTGAAGATCGCCGTGCCGTTGCCGAACGCGCCCTGGTTGATGAGCGCGACGCCCTCCTCGTACGAGCGGACGCGGACGACGCCGAGCACGGGTCCGAAGATCTCCTCCGTGTAGGCGCGCGAGCTCGTGGGCAGCTCGTCGATGAGCGTCGGGCCGAGCCAGAAGCCGTCCCGCTCGCCGTCGACCTCGATGCCGCGGCCGTCGACCACGATGCGCGCGCCGTCCTCCTCCGCGATCGCGATGTAGGAGGCGACCTTGTCGCGGTGCGCCTCTGTCACGAGCGGGCCCATGTCGCAGCCGCGGCGGCCGTCGCCGACCCGGAGGGACGACATGCGCGACGTGATCCGCTCGATGAGCGCGTCCGCGACGGGCTCGACCGCGACGACCACGGAGATCGCCATGCAGCGCTCGCCCGCCGAGCCGAAGCCCGCGTTGACGGCCGAGTCGGCGACGAGGTCGAGATCGGCGTCCGGCAGCACGAGCATGTGGTTCTTGGCGCCGCCGAGCGCCTGCACGCGCTTGCCGTGCTTCGTGCCCGTCTCGTAGACGTACTGGGCGATGGGCGTGGATCCGACGAACGAGATCGCGCGCACGTCCGGGTGCGTGAGCAGCCCGTCCACCGCCTCCTTGTCGCCGTTCAGCACCGTGAAGACGCCGTCGGGCAGGCCCGCGCGCTTCCACAGCTCGGCGATCCAGATGGCGGCGCTCGGGTCCTTCTCGCTCGGCTTCAGGATCACCGTGTTGCCGGCCGCGATCGCGATCGGGAAGAACCACATCGGCACCATGGCCGGGAAGTTGAACGGCGAGATGATCCCGACGACGCCGAGCGGCTGCTTCGTGGAGTACACGTCGACGCCCGTGGAGACCTGCTCCGAGTACTCGCCCTTGAGGTGGTGCGCGAGCCCGGTCGCGAACTCCACGACCTCCTGGCCGCGCGTGATCTCGCCGAGCGCGTCGCTCACGACCTTGCCGTGCTCCGACGTGATGATCTCCGCGAGCTCGCCCTTCTCCGCCTCGAGCAGCTCGCGGAAGCGGAACAGGATCGCCTGCCGCTTGGCGAGCGACAGGTCGCGCCAGGCGGGGAACGCGGCGTGGGCCGAGGCGATCGCGCGCTCGATCTCCGTGGCGTCCGCGAGCGCGACCTCCTTCGTGACGACACCGCGCGCCGGGTCGTAGACGGGCGCGGTGCGGCCGGAGGTCGAGGGCGAGCGGGCGCCGTCGATCCAGTGCGGGACGACGGGGAGCGGGGCGGTGTCGGTCATGGTGTCCTCAGGCGGTGGCGGGTGGTGGATCGGGTCGGGTCGGTCTTCGGGGTCAGGGGCGGGCGCGGCCGTGCACGAGGTCGACGGCCTGGTCGACCGCGCGCGCGACGTCGCCGTCGGCGGGGTGGATCAGCGTGCGGCCGACGACGAGGCCGCGGACGCCGGGGAGGCCGAGTGCGTGCTCCCAGCCGGCCCAGGTGTCCTCGCTCGCGCCCTGCGGATCCCCGCCGAGCAGCAGCGTGGGCAGGGTGGTCGCGGCCATGACGCGGGCCATGTCGTCGACGACGGGCAGCTTCATCCACGTGCGCGCGGACGACGAGCCGAGGCCCGACGCGACGGCGATGGAGGTGATGACGGCGTCGGGCGTGAGGTCGTTGACGATCCGGCCCTCCTGCCACGCGCTCATGAACGGCTCGAGCATGATCGGCAGGCCGGCGCGCACCGCGTCGTCGACCGCGCGCGCGTTGGCCTCGAGCGTCGCGGCGGTGCCGGCGTCGCCCAGGGCGATCCGCACGAGCGTCTTCGCGAAGTCGAGGCCGTCGCGCACGATGCCCGCCACGTCGTAGGCCGTGAAGCGGTCGTCCATCTCGAAGACGGCGCCGCGCAGGCCGCCGCGGTTCATGGATCCGACCACGACCTTGTCGTCGAGGAGGCCGAGGAGCGCGAGGTCGTCGACGATGTCCGGGGTGCCGAGCACGCCGTCGACGCCGTCGCGCGTGAGGGCGGTGGCGAGGCCGGCGAGCAGCTCGTCGCGGTCGGCGAGCGCCATGGGGTCGTCGCCGACGCCGAGCGCGCCGCGAGCGGGGTGGTCGGCGGCGACGATGAGCAGGCGTCCGTCGTCGCGGATGAGCGGGCGGCGGACGCGGCCGGCGAGCGCGCGGGCGACGGCGTCGGGATCCGTGGCGCGCAGGTCGCGGAGGGCCTGGAGCGCGCAGGGGAGGTCGCCCGCGCGCAGCGCCTCGGCGGGCGCCCGGGTCGCGTCGACCGCGGTCACCGGATCCCCTCCAGCACCGCGTCCACCTCGGCGGTCGTGGGCATGGCGGTGGAGCACTCGCGGCGGGACGCGACGATGGCGCCCGCGACGTTGGCGAAGCGCAGGATCCGCTCGAGGTCCCACCCGGCGAGCAGCCCGTGCACGAGCGCGCCGCCGAAGCCGTCGCCGGCGCCGAGCCCGTTGACGACCTCGACCGGGTACGGCGGCACCTCCACCGTCTCCTCGCGCGTCTTGGCGAGCACGCCCTTCGGACCCTGCTTGACGATCGCGAGCTCGACACCGCGGTCGAGCAGCGCGTCGGCGGCCCGCAGCGGATCCGTCTCCCCCACGGCGATCTCGCACTCCTCGCGGTTGCCGACGGCGACCGTCACGTGCTCGAGCGCCCGGCCGACCTCGCGGGTCGCGTCCGCGGGCGAGGACCAGAACATCGGCCGGTAGTCGAGGTCGAGCACCGTGAGCGGCCGGCGCGCGCGGGCCGCCCACGCGGCGTGGTGCGCGGATCGGCTCGGCTCCTCGCTGAGGCCCGTGACGGTGGCCCAGTAGACGCGCGCGTCGTGGATCGCGGCCCGGTCGAGCGCCTCGGCCTCGATGCAGAGGTCGGGCGCCTTCGGCCGGCGGTAGAAGTAGAGGGGGAAGTCGTCGGGCGGGAAGATCTCGCAGAAGGTGACGGGCGTCGGCAGGTCGTCGATCGGCATCACGAACTCCGCGGAGACGCCGAGGCGCTCGAGCTCGCGCATGACGTAGCGGCCGAACGGGTCGTCGCCCGTGCGCGAGATCAGGGCGGCGGATCTGCCGTGCCGGGCGGCCGCGACGGCCACGTTGGCCGCGCTCCCGCCGAGGTACTTGCCGAACGTCTCGACGTCCTCGAGGCCCACGCCGTCCTGGAGCGGGTAGAGGTCGACGCCGACGCGGCCGATCGTGATCACGTCGTGGATCGGGGTCGATGCAGGGGCTGCGTCCTCGGCAGGGGCTGCGTCCTCGGCAGGGGCTGCGTTCTCGGCAGGGCTCATGGCGGCGCTGCTTCCTCTCCGGCGGTGGAGGACGGTGGGCGGGTGCTGCTGTCCCTCCAACGTAGCGCATGTTCTGACATAGGCACATAGCGCATCCGCCGGGCTCGGGATCAGTCGAGCGGCAGGTGCATCACGTGCAGGCCGACGAGCCCGTGGTCCGCGTGGTCGAAGGCCGCGGGGACGGTGCCGACGATCCGGAAGCCGAGCGACCGCCACAGGTGCACGGCCGCGTGGTTCGTCTCCACGACCGCGTTGAACTGGATCGCCCGGTAGCCCTCCGCGCGCGCCCACGCGATCACGTGCTCGCCGAGCGCGCGACCCACGCCGCGGCCGCCGTGCGCGGGATCCACGAGGAAGGCGCCGGTGGCGACGTGCGCGCCGCGGCCGGGTCGGTTGGGCCCGACCTTGGCGGATCCAAGCACCGTGCCGTCGTCGTCCACCGCCACGAACGTGCACGCCGGCGCCTCCGCCATCCAGTTCGGCCGCGCCTCCTCGAGCGACTGCCCGGCCGGCAGCGCGTAAGTCCGGCCGGCGTCGACGATCGCCCGGTAGAAGGGGTGGATCAGGGGCCAGTCGGCGTCCGAGGCGGGGCGGATCTGCATGCGGTCGAGGCTATCCGGCGACTCCCGGGACGCCGAGCGCCGGCAGCAGCACCTCGTCGATCACCTGGACGAAGAACGCGCGCCGCACCGGGCCGCGCCCGGCCGCGAGGCGCTGCGTGCTCATCGCCGGGACGACCTCGGCGAGCACGGCGACGGCGGCGTCCGACCGCGTGGGCGCCTCGCCCCGCTCGATCGCGCGGCGCAGCAGGCGGTCGTAGACCTCGACGTACGGATCCGTGACCTCGGAGCGGATCGCGCGCGCCAGGCGCTCGGAGCCGCGCATCGCGGGCGCGAGTCCGGCGAACACGGCCGCGCGCCGGTCGGGTCCGCCGAGCCAGCCCGAGTCGACGACGGCGAGGAGGTCGCCGCGCAGGGATCCGGTGTCGGGCAGGATCTCGGCCTCGGGCGGGCGGCCGACGCTGCGGATCGCGGCGAGCACGAGATCCTCCTTCGTCGCCCAGCGCCGGTAGATCGTGGTCTTCGCGCGGCCGGTGCGCGCGGCGACCTCGTCGAGGGCCATGCCGTCGTAGTCCCGCTCGGCGACGAGGTCGAGGGCGGCGGCGAGGATCGCGGCGTCGCCCGAGCGGTCGACCGGGCGGCCGACGCGGGGTCGGGGTGCGGCGGCCGGCCTGTCCATCCCGACCAGGATAGGCCCGTCACCCCATTTCGCTACTCGGCGGTAGCGTTACTCCTCGCAGGTCGCGTCGCGGCCGCAGGAGGAGGAGCCATGCAGATCCAGGATGCGGTCGTCGTCATCACGGGAGCGTCGTCGGGCATCGGGGCGGCCACGGCACGGGCAGCAGCCGCCGCGGGTGCGCGGGTGGTGCTCGCGGCCCGGCGGGAGGAGCGGATCCGGCAGCTGGCGGCGGAGATCGGCGGCGGCGCGATCGCGGCGCGCTGCGACGTCACCGACGCGTCCGACGTCGCCGCGTTGGCGCAGGCCGCCCTCGACGCCTTCGGTCGCATCGACGTGCTCGTGAACAACGCGGGCCAGGGCCTCCAGTCGTCGATCGAGGCCCTCGCGCTCGACGACCTCCGCGCCGTCCTCGAGCTCAACCTCGTGGCGCCCCTCGCGACGATGCAGGCGGTGATCCCGACCATGCGCGCGCAGGGCGCCGGCGCGATCGTCAACGTCAGCTCGGGCACGACCTTCGCCGACGTGCCGGGGACGGGCGGCTACGTCGCATCCAAGATCGCGCTGGAGCGCCTGTCGGCGATCGCCCGCGCGGAGCTGGACGGCACGGGCATCGTCGTCTCGACGCTCATCCCGTTCGCGACCGAGACCGAGTTCATGGCCTCGATCCGAGCGGGCCGCGCCGAGGCCGAGGCGATGACCGCGAGCGCGTCCTTCGACACCCCGGAGACGGTCGCCGCTGCGGCGCTCGCGCTCATCGCGAGCGGCGACGCGCGCATGGACCTGGTGCCGACGGAGTACGGCGGGTCGCGCTGATCCGGGTCAGACGGCCGGCTCGTCCGCCAGCCGCTGGAACAGCACGTGGTCCTGCCACTCCCCCGCGATGCGCAGGTAGCGCGGAGCGAGCCCGAACCGCGTGAAGCCCGCGCGCGCGAGCACGGCCTGCGACGCGGCGTTGTGCAGGAGCGTGCCGGCCTCCACCCGGTGCAGCCCCAGCTCGCCGAACGCGAGGGCGACCGCGGCGTCGACTGCGGAGGTCGCGAGCCCGCGGCCGGTGCGATCCGCCGCGAGCCAGTACCCCAGCGCGCACGACTCGAACGCGCCGCGGACGATGCCGTTCAGGTTGATCCGGCCGGCCACGGATCCGTCGTCGTCCAGGATCGCGAGCGGCACGCCCTGCCCGCGCGCGTGCTGCGCGAGCACCGCCTCGAGGTCGGCGCGCTGACCGGCGGGGGTGTCGTGGTCCGGATGCCGGATCGGCTCCCACGGCGCGAGGAAGGCGCGGCTCCGCAGACGCAGCTCGGACAGGGCGGGGGCGTCGTCGAGCGTCAGCAGGCGGATCCGTTCGGGCACGGCATCGAGGATGCCAGACCACCGGAGCGCCCATATACGACGACGGCCGCCCCACCCGCTGAGGGGTGGGACGGCCATCGGGTCGTGCGTGGGCGCTAGACGCGCGCCAGGTCCGCGATGACGCGGTCCCCGGCGGCGGCCATGACCGTGGTCGCCTTGATCTCGGCGCGACCCAGGAGGTCGTCCATGCGACGGCGGCGGGCCTTCGTGATCAGCGTCACGACGGTGCCCTGCTTGCCTGCGCGGCCCGTGCGGCCGGCGCGGTGGAGGTAGCTCTTGTACTCGTCGGGCGCGTCGGCCTGGATGACCAGTCCGATGTCGTCCACGTGGATGCCGCGGGCGGCCACGTCGGTCGCCACGAGCACGCGCACCTTGCCGCTCGTGAGGAGCTGCAGGTTGCGCGTGCGGCGCGCCTGGTTGAGGTCGCCGTGCAGCGACGTGGCCGGGATGCCGGCGTCCTCGAGCTGGTCGGCGAGCTGCTCGGCGAACGCGCGGGTGCGGGCGAAGATCAGCGTCTTGCCCTCGCCCGAGCTGAGCTGCTCGATGATCGCGGCCTTGTCGCGCTGCTCGATGAGGAGCACGCGGTGGTCGATGGTCGACGACGCCTGGTCCTCGCCCGCGACCTCGTGGACGCTGGGGTTCGGCAGGAACTCGTTGACGAGCGTCGCGACGCCCTTGTCGAGCGTGGCGGAGAAGAGCAGGCGCTGGCCGTCCTTCTTCACCTGGCGGAGGATCCGCTGCACGGGCTCGAGGAAGCCGAGGTCGCACATGTGGTCGGCCTCGTCGAGGACGGTGACGACGATCTCCGAGAGGTCGAGGCGACCCTGGTCGATGAGGTCCTCGAGGCGGCCGGGGGTCGCGATGAGGATGTCGACGCCGCGCTGCAGCGCACCGACCTGCTTGAACTGCGGCACGCCGCCGAAGATCGTGGTGGTGAACAGGCCGACCGAGCGGGCGATGGGCTGCACCGTGCGGTCGATCTGCATCGCGAGCTCGCGCGTCGGGGCGAGGATCAGCGCGCGGGGCTTGCGGCCCATCTTGCGGTTCTTCGCGCCGTCGTTCTCGAGCAGGCGCTCCACGAGGGGCGCGCCGAACGCGATGGTCTTGCCGGATCCGGTGCGGCCGCGGCCGAGCACGTCGCGACCCGCGAGCACGTCGGGGATCGTGGCGGCCTGGATCGGGAACGGGCTAGCCGCGCCCAGCTCCTCGAGCACGCGGACGATGTTCTGGCCGAGGCCGAGGGCCGCGAAGGTCACGCCGTCGACGTCCTTGGCCGTGGTGGCCTGGGCCTCGAGGCGCTCGAGCACGACGTCCTCGGACGGCGCGTGGCGCGGGGCGCCCTCCTTGCTCGGGTAGAAGTCGCTGTCGCGCTTGGGGCGGGCGTCGTCGTAGGACGGGCGCTCGCTCCGCTGGGGGCGGTCGCCGTAGGAGGGACGCTCGGACCGCTGCGGGCGGTCGCCGTACGACGGACGCTCGGTGCGAGCCGGACGGTCGTTGTAGGCGGGGCGCTCGGACCGCTCGGCGCGGTCACCGTAGGAGGGGCGCTCCGTGCGCGCCGGGCGGGAGTCGTTGTACGACGGGCGCTCGGTGCGAGCCGGACGGTCGTTGTAGGCGGGGCGCTCCGTGCGGGCGGGACGGTCGTTGTACGCGGGGCGCTCGCTGCGAGCGTTGCGGTCGTTGTACGACGGGCGCTCGGCACGGTCGTTGTACGCGGGGCGCTCCGTGCGGGCGTTCCGGTCGTTGTAGGACGGGCGCTCGGCGCGATCGTTGTAGGAGGGACGCTCCGACCGCTGCGGCCGGTCGTTCCCGTACGACGGACGGTCGTTGCGCGGCGCTCGGCCGTTGTAGGAGGGGCGCTCGGAGCGCTCGCCGCCACGGGCGGGACGCTCGTTGCCGTAGGAGGGACGCTCGGAGCGCTGTCCGCGCTCGGCTCCGTACGAGGGACGCTCGCTGCGCTGGCCGCGGTCGTTGCCGCCGCCGTAGGAGGGGCGCTCGCCGCGCTGCGGACGGGCGTCGCCGCCGCGCTCAGGGCGGGCGTTGGCGCGGTTGGGGCGGTCGCCGTACGCGGGACGCTCGCCGCGGCCGGCGGGGCGCTCGGCACGGGGCTCCCAGTTGGGGCGGTCGCCGCCGCGCGCGGGACGGGCCGCGGCGCCGCGCTGGGGGCGGTCGTCCTGGCCGGAGCGCTGCGCGCGCTCGTCGGCGTTCCAGCGCTGCTTCTTGGGCGCGGGATCCGAGTTGTAGCCGCGGTGGTTCGGGCTGCGGGATCCGGCGGGGGCGCGCTTGGCGCCGCGCGGGGAGTCGTTGTTGTAGGGCATGAGGGATTCCTCGTTCTGCTCGAGTGCATGACAATGCTCATTCGAAGCAGCGCGCTACAGGATCAGGGTGCGCAGAGCTGCTCTCAACCCGGGCAGTCGTCGACCGGGGGCCGTGTCATCGCGTGACGTACCCCTCTGCGGAACGAGAGGGGGAAACCGGCCCACCTGACTGACAAATCCATCCGCCCGGATGGATGGTCCGGTAGCGGTGTCAAGAGCCGACTGGAGAACACTACCGGACGCGCGCCCCGGGCACCAGGGCAGCGCTCCGCCCGGGCGCGCCATGCGGCGCCCCCGGGCGGGGTCGTGAGGAGCGGATCAGCCCGCGGTTCCGGCCTCGGTCGAGGCCGCGGATCCGCCGGCCGGCAGCCCGCGCTCGGCCCGCCTCCGCTCGCCGCGCGCCCGGATCCGCAGCGCCGCGCGCTCCACGAGCGAGTACAGCGACGGCAGCACCAGCAGGGTCAGCACGGTCGACGACAGCAGGCCGCCGATCACCACGATCGCGAGCGGCTGCGAGATGAACCCGCCGTGCCCGGTGAGCCCGATCGCGAGCGGCAGCAGCGCGAAGATCGTCGCGAGCGCCGTCATGAGGATGGGGCGGAGCCGTCGCCCTGCACCCTGCAGGATCGCCTCCCGGAGCGCCATGCCGCGCGTCCGGTACTGGTTCACGAGGTCGATGAGCACGATCGCGTTGGTCACCACGATGCCCACGAGCATCAGCAGGCCGATGATCGACGCGACGCCCAGCGGGATCCCCGTCACCACCTGCAGCAGCACCGCGCCGGTCGCCGCGAACGGCACCGAGACGAGCAGCACGAGCGGCTGGATGAGGCTCCGGAACGTCGCCACCATGATGATGTAGACGATCAGGATCGCCGCGAGCACCGCGAGCCCGAGCTGCCCGAACGCGTCGGACTGCTGCGACGCGACACCGCCGAGCGAGGCCTGCGCGCCGGCCGGCAGCTGCACGCCCGCGACGGCCTGCGACACCTCGGACGAGGCGAAGCCCACGTCGTCGCTGCCGGGCGTCGCGCTCACGGTGGCGCTGCGGAAGCCGCCCGTGGTCGTGACGGTCGCGGGTCCGTCCGCGACCTCGACGGTCGCGAGGTCGCTGAGCGGCACGAACCCGCGCGCGGTGGGGATCCGGAAGTCGCGCAGCCCCTGCAGGCTCTGCGCGGCGTCCGGGTCCTGGATGTAGATGGACAGCGTCTTCTCGTCGATCACGACCTGCCCGACCGCGGCAGGCAGCCGGCTCGCCGTGACGATGCCGCCCACGGCCTGCTCGCTGAGCCCGGCCGCGGCGGCCTTGGCCCGGTCCACGGTCACGGCGATGTACGGCTGCGTCTCCGAGAGGTTGCTCGTGGCCTGCTCGATGGACGGGATGTCCTTGACGGCCGCGAGGACCGCATCGGCCGAGGTCTTGAGGTCGTCGGAGTCGTTGGCGGTGATCTCCACGGTGATGTCGCTCGAGGAGAAGCCGCCCGACGCCGCCGCGAGCGACACGTCGCCCACGTCGGTGAGGCCGTCGACCGCGGTGCGCACGCGCTCGCGGATGGCGTCCTGGTCGGCGTCCGCGTCGGTGGTGAGCGCGAACGTGATCCCCCCTCCGCCCCCGAAGGCCGAGGTGAGCGAGGTGCTGTCCGAGCCGATCGAGGTCTGCACGGTGTCGACGCCCTGGACGCCGATGAGCGCCTGCTCCACCTTCGTGGCAGCGGTGTCCTGCGCCTCCAGGCTCGTGTCGCTCGGCAGCTCCTGCGAGACGGTGAGCGTGTTCTGGCCGCTGTCGCCGAGGAAGTTGGTCTTCATGCTCGGGATGAGCGCGACCGTGCCGCCCAGCACGAGGATCGCGAGGACCAGCGTGACGGCCGAGTGCTTGAGCGTCCAGGCGAGGATCGGCCGGTAGCCGCGCTGGAGGCGCGTGGGCGCGCCGATGCCCTCGCTGCCGCTCTGGCCCTCGCCCTGGCCGTCGGCGGCGTGCGATCCGCGAGCGCGCCGGCCCGATCGTCCGCGGTCGTCGACGGATCCGCGGACGGCCGCGTGCGCGCCCGTGCGCGTGGTCTCCGCGGCCGCCGCGGCGGCGGCCTTCCTGCGCGCCCGACGCGACTCGCCCTCCGGCCGCAGGAACCAGTACGCGAGCACCGGGACGATCGTCAGCGAGACGAACAGCGACGCGGCGAGCGCGATGGTCACGGTGAGCGCGAACGGCCGGAACAGCTCGCCCGTGATGTCGCCCACGAGCGCGATCGGCAGGAACACCGCGACGGTCGTGGCGGTCGACGCCGTGACCGCTCCCGCGACCTCGCGCACGGCCGCGCGGATCGCGTCGAGCCGGTCGGGCGTGAAGGAGAGGTGCCGCTTGATGTTCTCGATCACCACGATCGAGTCGTCCACCACGCGCCCGACCGCGATCGTCAGCGCGCCGAGCGTGATGATGTTGAGCGTGTAGCCCGAGGCGAGCATCCCGATGAAGGTGATGAGGACGGATGCCGGGATCGAGATCGCGGTCACGATGGTCGACCGGATCGACATCAGGAACACGAGGATCACGAGCACCGCGAACACGAGTCCGAGCAGCCCCTCGGTGGTCAGGCTCGAGATCGACTGCTCGATGAAGGGCGCCTGGTCGAACACGACCGTGAACTTCGTGTTGCTGCCCAGGTCGTCCGACAGCTGCGGCAGGAGCTGGGTGACGAGGTGCGAGACGTCGACGGTGTTGCCCGCCGGCGTCTTCGTGACGGCGATGGTGAGCGACGGCTGGCCGTCCACGCGCGAGATGCCGGTGGTCGGATCCTGGCCGAGCTCCACGGTGGCGACGTCGCCGATCGTGAGCGCGCGACCGCCCGCCGCGCCCAGCAGCGGCAGCGAGGCGAGGTCCTGGGTGGATCCGAGGCGCGTCCCCGACTGCACCGACAGCGTCGTGCCGTCCTCCGTCACGGAGCCCGCGGGGAGGAGCGAGCCGTTCGCGTCGAGCGCGTCGCGGATCGCCTGGTTCGTGAGGCCGGCGGCCTGCACCTCGGCGGGATCCGGCGTGATGACCACGCGCTGCCCGACCGTCCCCAGCAGGCTCGCGTCGCGCACGCCCGCGAGCTTGCGGATGTCGCCGAGGGTCGAGCGCTCGAGCGCGGCCGTGAGGTCCTGCGGGCTGAGGTCGCTCGTGACGGCGATCTGGATCACCGGCAGGTCGTCGATGCTGCCCGCGATCACGACGGGGTCGATCCCGTCGGGCAGCGTGGTGCGGATCCGGTTGATGGCCTGGTCGATCTTCTGCTCGGCCGTCGCGAGGTCGGTGCCGTAGGTGAACGACGCGGAGATGACGGAGGAGTCGGTGCGCGAGGTCGCGGTGGAGGACTCCAGGCCCGGGACCGCCTGGATCGCGCGCTCGATGGGCGTCGACACGTCGGTGTCCACGACCGCGGGCGACGCGCCCGGGTACGCCGTGACGACCGCGAGCTGCGGGAACGTCACCGACGGGATGAGCTCCTGCTTGAGCGTCGTCAGCGCGATGCCGCCGAACACCCCGATGACGATCGTGATGAGCGCGATCAGTGCCCGGTTGCGGAGGCTGAAGACGGAGAGGAGATGCAGGGGGTGCTCCTTGTGGGACGCGGGCCGCGGGTGCGGCGGTCGCTCGGACCGCTGATCGCCCGCACCGGGAACCCGCCCCGTGGGGGAAGTATCGCACCCGGCGTCGGGAAATCCCCGCTCGCGCCGGGTTTTCAGTAGCGCGTCACCGCATCCAGCCGACGCCCCTCTCCGCGGAGCATGCTGGAGGGATGGCGCACCGGGCATCGAGCACGAAGGAGCGCGTCCCCGAGCCCAAGACCTGCGCCTCGTGCGGCCGCACCATCGAGTGGCGGAGGAAGTGGGAGCGCGACTGGGACGAGGTGCGCTACTGCAGCGACGCGTGCCGTCGCCGCGGTGTCAGCGACGCCGACGAGCGGCTCGAGCGGCGGATCCTCGACCTCCTCGCGCACCGCGCCGGCGGCGCCACCATCTGCCCGTCGGAAGCCGCGCGCGCGGAGTCGCACGACGACTGGCGCGAGCTCATGGAGCCCGCCCGACGCGCGGCCCGGAGGCTCGTCGACGCGGGCGAGGTGGAGATCACCCAGAAGGGCTCGGTCGTCGATCCCTCCACGGCCAAGGGGCCCATCCGGATCCGCCGTCGTC
Organism: Clavibacter quasicaliforniensis; assembly: GCF_051201715.1. Taxonomy (NCBI): domain Bacteria; kingdom Bacillati; phylum Actinomycetota; class Actinomycetes; order Micrococcales; family Microbacteriaceae; genus Clavibacter; species Clavibacter quasicaliforniensis. The sequence goes on along the minus strand of NZ_CP139624.1, from coordinate 765,387 downwards.
GCTGACGAGGCACACTAGGGGGATGCATCGACCGACCCTCACCGTCCTGGCCGCCGTCGCGAGCGCGGCGCTCCTGTCCGGATGCGGGGCCAGCGCGCAGTTCACGTCGCCCACCACGGAGATCTACGCGACCACCGCGGACGCCCAGACCGCGCTCGGCACGGCGATGCCGACGTGGATCCCGGCGGACGGCACGCTGATCCGCACCAAGTCCGAGGCGAAGGCCGGCAGCATCGTCGCCGTCCAGACCGCGACGCCCGCGCCCGCGCCCGGCGGCTGCACCGACCTGCAGATGACCACCATCCAGGACACCTGGTGGCCGCCGGAGATCGACCCCGCGACGGTCACCTGCGCTGACGGCTGGAACCTCTTCGGCGCGAACGGCCGCATCTACGGCTGGAGCACCACGGTCCTCCCCTAGGCCCGTCGCGCCATGGCCGCCGCATCCGCCCGCCCGGGTCGCTCCCGCGACCGGCTGCTGGTCGCCGGCGCCGTGCTCTGCTCCGCGGTCCTCGTATCCGCCGCGCTGCTGGCCGCCGTCGCGCTGGTCCAGAGCGCCATCCTCATCGACGAGCTGCCCCCGGCCGCCTACGGCATCGCGACCTCTCCCGAGCACGAGGCGCTCGCCCGGCAGGCGCTCCTCTGCGGCACCGTCGCGGCGCTCGCGCTGACGGGCGGCATCCTCTGCGTCGTCCGCCGCTACGCTGTCCCCGCCGCCGGCCGCTGACGCCGCGCCGCGAGCGCCCGCAGCACGAGGATCACGACCACGCCCACCGCGGCGCCGACGACCGTGTCGACCACCCGGTCCGCCACGAGCGGCAGCACGGGCAGCGTGCGGCCGAGGCCGCCCATCACGAGCGCGAGCGGCGTGATGAAGACGAGCGCCAGCCCGTAGTGCTTCCCGACCGCGAGCTCGGCGGCGAACTGGCACGCGACGGCGACGGCGATCACGGCCGGTGCAGGTAGGTGCAGCGCGAGGATCCCCGCGGCCACCACCGAACCGGCCAGCGTCCCGAGCACCCGGTGCGCCACGCGCGTGAACGACAGCGGCCCGCGCACGACGGGCAGCACCGCGACGAGCGTCACGACCGCCCAGTAGTGGTGCCCGAGCCCGAGCGCCACGGCGATCGCGCCCGCCACGAGCGCGCCGACGACGTTCGCGACCACCGCGGTCCACGCGGCGGGGTCGCGGTGCACGGCGGCGTCGCGCACGGGGATCCGCGGGAGCGCGCGGAACCGGTGCGCGTGCGCGTCGGGCGTCCAGCGGCGGAGCAGCCAGCCGGACATGCAGACGCCGGCGGAGAACAGGATCGCCGCGACCGCCGTCACCAGCGCGTCGCGCGCCTGCGCGGCATCGACCGGCACGGCCGCGCACACCACGAGCCCGAACACCGGGAACAGCGGATGCGGCGGCACCAGGCTCATCGCCGTCGACACGAGCGACGCCCCGCCCAGGACGATAGCGAGGCCCACCGCCTCGAGCCCGAGCGGCGCGTCGGCGAGCGAGAGCAGCACGCCCGTCGAGATCGCGACGAGCATCATCGCGGCTCCGGCGCCCACGCTCGCGAGCCGCAGCCGGTAGCGCTCGTTCCGCCCGTAGAGCCCGGTGAAGGCCCCGAACGACGCGTAGAGCGCGAGGTCGAGGCGATCGATCGCGAGCAGCACCACCAGCGGCACGAGGAGGCCGACGCTCGCGCGCATCGCGGCCTCGAGGTCGAGCGTCCGGGTCGACGGCGGCCGCGGGGCGGACGATGAGGTCACACGGGATCCGATCTCCCCGGGAGCGGAAACGGGGCGTCCCCACGGTACGCCCGCCCGGCGCGGACCCCGGACGCGGCGACGCGCCCCCGGTCTCCCGGGGGCGCGTCGGCCGATCTCGCGGTGCGACTAGGAGCGCGCGGCCCGCAGCACGGTGAACGAGCGATCGCGCACGAGGATGCTCGTCGCGTCCTCGTCCGTGTTCTGCTCGGAGTCCGAGGAGATGGCGAGGTGCCACGAGACGCCCAGGCCCTCGGGGAGCTGGAACTCGACCGGACCCTCGGCCGCGTTGAACGCGACGAAGAACGCGTCGCTGTCCTTGCCCTTCATGATCACGCCGATGCTGAAGGCGTTCGGGTCCGTCCAGTCCTCCGGGTTCAGCGTGGCGCCGTCGGCCCGGATGAAGCGCACGGCCTCCTCGGCGCCCTCGACGTCGTCGCCGCGGAACCAGATGGGACGCAGCGCCCGGTTGCCGCGGCGCAGGCGGATCAGCTTCCGCGTGAAGTCCTGCAGCTCGCGGTCCGCGTTCGCCCAGTCGAACCACGAGATCTCGTCGTCCTGGCAGTACGCGTTGTTGTTGCCGCCCTGCGTGCGCGCGATCTCGTCGCCGCCGAGCACCATCGGGACGCCGGACGACAGCAGCAGCGTGCCGAGCATGTTGCGGCGCTGGCGGTCGCGGATCGCGTTGATCTCGGGGTCGTCCGTCGGCCCCTCGACGCCGGCGTTGGAGGAGCGGTTGTCGCTCTCGCCGTCGTTGTTGTCCTCTCCGTTGGCCTCGTTGTGCTTCTCGTCGTACGAGGTGAGGTCGGCGAGGGTGAAGCCGTCGTGCGCCGTGATGAAGTTCACGCTGCACAGCGGCGAGCGGCGGTCGGACTCGTACACGTCCGGGCTGCCGGTGATCCGCTGGGCGAGCGCGCCGAGCACGTTCTGCCCGCTGTGCCAGAAGTCGCGCACGTCGTCGCGGAACTTCCCGTTCCACTCCGACCAGTCCGCGGGGAAGCCGCCGACCTGGTACCCGGCGGTGTCCCACGGCTCGGCGATCATCTTCACGGGCGCGAGCACCGGGTCCTGGTGGATGAGGGTGAGGAACGCGCTGTGGATCTCCGCGTCGCCGTCCTGGCGCGTGAGCGTGGTGGCGAGGTCGAAGCGGAAGCCGTCGACGTGCATCTCCTCGACCCAGTAGCGGAGCGAGTCCATGATCAGGGCGAGAGCGGCCGGGTGGCCGACGTTGAGGCTGTTGCCGGTGCCGGTGGTGTCGAAGTACGACGCCTCGTCGCCCTCCACGAGCCGGTAGTAGGACGCGTTGTCGATGCCCTTGAGCGACAGCGACGGGCCCATGTGGTTGCCCTCGGCCGTGTGGTTGTAGACCACGTCGAGGATGACCTCGAGGCCGGCGGCGTGCAGCGCCTTCACCATCTCCTTGAACTCGGCGACCTGCTGGCCGCCGTCGCCCGCGGAGCTGTAGTCGGAGTACGGCGCGAGGAAGCCGATGGAGTTGTAGCCCCAGTAGTTGCGGAGGCCCTTCTCCTCGAGGTGCGAGTCCTGCATGAAGTGGTGCACGGGCAGGAGCTCGACGCTCGTGACGCCGAGGTCGGTGAGGTACTCGATGGCGCTGGGGTGCGCGAGGCCGGCGTAGGTGCCGCGGATCTCCTCGGGCACCGACTCGAGCTGCTGCGTGAAGCCCTTCACGTGGACCTCGTAGACGACGGTCTCGTCGAGCGGCGTGCGCGGGGCCTCGTCGTCCTCCCAGTCGAAGCGGCGGTCGGCCACGACGGAGCGGGGCATGGATGCGGCGGAGTCGACGTCGTTGATGGCGGACGGATCCGCGAAGGTGTGCGCGAAGACCTCCTCGCCCCAGGTGGGGTGGCCCTCGATCGCGATGGCGTAGGGGTCGAGCAGGAGCTTGGCGGGGTTGTGGCGGAGGCCGCGGGAGGGGTCCCACTCGCCGTGGACGCGGAGGCCGTAGCGGGTGCCGATGCCGGCGCCCTCGACGAGGCCGTGGAACACGTGGCCGGTGCGCTCGGAGAGGCGGGTGCGGGACTCGGTGCCGTCGTGGTCGAAGACGCACACCTCCACCGCCTCGGCGGTCTCGGAGTACACGGCGACGTTCAGGCCGCTGGGCAGCCCTCCGTCGCGGGCGACGACGGTCGCGCCGAGCGGGTAGGGGCGGCTGATGTAGGAACGGCTGACGGGAGGCAGGTCGATGGTCACCGGTTCAGTATGCTCGCGCCCGTCGTACCCGTTCGTGCACGAAGGGGATTCCCCAGGCAGCGGTCCGAGACCGTCGCTCGACGGCTCAGGCGGACCGCCGCCCGGGGATCGGCTACCGCCCCTGGAGCGAGGAGAAGGCGCGCTCGGCGTCCGCGCCCCATGAGGCGAGGAGCACGCCGCGTCCCGCGGAGGGCCGCGCGACGACCGCGTGCTGCTCGCCGGTGAACGTCAGCACCGGGGATCCGGCGGCACCCGTGCCCAGCGTGCACGGCAGCGACGTCTGGCCGCCGGTGTCGTGCTGCGGGCGGCCCTCGCACGCCTCGAGGGACGCGGTGGCGGATCCGGCGGTCGGGTAGCCGAGGACGGCGAGGTCCGGCGCCTGCCCCGTCGCCGGCACGAGCGCGGATCCGAACACGGGCTCGGCGGCACCCACGGAGGCCGCGAGCACCTCGCCGGCGGGGCCGCTCACGCGCGCGAAACCGGCGTCGTCCGAGGCGCGGCCGGTCGCGGTCCACGCGGAGGAGACCGCCGCGACGCGCACCGGCCAGATGCCGTGCGGGGCCGAGGCGCCCTGGGCTCCGGGGATGAACGTGGCGAGCCTGGTCGCGGCGCCCGTGCGACGGTCGGCGAGGCAGTGGGCCGCCGTCGCGATCGTGTCGCCGCTCGGGGTGTCGACGACGCTGGCGGTGCACGCGTGGTTCCGGCCGCCCGAGACGTAGAAGAGGACGCCGACGAACGGCTCGTCGGGGTGCGGGACCGGCGCGCCGGACGCGGCGCTCGCGTCGTCCGACGCGGAGAGGGTCGCGGACCGCGTGGACCCCGAGACGGAGGCCGACCCGGCGACCGACGGCGCATCGGCGGCCAGGGCAGCCGCGCGGGCGGCGGGTGTCCAGTGCGCGGCGGCCGCGGCCTGGTCGGCGGACGCGGACGCGACGACGACGGCCGCGTCCTGCGCGGAGGCCGCGACCGGCACGGCGAGGACGGCGGCCGAGGCCAGGCCGCCGGCGAGCGCCAGCGCGGCGACCGCGCGGCGGGAGCGGGGACGGGGGGCGGATGGGACCGCCGAGGTGGGTGCGGTGGTGGATCGGATGCGCATGTCGTTCCTCCGGATCGATCGGCTCGCGACCCCGGCGGGGACGTCGCTCGCCGACGCGGAGGTCGAGACGGACAGCCCTCGGGGGACGCGCGGACCCCTGGACGGTAGCGGGATGCGCCGCCCGGCCGTCGGCCGCGTCCCCAAGGCCGGGCCGCGATCCTCAGACCAGGACCGACCGGTCCACGACGTCGTGCTCGCGGTCGACGTCCGGCCGTCCGGCCTCGGGCGCGATGCCGCGCCACGCGTCCTCGAGGATGTCCAGCGCCCGGTCGGTGGCGGCCGGCGTCGCCGTGATGGGGATCCTCAGGAACCGCTCGAACGCGCCGTCGTGCCCGAACCGGCTCCCGCCCGTGATCGCCAGCCCGCGCGACCGGGCCGCCAGCGCGAGCTCCGTGCTCACGGGCGCGCCGATCCCGACCCACACCGCGAGCCCGCCGTCGACGTGCGGGACCTCCCAGCCGGGGAACCGCCGCGCGAGCTCCGCCTGGACGTGGTCGCGCGTCTCGCGCAGGCGCGCGCCGCGCTCGGCGAGGATCCCGTCCATCCCGCCCAGCACCTCGGCCACCACCAGCTGCTCGAGCACGGGCGTGCCGAGGTCGCGGGCCGAGCGCGCCCGGGCGAGGTCGCGCAGGAGCGGCCGACCGGCGCGGATCCACCCGACCCGCAGCCCGCCCCACACCGTCTTGCCCACCGACCCGACGAGCACGACCGCGCCCGGCGACCCGTGCACGGCGAGCGGCGGATGCGCCGTCGCCCTGTCGATGTCGAGCTCGGCCGTCGTCTCGTCGGCGATCACGGTGACGCCGTGCGCCTCGGCGAGCGCCACGATCCGCGCGCGCTGGTCCTCGGGCATCGTGCGTCCCGTCGGGTTGTGGAAGTCGGGCATGAGGTAGGCCAGCGCGGGCCGGGTGCGGCGGATCGTCTGCTCGAGCACGTCCTCGTCCCAGCCGTCGGCGCCGACGCCCGCCCCGACGAGCCGCGCGCCGGCGTCGCGCAGCGCCTGGATCGCGTGGGGGTAGCTCGGCTGCTCGACGAGCGCGCGGTCGCCGCGGTGCACGAGCACGGAGGCGAGGAGGCCGATCGCGTGCTGCGCGCCGACGGTGACCATGACGTCGTCGGCCTCGGTCGGCAGGCCGCGCGCGCGGTAGCGGGCCGCGATGGCCTCGCGCAGCTCCGGGAGGCCGTCGACGTCGTAGCCGTGCCCCTCGAGGTGCGCGGGCAGCCGGGCGGCGGCGCGCATCGCGGCGTCGGCGAGCGCGGGCGCCGCGGGCACGGCAGCGCGGCTCATGTCCGCCACCTCGCGGCCGTCGCCCTCCGCGCGGAGCGGGCTCCGGGGGATCCGCGTCACGCTGCCCGAGCCGCGGCGGCTCGCGAGGTGGCCGGTCGCGCGCAGCGCCGCGTAGGCCGCCGCGACCGTGGTGCGGCTGAGGCCGAGCGCGGCCGCGAGCTCCCGCTCGGCGGGCAGCCGGGCCCCCACGGGCACGCGCCCGTCGAGCACGAGGTGCCGGATCCCGTCGGCGAGCGCCTGGTACGCCGGCGCCCCGGGTCGCGCCCACTCGCCCAGCAGCGCCGTGAGGGCGGTCGGGCCGAGCACGGCGGAGGGAGCGGATCCAGCGAGGGTCATGAGGCCACAGCCTGTCGATTGGCCTCTTGTCCCGCAACCCCCGGGCACGATTGGATCTCCCACATGCTCCGTCGCTCAGTCCAGTTCGCCATCGGCATCTTCCTCTACGGCTTCGCCATCGGCATGATGCTCCAGGCCGCCATCGGCGTCTCGCCGTGGGACGTCCTGTCCCAGGGCGTCGCCCTGCAGAGCGGCCTGCCGTTCGGCGTCGTCACCAACATCATCGGCGCGCTCGTGCTGCTGCTCTGGATCCCCATCCGCCAGCGTCCCGGCTGGGGCACCGTGCTCAACGTGCTCTTCGTCGGCTACAGCGCGCAGGTCGGGCTGGCCGTCATCCCCGCGGTCGACAGCCTCTGGATCCGCATCCCGCTCTTCGCCGCCGGCCTCGTGCTCCTCGGGTTCGCGACGGGCCTCTACATCGGCGCGCACTTCGGCCCCGGCCCGCGCGACGGCCTCATGACCGGGATCCACCGCCGCACGGGCTGGCCGGTGTGGCGCGTGCGCGTCGGCATCGAGCTGGTCGTGCTCGCGATCGGCTGGGCGCTCGGCGGGGACGTGGGGGTCGGGACGCTCGCGTTCGCGCTGCTGATCGGCCCCGTCGTCCAGCGCACGCTCCCCCTCTTCGACCTCCCCGTGCCCGCCCGCGCACCCCGCCGCCGCACGCGCGGCGCCACCCCGGAGGACCCCGCCGGCAGCCTCCCCACCGGCCCGGTCGCGACGGTCGGGTAGTCCGCGGGGCGACGGGGATCCAGCGGGGTCACGGGCCGCGCCCAGCGCCGTCGCGTCCCGGGCGCGTCGCCATGTATCGTGGCCGCTCGTGACTCCGGACCCCCAGGCTCCCGAGAGCAGTCCCGCCAAGCGGCTGCTCATAGGCGAGAAGCTCGCCAGCGACAAGCTCGAGGGCCAGCTGCTCCCCAAGCACCTCGCGCTCCCCATTTTCGCGAGCGACCCGCTCAGCTCGGTGGCGTACGCCCCGCAGGAGCTGCTGCTCATCCTCACGCTCGGCGGCCTCGCGTTCCTCAGCTTCGCGCCGTGGGTCGCGGCCTGCGTCGTGATCCTGCTGGTCGTCGTGGTGCTCAGCTACCGCCAGCTCATCAAGGCGTACCCGTCCGGCGGCGGCGACTACGAGGTCGCCCACAAGAACCTCGGCGAGAAGGCCGGCCTCGTCGTCGCGTCCGCGCTCCTCGTCGACTACATCCTCACCGTGGCGGTGTCGGTGGCCTCGGGCGTCGACAACATCATCAGCGCGATCCCGGAGATCGCCCCGTTCCGCGTCGAGATCGCGGTCTTCTTCGTGGCGCTCCTCGCGGCCGTGAACCTCCGCGGCGTGCGCGAGTCGAGCAAGGCCTTCGCGGTGCCCACCTACCTCTTCATCGCGAGCGTCGGCCTCATGATCGTCGTCGGCCTCGTCCGCACGGCCCTCGGCGACCCGCCCGTCGCGGAGTCCGCCGCCTACACGGTCGAGACGCCGAGCCTGTCGCAGGTCGCCTTCATCCTCCTGCTGCTCCGGGCGTTCTCGAGCGGCTGCTCCGCGCTCACGGGCGTCGAGGCCATCTCCAACGGCGTGCCCGCGTTCCGCACGCCCAAGGTCAAGAACGCGCAGGCCACCCTCGTGATCATGGGCGGCACCGCCATCGTGCTGTTCGTGGGCCTCACGACCCTCGCCCTCATCGCCCAGGTGCACTACGGCGAGAAGCCGTGCGACCTCATCGGCTGGGCCGGCTGCGCCACGGAGCCGCAGAAGAGCCTCATGGCCCAGGTCGCGGGCGCCACCTTCGGGAACGGCAGCGTGATGTTCTACCTGCTGCAGGCGACGACCGCCGCGGTGCTGCTGCTCGCGGCCAACACCGCGTTCAACGGGTTCCCGCTCCTCGGCTCCGTGCTCGCGAAGGACGCATACGCGCCCAAGTCGCTGCTCACGCGCGGCGACCGCCTCGTCTACAGCAACGGCATGCTGCTCCTGGCGCTCGGCGCGACGCTCATCCTCGTCGTCTACCAGGCGAACCTCACGCAGCTCATCCAGCTGTACATCATCGGCGTCTTCGTGTCGTTCACGCTCGGGCAGACGGGCATGGTCGTGCACTGGACCCGCATGCTCCGCGAGGGCTGCGCGAACCGGGGCGAGGTGATCCGCGGGCTCGCCATCAACGCGTTCGGCGCGCTGCTCACCGCGCTCGTGCTCATCGTCGTCACCATCACCAAGTTCACGCACGGAGCGTGGCTGGTCTTCGCGATCATGCCGGTGCTGTTCCTCCTCATGCTCGGGGTGAACCGCTACTACCGCGACGTGGAGAAGGAGATCGAGGTCGACCCGGTCACCGTCTTCGGCTCCACGGGCGACCACGCGGTCGTGCTCGTCGGCCGGATGCAGAAGCCCGTGCTCAAGGCCCTCGACTACGCCATCGCCGCGAACCACGACAGCATCGAGGCCGTGCACGTCTCCGTCGACGACGAGGCGACGAAGCTCCTCGAGCGGCAGTGGGTCGAGATGGAGATCGAGATGCCGCTGCGCATCGTCGCCTCGCCGTACCGGGACATCAGCTTCCCGCTCATCAAGTACCTGAAGTCCCGTCGGGCGGAGCACGGCAGCGAGATCATCACGGTCTACACGCCCGTCTACATCGTCGGCCACTGGTGGGAGACGCTGCTGCACAACCACAAGGCCAGGCGGATCCGCCAGAAGCTGCTCCTCGTGCACGGCGTCACGCTCGCGCTCGTGCCGTGGCTGCTCGACTCGTCGGAGCTCATCTACGGCCGGCGGTCCCGGCCGGTGCCCGGGCAGGATCGCCGCGGCGAGCCCGTGCGCCCCGCCGTCCGCCGGTCCGGCCCGCCGCCGACCACGCCCGTCAAGCACACCAGCGGACGCCGCACGCCGTAGGCCACGGCCCGTCATGGGGTGATGTCCTCCAAATGGAGGACATGTCTGTAGACTCGTTGGTGCACGAACTCTTCCCCCGAGAGCTCGTGCAGGTCGACCGGATCGCGGGGTGCCCCAGCGTCGGTGCACCCGGTGCCGGTCGGATCACGTCCGGACCGACCCGTGAGATCCGGACGGACGTGGGGGCCTCGCCGCGAGTTCCCGCGGACGGCGCCGGCCCCCACGACCCCTCCTCGGCGGATGCCCTCCGCGCGGCGACGCCGCGGCTCAGCCGAGGGCCGCGACGACCTGCCTGGCCACGCGACGACCCGCGCGGTTCGCGCCGATGGTGGACGCCTGCGGTCCGTAGCCCGCGAGGAACACCCGCGGATCCCGTGCGGACACCCCGGACTCGACGCGCACGCCGCCCTCCTTCTCCCGGAGGCCGAGCGGCGCCAGGTGCCGGATCTCGGGCCGGAAGCCGGTCGCCCAGATCACGGCGTCCACCTGGTCCCGCTCGCCGTCCGCCCAGACGACGGCGTCCTCCTCGAAGCGCGCGATGGGCCCCCGGCTGTCGAGCACCCCGCGACGGATCCCCGCGACGATGCGCCGCGTGCGCGGCACCCCCGTGCCGCTCACGATGCTCGGCAGCGCCTCCCCGGCGCGCGCGGCCCGGTCCTGGAGGTCCACCGCGCGCACCGCGGCCTCGACGTCGAGCTCGCCCGCCTCGAGGAAGTCGACGGGACGCCGGGTCGACCACATGGTGCGCGCGGCCACCCCCTCCAGCTCGAGGAGGAAGCCGATGGCGGACGTGCCGCCGCCCACCACGAGCACGCGGAGCCCCCGCAGGTCGGCGGCCGCCCGGTAGCCGGACGTGTGCAGCTGCCGCCCGCGGAACGTCGCGAGCCCCGGATACGAGGGGATGAACGGCGCGCCCCACGTGCCCGTGGCGTTGACGACGAACCGCGCGACGCGGTCGCCGCCCGTGGCGCGCACGAGGAGTGGGCGGGCGGAGTCGGAGGGGTGGGCGGCGCGGCGGCGCGACGCGACGGGCGGCGGCACGTCCGCGTCGAGCACCGCCCGCACCTCCACCGGGCGTTCGACCCGCAGGTCGAAGTGCTGCTCGTAGCGGGCGTAGTGGTCGCGCACGACGTCGCGCGCGGGCAGGCGCCGATCGGCCGTCGCGAACGAGATGCCGAGCTCGGACATGCCGGGGAGGTCTGCCACGCGGTGCGCGGATCCCAGGCGGAGGGCCGCCCACCGGTGCTGCCAGGCGCCGCCGGTCGTGGGCCCACGGTCGAGGACGACGGCGTCCTCGCCCATGCGGAGGCCGAGCCGCTGCAGGTGGTACGCGACGGAGAGCCCGGCCTGTCCGGCACCGATGACCACGACCTGGGTCTCTGCCGGCTGGGAGGTCATGGGACGACCAGGCTAGCGCCCGCTCCCCGACGCATGGCCAGCACGGATCGAGGTCGTACGATGCCCGTGCACGCTCCTCGGACGGGGAGGACACGCCCGGGACGACGAGGGCCACATGTTAGGGTAGCCCCTAGGTTTTCTCCAATCCCTGTCCGCTGATTCCAGCGTTGTCACCGCCCGTCGGGGCCTGAGTCGTGAGGGGGTCTCGCATGGGGCGCGGCCGTCAAAAAGCTAAGCACACCAAGATCGCGCGAGAGCTGAAGTCGTTCAGTCCCAATGTGGACTACACGCAGCTGGAGCGCGAGCTGACCACCCACGGGGCGGTCGACGAGCAGTACGCGGCCGAGGCCGCCAAGTGGGACGAGTACGCGGACGAGCCGGACGCCTACGTCCCGGGCGACGAGCAGAAGCGCGCCTGATCCGTCGCCGGCCCCGGTCGGACGAGCATCGGACCCGCCTCCTCGTGAGGCGGGTCTCCTCATGTGCGCCCGCGTCTCACGCGTCCACCCGCGCTCGGCGCCGGGCCGCGGGCTGATGCGCCCGGCGTGACGCGGATCAGTCGCGGTAGCGGCCGGTGAGGCGCACGGCCCCGCCGTCGACGCCCTTGGCGCCCTGCTCGAATCCGGCGCCCGCGGGGGCGTCGCCGATCGTCACGCGGCCGGCCTCCCACGTCGGGATGCCCGCGGCGGTGAGCGCGCGCGCGATCCCGTCCGCAGCCGCGGCGTCGACCACCGCGATCATGCCGATGCCGAGGTTCCAGGTGCCTTCCGCGCTCTCGAGCGTCGAGCCCGCGATGCCGGCGAGCGCGCGGAAGACCGCGGGCGGCGACCAGGTGGAGCGCTCGAGCTCGCTGAAGGATCCGCGGGGCAGCACGCGCGCGAGGTTCGCCGCGATGCCGCCGCCGGTGACGTGGCTGATGGAGTGCACGGCATGGCCGAGCTCCGGCTGCGCGAGGACGTCGAGCAGCGGCGTCGTGTAGAGGCGCGTCGGCTCGAGGAGGACCTCGCCGACCAGGCCGCCGAGCTCGACCGACGTGTCGCCGAACCCGATGCCTGCGACGCTGAGGATGTGACGGACGAGCGAGAAGCCGTTGCTGTGCAGGCCGCTGGAGGCGAGCGCCAGCACCACGTCGCCGTCGCGCACGCGCTCGGATCCGAGCACGGAGTCGGCCTCGACCGCGCCGACCGCGGCGCCCGCGACGTCGTAGTCGTCCGGGCCGAGAAGCCCCGGGTGCTCGGCCGTCTCGCCGCCGACGAGCGCGGTTCCGGTGTCGGAGCAGGCGCGCGCGATGCCGGCGACGATGTCGGCGATGCGCGCGGGCACGACCTTGCCGCAGGCGATGTAGTCGGTCATGAAGAGGGGACGCGCGCCGACCACGACGATGTCGTCGACGACCATGCCCACGAGGTCCTGGCCGATGGTGTCGTGCTTGTCGATGGCCTGCGCGATGGCGACCTTGGTGCCGACGCCGTCCGTGGAGGTCGCGAGGAGCGGGTGGCGGAAGCGGGTGAGGGCGCTCGCGTCGAACAGCCCCGCGAATCCGCCGAACCCGCCGATGACCTCGGGGCCGTGCGTGCGGGAGACGGCCTCCTTCATCAGCTGGACCGCGAGATCGCCGGCCTCCGTGTCGACGCCGGCCTCTGCATACGAGCTCTTGGTGGTCACGCGTACAGGGTAGCGGCCGGGCGCGTCGCTCCCGTGTGGGAGACTGGCCGCTCCCCCACCTCTTCTACTCTTCAGGAGTCAGCCGAAGCATGTGCGGCATCGTCGGCGTCGTATCGTCCGAACCCGTCAACCAACTCGTCTACGACAGCCTCCTGCTCCTGCAGCACCGCGGTCAGGACTCCACCGGCATCGCCACCGCCGAGGGCAACACCTTCCACGTGAAGAAGCTCAGCGGCCAGGTCCGCGAGGCGTTCCGCACGCGCGACATGCGGTCGCTCCTCGGCACGATGGGCCTCGGCCACGTGCGGTACGCGACCCGCGGCAGCGCAGCCGACGAGGACGAGGCGCAGCCGTTCTACGTGAACGCGCCCTACGGCATCGTGCTGGTGCACAACGGCAACCTCACCAACACGCGGGAGCTGGCGCAGGAGCTCTTCCACGTGGATCGCCGCCACACGAACACGAGCTCGGACACCGAGCTGCTCGTCAACGTCCTCGCGCACGAGCTGCAGTCCCAGGTCTCGGGACTGGCGCTGGATCCCGAGCAGGTGTTCACCGCCGTCGAGCGCGTGCACGAGCGCGTGCAGGGCTCGTACGCGTCCATCGCGATGATCGCCGGGCACGGGATGCTCGCCTTCCGCGACCCGTTCGGGATCCGCCCGCTCACGCTCGGGCGCCGCGAGCTCGAAGGCGGCCGGATGGAGTGGGTCGTGGCGAGCGAGTCGCTCGTCATGGAGTCGCTCGGCTACGAGATCGTGCGCGACGTCGCGCCCGGCGAGGCCGTGTTCATCACCATGGACGGCGAGATGCACGCGCGCCAGTGCCACCCGGCGCCGCGCCTCATCCCCTGCGCCTTCGAGTTCGTGTACCTCGCGCGGCCCGACTCGGTCATGTCCGGCATCGGCGTCTACGACGCGCGCCTGCGCATGGGCAACCGGCTCGCGGCGACCATCGCGGAGCACAGCCCCGCGGGCGACATCGACGTGGTCATGCCCATCCCCGACTCGTCCCGGCCGTCGGCCATGCAGGTCGCGCAGACGCTCGGCATCGAGTACCGCGAGGGCTTCTACAAGAACCGCTACGTCGGCCGGACGTTCATCATGCCGGGGCAGGCGCAGCGCAAGAAGTCGGTGCGGCAGAAGCTCAACGCGATGAGCTCGGAGTTCCAGGGCAAGAACATCCTCATCGTCGACGACTCCATCGTCCGCGGGACGACGAGCCGCGAGATCGTTACCATGGCGCGCCAGGCCGGCGCCAACAAGGTGACGTTCACGTCGGCCGCGCCGCCGGTGCGCTACCCGCACGTGTACGGGATCAACATGCCGTCGCGGCAGGAGCTCATCGCCCACGGGCGGAAGATCCCCGAGATCGCGCAGGAGCTCGGTGCCGACCACCTCATCTACCAGGAGGTCGCGGACATGCGCGACGCGATCCTCGAGGGATCCACCGGTGTGGAGGACCTCGAGATGAGCTGCTTCACGGGCGAGTACATCACCGGCAACGTGACGCCGGAGTACCTGTCCTGGCTGGAGCGCACGCAGCTCAGCTGATCCTCGCGGCCGTCGGGTGCCGGATCAGGCGCCCGGCTCGCCCCGCTCGCGCTCGGCGGTGAGGACGCGGGACCGGCGCGAGGCCGCGCGGTCGAGCGCCAGCGCGAGGAGCGCGGCCAGACCGCCGAAGAGGACGACCGCGAACAGCGCCAGGAACGCGAGCACCTGGGCCTCGGAGAACTCCGGGTTCGGCGGGAACGTGAGCGTGAGGACCATCGCCACGATGATCCCGAGCACCGCGCCGACTCCCATGAAGCGGAAGTAGCGGGGGGACCGCCGCACGAGGACCTCGGTGCGGCGCTCGTCGTCGGGCTGGGGTCGGGCGTCGGTCATGCGTCCATCATCCCCCGCGCCGCCGACGCGCGACGAACCGCGGACGCGCCGGCGGGCGCTCAGCGGTCGGCCGGGAGCTCCCACGGCACGGGGAGGAGGCCGCGGAGGTCGGCGCGGAGCCCGGACGCGCGCACGGCGCCCGCCTCGACGCCCGCGTCCCAGGTCGTGCCGCCCGTCGCGAGCGCGATCCACGTGTCGGGGTCGGTCTCGATGACGTTCGGGGGCGTGCCGCGCGTGTGACCGGGGCCCTCGATGCACTGGACGGCGCCGAACGGCGGGACGCGCACCTCGACGGTGCCTCCGGGAGCGAGATCCGCGAGCGACTGCAGAAGGAAGCGGACCGCGGTGGCCCGCGTCTCCCGGTCGGCGTCGGCGCCCTGGGCGAGCGCGGCCCGCACGGCGGGCTGTCCGACGGTGGGGTGGATGCGCGCCTTGGCCATCGTCCCAGGATGCCAGAGCGGCGGGGTCGGGCAGCCCGTCCGGCATCGCCGCGCCCCTCCTAATGGGGCGTCGCCGCGGGTCCGCTCTTTGGGGGACATCCATTACCGTGTATGGAAGTGCCCCGCGGTGACACGACCCGCTCGGCACGGCAGGACGTCCTCCCTCCCGTGGCCTCCCCCGGCCTCGGGAGGGCAGGGACGATGGCCCGCCGGCGGACCCGAAGAACGCCGGAGAGGGCAGGGAGCCGACCCGCGCCGTACCCGCGGCGGGTCGGCCTCCCGCCCTCCGCCCGACCTCCCGGGGCGCGGATGCGGCGCGCCGTCGGCGCCCCCAGGGGCCCGGGCCGGCGGGGTCGGCGTCGATAGGGTGGGGTCGTGAAGATCCTGGTACTCGGTTCCGGTGCGCGCGAGCACGCCATCGTCACGGCCCTGCTCCGGGAGGACGCGGGCCACGAGATCGTCGCGGCGCCCGGCAACGCGGGGATCGCGCGCGTCGTGCCCGTGGTGAAGATGGACATCGACGACCCGGTCGTCGTGGCGGAGCACGCGCTCGCGGAGGGCTTCGAGCTGGTCGTCGTGGGGCCCGAGGCACCTCTCGTCGCCGGGGTCGCGGACGCGCTCCGCACGCGCGGCATCCCGGTCTTCGGGCCGGGCCGCGCCGCCGCCGCGCTCGAGGGATCCAAGACCTTCGCCAAGCGCATCATGGAGGAGGCGGGCGTGCCCACGGGCCGCGCCGCCCAGGCCGGCACCGTCGACGAGGTCGAGGCCGCGCTCGACGAGTACGGCGCCCCCTACGTCATCAAGGCCGACGGCCTCGCGGCCGGGAAGGGCGTGCTGGTCACCGCCGACCGCACGCTCGCCCTCGAGCACGCCCGCCACTACCTCGGCCAGGGCACGGTGCTCGTGGAGGAGTTCCTCGCCGGGCAGGAGGTGTCGCTCTTCCTCCTCTCCGACGGGCACGACGTGGTCCCCCTCTCCCCCGCGCAGGACTACAAGCGCCTGGGCGACGGCGACGCCGGACCGAACACGGGCGGCATGGGCGCGTACTCGCCGCTGCCGTGGCTGCCGGCCGGCTTCGTCGACGAGGTCATCGACACCATCGCGCTGCCCACCGTGCGGAAGCTCGCGGAGGAGCAGACGCCGTTCATCGGGCTGCTCTACTGCGGCCTCATCCTCACCGCGGACGGCATCCGGGTGATCGAGTTCAACGCGCGCTTCGGGGATCCGGAGACGCAGGTCGTGCTGCCGCGACTCGTCACGCCGCTCTCGGAGCTGCTGCTCGCGGCCGCGTCGGGCGAGCTCGGCGGTGTCGCGCGGCCGGAGTTCTCCGACGACGTCGCGGTCACCGTGGTGGTCGCGAGCGAGGGCTACCCGGATGCGCCGCTGACCGGACGCGTCATCGAGGGCGTGGAGGAGGCGGAGCGCGTCGAGGGCGTGAGCATCGCGCACGCCGCCACCACGGAGTCGGAGGCGGGGCTCGTCGCCACGGGTGGGCGCGTGCTCAGCGTGGTCGCGACCGGCGCGTCGTTCGTGGAGGCGCGGTCGCGCGTCTACGAGGCCGTCGGCAGGTTGTCGCTCGACGGGTCGCAGCACCGCACCGACATCGCCGCGCAGGTCATCCGATGAGCGCCGGGACGCCCGCGGGCCACGCCGCCGACTGGGACCTCCCGGGCTGGGAGCACGCGTACTCGGGCAAGGTCCGCGAGCTGTTCAGCCCCGCGATCGACGACACGGAGGACCGCGCGCTCGAGGGCGAGCCGCACGTGCTGGTCGTCGCGACCGACCGCGTGAGCGCATACGACTTCGCGCTCGAGCCCGGGATCCCCGGCAAGGGCGAGCTGCTCACCCAGCTCAGCCTGTGGTGGTTCGACCGGCTCGACGTGCCCAACCACCTCGTCGACGGGGCCACCCTCGACCGCATTGGCATCCCGGAGCAGGTGCGCGGGCGCGCGATGCTCTGCCGGGTGCTCGAGATGCTGCCCATCGAGTGCGTCGTGCGTGGCTACCTCGCGGGATCCGGCTGGGAGGAGTACCGCCAGCACGGCACGGTGTGCGGGATCCCGCTGCCGGCCGGCCTCGCGCAGGGCGACCGCCTCCCCGAGCCGATCTACACGCCCGCGTGGAAGGCGCCGCAGGGCGAGCACGACGAGAACATCACCTTCGTGCGCACCGAGGAGCTCGTGGGGCACGAGGAGGCGGCGCGTCTCCGCGACCTGTCGCTCGAGGTCTACCGCCGCGCGTCGGCCATCGCGGAGGAGCGCGGCGTGATCCTCGCGGACACCAAGTTCGAGTTCGGCATCGACCCGCGCACGGGCATCACCACGCTCGCGGACGAGGTGCTCACGAGCGACTCGTCGAGGTACTGGGACGCGGAGGCGTACGCGACGGGCAACCGCACGGACAGCTTCGACAAGCAGATCGTGCGCGACTGGCTCGCGGCGAACTGGGATCGCACCGGGACGCCGCCCGTGCTGCCGCAGGAGATCGTGGAGCGGACGGCGGAGCGGTACCGGGAGCTCATCGCGCGGCTCACCGGGCGCTAGCGGCGGCTGGCCCCGCCGGCTCGGGCCGGGCAGTGTCCGGGCGCTGCGCGTCGGCGGTGCGCGGGCCCCGTGCGGATCCGGCTACAGGTGCTCGTAGCCGCGGACGACGCGGTCGATGGCGACCTCCGCCACCTCGCGGGCGTCCGCGTCGGGCAGCTCGTCGAGGGCTCCCTCGATGTCCTGGCCGCCCATCCTCAGGACGGCGAGGCGCTCGAACTCCTCGACCGCCTCGGGCGTGGGCTGGTCGGCCTGCCCCGCGGTCGTGTGCTCGTCGGCGTGCGGGTCGGTGTGCTGGTCCATGGTGGATCCCCTCTGTCGTGCGTGGGCGGTGCGGATCGCGCCCCAGCCCTGCCGTCAGGGTCCCACACCCACGTGGCCGGGGGATCCGAGGCGGCCAGGATGCCACACGTGCGCGGTGTCGCGCCGCCCGCCGACAGCCGACCTCGGACGCTTGTAGGTTCGAAGGACGACCGGGCCCCGCCCGGCTCATCCCTCGACGATTCGGCGCCCCACCCCGTGACATCCGGCCCCCAGCCCGCCCACCCCCTCGACGCGGACGCCCCCGCGCGCGTCCGCCTCGCATCCGGCGCGGTGCCGCCGGGCGATGACGGGCAGGGACCCGCCGTCGCGCTCGTGCGCGCGGCGCTCGCGGAGACGCCCCCGGGGCCGGCGTGGACGACGGAGCGGGCGCTGGCGCTCGCGGTCGCGCTCGGCGACGGCGGCGCGCGGCCGGGTGCGGGCGGCACAGCGGACCTCTGGGAGGCGCTCGCGACGCTCGCCGCGGCCGACCTCGGCATCGCGCGCACGGTGGAGCCGCACCTGGATGCGCTCGCGATCCTCGATCAGGAGCGGGACGCCGCGGGCGACGACGGCGCGAGGCGCGACGACCCGTACGCGGGCGACGCCGCGGCGCGCACGTGGGGCGTGTTCGCGGCCGAGGGCGGCGGGGATCCGCTGACTGCCGTGGCGGACGCCGACGGGCCGGACGCGGTGCGGCTGTCCGGCACGAAGCCGTGGTGCTCGCTCGCCGGCTCGCTGACGCACGCGCTCATCACCGCCGCGGTCGACGACGGTTCGCGCGGCCTCTTCGCGGTGGACCTCCGGCAGGACGGCGTCGAGGTCGTGCCCGGCGCGTGGGTCGCCCGCGGGCTCGTGGAGGTGCCGAGCGGGCCGCTGCGCATGCGCGACGTGCCGGCGCGACGAGTGGGCGCGCCCGGCTGGTACCTCGAGCGGCCCGGGTTCCACTGGGGCGGGATCCAGGTCGCGGCGTGCTGGTACGGCGGCGCGGTCGGGCTGGCGCGCACGCTGCTGCGGGCCGCGTCCCGCGAGGGCGCCGACCGACTGCTGCTCATGCACCTGGGCGCGGTCGACGCGGCCCTCGACGGCGCGCGCGCATCCCTGGCCGAGGCCGCCGGGCTGGTCGACCGTGGGCTCGCCTCGGGCGAGGAGGGGCGCCTGCTCGCGAAGCGGGTGCGCGCCGTCGTCGCCCGCGCGGTGGACGAGACCCTGACCCATGTCGCGCATGCGCTCGGACCGGCGCCGCTCGCGCAGGACGCGGATCACGCCAAGCGCGTGGCCGACCTCGGGCTGTACGTGCGGCAGCACCACGCCGAGCGCGACGACGCGTCCCTCGGCGGGGCGCTCGCGGAGGCGGTGCGGCGGCGGGCGTCGGATGCGGACGCGGCGGACCGGGCGACGACCCATCCCACGACCGCGACCGGTACCGGGACCGACGCGATGCCCGCCGCGGGCGTGGCCTTCGACGCGCGCGAGCCCGGCACCGACGCGGGCGCCTGGGACGCGGATCCGCGCTGGGACGCGCTCGCCGCGCCCGACCTCTCCGGGATGGCCGCGCTCCTCGTCGTCTCCGCGCACGCCGACGACGAGTCGATCGGCGCCGCGGGGCTCATGGCGACCGCGGCCGCGCGCGGCGTGCCGGTGACCCTCGTGATCGTGACGGACGGCGCGGCCTCGCACCCCGGATCCCCCACGCGCACGCCGGACGAGCTCGTGGCCGTCCGCCGCGACGAGGCCCGCGCCGCCCTCGACGCGGTCGCGCCCGACGCCCGACTCGTGCTCCTCGGCCACCCCGACGGCGGGATCCGCGAGCGCCGCGACGCCGTGCGCGACGACCTCAGGGTGCTCCTCGACGAGGCTGCGCCCGGCACCTGGGTCGCGGCGCCCTGGCGCGGCGACGGGCACCGGGACCACCGCGTCACGGGCGAGGTCGTCGCCGAGCTGGTGGGCGCGCTGCCCGCCGAGCACGGGACCCGGCTGGTGGAGTACCCGGTGTGGATGTGGCACTGGGCGACGCCCGACGACCCGCGCGTGCCGTGGGCCGCGATGCGCGCCCTGCCGCTCGACGCGCGCACGCGGGAGTCCAAGCGGGCTGCGATCCGGGCGCACGCCAGCCAGGTGGATCCGCTCTCCGACGCCCCCGAGGACGCGGCCGTGCTGCAGCCCGGGTTCCTCCGGCACGCCGACCGCGACCGTGAGGTGCTGATCGTCGGCGACGGCACCGCCGCGTCGCCCTCCGCCGCCGAGCGCTTCGACGCCGCGTACGCCCGGGCCGAGGATCCCTGGCGCGTCACGACCCGCTGGTACGAGCGCCGCAAGCGCCTCGCGACCCTCGCGGCCCTGCCCGACGAGCGGTACGGGCGGGCGCTGGAGATCGGCTGCTCGATCGGCGTCACGACGGTGGGCCTCGCCGAGCGCGTCGACGAGCTGCTGGCCGTGGACGTCGCGCCGACCGCCATCGAGCGGGCCCGCGCGCGCCTCGCCGACGCCCCGCACGTGCGCCTCGAGGTGCGCGACGTGGGCGCCGACTGGCCGGACGGCGCCTTCGACCTCGTCGTGATGAGCGAGGTCGGCTACTACCTCGACGACGCCGCCTTCGACCGCGTGCTCGCCGCCCTGCCGGGCGCCCTCGGCGCCACGGGCACCCTGGTCGCCTGCCACTGGCGGCACCCGGAGGGCGACTTCCGGCGCACGGGCGACGAGGTGCACGCACGGCTCGCCGCCGTCCCCGGGCTGCACGTGCTGATGCGGCACGAGGAGGACGACTTCCTGCTCGAGGTGCTGTCGGCGGATCCGCGCTCGGTCGCCGTGCGCACGGGGCTGAGGTGACGGGCGGGTCGGCCGCGGCGGTCGGGGTCGAGCCGGCCCCGCGGATCCGCGCGGTCACGGTCGTCATCCCGGCGCGCGACGAGGAGGAGCTGGTCGGCCGCTGCCTCGCGTCCGTCGAGGTCGCCGCGGCCCGCGCACGTGCGGACGGGGTGCGCGTGCGCGTGATCCTCGTGGCCGACGACTGCCGGGATCGCACCGCGGAGGTGGCGCGCGCCGCGGGCGTCGAGGTGATCGAGAGCGCCGCCGGGCGCGTGGGCGCCGCGCGCGCCCAGGGGGTCGACTCCGCCCGCGCGGGCTGGGACGGCGACGACGCCGAGCACTGGATCGCGTGCACCGACGCCGACTCCGCGGTGCCGCCCGCGTGGATCACGAGCCAGCTCGAGCTCGCCGACGCGGGGGCCGACGTGGTCGTGGGCACCGTCCGCCCGGAGCTCCACGAGCTCAGCCCCGCGCAGGTCGCGGCCTGGCGCGCCACGCGCGTGCCCGGCCACGCCAACGGGCACGTGCACGGTGCGAACCTCGGCGTGCGCGCCGACGCCTACGTCGCGGCCGGCGGGTTCCCGGCCGTCGCGGAGCACGAGGACGTCGACCTCGTGACACGGCTCCGCGGACTCGACGCGCGGATCACGGCGTCCGCCGCCGGCGAGGTGCTCACGTCGAGCCGCCGCGAAGGGCGCACGCCGGGCGGATACGCGGGATACCTGCACGTGTCGCTGCTGGAGCGGACACGCGAGCGGGAGATCGAGCGCCAGCGCGCCGCGGGCTGCGACAGCCCCTGCGTGCCGGCGGGCTGACCGGGCGGTCGCCCCTCAGCTGCGCGCCGCGCCGTCGCCCGTCATCCCGCGGGTCCCCGCCGCCGTCCCCTCCGCGACCGCACGCACGACGGCGGCCGCCGTGCGGAGCTGCTCGGCGGTGAACCCGTCGAGCGCCCGATCGACCTCGGCCTGCGCACCCTGCAGCACGTCCATCACACGCGCTCGGGACGCCGCGGTCGGCCGCAGCGTGACCACGCGCCGGTCGGCGCTCTCGCGGCTCCGCCCGATGTGCCCGCCGCCCTCGAGCCGGTTGATGAGCGCGGTCGTGGCCCCCGAGGTCAGGTGGAGCCTTTCCGACAGGCGCGCCGGGGAGAGCGCCCGTCCGGCGGTCTCCGCCCAGATCACCTCGGCGAGCGCCGTCGTGTCCGTCGTCGGCAGCCCGACCGCCGCGGCCAGCTGCCGCACCGACTCGTCGAACGCGGTCGTGTAGTCCCTGAGCTGCTCGAGCACCTCGGAGCGGTCGCCGGGGACCGCGATGGTGTGGGACATGTCGTGTTCCTCCGAGTCGAACGGATTGCTTCACCGTGAAGCATCTACGCCATAGAGTCTACTCGTGCCCGGGATCCCGGACCAGCTCGACGACACGAGGAGATCATCCATGGCCGACACCGCCCACCACCGCCCGAGGGTACTCGTGACCGGAGCCAGCATCGCCGGACCGGCGCTCGCCTGGGGCCTCACGCGCGAGGGCTTCGACGTGACCCTGCTCGAGCGCTCGGACGAGCAACGCCAGGCCGGGCAGAACATCGACGTGCGGGGCCTCGGCCGCGACGTCCTCCGGCGCATGGGCATCGAGGACGCCGTCATGGCGAACCTCACCGGCGAGGACGGGACGCGCTTCGTCGACGAGGACGGCCGCGTCGTCGCCACGTTCCCCCGCGCCGTGGGGAAGGACGGGCCGACGGCGGAGGTGGAGATCCTGCGCGGCCGGTTCGCGGGGATCCTCGTCGACCTCGTGCGGGACGACGTCGAGCTCCGCTACGGCGACTTCGTGACGGGCGTGCAGCAGGACGCGACCGGGGTCGACGTCGAGCTCGCGAGCGGATCCCGCGAGCGCTACGACCTCCTGCTCGTCGCCGAAGGCCGCAGCTCCCGCACGCGTCGGCTGGCGTTCGCGGAGGAGACCACGCTCCGCGACCACGGCGTGAGCATCGCCTACGGGACGATCGACCGGATCCCCGGCGACACGGGCTACTGGGACTTCCTCACGGGACGCGGCGCGCGGAACGCCACCATCCGGCCCGACGACGAGGGCACGATCCGCGCGAGCCTGTCGTTCGAGTCGGAGCCGTCCGGCTTCGAGCAGCTGCCGTTCGACGCGCAGATGACCGTGCTGCGCGCGCGCTTCCGCGGCACGGGATGGCAGGTCGAGCGGATCCTCGACGGCTTCCAGGCCCGACCGGACGAGTTCTACACGCAGCGCATGGAGCAGGTGATCGTCTCCACATGGTCGAAGGGACGCATCGCGCTCCTCGGCGACGCGGCCTGGGGATCCGGCCCCACCGGCATGGGCACGACCCTCTCGCTGGTCGCCGCCCACGTGCTCGCGGGCGAGCTGGGACGCGCGCTCGCGGATCCGGCCGACACCTTCGCCGCCGCGTTCGCGCGCTACGAGGGGCAGCTCCGCCGCTACGCCGACAGCGCGCAGGGGCTGCCGCCGGGCGGGGCACGGATCACGCACCCGTCGTCGACTGTCGGGCAGCGGGTGCTGCGTGGCGCCGTGCGGGTGGCCGCGTCCCGGCCCGTCCGCGGGTTCGGCGACCGCTTCCTCCTCACGAGCGCGCGCCATGCGCCGACGCTCGCCGCCTACCCGCGGCTGCGCGGCTGACGGGCGGGGCTCCGGGCGGGCGGGGCTCCGGGCGGTCGGGGCCGGGCGCTGCTCTTGGCCGGCTCATCGGATCGCCATGGCCGGCGCATCGGACCGCCCGGCACGGTGGGCACGTCCCGATCCGCCGGGGCACGACGAGACCGAGATGAGACGACCATGAGCCGCATCCCCGAACCCGACCGCACGCCCGACGGCCCCGCCTACGAGGGCCGGCTCCTCGCCCGCGCCGACGAGGAGGTGGTCGACCAGGGCGCGGGCTTCGACCTCCGCACGCTGCTCAGCCGCCGGGCCGTGCTCGCGTACCTCGGGGCCGGCATCGGATCCGTCGCGCTCGCCGCCTGCACGGCCGGGGCCGCGGGATCCGGCGGCACGGCGAGCGCCGCCGCGTCCACCGGCGAGATCCCCGACGAGACCGCGGGGCCGTACCCGGGCGACGGATCCAACGGGCCGGACGTCCTGGAGCGCTCCGGCATCGTCCGCAGCGACATCCGCTCGAGCCTCGACGGCGGCGCCACCGCGGCGGGCGTGCCCATGGCGCTCACGCTCACGATCCTCGACATGGCCGGCGGTGACGTGCCGTTCGCGGGCGCCGCGGTCTACGTCTGGCACTGCGACGCCGCGGGCGGCTACTCGATGTACTCCGACGGGATCACCGAGGAGACCTACCTGCGCGGCGTGCAGGTCGCGGGCGACGACGGCACGGTGTCCTTCACGTCCGTGTTCCCGGCCTGCTACACGGGCCGCTGGCCGCACATCCACTTCGAGGTCCACCCGACCGTGGACGACATCACCGACGCGACGAAGGCCGTCGCGACCTCGCAGGTGGCCCTGCCCGAGGACGCGTGCACGGCCGTCTACGCGCTCCCCGCGTACGCCGGGTCGAGCGCGAACCTCGCGCAGGTCGCGCTCGACTCCGACGACGTGTTCGGCGACGACGGCGGCGCGCTTCAGCTCGGCCAGGTGACGGGTGACGCGTCGGCCGGCTACCGCGTCGCGCTGACGGCGCGCGTCGACACCGCGACGACGCCGACGGCGGGATCCGCGCCCGGCGGTGGCTCGGGCGGCCCCGGCGGCACACCGCCGGGCCGCGACCGCTAGGGCGCGAGCAATCACCGCGCCCCCGCGCACCCCCGCCGAGACGCTCCTCGTCGACCCGATCGGCTTCGTCCGCCCCGTCACCCGGCCCACGATCGACGTCGCCGTCCGGCACCGGCCCGATGCGGGTCGACCCCGGTCCCCGCGGTCCCGCAGCATGCACCGCGTAGGCTCGACGGCGATGGAGCGCGGGACCGAGGTGATGGGCACGCGCGGCGTGCGCGTGGCGCGGGGCGTCGTCACCTCCGGCGTCGCGATCCTGGTCGCCGCGGTGTCGCACATGGCCGGTGGCGGCGAAGCTCCGGGCGTCGTCGGCGTGGTCATCGCCGCGGCCTTCGCCCTCCCGGTCAGCACGTTCCTCGCCGGGCGCACCATCTCCGTCCTGCGCCTCGCGATCGCCGTCGCGTTCAGCCAGGGGGCGTTCCACCTCCTCTTCTCCGTCGGCGCCGCGACGACCGCGAGCACCCGGGTGGTCGGCGGGCACCACGGCATGGGCGGCCACGTCCTCACGACGGTCGCGGGATCCGCGGAGTCCGCCGCGGGAGGCGCCGCAGCGATGGCCGGCATGCACCACGGCCCCGGCATGTGGGCGGCCCACGTCCTCGCCGCCGCCGTCACCTGCGTCGCCCTGCGCTTCGGCGAGCGCGCCTTCTGGGACCTCGTCGCGCTCGCGCGCACCGCCCTCGTCGTGGTGCTGCACGCGGTGGCGCTCCTCGCCTCACCTGCCGTCGAGCTCCGCCACCGGGTGCCCGCCGCGTGGCACCCGGGTCTGCCGGACACGGGCGTCGCGCTGTCGTCGATGCCGCGCCGCGGTCCGCCCGCCGCCGCCTGATCCGAGCCCGTCCGGGCGCGAGCCCCTCGCGCCCGGCTCTCGCGCGTCCGCCCGAGGCGGCCGCGCGGCTTCCCGTGTCGCCAGACGCGCCTCCGCCGTGCCGCGATCACGCGAACGGCCCCGCCCGCGCCCACCGGCGCGCCTCACGGACGGATCCCCGTGCCCCCGAACTCCCCCCTGCCCACCGCCGCGACTCCGCGGGCCCCCGCGCCCGACGACCTCGACGACATCGCGTTCGAGACGCGGACCGCCCAGCTGCGGTTGCCGCGCGTCTCGGGCCGATCGGCCCTCCTCTGGCTGTGCCTGCCGCTCGCCGTCGCGGTGATGCTCCTCAGCGCCCTGTTCACGGGTGCCACGACGACGACCCTGCTGGTCGACCCCGGCGACGTCGTCAGGTACGGCCTGCCCATCGCGCGCGTGATGCACGACGCCGCCGCCGCCGTCACCATCGGCCTCCTCGTGGTCGCCGCCTTCGCCCTCCCGGGGCAGGCGAAGCGGCCGGGCATGGCGAGCTTCGCGCAGTGGAAGGCCACGCGCTGGGCATCGCGCGCCGCGGCCGTGTGGTTGGCCGCCGGCATCGCCGTGCTCGCCCTCTCGGGCGCGAACGTGATCGGCGTGCCCCTCACGTCGCCCACCTTCCGCGGCCAGTTCGCCTACTTCACGACCCGGCTGGAGCTCGGGCAGACGCTCGTCGCGTCCCTGGCGTGCATCGCGGTGGTGCTCGGCGTCACGATGTGGACCCAGCGCGTCACGGGGATCGGCATCGCCGCGGGCGCGGCCCTGCTGGCGCTCCTCCCGCTCTCGCTCTCCGGCCACGCGGCGGGCACCTACGAGCACGCGAACGCGGTGAACAGCCTCGGCATCCACCTCATCGGCGTCACCGTCTGGGCCGGCGGTCTCGTGGCCGTGATCCTCCTCCAACGGCATGTGCGCGGCGCGCTGCCCGCGGTCGTCCGCCGCTACTCGACGCTCGCCGGATGGGCGTTCGTCGCGGTCGCGCTCTCCGGGATCATCAACGCGTCGCTCCGCCTGGGCGGGCCGCTCGACCTGGTGACCACCCCGTACGGCGTGCTGCTGCTCCTCAAGACGGCGCTGCTCCTGGGGCTCGGCCTCGCGGGATGGGCCCACCGCCGCATCGTGATCCCGGGCCTCGTCCGCGACGCGACCCGCCGCACCGCGTTCCTCCGGCTCGCGGTCGGCGAGGTCGTGGCCATGTCCGTCGCGATGGGCGTGTCCGTGGCGCTCAGCCGGAGCGCGCCGCCGGTGCCGCAGACCTCCGTCGCCGACGTGGATCCGCGCGCCTCGCTCATCGGCTTCACGTTCCCCGACCCGGTGACGACCGGGCGGATGCTGACGTCGTTCCATCCCGACTACCTCTTCCTCGCCGGGGCCGTCGTGCTCGCCGGCCTGTACCTCGTGGCCGTGCGCCGGCTGCGGGTCCGCGGCGACGCGTGGTCGGCCGCCCGCACGGTGCCGTGGCTCGCCGGCTGCGCGCTCCTCGTCTACGCGACCAGCGGCGGGCCAGGTGTCTACGGCGCCGTGCACTTCAGCACGCACATGATCCAGCACATGCTGCTGATGATGTACGTGCCGCCGCTGCTCGTGCTCGGCGCCCCCGTGCTGCTCCTGCTCCGCGCCGTCCCCGCCCGGAGGGACGGCAGCCGCGGCGTCCGCGAGTGGGTGCTCGCCGCCACGCACTCCCGCTACTCGGCGCTCGTGACGCACCCGGTCGTCGCGGCCGTCGTCTTCGCCGGCAGCCTGGTCGCGTTCTACTGGACCGGCTGGTTCGAGTGGTCGCTGCAGACCCACCAGGGGCACCTGCTGATGTGCGTGCACTTCCTCATCAGCGGCTACCTGTTCTTCTTCGTGCTGATCGGGGTCGATCCCGGGCCGCGCCGGCCGCCCTACCCGATCCGGCTCATCATCCTGCTCGCGACCATGGCGTTCCACGCGTTCTTCGGGCTGTCGATCATGTCGGGCACGTCGATCCTCGCGATCGACTTCTGGCACCAGCTCGGCATCCAGACGGACGCGCAGCTGCTCGCGGACCAGGCCGCGGGCGGCGGGATCGCGTGGGGCGCGGGAGAGCTGCCCGTCGTGCTCGTCGCGCTCATGGTGGTGCGGCAGTGGTCGACGTCCGAGACGCGCGCCGCCCGGCGCTACGACCGCGCCGCCCTCCGCGACGACGACGCGGAGCTGCGCGCCTACAACGCGAACCTGCAGGCCATCGATCGGCGCGATCGCGGCGCGGAGCCGACCGCATGAGGCGCGCCCCGCATCCCACGCCATCCCCGGGCGCCTCACCACCGCACCGCACGAGCGGACCCCGCACGACCCGACCCCGCACGACCCCACCCCGCACACGAGAGAAGGACCGATGAGCAAGAAGACCGCAGCCGACCGCGACCGCACCCGTGAGATCCGCGAGAAGGCGAACGCGCAGAAGCGCATCGAGGAGGCCAAGCGCAAGCGCCGGCGCCTGCTGACCCAGCTCGGCGTCGCCGGGGTCGTCGTGATCCTCATCGCGGCGATCGCGGGCGGCGCGATCCTCCTCCGCGACCAGGCGAGCGCCGGAGCCCAGCCGCCCACGGCCGACGCGACCGTCGCCCTCGGCTCGGGCGACCAGGCGCAGGTGACGACGGGACCCGACAGCGTGCGCGTGGGCGCCGCGGACGCTCCCGTCACCCTCGACGTCTACGAGGACTACTCGTGCCCGCACTGCCAGGAGTACGAGGCCGAGAACGGCCCGCTGCTCGACCGGCTCGCGGGCAGCGGCCAGGTGGCCGTGGTGTACCACCCCATGCAGATCGTGACGAACTACGGCCGGGTCGCCGGCAGCGCGGCAGCCTGCGTGCTCGCCCACGATCCGTCGGCGTGGCCCGGCGTGCACTCGGCGCTCTTCGCGAACCACTCCGCCGCCACCGACTCGTGGACGGGGAAGGACTTCTCCACGTGGCTCGAGGGCCGGGGCGTCACGGATCCGGACGCCCTCTCCTGCACGCAGAAGGGCGCGTACGTCGACTGGATAAAGGCCAACACCGACGCCGCGCAGCAGTCGGGCGTGACCGGCACGCCGACCCTCCGCATCGGCGGGGAGACGATCACGACGGTCGGCGGCCAGGACCTCGTCGACGCCGTGACGAAGGCGGGCGCGCAGCTGCCGAGCGGCTTCACGGCGGGCTGAGCCGACGCGGGTCGCGGGCGGCGGTCAGTCCTCCGGGACGGACGCCGCCCGCGACCCGGCCTGCGCCGCCGCCTCCCTCGCCGCCCAGCGCCGGTGCGCGAGGACGTGCAGGACGAGGAAGACGGCCCCGACGAGCGCGAGCGCGGCCGCGAGGACCCACATCCCGGTGTCCCCGCCGATCCCCGCCACCACCGCGCTGGCGACGGCCAGCACGCCCAGTCCGATCGCCACGGCCAGGAGCCCGTTCGTCAGGCCATCCCCGAGCTCCGCGACGGGATGCTCGGGCACCCGTTCCCACGTCACGATGAAGAACGTGGCGATCGGCCCGAGGACGATCGAGACGAGGAACCAGTTCCACCGGGATCGGCCCTTCTGCTCCGCGAGCCCCGCGTTCACGAGGGCGAGCGTGACCCACCCGGAGCTGCCGAGCCACGACCCGTCGATCGCTGTCTGATCCATGCCCCGACCGTAGGGCACGACCGCCGCCGGACGACGGCCCGGCTATTTCCCCACCCGCTCCACTACCCTCGATCCATGCACAGAACCGCGCGGGAGCCCGCTCCCGACAGCCACAGTCCCGGCGCCCGGACGACCCCGGGCACGCCCCGCACCCTCCGCGCCACCCGCCTTGCGGCCGCCCGCTCGACCGGCGCCCGCTCGACCGGCACCCGTTCGTGAACGGCGACCTCGTCCTCAACATCGTCCTCGTGGTGGTGTTCGTCCTCGTCGGCGGCGTGTTCGCCGCCACCGAGATGGCGCTCGTTACCCTCCGCGAGGGCCAGCTCAACGCCCTCGCCGCCCGCGGACGCCGCGGCGAGAAGGTCGCCGCGCTCGCCCGGAACCCCAACACCTTCCTGGCCGCGGTGCAGATCGGCGTGACCGTCGCCGGCTTCGCGTCGGCCGCGTACGGCGCCTCGTCGATCGCGCCGTCGGTCGTCCCGCTGCTCGAGTCGTGGGGCCTGGAGTCCGGCCTCGCGTCCACGATCGCGACGCTCCTGCTCACGCTGATGATCGCCTACCTGTCGCTCGTGCTCGGCGAGCTCGCGCCCAAGCGCCTGGCGATCCAGCGCAACGCGGGCTTCGCGTACGGCGTCGCGCCCGTGCTCAACGGCTTCGCGAACCTCATGCGCCCGGTGATCTGGCTGCTCTCCGCCTCGACGAACGTGGTCGTGCGCCTCCTCGGCGGCGACCCGCACAAGACCGGCGAGGAGATGAGCGAGGAGGAGCTCCGCGACATCGTCTCCAGCCACGAGGGCCTCCCGGACGACGAGCGCCGGATCCTCGACGACGTGCTCTCCCTCCGCCACCGCCAGCTCAGCGAGGTGATGAAGCCGCGGCCCGAGATCGCCGCGCTCGACGGCACCGGCACGGTCCGCGAGGCGGGGATCGACGTGCAGGACCGGCCGTACTCGCGGTACCCGGTGGTCGACAAGACCATCGACGACGTCATCGGGTTCGTGCACGTGCGCGACCTGTACCAGGCGATCGCGGCGGATCCGGAGCGGCCCGTCTCCGAGATCCTCCGCCCGATCCCCTACCTCCCGGCGACCGCGCGCGTGCTGCCGACGCTCACGATGATGCGCGCCGAGGGCCACCAGATCGCCGTGATCGTGGACGAGTACGGCGGCACCGACGGCATCGTCACGCTCGAGGACCTCGTGGAGGAGGTCGTGGGCGAGATCTTCGACGAGTACGACACCGACTCCGCCGCGCGCGACCTCGCGGAGGACGGCGGCACGATCGACGGGCGCCTCAACTTCCAGGACTTCGAGGAGGCGACGGGCGTGAAGCTGCCCGACTCCGCGTCGGACACGGTCGCGGGCTTCGTCATCGAGAACCTCGGCCGGCTCGCGCAGGTGGGCGACACGGTCGAGGTCGACGGCGTGACCCTGCAGGTGACGGCGCTCGACCGACGGCGGATCTCCGAGATCCTCGTCGTGCCGCGCGAGGAGCCGGCGGCGGAGGACGCGGAGGACGCGACCGCGTAGCGCGGAGGGCGGCGGCGGCGGCGCGGGTCAGGGCAGCGGGATCACGCGGTCCGGCACCGTGCGGCCCCCGACCTCGGCGCGGCCGTCGTCGTGGAGGCGCGTCACGAGAACGCTGCCACGGCCCTGCGTGATGCGGAGGTCGCGGCCGAGGCGCGCGGTGAGCCGGAGGGCCGCGGATCCCGTCGCCTCGTCCTCGACGACGCCGAGCGCGGGCGCGAACATGCGCGCCCGCACCTCTCCCGCGGCCTCGTCCGTCCAGGTCCAGGCGTAGAGGTGGTCGACCGCGGGGTCCACGGCGCCGGCATCGAGGGCGCGGAGCGCGTCGGCCGACGGGTGCTCCTGCCACGTGAACCCCGGGCCCCATTCGGGATCGGCGGTGACGCGCAGCTCGTCGCCGGCGGGGGGCACGCGCACGGTCCCGGCGGGCACGCGGAGGTGGTCGACCGGCACGCCGCGCGACGCCAGCCACCAGGCGGTGCCGACGGTCGGGTGCCCGGCGAAGGGCAGCTCGCGCGCGGGGGTGAGGATGCGGATCGACGCCCCTCGCGGATCCGCGCCCGGCGCGTCCACCGCGTCGACGAACACCGTCTCGCTGAAGCCGAGCGCCCGTGCGATCTCCTGCTCCCGGCCGTCGGTCCGCGCGGAGGCGAGCACGATCCCGAGCTCGTTGCCGTGCGCGCCGTCCGCATCCGCGAAGACCCGCACCACGTGCACCTCGTCCGGCCGCACGCCGTCGAGCGCGTCGACCGCACGCTCCATCAGAGCTTCGCGTAGCGCGCGCGGGCGCCGCAGTACAGGCCGTACGCGATGAGGCCGAGCCCCGTGATCGCGAGCACGGCGACGCCCGCGGGCAGCCCCGCGAGCGACTGGAGCGCGCCGTCGAGACCCGTCGCGCGGCTCGGGTCGGCCGTCACCGCTCCGACGACGAACAGCACGCCGACCGCGACGAGCGCGACGCCCTTGGCGACGTAGCCGGCGACCCCGAGCGCCGTGATCCCGCGCCCGAGCGATCCCGACGGCACGGAGATGTCGTCGCGGAACCGCTTCGTCGCCCCCTTGAACCCGAAGTAGGCGCCGACCGCCACGACGGCGAGGCCCACGATCACCAGCAGCACGACGCCGCCGGGCGCCGCGAGGAGCCGGGCGCTGAGCGACTGGCTCTGCTCGGAGGAGTCGCTGGATCCACCGGTCGCGAAGCGCAGCGCGGTGGTCGCGATCGCGAGGTAGGCGATGGCCTTGCCGAGCTCCTTCGCGCGCGCCGCCCAGGTGCGCTTCGCGTCCTCGCCGCGCGCGAGCACGGTCTCGACGAGCTGCCAGAGGCCCAGGCCGAGCAGCCCGACCACGACGACCCACAGCAGCGCGCGGCCGCCGGGCGATCCCGCGATGGAGCCGAGCGCGCCGGACTGGTCGGCCTCGCCCTCGCCGCCGCCGGTCGCGAGGCGGAACGCGATCACGCCGATGAGGAGGTGCAGCAGGCCGTTGACCGCGTGCCCGAGTCGCGCGGCGACGGCGAAGCCGGGCGAGCGCTGGAGGCTGGAGGCGGCGCCGGTCGCGCTCACCGGGAGGACGCCGAGGAGGTGCGGCCGGTGAGCTTCGCGGTGAGCCCGCGCGCGGCCCGCTTCACGGGTTCCACGGGCGACGACGACGCCGGCGGCTCCGGCTCCTCCTCGTCGGGCTCCATGATGATCTTCCACGCGGTCCAGGCGACGGCCGTGAGCGGCACCGAGAGGATCGCGCCGACGATGCCGCCGAGGATCGTGCCGGCGGTCAGCGCCAGCAGCACCACGAGGCCGTGCAGCTTGAGCGCGTTGCCGAGCACGACCGGCTGCAGGAAGTTCCCCTCGAGCTGGTTCACGACGATCACGATGGCGACGACGATGAGGGCGGTCGTGAGGTCGTTGGTGACGAGCGCGACGAGCGCCGCGAGGATGCCGGCGACGGTCGCGCCGACGATCGGCACGAAGGAGCCGATGAACACCACGAGCGCGAGCGGCAGCGCCAACGGCACCTGGAGGATCAGGAGGCCGGCGCCGATGAACACGGTGTCGACGAGCGCGACGGTCGCCGTGCCTCGGATGTAGCCGCCGAGCACCTTGGAGCCCTCGTGGCCGACGCGCACCGCGCGACTGCGGCCGCGGCCGCGGAACGGGCGGATGAGGAAGGCCCAGATGCGCGGCCCGTCCTTGACGAAGTAGAAGAAGACGAC
Organism: Clavibacter quasicaliforniensis; assembly: GCF_051201715.1. NCBI lineage: Bacteria > Bacillati > Actinomycetota > Actinomycetes > Micrococcales > Microbacteriaceae > Clavibacter > Clavibacter quasicaliforniensis. The sequence continues at coordinate 732,817 of NZ_CP139624.1, read as the reverse complement.
GAGCCCCAGCACGCCGCCCGTGACGACCTCGGCCGCGGCGGAGACGCCCGCGATGGCGCCGGATCCGAACTGGCTGCTGGTGAGGAAGTCGACGGCCTGCCCGCGGAGCGAGTCGATCTGCGCGGTGTCGATGGGCAGTCCGCCCTGCTCGACGAAGGACTGCAGCTGGTCGACGCCCTTGCTGGTGGCCTTCACGAGCGTCGGCCACTGGCTCTGCACGCCGAAGACCACGGCCGTGATCGCGACGCCGAAGAGAACGAGGCCCGTGAGGAGCGCGATGACCGCGGCGAGCGCGTCGGGGACGCCGCGGCGCTCCATCCACAGCACCATCGGGCGCACGGCGCACGCGAGGATCAGCGCGATGATCACCGGGATCACGACGAGCTTGAGCGAGATGGCGGCGTACACGATGGCGATGGCGACCACGAGGACCGCCAGGATCTGCACGCAGCGGATGGAGAGGCGGCCGAGCTTGTCCTGCCAGACGGACTGCGGGGTGGTCATGCGCTCCACCCTACGGGCGGGCGGGCCGCGCGACCGGGCCGGGTCCGGGCCCGGCCACCGGCCCGGACCCGCGCGTGACCGGCCGATACCCTCGACCCATGGGACCCCGCCTCACCGTCGTCCGCGAGGGCACGCTCGACGTCGCCGACCACGAGGGGATCGCGGCGCTCCTCACGCTCGCCTTCCCCGACTTCGCGGCGGGCTACACGGGCGCACGCAGCTGGGCGGGCGCGCAGCCCGAGCTGCGGATCCTCGTGCACGACGGCGACGAGCTCGTGGCGCACGCGGGGATCCGGCGCATCTTCGTGGAGGTGGGCGACGGCCAGGGCGACCCGGCGGACGACCTGCTCGTCGGATCCACCGGCATGGTCGCCGTGCACCCCGGCCGGCAGGGGCAGGGCCTCGGCACGCTGCTCGCCGACGGGATCCGCGGCGCCCTCGCGCGCCTCGCCGTCCCCTTCGGCGTCCTCGAGACGGGCGAGTCGACGTCCGGCTACTACGCGCGCCACGGCTGGCTGCCGCTCGACGGCCGCACCGGCCACTACAACGGCTTCACCCTCCTCGGCGCCGCCGGCGTCGTGCACCAGGACCACGGCTGGATGATGCTGCCGGTCACCGCGCCCGCCGACGCGTTCCCCGCGGGCGACCTCCACGTCAACGGGCAGCTGGTCTGACCGCGATGGACGCCGTGATCCACCGCCTCCGCGCCGAGGACTGGCGCGAGTACCGCGCCCTCCGCCTCGAGATGCTCGAGGACACCCCGCTCGCCTACCTCGAGACGCTGGAGAGCGCGCTCGGCCGGCCCGACTCCGACTGGCAGGCGCGGACGCGGCGCGCGAACCAGCCCGGGAGCACCGCGTACGTCGCCGTGGAGCGCGCTACCGGCCGCTGGCTCGGCGCCATGAACGCGTTCGTCGCCGCCGATCCCACGCGCGTGATGCTCGTGAGCGTCTACATCACCCCGGACGCCCGCGGTCGCGCGGCCGGGGCCGCCGACATGCTCCTCGACGCCGTGATCGCCTGGGCTCGCGACCGCCCGAACGCGCAGGCCCTCCGCCTCGAGGTCCACGAGGACAACCCGCGCGCCCGTGCCTACTACGAGCGCCGCGGCTTCGTCCTCACGGGCCGCAGCGTCCCGTACGCGCTCGATCGCTCGCAGAAGGATCTCGAGATGGAGCTGCCGCTGGTCTGAGCGCCCGTCAGGCCTCGGCACCACCGCCGATGGCGGCAGCGAGCGCACGCCGGTACATCTGCGGATCGTGCCGCGTCGTGCGGGAGACCACCAGCGTCGACGCGTGGATGCGCTCGGCGAAGTAGCCCGAGAAGGGCAGCTGCAGGATGCTCTCGAGTCCCCGTCGCCATGCGGCGGCCAGTGCCTCGACGCTGACGCGCTCCGGGGTCTCGGCCAGCGGCACCAGGTGCCGATCGTGCAGGGTCGCGTGCCATCCCTCGAACGCCTCGTGGTCGATGCCTGGTGATGCGATGAGGCGGTCGCCGGCGATCGCCGCCACGAGCTCGGTGTCGTCCAGCTCCCGGAGGAGGCGCGCCGTCTCCGCGTCGGGCTCGCGGATGGTGCGGTCCTCGGGCGCGTGCATCGCCAGACCGCGCGCCCACTGCGTGCGCCACCGGGCGATCACCTCGGGCTCGTCGAACGCATCCGGCCGCACGGATCGGCCGATGTCCGGGACGGAGTCGAGCGCGGGCACGTCGTCGATCGGCAGCCGCCACGCCTCGCGCACGAACAGGAGGGACGTGAGTCGGCGCGGCTCGTCGATTCGGAGCACCATGTCGTGCGGCCACGGGTCGCCGGGGATCGGGTGGGTGCTGCGCATGCGATGTCCTTCGACTCGGGTGGTGCGTCGATCCAGCCACGGTCCCACGTGCGGCGCACCGGCGACGAGGCTCGTAGGCCCTGCGCAGGTGCGGACGGAGACACGACGGCGCCCGCCCCCTCACCGAGGGGACGGGCGTCGTGTCGTTCGATCAGCGGATCACCGCCGCGGCTCAGTGGGCCGCGACGCCGACCTCCTCGGCGTCGCGCGTCGGGCCGGGGGTGGCCTCGGCGACGGGCGCGTCACCGGCGAGGGGCGGCAGGCCCGCGGCGACGGCCGCACCGAGCCAGCCGTCCACGTTCGTCCAGTACTGGATGACGCGGGCGCGGAGCTCGGCCGTGGTGACCTTGCTCACGTGGCCGACGATGTTGCCGACGAGGCGCTCGCGCTGGGCGTCGTCCATCGACTCGTTGACGAGCATCCGGGCCTGGACGAAGTCGTCGTCCTCGGCGTGCAGCGTGGCGGCCGCGCGGACGAGCTCGCCGTCCTGCTCCCACCCGGCGCTCTCCGCGGCGCGAGCCGGGTCGGCGTGCGCGCCGCCATGCGAGTTGGGCGCGTAGACGGGGGTGCCGGCGTCCTGGAACGTGTAGCGACCCTGGCCGTCCTTCGAGTAGCTGTGCACGGGCGACTTCGGCGCGTTCACCGGCAGCTGCGCGTGGTTGGTGCCCACGCGGTAGCGGTGCGCGTCGGCGTAGCTGAAGATGCGCGCGAGGAGCATCTTGTCGGGGCTGGTCTGGATCCCGGGCACGAAGTTCGACGGCGCGAACGCGGCCTGCTCGATCTGCGCGAAGTAGTTCTCCGGGTTGCGGTTCAGGGTCATGGTGCCGACCTCGATGCGCGGGTAGTCCTTCTGCGACCAGACCTTGGTGAGGTCGAACGGGTTGAACCGGTACGACTTGGCGTCCTCGTAGGGCATGATCTGCACCTCGAGCTTCCACTCCGGGTAGTCGCCGCGATCGATGGCCTCGGTGAGGTCGCGGATGTGGAAGTCGGCGTCCTCGCCGGCGATCTGGTCGGCCTGCTCCTGGTTGAGGATCTCGATGCCCTGCTGGGTCTTGAAGTGGTACTTCACCCAGAAGCGCTCGCCGGCAGCGTTGATCCACTGGTAGGTGTGCGAGCCGAAGCCGTCCATGTGGCGCCACGAGCTCGGCAGGCCGCGGTCGCCCATGAGCCACGTGACCTGGTGGGCCGACTCGGGCGAGAGCGTCCAGAAGTCCCACTGCATGTCGTGGTCGCGGAGGTGCGAGCCCGGCAGGCGCTTCTGCGAGCGGATGAAGTCGGGGAACTTGATCCCGTCGCGGATGAAGAAGACGGGGGTGTTGTTGCCGACGAGGTCGTAGTTGCCCTCGTCCGTGTAGAACTTGAGCGCGAATCCGCGGGGGTCGCGCCACGTGTCGGGGCTGCCCTGCTCGCCGGCGACGGTGGAGAAGCGCGCGAGCATCTCGACCTCGGCGCCGGGCTGGAAGAGGGAGGCGCGGGTGTACGCGCTCACGTCGTTGGTGACGCGGAAGGTGCCGAACGCCCCGCCGCCCTTGGCGTGGACGACGCGCTCCGGGATGCGCTCGCGGTTGAACTGCGCGAGCTTCTCGACGAGGTAGTGGTCGTGCAGCGGGATGGCGCCGTCGGGGCCGACGGAGAGCGAGTGCTCGTCGCTGGCGACCGGGGCGCCGGAGTCGGTGGTCGTGAACTTCTGGTCGGTCATGGTGTTTCTCCTGTCAGCGGTGGAACGGGGAGGTGCTGGCTCGGGTGGTCGGCCGAGGGGCGGGCCGGTGGCGACGGCTAGGTCGCGACGGTGGAACCGGGATCCGCGGATGCGGTCCGGCAGGCGGGGCACAGGCCCCAGTACGTCACCTCGGCGCTCGCCACGAGGAACCCCGCCGAGTCGGACGGCGTGAGGCAGGGGGACTCCCCCACCGCGCAATCCACGTCGACGATCGTCCTGCAACCTGTGCAGACGAGGTGATGGTGATTGTCGCCCGTCCGGCGCTCGTAGCGCGCGGATGATCCCGCGGGCTCGATGCGGCGCACGAGCCCCGCAGCCGCGAGCGCGCCGAGCACGCCGTAGACCGCCTGGATGCTCGTGCCGGGCAGCTCGCCCTTCACCGCGCGGAGCACCTCGTCGGCGTCCGAGTGCGGTGCCGCGTCGACGGCCGTGAGGACGGCCACGCGCGGCCGGGTCACGCGCAGGCCGGCCTCCCGCAGCGCGACGCGCAGGGCGTCGGCGTCGAGGGGCGGCACGTGGTGGTGCGCGTGGTCGGTGGGCATGCGCCCGAGTCAAGCACAGTTCCCTTGATCCATTCAAAACAACGCATGAACGCGGCGCGTCGCGGGCAGGAGCGTGCCTAGGCTCGAAGTGCGGCCCATCCGGCCGCAGGAGAACGGAGCACCGCATGAAGCACATCCACACCGGCACGGGCCTCGACGTCGGCCGCATCGGCCTCGGCTGCATGGGCATGAGCGCGTTCTACGACGGCGCCGGCCAGGACGAGGCGGAGTCGATCCGCACCCTGCACCGCGCCGTCGACCAGGGCGTCACGCTCTTCGACACCGCCGAGGCGTACGGGCCGTTCACGAACGAGCGCCTGGTCGGATCCGCCCTCAAGGACCGCCGCGACGACGTCGTGATCGCCACCAAGTTCGGCCTGCTGAAGCACGCGCCGGGCAAGGACGCCGAGGACTACGAGCGCGGCATGGACAGCTCGCCCACGAGCATCCGCATCGCCGTCGAGGCCTCGCTGCAGCGCCTCGGGACCGACCGCATCGACGTCCTCTACCAGCACCGGGTCGACCCGGCCGTGCCGATCGAGGAGACCGTCGGCGCGATGAAGGAGCTCGTCGAGGAGGGCAAGGTCCTGCACCTCGGGCTCTCCGAGGCCGGGCCCGACACCATCCGCCGCGCGCACGCCGTGCACCCGATCTCGGTGCTGCAGAGCGAGTACTCCATCTGGACCCGCGACCCCGAGGGCCCCGTGCTCGAGGTGCTGCGCGAGCTCGGCATCGGCCTGGTCGCGTACTCGCCGCTCGGCCGCGGGTTCCTCACCGGCGCGATCTCGAGCGTCGCCGACCTGTCCGAGGCCGACTACCGCTCGTCGTCGCCGCGCTTCGCGGAGGAGGCGTTCGCGCAGAACATGCGCATCGTCGATGCCGTCAAGGGCGTCGCGGGCGAGCTCGACGCGACGCCCGCGCAGGTCGCGCTCGCGTGGATCCTCGCGCAGGGCGACGACATCGCCGTGATCCCCGGCACCAAGCGCGTGACGCGCCTCGACGAGAACGTGGCCGCGGACGCCGTGACGCTCTCCGCCGACCAGCTCGCGCGCCTGTCCTCGCTGCCGACCCCGGTCGGCGACCGCTACGCGGACATGGGTCCCGTCGGGCGCTGATCCCGTCGCATGAGATGCGGGCCCGGTCGCCTCGGCGGCCGGGCCCGCGTCGTGTCAGCGGTGGATGCGGATCAGACCGCCTGCTCGAGCCCCCGCCGCCGGTTGGCGAGCACGGGCAGCGTGCCGCGCGCGGCCTCGACGACCGACGGGTCGATGTCGACGACGAGCAGCTCCTCCTCGCCGCCGAGGCGGTGCAGCACCTCGCCGAGCGGGGAGACGACGGCGCTGCGGCCGATGCCCGTGGGCGCGCCGCTCGCGGGATCGTGGCCGCGGGATCCGGCGGGCAGCGTCGCGGGGTCGCCCTGGCCGACCGCGACCACGAAGGTCGTGGAGTCGAGCGCGCGGGCGCGGAGCAGGAGGTCCCACTGGTCGGCCTTGCCGGGTCCGGCGCCCCAGCTCGCGCACACGATGCTGACGACGGCGCCGCGGTCGGCGCCCGCGAGGAAGAGCGCCGGGAACCGCACGTCGTAGCAGGTGGCGAGGGAGGCGCGGGTGCCGCCGACCTCGATCACGGCGACGCTCTCGCCCGGGTCGACGGCGTCGGACTCGCGGAAGCCGAACGCGTCGAAGAGGTGGATCTTGTCGTACGAGTCAGGGCCCGCCGCCTCGGCACCCGCAGGCCGGGCGACGAGGAGGGTGTTGCGCACGCGGCCGTCGGCGCCGGGCGTGAACATGCCCGCGACGATCACGACGCCGAGCCGGTCAGCCACCGCCCGCACGCCCGAGGCCCACGGCCCGTCGAGCGGCTCCGCGATCTCGGGCAGCGGGTTCCCGAACGCGCGCTGCGCCGCCTCCGGGAACACCACGAGCTCGGCGCCCTGCCGCGCGGCGTCCTCCGCGAAGGCGGTGATCCGTGCGAGGTTCTCCGCGGGATCCGGCGAGCTGATGATCTGTGCGAGCGCGATCTTCATGGTCCTCCTCGTGATGTATACATAGCGTATGCGAGAACGGGCGGGCGATCCAGGCACTTCGGCGAGCGCCCTCTCCGGCCGCGAGCGGGCCTACGAGTTCCTGCATGCGCACGTCCTCACCGACCCGGACCAGCAGGGCGCGTTCCTCAACGAGCAGGAGCTCGCGGAGCGCATCGGCGTCTCCCGCACGCCTGTCCGCGAGGCCCTGCTGCTGCTCGCCGCCGACGACCTGGTGGAGATGATCCCCAAGCGCGGCGCGCGGATCCCCGTCATCACCGGCCGCCAGATCGCCGAGCTGATGGAGCTGCGCGGCGTGCTCGAGCGGCACGCGGCCACGAGCGCGGTGGAGAACGACCGCACCCCGCTCGACGCGATGCGCGAGGTGCTCGAGCAGCAGCGCGCCATGGTCGCGAAGCCGCCGCGCGAGAGCGGGAGGCAGTTCATCGAGCACGACCGCCGCTTCCACCAGCTGCTCGTCGACGCCGCGGGCAGCGAGCTCATGAGCCGCACGTACGCGAAGCTCCGCGCCCGGCAGATCCTCGTCGGCGTCGAGGCGCTCTACCGCGCCACGGATCGGCAGGACCGGGTGTGCGAGGAGCACGCCGGCATCGTCGACGCGCTGGCCGCGGGCGACGCCGAGGCGGCACGCGATGCGATCGACCGGCACCTCGCCGTCACGCTCGACGTGCTGCTGCGCACCTGACGCGGATCCCTCGGCCAGGGGGCCGCAGGAGCTCGTCGACGCGGTCACGCAGGCGCCCGCTCCTCTCTCGGGCCCCGGGCCACGGGGCGTCCACCCCGGTGGAGGATGATGCGACCATGGCAACCGACGTCGACTACGACCAGATCGTCCGCGACTCCACCGAGCAGCTGCGTGCGAAGTTCCCCGATAGGTCGGAGGAGGAGCTCCGCATGGTGGTGGAGGAGGAGCTGGCGACGCTCCGGGATGCGACCGTGCAGGACTACCTCTCCGTGCTCACCGTCCGCGCTGCGCGGAAGCGCATCAAGGCCCAGCGCAAGGCCGAGTGATCCCGACTCGCGGCCCTGCCTGACGGATCCGGCCCGGTGCGGTGACGCTCGGCCGGGGCCGCCGACCTCGAAGCCCGCCTCCCCCGAACGCGACGACGCCCGGACCCCCGCTGCGGGGATCCGGGCGTCGGCCGGTAGCGGAGGGCGTCAGACGCGCGAGGCAGCCACGCCCTCGGCGCCCGTGCGCACGTACTCCTCGTCCTCGGAGACGTCCGAGTCGCGACCCATCGCGAGGCCCACGAGCGTGAGGACGACCGCGGCGGTGAGGTACAGCGCGATGCCGACCCAGCTGCCGGTCTCCTCGTAGATGATCGTGAACATCAGCGGCGCGATGGCCCCGCCGATCACGCCCGCGATCGTGTACGCGAGCGAGGCGCCCGTGTAGCGGAGCCGCGGCGAGAACTGCTCGATGATGTACGCCGCCTGCGGCCCGTACATGAAGGAGTGGAAGAAGAGTCCCAGCACGATGCCCACGCCGAGCACGAAGATCGACGAGCCGTCGGTGATCGCGAAGAACACGTACGCCCAGACGGCCGCGCCCACCGCGGCGGCCGCGTAGAGCGCCCGCCGGTTGATCCGGTCGCTCACGGCGCCCGCGAACGGGATCGTGAACAGCTGCACGGCGGATCCTACGAGCACCGCCACGAGCACCTGGCTGCGGTCGAAGCCGAGCGAGTTGACGCCGTAGGTGAGGGTGAAGACCGTGAAGAGCGCGTAGAGGACGTCGGGTCCGACGCGGCTGAGGATCGCGGCGACGAGCGGCCGCAGCTGCGTGCGGAACACCTCGGACACGGGCGCGCTCGGCCGGTCGCCGCGCTCCTGCAGCGCCTTGAACACGGGGGTGTCCTCGAGCTTCAGGCGGATCCAGAGGCCGAACGCCACGAGCAGCGCGGAGAGCAGGAAGGCCACGCGCCAGCCCCAGTCGAGGAAGTCCTCCTCGGTGAGCAGCACCGTGAGCAGCGCGAGCGCGCCGTTGGCGAGCAGGTTGCCCGCGGGCGGCCCGACCTGCGCGGCCGACGACCAGAAGCCCCGCTTCCGTGGATCCCCGAACTCGCTCGAGAGCAGCACGGCGCCGCCCCACTCGCCGCCGACGCCCACGCCCTGCGCGAAGCGGAGGAGCACCAGGATGATCGGCGCCGCGAGCCCGATGGTCGCGTAGCCCGGCAGCACGCCGATGAGGAACGTCGCGATGCCGATGAGCAGCAGCGTGAGCACGAGCACGGGCTTGCGGCCGATCTTGTCGCCGAGCCGCCCGAAGACGAACCCGCCGACGGGACGCGAGACGTAGCCGACCGCGTAGGTGGAGAACGCGAGGATCGTCGCGGTGTACGGATCCGAGGACGGGAAGAAGACGACGGGGAACACGACGGCGCTGGCCGCCGAGTAGACGGCGAAGTCGTACCACTCGAGCGAGGTGCCGGTGAGGCTCGCGGTGAACGCCTTCACGAGCTCGCGGCGGGTGGGCTTCTCGGTCGCGGCGGGTGCCGCGTGCGCGCCGGATGCGGGCGCGGTCGCCGTCGGGGAGGCGGTGGGGTCGTCGGCCATGGGGCTCCTCGGGTGAGGGAGCCGGGCGGCGGATCCGGCGATCGGATCCCGCCCGGCGTCCGGTCGGTGTGTTGTATACAGTAGGCATACCGGAGCCCCGGCACCAGGGTCGGGGACCCGGATCCGCATCTCTTCACACGCTCGAAACACCACCGGAGGATCGATGACCACCCTGCGCTTCCAGCTGCCCGACGGATCCACCCCGAGCGTCGAGGTCGTGTCGCTCCTCAACGCCGGCTACGCGGGCCGCGACCAGGCCGAGGTGCAGGCGCACATCGACGAGCTGGCCGAGCTCGGCGTGCCCGGGCCCGACACCACGCCCGCGCTCTACCCCGTCGCCCCGTATCTCGCGTCGCAGGCCGACACGGTGCCCGCGCAGCACGGCCGCACCTCGGGCGAGGCCGAGTGGGCCCTCGTGATCACCGACGACGACGTGCTCCTCACGGTCGCGTGCGACCACACCGACCGCGCGCTCGAGGTGCACGGCGTCGCGTGGAGCAAGAACGCCGGACCCGACGTGCTGGGACGCAAGGCCTGGCGCCTTGCCGACGTGCGCGGCCGCCTCGACGCGATCCGACTGCGCGGCTGGGTGGGCGAGGAGGGCGCGGAGGAGCTCATCCAGGACTCCACGCTCGCCGCGCTCCTCACGCCCGACCACTGGCTCGGGGTGCTCGAGCAGCGGGGGCTCCGCGTCCCCGGCACGGTGCTCATCTCGGGCACGGTCGCGATGGTCCCGGGCGTCGACCAGTTCGCGTCGCGCTGGCGCGTGCAGCTCGAGGATCCCGCCACGGGCGAGACCATCGACGCCGCCTACCGCGTGGAGCTGCTCCCCGAGGCGATCGGCTGATCCGGCCCCGCCCGGCGCGCGCCCGCCCCCTCGGACCCGCCCGGCGGGCCGCGGCCGTCCGGTACGCTGAGCGCATCCACCCGCCTCCAGGAATCCGGAGTCCCATCGTGCCCACGATCGTCGTCGAAGTGATGCCCAAGGCCGAGCTGCTCGACCCTCAGGGGAAGGCCGTCGCCGGCGCCCTGGCCCGCCTCGGCGAGGACCGCTTCACCGGCGTCCGCATCGGGAAGCGCTTCGAGCTCACCGTCGAGGGCGAGGTGGACGACGCGCTGCTCGCCGACGTCCAGACCCTCGCCGCCGACATGCTCTCCAACTCCGTCATCGAGGACGTCATCAGCGTCCACGTCGCCGGGCTCGACGGCTTCGGAATCAGCGCCGAGGCCGACATGGCCACCGGCAACGTCACCGACGACCACACGGTCGCCGAGGGCGGCACGGCGCAGACGAACGCCGCCGCGCACCCGCTCCCCCACGGTTCCGCCGCGGCGGAGCAGCGCTGATGCGCGTCGGGGTCATCACCTTCCCGGGATCCCTCGACGACCGCGACGCGCAGCGCGCCGTCCGCCTCGCGGGCGCCACCCCGGTCGCGCTCTGGCACGGCGACCACGACCTCCAGGGCGTCGACGCGATCGTGCTCCCCGGCGGCTTCAGCTACGGCGACTACCTGCGCGCGGGCGCCATCGCGGCGTTCGCGCCGATCATGCGCGAGGTCGTGGACGCCGCCGAGCGCGGCGTGCCCGTGCTCGGCATCTGCAACGGCTTCCAGATGCTCACCGAGGCGCACCTGCTGCCCGGCGGCCTGATCCGCAACGAGGCCGGCAACTTCGTCTGCCGCGACCAGCGCCTCCGCGTCGAGGCCACCGGCACCGCGTGGACGAACGCGTTCACCGAGGGTGAGGAGATCACCATCCCGCTCAAGAACGGCGAGGGCGGCTTCATCGCCGACGCCGACACGCTCGACCGCCTCGAGGGCGAGGGCCGCGTGGCCTTCCGCTACCTCGGCGGCAACCCGAACGGATCCCTGCGCGACATCGCCGGGATCACCAACGCCCGCGGCAATGTCGTCGGCCTCATGCCCCACCCCGAGCACGCCGTCGAGGAGGGCTTCGGACCGGACACCCCGGCCGCCATGCGCTCCGGTGTCGACGGCCTCCGTCTCTTCACGTCCGTCCTCGAAGGAGTCCTCGCGCAGTGAGCGTCCACCCCGATCCCGCATCCGTCCCCACCGAGACCCCCGCGGGAGAGGGACGCAGCGCACGCCGCCACGTCGCCGACACCGTCGAGATGGCCGAGCGCACCCCGGAGAAGGAGCAGCCGTACGCGGCGCTCGGACTCACGGAGGGCGAGTACCTGAGGATCCGCGAGATCCTCGGCCGCCGCCCCACGAGCGGCGAGCTCGCCATGTACTCGGTCATGTGGAGCGAGCACTGCTCCTACAAGTCCTCGAAGAAGTACCTGCGCCAGTTCGGCCAGAAGGTGTCCGAGTCCATGAAGAAGGACCTCATGGTCGGCATGGGCGAGAACGCCGGCGTCGTCGACGTGGGCGAGGGCTGGGCCGTCACCTTCAAGATCGAGAGCCACAACCACCCCTCCTACATCGAGCCGTTCCAGGGTGCGGCCACGGGCGTCGGCGGCATCGTCCGCGACATCATCTCGATGGGCGCGCGTCCCGTCGCCGTGATGGACGCGCTGCGCTTCGGCGACATCGACGACCCCGACACCGCGCGCGTCGTGCACGGCGTGGTCGCGGGCATCAGCTTCTACGGCAACTGCCTCGGCCTCCCGAACATCGGCGGCGAGACCTACTTCGACCGCGTGTACCAGGGCAACCCGCTCGTCAACGCGCTCGCGGTCGGCGTGCTCCGCCACGAGGACCTCCACCTCGCCAACGCGCGCGGCGTGGGCAACAAGGTCGTGCTGTTCGGCGCGCGCACGGGCGGCGACGGCATCGGCGGCGCGTCCATCCTCGCGAGCGACACCTTCGCCGACGGCGGCCCGACCAAGCGCCCCGCGGTGCAGGTCGGAGACCCGTTCGCCGAGAAGGTGCTCATCGAGTGCTGCCTGGAGCTGTTCGCCAAGGACCTCGTCGAGGGCATCCAGGACCTGGGAGCAGCCGGCATCTCCTGCGCCACGAGCGAGCTCGCCTCCAACGGCGACGGCGGCATGCACATCCGGCTCGAGGAGGTGCTGCTGCGCGACCCGTCGCTCACGGCCGAGGAGATCCTCATGTCCGAGAGCCAGGAGCGCATGATGGCGGTCGTGAAGCCGGAGAAGCTCGAGGGCTTCCTCGAGGTCGTCCGCAAGTGGGACGTCGAGACGAGCGTGCTCGGCGAGGTGACCGACACCGGCCGCCTCGTCATCGACCACCACGGCGAGCGCATCGTCGACGTCGAGCCGCGCACGGTCGCGGTCGACGGCCCCGTCTACGACCGTCCTGTCTCCTACCCCACGTGGATCGACGCCCTCCAGGCCGACTCCGCGTCGCGCCTCGCGCGCCCCACCGCGCCGGACGACATCAAGGACCAGTTCCTCCAGCTCCTCGGCAGCCCGAACCTCGCCGACGCATCGTGGATCACCGATCAGTACGACCGCTACGTCATGGGCAACACGGCCCTGTCGTTCCCCGACGACGCCGGCATGGTCCGCGTCGACGAGGAGAGCGGCCTCGGCTTCTCGGTCGCCACCGACGCGAACGGACGCTTCTGCCAGCTCGACCCGTACCAGGGCGCGCAGCTCGCCCTCGCGGAGGCGTACCGCAACGTCGCCGCGTCGGGCGCCACGCCCGTCGCCGTGAGCGACTGCCTCAACTTCGGCAGCCCCGAGGACCCCGAGGTCATGTGGCAGTTCAGCCGCACGGTCGAGGGCCTCGCGGACGGCTGCCTCGAGCTCGAGATCCCGGTCACGGGCGGCAACGTGTCCCTCTACAACCAGACGGGCACGCAGGCCATCCACCCGACGCCCGTCGTGGGCGTGCTCGGCGTGATCGACGACGTCGCGCGCCGCATCCCCTCCGGCTGGCAGGACGAGGGCGACAACATCTACCTGCTCGGCGTCACGCGCGAGGAGCTCGACGGATCCGCGTGGGCCGGCACCGTGCACGACCACCTCGGCGGCGTCCCGCCCGTGGTCGACCTCGCGGCCGAGAAGGACCTGGCATCGCTCATCGCGGCCGGCGCCACGCAGTCGCTCATCGCGAGCGCGCACGACCTCTCGGACGGCGGCCTCGGCCAGGCGCTCGCGGAGGCCGTGATGCGCTTCGGCGTCGGCGCCCGCGTGTGGCTCGACGGCATCGTCCAGCGCGACGGCGTCGACCAGGCGACCGCGCTCTTCTCGGAGTCCACCGGCCGCATGCTCGTCACGGTGCCCCGCGAGGACGACGTCAAGTTCCAGGGCCTCTGCGAGGGCCGCGGCTACCCGGTGCTCCGCATCGGCGTGACGGACGCGCAGGCACCCGGACTCGAGCTGCAGGGTCTCTTCACCCTTTCCGTGGACGAGCTGCGCGGGATCCACCGCGCCACGCTCCCCGCGCGCTTCGGCACCGCCCTGGAGGCATGAGCATGACCGACCCCGCATCGACCCCCGTCTGGTCGCCGTCCCTCGCCGAGCTGACCGAGCGCGTGCCGCTGCCCGCGGGCGCCGACATCCGGATGGGCCCTGTCCTGTACGACCACGAGGGCACCGAGCTCGAGGGCCTGCTCGCCCGCGACGCCGCGCAGAGCGGACGTCGCCCGGCCGTGCTCGTCATCCACGACTGGTTCGGCGTCGGCGGGCACGTGGCCGCGCGGATCGAGATGCTCGCGCGCCTCGGCTACGTCGCGTTCGCCGCCGACGTCTACGGCCGCGACGTGCGCCCCGGCCCGGAGGAGGCCGGCCAGGTCGCCGGATCCTTCTACGCCGACCTCCCGCTCATGCGCGCCCGCGTGCAGGCCGGCATCGACCGCCTCGCGGCCGAGCCCGACGTCGACCCGTCGCGCATCGCCGTCATGGGCTACTGCTTCGGCGGCAGCGCCTCGCTCGAGGTCGCCCGCGCGGGCGCCGACATCAAGGCCGCGATCTCGCTGCACGGCAACCTGGTGGTGCACGAGCCCGCCGACGTCGCCGACGTGAAGGCCGCGATCCTCGTCCTCACGGGCGCGGACGACCCGATGGTCCCCGACGAGAAGGTCGCCGCGTTCCAGGACGAGATGCGCACGCGTCCCGCGATCGACTGGCAGGTCGTCACCTACAGCGGTGCCATGCACGCGTTCTCCGTGCCGGGCGTCGACTCGCCGGACCACGGCGCGCAGTACCAGGACCGCGCCGAGCGCCGCTCGTGGCGGGCGCTCACGGACTTCCTCGCGGAGCACCTGGGCTGACCGCCTCCTCCTGCGTCGCACCGCGCCCCGTCGGCATCCGCCGGCGGGGCGCGCGTCTGCCAGCGGGCCATGCGCCGGCTGGCGGATCCCTCCGGGCCGGGCCGACACGCCGCCCTCGGGTTGCCATCCCCGCACCCCTCGCGTAGACCTGTCCGTGCAGTTCACGCATCCGCCACGCGCCGTTGGTCCCCTCGGGGGTCACGTCGCGCAGGCTGATCATGCGAGACACGTGCGACCCGAGGAGATCTCCATGATGGCCAGCGGCGGATTCAGCCGACGCGACCTGTTCGACGGTGCCGGATCCTCCGATCCCGGCGTCGGGCGGCCCACCCGCGGTTCCGGCACGGCGCTCCTCGAGCGCCCGCGTGCGGACGAGACCACCACCACGACGGACGGCCCGGACGGCACCGCGGAGGCCGACCCCCCTCCGTCTCGTCAGGCGGCAGCGGCGCAGACCGCTCCCGCCCCGCCCCAGCAGGCGACCATCGGCTCGGCCGAGGGCGACCTCGTGCACGTCATGACCTGCAACATCCGCCTGGCCCGCCCCTCCACCGAGCCCGGCGATCCCGACCACTGGGCCGACCGCGAGCCCGTGCTCGCCCGCTTCCTCCAGCTCGAGCAGCCCACCGTCCTCGGCGTGCAGGAGGCCCTCTCGGCCCAGCTCCCCGCCATCGCCCGGGCGCTCCCCCACCACCGCATGCTCGGCTACGGCCGCGACGGCGGGTCCGGCGGGGAGTACAGCGCGATCTTCTACGACGAGCGCCGCCTCGACGTGGTCGCGTGGGACCAGTTCTGGCTGTCCGACCTGCCTGAGCTCATCGGATCCCGCTCCTGGGGCTGCAGCACCACCCGCATCGCCACGTGGGCGCGCTTCCGCGACCGCCGCAGCGGCGCCGAGTTCGTGCACCTCAACACCCACCTCGACCACGAGTCCGAGCTCGCGCGCGTGAAGAGCGCCGACCTCATCACCGAGCGGCTGCAGGAGGTCGCGTCCGGCGCGCCCGTCGTCGTCACGGGCGACTTCAACGCGCCGGCCGAGGAGTCGGCGGCGTACGACATCCTCACGCGCGACGCCGGCCTCGCCGACACCTGGACCACGGCCGCGCACCACGCGACCCCCGGGATCGGCACGTTCACGGCGTACGGCGACCCGGTCCCCGAGGGCGAGCGCATCGACTGGATCCTCGCGGGCCGCGGCGTCGAGGTGGTCGACTCGGCCATCAACCCGTACACGTTCGAGGGCCGTTCTCCCTCGGATCACGCCGCCGTCCAGGCGCTCGTGCGACTCGCCCGCACCGCCTGACCCGCGCCGATCCGAGGCCTTGCCGCCTGCCGGCCGGGAGCCCGATCACGCCCTCCGGGGATCGGCGGCGCGCCACGCCGCCACCGGGACGATGGAAACCGCATGCCACAATGGTTTCCGAGCGGCCCCGTGATCGCAGCGGCTGACGGGGTCACCGGCTCGCCGCTGCCGCGGACCCCTCCACGATCGGATGAACACCTATGCCCGCACGTCGCATGGCCCGGGGCGCTCTCGGCGCCCTCGCCGCCGTCCTCCTGCTCGCCGGGTGCACCAGCGGCCCGCAGCCCGCCCCCACCGCCACCGACGGCGAGCCCGCCCCCGAGGCGTCCGCCACGACGGCGCCGGAGGACATGACCCGCATCGTCGTCATGGGCGACTCGAACACGAACGGCTTCGTCGGCACGCTGCCCCAGGGCATCGACCAGGGCATGGCCTACGTCGACTACGTCGTGGGCGACCCGCTGACCTTCGCGGGCGGCTGGGGCACCGACGGCGCGACGAGCACCGTGATGGCGGCCAACACGCCCACCGTCGAGGACGTCGACGTGGCGCTCATCATGATCGGCACGAACAACCGCATCGCGGGCGTGCCGGACACGCAGCTCGACGCGGACATCCTGCAGACGGTCGAGAAGCTCGCGCCCAAGGAGACGGTGATCCTCGGGATCCCGCCGCAGAACGCCTCGCCCGAGACGCCGCCCGAGGTCAACGCGCACCTCGAGCAGTTCGCCGACGCGCAGGGGTACCACTTCTTCAACCCGTGGAAGAACCTCACGAACAAGGACATGAAGTGGCGGACCGAGTTCTTCCGCGACGGGATCCACACCAACATGACGGGCTACAAGCTGATGGGCGCCGAGGTGCGCAAGTTCGTGCGCACCGAGGTCCTCGACGAGAGCGCCCAGAAGTAGGGGCATCCCCCCACCTTCCCGCGCGCAGCCCGGCGGTTAGGGTCGAAGCGGTGCCTCGGGAGCGTCGCGCCCGCACCAGAGGAGAGCCCGCGTGACCAGCACCGTGACAGTGAAGAGCGAGACCGGTCGGAAGATCGAGTTCCTCGAGGCGGTCCGCGGCGTCGCGTCCTTCATCGTGGTGCTGCAGCACCTCATCGCCGCGGAGTACCCGGCGTTCGAGGACTTCAGCCGCCAGTGGATCGACGCGGGGCGCGTGGGCGTCGTCGCGTTCTTCCTCGTCAGCGGCTACGTCATCCCCCTCAGCCTCCAGCGCCAGGACACCCGCACCTTCCTCGTGCGTCGCCTCTACCGGCTCTTCCCGCTCTACTGGCTCGTGCTCGGCCTCATGATGCTCTGGATCGGGACCACGGGCGACGGCGAGCTCGGCGGCCCCCTCGTGATCATGGCCAACGTGCTCATGGTGCAGGGCGCCGTGGGCATCTACACGATCGTGCCGACGGCATGGACCCTCGGCATCGAGCTGATCTTCTACGGCCAGTCCCTCGTCGCGAAGCTCATCGGCCGCCTCGACCGCAGCGTGGTCATGGGCTACGTCTGGCTCGCCGGCTTCGTCGCCGCGGCCATCGCCGGCCGGGTGCTCGAGCGCGAGCTGCCCTGGACCCTGCCGCTGCTGCTCTACACGGCGTCGCTCGGGCACGCGATCCACCTGCGCGACCGTGACGGATCCACCGCCTGGCGCGGCCTGCTCGTCGCGGGAGTCGTGGGCGTCCCGCTGTTCACGTACCTCAACGGCGGGCAGGACGCGGCGTGGCCGCCGTTCGACTACGCCGTGTCGTTCCTGCTCGGCCTCGGCCTGTTCTTCGCGTTCTACGCGTCGCGCCGGGCGGCCCACTCGCGCGTGCTGATCTGGCTCGGCGCGATCTCCTACGCCGCGTACCTCCTGCACCCGCTCGCCTACCGCGTTGTGCGCGCCCTCGACGTGCCCGAGGGGATCGTGCGGGTCGCCGCGGCCATCGCCGTCACGCTCGTCGTCTCGTGGCTCGTGCACCGGTTCGTGGAGGTGCCGTTCATCGGCGTCGCACGCCGCCTCACGAGCCGCTCGTCGGCCGCGAAGGCGCCGCGGGGCTGACCCTGCGAGCCGCGCTCCCCGGGGCGCGCTGACCGCGTCCAGAGCGCTGGCGGCGCACGGGCGGCCCCGCAGGCGTGCCCGGAACCGCCCCACGGTGATCCATCGTGCTCAGGGCGTGGTCCACGACCGAACGACGAGCGCCGGACCCGGCGGTGCGCGTCACCTCCGCGCGAGGCAGGTCACGCTCCCGTCGCTCGGCGCCCGTGCACGCCCGCCGCACGGACGCCCGCGCCGCCGGGCGCACGACGACGGGCGCCCCTCCCGGAGGAGGAGCGCCCGTCGTGGCGTGCGGTGGTGCGGGTGGGTCAGCCGGCGGCCGGAGCCGGGGCCGCGCCGATGCCGAGCGGCGACAGGATGTCCGCCATGATCGGCGCGAGGTCCTGCGACTGACGGGCCGTGAGGTGCGACGTGTCGCCGCGCACGGGGATCCCGTTCACGAACGCCGGGCATGTGCCCTGGCTGCAGAACCAGCCCTGCGTGTTGATGAACTGGACCGGCGCGCCGACCTCCGTCGCCGCCGCCTCCATGGTGCGCGCGTGGCTGATGAACGAGGGCGACACCGTGGACTGGCAGTCGTTCGGCGAGCTCGTGGGCGTCTTGCACTCCACGAGGGCCGTGGCTGCCGGCGGGCGGGACAGGACGATCACGTTGGACGCCGCGGTCTTCAGCGAGTTCATCGTGGTGAGCGCGCCGGCCTGCCACTCGCGGTCGGCGGCGCCGCCCGTGGCCTTGCTCGACAGGTAGGAGTTGTCGACGGCCTCGCTCATCAGGATGAGCGCGGGCTTCGTCGCGTTCATCTCGCCGAGCGCCCAGTTGCGGAAGTCCGTGCACTCCGTGTACTCGGAGCCGTCGGTGTCCGTGCTCGTGACGGTGGACGCGGGGCAGCGCGCCATGGTGAGCACGCGCACCTTCCAGTCGTCGCCGAGGCTCGTGCGGAGCATGGGCGCGTAGCTGATCGCCAGCGAGTCGCCGAAGATGACCGCGGTCTTCTCCGGACCCGCGGCGGCGTTGCCGTACACGCAGTGCTCGGTGTTCTTGATCGCGTCCTTCTCCTTGGCCAGGTCGGCACCGAGGCAGCCGTCCTTCGCCCACTCGGTCGCGATGACGTCGCGGCCGAAGTCGCCGAACGCCTCGACGGCGGGATCCAGGGCCGGCCATGCGTCCGTGGCGAGCGCCGCGCTGACCTGCTCCGAGCGGGTCGCGAGGGCGGTGCCGGTGGCCTCGATGGGAGCGTTCGTTCCTCCCGTGCTCGGCGTCCCGCTCCCGAGCTGGCTCTGCCCGCTGGGCTCGTCGCGGACGACGGCCACGGCGACGACGCCCACCACGGCGACCGCGACGACGGAGAGCGCCGCGACGGTCATCTTCAGCTGCGCACCCGAGGACCGGCGGCCGGCCTTCTTCGGGTCGAGCCAGCTGGAGCGGCGGATCGGGTCCTCGACGAGGTGGAACGACGCGATGGCGAGCACGAGCGTCGCGCCGATCGCGGCGCCGTAGTACTCGAGGGTGCCGGTGCCGAGCAGCGAGGCCAGCAGGATGATCGCCGGGAAGTGCCAGAGGTACAGCGAGAACGACAGCCGGCCGATGTAGGTGGTGACCGGGTTCGTGATCGGCACCATGGCCTTCGACACCCCGCCGATGCCCGACGCGATGACGAGCGCGGTCGCGACGACCGGCAGCAGGCCGAACGGCACCGGGAACGCGTTGTCGCCGGAGACGAGGAAGAAGGACGCGATGATGCCCGCGAGGCCGACGTAGCCGAGCACCGGGCGGATCGCGGCGGGCAGCGTGGCCAGCCGCGCAGCGAAGATCGCGAGGAGCGCGCCGATGCCGAGCTCCCACGCGCGGGAGAACGTGGAGAAGTACGCGACGGTCGGGCGGGCCGAGGTCTCGTAGAAGCCCCACGCGAGCGACGCCACGATGAGGACGCCGACCGTGATGCCGATCGTCTGCGTGAAGAGGCGGGCGCGCTTGACGCGGTTCTTGGGGGTGCGGCGGCGCGCGAACGTGATCACCAGGAAGATCAGCACGGGCCAGACGAGGTAGAACTGCTCCTCGACCGAGAGCGACCAGTAGTGGCGGAACGGCGAGATGGGGCCGTCGGACGCGAAGTAGTCGGTGCCGGCGCTCGCGAAGTGCCAGTTGGAGACGAAGAGGGCCGACCAGATCGCGTCCCACAGGCTCGCCTGGGCGCGCACGACGTTGAAGACGAGGAACGAGACCGCCGTCGAGACCACGAGCACGAGCAGCGCGGCCGGCATGATGCGGCGGACGCGGCGCTTGTAGAAGTCGAGGAACGAGATCGTCTTGGTGCGCTCGTACTCCTTGAGCAGCAGGCCCGTGATGAGGAAGCCGCTGATGACGAAGAAGACGTCGACGCCCACGAAGCCGCCGGAGGGCCAGTCGAAGAGGTGGTCGACGATGACGGCGACCACCGCGAGGGCGCGCAGGCCCTCGACGTCCGGGCGGAAGCCGCGGTTCACCGTCGGCGAATCCCCCTCAGTTGGTGGGTTCTTGTCGTCCGGCGCGGAGCGGAGCTCCGACGGATCCGGGAGCGCGGGCGTGCCCCGGCGAAATGTCTGCGAGCTCATGGCCCAGGTCCCTACTCACTCGTGTACCGCCGTGCAGCACTGCTGTCTGAGCGACCCTAACAGGGCGTCACAGGGCCTACCATGCCCCGGACGGGGGCGTTCCGGGCTGCTAGCACCACTCGTGAGCTGTGTGATGATAGACAGCCGAGGCTGTGGATATCCCACGTATGCGGACACTCCGCGCCTGTGTGCTTTTGGGGAAGGGTTCTAAGTTATGGCGCTCCGTGACTTCATTCGGATGCTGCGTAGGGGCGCGGTGCTCATCATCCTGACGCTCCTGGTCGGGGTGGGCGCCGCAGCGGCCTTCTCGCTCCTCCAGACCCCCGAGTACGAGGCGTCCACCAAGATGTACGTCGCCCAGAGCAGCTCCTCCAACGTGCAGGACCTGCAGCAGGGCAACAACTTCATCACGCAGGCGGTGAAGAGCTACGCGGACGTCGTCACGACCCGCGCCGTGCTCCAGCCCGTCATCGACCAGTACGGGCTCGACGTCACGTCGCGCGAGCTGGCCGAGTCGGTCCGCGCCTCCGCGCCGCTCGACACCACGATCATCGACATCACGGTCAAGGACCAGTCCCGCCAGGACGCCGCGACGCTCGCGGACGCCATCGGCGAGAGCCTCAAGACGGTCGTCGGCACGCTCGTCCCCGAGACCATCGAGGGCACGCCGCAGGTGCAGATCACGCAGCTCGAGCAGGCGGAGATCCCCGAGTCGCCGTCGTCGCCGAACCTGCCCGTCAACATCATCGTGGGCGCGCTCATCGGCCTGCTGATCGGCGTGGGCGTCAGCCTCCTCCGCGAGACGCTCGACAACCGCATCCGCGGCGAGCGCGACGTCGAGCTGGTCACGACCAAGCCGATCCTCGGCGGCATCGCGTACGACCCGAAGGCGACCGAGCGTCCCCTCATCGTCCAGGACGACCCGCGGAGCCCCCGCGCCGAGTCCTTCCGCAGCCTCCGCACGAACCTCCAGTTCCTGGAGTTCGGCGGGCGTTCGCGCAGCTTCGTCATCACCTCCTCCATCCAGGGCGAGGGCAAGTCGACCACCAGCTCGAACCTCGCGCTCGCGCTGGCCGACTCCGGCATCAAGGTCGTCCTCATCGACGCCGACCTCCGCCGCCCGCGCCTGGCCTCCTACATGGGCCTCGAGGGCGCCGTGGGCCTCACCGACATCCTCATCGGCCGCGCCGAGATCGAGGACGTCATCCAGCCCTGGGGCTCGGGCATGCTCTCGATCCTCCCCGCCGGCCAGATCCCGCCGAACCCGTCCGAGCTGCTCGGCTCGCAGGGCATGGCGCGACTGCTGCAGGACCTCGAGGCGCGCTACGACGTGGTGCTCATCGACGCCCCGCCGCTGCTCCCCGTCACCGACGCGGCGATCCTGTCCAAGAACGCCGGCGGCGCGATCGTCGTCGTCGCGGCGGGCCGCACGCACCGCACGCAGCTGAAGAGCGCCATCGCCAACCTCACCAACGTGGGCGCGGACGTGCTCGGCCTCGTGATCACCATGCTCCCCACCAAGGGCCCGGACGCGTACGGCTACGGCCACTACGGCTACGGGTACGGGTACACGGAGGACGAGGACGGCAACAAGTCCAAGGCGCCCATCGAGAAGATCAAGGCGTAGCTCCCCTCCATGTCGGAACTCCCCCCCACGAGCCGCAGGGCCGCACGCGCGGCCCTCGGCGACGCATCCTCCGAGGGCGTCGACGACGGCTCGTTCCGCGTCCTGTTCGTCTGCTCGGGCAACATCTGCCGATCCGCCCTCGCCGAGCAGGTCCTCCGGGCCCGGGTGCGGGCGATCTTCGGAGGCCATGCCGCCGAGGCCGACTCGGTCGTGCGCTTCTCCAGCGCCGGCACGATCGCGGCCGAGGGGCAGCGCATGCCGGAGCAGGCGGCCGAGCTGTCCGTCCGCTACGGCGGGGACCCGAGCGAGCACCAGGCGAGGTTCCTCACGCCCGGCATCATCCAGGGCGTCGACCTGGTGCTCACCATGGCGCGCGAGCACCGCAGCGCCGTCGTGCGCGCGGTGCCCCGCGCCAACCGCTTCACGTTCACGATCCGCGAGTTCGCCGCGCTCTTCGAGCACCTCGTCGAGGTGTCCGGGGACGAGAAGCACATCGCCTGCGACGGCGACGTGCCGGAGCAGCTGCGTGCGCTCATCCCGCTCGTGGCGGCGCAGCGGGGAGTCACCCTGCCGCCCGCGAAGGAGGACGACTACGACGTGGTCGACCCCTACCGCCGGTCGCAGGCCACATACGACGCCTCGGGCGAGCAGGCCGGGGGCGCCATCGAGTCGATCCTCGAGTCGGTGCGGGCCGTGACCCGGACCGACGCGCCCCGCCTCCGGGGCTGACCCGACCAGCCCGCCACCGCACACGCGAGCGCTCGCCGCTCGATCACACACCACCGGCTCCCGCGCGGAGCCGCCTGCCCCGGGGGACCAGTGGACACGCAACAGACACGACGCACGGACGAGGCCCAGGAGGGGTCGCGCTGGCGGGTCGTCTACGCCCGGCGCCTGGCGCTGAGCGACGCGATCGTCATCATCCTCACGACCTTCGGCGTCCAGTTCCTGTGGTTCGGCACGACGGCAGGCACGGTCGACCTCGGCGGCAACGCCCGGGGCGTGGCCGTGACCTACACGATGGTCTCGGTCGTGCTGATCCTCGCGTGGCTGTTCGTCCTGACGGTCTACAGCACGCGCGACTACCGCATCGTCGGCACCGGCACGGCGGAGTACAAGCAGGTCGCCGACGCGACGCTGCGGCTCTTCGGGATCATCGCCATCGTCGCCTTCCTCGTGAAGATCGACCTGGCGCGCGGCTACATCGTCACGGGCCTGCCGCTCGGCCTCGTGCTCCTGCTGCTCTCGCGCACGCTCTGGCGCGTGTGGCTGTCGGCCCAGCGTCGCCGCGGCGAGTTCTCCTCGCTGATCCTCCTGGTCGGATCCCTGGAGAGCACCACCCACACCGCCACGACCCTCGCCCGCGCCCCCAAGGCCGGCTACCGCGTGGTGGGCGCGTGCCTCACGGGCGACGCGCGGCCCTCCCGCCTCCCTGGCCTCGACGTGCCCGTGGTCGGCAACGCGGACGATGTGCTCGTGGAGCTGGAGCGCCTCGGCGCCGACACGCTCGTGCTCACCTCGAGCGACGAGCTGCCGCCCGAGCGGATCCGCGAGCTCAGCTGGTCGCTCGAGCCCGGCCGCCACCACCTCGTCATGGCACCCGGCCTCACCGACATCGGCGGCCCGCGCATCCACACGCGCCCCGTCGCCGGCCTCCCCCTCATCCACGTGGAGACGCCGCGCTTCGAGGGGCGCAAGCTGCTCTCCAAGCGCCTGTTCGACATCGTCGTCTCCGGCATCACGCTCATCGTGCTGAGCCCCGTGTTCCTGATCCTCGCGATCCTCATCAAGGCCACGAGCAAGGGCGACGTCTTCTACAAGCAGGAGCGCATCGGCCTCAACGGCGAGCCGTTCCACATGCTCAAGTTCCGCTCGATGCGCATGAACGCCGACGCCGAGCTGTTCGCGCTGCTGGAGCAGCAGGGCACGGCCGACACCCCGCTGTTCAAGGTGACGGACGACCCGCGCATCACGAAGGTGGGCGGCGTCCTCCGCCGCTACTCGCTCGACGAGCTGCCGCAGTTCCTCAACGTGTTGCTCGGATCCATGAGCCTCATCGGCCCGCGCCCGCAGCGCGAGGGCGAGGTCGCGCTCTACGACAGCGCCGCGCGCCGCCGCCTCCTCATCAAGCCCGGCATGTCGGGCCTCTGGCAGGTCTCCGGCCGCTCCTCGCTCTCGTGGGAGGACGCCATCCGCCTCGACCTCTACTACGTGGAGAACTGGTCGCTCACGGGCGACATCATCATCCTGGCGCGCACGTTCAAGGCCGTCTTCGGCGCGGACGGGGCCGTCTGATGGGCGGGCTGCTGGTCCAGGAGTGGATCGAGAAGTCGGGCGGATCCGAGAAGGTGTTCGACGCCTTCGCGCACGCCTTCCCGGACGCCGACCTCTTCACGCTCTGGAACGACGACCCGGGCCGCTTCGGCGACCGCCCGGTGCGGGAGAGCTGGATCGCCCGCACGCCGCTGCGGAAGCGCAAGCCGCTGGCGCTGCCGTTCATGCCGCTCACGTGGAGCTCGCTCGACCTCGACGCGTACGAGTGGACCCTCTCGAGCTCGCACCTGTTCGCGCACCACCTCGGCCACGGGGATCGCGCGACCCGCCAGCACGTCTACGTGCACAGCCCGGCGCGCTACCTCTGGACGCCCGACCTCGACCAGCGCGGTGCCAACCCGCTCGTGAAGGCCGCCGCTCCCCCGCTCCGCGCGCTCGACCGGCGCCGGGCGCAGGCGTCGCATGCCGAGTTCGCCGCGAACAGCGCGTTCGTGCGGGCCCGCATCCGCAAGGCGTGGGACGTGGACGCGCGCGTGATCCACCCGCCCGTCGACGCGACCGCGATCCGCGACACCGCGTCGTGGGAGGGCGAGCTGACCGGGTCCGACGCCGAGCTCGCCGCATCGCTGCCCGACCGCTTCCTCCTGGGCGCCAGCCGCTTCGTGCCGTACAAGCGGCTCGACCTCGTGATCCGCGCGGGCGAGGCCGCCGACGTCCCCGTCGTGCTCGCCGGATCCGGCCCGCTCGCCGAGGAGCTGCGGGCGCAGGCGGACGCCGCGCGCGTGCCCGTCACGATCGTCCCGCGGCCTTCGGACGCCCTGCTCTACACGCTGTACCAGCGCTCGCTCGCGTACGTGTTCCCCGCGGTCGAGGACTTCGGGATCATGCCCGTCGAGGCGATGGCCGCGGGCGCCCGCGTGCTCGTGAGCGACGTGGGCGGCGCGACCGAGAGCGTCGTCGACGGCGTCACGGGAGTGCACGTGCACGACTGGGAGGGCGCCGGCCTCGCCGACGCCGTGGCGCGCGCCGCCGCGCTGGACCCCGCCGACAGCGTCCGCCGCTCCGCCGACTTCGACGCCGCCGTGTTCGAGCGCAGCATCGCCTCGTGGGTCCGCCACGACGGCGCGCGCCTCGACGGAGCGGTCGCGTGATGCGCCGGCTCGTCGTCAACGAGGCGTACGCGGGGCAGCGGGTCACCGGCCAGCAGCGCTACGCGACGGAGATCGCCCGCGCGCTCGAGGGCAAGCACGGCGTGACCCGCGCGACGCCCTCGGAGGGCATCGCGTCGTCCGGCGCGCGCAGCTGGCTCTGGGTGCAGACGACGCTGCCGTGGATCACGCGCCAGGACGTGCTGCTGTCGCTCACGAGCCGCGCGCCGCTCGTGCACCGGCGCCACATCGTGGTCGTGCACGACCTCTTCGTGCTCACGAACCCCGAGTGGTACAGCCGCGAGTACGTCGTGACCCACGTGCCGCTGCTGCGCGCGAACCTGCGCGACGCGCGCGTCATCGTCACCGTGAGCGAGCCCGTCGCCGAGCAGGTGCGCGAGCTCGGGCTGTCCAGCGCGCCCGTCGTGGTCGCGCCCAACGCGCCGAGCCCCGTGTTCGGCGAGCCGCGCGACGCCGAGGAGCGCGCCCGCGTGCTCGAGCGGTTCGGCGTGACCGACGGCGGGTACCTGCTCGCGGTCGGCAGCATGGATCCGCGCAAGAACCTCCAGCGCCTCACCGAGGCCTACCTGGAGCTGCCCGCGGAGACCCGCGCCGCAGCTCCGCTCGTGCTCGTCGGCGCGAAGAGCGCCGTGTTCGGCGACGTCGACATGGCCGAGTCGGACGACATCAAGCTGGCCGGCTACGTGACCGACGACGAGCTCGCCGTGCTCTACGCGGCATCCCGCGGCGTGGTCTTCCCGAGCCTCGCGGAGGGCTTCGGCCTGCCGCTCGTCGAGGCGATGGTCGCGGGCGCTCGGCTCGCCGTCTCCGACATCGACGTCTTCCACTGGATCTGCGGGGACGACGCCACGTACTTCTCGCCCGCCGACACCTCCGCCATCACGCAGGCGCTCGCCCGGCTCGCGGCGGCCGACCCGCTCGAGGAGGAGGAGGCCGCCCGGATCCGCCGCGCCGTCACGTGCCGCTTCGACTGGCGCACCTCCGCGCAGACCGTCCACGACGCCTACCAGAGCATCGGGACGCGATGATCAGGCGGATCGGGCTGCTGCTCCCCACGGGAGCCGCAGGGCTCACGCGCGTGCTCCAGCTGGTGCTGCTCGTGGTCCTCACGCGCCTGTCGGCGGGGTCGGCGCAGAGCGCGCTCGTCACCGGGTTCGCGCTGCTCAGCTCGTTCGCGATCATCACCGACTCGGGCGCCGCGAACTTCCTGCTGTCGCTGCCGCGCACGCGCCTCACCCGGAGCGTGCACGCGCGTGCGGTCGCCTTCCACGCGGGGCTCGGGTCGCTGGGAGCCGCCGTCGCGGTGCTGATCGTGGTCGCCGCAGCCTCGTCCATGCCCGGCGAGGCCGTGCTGCTGCTCGTCGCGCTCGGCGTCAGCCAGGTGCTCGACTCGCTCACCCGCACGATCCGCGCGCCCCTACTCGTCGGCCGCCGCGACGCCTCCTACGCGTTCCCCGACCTCGCGCTCGTGGCGCTGAAGGCCGTGCCGCTCGTGATCGCGCTCGTCGTGCCCGAGATCCTCGTGCTGCTCGCGTTCCCCGTGGTGTCGCTGATCGTCACTGCGGGCACGTGGATCGCCGTCCGCCGCGACCTCGCCACGACCAGCGACGAGCCCGTGCGCGTGTTCCCGCAGATCCTCGAGTTCGGCCTGTCGGGATCCCTCAGCGCGCTCTACTCGCAGGCGCCGCTCGTGCTCGGCACAGCGATCCTCGGGGCCGACGCCGTCGTGCCGCTCGCGCTCGCCTACCGCATCGTGCAGCCGCTCGAGGTCCTGCCCGCGACGCTCTCGCAGCAGCTGATCCCGCGGATCCGCGCCGCCGCCCGCCCCGCGCGCGCCTACTGGTGGCGGTTCGCGCTCGGCGGCCTGGGGCTCGCCGGGATCCTCGCGCTGATCCGCGAGCCCGTCGAGCAGGTCCTCGGCGGCGACGCGTTCGACCAGGCGATCTTCCTCGTGATCCTCCTCTCGGTCGCCCCCAAGTTCGGCAACTACGCGCTCATGGCGTACGCGATGGGATCCGGCCTCGTGCGCGTGCGGCTCACCGCGACCATCGTCACGGGCGTCGTCGCCGTGGTCCTCACGCTCGCCGCCGCGCTCACCGGCGGCCCCGCCCTGCTCGCCGGCGTCACGCTCGTCGCGGAGCTCGTCCTGAGCGCCGCCATCGCCGCGCTCCTCATCCGCCACCGCCACCGCACCGTCAGGAAGGAGGACGCATGAGGACCCTCATCGTCTCCGCCGACCGCACCCTCGCGTCCGGCCACCCGCAGAACCTCGGGGACGCCTTCCTCACCGACGCGCTCTCCGAGCGCCTCCGCCGGGCGGGCCACGAGACCGTGATCGCCGACTTCGGGCAGACCGCGCGCGTCGACTCCACGGAGGAGCGCGCCCGCGTCTCCGGCGTGCGCGCGCTGGCCGACCTCGTGCGCCAGGTGGACGCGGTCGTCGTCGGCGGCGGCACGCTCCTCGCCGACGACCAGCCGGGCCGCCCCTTCGCGGGCCTCCCCCGCCTCATGGCCGTCACCGGGCTCATCGCGCGCACCGGCCGCACGCCGCTCGCGGTGTTCGGCGTGGGCGCGGATCCCGTCACCCGCCGCCGCGCGCGCCTCGCCCTCCGCGCCGGGCTCGACGGCGCCCGCGTCTGGACCCGCGACCCCGACTCCGCCGGCCGCGCCGCCGGGTACTCGAGGCTCCCCGTCGAGGTCGCCGCCGACGTCAGCCTCTTCGCCGCCCCCGAGCTCGCAGCCATGGCCGCGCCCGCCGACCGCCGCCGCGGCGCCGTGGTCGCGCTCAACGCGAAGCACTCCCCCGAGGTCACCCTCGCGCACGTGCAGGCCCTCGAGGAGCGCTTCGGCGAGGTCGTCTTCGTGTCGATGGACCAGGGCGACGACTCCGACGCCGGCGCCCTGTCCCCCGATGTCCGGGCCCGGCTCACGACCGAGCCCGGCGACCACGGCTGGCGCCGCGCGGCCGAGCTCATGGCCGATCGCGAGGTCGTCATCGCCTCTCGCATGCACGCCATGTACCTCGGTACGATGCTGACGACGCCCGTGGTCGCCGTCGGTGGCGCCACCAAGGTCGGGGCTTTCACGAACGAGTTCGGCACGCGCACGGAGCCCGCGTTCGACCGGGCGGTCCGCACCGCCATCGCAGCGCCGGCCGACGCCGACGCCGCATCCACCACCGCGGCGGCTCTTGTCGCCGCCACCGCCCGCCTGGACGCGGCTTTCGAGGAGATGACCACATGGGTCCGACGTACCGCCTAGCGACCCCGGCGGTCTTCGCGGCCGCCGTGGTGCTCACCGTCCTCGCCGCGCTCGGCGGCGTGGCCCTGCTCGGCAACGAGCTGTCCTACCCGTTCATGATCGCGGTGCTCGCGATCCTGCTCGTCGCCGTGCTCGTGAAGGAGACGGTGTCCAACGGGGATCCGATCACCCCCGGCGGCATCGTCGCGTTCACGGGACTGCTCCTGTTCGTGCTGCGCCCGCTCACGGTCGCGAACAGCATGGAGACGAGCCCCGGCGCCATCGCCGACACGCGCTTCTTCTCGCCCACGCTGCAGCTCGCCGCGAGCTCCGCGCTCATCGAGGCGCTGATCTTCTTCTCGGCGTTCTTCGTCGTCTACTACTACTCGGTGGCCCGCGAGGCCCGCCGCATCAGGCGCGGCGGCGAGGACGCGAAGGCCCTGGAGGACAACGCCATCGCCGGCGGCCCCGCCGTCGTCGACCCCGACACGCAGGTGCGCTGGCAGCGCGTGTTCAACACGTCGGTGGCGCAGGCGCTCGTGGGCATCTCCTCGGTCGTGGCCCTCGGGCTCCTCGTGTACCTGGTGCTCTCCTCCGGCGGCATCCAGGCGTACACGACGGGCCTCGCCAACCGGAGCGACTTCCTCTCCGGCAAGTCGTTCATCGGCCTCTCCTACATCCCCGTGCAGATCGCGATCGTCTACAACGTGCTCGCGCGCCGGCAGAAGGGCCTCGAGGGCTGGAACTGGGTCAACCTGGTCGCCGTCCTCGTGCTCGTGGTCTGCGCCGGATCCGCCGGCGGCCGCGGCCCGCTCATCATCGGCGTCTTCCTGCCGTTCCTGATCCTCAAGCAGATCGGCCCGAAGCCCTTCCGCTTCCGCACCATCGCCCTCATCGGCGGTGTCACGGCCGTGGTCGCGATGGTCTACTCGATCGTCATCCGCGAGTCCACGTTCGACAACGGCCGCTCGCTCGACCGCCTCACGCAGGACCCGCTCGGCGTCCTCCTCGACCGCCTCACCAGCGGCATCGAGACGCGGCCGTTCGACGTGCTCATCCGCCTCAACGAGGTCGCGTCGCTGCCGGACTTCGTCTACCAGTGGGGCGCCACGTACGCCGCGGTGCCGGCCTGGTTCGTCCCGCGCGGGCTCTGGGAGGACAAGCCCTTCGGCGGCGGCAACACGTGGTTCACCTCGACGTACGTGCCCCGGTTCTACGGCGTCAACCGCGTCGAGACGAGCCTGTCGGCCATCGGCGAGGCGTTCGCGAACTTCGGGATCCCCGGGGTCGTCGCCGTCGGCGCGCTCCTCGGTCTCGTGGCCGGCCTCTTCATCCGCGCCCGCATGCGCCGCCGCGGGCTCCTCGGCGCGGCCATCGCGGTCGTCGTCACGCCGTACCTCTTCTCCCTGATCCGCGGCGACGCGTACCAGGGCATGTCGACGAGCATCGCGTCGCTCGTGATCCTCCTCGCGTTCTTCTGGATCTCCTCCACCCGCAAGCAGGTCACCGGCCCCGTCAGCGCGCCCGTGCCCCTTCTCGACGAGACCGCGCCCGCGGCCGTCCGCGAGCAGGCGCTCATCGGCGCGGGGGTCGCCGGCCTCGGTGCCGTCGGCGGATCCGCCCCGGCGTCCGCTGACGCCCGTCCCGCGGTCGGCAACGGCCGCGCCTTCCCGGCCGGCAAGCCCGCCGTGAACTGGACGCCCGACCGGTGAGCGGCATCGACGACATCCTGCCCCCGGCCGACGGCTCGGACGAATCCGACGGCTCGACCGGCCGCCGCAGCCGCCGTGCCGACCGCGCGGAGCGCGACGCCACCCGCCGGCCCCTGTGGAAGCGCAAGCGCCTCTGGATCCCGGTCGGCGTGATCGGCGTCCTCGTGATCGGCACCGCGGTCTCGGCCGCGCTGATCCTGCCCCGCGTCGACACCGTCCAGTCCGAGCTCCGCGACGCGCTCCCGCTCTCCGACCAGGTGCAGACCGCTCTGCTCGCGGGCGACATCGACACCGCGAAGACCGGCGCCGCCGAGCTCCGCGACCACACCGCGAAGGCCGCGGAGGCCGCGGACGACGGCGTGCTCGGCGCCTACGACTGGATCCCCTTCGTCGGCCCGAACCTCCACGCCGCCCGCGTGCTGGCCGCCACGAGCGACCGCCTCGCGACCGACGTCGTCACGCCCGCCACCGAGGTCTCCCTCTCGGCGTTCACGCCCGTGCTCGGCCGCATCGACCTCGACGGGATCCGCTCCCTCGGCCAGACCGTGCAGACCGCGAGCGACGGACTGGCCGGCGCCCGCGCCGAGCTCGACACGATCGACCGCGACAGCCTCTGGGCGCAGGTCGCCGACGACGTCGACCTCATGGACGACACCCTCACGAGCACGGAGGACACCGCGAGCACCTTCCGCGAGGTCACCGGGGTCCTCCCCGACCTGCTCGGGGCCGACGGCGCGCGCAACTACCTGCTGATGTTCCAGAACAACGCGGAGGTGCGCTCCACCGGCGGCAACCCGGCCGCGCTCGTGCTGCTGACCGTCGAGGACGGTACCGTGCGGATCGCGAAGCAGGCGTCGAGCAACGACTTCCCGCGGAACGTGCGCCAGGGCGACGTGCCCGACGAGACCGTGCGCCTCATCGAGCCGCGCTCGGACCGGTTCGAGCAGAACATCACGATGTTCCCCGACTTCCCCACGTCGGGCGCCCTCGCCAAGTCGTACTGGGAGGCCAACATCGGCGATCGGGTCGACGGCGTGCTGTCGTTCGACCCCATCGCGCTCAGCTACCTGCTGGAGGCGACCGGGCCGATCACGCTGGCCACGGGCGACGAGCTGAACGCGGAGAACGCGGTGCCCACGCTCCTCGGCGCGGTCTACAGCCAGTACCCCGACTACCTCGCGCAGGACCGCTACTTCGCGAGCGCGGCCAGCACGATCTTCGCGAAGCTCGTCACCGACACCCCGCCCGTCGTCCCGCTGGTCACCGCGATCGACCGGGCCATCGACGAGCGCCGCCTGCTGCTGTGGAGCACGGTCCCCGAGGAGCAGACGCTCATCGAGGGCGGGCCGCTGAGCGGCGCGCTGCCGGACGACAACACCGAGCAGACCGCGATCGGCCTGTACTTCAACGACATCGGCTCGGGATCCAAGATGAGCTACTACCTGCGCTCCGGATCCCGCATCCAGGCGGAGACCTGCGGCGACACCACCACGTACACGGTCTCCGTCGACATGACGAGCATCGCGCCGGCGGACGCCGCGACGAGCCTGCCGCGCTACGTCACGGGCCTCGACGGCAAGGCCAAGGGCCGCCAGTTCGACGACCTGCTCGTGTACGGCCCCGTCGGATCCACGGTCGCCGACTGGAAGACCGACGCCGACCTCACGACGGAGGAGGCGCGCGGCACCGACATGGGGCGCGGCATGATCCGCATCCGCACCGAGCTCGCGCCGCAGGACACGAAGACCGTCGACGTCACGTTCACCGTGCCGACGTCCGACGACCAGGGACCGCTCGAGGTCCGCCACACGCCGCTCGTGCGCCCGCTCGAGTCCGAGATCACGCAGGTCCCCTGCTCCACGGGCGGCTGATCCGCCGCCCGCCGCCACGACGCCGCGCCGCCCGCCCCGGATGGGGGCTTCGCGACCGTCACGCGCTCCCCATAGGCTCGACGAGCCGCCGGGGGATGCCACCGCCCCCGCACGCCCGCACACCGCCCCCGCGGATCCTCCAGGCCGAGAGCACACGTTGACACCCAGCACCACCACCACGACGCCCCGCCGGGCGCACCGCGTCCGTCGCTGGATCGTGCGCACCCTCCTTGCGCTCCTCGTGCTCCTGCTCGCCTGGCTCCTGGCCGGCATCCCGCTCTTCGTCTTCCCCCCGGCGAGCCAACCCGACAAGGCCGACGTGATCTACGTCATCGGCCCGCCCAACCCCACGCGCCGCGACCTCGCGGCGAAGCTGGTGGACGAGGGCTACTCCGACACGGTCGTCTTCTCGGTGCCGCCCACCGGCCCGCAGTCGGCCGCCGAGCTCGCGGCCTGCAACGGCGAGTTCCCCTACGCCGTCACGTGCGACACCCCGTCGCCGTTCACGACGCAGGGCGAGGCGCGCTACCTCAAGGCGAAGTCCGAGGAGAACGGCTGGACGAGCGCCATCGTCATCACCTGGACCCCGCACGTCACGCGCACGCAGCTGATCTTCTCGCGCTGCTTCACGGGCGACCTCATGGTGGTCGAGGACCCGGTGGACTTCAGCCTCCGCCAGTGGGTCTCGCAGTACACGTACCAGACCGGCGCCTTCGTCAAGGCGCTCGTCACGCCGGGCTGCTGACGCCGACTCCCGGCGCGATCGACCCTGCGTGGCCAGGCGGTCAGCCGCACGGGGTTGAATGGTCGTCATGACCCCCGCGATCGGCCCGACGACCGGCGACGACATCCACCTGATCTCGCTCAACGTGCGCATGCCCTGGCACGGAACCCGCGAGGGCGAGGCCGACCACTGGCCCGAGCGCCAGGAGGTGCTCACGCGCTTCCTGCAGCAGGAGCGGCCCACGGTGCTCGGCGTGCAGGAGGCGCTGTGGCCGCAGATCCAGGCGATCGAGAAGGCGCTCCCGCCGTCGTACCGCATGGTCGGCCAGGGCCGCGAGGGCGGCAGCCACGGCGAGCACGGCGCTATCTTCTACCAGGCGTCCCGCCTCACCCTCCTCGAGCACGACGTGATGTGGCTCTCCGACACCCCCGACGTGATCGGCAGCATGACGTGGGGCAACCCCATGCCGCGGATCCTCACCTGGGCGCGCTTCCAGGACGAGGCCACCGGCCACCCGCTCGTCGTGCTCGACACGCACCTCGACCACGACGTCGCCGAGGCCCGCGACCGCGCCGCCGAGGCCATCGCCGAGCTCGTGCGCACGCGCTTCGCGGGGCTGCCGCTCGTGCTCATGGGCGACTTCAACGCGCCCGTCGACTCGTTCCCCTACGACGCCCTCACCCGCCGGGCCGGCCTCCGCGACTCCTGGCTCGACACCGCGCGCCAGGCGACGCCCGCGTTCGGCACGTTCCCCGACTACCGGCCGCCGGTGGTCGACGGCCCGCGCATCGACTGGATCCTCGTGAGCGAGCGCGTGGACGTGCGCGCCGCCGCGGTGAACGACTTCGCCTGGCGCGGCCGCATGATGAGCGACCACCTGCCGGTGCAGGCCCTGGTGCGGTTGAGCTGACGCTGCCGACTGAGCTGAGGCCCGCCGTCACGCGTGCGTCCCCGGCGCCCGCGCCTCGTAGCCTGGGGGGATGACCACCGCACCGAAGGTATTCGCCATCCACGAGAACCCCGAGTGGTTCGGCCCGTTCGCCGCAGCGCTCGACGCGCGCGGCGTGCCGTACGAGGAGTGGCTCCTCACCGACGGCGTGCTCGAGATCGACGAGGCGCCGCCCGAGGGGATCTTCTGGTCGAGGATCAGCGCGTCGGCCCACACGCGCGACCACGCGCTCTCCAAGGACTACACGCGCGCCCTCATGTCGTGGCTGGAGGCGCACGGCCGCCGCACGGTCAACGGCCGCCGGACGATCGAGCTCGAGGTGAGCAAGGTCGACCAGCTCACGGCGTTGCGCGCCGCCGGGATCGAGGTGCCTCGTACTCGCGCCGTGATCGGCAGCCACCGCATCGTCGAGGCGGCGCGCGGACTGCCGACCCCGTTCATCACC
Source organism: Clavibacter quasicaliforniensis (assembly GCF_051201715.1). Classification (NCBI taxonomy): domain Bacteria; kingdom Bacillati; phylum Actinomycetota; class Actinomycetes; order Micrococcales; family Microbacteriaceae; genus Clavibacter; species Clavibacter quasicaliforniensis. The sequence goes on along the minus strand of NZ_CP139624.1, from coordinate 698,472 downwards.
AAGCACAACCAGGGCGGCAAGGGCCTCGGCGTCCGGAGGTTCGACAGCGTCGAGGAGCTGGCCGCCTACGTGGAGGGGCCGGACTTCGAGGAGCCGCAGGACGGGATCACGCTGCTGCAGGAGTTCCTCGAGGCGGCGACTCCGCGGGTCACGCGCGTGGAGATCGTCGGCGGGCGCTTCGTCTACGCGATCCAGGCGGACACCGCGCGCGGCGGGTACCAGCTCTGCCCCGCGGACGCCTGCGCGATCGACCCGACCACCGGTGCGCTCGTGATGCCGCCCGGCGCGACCATCGCGCAGCAGCCGGGCGACACGATCTTCTCGCTGCGGGAGGACATCACCGCGGAGCACCCGCTCGTGGAGCGATACGTCGCCTTCCTCGCCGGGCTCGGGATCGAGGTGGCCGGGATCGAGTTCATCGAGACCGCCGACGGGCGGCTCGTGACGTACGACGTGAACACGAACACCAACTACAACGCGGGCGTCGAGGCGGTCGCGCCGGCGTCGGGTCCGGGCGCGGTGGCGGAGCTGCTGGAGCGCGTGCTGCGGGAGACGTATCCGGAGGGCTGACGTCGCGGGCAGCCCGACGCGGCGGGCCGCGTGCTCGGCGGCGTCAGGCCGCCGGGCCGCCGTCCTCGGGCGCGATCGCGGAGGCGGCCGCGCTCTGGTCCTCGGCGATGCGCGTGTGGTGGTGGATGACCTCCGCGACGATGAAGTTCAGGAACTTCTCCGCGAAGGCCGGGTCGAGCCGCGACTCCTCGGCGAGGGCGCGGAGGCGGAGGATCTGGCGGCGCTCGCGCTCGGGATCCGCCGCGGGCAGCCCGTGCGCGGCCTTCAGCCGGCCGACCGACTGCGTGAACTTGAAGCGCTCCGCGAGCATGTGCACGAGGGCGGCATCGATGTTGTCGATGCTCCCGCGGATCTCCCCCAGCTCCTCGAGGGCGGCACGGGCGTCGTCGTCGAGGGGCGCCCCTGCGGGGCCGGTGTTCTCAGGCATGCGATGACCCTACCCATCCGCGCCCGCACGACACGAGGCGGGCGTCCCCGATGGGGACGCCCGCCTCGTGTCGTGCGGGTGGGTCAGTCGACGATGGTGACCTTCACGTCGATGTTGCCGCGCGTGGCGTTGGAGTACGGGCAGACCTGGTGGGCCGCGTCCGCGATCTCCTGGCGGCGCTCGGGCGCCACGTTCGGGAGGTAGACGTCGAGCTCGACCGCGAGGCCGAATCCGCCTTGGCCGTTGTCGCCGATGGAGACGCTGGCGGAGACGCCCGCGTCCTTCGTGTCGACGCCGGCGTTCTTGCCGACGAGGTGGGTGGCGCCGAGGAAGCAGGCGCTGTACCCGGCGGCGAAGAGCTGCTCGGGGTTCGTGCCCTCGCCCGAGCCGCCCATCTCCTTGGGGGGACGGGTGTCGAAGTCGATGCGGTCGTCTTCGCTGCGGACGTGTCCGTCGCGTCCTCCGCCGGAGGCGTGCGCGATAGCGGTGTAGATGGGTTCCATGGATCCATCAGACCACGACGGGCCTGGGAGCGCGCGCCGTCCGCGGTGGACGTTCGCGGCACGGACGGTGGATCGCGGGCGAACGCGGCGGGGCGGGCGCGTGGGGTCCGCGAGCAGCCCGGGCGCGTCGTGGCGGACGCTCTCGCCGACCCGACGGCGAGCCCGCGGCGGCCCGCGGCGGCCCGCGGCGGCCGCAGGTCAGGGCAGCAGGCCCGAGCGGTAGCCCCACACGACGGTCTGCAGGCGGTCGCGGGTGCCGAGCTTGGTCATTATCCGCGTCAGGTGCGACTTCACGGTGCTCGTCTCGATCACGAGCCGGCCGCCGATCTCGTCGTTGGAGAGGCCGTCGCCGAGGAGCCGCACGATGTCCTGCTCGCGCGGCGTGAGCACCTCCGTGCCCGGGTGCACGGCGGACGCGGCCCGGCGGCGGGTGAACTCGGCCATCACGCGGCGGGTGGTGACGCCGTCGAGCGCGGCGCGGCCCTCGGCGAGCGCCCGCACGGCCTGGATGAACTCCTCGGGCTCCGCGTCCTTGAGGACGAAGCCGCGCGCGCCGGCCTCGAGCGCGCCGAAGACGTACTCGTCGAGGTCGAAGGTGGTGGCGACGAGGACGGCGGGCGCCGGCCGGTCGTCGCCGGGCCGGCGGTCGGAGGCGTCCGCGTCCGCTCCCGTGATCGCGCGGGTCGCCTCGATGCCGTCGCCGCCGGGCATGCGCACGTCCATCACCACGACGTCGGGCGCGAGGCGACGCACGAGCTCCACCGCCTCGCGACCGCCCGCGGCCTCGCCGACCACCTCGATCCCGCCTGCCGTCTCGAGCACGACGCGGAAGCCGGCGCGGACGATGGACTGGTCGTCGACCAGCACCACGCGGATCACGCGTCGGCCCTCGTCTCCGACACGTGCTCGACCGGCATCGGCTCGACCGGCATCGGCTCGACCGGCATCGGCTCCACGGGCAGCTCGAGGCGCACGCGCCAGGTGCCGGATCCGGTGGGTCCCGCCTCGAGCCGGCCGCCGACGAGCGCGGCCCGCTCCCGCATCCCGACCAGGCCGTAGCCGGGCGCGGTCGCGGGGGCGGCGACGGGCAGCGCGTTCTCGATGGTGAGGGCGATGCGCGCGGGGCCGGCCTCCGTCGTGAGGGTGACCGCGGATCCGGGCGCGTGCCGCCGGGCGTTGGCGAGCGACTCCTGCACGGTGCGGTACGCGGTGACGTCGGCGAGCGGCGCGAGCGCGGGCGTCTCGCCGGCGGTGCGCTCCTCGACCTCGGTGCCCGACGTGCGGGCGGCGGCCACGAGCCCGGGCAGGTCGGCGAGGCCCGGCACGGGGGCGGTGCCCGCGTCGCCGCCCTCGCCGTCGGATCCCTGGCGGAGGATCCCGACGATGGAGCGCAGCGCGTCGAGCGTCTCGCGGCCCTGGCGGCGGATCCCCCGGAGGGAGTCCTTGGCGCGCTCCGGGTCGAGGTCGACCAGGCGCTCGGCGGCGCCCGCCTGCACGACGAGCGCCGTCAGGTGGTGCGCGGCCACGTCGTGCAGCTCGCGGGCCATGCGCGTGCGCTCGGCGGCGACGGCGGCCCGGCTGAGCGTCGCCTGGTGCTCCAGGCTCTCCGCAGCTCGCGCGAGCACGTCGCGGTCGTGGCGGCGGCGGAGCGCGACCCAGGATCCGACGGCGGCGCCGGCCGCGGCGATGAGCAGGCCGCTGACGAGGATCGACGCGGCCGCGATGACCGTGTCGACGCTGAGCCGCACGTCCACGGTCGTGGGCACGAGCAGCCCGCGTACCTGGCCGGTGGCCGCCAGGTACGCGCCGACGGCCTCGATCCCCACGGCCGCGGCCACGACGCGCACCGCGGACGCCGGCGCGAGCCGCGCCCCGACCGTGTACGCCGCGACGACGGGCGCGGCCGCCCAGAACCCGAAGTGCGGCGGGAGCACCGCGACGAGCGCGCCCTGCAGGAGCGAGACCGCCAGGAGCGTCGACCGCGGGTGCCGGCGGCGGAAGGCGAGGGGCGCGCACTGGACGACCGCGAGGATCCCGATGAGCGCGCCCTGCACCGGCGACATGCTGCGCGAGGTGCCGTCCGCCCAGACGAGCGCGGCGAGCACGCCGAGGAGCAGCAGCGTGAGGACCGCCCAGGCCGCGGCGGCGGCCGCGTCCCGTGCGGCGTCCGTGCGGATGCCGACGCGGGCGAGACCGGCGCGGATCCCGTCGGCGAGCGCCCCGCGCGGACGGGCGGCGACGCGGGCGGTCGCGGCGGCATCGTCGGGCGTCGGGTGGGTCACGCTCCGAGCATGGCAGCCGGGACGGCCGCCGCCCGCGCCCGCGTCGTCGCGCATCAGTAGCTCACGCTCGGCGCGAGCAGGCGGAAGCCGACCGCGAAGGCGGCGACGGCGATCAGCGCGAGGAGGACGAGGATCCGGCCGGCGACGATCCACGCGCCGCGCCGCGTCCGCACGGCCTGCCACGCGGCGAGCGCGGCGGGGATCACCGCGAGGGCGCCGAGGAGCTGGAGCCCCTGCAGGGTGCGGAGCGCGGCGGCGGGGACGTCGACGAACGAGAGGGCCTGGACGGCCGCGGCCGACCAGCCGACGAGCGACACGAGGGTCACGGCCTGCCCGATGCGGGAGAGCAGGTGGGCACGGCTGCGGCGCGGTCGCGGGGCGGCGGGGACGGCGGCGTCGGCGCGGGAGGCGCGACATCGACCGATCCCGGCGATCGCCGTGGCCGGCCACACGATCACGGAGACGAGGAGCACGGCGACGGACGCGAGCAGCAGCGGCATGACCACGGACGCGACCTGCCACGGCTCGGCCCGCAGCATCGTGAAGGACGCGCCCCACGAGATCGCGTCGACCGGTCCGCCGTCGGAGGATGCGCGGGTCGCGAGCACGGCGTCGCCGCCCACCTCGCGCCACAGGTCGTCGCCCGCCTTCTCGTAGACGCCCGTCGTGACGCCGAGCGGCTTCGGGGTGACCGCGATGGTGCCGTCGGCGCGCGGGACGATCTCGGTCTGGCCGCTGAGGTTCAAGAGCGCGCCCGGGTTGGAGAACGGGGAGCGGGAGGAGAGCCAGGTGCCGGCGAGCGCGGCGGCGGCCTCGGGGTCGCCGGTCGGCGCAGCGGCGGATCCGGCTGCATCGTCGTCCGCGCGCAGGTACCGGTCGGCGAACCCCTGCAGCACGGTCGTCCGCAGCTCGAGGGTGTCGACCGCGTCGCGCCCGTTGCCGTTGAAGGTCACGAAGATGCCGGCGTCGCTGTCCGGGAACATGCGCATCGCCGTGTGGAAGACGTTGGTGTCGCCGTCGTGGCCGAACGCGGGGACGCCGGGCGTGCTGTCGTCGAAGAAGGCGAGGTCCATGCGCTGGCCGGCGGCGAGGGTGCCGAGCTGGTCGGCGCCGAGGGCCGGGCGGTGCATCTCGTCGAGGGTGGCGGGATCCAGCAGGGCCTGGTCCTCGGGCAGGTCGCCGAGGTGGCCGAGCATGAACCGGGCCATGTCGGATGCGGTGGCCGAGAGCGCACCGGCGGGCGCCGCGTTGACGACCTCCGTCGGGTAGGAGGGCTGGGCGTCGTCCGGGTAGCCCTTGGCGAGGCGCGCGTCGAGGTCGGCGGGGAGAGGCTGCGCGAAGGACGACGAGGCCATCCCGGCGCGGTCGAGCACCTCCTGCTGCACGAGGTCGACGAACGGCGTCCCGGCCACGCGCTCGGCGACGTACCCGGCGAGGCTCGCGCCGTAGTTCGAGTACGCGGGCGTGGTGCCGGGGACGAAGACCTGCGCGGGCGGATCCGTCCTCATCACGTCGCCGAGGGCGCGCTCGCTGCCGGGCACGCCGATGAGGCCCGTGATGACCTCCTCGAACCCGGACGTGTGGGTGAGGAGGTGCCGCAGCGTGACGGCGCCCTTCGGGGTGTCGAGGTCGAAGTCGAGGTACTGCTGCACGTCGGCGTCGAGGTCGAGGCGTCCCTCCTCGACGAGCTGCATGACGGCGGTGGCGGAGACCACCTTCGAGACGGAGCCGACGCGGAAGAGGGTCTCGTCGGGATCCACCTGACGGGCGGGGCTCCCCTCGGTGCCGGTGTCGGCGAGGCCGTAGCCGCGGGAGGTGAGCACCTGCCCGTCGGCGACGACGGAGACGGCGGCGCCGGGGATCCCCGTGGTCTGCAGTGCGGAGCCGACGACGCCGTCGAGCCAGGTGTCGACGTCGGCCTGCGTGAGGTCGTGGCCGCCGGGCTGGTGCTGCGGCGGGGCAGGGGGCGGCGGATCCGCGGGGGTCGCGGCGGTGGCGGCGCCCGCCGCGAGCGGGATGGCGAGGGCCAGGGCGAGCGCGCCGACGGTCGCGGCGAGGCGCCGGGAGCGGCGGCCGCGGTTCGGGGCGGCGGAAGTGGATCGGTGTGTCGTGTCCATGCCTGCAACGCTCCCGGCTGGGGCGCTCCTGCACAGGGCGCGGGAGTCGGCACCCGGGTTGCGACTCGAGTCGCAGGCGCGGGGCGACGGGCGTCGGCGGCCGGGCGGCTACGCGTCGGCGACGAGCTCGATCTTGAATCGCTCGCCGTCCTCGAGGAACGCGGCGCGGTGGTCGGGCCCGCCCGCGAACGGGTGCCGGTCCGCGTAGAGGCGCGCCCAGCCGTGGTCGGGCGCCTCGGCCCAGAGGCGGTCGACGTCGGCGGCGGATCCCGCGTGGAAGGCGAGGTGGCTGAGGCCCGCCGTGCGTCGGTCGTGCGGGGCGTCGCGCGGAGCCCGGGCGATCATGAGGTACGCGTCGCCGAGGCGGAGGCTCCGGCCGTCGGCCCAGCGGGCGTCCTCGACGTAGCCGAGCGCGCCGAGGATCCAGCCCCAGGAGCGGAGCGCGGCGTCGAGGTCACGCACCTGCAGCTCGACGTGGTGGAGGGATCCGCGGGCCGTCACGCAAGGCGCCGGCGGGCGACGGCGTGCTGCGCGAGGAACATGCCCGACTTCAGCGTCAGCCGCGGCTCCGCCCGACGCAGCAGCCGGGTCGCCGTCACGGGGTCGACCCCGCGCGCCGGGTCGACCTCGGTGAGCGTCCGCTCCGCCCACTCCAGCGCGGCGAGCGGCGGCTGGCCGCTCCGGGCGACCGGCCCGCCGAAGATCGCGTGCAGCCGCGCGCGCGGATCCTCCCGGTCGCCGAGGATCGCGGCCGCCCACCTGCTCTGCATCGTGCGTCTCCCGTCGTCGCGTCGTCCCTCCACGGTACGGAGGAGTGCCACCGGCCGCGTCCGCCGTGCGGGGGACGCGGCCGGGCGGGGCTGCGCGCGGGGACGGGGGCGCTGCCCGCGCGCCCCGCGCCCGGACGCCGTATGGTGAGCCCGTCGCCCCGCATCGCCGGGGCCGAACTACGCGCCGACCCGACGTCCCCTTTCGTCACGTGCGCGAGATGGTCCACGATGCATGCGCCGCCGCCGACACCGGCCCGACGCGCCGCTCCCGCAGGACCGGGCACGGTTTCCCGGCCGGTCCCGACGCTGCGTCCCGACACACCGATGTGCACCGCCCGGAGGCACTCCATCCCCCATGCCCGCTGCTACCCCGCCGTCGACGCCGCGCGCGTCCACGCCAGCGCACCCCCGCCGCCCGAGGACGCGGATCCCGGCAGCCGCAGCTACCTCGACTTCGCCGTCGTCGCCGAGCACGACGGCCCGCACTCCGTCGCCGTCACCTACGACCACTGCGGATCCGCACCGCTGGCCCTCGGCTTCGCCCTGGACCGCGCGCAGACCCGCACCGTGCGCTACCCGCCGCTCGCCGAGGGCGCCACCCGGCGGACGCTGGTGCTCGCCGTGCAGATGCGCCGCGGACCCGGCGTGATCCGCGTGGCCGAGGGGCCCGCAGACGCCCGGCTGAACGTGCACTCGCTCCGCGTCACGCGGATCCACCCCGGCGAGGAGGCGGACGAAGGCGTCCCCACCCCGCCCACGACCGGCACGCTCGTGGCGGAGGACGCCGTGCAGGCGGACGCCGCGTAGACCTCCAGCCCGCGACGCGGGACGACGGGCGCGGGGCCTCGCGCGGTAGCAGCGCCCCCGAAGGGGTCCACCCCTGGTATTCCCTCACCCGAGGGGCTACGTTCGCACCAGTCCCGAATGATTACCCGTCGCTGGGGACGTCGTGTGGCATTGCCGGAACGCGACGGTCCGGCGATGCGACAGCGATCACACCAGGCGCCCGCCCGATCCGGGCACCTGGGAGCAGGGCCCGACGAGCGGTCGCGCGTTCGTCGGGCTCGGGCTCCGTGCCCCTCTCCTCCCCCTACCCCTCGGCCTGCTCGGTGGGGCATCGGATCAGCTCGCGCACGTGCCCGCCCGCCGACGTACGACGATCCAGGAGACGCCATGACCGCGGAGGCCCCCGTCCCGCTCGGCAGCCGCTCGATGCGACGCGAGGACATCGAGCTCATGGTCGCGATCGCCTGGAACGCCGAGGGCCAGCAGCGTGGACTCCGCCCGCTGGCGTGGGAGCTCGGCGACGCGGACTTCGTGCACTTCATCGGCAGCGCCGACGCCTACTCGCGCCCGGCGCGACGGGAGATCATCGAGGACTGGATCGCGGAGCTCGGCCTCGCGGACGTCATCGACTCCACGGCTCCCCCGCTGCACCGCGTCGGCGGCGACATGGTGTGGACCGGCAGCATCGACTCCGTCGGCATGCAGTTCCACTACCCCGTCGACGCCGGCGACGCGGATCCGTCCGCCGACTGACTCGTCCCGCCGGACGGCACCCCCTCAGGCCGCGGGCGTGCGGAACAGGACCGGTCGCCCCTCCTGCGCCGCGATGCGCGCATCGAGGCCGGCGCGGACGGCGGGCCACTCGTCGGCGAGGATCGAGTGGATCGCGGCGTCGCGCCAGGTGCCGTCGGCGCGGAGCTGGTCGCGGCGGCACACGCCCTCGAAGGTCGCGCCGAGCTTGAGGATGGCGGCGCGCGAGTGCGCGTTGCGGGCGTCGGCCTGCAGCTTGACGCGCCCGAAGCCCGCGTCGAACGCGAGGCCGAGCAGGAGGCGCTTGGCCTCCGCGTTGACGACCGTGCCCCAGACGCGCGGGTCGTACGCGGTCCAGCCGAGGTGCGCGCGCTCGCGGCGCGTGTCGAGCTCGGTGAGGCTCGTGGTGCCGACGAGCTCGCCGTCGTGCGGGCCGCCGACGAGGATCACGGCGCACGGCAGGTCGTCCCAGCGGAAGTAGCCGCGGGCCCACGCGTCGAACTCCGCCGGGTCGGCGCGGAGGCCTGCCGACCCGCCGCCGAAGCCGCCCGCGAAGACGGCCGGGTGGGCGATGGCAGCGCGGAGGGCCGGGAGGTGATCCGGTGTGAGCGGGTCGAGCCGGACGTGGGTGCCGATGAGCGGGGCGGGCGCGGGGACGGTGGCGGTCACCCGGCCATGGTGGCAGACGCGCGGCCGGGACCCGCGGTGGTCGGGGGCCCCGGCCGGGCGGTGGATCCGGTCTAGCTCCCTGACGTGGACGTCGGCGCGGGCGTCGTGGCGGGCGTGCCGCCCGACGTCGAGCCCTCGGAGGATCCGGGCGTCGTGGCGGGAGCCGCGGGACCGGCGGGCGGGGTCGGCGCCTTGCCGTCCGCGCCGACGGGCGGGGCGGGCGGCGCGCAGCCGTCGGCAGGCGGCGCGGGCGGCGTCGCCGGGGTCCCGTCCGCGTTCGTCGGCGGGGCAGGCGGCGTCGCGGGCGTGCCGTCCGCGTTCGTGGGCGGGGTCGGCGGCGTCGCGGGCGTGCCGTCCGCGTTCGTCGGGGGCGCAGGCACCGTGGCCGTGGATCCGTCCGCGTTCGTCGGCGGCGTCGGAGGCGTGGGCGGCGTCGCCGGCGTGCCGTCCGCGTTCGTCGGCGGGGCAGGCGGCGTGGATCCGTCGGGCAGCGTCACGGGTGCCGGCGGCGTCGTGCCGTCGGGCAGCGCGGGCGGGGCGGGGCAGGTCGCGGAGGTGCCGCTCCCGGATCCGGTCTGGCCGCTCGTGTCGCCGCCGTTCCCGTCGGCGAACGCCGGCGAGGAGAACAGCGCGACGAGGCCGATCGAGGCTCCCGCGATGCCGACGGCGATGCCCGTGCGGCGCTTCCGCGGCGCCAGGGTCGGCGCACCGGGCTTCCGCGCGCCCGGCCCCTTCTCGAAGACGGTGATGGTGTCGTCCATGGTGGTCCTTCCGTGTCCGCCGCGGCGCGGGGTGCGCCGGCGGTCGTGGATCCAGGTTCGGCAGCGGATCTGAAGTCCTCCTTAAGTTCGGCGCCCCGAGCGGACATGCGGCCGGGAGCGCCCATCCGCGGCTCCTACAGTCGGCACATGCTCCCTCCCGCACGCGTCCTCGTGGTCGAGGACGACGAGGCCATCCGCGCCGCCGTCGTCTCGACCCTCACCGCCGAGCGCTTCGTCGTCCGCGGCCTGGCGTCAGGCGTCGAGCTCGAGGAGGAGGTCAAGGGCTTCCTGCCCGACCTCGTGGTGCTCGACTGGATGCTGCCCGGCCCGAGCGGGATCCAGCTGGCCGAGCGGATCCGCCGCTGGAGCGACGCGAGCGTCATCATGCTCACCGCGCGCGACGCCGTCGAGGACCGCCTGCGCGGCTTCGGCCAGGGCGTCGACGACTACATCGTCAAGCCGTTCGCGCTCGCGGAGCTGGTGGCCCGCGTCGGCGCGGTGCTGCGGCGGCGCGGGCGGCTCGCGAGCGTGGTGGAGATCGGCGACCTGCTCGTGGATCCCGACTCCGGCCTCGCGAGGCGCGGCGGCGAGCAGCTCGAGCTGACCTCGATCGAGTTCCAGCTCCTCGCGTACCTCGCCGCGCACCGCGGCCGCACGCTCTCCAAGACGCAGCTGCTCACGCAGGTGTGGGGGTACGACCAGGCCGACCCGAACCTCGTCGAGGTCCACATCAGCGCGCTGCGCAAGAAGATGGAGGCACGGGGGCCGCGGCTCCTGCACACCGTGCGCGGGCTCGGCTACCGGGTGGAGGCGTGAGCGCGCGCATCCGCGGCCGCGCTCCCGCCGCCGCGCCGGACGGCCCGCTGCGCACCGGATCCCTCCGCACGCGCACGGTCCTCGCGGTGCTCGCGCTCCTCGCGGTGCTGCTCGTGGCGCTCTCGCTCACGGTGCAGGCGATCCTCGGGGCGCAGCTCCGGCAGCAGATCCAGGACCGGCTCGCCGACCGCGCATCGGCCGCCGCCGCGCTCGTGGGCGTGCTCGACGACGACGCGCTGGCCGAGCGGCTCAGCGCGCAGGGCGTGGCCGTGCAGATCACGAGCCCGGACGGCGGCGCGGTCTCGGCGCGGCCCGGCCGGGATCCGCTCGGCGCCACGCTGCCCGGGCCGGATCCGCTCGGCGAGGCGCCCGGGTCCGGGTCGGTCAGCACCCCCGCGACGCCGCGCGCCGACGCCGTCACCGTCGCCTCCAGCTCCGTGAGCTCCTCCGCGGGCGGCATCACCCTCCGCTCCGACCTCAGCGACGGCACCGTGCTCGAGCTCTCGGCGGGCACCGGATCCGTGGACGGCACGCTCGCCTCCCTCAGCGGGATCCTCGCGTTCGCCTCCGTCGGGTTCCTGCTGCTCGCGGCGGTGGCGCTGGTCGTCGTGGTGCGCCGGACGCTGCAGCCGCTGGAGGACATGACGGGCGTCGCCCGCTCCATCGGCCGCGGCGACCGCGGCCGCCGACTCCGCCCCACCCGACCCGCGACGGAGCTCGGCCGCACCGCGACCGCGTTCGACGAGATGCTCGACGACCTCGAGCACGCGGAGCACCAGGCCCTCGCCGCAGAGGCCCGCATGCGCGCGTTCGTGGCGGATGCGGCGCACGAGCTGCGGACGCCCGTCGCCGGGATCCGGGCGTCCGCCGACGCGCTCGTGCGCACGGACCCGAGCGTCGAGGAGCGCGAACGGCTCGCGGTGCACGTGGTGCGCGAGGCGATCCGCGCCGGCCGCCTGGTCGACGACATGCTCATGATGGCGCGGCTCGACGAGGGCCTCTCGGTAGACGGCCGGCCCGTGCGCGTGCCGCCCGTGGTGGAGGCCGCGGTCGCTCAGCAGCAGGCGCGCACGCCCGGCACGCGCGTCGTCGCCGACGTCCGCGGGGCTCCTCCGGCGGTGCGCGCGGATCCCGACCGGCTCGCGCAGATCCTCGACAACCTCCTGCAGAACGCGGCCCGCTACGCCGCGTCCGAGGTGCGCGTCGAGGCGGAGGCGGGCGACGACGGATCCGTGCGCATCACGGTCGTCGACGACGGCCCCGGAGTCCCCGACGCCGATCGCGAGCGGATCTTCGACCGCCTCGTGCGCCTCGACGACGGCCGCGACCGCCAGCACGGCGGCGCCGGCCTCGGCCTCTCCATCGCCCGCGCGCTCGCCCGCGCCCAGGGCGGCGACCTCGTCTGCCTGCCCGCGGCGCCGGGCGCCGGCGCGCGCTTCCTGCTGACGCTGCCGGTGGTGGATGCGGGCTGAGGGCTTGCGCGGTCTCCGGAGATGGTGTTGATTTTCGATAACATCGAGCATCGATAAGGGGACGCCATGACGAGTACGGGGATCATCGAGAGCCGGCCGGTGCGCGAGCGGCCGCGCGTGCTGCGGATCACCCGCTTCGTACTGCTGCTCGTGATGACATGGACGGTGATCGCGGACGCGAGCCGCTCGATCACGACCGCGACCGGCCGGTACCTCTTCGTCGGAGGGGACACGGATCCCCGGCTCCCCCTCGCCGACCTGCCCCAGATCGCCGACGCCGTCCCCGCCGCGGGCGCCGACGGCACGCTGGCCGACGCCGACCTCCTGCTGCGGATCCTCGGGGCGCTGCCGTCCCTCATCCACGGCGTGACCGTGGTGTTCGCGGTCGCATGGCTCCTCCGGGCGCTCCGCGGCATCGCGCAGGGCGAGCCGTTCCACGCGTTCGTCGTCGCCAACTGGCGCCGGCTCGCGATCACGCTGCTCGTGGGCGGCGCGCTGCAGGGGATCGCCGACGTCCTCGCGCAGGCGCACCTCGCGGCGGGGCTCGGGCTCGGCGCCGCCTTCGGCGCCTTGGGGACGTTCTCCGCCGGCCAGCCCGCGGGCTCGGAGTTCCTCGGCGGCGACTACGACTCGATCAGCAGCACCGGCGCGGCCTGGCCGCTGGAACTGCTCCTCGCCGGCCTCGTCGCGCTCGCCCTCACGGCCGCGTTCCGCGCCGGCGCGCGCCTCGCCGAGGACGCCGATGGCGTCGTCTGATCCGCACCGCATCGTCTGCCACCTCGACGCGGTGCTCCGGGCGCGCGAGATGACCCTCACCGAGCTGTCGGCGCGCACGGGGATCACCATGGCCAACCTGTCGATCCTCAAGAACGACCGCGCCAAGGCCATCCGCTTCACCACCCTCACCCTCATCTGCGACGCGACGGGCGCGACCCCGCAGGAGCTGTTCTCGATCCGCCCGGCGCGCTGACGCCGCCGGTCACGACGCCGCCCCCGGCCTACGCTGACGGGATGAGCACCGACGCCCACGCCCCGCGCATCCTGTCCGACCACCGGCCCGAGGACGCGGAGGACCTCACGATCGAGGTCCCGGCGGCGCGACTGTCGGCCGTCCGCGTGCCCGCCCGCACCGGGGATCCGGCGACCGCGCCCCTCGCGCTGCTCGTGCCCGGCTTCACGGGATCCAAGGAGGACTTCTTCCCGCTGCTCGGCCCGCTCGCCGACCGCGGCTTCACGGTCGTGGCGTTCTCGCAGCGCGGGCAGTGGGGATCCACCGGCCCCGGCCAGGCCGAGCCGCCCGTCGACGCGACCGGCTACGAGCTCGAGACCCTCGGCCAGGACGTGCACCACGTGGTGGACGCGCTCGCCGGTCACGGTGGATCCGGCGGCCGTCACGTCGCGACCGACGCGACACCGGCCGCGCCCCTCGGCCCCGTGCACCTCCTCGGCCACAGCTTCGGCGGCGTCGTCAGCATGCAGGCCGTGATCCGCGATCCGGGCCGCTTCGCCAGCTACACGCACTGGAACTCGGGCCCCCTCAGCCGTGGCGAGCGATCGGAGGGCATCGCCGCGATCCGCGCGCACGGCAGCGCCGGGCTCTGGCCGCTGTGGTTCCTGCCCGAGCAGCTCGACGGCGACGACCCCGAGGTGGCATGGTTCCGCACGCGCCTGTTCGGCACGGCGTCGGCGCAGCTGCTCGGAGCGCTCGAGATCATGCAGGCGCAGACCGACCGTGTCGACGAGCTGCGCGCCACCGGGATCCCGGTCCTCGTCTCCCACGGCGACGCCGACGACGCGTGGCCGCAGGACTGGCAGCGCGACATGGCCGAGCGCGCGGGCGCCCGCTACGAAGTGGTCGCGGACGCCGGCCACTCCGCGCAGGTCGACCAGCCGGAGGCGAGCGCGGACCTCCTCGCGGGCTTCTGGCGGAGCGTGGCGCCCACCTCCTGATCGCCCGGGCGGTTCGCGCCCCCCAGGATCGGGCCCGTCAGGACAGCCGGCCCGTGTCCTCCTGGAACCACCGGATCAGCTCGAGGAGCGCGGGCCGGATGGCGTCGTCCGGTCGCTCGCCCTGCAGGTCGTCGAAGGTGTCGCGGTAGCCGGGGATCCGCTCGGCCACGCGGGCGTCGTACTTCGCCATCCCCATCGTCCAGTCGGGGAACTGCCGCTCGGTGATGCGCTCCTCCATCAGCGTGGAGATGCGACCGTGGCGGTCGTCGGCGAGGATCGCGGCCATGCGCTCCCGGACGTCGGCGTCCTCGCCCTCGATCAGCTGGAGGAAGCGGCCCTGCCGGTGGACGAGCAGGCCGGTGAGCCCGTGGGCCTCGTTGGTCGCGCGGCTCTGCGCGAGGAGCTGGGCGAGGTCGATGTCGTCGAAGGACCGCTCGGCGGTGCTGGAGTAGACGATGCAGAGCATGGTGTCCTTCCGCGCGCTCGGGGGCGCGTCCTCGGGCGGGACCGGATCCCGCCGCCCTTCCAGCCTGGTCCTCCGGCGCGGCTGCGACCAGGGCGACCAGGGATCCATCGTCCGGCCGATGCCGTCGGCGCGGCGTCCCGAATAGGTTCCGGCCATGATCATCTGGCTGAACGGCACGCACGGGGTGGGCAAGACGACGACGGCGCGGCTCGTGCAGGAGCGGATCCCCGACAGCCGCGTCCTCGACGCAGAGAAGGTCGGCGAGGTGCTCATGGACATCCGGCCGCCGCTCCCGCAGCTGGACGACTTCCAGCACTGGACGCCGTGGCGCCCGCTCGTCGTCGAGACGGCCCGCCGCGTGCTCGGCTACACGGGCGGCACGCTCGTGATGCCCATGACAGTGCTCACGGAGGCGTACTGGCGCGAGATCAGCGGGGGCCTCGCCGCCCACGGCATCCCCATCCGCCACTTCGTGCTGCACGCGGACACCGCGACGCTCCGGGACCGGATCCAGAACGACGCGGACCTCGGCCCGTCAGCATTCCGCGTCTCCCGCGTCGAGCCCTACGCGGAGGCGGCGCGCACCTGGCTGCACGCGGAGGCGGAGGTGGTCGACACGTCGCGGATCACGCCTGCCGACGCGGCGGATCGGATCGCGGAGGCCGTGCTCGCGGGAGCGCCCGGCGCCTGATCCTCGTCAGGCGCGATCGTGCAGCGTCACGTGGTAGCCGTCCGGGTCCGCGAACGCGAACGTGCGGCCGAACGGGCCGTCGAACGGCGCGGTCACGATGCTGTGCCCGTCGGCCACGAGCGCGTCGTGGATCTCCTGGACGTCGGTCGCGTGCAGCCACACCGCCGTGCCGATCCCGGGCTGCGGGGTGCCCGCGATGTCGGTTCCGGGGACGACATCGCGGAGCGCGAACGCGATGGGCGTCGTGGTGAAGACGACCGCGTGCGGGGGTCCTGCGGGCGAGCGGACGAGGCCGAGGAAGCGCTCGTAGAACGCCTGCGACGCGTCGAGGTCGGTGACCTGGAGCGAGATGAAGTCGGGGCCGGTGACGGGCATGGTGTCTCCTCTATTTGATGTCAGATGCCTGACACCAAGGAGCGTATGTCAGACTGCTGACATGAGTCAAGGCGCCGACGGCATCGACCTCCCGACCTCCCTCGGCTACCTGCTGAAGGAGGCCGCGAGCGCCCTGCGCGCCGCCATGGAGGAGGCGCTCCGGCCCCTCGGCATGACGATCACGCACTACTCCTGCCTGGAGCTCCTCGCCCAGCGCCCCGGATCCTCGAACTCCGACCTCGCCCGCGGCGCCTTCGTGACGCGCCAGTCGATGAACGTGCTGCTGCAGACCCTCGAGCGCGACGGGATCGTCACGCGCCCGGCGGAGGAGGCGATCGGCCGGGTGCAGCCGACTCGGCTCACCGCGGCGGGCCGCCGACAGCTGGCGAAGGCGAGCGCGGCCGTGCGCACGGTCGAGCTGCGGATGCTGGCCGACCTCAGCGACGCCGACCGGGAGGCGGCCACGCGGATCCTGCGCGGCATGGTGCGGTCGTTGCGCGCTCACTAGGGAAGTGGATGCGTTCAGCGTCGAGCCGCACTCCGACCGCTGGTACGCGACGGCCATCTGGACGCGAGCGCGGCTAGCCTCGCAGCATGCGACCCGACTGGATCGAGCACCGGAGATCCGACGACCGCGAGCTCGTGGGGTGGATGGAGCCGGTCGACGAGGGGTTCGTCGCCATCGACCTCCTCGGACGGCACCGGACAGGCGTCGTGGACTGGCTGGTCGCCGAGGAGACCCTCGATGCGCTCGGCCTGGGCTACCTCGCCGACCCGCACGAGCTGAGGCTCGAGGACGGTTCGTGGCTGCGCGTGCGGATCGCCGAGGCGTCGCCCGAGGAGATCAGGGTGACGAAGGACGAGTGGGGCGAGACGACCGCGACGCGGCTGTCGTACACCGTGCCCTTCCCGGTGGACGAGGATCGCCTCCGCCCTGCGGATCCGCTCCAGCGGTAGCGGGCAGCCCTCCGGACCGGAGGCCGCGAGCGCCCTGCGCGCCGCCATGGACGAGGCGTTGCGCCCCCGCGGCATGACGATCACGCACTACTCGTGCCTGGAGCTCCTCGCGTAGCGCCCCGGATCCTCGAACTCCGGCCTCGCCCGCGGCGCCTTCGTGATGCGCCCGTCCATGAACGTGCTGCTGCAGTCCCTCGAGCGCGACGGCATCGTCACGCGCCCCGCCGAGGAGGCGGTCGGCCGCGTGCAACCCACGCGCCTCACCGCGGCCGGCCGCCGGCAGCTGGCGAAGGCGAGCGCGGCCGTGCGCGCGGTCGAGCTGCGGATGCTGGCCGACCTCAGCGACGCCGACCGGGAGGCGATGTCCTCCGCGCTGCGGAAAGTGGTGACGGCCCTGCGGACGGACGAGCAGGGAGCGAGCATCGAGAAGCGTGAGCCGTGAAGCGCTAACCGGCCACGACCGCCGACGCGATCTCCAGCAGCACCTCGTGCGCGCGGCGCGCCCTGGCGACGTCGTCCGAGGAGACGGGGCGATGCGCGTAGCCCGCCTTGGTCTTCATCGCGAGCAGCCTCTCGAGGTGCTTGGCCGCATCCGGATCCGCCCTGCGGAGCATCGCCACCGACTCCTGGTGGTTGCCTGTCGGCGAGTACTCACCGCTGACGACGATCGAGATGACATCGCCGGAAGCGATGCCGGAGTGCACCGCGAGGGTTACGTAGGCATCGCCGAACTCATCGGCGTCGTCGGAGGCAGCGTCCGCGAACAGGTCCGCGGCGTCCGCGAACTGCCTCGCCTTGCGGAATCGACCGTCCGCTTCGGTCCGCCCTGCTTCGCGCACCGGTGTCATGCCGCTCCGATCTCCTTCCGGAAGCGCGCCGCACTCCCCGTCAACACGATCCCCTCATCGGCGATCGACTCCAGGAGCGGCTCTTCCGCGGCCGCCCCTCGGATGTCGTCGAGACCGTAGTCGATGATCCGTGGATCGTTTCCCGTCCACCGATGGATCCGTCGCGTGAGCTCCGAGACGTCGTCCGACCACTCGTCGGAGGCGGCCCGATCTCGCACGAGCAGCAGATCGAGATCGCTGTCGACCTCCATGGAGAGCCGCGCCCCCGAGCCGAAGAGGACGGCGAACCGCGGTGCGACGCGGAACGCCGTGAGGGAGGCCCGGATGCGGTCGTGGAGCTCTCGATCGAGACGCGCGAGCTCGAGGATCGCCGGAGCCGCGAGATGGTCGCGGTTCAGCCGGTGCAGCACGGCCTTTCCGGCCGGTTGCGTGTCGACGACGCCCTGGACGGCCAGCCGGCGCAGGACGCGGCGGATGCCCTCGGGCGACCCCGATCCCGCGAGGCTGCGGATCCGCGCGACCGTGAACCAGGAGTCGGATCGGGCGAGCACGCGGAGGACGTCCCCGTCGAACGTCGGAGTGATCGTGCGGAAAGGATGCTGCAGCTGCATGCCCAGGATCGTAGTCGATCGCCAACTATCCTGGTCGATTCGATCGAGAGGGTCGCAGGTGGGATCCGGTGATCGGCCTGCCCTACCGCTCGACGACGAGCCGCCGCAGCTCCGCCGACGACACGTACCCGAACCGGTGCAGCTCGCGCCACGCCGCCACGTACTGCTCCTGGCCCATGTCCAGATCGGCCTGGAGGCGCGCGCGGTTCATGGTGCGGGCGTCCGCGCGGCTGAGGAAGCGCGCGAGGTCCGACGCGTCCGTGCCGAGGCGGGCGTCGTCGGCCCAGCCGTCGTGGATCAGGGTCAGGCCTCGAGGAGGTCGTGCAGCACGACGACCTGCTCGCGCTCCGGGCCCACGCCGATGGCGGAGATGCGGGCGCCGCTCATGCGCTCGATGGCCGTCACGTAGTCCTGCGCGTTCTTCGGGAGGTCCTCGAAGCGGCGGCAGCCGGTGATGTCCTCCTGCCAGCCCGGGAACTCCTCGTAGATGGGGGTCGCGTGGTGGAAGTCGGACTGCGAGACGGGCACCTCGTCGTGGCGCACGCCGTCGACGTCGTAGGCGACGCACACCGGGATGGTCGCGAGCCCCGAGAGCACGTCGAGCTTGGTGAGCACGAAGTCGGTGACGCCGTTGATGCGGGCCGTGTAGCGCGCGATGGGCGCGTCGTACCAGCCGCAGCGGCGCGGGCGGCCGGTGGTGGTGCCGAACTCGAAGCCCTTGGCGCGCAGGTACTCGCCCGACTCGTCGTGCAGCTCCGTGGGGAACGGGCCGGCGCCGACGCGGGTCGTGTACGCCTTGACGACCGCGATGATCCGCTCGAGGCGGTTCGGCGCGACGCCCGAGCCCGTGGCCGCGCCGCCGGACGTGGCGCTCGACGACGTGACGAACGGGTACGTGCCGTGGTCGATGTCGAGCATGGTGGCCTGGCCGGCCTCGAACAGCACGGTCTTGCCGGCGTCGAGCGCGGCGTTCAGCTCGAGCGACGCGTCGCCGACCATCGGGCGCAGGCGCTCGACGTAGGAGAGGAGGCTCTCGACGATCTCCTCGGCCGAGATGGCGCGGCGGTTGTAGATCTTGACGAGCATGTGGTTCTTGGCGTCGAGGGCCGCCTCCACCTTCTGGCGCAGGATGTTCTCGTCGAAGAGGTCCTGGATCCGGATGCCGACGCGGTTGATCTTGTCGGCGTACGTGGGCCCGATGCCGCGGCCGGTGGTGCCGATCTGGCGCTTGCCGAGGAAGCGCTCCGTGACCTTGTCGATGGTGCGGTGGTAGTGCGTGATGATGTGCGCGTTGGCGCTCACGCGGAGCTTCGAGACGTCGACCCCGCGGGCGGCGAGCGCGTCGAGCTCGTGGAACAGCACCTCGATGTCGACGACGACGCCGTTGCCGATGACGGGCACGACGCCCGGCGTGAGGATGCCCGACGGCAGCAGGTGCAGCGCGTACTTCTCGTCGCCGACGACGACCGTGTGGCCGGCGTTGTTGCCGCCGTTGAACTTGACGACGTAGTCGACGCGGCTGCCGAGGAGGTCGGTCGCGCGTCCCTTGCCCTCGTCACCCCACTGGGCTCCGATGATCACTACTGCGGGCATGGCTCACTCCTCGTCGGGGCGGGTCGGTCGGGGTGGATCGGGTGGCGTGCGGTGGTGCGGGCGATGCGGTGGTGCGGTGGATCAGTCCTGGCCGCGGATGACGATGGCCTCCGTGGACGGGAGCGCCCCGGCCGTCATCGCCTCGATGTGGCCGGCGGCCGTGGGATCCGCGTCGCGCAGGAAGGCGCTGAGGCGCGAGACCTCGTCCTCCTCGCCGATGGCGGCGGCCGCGCGACGGAGCGCGTAGAGGGAGCGGAGGACGCCGCGGTTCGGCTCGTGGCTCCACGGCACGGGGCCCTGGCCCTTCCAGCCGGACTTCCGCAGCGAGTCGAGGCCGCGGTGGTAGCCGACGCGCGCGAACGCGTACGAGGCGATCCGGTCGCCCTGCACGTACGCGGAATCCGCGAGCAGCGCCCAGACGAGCGACGACTGCGGGTGGTCGGCCGCGATGGCGCCGAGGGTGTCGTGGTGGCCGTCGGCACCCTGGATGCGGGCGGCGACCTCGGGCTCGTCGGCCAGGCGCGTCTCGGGCACGCCGAGCAGGTTCTCTCCAGTCACACTCGATCCTACCAAGGCGGTCCCGCGGGCAGGCCGGGTGGGCGGTGCCGGCTGCAGGCCCGGGCGGCGCGATCCGCCGAGCCGACGCGTCGGCTCGCGTGGCCCATCCCGAGCATGTGCATGGATCGCCCGACGTGCGCATACCACCGCCATGCTGACCGAGTCCCGTGAGCGACCTTCCCTCCCCGATCGCGGCTCTTACCGGGACCACGATCCGAGGAGCCCCCGTTGGCGCACGCACTCCGCCCTTCGTCTGCACGCCGACCACGCCGCTGGATCTCCGTGGTGCTCGCCGTCTCGGTCGCCGCCGGACTCCTGACCGGGACGGGCGCCACGGCTTCCGACGCGGCCCCGAGTCCGACGGCAGCGCGCACGGCAGGAGCCCTCCCCGCGGAGGACGATGCCTCCCAGGTCGCGCCGGTCGATCGCGACCGCCTGCTCGGCACCGGGTGGAAGGATTCTCGCGACCGCGCCACGACGGCGATCGGGAACCCGGACGGCTTCACGATCTACGCAGCGGACGCCTCCGCCGGGTACGCCTGGGCGCCTGTGGCGACGCTCTCTGTCCCGGGCGTCGAGACCGATCGCTGGATCGGCAACACCTGCCTCACGCAGGACGGCTCCCGCATGGGCGTGGTCTACGGCACGCGCGCCATGACGAACGACCCGCGGCTCTTCGATGCAGGGGCCTGGGGCGCGATCGTGGACATGGCGAGCGGGCAGGTCACGCAGCTGGGGCGCGGCTTCTCGCTGGCGTACTTCGACCCCGGCTGCGGCACGGGCGACGACGTGGTCATGACCGCCTTCACCGAGGACCCGCAGACGCGGCTGGTGCGCGTGGACGCGTCGGCGCCGGAGAAGCAGTCGATCACGGCGCTCCCGTTCGAGGCGGCCTCCGCGATCCCCGTGGCGTCCGGGATCGTCGCGGGCGCCTCCGGCTCGGTCGTGCACGTGTCACCGGACGGGACGACGACGACGCTCGCCGCGGCCTCAGGAGTCCCCTACGACATGACCACGACGGATGGAGACGATGTCCTGTTCGTCGACAAGCAGGACGCCACCGCGTCGGTCCGGTCGGTTCCCTCCGAGCCCACCGGCGAGGCGAGCCATCCCGCTCCGCTCGCGACCGGTCCCGTCGCCGACCTCGGGATCGAGCGCGACGCGGCCGGGCATGCGTACGTCACGGGCAAGACCCCCACGGTCACAGGCGACCTCCCCACGGGGACATCGTTGCTGCGGTCCCCGACCACGGCCGGCATCTCGTCGACCGGCCAGCTGGTGGTGACGGGCACCACGGACACGAGCGGCGCGACCACCGACACCACGGACCAGATCCCCCCGGTGAAGGTGAACGCGACCTCGGCCGTGACCCAGGAGGACCTCGCCTTCGTCGTCCCGCCCGGGCAGCCCGACTCCGCCGGCTCGCCGGGCGGATCCGCACCCGCCGCAGGAGCGGGACGCGTGCGCACCCAGAGCCTGAGCCAGTCGGCCGCGGCCGTCGTGGGCGACCCGCACAACCCCATCGAGTCCGAGGCCACCTGCGCCATCCCCCGCAACAACCCCGCGGACCAGGCGATGCAGCCGAAGCCGAGGCAGGTCGAGTGGGCGGTCGACCAGGCCGTGACGGGCACCCTCGACAAGCCCCGGACGTCCGCGTACCTCGCCAACGCCGGCCTCAACGGCTCCACACCGCAGGGCATGTTCCCTCGCGTGGCGCTCGCCGGGGGCGGCAACGTCCCCGCCCAGGTGATGCTCGGCATCATCGCGCAGGAGTCGAACCTCTGGCAGGCGTCCCGCTACACCACGCCCGGCGTGACCGGGAATCCCCTCGTCGGCAACTTCTACGGCAACGACGTGAGCTCCGCGAGCTTCAGCTGGACCGCCGACTTCTCCAAGTCCGACTGCGGATACGGCGTCGCGCAGATCACCGACGGGATGCGCAAGGCCGGAACAGGGCAGACCGCTCGTCCTGCCCAGGCGCAGCGCGCGATCGCGCTCGACTACGCCTCCAACGTCGCCGCGGGGCTGCAGATCATCAGCCAGAAGTGGAACGACACCCGCGCGGCCGGACTCGTCGTCAACGACGGGAATCCCGCCTACGTCGAGAACTGGTTCTACGCGATCTGGGCCTACAACTCCGGCTTCCACCCGGAGTCCGAGAAGGCGGCCAACGGCGGGGCATGGGGCGTCGGTTGGTCGAACAACCCGGCGAACCCCAAGTACGCGCAGAACCGCGCCCCGTTCCTCGAGCTCGGTGCCGCCGACGCGTCACGGCCCCAGAACTGGCCCTATCCGGAGAAGGTGCTCGGCTTCGCCGCCTGGTCGCTGCAGCTCTACGAGGACGCCACCAAGGCGGTGACCGGATTCGTGCCGTCCTGGTGGAACACCGAGAAGGCACGGACCGAGGTCAAGCCGCCGGTGGACCTGTTCTGCGTGGCGAGCGTCGACGACTGCGATCCGACGACGAGCCAGAAGCCCACAGCTCCTGGCCTGTCCGGGGAGCCCGCCGGTCCGTGCACCCACGCTGACGCGAATGGCCAGCTCGACCTCCGCTGCTGGATGCACGGTCCGGTGACATGGAAGGGCGACTGCGCGAGCACCTGCGGCCACGGCTCCCTGCGCTTCTCCGCCGGATACGCGGAGCAGGCGGATGGCACCGCCTTCGCGCCGGACTGCGCGGTGCAGGCGCCCCGGGCCGGATCCCCTCAGGTCCGGGACACCCTCCCGAGCTCCGCCCTCGTCGTCGATGACACCACGGTGGCACCCGTCCGTCCCTGCACACGTCAGACGACCCACGGGACCTTCCAGTTCACGTTCGGCGCCGGTGCCGGCGGATACCCGAGCAAGATCGACACGCATCAGCTCGGCGCCGGGTGGAACTCCCACTTCTGGTTCGCGCACACGCGGCGAGCAGGGACGGACAGCGACCTCCACGGCGCCCTCGACGTGACGGGGCGGTGGACGCTCGACCGGTCGCTCGCAGGGAAGTGGACGCGGGTCTTCGTGCACCTCCCCGACCACGGAGCGTGGACGCAACAAGCCTCCTACGCGATCGACCTCGGTGACGGCACAATCAAGAACCGGGTGATCCCTCAACGCACCCAGGCCAACGCCTGGGTCTCGCTCGGCGTGTTCCCGATGAACGGGATCCCCACCGTGTCGCTCTCGAACCTCACGCACGACGGCGACGGCGTCGACGACATCGCCTGGGACGCGGTGGCCTTCCAGCCGCTGGCGGCCAAGCCGGACAACATCGTGGTCGCGATGGGCGACTCCTACTCCTCGGGAGAGGGCAGCTCCGAGAGCGGCGGCGGGAACTTCTACCGGGAGACCGACCTCTATGGCGCCCACTCGACCTCCAGCGCCCCGGCGTACGACAGCGACGTGGCGAACAACCGCTCCAGGAACGCCTGCCACCGCTCCGACCGCGCCTGGTCCCGCGAAGCGACGCTCCCAGGCAACGCCTCGCCTATCGGTGATCTCGCCGACACCTACGACAGCTCGATGGACTACCACCTCATCGCCTGCTCGGGGGCGCTGACGCAGCATGTGCTGCCGTACTACTCCGTGGCGCCTTCCGCAGCTCCGTCGGTCGTCTACAGGAACAACACCCTCAACGGGCAGTTCGGCAAGTACCGCGAGGTGAGTCAATTGGACTCAGGCTTCCTCGACGAGAACACGACCTTGGTCACCATCTCCATCGGAGGGAACGACGCCAGGTTCTCCGAGATCGTGGCCGCATGCGTCAGCCTCCTCACGGACTGCGAGACGCAGTCGCTTCCCGGCGACACGGAGAAGATGCCCCAGGCGACCGCCGAGCGCGCCGCGAAGGACGTGACACCGGCGGTGACGACCGTCCTCTCCCAGATCCACAAGAAGGCCCCGAATGCGAAGGTGCTCGTCATGGGATATCCCAACGTGTTCGGAGGAGATGTCATCGCCTGCATGGGCATCCCTAAGGAGGAGGGCGATTGGCTGAGAGGCGCCTCCCTCGAGGTGAACGAGGCGCTCAAGGACGGCACCTCGGCCGCGAACTCAGCGCTGGGCAGCATCTTCGCGACCTTTCAGGATCCTGTGCCCTACTTCGCCGGCCATGAGGTGTGCACGAGCGACAACTACCTCAACGGCATCAGGACCGACCTCTCTCCCGGAGACGATCCGAACCTCGGCCCCTACCCCTTCCACACCGGGGTCACCTCCGCGCAGAGCGTGCATCCCAATGCACTGGGCCAAGCGGCCTACGCTCGTGCCATGACCGATGCGCTGAAGTGATGTGTGCCGAGCGGCCTGTTCCTCGGACGGAATGACGTTCATGCCACATGCCGCGACCGGTCTACCGGAGCACACTCGCACTCGCCGTCTGCCCGCATGGAGTATCGCCGTCATGCTCGCCGGCGCTCTCAGCATCGCCGGATGCGCACCTTCCGGAGTCGAGGTATCACCTCGCCTCGGAGACGGCAATCTCCCGCATGCCACCGAGCTGGTGACCGCCACCGTCACCCCGCCCGGCCTCACGAGGGCCGGGCTCCGGGTGACGGCCGGCTGCGGGGTGGGCGGTGACGGTCCGGAGGGTCAGATCTTCCCCGATCACCGTCCTCGGGAGTACGGGTGCAGCGTGACCGCGGAGGCCGCCTACGCGCTGCCCGGCCAGGAGACGGCGCGATCGGCCGTCCAGGCCGCGGAGGCCGCGATGACACAGGCGGGTTGCAGCACCAGCGAGCCGGCGTCGGCGACCCTCTCGGAGCAGGACCTAGCCCGATTGGACACCGACCCGACCGCATCGATCGTGCAGGTGGGGTACCTGTGCGATTCCCAACGCGTCGACGTCTACTTCGGCCGGAGCGACTCCGTCGCCATGCAGGAGGACACCGACAGGCTGTCCGAACATGGCGGCGGCACCGCGGTCCGAGAGGATCCTCGCCTCGATCTGTCGTCCCTCTCATCCGCGCTCGAAGCGCGCGAGCACGTGACGAACAGGTTCATGGTCGTCATCTTCTCCGGACGCAGCTACCTGTCGATCCAGGAGTGCGGCATGCGCGCCTGCGACACGCACGGCGAGCCCGTCATCCCCGACACGTCGTTCCCGACGCCGCAGCCGTGAGCCCGGGCCGTGTCGGCGCCCTCCGGTAGCGTGACGGGCACCGCCGGCAGCCCCATGGAAGGACCCGCGTGCGCATCCTCCACACGAGCGACTGGCACCTCGGGCGCACCCTCCACGGGGAGGACCTGCACGCGCATCACGCGGCGTTCCTCGACCACCTCGTCGATGTCGTGCGCGAGCGGGAGGTCGACGTCGTGCTCGTCGCGGGCGACGTCTACGACCGCGCCGTACCTGGTGTGCCGAGCGTGCGGCTGCTCGGGGATGCGCTGGCGCGGCTGAGCGCGCTCGCGACCGTCATCGTCACGCCCGGCAACCACGACTCGGCCGCCCGGCTCGGGTTCGCGTCGGCGCTGCTACGGGACGGGCTCCACATCCTGGCGTCGGCCGAGACGCTGGACCAGCCCGTCGTGGTGGAGCACGCCGACGGGCCGGTCGCGTTCTACGGGGTGCCGTACCTGGATCCGGATGCCGTGCGCGCGACGCTCACCGCCCCCGGCACCCCTCCCCTGCCGCGCTCGCACGAGGCCGTGCTGGGCGCCGCGATGGGTCGGGTGCGCGCGGACGCCGCCGGCCGGCCCGACGCGCGCGTGGTCGTCGTGGCGCATGCGTTCGTCACGGGTGCTGCGCCGAGCGAGAGCGAGCGGGACATCCGCGTGGGCGGGTTCGACCAGGTGCCGGCGTCGGTGTTCCGAGGCGCGGACTACGTGGCGCTCGGGCACCTGCACGGGGCGCAGGAGGTGCGGGCGGGCGGATCCGCGCGGCCGGTCGTCCGCTACTCCGGCTCGCCGCTCGCGTTCTCCTTCGGGGAGCGGATGCAGCGGAAGTCGAGCGCGCTCGTGGAGCTGGCTGCCGACGGATCCAGGACGGTCGAGCTGATCCCGGCGCCGGTGCCGCGACGGCTCGCGGAGGTCACGGGGACGCTCGCGGAGATCGTCGACGGGCGGCACGCCGACCTCGCCGACGCGTGGCTGCGCGTGCACGTGACGGATCCCGTGCACCCGGCCCACCTGGTGGCACGTGTGCGGGAGGCGCTGCCGCACGCGCTCGTCGTGCTGCACGAGCCCGAGGGACGGGTCGAGGGCGTGCGGTCGCGCGTGGTCGACGCGACGACGGATCCGCTCGAGGTCGCCGCCGACTTCGTCGAGTACGCGACCGGCGCGCCGCCCACCGAGGCCGAGGCGCTCGTGCTCCGCCAGGCGTACGAGCTTGCCCTCGCCGCGGACCGGAGCGCCTGATGGACCTGCACCGCCTCACCCTCCAGGCGATCGGGCCGTTCGCCGGCGAGCACGTCATCGACCTCGCGGAGCTCGGGCGGTCGGGGCTGTTCCTGCTGGAGGGGCCGACCGGATCCGGCAAGTCGACGCTCATCGACGCCGTCGTGTTCGCGCTCTACGGGTCGCTCGCGAGCGAGGGCTCGAGCCGCGACCGGCTGCACAGCCACCACGCGGCGCCCGGGGTGGAGCCGTACGTGGAGCTGGTGTTCGAGACGGCCGCGGGGATCCACCGCGTCCGCCGGAGCCCGCAGCACCAGCGCCCGAAGGCCCGCGGCACGGGCACCACGAACCAGAACGCGACGGCCACGCTCGTGCGGCTCTCGTCCCCGGACGCCGACGCGGGCGAGGTGATCGGCACCAGCACGCAGGAGGTGGGCACGGAGATCGCGCGCATCGTCGGCCTCACGCGCGCGCAGTTCGTGCAGACGGTCGTGCTGCCGCAGGGCGAGTTCGCGGAGTTCCTGCGCTCGACGGGCGAGCAGCGGCGGCTCGTGCTGCAGTCGCTGTTCGGCACGGCCGTCTACGAGCGGACCGCCGCGCAGCTCGGCGAGATGCGCAAGGCCGCGAAGGCGCGCACCGACGCCGCCGACGCCAAGGTCGCCGAGGCGCTCACGGGGCTGCGCGAGGCGACGCGGGTGGATGCGCTGGAGATGGCCGACGCCCCCGACACCGTGCGGCTGCTGGCCGAGCTGGCGGACGCGGCGGAGGCGGCGCGCGCGGAGGACGAGGCAGCGCGACAGGATGCGGCGACCGCGCTCGCGGACGCGGAGCGGGTCTCCCGCGCGCTCGAGCGGCGGCGGGCGCTGATCGCGCGCGAGGAGGCCGTGCGCGCGGCGGCCGAGGAGATCGCGGGCCTGGCGCGACGTGCGGAGGAGGCGCGGCGGGCGGCGGCGGTCGCGGGCCAGCTGGCCGCGCGCGACCGGGCGGATGCGGCGAGGACCGCGGCCGAGGTCGCCGACGACGACGCCCGCGCGGCGTGCCGGGCGGAGCGGCCCGCCCTCGCGAGCGCGACCACCCCGGCGCTGGCCGGGCGGCGCGACGCGCTCGTGGCCGAGCTGGCGACGCTGGCCGACGCGGAGGCGCGCGAGCGCGGGCTGCCCCGCCGTCGCGCCGACGTGCGGGCCGCCGAGGACGCGGTCGCGGCACGCGAGGCGGAGGCGGACGCGGCGGAGGCGGCGCTCGCGGGACGGCCGGCCGGGCGGATCCCGCTGGTCGAGGCCCGGGACGCCGCGGCTGCCGCGGCCGGCGGCGTCGACCAGGCGCGCGCGGCGGTCGCCGAGGCGGAGGCGACCCGGCGTCGCGTGGCCGAGCTCGAGGGGCTGGAGGCGCGGATCCGCGCTGCCCGGGATGCCCTCGACGTGCGCTCGGCCGCGGCGACGACTGCCGTGCGCCACGAGGCGGAGCTGCGGCAGCGGAAGATCCGGGGGCTCGCGGGCGAGCTGGCCGCGGAGCTGGAGGACGGCGTCCCGTGCCCGGTGTGCGGCGCGGTCGACCACCCGCATCCCGCGCCGAGCGCGCCGGGGCATCCGGACGACGACGAGATCGAGCGGGCCGCGGAGGCGCGCGCCCGAGCCGAGCGGGCGCAGGGCGATGCGGTCGCGGCGCTGTCGGCGGAGACCGCGCGGCACGAGGTGGCCCAGGCGGCGCTCGACGGGATCACGGCGGAGGCCGCAGACGCCGAGGTCGCCGCCCGGGCCGCGCGTCTCGCGGAGGCCGAGGCGGCCGGCGGTGCGCTCCGGGCCGCGGAGGCCGCGGTCGTCGCGCACGACGCGGAGACCGAGCGGATCCGCACCCGCCGCGACGACGCCCGCGCGGCGCTCTCGGGGCTGCGCGAGCGGGTGATCCGGGCGCGCGAGCTCCTGACGCAGGACGAGGCGGCCGTGCGCGCGGCGCTCGCGGAGCGGGACGCCGACCGGCTCGACGCGGAGACCGACGCCGCCGACGCGAACGGCACCGCGGCCGACGACGCGGCCGTCCCCCGCGTCGCCGCCCTCGTCGCCGACCGCGCCGCGGAGCGCGCCCTCGTCGACCGCCTCATCGCCCTCGGCACCGCGCGCGAGCGCACGGCGGCCGAGGCGTCCGCGCGGGCCGCCGAGCTCGCCCAGGCGCTCGCGGACCGGTCGTTCGCGACCGAGGAGGAGGCGCGCGTCGCCGCCCTCCCGCCGGCCGAGCTCGAGGCGGTCGCCCGGCGGGTCGCCGCCCACGAGCGCGAGCAGGCCGTCGTGGCGGAGGGGCTCGTGGATCCCGAGGTCGCGTCGCTCACGGGCGCCGAGGATCCGGATCCCGACGCCGCCCGCACCGCCCTCGACGCCGCCCAGGCCGCGGCCCGCGCCAGCGCCGAGCGCGCCGCCCGCGCGCGCGACCGGGCCGACCGCAGCGCATCCGCCCTCGCCCGGCATGACGCCGCCCGCCGCGAGAGCGCCCGCGCCGGCGACCAGGCGCGCGCCGCGATCCGCATGGCCGAGGTCGCGAACGCCATCACCCCCGAGAACACGCGCGGCACGACGCTCGGCACCTACGTGCTGCTCCGCCGCTTCGAGGACGTGGTGCAGGCCGCCAACGCGCGCCTCCGGATCATGTCGAGCGGCCGCTACGAGCTGGAGGTGAGCGAGGAGCGGGAGGCCACGAGCAAGTCCCGGAAGACGGGCCTCGCCCTGCAGATCCGCGACCACGTCGTCGACCGCGTGCGCGAGCCCGCGAGCTTCTCCGGCGGCGAGACGTTCTACGCCTCGCTCGCCCTCGCGCTCGGCCTCGCCGACGTCGTGCAGGCGGAGGCGGGCGGGCTCCAGCTCGGCACGCTGTTCGTCGACGAGGGCTTCGGGACGCTGGATCCCGAGACCCTCGACGCCGTCATGTCCGAGCTCGGGCGGCTCTCCTCGGGCGGCCGAACGGTCGGCATCGTCAGCCACGTGGAGGAGCTGAAGCAGCGCGTGGCCGACCGGATCGAGGTGCGGCGCCGGGCGGACGGGTCGTCGACCCTCACCTCGACGGTCGCCGACCCGGCGTGACGGGCCGCGCGCTCGGATCGCGTCAGCTGGACGGCCGGCGCGTCAGCTGAAGGGGTCGCGCCGCTTGGCCGCCAGGTGCCGGCGCCAGTAGAAGGTCGCGCCGCCGCCGAGCCCCGCGGCGAGCACGAACGCGACGACGCCCACGACGCCGAGCCCGCCTCCGGTCTGCACCGTGACGACGCCGAGCGCGACCATCACGAGGCACGAGCGCAGCAGGATGAAGGCCAGGGACCGGTCGCTCGTCATGCGGCGCCTCTCGGGAGTGCGGATGCGGTGGGGAAGCCGGCCGCGACACAAGAGCCTAGGCGGCCCGGCCGTGCGGATCCGGTGCGTGCCCGGGGCGCCCGCGGTGCGCCTCCGGGGCGCCGACGGGGCGCGACCGGAGCGCGCCCGGGGAGCCGGCGACCCGGGTCGTCGCAAGCGCCCGGGGGACGCATCTTCGCTCACCGGATATCCGCGGAGCGACGACCCGCTCTCCGACGGGGCCGCGCCGAAGCAGTGTCACCTCCCGGGTCCCGGGCGGGGCCCTACCGTGAGTGCACGATGCATGATGAGCGGGAGGGCGGAGACGACCGACGCCCAGAGACCGCAGGAACCATGACCACAACGCTGCCCCCCATCGGGACGAGGGATGCCTCGCTCCGCCCCCGCACCCTGCACGCCGACCCCTCGGGGGTCGAGGCAGCGCTCGTCGCATCGCCGACCGCCGCGTCCGACGCCGCGTCGCTCCTCGCGCCGTCGCCGATCGGCGGATCCTCCATCGCGTCCCCCTCCGACGCGACCCCCGACACCGCGTCGCTGGGCACCGGATCCCTCTCGCTCGTCGCCGGGGCCGACGCGGCCGTGATGGGCATGGCCGCCGACGCCCGCGCCTCCGCCGCGACGTCCGCCGAGCCCGCCGAGCCCGCCGCGACGGACGCCGTCGCCGCGCCCGCCGACGCCGCCACCACCCCCGCTCCCGCCGCCGCATCGACCGAGCCGTTCCTCCGCGCCGTCATGGCCGGCGCCGACATCGACGAGGCCACCACGAGCTTCGGCTCGATCCTCGAGGGGATCCGCTTCGCCCCGGACCGCCGCACGAAGACGTTCTCCTACCGCTACGCGATCCTCGGCAGCGAGCGCGTCACCCTCCGCACCTCGCGCATCGCCGGCACGCAGTGGGCCGAGAGCGGGCAGCTCCCGGAGCACGTGGTCACCTGGTTCCTCGAGGGGCAGATCACGGTCGACCGCGGATCCCGCGCAGTCACCTCCCGCGGCCAGCTCCCGTTCCTCCTCCCCACCGGCCGTCCGTTCCAGTACCAGGCGAGCTCGACGCGGCAGAACTGCGTCCACCTCGACGCCGGCTTCCTCGAGCAGACCGCGACCGAATTCCACCACGGCCCCGCGCGCCCGCTGCTCTTCGAGCACCGCAGCGTGCCCAGCGCCGAGACGGCCGCCGTCTGGCGGCAGGCGGTCGCCGCAGCGGCCCCGATCATCACGGATCCGGACGCGTCGCCCCTGATGCGCCTCGAGGCCGACCTGTCCCTCGCCCGCGCGACCCTCCGCCTCTTCCCCTGGGACGACGTGGAGATGCCGGACGAGCTGCGCGCGCCGCGCATGGCCCACATCCGCGTGGCCGTGGAGTACCTGCACCACAACGCGCACCTGCCCATCACGCCCGCCGAGGCCGCGGCAGCCGCCGGCATCTCGACGCGCGTGCTCCAGCTCGCGCTCCGCCGCCACCACGGCCAGACGCCCACCGAGTACCTGCGCGGGATCCGCCTCCGCCGGGTGCGCGCGCAGCTCCTGGACGCGACGCCCAGCACCACGACCGTCCGCAGCGTCGCCGAGGAGTGGGGCTTCGCGCACCTCGGCCGATTCGCGGCGTCGTACGCCGGCGTGTTCGGAGAGCTGCCGAGCGAGACCCTGCGGAGCTGATCCTGGCGGGCGCGCGAACGCGGGACGGGTCGCGAGCTGGGAGCTCGCCGGGCTAAGTTGCACACACGTGTGCAGGATCACTACCCTGGTCGCATGACCTCCCTCGCCTCCGCGCGCGCGCCCCGCAAGGACGCCGCGACGAACCGCCAGGCCCTCGTCGACGCGGCCGTGGTCGCGCTCGACCGCGACCCGGACGCCTCCCTCGAGACCATCGCCACCGCCGCCGGCCTCAGCCGCCGCGCCGTCTACGGGCACTTCGCCACGCGCGACGACCTCGTGCGCGAGGTGCTGCAGCGCGGCGCCCGGCGCGTGGTCGAGGCGCTGGCCGGGATCACGCACGACGACAGCCGGATCCACGTCGCCCTCATCGGCGCCCGGCTCTGGGCCGAGGTCGAGCAGGTGCGCGTGATGGCGCGGGTGGCGGTCCGCGGTCCGCTCGCGCGCGAGGTCGGCGCCGAGCTCGCGCCGCTGCGAGCCGAGCTGCTGCGCGTCGTCGCGCGCGGCATCGCGGCCGGCGAGCTGCGCGGCGACATCCCGGCGGAGACGCTCGCGCGCCTCATCGAGGGCGGCGCGCTCGCGGTGCTCGACGAGGCGACCCGCAGCGACATCGGCCGCGTGGAGGGACACTCGCTCGTGATCCTCACCTCGCTCGCCCTCTGCGGCCTCGACTGGCGCGCCGCCGGCGAGCTCATCGCCGCCACCCCCGAGCTCCGCGAGTGCACGCCCCACGTCGCCGCCGCGCCTGCCACGCCCACCCGCACGGAGGCCGCGTCGTGATCGTCACCCTGACCGACGCGCGCGTCGGCGACGGCCCCGCGCCCGCCCTGCCCGCGATCTCGCTCTCCTACGGCGGCCCGGATCCCGTGATCGCGATCGCCGAGACCGAGCTGCGCCCCACCGTCCTGTCCCTCGTCGCGTCCGGCCGCATGCGCATCGACGGCGGATCCATCGCCCTCGACGGCGACGACTCCGCCGGCGTGGCCCTGCGCATCGCCGAGCGGGTCGCGCTCGTCGACACCCCGCGGATCAACGAGCCCGCCGACGACGTCACGCTCCGCGCGGTCGTCGCCGAGGAGCTCGCGCTCGCCGGGCACCGCTCCGGCCGGCACGAGGTCGGCGTGATCCTCGACGATCAGGGCCTCGCCGACCTCGCCCGCGCGCCCTTCTCGGCCGTCCCCGCGGTCGCGCGGATCCGCCTCCTCACCACGCTCGCCGCCTCGCGCGACGGCGTCGAGGCCGTCGTCGTCACCTCGCCCGAGCGGCACGGCGGCGCGGTGGCCGAGTGGATGCGCGTCCTCCGCGACGTCGCCCGCTCCGGCACCGGCGTCCTCGTCGTCACGAGCGAGGCCGCAGCCGAGGCGATCGCGGCGCTCCCCGCCGACGCCGGATCCGGCGCCGCTCCCGAACCCACTCCCTCGAACGACGGAACGCAGACCCGATGAGACTGATCCCCCTGGTGCGCGCCGAGCTGACGCGCCTCACCGCCACCACCATGTCCAAGATCGCGCTCGTCGCGCTCGTGCTGGTGCCAGTGCTCTACGGCGGGCTGTACCTCTGGGCGAACCAGGATCCGTACAGCGCCCTCGACAAGGTCCCCGCCGCGCTCGTCGTCGCCGACCAGGGCGCGACGGTCGACGGGAAGCCGGTCGACTACGGCACCGACGTCGCGAAGGACGTGCTCGACGACGCCTCGTTCGACTGGCACGAGGTCTCCTCCGCCGAGGCGCGCACGGGCCTCGAGGACGGCACGTACGACTTCACGCTCACGATCCCGTCCGGCTTCTCGGCCGCGCTCTCGTCGTCCTCGGGCACGGATCCGCAGCAGGCCCGCGTGGTCATGGCCACCGACGACGCGAACAGCTACCTCGCCACGACCATCGCGCAGCAGGCCGGCGCACGGATCACGAAGTCGGTCGCCTCGCGCGTCGGCACCGAGGCCGCGGGCAAGCTCCTGCTCGGCCTCGCGGACGTGCGCTCGAGCCTCGGCGACGCGGCCTCCGGCGCGCAGCAGCTCGTCGACGGGACCGCGTCCGCGCGCTCCGGCGCCGACTCGCTGGCCGACGGCAATGCGAAGCTCGCGACGGGCGCGGACACGCTCTCCTCCGGCCTCGGCCAGCTCCGCACGGGGACCGCGCAGCTGCCCGCGCAGACGCAGAAGCTCGCGACCGGCGCCGACCAGGTGGCCGCGGGCGCGTCCACCCTCTCGACCGGCGCGGCGGATCTCTCGACCGGTGCCGCGGCGCTCACGCCGGGCGCGCAGAAGACGGCGGAGGGCGCGCGGAAGGTGGCGGACGGGAACGCGCAGATCGCGGCCCTGGGATCCACCGCCACGGCCGGCGTCGACCGGCTCGCGGGGAGGGTGCCCGCGCTTCGGACCGCCATCCAGGACCGCATGGCGGAGGCGGGCATCCCGCAGGCCGACATCGACGCGACCCTCGCGAAGCTCGACGTGCTCGGCACCGACATCACGGGAGCCGCGTCCGGGGCCGACGGCCTGAACACGCAGTTGCAGCAGCTCGCGACCGGCAGCGAGCAGGTCGCCCAGGGCAGCGACCAGGTCGCCGACGGCGCCGGGAAGCTGCAGACCGGATCCGCCGCGCTCGCGACCGGAGCCGGCACGCTCGCGTCCGGCAGCTCGCAGGTCGCGACGGGCGCCGACGCGCTCGCCCAGGCCTCCCCCGCCCTCGCCGACGGCATCGCGAAGGCCGCCGACGGCAGCGCGACCCTCGCCACCGGCGCGCACTCCGCCGCCGACGGCGCGACCCAGCTCGCGACCGGACTCGGCACGCTGCAGGACGGCACGACGAAGCTGCGCGACGGCCTCGACTCGGGGCTCGACCAGATCCCCGCCTCCACGGACGCGCAGCGGGATGCGCAGGCCGACACCATCGGCGACCCGGTCGCGCTCCGCCAGGACGCGGTGACGCAGGCCGGCGAGTACGGCGCCGGGCTCGCGCCGTTCTTCATCAGCCTCGCGGCGTGGATCGGGATCTACGCCCTGTTCCTCATCGTGAAGCCGCTGTCGCGCCGCGCGATCACGGCCCGCAAGTCGCCGCTGAGGATCACGCTCGCCGGCTGGCTCACGCCCGCGCTCCTCGGCATCGTGCAGATGGCCGGGCTCTACGCGATCGTCGCCGGGGCGCTCGGCTTCCACATCGCCCACCCGCTCGCCATGTACGGGACGATGGTGCTCGCCTCCGTCACGTTCGCGGCCATCATCCTGGCGCTCAACGTGCTGCTCGGCAGCGTCGGCCAGTTCCTCGGGCTGGTGCTCATGGTCGTGCAGCTCGTGACCGCGGGCGGCACGTTCCCCTGGCAGACCCTGCCCGGGCCCCTCGCCGCGCTGCACCACGTGCTGCCGATGAGCTTCGCGGTGGATGCGCTGCGGCAGCTCATGTACGGCGGCGACCTCGGGCAGGCGGCGCAGGACGCCGGCGTGCTCGCGCTGTGGCTGGTCGCGGGGCTCGCGGTGGCGCTGGCCGGGGCGATCCGGATCACGTCGCACCGCACGCTGCGGGACCTGCGGCCGTCACTCATCGGCTGATCGGCTGATCCGCTGATCCCGCGCTCGGCCCGCCGCCCGCCCGCCTGCTAGACAGGTCGGGCGGGCGCGCCGGCCTCCGCGGAGAGGTCGGATCATGTCATTCCTCGAGGACCGGGCGCCCTGGGGATCGCCCGTCGTGCCGGACATCCCGCTGCCGCCCTTCGCCGACGAGGCGGAGCACGCGCGCTACGTGCGCATGCTGCAGACGCACCTCGCGCTCGTCGACGGCGGCGGGCCCGAGCTGCCGACCGTCGCGCTGGCCGTGGCGCTCGAGCGCCCGCGCTTCCCCGCCCCGGGATCCGACCACCGCCGCCTCACGGCGCTCGAGCTCTCGGTGAGCCTCACGTCGTGGTTCCCCGCACCGTGGACGCCCGACGCCCTCGCGGACGCGCTGACCGGCGCGCCCTACGGCAGCCCCCGCCGCTTGCGCGACGGCTGGCGCTGGATGGGCGATCCCGACTTCACGGCGGCCCCCGCTCGCGGCGGCGGCTGGACCGTGACCCGCCACGAGCGCGGCGACGTCGACACGACGCACCTGGCCGACGACCGCGACCTCGTCGTGCTCTGGCTGTCGCACCACCGCGGCCGCTTCGGCTACCCGCTCGCGCACGCCCACGACGAGGCGGATGTCGCCGCGCTCGCCCCTGCATCCCTCGCGGTGATCCGCAGCGACGCGGTCGACGCGGCGTTCCCGTACCGCGCGACGTGGCGCGAGGAGCGCGACCGGGCGCTGGCGGCGGCGCGCGCGGCCGAGGGCGGCAGCCGCTAGCTCGCCTCGGGCGCGCGCCGCTCGCGCCGACCGCCCACGCGGATCCCCGCCCAGAACGCGAGCGCGACGAGGCCCAGGGCCAGCACGCCGGCGGAGACGAGCGCGCCGGTGGAGAGGATGTGCGCACCGGGCGCGAAGACCTCGCCGGACTCCGGCGCGTACGCGAAGAACGTGACCGGCTGCGTCAGCGACCACAGCAGCGCCACCGCCCCGCCCACCACGGCGAGCGCCGCGACCACGAGCAGCGCGGTCATGCGGATCCGGCCGGTCACGCGAACCGCTCCAGCGGGTTCTCGGCGAGCTTCCGCACGAGGCCTCCGTCGACGAGGCGGCGGGCGGCCGTGTCGGGCTTCCGCTCCGCCTGGTCGCGCACGCACGCGCCGAACTCGGCGGCGAGCGCCCCGCGCGGGTGGGCGGCCAGCACCTCGCGGAGGAACTCCTCGGGCAGCGCATCGGGCCGCGCGCCGGAGATGTCGAGGCCGGTCGCGACCTCCAGGAGGTGCCCCTCGACGTCGAGCTCCGGATCCACCGACGGCCAGTTGTGCCGCACGATCGCGTCGAGCACGCGCTGCCGCCGCGCGGCGGGCCAGCCGGCGCCGGCCGTGAGCGCGACGCCGACGTGCCCGCCCGCGTGCTCGTACGAGACGGTGTGGTTGTCGAACTCGGTGACCGTGCCGATGTCGTGCAGCACGGCGGAGACGTAGAGGATCTCGTGGTCCACCTCCGCGAGCCCCTCGACCACGGCGAACGCCTCCGCCCACAGCCACGAGCGGATCCCGTGGGCCGTGATGGCGGCGGACTGGTACGAGGTCGCGAGCTCGATGGCTCCGCGGGCGGCGACCGTGTCGGGCACGGGGAAGTCGGCGATGCGCATGGCCCATGCTGGCATGCCGCCGGCCGGCTCCGGGCCGCGGCGCAGGGTGTTGACGCGCTCCTACGCTGGGGGCATGACCCCCGCCCATCGCGTCCGCGGGCTGCGCGTCGTCGCCGTCGTCGCCCTCGCGGTGGCAGCGTGCGGGGTGCCGGTCGCGTTCCTCCCGGCGTGGGGATCCGCGGGCGGGCGCCTCCTGCCGCTCGCCGCGATCCCGCTCGGCGGCGCCGTGGCGGTCGCGCTCGCGACGCGGCTGCTCGTCGGATCCGCCCGGCGCGACGAGCCGTCCGCCCGGCCGGACATCGCGCTGCTCCTCGCGGGCGCGTTCGCGGCTCTGGGCGCGGTGCCCGCGCTGCTCGCGTCCGTGCTCCTCGTCGCGGGGCCCTGACCGGATCGCGCGCTAGGTCGGCGTCGGCGCGAAGGTGAACAGGCGCACCCCGAACTCGGCCGTGACGGAGTCCGCGGTGGGCGGGGGCGGGAAGTCCATCGGGTCGGCGTCGCGGGACTGCATCTCCTCAGACTGACGCCCGTCACCGCTCCCGGCAACGCCCACGCCCCCGCCGCCACCCGTCCACCGCGGTGCCGCGTCGCGTTCACCCGCCGCGCCTACGGTCGTCCCCCGTGACCCAGGACCCGACGACGCCCCCTCCCTCCGCGCTCTCCCGACGCGGCTTCCTCATCACGAGCGGCGCGGCCGGCGCGCTCGGCGTGGCCGGCCTCGGCGGGGCGCTGCCCGCCGTGGCCGAGACCGCATCCGACGACGCGCTCGGCGGCAGCGCCGTGAAGACGCCCGCCGCGCAGCAGGGATCCGGTGCTCGCTG
Organism: Clavibacter quasicaliforniensis; assembly: GCF_051201715.1. NCBI lineage: Bacteria > Bacillati > Actinomycetota > Actinomycetes > Micrococcales > Microbacteriaceae > Clavibacter > Clavibacter quasicaliforniensis. The sequence goes on along the minus strand of NZ_CP139624.1, from coordinate 661,195 downwards.
GAAGCCCGACACCGCGTCGCCCCGCTTCACGATCGCCGTGCTGCCGGACACGCAGTACCTCTTCGACGGGGCGGCGATCCACCCCGAGCCGCTCGAGGCGTCGCTGCGCTACGCGCTCGCCGAGCGCGACCGCCACAACATCGTCTTCCTCGCGCACCTCGGCGACGTGACCCAGAACGGCGCGGAGAAGGAGATCCAGGCGGCCAGCGCGCAGTTCACGCTCCTCGACAAGGCCGGCGCCGCGTGGAGCGTCCTCGCCGGCAACCACGACGTCGACGGATCCACCGACGACCAGCGCGGCCGCACGCCCTACCTCGACGCGTTCGGGCCGAAGCGCTTCCGGAAGTCGCCGAGCTACCGCGGATCCAGCCCCGACGGCTACAACTCGTTCCACACCTTCACGGCGGGCGGCCGCGACTGGCTCGTCCTCGCGCTCGACTGGCGCACGAGCGCCCGCGGCGTCGAGTGGGCGCGCGGCGTGCTGGCGGCGCACCCGACGCTGCCGGTGATCCTCACGGCGCACGACATCGTCGACTCAAAGCCCGACGGATCCGCCGTGCTCGACGACTACGGCCAGAGCCTCTGGGACAGCTTCATCAGCCAGCACGACCAGATCTTCCTCACCCTCAACGGCCACTACTGGAAGCCGGGGCGCACGACCAAGCAGAACCGGGCGGGCCACGACGTGGACCTGCACCTCGTGAACTACCAGGACCGCTACTACGGCGGCGCCGCGATGATCCGGCTGTACCACGTGGACCTCGAGCGCAACGCGATCGACGTCGAGACCCTCTCGCCGTTCATCCTCGGCGGCGGCCTCGGCACCGGCAACGAGCTCGCGGACGAGGAGGCGGCCCTCTCCGGCGACGTCGACCGGTTCACGGTCAGCGTCGACTTCGAGCAGCGCTTCGCGGGCTTCGCGCCCGTCCCGGTGCGGGCCGCCCGGCCGGCCGCGCAGATGCTCGTGCCCGGCACGGTCGCGTACTGGCGGTTCGACGGGCAGGCGGACGGATCCGCGCTCGGCATGACCACGCGCATCCGGGACGCGTCCGGCCGCGGCAACGACCTCGTGGTCGCGAACCGCGCGGGCGCGACCCCCGGATCCCTGCGCTTCGCCGCCGCCCACCACGACGACCAGCCGGGGTTCGGCAGCCTCACCCTCACGGGCGGCAAGAAGAGCGGCGACTACCTGCGCACCGTCGACGGCGCCCCGCTCGACGCCGCGACCTTCCGCCAGGGCTACACGGTCGAGGCGTTCGTCCGCATCCCGGCCGACTTCGACGGCGACGCGGACGGCTTCAGCGCGATCCTCTCGCGCGCCGCCTCAGCCAAGGACGCGGGCAAGACCCCGGGCGACGCGGGCGACCCCGACGAGCCCGCCGCGACGCTCAGCGTCTCCGGCAGCCGCGAGATCCAGTGGTGCGTCTACCCGACGACGCAGCAGGGATCCCTCACGAGCTGGTCGCACGAGCTGCCGGCGGCGCAGTGGTGGCACGTGGCGGTGGTCAACGACAGCCAGCACACGACGATGTACGTCGACGGCTGCCCGGTGGTGCGGAACCCTTCCACTACGAACCGCGGGCTGGCGGCAGCCTCCCCCGCGACCTCGTGGCTCCTCGGCGCGAACCTCTACGGCGGGAAGCTCGACCACGTGCTCCCGGCGTCGATCGGCGACGTGCGCATCGTGGAGCGGGCGCTCAAGCCGTCGGAGTTCATGATCGCGTGACGCGGCGTCTCGTGACGCCCCCGGCGGCCGCCCGCGCTCAGAGCTCCGGGTGGTCGTCCTCGAGCAGGTGGAAGCGGCGGTCGCGGTAGACGAGCGGCGGGGCGGGCTCGCCGAGGATCACGTCGAGGACCTCGGCGACGACCAGCACGGATCCGCCGACCGGCACGGTCTGCAGCGTGCGGCAGCGCAGTGCGGCGCGCGCGTCGGCGAGCAGCGGCTCCCCGGTCGGCAGCTCCTGGAAGCCCTGCTCCTCGGTGAAGCGCGGCGACCCGGAGACGGCGAACGCGCGGGCGAGCGCGGCGTGCTGCCCCGCGAGCAGGTGCACGACGTAGCTGTCGGCGGAGAGGATCGCGCCGGCGGATCCCGTGGCGCGCGTCACCGAGAACGACAGCGCGGGCGGATCCACCGAGAGCGACGCCACGCTCGACGCCGTGAGGCCCGACGGCCCGTCCGCGGTGCGCGCGGTGATCAGCGCGACACCCGCCGGGTGACCGCGGAACGCGGCCTTGAAGAGGTCGGGGTCGGCGCTCACGCCTGCTCGCCCTGGCGCGGGACGGCGGCCACCACCGGGTGATCGTACGCGACGGTGCCGACCTTGACGGCGCCGCCGGGCGATCCCATCTCCGCGAAGAACTCGACGTTCGCGGTGTAGTAGTCCGACCACTTCTCGGGCAGGTCGTCCTCGTAGTAGATCGCCTCGACCGGGCACACCGGCTCGCATGCGCCGCAGTCCACGCACTCGTCCGGGTGGATGTAGAGGGAGCGCTCGCCCTCGTAGATGCAGTCGACGGGGCATTCGTCGATGCAGGCGCGGTCCTTCACGTCGACGCACGGCAGGGCGATCACGTAGGTCACAGGGCGTCTCCACGGGTGGGGGCCGTCGTGACGGCGGGGCGGGTCATGCGCATGGTGTCCACGTTAGAACCTCACGTACCCTTGAGGTCAATCGGGAGGAGACGTCGTGGCGGATGCGCAGGAGCCGATGGTCGTCGCGGCGACGCCACGGCACGTGCCCGGTGAGCTGCTCACGGTCGGCGAGATGACCCGCCGCACGGGCGTGGCCGCATCCGCCCTCCGCTTCTACGAGGACCTCGGCCTCATCGCCGCCGAGCGCACCGCGGGCAACCAGCGCCGGTACGCGCGGCACATGCTGCGCCGGGTGTCGTTGATCACGGTGGCCAAGCGCCTGGGGATCCCGCTCGCCGACGTGCAGTCGACCTTCGACGACGTGCCCCTCGACCGCCCGCCGAGCCACGCCGACTGGCAGCGGGCGTCGCGCCGCTGGAAGCGCCTGCTCGAGGAGCGGCGGCAGGGCATCGAGCGGCTGGAGCGCGAGCTCACGGGCTGCATCGGCTGCGGCTGCCTCTCGATGAAGGCGTGCGGGCTGCTCAACCCGGACGACGCGCTGGGCGACCGCGGGGCGGGGCCGCTGCGGGTGCAGCTCGACTGAGCCGCGGGCCACGGAGCGACGCCGGCGGGATCAGCCCCGGTCGAACCGCATGCCGCACTCACGCGCGTCCGCGTCCGCCGCCACCTCGCCCGTGCGCGCGAAGTCGGCCCACACCTGCCGCACCGCGCGTCCACGCGCGGCGACCTCGGGCCACGCCTGCGGAGGGACCAGGCGCATGCGGGTCCACGCCTCGCGGGTGCCGAGGATCAGCGGCACGTCGGCCGTGTGTCCCGCGCCGATGGGGCTCGACGCCGGCGCCGCGCGGAGGACGTAGCGCACGGCCCGGCCGCCCGCGGCGCGGTGCCGGGCGGCGAACGCGCGGACGGGTCGCGTGTAGACGGCGCGGGTGGTGGGTTGGACGACCGTCCGCATCAGCACGCGGCGGAGCGCCCGACCCACGACCGGCACGCGCAGCAGCGGCGCGATCAGCGGCAGCGCGGGCAGGTACATCCCGGTCTCATCGCGCGTCGTGCCGATGAGGAGGTCGACCTCCGGCGCGACGGCACGCCACGCGGCGTCCCGGTCGGCCTCGGCGGGCAGCGGCGCGTGGCCGTAGCGCGGCCCCCATGGCAGGCCCGCGAGGATCCCCGACGCCCACGACGCGCGCTCGGCCCGCGCCTGCCGCCGCATCACCTCGGCCAGCGACGCATCGTCCGGGAGCGACCGCGTCACGCGCGCCATCGCCCGGAACATGCGCTCGCGCCCGCCCGTGATCCCCACCGGAGGGCTCTGCACGATGGCCCGCCGGAAGAGCCCGCGCGCGCCGTCGCTGATCATGAGGTGCAGGATCGCGTCGCCGCCGGCCGACTGGCCCATGGCCGTGACGGCCGAGGCGTCGCCGCCGAACGCGGCGATCGAGTCGCGGACCCAGCGCAGCGCCTCCAGCTGGTCGAGGAGGCCGAGGTTCGCGGGCGGGGCGCCCGATGCGCCGTGACCGGATCCGCCGCCGCCGAACCCGAGGTACCCCAGCCGCGAGGTCACGGCCACGACGATCACGCGCTGCTCCACGACGAGCGCGTGCGGGTCGTGGATCGCGAGGTCGCCCGCGCCCGTCGTGTAGCCGCCGCCGTGGAACCACACGATCACGGGGAGCGTCTCGTCGGGCGCCCGGTCGGCGGGCAGCGTGATCGAGAGCCGCTGGCAGTCCTCCGAGCGTGCGATCCCGTCGAGGGCGCCCTGCATGAGCGTGTCGAGGATCCGCGACGACGGCTGCGGGCACGCGGGCGCCGGATCCACCGCCGCGAACACGACCGGCGAGCCGTCCGATCCGCGCACGGGCAACGCCGACACGGGCGGGACGCCGCGATCCGCCGTCGCGTAAGGAATGCCGAGGTACCGGATCACATCGCCGTCGCGGACTCCCGTCACGGGCCCGGATCGCGAGGGAGTCGGGCCGGGGACGGAGGACGCGGGCATCACGCCACGCTATCCGGCGACTGCGGCACCGCCCGCCCGGTTTCGGCCAACCGCCCCCGCAGGCGTACCGTCGAGGGGTACCGCATCCGAAGAGGGCGCGGCCGGATCGACCCGATCCCTCCCCTCCCCCACCGGTCAGCACAAGGAGAACCCATGCGCACCGTCAACGCCTACGCGGCCACGTCCGCCACCGATCCCATCACCAAGACCACCATCGAGCGCCGCGACGTCGGCCCGAAGGACGTCTCCATCGACATCGCCTACTCGGGCGTCTGCCACTCCGACATCCACACCGTCCGCGGCGAGTGGGGCCCCATCGCCTACCCGCAGGTCGTCGGCCACGAGATCGTCGGCCGCGTCACCGAGGTCGGCTCCGAGGTCTCCAAGCACAAGGTCGGCGACCTCGTCGGCGTCGGCTGCATGGTCAACTCCTGCAAGGAGTGCGAGCAGTGCAAGGCCGGCCAGGAGCAGTACTGCCTGAAGGGCAACATCCAGACCTACGGCGGCACCGACCCGGCCGACGGCACCATCACGCAGGGCGGCTACTCCGAGGCCGTCGTCGTCGACGAGGACTTCGTGCTCCGCGTCCCCGAGTCCCTGGACATCGAGAAGGTCGCGCCGCTGCTCTGCGCCGGCATCACCACCTACTCGCCGCTCCGCCACTGGAACGCGGGCCCCGGCACGAAGGTCGCCGTGGTCGGCATGGGCGGCCTCGGCCACATGGCCGTGAAGATCGCGCACGCGATGGGCGCCGAGGTCACCGTGCTCTCGCAGACGCTCTCCAAGAAGGAGGACGGCCTGCGCCTCGGCGCCGACCGCTACTTCGCGACGAGCGACGACGCCACCTTCGAGGAGCTCGCCAGCTCGTTCGACCTGATCATCAACACGGTCTCCGCGAAGCTCGACATGAGCAAGTACATCGGCCTGCTCGCGATCGACGGCACGCTCGTCAACGTCGGCGCCCCGTCGGAGCCGCTCGAGATCCCCGCGTTCGCGCTCATCCCCGCGCGCCGCAGCTGGGCCGGATCCATGATCGGCGGCATCGCCGAGACGCAGGAGATGCTCGACTTCTGCGCCGAGCACGACATCGTGCCCGAGACCGAGCTCATCTCGGCCGAGCAGATCAACGAGGCCTACGAGCGCGTCCTCAAGTCGGACGTGCGCTACCGCTTCGTGATCGACGCGAAGACGTTCGCGTAAGCGGCGACGCCACATCGGAAGGCCCCGCGGATCCTCGTGATCCGCGGGGCCTTCCGACGTCCGGGCGCGCGGTCGGCCGGCTGGCCGCCCCGGCGCCCGGGAGCCCCGGCGCCAGTCCCCGCGGACCAGCGCGTGCAGCGGCCGCAGATGCTCTCACAGCGACCCCCGTCGACCATCCCGCGCCATCGCAACGCCGCGGACCACCGCCCATGCCAGATCGAACGACACGACGGCACCCCAGACCATGTTCCCCGTGTAGAGAGCATTGGACAGTGTGTCGGCGTGGGCTTCTCGTCCCCACACGAATCCGCCGGAAGTGAACATGTCGCGATACCAGGACAGATCAGCTGTGATGAGCGGGATCTGCACCAACCCGTAGATGGTGGCGTGGATGAGAGCGCCGGAGGCCGGGGATCTCCGCTCGTCCTTCATCGAAAGCCGTGAGGCGATGGGTGACGGGTCATCGCCCGGGGCCGCCACCTGATGGCCGTCACGATCGAGCTGATCGGAGCGGACGATCTTCTCATCAGCAGCTCTTCGCGAGCCGCTCAGCGACTGCGGCGCGCGCTTCGAACCGACTCGACGGCGATATAGGCCGGGAACGACCGCGACGCACACCAGGCAGACCGTGACCGCAGCCCCCGCGACCCACCCCGGGGAGTTCGAGTCCAAGGCGAACCCGCCGCAGGCAGCCCCCGCCGCGCCGCCTATCAATGTCCAGCTCTCGTAGCGCCCCAGCGCACGTCCGACCGTGCCGGGGTGGATCCTCACGGTCGTCGCCTGCTGGACGGGGTTGAGCCAGCCCCATGACCAGCACATCATCGCCCAGCCCACCGCGAGCGCGATCTCGCGAGCGCTGAGAGTCACGAGCAGGATTCCGCCTGCTGATAGCAGCAGAGCGACCACGACTGCGGACCGTTCCCCGAGCACGCGAATCACGATCTGTCCTGTGAATGGCGCTATCGAGTAGGCGATGAGGCCAGGGAAGTAGACCCATACGATCTGCATGGTGTCCAGCCCGAAAGCGCTTTGGAGCCTCAACAGCAGATAGACCGACGCCGCCGCTTCGACGAACGACACGAGCACCACAACGACCAAGAGGCGCCGTCGCTGTGCAGCGAGACCGCCATCGGGACCATCGTCGCCGGATGCTCGCGCCCGGGGTGTCGGCAGATCGCTCCTGATCCTGCCTGCGCCAGATGCTCTCAGGATGGACAAGGCAGCGACTGTGGCCGCTGCTGCCCCTAGCGCGAGCACTCCTCGGTAATCGAGCACCGGCAGCAGGGACAGCGCGAGGACATAGGCCACCCAGACACCGGCCCCCTCCGCTGACGTGAGTGCCGAGAAGCTCGAGTGACCTTCCCTCTGCGCCGCGACTTGCGCTCGCAGCGGTACCCAGAAGAAAGCGGATCCGGCTCCGAGCAAGATGGCGGACAGCAGGAAGGCATCGAGACCGTGCGCGAATGCCATCGACATGATGCCGCCCGCGTAGAGGGTCGCCCCGCCCGCGGCGAGCAGGGGTCCAGCACCGCGGTCGACTGCGCGGCCCGCCACCGGACGCAATGCGAATGCGACGGCCAGTTCCACAGCCAGAATGATGCCGATAACGGATGGGGAGAGCTCGAGCGCTATACCCGCCCAGAGCGGGAGCAAGAAGTCGATGAGATCTTCCAGCCCACCCATGATTCCGGCGGAGAACAACAACGCGGTGGGCACGAGGCGCTTCGCTTGCGTCGCGGATTTCGGATCTGGCGTCACCACGCTCATGCTACGCAGTGTCGGTCACGTTCCGCGGAGTGATGGATTCTCTCAACACCGGCCGGGTCAGTGGTATATCTTCGGCATTTTCGCGGAGCATCAGCGCCTCGTCGATGACCTGGGTGGGGTCGTCCATGGCGGCCAGCTCGAGCATGGACGCTTGGGAGAAGTAGCGCCGTTCGCCGGCTTCCCACTCGTCGTGCTCTTCCGCGATCGCGAGAAGCTGGTCCGGAAGCCTTCGTTCGCGAACGCGCAGGGGAAGCCTCGGGCGGCGGGGGTGAGCGCTCCGCCCTCCCGCGCAGACGAGGGACCCGGCGGATCAGTCGATCCGCGGGGCCTCTCCGCGTCCGGGCGCGGGCTGCGCAGACACCCGCAGCAGCGCATGCAGCGACCGCGTCATGCTGGCGACGAACGCCTCGCGGGTGGCCTCGTCGACGAGGTCGAGCGAGAGGTACGGATTGAGGTCCTCCAGCTCCACGAGCAGCAGCTCGCCGTCGCGGGTGCGGCAGGCATCGACCCGCTGGATGCCGTGCTCGACGTCGTTCCAGTCGACGAAGCGCTGCGCGAAGTCCCAGTCGGACGGGGTGGCCGCGTAGGGCTCGAGCCGCCACCTCGCGGCCGGATCCGGGGCGTACAGCGCGTACTGCGGCGTCCGGTCGACGAAGCAGAACGAGATCTCGTGCGCGAAGTCGATGCGGGGCTGCAGGAGCCGGCCCCCGAGGTCGACGGTAGCGAGGTCGTCGCGCGTGACGAACTCGAGGCCCAGGGAGTCGGCGCCGAACCGCGGCTTCACCACGAAGGCGTCCACCGCAGGGAGCCGGTCGAGGTGCGCGAGGTCGTCGACGGTGGGGATCACCGGGTATCCCGCGGCGAAGAGGTCGAGCAGGTACTGCTTGCCTACCTGGTCGGCCTTGCCGCGGAGGTCGGTGAAGACCGGGACGCCGCCCTCCCGCGCCGCAGCCCGGAACGCCTCGTATCCGGCCATGTCGTGGATCACCGGCCCGCTGTTGCGGACCACGACGACGTCGAACCGGTCCATGAGGCCCACCGCCGCCGACGGGTGGCAGATCGCGACGTCGAAGTCCGCGCCGAGGCGCGCGGACAGGTCGATGTCCTCGTCGCAGTAGCGGCGGCCCTTCGCCTGGTAGCCCAGGTCGCTGACGTAGAGGAGGCGGGGGCGGGTCGCGTTCGCGGGCATCCCCGCACCGTAGCGTCCGTACGCCCGCCGCGCGCGGCCACCGCTCAGGACGGTCGGCGCAGAATGCTCCCGTGAGGCCCCCTCACCCTGGGCGTCCCGTCGGCGCCCATGGCTGCCGACCCCCGATGGGCGGGACCCCATGGAACACACCTCCACCGTGCACCTCTCCGAGCCGACGCGCTCCTTCGTCGAGCACTACCCGGACCTCGTCTACGCGCAGTACCAGGACGGGCACCTCCTCCCCGGCGGACGGAAGCTGCACTTCGACCTCCTGAAGCCGGTGTCCGCATCCCCCACGCCGCTGGTCGTGTTCATCAAGGGCGGCGGCTTCCGCAACGTCCACCGCGTCCGCTACCTCCCCGCCCTGGTGCGGCTCGCGGAGCGCGGCGTCGCGGTCGCCAGCGTCGACTACCGGACGAGCAACGAGGCGCGCTTCCCCGCGCCGCTCGACGACGTCCGCGATGCCATCCGATACCTCCGCACGCACGCGTCGGAGCTGAACCTCGATCCCGCGGCCGTCGCGCTGTGGGGGAACTCGGCCGGCGCGACGATCGCCACCATCGTCGGCGCCGCCGAGCCCGAGGGGATCTGCGCCGTGGCCAGCTGGTACGGCATGCACGACCCGCTGATCTCCGCCGGTCTCCGCGCCTCGGGCTCGCCGCTCCGGGCCGCGCTCGGCGCACCCGACGAGGAGGGCGGGCGGTGGTTCCGGCCGTCCGACCACATCACCCCCGGCTCGCCGCCGACGTTCCTCCTGCACGGCACGGACGACCGGGTCGTCCCGGTGGAGCAGAGCCTGTCGCTCGCCGCGACCCTCGCGGAGCAGGGCGTGCCGCACGAGCTCGTGCTCGTCGAGGGAGGTCGCCACGACTTCGCCGAGATGAGCACCCGCACCGACGCCCTCGAGCGCACCGCGGACTTCCTGCACGGCCACCTCCTGCGGGCGGCGGGACTCCACGTGACACCTGCGCCCTGATCGAGAGCGCCCCGCCTCAGACCCGTTCGACGAGGATCCCGTCCCCATCGCTCCAGAGCCGGCTGCCTCGTCGGAGCACGGCGCCCTCGACGAGGAGGTCGACGTCCACCTCGCCGACACCGTCCTTGGCGCTCTTGCGTGGGTTGGTGCCGAGCGCCTTGACCCCGAGCGGCAGGCCGTCGATGACCGCGCTGTCGCGGATCGCGCCGAGGATCACCACGCCGGCCCATCCGCCCCGGACCGCCGCCGCCGCTATCAGGTCCCCCATGAGGGCGGTGCGCAGGGAGCCCCCGCCGTCGACGACGAGCACGGCGCCGTCCCCCGGCTGGTTGAGGATCTGCTTGACCAGCGCGTTGTCCTCGAAGCAGCGGATCGTGCGGATGGGGCCATGGAACTCGGGCAGGCCGAAGGACCGGAACTGCGTGTCGAGGGAGACGAGATCCTCGCCGTGCTCGTCGTACAGGTCAGCGGTGGACATGCTGCTCCTCCTCCTTCGATGCGGTGCGGTCCGTCGGGGTCACGGGCGAGCGGCGCCGGCGGAGGAGCCCGACGACGGGCGGGACGACGAGGTAGAGCGCGAGGGCCGCATAGAGGACGACGGCGACCGGCTCGCCCACCAGCGTGCTGGCGTCGCCCGAGCTGATCTGGAGTGAACGCCGCAGCTGACGCTCCATCTCCGGGCCGAGGATCGCCCCGACGATGAGCGGCAGCACCGGCAGGCCGAAGCGGCGCGCCACGAACCCGAGCGCCCCGATGATCAGCAGCAGCACGATGTTGAAGACCTGGAGCCCCGTGGCGTACGCGCCGAGGGTGGCGAAGAACAGGATGCCCGCGTAGAGGTACGGCCGCGGGATCTGCAGCAGCTTCGCCCACACGGGCGCGAGCGGCAGGTTGATGGCGAGGAGGAGCGCGTTGCCGATGAAGAGGCTCGCGATGAGCGTCCAGACGAGCAGCGGCTCCTTGTCGAACAGCAGCGGTCCGGGCTGGATGCCGTACTGGTTGAAGGCCGCGATCATCACCGCAGCCGTCGCGGTGGTGGGCAGCCCGAGGGTGAGCAGCGGCACGAGGGTGCCCGCCGCGGACGCGTTGTTCGCCGCCTCCGGACCGGCCACGCCCTCGATGGCCCCGTGCCCGAACTCCTCGGGATGCTTCGACAGCTTCTTCTCGGCGACGTAGGAGAGGAACGTGGGGATCTCGGCCCCACCCGCCGGCACGGCTCCGAACGGGAAGCCGAGCGCCGTGCCGCGGAGCCACGGGCGCCAACTGCGCTTCCAGTCGGCGGCGCCCATCCAGGGCAGGCCGACGGGGATGGTGGGTGGCACCCCGCCGCGCAGGTGCGCCGCGACCCAGAGCGCCTCGCCCACAGCGAAGAGCCCGACGGCGATGACCACGATGTCGATGCCGTTCGCCAGCAGGGGCAGGCCGAACGTCAGCCGCGGCTCGCCCGAGGTCGGGTCGAGCCCGACGATGCCGATGGTGAGGCCGATGAAGAGGGAGGCGAAGCCGCGGATCCGGGAGGTGCCGAGGACGGCGCTCACGGCGACGAACGCGAAGATCATGAGCGCGAAGTACGACGGAGCGCCGAGGCTGATCGCGAAGTCGGCGATGACCGGCGCGAGGAACACGATGAGCGCCGTGCCGATGGATCCGGCGATGAACGAGCCGATCGCCGCGGTCGCCAGCGCCTGTGCGGCGCGTCCCGCCTTGGCCATCTTGTTGCCCTCGATGGCGGTCACGACCGAGGACGACTCCCCCGGTGTGTTCAAGAGGATCGACGTGGTGGAGCCGCCGTACATGCCGCCGTAGTAGATCCCGGCGAACATGATGAGCGACTCGGTCACCCCGAGCGAGTACGTGAGCGGCAGGAGCAGGGCCACGGTCATCGCCGGCCCGATGCCCGGGAGCACGCCGACGGCGGTGCCGAGGAGCACGCCGATGACGGCGTAGAGGAGGTTGACCGGCGTGAGCGCGTTCGCGAAGCCGTCGAGGAGGAGCGCCAGGTTGTCCATCAGAGGATCCCGCGGAGCACGCCGGCCGGCAGGTTCACGCCCAGCCCGAGCACGAAGCCGTAGAAGGTCCCGACGCTGAGCACGACCGCGATGACGATGTCGCGCACGAAGTGGCGCGAGCCGAGGACGATCGCCGAGCCGTAGAAGAGGAGCGCGCTGGAGATCACGTAGCCGGCCGGCTCGAGCAGCAGGGCCGAGCCGAGCACGAGCGCTCCGAGCATCAGGAGAGTCCTCCAGTCGGTCGGCGCGTCGACGTCGGCGTCCTCGCTCTCCTCCGGCGCTCCGCGTCCGCCGCGGAGCACGTCGACCGCGAGGGCCAGCGCGCAGGCGCCGAGGCCGATCGCGATGATCGTGGGGACCACGCGCGGGCCGAGCCCGGAGACGGGGACCCCGGAGACGCGCTGGCCCGCGGTGTCGATGGCGAGGATCACGGCCATGGCGGCGAGCAGACCCGCCACCCCGAGCTCGGAGAGGTCGCGCGGGCGGGTGCGGACGCCCGTCACAGCAGTCCCAGCTCATCGAGGACCCCGCGGACGCGCTCGTCCTGCTCGGTCAGGAACTGCGCGTACTCGTCACCGGCGAGGAACGCGTCGGTCCAGCCGTTCGTCTCGAGCGCCTGCTGCCACTCGTCGGTCCCCTGCATCTCCGTGACGGCGTCGATCAGGCGCGTGGTCTGCTCGTCCGTGAGCTCGGGCGGCGCGAGCAGGCCCCGCCAGTTCGTGAACTCGAGGTCGATGCCCTGCTCCTGGAGCGTGGGCGCGTCCACGACGGGGACGCGCTCGGCGCTCGTCACGGCAAGGATGCGCAGATCGCCCGACTCGACCTGGTCGAGAAACTCGGGGTAGCCGGATGCGGCGAAGGCGAGCTGCCCGCCGAGCACCGCGGGCAGGAGCTCGCCCCCGCCGGCGTAGGAGACGAAGTTCACCTCGGTGGGGTCGATCCCGACCGCGGCGGCCAGCTGCATGGGGAGGAGGTGGTCGGGGCCGCCGGGCGAGGATCCGCCGCCCACCGGGAACGCGGCCGGGTCGGCCTTCCACGCCGTGACGAGGTCGTCCATGTCCTGGTAGGGCGAGGACGCCGGGACGAAGATCGCGCCGGCCTCCTCGATGAGGCGCGCGATGGGGGTCGCGTCGCCGATGGCGGCGTCCGTCTCGTTCGTGTACGCCGCGCCGACGACGCCGAGCCCCATGACCATGAGGAAGTCGGCGTTGCCCGCCTCGTTGACGGTGCGGGCGAGACCCACGGTGCCTCCTGCCCCGGGCAGGTTGGTGACCTCGGTCGCGCCGACGATCCCCGTCTCGTCCATGATCTGCAGCGCCGTGCGGCCCGTGACGTCGTAGCCGCCCCCCGGGTCGTTCGGCACGAGGAGCTGCAGGTTGGCGATCGAGCCGTCGGATGCGTCGCCCTCACCGCCGGTGACCCCGCAGCCGGTGGTGCCGAACAGCACGGCGACGGCGACGCCGACTCCGAGGACGGTGCGGCGAGTGAGCGCCTGGGAGGCGGGAGTGGGGTTCATGGATGACACCTTCGTCGTCGGATCAGCCTCGTCGCTGATGCTCGGCGAGTCTGCCCGCCGCCCGCCCGCACTCGCGCCTTTCGTCAGTATCGGAGATTGAGTAAATATCGTAGGCAGCCGTCCGGGCCACATCCTCCCCGACGACACCGGAGAATGGGACCGGTGTCAACGTCGATGGGAGGTCGCGCATGCCTCCGCGTCCCCGTCCCCGACGACCGCTCACCCTCACCGGTCAACTGCTCGTGTTCCAGTTCGCGCTCCTCGGCCTCGTGCTCGTGTCGATCACTGTCGTGTCGATCCACCAGTCCTACACGCGCTTCGAGGCGCAGCAGCGGCAGCGGATGCAGACCGTCGCCGAGTACGTCGCGGCGATCCCGCTGGTGCGTTCCAGCTTCTCCGGGCCGGAGGCCTCCTTCGACCTGATCGCCCCGCTCGAGAGCGCGCGCACGAACTCCGACGTCGACCAGATCCTCGCCCTCGACGCCGCGGGGACCGTGATCTCCTCGCCCGCGGACCCTCGGCTCTACCGCACGCGGGCACCACTCGGTGCGGTGGGCGAGGGCCCGCAGCGGGCGTGGACGGGTCCCGCGCAGCTCCTCGGGCAGGACGTCGTCGCGGCGCGCGTCCCCGTCGTGGACGACACCGGGACCACGGTCGGCTCCGTCGTCGCCGCGCGCACGGTGCCCGACCTGGGGACGATGATCGCCAGCTCGGGTCGCGACCTGCTCGCGTTCCTCGGCATCGCGACCGCGCTCGGGATCGCCGGGGCCGTGTGGATGGCCGCTCGGGTCAAGCGGCAGACCCTGGGCCTCGAGCCGATCGACATCGCGACCCTCGCCGAGCATCGCGAGGCCATGCTCCGCAGCATCCGTGAGGGGATCCTCGCCGTCGACGCGGACGGCACCATCACGATGGCCAACGAGAGCGCGCGCCAGCTGCTCGACCTGCCGCACGCAGCGCAGGGGCGCCGCCTCGACGACCTGGGACTGAGCCCGCAGGCGGTGGCGATCCTGCGTGGTCGCGAGCCGACGCCGGCGGACATGGTCATCGCGTCGGGCGCGCGGTTCCTCGTCCTCAACCAGGTGACGATCACGCCTCCCGGTGCCCGGTCGGAGACCGTGACCTCGCTGCGGGACCGGACCGAGCTCCTCGAGCTGCGCCGGACGCTCGAGATGAGCACGTCGGCGGCGAACACGCTGCGGGCGCAGGCGCACGAGTTCCGCAACCGCATGCACACGATCTCGATGCTCGTGCAGCTCGGGGACGGCGAGAGCGCGGTCGCGTACATCGACGCGCTGTCGCGTCAGCACGCGGAGATCGAGGCGCTCGTCGCGGCGCGCATCGCCGTGCCGGCCCTCTCGGCGCTCTACCTCGCGAAGGCGAGCCTCGCCCGCGAACGGGACGTCGAGCTCCGGCTCGCCGAGGACTCCTCGCTCGGCCCGCTCGACGACGAGGTCGCCGTGGACCTCGTCACCGTGATCGGCAACCTGCTCGACAACGCCCTCGACGCCGTGATCGGCGCGGAGCGGCGCGTGGTCGAACTCGGGGTGCGGCAGCTCGACGAGCAGGGAGCCCCGGTCCTGAGGATCAGCGTCTCCGACTCCGGCGCCGGGATCGACGCGCTCACGGCGCCCCGGATCTTCGAGCAGGGCTTCACGTCCAAGGGCGCAGGCGCCGCCGCCGCGCACGGCTTCGGGCTCTCCCTGGTGCAGCTCGTCGTCACGCGACGCGGGGGCAGCATCCGCTACCTGCGGACGGGCACGTCGCGCTTCGAGGTCGTCCTGCCGCTGACGGCCGCGCGGCGCCCCCTCTCCGAGGTCACCACGTGATCCCGGTGCTCATCGTCGACGACGACTTCATGGTCGCCGCCGCGCACCGCCGCGTCGTCGAGGGGACGCCCGGGTTCGAGGTCGTCGGCAGCGCCAGCACCGGGGCCGAGGCCCTGGAGAGGATCGGGCGGCTCCGGCCCCAGCTCGTGCTGCTGGACATCTACCTCCCGGACCTCCCCGGGACGGAGGTCCTGCGCGAGGTCCGCGCGGCGCAGCCGGACGTCGACTTCATCGTCCTCAGCGCCGCGCGCGAACCCGCGACCGTGACCACCGCCCTCCAGGGAGGCGTCGTCTCCTACCTCTCGAAGCCCTTCACGATCGAGGCGCTGCGCACGCGCCTGGAGAGCTACGCGGTGCGCAGCCGCATGCTGGCGCGACGCACCCCGCTCGGCCAGGGCGAGATCGACAGCCTGTTCCCGACCGGCGGCCCGGCGGCGAGCACCGCCACGCTCCCCAAGGGGCTCAGCCAGGAGACCGCGCGGCTCGTCGCGTCCCTCCTCGACGGCGCAGCACCCGACCTCTCCGCCGACGACTGCGCGCAGGCTCTCGGGTTGTCCCGCGTCGCCGTGCGCTCCTACCTGGAGCACTTCGTCGCGCGTGAGCTCGCGGAGGTCCAGCTGCGCTACGGACGCGCGGGCCGTCCCCAGCGTCGCTACCGCTGGAAGGAGCCGCGACATCCCGGGGACGTGCCGCGGCCGAGCCTGGCATCCGACGGCTCGCCGGCGACCGATGGGGCAGCTGACCGTCCGTAGCCGGGGAGCGCGCCTGACGATCGGCGGGGAGATCGCGCCCGCTAGGGCTCCGGCCGTCGTGATCGGCTCGCGAGCGCCGCGGTCGCCACGCAGAGGACCGCGATGACCGGCACCGCCACGAGGACGGCCGTGTCGAGGGTCGTCGCCGTCGCGAGGGCGCCGACGAGGACGGCCGCGCTGCCCTGCGCGAGGTAGGCGACGAGGTACATGGTCGAGAAGGTGCTCGCGCGGCGGCCTTCGTCCGCCGCGGCGGTCACCAGCCCGAGCCCGCCGTACATGAGGAAGCCGTAGCCGACGCCGGAGAGCACCGCGGATGCGAGGAACACGGCGAGCGAGTCCGCGACGCCGGCCGCGATCAGCAGCGCGAGGCCCACGGCGGCGACCAGGCCGCCGATCCGCACGGCCGCGGTCGTCGGGATCCGGCGCGCGAGGAGCGTCGTGGGCACGACGACCAGCGGCCAGGTCGCGAGCGTCGCCGCGGCGAGGAATGCGTCCGCGGTGCCGACGACGTCGCGGATGATCTGCGCGCCCAGGGCGAGGAAGACCGCGCCGGTGACGAACGCCACGGTCACCGCGGCCGTGCCCACGAGGAACGGGCGGCGGCCCTCCCCCGGCACGGCGAGCAGCGCGCGGCGACCGCCCGCCGCGGTCGGCCGCGCGGCCACGGTCCGCGCAGGCTCGGGCAGGAACAGCAGCGCGACGACGAGCGCGAGCACGGCGGCGAGGAGGATCCAGAACGCCAGGTGCGTCGGATCCGCCGTGTCCTGCACGAGCCATCCGCCCACGAGGATCGCCGCGGTCGCCCCGAGCGAGGTCGCGGCCGCGTTCACGGCGCTCGCCCGCGTCGGGTTCCCGGACCGGTCGTACTCGACCAGCGCGGCGCTCGCGGCGCTCATCGCGAACCCCACGCCCGCTCCCTGCACGATCCGGCCGGCGAAGGCCCATGCGGGCCCGTCGGCGAGCGCGAACAGGACGGTCCCCACCGCGACCACCGCGACGCCGGCGAGCATCAGCCGCCGTCGGCCGAACCGGTCGGACAGCCCGCCGCCCGCGACCATGACCACGACCAACGCCACCGGGTAGACCGCGAACAGCGCGGTCGTGACGACGGGCCCCGTGCCCCACAGCGCAGAGAACGCGGGATACAGCATCGCGGGAGCCCCGCTCGCCCCGAGCGAGAGGGCGAGGACGCCGGCCGCCACCCAGAACGACGCCGCGGGCGGGAGGGCGGGGCGTCGCGACACGGGAGGGCCTTCCGGTGGACCGCCCCGAGCGGAGCCGAGCGTGCTGCCAGCGTAGGCGCGCGCCGCCGACGGAGGGTCCGTCGCGCGACGGACGCGACCTCGGCGGGGCCGCCGGAAGCGTCGATGCCATGGACATCCCCTCGATGATCATGGGCGCGGCGATCGCGTCCGTCGCCTGGATCGGCTTCTACCCCTTCGCCGAGCTGAAGCGGCTGCGTGCCAGGGAGGCCGCCGCGGAGGCGGGCGAGGGCCCGGGGACGGTCGCATGACGAGCAGCGGAGGCGGCATGAGCGGCACGGGACGGACCATCGTCAACCCGGGGCCGTGGGACAACCCGCCGCGGAAGTGGGTCGCGGGTGACGAGGACGGGGAGATAAACCTGAGCATCATCGTGGACGGGCTGGGCGCCCGCGAGTCCCTGATGCGGCTGCACCGCGGCGAGCCGCTCGACGACCACGACCTCGCGCTGTTCGGGATCGTGAACTTCCAGGCCTTCCTCATGACCTACGAGCCCGTCGTCGCGCTGCTCCGCGAGCCGAGGCGCCCCCAGCTGCACCCGGCGGTCATCGAGCTCATGCCGGGGCTGGCCGACGATCCCGCGTCGCCGTAGGGACCGGATCCCGGCCCGCGCTCAGGAGAACCGGAACACGGGCCCCTTCGGGCGGAAGGGCAGGCTCGCGCCCGCGGGGATCAGGAACGCGTGGCTGCGGCGGATCCGCAGCACGTCGATCGCGCCGTCCGTGATGATGAGGATCGGGCCGTCCTCGGGGAAGTCGACGGCGTGCTCGAGCGCGTGGACGCCCGGCTGCAGCACCGTGCCGCCGCGACCCCGCACGCGCACGCGGCCCGCGATGTCGTCGACGTCGAGGTAACCCGCGTCGGAGGCCGCCGCGTCGCAGAACACGACCCGGGCGGCGGGCACGTCGTGGGCCCGCGCGTACGACGCGATGGCGCCGAGCGCCTTGCCGAGGAGTCGGGCGTCCATGGATCCCGAGGTGTCGAGGACGACGCCGAAGGTCCGCCGGATGGTCGGCACCTCGGGCGTGAGCCAGCCGGGCCGCGGGATGTCGGGCGTCGCGGCCTGCCTGCGGGAGGGACGGGCGTACGTGCGCACCGGATCCAGCGCGGGGAACATCTCCTCGAACCACCGCGCGAGCTCGACGTCCCAGCGGAGCGGCGGCTGCGCCAGAGCGCGGATCTCCGACACCAGCGCCGACGGCAGGTGGCCGCGACCCTCGCCCAGGTGGAGGTCGAGCCCCGTCCCGAGCGACCGCCGGAGGACCTCGTCGAGGTCGACGGATGCGCCGGCGCGCGGCATCCGCCCGCCGGAGTCGAGGACGTCGGGCTGAGCGCGACCGCGGAGCGTCGACAGCTTGCGGTACCGGCGCGCGTCCGTCGCGATGCGGTCGTAGACCTCCTCGCTCGACTGCCCGGCGAACTGCGGGTCGTGGAGGAGGCCAGCGGGCATCTCCCCCACGCCCATCTCGAGCAGCCAGCCGTTGATGACGAAGTCCGTCGCGATGTTGAAGAGGTAGGGATCCCGACCACCGGTGCGCGTGTGGTGGGCGAGCGCCGCGTGCAGGGACTCGTGCGCGAGCACGAACCGCCACTCCCGCTCCGTGAGCACCGCGAGCGGGTTGACGTACAGCTCCCCGGCCACCGGGTCGACCGCCGCGATCGGGATGTCCCAGCCGCGGGCGAGCTCCGCGTCGGCGACCAGCGTGAGCGCGGACATGGTCGCGCCGAGCAGCGGATAGGCCGACAGGAACCACCGCCTGGCGCGCTCCCACACCGGCAGGGGCGCGGATCGGTCGCTCAGCGAGAGCCGCGCACCGCCGGCCACGTCCATGGCGGCCGACACCGCGTCGGTGAGGCCGTAGGCGAAGAGCTGGCGCCAGTCGGGAGGGCCGCTGTACGAGCGCCGGCCCTGCGTCACGCACGAGGCCGAACCCGCGGTGCCGCACGTCTCGAACCCGGCCGGGACACCCGTGAGCCGCCACTCGGCGACGAGGCGCTCGGGGGATCCGACGGGCCAGATCACGGGCAGCGCGAACGGGCTCCTGCCGAACCTGAGGGACGTGAGGAAGCGGTCCACCTCCACGTCGGCCGCAGTGGCCTCCACCCGGGACGAGGACGGCGGGCGCGGCTCGAGGTGGCCGAATCCGAGGTGCAGCACGAGGTGCGCGAAGACCCAGGCCCACTCCTCCGGGCTGGCCCGACGGACGGGGTCGACGACGATGTCGCACGTCTCGGAGTCCACCTGCGCCCACCCGTCGTCCGGGCGGATCCCGTCGCGCCGGATCACGTCCAGCTCCTCGGCGACGTGGGAGAACATCGGGTGCAGGCGCACGCTGCTCCAGCCGAGCATGACCGCCGCGAGCCCCGGGTCCTTCGGTCCCGTCGCGTTCCTCCGGGGCGTCACGCCGAGCGCTTCTCCGCCAGACGGGGGACGTCCCGCACGAGCTCCACCAGGAACCACGCCGGCAGGACCGGCGCGCCCGTGTCGTCGGGGGCCACCACGATCTGCCCGATCTCCAGCGAGATGTCGGCCAGCTCGATCAGGAGGTCCTTGGCCCGGACCGCGAACTGCCGTCCGGCCGGCGACGCGTGGCGGATGTCGGCGGGCAGCTCCTTCGCGAGCCGGGCGCGCAGGGAGAGGGCGTGGAAGTGCAGGAGGTCGCGGTCGGCGACCTCGGCCGGCCAGCGCAGGTCGCCGCGGATGATGGCGTCGAGGTCGTACGCCCGTTCACGCATCTTGCACCAGGCGGCGAACGAGGCGGCGTGCGAGGCCGAGACGCAGCCCGCGGCCAGCATCGCGACGACGTCCACGTCGGGATCCGCGCCCCAGGACGTCAGCGCGTCGGCGAGCGCGTGCCACGACCGGGGCGTCGAGAACGCCTCCTCGGTCTTCGGCGGCTCGACGTGGAGGTGGTCGGGCCGCTGGGTGATGTACTCCACCACCGTCGGGTGGATCTGCGCGTCGACGGCCCAGGCGAGCCAGTCGTCCACCGACGAGCGCAGGTGCACGTGCACGAACCGGTTGACGAGGGGCGCCGGCATCGGCTTGATCGCCGCCTGGTCGGTCGCCCGGTTGCCCGCCGCGATCACGACGCTGCCCGCGGGGAGCCGGTGATCCCCGACGCGGCCGGTGAGGACCAGCGAGTACAGCGACTTCTGCACCTCGGGCCGCGCGCCGTTCAGCTCGTCGAGGAAGAGCACGAACGGCTCCGTGCGCACGAGCATCTCGGGAGGGGCGAACCGGGAGAAGGTCACGCCGTCCTCGCGCGCGATCAGCTGGGGCACGCCCGCGACGTCCTCGGGCGCGAGCTGCGTCGCCATGAGCGTGACGCAGTCCATGCCGAGGTCCCGCGCGAACGCCTCGACCATGGTCGACTTCCCGATGCCCGGCGCACCCCAGAGGTGGACGGGTCGCGCGAGCGCGACACGGAGCAGGACGTCCGGCAGCTGGGCCGGGGTGATGGGGTGGAGGGCGCGCACGGGCCATCCTCCCGTGTCGGGCGCATGCGACCCGGGCTGAGTGCACATGGGCTCCGCGCTACCGTCGGGGCATGCGCCTGATCCTGATCCGCCACGGCCAGACCAGCTCCAACGTGGCGGCGGTCCTCGACACCCGCATCCCCGGCCCCGGGCTCACGGAGCTCGGGCGCGCGCAGGCGGCGCGGCTGCCGGAGACGCTGCGCGGCGAGGCGATCGGCGCGCTGCACGTCTCGACCATGGTCCGCACCCACGAGACGGCCGCGCCGCTCGCCCGGGCGCTCGGCCTCGCTCCCGTCGAGCGCGCCGGCATCCGCGAGATCGCCGCGGGCGGGCTGGAGATGCGCGGCGACCGGGAGGCGGTCGTGGAGTACCTGGAGACGATGATCCGCTGGGTCGCCGGCGAGGACGACCTGCGCCTGGCGGGCGGGGAGACGGGGCGCGAGTTCGCGGCGCGGTTCGACGCCGTCGTCGCGGAGGCGGAGGACTCGGGCCACGGCACGGTCGCGCTCGTCAGCCACGGCGCCGCCATCCGCTGCTGGGCGGGGATGCGGACCCGCGGCCTCGACGCGGCCTTCGTCGCCGACCACGCCCTCGAGAACACCGGCGTCGTGGTGCTCGAGGGATCGGGCCGCGACTGGACCCTCGAGTCCTGGGAGGGCGAGCCCGCGAGCGGCGTGGGCGACGACGCCCCGTCCGGCCCGACGGGCGAGCCGACGGCCTAGGCGGGCTCGGGCGCCGCCGGCCGCCGCCCGATCGACGACTGGAACCGCACGAGGTACCCGTCGGGATCCTGAACGAGGAACTGGCGCACGCCCGCCTCCTCGTCGCCGATCCGGTACCAGGTGGTCTCCAGCTCGAGGAAGAGCGCCACGCCCGCCGCGGCGAGCGCCTCCGCCACGACGTCGGCGTCCGCGACGGCGATCTGGAAGTTGATCCCCCGCCCGAACGGCCGCTCCAGCGGGCCCGTCACCCAGTTCCGGATGATGCCGGTCTGCTCCAGCATGAGGTGCGCGCCGCCGCGGGCGATGTACGCGAAGCCCTCCGCCGGACGGTCGTAGAGCACGGCGAATCCGCAGAGGTCGCGCCAGAACGCGAGGCTCGCGGCGAGGTCGGTGACCAGCAGCTCGGGGACGAGGTCGGGCTCGGCGTCGGGATCCATGCGGCCATGCTCGCAGACGGGTCGCGGGCCTCGGCCGCCCCTCGACCTCAGCCCGCGTCGCGGAAGCCCGCGTCGCGGAAGCGGGCCGGGACGAAGCCCGGGAAGTCCTCGCCGATCCCGCCCGGCTCGGAGAAGCCCTCCACGAACGCGGTCACCTCAGCCATCAGCTGCTCGGGCGTGCGCGGCGCTCCGCCGACCGTGAACCCGTACGTGCCGTCCGCCGGCCCGTCCAGCCAGTCGAGGTCGTAGGACGGGGTCGCACCCCTGGGCTCGCGCTCGGCGATGCGCCACCGCTCCCCGAGCACCGTGACCTCGAACGTCCCCATCCCCCGAGCCTACGAGCGGCCGCCCGTCCAGCGGCCGACCCGGCGGTCACCCCGCCCCGCCCGTTACCGTGGACGGATGATCTCCACGCTCCCGCCCACCGCCGAGCTGCACCTGCACGTGGAGGGCACCCTCGAACCGGAGATGGTCTTCGAGCTGGCCGAGCGCAACGGCGTCGAGCTGCCGTACCAGGGCATCGAGGACCTCCGCTCGCGCTACGCGTTCACCGACCTGCAGTCGTTCCTCGACCTCTACTACGCGTGCACCGCCGTCCTCCGCACGCGCCGCGACTTCCACGACCTCGCCGCCGCGTACTTGGAGCGGGCCGCGGCCGACGGGATCCGGCATGTGGAGATGTCGTTCGACCCGCAGGCGCACACGACGCGCGGCGTCCCCGTCGACGACGTGGTCGACGGCCTGCTCGACGCCCTCCGCGACGCGCGCGTGCGCCACGGCATCTCGGGCGGCCTGATCCTCAGCTTCCTCCGCGACCGGCCGGTGGACGAGGCGATGGCGACCCTCGAGTCCGTCGCCGGCCGCGCCCACGAGCTGCTCGCCGTCGGACTCGACTCGGCCGAGGTCGGCTACCCGCCGTCCCTGTTCGCCGACGTCTTCGCGCGCGCCCGCGAGCTCGGACTGCACGCGGTCGCCCACGCGGGCGAGGAGGGTCCGCCCGCCTACATCCACGAGGCGCTCGACCTGCTGCGCGTGGAGCGGGTGGACCACGGGGTGCGCTGCCTCGAGGATCCCGCGCTCGTCGACCGGCTCGTCGCCGAGCGGATCCCGCTGACCGTCTGCCCGCTCTCGAACGTGCGCCTCGGCGTCAACGAGTCGCTCGACGAGCACGCGCTGCCCGAGCTCCTCGCGCGCGGCGTGATCGCGACGGTCAACAGCGACGATCCCGCGTACTTCGGCGGCTACCTGGGCGAGAACCTCCGCCAGCTGCGCGTGGCGCACACGTTCGACGACGACGCGCTGGCGCGCCTCGCCCGCAACTCCTTCGAGGCGTCCTTCCTCCCCGACGACCGCCGGGCGGAGCTGCTGGCCGCGGTGGACGCCTGGCGCGCGTCCGCGCTCTGACCCCGGCCCGACCCGCGGTCAGTCGACGACGGCCGCGACGGCCTCGATCTCCACGAGCTGGTCGTCGTAGCCGAGCACGGTGACGCCGAGCAGCGTGCTGGGCGGATCGTGCGGCGCGAGCGCGTCGCGGACGACCTCCCACGCGGTCACGAGGTCGGCCTGCCGGCTCGACACGACGAGCACGCGCGTGCTCACGAGGTCGGCGAGCGTGGCGCCCGCGGCCTCCAGCGCGACGCGCATGTTCTCGACGCACCGCGCGGCCTGCGCGGCGTGGTCGCCGACGCCGACCGTCGCGCCGTCCGCGTCGAGCGGGCAGGATCCCGCGAGGAAGATCAGCCGCGCCTCGGCGGGTGCGGTCGCGGCGTAGGCGTACTCGGCGGCGTCCGCGAGGGCGGCGGAGCGGATCAGGGTCACGGCGGTCATGGGTCTCCCGTCTCGCGCGGGCGGCACCCCGCGGCGCCCCCAGCCTCCCATCCGCGCGCGCCCGCCGGATCTCCGCGGAGCGCGCCCGGATGTCCACCCAGCGCGGCCCCCTATCCACTTCGCCCCCGAGAGGTGGGATCCGCAGCAGCCGTCCCTAGCATCGCCGCGTGCC
Source organism: Clavibacter quasicaliforniensis (assembly GCF_051201715.1). Classification (NCBI taxonomy): domain Bacteria; kingdom Bacillati; phylum Actinomycetota; class Actinomycetes; order Micrococcales; family Microbacteriaceae; genus Clavibacter; species Clavibacter quasicaliforniensis. The sequence continues at coordinate 637,465 of NZ_CP139624.1, read as the reverse complement.
CGACTACGTCCGCTTCCAGAGCGCCGCGCCCAACCGCCGCGGCACCTTCCCCGGCGTCTTCGCGCTGGCGAACGGGCTGCGCCTGAGCGGCATGCTCTCCGCAGAGGAGGGCGAGTGGATGGACGCCGCCAACGCGCGGGCCGCCGGGGCCTACGCGGATCCGCGCTCCGTCGACCCCGACTGCTACGACCGCGTGCGGAACCCCGGCGCCCGCGCCTGGTTCCTCGCCGACGCCGTCGACCTCCTGTCCTTCACGGCCGACTACCTCACCCTGCTCGACCGGCACGACGTGCCGTGGCAGGAGCTGCGCACCCGGACGCCGGGGCGCATCGTCTACGCCGATCCCGTGCAGGTCATCGCGGTGCCGCACACGGTCGACGACTGGCCCTTCCGCTAGCGCGCCGCCCGCGCCCGGGACAGGATCCCCTGGATCACCTCGGTCTTCGCGTCCGCGTAGGCGTCCATCGACTCCCACCGCCGGGTCATGAGCTCCCGCTTCGTGCGCTCGTAGAGCTCGCGGTCGGCCTCGGCGGAGCGCAGCCGGTCACGGAACAGCAGGTACGCCTCCACGGCGAGATCACCGTGCTCGTAGACGTGCACGTGGACGTCCCGCGCCGGCGTGCGAACCAGGCGGTGCCCGGGCTCCCGGACGCGCAGCTCGTAGCCCGCGGCGACGAGACGCTCGACGTGGTCCTCCTCGGCCGTGATGTCGGCCACCACGAGCACCACGTCGACGATCGGCTTCGCGGCGAGACCCGGCACGGACGTGGATCCGATGTGCTCGACGGCGAGCGCCGCGTCGCCCACGGCCTCGAGGATCCGCCGCCGGTGCACGAGGTACGCCTCCGCCCAGCCGGGGTCGTGCTCCTGCAGCACGACGGTGAGCGGCGGCTGCCCGCCCACCACCTCGACGGTCGTCACATCGGGTCGGCGGCGGTCGCGGTCGTCCATCACCGGGACATCCTGCCAGCCGAGGCGTCGCCCGTCAGCCGAACGACACGTGCTGCATCACCCACGCGTGCATCACGACCGCGGCGGCCGCCGACGCGTTGATGGAGCGGGTGGATCCGAACTGCGAGATCGCGACGGTCATGTCGGCCGCTGCCACCGCCTCCACGCTGAGGCCCGGGCCCTCCTGCCCGAAGACGAGCACGCAGCGCTCCGGGAGGCGGGTGGTCTCGAGCAGCACGGATCCGTCGACGTTGTCGATCGCGATGATCGGCAGGCCCTCGCCTCGCGCCCACTCCACGAGGTCGGCGATGGTCGCGTGGTGCACGACGTGCTGGTACCGGTCGGTGACCATCGCGCCGCGCTTGTTCCAGCGACGCCGACCGACGATGTGCACCGTGTCGGCGGCGAACGCGTTGGCGCTCCGCACGATCGAGCCGATGTTCATGTCGTGCTGCCAGTTCTCGATGGCCACGTGGAACGGGTGCCGGTGCTGGTCGAGGTCGGCGACGATCGCCTCCATGCGCCAGTACCGGTAGCGGTCGATGACGTTGCGGGTGTCGCCGCGCTCCAGCAGCTCGGGATCCAGGTGCGGCTCGTCGGGCCACGCATCGGCGCCACCCGGCCAGGGCCCGACGCCGTGCGTGCTGTGCTCGACGGTCGGTGCCGGCTCGGCGCCCTCGGGTGCGGTCGGCATCAGATGTAGATCCCGGGATCCACGAAGAAGGCGGGATCCACGTGCGCGTCCGGCGCGCGCCCGGCCCGCTTCCCGGTCTCGACCGCGGGGATGCCCGTGAGCACGGATCCCGCGGGCGCGTCCTTCACGACCACCGCGTTCGCGCCGATGACGCTGCCCGCGCCGACCGTGATGGGCCCGAGCAGCTTCGCGCCGGCTCCGATGGTGACGCCGTCGCCCACCGTCGGGTGCCGCTTGCCGTGCACGAGGCTCTTCCCGCCGAGCGTGACGCCGTGGTACATCAGCACGTCGTCGCCGACCTCGGCCGTCGCGCCGATGACGACGCCCATGCCGTGGTCGATGAACAGCCGCCGGCCGATGCGCGCGCCCGGGTGGATCTCCACACCGGTCAGCGCCCGCCCCGCCTGCGCGAGCAGCCGCGCCGCCAAGCGGAGACGGCGCCGCCACAGCGCGTGCGACACCCGGTGCAGCCACACGGCGTGCAGGCCCGGGTAGCCGAGCACCATCTCCAGGTACCCGCGCGCCGCCGGATCGTGGGCACGCGCGGTGCGGAGGTCCTCGACGACCCGGGCGACGATCCCCACGCCTAGTCGCGCAGGTCGTCGAACAGCACGGTCGAGAGGTACCGCTCGCCGTAGTCGCACACGATCGCCACGATGGTCTTGCCCTTGCTCTCCGGCCGCTTCGCGATCTCGAGCGCGGCCCACACGATGGATCCCGACGAGATGCCGCAGAGGATGCCCTCGTCGGTCGCGAGCGCGCGCGAGACGCGGATCGAGTCCTCGAGGGAGACGTCGACGACCTCGTCGTAGATCTCCGTGTCGAGGATCTCGGGCACGAAGTTCGCGCCGATGCCCTGGATCTTGTGCGGCCCGGGCTTCCCGCCGTTGAGGATCGGCGAGTCGAGCGGCTCGACCGCGACGATCTGCACGCCGGGCTTCCGCTCCTTGAGGACCTGGCCGACGCCCGTGATGGTGCCGCCCGTGCCGACGCCCGCGATGAACACGTCGACGCCGCCGTCGGTGTCCGCCCAGACCTCCTCGGCCGTGGTCTCGCGGTGCTTCTGCGGGTTGGCCGCGTTCGCGAACTGCTTCGCCCAGATGGCGTTCGGGGTCTCGTCCACGATCTGCTTGGCCCGGTCGACCGCGCCGCGCATGCCCTCGGGGCCGGGGGTCAGCACGATCTCGGCGCCGTACGCGCGCAGCACCAGCCGGCGCTCGACGCTCATGGTCTCGGGCATCGTGAGGACGACCTTGTACCCCCGTGCCGCGCCGACCATCGCGAGCGCGATGCCCGTGTTGCCGCTCGTGCCCTCGACGATCGTGCCGCCGGGCTTCAGCGCTCCGGCCGCCTCGGCCGCGTCGATGATGGCGACGCCGATGCGATCCTTCACGCTGGACGCGGGGTTGTGCGACTCGAGCTTCACGAGCACGGTCGCGTCGAGCCCTTCGGTGAGACGGTTGAGCCGGACGAGCGGCGTGCCGCCGACCAGCTGGGTGATGTCGTCGTAGACGCGACCTGCCATGGGTTCCACCTTCGTCGTGATCGTGATCGGTGCGGGGCCGGGCCGCGCGCACCTGCTCGACTTCGAGCCTATGGGAGCGCAACCGCGTGTGACGCGGCGGCATTCCGGGCAGGCTGGACCCATGAGCGCGCGCATCGAGGTGGCGGGGCCTGGCGGCCCCGAGGTCATGACCATGACGGACGGGCCGGTGCCGGATCCAGGGCCGGGCGAGGTGCGGATCCGCGTGCACGCCGCGGGCGTCAACTTCATCGACACCTACCGCCGCAGCGGCGTCTACCCGATGGCGCACCCGTACGTGCCGGGATCCGAGGCGGCGGGCGTCATCGAGGCGCTCGGCGACGGCGTGAGCGGCGTGCACGTGGGCGACCGCGTCGCGACCGCCGAGGCGACCGGCACCTACGCCGAGCACGCGCTCGTCCGCGCGGAGACGCTGCTGCCCGTGCCGGACGGCGTCGACATGGAGGTCGCCGCCGCGCTCCCGCTCCAGGGCCTCACCGCCCACTACCTCGCGACGAGCTCGTACCCGGCCGGCCCCGGGGATCACGCGCTCGTGCACGCGGGCGCCGGCGGCGTGGGGCTCCTGCTCACGCAGCTGCTCGTGGATCGCGGCGTCGAGGTGATCACCACGGTCTCGACCGAGGAGAAGGCCGCCCTCTCGCGCACGGCCGGCGCGACGCACGTGCTCGGCTACGACGACGTGCCGATGCGCGTCCGCGAGCTCACCGACGGACGCGGCGTCGACGTCGTCTACGACGGCGTCGGCCGCGACACGTTCGACGGGTCGCTCGCGTCCCTGCGCATCCGCGGGACGCTCGTGCTCTTCGGCGGCGCGAGCGGGCAGGTGCCGCCGTTCGACCTGCAGCGGCTCAACTCCGGCGGATCCCTGTCCGTCACGCGCCCCACGCTCGCCCACTTCCTGCTCGACGCGGAGGAGCGGCGGTGGCGGGCCGGCGAGCTGTTCGCGGCCATGCTCGACGGATCCCTCGACGTGCGCGTCGGCGCGACCTACCCGCTCGCCGACGCCGCCCGCGCCCACGAGGACCTCGAAGCGCGTCGCACGACGGGGTCGATCGTCCTCATCCCCTGAGCCGGCCCGGATCCGCACCGCCTACCCTCGTGCCATGCCCGCACCCGGATCCCCGCTGACGCGCCTCGGCTTCCTCACCACCGGCCCGTTCGACCCGGCCGACCCCGCGACCGGCCTCGAGGACGCGCTCCGGCTCGTCGAGCTCGGCGACGCGCTCGGCCTCGACACCGCCTGGCTCCGGCCCGACCACCTGAGGAACGCGATCTCCTCCCCCGTCGCGATGCTCGCTGCGGCGTCGCAGCGCACGCGCCGCATCGGGCTCGGCACGGCGTCGATCCCCGTCCGCGCGGAGAACCCGCTCCGCCTCGCCGAGGACCTCGCGACCGTCGACCTCCTCTCCGGCGGACGCCTCCGCCCCGGCCTCTCGGTCGGCAGCCCGAAGCGCGTCGCGGCCGTCGACCGGGCGGTGCACCCGCTCACCGCCGAGCTCGAGGAGCCGGGCCGCGAACGGCTGCTGCGCTTCCGCGAGCTGCTGCGCGGCGGCCGGGTGCCGGGAGCGGAGGAGCGCGATGCGGATCCGGACGACGACGAGGCCCTCACCCCCACCGTGCAGCCGGCGTCGCCCGGGCTCGCCGACCGCCTGGGCTACGGCGCGGCGACGCTCCGCACGGCGGCCTGGGCGGGTGAGCACGGATTCCGCCTGCTCGCGTCCGACGTGACCGAGCGCGGATCCCGCGGCGGCGGCTTCGCGGCCGACCAGCGGGACCTCATCGACGCCTACCGCGCCGCGCACCCCGACCCGGCCGCCGCGCACGTCACGCTGGCGCTCGTCGTCGTGCCCACCGACGGCGCCACGGCCGAGCAGCGCGCCAGGTACGCGGCCGACGCCGCGGCGCGCGCGGAGCGGGCCGAGCGGGCCGACCAGTCGGAGGATCCGCGGGCCGCGTCGAGCATGGTCCGCGCGCCCGACCTCGTGGGCCCGTCCGACGACATCGCCGCCGCGCTCCTCGCGGATCCCGCCGTGCAGGCCGCCGACGAGCTCGCGATCGCGCTCCCGGCCGGGCTGCCCGCGGGCGACCTCGCGCGGATCCTCACCGACGTCGCCGAGCGCCTCGGCCCGGCGCTCGGCTGGTCGCCCGCGACCACCTGATCCCCCGCCGCGCGCCGACGACACGACGACCGCCGGCTGCGGACTCCGCTCGCCACCCGCATCGCGGGCCGCCTACCCTCGATCCATGCCCGCATCCGGTACCCCGCTCTCCCGCCTCGGCTTCCTCACCATCGGCACCTTCGATCCGGCGGATCCCGCGGCCGGTCACGAGACCACGCTCCGCGTCATCGAGCGCGGCGAGCAGCTCGGCTTCGACAGCGCGTGGCTCCGGCACCGCCACCTCCAGCACGGGATCTCCTCCCCCGTCGCCGTGATGGCCGCCGCCTCCCAGCGCACGAGCCGCATCCAGCTCGGCACGGCCGTCACGCCCATCGGCGCGGAGAACCCGTTCCGCCTCGCCGAGGACCTCGCGACGGTGGACCTCCTCACCGGCGGCCGCGTGCAGCCGGGCTTCTCGGTGGGCACGCCCATGCGGTTCGAGACCTACCGCGACGCGATCTACCCGGCGACCGCCGAGCTCGAGGACCTCGGCTACGACCGCCTCCTCCGCTTCCGCGACCTCGTACGCGGCGACACGGTCAGCCACGCCGCCGCGCGCGAGGGCCAGGAGGAGTACGCGTCCACCGTGCAGCCGCACGCCGCCGGGCTCGCCGAGCGGATCTGGTACGGGGCCGCGAGCACGCGCTCCGCGGTGTGGGCGGGCGAGAACTGCTTCCACCTGCTCACCTCCAGCGTGATCCAGGGCGAGCTGGGGAACGACTTCGGCGCGAACCAGCGCGCGCAGATCGACGCCTACCGCGCGGCCCATCCGGTAGGCGCCGCGGCACGCGTCTCGCAGGGCCTCGTCGTGATCCCCACCGACCGCGCGACGCCCGAGCAGGTCGCCCGCTACGAGGCGTACGCCGCCTCCCGCGCGCACCGCGTGGGCGTGCCGATGGGCCCGCGGAAGATGCTCTTCGCGGCGGACCTCGTGGGCACGTCCGAGGAGATCGCCGCGACCCTGCACGCCGACCCCGCGTTCCAGGCGGTCGACGAGGTCGCGTTCGCGCTGCCCTTCACCTTCGGGGAGGCCGACCTCGAGCAGATCCTCACCGACATCGCCGAGCGCCTCGGCCCGGCGCTCGGCTGGGCACCGGCCGCCTGACCCGGCGCACGCACGACGGCGCCCCTCCTGCCCGACCATGAGGGTCCGTGCGGGAGGGGCGTCGTCGTGATCCGGGACGGGATCAGTGCATGCTGATGGCCTCGGTCGACGCGCCCTCGCGGAAGCGCGAGAGCGGAACGCGCACCATCGAGAAGGCGATGGGCGACGCGAGCGCCACGCCGATCGCCGCCGCGAGGAACACCACGTGGTACCCGTCGACCTGCTGCTGCAGCGGGTTCGCGACGCCGTCGGTGACCGACGCGGTGACCGCCGAGGCGAACAGGGCGGTGAAGACGGCCGTGCCGATGGATCCGCCGATCTGCTGCGTGCCCGTGAGCGCCGCGCCCGCGACGCCCGCGTCGCGCGGCTCGATGCCGGAGAGCGCGACGTTCTGCATGGGCACGAACACGAACGCGAGCCCGATGCCGAGGAGGATCTGGCCGGGCAGCACCTGCACGACGTACGCGCCGTCGACGGTGATGCGGCTGAACCACAGCAGCCCCGCGGCCGCGAGGAGCGGGCCGATCGTCATGAGGACGCGCGGGCCGACCCGCGGCAGGAGCCGCGCGACCTGAGGCGCCGTGAGCATGATGGTCGCGGCCATCGGCAGCGACGCGAGGCCGGAGATCAGCGGCGACATGCCGAGCACGATCTGGAAGTGCAGCGTGAGGTAGAGCAGCCCGCCGAGGAGCGCCGCGCCCACCATCACCGAGGTGAGGTACGCGCCGCCGCGGGTGCGGTCGGCCACCACGCGGAGCGGCAGCAGCGGGTTCCGCGCCCGCGACTCCCACCACACGAAGGCGACCATGATCCCGACGCCGAGCGCGAGGAAGCCGATGGTGTCGGGCTCGCCCCAGCCGTTCTCCGCGCGGGAGAAGCCGTAGACGATGGATGCGAGGCCGAGGGTGACCAGGAGCGCGCCGGGCACGTCGTAGCTGCGGTCGCCGTCGGCGCGGCTCTCCTTCACGAGCGGGATGCCGGCGACGATCGCGACGATCGCGATGGGCACGTTGACGAGCAGGCACCAGTGCCAGCTGAGGTACTCGGTGAGCACGCCGCCGAGCAGCAGGCCGACGGCCGCGCCGGATCCGGCGATCGTGCCGTAGACCGCGAACGCCTTGACGCGGTCGGGGCCGGACGGGAACGTCACCGACAGCAGCGCGAGCGCGGCGGGCGCGAGGAGCGCCGCGAAGACGCCCTGCAGGCCGCGCGCGATGAGGAGCATCTCGCTCGAGACGGCGAACCCGCCGATCGCGCTGGCCGCCGCGAAGCCGACCATGCCGAGGAGGAAGGATCGCTTGCGGCCCCAGTAGTCGGCGATGCGGCCGCCGAGCAGGAGGAGCGAGCCGAACGCGAGCGCGTAGACGGTGACGACCCAGGTGCGGTCGGCGTCGGTCATGCCGAGGTCGCGCTGGGCGGCGGGCAGGGCGATGTTCACGATGGTGCCGTCGAGCACGACCATCAGCTGGGCGAGGGCGACGACGGCGAGGAGGATCCACTTGCTGCGGGCGGACGGCGCGGCCGGAGCGGCGGGGCCGGCGGGCGCGGCGGGGCCGGCGAGCGAGGCGGAGGACGTGGACGGCGGTGCGTTCTCAGGGGTGCGTGCGTGCGAGATCTGGTGCTCCTGGATGGTCGTGCGGCGCCCGGGCGGGCGAGGACGGTCCAATCTAGGGCGACGTCGTGGACGGAGTCAAACGAACCGGTTCGTTTGACATACGCTGTTCACATGGCAGAGACGACGGGGTCCGCGCGACCGACCGACGAGAAGCAGGACGACGTCCGGCACCGCATCCTCCTGGCCGCGCGCGAGGAGTTCGCCGCCCACGGGCTGGCGGGCGCGCGCGTCGACCGCATCGCCCGCTCGGGACGCGCGAGCAAGGAGCGGCTGTACGCGCACTTCACCGACAAGGAGTCGCTGTTCCACGCGGTGCTGAAGCTCAACGGCGTCGAGTTCTTCTCCGCCGTGACGCTGGATCCCGCCGACCTCCCCGGCTTCGTCGGCCAGCTCTTCGACCACGCCTACGAGCACCCGCAGCACCGCCGCATGCTCGCGTGGGCGCGGCTCGACGGGCTGGAGCTCGACGTGCCGCACAGCGCGACGTCGCCGTCGGCCAAGGTGCAGGCGGTCCGCCGCGGGCAGGAGGAGGGGCACATCGACCCGTCGTGGGATCCGCAGCGCCTCCTCACGATGCTGTTCGCGCTCGCGCAGGCGTGGGTGCAGTCGCCCTACCCGGCGATGCACGCGGACTCGCCCCGGGCGCGCGCCGCGGACCGGGCGGCCGTCGTCGAGGCGGCCCGGCGGATCACGGCGCCGGCCGCGCGCTGACGCTCCGCAGCTGACGACGGCGCCCGGCCCCTGGTCGTCACGCCATCCTGCGGATTCCCCGGATGAGGGAGACGCTTCCCAGGCCCCGCCCGTAGCGTGAACCCATGTCCGACACACTGACCCGCGAGTACGAGGCGGGCTCCAGCCACGCGCATCCGCTCCGTCGGTTCCTGCGCCGATGCCGGGCCTGGATCGAGCTGCACCCCAAGGCCCGCTGGCTCTACCGGATCCTCGTGGGTCTCCTCGGCGTCGCCATCGTCCTCGTCGGCATCGTGCTCATCCCGCTGCCCGGACCCGGCTGGCTCATCGTCTTCCTCGGGATCGCCGCGCTCGGCACCGAGTTCCCCGCGGCCCACCGCGTGAACGTCTTCCTCAAGCGCCAGCTGCACCGCTTCTGGGACGCGTGGCGCCGCTGGCGCACCTCCCGCGCCGAGCGTCGCGCGGCCCGCACCACGCGCTGACCGGCCCCCATCTCCCCCTTCCGGTCGATCCGGCGGGCGCACCGCGCTCCGTAGGGTCGGGGCATGCCCTCCTCCACGCTCGTCCCCCGCATCGGGCCCGCCCGCCGTGCCCGCGCCATCGGACGGGAGGCGGCGCTGGTGCTGCTGTCGCTCGTGGTCGGCACGCTCTCGTTCGGCGCCATGCTGACGCTCGTGGACGAGGCAGGTGCCACCGGGATCCGGATCGAGCTGCTCCTCCTGCTCGACGCGGCCGCCGGGCTGCTCGGCATCGCGATCCTGCCGCTGCGTCGCCGGGCGCCCCTCGCGGTCGCCGTCGCGCTCGGGATCGTCGCGGCCGTGTCGAGCCTCGGGCTCCTCGCCTCGGCCGTCGCCATCGTGTCGCTCGCGATCCGCCGCCGGCCGAAGGAGATCGCCATCGCCGCCGCCGTCTGGATCGCGGCCGTCGGCACGTGGGAGCTCGCCGGCCTCTCCTACCTGCCGGTGACGCCGGAGGAGCTGCCGCTCACGGCCGCGCTGATCCTCGTGGTGCTCGGTCTCCTCATCCTCCTCGGGCTCTACCTCGGCGGCCGCCGCGAGCTGCTGGCGTCGCTCCGGGAGCGCGCCCGGCTCGCGGAGGAGGAGCAGGTCCTCCGATCCGCGCAGGCGGCGGATCACGAGCGCACCCGGATCGCCCGGGAGATGCACGACGTGCTCGCCCACCGGCTCTCACTGGTCGCCCTGCACGCGGGGGCGCTGGAGTACCGCGACGACCTCGACGCGGCCGAGGTCCGGGCCACCGCGGGCGTCGTGCGCGACAACGCCCGCACCGCGCTCACCGAGCTGCGCGGCGTGCTGGGGGTGCTGCGCGATCCGTCGGGAGCGCCCGCCACGGTGCCCCCGCAGCCGACGCTCGCCGACCTCGCGGCGCTCCTCGACGAGGCCCGCGCCCTCGGCGTCGAGGTGCACGCGGACGTCGACCCCGGCACCCGGGACGACCTGCCTCTGCTGTCCGCGACCACCTCCCGGCATGCCTACCGCACCATCCAGGAGTGCCTGACGAACGCGCGGCGGCATGCGCCGGGCGCGCCGGTCGAGGTGTCGCTCGGAGGGCGGGCCGGCGGACGCTTGCGCATCGTCGTGCAGAACCCCGCCCCCGAGGCCCCCGTCCCGCCCGGCGGGCACGGCCTCGCCGGGATCGCCGAGCGCGCCCACGCCGTGGACGGCACGCTCGACGTCTCCCGACGCGACGGCCAGCACGTCGTCGAGGTGGTGCTCCCGTGGACGGCGTGAGCGCCCCGGACCCGCGGGCGGCGGGCACGGATCTGCCGGGCGTCGTGCCCGCGGGCGGCCCGCCGATCCGCGTCGTGATCGTCGACGACGACGCGCTCGTCCGCGCGGGCCTCGCGATGCTGCTGGGCGGCGGGCACGGGCTCGAGGTGGTGGGCGAGGCGGCCGACGGGCTCGCGGCCGGAGCCGTGATCGCGCGCACCGCGCCCGACGTCGTGCTGATGGACATCCGCATGCCGGTCTGCGACGGGATCACCGCGACCGCCCGCGAGGTCGCCCGCCGCCCCGACCTGCCGGTCATCGTCCTCACGACCTTCGACGCCGACGAGCTCGTGCTCGGGGCGCTCCGGGCGGGTGCGCGCGGCTTCCTGCTCAAGGACACGCCGCCGGTGGAGCTCGTCCAGGCGGTGCGGCAGGTGGCTGCGGGCCGCTCGATCCTCTCGCCGTCCGTGCTCGACACCGTGATCGGCGTCGCCGCGCAGCGCGACCGCGCGGACCGCACGGCCGAGCGGGAGCGCTTCGAGACGCTCACGGAGCGCGAGCAGGAGGTGGCGCTCGCCATCGCGCGCGGCTGGTCGAACGCGCGCATCGCCGCCGACCTGTTCCTCGGCGTCGCGACCGTGAAGACCCACGTGGGGCACGTGCTCGACAAGCTCGGCCTCGAGGGCCGCGTGCAGGTCGCCGTGCTCGTGCACGAGGCCGGGCTCGCTCCCTCGGAGTGAGCCCGGCCTCGGGCGATGCCGGCCGCAGCCGGTCAGGCGATGCGGATCAGCTCGCGAGCGCCGGGTAGTCCGTGTAGCCCTCGGCGCCGGGGCCGTAGAACGTGGCCGGGTTCGGCTCGTTCGTCTCGAGCCCCTGCTCCCAGCGCTCGACGAGGTCGGGGTTGGCGATGACCATGCGGCCGACGGCCACGACGTCGGCCGTGCCCTCCTCGACAAGCTGGATCGCCTCGTCGCGCTCGGTCTGCACGCCGAAGCCGCTGTTGATCATGAGCGGGCCGCCGAACGTCTTGCGCAGGCCCTGCACGAGCTCGCCCGCGGGCTCCGCGTGCAGGATGCTCACGTAGGCGAGGCCGAGCGGCGCGATGCCGGACAGCAGCGCCTCGTAGGTGGCGCGCGTCTCGTCGGCGTCCTCCTCGAGCACGTCCTGGATGTTGTGCGACGGCGAGATGCGGATGCCGACGCGCTCGGCGCCGATCTCGCGGGAGACCGCGTGGGCCACGTCGATGCCGAGCTTCGCGCGGTTCTCGGGCGATCCGCCGTACGAATCCGTGCGCACGTTGGAGACGGGCGAGAGGAACTCGTGCAGCAGGTAGCCGTTGGCGGAGTGGATCTCGACTCCGTCGAACCCGGCGTCGACCGCGTTGCGCGCGGCGACCGTCAGCTCGTCGACGATGAGCGGGACCTCGTCGGTCTCCGGCTCGCTCGGCACGGGGTACGGCGCCTTGCCGGTGGGCGTGTGCACCTCGCCCTGGATCGCGATGGCGCTCGGCGCGAGCAGCGGCAGGCCGCCCGTGATCTCCTCGTGCGAGACGCGGCCGCCGTGCATGAGCTGCATGACGATGCGGCCGCCGGCCTCGTGCACCGCGTCGGTGACCCGACGCCAGCCGGCGATCTGCTCGTCCGTGACGATGCCGGGCTGGCCCGGGTACGCCTTGCTGCGCTCGCTCGTGAACACGCCCTCGGAGACGATGAGGCCGGTGGACGCGCGCTGGCGGTAGTACTCGACGACGATGTCGCCGGGCACGCCGTGCTCGTCGGAGCGCATGCGGGTCAGGGGCGCCATGGCGACGCGGTTGGGGAGCTCGAGGGCGCCGAGGGCGACGGGGGAGAACAGCTTCACGTGGTGGATCCTTCGTCTCGCGGGTGGCCGGCGCGCACCGCGACGGATCACGTCGGGGAGGGCGGCGGGGCCAGCGGCCCGTGCGGACCGCGCTGGGGCAACCCGATCCACCGGGGGTCGCATTCCGCGGCCGATCCTTCTCCCAGGCCCTCGTCAGGCTCGAGGCGCCCCGGGCGCGTCCGTCCGCTCCGCGTCAGTACGAGGGGAGCGCCTCCGTGCGGCGAGCGAGCACCACGTCGTCCGCGGCGAGGTCGTGCCAGCCCCGCAGCAGGTGCCGCGAGTCCCAGCCGACGGACGCGTACGGCAGCCAGACCGTGAACAGCCAGCCGAGGACGAACCCGTTCTGCACCACGCCGCGGAGGAGGGCCCGGCCGAAGCCGAGCGTGCCGGGCTCGGAGAAGCGCTGGACGCGGATCCCGACCATCGCCTTGCCGGGCGTCGTGCCCTTCCAGCCGAGCCACCACGTGGCGATGAGCAGGTACGCGACCATGCTGATGAGGAAGCCGAGCATGGCGCCGCCGAAGTAGGAGTCCATCATGTCGTCGGCGGCCTCGCCGAACAGCTGCAGGTCGTCGATCCGCTGCCGCGCCATGCCCTGCAGCGGGACGATGAAGGCCCCAGCCGAGAGCCCGCCGACGAGCCCGAAGACGACCTGGTCGAGGATCCGGCCGGCCGCCCGGCGACCGACGCCCGCGAGGCGCCAGGCGGTATCGATGTGCGGGGGCAGCGGGCGCTGCGCGTGCGGCAGCAGGACCATGCCGTAGCCGGGCGGCGGCACGGCACCCCCATACCCGCCGGGGTACGGGCCGCCGGAGTACGGGCTCCCGGAGTACGGGCTGCCGGGGTAGGAGGCGGGTGAATAGGGCTGGGGCGCGTACGGCCCGGCCGCATACGCCGGCTGCGCCTCCGCGTCGGCCCCTGCCCTCGCCTGCCCGTCGCCCGCGTCCGGCCGGCGGTCGTCGTGCGCGTCGCTCATCGCGTCTCCCCTGGATCGCTGCGCCCCGCGGCGCGGATCCAGCGTATCCAGCAGGTGGGGGAACCACGACCGGGAGGGCCCGGCACCCTCGCGGATGCCGGGCCCTCCCGGTCGTGCTGGTGACGCTGGCGTCAGCCCTGGATCTCCCCGCGGGAGACGGCCTCGGCGTACTTGCGGAGGTCCGGCCCCGGCTCGAAGTCGATGAACCGGCCCTTGAGCTGCTCGAAGAGGCGCTGGTACACGGTCTCCCAGTCCTCGCCCTCGAGCTCCTTCGCCGCGGTGAGCACGGCCTCCTGGAGCACGCGGTCGCTGTCCGTGAGGATCTTGTCGCGCGCCTCCTGGTTCCAGACGATCTCGGAGGTGTCCATGATCAGGCCTGGACGTCCCCGCGCCAGGCGCCGTCCTCGGCGCCGCGCTTCTCGATGAACTCCTTGAAGTTCTTGAGGTCGGCCTTGATGACGTGGTCGTCCACGCCGATCGCCGCGCCGACCTTCTCGACGAGGCCCTTCGCCTCCCAGTCCAGCTGGACGGTGACGCGGGTCTCGGTGTCGCTGAGCTTGTGGAACGTGACGACGCCGGCGTGGTCCTCATCGCCGCCCGTGGAGTTCCAGGCGACGCGCTCGTCGGGGTGCTGCTCGGTGATGTTGGCCTCGAACGTGCGCTCGATGCCGCCGATCTTGACCTTCCACTCGGTGAGCGTGTCGGTGACCTGCGTGATCGACTCCACGTAGCTGAGGAAGTTCGGGAACGACTCGAACTGGGTCCACTGGTTGTAGGCGGTGCTGACGGGGACGTTGACGTCGACGGTCTCGATTACTCGGGGCATTGCTTCTCCTCGTTCGGATTCGGTGCGTGGGGTCGGATCGTCGTGCGATCCGAGAGCCCGGGCGTCGATGTGGACACCGGCGCGGGCACGCCTTCGACGCTACGCCGGGGCCCCACCCGGCATCCGGCACCCGAGGAATGCACAGGGAACGTTCAAGCGCAGGTCACGCCTCGGCGGTGCGCGGCGGCTCGAGCATCCGCTGGACGACGGCGCGCGACCACTCCGCGTAGACGCGGGACGCCTGGGCCGCGTCCGGATCCCCCAGCGCCATGACGCTCTCTCCCGGGAACGGCACGGCGTCCACCGAGGCGCGGGACGCGACGATCTCTGCCGTCACGCGGTTGAGCAGCCGCGCGTGACGGGCGGCGACCGCGCGCCACGGCGAGGGGATCCCGACGCTCGTGTTGAGCGGCGGCACCTCGGGGATGAGCACGCGCGCGCCCTCCGGCAGCCCCCGCGTCAGGTCCTCGATGGCCGCGCACAGCAGCCTCCGCCAGGTGCGCTGCGGCGTGAGGCGGATGCTGTCGCCGACCCCCACCATGAGGAGCACGACGTCGACGCCCGCGAGGAGCGGCCGGTCGCGGACTGTGCCTGCGGCGGTGTGGATCGTGAGGTCCGAGAACGGGCGCGTGGCCCACTCGACGCCGCGGCCCGTGCGACGCGCGAGCTGCCGGGAGAAGTGGCCGGCCATGCCGAGCTCGTGCGACAGGACGCCCATGCCGACGGCCGTGGCCTCCCCGATGACGAGCACGCGGTGCGGGTCCTCGCCCGGCACGACGCCGGACGCCGCGTCACGCGGGAAGACCGTGCCCCGGAGGCCCGTGCGCAGGGCGACGTACTGCGCGAAGATCGCCGGTCGGGCCACGGCCTGCGCGACGCGCCGGATGCGCCCCGTCATGCGTCGCACCCCCCGGTCATCGACGCGCCCCGCGTGGCCGGCGGGTCAGACGCCGCGGTTGCGGAGGAAGGGCATGGGCGAGGTCGCGACGCCGCCCTGACGGATCTCGAAGTGGAGGTGGCAGCCGGTGCTGAGACCCGCGCTGCCGACCGCGCCGATCTGCTGGCCCGCCTGCACGGTCTGGCCCGTGCGGACCATCACGCCGTACGAGTACATGTGGCCGTACACGCTCGTGACGCCGCCGCCGTGGTTCAGGGTGATCGCGTTGCCGAAGCCGCTGGATCCGCCTGCGAACTGCACCGTGCCGGCCGCCGTCGCGTAGATGGGCGTGCCACAGCCCGCGCCGAAGTCGTCGCCCGCGTGCAGGCGCCAGTAGCCGAGGATCGGGTGCAGGCGCATGCCGTAGGACTGGTACGACCCGTAGCTGCGGATGGGCATCGTCCAGCCGGACGACGAGGGCTGGCCGCCCGACGACGGCGGGCGGGGTGCGTTGGCCGGCGGACGCGCGGCGGCGTTCGCGGCGGCGGCGGCAGCTGCGGCCGCGGCACGCGCGTCGGCCTGGCGGCGGGCCTCGGCGGCGGCCTCCTCCTGGCGCTTCCGCTCGCCGATCGCGAAGCCCTCCTCGACGGAGATGCGGGAGTCGCGGAGCGTGGTGAGCTGCGCCTGGAGCTCCGAGCTGCGGGCCTCCTGCTCGGCGAGCGCCTGATCCGCGCGCGCCTGCGCCGCGGACGCCTCCTGCAGCTTGGCCTCGGCGTCGGCGGCGAGGACGGCGAGCGCCTCCTTCGCGACGGACGCCTGCTTGCCGAGCGACGCGGCCGTGCGGGCCGACGTGACGGCGGCGGTGAACGCGGTGTCCTGCCGGTCGGCGAGCTTGGTCGCCGTGCCCATGCGGGCGAGGAGGGCGTCCGCGTCCTCGCCGCCGCTCGTGAAGAGGCGGAGGGAGACGTCGCCGCCACCGCCGCTGCGGGCGAGCTGGGCGACGAGCTGGCCGACCTGGCGCTTCGCCTCGTCCGCGTCGGCCTGCGCCCTCTCGGCCTTGGACTCGAGGGCCTGGAGCTCGCCGGTGGCCTCGTCGAGCGCATCCACCGCGGCGGCGTGCTCGTCGGCGCGCTGGAGGGCGAGGGCCGTGGCGGCCTCGACCTCGGCGGAGAGGCCGGAGATGAGGGAGGTGATGCGCGTGACCTGGTCGGCGGTGGCCTGCTCGCTCGACCGCGCGGCCTGCACCTCGGACCAGGTGGGGTACTCCTCCGCGGCCTGCGCGGACGGGACGCCGAGGCCGAGCAGGAGGGCGGATGCGGCGAGCGTCGCGGCCACTCGGAGGCGCGGCGCGGTCGCGTACCGCGGGCGCCGGTCGGCGGGGCGGGAGGTGCGTGCGGTGCGGGAGATGGCGGGCCTCGTCGAGGTCGGTGGAGCGCGGACCTTTCGACGGTAGCCGAAATAGGGCCGAACATCACCATCCCCTTCTATTTCCGCGGGTGAGGAGATCCGCTGGGCGATGACGGGCCGGCGCGGCGCCGACCCTAGGATCGGGCGGCAGGACGACCGGCGTCCGGTCGGGAGCGCGCATGACGGCCATCGAGGTGCCCGGCGGCCGGGCGCAGGCCCGCGGAGCCGGGGTCGCCACCGCCGTCGTCGGGTTCGCCGGCACGTCGGCCGTCGTGCTCACCGGCCTCACCGCTGTGGGGGCGTCGCCGTCCCAGGCCGCGTCCGGGCTGCTCGCGCTGTGCGTCACGCAGGGGCTCGGCACCGTGCTCCTCGCGCACCGCTTCCGCCGTCCGATCACGCTCTCCTGGTCGACGCCCGGGGCGGCGCTGCTCATCGGATCCGGCGCGGTCGAGGGCGGCTGGGCCGCCGCGGTGGGGGCGTTCCTCGTCTGCGGGATCCTCGTGCTCGCCACCGCGCTCTGGCCGCTGCTCGGCCGGCTCGTGCGCCTGATCCCGGCGAGCGTGGCCGCCGCGATGCTCGCGGGCGTCCTCCTCCCCCTCTGCGTCGCGACCGTGACGGCGGCGGTCGCCTCCCCGCTCGTCGTGCTGCCCGTGATCCTCGCCTGGCTCGCCGCCGCCCGTCTCGCCCCGCGCTGGGCGGCCCCGACCGCGCTGGCCGCCGCGCTCGTCGTGGTCGGGATCTCGCTCGCGGTCGCGGGGCCCGCACCCGGGGCGTCGCTCGACCTCGCGCACCTCGTGCCGCGGATCGAGCTGACGGCGCCCGTCTTCACGGTGGCGGCGGCGGTCGCGCTCGGGATCCCGCTCTTCGTCGTGACGATGGCGTCGCAGAACCTGCCGGGCGTCGCGGTGCTCGCGAGCTTCGGCTACGAGACGCCGTGGCGGGCCGCGATGACGACGACCGCGGCGGCCACGCTCGTGAGCGCGCCGTTCGGCGGGCACGCCGTGAACCTCGCCGCCCTGTCGGCCGCGCTCTCCGCGGCACCTTCCGCGCATCCGGATCCGGACGAGCGGTGGCGCGCCGCCAGCGCGGCCGGGTGGACCAACCTCGCGCTCGGGCTGGCGTCGGCGGCGCTCGCGGCCGTGATCGTCGCGGGTCCGGCGGGCGTCGTGGCGGCCGCCGCCGGGCTCGCGCTCGCGCCGTCGCTCGCGTCGAGCCTCGCGTCCGCGGTGCGGGATCCGGGGGCGCACCTGCCCGCGGTCGCGACGTTCGTGGTGGCGGCGTCCGGGATCACGGTCGGCGGGCTCGGCGCCGCGTTCTGCGCGCTGGTGGCCGGCGTCCTCGTGCACCTCGCGCTCCGGACGCGCGCGATGCCGCGTGACAGACTCGATCGACACGAGGAGCGCGACGCCGCATGAGCCACGACACCACCCCCGCATCGCCCGGAGCCGGAGCCGACGCCGCCGTCGCGCCCCGCGGCCCCGAGCTGCAGAGCACGACCTGGACGCTGGTGCTCGCGCTGAGCGCCGAGCAGGTCTCGGGCGACGGCACGAGATCCGCCCGCCTGGCCGAGGCGCAGGCCGCCTTCGAGCGCCTGCTGCCCGCCGACCACGTCGTCGTCCGCTGGACCCGCGAGGTCGGCCGGATGATGACCGAGGAGGCGCGCCTCTGGACCAGGTGGGAGCTGTTCACGCCGACGGTCGCGACTCCGCTGAAGCTCTGGTCGGAGGGCTACGTCGACGAGACCTGGTTCGCCGAGCGGCTGGAGGACGACCCGTTCGTGCCCGTCGTGATGAAGGCGCCCGAGGGCCAGGCGGGGGTCGGCGCGTGAAGGTCCTCGTCACCGGATCCCGCGGCAAGGTCGGCCGCGCCGCCGTCGAGGCGCTCGTCGCCGCCGGCCACGACGTCACGGGCGTCGACCTCGTCCGTCCCGTCTTCGACGCGGGCGTCGTGGTGCCGGGCCGGTACGTCATGGCCGACCTCACCGACGCCGGATCCGCGTTCGCGCTCGTCGCCGGCATGGACGCCGTCGTGCATGTCGCCGCGATCCCGCAGCCCACCGGCAACCCCGCGCACGTCGTGCTGCAGACCAACCTCATGTCGACCTTCAACATGATCGAGGCCGCCGTCCGCTTCGGCGTGCCGCGCTTCGTGAACATCTCGAGCGAGAGCATCGTCGGCAACTTCTTCCCGGAGCGGCCGTTCCTGCCCGACTACGCGCCCGTCGACGAGGAGCACCCGCTCCGCCCGCAGGATCCGTACGCCCTCTCCAAGGCCTTCGGCGAGCAGCTGATGGACGCGGCCGTGCGCCGCTCCGACATCCGCGTGATCTCGCTCCGCCCGAGCACCGTGCACAACGACGACAACTACGCGTCGAACCTCGGCAAGCAGGTGCGGGACGCGTCCGTGCTGACGGCGAACCTCTGGAGCTACATCGACGCGGACGACCTGGCCGACGCGATCGTGCTGTCGGTCACCTCCGACCTGCCTGGCCACGAGGTGTTCTACATCGCGGCCGCCGACAACGCGGGCGGCCACGACTTCGCCGCCGAGCTGCGCCGCCACTACGGCGACGCCATCGAGCTGCGGGCGATCGAGCGGGTCGACTCCTCGGGCATCTCGACCGCGAAGGCGCGCCGCCTGCTCGGCTGGGAGCCGAAGCGCAGCTGGCGCGACCACCTCGACGCGGAAGGGAACGCGCTGCCGCGCTAGGCGGATCCGCCCGCGCCATGCCCCGCTACGTCCGCCCCGCCATCGACGCGCCGCCCGCGATCGCCGACGACGGCGTGCCCTACGGATCGCGCTGGGACGCCGCCGAGGGCCCGCCCGAGGACGCGTACTCCCGGACCTCGCACCTCGAGCGGTTCGCGCCGCTGCACGCGGTGGCTGATGCGCTCGCCGCGCACCTCGCGGCGACGCACGACGTGACGACGACGGAGGGCGTGGACCCGGCCCTCGCGGATCCGCACCCCGACGCCGTTTGCTCCGTCCGGCTCGCGCCGCACGACGGGACCGGGCGGATCCTCACGCTCGAGTGGACGCCGTTCCCCGGCGTGCTGCTGCACAGCGGCCGGCGGATGGCCGAGGCGTTCCCGCCCTGCGGCTGCGACGCGTGCGACGACCGCTGGGAGGACCTCGCCGACTCCCTGGAGGAGGCGGTCCTCCGGGCCGCGGGCCAGCTGCCGCCGCCGCCGCCGCCGCCCGAGCCGTTCGGCGAGCTCGCCAGCTGATCCGCCGCGCGGCCGCGCGCGACCGACCCGGTCGCCGCTCCCCCGCGTCGGTACGCTCGCGAGGTGACCAGCCCCGGGGACCCCGCCGACCCCGCGGGCGCGCACCCGGGATCCGCCCCCGGCACCACCCCGGCCGGCGTCGAGGGCGCGGTCGTCGGCGCGACGGACGCCCACGGCGCCCGCACCACCGCCGCGGGCGCCGCCCTGCAGGTCGGCACGATCGTGAGCGTCAGCTACGGGTCGTCTCTCGCCGGGCTCGTGATCCCCGTCGTCGGCCCCGTCCTGGTGGTCGCCGCGCGGCAGGTGATGATGGCGGCGCTCGTGCTGCCGGTCGCGCGGCCGCGGATCCACCGCATGACGCGCGCCCAGCTCGTCCCCGCCGTGATGCTCGGCCTCGCGCTCTCGCTGATGAACCTCTCGTACTACGCGGCCGTCGACCGGCTGGGACTCGGCATCGCCGCGACCATCGAGTTCCTCGGGCCGCTGTCGATCGCGCTGCTCGCCTCGCGCCGGCTGCTCGACGCGGCGTGCGCGCTCGTGGCGGCCGCGGGCGTCGTCGTGCTCACGGGACTCGAGGGACGGATCGACCTGTTCGGCCTCGTCTGCGGCGCCACCGCGGCGGTCACCTGGGCCGGCTACATCGTCTTCACGCGCCGGGTCGCCGAGCGGCTGCCGGGCTTCCAGGGGATCGCGGTCGCCAGCATCGTGAGCCTCGTCGTGCTGGTGCCGTGGGCGCTGATCACGCTCGACGTCGCCGCGATCGACGGGCGGATCCTCGGCCTCCTCGTGGCGATCGGCCTGCTGTCGTCCGCCGTGCCGTACTCGCTCGACACCGTGATCCTCCGCCGCATCACCCCGCGCCTGTTCGCCGTGCTCACGAGCCTCAGCCCGGTCGTCGCGGCGATCCTCGGCGTGATCGTGCTGCGGGAGTCGCTGTCGCCGATCCAGCTCGGGGCGATCGTGGTGGTGTGCGTCGCCGCGGGCGTGGCCATCGCGACGCGCGCGCCCGCGGGACCCGCAGCGCCCCGCCGGTCGCGCGGCCCCCGGACGCGATCGCGCCCGGCCGCGTCGTAGGGCGGCCGGGCGCGGATCGGGTCAGCGCGGTGTCGGGGTCAGCGCGCCCCGAGCTCCGTCAGCACCTCGGCGAGCTGGCCGACGGCCCAGACGAGGTCCTCCTCCTCCACCACGATGGGCGGGGCGAGCCGGATCGTCGAGCCGTGCGTGTCCTTCGCGAGCACGCCGCGCTCGGCCAGCCGCTCGCAGACCGCGCGGCCCGTGGCGAGCGTCGGGTCGATGTCGATGCCGGCCCACAGCCCGCGGCCGCGCACCTCGAGGACGCCGTGGCCCACGAGATCCGCCAGCCGGGCGTGCAGCACGGCGCCGAGGCGACGCGCGCGCTCCTGCGGCTCGCCCGTCGCGAGCATGTCGACCACCGCGTGGCCCACGGCCGCGGCGAGCGGGTTGCCGCCGAACGTGGATCCGTGCTGCCCCGGCTGGATGACGCCGAGCACGTCCGCGTCGCCGACCACCGCGGAGACGGGCACGATGCCGCCGCCGAGCGCCTTGCCGAGCAGGTACAGGTCGGGCACCACGTCGGAGTTGTCGCACTCGAAGGTCGCGCCCGTGCGGCCGAGGCCGGACTGGATCTCGTCCGCGATCATCAGCACCCGCTCGCGCGTGCAGATCCGGCGCACGTCGGCGAGGTAGCCCGCGGGCGGCACGACGATGCCGGCCTCGCCCTGGATCGGCTCGACGAGCACCGCGACGGTGTCCGCGTCGATCGCGGCCTCGAGCGCCGCCGCGTCGCCGTACGGCACGGTGACGAAGCCGGGCGTGAACGGCCCGAAGTCGGCGCGCGCCTCCTCGTCGTCGCTGAAGCTCACGATGGTGGTGGTGCGGCCGTGGAAGTTGCCGGCCATCACGATGATCTTCGCGCGGCCCGCGGCCACGCCCTTCACCCGGTAGCCCCAGGCGCGCGCGACCTTGATCCCGGACTCCACGGCCTCCGCGCCCGTGTTCATCGGCAGGACCATGTCCTTGCCCGCGAGCTCGGCGAGCGCCGTGACGAACGGGCCCAGCTTGTCGTTGTGGAACGCGCGGCTGGTGAGCGTGATCCGCCCGAGCTGCTCGGTCGCGACCCGCACGAGGTCGGGGTGCGAGTGCCCGAAGTTCACGGCCGAGTACGCGGCGAGGCAGTCGAGGAGGCGCCGGCCGTCGAGGTCGGTGACCCACGCGCCCTCGCCGGACGCGACCACGACGGGGAGCGGGTGGTAGTTGTGCGCGGCGTGCGCCTCCTCGGCGTGGATCGCGAGGGCGCCGGCGTCGGATGCGGCGGGGCGGTCGATGGTGTCGGTCATGGCGGGCCTACTTCCGCAGCTCGAGCGTGCAGCACTTCACGCCGCCGCCGCCGAGCAGCAGCTCGGACAGGTCGACGCCGATGGGGTTGTAGCCGCGCTCCCGCAGCGACGCCTCGAAGCCGACGGCCTTCTCCGCGATGACCACGTTGTAGCCGTCGCTGTAGGAGTTGAGGCCGAGGATCGAGGCGTCCTGCTCGCTGACCTCGACCGCGTCGGGGAAGCGGCGCTCGATCTCGTCGAGGCTGTCGGCGTCGAACGCGCTCGGCAGGTAGGCGATGTTGGTGTCGTCGAGCACGGCGACCGCGGTGTCCAGGTGGTAGAACGACGGGTTCACGAGGCGGAGGGTCACGACCTCGCGGTCGAAGATCCGGGACACCTCGGCGTGGCTGGTGCTGTCGCTGCGGAAGCCTGTGCCCGCGAGGATCGTGTCGCCGACGAGGAGGATGTCGCCCTCGCCCTCGTTGACCTGCTCGGGCACGCGCACGTCGAAGCCGGCCTCGCGGAACCAGTCCATGTACGCGGGGCCCTCGGGCTGGCGCTCCGCGTGCTGGAAGGCGGCGCCGTAGGCGATGCCGTCGAGCGTGAATCCGCCGTTGGCCGCGTAGACCATGTCGGGCAGCCCGGCGATCCCGTCGATGAGGTCGACCTGGAAGCCGAGGCCCACGTAGGTGTCGTAGAGGGTCTGCCACTGGCGCACCGCGAGCGACGTGTCGGTCGGGACGGCGGGATCCATCCACGGGTTGATCTTGTAGACCACGTCGAAGTGGTCGGGCCGGCACATGAGCACGCGCCTCGAGACGGGCGTGCGGCCGGCGGACGTGTCCGCGGATCGGGAGAGGGTGGAGGGCATGGTGCTCCTGCTTCGTGCGGCGCGCCGGGTGGCGCGGTCGTGGAGGCGGACGATGTCCCAGAGCCCCGAGGGGACGCCTTCCGGACAGCCTGGCAGGCGCATCGCGCCCGTTCGAGAGGGTGCGACGCGGATTCCGCGCGTGGGGGCCCCGTCCCACGCACGATCCCGCCATAGGCTCGGAGCATGGACAACCTGGACCACCGGATCATCGACCTCCTCCGCCAGAACGGGCGGGCCGGCTACGGCGACATCGGCGGGACGGTGGGCCTCTCGGCCAGCGCGGTGAAGCGGCGGGTCGACCGGCTGGTGGCCGACGGCGTGATCCGCGGCTTCACCATCCAGGTCGACCCCGCGGTCGACGGCCTCAGCACCGAGGCCTACGTGGAGCTGTTCTGCCGCGGGACGGTCGCGCCCGACGAGCTGCGCCGGATCCTCCAGGGCGTCCCCGAGGTCGTCGACGCGGGCACCGTCACGGGCGACGCGGACGCCATCGTCCGGATCCGCTCCCGCGACATCCCGAGCCTCGAGGACGCCCTCGAGAAGGTGCGCCTCGCCCCGAACGTCGACCACACGCGCAGCGCGATCGTGCTGTCGCGGCTGGTGAACCGGACGCTCGAGTAGCGGCGGGCGCTAGGAGAACAGCGCCACCAGGATCACGACGTAGATGACGACGAAGAGCGCCGGGATCACGTAGCGGATCAGGTTCGTGAGGCCCTCGGCGGCGATGACCGTGCGGGCCGCGTGCGAGGTCGCGCCCGCGTCGCGGAGGTCGCGGGCGATCGCGATGGCCTGCGAGTTGACGGAGAACTGCACGGCGGATCCGAGCGCTCCCGTCGCGAGGAGGATGAGCGCGGCCGCGAGGCGCGTGCCGAGGTCGGCGTCGGCGAGGCCCGTGCGGAGCAGGACCACCGTGGACGTGAGCAGGAAGATCGGGCCCAGCTGGCTCGTGATCATCTGCTTGCGGGCGCGCGACCACATCGTGATCAGCTCGAGCTCGGACATGCGGATCCTCCCGTCGGCGGCCGATGCGCCGCCCTCCCATCCTCCCCCGCCGCGGGCCTCGGCAGCGCCCGCCGCCGTGCATGTCGCGCCCGCCGGCCTCCCCCGCCTCGATAGCCTCGACGGATGGATCCCGCGCCCGGCTACCGCATCGACACGGGCTCCGGCGTCCCTCCCTTCGAGCAGATCCGCGCGGAGGTCGCGCGCCGGGCGTCCGAGGGCGAGCTGCCGGTCGGCGCGCGGCTGCCGACGGTGCGGGCGCTCGCCGAGCAGACCGGCGTCGCGGTCAACACGGTGGCCCGCGCGTACAAGGAGCTCGAGGCCGACGGCGTGATCGAGACGCGCGGCCGCGCCGGGTCCTTCGTCGCCGCGCAGGACGACGTGCCCTCCGCTCTGCGGGCGGCGGCCGTCGCCTACGCGCAGCTCGCGGGACGGCTCGGCGTCGCCGACCCGGAGGCCCGCCGCCTCGTCGACGAGGCGCTCGCGGCCGGATGACGGATCCGTCGGGCGGGGCGGCGACGCCGGGTCGCGGCGAATCCACCTCCCGTTCACCCGGAGGCCCGACAGTGCACACGCCGCACGATCCGAACGGAGACCACATGCCCGAGTCCTCCCCGGAGGCGGCGACGCCGCACGACGACGCCCAGCCCGCGAGCGCTCCCGCCGTGTCCATCGGCACCGCCCAGGCCCACGCCGACGACGCCCAGCGCGTGCTGGATCGGGCCGACGCCGTCACTCCCCCGCGCACGCTCGTCGACGTGCTCCGCGCGACGGTCGCCGCGCACCCCGACGCGTCCGCCATCGAGGACGGCGACGGCGCGCTCAGCTACCGCGAGCTCATGGCGCGCGTCGTGCAGGTCGCCGCATCGCTGCGGGACGCGGGCGTCGGCAAGGGCGACCGGGTCGGGATCCGCATGCCGTCGGGATCCCGCGACCTCTACGTCACCGTGCTCGGCGTGCTCGCGGCCGGCGCCGCCTACGTGCCGGTGGACGCCGACGACCCCGACGAGCGCGCGCGGCTCGTGTTCGGCGAGGCGCGCGTCGCGGGCGTCGTGACCGGCACGGGCGAGTTCACGCCGCGCGCCGCGGACACCGGGTCGGCGGGCGACGCCGACGCCGACGCCGCGGCCGCCGAAGCCCTCCGCATCCTCCCCGCCGCCGCCGCGCACGCCTCCACTTCCGCGCTCCCCCTCGTCGCGCCGCCCGCGCCGGAGGACGACGCGTGGATCATCTTCACCTCCGGATCCACCGGCACCCCCAAGGGCGTCGCCGTCTCGCACCGCTCGGCCGCGGCCTTCGTCGACGCGGAGGCGCGCCTCTTCCTCCGCGAGGAGCCGATCGGCCCCGGCGACCGCGTGCTCGCCGGCCTCTCGGTCGCGTTCGACGCCAGCTGCGAGGAGATGTGGCTCGCCTGGCGCCACGGCGCGTGCCTCGTGCCGGCGCCGCGCAGCCTGGTGCGCAGCGGCATGGACCTCGGGCCCTGGCTCACGACGCACGGCGTGACGATCGTCTCGACCGTGCCGACGCTCGCGGCGCTGTGGCCCGCGGAGTCGCTCGAGAACGTGCGGCTGCTCATCTTCGGCGGCGAGGCCTGCCCGCCCGAGCTCGGCCAGCGGCTCGCCACCGACGGGCGCGAGGTGTGGAACACGTACGGCCCCACCGAGGCGACCGTCGTCGCGTGCGCCGCCCCGCTCGGCGGCCCCGGTCCCGTGCGCATCGGCCTGCCGCTCGACGGATGGGACCTCGCGGTCGTCGATCCCGAGGGCGCGCGCGTGCCCGAGGGCGGCGTGGGCGAGCTGATCATCGGCGGCGTCGGGCTCGCCCGCTACCTGGATCCCGCCAAGGACGCCGAGAAGTACGCCCCGTTCCCCGCGCTCGGCTGGGACCGCGCCTACCGCTCGGGCGACCTCGTGCGATTCGAGGCCGAGGGGCTCGTCTTCCAGGGCCGCGCCGACGACCAGGTGAAGGTCGGCGGCCGCCGCATCGAGCTGGGCGAGATCGAGGCGGCGCTGCAGGACCTCGACGACGTGCAGGGCGCGGCCGTCGCCGTGCAGACCACGGGCGCGGGCAACCAGGTGCTCGTCGGCTACCTCGTGCCCCGGGATCCCGCCGCCTTCTCCCGCCAGGACGCCGTGCAGCGCCTCCGCGTCGCGCTGCCCGCCGCGCTCGTGCCGCTCATCGGCGTGGTCGAGTCGCTGCCGACGCGCACGTCCGGCAAGGTCGACAAGGCCGCGCTGCCCTGGCCGCTGCCGGGCGCCGCGGGCGACGACGGCGCCGACCTCGACGCCGAGCTGCGCCCGCTCGCCGAGATGTGGTCGGCCGCGCTCGGCACGCCCGTCGCGAGCGCCGACGCCAACTTCTTCGACCTGGGCGGCGGATCCCTGTCGGCCGCGCAGCTCGTGGCCCGGATCCGCACCATCGACCCCGAGTTCACGGTCGCCGACGTCTACGCCCACCCGCGGCTCGGCGCCATGCACGCGGCCATCGTCGGGCGCGTGCCGCGGGCGGAGCGCAGCGGGCCGCAGGTGGACGTGACGCCGAC
The DNA here is from genome assembly GCF_051201715.1 of Clavibacter quasicaliforniensis. NCBI lineage: Bacteria > Bacillati > Actinomycetota > Actinomycetes > Micrococcales > Microbacteriaceae > Clavibacter > Clavibacter quasicaliforniensis. The sequence goes on along the minus strand of NZ_CP139624.1, from coordinate 611,057 downwards.
GCCGCGCCGCACGCAGTGGATCCAGACGCTCCTCGGCGCGCCCCTGCTCGCCCTGCAGAGCCTCCGCTGGCTCGCGCTGCTGCTCACCGCGAGCACGCTGCTGCGGCCGCTCGGCGGGTTCGACGCGCTGCCGGACGTCTCGTGGTGGCTCCTCGTCCCCGGCCTCCTGCTCTTCACGACGCCGTTCGGCCGCATGGCGATCTCCGCGGTCGCCGCGCGCCTGCTCCTCCGCGGACTCGAGCCGGGCGACCACCCGCGCGGCGGGAAGTGGCACCTCCGCCTCTGGCTGGCCGAGCAGATCGCGCAGCAGATCGGCGCGGTCGGGCTCGCGGGCGCGCCGTGGATCACCTACTACGCCAGGGCGCTCGGCGCGCGCATCGCCGACGACGTCGACCTGCACACGCTGCCGCCCGTGACGGGCATGCTGCGCATCGGCCGGGGTGCGTCCGTCGAGCCCGAGGTCGATCTCTCCGGGTACTGGATCGACGGCGACACCGTGCGCGTCGGCGCGGTCCGCATCGGCGCCGGATCCACCGTCGGCACGCGCTCGACGCTCCTGCCGGGCACGCGCATCGGCAAGGGCGCGGAGATCGCGCCGGGCTCGGCCGTGTTCGGGCGCGTGCCGTCGGGCCAGCGCTGGGCCGGATCCCCCGCCGCGCGCGAGGGCAAGGCCCGCGTCTGGTGGCCCGACCACCGGCCGCCGCGCAACACGCGCTGGGTCACGGCGTACGGGGCCGCCTCCGTCGCGACCGCCCTCGTGCCGGTGGTCGGCTTCGTCGCGGGCGGCGGGATCCTCGCTGCGGCGATCCGCGGATCCGCCGACCTCGGCGACGTGTGGTGGCGCGGCCTCGGCGCGCTCGTGCCCGCCGTGCTCATGACAGGCCTCGTGCTCGCGCTCCTCGTCGTCGGATCCGTGCGCCTCCTCGGCCTCGGTGTCACGGAGGGCATCCACGCCGTGCGCAGCCGCGTCGGCTGGCAGCTCTGGACCACCGAGCGCCTGCTCGACCTCGCCCGCACCGTGCTCTTCCCGCTCTACGCGGGCCTCTTCACGCCCGTGTGGCTCCGCCTCCTCGGCGCCCGCGTCGGCAAGGACGTCGAGGCGTCGACCGTGCTGCTCATCCCGGCCATGACCACCATCCGCGACGGCGCCTTCCTCGCCGACGACACGCTCGTCGCCGGCTACGAGCTCGGAGGCGGGTGGATGCGCGTCGCGCGCGCCGAGATCGGCCAGCGCGCGTTCCTCGGCAACTCCGGCATGGCGGGGCCCGGCCACAAGGTGCCGAAGGACGGCCTCGTGGCGGTGCTCTCGGCGGCGCCCACGAAGTCGAAGGCCGGGTCCTCGTGGCTCGGCTCCCCGCCCGTCCGGCTCCGGCGAACGGTCGCCGCCGCCGACGACTCCCGCACGTTCCGGCCGCCGACACGGCTGCGCGTGGCCCGCATCCTCTGGGAGCTGCTCCGCGTCGTGCCCGTCTTCGTCACCTGCGCGATCGGCCTGGCCGTCCTCGTGACGCTCGCCGCGCTCACCGAGGCCTGGGGTCCGTTCGTCGCGTTCCTGCTCGGCGGCGTGGTGCTGCTGGTCGCCGGCGCGGTGGCGGCGGGCATCTCGACGGCGGCCAAGTGGATCCTCATCGGCCGCATCCGCGCCGAGGAGCACCCGCTGTGGTCGTCGTTCGTGTGGCGCAGCGAGGTGTCGGACGTCTTCACCGAGATGGTCGCCGCGCCCTGGTTCGCGTCGTCGGCTGCCGGCACGCCCGCGCTCGTCTGGTGGCTGCGGAGCCTCGGCGCGCGCATCGGATCCGGCGTCTGGTGCGACTCGCACTGGCTGCCCGAGGCGGACCTCGTGACGCTCGGCGACGCATCCACGATCAACCGCGGATGTGTCGTCCAGACGCATCTGTTCCATGATCGGATCATGAGCATGGACACCGTCACCCTCGACGCCGGTGCGACCCTCGGGCCGCACAGCGTCATCCTCCCCGCGGCGCGCATCGGCCCGCAGGCGACCGTGGGCCCCGCGAGCCTCGTGATGCGCGGGGAGCTCGTGCCCGAGGCCAGCCGCTGGAGCGGCAACCCGATCGGCCCGTGGCGCGAGGTGAAGACCGGCCGCTACCTGCCCGCGGACGCCGCGGCGGGATCCGCGAGCGCCACCGGGACCGCACCGGCCGACGGTCACACCGACGCCGACTCCGACGCCGCGCACGCGACCGCCGGGCACCGGTGAGGGCCGCGGCAGGTCCGTCCTCCGGCGACGCGTACACCCCCGAGGTCGGATCCACGGCCTTCCAGGTGGAGCGCTACGACCTCGACCTCGACTACCGCGTGGCGCGCAACCGGCTCAAGGCGCGCGCCGTCATCACCGCGGTCGCGCACGAGCCGCTCCCCCGCTTCGAGCTCGACCTCACGGGACTCCGCGCGGGCGACGTGCGCGTCGACGGCCGTCGCGAGACCCGGCACGTGCAGCGCGGCGGACGCCTCGTCGTCACGCCCGCCGCCCCGATCCCGGCGGGCACCGCCTTCACGGTCGACGTCGCGTACTCCGGCGAGCCCGGACCCCGCCGCACCGTGTGGGGCGACCTCGGCTGGGAGGAGCTCGGCGACGGCGTGCTCGTCGCGTCGCAGCCGAGCGGCGCGTCCACCTGGTTCCCCTGCAACGACCGGCCGGACGACCGGGCCGCGTTCCGGATCCGCGTCGCGTGCGAGGTCGACTACACCGTCATCGCGAGCGGCCGGCTCGTCTCCCGCGTCGAGCGCTCGGGCCGGGCGACCTGGACCTACGAGCAGGACGCGCCCACCGCGCCCTACCTCGCGACCGTGCAGATCGGCCGGTACGCCGAGCGGCGCGTGCCCGCCGGATCCACCGAGGCCGTCTTCGCGTACCCCAAGCCCCGCGAGGCCCGCGTGCTGCAGGACCTCGCACTCGTGCCCCGCATGATGGCGTTCTTCGAGACGCTGTTCGGGCCGTACCCGTTCGACGAGTACCGGGTGGTGGTCACGGACGACGAGCTCGAGATCCCCCTCGAGGCGCAGGCGATGGCCGTGCTCGGCTCCAACCACGCGGACGGCACCGGCGGATCCGAGCGGCTCGTCGCCCACGAGCTCGCGCACCAGTGGTTCGGCAACAGCGTGGGCCTCGCGTCGTGGCAGCACATCTGGCTCAACGAGGGCTTCGCCTGCTACGCCGAGTGGCTGTGGTCGGAGGAGTCCGGCGGGCCCACCGCGGACCAGCTCGCGCGCCAGCACCACGCGCGCCTCGACCGCTACGGCACGCAGATGGGCATCGGCGATCCCGGCCCCGAGTCGATGTTCGACGACGTCGTCTACAAGCGCGGCGCCCTCGCGGTGCACGCGCTGCGGCTGACGCTCGGCGACGCGGCGTGGCGGCAGCTGCTGCTGCGCTGGACGGATCCGGCGTGGACGGCCCCGCGCACCACGGCCGACCTCGTGGGCGCGGCCGGCGACGCGGGCGCGCTGCTGCGCGCGTGGCTCGCGGACGCGCCGCTGCCTGCGCTGCCGCGGGTGCGGCGGCGCTGAGGGGTCAGATGTCGGATCCAGGCCCGGCCGGGTCCCGGATCCGCGCATCGAGCTCGCCGAGACCGCGCCGCGCGACCGCGACGACGAGGTCGCTTCCGAGGTCCACGTCGACCAGCCGGTAGCGCGCGGGCTCGCCCTCGATCCCCGCGGTCATCCCGGTCGCGTCGCCCTCGACGCGGACCAGCGACGGATCCACGAGCAGCCCACGCCCGTCGGCCTTCAGCAACGCCTCGATCCGCACCCACTCGGCGAGCGTCGTCCCGGGTGGCGCCTCCCGGCCGCGCGGCTCGGCGTCGATGCCGATCGGCCCGTCGGCGCTCACCGCGACGACGACGAGGCCGCCCGCGTGCGCGACGCTCGCGTGCAGGCCGTCGAGCGCGCGGGATCCGCCGAGCACCGGCCGGCCGTGCTCGCCGCCGCACGTGGCGCAGCGCGCGCGGACCGTCACGTCCGCGGGATCCGCGCCCACGAGCTCCGCGGCGAGCGCCCGCAGCGCGTCCCGGCCGGCGGCGGTGCGGGCGGCGCGGTCGGCGGTCGCGGGCCCCGGCACCACCGCGACGTGCACGAGCGCGGGACCGGGGATCACGTGTCGACCCTAGGCGGCGGTCACACGGCCATGCGCACGAGCGCCACGGCGGCCGCCATCAGGGCCGCCGCGAGCAGCAGCGCCGACGGGCCGATCCACCACCAGCCCCGGCGGGCCCGCGTGCCCTCCACGACCGCGGCCACGGCGAGCAGGACGAGCCCCACCGCGACGCCGCCGCGCGCGGGGGACGTCGCGTCGTCGCCGGTCAGCGCCACGAGCCCCGACATCAGGAGGGCGCCGGCGAGCAGCAGCCAGCCGAGCACGTGGACGGCGTGCGCGATCCGGCTCCGCAGGTCGCACGGTCGCAGCGGCTTCGCGCCGCGCCAGCCGTCGGGGGCGCGCAGTCCGTCCACGATCGCCATGACCTCGTCGAGCTCGGCGGGCCGCTCGCCCGCGGGCAGCGCGAGGAAGCGCCCGAGGCGGTCGTCTGGCACACCGGACGACGCGATCAGGCGCGCCAGCAGCTCGCGCTCGCGCGCGGTGGTCCAGCCGGGCAGGGCGATCCCCCAGCGTCCGGCCTGGTCGGGCGCGCGCACCTCGCGGTACCAGGACGCGAGCAGAAGGCGCGCGACCGCGTCGCCCGGCTCCTTCCGCACGCGCGTCCGCAGCTCGACGATCGCGTCCCGCCGCCTGCCGCCGTCCCACAGCGCGCGGGCGCGGTCGACGGTCTCGGAGCGCTGCATCCGCCCAGGGTCGCGGATCCCCGTGGGCCGCGAGCGGATCATCCCCGGCACCCGAGACTCGGCCGTCGGGCTGGGGGCCCCGGTGTGCAGCTAGGCGATCCGCGCCAGGCCCCAGTAGGCGAAGACCAGCGACACGGCGACGACCAGGGCGATCGCCGTGATCCACCACGGGCCCCGACGCGGTCGCACGCCCACGGTGAGGACGGCGAGCTTCAGCAGGACGAGTGCGACGACCCCCGTCCAGCGCGCGACGCCGACCGTGTCTACGCCGAAGAGGGACAGGATCCCGGCGAGGAGCATCCCCAGGGCGAAGACCACCGCGGCCGCGACGCCCAGCACGATCGCCGACTCCCGGCGAAGGTCGGGCGCCGGGCCTGCCTCGCCGATCGGCGTCCCGATCCGGGCGTACCTCTCCCGATGCCCCGCCACGAGCGGGAGCAGCTCGGCCACGTGGTCCGGGAGCCCGGACCCGGGCAGGTCGAGGAACGTGGCAACGCCCTCGTCGCGGTGCCCGGACGTCGCGATCATGCGCGCCAGCCGGTCGCGCTCGATCGCCGTGGTCCAGCCCGGCGTCGCGATGCCCCAGCGACCCGCCTGGTCCGGCGCCCCGAGCTCCCTGTACCAGCCGGCGAGGACGAGGCGCGCGTCCGTCTCCCGGGCGTGGCTGCGGACGCGGTCCACGAGCGACGCGGTCGCCTCCCGGCGCCGACCCGCGTCCCACATCGCCCGGGCGCGGGCGATGGCCTCTGTCTCGCGCATGCGCTCATCGTGGCAGGTCGGCGAGGCCGACCGGGCTCAGCCGAGGTCGCGCGTAAGCGTCTCGTCTCTCCGTCGCCTCCCGGATGACGCGCACATCGCGCATGCGGAGCCGAGGCCGGGCGGTTTCTCCTGCTCGAGCCGCCCGACCTCCGAGGCCGCGAGCGCGCGGACCTCGATCGCGGTCGCCTAGATGACCGCCTCGCTCCAGTCGTCCGGGTTGCCGAAGCGGTGGGCCGTGATGCTGATGGCCTGCTCGCGCAGGAACGTGAGCATCTCGACGCGGCCGGCCGCGGTGATCTCGTCGGCGAAGACGGCGACGTCGGGCGTGCCGCGGAGCGCGTCGGACAGGGCCCGCGCCTCGACGAGCCGCGAGTCGCGCGCGGCGACGAGGCGCACGCGCTCCGTCGGGATCCCGTCAGCGGCGACGCGGGCGAGCCACGCCTCGTCGGTCTCGATGGTCACGTGCACGCTCGGCAGGTCCTCGAGCACCTGGCCGAGGCCGGCCGGCAGGATCCCCGGCACCGACACGTGCATCTCCGCCCGCGCCAGCCGCCCGGCCGCGAGCACGCGCAGCAGGTCGGCGAGCGCGCCCGACTCCGTGAGCCGCACCGTGACGGGCAGCGGGCGGTAGCGGAACAGGTTCCGCTCGACGCCGAGGCCGCTCGGGTCCTTCACCTGGCCGAACTCGTCGTGCCAGGCGACCGCGTCGCTGAGCGCCGAGCGGCGCACGAGGTCGAAGTCCTCGTAGCGGATGGCGGGCTGCGCCGACTCGATGAGCTCCGTGACCCGAGGCGACAGCCCGCGCAGGTGCAGCGAGCTCGAGTGCCGGCCCGCGTCCGCGACCCAGGAGCCGAGGCCCATGAGGTAGTTCGGGCCGCCGGCCTTGGTGCCGGATCCGACCGAGGAGCGCTTCCAGCCGCCGAACGGCTGGCGCTGCACGATCGCGCCCGTGATCCCGCGGTTGACGTAGAGGTTGCCCGCCTCCACGGTCTCGAGCCACTGCTCGAGCTCGCGCGCGTCGAGGCTGTGCAGGCCCGCCGTGAGGCCGTACGGGATGGCGTTCTGGAAGCGGATGGCCTCCTCGAGCGTGCGCGCGCGCATCACGCCGAGCACGGGGCCGAAGAACTCGGTGAGGTGGAAGTACGACCCGGGCTTCACGCCGTCGCGGACGCCGGGCGACCAGAGGCGCCCGGTCTCGTCCTTGGCCTCCGGCTCCACGAGCCACTTCTCGCCGACGCCGAGCTGCGTGAGCGCGTGCTTGAGCTTGCCGGCGGCGGGCTCGATGATCGGGCCCATCTGCGTGGTCGGATCCGACGGGTAGCCCACGCGCAGCGACGACACCGCGTCGGTGAGCTGCGTGAGGAACCGGCGGGACTTCCCGACCGAGCCCACGAGGATCACCAGGCTCGCCGCCGAGCACTTCTGGCCGGCGTGACCGAAGGCGCTCTTCACGACGTCGGCGGCGGCCAGGTCGAGGTCGGCGCTGGGCGTGACGATGATGGCGTTCTTGCCGCTGGTCTCCGCGAGGAGCGGGAGGTCCGAGCGCCAGGAGCGGAAGACCTCGGCGGTCTCGTAGCCGCCCGTGAGGATCACCCGGTCGACCGCCTTGTGCGAGATGAGGTGCTCGCCGAACTCGGCCTCGCCCGCGTCGACGAGCGCGAGCAGCTCGCGCGGCACGCCGGCCTCGCGGAGCGCCTCGACGAGCACCGCGCCGGATCGTCGGGCCTGGCCGGCGGGCTTGACGACCACGCCGCTGCCGGAGGCGAGGGCCGCGAGCATGCTGCCCGCGGGGATCGCCACGGGGAAGTTCCACGGCGGCGCCACGACGGTGACGCGCGACGGCACGAAGCGGGCGCCCTGCACGCGGTCGAGGTCGCGGGCGCGCTCGGCGTAGTAGTGCGCGAAGTCCACGGCCTCGCTGACCTCGGGGTCGGCCTCGGCGATGGTCTTGCCGGTCTCCGACGCCATCACCTCGATGAGGCGCGCGCGGTTGCGCTCGATCGCGACGCCCACGCGGTGCAGGAGGGCGGCGCGCTGGTCGCCGGGGCGGGCGCCCCAGGAGGCCGCGGCGGTGCGGACGCCGTCGATGATGTCGTCCAGCTGCTCGGTGGAGTCGATGCGTGCGGCCTCGATGGTCGCGACGCCCAGCTGCGAGGCCTCGACGCGCGACAGGATCTCGCGCCCCCAGGCGCGGTTCGTCGGCAGCGCCGGATCCGTGTCGGCCGCGTTGTGGAACGGCGTCGCGGAGGCGTAGGGGTCGACGAGCGCGTCGGGCGTCAGCAGCGATCCGCGGGTGAAGCCCTGCACCACGCTCGTGAGCTGCGGGTCGACCTCCTCCTCGGGCTCATCCGGCGTCTCGGGCTCGGCGAGCGGATCCACGTCGTCGAGCTCCGGCGGGAAGCGGCGGTCCTGCGTGCGGTTCGGTGCGGGGATCGTGTCGTCCACGCCGTCGAGCGACGAGCGGAACCGCTGCTCCTCGCGCGCGAAGAGCGCGCTCGACGTGCTCAGCTCGAACACCGCCGACATGAAGTTCTCCTGGCTCGCGTTCTCCTCCAGGCGGCGGATGAGGTACGAGATGGCCACGTCGAACTCGGTCGGGTGCACCACCGGCGTGTAGAGCAGGAGCCCGCCGACGGTGCGCTTCACGGCCTCGGCCTGGCCGGTCGCCATTCCGAGCAGCATCTCGAACTCGATCCGGTCGGTGACGCCGCGCTCCTCCGCGAGCAGCCACGCGTACGCGACGTCGAAGAGGTTGTGGCCGGCGACGCCGATCTTCACGGCGTCGGCCGCGGCGGGCTGGAGCGCGTGCTCGAGCATGCGCTTGTAGTGCGTGTCGGTCTGCTCCTTGGTGGCCCAGGTGGCGACGGGCCAGTCGTGCATCCGGCCGTCGACCTGCTCCATCGCGAGGTTCGCGCCCTTGACGATGCGGACCTTGATGGGCGCGCCGCCGGCTGCGCGCCGCTCCTGCGCCCACGCGGTGAGCCGCTGCAGGCCGGCGAGCGCGTCGGGGAGGTACGCCTGCAGCACGATCCCCGCCTCGAGGTCCTTCAGCTGCGGCTGATCGAGCACGCGCGTGAACACCTCGATGGTGAGGTCGAGGTCCTTGTACTCCTCCATGTCGAGGTTGATGAACTTGGGGGTCGCGGCCTTCGACGCCAGCTCGTACAGCGGGGTCAGCCGCTCGACGACCTTCTCGACGGCCTCGTCGAACGCCCACATCGACAGCTGCGAGACGACGCTCGACACCTTGATGGAGACGTAGTCCACGTCGTCGCGCGCGAGCAGCTCGCGCGTGCCCGCGAGGCGGCGCGCAGCCTCCTTCTCGCCGAGCACGGCCTCGCCGAGCAGGTTGAGGTTGAGGCGGGATCCGCCCTCGCGCAGCTTCTGGATCGCCGGGCCGAGCTTCTCGCTCGTCGCGTCGACGATGAGGTGGCCGACCATCTCGCGCAGCACGCGGCGCGCGACCGGGACGACGACCTGCGGCAGGACGGGGCCGAGGATGCCGCCCGCGCGGATCGCGCCCTGCATGTACCAGGGCAGGAAGCCGGGGGTCTTGGCGGTGAGCGCCGCGAGGCTGTTGCCGGCGACCGGCAGGTCCTCGGGACGGACGACGCGGTCGACGAAGCCGATGGTGAAGTCGAGGCCGTTCTCGTCCTTGAGGACGCCGGCGAGGCGCTCGGCGGACGGATCCGCGGGGTGCTGGGCCGCCTCGGCGAGCCAGGTGCGCACGAGGGCGACGGACCGGTCGGCGAGCGCCTCGCGGTCGGGTGCTGCGGCGGTGCCCTCGACCGTCGGGATCTGCGCCGTCTCGGAGGCGGGAGCGGTCTCGGGGGCGGATGCGGTCTCGGCGGTCATGCGGGAACCTCTTCGTCTCGGGTCGGGCGATGTGCCCCGGCGTCGGCCGCGCTGCGGGCGCGTCCTCCCAGTGTGCGACCATGCTCTCATCGGATGCGCTGAACGTTTCCGATGATCATCGTGCGGTCCTGCCGATGATTCCACGCTCGCCAGAGATCCCGGGGAGGCGCACGTGCTCGAGATGCGACGGCTGCGGCTCCTGCGCGAGCTCAAGCTCCGCGGCACGATCGGCGCGGTCGCCGACGCGCTGTCGTTCAGCCCGTCGTCGGTGTCGCAGCAGCTCGCGCAGCTGGAGCGCGAGGCCGGCGTCCCGCTCCTGCGCCGAGTCGGCCGGCGGGTGGCGCTCACGCCGCAGGCCGAGATCCTCGTCGAGCACACGACCGCGCTGCTGGAACGGCTCGAGCGCGCCGAGACCGAGGTGAACGCGTCGCTCGCGAACGTGTCCGGCACCATCCGCGTGGCCGCGTTCCAGTCGGCGCTGCTCGCGCTCGTGCCGCCGGCGCTCACGATCCTCCGCGACGACTACCCCGACCTCCGGGTCGAGATCACGATGCGCGAGCCCGAGTCGGGCCTGCACGACGTGTGGGCGCGCGACCACGACCTCGTCATCGCCGAGCAGTACCCGGCGCACGCGGCGCCACGACCCGCCGACCTCGACCGCGAGGAGCTGTGCGTGGATCCGCTCCGCCTCGGCCTCCCGCCCGGCCGCGACGACGTGCGCTCCATCTCCGACGCGCGCCGCCTGCCGTGGGTGATGGAGCCCGGGGGCACGGCGTCCCGCCACTTCGCCGAGCAGGTCTGTCGGGTCGCGGGCTTCGAGCCGGACGTGCGGTACGTGACGGCCGACCTGCAGGCGCACATCGACCTGGTGCGCGGCGGGCACGCCGCCTCCGTGCTGCCGGACCTCGTGTGGGCCGGCCGCGAGCCCGACGTGCGGCTGATCGGCCTGCCCGGCTCGCCCCGGCGCACGGTGTTCACGTCGTCGCGCGTGGGCAGCCTCGACCGGCCGGGGATCCGCGCCTGCCGCGACGCCCTCGCGCGCGCCGTCGAGGTGATGGGGCCAGGCGCGGGCTGACCAGACTCCGCGTGCGGACGACGACGGGCCCGGATCCGCGCGGATCCGGGCCCGTCGTCGCGGAGCTCGTGCGGTCAGGCGGCGGGTGGGCCGCCCTCGCGCGGGGCGTCGCCATCGGCGTCGCCCGTCGCGGCGGACGCGGCCGGCTTCCGCCGCCCGGTCACCACGATGAGCACGACCGCGGCCGCGGCGAGCACGACGATCCCGATGCCCACGCCGACGATGACGCCGAGGTAGGGCGCGACGCCCTGCTCCTGGCCGGCCGCGGTGCCCGGATCGGCGGCGGACGACCCGGCGCCGCCCGACGAGGTCGCGCCGGATCCGGCCGCCCCCTGCTGCGCCGCCGCGCACCCCGGCCCGTCGGGCGTGCCCGCCGACGCCGTCGCGCCCGCGGGCGCCTGGTACGTGAACGCGATCGAGTCGGAGACCGGGTGCCCGTCCGCGGAGACCACGCGCCACGTGACCGTGTACTGCCCGGATCCGCCGAGCGCGACCGGCACCGAGACCGTGCGTCCGGAGTCCGTCGCGCAGCCGGTCTCGAAGTGCGTGCCCTGGCCGTCGGGTCCCGTCACCTGCACCACGGACGAGCCGCCCGATGCGGGCGCGGATCCGGTCGACGCGTCACCGCCGCCCCCGCCCGCCGCGGCGAGGTCGAGGATCACGTCGTTGAAGGTCAGCGTGACCTCCGACGGCGGCGCGTCGATCGTGGATCCGGCCGCGGGCGAGCTCGACACGAGGTAGTTGTGCGCCGACGCCGACAGCGCGCCGTCGGGCCCGCTCCCCTGCGCGAGCCCGGCGAGCGCGAGCGCCCCGGTCGCGAGCGCGGCGCCGGCGACCGCCGCGGCGAGCCGCCGGAGCGGGCGCCTGCCGGTGCGGGCCGGGATCCGGTCTCCGGGCGTCACGCCTGGCCGCCGCCCTCGCGACGCACGCGGGTGAGCGCGAAGACCGCGACCACGAGGGCCACCGCGCCGAGGGCGAGGCCGCCGACGCCGAGGCCGACCGCGACCGCGCTGCTCGTGGCGCTCGTGTCGGACGCCGCCGTCGTGACGGTCGCGTCGGGCGCCGCCGTCGTCGTCATCGCGCTCATGGAGTCGGCCGGCGGGGCGTCGTCCACGTAGAGCGTGGGCGCGGGGTGCTCCGGCTCCTCGCCGGAGGCCGGGGTCGCCTGGTCCCAGTCGACGACGGATCCGTCCGAGTAGCCCTGGTGCGCGGGGAGCATGATGCTGCCGGTGTCGGGCACGGGTCCGACGGAGACCGTGAAGCGCTGGAACTCGCCTGCCTTGATGCCCACGCCGTCGTCGGCGGTCCAGGTGACCTCGACGGGCGCGTCCGTGATGGTCGCGTCGTCCGTCTTCACCGGGGTGTCGAGCTTCTCGGTCGTGACCTTGGCGGTCCAGCCGGGCACGGGCTCGGTGGAGAGGCTCGAGAAGGGGGCGTCCTTCGGCAGGTCGACGGTGACGCTCGTGGTCGTCGCGGTCGCGGACTCCGTCGGGACCTTGAAGGTCAGCGTGCTGTAGCTGCCGGCGGCGGCCTGGTCGGGCGAGACGCGCACGTGCGCGGAGGCCGCGAGCGGCACGGCGACGGCGAGCGCGACGCCGCCGACGAGCGCGGTGGCCGAGCGGAGGATCCGGCGGCGGGGGGCCTGGGTGGATGAGCGGGTCATGGCATGTCCTGTTCCGGGCCGCGCTTGGCGGCCCCGGGAGCGGACGCGGCGGTGCCGGCGTCCGGTGAGGGAGGAGAGGGGGCGGGCGATGCGGGGCATCGCGTCCGCGGCGCGAGCGGGCTCGCGCGGTGGGCTGAGGATCCGCGGGTCGCGGGATCCGGCCGGCGCGTCAGGTTGCGGCGAGGGCGCGCGGGCGCGGCGGGCCGCGGTGACGCAGGCGGCCGAGCCGGGCGCAGAGGTCGCGCAGCGCCAGCGGAGCGCGGACGGCCAGGGCGAGCGCGGTGTCGCGCCGTCCCTCGGGCCGGAGGAACGGGATCGCGAGGGCGCGCACGACGCGCACCGCGGAGGCGTCGACGAGCGCGCGGACGGCCGCCTCGCCGTGCCGCAGCGCGAGCACGGTGACGACGAGGGCCGCGCCGTGCGAGAGCAGCATGCCGGGGTCGAGCGCGCCAGATCCGCCGGCCGCGGCGTCGAGGCCTGGGAGCGCGACCGGCGACGCGCCGTGCCCCATGCCCGCGTGCGGATCCGCCGGAACGGCCTGGCCTGTCGCGTCGCCCGCCGCGGTGAACAGGCCGTGGAAGAGCAGCTGGCTGACGCCCACCGCGGCGACGAGGCGCCACAGCGACGTGCGCGCGCCGGCGAGCGCGATGGCCGCGAGCGACGCGAGCGCGAGCCCGAACGCCACGACGGCCCACGACGGGGCGGCCCCGCCGCCGGCCTCGTGGAAGAGGGCGGCCACGAACGTGGCGGTGGTGGATGCGGCGAGCCCCCGGATCACGCGCTGGACGCGCGGCGGGATCGGGGTCGGGGACGGGGCGGGCATCGACAGCGAGTGTAGATGAGCGGCCAGGGAGGACGCGGCGACGACGGGTTGACCGCCGCCGCCGCGCCTCGCCCTACTGCGGCGGGTGCGCCGGGTCGTAGACCCGGGTCGTCGGGATGTCGGCGTACCCGCCGAGCCCGCCCTCGCCGTAGCCCCGGTCGAGCTTCGAGGTGTCGCCGTCGAACTCCAGCCTCACGGTCGGCCCGAGGGACCCGCCGCGGCGGAAGGACTCCTTCGTGCCGACGGCGTCGATGAACGACTCCACCAACCCGCCCGGCAGGATGTAGCTCGAGTACGCCTGGAACGCGCCCGGCGTCTGGTTGTAGTCGGGGGCGTACGCGGTGCCGCCCGCGTAGTTGAGGTTCGTCGGGTTGACGAGCACCATGCCGGATCCGCCGTTCATGGGCTTGTAGTCGCTCCGCAGGCCGTTCCCCACGAAGCCGTAGACGCCCTCGGGCCCGTCGAGGCCCGTCGCGAAGGTCGACCGGTGGCTGATCGTGAACAGGTAGTGCTTTCCGTTCTCGATCACCACCTCGGGCCGCTCGGTCTGGTCGGTCACGCAGGCGGACTCGAGCAGCGGATCCAGGTAGTGCCACTTCGTGAGGTCCGCGTCGTCCGCGACCGCCAGGCCGATGGACGCCATCTGGTAGTTCGCGCCGCTCGCGGTCACCTCCTTCGGGTCCTCGGCCGCCGGATCGCCCTTCCGGTAGCCGAGGTCGGTGGCGTCGCACTCCTGCTCGCCGCGCTTCCCCGCGACGTTGGCCTCGAACACCATGTACGTCTTGCCGGGGTGCTCCGGATCCGTGAACGTGAACGGGTCGCGGAAGTTGGTGGACCAGTTCTGCTCGTTGGTCTGGTACCTCTGCCCGTCGGGGCGCAGGAGCGGGGTCACCGTCTCGAAGCCGGCGGTCTTGACCGCGCCGTCGACCTTCTCGATGCGTCCCTGGCTGAGCGAGATGACCGGGTCGGCGGGCTTCACGTCCTGGCCCTTCGCGTCGCGGTAGAACGCCACGTCGGTGAAGAAGAGCTTGACCGTGCCGTCGGCCATGATCCGCGCGGATCCCGACCACTCGGCCTGCTGCGTGAACGACTGGTCGGGGAAGATCCCGTCCGTCACGCCGTCCTCGAACACGTTGCCCTGGTAGGTCCAGCCGCCGTTCTCCGGTCGCTGCTCCGACGGGATCCCCGTGGGCCGCGTGAAGTAGCCGATCTTGGCGTACGTGTGCCGGTCGTCGAACGACAGGGTGCGCGGGGCCGTGAGCGCGAAGATCACGTCGTAGCCGTCGACGCTGTAGGTCTGGCCCGACGAGTCCGTGAGCGGCCAGGTGTCCCAGACGTAAGCCTTGTCGGTCATCGTCGGGAAGTCCTGCGGGACCTGGGGCATCGTGAGCGCCTCGGGCATGGAGTTCTGCCGGGGCGCCGCGGTCGGGTCGGACAGCTTCGCGATCTGCTTGGCGTCCGCGCGGGTCCAGTGGGCCGTGAAGTCGTCCTCCGGCGCGTACGCCTTCTGGGTGTGGACGGTGGGCCGGGGCGGCGTCGTGCCCGCGGCCTGGGCGGATCCGCCGGCGAGCAGCGCGGACGCCACCACCAGGGTCGCCGCAGCGGACGCGGACAGCCCGCGCCTGATTCTCTTGGTCACCTGTTCTCACTCTCGTTCTCGTATCGATGAGACCGATCGCGTCGCGCGGTGCACGCTCCCCCGGTCGGGGAGCCTAGGGGGTGACGGGGCGTTCCCGCGCCCCCGGACGGGGTCAGCGCCGGATCCCGGGCGTGTCCCCCGAACGGGGTGGACGCGGCGCGGCTCAACCTGTACGGTCGCCGGATCGGTCGTGCGGCGGTGCATGCTCTCCCGCTCCGCTCCGCCACCCGTCTGCCCCCGATCGCCCACCGCGAGGAGACCGACGACATGACCGCATCCCCGTCGCGACCGCCCGCCGCCGGGCTCGCGCGACGCGTGCGCGACCGGATCCGGCCGCTCGCCCGCCGCCATCGCCGCGCCCTCGTCGTGGCCGTCGCGATCCTCCTGGTCGCCGCGCTCGTCGTCGCCGTGCGCGGCATCACCGGCGCCGACCGCGGGCCCGTCGCGCCCCCGCCGCCCGCGCCCCGCGCCGCCGACGACGGCATCCACATCCGCCCGTCGGGCGAGTTCATGAACGACCCGCAGCGCCCCTTCCTGCTCGACGGCGTCTGGCACGCCTACGCGCTCGTCAACGCCGACCACCCCACGGGCAACGGATCCTCGTGGCGGCACTACACGTCCGCCGACATGGTCACGTGGCACGACGAGGGCATCGCGATCGACAAGTACGACACCCCGCTCGGCGACGCGGAGACCGGCAGCGTCGTGGTCGACACCGGGAACACGTCCGGGCTCGGCGGCGGCACGGTCATCGCGATCCTCACGCAGCAGTCCGAGGGCGTGCAGCGGCAGTCCCTCTACTACTCCACCGACGGCGGCTACCGCTTCCAGCCCTACGCGGGCAACCCCGTCATGGACAACCCGGGCGGCCCCGACTTCCGCGACCCGAAGGTGGTGTGGGACGGCGCACACGGGCGATGGAGCATGGCGCTCGCGGAGGGCAGGCGCGTCGGCTTCTACACGTCGCCCGACCTCATCCACTGGACCTACCGCTCCGACTTCGCGCGCGACGACCTCGGCACGATGGAGACGCCCGACGTGTTCCCCATCGCGAGCGCGGACGATCCCGACCGCGTCCGCTGGGTCCTCGGCGTCGGCGCGGACGGCGCCGCCGAGGGCCGCGGGACGGGGTACGCCTACTGGGTCGGCGACTTCGACGGCGAGCGCTTCACGACCGACGACGACGCCCCGCGCTGGCTCGACCAGGGCGCGGACCTCTACGCGGGGGTCACCTGGGCGGATCCGGCCGACGGCACGGCGCCCACCCGCCGCTACGCGATGGGCTGGACGAGCAGCTGGGCCTACGCGGACCGCCTGCCGCTGCGGGACGGCGGCGCGGGCGGCGGCCAGTCGCTGGTGCGGGAGCTGCGGCTCGTGTCCGACGGCGCCGGCTGGGCCCTGCGCTCGGCTCCCCTCGATGCGCTGGCGGCGCGCGAGGGCGATTCCCGGGCCATCCCGGACGCGCGCATCGCCGCCGCGACCGCGCTCGCGGACGCACCCCGCGGCCCCTCGCGCCTCCGGCTCACGCTCACGCCCGACCCGGCGGATCCCGCGCGCGAGACCCGCGTGCGGCTCGCCTCCCCGGAGGGCGGCACCGTCACGGTCGGCTACGACGCGGCCAGGCGGCAGGCGTTCGTCGTGCGCGACGACGACCCGGACGGGATCATGCCGGACGCCTACGACCGGCCCGCGACCGCGCCGCTCCCCGACACGGCGCCCGGGGATCCGGTCACGCTCGACCTCGTCCTCGACGACCGCACGATCGAGGCCTTCGTCGACGGCGACGCCGCCGTCCTCACGAGCGCGACGGTCGGCACGCTCGACGGCGCCGGCCTCTCCGTGGAGGCCGTGGACGGGACGACGCGCGTGACCGACGCGAGCTGGGCGCCGTTCGACGGCGGCCGCTGAGCGGACAGGCCATCCCGACGCCCTTGCCCGCGGGCACGACCGCGCGGGAGGATCGCCCTGCGGACGCGCACTCCGCGGAGAGGTCGCCCACCATGACCCGCACGCCCACGCGCCGGACCCGTGCCGTCGTCGTCGTCGCGGCCGCCGCCGTCATCGCGACGGGGACCCTCGCCGTCGCCACCGCGATGCGGCCGGAGGGGCGCCCGGCGGCCGGGGAGGCCACCGCCGACGCGCCGACCGCGACCCCCTCCGCCGAGCCCGACGCGATCGACCGGCAGATCGACAAGCGCCGGATCTTCGCCCTGCGCTCCGATCGCGCCTACGTCGAGAAGGTGGCCGCCGCATCCGACACCGTGTCCAGCGACTGGACGGGCCTCCGCCTCACGCCGGCCGAGGCCGCCGAGTTCGCGCGCCAGGAGACGCTGCCGGCGAAGCTCGAGGAGATGCGCGCGATCCTCGCCCCGCTCGGCGCGTCCGGCGGCGTGTGGGTCGAGAACCCAGTCGCCGAGCCGCAGGTGATGGTCGTGGCGATCGTCGGCGAGGTCGGGGCCGAAGTCCGAGGGCGGATCGCGGAGATCGCCGGCGCCGACCCGCTGCGGGTCACGACCGCGGAGCGCACCGAGCAGCAGCTCATGGACATCGGCGCCGCCCTCGACGCGACCCCGGCGGGACGCGCGGGCTGGCTCACGGGATGGGGCGTCGACATCACCCGCGACCGCGTCAGCGTCTCGGTCGATCCCGCCGCCCCGGCCTCGGTGGAGGCCGACCTCGTCGCGTCCTCCGGCGACGTCTTCGGTTTCACCCGCCAGGGCCCGGCGACCGTCGGCACGGGCTGATCCGCGGACGGGAGCAGCGGATCAGGCCGCCCCGCCGTCCGGGAGCGCGCCCGTGAGCCGCCCCACCACGTCGTCGAGCGCGTCGCGGAGCGCCTCGAGCTCGGCGACGGTCATGCCGGTGCGCGCGGCCGCCTGCGCGGGCACGTCCACGGCGCGGCCGCGGAGCTCACGGCCGGCCTCCGTGAGGGAGACCACGACGACGCGCTCGTCCGCGGCGCTCCTGGCCCGGTCGACGAAGCCGGCGGCCTGCAGGCGCTTGAGCAGCGGCGTCAGCGTGGCGGGCTCCAGCTGCAGGGTGGATCCGAGGTCGGACACCGAGCGGTCGTCGCGCTCCCACAGCGCGAGCATCACGAGGTACTGCGTGTGCGTCAGCCCGAGCGGCTCGAGGATCGGCCGGTAGACGGCCACCACGGTGCGGGCGGCGACCACCGCCTGGAAGCAGACCTGGCTCTCGAGCGCCAGGGGGTCCGTCATCGTCATCGCGTCCTCCTCGACCGGGTCGTGCTCTGCTCGGCACTAGGGGAGATGCTACGCACGCGAACGGCGGCGGCACGCTCGTGCGCACCGCCGCCGCCCGGCTCGCGGATCAGCCCGCGACGACGAGCTCCACGTTGATGTCGTCCGGGTCCTGCACGGAGAGGATCGACATGCCCGTGGGGAAGTCGATGACCTCGCCGTGGGCGATGCCGCGCTCCTCGAACAGCGCGGCCGCGCGCACGAGGTCGTCGCGCGACCCGACCTGGAGGCTCACGTGGTCGAGGCCGCGGGTGGCCGGGTCGAACGCGGCGTCGTCGCCCGAGGCGTCACCGTCCGCGATGGGGCGGAGGCCGAGCAGCTGCGAGCCGACGCCGTAGATCACGCCGCCGAAGTACTGGGCGGGATCCTCGCGCACGGCGGGGTCGCTCGCGTCGCCCTCGCTCTCGATGGCGGGGGTGAGGCCCAGCACGCCCTCGTAGAAGGCACGCGAACGGCCGAGGTCGGTGACGGAGAGGCGCACGTGGTGCACGCCGGTGATGGAGTCGAGGGCTGCGGTGGTCGCGCTGGTGTCGGTCATGCTCCGACGCTAGGACGGTCCGCGCCGGACGTCCCGGGTCGCTTCGGTTTCCGACCACGGCTGCCGGCGGGCGGCCGGTCGGGCACCGCCGACGCGGTCAGTCGTGCAGGTCGATGCCCCAGGTGCCCGACCACTCGGATCCGGGCGCGAGCGTGATGAGGCCGTCGCCGGAGTTGAACGCGTCGGCCGGCGCCGTCATCGGCTCCACCGCGACCGCCCACACGTGCCCGTCGGCGACCGGGTACCACGGCGTGACGAAGACCTGCCAGTACGTGAACTCGCCGTCGGCCCAGATCTCGGTGCGTCGGCCGTCGGGCGCCTGCACGCCGTGGCGGCTGACGCCGTCGACCACGCGGGCGTCGGCCCACGCGTCGTCGAGCTGCGCGTCGCGGACGCGCACGCCCTGGCGCAGGTCGTAGCGGGTGCCGTCGACCGGGGCCTGGACGCCCGTGGGGTTGAGGCGCACGGGATCCACCTCGATGTGGGTGGGCGCGTCGATGACGACCTCGAGGTCCTCGGTGGGCACGTCGCCCACGCGGAGGAAGGGGTGCGTGCCGACGGCGACGGGCGCGTCGGCCGAGCCGACGTTGCGGATCAGGTGCGTGACGCGGACGCCGGAGCCCGTGAGCTCATAGCGCACGCTCGTCTCGAGGGCGAACGGGTAGCCGCGCTGCGGGTGGACGTCGGCGGCGAGCGTGACGGAGACCTCGTCGCGCTCCACGAGGCGGTACGGGGAGTGCAGGAGGAGCCCGTGGATCGCGTTCTCGCGGTCGACCTCGGTGATGTCGAGCTGATGGGTGACGCCGTCCTGCTCCCAGATGCCGTCTCGGATCCGGTTGGGCCAGGGCGCGAGCACGATGCCGCTGCAGAAGGGAGGCCGCGCGTGGTCCGGGTAGGACTGCACGAGGTCCGTGCCGTCGACCTGCAGGACGCGGAGCGCGGCGCCGACCTCGGCGATCACGATGCGCTGGGTGCGACCGTCCACCTCCGCGACGAGCTCGTGCTGCTGGCCGGTGGGGAGGCGGGGTACGTACGTCACGTCGTCGGGCACGCGCCGAGCCTATCCATACGCAGCGCTGTGGCGCCTCCCAGGGGCACGGGCATGCGGATCCATAGGATCGTGGCCATGGCCCGGCATGAGAACGAGAAGGTACGCGCGATCCGCGAGAAGGCACGCATCGAGAGGGCCCTCGACGACCGGCGCCGCAAGCGCCGCCGCCTCATCGCCCAGTTCTCCGTCGCGGGCGGCCTCGTCATCGTCATCGCGGCCATCGCCGGCGGCGTCTACCTCATGGGCCAGTCCCAGGCGGCGAGCGCCGCGGGCCCCGTGCAGGACACGACCGCGGCGCTGTCCACGGGCGACCAGGTGCGCGTCGCGACCGAGCCCACCGGCGTCAGCGTGGGCGCGGCCGACGCCCCCGTCACCATGGACGTGTACGAGGACTACTCGTGCCCCCACTGCGCGCAGTACGAGGCCGAGACCGGCCCGCTGCTCGACAAGATCGCCGCCACGGGCCAGGTGCGCATCGTCTACCACCCCATCCAGATCGTCACGAAGTACGGCGTGGTCGCGGGCAGCGCCGCCGCGTGCGTGCTCGCCGAGGAGCCCGACAAGTGGCCGGCCGTGCACTCGGCCCTGTTCGACAACCACTCCACCATCACCGACTCGTGGACCCACGCCGACTTCGTCACCTGGCTCACCACCCAGGGCGTCACGGCGGATGCGGCGCGCACGTGCGTGGCCGAGGGCAAGTACTCGTCGTGGATCACGAGCAACACCTCCGACGCGACCTCGGCGGGCGTCACCGGCACCCCGACGCTGCGCATCCAGGGCGACATCATCACGACGGTCGCCGGTCAGGACCTCGTGGACGCGCTCACGAAGGCGGGCGCGCAGCTGCCCGACGGCATCGCCGCCGACAGCTGATCCGCGGACGCAGGGCCGCCGCGGCGCTCAGTGCGCGCGGTGGTCCTGCACCGTCATGCGCGGGCCGAACCGCGGCTTCCGGAACCCGCTCGCCTCGATGAGCCGCATCACCCGCTGACGCTGGCCGCGCCACGGCTCGAGCAGCTCGAGCATCCCGTCGTCGTCGACCGGGTGGCCGGCGAGCGCCCACCCGACCATGTCGTGCACGTGGTAATCGCCGACGCTCACCGAGTCCGGATCCCCGTGGGCGCGCTGCGTGGTCTCCGCCGCCGTCCAGATCCCCACGCCCGGGATCGAGCGCAGCCGCCGCGTGATCTCCTCGCTCCCCCGCCCGAGCGCGAGCGTGCGCTCGAGGCCCGCCGCCGAGGTCGCGACCGCGATGAGCGTGCGCGACCGCTTCGGGTCCACGCCGGCGCGGTGCCACTCCCACGACGGGATGAGGCGCCAGCGCTCGGGCGACGGCAGCACGCGCATGCCTGCCGGCACCGGCCCGGGCGCGGGATCGCCGTGCGCGAGGATCAGCTGCCGCCACGCCCGCCTGGCCTCGAGCCCGGTGACCTTCTGCTCGAGCACCGCGGAGGCCATCGCCTCGAAGACGTGGTTCGTGCGCATGAGGCGCATAGCGGGCAGCCGGCGGTGCGCGTCGCGGAGCAGCGGATGCGCGGAGACGTCGAGGTCGGACCAGTCGTCGCCCTCGCCGAGGAGCTCGGGCACGCCGGCGATCGCCCACTCGGCGCCGGGGCCCCATGCGCGGGCGTCGACGCCGCCGTCCGCGCGCGGATCCAGCCGGAGCGACGCGTCGCCGAGCGGCGTGCGGGCGGTGCGCCAGACGCCGACGCGGCGGGATCCGGGCGGGGCCGGGTCCCAGCGGCAGGTCGGATCCACGACCCCGCGGAACAGCGGGCGCAGCACGAGCCGGAGGTCGACCTCGCGGTCGGGCAGGTAGGTCGTGCGCGCGTCGGGGGCCGTCACCTCCGCGCCGCCCTGGTCCATCCCCTCAGGGTACGCACGGCCGCCGACCCTCCTCGGCCGTCCACCGCGCGCGTAGCCTCGGCCGCATGACCGACACCACGAACGACCACCAGGACGACCGCGAGCGCGTCGCCGAGCTCGTGAAGAGCGCCCGGATCGCGCTGCTCACCACCGTCAACGCCCACGGGCAGCTCGTGAGCCGCCCGCTCGCCAGCCAGGAGCGCGACTTCGACGGCGACCTCTGGTTCTTCACGCAGGATCCGAGCGACAAGACCGCCGAGATCCGCGCGAACGACCAGGTCAACGTGTCGCTGCAGTCCGGCGACGGGTTCCTCTCCATCGCTGGCACCGCGGAGATCACCCGCGACCGCGCGCGCATCGACGAGCTGTGGTCGGCCGGCGCCGAGGCCTGGTTCGAGGGTGGGAAGGACGACCCGACGGTCGCGCTGATCCGCGTGCACGCCGACGCCGCCGAGTACTGGTACCAGGACACCCCGAAGCCGATCGCGCTGATCAAGTACGCCAAGGCCGCCATCACGGGCGAGCGCCCGAAGGACGTCGGGGAGCACGGGACCGTCGAGCTCTGACCCGCGCGCGCTAGCCGGGGATCGCGCCCGGCACGCCCGCGGCCGTGCCGTCCACCACGAGGTCGGCGCGGCCGCGGGTCGCCTCGATGAGCGCGGCGTTCGCGCCGTCCACCTCGCGGGCCCAGGCCTCGGCCGCGCTCGGCGCGCGTCCGCCGGCCGTGTGCCGGTCCACCAGCCGGGAGAAGCGCTCGTCGCCCGGCGTCGCGCAGAACCACGCCTCGTCGAGCTCCGCGGCGAGCTGCCCCCACGGACCCTCGTCGACGAGCAGGTAGTTGCCCTCGAGCACGACGAGGCGGATGCCGGGATCCACCGCGACGGCGCCCGCGACGCCCTCGTCGACGGACCGGTCGAAGGACGGCGCGTAGACGACGTGGTCGGTCTCCGCGCGGAGGCGCCGCACCAGGGCGAGCACGCCCCAGCCGTCGAACGTGTCGATCGCGCCCTTGCGGTCGTGGCGGCCCAGCCGGTCGAGCGTCGCGTTGGCGAGGTGGAAGCCGTCCATCGGCACGCAGGCCGCGGTGCCGGCGCCCGCCAGCGCGTCGACGCGCGCCACGAGCGCCCGCGCGAGGGTCGTCTTGCCTGCGCCGGGGCTGCCCGCGATGGCGAGGATCGCCCGTCGCCCCTCCTGCACGAGGCCGATGGCGCGGCGCGCGAGGGCGTCGAGGTCGCCCGTCGCGGGCGATGCGGGATGCGGTCGGCGGTCGGGTCCGGAGTCCATCCGGCCAGTCTCGCGGACCGGTGCCCCATGATGGACGTGTGCGCATCGGAATCCTCACCTCAGGCGGAGACTGCCCCGGACTCAACGCGGTCATCCGCGGGGCGGTGCTCAAGGGAACGACCATCCACAAGCAGGAGTTCGTGGGCTTCCGCGACGGCTGGCGGGGCGTCGTCGACGGCGACGTCATGCCGCTCGCGCGCCGCGACATCCAGGGCATCGGCAAGCAGGGCGGCACGATCCTCGGCACCAGCCGCACGAACCCGTTCGAGGGCGACGGCGGCGTGGAGCGGATCCAGGAGAACCTCGACCGCCTCGGCATCGACGCGATCCTCGCCATCGGCGGCGAGGGGACGCTCGCGGCGGCCAAGCGCCTCACCGACGCGGGGCTGAAGATCGTCGGAGTCCCCAAGACCGTCGACAACGACCTCGACGCCACCGACTACACGTTCGGCTTCGACACCGCGGTGCAGATCGCGACCGACGCCATGGACCGCCTCCGCACCACGGGCGACTCGCACAGCCGCTGCATGGTGGCCGAGGTCATGGGCCGGCACGTGGGCTGGATCGCGCTGCACTCCGGCATGGCCGCGGGCGCGCACGCGATCCTCATCCCGGAGCAGAAGACGAGCATGGACGAGATCATCGGCTGGGTCCGCTCGGCCTACGACCGCGGTCGCGCGCCGCTCGTCGTCGTCGCGGAGGGCTTCATCCCCGAGCACGCGTCGGACGCGCACGGCGAGCGCGGGCTCGACGCCTTCGGCCGCCCGCGGCTCGGCGGCATCGGCGAGCAGATCGCGCCCATCATCGAGGAGCGCACGGGCATCGAGACCCGCGCCACGACCCTCGGCCACATCCAGCGCGGCGGCACCCCGTCGTCCTACGACCGCGTGCTCGCCACCCGCCTCGGCCTCGCCGCGGTCGACAGCGTGCGCGACGGCCACTGGGGCCGCATGGTCGCGCTCCGCGGCACCGACATCGTGCACGTGGGGTTCGAGGAGGCGCTCGGCCGCCTCAAGACCGTGCCGCAGCACCGCTACGACGAGGCCGCGATCCTCTTCGGCTAGGTCGCGCCCGACCCCGGGCGTAGCGTGACGGCATGACGTACCGCGCGCTCGTGGCCGAGCAGACCGTCGCCGACGATGGCACCACAGGCATCGAGGTCGCGCTGCGCGACCTCCCCGACGAGCGGGCGACGGGCGGCCCCGACGGCCCCGACGACGGCGAGGTCGCGCTCGACGTCCTCTTCTCCAGCGTCAACTACAAGGACGGCATGCTCCTCGGCGGCCGGCCCGGGATCGCGCGGACCAGCCCGCTCGTCGCCGGCATCGACGCGGTGGGCACGGTCGCCGCGAGCGGATCCGACGCCTTCGACCCCGGCGACCTGGTCGTCCTCAACGGCGCGGGCCTCGGCGAGAGCCGCGACGGCGGGCTGGCCGAGCGCGTGCGGGTGCCGGCCGCGTCGCTCGTGCGCGTGCCCGCCGGGTTCTCCGCCGCGCGCGCCGCCGCCGTCGGCACCGCCGGCTTCACGGCGATGCTCTCGGTGCTCGCGCTCGAGCGCGGCGGCGTGGAGCCCGGATCCGGCGACGTGCTCGTCACGGGCGCGGGCGGCGGGGTCGGATCCGTCGCCGTCGCGCTCCTCGCGCGCCTCGGCCACCGCGTGGTCGCCTCGACCGGCCGCGTGGACGAGCTCGGTGACCGGCTGCGCGCGCTCGGCGCCGCCGACGTGATCGACCGCTCCGAGCTCGGCGAGCCGGGGAAGCCGCTGCAGCGCATCCGCTGGGCGGGCGCGGTCGACAGCGTCGGCAGCGCGACGCTCGTCAACGTGCTCGCGCAGACCCGCTGGGGCGGCGTCGTCACGGCGGCGGGACTGGCGCAGGGCCCCGACCTCCCGGGCACCGTGCTCCCGTTCATCCTCCGGGCCGTCACGCTCGCGGGCATCAACTCCGTCGAGGCGCCGGCCGCGCTGCGCGAGGAGGCGTGGGCGCGGCTCGCGACCGACCTCGACCCCGCGCTCCTCGACACGATCACCACCACCGTGCCGCTCGACGGCGCGATCGCCGCGGGCGAGCGGATCCTCGCGGGCACCTCGAGCGGCCGCGTCGTGGTGGACGTCCGCGCCTAGCACCCGCCGCTCCCGGCGCCGCCGCGGTCCCCGGCCGCGCTACCCTGGGCCCCGTGCGGCACCGAGCCGCCGGAGTGAGGGATCATGACCGCAGTCGCCACCACCGGCACCATCTTCGTCGGACTCGCGGCGCTGCTGCACGTGTTCTTCTTCCTCCTGGAGAGCGTCTGGTTCGAGAAGCCGTTCGCCTGGAAGCGCTTCGGCGTGGCCGACCAGGAGAAGGCCCTCATCATCAAGCCGTGGGCCTACAACCAGGGCTTCTACAACCTCTTCCTGGCGCTCGGCGCCGGCCTCGGGCTGATCCTCTACTTCGTCGGCAACGTGCCCGCCGGCCTCACGCTCGTGCTGTTCACGACCGCGTGCATGGTGCTGGCGTCGATCATCATCGCGAGCACGGGCAAGAAGTACCTCGTGCCCGCCCTGATCCAGGGCGTGCCGCCGCTGCTCGGCCTCGTCTTCTTCGCCGCCGCCTCCTGAGCCGCGGCCGCGCGACCGCGGTCCGGAGCGTCGCGATCCGGCCCGCCGCCCTCTTCCGCGCGAGCCGCAGATGAGGTTAGGCTCACCTACATCATGAACGTCGTCCCCCTCACCGAGGCCCTCCGCGACCGGGCACGACCGCGTGCCGAGGCGCAGGACGCGGACGACTTCATGACCGCGCTCGTCACGGGCCGCGGCTGCCGCGACGACTACGTCGCGCTCGTCGCCCAGCACTACTTCGTCTACCGCGCCATCGAGCAGGCGACCGAGCGCATGGCGGCGGATCCCGTGGCCGCGCGCTTCATCAGCCCTCGCCTCACGCGCCTGCCCGCCATCGAGGCCGACCTCGACTACCTCGTCGGGCCGGACTGGCGCGAGGTCGTGCGGCCGCTCGCGAGCACCGCGGCGTACGTCGAGCGCATCGAGCAGGTGGCCTCGGTCTGGGTCGGCGGCTTCGTCGCGCACCACTACACGCGCTACCTCGGCGACCTCTCCGGCGGGCGACTCCTCCGCTCGCTCCTGCAGCGCCAGTTCGGCTTCGAGACGAACGGCGTGGGCCTGTACCTCTTCGCGGAGATCGCCGAGCCGCGGCGGTTCTGCAGCACCTACCGCGAGGCGCTCGACCAGGCGCCGTGGGACGACGACGAGCGCGCCCGCGTCGTCGCCGAGGTCGAGAACGCGTACCGGCTCACCACGGACGTGTTCGCCGAGCTCGCGCGCGGGCGCGCCACGGCTCCCCTCCGCCTGGCCTGATCCGACCCTCCCGTCGCCCGCCGTCCGCTGCGCGTCCACCCGGCCCCCGGTCGAGCGTCCGAGGCCGGGCATAGGCTCCGGACATGGACGGCTACGACCTCGACTTCCTGCCCATCGCCCTCCCGCTGCCGGAGGCTCCGGCCGACGCCCAGCCCGTGCGGCTCGACTACCTGCACTTCACGGTCCTCATGGACACGGACCGGCGCCTCGCCGCCCTCACGGCCGTGAACATCGACGGCGCGCGCCTCGTGGACGTGGAGCGCTCCGACGACTGGCACCTGGATCCGCGCCTCCCGGCCGACCAGCAGTGCGGCCCCGAGCTGTACGCGCGCAACGACATCGACCGCGGGCACCTCGTGCGGCGGCGGGATCCGGTGTGGGGCGGCATCGCGGAAGCGGCCCGTGCCAGCGCCGACACCTTCGCCTACACGAACGCGGCCCCGCAGGCGGCGGAGTTCAACCAGTCCAAGGAGCTGTGGCTCGGCCTCGAGGACTACGTGCTCGACAACGCCGACCTCGGCGACCGGCGCATGACGGTGTTCACCGGCCCCGTGTTCTCGGACGACGACCCGGTCTACCGCGGCGTGCGGATCCCGCTCATGTTCTGGAAGATCGCGGCCTGGGCCTCCGGGGACGAGCTCGCGGCCACCGCCTACCTCCTCGACCAGGCGCCGGAGCTCGGCGACCTCGACCGGCGGTCGGCGACGGCGGACGCGCCCGAGCTCGGGCCCTACCGCACCTACCAGGTGGCGGTGTCGGAGATCGGCGCGCTGACGGGCTTCGACGTGGCGCAGCTCGCGGCGGCCGACCGGCTCGGCGTGCCCGCGACCGCGCGGCCCGGCACCCCCGCGGACGGCCGCGACGGCTGGGTCGAGCTGGAGCGGTTCGCGGCGATCACGCTCTGACGCGCAGGACCCGGCACGACGACGACGGGCCCGGCCGACCGGCCGGGCCCGTCGTCGTGCACGAGGGGGCTACGCGGGCGGGGTCGCCGCGGCGGCCGCACGGGCGGCGGCCGGGAGGGCGCGGATCACGCGGTCGAGCGACGCCTCGTCCATGGCGGCCGAGACGAACCACGCCTCGAAGACCGACGGCGGCAGGCTCACGCCCTGGTCGAGCATGGAGTGGAAGAAGGCCGGGTAGCGCCAGGTCTCCTGCGCCTGCACCGTGGCGTAGTCGGTGATCCCGTGCTCGGGCGGCGTACCGAACGTGAAGCTGAAGAGGCTGCCCGCGCGCTGCACTGAGTAGGCGAGGCCGGCGCGGTCGAAGGCGAGCTCGACCGCGTA
The DNA here is from genome assembly GCF_051201715.1 of Clavibacter quasicaliforniensis. Taxonomy (NCBI): domain Bacteria; kingdom Bacillati; phylum Actinomycetota; class Actinomycetes; order Micrococcales; family Microbacteriaceae; genus Clavibacter; species Clavibacter quasicaliforniensis. The sequence goes on along the minus strand of NZ_CP139624.1, from coordinate 583,803 downwards.
GATCAGGATGTCGGCGGCGATGTCGAGCGCGCGGTACACGCCGTCGTCGGCGAGGCGGAGGGTCGTGAGGCCCGCCGCGACCGCGACCGGGTTCCCCGAGAGCGTACCCGCCTGGTAGACGGGGCCGAGGGGCGCGAGGTGGTCCATCACGTCGGCCCGGCCGCCGAGCGCGGCGACGGGCAGGCCGCCGCCGATGACCTTGCCGTACGTGACGAGGTCGGGGGTCCAGGCGTCGGGGTGGTCGGCCGCCAACCCCGCGTTGTCGAGGCCCCAGTAGCCGGCCGCGTGCACGCGGAAGCCCGTGAGGACCTCGTCGGAGATGAGGAGGGATCCGTTCTCGTGGGCGATGCGCGCGAGCTCGGCGGTGAAGCCCGGCAGCGGCGGCACGACGCCCATGTTGGCGGCGGCGGCCTCGGTGATCACGGCGGCGATGCGCGGGCCGTGCTCGGCGAACACGGCCCGCACGGCGCCGAGGTCGTTGTAGGGCACGACGATGGTCTGCGCGGCGATGGCCTCGGGGATCCCCGCGGAGCCGGGCAGCGCGAGCGTCGCGACGCCCGAGCCCGCCTCGGCGAGGAGGCTGTCGGAGTGGCCGTGGTAGTGGCCGGCGAACTTCACCAGGAGGTCGCGGCCCGTGAACCCGCGGGCGAGGCGGATCGCCGTCATGGTGGCCTCGGTGCCGGTGGACACGAGGCGGAGCTTCTCGATGGGGCGGCGGTCCGGGGATCCGTCGACGCCCGCGACCCTCACGCGCTCGGTGACGAGCTCGGCGAGCTCCGTCTCCGCGGGCGTGGTCGCGCCGAAGCCGAGGCCCAGGGCGGCGGCGTCCTGCACGGCCTTCACGACCTCGGGGCGGGCGTGGCCGAGGATCGCGGGGCCCCACGAGTTGACGAGGTCGACGTACTCGACGCCGTCGGCGTCGGTCACGTAGGGGCCGGCCGCCTTCACCATCATGCGCGGGGTGCCGCCGACGGAGCCGAACGCGCGGACGGGCGAGTTCACTCCCCCGGGGATGACGTCGCGGGCGCGGTCGAAGAGGTCCTGGGAGTGGGTCACGGTGATGTCCTTCGGTGCCGGGCGGGGATCCGCTCGGGATGTGGGCCGGACGCGTCCGGCGAGGAGGAGGGAGGTGGGGCGGCTCAGCGCCGGGCGAGGCGCTCGGCGAGCTCGACGGCCCAGTAGGTGAGGATCGCGTCGGCGCCGGCCCGCTTGATCCCGAGGACGCTCTCCTCGATGGCGCGCTCGCGGTCGATCCAGCCGTTCTGCGCGGCGGCCTCGATCATCGCGTACTCGCCGGAGATCTGGTACGCCCAGACCGGCACGCTGCTGGTCGCGGCGACGTCGGCGAGGATGTCGAGGTAGCTCATGGCGGGCTTCACCATGACGACGTCGGCGCCCTCCTCGATGTCGAGCTCGACCTCGCGCAGCGCCTCGCGGCGGTTGCCGTTGTCCATCTGGTAGGTGCGGCGGTCGCCGACCAGCTGCGAGTCGACGGCCTCGCGGAAGGGGCCGTAGAACGCGGATGCGTACTTGGCGGCGTAGGCGAGGATCGCGACGTCGTGGTGCCCGGCGTCGTCGAGGGCCTCGCGCACGGCGCCGACCTGGCCGTCCATCATGCCGCTGAGGCCGAGCAGGTGGGATCCCGCCTCGGCCTGGGCGAGGCCCATGGCGCGGTAGCGGTCGAGGCTGCGGTCGTTGTCGACCACGCCGTGCGCGTCGAGCACGCCGCAGTGGCCGTGGTCGGTGAACTCGTCGAGGCACAGGTCGGTCTGGACGACGAGCGCGTCGCCGACCTCCTCGACTGCGACGCGCGTGGCGACGTTGAGGATGCCGTCGGGGTCGCTCGCGCCGGAGCCCTCGGCGTCGCGCACCTCGGGGACGCCGAACAGCATGACGCCGCCGATGCCCGCCTCGGCGGCCTCGACGAGCGCGCGGCGCAGGCTGTCGAGCGAGTGCTGGGAGACGCCGGGCATGGACGTGATGGGCGAGGCCTCCGTGAGGCCCTCGCGCACGAACATCGGCAGCACCAGGTCGGCGGCGTGCAGGCGCGTCTCGGCGGTCAGCCGGCGCATCGCCGGCGTGGTGCGGAGGCGGCGCGGGCGGTAGTAGGGGGAGGTCATTCGGTGGTGCTCCGATCGAGGAGGTCGGCGAGGCCGGTGAGCCCCGCCGTGTCGGTACGCGGCTCCTCGTGGCGGGCGATCTCGACCAGGGACTGGATGAGCGACGCGGCCGAGCGCTCGGATGCGACCACGTCGACGCGCACGCCGGAGCGGCGGGCGTCCTTCGCCGTGCGCGGGCCGATGCAGGCGATGAGCACGCCGTCGGGCACGTCGCCCAGCTGCTCGTGCACCTGCTCCGCGACGCTGCCCGAGGTGACGAGGATGGCGCGGACGCGGCCGGAGGAGACGTCCTCGCGGATCCGGTCGCTGACCGGGACGCCGACCGTGCGGTACGCGACGACCGAGCGCACGTCGTGGCCGCGCGCGATGAGGCCGTCGGTGAGCGTCGGCTTCGCGATCTCGGACCGGAGCGTGAGCACGCGGCGGCGGGGGGATCCGGCGGCCATCTCGGTCCACTCCTCCAAGAGGGCGGTGGCCGACGAGTCGATGGAGGGCACGAAGTCGACGGTGTAGCCCGCGGCGACGAGCGCGGCGGCCGTGGTCTCGCCGACGGCCGCGATGCGCGTGCCCTCGGGGACGACGGCGCGGTGCGAGGCGAGCACGTCCACCGTAGTGGCGCTCGTCACGGTGAGCCAGTCGAAGGTTCCCGCGGCCAGGTCGGCGAGGGCCGACTCGAGCGCCTGGGCGTCCTGCGTCGCTGCGAAGTTGATCATGGGCGCGACGACGGGCGTGGCGCCCTGCGCGCGGAGGTCGTACGCGACGCCGTCGCCCCACGGTCCGCCGCGGGGCACGAGGACGCGCCAGCCCTTTAGGGGCTTCTGGTCTGTCGAGGTCATCGGGTCCCTCCCAGCGGCGCGAGATCGGCCGCTCCGGCGTCGAGGAGCTCGCGGGACACGGGCCCCGAGAGCGCGGAGGCGGATGCGCCCAGCTGCGCGAGGTCGAGCCCCGCCGTGTCGAGCTCGTGGCTCGCGGCCATGCGCTGCGTGCCGTCGGGTCGGTAGACCACGGCGGTGAGGGCGAGGCGGGCGCTCGTGACGGTCGCCCAGGCTCCGATGGGCGCCGCGCAGCCGGCCTCGAGCGCGGCGAGCACGCCACGCTCCGCGAGGACGGCGGCGTGCGTGAACGGGTCGTCGACGGCCTCGACGGCGCGACCGACGACCGAGTGCGTCTCGGCGTCCTCCGCGCGGATCTCCAGCGCCAGCGCGCCCTGCCCGGGCGCGGTGGGCCAGCGGTCGAGCTCGAGGTGCTCGGTGGCGGCGTCGATGCGGCCGATGCGCTCGAGGCCGGCCGCCGCGAGCACGACGGCGTCGAGGTCGCCCGCGGTCACGCGGGAGAGACGGGTGTCGATGTTGCCGCGGATGTCGACCACGTCGAGGTCCGGGCGCTCGGCGAGGATCTGCGCGCGGCGGCGCGGGGATCCGGTGCCGACGCGCGCGCCGCGCGGCAGGGTCGCGAGCGTGAGGCCGTCGCGCGCGCAGAGCACGTCGCGCGGATCCTCGCGCGCCGGCACCGACGCGACCGTGAGGCCCGCGTACGGCGCGGTCGGCAGGTCCTTGAGCGAGTGCACCACGAGGTCGCACTCGCCGCGGAGCAGCGACTCGCGGAGCGCGCTGGCGAACACGCCCGTGCCGCCGAGGCTCGACAGGGACTCGCGCGACGTGTCGCCGTGCGTGGTCACGGGCACGAGCTCGACCTCGAGTCCCGACGCGCCGGTGATCTCCGCGGCGATCGCCCGCGTCTGGGCCAGGGCGAGCGCGCTCCCCCTGGTCCCGATGCGGAGCGTCGTCGTCGGAGCCGACGTCGTGGGACCGTCCGTCACGGTGCGAGCCCGGAGACGGCGGGCTTGAAGCCCAGCCGCACGTTCTCGCAGCAGCCGGTGCGGCACACGTCGTACCAGGGTCCGAGGTCGGTCATGTGCGGCCGGTCGGCGGCCTTCATGCCGTCGCGGCGCTCCAGCACGAGGTCGATGAGGCCGTCCACGTACGCGGCGTGCACGCCCGGCGTGGGCACGCGCACCGAGTACAGGCCGTTCTCGGCGGCGGACTCGGTGGCCTCGTTGTCGAGGTCCCACTTGACCTCCATGTGGTCGCTCACGAATCCGAGCGGCACGATCACGACGGCGCGGCGGCCCTGCGCGGGCAGCTCGCCGATGGCGTCGTTCACGTCGGGCTCGAGCCACGGCATCGAGGGCGGGCCGGAGCGCGACTGGTAGACGAGCTGCCACGGCACGTCCTGGTCGATGCCGAGCTCCTTCTTCACCTCGTGCATCACGACCTCGGCGACGGCCAGGTGCTGCGCGGCGTACGCGCCGTCCTCGTCGAATCCGCGCTCGGCGGGTCCGGACTTGGAGGCGTCCGACGACGGGATGGAGTGCGTGGAGAACAGGATCTCGACGTCGGTCGCGAGGTCGACGGGCTTCCCCTCGGCCTCGAAGTGCGCGATGACGTCGCGGATCCCGTCGCGCGTGCCCTCGATGAACGGCGTGACGAAGCCCGGGTGGTCGAAGAACTGGCGCACCTTGTCGATCCGGACGACGCCCTGCAGCTGCGTGTCCTCCAGCGCGTCCGCGAAGTCCTCGCGGTACTGGCGGCACGAGGAGTACGAGCTGTACGCGCTCGTGGCGACGGCGATGAGCTGGCGGTAGCCCTTCTCCTCGGCCTCGCGCAGCGCGTCGTTGAGGTACGGGCCCCAGTTGCGGTTGCCCCACAGCACGGGCAGGTCGATGCCGCGCTCGGCGAGGCGCGCCTCGAGGGCGGCCTTCAGCTCGCGGTTCTGCTCGTTGATGGGGCTGATGCCGCCGAACGCGCGGTAGTGGTGGGCGACCTCCTCGAGGCGCTCCTCCGGGATCCCGCGACCGGCGGTGACGTTGCGGAGGAACGGGATGACGTCGTCCTGACCCTCGGGGCCGCCGAAGGACGCGAGCAGGATCGCGTCGTACGCGACGGGCTCCTCGACGTGGGCGGGGCCCATCTTCGCGGCCTCGCTCGCGGCGGAGACGAGGGCGCCGGGCGCCCGAGGCGCGTCGGTGGCGGGGGCGGGCTTGCGACCCAGGTTGACTGCGGCCATTACTGGAGGACCTCCACGAGCTCGGCGGTGGTGATGCGGCGGCCCGTGTAGAACGGGACCTCCTCGCGCACATGACGGCGCGCGTCCGTGTTGCGCAGGTCGCGCATCATGTCGACCAGGTCGACGAGCTCGTTCGACTCGAGCGGCAGGATCCACTCGTAGTCGCCGAGGCCGAACGAGGAGACCGTGTTGGCGATGACGCTGCGGAAGGCCGCGCCCTGGCGGCCGTGCTGGGCGAGCATGCGCCCGCGCTCCTCGGGCGGCAGCAGGTACCACTCGTAGGAGCGGACGAAGGGGTAGACGCAGAGCCAGTCGCGCGGCTCCTCGCCCCGGAGGAAGCCGGGCACGTGGCTGCGGTTGAACTCGGCGTCGCGGTGGACGCCCGCGGCGCTCCACGACGGGATGAGCGCGCGGATGAGGCGCGCGCGGCGGATCTCGCGGAAGGCCCACTGGAGGGTCTCCATCTGCGGGCCGTGGATCCAGACCATGAGGTCGGCGTCGGCGCGCATGCCCGAGACGTCGTAGAAGCCGCGGACGGTGACGCCCTCCGCCTCCACGATGTGGACGATGCCGTCGAGCTCGTCGACGGCCCCGGGGACCTCGCGGCCGTCGAGGTCGTCTGGGCGGGCGGGATCGCGGCGGAGGACGGCCCAGAGGGCGTAGCCGCTGGGGGATGCCTCGGGGGTGGACCCGTCGTCAGGACGGGCCTCTCCGGGGGACTCGATCGGGGGGACCTGAGATGCCGCCGACTCGGCAGCCGGGATGCTCATGATCTCCATGGTACGTCTCGCGGGGACCCCGCCCCTGCATCGGACGGGCGGCCGTCAGATCATTCGCGGGCTACCGGGCGTCGCGGCCCGTGAGCGCGAGCAGCCGCACCTGCAGCGGCGCGTCCTCGGCGACCGGCACGGGCGAGGCGAACAGCCCGCTGGCCTCGAGCGTGTCCTTCTGCGGGGCGAACACCGTCCACGTGGCGCGCACGAGCTCGTCGTCGATGCGCTCGTCGGCGCCGACCGCGCGCGCGAGGTCCCAGCCGTGGATCACGACGTCGGACAGCTGCTCGCGCAGGTACTCCCGGGCGGGCACGCGGTCGCTCGAGAGCAGGACGGGACGCTCCGGGTCGACGCCCTCCCACGCCGCGAGCGCCTCGCGGGAGTAGCGGCCCCACTCGGCCACGAGGTCGTCGTCGAGGTCGCGGATGAGCGGCCGGCCGGTCTGCACGGTGTGGCCGGCGAGGAGGAGCGGCACCCACTGCTGCTCCTCGATGACGTGCGCCACGAGCTCGCGGACGTCCCACTCGACGTCGGGCGTGGGCGCCGTCCAGTCGGTGACGGCGGCGAGGCGGTCGGCGAAGCGGCCGTGGGCCCGGCGGATCAGGTCGTGCCAGTCGAGGTCGGTGTCCATGGTCGAGCTCCCGTCGGTGGTGTGCTCGGGGAACGTCGGCGGCCCTCGCGCGCATTCCCGCACCCGAGGGCGACCTGGGCCGGGGATCAGACCGGGGGCTGCCTCGCGGCCGAGAAGTGGTGGCGCGGCGCGCGGAGGGCGCGGAACGGATCCGTGCCCGCGAGCCCCTGCAGCCCCGGCGCGAGGATCCCGAGGACCCCCACGACCGCCACGACGACGACCAGCAGGCGCGGCCAGCCGGACGCGACGGAGTGCACGACGGCCATGGGCTCCAGCAGGTTGACGCCGACGAGGAACACGGTGGCCGAGACCGCGAGCGCCATGGCCGCGCCGTCCGCGATGCCGACGACGGCGAGGATCACGAGCACCCACAGGCCGTACCAGGGGTAGACGACGGGCGACATCGCGACGATGCACGCGAACGCCAGCGCGAGGCGGGCCTCGCCGGAGAGCGTGCGGGTCGTGAGGATGCACCAGGCGGCGCCCGCGAAGCCGAGCAGGATGCCCGCGGTCTTGATGCCGCCCTCGACCGCGTCCCCCGGCCCGCCGAGCGCATCGACCAGCGGGCCGAACGCGCCCGCCGCCACGCCGAAGGGCATGAACCACGAGACGACGGAGACGGGGCTCGACAGCGCGGAGATCCAGCCGAGGCCGACGCCGAGCAGCTCCCCGCCGAGCGCGAGGAGGCCCATGGCGGCGAGGCCGGACGCGGTCCACGCCGCCCAGACCCGCGGGTCGCGCGTGGGCGGACGGAGGCCGACGACCCCGCCGGCCGACCCGTCGACGGCCACGCCCTCGGGCGCTCGGTCGTCCACGCGTCGGGCGCGCATCTCCGCGTGCACGATCGCGATGATGGGCAGGGCGAGGAGCGCGATGGGCTTGACCGCCACCGCGCACGTCACGAGCAGGACGCCGAGCACGGGCCGCGAGTCGATGGCGGCGAGGAGGCCGGCGACCAGCAGGCCCATCATCAGCGCGTCGTTGTGCGCGGCCACCACGAAGTTGAAGCTGACGAGCGGGCTGGCGGCGAGGAACCACGCCGTGCGCACGGGGTCGATCCGGCGTCGGCGGGCGATGCGGAGGCCGCACGCGACCATCAGGACGACGCCGAAGACGGCGACGCCGCGCGCCGCGAGGACCGCGACCTCGACGCCGAGGGCGTCGTCGATCGCACCGATGACGCGCTCGATCGCGAGGAACAGCGGGCCGTAGGGCGCGGGAGTGTGCGCCCAGAGCGGGTCGACGCCCGTGCTCCGCCAGTCGGGCAGCACGGCGGGCCCGTGCTCGTAGGGCGAGAGGCCGGCGCCGAGCACGCGGCCCTGGGCGATGTACGAGTAGATGTCGCGGCTGAACAGCGGCGCGCTCACCAGGAGCGGGGCCGTCCAGATGACCGCGAGCCGCAGGGTGGCGCGCAGGCCCGCCTGGCCGAGTCGCGGGAGCAGCGCGCCGAGGAGGAGCCACGCGGACGTGAGCATGAGCCCGCCCACCACGACGGCGACGGACCCGACGCTCGTCCCGAGGGGCGAGACGCGGAGGGCGCCGATCACCGGGGTGCGGGACAGCTCCGACTCGGCCGGCGCGTGGCCGACGACGAACGAGGCCGCGAGGAGGAGCAGCGAGCCGACGAGCCCGACGATCCCGGGCAGCAGCAGCGGATGCGCCCCCAGGGATCCCGGATCACGTGCCTCGCGGCGGCGTGGACGCACGGACTCCCCCTCGGCCATGACGGACGCTCGACCTGCGGGTCAGCGACGCGCGGCGCGGGCCACGGCCCAGACCACGCCGCCGACCACGACGACCGCGCCCACACCGACGGCCACGAGGAGCAGCGGGTCCTCGTCGGCCGTGCGGCGGATGCGGCGGCGCAGGTCGGCGATGCCGTCCTTCGCCCGGCGGCGGACGTTCAGCTTGGCCTCGAGGGCGTCGAGCGTCGCGGAGATCTCCTCGCGCGTGTGCTGGATGTCGAGCCTCAGCTCGGTGCGGGACCGGGGTCCCGTGGGGCGGGGGCGGTCAGTGGTCATACTTGCCGGTCCCCTTCACCGCGTCGACGTCCTCCTTGAGGCTGTCCACCGTCTCCTCGGGCGTCGGCGGGACGCCCTTCTTGATCCAGCGGATGCCGAGCAGCGCCAGCACCACCGTGATGAGGAGGAAGACGCCCGCGACGATGAGCGCGGAGAGCCACGGCGAGAACGCCTCGGACAGGCCGAGGATCGCGGCGGCGACGAGCACCAGGAACGCGATGAACGCGAAGAACAGCGCCACGACGAGGAAGCCGGCACCGATCCCCGCGTGCTTGAGCTTGGAGACGAGCTCGTTCTTGAACGACTCGATCTCGTCCTTGATCAGCTGGACGATGAGCGTCGGCAGGTCGGCGACGAGCCGGACGAGCGAGCGCTTGCTCTTCGGATTGAGATCCTGATCCGTCATGCGGGGTTCCCTCCTGGGGATGGGCGGGCGGGTCAGCGGGAGGTGCCGGAGCCGTTCGGCTCCGGCGATGCGGGGTCCATGGTCGGGTAGTGCGTGCCCGAGGCGCTCGAGGGGGTGGAGCCGCTCGCGGAGTCCTTCTTGCCGCCGGTGACGGTGCCGACGACCTTCTTGGCGCCGCCGACGACCGCGTGCGCGACGTCGGGGGTGTGGTCCTTCACGAAGCCGGCCGCGTTGTCGACCTGGCGCTGGACCTTCGGGTCGTCCCAGACCTTCTTGGCGTTCGTGCGGATCTGCTCGTAGCGCTTGCGACCGGCGCGGGCGCCGAGGACGTAGCCGACACCGGCTCCGGCGACGAAGAGAAGCTTGCCTTTCATGGGAGATCTCCGATCGTTGAGGGGGCACGTGCAGCACACGTCGGTCCAGCGTATCCCTCCGCCGCCGCCGCGTGGTCGGGGGCGACGGGGCGGTCGGCGGCCGGCCAGCCGGGGCCGCGATCGCCCATCAGCGGGCCAGGAGGCGCGCCGCGGCGGCCTGGGCGTCGGCCACCACGGAAGCGAGCCCGGTGCCCGCGACGGCGGACCCGGTGATCTCGAGCCCCGGGTGCTCGGCCGCCTCGTCGCGCACGGCCTGCACGCGCTCGCGATGGCCGGACGCGGCGAACGGGAGGGCGTTGGTCCAGCGCACGCGGGCGGATCCGGTGACGCGGCCGGCGAGGTCGACGCCGAGCAGCGCCGACGCGTCGTGCACGGCGATCGCGGTGAGCTCGTCGTCGGGGACGCCTGCGGTGTCGTCGTCGCCGCCCGCACGCCCGTAGGAGAGGCGGAGCACGTGGCGGTCACCCGCCTGCTCCTTCAGCCACGGCCACTTGGCGGTGGCGTGCGTGAGGGCCTTGGCGCGGATCCCCGGGGCGTCCGCCGCGACGAGCACGCCGGTGCCGCGGGGAGCGGCGTCGAGCTCGGGCGCGCGCACGACGAGCGTGACCAGCTCGACGGAGGACGGCGCGGGCCAGCCCTCCGTGACCGCGTGCGGCGCGAGCCCGGAGAAGAGGTGGATGAGGCCCGCCGCGGGGATCGCCAGGACCACGCCCGCCGCGTCGACGCCCCGGCCGTCGGCGAGCTCGACGTGCCAGTCGTCGAATGCGGCCGCGCCCGCGTGGGAGCGGTGCCGGTGCACGGACTCGACCGCGAGCGACGTGCGGACGTCGACGCCGAGGCGCGCGAGGTCGGCGACCAGAGCGTCGACCAGCAGGTGCACGCCGCCGACGATGCCGCTGACGGCGGATCCCGCGGGGGACGCCGCGCGCATGGACGCGACCGCGCGCCCGAGCGACCTCTGCTCGGCGAGCCCGGCGCGAAGGCCGGGCGCGACGGCGTCGGCGTCGACCTCGTCGGGGTGGGCGCTGTGCACGCCGGAGACGATGGGGGCGACCAGCCGGTCGACGACGCGGTCGCCCATGCGGGCGCGGACGAGGCCGCCGAGCGTGCGCTCCTTCGCGCCGACGGCGGCGGGGAGCAGGAGGTCGGCCTTGGCCCGGGCGACGCCGGCCCGGCCGATCGCGGTCGCGATGGTGGCGTCGAACGGGTGCGCGGGGATCCCGAGCAGGCCCGTGCGCGGCAGCTGGATGGCGCGCTCGGCGAGCTGCACCCACGCGCCGTCCGGGTTCGGCTGCACGATCAGGTCCGCGAGGCCCAGCTCGCCCAGGAACGTGGCGACGGTGCCGCGGCGCGTGGCGAAGCTCTCGGCGCCGCTGTCGAGGCGCAGGCCGTCGACCACGTGGGATCCGACGGTGCCGCCGAGCGCGGGCGACGCCTCCACGAGGATCACGCGCTTCCCGGCGAGGGCGCAGGCGCGGGCGGCGATGAGGCCGCCGACGCCGCCGCCGATCACGACGACGTCGGTCGGGTCGACCTCGCCGGCGGCCTGCCGCGGGTCGCTACTCACGGACGAGCTCCACGATGCGGGTGAGCACGGTCGGGTCGGTCTCGGGCGGCACGCCGTGGCCGAGGTTGAGGACGTGGGCGGGCGCCGCCTTCCCGCGCTCGAGCACGTCGCGGACGTGCGCCTCGAGGATGGGCCACGGGGCCGCGAGGAGTGCCGGGTCGACGTTGCCCTGGACGGGCACGGATCCGCCGAGCCGGCGCGACGCCTCGTCGAGCGGGATGCGCCAGTCGACGCCCACAGCGTCGACGCCCACGTCGTGCATCGCGCCGAGCAGCTCGCCCGTGCCGACGCCGAAGTGGACGAGCGGCACCGTGCGGCCGTCCGCGGCGGTGATCGTGCGCACGTGGTCGAGCGCGAGGGCGGACGCCGGGGCGACGCGCTGCGTGTAGTCGGCGAGCGAGAGGCCGCCGGCCCACGAGTCGAAGAGCTGCGCGGCGGAGGCGCCCGCCATGACCTGCGCGTGCAGGAAGACGCCCGTGATCTCGGCGCACCAGCGCATGAGGGCGTCCCAGGCGTCGGGATCCGCGTGCATGAGGCCGCGCGCCGCGATGTGGTCCTTGCTCGGGCCACCCTCCACGAGGTACGCGGCGAGCGTGAAGGGCGCGCCCGCGAAGCCGATGAGGGGGGTGTCGCCCAGCTCGGCGACCGTCCGCGCGACCGCCTGGCGGATGGGCTCGAGGGCGGCCGGATCCAGCGACGGCAGCGCGGCGACGTCGGCCGCGGTGCGCACGGGCTTCTCCAGCACCGGTCCGCGACCCGCGACGATGTCGACGCCCACGCCCGCGAGCTTCAGCGGGATGACGATGTCGCTGAAGAAGATGCCCGCGTCCACGTGGTGGCGGCGCACCGGCTGCAGCGTGATCTCGCTGGCCATCTCCGGGTCGAGGCACGCGTCGAGCATCCTCGTGCCCACGCGCAGCTCGCGGTACTCGGGCAGCGACCGGCCGGCCTGGCGCATGAACCACACGGGCGCGCGCTCGCCGCGATGGCCGCGGTACGCCTCGACGAGGAGCGACGACGCGGTGCGCGTGTTGAGCGGATGCTCCGCGGGGAGCGGGACGACGGCGGACGAGGGCGCGGAGGCGGCGGAGGAGATGGGCGTGATCACGGAGGAGATCATCGCATCCCCCGCCTGCGCGCCCGCTCGGCTGGGGAGGCTGGCCGCACGTAGTCAGGGTGCCCTCACCGACCCGGAGCACACGGCGGGGAGGTTTACCATGGAGCGTGCTCATATGTCTGACGGCGAGTCATCACAACGCCAGCTTCGAGGTCCTCGAGAAGCTGTCCGTGGCCGCACCCTCCGTCGCCGGCGCGCTCATGGAGCAGAACGACTTCATCGCGGGGGCCGTCGTCCTCGCCACCTGCAACCGCTTCGAGGCCTACCTCGACGTGGAGGAGCCCCTCACCGCGGCCCGCGCGCTGGCCGTGGAGGCCACCGTCGACGTGGTCAGCGGCGCCAGCGGCATCGCCCGGGACGAGGTCCGCGGCAGCGTCGACGTGAAGTGCGGCGACGCGGTCGCCGAGCACCTCTTCGCCGTCTCCTCGGGCCTCGAGTCCGTCGTCGTCGGCGAGGGCGAGATCGCGGGCCAGGTCCGCCGGGCGCTCGAGGGCGCCCGCACCGGCGGCACGACGAGCACCGGCCTCGAGCGCCTCTTCCAGACCGCGTCCAACACGTCGCGCGGCGTCAAGACCCGCACGGGCCTGCAGAGCGCCGGACGGTCCATGGTCCGCCTCGCGCTGGATCTCGCCGAGAGCCGCATCGCCGACTGGTCGGCCACCCGCGTCCTCCTCGTCGGGACGGGCGCGTACGCGGGCGCGAGCCTCGCGGCGCTCCGCGACCGCGGCGTCGCGGACGTGCACGTCTACTCCCCCTCGGGCCGCGCGCAGAAGTTCGCGGGCCCGCACGGGATCCCCGCCGTCGAGGGCCGCGACCTCCTCCGGGCGCTCGCCGCGTCCGACATGGTCGTCACCTGCAGCACCGCGCCCACCGCCGTGCTCGCCGCGCACCACATGCAGGGCGCCGCCGCGGTCTCGGGCGACGGGCGCCGCCGCCTCGTCATCGACCTCGGGCTCCCCCGCAACGTGGATCCGGACGTCGTCACGGTCGAGGGCGTCGAGCTGCTCGACCTCGAGACCATCAGCCTGCACGCGCCGCTGCGCGACCTCACCGCCACGGACGACGCGCGCGAGATCGTCAGCACCGCCGCCGCCGAGTTCCGCGCCGCCAGCGCCGAGGACGAGGTCGCCCCCGCCGTGGTGGCGCTCCGCACCCACATCTTCGACGTGCTCGAGGGCGAGCTGGAGCGCGTGCGCAAGCGCGGCGACTCCTCCGACGCCACCGAGAAGGCGCTCCGGCACCTCGTGAGCGTCCTCGTCCACCAGCCCTCCGTGCGGGCCCGCGAGCTCGCGCGCCAGGGCGAGGGCGCCCGCGTGGTGGACGCCGTCCAGGCGCTCTTCGGCCTCGACGTGGAGATGCCCGCCGCGGTGTCCTCCCCCGTCGCCGTCGCGCTCCCGCGCACGGCCGAGGCGGGCCAGGCGTCGTGAGGCCCCGCATCCTCCGCGGCCCGCGCCTCGACGCGCCGCTCAGGATGACGGAGCCCGTGCGCACCGAGCGCCTGGTGATCCGGCCCTACACGGCCGACGACCTCGACGACTACGCCGACATCCAGCGCCGACCCGACGTGGTCGAGTACATGTTCTGGCCGCTCCGCGACCGCGAGGCGTCGAGGCGCCACCTCGCCGCCCGCCGCCGGAAGACCCGGCTCGAGCAGTCCAACGACTTCCTCGGGCTCGCCGTCGAGCTGCCGGACGAGCCGAGCCTCAATCCGCGCGCGGGATCCGGCCGCGTCGTCGGCGACGTGTCCCTCCTCCTCCGCAACGCGGCCTCGCGCCAGCTCGAGATCGGCTGGGTCATGAACCCGGACTTCGCAGGCCGCGGCTACGCCACCGAGGCCAGCCGCGCGATGCTCGACATCGCCTTCCAGCGCGCGGGCGCCCACCGCGTCCTCGCCCAGCTCGACGCCCGCAACACCTCGTCCGCCCGCATGGCCGAGCGGCTCGGTCTGCGCCGCGAGGGTCACTTCCGCGAGGAGCACCTCGTGAAGGGCGAGTGGGTCGACAGCCTCTACTACGCCGTGCTGGCCGACGAGTGGGCGACGACGACGCCCGCCGCCACCTGACCGGCGGATCCCCGTGGACGGCGACCTGCCCGCGCTCGACCCGGTCGAGGTGCGCGGTCCCGTCCGCACGGCCCGGCTCGTGCTGCGGCCGTTCGCGCCGGACGACGTGGTCGCGATCGAGGCCTACGCGGCGTCCCCGGGCGCGCGGCCGCACCTCGCCGGATCCGCATCCGACCCCGGACGCATGCTCGCCGACCGCCTCGGCTGGACCCGGCTGGCGGAGGTGGGCGACCGGCTCGCCCTCGCGATCGAGCTGCCCGCCCAGGGCCAGCGGTGGGCGCGCGTGGTCGGCGAGGTGCACCTGCTGCTGCGCGATCCCGGAGCACGGCAGGCGGAGCTCGGCGTGGTCCTGCACGAGGACGTGCGGGGCGCCGGCCTCGCGGCGGAGGCGGCGGACCGGATCCTCGAGCTCGCCTTCGCGGAGGTGGGCGTGCACCGCGTCGCGTGCCGGGTCGACGCTGCGGACGCGACCGCGCTCGGGCTGGCCGAGCACCTCGGCATGCGGCGCGAGGGGCTCCTGGTGCACGACCGATGGGTCGGCGGAGCGTGGGCCGATACCGTTGTCGTCGCCCTGCTCGACGTGGAGTGGGCGGCTCGCACGAGCCTCGACGGACTGTAGGAGGACCGCGTGACATCGACCCCCGACCCGGCAGGACGCCCCGTCGTCCCGGTCATCGACGACGACGATGACGACGACCTCGACGAGCTGGACGGGCTCGACTTCGACGGGCCCGGGGACGCGGCCCGGCGTCGCGGCCCCGACGAGCGGCCGCTGCGCGTGGCCGCGCTCGCCCTCATCCGCGACCGCCGCGTGCTGATGGTGCGCGTCGCCGGGCACGACGTGCTCTACCTGCCCGGCGGCAAGATCGAGCCCGGCGAGGGCGCGCGGCAGGCGCTCGTGCGCGAGGCCGCCGAGGAGGTGGGGCTCGACATCGATCCCGCCACGATCGAGGATCTCTTCACCGTCCTGGCCGACGCGCACGGCGTGCACGCGGGACGCCTCGTCAGCATGACCGTCTACCGCGCGGAACCGCGCGAGGGCACGAGCCAGGAGCCGGTGCCGTCGGGCGAGGTGGCCGAGGTCGAGCTCGTGGGATCGGCGGACGCGCACCGCTGCCCGCCCGCCGGCCAGGCCGCGCTGGAGCGCCTGGTGGCGCTCCGGCTCATCGACTGACGGCGTCGTCCCCGGGGGTCGCGGCGTCGGCCGGGGCCACGGCGGCGGCGTCGCCGGGCATGCGGGATCCGGCGGCCAGCTCGGCCGCTCGCGTCGCGCGGACCTTGCGGCGCTGGTCGACGAACGCGACGGCGGCCACCACTGTCGCGATGCCGCCCGCGACGAGCGTGCCGGTCACCTCGCCGACGCCGTCGACATGCACGGCGGCCACGAGGATCGCGACGGTGAAGGCGGCGATGACGAACCCCACCGCGAGGATCAGCCAGGACAGCAGGCCCTTGGCGCGGGCGTCGGGCGTGCGGGTGGCCATGCGCCCATCCTCCCACGGGCGGCGGGAGTTCCCCGGGGGGCGCCCGCCCGTGCGTCCGGTGCGAGGGGGTGACGCCGGACTCGCGCGGGCGTAGCGTCGAAGGCGTCCCATCCACCGAACGAAGGAGCGCATATGAGTGCGGAAGACAAGGCCCAGAACACCGGCGAGAAGCTCGCGGGGAAGGCCGAGGAGGCCTTCGGGAAGCTGACCGGCGACGACAGCAAGGTCGCCGAGGGCGAAGCGAAGCAGGCCGGGGCAAGCGCCAAGCAGGCCGGCGAGAACGTGAAGGACGTCTTCAAGAAGTAGGACTCCTACGAGGGACGTCCGTCCCGAGAGGCGAGGGGCCGGGTGCCGAGCATCCGGCCCTTCGTCATGCCCGGGGGCCGGGCCGGGCGTGGCGGCTCAGGCGATCGGATCCGCGTCGGCCCGCGCCCGCAGCGCCCGGCGGTCGGGCTTGCCGGACGGCAGCGTCGGGACGGCGTCGATGCCGCGGACGACGGCGGATCCCGCGACGCGGCCGAGGCGCGCAGCGAGCTCGCGGCGCACGCGCTCGGCGAGCTGCGGATCCACGGGTCCCGGCACGAAGACGACCGGCCGCTGCCCCCAGCCCGCGTGCTCGCCGGGCACCGCGACGGCCTCGCCGAGGCGCGGCTCCCATGCTGCGAGCGACCGCACCGCCTCCTCCACCGCGGCCAGCCGCAGCTTCTCGCCCCCGGAGATCACGACGTCGTCGAGCCGCCCGGTGATCCGCAGCACGCCGTCGACGAGCTCACCGCCGTCGCCCGTGCGGTACCAGCGGCGGCCGTCGTGCTCGCCGAACGCGGCGTCGGTCGCTCCCGGGTCGCCGAGGTAGCCCTCCGCGAGCATCGGGCCGGCGAGCTCGACCTGGCCGTCGACGACCGCGACCTCGGCCGTCGCGACCGGCACGCCGTCGTACACGCAGCCGCCGGCGGTCTCGCTGGATCCGTAGGTGCGCACCACGCGCCACCCCAGCGCGGCCGCGCGGTCGACCAGGTGCGGCGGCGTCGCCTGGCCGCCGACGAGGATCGCCTCGAGGCGTCGGACCGCGTCGCGGATCTCGCGGGCGTGATCCCCCGCGCCGTCATCCGCTGCCTCCACCAGCCGGTGCAGCTGCGTCGGCACGAGCGAGGTGTACCGGGCGACGCGCGCGTCCATCGACGCGGCCAGCTCCGCGAACGCGCGCGGGTCGAAGCTCCCGGGCGCGAGGACCGCGGGCGTCGTGCCCGCGGCGATCGAGCGCACGAGCACCTGGAGGCCCGCGATGTAGTGGGTGGGGAGCGCGAGGATCCACTGCCCGGGCGCCCCGAGCGCCGCCTGCGAGGCGGCGGCGCTCGCCAGCAGCGCGTCCGACGACAGCGCGACGCGCTTGGGCCGGGAGGTGGTGCCGGACGTCTCGACCACGAGCGCGACGCGGCGCTCGACCTCGGCGGGCGGCGGCGGATCCCCGGCGGCGACGGGAGCGTCCACCGGCCGCGCGATCAGGGCCGGGCCGTCGCCCGCGAGCGCCGCGCGGAGGAGCGGCACCACATCGGCGCCGGACTCGGTCAGCCGTTCGAGGCGCCTCACGGGAGCGGGACCGCGCCGATCAGAACTGCCACGGGAACGGCGACCAGTCGGGCGCCCGCTTCTCGAGGAAGGAGTCGCGCCCCTCGACGGCCTCGTCGGTCCCGTAGGCGAGGCGCGTGGCCTCCCCCGCGAACACCTGCTGGCCGACCATGCCGTCGTCGACCGCGTTGAAGGCGAACTTGAGCATGCGGATCGCGGTGGGCGACTTCCCGAGGATGGTCTCGGCCCAGTCCAGCGCCGTCGCCTCGAGCTCGGCGTGCGGCACGACGCGGTTCACGGCGCCCATCTCGTACATGCGCTGGGCGCTGTGCTCCTCGGCGAGGAAGAAGACCTCGCGCGCGGCCTTCTGGCCGACCTGGCGGGCGAAGTACGCGGATCCGTACCCGCCGTCGAACGAGCCGACGTCGGCGTCGGTCTGCTTGAAGCGGCCGTGCTCGGCGGACGCGATGGTGAGGTCGCACACGACGTGCAGGGAGTGCCCGCCGCCCGCGGCCCAGCCGGGGACGACCGCGATGACGACCTTGGGCATGAAGCGGATGAGGCGCTGCACCTCGAGGATGTGGAGCCGGCCGGCGCGCGCCGGGTCGACGCCCTCCGCGGTCTCGCCCTCCGCGTACTTGTAGCCGTCGCGCCCGCGGATCCGCTGGTCGCCGCCGCTGCAGAACGCCCAGCCGCCGTCCTTCGGGCTCGGGCCGTTGCCGGTGAGGAGCACGACGCCGATGCGCGGATCCTGCCGGGCGTCGTCGAGCGCCTGGTACAGCTCGTCGACCGTGCGCGGGCGGAAGGCGTTGCGCACCTCCGGCCGGTCGAACGCGATGCGCGCGATGCGGCCGGTGAGGTCGTGGTGGTACGTGATGTCGGTGAAGCCCTCCGCGAGGGGGACGTCGCGCCAGCGGGTGGGATCGTGGATGTCGGAGACCTGCTTCACCATGCGTCCAGCCTAGGCGGCGCCCCGGCGGGCGCCCGCGGGTGCGAGGCTGGAGCCATGCTCCCCGCCCTCGACGACCTCCTCGCCACCGCCCGCGTCGTCGCCCTCCCGCTCCGCACGCGCTTCCGCGGCCTCGACGTGCGCGAGGCCGTGCTCATCCAGGGCCCGCTCGGCTGGACGGAGTTCTCGCCGTTCGTCGAGTACGACGACGCCGAGTCCGCGGCCTGGCTCGCGGCCGCGATCGACTTCGGCTGGACGGACCCGCCCGCTCCCTTGCGCGACCACGTGCTCGTGAACGCGACGATCCCGGCGATCGAAGCGTCGCGCGTCGCCGAGGTGCTGGCGCGCTACCCGGGCTGCCGCACCGCGAAGGTCAAGGTCGCCGAGCGCGGCACGACGCTCGCGGACGACATGGCGCGCGTCGCCGAGGTCCGCCGCCTCCTCGGGTCCGAGGGCCGGGTGCGGATCGACGCGAACGCGGCCTGGAACGTGGACGAGGCCGAGCACGCGATCCACGCCGTCGCCGAGCACGACCTCGAGTACGTGGAGCAGCCCTGCGCGACCGTGGAGGAGCTCGCGGAGCTGCGCGAGCGGATCCGCCACCTGGGCGTGCCGATCGCCGCCGACGAGAGCGTGCGCAAGGCCGAGGACCCGCTGCGGGTCGCTCGCGCAGGCGCCGCCGACCTGCTCGTGATCAAGGCGCAACCGCTCGGCGGGATCCACCGCGCGCTGCGGATCACGCAGGAGGCCGGCCTGCCCGTCGTGGTCTCGAGCGCGCTCGACACGAGCGTGGGCATCTCGATGGCCGCGCACCTCGCGGCCGCGATCCCCGAGCTGCCGCACGACTGCGGCCTCGGCACGGTCTCGCTCTTCGTCGAGGACGTCGTGGCCGAGCCTCTGGTGCCCGTCGACGGCCGGATCCCCGTGCGTCGGGTCACGCCCGACGCCCGCCTCCTCGACACGCATGCGGCCGACGCCGACCGCCGCGAGTGGTGGCTCGACCGGATCCGCCGCACGCACGCCGTGCTCGCCCGTGCCTGAGGCCGCGGACGTCAGCAGGCCGAGCGCGGCCTACAGCCCGCTGTAGGTGTGCAGTCCCTTGAAGAACACGTTCACGACGCCGAAGTTGAACATGACGGCCGAGAACCCGATGATGGCCAGCCACGCCGAGCGCGACCCGCGCCAGCCGCGCGTGGCCCGCGCGTGGATGTACCCGGCGTAGAGCACCCAGATGATGAAGGTCCAGACCTCCTTGGTGTCCCACCCCCAGTAGCGTCCCCACGCGCGCTCGGCCCAGATGGCGCCGGCCATGAGCGTGAAGGTCCAGAAGATGAAGCCCACGATGTTGAGGCGGTAGGCCATCGACTCGAGCGTGACGGAGTCGGGCAGCGTCGCGAGGAAGCGCATCTTCGCGGCCCGCGCGTCGGCGGCCAGCGACTCCCGCCGGAACTGCAGCAGCTGCACTCCGGACAGCGCGAAGGCGAGGGCGAAGAAGCCCGTGCCGAGCGCCGCCACGAAGACGTGGATCACGAGCCAGTACGACTGCAGCGACGGCGGCAGCGGCGCCACCTCGACGCGGTACTGCACCACGGCGATGCCCAGGAGGATGAGGATGAGCCCGGTGACGAAGGTGCCGAGGAAGCGCAGGTCGCGGCGCGTGAGCACGATGAGGTAGACGCTGAGGATGAGCAGCGTGCCCGTCATGGCGAACTCGTACATGTTGGCCCACGGCACGCGCGAGGCGGCCAGGCCACGGAGCACGGTGGCGACGGCGTGCGCGACGAACCCGACGACGAGCAGCACCATGGCCACGTTGAGGCTGAGCGAGCGGCCGGCGGCGACGGGCGTGTCCGGACCGGAGGCGACGCCGTCGCGACCCGACGACGCGGGCTCGCGCTCGATGGTGGCGGTGCCGCCACGGCGAGCGGCGGTGGCGCCGACCGCGGAGGGCTGGCGTGCCGCGGCGGTGGCCGCATCCGCCACGAGCGCGGACCGCCGCGCGAGGTCGAGGGCGAACGCGATGAACGCGGCCGCGTAGAGCCCCATCGCGACGAGGAGCGCGATGAGGGAGACGTCGTCGAGCATGGCCGTGTTCACGAGTGGAGCCTAACTTCTGCATCTGACACCGCGCCCGGCGAGAGGCCGGCCACGTGCTTGTCCGCCAGGGCCGCGACGGCGGCCTCCAGCGTGGGGTCCTCGCCGCGGGCGAGCCCCGCGTACTCGAGGGTCGTGGATCCGTCGGCCTGCGGCACCGCCTTGACCCACACGCGCCGGCGCGGCACGAAGAGGGACGTGAGCAGGCCGCCGAGCACGAGGATCGCGAACAGCAGCACCCAGCGCTGCGTCGGGTCGTGGTGCACGTCGAACGAGACGAAGCGCGGCACCGAGTCGAGGCTCACGCTGCCGAGGCCGTCGGGCAGGTCCATCGTCTGGCCGGGGGCGAGCTCGATGGACTGGACGCCCGTCTTGCCGCCGGTGAGCTGCGTGAGGTTCCCCGTGTCGAGCGTGTACACCGAGGTGGGCACGCCGCCGTCGATCCCGAGGTCGCCCGTGTAGACGTTGAGCGTCAGCAGCGGGTTGTCGAGGTCCGGGTAGGAGGAGAAGAACGGCGCCTTCTCCGCGCCCTGCGTCGGGTAGAAGAAGCCGAGCATGCCGACCTGCTCGCGCAGGCCGTCCGGCACCTTGACGACGCCGAGCGAGGTGAGCTTCGCGTCCTGCGGGAGGAACGGCACGTCGGCGCTGTAGACGACCGTGCCCGCGGGATCCCGCACAGTCACGTGCGGCGCGTAGCCGTTGCCGAGCAGGTACATGTCGGTGCCGCCGATGGCGAGCGGGTCGTTGACCTTGACCTCGCGCTCCTGCGGCTGGCCGCCCGGCACGTCGGCCGTCACGTCGGCCGTGAAGTCGAGCGGCTGGCCGATGGCGTTCGGGTTCTGCTGCTCGTACTGCACGTGCAGCGCGTTGAGCTTCACCCGGTAGGGGGTGAGCGACGAGTCGTCGAAGAACCGGCCCGGGTTGAACGAGTCGAAGGTGGAGAGCGTGTTGACGAACGACTGGCCCTCCACGAGCACCTTCTGCCCGGAGTAGCCGAAGCCGCCGCCGATGCCGACCGTGATGAGGATCCCGACGAGCGCGGAGTGGAAGACGAGGTTGCCCGTCTCGCGCAGGTAGCCGCGCTCGGCCGAGACCGAGAGCACGCCGCCCGCGGCCGACGCGTCGTCGACGAGGACCGTCCGGTAGCGCTGGCGCTTGAGCAGCGCGCGGGCCTGGCGGATCGCGTCGACCGGATCAGCGGTGGTGGTCCGCGTCGTGTACCCGGCGAGGCGGGAGAGCCGGGCCGGCGTCTTGGGCGGTGCCTGGCGCAGCGCGTCGAAGTGGTGCTTGGCGCGCGGCACGACGCAGCCGATGAGGCTGATGAACAGCAGCAGGTAGATGGAGGAGAACCACACAGAGCTGTAGGTGTCGAACACCTGGAGCTTGTCGAGGACCGGATAGAGGTCCGGGTTGTCGGCGCGGAACTGCGTGACGCCGTTCGGGTCGGAGCTGCGCTGCGGCACGAGGGATCCGGGGATCGCCGCGAACGCGAGGAGCAGCAGCAGGAACAGCGCCGTGCGCATGCTCGTGAGCTGCCGCCAGAACCAGCGCAGCGTGCCGAGGAAGCCGAGCTTCGGCTGCGCGATGGGCGCCCCCTCGCGCGGCGCCTGCCGCGGGGAGTCGACGTGGTCAGATGGCCGGGACATACGAGGCGATCACCCCCTGGAGCTGGAGCATCCACGCCGACCAGAGCCCGGAGACCATGAGCACGCCGGTGATGACCAGCAGGGCTCCCCCGACGAGGTTGACGGTGCGGATGTGGCGGCGGAGGAACCCGACGGTGCGCGTCATCCACCCGAGGCCGAGGGCCACGAGGAGGAACGGCACGCCGAGCCCGATGCAGTAGGCGACGCCGAGCAGCACGCCGCGGCCCGCGTCGGCCGACGTGAGGCTCATGGAGATGACGACCGCGAGCGTCGGGCCGATGCAGGGCGCCCAGCCGATGCCGAACACGATGCCGAGCAGCGGAGCGCCCGCGAGCCCGGTCGCGGGGCGCCACGAGCTCTTCACCTGCCGCTGCAGGAACCCGAGCCGGCCGGTGAACACGAGGCCCATCACGATGAGGACGACCCCGAGGATCCGCGTGATGACGTCCTGCCAGCGCATCAGCCAGAAGCCGGCCGTGGCGGAGACGAGCGTCGTGATGATGAAGACCGCGGAGAAGCCGAGCACGAACAGCGCCGTCCCGAGGAGCAGCCGGCGACGCGTCGCGGATCCGCCCTTGGCCTCGGCCATGCCGCCGATGTACCCGAGGTAGCCCGGCACGAGCGGCAGCACGCAGGGCGACGCGAACGAGACCAGGCCCGCGAGCAGCGCGAGCGGCACCGCGACGAGGAGCTGGCCGGAGAGGACGCCCTGGATCTGGTCCACCTACCCCGCCGCCTCGGCGACGGTGTCCTTCACCAGCGTGCGGAGCACGCCGGGGTCGATCTGCCCGAGCACGCGGGAGGCAACGCGGCCCTGGCGGTCGAGGATGATGGTGGCGGGCACGGCGTTCGGCGCGATGGTGCCGGCGAAGGCCAGCTGCATGGAGGTGTCCTCGACGTCGAGGACGGACGGGTAGGTGATGCCGTACGTCTTGTCGAAGGAGTCGACGTTCGGGCGTTGGTCGCGGGTGTTGACGCCGAGGAACTTCACGCCGTCCGCCGCGTGCTCCTCGCTCGCGGCCTGCAGGTCCTTGGCCTCGAGGCGGCAGGGCGGGCACTCGGCGTACCAGAAGTTGAGGACCGTCACGGATCCGCGGTAGTCGGCGGAGGTGATCTCCGTGCCGTCCGACAGCGTGCCGGAGAAGTCGACGGGGGCCGCGCGCTCCGCCAGCGGGATCTCGGTGAACGTGCCGTCGCCGGCGATGTACCGCTTGTTGTCGCCGGCCTTGAACTCGGCGGCGAGCGGATCCTCGGTGCAGCCCGAGAGCGCGACGGCACCGAGCACGGCGGAAGCGGCGGCGGCCAGGATGCTGCGACGGCTGACGCCGGGCATCACACCGCCCCCTGGTCGACGGCGTCGGCGGCGAGCCCCGCGGCCGCGTCGATGTAGCCCGTCTCGACGAAGCGGTCGCCGACGCGCTCCACCGTCGTGATGCTCGACAGGGCGCAGCGACGCTGGCGCGGGTCGTGGAAGAGGCGCTCGCCCGCGAGGGAGAGGTGGACCATCCAGATGGGCAGCTGGTGGCTGACGATGACGACGTCGCCGTCCGGCACGGAGCGGTACGCGGCCTTCACGGCCTCCGCCATGCGCACCGCGATGGAGCGGTAGGACTCGCCCCAGCTGGGCTTCACCGGGTCGACGACCAGCGGCCAGAGGCGCGGCGAGCGCGCGATGCGCGCGGGTGAGGGGAACTTGGATCCCTCGAAGCGGTTGGTGGGCTCGATGACGCGCTCGTCGGTGGCGACCTCGAGGGCGAAGCGCTCGGCCCACGGAGCGGCGGACTCCTGCGCCCGCTGCAGCGGGGAGGCGATGACGCGGTTGACGGGAGCGCCCTCCTCCTCGAGCGCGCGCGCCGCGGCGTCCGCCATGCGGTGGCCGAGCTCGGAGAGGCCGTACCCCGGGATCCGTCCGTAGAGGACCCCATGCGGGTTGTGCACCTCGCCGTGACGGACGAGATGGATTCGTGAGGCGACCACCCGTCAAGTGTAGGTGGCGAGGAGATGTACAACCGCCGAGGATCGGACGCAACCCCCTGCGCTAATCATTCGTCCCCAATACGATCGGGTGCACCGGTGGGGGCCGGCCTCTCGGGACCGGTGCCGACCGGATGTTACGTGCGTATACGAACGTTTGGGCCCCAAAGGAATCGCGCGCTAAGTTAGGCGCTCGGGGTCGTGATCCGGTCCCGGGCGAGAGCCCCGTGGAGCACGGGACCTCGCAGAGACCCCCGTCGAACGGACGCGGGCCCGCATGACGATGCCGTCCGCGACGGCATGGAAGGAACGGGCACCATGACGATGACACCGACCCGGCCCACGGCCGCAGACACCACCACCGACACCGCGCTCGACCAGGTCGAGTCCGTCAGCCCCGTCGATCCGTACGCGGATTCCGACCTCCCCGAGCCCTCGCTCGTCACCCCGGGCGCCAGCACCGACGCCGTCAAGGACTACCTCCGCCAGATCGGCCGCGTGCCGCTGCTCACCGCCGAGCTGGAGGTGAGCGTCGCACGTCGCATCGAGGTGGGCGTCCTGTCGCAGGAGGTCCTCGACACCCGCACCGACCTCACGCCCGCCGAGCGCCGCGAGTACCAGACGCTCGCCCAGGACGGGATGCGCGCGAAGCAGCACCTCGTCAACGCCAACCTGCGCCTCGTCGTCAGCATCGCCAAGCGCTACACGGGCCGTGGCCTGCCGTTCCTGGACCTCATCCAGGAGGGGAACATGGGCCTCGTCCGCGCCGTCGAGAAGTTCGACTACCAGGCCGGCTTCAAGTTCTCGACCTACGCGTCGTGGTGGATCAAGCAGTCCATCACCCGCGGCATGGCCGACACGAGCCGCACCATCCGGATCCCCGTGCACACGGTCGAGCACATCAACCGCATCAACGCCGTGCAGCGTGAGCTCGCCGTGGAGCTCGGCCGCGACCCCTCCATGCAGGAGATCGCGCGCGAGTCGGACACGCCCGTCACCAAGGTGCGGTACCTGCTCGACCGCGCGCAGGAGCCCATGTCGCTGCAGGTCCTCGTGGGCGGCAGCGGAGGGGACGGCGACACCGAGATGGCGGACCTCATCGAGGACGCCGACGTCACGCAGCCCATCGACGTGGTGACGCAGCAGCTCATGGCGGCGCACGTCACGCGCCTCATCGACGGGCTCGCGGAGCGCGACGCCGAGGTCGTGCGGATGCGCTTCGGCCTGGCCGGCCTCGAGCCCCGCTCGCTCGCCTTCGTGAGCCAGCAGCTCGGGGTGACCCGCGAGCGCGTGCGCCAGATCGAGAAGAAGGTGCTCGCGAAGCTCCGCATCCCGGAGCTGGAGACGTACATCCGCGGTTGATCCCGCCGCACGAGGAGAGGGCCGTCTGCCGTGCGCGGGCGGCCCTCCGTCGCGTCCGGGCCGCTCCGGGTGTACGGATGTGCGCTGCGATCCTGCGGATGCGCCCGGAAGAACGTCCACTAGTCGTTCGTGCGCATACAGTCGAATTCCACCGAACGACAGGCGCCGGACGCGCATCCCCGTCCCGGCGACAGCACGCGGCTCGACGACGAGCCGCGGAGAAGGAGGAGCGATGGCTCTCACGCAGACCGCACCCGGCCAGACCGACATCCCCGGGATCAGCTGGTCCCCCGTCGCGGCGGGGCTCTGGGTCGCCCGACGCGGCGACGAGTTCGCCGGCATGAGCGAGGAGAGGTGGGGCGCGGGATTCCACGTCACCGACCGCCTCGGCCGCGACGTCGGGGACTTCCCCACGCTCCAGGAGGCGCGCAGCGCGCTGGGCTGATCCGCCCCACGGGCGGGCAGGGCGCCCGCCCGCCCGTGACCCGTAGCACCTCGCGGGTGCGCACGCACCGGATCGACGACGCCGCGTGCGCAGGCCTAGGGTCGAGCAGGTGCCTTCCCCCGAGATCCACCCGCCCGCATCCGACTCCGACGACCGCGCAGATGGCTTCGTCCGGGTGCGCGGGGCGTCCGAGAACACGCTGCGCGACGTGGACGTGGACATCCCGCGCGACCGGATCGTCGCCTTCACGGGCGTCTCCGGATCCGGCAAGTCGTCGCTCGCGTTCGGCACCGTCTACGCCGAGGCGCAGCGCCGGTTCTTCGAGTCGGTCGCGCCCTACGCGCGCCGGCTGATCCGGCAGGAGCAGACGCCGCACGTCGAGAGCATCACCGGGCTGCCGCCCGCCGTCGCGCTGCAGCAGCGCCGCGGTGCGCCGAGCACGCGCTCGACCGTCGGCACCGTGACCACGCTGTCCAACTCGCTGCGGATGCTGATGTCGCGGGCCGGCACCTACCCCGCGGGCCAGGGCCGGCTCGACTCCGACGCGTTCTCCCCCAACACCGCCGCAGGCGCCTGCCCGGTGTGCCACGGGCTCGGCGTCGCGCACACCGTGACCGAGGGCTCGCTCGTGCCGGATCCGTCGCTCACCATCCGCGAGGGCGCCATCGCCGCGTGGCCGGGCGCCTGGCAGGGCAAGAACCTGCGCGACATCGTCATCGCGCTCGGGTACGACGTGGACGTCCCCTGGCGCGAGCTGCCGCGCGAGGCGAGGGACTGGATCCTCTTCACCGAGGAGCAGCCGGTGGTGCAGATCACGCCGCAGCGCGACCGCGTGGCGAAGCCCTACAACGGGCGGTTCTGGAGCGCGCGCTCCTACGTGCTGCACACGCTCGCCGACTCCGCGAGCCCGCGCCTGCGCGAGGCGGCGCTCGCGCACATGGTCTCGGGCACGTGCGAGCGGTGCGGCGGCAGCGGGCTCACGCCCGAGGCGCTGGCCGTGACCTTCGCGGGCCGCAGCATCCAGCAGCTCAACGCGCTGACGCTCGCGGACCTCGCGATGGCCATCGCGCCGACGGACGGCATGGGCGACGTGGCCGTCA
Source organism: Clavibacter quasicaliforniensis (assembly GCF_051201715.1). Classification (NCBI taxonomy): domain Bacteria; kingdom Bacillati; phylum Actinomycetota; class Actinomycetes; order Micrococcales; family Microbacteriaceae; genus Clavibacter; species Clavibacter quasicaliforniensis. The sequence goes on along the minus strand of NZ_CP139624.1, from coordinate 557,046 downwards.
CCATCACGACGGACCTCGTCGCGCGCCTCGCCGTGCTCGTCGACCTCGGGCTCGGCTACCTCAGCCTCGGGCGGGTCACCACCACGCTCTCCCCGGGCGAGATGCAGCGGCTCCGGCTCGCGACGCAGCTGCGGTCGGGGCTCTTCGGCGTGGTCTACGTGCTCGACGAGCCGTCGGCGGGGCTGCACCCGGCCGACGCCGAGCCGCTGCTCGAGGTGCTCGAGCAGCTGCGCGACTCCGGCAACTCGGTCTTCGTGGTCGAGCACGACATGGACGTCGTGCGGCGGTCCGACTGGATCGTGGACGTGGGGCCCGGCGCGGGGCAGGCGGGCGGATCCGTCGTCTACAGCGGTCCCGTCGACGGGCTCCGCGAGGTGGAGGCCTCGGCGACCCGGCCGCACCTCTTCCCCGACCTCGCGCCCGCCCGGGCGGAGCGCACGCCGCGGACGCCGACCGGGAGCATCCGGGCGACGGGAGTGACGCTGCACAACCTCGTGGACCTCGACGTGGAGATCCCGCTCGGCGTCATGGTCGCGGTGACGGGCGTCTCCGGATCCGGCAAGTCGACGCTCGTGAGCCGCGTGCTGCCGGACCTGCTGCGGGCCTCGCTCGCGCCCGACCGCGTGGTGGTCGAGCAGGCGGACGATGCGGACGAGGTCGACGACGCATCCGGACCGGCCCGCATCGCCCGGGTGGAGGGCGCAGAGGCGGTGGACCGGCTCGTGTCCGTGGACCAGCGCCCCATCGGCCGCACGCCGCGCTCGACGCTCGCCACCTACACGGGGCTCTTCGACGCCGTCCGCCGCACCTACGCGTCCACCGACGAGGCGCGCGCCCGCGGTTACGGCGCCGGGCGGTTCTCCTTCAACGTCGCGGGCGGGCGGTGCGAGACCTGCCAGGGCGAGGGATCCGTGACCGTCGAGCTCCTCTTCCTCCCGGGCTCCTACGGGCCGTGCCCCACGTGCCACGGCGCGAGGTACGAGCCCGGGACGCTCGAGATCGAGTACCACGGGCGCTCGATCGCCGACGTGCTCGCGATGACGGTGGACGAGGCGCACGGCTTCCTCCAGGACGTGCCGCTCGCCGCGCGCGCCCTCGCGACGCTCCGCGACGTGGGGCTCGGGTACCTGCGGCTCGGCCAGCCGGCGACCGAGCTGTCGGGCGGCGAGGCGCAGCGGATCAAGCTGGCCACCGAGCTGCAGCGGGCCCCGCGCGGCCACACCCTCTACCTGCTCGACGAGCCGACCACCGGGCTCCACCCGGCGGACGTCGTGCTCCTCCTCCGCCAGCTGCAGGGGCTCGTGGACGCGGGCAACACGGTCGTCGTGGTGGAGCACGAGATGGACGTGGTGGCGGACGCCGACCGGGTGATCGACCTCGGGCCGTCCGGCGGCGACCAGGGCGGGCGGATCGTGGCGCAGGGCACCCCGCGCGAGGTCGCCGACACCGCCGGCAGCCGCACGGCGCCGTACCTCGCGCGGCGACTCGACGCCTCATGAGGCCGGACGCCCGGGACGGCGCGGGCCCAGCGCGACGTGGGTAGTGTGACGTCCAGCGTCCGCGCCCCGGCGCGTCCGACGCCCATCGGCATCCGGCACCTCTTCCTAGGAGCACCTCGTGACTGACTCGACCGGTACACCCTCCACGCCCGCGGGCTGGTACGCGGACCCCGCGGGATCCGACCGCCTGCGCTGGTGGGACGGCACGCGCTGGACCGACCACCTGACGGACGCGCCCGCGGCGAGCGCCGCGACGACGCCCGCGGGCCAGCAGGGTGACGCGCACGGTGCCGCGGAGCAGCACGCCGCCGCTCCGGCGCCCGGCCACGTCGCCCCGGAGGCCCCCGCGGCCCCCGCCGCGGTGCCGCCCGCGTACGGGCAGCAGGCGCCCGGGCAGCCGTACGGTCAGCAGCAGTACGCGCAGCAGCCGTACGCGCAGCAGCCCTACTCGCAGCAGCCGTACGCGCAGGCCGGGTACGCGCAGCAGCAGTACACCGCCGCGACCCCGCCCCCGCAGGTGCCGGCTACGACACCTCCGTTCACGTGGGCGATCTGGGTCCTCGCCGCGCTGCCGGTCGTCTCGCTCCTCTCGATCCTGGGCCTCGACCTCCGCCAGATGATGACCCCCGTGCAGTACGGCCGCGGCGCGATGCCGCCCGGCCTCGGCCTCGGCTACGTCGTGGCCAACCTCGTGAGCTTCCTCGTCTACGGCGCCAGCGTCGCCGTCGCCTACTTCGACTGGCGCGACCTCGGTCGGCGCGGCATCGTCCGGCCGTTCCACTGGGCGTGGACGTTCCTCGGCTCCGGCGTCTACGTCATCGGGCGGTCGGTCATCGTGCGCCGCCGCATCACGGGCAACCCGGGTCGTGTCCTCGCGCCCCTCTGGCTCTGGGTCGGCGTCACCGTCATCTTCCTGTTCGTCTTCACGGTCAAGTGGGTCGACGCCTTCATGGGGATGATGCAGATGTACGGCACCCGCGGCTTCTGATCCGCAGGCGGCCGGCCCGCCGCACGTCCCGCGCCCCGGTCGGCGCGTCCGCTCACACGAAGCGGATGCGCTGGCCGGGGCGCAGCTGCGCGGCCAGGCGGACGTCGTCGCGCGCGACCACGCCGATCACCGGGTAGCCGCCCGTCATCGGGTGGTCGGCGAGGAACAGGATCGGCCGGCCCGACGGCGGCACCTGGAGCGCTCCTGTGACGACGCCCTCGCTGGGGAGCTCGCCCGGGATCCGCCGCTCGAGCGGTTCGCCGTCGAGGCGCACGCCCACGCGGTCGGCCTCGGCGGTCACCTCCCACGAGCGGTCGAGGAGCGCGGCCCAGGATCCGTCGACGAACCAGTCGAGGCGCGGGCCGGGCGTCGCGCGAAGGACCACCTCGCCCTCCGCGGGCGCGGACACGGCGAGCGAGTCCACGGGCGGCACGGGCCGGGCGGGCGCGGATCCCACGGGCAGCACGTCGCCGACCGCCACGGGCGCGGGTCCCACGCGGGAGAGCAGGTCGGTGGCGCGCGAGCCGAGCACGGGCGCGACGTCGATCCCGCCGCGCACCGCGACGTACCAGCGGATCCCGGCCACGGCCGCGCCGATCTCGAGCGCGTCGCCGGCGTCGAGCAGCACGGCCGCGGCGTACGGCGCGGGTCGCGACCCCCGGCCCGCCGTGCGCACGAGCGGCCCGACCGCGCCCGTCACGGCGACCCACACGGCGGCGGTCGCGCGGAGCAGAGCGCCGCCGAGCACGATCTCGAGGCCCGCCGTGCCCGGGTCGTTGCCGACGAGGAGGTTCGCGTCGGCGAGGGCGCGTGGATCCAGGGCGCCGGACGGCGAGACGCCGATGCCGCCGTGGCCGGGTCGGCCCGCGTCCTGGACGAGCATGAGCGGGCCGGTGCGCTCGACCACTAGGCCGGCCGCGGCGGTCGCCACGGCACGGCGACCGCGGCTAGGGGCGGCCTGGTCGCTCACGCGTCGACCTCGCGGAAGCGCACGGCGGATCCGGGCTGCAGCAGCGCCGCCGGCTCGCGCTCCGGGTCCCACAGCACCGCCCGCGTCGTGCCGATGAGCTGCCAGCCGCCCGGCGAGACGCGCGGGTAGATCCCGCTGAACTCGCCCGCGAGCGCGACGGCGCCGGCCGGGACCCGCGGCCGCGGCGACGTGCGGCGCGGCACCTCGAGACCGGGGACGCCCGCGAGGTAGCCGAAGCCGGGTGCGAAGCCGCCGAACGCGACCGTCCAGGTGCCGGAGGTGTGGCGCTCGACGACCTCGCGGATCCCGATGCCGAGGAGCGCGGCCACGTCGGCGAGGTCCTCGCCGTCGTAGACCACGTCGATCTCGACGGGCGCGCCACCCCGGGCGCCGGCCTCGTCGGCGGGCCGGGCGGCGAGCGCCCATGAGCGGGCGGCGGCGAGCGGGAGCACGCGCGGATCCACCGTGACGAGGATGCTGCGCGCGCCCGGCACGATGTCGACGACGCCGCGGGGCCGGGTCGTGTCGAGCACGGGCTGCAGGCGGAGCACCTCGTCGAGCGAGTCGAGGTCGAGCATCACGGCGGCGTCGCCGCACGGCAGGAGCCGGAGGGTCACAGGGCGCGCCGGTCGCGGGCGGGGAGGACGCGGTGGTCCGACGAGGGAGCCGCATCCGGCACCGGCCTGATCTCCACGCCCGCCGCCTCGAGCGCGTCGTGCACCGCGCGCGCCAGCCCCACGGCGCCGGGGGTGTCGCTGTGCAGGCAGAGGGAGTCGGGGTCGAGCCGCACGACGGATCCGTCGATCGCGACGACCGTGCCCTCCGTCGCCATGCGCACGGAGCGGGCCGCGACCTCGGCCGGGTCGTGGATCACCGCGCCCTCCTGCCGCCGGGACACCAGCGCGCCCTCGGGCGTGTACGCGCGGTCGGTGAACGCCTCGACGCGCGTCGGCAGTCCCGCCGCCGCGGCCAGCCGGAGGATCTCCGATCCCGGCAGCCCGAGCACGGGGAGCGTCGGATCCAGCGCCACGACCGCGTCCACCACGGCCTTCGCCTGCACCGGGTCGTGCGCGATGCGGTTGTAGAGCGCGCCGTGCGGCTTGATGTACGACACGCGCGCGCCGACCGTGCGGGCCATGCCGCTGATCGCCGCCAGCTGGTAGAGCACGTCTCCCGTGAGCTCGGCGGGCGATGCGTCGAGGTCGCGGCGGCCGAAGCCCGCGAGGTCGCGGTACGCGACGTGCGCGCCGACGGCCACGCCGTTCCGGGCCGCCCGCTCGAGCGCGTGCAGCATGACGAGCGGATCCCCCGCGTGGAACCCGCACGCGACGTTGGCGCTCGAGACGACGTCGAGCATCGCGTCGTCGTCGCCGAGGGTCCAGCGGCCGAAGGACTCGGCCAGGTCGCTGTTGAGGTCGATCTGCATGGCGTCTCCCCTGCACCGGGCGCGGCCGCCGCTCGCCGCGGGGTCGTCCCCACCAGGCTAGGCGGCCCGCGGGGCGACCGGCCCGACAGCGGCGCGGATAGACTCGACGACCGTGACCACCCGAACTCTCATCAAGAACCTGGCCGCCCTCGACGACGGGGACGTGGCCGTCTCCGGCTGGGTCGAGACCGTCCGGGATCAGAAGAAGATCCAGTTCGTGATCCTCCGCGACGAGTCGGGCGCGGTGCAGCTCACCTACAAGCGCCAGGGCGACGAGGACGCGACGGCGGACACCATCTCCGGCCTCGCGGCGGGCACCTTCCTCACCGCGACGGGCACGCTCAAGCACGACGAGCGCGTGAAGCTCGGCGGGCTGGAGATCGGCCTGTCCGGCATCGAGGTCGCGGCCGCCGCCATCCCGGAGACGCCCATCGCGGCCGACTCCTCCATCGACAAGCGCCTCGACTGGCGCTTCATCGACCTGCGCGCGCCCCGCAACTCGCTCATCTTCCGCGTGCAGACCACGCTGGTCCACGCGCTGCGCACCTACTGGGTCGAGCACGACTTCATCGAGGTCTTCTCCCCCAAGCTCATGGCCACGCCCTCCGAGTCGAACGCCGAGCTGTTCAAGGTCGACTACTTCGACGGCGTCGCCTACCTCGCGCAGAGCCCCCAGTTCTTCAAGCAGATGGCGCAGTCCGCCGGCTTCGGCAAGATGTTCGAGGTCGGCCCGGCGTTCCGCGCCGACCCGTCGTTCACCTCGCGCCACGCGACCGAGTTCACCTCGGTGGACGCGGAGATCAGCTGGATCGAGAGCCACGAGGACGTCGCCCGCCTCCAGGAGGAGCTCATCGTCGCCGCGCTCACCGCGGTGAAGGAGAAGCACGGCGACGAGATCCGCGAGCTGTTCGACGTGGAGGTGACCGTGCCGAGCATCCCGTTCCCGCGGATCCCGCTGCTCGAGGCCAAGGACATCGTCGCGAAGCGCGGCCACGTGATCGACCGTGCCGACGACGACCTCGACCCCGAGGGCGAGCGCCAGATCGCGGCGCACGTGATGGAGGAGTTCGGCCACGAGTTCGTGTTCCTCACCGACTACCCGTCGACGATCCGGCCGTTCTACCACATGCGGAACGCCGAGGACCCGTCGATCACGAACAGCTACGACCTCATCTGGAACGGCGTCGAGATCACCACGGGAGCGCAGCGCGAGCATCGCGTCGACGTGCTCGAGGCGCAGGCCCGCGAGAAGGGCCTCGACCCCGAGGAGCTCGGCTCCTACCTCGACTTCTTCCGCTACGGCGTGCCCCCGCACGGCGGCTTCGGCATGGGCCTCAACCGCGTGCTCATGCTGCTGCTGCACCAGTCGAACCTGCGCGAGGTCACGTACCTGTTCCGCGGGCCGAACCGGCTCGCCCCGTAGGTCCCGCTCCACCGGACGGCCCGATCCCCTCAGCAGGGGGTCGGGCCGTTCCGCGTCGGCGGCCCCGGTTCGGGGGTGCGGATCTACATCGCTCGGGGGAACCGCTCGCGGCGCCACGTCCGTAGCGTGGCAGGCACCGCCGATCCGACCCGGACGGCCCCTGCCCCACGCCGAGGAGCCCGCATGTCCGACGAGACGCGACCCGACCGGCGCCTCGCGCGCGGCATCGCCCGGCACGGCCGGCTGCGGAGGCCGAGCGGCGTGCGCACCGCGGTGAAGGCCCTGGCGGCGGTGACGGCCGTGGTGATCGCGAGCACCGGATCCGTCGCCGCGTTCGCCGCCTGGGACCTGGCGCGCACGGTGCAGGCGAACTCGGTCGACATCTCGGACGGGAAGGCGCCGCCGCCGTCCATCGGGGGGATCGACGGCGGGGCGAACATCCTGCTGGTCGGCAGCGACAGCCGGAAGGACCAGGGGGACGGATACGGGGACCTGAAGATCGTCGGAGGCGCCGACAACAACGACGTGACGATGCTCCTGCACATCAGCGAGGACCACTCGCGCGCCACCGTCGTGTCGTTCCCCCGCGACATGCTGATCGACCGACCCGCGTGCCCCGCGTCCGGCACCTCGACGGGAGGCGCCGCCGCGAGCGGCGCCCAGATCAACTCGGCGCTGTCGAAGGGCGGTCTGGACTGCGTCGTGCGCACGGTGGAGTCCATCACGGGACTCGACATCCCCTACGGCGGCGTCGTCCAGTTCAACGGCGTCGTCGCCATGTCGAACGCGGTCGGCGGCGTCACCGTCTGCCTGGCGAACCCGATCAAGGACAAGAGGACCGACCTGGACCTGGGTGCGGGTCCGCAGCTGCTCCAGGGCGAGACCGCCGTGCAGTTCCTCCGCACGCGCTACGGCATCGGCGACCACAGCGACATCGACCGGATCAGCAACCAGCAGGTGTTCCTCAGCGCCCTCGTCCGGACGATCACCAGCACCGACACGCTCACGAACCCCGCGAAGCTCTACGGCATCGCCCGCGCGGCCGTCGAGAACATGAGCCTGTCGACGTCCCTCGACGACCCGACCGCGATCGCGTCCCTCGCGCTGACGCTGAAGGGGATCCCGCTCGACAGGTTCGTGTTCGTGCAGTACCCGAGCACCCGGCTCGAGAGCGGCCGCGTGGCTCAGGACGTCGAGGGCGGCACGCGGATGATGCAGCTCATCGCGGACGACGCGGACTTCTCGCTCGCGCCCGACAGCACGGGCGCGGGCGTCGAGGCCCCGCCCGCGGCCGCCGCGCCGGCGGCTCCCGGGACCCCGTCCGCGGATCCGTCGCCCGCGGCCGTGCTGCCCTCGAACGCGACGGGGCAGACGGCATCGGAGGAGACCTGCTCGAATGGCTGACGGGAGCCCACCCGCCCTCCTCCTGAACGGCACGTACGGCGTCGGCAAGAGCGCCGTGCTCGAGCGCGTCGGCGACCTGCTCGCCGAGGCCGAGCGGCCGTTCAGCCTGATGGACGTCGACTGGTTCCACCGGTCGTGGCCGCCCGCGTCGTGGGATCCGGAGAACGTCGTCGTCGAGGCGCGGGCCATGGCCGCCACGTGGGCGCTGTTCCAGGAGGCGGGGCCGCGGCAGCTGGTGGTCAGCGGGGTGGTCGCGGAGCGCGCCGACCTCGACCGGTACCGCGATGCCCTGGGGATCGACGTGCGGTGCGTGCTCCTGACCGCGTCGCCCGCGGTCGTCGAGGCGCGCCTGCGCTCCCGCTACGACGACGACCGGCGTGCCGCGCGCGACTGGCACCTGGCCCGCCACGCGGATCTCGCCGCGCGGCTCGGGGCGTCCGGCCTCGACGGGACGACGATCCCGACCGACGACCGCACCCCGCGTGAGGTCGCGCGCGCAGCGCTCGCCTGGCTCGACGCGGGCGCTCGGTAGGCATCCGCCCGGCGACCGGTCGACCGCCCGGCGGATCCGCGTTTCCTCTGTTGCCGTAATATCTGCATCATCACTCGATGTCCTCACCCGCGGGTCGCCGAGACGTCGACGCTGCGGGATCCGCAGGATCCGCGCCCTCGACGGGGACCCAGGACGGGACACGGAGGAGGGCAGGGCATGGGCCAGCTGATCTTCGACAGCACCACCCGCACCACCATCGACGACCGCGCGCTCGCGCACCTGCAGATCGTGATGCTGAACAAGCTCCGCCGCCGGGAGAGCTTCGCGTTCTCGTGGAAGTACCCGGCGTCGGAGGGCGACGGGCGCAGCACGGTGTGGGTCGCCCCTGAGCTCCCGCTGCACTTCCGGTTCTCGGGCAGCCGGGTCCCCTCCATCAACCCCGCCTGGGTGGACCTGCTCATGGACAGCGCGAACACCGGATCCGGGCTGCACCTGGTGCCGGAGCCGCCCTACGGCTCGGCCGCGCACGCCGAGCCGCCCGCCGACTGACGCCGCCCGCCCGGACGCTCCCCGCGCGTCCGCGCCCCTCCGACCACGCCCGCCCCGCACCCCAAGGACGCCCATGGCCCTCACGAATCTGCCCTACGACGACGACGCGATCATCGCCGCCGCCGAGTCCGCGACCGTCCTCGGCCGGGAGGTGCGCGACGTGCAGGTCGACTTCGCGAGCACCAGCGTCTCCGACGACAGCGTCGCGCGCGTGACGGCGACCATCACGTGGACCGTGCCCGCTGACGAGGCCGTGCGGATCCTCGACGAGGCCCGGCCGCGCGGCTGACGTCATCTGCATCCCCGCGCGTACGCGGATGGGCCGCGGGGCGGACGACCCGGCACCCGCCCGCGGGAGAGGGTGAGGCCATGACCCGACCCGACCCGTCTCCCTTCCGCGCCGCCGCGGTCGTCCTCGTGTTCAGCCTCGTCGTGGGCGGCCTCACCAGCCCCGCGCAGGGAGTCCTCCCGTCGTGGATGAGCCCGCTCGCCAACTCCGCCGGCGGCTGGAGCATGCTCGCCTTCGTCGCCGTGTGGCTCTCCCGCGCACGCCCGCTCCTCGGCGCCGTGCTCGGCGCGGTCTCGTTCGTCGCGATGGTGGAGGCGTACGGCATCGTGAGCCTCTGGCGCGGGTTCTTCCTCGCGGACCCGCTCTCGTCCATGTGGATCCCGATCGGGCTGGTCGCCGGCCCGTTCCTGGGCGTCGCGGCGGCGCTCGTCCGGCACGCGTCGCGCGGGTGGGCGATCGCGGGCGTCGCGGTGCTCAGCGCCGTCCTCCTCGCGGAGGGGGTCTACGGGCTCACGGTCGTCGCGTCCAGCACCAGCCCCGTCTACTGGACCCTCGAGATCGTCCTCGGGGTCGGCTTCCTCGCCGCGGTGGCGCTGCACGGACGGCGTGCGGTCGGCGACGTGCCGGACCCGGCGGTCCGCCGCTAGCCCCGGGTCGCGGCGAGCCGGCCGCGCGCCCGCAGCGCCACGCCCACGCCCAGCGGGACGACGAGCGCGGCCCCCAGCGGACCGACCGCTCCGACCGCGGACACGACGGCCAGCGCGGATCCCCCGGCCAGGAGCAGCGCGTCGGCCTGCCACGCGGCGATCACGAGCGCCGACGCGTCGCCCGCCGGCGTCACCACGGGCGCCATGACGGAGAGCGGCAGCGGGCCCTTCGCCGCGTCGAACGCGCGGATCGCGACGAGCAGCAGCGCGACGGCCGGCGCGAGGACGAGCGCGACGACGCCCGAACCGCCGGCCACGGCGATCCCCGCCCCCGCGACCGCGCACGCGACCCCGGCCACGCCGGGGAGCACGGCGTGGAGGAGCAGCAGGCGCCCGGTCGGGATCCCGTAGAGCTGCGGCGCGGAGGAGACGTCGACGACGTGCCGGAAGCCGTCGGCCCCGACGCCGAGCGCGAGGAACCCGACGACGGCCGCGGCGAGCGCGGGGATCACCCGGCCCGTGCCGGCGCCGTCGAGGGCCACCGCCAGGAGCGCGCCCGACGCCGCGACACCGAGGCACGCTGACGCCGCGCGGACGGGCGTCCGCAGCGCGCCGACGAGGTCGCGTCGCACGACGAGCGCCACCGTCGACCGGCCGCGCACGGCTCCCCAGCCGCGCCCGATGCGCGGCACGGGCCGGAACCCGCCCGCCGCCATCGCGAGGTCGCCCGTGGTCGCCAGGGTGGTGGCCGCCTGCCAGCGCCGCGCTTGCGCGAGCAGCTCGGATCCGCGGAGGCCGCCGAGGAGCGCGGGCGCGGCCACGACGGCCACGACGGCCAGCGCGGCGAGCGCGGCGAGCGCCGTGGCGACGCCGGAGGAGGGCGGCCACTCGCCGGTGCCGGGGAAGAGCGCGCGGACGGCGCTCCCGGGCACGACCGACGTCGGCACGAGCACCGCGAGCGCGGTGGATCCGAGCAGCACGGCTCCCCCGACGGCCCGCCCGCCCGCGCCCAGCCGCTGGCCCGCGAGCCAGCAGCCCGCGAGGATCACGCCGACCAGCGCGCCGCCCGCGGTCCACGCGGCGACCGGTGCCGGATCCGCGTCGCCCGCGACCAGCAGCGCCAGCCCGGGCAGCAGCGCGACGAGCCCGGAGATCGCGGCGAGCCCGAGCCCGGCGCGGACCGCCGGACGTGCGAGCACGGCCGCCCGCGGCAGGCCGCTGCCCGCGAGCGTCGCGGTGAGGAACGGGGACAGGAGCGCCGGGCCGCGCGCGCCGCCGGCCATCAGGAGCGCCGTAGCGGCGAGGCCCGCGACGGCCGCCGCCGCGGTGGGCCCGTGCTCGCGGAGCGACGCGGCCGCGGCCGGCTCGGCGAGCTCCAGCACGATGGCGCGCAGCACGGGGATCCCGACGATCAGCACCGTGAGCACGCCCGCGTACACCGTGTACGCGACGTCCATCGGCGAGGCGTCGCCGCGCTCGAGCCGCAGGGACCGGACCGTGCGGAGGACGCGCCTCGTGCTCACGCGGCGTCGCCGACGAGCGCGATGGACCGCTGCGCCACGGCGTCGCGGAGCGTCGGGCTGTGCGTCGCGAGCACGACCGTGCGGCCGTCGTCGATCTCGGCGCGGAGGATCGCGATCACGAGCTGCAGCCGGTCGGGGTCGAGCCGCTGCTCGGGTTCGTCGAGGAGCAGCACGTCGTAGGGCCGCACGGTGGCCATCGCGAGGGCCACCAGCTGCGACTGGCCGCTGGACAGCTCGTGCGGGAAGCGCCGGGCGAGGGGCGCCAGCCGCCACCGCTCGAGGTGCGCGGCCGCCCGGTCGCGGGCCTCGGGCGCGTCCATCCCCCAGGTCGCGGCGATGACGGCGAGGTGCTCGGCGAGCGTCAGGTCGCGCGCCACGGGCGGGTGCCCGATGGATCCTGACACCGCGCGCCGGAACGCCGGGTCGCGCTCGTCGACCGGCCGGCCGCCGACCCGCGCGGATCCCGTGCTCGGCCGCGTGAGCCCGGCGACCACCCGCAGCAGGGTCGTCTTCCCGGCGCCGTTCGGCCCGGTGACCGCGACGGCCTCGCCCGCCGCGACGGAGAGGTCGGTCGGACGCAGCAGCGGGATCCCGTCGACGACCACCGACACCCGCTCGACCTCGACCACTCCGCCCATCCCGCCATCCTGTCGCACGGGCGGTGGGGCCGCGAGCGAGGGCGGGCCACGCGGCCGGTCAGCCGGAACGACCCGGCGGCTCAGCGCGCGCCGGCGCCGATCCCCGCCCGCGGCACCAGGCCGTCGTCCGCGAAGACGCGCGCGACGAAGCGCCGACCCATCTCCGCGTAGAGCTCCGCATCCGGATGCAGCCCGTCCGGCAGCGCGAACCGCGCCACGTCGTCGGGGCCGTACAGCGCGAGGCCGTCGAGGTGCGCGATCCGCTCGCCCTGCTCCTGACGCACCCGCGCGACGTGCGCCACATGCCGCCGGGACTCCGCGAGAGTGAGCGCTCCGCGCGGCACGTCCGCGGGGTCGCCCGCCGCGAAGCAGCGCACGGATCCGTCGTCGTGGAACTCGACGCCGGGCGGTCCGGGCACGTCCTCGCTGCCCGGCCAGAGGATCGACGACGCGAGCACGATCGGCGTGCCCGGGTGGCCGCGCCGCACGCGGTCGAGGAAGCCGTGCAGCGCGGGCACGAAGGTGCGCTGGTCCATCGACCGGGCGCCCACGATGTTGATGCCGACGCTCAGCGAGATCACGTCGGCCGGCTCCGCCGCGATGGCGTCCGCGACGAACGGGTCGAGCATGCACTGGCCGCCGAAGCCCAGGCCCACGATGTCGAGGCCCGCCTCCCGCGCGGCGACGACGGGCCATGCGCCCGTGGGGTCCGGCGCCTCCACGCAGTGGCTGATGGAGCTGCCGTGGTGGATCCAGCGCGGCAGCCCGAGCGGGTCCGCGGCCCGCACGGGCGCGGCAGCGTCGATCCCCACGAGGTCCACGAGCATGCCCTGCGGCAGCCACACGGTCACGGTCGACGGGCCGCGCCCGAGCCCGGCGAGCACGACCACGGACGCCTCGCCATCGCCCACCGCGGTCTCCTCCGCGGCGTCGCCCGACGGCGAGACCCGGCGCACGACGTCCACGGGCGAGGCGACCGGCGGCAGGTCCGCGCCGCCGACCTCCGCGACGAACGTGTTGCGCGGCCCCGGGAGGTCGTCGAAGTGGATCCGCGTGCAGCGCACCCGCAGCCGCACCTCGTCGGCCGCGGTCGTGAACCGGATCCGCACCCCGGCCGCCGTCGACACCTGCGCGCGCATCAGCTCGCCCGCTGGCGGGAAGTCGCGCCACGCGGACTCGGGCAGCCGGATCGGCCGCACGCCGCCGGGCACCCGTGCCAGCCCGAGGTGACCGTGGACGCGGACGGACCCGCCGTCCAGCTCGACGATCTCGCCGTCACGCCCGGACGTGCCGACGCCGCTCATGCCGTCCCGCCCGACGCGTGCGCGCGCACGAAGGCGACGGTCCGCGCGATCACCTCGTCGCGCTGCGGCAGCTGCGCCCAGCCGTGGTCCGCGCCGTCCACCACCACCAGCTCGGCGCGGTCGCCCAGCACGGCGGGGTCGGTGTACCGCCGGGCGTAGTCGACCGGCACGAAGTCGTCCGTGCCGTGCAGGAGCAGCGCGGGACCCCGGTAGCCGACCGCCCGCGCGTACGGGTCGAAGCCGAGCGCGTCGTCGCGCATCGCCGGCCCCATGCGCATCCCGGCGAAGTCGAACCAGCCGTCCGCGTCGAGGGAGGCGAGCGAGCGGCCCTGGATCGTGCCGGCGCGGATGTCGTCGACGAACACGGCGGCCGTCGACCACATCGCGAGCGACCGGATCCCCGGCCCCGCCGCGCCCCCGGCTGCCGCGCCCTCCTCCGCCGCGAGCACCGAGGCGACGACCGCGCCGAGGCTCATGCCGACGAGGTGCACGTCGTCCGCGTCCACCTCGGGCAGCGCGCGGACGGCGGCGAGGACGTGCCGGGCGTCGGCCACGTCGCCCGTGACCGTCGTGTCGAGGAACTCGCCATCGCTCTCGCCGTGGCCCGCGCGGTCGTAGGCGACGACGCCGATGCCCGCCGCCGCGAGCCGCCGCGCGAGGGCGACGAACACGCCGGTCGTCTCGACGCGCGAGCCGCCGAAGCCGTGCATCAGCACCGCGGTGGGCCGCGGGCCGGCCCCCTCCGCCAGGTGCTGCGCTCCGCGGAGCGTCAGCCCGCGCACGCGCGTCGCGAACGGGCGGATCCGCATCACGCCGCCGCCGCTCCCGCCGGCGCCGCTCACGCCGCCGCCTCGACGGTCCGCACCGACGCGGTCGCGGGCACCTGCTCGTCCTCCACGTCGAACGCCGTGCCGTGCGCCCGGCGGAACCCGACCCAGCCGACCAGGAAGCCCGCTGCGGCGAGCACGGACACCCCGACGTAGACGCCCTGCGGGTTCAACGCCAGGAGCGTGGGCGTCACCGCGTTGAGCCCCGCCGTCGCGAAGCGCGCCACCCCGTACACGGTGCCCTGCGCGGTCGACCGGAGGAGCGTGGGGAACGACTCCTGCGTCCAGACCTTCATGATCGTCTCGAAGCAGAACGCGCCCGCGAAGGTCGAGAGCACGACCGACACCACGAGCGTCGGCAGGCTGAACCCCAGGACGACCGGGATGAGGTTCGACGCGACCACCACCACGGACCCGATCACGAAGTACGGCATGCGGAACCGCGTGTCCGCGACCGACATGAACCACAGCGCCCCGAGGACGGCGGCCGGCATCGCGAGGATCGTCCACGACTGGTACTCGTCGACGGGGATGCCCGCGACGCTCACGGCGACGTACGTGCCGAAGCTCCCCGCCACGCTGATGGCGAGCGAGGCGAGCGTGTAGTAGACGAGCAGCGTCACGAACGGCCGGCGGTAGGCGGGCCGGCCGAGGTCGCGGATCCGCCCGCGCTGCGCCCGCACCGTGCGCGTGCCGTCCGCGCGCTCGGCCCGCGCGACGAGCCACGACGCCGACTCGGGGATGGTCACGCGCATGAGCAGCACGAGGAGGCCGACGACGCCGAACGCGCCGAACATCACGTGCCCGCCGGTGGGGCCGGCCTGGCCGAAGAGGATCCCGATGACGACGGCCAGGAGGATCCCGAACCCGCCGAGCAGGTTGGAGAACACGAGGATCTTGCCGCGGTTCCGATCGGTCGCCGCCTCCGAGATGGTCGCGAGCGCGACAGGCAGGTCCGCGCCGACGCCGAGGCCGATGAGCGCGATCCCCGGGAGCAGCACCGCGGACGAGACGCCGAGGAACGGCGTGGCCGAGCCGATGACGATGAGCGTCATCGTGACGAGGAACACGCGGCGCCGGCCGAACCGGTCGCCCGCCCAGCCGCCGAGGAGGGATCCGGCCGCGACGCCCGCGGTCAGCACGGCCGTGAGGTAGCCGACCTCGGCGCCCGACAGACCGGGCCCTCCCGTGGGCGGCGCCAGGAAGAGCACGAGCGCGATGCCCACGCCCGTCGTCGCGGCGGCGTCGACGAACGTCGCCATCCCGCACACGAACCCCACCCACCAGGCGTTCGGGCCCCTGAGGGCGCCATCGACAGCAGTCATCCCATACTCCTTCGTATGCGTCGTGAGATCGCGACCGGTCGGGTACCGGGCACGCGGACAGGATGCTACAACGATCTAGCTGGAAAGCGCACCACGGGTTCCGGACGCCAGGTCACCGCACCCGGCCGATCGATCCGCCCGGCACGAACGCCATCGGCACGCGGTGCACGGCGGGCTCCGCGGCGCGGTCGAAGAGCAGCTCCACGGCGAGGCGGCCGAGCTCGAGCTGGGGCAGCGCGACGGAGGCGAGCGGCGGATCCAGCGCGCGGCTGATCGCGCTCCCGTCGAACGCGACGACCGAGACGTCCTCCGGCACGCGGAGGCCCGCGCGGTGCAGCGCCTGGTAGGCGCCCGCGGCGACGGCGTCGTTCGCGCAGACCAGCGCGGTCGGGCGGGCGCCGGTCGCGAGCAGCCGGGCGACGGCCTCGCGCCCGTCGTCCGTGTCCCAGTCGCGCGCCACCTCCTGCACGCCGGCCAGCTCGACCCCCGCGGCGGCGAGCGCGCGTCGGACGCCGGCCAGCCGCTCGGTGAGCGCGACCGGCGCCCAGCCGCGCCAGGCGGGTCCGCCGGTGACGCCGTCGGGGAGGCTGCCGACGAACCAGATCCGGTCGAGGTGGCCGAGGTCGAGGAGCGCCCGCGCGGCGTCGGCTCCCGCGGCGTCCTCGTCCGGCACCACCGCGTGCGCGACGCCCTCCTCGGGCACGCAGTTGAGCAGCACGTGCGGCACCTGGTCGAGCAGGGAGGGCGTCCGCACGACCCGCGTGAACATCGACGCGTAGAGGACCCCGTCGATGGTGCGCCCGAGCAGGCTCTCGAGCAGCTGCTCCTCCTGGTGGGCGTCGCCCTGCGTGTCCACGGTGAAGAGGATCGTGTCGCGCTCCCGCAGCGCGTCGAGCGCCCCGCGCACCATCGAGTTGGCGTGCGAGGTGCTGCTGACGAAGTCCGAGACGAGCGCGACGGTGCCCGAGCGGCCGGTGCGCAGGGTCCTGGCCGTCATGTTCGGGCGGTAGCCGAGCTCGTCGGCCGCGTCCCGGATCCGCGCGATCGTCTCCGTCGAGAGCCGCTGGTCCGTCCGCCCGGTGAGCGCGAAGGACACCGCGGAGCGCGAGACCCCGGCGCGCTCCGCCACCTGCGCGAGCGTCACGCGCCGCCGGGGCGCGGATGCGGCTCCGCGGGACGCGCGGTCGTCGCCGCTGACGTCAGACCTCGAAGTCGACCGAAGCCGCGGATCCGACGAGGCTCCGCACGAACGCGGCGACGCGCTGGTGCTCCGGGTGCACGTCGTACGCGTCGAGCGCGGCCCGGTCGTCGAAGTCGGCGATGAGCACGACGTCGTGGCTGCGCGCGGATCCGACCACGTCGCGCCCCAGCTGGAACGAGCGGATGCCGGGCACGAGTCCGGGCAGCGTGCCGAGCGCCTCGGTGATGCGGGCGGCGTCGCGGTCGAGGGCGGCGGGATCGCGGTCGGCGAGCTTCCAGGAGACGACGTGGCGGAGGGTCATGGGACGACCCTATCCGTGGCCCCGGCGACCGCTGGGCTCAGCGCGCGTCGAGCGCGGCGCGGAGCCGGTCGGCGTCGATGCGCCAGTAGTTGTGCACGCGCCCGTCGATGAGGAGCACCGGGATCTCCTCGGCGAACCGGTCGGCGAGCGCCCGGTCGTCGAGGATGCTGCGCTCCTCGAGCGTCACCTCGCCGGCGCGCGCCGCGTCGAGGCCGCCGAGCACCTGCGTCACGACCTCGCGCGCGTCGTCGCAGAGGTGGCAGCCGGGCTTGCCGACGAGGGTGAGGACCGTTGCGCTCATCCGCCCAGCGTAGGCGAGGCCGCGCGCCGCCTGCCCGGGATCCGGCCCCAGGAGCGTCGCCTACGCTGACCCGATCATGGTCGAGCAGGCGGGCACCCCGATCCTCGCGTTCTTCGACGTGGACAACACCCTGATCCACGGCGCGAGCGCGTTCCATCTCGTGCGCGGGCTCCGCGCGGCCGGCCTCCTCACGGTGCGCGACATCGTCGGCTCCGGCTGGAAGCACGCGCGCTTCAAGGCGCGGGGCGAGAACGACCGGCACCTCGCCTCGGCGCGCACCCGCGGCCTCGAGGTCGTGACCGGCGTCACGGTGGCCGACATGGCCGCGCTCGCCGACGAGATCTACGAGCGGCACACCGCGCCCATGGTCTGGCCGGAGACGCTCGGGCTCGCGCAGGAGCACCTCGCGAAGGGCCACCAGGTCTGGTTGGTCACGGCGTCGCCGTCGTTCCTGGCCGACGTGATCGCCCGTCGCCTCGGCCTCACGGGCGCGCTCGGCACCGTGATCGAGGTGCGCGACGGCGCGTACACGGGCCGCCTCGAGGGCGAGTTCCTGCACGGCGCGCACAAGGCCGCCGCGGCACGGGGGCTCCTCGCGCGGACGGGCGCGGACGCCGCCGACTGCTGGGCGTACTCCGACTCGCGCCACGACATCCCGCTGCTCTCGCTGGTCGGGCACCCGGTGGTCGTGAACCCGGACCAGGCGCTCGCGGCCCATGCGCGCGGATCCGGCTGGCCGTCGATGCGGCTCCGGCGCCAGAGCATCCGCGACGCCCGGAGGCGCGTGCGCCGCGAGGCCGCGCAGGCGGACGGACCCGCCGGGAGCTGATCCGTGGGGCGCCCCGGGCCCGACACCTGCAGGCCGGGCACGCCCCCCACGAACGAAGAGGACGCCGCCCCGTCACCGGGTCGGCGTCCTCTCCATCACGTCGTGCGCCCTCGCGGACGCGTGCTCTCTACTTCTTGTTGCGACGCTGGTGGCGCGTCTTGCGAAGCAGCTTGCGGTGCTTCTTCTTGGCCATGCGCTTGCGACGCTTCTTGATCACTGAACCCATAGGGGCACCTCATCTGTTGCCGGACGGAACACGCGGGTTCTGGTGACCCGCGGAAAATAGCCTCAGAGGAGTCTAGCCGACATCCGACATGCCGGAGTGACGCGACGCCTCGCCGGGCTGGCCGGGAAGCGCGTTCGACGGGTCGATCGCGGCGAGCACGGCGGACTCGGGCACGCGGAACGAGCGGCCGAAGCGGATGGCGGGCAGGTCGCCCGAGTGCACGAGGCGGTAGACGGTCATCTTCGAGACGCGCATCATCTCGGCCACCTCGGCCACCGTGAGGAATCGGACGTCGGACAGGTCACGCGACATGGGCGGATCGACTCCTCGTTCTGCGTGACCGGCTCACGGACCTCGTAGCACCCGCGATGCGGGCGCTGGTGCGCGATTCTAGGGGTCCGGATGGACGCGTGTCCATCGTGTCACATCCTGCATCACGCGTCCCGCGAGTTCCCCTGCTTCCGCGCGCGCAGCCGGCCGAGCGACGCCTGGCCCGCCGAGCCGGCGACGCGCGTGGCGTCGTGCACGGCGGCGGCGGCCTGGTAGCGGGTGTCGGCCCAGATCCGGCCGAGGGACGCGGCGAACGGGTGGCCGGCCGGATCGTCGTCGTCCCCGTCGGGATCCACGGACAGGCCGGCGCCGAGCAGCCCCGTGTCCGGATCCGCGTGCCCGTCGTCGGGGGCCGCGTCGCCCCGGCCGTCGTCGACGAAGGGCGCGACCCAGGCATCCAGCGCCTCGAGCGGCGCGGGCTCCAGCCGGTAGTAGCGGTGCTGCCCCTCCTCGCGGACGGAGACGAGGCCGCTGTCGCGCAGGACGCGCAGGTGCTTCGACACCGTCGGCTGGCTGATCCCGAGCGTCTGCACGAGCTCCGAGACGCTGATCTCGCCGGTGGGCGCCTCGGGGACCGCGCGTCGGTCGAGCAGCACGCGGAGGAGGTCGCGTCGCGTCGGATCCGCCACGACGTCGAAGATGTCAGCCATCCCCGAAGGGTATTCCGTCACGCGCTCGCAGTACCATGGCGAACCGGGCCGACAGGCCGCGGAGCGGACAGGGGACCATGCGCGTCAGGCCGGATCACGAACGTCCCCTCCTCGGGCGCATCCGCGACTTCCTCGACTACTTCGCGCACTCCACGCCGGCCCGCTTCGCGATCCTCATCTTCGCGGCGCTCGTCCTCACGCTCACGACGATCCTCATGCTCCCCGGCATGACGTCCACCGGCGACACGGCGCCCTTCGCCGACGCGCTGTTCACGGCCGTCTCCGCCATCTGCGTCACGGGCCTCTCGACCGTCGACATGGCGACGTACTGGACCCCGCTCGGCCACGCCTTCATCGCGCTCGGCGTGCAGATCGGCGGGATCGGCGTGCTGACGCTCGCGTCGATCATGGGGCTCATCGTGTCACGCCGCCTCGGCCTCAAGGCCCGGCTCATGGCGGCGAGCGACAGCAACCCGCTGCGGATCCACCACGGTCCCGTCGCCGAGGGCCAGGCGGTGAAGCTCGGCGAGATCGGCACGCTGCTGCTCACGGTCGCGATCAGCGCCCTCGTCATCGAGCTGTCCATCGCGGCGCTGCTGTTCCCGCGGATCCTGTTGGAGGGGATCCCCGTGGGCCAGGCCGCCCTCGACTCCTTCTACTACTCGCTCATGGCGTTCACCAACACGGGCTTCGTCTTCAGCGAAGCGGGCTTCGAGCTGTACCACCAGGACTACTGGTTCCTCAGCCTGCTCATGATCGGCGTCTTCCTCGGCAGCATCGGCTTCCCCGTCATCTACGCCGTGTACCGCGGCTGGCGGAAGCCGCGGCGCTTCTCCGTGCACGTGAAGCTCACGCTCTGGACGTCGCTCATCCTCATCGTGCTGGGCACGCTCGCGTACGTAGTGCTCGAGTGGGACAACAAGAAGACGTTCGCGCTCATGGATCCCGTGCAGCACGGCTTCCAGGCGCTCTTCCTCTCGGTCATGACGCGCTCCGGCGGCTTCTCCACGTTGAACATGGCCGACTTCGGGAACGCGAGCCTGCTGGTCACGGACATGTTCATGTTCATCGGCGGTGGATCCGCGTCCACGGCCGGCGGCATCAAGGTCACCACCCTCGCGATCCTGTTCCTCGCGGCCTTCGCCGAGGCCCGCGGCAGCGAGTCGATGGAGGTCTTCGAGCGCCGCATCCCGAGCGACGTGCTCCGCCTCGCGGTGAGCATCGTGCTCTGGGGCGCGACCACCGTGGCGCTCAGCAGCATCGTGCTGCTGCAGATCTCCGGCGAGCGCCTCGACTACGTGCTCTTCGACGCCATCAGCGCCTTCGCCACCTCGGGGCTCAGCACGGGCTTCACGGCCGAGGCGTCGGATCCCGCGAAGTACGTGCTCGCGACCACCATGTTCCTGGGGCGCGTCGGCACCGTGACCCTCGCGGCCGCCCTCGCCGCGAGCACCCGCCGGCAGCTCTTCCAGCGCTCCGAGGAGCGGCCGATCGTCGGCTGAGCCGGCGACGCGCACGACCCGACCACCGCGAGACCCGACCAGAGAGGCCCCTCATGGGCGAACGCATCCCCCACAACGCCCCCGTGCTCGTCATCGGGCTCGGCCGCTTCGGCGCCGCGACCGCCGGGCAGCTCGCGCGGCTCGACCGCGAGGTGCTCGCGATCGACGCGAGCGAGGGCCTCGTGCAGAAGTGGTCCGACCGGGTGACCCACGCGGTGCAGGCCGACGCGCGGAACATCGAGGCGCTGCAGCAGCTGGGCGCCAAGGACTTCTCGATCGCGGTCGTCGCGGTGGGGTCGTCCATCGAGGCGAGCGTGCTCATCACGGCGAACCTGGTGGACCTCAAGATCCCGCAGATCTGGGCGAAGGCCATCAGCCAGTCGCACGGCAAGATCCTCGAGCGCATCGGCGCGAACCACGTCATCTACCCGGAGGCGGAGGCCGGCGAGCGCGTCGCGCACCTCGTGTCCGGACGGATGCTCGACTTCATCGAGTTCGACGACGACTTCGTGCTCGCGAAGATGTACCCGCCGAAGCCCATCCGCGGGATGACGCTGCTCGAGTCGGCGGTGCGGAGGAAGCACCGGATCACGGTGGTCGGCGTGAAGACGCCGGGGAAGCCCTTCACGTACGCCACCTCGGAGACGCTGGTGTCGAACCACGACCTCATCATCGTGTCGGGCACCTCGGCCGACATCGAGCGGTTCGCCTCGCTGTCCTGATCCGCGGGCGCGGGCGCGGGCGTGTGCGGCCCCGGAGGGCTCAGCCGGCCGCGAGCTCGCGGGCTCGGGCTAGCGCGGCGTCGGTCGCGCGGTCGAAGAGCCCCGACAGATCCGCCGCCTGCAGCACCTGGACGGCCCGCTCGGTCGTGCCCTTGGGGCTCGTGACCCGGCGGCGCAGCTCCGCGGGCTCGTCGTCCGAGGCGGCGAGCAGCTCGACGGCGCCGCGGAACGTGCCCTGCACGAGCACGCGCGCCTCGTCCGGGCTGAAGCCCTTCGCCTCGGCCGTGCGGGTCAGCTCCTCGATGAGCAGGAAGACGTAGGCGGGACCGGATCCGGAGATCGTGCTGAGCGCGTCGATCCTCTCCTCCGGCACCTCCACGACGTCGCCGACCGTGGCGAACACCGCCCGGGCGAGCGCCAGGTGCTCGGGCGTCGAGCGCGTTCCCGCGGCGAGCCCGGTGACCCCGCGGCCGACGAGCGACGGCGTGTTCGGCATCGAGCGCAGCACGGCCACGCTCTCCGGCAGCAGCGACTCGAAGGTCGCGATCGTCACGCCGGCGGCGACGCTGATCACGAGCGCACCGGGATCCAGGTCGTCGGCGATCTCGCGCAGCAGGTCCGGCACCATGTGCGGCTTCACGCCCACGATCACGACGCGCGCGCCGCGGACCGCGCGCCGGTTCGCGTCGGCGTCCTCCTCGACGCTCGACGCGGTGACGCCGTCCCGCTCGCCGAGCGTCGCCGCGCTGGCGGCCGACCGCGTGGTCACGCGCACGTCGCCGTCGACCTCGACCC
Organism: Clavibacter quasicaliforniensis; assembly: GCF_051201715.1. Taxonomy (NCBI): domain Bacteria; kingdom Bacillati; phylum Actinomycetota; class Actinomycetes; order Micrococcales; family Microbacteriaceae; genus Clavibacter; species Clavibacter quasicaliforniensis. The sequence continues at coordinate 534,884 of NZ_CP139624.1, read as the reverse complement.
CCGGCTGCAGCAGGCCGCCGAGGATTGCGCCGTTCATGGATCCGGTGCCGAGCATCGCGAGCGATGGGAGAAGGACGGCCTCGGCGGGAGCGGACGGGGCGGGGCGGGAGGCGTCGGGCATGCACCGATCCTAGGGACCGGGCGCCGCGCGGTCGGGTGGTCGGCGGCGACGGACGCGTGGCTAGGCTGAGGCGACCGGGGCACGCGCGCCCGGGCGGCCCGAGCCGCCTCGCCGGTCGAGGAGGACAGGCCTTGAGCGAATCCCACGGCAGCAAGGCGATCCTCGCCGCCCTCGCCGCCAACGTCGGCATCGCGATCACGAAGTTCATCGCCGCGTTCTTCTCGGGCTCCTCCTCGATGCTCGCCGAGGGCGTCCACTCGCTCGCGGACTCGGGCAACCAGATCCTGCTGCTCATCGGCGGCAAGCGCGCCAAGCGCGTCGCGGACGAGGAGCACCCCTTCGGCTACGGGCGCGTGCGCTACGTCTACGCCTTCATCGTCTCGATCATCCTGTTCTCGGTCGGCGGCGTGTACTCGCTGTACGAGGGCATCCACAAGATCGAGCACCCGGAGCCGCTCGACGTGCCGTGGCTCCCGATCGTCGTGCTGCTCATCGCGATCGGCCTCGAGTCGTTCTCGCTCCGCACGGCGATCAAGGAGTCGAACCCGCTCCGCGGCACGCAGACGTGGGTGCAGTTCGTGCGCCGCGCGAAGAGCCCCGAGCTCCCCGTCCTGCTGCTCGAGGACACCGCCGCCCTCTCCGGCCTCGTGTTCGCGCTCCTCGGCGTGACCGCGTCGATCGTCACGGGCGACGGCATCTACGACGGCATCGGCACCCTGCTCATCGGCGTGCTGCTGGTGGCGGTCGCCGTGATCCTGGGGGTCGAGATGAGCAGCCTCCTCGTCGGCGAGGGCGCCTCGAAGCCCGACCTCGCCGCCATCCGCGCGGCGATCACCGCGGGCCACGAGGCCGAGTCGATCATCCACATGAAGACGCTCTACCTCGGCCCGGATGAGCTCCTCGTCGCCGCAAAGATCGCCATGCCCGCCACCAGCTCGCTCGGCGACGTGGCCGCGGGCATCGACGCGATCGAGCGCCGCGTGCGCGAGGCCGTGCCGGTCGCCCGCGTCATCTACCTCGAGCCCGACGTGCGGGTCGCGACGCGCTGATCCGGCGTGCGCGGCGGGCGGCGGCTCGACCGCGCGGTGTGCACGGCGCCGACGCCGCCCCGCCTCGGACGGCCACCATCGCCGCCGGACGGGTCACCGAGGCCCGCATGCCGCGGCCCCCGCGGCGCTCCCAGCCGAGCACATCATCGATGATGCACGCCACCAAGACAGCAGCAGCGACGGCACTCGCCCTGGGCCTGGCCCTCGCCACCTCCACCGGCGCGCAGGCGGCGACACCCGGCACGTCGACGAGCCCCTCGGCGACCGGAGCGGCGGTGCACACGGCATCGGTCGATCCAGCGGGTTCCGCGATCCTCGTCCCCCGCTGCATCCCCCACAAGTACTGCGGACGCCACCACCACGGTTGAGGCCCCTCGACGGCTGATCACGCGGGTCGCGGCGACTCCGGCTCAGCCAAGAGCCCGCCGATCCGCGAAGAACGCGTCGAGGAGCCCCGCGCACTCGGCTGCCCGCACGCCGGCGAACACCTCCGCGCGGTGCGGCAGCCGTCGGTCGCGCAGCACGTCGTAGAGGGATCCGGCCGCGCCCGCCTTCTCGTCCCACGCGCCGAAGACCACGCGCGGCACCCGCGCCGCGAGGATCGCGCCCGCGCACATGACGCACGGCTCGAGCGTGACGACGAGCGTCGTGCCCACGAGGTGCCGATCGCCGGTGGTCGCTGCGGCCTCGCGGAGCGCCTCCACCTCCGCGTGCGCGGTGGGATCCTGACGGGCCTCCCGGAGGTTGCGCCCGCGCCCGATGACGATCCCCGCGGCGTCCACGACGATCGCCCCCACGGGCACGTCGCCGGTGGCCGCGCAGGCCCGGGCCTCGTCGAGCGCCACGGCCATCCAGCGATCGACGTCGCCGGGCACGTGGAGGTCCAATCGCGTACCCCCTTGCTGATTGAATGGAGCCTATGCGAGTCCACGTAGCCGACCACCCGCTCATCACGCACAAGCTGACGGCGCTGCGGGACCGTACGACCCCCTCCCCCGTCTTCCGCAGCCTGGCCGACGAGCTCGTCACCCTGCTCGCCTACGAGGCCACGCGCGACGTCCGGGTCGAGACCATCACGGTGCAGACCCCGGTCGCGCCCGCCCAGGGCCTCACCCTCAGCGACCCCAAGCCGCTCGTGGTCCCCATCCTCCGCGCGGGCCTCGGCATGCTCGACGGCCTCATGCGCCTCATGCCCAGCGCCGAGGTCGGCTTCCTCGGCATGGTGCGCAACGAGGAGACGCTGCAGCCGGACATCTACGCCGAGCGCCTCCCCACCGACCTGTCCAACCGGCAGTGCTTCGTGGTGGACCCGATGCTCGCGACGGGCGGATCCCTCATCGCCGCCATCGAGTACCTCTTCGACCGCGGCGCCGTCGACGTCACGTGCATCTGCCTCATCGCCGCGCCCGAGGGCCTCAAGGCCGTCGAGGAGGCGACCGCTGGCCGCGAGGTGACCATCGTGCTGGGCGCGCTCGACGAGAGGCTCGACGAGGTGGGCTACATCATCCCGGGCCTCGGCGACGCGGGCGACCGCCTGTACGGCACCGCCGCCCACTGACCCGCGGCCCTCGCCCCCGCGGCGCCCGTCTCCCCCGGGGACGGGCGCCGCCGTCCGCGCACGCACGATTCCTGCGCGTCCCGCACGATTCCGGCTCCTCCTGTTGACACGGGCGCACGGAACCGTGCAGGCTCTCCCCATGACTCTGAACGCGCACGTCCTGACCTCCTCCGAGGCCTCGGGAGTCGCCGGCATGATGATGCCCGGCCGTGTCGCGATGTGCTGTCGAATGTCGGCCTGACCCGCCGCCTTCGCCTGAGCGGTCCCGCGACGCGTCCGTCGCCGACCCTCCCCGCCGTCACCGGCGCATCCGCCCCTGAGGCGTCTCGCACTCCCCTGAGGTCCCGCGCACTCCAGCTGCGCCGCACCCGCATCATCACAAGGACTCCGCCATGTCGCTCGCGACCATCGACCCCGCCCGCACCTCCCTCCGATCCGCTCCCGCCGCGCCCGTGCTCCGGGCGGCCGCCCCCCTCGCCCCGTCGCTCCGCCGGCCGCAGGCCGTCCCGGCTCCGGCCACGACCTCCACCGCTCCCGCTCCGACCGCCGCACCCGCGCGCCCGGCCCGCCTCCGCGCCGTGCCCGAGGGCACCGAGGCGCGCGGCTTCGCCATCTACGTCGGCCTCGACGAGCTGAAGGCCGCGGCCGCAGGCACCGACCTCGGCACCGTAGTCGCCGCGCTCAAGCGCCTGGCGTCGGAGCTCGCCCCCGGCGTCGAGACCCACGCCGCCGTCGCCCTCGCCCCCGAGGGCGCGGGCGGACGCGACATCGACGTGGTCCGGCTCGCCCTGCAGGATCCCGCTGCCGTCGCCCAGCACCGCGAGCAGCCCGAGGACGACGAGCGCGTCGACGGCGGCGTGACGGTCGACCTGTCCCGCAAGCGCGTCGTCCTCGACGGCGAGACCGCCCCGCTCACCTACAAGGAGTTCGAGCTCCTGCAGTACCTGGTGCTCCGCGAAGGACGCACCATCGAGCGATCCGAGCTCATCGCCTCGCTGTGGTCCGCCGCGGACGGGGACGACGTGCCGAACGAGCGCACCATCGACGTGCACGTCCGCCGGCTGCGCTCCAAGCTCGGCCGCTACGAGGAGATCGTCCGCACGGTGCGGGGCGCCGGGTACCGGTTCGACCGGCACGCGGACGTCGCCGTCCACCACGCCAGCACGCAGTCGCCCGACCTGTTCTGAGGCGACCGCGGGCGCTCAGCCCGTCCTTGCGGAGCTGTCGGCGATCTCCCAGCACATCGGGCCGGTTCTAGGTAGCGGGGCGTTACGGGATCGTTATACAGTCTTCTCGTCCCCACCGTTTGCTGTGGCGGTGGAGACGGAATGTGATTGCAGGACACTCCTGGTGCAAGGGAGAGGGCCGGCCCCATGCCTCTGGGGTCGGCCCTCAGTCATGTCCGGCGCCGTTCCGACGCGGCCGTTCCCCGGGGCGCCGCTCAGTAGACTCGCCACCACAGAGTGCGCCCGACCGTCATCGTGATGCGCACCGGACGAGGAGGCCTGGTGGGCGAGACAGCGGACGCCGTGCGGGCCTGGGAGTCGCTGTTCCGGGCGCAGGTCAGCGTCATGCGCCGCCTCACCGCCGAGTTCCCCAGCCGCGACCTCTCGTTCAACGAGTACGACGTGCTGTTCAACATCTCGCGCCAGCCCGAGGGCCGCCTCCGCCTGCGCGACCTCAACCAGCACGTCCTCCTCACGCAGCCCAGCGTGAGCCGCCTCATCGACCGCCTCGTCGCGCGCGGCCTCGTCGTCAAGTGCGGCGACGAGAGCGACGGGCGGGCCACGATCGTGCGGCTCACCGATGCCGGCGACGCGGCCTTCCGCGCGGTCGCGCGCGTGCACATGGAGTCCATCGCCTCGACCGTCGGCGGCGCGCTCACGCCGGACGAGCTGAACACGCTGCGCGCGCTCACCGACAAGCTGCGCGGGAGCGTCGCCGAGGCCTAGGCCGCGGATCCACCCGCCGCGCTCGGACGGGCGAACGGCCCGCCGTGGGCGACGAGCAGACGCAGCAGCGCCATCACGAGGTCGGCGGCGGTCACGACGCACGCGGCCCAGCCGACCATCGTGGTGAGGCCGGCCGCTGCGGGACCACCGACCTCGGCGACGACGAGCACGCCGACGACGACCAGGGCCACCGCTGCTGCGGCGATGGCGTCCACCCGGGAGAAGGGCGGCACCGTCTCGGCCGCTGCGGGTCCGCGCCGGCGGCCGCGGTGAGCGAGCCGGTGCAGGCCGTCGCGGATGCGGGAGACGCCGTACGCGGCCTCCGCTGCCTCGAGCGGGAGGAACGTCGCGCCGAAGAGGACGTCGGCTGCGGTGCGCTCGCGTATCCGGCGGAGGGTGCGGATGTGCAGGGGGAGCCGCACCACGACGGGGACGGCCCACCACCACGCGGGCTCCAGCATCCCCTGCATCCCCGCGGCGGCCAGGTACAGCGCCACCAGGGCGTAGGCCACGAACCGGAGGACGGGCCCGACCTCGATGCGCAGGGACGCCAGGCGGGCACGACGCCGGTCGCCGACGTCGGCGGGCGAGCCGCCGCGCGCGAGCCGGGCGACGTGCGCTCCCCACCGGTCGCGTCGCTCGCGCATCATCCCCCAGGTGACGGCGGTGTCGACCCGGGCGCGCGCGCCGGGGACGAGGGCCGAGCGGTCGTCCCCGGCCAGGAGACCCGTGAGGATCCCCTCCGGCGAGGCGGCCGACGAGGACGGCGCGTCAGCCGCCGGGAGCCGCAGGAGCGTGGCCGGAGCGAGCGGGACCGGGCCGGTGAGGCCGAGGTCGGTGCCGGTCTCGACGGCGCCCATGGCCCAGTGGCGCTGCAGGAGCTGGAGCGCACCCGCGAGGGGGCCGTGGGATCCGCTCGGGCGCGGATCGAGGCTGGCGGACACGGAGGAGGCGTCCGGATCCCGCTCGAGGGCGGCGGCGAGGAGCTCGAGCACGTCGGGGTTCAGCTCGGCATCGGGCGAGACGAGCAGCACACGCCCCGCGTCGCCGACCAGCCGGAGGGCGAAGCCGTAGACGGACCGGAGCGAGCTCTCGCGCGGGCCGCGGTCGATGACCGTGACCGTCGTGGCAGCGGGACCCGCGCCGGCGAGGAAGTGCGCGTGGCGTCCGTTGAAGGTCCGCGCCACGGCGAAGGTGTCGTCGCGGCTGCCGGCGACCACGACGACCACGCGAGCCGGCGGCAGGGTCTGACCGAGGATCGACGTCAGCGTGGCCGCGATGGTGGATCCCGCGTCGCCCGCCACCACGACCGCCGAGACGGCGTCGCGCGACGACCGCCCGGGGTGCTCGGGCGGGGGCAGGGGCGTGCTCTGGTTGTCCATGGGCCTCTCGACGACGGCGGGTCTCGGGTGGGCGGTCGGACCCGGACGGACGCGCACTGCCATGTGCGATATTACGTGCCGCCGGGCGCCGTGCGCGAAGCGACCTCGCTCCGGTCGCCCACGTGGCGCCGTCCTAGGCTCGATCCATGAGCGACGACGACGCCCCCGACCACGGATCCGCGGACAGGGAGGGCGCCGAGGAGGCGCACGGCCCGAGCATCGTCTGGCTGCGCGACGACCTCCGCGTGGCAGACAATCCCGCGCTGCACGCGGCCGTCGAGCGGGGCGAGCCCGTCGTCGTGCTCTACGTGCTCGACGAGGAGAGCGACGGGATCCGGCCGCTCGGCGGCGCCGCGCGCTGGTGGCTGCACATGAGCCTGTCGCGCCTCGGGGAGTCGCTGCGGGAGCTCGGCTCGCCGCTCGTGCTGCGCCGCGGGAAGGCCGTCGGCGTCGTCGACGACCTCGTGCGGGAGGTCGGCGCAGGCGCGGTGCTGTGGAACCGGCGCTACGGCGGGGCCGAGATCGCGGTCGACACCGCCATCAAGAAGGACCTCGGCGACCGGGGGCTCGACGTCCGCAGCTTCCAGGGATCGCTGCTCGTCGAGCCGTGGACGGTGACGAACAAGCAGGGCGAGCCGTTCCGCGTGTACACCCCGTTCTGGAAGGCCGCGCAGGAGCGGGAGGAGCCGCGGAAGCCGCTGCCCGCGCCGAAGGAACTCGACGCGCCGCGGGAGGCACCCCGCTCGGACGACCTCGACGGCTGGGGGCTGCTGCCGACGAAGCCCGACTGGGCGGCCGGCCTCCGCGAGTCGTGCGATCCCGGCGAGGCAGCCGGCCTGCAGCGCCTCGAGGACTTCGTCCACCACGAGCTCGAGGACTACGCCGCCCAGCGCGACGAGCCCGCGGCGATGACCACGTCGCGACTGTCGGCGTACCTGCGCTGGGGCGAGGTGAGCCCGTTCCAGGTGTGGCACCGGGTCCAGCGCACGCGCGGGAAGAAGGTGGGCGGCGACGAGGTCAACGCCACCAAGTTCCTCTCCGAGCTGGGCTGGCGCGAGTTCAGCTACCACCTGCTCTACCACCAGCCGGATCTCGCGACCCGCAACTTCGTGCCGCGCTTCGACGCGTTCCCGTGGGACGAGCCGACCGACGAGACGCTCGGCGCGTGGCAGCGCGGCGAGACTGGCGTGCCGCTCGTCGACGCCGGCATGCGGGCGCTCTGGAAGGACGGGCACCTGCACAACCGCGTGCGGATGGTCGTGGCGTCGTTCCTCATCAAGAACCTGCTGATCGACTGGCGCCACGGCGAGCAGTGGTTCTGGGACACGCTCGTCGACGCGGACGCGGCGAACAACGCGGCGAGCTGGCAGTGGGTCGCGGGATCCGGCGCCGACGCCGCCCCCTACTTCCGGGTGTTCAACCCGGTGCTGCAGGGGCAGAAGTTCGACCCGTCTGGCGAGTACATCCGCTCGTACGTGCCCGAGCTGGCGCACGCGCCCCGGGACGTCGTGCACGAGCCGTGGAAGGCGATGGGCGACCTCGTCGCGAGCGCGGAGGACGACGCGGCCGACGCGGACGACGGCGGGCTCGCGGCGTACCCGGCGCCGATCGTCGACCTGAAGGAGTCCCGGCAGCGCGCCCTGGCGGCCTACGACGAGATCAAGGACCGGTGACGGGCGGGCCCGCGCGCGCGACGTGCGGGCCCGCCACGCGGATCAGGCGCCGTGGTCCGCGTCCCCGCGTCCGAGGCGCTCGGCGCGCTCGTGGCGCTCGCGGATCCCGCGGCCACGCTTGACGTCCTCGCGCTCCGCCGCGGCCTTCTTGTCGCTCACGGCGGTGTCGCGCGGCGGGAGCTGGAGCGTCTCCTCGGCGGCGATGCCGGCCTGCAGCTGGCGTCCGCGCTCGAGCTCGGCGTCGAACTCGGCGCCGAACAGCAGCGCGAGGTTCGCGATCCACAGCCACAGCAGGAACACCACGACGCCCGCGAGCGCCCCGTAGCTCTTCGCGTAGCTGGAGAACTCGGTGACGTAGAAGGCGAAGCCGACGCTCGCGACGACCAGCACGACGAGCGCGATGGCGGCGCCCACGCTCATCCAGCGGAACTTCGGCTGCTTCGCGTTCGGGGTCGCGTAGTAGAGGATCGCGATGAGCAGCACGATCGCGAAGGCGAGCACGGGCCACTTGGCGATGGACCAGACGATCTGCACGGTCGGGCCGAGGCCGAGCGCGGTGCCGATGGCGTCGGTGACGGGTCCCGAGATCGCGATGATGAGCGCGCACACGAGCAGGATCACGATGCCGATGACCGTGACGGCGAGCTGCATGGGCTTGAGCTTCAGGAACGGACGGCCCTCGGGGATCTCGTAGATGCGGTTCATCGCCCGGGTGAAGGCGCCGACGTAGCCGGAGGCCGACCAGATCGCGAGCACGATGCCGGAGACGAGGGCGAAGCCGGCGGCGGGCGACTCGACGAAGCCGGTGAGGATCGGCTCGATCAGCGCGAGGGCGTCCGCGGGGGCGAAGCCGCGCAGCAGGTCGAGGACCGCCGTCACCGTCTGCTGCCCCTGCCCGAACACCCCGAGCAGCGAGATGATCGCGATGAGCGCCGGGAAGAGCGACAGCACCGCGTAGTACGTGAGCGATGCGGCGATGTCGGTGCACTGGTCGGATCCGAACTCGCGCATGGTCTTCCGGAGGACGTACTTCCAGGAGGGCTTCTCGATGTCGGTCGGGGAGTCGGGCTTGCGCGCGTCGTCCTCGTCGGGTCGGTCCTCGATCGTGTCGGCCGTGTCTCGTCGTGCCACTGGTGCCTCCGTGCGGTCTGCGGGTCGGGTCCCCGTCCCCCCAGAGTGGCCCGCCCCGGCGGGAGCGCATAGCCCGCCTGCGTCTCGTACACTCGCCCGGGGGCCTCGCGCCGAGGATCCGGCACCCGCCGGAACATCCGCGGGCCGCCGCGCGTTGGGCTGTCGTGATCGCCTGCGCGATCGTCGTGCTCCGCCTCCGCGCGCACGGACCCGCCCGCCGAGGAGCACGCATGCTGCGCACCATGATGACCGCGAAGATCCACCGCGCCACGGTGACGCACGCCGACCTGCACTACGTCGGCTCCGTCACGGTCGACCGCGACCTGCTCGACGCCGCGGACATCCTCGTGGGCGAGCGCGTCAGCATCGTCGACGTGACCAACGGCGCCCGGCTCGACACCTACACGATCGCGGGCGAGCGCGGCAGCGGCGTGCTCGGGATCAACGGCGCGGCCGCGCACCTCGTGGACGTCGGCGACGTGGTGATCCTCATCGCGTACGGCCAGATGACGACCGAGGAGGCCCGCGCGCTCGAGCCCCGCGTGGTGCACGTCGACGCCGGCAACCGGATCCGCGCCGTGGACGCCGACCCCACGGCGCCGCCCGCCCCCGGGCTCGAGCGCTCCCCGCTGGCCGAGCCGGTCTGACCCGAGTCGGTCCGACCGACGCCGTCCGGCCGCCCGAGCCTCCGAAGGGGCCCGCAACTGTAGCGGGTCCCCCAAATGACGGACACAAGCGCTTCCCCCCAATACGGGGTACATTCCCGCGCCTGCGGGGAGAACCCCAGCATGCGCGGCTACCGTGTAGTCATCCGGTACGGCTCTTCGGGTGAGCGGTACCGCACCAGCCGGTTCGTCTGCGGGTAACAGACGTTCACGTGCGCAGATCGGCCCGGGCCTCGAAGGCCCGGGCCGATCTCATTCCCCCGGCGGTCCCCCGAGTCGACGGCCCTCGTGTCAGCGCCCCTCCGCGCGACGCCGCGCGTCGCGCTCCGCGTCGGCCGCGGCGGCCTCCTCGGGCGTCGGCGCCGTGCCGCCCAGGTGCCTCGGCTGCCACCATGCGCCGCGACCGTCCACCGGGTAGGCGGACTGCAGCTCGTCGACCAGCTCCTGCAGCTCGACGCGCAGGGCGTCGGTGACCTCGCGCGGATCCGCGTCCGGCGTCACGGGGATCCGCTCGCCCACGCGCAGGTGCACGGGCACCCCGATGCGGTCGCGCATGCGGATGCGGTGGTTCTTCGTGAGGAGGCGGTGCCCGCCCCACACGGCGACGGGCACGATCGGGACGCCGGCCTCCGCCGCGAGCCGGGCCGCGCCGGTCTTCAGCTCCCGTACGCGGAAGGACGCGCTCACGCCGGCCTCCGGGAAGACGCCGATGAGCTCGCCCGCGCGCAGAGCGGCGACGGCGTCGGCGTATGCGGTCGCACCGGCGGTCATGTCGACCTCGATGTGGCGCATGCGGCGCAGGACCCAGCCGACCCCGGGCTGGTCGAACGCGCCCTTCTTCGCCATGAAGCGGATCCGGCGCCGGCCGTGCAGCCAGGTCGCCCACTCGACGAGCGCGAACTCGAGGTAGCCGAAGTGGGTCATGGCGATGACCGCGCCGCCGGTGTCCGGGATGCGGTCGCGGCCGTCGGCGACGAGGCGGAGGCGGAGGGCTCCGAAGAGCGCGCGGCCCATGGCGACGGCGGTCCCGTACACGGGCTCCCGGGTGCGGCGGCTCATGCACCGAGCCTACGGGGAGAGGATCGGCGCCGACCGGGAGCGGGCGCTCCGCGGATCGGCGCCCGCCCCGCCCCGCGTAGCGGCCGGGTCAGCGGCGGCGCTTGGCGGGATCCAGCCAGTAGTTCGCGAAGCCCGTGTCGGCCGGGTTCACGTTGATGCCGGGCGGCACGATCTCGTCGATGCGGTCGAGCGTGGTGGCGTCGAGCTCCAGGTTCGCGGCATCCAGCTGCGACTCGAGCTGCTCCATGGTGCGCGGGCCGATGATCGCGCTGGACACCGCGGGGTGGCGCAGCACGAAGGCGAGCGCGAGGTGCACGAGCGGCACGCCGAGCTCGTCGGCGAGGGCGCCCAGCGCGTCCGCGGCCTCGAACTTCGGGTCGGACGGGTCGTAGCGCGACGGGTCGCGGTCGTTGCGGTGCGTCTTCGGGATGTCCTGGCCCTTGCGGTACTTGCCGGAGAGCCAGCCGCCGGCGAGCGGGCTCCAGACGAGCGTGCCCATTCCGTGGCGCTGGGTGGTGGGGAGCAGGTCGGCCTCGATGCCGCGGGTGAGCATCGAGTACGGCGGCTGCTCCGTGACGAACCTCGCGGTGCCGCGCTCGCGTGCGACCCACTGGGCCTCGACGACCTGGCTCGGCTGGAACGTGGACGAGCCGATGTAGCGCACCTTGCCGGCGCGCACGAGGTCGGTGAGAGCGCCGAGGGTCTCCTCGATGTCCGTGTGCTCGTCCGGCCGGTGCATCTGGTACAGGTCGATGTGGTCGGTGCCGAGGCGGCGCAGGGAATCCTCGACGGCCCGCACGATCCAGCGGCGCGAGCCTCCGCGGAAGTTGGCCTCCGGCTTCATGCCGTTGAAGAACTTCGTGGCGAGGATCAGGTCGTCGCGGCGGCCGGACTGCGCGATCGCCTTGCCGACGATCTCCTCCGACTCGCCGTACGCGTAGATGTCGGCGGTGTCGATGAAGGTGATCCCGGCGTCGATGGCGCGGTGGATCACGCGGATGGACTTCTCGTGGTCGGTCTCGCCCCAGGCGCCGAACATCATGGTGCCGAGGCAGAGGCGCGAGACCTCCACGCCGGTGCGGCCGAGGTACGTGGTGGGCTGGTCGGTGGACTGCTCTGTCATGAGCGCCACGCTACGCGCTAGGCGGAGGGTCGGCCCTCGGCGGCGTCGGCGGTCGCGACGTCGGACTCGGTGGACGCACCGGGCTCGACGGTCGCCTGCGCCTCGTCGTCCATGGTCTCCAGGGTGATTTCGGCCTCGGGGGCCTCCTGTCCGTCGGCGTCGAGCGGCACGATGTAGTCGCCGAGGCGACGGCGGGCCGCCTCCTCGCGCTGCACGCGGATCCGCTCGAGCTTCTCCTCGCGGAGGCGCAGGCGCTCGGTGTCGACCTCGACGCGGCGCACGGTGACGCCGCGCGTGGGGCCGGCGGCCTTGGCCGGCGTGGTCTTGCGGCTGGGCTCGCGCTTGGCGGCGTCGCTCGCGGGCTTCCGCGACGGGGCGGTGCCCGACTTCGCGGCCGCCGAGGCGGGCTTGGTCGACACGGCCGGCGGCTTGCCAGAACCAGGGCAGCGCTCGTGGTTCCGTCCGTGGTCGAGGATGTTGCCCGTGGCCATGCCGACGGGGTTCGCCTTGCCGCAGACCGAGCACTTCGTCGCGGGGGTTGCTGCCACGTTCGATACCACTTTCCATCGCCGCGCCGTCGCCGGACCGAGGATGCCGGTCGGCCGGACGGCGCTTGTCCACGCTACCCGACGTGGGAGGTGCGGGGATACCGGAGTCCCCCGCCCGGGGGTGTCAGGCCGGGACGCAGGTGGTCCGCATCCGCACCACGACGGCGCCGTCGGCCTCCTCGACCTCGAGGCCCGCGAGGTGCGTGCCGCCGCAGGGGATCCGCGCGGTGCCGCCCGGCAGCTCGCACACCCAGGAGCGGCGCGAGGTGAGCAGGTCGCCCTCGCGCTCGATCCGCGCGGCGGCGCCCGAGGCGACCCAGCCGGCGAGCGTGGCGTCGACCGCGTCGCGCACCTCGTCGAGGCGCTCGACGAGGGCGGCAGGCACGAAGCCCTTCTTCCGGAGCGACTTGCCGAGGCGGTACGTGTCGACGGACGACCACGGCCCGATGCGCGAGGTGCCGATCGCGAGCGCGTCGAACCCGGGGGCTCCGAGCGCGTCCGTCGGCACGTCCTTGGTCCAGGCCTCGGCGAGCGCGCGATCGAGGGCCAGCGAGGCGAGGTGGCAGCCCGTGTGGCCGGCGCTCAGGGCGCGACGGTGCGCGGGATCCACCAGGACCTCGACGGCGTCGCCCACGCGGACGTCGGCATCGCCCGGCACGACGTGGACGGCGACGAACGACCAGCCGTCCGCGCCCTTCTTGACCGGGACGTCGGCGCCGACGTGGAGCGTCGCGTACTCCGCGGGATCCGTCGACGCCGCGCCGACGACGCAGTCGAGCACCTCGATCCCGGCGCCGCGCACCCGCAGCACAGCGCGGTCGGCGGGCTGGTCGGGCCAGGCAGCGTCGACGGGGTGGCACGCGGTCGCGTCGAGCACGACGGCGCGCGTGCCGTCGGCGAGGTCGTCTACGCGGAGCACCTGGCCCTCGGAGGCGACGGATCCCGCCGGGTAGGTCACGCGGGTGGGCGGCAGGGCGACGGCGCCCGCGGGGGTGGAGGTCATGGCGGCTCCCGGCTCGGTGTGCCTCGATCCTCGCAGACGGGCTGCGCCGGGACGGTCGGCTGGATCATGCGGCGGCCGTCCCACGGGAGGGCGCACGGCCGAGCAGGCGCCGCAGAGTCGCGCGCTCGAGGAGCGTCCACACGGCGCTCGACAGCAGGTACAGGGCCGCGGCGAGCGGGGCGATCCCGGCGAAGACGACCGTGACGAACGGCAGCACCCGCATCATCGCGGTCATGCCGGCCATGCCGGGGAGCGCCGGGTCGACGGGTGCGGGCGGCCCCTGGAACCGGAGGTCGGCGCGGCGGCGGACCTCGATCACCACGGCGAGCAGCCCGAGCACGACGACCGCGACGACGAGCGGCGTGACGCCCATGGCCGCCGCCGACAGCGCGCTCGACCCCAGCGGGATCCCCGCGAACGGCGCCGCCAGCAGCGCGTTGGCCTCTCCGCCGATCCGCGCGTGGGCGAACAGGGCGTAGACGGCGGCGAGCACGGGCGCCTGCGCGAGCGTCGGCAGGCAGCCGGCGAGCGGCGACGCGCCCTCTCTCGCGTACAGCTCCTGCGTCGCGCGGGCCAGCCGCTCGGGCTTGCCTGCGTGACGGCGACGGAGCTCGGCGAGCGCGGGGGCGATCCGGCGGCGCTGGATCTCGGCGCGCACCTGCGCGACGCCGACCGGCACGAGCAGGGCCCGCACGCCGAGGGTCAGGAGGATGACGGCGACGCCGGTCGCGGAGGCGCCGGCGAGCGGATGGATCAGGTCGGCGAGGCCGACGACGAGCTGGGACAGTCCGTCGAGCACGGCTCGGACGGGGGCGATCGATGTGGGGTCCACGGGGTTCCTTGCGACGAGAGCGGAGGGGGTCCGTCTGGTCGTCGCATGCGGGCGCGCGCTGGATCCGTGCCGCGAGGTGGCGGCGGCGGACCTCTGCTGGCCGCGGTCAGGCGGCCGGGAGCGGCGCAGGCACGACGACCTGCATCCGGCGGCCCGGTGCCCGGGAGCGCTCGTGCCCGTCCGCGTCCGGGTCGCTCGAGGAGACGAGCACCGGGAGGTCGACGTCCTCGTCCGGGCCGAGCGGCGGCGCGGCGGATCCGATGAGCCCGCGCGCGGCGGCGATGCGCACGAGCGCGATCGCGGCGGCCACGGAGGCGGCGCCGAGGAGGGCCGCGAGGAGGATCGCGGGCGTGACGCCCGCGCCGCCCAGCACGACGTCGCCCACGAGGGCGAGCACGCGGCCGAGGACCTCCAGGACGATGGGCATGCCCGACGGTAGCACCGGGCCCGGCGCGAGCACGAGGGTCGGCGCGCCCGCTCATCGCACCCGGCGCAGCGCGCCACCCTGCACGGCACTCCGAGGTACCGCGCACTGCGTGATACTGTGCGACGCATGAGAGAGATCGACTGATGGACACCACGCAGCTCCTCAAGGGCGCGCTCGACACCGCGGTGCTCGCCGTCGTGCAGCACGACGACGGGTACGGCTACGACATCGTCCGGCGCCTGCGCGACGCCGGACTCGGCGACGTGGGCGACGCCTCCGTCTACGGCACGCTCCGCCGCCTCTACGCGGCCGGCGCCCTGTCGAGCTACGTGGTGCCGTCCGAGGGCGGACCGCACCGGAAGTACTACGCGATCAACCCGGAGGGCCGCGAGCTGCTCGCCGGCCAGCGCGCCACCTGGGCGGCGTTCGCGACGGCGATGAGCGGGCTCCTCGGCGAGCCGGCCCCGGCGCCGACCCACCGCAGCAGGAAGGCCGGCGTCACCGGCGAGGGCCCCGTGCCCGCATCCGTGAACGTCCGCACGATCGGAGAGAAGCCGTGAACACCGCAGATCCCACCCTCGACACCCGCATCCGGACCTTCGCGGCCGCCGTGCGCGCCCGGCTCGCCGACCTCGATCCCGAGGACGTCGACGACCTCACGGGCGGCCTCGAGGCCGACCTGCAGGAGGAGGCCGCGGATCACGACGGCATCCTCGAGCTCGGCGACCCCGTGCGCTACGCCGACGAGCTGCGCAGCTCGGCGGGGCTGCCGGAGCGGGCGGTCACGGCCGCCTCGACCTCGCCCCTGGCGCAGCTGAGGGAGACCGTCCGCGAGCGGGGGCGTGAGGTCCACGCGCGGATCCGCGCCAACCGCGAGCTCTCCGCGATCCTCGACCTGCTCATCGTCTTCCGCCCGGTGTGGTGGCTGCTGCGGGCGTGGGCGGGGTACCAGGTGGTGCTGGTGGTGCTCGCAGCGTTCCTCGGCATCTACAGCCGTTTCCTGGTGCTCCCGTACGGATCCATGCGCTGGCTGCTCCTGCTCCTGCTCCTCGTGGTCAGCGTCCAATGGGGTCGTGATCGGTGGGTCCCGACGCGGCCTCTCCGGAGCCTCCGCACGGCCGTGAGCGTCGTCACCGCCCTCGCGCTCGTCGTGCTCATCCCGGTCTCGATCGACCGCTCCGGCGAGAGCACGTACGTCGACTACTCGTCGTCGACGAGCAGCCCCTCCGTGCCCCAGGAGCTCACCCTCGACGGCAAGCGCATCAGCAACGTCTTCGCGTACGACGCCGAGGGGAACCTCCTCGACCGGGTGCAGCTCTTCGACCAGGACGGGGAGCCGCTGACCGTCGTGCCGCCCGCGCTCGCGGAGGTGGACAGCACCACGGGCGAACCGCTCGAGCCGAGCACCGGAGCGTGGAACGCCTTCCCGCTCTCGCTCCGCGACGCCGGGCGGATGGGGCACCTCAGCGTCGAGGACATGGGCTCCGGCAGGCCTCCTTTCGCGAAGGCGCTTCCGCTACCCGCGACGAAGGGCTCGACCTCCACGCCGACCCCGACCCCGTACGCGACCGCGACGCCCGGATCCGCTCAGGAGGAGGAGGGCACGCCGTCACCCTCGCCCACCCCGGAGCCGACCCCGTGAGCGCCCTCGTCGACCACGGCCACGCGGCGCACGGGATGGACGCGGACCTCGCCCGGCTGACGGCACGCGAGCGGGAGATCCTCGTGCTCGTCGCCCGCGGCCTGTCTAACGCGGAGATCGCCGGCCGGCTGTTCCTCGCGCCCACCACCGTGAAGACCCACGTCAGCCGCACGCTCGACAAGCTCGGCGTGCGCGACCGACTGCACGCCACCATCTGGGCGTACGAGAACCGCGTGGTGGAGCCGCTCGCGACGACGCGCTGAGGGGGCCGGATCCGCTCCCTGCCCCGGATACGCGAACGGCCCGCCAGTGGCGGGCCGTTCGGCATTCTGTCTCAACCAGAGAGATGCACCCGGAGGTGCTGTGCGCCCGGAGGGATTCGAACCCCCAACCTTCTGATCCGTAGTCAGATGCTCTATCCGTTGAGCTACGGGCGCAGTCCTGCGGCGATGATCTCCGCGAGCGGCGATCAGGCCGGGAGACAGACTACATGCTGCGGGGCCGCCCCGCGAATCCGCGCCGCCGACCGCCCGCCGCGCCCCTCGCGCTGTCCGACGGAGCCCGGCCGACGGACGCCTCGACCCCCGCTCATTAGGCTTGATCGACCCGAACCGCGAGGAGCGACCCTTGGCATCCTGGACCGACCACGTCGTCTGGTGGCACGTCTACCCGCTCGGCTTCACGGGCGCGCCGCAGACCCGCGACGACCTCGCCGGACCCGACGGCGGATCCCCCGCGCATCCCGATGCGCCGCCCGCCCACCGCATCGACCGCCTCCGCGCGTGGCTCCCGTACCTCGTCGACCTCGGCGCCAACGGCCTGCTGCTCGGCCCGGTCTTCGACTCGGAGACCCACGGCTACGACACCCGCGACCACTTGACGCTCGACCCGCGCCTCGGCGACGACGCCGACCTCGACGCCCTCCTCGCCGACGCCTCCGCGCGCGGCGTGCGCGTGCTCCTCGACGGCGTCTTCAACCACGTCGGCCGCAGCCACCCGCGCTTCGCGCAGGCGCTGTCCGACGGCCCCGGATCCGAGGCCGCGTCCTGGTTCCGCTGGGACGACGCCGGCGAGCCCGTCGGCTTCGAGGGCCACGGCGCGCTCGTCACGCTCGACCACGACTCCGAGGCCGTGCGCGCGCACGTGGCCGAGGTGATGATCCACTGGCTCGACCGCGGCATCTCCGGCTGGCGCCTCGACGCCGCCTACGCCGTCCCCGCGACGTTCTGGGCCGCGGTCCTCCCGCGCGTCCGCGAGCGGCACCCCGACGCGTGGTTCGTCGGCGAGATGATCCACGGCGACTACGTCGGCTACCAGGCGGAGTCGACCATCGACTCGATCACCGCCTACGAGCTGTGGAAGTCCGTCCGCAACTCCATCGCCGAGGGGAACCTGTTCGAGCTCGACTGGACGCTCACCCGGCACGCGGAGCTGCTGCCGTCCTTCACGCCGCAGACCTTCGTCGGCAACCACGACGTGACCCGCATCGCCTCCGCGGTGGATCCCCGCCACCTCGGCCACGCGATCGCCCTCCTCCTGCTGCTCCCCGGCATCCCCTCGATCTACGCGGGCGACGAGCGGGGCCTCACCGGCGTGAAGGAGGACCGCGCGGGCGGCGACGACGCCGTGCGCCCCGAATACCCGGCCTCGCCCGACGACCTGCGCGACGACGAGCACGCCGCCCGGATCCGCAGCCTGCACCAGGAGCTCGTCGGCCTCCGCCGGCGGCACGCCTGGCTGGTCGACGCGCGGATGGAGACATCCGGCCTCACCAACACCGCGCTCACCATCACGCTGCGGCCGTCGGGCACGGGCGCGGCCGGCGGCGTGGCACCCGGCTCGCCGGACGCGCTGCGTCTCGTGCTCAACATCGGGGACGAGCCCGTGGAGATCGTGGGCTCGGCGGACGGTCGCGAGGCGGGCGACGTCGCCGGCGACGGACGCGTCCCCGGGCACTCCTGGGCGGTGCTGGCCGGCGCGTAGCCGGAGCCGGGCCGCGATCCGCGACCGCACCCGGTGGGGTCAGATGGCGCGGTGCGGCCAGCCGTAGACCTCGGCGAGGAGCGCGGCCCGGGCGGCGTGCGCCGCCGCCTCCTCCTGCGCCTCGGCGTCCGGATCCTCGTCCGCGGGAGCGAAGTGGCCGTCCGCGATCTCCGGCTCGTCGTCGTCGAACGGCCGGTGAGTGAGCGGCCACTCGACGGCTGTCAGCCGAGGCCATACCGAGGGGTCGGTGACGTCCGCCTCCCGTTCCCTCGGCTCGTCGTCCGCATCCGCCTCGCGCGCCTCCGCGCCGAGGAGCTGCTCGTCGGACGCATCCGGCTCCACCGCGCGCAGCCCCTCCCCGTCGCCGTACGGCGCGAAGAGGAACTGCGAGAAGTGGCGGGTCACGGCGTCAGGCTAGTAGTCCGCGGCTCCCAGGAACGATCCGATGGCGGGGTTGTGGAAGGCTGCCCACTACCTGTTCGCGGACGCCCTCCGATCAGTCCCCCGAGCGTCCCGGCTGCCCCAGCGGAACGGCCTCCGGACGCCCCACGGTGCTCCGGATCTCGCCCGTCGCGCCGGGGTCGAGGATCGCGTCCATGACCTCGAGCACGTGGAACGCGAGCTCGCCGGACGCCCGGTGCGGGACCCCGCGTCGGATCGCGTCTGCCATCTCCGCGAGGCCGCAGCCGCGGCCCGCGTCGACGAAGCCGGCGCTCGGCTCGACGTCCGCCCACTCACGGTCAGCGGACGTCGCGACCTGCACAGGCCCGGAGAAGTGGTTGGGGTCCGGCACCGAGAGCGTGCCGGCGGTGCCGTACACCTCGATGTTCGGGATCCGCGTGGCCCAGACGTCGAAGCTCATCGTGACGGTCGAGACGGCGCCCGACGCATGCGTGAGCACGGCGCTCACGTGGGTGTCGACGGTCACGGGGATCTCGCGCGACTCCGGGTCGGACGCCGCCGAGCGCACGCGGTCGGAGCGCAGCGACGCCCCCTGCACGCGCGTGATCGGCCCGAGCAGCGTCACGAGGGCCGTGAGGTAGTACGGCCCCATGTCGAAGAGCGGGCCAGCGCCCGGCTGGTAGTAGAAGGCCGGGGCGGGGTGCCAGAGCTCGTGCCCGGGCGCACCCCAGAAGGCGTTCGCGGCGACGGGCTCCCCGATCGTGCCCGCGTCGAGCACGGCGCGGGCCGTCTGGATCCCGGTGCCCAGCACGGTGTCCGGCGCGGATCCCACACGCAGCCCCTTCTCCTCGGCCAAGCGCAGGATCGGCTCGGCCTCCGCGGGGCTGAGCGCGAGCGGCTTCTCGCCGTAGACGTGCTTGCCCGCCTCGAGCACGCGGAGGTCGACCTCGGCGTGGGCGGCCGGGATCGTGAGGTTCAGCACGGTGTCGATCCGCGGGTCGGCGATGAGGTCGTCGACGCTCAGCGCGTCCACGCCCTGCGCCTCGGCGACCGTGCGCGCGCGGTCGAGGTCGAGGTCGGCGACCGCCACGAGCCGCACGCCCGGCAGGCTCTCGAACGCCGCGAAGTACTGCTCGCTGATCTTCCCGACCCCGATGATCCCGAGGGTCATGGCATCCTCGTCGTGCGTCAACGTGCTGCCCACAGGAGGCCCCTCTCGATGATGGTGCGGACGTTCGGGTCCTCGACGACCTCGATGCGGTGGCCGGGGGCGGAGACGAAGATGCGGCCCTCGCCCCACTGGCGGGTCCAGATGGCGGGCGCGGTGACCGGCCGGTGCCACGGATCCCATGGCCTGACGGTCTGGGTGGTGGTGGCGAGCACGTCGTTGTACTCGTCGCTCAGCACCCAGTACTGCTCGGTCACGAGGTCGAAATCGGCGATGCCCTGCGTGATCTCGTGGGTGCGCCCGAGCTCGGTCATCTCGACCGTGTACGGGATGTAGTTGTCGGACTGCTCGCCCGTGCGCTCGGCCGGGTCCTTGCCCGCGTGGTGGGCGAACTGACCGCCGATCATGTGGAGGTAGTCGGCCGTGTTCCGGTACGAGTCGGCGATGCCGCCGTGCCAGCCGGCCATGCCGGTGCCCGCGATGACCGCGGCGCGGAGGCCGGCCATCTCCTCGGGCTCGATCGTGGTCATCGTGTTGGCCTGCACGATCAGGTCGGTCGCGGCCATGACGTCGGCGTCGGCGTAGACGGCCGAGCCCTCCTCGACCCGCACCTCGAAGCCGTTCTCCTCGAGGAACGGGATGAACAGGCCCGTGGTCTCCACGGGCATGTGGCCGTCCCAGCCGCCGCGGACGACGAGCGCCTTCCGGGTGGCGGTCACGCGAGCGCCGTCCGGGTCGGGCGACCGCGGGGCGGGCGGGCATGCGTGCGGGGGATCTGCATCACTGGCGACTCCTTCGTCGGGCGCGGCCGGGCGACCGCCGCGCGCCTCGAACGCTACGCACCGGCGGTCGGGCGGGGCAAGGAGGGCGCCGCCGATCCGAAACGTTTCACTCGGGTGACGACACCGCGTCGGCCGCGGCGGGCGCGGCAGTGCTCGCGCGGACCACGAGCGCCGTCGCGAGGTCGAGCCGGGTGGGCTCCTCGCTCCTGCCCTCGCGGATCCGCAGCACCATGCGCGCCGCGGCCTCCGCCATCTCCCGCACGGGCTGCCGGACGGTGCTCAGCGCGGGCGAGACGATGCGCGCGAACGGGAGGTCGTCGTAGCCGAGCACGGAGAGGTCGTCGGGGATGCGGATCCCCCGCTCGCGCGCCGCCTCGTAGAGCCCGACCGCCTGCTCGTCGTTGCCCGCGAAGATCGCCGTCGGTCGCTCGGCACGGTCGAGCAGCTCGCCGCCCGCGCGGTGCCCGGCGGTCCGTCCGAAGTCGCCCTCGACCTCGACGAGCGACACGTCCGATCCGACTGCCTCGAGCGCGCTGCGGAATCCCGACATGCGCGCCCGGGAGTAGAGCCGGTGCGGCGGGCCGCTGATCGCGCCGATCCGCCGGTGCCCGAGCCCCAGCAGGTGCTCCCCCGCGGCGTGGCCGCCCTCCCAGTTGGTGGATCCGACGGACGGCACGTCCGCGGCCGGCGACCCCGCGGGATCCACCACCACGAACGGGATGCCCCGGCTCCGCAGCTGGCGCTTCTGCGCGGGCGCGAGGTCCGAGAACACGAGGACGAGGCCCATCGGCCTCCGCTGCATGACGCCCGCCATCCAGTCGCCGTCGAGGGCGTTGTCGCGCCCGTGCTCCGTGACGATGACGCTCAGGCCGTTCTCGCGCGCGACGGCCGAGACCCCGCGCAGCAGGTCGACGGAGAAGCCCGTGTCGACGACCTCCAGCACGATCTCTATCAGCGCGCCATGCGGCCGCTCGGCACCGCGCCTGCTGTAGCCGTGCAGCTCCATGAGCTCCTCGACGCGGGCGCGGGTCGCCGGGGAGATGCCCTTCCGCCCGTTCAGGACCTTGCTGACGGTGCCGATGGACACGTTCGCCTCGCGCGCGATGAGGCCGAGGGTGGTGCCGGAGCCGTGCTCGGGGGCCGGCGGCCGCGGCGCATCGGGAAACGTGTCGCTCATGAGGGCGATGCTAGGCCGATGCGCACGCATCGATGCGGGTCAGGCGCGGGGAGCGGCGCCCCTAGGGGACGAGTCCGGGCGCGGCGGCCACCGCGTCGTCCACGGACGGCCTCCTCGGCGGGACGTTGGCCGGATGCACGTCCAGGTCGCTCGCGACCTCGACGGAGACGACGCGCGGGGCGAACGCATCGCCGTGCACGACGATCCAGCTGCCGACGAGGAGGAACGCGTCGTCGCCCGCGGTGAGCGGTCCCGTCACGTGGAACGCACCGTAGGCGGGCTCGTCGAACGTGACGCGCGCCACGGTGCCGTGGTGGAGGTCGGCCACGGAGTCGGGCAGCCCGCCTTGCGGCAGGACGTCGTCGCCCGGGCGGACGGAGAGCGCCTGGATCTCGCCGGCGGCGCCGAGCGCGGTGTCCGCGACGACCATCTGGCCGTTGGACGCGACGCGGACCGACCCGTCGACGGCATAGAGGCCGTATCGCGGGGAACGGATGACGACGCTGACCGGATCACCGGCCGACAGCGCGGACAGCGCGTCGCGGATGGCCTGCACATCGCGCCGAGAACGGCCCGTCGACAGCTGGTCGAGCATCTGGCGGTCCATCCGACGAGCGTACCGGCCCACGATCGCGGTCATGGACGGAGCGGCAGCGTGACGTGAAGATGGCGGAGACGGTGGGATTTGAACCCACGGTACCCATACGGGTACTCCACCTTAGCAGGGTGGTGCACTAGGCCGAACTATGCGACGTCTCCAGACGTACCCGTCCACTGTACCGGACGCGGCGCCCTGGTCACATCCCCGCCCACCGGGACGCGGGCCCGAACGGGGGGTGCGGCGCGGTTGTCCCCCTTTCGACGGACACGTAGTGTCTGTGTCGACGCGTGTGCCGGACCCGACCGGCTTGCCCCCCGCGTGTCGATGTGTCAGCCCAGAGATGTCCCGCTCGCCCACGTGGCCGCGGCCCCGGATCCCCCGAACCGGCGCCGCTCACCCTCACGCACGCGACGACGTCGCGAGCCCCCCGTGGGCGAGAACACGAGATTCTCGTCCGGCGGAGGATTCGGGTCGAAAGCTGAACGAGATAGACGGGTCCTCGCTGCATAGGGTGTGCGGCGGGGACCCGTCGCCCTCCTCGGGCGCGCGGCGCTCACCCGGCCGCCCGCACGATCGGGCTCACCCCTTGAAGCCCTTCGAGCAGGTGACCGTCCCCGCGTCCGTGCCCGTCACGGCCTCGGGCAGCACCGTGGGCGCGGACGTGGCCGGCTGGGATCCGTCTCCCGCAGCGGGAGCGCTCGCCGACGGCGCAGGGGTCGACGCGGCGGGCTGCTCCGTGACCGCGCCGAGTCCCGTGTTGCCGGCCTTCACCTCGAACGGGGCGTCCGTCTTGAGCAGCTGCATCAGCTGGTCGCCGTCCGTCTTCAGCGGCTGGACCTTGCCGGCGTAGACGCCGGTGCCCGCCGTGGTGCCGGGGTACTGCAGGAAGTGCACCTGGTCGAGCGGGATGTCCTTGAGGGCCAGCGCCATGGACGCCATGGTCTGGTAGTCGAGCGAGGTCGAGCGCTGCATGTTGTCCACCGCAGCCTTGGCCAGGCCGTAGACGCGCGTGGGATCCGACAGCGTGCTCGACTGCTTCATGGTGCGCACGAGCGCCGAGAGGAAGACCTGCTGGTTGCTGATGCGGGCCAGGTCGCTGCCGTCGCCGACCGCGTGGCGGGTGCGGAGGAACTGCAGCGCCTGCTTGCCCTGCAACGGCGTCACGCCCGCGGGGAGATCGAGGTCGGTGCGCTTGTCCTTGAGCGGGCTCGCGAGGCAGACGGGCACGCCGCCGACCGCGTTGGACATCTCGATGACGCCGTTGAACTCGATGAGCGCCGCGTAGGGGATGTCGAGGCCGGTGAACTGCGCGACGGTCTTCGCGACGCACGGCAGCCCGCCGTCGGAGAGCGCCGTGTTGAGCGGTGCGGCCGACTGGGCGGGCGCGGTGCCGGATCCGTCGCTGCGCGCGCACGCGGGGATGGGCACGACCATGTCGCGCGGCAGGCTGACGACCGTGGCCTGCGAGTGGTCGGCGGAGACGTGCAGCACCATGTTCACGTCGTTGAGCGCGCCGTCGGTCTTGCCGTAGCCGTCGCCCTGGCCCTGGCGCGTGTCGGATCCCGCGAGGAGCACGTTGAACCCGCCGTCGAGCGCGCCGACGCCGACCGTGGTCTGCTCGGTGCCGTCGCTGATGTCGACGGTGTTCGCCTGGACGGACCTGTTCAGGTCCCACAGCGCGATCGTGCCGACGGAGAGCCCGCTGACGAGCAGGACCGCGACGCCCATGGCGACGCCCTTGAGGACCGTGCGTGCCGCGCTCGGGCGACCTAGCCGGCCGTGCCGGGCGATGACGGGGGCCGTGGCGGTTCGCCGGGGTCGCAGGGGCGCGTCGCTCATGCGGATCCTCTCCGGGCGGAGGGCGTGGGATTCGAACCCACGAGACATCTCTGCCCACCAGTTTTCAAGACTGGCTCCATCGGCCGCTCGGACAGCCCTCCCGATGCGCGCCCTCCCGCTGGGCGGGCGGGGCGATCGTGAAGGATCCTACCGGTGGCCGGTCGGCCCGCGGTGGTGCGGCCGGGTGACCGCGCGGGATGCGCCACTCTCGCATGCAGCGGATCAGAGCGAGCTGAACTCTCCCCAGCTGGGGAATCGGCCGCCGCCGGAGGTCAGAGCCGGGCGAGGACCGCGGCCGCGCCGTTCTCGGTGATGGGACCCGTGACCTCGCTGGCGACGGCGATGACCTCGGCCGGCGCCTGGCCCATCGCGATGCCGCGGCCGTGCTCGCCGGCCCACTCGAGCATCTCGATGTCGTTCCGTCCGTCGCCCATGGCGATGACGTGCGTGCGGGCGATGTCGTGCAGCTCGCGCACGCGCTCCATGGCCGTGGCCTTGTTCACGCCGTCGGGCGCGATGTCGAGCCACGCCGTCCAGCCGATGGAGTAGCTCACCCGGTGCAGGCCCATGCGCTCGACGACGTCCTGGAAGTCCTCCAGGTCGTGGCCGGGCGAGATGACGACGACGCGCGTCGCGGGCACGTGCAGGAGCTCCTCGAACTCGACGTGGCGCCCGTTGGCCTCGAGCGCGCCGTCCGGGAAGTCGCCGCCGGAGTAGAGGTACACGCCCTCCTCGTCCTCGACGGCGTAGCGGCCGCTCGCGAGATGCGGGCGGATCCGCTGCAGCACGTCGGCGGGGTCGAAGGTCTCGACGAAGCGGCGGCTGTACCCGGTGGGGGCGTCCGCGTCGCGCTCGAGCACGATCGCGCCGTTGGAGCACACCATGTAGCGCGGGTGGATCCCCAGGCGGTCGATGATCGGCAGGGTGTCGGCGACCGAGCGGCCGGTGGAGGGCATGACCAGGTGGCCGATCTCCTCCATCCGCCGCACCTCGCGGATGACCGACTCGTCGAGCGAGCCGTCCTCGCCGAGGAGGGTGCCGTCGATGTCGAGGGCGATGAGGAGGCGGTCGGCGTCGGGCACCCGCGGAGTCATCGGGCGGCCTTCGCCGTGGCGGGCTCGAGCACCTCGAGGCCGCCGAGGTAGGGCCGGAGCGCCTCGGGCACGCGCACCGAGCCGTCCGCCTGCTGGTGGGTCTCGAGGATCGCGACGATCCAGCGCGTGGTCGCCAGCGTGCCGTTGAGCGTGGCGACGGGCGAGGTGCGGCCGTCCTCGCCGCGGAAGCGCGTGCCGAGGCGGCGGGCCTGGAACGTGGTGCAGTTCGAGGTGGAGGTGAGCTCGCGGTAGGCGCCCTGGGTGGGGATCCACGCCTCGACGTCGTACTTGCGGGCGGCGCTGGATCCGAGGTCGCCCGCCGCCGTGTCGATGACGCGGTAGGAGAGGCCGAGGTCCTGCATCATGCGCTCCTGCATGGCGAGGAGGCGCTCGTGCTCGGCCTCTGCGTCAGCCGGGTCGACGTACGAGAACATCTCGAGCTTCTGGAACTGGTGCACGCGGATGATGCCGCGGGTGTCCTTGCCGTAGGAGCCCGCCTCCTTGCGGTAGCAGGTCGACCAGCCGGCGTAGCGGATGGGGCCCTGGGCCAGGTCGAGGATCTCGTCGGCGTGGTACCCGGCGAGCGCCACCTCGCTCGTGCCCGTGAGGTAGAGGTCGTCGTCGTCGAGGTGGTAGACCTCGTCGGCGTGGGCGCCGAGGAAGCCGGTGCCGGCCATGATCTCGGGCTTCACGAGCGTGGGCGTGATGAGCGGGACGAGGCCCGCCTCCAGCGCACGGGCGAGGCCGAAGTTCATCAGCGCGATCTCGAGCCGCGCGCCGATGCCCTTGAGGTAGTGGAAGCGGGCGCCGGAGACCTTGGCGCCGCGGCCCATGTCGATGGCGTCGAGGATCTCGCCGATCTCCAGGTGGTCGCGTGGGTCGAAGTCGAACGAGGGCTTCTCGCCGACCTCGCGCACGAGCGCCCAGTCGCCCTCGCCGCCGGCCGGGACCCCGTCGATGACGATGTTCGGGATCCGCCGCATGGCCTCGTCGAGCGCGGCCTCGGCCTCCTGCGCGCGCTCCTGCGCGGCGGTGACGCGGGCCTTCAGCTCCTGCACCTCGGCGATGAGGCGCGGCTTGTCGGCCTTGTCGGCCTTCGCGACGAGCTTGCCGTGCGCGTTCTGCTCGGCGCGGAGCCCCTCGAACTCGGTGATGGCCTGCCGGCGCTCGGAGTCCGCGGCGACCGCCTGGTCGACCACCTCCACGGACGCACCGCGCAGCTCCTGCGAGGCGATGACGAGGTCGGGATGGTCGCGGAGGGTCTGCGGATCGATCACCCCGTCACTCTAACGAAGCGGGTCGGGCGCGTCCGGGCGGGAACCGGCCGTCGGCGACCCGTCAGGCGGCGGTGCGTCAGGCGCCCGCGCCGGGCTCGGCCGAGACGATGCCGCGCAGCCAGTCGCGCGCCTCGAGGAAGACGTCGTCCTCGTACCGGGCGCGGTAGGTGCTGGGCGTGCCGTCGGCCCGGGGGTACGAGCCGAGGAAGGTGACGCGCGGGCTGAAGCGGCGGATCCCGAGCAGGGCGTCGGCCACGCGCTCGTCGCGCACGTGCCCCTCCGCGTCGATGACGAACCTGTAGCGGCCGAGCGCGTCGCCGATGGGCCGCGACTGGATGAGCGTGAGGTTCACCCCGCGGGTCGCGAACTGCTCCAGGAGGTCGAGCAGGGATCCGGCGCGGTCGTCGGGCAGCTCGACGATGAGGCTCGTCTTGTCGGCGCCCGTGCGCGCGGGCAGCGTGGTCGCGCGGCCGACGAGCACGAAGCGCGTGACGGCGTTCGGGTTGTCGCCGATGCCGCGGGCGACGGCCTCGAGCGGCTGGCTCTCCGTGATCTGCGGGGGCGCGATGGCGGCGTCCACGATCCCGTCGTCCAGCAGCGACAGGGCAGCGGCGACGTTCGAGGACGCGGGCACGTGGCCATGCGTGGGCAGCTCGCGCTCCAGGAAGCGGCGGCACTGGCCGTAGGCGACGGGGTGCGCGGCGACCGTGCGCACGTCGGCGAGCGCCGTGCCCGGTCGCACCACGAGGTCGAAGGCCACCGGCACGAGGTGCTCGCTGAGGATCCGCAGGCCCGGGATGTTCGCCAGAGCGTCCTGCGTGGCCGTCACCCCGCCCTCGATCGAGTTCTCGATGGCGATCATGGCGGCGACCGACGTGCCGGACACGACGTCGGCGAGCGCCTCCGAGGCGTTGTTGACCGCGCGCCAGGTGCGGCCGCGAGCGGCCTCCACCTGCTTGAGCGCGGCCTCCGTGAAGGTGCCGGACGGGCCGAGGTAGCTGTAGGTCTCGTCGGGTCGCGGGGTCTCGGCCATGCCTGCACCCTAGATGGGAATCGGCGGGGGCCGGTGCCAGGATGGATCCATGCATGACCGCGCAGGCACCGCCGCCCTCCCGTCCGACCTCACCGACATCGACGAGCTGATCCGGGCGTACCACGAGCTCCACCCCGACGTGGAGGATCCGGAGCAGAAGGTGGCGTTCGGCACGAGCGGGCACCGCGGCAGCTCGCTCAAGACGGCGTTCAACGAGGACCACATCCTCGCGATCACGCAGGCGATCGTGGAGTACCGGGCCGAGCAGGGCATCACCGGCCCCCTCTTCATCGGCCGCGACACCCACGGGCTCTCGAAGCCGGCCGAGGACACCGCGCTCGAGGTGCTGGTCGCCAACGGCGTGCGCGTGCTCGCGGACTCCCGCGACTCCTGGTGCCCGACCCCCGCCCTCTCGCACGCGATCCTCCGCTGGAACCGCGACGAGCAGCACGGCGACGACGACGTGGCCGACGGCATCGTCGTGACCCCCAGCCACAACCCGCCCGCCGACGGCGGCTTCAAGTACAACCCGCCGCACGGAGGCCCGGCCGACTCCGACGCGACCGGCTGGATCGCCTCGCGCGCCAACTCGATCATCGCGGGCGGCCTCGTCGACGTGAAGCGCGTGGCCCTCGACGAGGCACGCGCGCGGGTCGAGGGCTACGACTTCCTCGGCCACTACGTGGACGACCTCGGCTCGATCATCGACATGGAGGCCATCCGGAAGGCGGGCGTCCGCATCGGCGCCGACCCGCTCGGCGGCGCCTCGGTCGAGTACTGGGCCGCGATCGGCGAGCGCTACGGCGTCGACCTCGAGGTCGTGAACCCCGAGGTGGATCCCGCGTGGTCGTTCATGACGCTCGACTGGGACGGCAAGATCCGCATGGACCCGTCCTCCTCCTCGGCGATGGCGAGCGTGCTCGCGCGCAAGGACGACTTCGACATCCTCACGGGCAACGACGCCGACGCCGACCGCCACGGCATCGTCACGCCCGACGCCGGGCTCATGAACCCGAACCACTACCTCGCGGTCGCCATCGACTACCTCTACGCGCACCGCCCGCACTGGCGCGCGGACGCCGCGATCGGCAAGACGCTCGTCTCTTCCAGCGTGATCGACCGGGTCGCCGAGTCGCTCGGCCGCCGCCTCTGGGAGGTGCCGGTGGGCTTCAAGTGGTTCGTGCCCGGCCTCATCGACGGATCCGTGGGCTTCGGCGGCGAGGAGTCCGCCGGCGCGAGCTTCCTCCGCATGGACGGCACGGTCTGGACCACGGACAAGGACGGGATCCTGCTGGCGCTGCTCGCGTCGGAGATCCTCGCGGTCACGGGGAAGACCCCGAGCGTCCTCTACCGCGAGCTCACCGAGCGCTTCGGCGACCCGGTCTACGAGCGCGTCGACGCCGCCGCGACCAAGGCGCAGAAGGCCACGCTCGGCAAGCTCGACGGAGACGCCATCGCGGCCACCGAGGTCGCCGGCGACCCGATCACCGCGAAGCTCAGCACCGCGCCCGGCAATGGCGCTGCGGTCGGCGGCGTCAAGGTCGTCACCGAGAACGCGTGGTTCGCCGCGCGCCCGAGCGGCACCGAGGACGTGTACAAGATCTACGCCGAGTCGTTCGTGGGCATCGACCACCTGCACGCGGTGCAGGCGGAGGCCAGGCGGATCGTCGACGCGGCGCTCGACGCGTAACCGGAGGTCCCCGATCCGGCGCCGCCCTGGGCGCGTTCGCATCCGAGGTGCTTACGCTGGGAGCATGCGCCATTCCGGGGATGTGGACGCGTTCGTCTGGGACGAGCCGTCGATGCACCCCGCCGACGGCCCTCGCGATGCCGTGCCGGTCGTCGACCGGGACGTCCGGCTCCCCGACGGCCACGCGCGCCGCCGCGTCGTGTCGCTCGGGGCGCTCCTCG
Source organism: Clavibacter quasicaliforniensis (assembly GCF_051201715.1). Lineage (NCBI taxonomy): Bacteria > Bacillati > Actinomycetota > Actinomycetes > Micrococcales > Microbacteriaceae > Clavibacter > Clavibacter quasicaliforniensis. The sequence goes on along the minus strand of NZ_CP139624.1, from coordinate 505,452 downwards.
CCGTGGTCGTCGCCGGCATGGTCGTCACGCACAGCGACGGCCGTGGGCTGTGGCCGGACGTCTTCTACGCCGCGGCGATCCACCTCGCGCTCATCGCCGTGATGCCGCGGGTCGACCCCGTCGTGCACGGGGCCGCCGTGCTCGTGTGGTGCACGGGGGTCGAGCTGCTGCAGATCACCGGCTGGCCCGCGACCTGGGCCGTGCATGTGCCGCTGTGCCGCCTGCTGATCGGCACGGGCTTCGACCCGGTGGACCTCGCGGCCTACGCGGCGGGGGTCCTGCTCGTGCTGCTCGTCGACCGGCTGCTGCGCGCCGGGCGCGGGATCGGCGACGCGGGCTAGGCGACGCTCCAGAAGTGCACCTCTGCGCCCGGGTGCTCCGTGGTGATGGTCGCGTCGAGGTCGCGGTAGTCGTTGTCGAGGTTGTGGCCGACCATCTTCACGACGTTCCCGCCGTCCTTCGGCTCGATGGCCGAGACGATCTGCGTGTGGTCGGGCGAGGAGTTGCGGTTCCAGTCGAAGATGACGATGTCGCCGACCTTCAGCTGGTCGCGGTCGGCGAGCTCGAGGCGCTTCACGCCGAGCGTGGACGCGTTGGCCGCGAGCCACTTGTCGAAGGTGGGCACGTGGATCCACGCGTAGGTCCAGTCGGATCCGCCGCCGTGGTTGTGCCACTCGTTCGTCATCTGCCATCCGCGCTGGATGAGGCTCTGGCTCACGAAGTTGACGCAGTCGCCGCCGGAGGGGTTGAAGTTCCCGTACTCCTCGAGGTTGTAGGCGTCCCAGTGGGCGAGCGCATACTGGAGCTGCTTGTCGACCGGCGTCTGCGCGGCGTACGCGGCGGTCGCCGTGGTCAGCGCGGCGTCGCCGGCCATGACCTGGATGTCGGCGGAGCGGTCCTCGTAGTCGGTCGAGCGGGGCGCCACGACCGTGACGGATCCGTCGCCCGCGACCTGCAGGTCCGTGCCCGCGGTGCCCGCGAACATGACGGCGGTGGCGCCGGAGAGCCCGGCGCCCGTGAGCGTGACGGTCTGCCCGCCCGACACGGAGAGCGACGCCGGCTCGACGGAGGAGACGGCGGGCGAGGATGCGGAGGCGGCTGGCTGCCCGTCGGCCCCGGCGCCGAGGGTCGCGCGCGGCGCCGGCTCCTGACGCGTGCAGGCGGCGAGGACGGCGGTCACGGGGACCGCGAGCGCGGCGGCGAGGATGCTGCGGCGGCGGATGTCGGCGGTCACGTGGTGCTCCGGGGATAGGCGATGCCCGGGTCCCGGGCCTCGTCAGGATACCTCCCGTCCCCGTGCGCGCCCCGGATGCCGCGGTCGGTCGCCGCTCGGGACGGTGCCGCGTCCTCCACGCGGAGGATACCGGGCGTTAATCAGACGTTCGTCTGACGAGATCTCCCGGGGTCGCGCTCGATGTTGCATCCTCGACGCCGTGACGCCCGACGTCACCAGCAGCACCCCCACCATCACCACCATCGAGGAGACATCAATGCCCCGCTTCATCGCCGCAGCATCTCCACGGAGGACGGACGAGCGGCCGCGCCGCAGCGCACGCCAGCAGTTCGCCGTCCTCGCGATCGCCATCACCGCGGCGCTCACCACGGTGATCGGCCACTCCATCCCCGCGGAGGCCGCCGAGCACCCGGTCAGCGTCGCCACCGCCGTGCATGCGGAGGCCGCTGCCGCCGCGCCGACGGACGCCGACACGGCGTCCGCCTCCGCCGCCGGCACCTCGACCACGTACACGCCCTCGGGCGCGGAGGCGAAGGACCCGCACCAGATCGGCGCGAGCGCGAGGTCGTGGGGCTGGAACTGGCACGGCGGCCTCTGGGTCGACATCCCCGCGAGCGCGTGGCCGATCCTCGTCGCGTTCGCGGGCAGCGGCGCCACGTCCTACTTCTGCCGGGTCCCGGAGATCGGCCCGCTCCTCTGCGCGATCGGCGGCGCCGCGACCGCGGCCGTGGTCGAGTGGGTCAAGCACCACCCGCCGTGCCCGAACGGCGGGACGTTCCGGTTCTACACCGGAGACCGGGAGAGCTACTGCCACTGATCCCGTCCCACCGCGATGCGCGCCCCTCCCTGGGAGGGGCGCGCATCCGCGCATAGGCTGGCGTGATGAGCGTCGACGTGACCCACGACCCCGACGGCTCGCGCTACACGCTGTGGCTCGACGGCGAGCGCGCGGGCTTCGCGGACTACCTGATCCAGGGCGACCGCATCGTCTTCACCCACACGGAGGTCGACCCCGCGAAGCGGCGCGGCGGCCTCGGCGGGGAGCTGGTGCGGGCGGCGCTCGACGACGTGCGCGGCGGATCCCGGACGGTCGTGGCCGCCTGCCCGTTCGTCGCGGAGTGGATCGACGAGCATCCCGACTACCGGGAGCTGCTCGAGCGGGGCTGAGCGGGTGCGCTCGCGAGGCGCACGAATGCGCCTCGCGAGTCCGCTCCCCCCGACGGGTCTCCCCGTCGCCCGCGGTCGCGAGCGGAGCCTCCGGGGAGGTTCGATCGGACCGCTGTCGCCGCTCGGCCCCGCGGGGCCGGAAGGACGACGAGGTGACTCTAGGCGCGCGGATCCGGGTGGGAGCTGGGCCCGTCGCCGGGCGGACAGGTCCGACATGGAGCGGACATCCGGGCTTCGTCAGGCGGACAGTCCCCCGTTCAGGGGACGCGCGTGAGCCACTCCGGCGTCGAGAACTTGTCCTCCACGAGCTGGCGGGTCTTCGCCCACTCCTCGGGCGTGACCCGCCCCGGCTTCCCGCCGTAGAGGCCCGTGAACGTGTCCTTCATCCGGTCGATGATGTCGGCGCGGCTCATGCCCGTCTGGCTGCGGAGCGGATCCACGCGCTTGGCGGCGCTGGTGATGCCCTTGTCGCTGATCTTCTCGCGGCCGATGCGGAGCACCTGAACCATCTTCTCGCCGTCCATGTCGTAGCTCATGGTGACGTGGTGCAGCACGGCGCCCGCGCCCAGGCGCTTCTGCGCGGCGCCGCCGATCTTGCCGGTGGGGCTCGTGATGTCGTTGAGCGGCTGGTACGACGCGTCGATGCCCAGCGAGCGGAGCGCGGTGATGACCCACTCGTCGAGGTAGGCGTACGAGTCCGCGAAGGTCATGCCCTGCACGAGGTCGACGGGCGCGTAGATCGAGTACGTGATGACCGCGCCGGCCTCCATGTACATGGCGCCTCCGCCCGAGACGCGACGCACGACGTCGAAGCCGTGGGCCGCGGCCTGCTCGGCGTCGACCTCGTTGCGGAGCGACTGGAAGCTGCCGATCACGACGGCCGGCTGCTCCCACTCCCAGATGCGCAGGGTGGGGTTCCGGCGACCGGCGCCGACCTCCTCGGCGAGCACCTGGTCGAGCGCCATCTGCTCGACGGGCCGGTAGGCGCGGTCGTGGATGACCTCCCACTCGTAGTCGCCCCAGTTCGTGGCGCGCGCGAGCGAGCGTCGGATCGCGACGGCGACGGCCTCGGGCGAGAAGCCGAGGAGCACGGCCTGCGGCGGGAGCGCGCGACGGATGGCGGCGGCGATCTCGTTGGCGTCGCTGTCCTCCGGGAGGCCGTTCACCGCGCCGTCGATGGCCTCGAGCGCGTCGTCCGGCTCGAGGAAGAAGTCGCCCGCCAGGCGGAAGCCGGAGATGCGCCCGTCGGTCACGTCCAGGTCGACCACGACGAGCTTGCCGCCGGGGACCTTGTACTCACCATGCATCCACCCAGCCTAGGCCGCGGCACCGGCCGCGCACGGATCCCGGATCACCACCGCCTGGGCGATGTGGGACGGTGGAGCGTGCGCATCACCTGGGCTGCCATCCGCCTCCTCACCGCCCTGACCGTTCTGGTCGCCGTCGCGAGCCAGTACGTCGTCAGCTCCTCGTACTGGCGGAGCATCGGGGTAGAGGGGATCTGGGGCAAGACGGTCGACTTCCTCATGTACTTCACGATCGAGTCGAACCTGCTGGCGGCCGTCGTGATGGCGGTCGGCGCGGTGAGGCTGCTGCGGCGGGCACCCGCGCCCGGACGCGGCTGGACGACGCTCCGACTGGCGGCCACCACGTACATGGTCACGACCGGCATCGTCTACAACCTGCTGCTGCGCGGCCTGCCGACGATCCCCGGCGGCAACCTCCCGTGGTCGAACGAGGTGCTGCACGTGGCCGTGCCGCTGCTCGTGCTGCTCGACTGGCTGCTCGCGCCCGACCGCCGGGCGCTCGGCTACGGCGCGGTCGGCCGGGTCGTGGTCTTCCCGCTGGTGTGGGTCGCGGTCACGCTCGCGCGCGGGCCGTTCACGGGCAACCAGGTGACGGGAGCGGCCACCTACTACCCGTACCCCTTCCTGGATCCCGCGACGGGCGGCGGCGGATACGGGACGGTCGCGGTCTGGGTGCTCGTCATCGCGGCGCTGATCTGCGGACTGACGCTCCTCCTGACATGGGCCGGCCGTCGCGCGTCCCGCGCTCGGGCGGCGTGATCGGTCTCTCCCCAGCCGACCGTCGTTCGAACATGCGTTCGAACATCCGGGCTATGCTCGCGCCATGAGCATCGCATTTCAGGCCTCCCTCTTCGACGACCTCCAGGCGGATCCCGGCCTCGGCTCGCTCGGCGCGGAGGTCGAGCGGCTCGACCTCGGGCAGGGTGCGTGGCTCGACATCCGGCCCGGCTGGGTCAGCGACTCCGACGCGCTGTTCGAGCGCCTCGTGGAGGACGTGGAGTGGACGGCGGACACGCGGCTCATGCACGGCCGCACCGTGGAGGTGCCGCGCCTCCTGTCGTGGTTCGGCCCGCGCGCACCCCTGCCCGCGCCCGTGCTCGTCGAGGCGCGCGACGCGCTGAACGAGCACTACGGCCGCCCGCCCGGGCAGGTCCTCGAGACCGCGGGGCTGTGCTTCTACCGCACGGGCGACGACAGCGTCGCGTGGCACGGCGACCGCGTGGGGCGCGCCATCGACCGCGACACCATGGTCGCCATCGTCTCGGTGGGCGCGGCGCGCACGCTGTCGCTGCGGCCGAAGGGCGGCGGCGAGGTGCGGCGGTTCCCGCTCGGGCACGGCGATCTGGTCGTCATGGGCGGCAGCGCGCAGCGCACGCACGAGCACGCCATCCTCAAGACCCAGAAGGCCGTCGGGCCGCGCATCAGCATCCAGTTCCGGCCGGTCTGGCCCGCCTGACGCGCGAGGCCCCGCGCCGACCCCACCCCCCGTTCAGGGGGTGTTCCCCGGGCGATCACCGGAGGTGACGCGCCGTTCCCCCTCGGCGCGCATACTCGCCGACGACAGCGACGTCCCGTCGCCGCCCTCCCCGCGACGCATCTCCGCCGCAGCCTCTCCGCACCGCCTCTCTCCGCAGCACCCCTCCCCGTCACGTGCCCGCGATCCGTCGCCCGCACCGTGATCCCGTCCGCGCGCCCGCCGTCGCGCGACCGCGCTTGGAAGAAGGACATCGCCCCGTGAGCACCTCCCACCCCGACCAGCGCCCCGACGACCAGGCCGGGAGCACCGGCATCGACGCCGCACCTCCCCTGGATCCCACCCACCCCTACCGCGGCGGCATCCGCCCCGGCGTGAGCCGCCGCACCCTCCTCATGAGCGGCGCCGCCGCGATCATGGCCGGCGTCGCCGCCGGATCCGCGACGGGCACCGCGAGCGCCACCGCCGCGACGGCCGCCGCGCACCGGAACCTCAGCCGCTCGATCAAGGACGTCGAGCACGTCGTGATCCTCATGCAGGAGAACCGCTCCTTCGACCACTACTACGGCACCTTCCCCGGCGTCCGCGGCTTCAGCGACAAGCAGGCGGTCGAGTACCCCGGCGGCGGCTCGGTGTTCGCCCAGCCCGACGCCACCCGCACGGATGGCGGCCACCTGCTCCCGTTCCCGCTCGACTCCGCGAACCACAACGCGCAAGGAGCAGGCAGCCTCAACCACTCGTGGAAGGGCGGGCACGCTGCCTGGAACGAGGGGGCGTGGGACAACTGGGTCGTCGCCAAGACGCAGCAGACGATGGGCTACTTCACGAAGGACGACGTGCCCTTCCACCACGCCCTCGCCTCGGCGTTCACGATCGCCGACCACTACCACTGCTCGCTCATCGGCCCGACGACCCCGAACCGGCTCTACCAGTGGACCGGCACGATCGACCCGGAGGGGAAGGCGGGCGGGCCGATCATCAGCAATCCGGAGCCCTACGAGCCGGTCTTCCGCTGGACCACCTACCAGGAGCGCCTGACCCAGGCGGGCATCACCTGGAAGACGTACGCGAACGACGAGGTGGGCGACCCGGACAAGGCGCCCTACGTCGGCGACTACGGCTGCAACCCGCTGTGGCAGTTCCAGCAGTACCACGACGCGTTCGCGTCATCGGATCCCGCGGTGCGCCAGCTCGCCATCGACGGCGGCCTGCACGACGGCTGGAAGCCGGACTCGGGAAGGGGCCTCGACGTGTCCTACCTGCTGGAGCAGTTCGGCGCCGACGCGGCCGCGAACACGCTCCCCCAGGTCTCGTACGTCGTGTCGCCCTACGGGTGGAGCGAGCACCCCGAGGCGAGCCCGGACTACGGCGCGCACTACACGAACGCGGTCATCCACGCGCTGATGAGCAACCCCGACACGTGGGCCAGCACCGTCCTGCTCCTCAACTACGACGAGAACGACGGCTACTTCGACCACATGCTCCCGCCGCTCGCCGAGCCCGGCACGCGGGACGAGTACGTCGGCGGCCTGCCGATCGGCTACGGCACGCGCGTGCCCCTCACCGTCGTCTCGCCCTGGAGCCGCGGCGGCTGGGTCGACTCGCAGGTGTTCGACCACACCTCGATCATCCGGTTCCTCGAGACGTGGACCGGCGTCCACGAGCCCAACATCTCCGACTGGCGCCGCACCGTCTCCGGCGACCTCACCTCCTGCTTCGACTTCGCGCGCCCCGACTTCTCGATCCCCACCGCCGACCAGGTCCTGCCGCTCAGCGAGACCCGCATGCTCCTCGCGGCGGCGGACGCGGACCTCGCCAAGCCGCCCGTGCAGGAGCCGGCCGCGGGTGCGCAGGTGATGCCGTCCCAGGATCAGGGCACCATGCGCCGCCGGTCGCTCCCCTACCGCCAGGACGCCGACGTGACGGTGGACCGCGGCACCGGGAAGGTCACGCTGACGATGCGCAACCCGGGCACCCAGGGCGTGTCGCACCAGGTGTTCCCCAACATCGCGCTGCCGTTCACCAGCACGCCGTTCACGCTGCCGCCGAGCGGCTCGGCGACGTACACCTGGGACAGCGCGGCGCACGCGGGCGCCTACGACTTCAGCGTCTACGGGCCCGACCGGTTCCTCCGCCGCTTCGCCGGCACCGTGATCCCCGCGACGACGGGCGACGTGCCCGTGCCCGCCGTCCAGGCCGAGGGCGTCGCGGACGGCAAGCCCTACCTGCGGGTGACGCTCGGGAACGAGGGCTCGCCCTCGGTGGACTACACGATGACGTCGAACGACTTCATCGAGCGCGTGCGGCACGAGACCGTGAAGCCCGGCCGCAGCACGACCGTGAGGTGGCCGCTCGACCGGTGGGGCTACTACGACGTGATCGTCGAGGCGCCCGGCGGCTTCCGCCACCGCTTCGCCGGCCGCGTCGAGTAGCCGCGTCGCCCGCGCTCCGGGGAGCGCGGGCGACGCCCCTGCCTGTTCAGGGATCGTTCCCACCCGCGTCACGCCAGGTGACGCGCTGTTCCGACGGCGGCCGCATACTCGCGCCTGGCACGGCGTCGTCCCCGCGCGATCCGCACCCGGACGTCATCCCCGGTCGTGCCGGCGCCGGGCGGCATCCCCGTCCCCGACGCCCGGGATCCGCACCTCCCCGCTCCACAGCACCCGCATCCCCCTGCCGCGCCCGGACCCTCCCGGGGCGGCCGGATCACCGCCCGCGCGCGACGCCGGGCACGATCAGGAAGAAGGACCGTCACCGTGAGCACCTCCAAGCCCGAAGAGCACGCCCCGGACGTCGACCTCGCGGCCGGCGTCGACGCCGCGCCCCCGCTCGACCCCTCGCGCCCCTACCGCACCGGGATCCGCCCGGGCGTCAGCCGCCGCACCGTCCTGCTCGGCGGCGCCGCCGCGATAATGGCGGGCGTGGCCGCCGGATCCGTCGCCGGCGCACCCGGCGCGGCCACGGCGGCCACGGCCGCCGCCCGCAGGAACCTCACGCGCTCGATCAAGGACGTCGAGCACGTCGTGATCCTCATGCAGGAGAACCGCTCGTTCGACCACTACTTCGGCACGCTGCCGGGCGTCCGCGGCTTCGGCGACAAGCAGGCGGTCGAGTACCCCGGCGGCGGCTCGGTGTTCGCCCAGCCCGACGCGAGCCGCACCGACGGCGGGCACATGCTGCCGTTCCCGCTCGACTCGTCCCGCTTCAACGCGCAGGGCGCCGGCGGCCTCGACCACTCCTGGAAGGGCGGGCACCAGGCCTGGAACAAGGGCGCGTGGGACAACTGGGTGGTCGCCAAGAGCGAGCAGACCATGGGCTACTTCACGAAGGACGACCTCCCCTTCCACCACGCGCTGGCCTCGGCGTTCACGATCGCGGACCACTACCACTGCTCGCTCATCGGCCCGACGACCCCGAACCGCCTCTTCCAGTGGACCGGCACGATCGACCCGCGCGGGAAGGCCGGCGGCCCCGCCATCGACAACCCCGACGACTACGCCCCCGTGTTCGGCTGGACGACCTACCCCGAGCGGCTCCGGCAGGCCGGGATCACGTGGAAGACCTACGCGAACGACGAGGTCGGCGACGACGGCACGCACCCCTACGTGGGCGACTACGGCGACAACCCGCTGTGGCTGTTCCACCAGTACCACGAGGCGCTCGCCTCGAAGGATCCCGCGACGCGTCAGCTCGCGCTCGACGGCGGGCTCCACGACGGGTGGAAGCCCGACTCCGGCAAGGGCCTCGACGTCACGCACCTGCTCGAGGAGTTCGGCAGGGACGCCGCGGCGGGCACGCTGCCCGCGGTGTCGTACGTCGTGGCGCCGTACGGCTGGAGCGAGCACCCGAAGGCCAGCCCCGACTACGGCGCGCACTACACGAACGCCGTGATCCAGGCGCTCATGAGCAACCCGGACACCTGGGCGCGCACGGTGCTCCTCATCAACTACGACGAGAACGACGGCTACTTCGACCACCAGCTGCCGCCGCTCGCCGAGCCCGGCACGCCCGACGAGTACGTGGACGGCCTGCCCGTCGGCTACGGCACGCGCGTGCCGCTCACGGTCGTGTCGCCGTGGAGCCGGGGCGGCTGGGTCGACTCGCAGGTGTTCGACCACACCTCGGTGATCCGGTTCCTCGAGACCTGGACGGGCGTCCACGAGCCGAACATCTCCGACTGGCGGCGTGCGATCTCCGGCGACCTCACCTCGTGCTTCGACTTCGCGCACCCGGACTTCTCCATCCCGTCCGCCGACGAGGTGCTGCCGATGAGCGCGACGCAGGCGCTCGTCGCGGCCGCCGACGCCGACATGGCGAAGCCGCCCGTGCAGGAGCCCGCCGTGGGCGCGCAGCGGATGCCCGAGCAGGAGGCCGGCATCATGCGCCACCGCGCGCTCCCCTACCGGCAGGACGCCGACGTGGCCGTAGACCGCGCGAGCGGCCGGGTCACGCTGACGATGCGCAACCAGGGCAAGCAGGCCGTCTCGCACCAGGTGTTCCCCAACATCGCGCTGCCGTTCGCGTCGACGCCCTTCACCGTGGCGCCGCGCGGGAAGGCGGCCTACACGTGGGAGAGCTCGGCGCACGAGGGCGCGTACGACTTCAGCCTCTACGGGCCCGACCGGTTCCTGCGCCGCTTCGCCGGCACCGTGATCGCGGCGGGGACGACCGACGTGCCCGCCCCGCGGGTCTCGGCCGAGACGATCCCCGGCGGCAAGGGCGTGCTGCGGCTCACGCTCGCGAACGACGGGACGCCCTCCGTGCACTACATGCTGACGGCCAACGACTTCATCACGCGAGAGCGCCACGAGACCGTGAAGCCCGGACGCAGCACGACGGTGAACTGGCCGGTGGACGAGTGGGGCTACTACGACGTGGTGGTCACCGACGGGGCCGGGTTCCGCTACCGCTACGCGGGTCGCGTGGAGTAGCGGCTCCGATCGCACGACGACGCCGGCCGGACCCCCTGGGGTCGGCCGGCGTCGTCGTGCGCGGGGCGGGTCAGGCGCGGGCGCGGGCGCGGCCGTCCTCCGCGTCGGCGTCGACAGCGGCGTCCTTCGGACCGCGCGCCGAGCCGATGTGCGCCTCGGAGGCATCCGGGCGCCCGACCTCCACGAGCTCCAGGTCGAGCGGCCGGGCGGCGCGCACGACGGCGTCGGCGTCGTCGATCCCGAGGCCGATGAGGAGCGGGATCCAGAGGCTGCGCAGGCGCTCCGCGGAGTCGTGCTCGGCCAGCCGCGGTGAGCGGTAGGAGAGCACCCCGAAGGTGGCGCTGAGCAGGACGTCGACGACGGCGTCGAGGTCCCCGGCCCGGATGCCCCGGACCGCGAGCTCCGCCTCCAGGTGCTCCCGGGTGAACCGCCACACGTCGAAGCGCCGCTCGACGGCGAGGCCGAGGCGCGGCATGTCCTGCAGCAACCGGATGGCCCCCGCGGCGACGGGGCAGACCTCCACGGTGCTGGCACCCGTGAGGAGGAAGACGATGAGCTCGTGCAGCGCCCCCGGTCGGTCGAGCGCCGCCTCGATGCGGAGCCAGCGGTCCTCCTGGTCCTCGACCACCGCGCCCGCGAGGCTCTCCTTGGATGCGAAGAGGTGGTACCCGATGGCGGACTTGGGCTTCCCCATCGCCTCGGCCACGCGCGAGAACGACGTGCCCTCGTAGCCGTGCGCCGCGAACTGCGCGCCCGCCGCCTCCATGATCTCGCGCCGTGCCCGGGACACCGCCGCCTGCCGCTGGTTCATGTCGCTCCTGTCCCATCCCCGTCCGGGAGTCGAGGAAGACTACCCGTCCCGATCGACGCGACGGTGGCATCCGCCCGAACGGACGGCGCCGTATCCCGGATCGCAGTCGACCCATCCTCGACCGACCACCCTCCACAGGGGCTGAGAACGCTTCTCGATAGGGGATAGCATCCGCACGCGCCCTCGCGCACTCCCCCCTGAACCGAATACGGATCCCGCATGCCCACACGCCCCTCGTCCCTCCCACCCGTCGAGGCCCGCGGGCCCGCCGAGCGCCCGCCGACCGAGGGGCGGATCCGCGCCCTCGTCCGGCGGCCGCCGTCGTCCCGCGCGCGAACCGTCGCCCTCGGCACGGGCGCCGTCGCGCTCGTGGCCGTCGCGGCGCTCGTCGCGAGCGCGCTCGCGGGCACCGGATCCGAGCCCGCCACCGCCGGCGGCGACCCGGCCTCGGCGCGCATCGCTGCCGGTCTCCGCGCGATCGACGGGTCGGCCCCGTCGTGGCCCGCCGACACCTCGGCCGTCCGGGTCGGCGACGCACCCGCGGACGCGTCGGTCGCGCTCACGGTGCTGCTGGATCCGGCGCGCCCCGACGCCGCGCCGGCCGTCGCCGCCTGGCTGCGCGACCGGGGCCTCGACGTGGGCGACGCGCGCGACGAGGTGTCCGCGCTGCCCGTCTCCGGCACGCTGGCGCTCGCGTCGCGCGCCTTCGACACCGGGTTCGCCCGGTTCCGCGTCGCCGGCCGGGAGGTCGTCGCCCCGGAGCGGACCCTCGCCGTGCCCGCCGCCCTGGACGCCGTGCGCGGCGTCGCCGGCACCGTGCAGGGCGACGTGCTGATGCCGTCGGACGCGGAGTCGGACACGGCGCAGGCGGGCGGCGCGCAGGCCGCCGACGACGCGCAGTCGCCCGACGCCACGGACCCCGTCCCCGCTCCGATCCCCGGGCAGGCGACCGGCGGATCCCCCGCCTCCTCCGCCGACGACGGCACGTGCGCCGCCTGGTGGGGCCAGCGCCTCACCGACGCGTGGCCCGCGTCGGTCGACGTGGCCCACCGCTCGAACTCGCTGTGCGGCTACGGCCCGGCGCAGCTGCGGCGCGTCGACGACGTGCCCGCCGAGGACCGCGGAGCAGGCGCCACCATCGCCATCGTCGCGGCCTACGACGACCCGGACACGAAGGCCGACACCGACACCTACTCCCTGGCGGTCGGCGAGCCCGCCTTCACGGCCGGCCAGTACCGCGACCACCCGTCGGCCTCGCCGCGCACCGGCATCTGCGGCGGACCCACCGCATGGACCGACGAGCAGCACCTCGACGTGCAGGCGGTCCACGCGATGGCGCCCGACGCGGCCGTCTCCTACTGGGGCGCGGACGACTGCACGAGCACGAGCCTCTACACGCGGATCCTCGACGCGGCGGAGGACGGACCCGACGTGATCAGCCTGTCCTTCGGCGCGATGGAGGGCCTCGACACGGCCGACGACCGCGAGCTGCTCAACCGCGTGCTCGTGGAGGCCGCGTCGCGCGACGTGTCGGTCTTCGCGTCCACCGGCAACGACGGCGACTACAGCGGCGTCGGCGACCACGGCGGGAACGCGACCGTGGCGTCGCCCGCGTCGAGCCCGTACGTCACGGCGGTCGGCGCGACGAGCACCGGGCTCGCCGAGGACGGCTCGATCGCCGTCGAGGCGGGCTGGGAGACCGAGACCCGCTTCGCCCGCAACGGCGCGCTGATCCCGCCGGGCTTCGCGTTCGGCGCGGGCGGCGGCCAGTCCGCCGAGTACGCGCGGCCCACCTGGCAGGCCGACCGGCTCGCCGTCGCGGGCACCGGGCGGCTGCTGCCGGACGTGGCGTCGCTCGGGGATCCGGACACGGGCTTCATCACCTACGGCCCGCACAAGGGCCGCACCGAGTACGCGGCGCACGGCGGCACGAGCCTCGCGACGCCGATGGTCGCGTCCATGGTCGCGATCTCCAAGGCCGTCACCGGCCGGCGCTTCGGCCTCGCGAGCCCCGCCCTCTACGCGCTGATGGGCACGGGCGCGCTGCGCGACGTGCAGCCCGCGTCCGCGGCCACGTGGTCGCCGACGGGCCCGTCGGCGGGAGCGCTGTGGCCCGAGACGCTCTTCATGTGGGACACCGGGAGGCAGGGGCTCCGCTCCGCCCCCGGCTGGGACGACGTGACCGGGGCCGGCGTGCCCGCGGGTCGCGCGTTCGTCGAGGGCCTCGGCGCGGAGGCGGGACGATGAGCCGGGCGATGCGCGGATCCTCCTCGCGCCCCTCCCTCGGGCTGCTCGGCGCGACCGGCGCCCTCGCCCTCGCGACGCTCCTCGCGCTCGGCGGGCTCGCGCCCCTCGCGGCGCACGCGGCCGACGTCGTGCTCGCGCGCGCGTCCGGCGTGGAGATCATCGACATCGACGGCGACACGCTCACCGCGCCGACGCCGCTGGCCGAGTGGTCCGCGGGCGCCGCGGTGACGCGCACCGCCGCGTCCACCGGCGACGTGCTGAAGCTGAACACCACGCGGACGACGGACCTCTCCTCCACCGCGGGCCCGACGGGCGCGTCCAGCGCCATCGCGACCGGCGAGCTCACGCTCCGCGACCGGCCCGCGATCGTCTTCTCGGGCCTCGCCGTGTCGTGCACGCCGGGTGGCACGCCCGCCGTGCACGTGGATCGGCTCACCATCGGCGGCGTGGACGTGACCGCAGACGCGAACGCGACGCCGGGCTGGTCGCGCGACCTGCCGGAGTCGGTCTACGGCGCGACCCGCGTCATCGTGGGGTCCACCGCCACGGGCGACGATGGATCCGCCACCACCGTCGGCATCGACGTGGAGGCGGAGGCCGGGGCGTCGGAGATCTGGCGCGTGCGCGCCGGGTCCGTGACGTGCGCGGCGGCCGCCGCCGCGCCGGTGCCGACGCCGTCGGCCTCGCCCTCGCCGACGCCCGCGCCGGACCCGGATCCGACGCCGGCCCCCGGCCCCACCCCCGCGCCGGATCCCGCGCCCGCGCCCGCATCCGGCCGCGTCGCGACGGGCGTCACCGTCACGGCCGCGGACGGCACGCGCGTGATCGACGGGCAGCCGCGCGTCGACGGCCTCGACCGCTCCGCCACCGCCGATTCCCTCGCCGCGTCGGACGGATCCCCGGAGCACGCCGCGTCCGTCCGCGTCGACACCGGCGCGGACGGCACCACCACGGTCGGCGTCGGCTCGTTCGAGCAGCTGCCGGGCGCCGCCGCCGACCCGCTCGCCGAGTACCGGTGGACGGCGTTCCGGGTCTACGGCCTCACCGCCACGATCACGCCCGCGGGCGCCGTCTCGACCGAGTTCGCGGATCCCGGCAGCGCGGTCTTCGTGGACGGCCGCTGGATCGACACGACGACCGACCTCTACACGGGCGTCGACGAGCAGGGCGCGCCCCGCGTCACCGTCGCGTTCGGCGAGCACGAGACGGCGGCCGACGGCACGGTCACCGTGACCGCGGTGCACTACCGCGACCTCACGGGCGCGCACCCGGACGTGCGCCTCGGCACGGTCGTCGTGCCGCCCGCGGCCGGGCAGGTCGTGGGCGCGTACGGCGTCGGGGTCACCGCGGCCGACGGCACGGTGCTCGTCGCGCCGCAGCCGGTCGCGACCGTCGCGGCACCGGATGCCTCGGCGGACGCCGTGACCGGCACGGGGACGGATCCCGACACCGCGTCGGCCGTCGCCGTCGACCTCGGCACGGGCGACGCCGCGGGCACCGCGACCGTCGACGTGGGCGCGTTCCGCCAGGTGCCCGACGCGTCGACGGATCCGCTCGCCGACTACCGCTGGCCCGCCCTCCGGGTCGCCGGCCTGCACGCGGCCGTCTCCGCCGCGGGCGCCATGACCGTGTCGTTCGCGGACGCGGGGAACGCGGTCTTCGTGAACGGCGTGTGGATCGACACCACGACCGACCTCTACACGGGCGTCGACGAGACCGGCACCCCGCGCGTCGAGGTGCGCTTCGGCGAGCGGACGGTCGCATCCGACGGCACGGTGACGCTCACGGCGCTGCACTACCGCGACCTCACCGGCCGCCACCCCGAGGTGCGGCTGGGCGTCGTGACCCTGGCGGCGGGCGGCTCGACGACGCACGCCCCGGATCCGTCGCCGACGCCCGTCCCGATCGTGCCGGACACCGCGCCTGCGGGCTGGTCGGCGTACGGGATCCGCGCGACCGGGCCCAGCGCCGTCGCGGCGACGCCCGTGGCGCGGCCGGACGCGACCGCGACGGGTCTCGCCCCGGACGCCCTCGCGGCGAGCGACGCCGACGCCCCCGCGGCCGGCGACACCGCGGCCGACACCGCCGGCGACGGCGCCGCGGGCCAGATCCGCGCCTCGGGGATCCGGCTCGCGTCCGCCCGTGGGTCCGGCAGCGCCTCCCTCGACGACGTGGACCTCTACCCGGGCAGCCGCATGGCCGTCCGGATCCGCGGCCTGCGCGTCGCGGTCGACGGCGGCACGGCGCGCGTCTCGAGCGACGGCGGCCTCATCGCCGGGCAGGCGCTCGCGGCCGGCGACATCGCCCCGGGCACGCGGTTCGCGCTGCCCGACGGCGGATCCGTGCTGCTCGCGGAGGACGTCACCGCGTCCGCCGCGCGCACCGTGACGGGCCTGCACCTCGTCGACGCCTCCGGGCTCGCCGCGGACGTGGCGGCCGGGGTGGTCACCACGGCCGCGGTGGCGGTCGACCCGTCGGGCGGATCCGCGTCCGGCGGATCCGGGTCCGGCACGGGAACCGGCACCGCTGCAGGCACCTCGGCGGGCGGCGCATCCGTCGCCGGCACCGGTGCGCTCGCGTCCGCAGCGTTGTCGGCGGACGGATCGAGCCCCGCCGGCACCTCCGGCGCGAGCGCCCGCGGATCGCTGCCGCGCACGGGGTCGTCCCCCGCGTCGGCGCTCGCCCTCGCGGCGCTGCTGCTGGTCGTCGGATCCGCGGCCGCGCTCGGATCCCGCCGCCGCCGCCACGCGCACTCGGGACGCCGCAACGCGCGCGCCTGACCTGACGCGGCCGACCGCGCATTACCCGCCGCCCTCCGACCCGCATCCCGCGGGCTGGAGGGCGGCGCGCGTCACCAGCGGAGCAGCAGCACGTCCGATCCACCCTCGCGTCCCACGGCCACGAATCCGAGCGAGTCGTAGAGCGCGCGGGCGCGGTCGTTGCCGTCCTCCACGCTGAGGCTCACGGCCGGGGCGCCGGACGCGCGGACCGCCGCTACGAGCGCCACGAGCAGCGCCCGCCCGAGCCCCCGCCCGCGCGCCGACGGCACGAGCGCCATGCCGAGCTCGGGGATGTCCGGCGCGACGAAGCCGTAGCCGCGGTCGTCATCCGCGTAGAGGCGCGCCCACGCCGCGCCGACCGGATCCCCGTCGGCCTCCGCGACCACGCCGACGTCGCCCGCGCGCGGCCAGCCGGAGACGTAGTGCGCGAGCTCGGGCGTGGCGAGCATGCGCTCGCGGGTCATGGATCCGTCGTCGCGCCAGTCCATCGACGCCAGCAGCATGTCCTCGAGGAACGGCAGGTCGTCGGCGCGCGCGGGGCGGAGGGTCGCGTCGGCTGCGGTCATGCGGGCTCCCCTTCCCCCGGAGCGGCGGGAGCGACCGGAGCGACCGGATCAACCGGCACCACGCGCGACTCCAGCCAGCTGCGCAAGTCCGCGACCACCTCGTCGCGGTTCGTCTCGTTGTAGATCTCGTGGCGCGCGCCCGGGTAGACGATGAGCAGCACGTCGCTGAGGCGCGAGCGCCGGCTGTAGTCGCGGGCGAGCAGCTGCATGCCGCGGCGGCCGCCGAGCGAGTCCTCCTCGCCGCCCTGGATGAGCACGGGCAGGTCGGTCGCGAGCTTCCGCGGCGGCCGGCCCATGATCTGCACGGAGTCGCGCATCCGGTACGGCTTCAGGGCGTTGACGTCGAAGTTCCGGTCGTCGTCGCCGAACGCGCGCTGCGCCTCCGGATCCCGCGAGAGCCACTCGAAGCCGGACGCCGCCGGGTGCCGCCAGCGCTTGTTGAGGTCGCCCGTGTTGATCACGCCGGGCATCGCGAGCGAGGCACCGCTCAGCACGAGCCCCGCGTACAGGTGCGACGCCCGCGCCACGATGCGCTGCGCGAGGAGCGCGCCCCAGCTGTGGCCGAGGAGCACGAGCGGGAGGTCGGGGTGCTCCAGGCGCAGCTGCTCGCTCACCAGCTGGATCCCGTCGAGCGCAGCCAGGTGGCGTCTCGGCCCCAGCACGCCGATGCCGAGGTGGCCGAGCCCGGTGGCGCCGTGCCCGCGGTGGTCGTCGGCCGCGACCGTGAAGCCCGCGGCGTTCAGCTCGCGCGCGAGCCGGATGTAGCGCAGCGCGTGCTCGCCGACGCCGTGCGCGATGTGCACGACGGCCCGCGGGCGCTCGGCCTCCCACACGTAGTAGTGGAGGGTCACGCCCTCCGCGTCCACGATGGTGCGGTGGTCGGCTCCGCCGGTGGAGCGCTCGTCGTCGGGCATGGATCCAGACTAGGGGCGCTCCCGCCCGGCACCCCCGATCGGGAGGCGCGCGGGATCAGGACTCCCGCGTGATCTCCACCCGCACGAACAGCTTCGACCGGAACGGCCCCGCGTAGATGCCGCGCAGGGGCGCGACGTCGCGGTAGTCGCGGCCGCGGCCGACGAGCACGTGCCGGTCGCCGATGTCGATGAGGTTCGTGGGATCCCAGCCGCGCCACTCGCCGCAAAACCACTCGACCCACGCGTGCGACTCGCCCGTGACGGTCTCGCCGACGGCCGCGTTCGGCTTCGGGTGCAGGTAGCCGCTGACGTAGCGCGCGGGGATCCCGACGTGCCGGAGCGCCCCGATGACGATGTGGGTGATGTCCTGGCAGACGCCGCGCCCCTGCTCCCACGCCTCGCGCGCGGTCGACTGCACGCTCGTGACGCCGGCCATGTACTCGACCTTCTCGCCGATCGTGCGGGCGATCTCCGCGGCCGCCTCGCACGGCGTCCCCGCGCCGCCCGCGATCTCCTCCGCGAGGGCGCGGACCTCCTCGTGCGGCTCGGTGCGCACGGTCTGCGCGACCTGCTCGACGTGCTCGGTGGCCCGCTCGACGTCGACCGCGAGGTCGTCCCAGCCGAGCTGGTGCGGCTCGTGCGTGCGCGGCCGCACCTCGACGAGGCTCGTCGCCGTGAGCTCGAGCGAGCGGTGCGGGCTGAGGATCTCGAACGAGGACACCCGCGTGCCGAAGTAGTCGACGTACGTGTGGTGCCCCGGCTTCGGCTGGATGTCGAGGTTCGAGTACAGGACGAACTGGTTCTCGCTCGAGACGGGCAGCATGCGCGCCTCGTTGTACGACGCCGTCACCTCGCCCTCGTAGTGGAAGCCGGTCCGGTGGGTGATGCGCAGGCGGTTCACGAGTTCTCTCCGACCCAGCTGGGTGCCGCGTTGGTGGGGAAGTAGCGCTGGCGGACGGCCTCGCTGGTGGCGGATGTCGCCTCCTGCACGGCGTCCATGAAGCGCGGGAGGTCGTCGAGGATCTCCTGGATGGGCCGGTACTCCAGCTCGCTCCGGATCTGCCCGAGCAGCCGCTGCGCCTGGTCGGACACCCCGAGGCGGTCGGTGCGCGGCTCGATGTCGTGCAGGCACTGCTCGGCCCGGCGGATCGAGTGCGTGATCGACCGCGGGAACAGCCGGTCGAGCAGCAGGAACTCGGCCGCGTTGCGCGCGCTCGGCACGCCGCGGTAGGTGCGGAGGTAGGCCTCGTACGCGCCGCAGGAG
This sequence comes from Clavibacter quasicaliforniensis, assembly GCF_051201715.1. Taxonomy (NCBI): domain Bacteria; kingdom Bacillati; phylum Actinomycetota; class Actinomycetes; order Micrococcales; family Microbacteriaceae; genus Clavibacter; species Clavibacter quasicaliforniensis. The sequence goes on along the minus strand of NZ_CP139624.1, from coordinate 486,757 downwards.
CGGAGGATCGTGGTCCACGACGGGCCGCTCGCCTCGGTGAGGGCGCGAGTGGCGAGGAGACGGGCCGTCATGTCGGCGCGCTCGATGGAGCGGCCGAGCGTGAAGAACTGCCACGCCTCGTCGCGGCTCGTCCCCGACTCGACGAGTCCGACCGCGAGCGCCGAGCGCTCGCGCACCCAGCCGAAGAACTCGTGCACGCGGTCGTTCGCGATCTTCCTCGGCATGCGGGCGCGCGTCGTGTTGAGGCACTCCCAGAGCTCCGACGAGACGATCTCGCGGGCGCGGCGGGCGTTCTCCCGCGCGGCGCCGAGCGAGTAGGCGATGGAGGCGGGCTGCGTGCGATCCACCGCGAGGAGCGCGAGCACGTCGTCCCGGCCGAGCACGTCCTCGGAGGGGACGTCGCTGCCCATCACGCTGAGGAGGGAGCGGCAGGCGGTGTCCTCGTCGATCCACGGATCCTCCAGCAGCAGCTGCAGGTGGACGTCGAGGATGCGGGCGGTGCCGTCCGACCGCTCGATGTAGCGGCCGATCCAGAACAGCGACTCGGCGATGCGCGACAGCATGGGCATCAGCGGTCCCCCTCGGTCGTGGCTGTGCGGGCTGCGGCGGGCGCGGCAACCTGCTGCTGCTGCTCGTGCTGGTCGCGGTTGCGCGGCCGGTCGTGCGGCGACTGGTCGGGCGCCTTCTCCCCGTTCTGGATGATCGGGATGGACGTGGTCACCGCGGCCTGGTCGGCCACGAGCGTCTGCACGCTGCGCTCGCGGGTCGCCGCGGGGAAGCCGGAGTCGCCGACGACCCAGGTGTCCTTGGATCCGCCGCCCTGGCTGCTGTTCACCACGAGCTGGCCCTCGGGGAGCGCGACGCGCGTGAGCCCGCCGGGCAGCACCCAGATGTCGCGGCCGTCGTTCACGGCGAACGGGCGGAGGTCGGCGTGCCGCGGGCGCATCCCGTCCTCCACGAGCGTGGGGATGGTGCTCAGCTGCACGACGGGCTGCGCGATCCAGCCGCGCGGGTCCTTGAGGAGCCGCGCGCGCAGCTCGGCCAGCTCGCCCGCGCTAGCGGCGGGGCCGACCACGAGGCCCTTGCCACCGGATCCGTCGACGGGCTTCACGACGAGCTCCGGCAGCCGGTCGAGCACCTCCTCGAGCGAGTCGGGCTCCTCGAGGCGCCAGGTGTCGACGTTCGGGATGATCGCGTCCTCGGCCAGGTAGTAGCGGATGAGGTCGGGCAGGTACGTGTAGACGAGCTTGTCGTCGGCGACGCCGTTGCCCACCGCGTTCGCGATGGTGACGTTGCCGAGGCGCGCGGCGAGCATGAGGCCGGGCGAGCCGAGCATGGAGTCGGCGCGGAACTGCAGCGGATCCAGGAACTCGTCGTCTACGCGGCGGTAGATGACGTCGACGCGCATGGGGCCGCCCGTGGTGCGCATCCAGACGCGGCCGCCGGAGCAGAACAGGTCGCGGCCCTCGACGAGCTCGACGCCCATGAGCCGCGCGAGCAGCGTGTGCTCGAAGTACGCGCTGTTGTAGACGCCGGGCGTGAGGACGACGACGTTCGGGTCCTCGACGCCGTCGGGCGCGCTCGCGCGGAGGGCCTGCAGGAGCTTGTTCGGGTAGTCGCCGACGGGGCGGACGCGCATCGAGACGAAGAGCTCGGGCAGGGTCTGCGCCATGACGCGGCGGTTGGAGATGACGTAGCTGACGCCGGACGGGACGCGCACGTTGTCCTCGAGCACGCGCATCTCGCCGGCCTCGTCGCGCACGAGGTCGATGCCGGAGACCTGGATGCGGACGCCGTTGGCCGGGTCGATGCCGGCGGCCTGGCGGTGGAAGTGGCTGGACGAGCTGATGAGGCGGGCGGGGATCACGCCGTCGCGGATGGCGCGCTGCGGCCCGTACACGTCGGCGAGGAACGCCTCGAGCGCCCGGACGCGCTGCGCGACGCCCTTCTCGAGCCGGCTCCACTCCGCCTGCTCGATGACGCGCGGCACGGCGTCGAGCGGGAACGGCCGCTCCTCGCCCGCGAAGTCGAAGGTGACGCCCTGCGCGAGGTAGCTGGTGGCGAGCGCGTCGGTGCGGTCCTTCAGCTCCTCCTTGGTCATGCGGGAGAGGGCCGCGTGGATCTCGCGGTAGGCCGCCCGCGCGACGGCGGGCTCCCCGGCGACCGGCGGATCCCGGAACATCTCGTCGAACGGCATCGCGCCACCGGAGGCGCGGCGTGCGGCCGCGAGCGTGCCGTATCCCTCGAACAGATCACCCATGCCGGGAGCGTAGCCGGGCCGTGTGTCCGGTTTGTTACCTGGCGCGGCGGGCGGAGGCGACGCGGATCAGGCGTCGGTGCGCTTGAGGATGTGCGCGGGGATGGCGATGGACGCCGAGACGAGCAGGATGCCGGCGAAGAAGCTCAGCAGCTCGAAGCCCTCGATGTAGAACGCGAACGCGAACAGCGCCATGCCGCCCAGGAAGAGGGCGAACGCGATGATGAAAGCGACGATGTTCACGAGGGCACCTGATCCATTTCCGAGACTGTGGGCGACCGTCGCGCCGGGGCGCGGACGCGGTCACCCACGAGTCTACGAGATCGCGGGACGGGCGTCGCCCGGCCGGACGACCGGATCCGGCGACCGGCTCAGCGCGCGGCCTGCTCCGGCCGGATCCCGCCGGCCAGCGCCTGGTACGCGCGCTGCGGCCCGGGCGACCGCGTGAGCGACGCCGCGATGGCGTCGAGGCCGGCGCGCTGCGCACCCGACGGGTTGAGCAGGAGCTTGGCGGCCTGCCGCAGCTCGGTGACGGTCGCGACGTTCGGGGCGAGCGCGATCCCGAGCCCCGCGTCCTCGAGGGCCGCGGCCCCCGCGAACTGGTCGGTCGAGAGCGGCAGCACGAGCATCGGGACGCCCGCGGTCGCCGCCTCGGTGACGGAGTTGTTGCCGCCGTGGGTGACCGCGAGGTCGGCGTGGGCGAGCAGCGTCACCTGCGGGAGGAACGGGCGGACGAGCCAGTCGGACGGGATGTCGCCGAGCTCGGCCCGGTCGGTGGATCCGGTCGCGAGCGCCACGCGCACGTCGAGGTCGCGCAGGGCCGCCGCGATGCGCGCGAGCACGTCGCCGCGCACGGAGAGGAAGCTGCCGAGCGACACGTAGACGATGGGGTCGCCGCCGGCGTCGATCCAGTCCCGCACCTCGGCCTCGGGGGCCTCTCGCCGCACGGCCGACCCGATGAAGGCGTGCGGCGGCAGGAGCTCGGAGCGGTCGGGGTCGTGCAGCTCCTCGGGGTAGTTGAGCAGGAGCACGTCGCCGGCCTCGGCGAACGCGTCGCGGCTCGGGCGCATCGACGGCGCGAGGATCGCGAGGGCGTCGTTCCACTGCGCCGTGAAGCGGTCGCGGACGCGCTCGCACAGCGCGTGGAGCTCGTCGAGGTCCTCCTCCTCCGGCTCGAACGCGGCGGGCCAGGCGGGCGGGAAGCCGTAGACCTCGCCGCCCACGGGCAGCGCGCTCGGGTGGCCGAGCACGACGTCGGCGTGGCGGGTGCCCGAGGCGAGGAGCGCGAGGCGGGCGCTGAAGGCGAGGTGGTCGACGATCACCTGGTCGGGGCGCACCTCGTCGAGGATCCGCTGCACGGCGCGCGCGGTCTCGACCGGCTCCCAGAGCAGGTCGTCGCTCCGGGCCTCGGCCTGGAAGCGCAGGGTCTCGACCATGCCGCGGCGCGTGGCGGCGAAGAAGCCGCGGAGGGCGTCGTCCTCGCCGGTCGGCTGATCCTCGGCCTTGATGGTGCCGGGGTTGGATCCACGGCCGAGGCGGAGGTCGACCCGCTCGAAGCCGGAGGCCTCGACGATGCCGGCGGTCGCGGATCCGGTCGCCACGACCACGCGCTCGCCGGCCTGCTGCCAGGCGGACGCGAGCGTGATGAGGGGGAAGAGGTGGGACGCGTAGTCCGGGCTGATGACGAGCAGGGTCATGAGGCGCTGAGCTCCCAGAGGGTTCGGTCGTCGGCTGCGGCGACGTCGCGGTAGACGCGGGACAGGGTGCCCGCCATGGCCTGGATGGTGAAGGTGCGGGCGACCATGTCGCGGGCGCGGTCGGCGGCAGCATCGGCGTCGGGGCCGGCCGCGATGTCGAGGGCGCGGGCGATCCCGGTGGCGAGGTCCCCGGGATCCGTCGTGTCGACGAGGAGGCCCGTCACGCCGTCCTCCACGTAGGTGGCGGGACCGCCGGACGCGGGCGCGACGACCGGCAGGCCCATCGACATCGCCTCGAGCAGCGCGACGCCGAACTCCTCCTTGATGCTCGCGCACGCGTACGCGCCGCCCGGCGCGGCGAGGCCGGGCCGGCCGTAGCGGACGGCGGCGAGCCAGCGCGTGACGGTGTCGTTGCCGCGGTGGCCGGCGAGGAGGAGGCCGTGGCGGGCGGCGTCGGCGGGGCCGTCCGCGTCGGGCACCGCGTCGAGGATCCGCGCGAGCTGCTCGCGCTCCTCGGGGCTGGGCGCGTCGAGGTCGCCGCCCACGATGAGGAGGTTCGCGCGGGACCGGAGCGCGGGATCCGCCGCCCAGACGTGCGCGAGCTGTGCCATGCCCTTGACGCGGGCGAGGCGGCCGACGCTGATGACGAGCGGCAGGCCGCGGCGCTCCTCGGGGAGGCCGGCGAGCAGGTCGTCGAGCTCGACGAACGCGCGGGCGGGCGCGCCGTCCGCGTCGGCGCCGAGCATGGCGTCGTCGCGGGAGCGCTCGATGGCGGCCACGTCGATCCCCTCGGCGACGACGCTGTGGCGCTCGGGGTGCGCGTCCACGTCGATGCCGACGAGCCGGCGCATGTCGCGCTTCAGCTCGGGGCGCGGGAAGAGGACGGTGTGCGCGGCGTCGGCGGCCAGGCGCTGCACGAGCCGGACGCGGAACCAGTAGTGCTCGCGCTCGTCGACGCCGCCGAAGCGGTCGCGGGTGAGCGCGCCGGACCGGTCGAGCGCGTCGACCACGCCGTGCGGATCCGGCGCGACCGTGAAGACGACGGGGATGCCGAGCTCGCGCGCGACCGTGGAGGCGGCGAGCGTGCCGACGTCGGCCATGCGGAGGTGCACGGCGTCGACGCGGCCGGCGGCGCGGAGCACGCGGCGGATCCCCCGCTCGGCCTCGACGCGGTGCGGCCACGCCTCGGGGAGCGAGCGCGGGCCGCCGAGCATCGGTATGTGCGCGAAGACGTGGCCGTCGTCGCCCGCGGTGACGCGGGCGAGGGAGGCGAGGGCCTGGTCGGGCGTGCCGCGGGAGAGCGTGATGACGCGGTCGACCGGGCGGTCGGGGACCGTCGTCGCGGTCACGTCGTGCGCCGCGGGGGCGTGCCCGGCCGTGCCCCCGGGATCCACGAGCGCGTCGCCGAGGCGCACGAGCAGCGTCGCGATGCCGCCGTTGTCGCCCGCGCCCACGTGCGTGAGGCCGGCGTCGATGTCGGCGTGCAGGAAGAGCTGCACGACCGTGAGGCCCGGGCGCTCCGGCGGTGCCGGGTGGTCGCCGTGCTGCCGCGCGATGTCGAGCACGGCGAGGCGCGCGACCGCGGCCACCTCGTCGTCGCCGCGCGCGATGTCGGCCACGAGGGTCGCGATCGCCTCGCCCGCGGGCCGGTCGCCCAGCGCGGCGACCGCGGCGGACCGGGTGAGCGGGCCCTCGGACGCGGCCGGGGCGATTCGGAGCAGCACGCGCTCCGGGATCCGGCCGGGCACGAGGCCCACGGTCTCGACGAGGCGCGACCGGGGACCGTCGCCCTGCACGCCGAGCAGCGCGTTCTCGAGAGCCAGCGCGACGTGGTCGGGCGTCGACCCCGCCCACTGCTGCAGGGTGCGCTGCGCGAGCATGCCGGGGAAGCCGCCCTCGACGACCATCGCGACGAGGCCGGACACCGCGTCGAAGCGCGGCAGGCGGGTGCCGAAGGCCCAGGCGGCGTGCTCGCGGATCCACCGGGTGTCGTGGTCGAGGAGCGCGACGAGCGCGTGGTCGGCGGCCTCGTCGAAGACCTGGGCGAGCGCGTGGATGGCGGCGACGGCCGTGAGCTGGTCGGCGGGATCCGCGGCGGCCCGTGCGAGAAGGCGCACCGCGCGTCCGCCGCCGTCGCGGCTGGCGGCGACCGTGAGCTCGTCGGCCTCCTGCATCACGTCGAGGATGCGCGCGGCCTCCGCGACCTGGTCGAGGCTCGTCTGGATCCCCATGCTCGTGCCCCTTCTCGGGTCAATACTCCTCGTGCGGAGCCGAGACGCGCCTCACGCGGGAGCGTTCGCTCCCGGGACAGCCACCCGGCCCTCGCGAGTATTCCCCAGTCTGCTGCGAGAACCCAGCCGGGCGCCCGAGACGCCGGCCCGGACGCCGCCCGGCGGGAGGCCCGCGCGACCCCGCGCGTACGCTGGCGGCCATGCCCCACGCCGCGCCGCCCGCCCCGCAGATCCGCTTCGGCATCGTGGGGAGCGGCTGGCGCAGCGCCTTCTTCCTGCGCATCGCGCGCGCCCTCCCGGAGCGCTTCGCCGTCACCGGGCTCGTGACCCGCAGCGCCGAGACGGGACGCGCGTTGGAGGAGGAGTGGGGGATCCGCACCTTCCGCACCGCGGCCGAGCTGCTCGCCGCGGAGGCTCCGTCGTTCGCGGTCGTCTCCGTGCCCAGATCCGCCGCGCCCGACGTGATCGCCGACCTCGTCGACCGCGGCGTGGCCGTGCTCACCGAGACGCCGCCCGGCGAGACCGTCGCGGACCTCGAGCGGCTCGACGCGCTCGTGAGGCAGGGCGCCAGGATCGAGGTGGCCGAGCAGTACCCGCTCTCGCCGCTGCTCGCCGCGCAGCTCGCGATCGGGGCCGGCGGACGGCTCGGGCGGATCAGCCAGGCGACCGTCGCGCAGTGCCACGACTACCACGGCGTCCGTGTGATGCGCCGGGCCCTCGGCATCGGCTTCGAGGACGCGACCATCACAGCCGCCCGCTTCTCGTCCCCGATCGTCGCCGGGCCCGACCGCGACGGGGATCCCGTGCGCGAGGAGGTCGTGACCGCCGAGCAGACCACCGCGCGCTTCGACTTCGGCGACCGCCTCGGCGTCTACGACTTCTCCGACCGGCAGTACTTCTCGTGGATCCGCCGCAACCGCCTCCTCGTCCGCGGCGAGCGCGGCGAGATCGTCGACGAGCACGTGAGCTGGCTGCTCGACGCCACGACGCCGACCTGGGCCGACATCACGCGCGTCGAGACCGGGCAGGGCGGCAACCTCGAGGGCCACCACCTGCGCGGCCTGCTGCTCGGGTCCGAGTGGGTCTACGAGAACCCGTTCGCGCCCGGCCGGCTCTCGGACGACGAGATCGCGATCGCGCAGTGCCTCGTCGAGATGCACGCGCACGCGGCAGGCGGCCCGTCCACGAACTCGCTCGCGGAGGCGTCGCAGGACCACCACCTCGCGCTCCTCATGCACGAGGCCGCGGCAACCGGGAAGCCCGTCCGCAGCACGCGTCGGGCGTGGGCGGACTGACCCGGTCTCCCGGCTCGGGCGGGGTGGGGCACGTCAGCCCGCCAGGTGCCGCCGGATCGCCTCGACGCCGACCTCGACCTCGCGGAACGACGTCGTCAGCGGGCTGAGCCCGAGCCGCAGGCCCGACGGCGCGCGGAAGTCGGGGATCACGCCCTCCGCCCACAGCGCGCCGACGATCTCGCGGAAGAGCGGGTGGTCGACGCTCACGTGGCTGCCGCGGCGGTCCTCGTCGCGCGGGCTCGCGACGCGCGCGCCGAGCGGCACGAGGTCGCGGTCGACGAGATCCAGCGCGAAGCCGGTGAGGGCGAGCGACTTGGCGCGGATCGCGTCCATGCCCGCCTCCTCGATCAGCGCGATCATGTCCTGCATCGCGAGCATGCCGACGATGGGCGGCGTGCCGCTGAGGAAACGGCGGATCCCGTCGGCCGGCACGTACTCCGGCCCCATCGCGAAGACGTCCTGAGCGCCCATCCAGCCCTGGATCGGCTGCCGGAGCTCGGCCTGCAGGTCGCTCCGCACGTAGCCGTGCGCGGGCGCGCCCGGCCCGCCGTCGAGGTACTTGTAGCTGCAGCCGACCGCGAGGTCGACGCCCCACGCGTCGAGCTCGGTGGGGATCACGCCGACGGAGTGGCAGGTGTCCCAGAGCACGAGCGCGCCGGCGTCGTGCACGATGCGCGTGATCCCCGGCACGTCCGCGAGGAACCCGGAGCGGTAGGCGACCTGGCTGAGCACGACGAGCGCGGTCCGCTCCCCCACCGCCTCGGCGACGAGCTCGGGCGTGACCCCGGCGTCGGGCGCGACGTCGATCCACCGGATCGTCATGCCGCACTCCTCGGCGACGCCCTCGAGCACGAAGCGGTCGGTCGGGAAGTTGTCGGTGTCGATCACGAGCTCGTCGCGACCGGGGCGCGCGCGGACGGCGGCGCGGACGAGCTTGTAGAGGATCACCGTGGTCGAGTCGCCGACGAACGTCTGGCCCGGCGCGGCCCCGTACGCGACGCGGCCGAGGTCGTCGCCGATGCGCGTCGGCATCGCGAGCCAGTCCTCGTCCCAGCCGCGGATGAGGCGTCCGCCCCACTGGTCGCGCACGAAGTCGGCGACGCGGTCGACGCTCGCGAGGGTCGGCCGGCCGAGCGAGTTGCCGTCGAGGTAGGCGACCACGTCGTCGGACTGCACGAACAGCTCGCGGAAGCGCGCGAGCGGATCGCGGGCGTCGAGCTCGCCGGCTGACGGGATGGGGCGGGAGGGGGCGTCGGTGCCGCGCGCGTCGGGTGTCACGTCCGCAGCCTACGAGCCCAGCCGAGAGACGGCGCGAGCCGTGGCACCCGGGGGTGCCACGGCTCTCGGGCTCCGTCGCTACTGGGCGGAGAAGTAGTACGGGTCGGCGAGGATGCCGGGCCTGACGGCCCAGGTCCCCGCGGCCGCATCCGCGCTGGGGATGGCGATGACGACGTTGCCCGTGCCCGAAGCCCCGGGGAACAGCTCGTTGATCGAGCTGAACTGCGGCTCGGGGGCGACGGCGAAGGAGTCGGACGTGGTGTGCGTCGTGCCTGCCGCGGAGACGTACTCGACGCCGATCTCGAACATCGGGCTGGCCGACTCGGTACCCACGTACTTCACCGTGACGGGCACCATGGCGTACTGCGTGCCCGCGGGGGCGGGGTCGTTGAACATGTTCTCGGACGTGACCGCCGCGTTGGCATCGAGGACGGGAGCGCCGAGCGTGACCTCCCACTGCGCGGATCCGCCGGAGAGACCCGTCACGACCGTGCCGATGGGGGCGGGGTTCTCTCGTGTACCGACGGCCGGCCCGGCCTCCTCCTCGGTCTCGTCCAGCGGCGCCGCGGACGACCCGGAACCGCCCTCGCTCCGGGGAAGGCTCTCCGAGACCGCGGCCGCGAATCCGAGCGTGTAGACGACCGCGAGGATGATGCTGAGGACCAGCGCGAGGACGCCCACGATGAGCCCTCCCAGAGCGAGCGGCTTCCCCGCCTTGTGCCGCGCCAGCGCCACGATGGCGAGGACGATGGCGACGATCGCGGGGATGAAGACCACGTAGTTGAGGAACGGGACGAAGGCCCCGAGGAAGGCGACGATCGCGACGATGAGGGACGCGATGGCGAGGCCCTTCCCGCCGGAGGGGACCGCCGGCGCGGCAGGCGCGTAGGGAGTCGCGTACCCGCCCTCGGGTGCGGGAGGGGGCGCGGGGTAGGAGTGCTGTTCGGGAGTCGAGTTCGGGTCTCGTGCGTCGGTCATGGGCACTTCTTACTAGAGCCACGGCGGCCGACAGCGCCGAAAGGGCCTCCTGCACCGCGAACTGGGGCCACCGATCCCGCGCTTCGCACCCGGTAGGCGGCCGGTCGGCACCAGATGCGCGCGAGGACGCCCCGCGAGCGGCTTCCCCGGACTAGGTGTCAGCCGGCCCGGAAGTAGTACGCGTCCGCGATCATCCCCGGCGCCGTGGCCCAGAGGCCGTCGGCGGCGCCGTCGATGGGGATCTCGACGACGACGTTCCCGCTCGCGGTGCCCTGCGGCTCGAGCATCTCGTAGGCGTCCGTGAACGCGGGCGCCGGTGCCTGCACGAAGCTGTCGGCGGCCGAGTACTGCGTGCCGTCGGGGGCGAGGAACCCCAGTGCCAGCTCGGAGAGCGGATCCCCCGTGCCCGACCCGAGGTACGTCGCGGTGACCGGGACGACCGCGTACTGCATGCCCTCCGCGGGCGGCCCGTTCGTCGGATCCGCCGCGAGCACGGCCGCGGTCGCGTCGAGGATGGGCGTGCCCAGCGTGACCTGCCACTCGGGCCCGTCGACGCCCTCGCCCGTGACCGGGGTGCCGATCGGCAGCGGGTCGTCGGGGCTCGTGCCGGGCTGGGCCGTCGCGTCGTCGCCGCCGTCGCCGGAGGTCGGCTCGGGGCTGGCGAAGCCGGGGTCGGATCCGGGGCCCGCGGTCTCCAACGCCTCGGTGACCGAGCCCACGAACGCGAACGTGTAGACGAGCGCCAGCACGATGCTGAGGACGAAGCCGACGGCGCCGAGGATGAGGCCCGTCAGCGCCAGCGGCTTGCCGTCCATCCGCCGGGCGAGCGAGACGATGCCGAGCACCACCGCGACCAGCGCCGGGATGGCCGTGACGTAGTTGAGGAACGGGATGAACGCGCCCAGGACCCCGGCGATGCCCACGACCAGCGCCGCGATGGCGAGGCCCTTGCCGCCGCGGGGGCGGGGAGGCGGGCCGGAGACGTAGGGCGGCGCGGGGGCGGCGGGCGGGGCGCCGACCGGCGGCGCGTAGGAGGGGCCGGGCGCTGCGAACCCCGGGCCGGCGCCGGAGCCGGCGGATCCCGCGCCGGCGTCGTATCCGACCGGCGGCAGGGGCGGCGCCGGATGGGCGGGCGCGTCGGCGGGCTCGGGCACAGCGGCGGGCTCGGGCATGGGCTCAAGCTCGGCCGCGGCGACGGCAGGCTCGGCCGCGTCGGCGGGCTCGGCCGCGGCCGGGACGGCGGGCGGACCGTAGGGGCTGACGGGATCCGCCGCGGCACCCACCGCGGATGCGTCCCCCCGGGCCGGGCCGTCGGTGGCCGAGCCGTCAGTGGCCGAGCTGCCGGCTGCCGGATCCTCGCCCCGCGGCTCGTCGGGGTGGGGTCCGTCGGTCCGGCCGGGGTCGCGGTCATCGCTCATGTGACGTTCATAGCGGAGGGTGCCACCCGCGCGGCAGGGCCGTGCGCGAACCGCCCCGTATTGGGGGCGTCGTGCACCGCGGGCGCAGCCGTCCGCACGACGTCCCTCCCGTCCCGGCGCGCGCCGCGCGTCCGCGGAGGTCCGTTAACCTCGGGGCGTGCCCCAGCCCGCGTGGACCCCCGACGGCCCCGACCTCGTGATCCACGCGGAGAATCTCGAGGCCGTCCGCGCGCTCCCCGACGGCGCCTTCCAGCTCATCTACCTGGATCCGCCGTTCAACACCGGCCGCACGCAGGAGCGGCAGAACCTCACCGTGACCCGCACGCCGGATCCGGCCGCCGATCCCGAGGCGGACGCCGAGTCCGAGGCCGATCCAGCCACGGACGCCGAGGCCGAGGTCGTTCCGGCAACCGCGTTCGACGCCGCCGTGGCACACGCACCCGACGCCGCACCCGGCACCTCATTCGACCCCGCACCCGGCACCGCCCCCAGCGCGGCTGCGGAGCCCACCACCCCCGTCGCCCTCGCCCCCGCGAGCACCGCGACGCCCGAGCCGGTCCGCCCGCCGGGGGCGCGCCTCGGGTTCCACGGCCGCAGCTACGACTCCGTCAAGGGAATGCTCTACGGATTCGACGACTCGTTCGCCGACTACTGGGACTTCCTCGAGCCGCGCCTCATCGAGGCGTGGCGCCTCCTGGATCCCACGGGCACCCTCTACCTCCACCTCGACTACCGCGAGGTGCACTACGCGAAGGTCGTGCTCGACGCGCTCTTCGGCCGCCGCTCGTTCCTCAACGAGATCGTGTGGGCGTACGACTACGGCGCGAAGTCGCGCCGCCGCTGGCCGGCGAAGCACGACACGATCCTCGTCTACGTGAAGGATCCGATCCACTACCTGTTCGACTCCGAGGGCGTGGACCGCGAGCCGTACATGGCGCCGGGCCTCGTGACCCCGGAGAAGCGCGAGCGCGGCAAGCTGCCGACGGACGTCTGGTGGCACACGATCGTCTCCCCCACCGGCCGCGAGAAGACGGGCTACGCGACGCAGAAGCCGCTAGGCGTGCTGCGCCGCATCGTGCAGGCGTCGAGCCGGCCCGGCGACTGGGTGCTCGACTTCTTCGCGGGATCCGGCACCACGGGCGCCGCGGCCCGTGAGCTCGGCCGCCGCTTCGTGCTGGTGGACGAGAACCCGCAGGCCATCGAGGTGATGCGCGCGCGTCTCGCGGGCGGCGGCACCGTCTTCGTCGAGCCGGAGACGGAGCCGGATCCGGATCCGGATCCGGATCCGGTCGCCGGCTGATCCGCGATCGCCCGCCCGGCTACCCCTGCTGCGCGAGCGCGAACGGCAGCACGCGCGTCGCGCCCGCCTTCCGCAGCAGACGGCCGGCGACCGTGAGCGTCCACCGCGTGTCGACCAGGTCGTCCACGAGGAGGACGGGACGCGGATCCGCGGCGAGGTCGTCCGCGATGTGCGCAGGCACCTGGAACCGCGGGTGCACCCGCCCCAGCCGGTAGACGCTGTTGCCGCGCGCGGCGCCGGGCGCCCCGGGATCCACGAGGTCGAGCGACCCGAGGAACGGCAGCCGCCCGACCTCGGCGATGCGCTGGGCGAGGCTCCCGACGAGCTGCGGTCGGCTCGCGGACGGAACGTGGACGACGGCACGCGGCCGCTCCGCCCAGCCCCACTCGGCGAGCACCCGCACACAGGCGGCGACGAGCGCGTCGTCGACCGGCGCGTCCTCGGCTCCGGCCGCGAAGACCGTGCGGAGACGTCCTCCCCAGCCGAGGTCGGTGAGGCGCGCGAGGGCGCGTCCCTCGTCGACCTGCTCGCCCGCCGCGATGGCGCCGCTGAGCGGCACGCCGACGGTCGAAGCGCCCGTGGGCCAGCGCAGCCGCGGCTCGATCGGCAGCCCGACCCTGTCGAGCGCCTGCGATGCCGTGGCCGACGCCTGCTGATCGAGCGACGACGGGTACCACGCGCCCGCGCACCGGTCGCAGCGGCCGCACGGGGCCGCGGTGTCGTCGTCGAGCTGGCGCTGCAGGAACTCCATCCGGCAGCCGAGCGTGGTCTCGTAGTCGAGCATCGCCTGCTGCTCGCGCACGCGCGCCGCGGCGACCTGCTCGTACCTGGCGCGGTCGTAGACCCACGGGACGCCCGTGGCCGACCAGCCCGAGGTGTCCCGCCGCACGGCCCCGTCGACGTCGAGCACCTTGAGCAGGAGGTCGAGCCGGCTGCGCGAGAGGCTGACCCGCGACTCGAGCGCGGGCACGGACAGCGGCCGGTCGCTCTCGCCGAGCGCCTGGATGACGGCGGCGGCCTGCTGCTCGTCCGGCATGGACGCGGTGGCGAAGTACTGCCAGATGTCGGGATCCTCGCGGCCGGGCAGCAGCAGCACGTCGGCGTCGGCGGACCCGCGCCCGGCGCGGCCGACCTGCTGGTAGTAGGAGACGGGCGACGACGGGGCCCCGAGGTGCACGACGAAGCCGAGGTCGGGCTTGTCGAAGCCCATGCCGAGCGCGCTGGTGGCGACGAGCGCCTTGACCTCGTTGCGCTGCAGCTCGCCCTCCGCCTGCTCGCGGTCGGCCGGGTCGTCGCGCCCCGTGTACGCCTTGACCGCGTGGCCGGCGTCGCGCAGCAGCCGCGCGGTGTCCTGCGCGGCGGAGACGGTGAGCGCGTAGATGATGCCGCTGCCGGGCAGCTCGTCGAGGTGGCTGAGGAGCCAGCCGAGCCGGTCGCGGCTGTTCTCGAGCCGCAGCACGCCGAGCCGGAGCGACCGCCGGGCGAGCGGCCCGCGGATGGTGACCACGGGCACGCGGTCGGTCTCGACGACGCCCGCGCCCGCGGATCCGACGCTCAGCTGCTCCTCGACGTCGGCCACCACACGGGAGTTGGCCGTCGCCGTGGTGGCGAGCACGGGCACGCGCTCGTCGACGGAGGAGATGAGGTCGCGCAGGCGCCGGTAGTCGGGCCGGAAGTCATGGCCCCAGTCGGAGATGCAGTGCGCCTCGTCGACCACGAGCAGGCCGAGCCGGGCCCGGAGCGCGGGCAGCTGCTCGTCGCGGAAGCGCGGGTTGTTGAGGCGCTCGGGCGACACGAGGAGCAGGTCGACCTCGTCGGCGTCGAGCGCGCGCAGCAGGTCGTCCCACTCGTGGGCGTTGCTCGAGTTCATGGCGACCGCGCGAACGCCGGCGCGCCGGGCCGCGGCGACCTGGTCGCGCATGAGCGCGAGGAGCGGGGAGACGAGGAGCGTGGGGCCGAGCCCCTGCTGGCGGAGGAGCAGGGTGGCGACGAAGTAGACGGCCGACTTGCCCCATCCGGTGCGCTGCACGACGAGGGCGCGGGAGCGGTCCTGCACGAGGGCCTCGATGGCCTCGAACTGCCCGTCGTGGAAGTCGGCGCCCGCGACGCCGACGAGCCGGGAGAGGTGCTCCCGGGCGGCGGACCGGAGGTCGGAGGGCGCAGCGGAGGAGGACGCAGCGGAGGAGGGTGGCGTCGCGGTGTCGGGCATGCGGCCATGCTCCCATCCGCCCCCGACCCCGCCGTCCCGCGGCGACCCCGCGGAGGGAGGGCGCGGCGGCCCACGACCTGGGGAGGGACTACCGCTCGGGGGTGGATCCCGGCTCGATGGCCCGCGGCGCCCGTGCCGGTCCCGCGGCCCGGGCGGCCTGCACCGCCTGCTCGGCCTGGAGCTGCCGCATCCGCGCGATCCGCGCGTAGTGCCGCTCCTCCTCCTCGAGGTCGGCGAGCTGCTGCTCGGTGCTCCGCACGCGCAGGTCGACCGCGGCTGCCGCGCGCTCGTAGGCCGCGCTCCGGTCCGGCGGGCCGACGGGCTCGCGCCGCGCGTCCCAGTCGTGGCCGACGCAGAACCACACGATGCTGCCGATGAGCGGCAGGAAGACGATGAGCAGGATCCAGACGAGCTTCGGCAGGTGCTTCACCTGGCCGTCCGGGCGCGTGATGACGTCGACGAGCGCGCACACGGCCACGAGGAGGGGGAGCAGCCCGAAGAGGATCACGGTCAGGGAGCCTAGGGGCGGCGCGGGGCCTGGCGGAAGGCCCTTGCACGGACGTCGCGGAGGGTGCAGGGCGGCGGCGTTTCGCTCAGTGGACACGCACCTCCCATCTGTCAGGCGTTCAGGAGCGCTCCGTCCTACAGTCCAGTCGTGGGCTGCACCAGGTGGCCTCAGTGAGGAGGAGATCATGGGTCTCGACGACAAGATCAAGAACGCTGCTCAGGACATCGCGGGCAAGGCCAAGGAGGCGCTCGGCGACCACAAGGGCGACGAGAGCCTCAAGGCCGAGGGCCAGAAGGACCAGGCCGCGGCGTCCGCCAAGAAGGCCGGCGAGGACGTCAAGGACGTCTTCAAGTAGAGCCAGACCAGCAGCGCCAGGAGAGGCGGGGGGGGGGGGGGGGGGGGGGGGGGGCCGCGGGCGGGGGGCGCGCGGGGGGGGGGGGGGGGCGGGGGGGCCTCTCCTCATGCCCGGGCGGTCACGGCGCGGCGGGAGCGCCGGAGTCCGCGATGATCCGCTGCACCAGCTCCGCGTCGAGCAGCGCGACCTCGTCGCCGTCGTCCTCCGCGTGCGCCCGCACCACGACCGACGTGACTCCTCCCGCCGGGTCGACGTCGACCACGAGGAAGCCGGATCCGCGCACGATGCGCTCCGTGCCGGGCTCCGCCGCCACGTCCGTCTCGTTCGCGACGCCGGGCGCGACCAGCACGGGCACGCCCGCCAGCGACCCGACGATGTGGTGGTGGTAGTGCCCCGAGAGGATCACCCGCACGTCGCTGCCGCGGACGATCTCGGCCAGCCACTCCGGGCCCTGCAGCGCGAGCGACTCGTGCAGCGTCGTGGGCGCGGGAACGGGCGGGTGGTGCAGCACGAGCACGGTGCCGTGCCCGGCCGGGGTCGCGAGCAGCTCGCGGAGCCCGTCGAGCTGCTGCTCGCGGAGCGCGCCGTAGCCCTTGCCGGGCACGGAGGTGTCGAGGGTCGCGATGCGCCAGCCGTCCACGATGGTGACGCCGTCGATGGGCGGGACGGCCGCGGGATCGCGTCCGTCGTCGGTGCCGGCAGCGCCGTGTCCGTCGCCGAGCACGAGCCGGAAGGCGGAGCGCACGTCGTGGTTGCCGGGCGTGAGCACGAGCGCGGCGCCGCGCGACGAGGTCCACGGCACGAGGCGCTCGCGCAGGAGCGCGTACGACTCGGGGGTGCCGTCCTCCGACAGGTCGCCCGAGCCGACGAGGAGCCGGACGTGCGGGACGCGGTCGGCCTCGACGAGGACGCGCTCGAGGGCGGCGCCCGTGTCGACGACGCCCTGGTGCAGGCCGCCGTCGCGGAGGAGGTGGGTGTCGCTGAGGTGGACGAGGCGCAGGGATCCGGGAGGCAGTGCGTGCATGCGCCGACCCTACGGGGGCCGGCCGACACCGCGGAGGACGGCGGGCGGACATCGGGTGACGCCGTCGCCGGTGCCCGGCGGCCGCGCATCCCCCGGCGGTAGCCTCGTGCCACGACGAGAGGGAACCCCATGGCGACGCGCGACGAGATGGACTGCTGGCTCACCGACATGGACGGCGTGCTGGTGCACGAGAACCAGGCCCTGCCCGGCGCGGCGGCCCTCATCCAGCAGTGGCAGGACCAGGGCAAGCCCTTCCTCGTGCTCACCAACAACAGCATCTTCACGCCGCGCGACCTCTCCGCCCGGCTCCGCGCGTCCGGCCTGCACGTGCCCGAGGAGTCGATCTGGACCAGCGCGCTCGCGACCGCGGCGTTCCTCGAGCAGCAGATGCCCGGCGGATCCGCGTTCGTCATCGGCGAGGCCGGCCTCACGACCGCGCTGCACGAGGCGGGCTTCATCATGACCGACACGAAGCCCGACTTCGTGGTCATCGGCGAGACGCGCAACTACTCGTTCGAGGCGATCACGCGGGCGATCCGCCTCATCAACGGCGGCGCGCGCTACATCGCGACGAACCCCGACGCGACCGGCCCGAGCGCCGAGGGCGTGCTCCCCGCGACAGGCGCGGTGCTCGCGCTCATCTCCAAGGCCACGGGCAAGGAGCCCTACATCGTCGGCAAGCCGAACCCGATGATGTTCCGCTCGGCGCTCAACAAGATCGGCGCGCACTCCGAGAGCACCGGCATGATCGGCGACCGCATGGACACCGACATCATCGCGGGCATCGAGGCGGGCCTGCACACGGTGCTCGTGCTCACCGGGATCAGCGACCGGGCGGAGATCGAGCGCTACCCGTTCCGGCCGGACGAGGTGCTGTCGGGCGTCACCGAGCTGCTGGACCCGGAGCCGGTCGAGTCCGAGCTCTGATCAGCGGCCGGCCCGTTCGGCGGGCGCGGCCGGGGCGAGCAGCGCCCGGATCCCGCGCGAGCGCAGCATCGCGACGCCGACGAGCGCCTCGCCCAGCCCGCCCGCGATGATCACGATGCGGAGCGCGGTCTCCTGCCCGAGCGGGTGCAGCGCCACCGTGAGCGCCCCGCCGAGGAGCACGGCCGGCGGGTAGAACCCCTGGCCGAGCAGCTTCTTCGCGCCGAGGATCGCGCCCTGCCGCTCCGGCGGCGTGCGCTCCTGCCACACCGCGGTGAGCGGCGCGCCCTGCGCCTGGAGCGCGACGTTGCGGACCACGGCCGCGAGGATCCACACCGCCAGGAGCGCGCTCGCCCCCAGCGCGACGCGACCCACCAGGCCGAGGACGACGGCGGCGCCCGCGATGGCGACGAGCCGCGGGATCCGGTCCCCGCGGGCGGCGACGAACGCGGCGCCGGCGAGGAGCCCGACGGATCCGGCGACGCTGAACGCCGCGAGGCTCGCACCCGGGCCGATGCCGCGCGTGCCGAGCAGCAGCACATACGCGGTCGTGGCGGACGCGGCGATGCCGTTCGCGAGGTTCAGCGCGGCGAAGCCCGCCTGCAGCCGGCGGAGCCCGGGGTGGCGGAGGATCCACGCGATGCCGTCGCGGGCGCCGCGGAACGGGTTCGCGATGCGGCGGTCCGGCGGCGCGTCCCAGCGCACGACGAGGAGCGCGGCGACGCAGCCGAGCGAGGTGACCCCGTCGACGACGAAGACGGCGGCGGGCGCGACGACGGCCGACAGGGCGGCACCGAGCACGGGCGCGAGCAGGGTCGGCCCGTCCTGCAGGAGCGAGGTGACGCCGTTGATCCGCGTGAGGTCGGCCTCCCGGCGCATCCGGCGGACGCTCGCCGTGAGGGTGAGCGCGAGGGTCGACGCCGCCAGGGCCGACACCAGGGTCAGCGGATAGACCACGGCGAGCAGGCGCCCCGGGCCGAGGGCGGACACGACGGCCATCCCGCCCGACACGAGGGCGAGGACCGCGTTGCTCGCGAGCGCGGCGCGGCGGTGACCCAGGCGATCCGCGGCCCAGCCGGTGAACGGCGCGAGGTAGATGGACGCGACGGTGGACACCAACGTGAGCGCCGACAGCGCCAGCGCGCTGCCCGTCTCGCCGAAGACCTGCAGCGTGAGCGCGAACGAGGCCGCGCTCGCGCCGAGGGAGGAGACGGCCTGCGCGCCCCACAGGAGGAGGAACGCGCGGTCGTCGGGTCGGGCGCGTGAGGTCACCGATCCCCCGTCCCCTGGATCCGCGCGCAGGTTCCGCGCACGGGGTGTCGAGGGTAGGGCGGGGGCGGGGATCCGCGGGGTCGGGATCCCCAGGCGGGCGGTGGCGGCTAGGGGACGACGGGCGGCTGCGGGACGCCGATGCTGCTCGTGAAGGTGCCGCCGCCGGCGCGCGAGACGAAGCAGTAGGCGTCGCGGTCGCCTGCGGCCCACTCGTCCTGGCTGATGGGGTACGCCGACTGGTACTGCACGTCGGAGTAGGCGCGGGCCGCCGCGTAGTCGATCACGGTGTCGGCGATGCAGAGCTCGTCGGCGGAGTCGCGCACGGCCTCCTCGCCGGGGAACGTGTCTCCGGTCTGCGGCAGGGCGACGCGGGCGACCATCTGCGCGTGGTGCTCGGAGCCGCAGTCGACGACCGTGAACTCCTCCTCCCACGGCGTCGTGTACGGGTCGATGCACTCGCCGCCGAGGAGCGCGTCCCACGCCTGGACGCCGGCCGCGGCCGGGCCCTGCACGGGATCGGTCGGGGTGGGCGACGGGGTCGGCGTGGCCTCGGCCGTCGGCGTGGCGACGGGGGCCGCATCGGGCGCGGCGGCGGATCCGAGCCGCTGACCCAGGTAGAAGAGGCCGACGAGGAGCAGGACCAGGAGGATCGCGCCGCCGACCCAGAGGCCGGTGCGACGCGGGCCGCGGGGTCCGCGCGGGGGCCCGGCGGCGGGAGGCGCGGGGATCCGTGCCGTGTCGAGGACGGGGGCGCGCGGCGCCGGCGCCCGGGGTGCGGGCGGGGCCGCGTACGGCGGGGGGACCGGCAGGGGACGCGGGGCCGGATCCGGAGGCGGGGAGGCGGCCGGGACGGCGACGGTGGGGGCGTCGCGGTCGGGGCGCGGGGCGGCAGCGGCGGGAGGCGCAGCGGCAGAGGCGGCTGCCGGGAGGATCCGCGTGCGGTCGTCGGCGTCTTCGGAGGCGGTGGGCCGGTCCTCCGCGTCGGCGTCGGCGGGCTCACGCTCGGGATCCGCCGCGACGTCGCCGAAGAGCAGGGAGATCGCGTCGGCGGGGTCGGCGGCGGCGGCCTCCGGCGGCGCGAAGGAGCTGGGGGCGGGAGCGGTCGGCTCGACCTCGTCCCGTGGCTCGGCACCGTGCTCGGGTGCGCGGTCGGCGTCCGACGGCTCGACGACCGGCGAGGACAGGACGGCCGTCTCCGGCTGGGGCACGGCCTCCGGCTCGGTCGCGGCCTCCGGGCGATCGGCGGTCGGCGCGGCGTCCGCCCGCTCGGCGGGCGCGGCCTCAACGGGCACGGCGGCAGGCGCGGCAGCGGCGGCAGGCGCAGCAGCCGGCGCGGATCCGGAGGCCCACGCCATCGCGGCGGCACGTGCAGCGGCGGCCGCGGGGGCGAGCGGCGCGGGAGCCGCGTCCTCGTCGTCGCGCTCGGCACCGGCGGAGGCACCGGCGGACGCCTCCACGTCGACGTCCCCGCCGAGCGGCTGCGGCTCGACCTCGTCCGCTACGCGTCCCGCGGGATCGTCGACGACCTCCGCGTCCTCGTCCATCCGGTCGTCCCGGAGCGGCGTCAGCTGGACCGAGTCGTCGTCGTCGGGGACCGCCGGCGCGGCGGGATCCTCGACGAGCTCGGCGTCGACCACCGGCGCGTCCGCGGGGACGACCGGCAGGGCCGCGCCATCCTGCGCGTCGTCGACCGGCTCGAGCACCAGCTCGGCGGGCGCGTCGTCGGCCGCCGCGGGATCCGTCTCGACCTCGCCGGACAGCACCTCGCCCGTGCCGTCGGCCGCGGGGGCGGGCACGTACCCGGGGTCCGGCTCGCCGGGGAACTCCACCTCGCCCGCGTCGATCGGGGCGTCCGCGATGCCGGGCTCGGGCGCCGGCGCCGGCGCCGGCGCGTCGAGGTCGGCGTCGAGATCATGGGCGTCCTGGTCGGCATCCACCTGGTCGAGCGGGGCGACGCGCTCGTCGTCCACGGTCGGGTCGAGTGGGACGATGCCCGCGAGGATGTCGGCGCCCGAGGGCTGCGGCGCATCGGCGGGGGCGGGATCCACGCCGGCGGCGTCCTGCTGCGCGGCGTCCTGCTCCGCGGGCACGGGCTCCCGGCCGGCCGGGCGACCCCAGCCGATGGGCGCGAGCGGCTGCGCGGGCCGCTCGCGGTCGGCGTCGGTGGCGGGACGGACCGCGAACGGGTCGTCGTCGTGACCGTGACCGGATCCGCCGCCGGGCGCCCCGCTCACTAGGCCAGCCCCAGGTCCTCGAGGCCGATCGCGTACAGGTAGCGGTGCCCCGCGGCCTCGATCACCTCGCGGGCGTCGGTAGAGCGGTCGACGACCACGGCGACCGCGGCGATCTCCGCGCCCACCTTCTCGAGCGCCTCGATGGCCTTCAGCGGGGATCCGCCGGTGGTGGAGGTGTCCTCGACGACGATGACGCGCTTCCCCTTCAGGTCCGGGCCCTCGACCTGGCGGCCGCGGCCGTGGTCCTTGGGCTCCTTGCGCACGACGAAGGCGTCGTAGCCGCGTCCAACCGCGGCGCCTTGGTGCAGGATCGCGGCGGCGATGGGATCCGCGCCCATCGTCAGCCCGCCGACCGCGGCGACGTCGGGCACGTCCGCGATGAGGTCGAGCATGACCTGGCCGATGAGCGGGGCGACGCGGTGGTCGAGGCTCACGCGGCGGAGGTCGACGTAGTAGGTGGCCTTCTTGCCGCTCGTCAGGGTGAAGTCGCCGTGGAAGACGGCGTCCTCCTTGATGTGGGCGATGAGCTGCTGGCGGGCGTCGGAGGTCGTCACGCAGCCGATCCTACGGGCGGGGAACGGCGTGGGCCGGTGCGACGGGCGGGCGGGACGCCGACCGGGTCAGGCGTCGGGCCCGGTCGGCAGCCCGAACACCGTGCCGACCGCGGCCACGTCGTCGCCGCCGTGGCCGGCCGCCGACGCCTCCGCGTACGTCTCGCGGAGCGCCTCGAGCATCGCCGTGTCGAAGTCGTGCGCGTCGGCGCCGTCGAGGGCGGCGAGCATCAGCGTCACGTCCTTGAGCAGGCCGTCGAGCGCGAACGACGGCGCGAGCTCGCCGGACAGCATCGAGCCGCCCTTGAGGTGCGCGTACGGGGTGTCGGCCGCGCCGCCCGCGATCGCGTCGAGGAAGAGGCGCGGCTCGACGCCGAGCAGGCGCGCGAGGCCGAGCGACTGGCCGGTGGCCGCGGTGATGGAGGCGATCCACGCGTTGCACGCGAGCTTGAGGGCGGATCCCGGTCCCGCGTCCGACCCGGCGACCACGGTGCGCGAGCCGGTCGCCTCGAGGACGGGGCGGGCGACGGCGATGTCGGCCTCGGATCCCGAGACGAGGTGCACGAGGAGGCCCTGCTCGGCCGGACCGCGCGTGCCGAGGACGGGCGCGTCCACGAAGCGGACGCCGTGCTCCGCGGCGAGCGCGGCGATCCGCCTGGTGCCCTCGACGCCGACGGTGGAGGACTGGAGGACGACGGCGTCGGGGCGGAGCGCGGGCGCGACCTCCGCGAGGACCTCGAGCACGGCGTCCGCGTCGAACAGCATCACGACCACGACGTCGGCGTCGCGCACCGCGTCGGCGGCGGTCACCGCGACGGTCGCGCCGGCGTCGGCGAGGGGCGAGGCCTTGTCAGCGCTGCGGTTCCAGACCGTGAGCGGCAGGCCCGCGCGGAGGATCGAGCGGCTCATGCCGGAGCCCATGACGCCGGTGCCGAGGAGCGCCACGCGGGGCTGCCCGTCGGATGCGGGGGTGGATGCGGGCGCGGCAGCGGTGTCGTCGGTCATCCCCCGACGGTACGCCCGCGATCTGCGAGGTCAGCGGACGCGGCGCCGCCCGGACACGGCGACGGGCCGCCCGTCGCGAGGACAGGCGGCCCGTCGGGCGGTGCGGGATGGATCAGACGGCGGGCGCCGCGGACGCGTCGTCGTCGTCGGATCCCTCGCCGGGCAGCACGATGTCGGCGACCGTGACGTCGACGCGCGTCACGCGACGGCCGACGAGCTCCGTCACCGCGTCGGAGATGGCCGCGCGCACGCCGGCCGCGATGTCCTGGAGCGGCACGCCGTACTCGGCGACGAGGGTCACCTCGAACGCGACGCCCGCCTCCTGGGCGTCGACGGCGATCCCCTGCGTGAGGTCGGTCTGGCCGATGCGGTCGCGGAGCTGGCCGATGACGCGGGCCGCGCCGCCGCCGAGAGCGTGCACGCCCGGGATGTCGCGGACGGCGAGGCCCGCGACCTTGGCGATGACGGCGTCGGTGACGGTGGTGTCGCCCTCGGCGAGGACGCTCCCCGTGATCCCGGTGCTGGTGCCGGTGCTCGCGGGCGAGACGCGTGCGACGTCGGCGGGAGTGCTGGTGTTCTGGTCGCTCATGCGGTTCCTCCTCGTGGATGCCCGGTCGCCCGGGCGCTGCTGTGGTAGTCATGGGTGGGACGCACGGACGGCGTGGTCCGTCACGGATCGCTCCCGGATCCGTCTCGTCTCCCAGCGCACACGGAGGTACGGCATGGCCCTCTCCTCCTCGTTGCAGGACGCGGGCGACGGCATCCTGGCCGAGCGCGCGGCCGACGGGGACGCCCGGGCGTTCGAGGTGCTGGTCCGCCGGCACGCCCCCTACATGCGCGCGTTCGCGATCCGGCTCACCGGATCACGCGCCGACGCCGACGACGCCGTGCAGGAGGCCCTCATCACCGCGTGGGACCGCCTGCCCACGCTCGAGAAGCCCGACCGGGTGAAGAGCTGGCTGCTGCAGATCGTCAGCCGGAAGTCCATCGACCGGATCCGCGCCCGCCGCCCCGCCGACGACATCGACGACCACGAGATCGCCGACCGGCTCACGTCCCCCGAGCGCGACGCGGAGACGTCGTCGCAGATGCGCGCCCTGGCGACGGTGCTCGACGCGCTGCCGCGCGAGCAGCGCGAGGTGTGGATGCTGCGCGAGGTGGGAGGCTTCTCGTACGAGGAGATCGCCGAGAGGCTGGGCTCGACGCCCTCGACCGTGCGCGGCCGGCTGTCCCGGGCGCGCACCACCGTGATGACGAGCATGGAGGAATGGCGATGAGCGGCACCGGACCGGGCGATCCCGGGGAGCGCCTGCCCGTGGATCCCGCACCCGCGCTCGACGCCGACGGCGCGCCCCTCGACATGGCCGCCCTCGCGGACTACCTCGACCGCGGGCGCACGCCGCGCATCGCCGCCTACGAGGACGACCCCGAGACCCGCAACGCGCTCCGCGCCCTCGAGCACATGCGCGACCTCGGCCGCGAGCTCGTGCAGGTCGAGGCCGAGGAGCAGGAGGCGCCCGGCGACGACTTCTTCCGCGGCGTGCTCGCCCACATCAGCCGCGAGTCGCGCGCCGGCCGCGACATCCCGCTCTCCCACCCGGATCCGGCCGTGAGCCTCGCGCTCACCGAGGGCGCCGTGCGCACCCTGGTGCGGCAGGCCGGCGACGAGGTGCCCGGCGTCCTCGTCGGCCGGTGCACGCTCGACGGCGACGTCACGCGCGCAGGCGAGCCCGTGCGGGTGGCGCTCACCCTGAGCGTCGTGTGGGGGGAGCCGCTGCCCGAGCTCGCGCAGCGCGTGCGCGAGCGGGTGCACGCCGCCCTGCTCCGGCACACCGAGCTGCGCGTCGAGGCGATCGACGTGACCGTGGTGGACGTGCAGGCGCGTCCCGTGCAGGAGGAGGCCGGAGATGACCCTCGACGATGACGCATCGGCCGCCGCGCCCGTCCCCGTGCCGCTCCCCGCGCCCGCCGATCTGTCGCGCGACCTGACCGCCGTCCTCCGCGGCGTCGCGGGCGTGGCCGACGTCTACGCGCCGCGCTCGCCGATCCTGCTGGCCGCCCAGCAGGTGGTCGAGGGCGTCGTGGCCGGATCCTCCACGGCCGTCGAGCAGCTCGTCACCGTCGAGACCGGCGAGGGCACCGTGCTCGTGGAGGCGTCCATCGCGGTGGACGCGTCGGGCCGCGCGAGCGACACCGCGCGCGCCGCGGTCGACGCCATCCGCGCCCGGCTCGCCGAGTCGATGGGCGCCGAGGCCGCCGAGCGGGCCGCCGTCACGGTGCGCATCGGCAGCATCGGCTGAGCCGCCCCGACCCGGCACCCGCGCCCGGCGGCGCCCCGCCCGCCCGGTACCGTGGACGCATGCGCGTCGCCACCTGGAACGTCAACTCCATCCGCACCCGCGTGGGCCGCGTCGTCGACTGGCTCGTGCGCGAGGACGTCGACGTGCTGGCCATGCAGGAGATCAAGTGCAAGCCCGAGCAGTTCCCCATGGCGGCGTTTGAGGAGGCCGGCTACGAGGTCGCCGTGCACGGCCTCAGCCAGTGGAACGGCGTCGCGATCGCGAGCCGCCTGCCGCTCGAGGACGTCGTGACGACCTTTGAGGGCATGCCCCGCTTCGGCAAGCCCGACGCCTCCGGGCAGTCGCCGCTCGAGGCGCGCGCGATGGGCGCGACCGTGGCGGGGGTCCGCCTCTGGAGCCTCTACGTGCCCAACGGCCGCGGCCTCGACGACCCGCACTACTCCTACAAGCTTGAGTGGCTCCAGGCGCTGGCCGCCGACACGCGCGCCTGGCTCGCCGCGGATCCCGCCACCCCGCTCGCGCTCATGGGCGACTGGAACGTCGCGCCGCTCGACACCGACGTCTGGGACCCCGCGCTCTTCGAGGGCAAGACGCACACCTCGGAGCCCGAGCGCGCCGCGTTCGCCGCCTTCCTCGACGCCGGGCTCGCGGACGTCGTGCGGCCGTCGATCCCCGAGGGCTACACGTACTGGGACTACCAGCAGCTGCGGTTCCCGCGGAACGAGGGCATGCGGATCGACTTCATCCTCGGGAACCACCGGTTCGCCGAGCTCGTGGATGCGCCCCGGATCCACCGCGACGAGCGCAAGGGCGACGGCCCGAGCGACCACGTGCCGGTGGCCGTGGACCTCGACGTCGAGACCGAGCTCGACGACGACCGGCCGATGATCTTCTGACCATCCGCCCCGCGCCGCCATGGCCGCTCGCGCTCCCGCCGACCCCGCCGATTCCGGCCCGGCGGGACGCGCCCCGTAGTCTCGTGCCGTGACCCCCGACGACGACGCGACCCCGGAGCGCGGCCGCCGCGCCTCCCGCGGGCGACGCTCCGCCGGCCCGCCCGCCCGCAGCCGACGCCTGCCGCAGCTGCCGAAGGTCACGCTGCCGACCATCCCGCGCCGGTCGTCTCGGGACCCCGACGCGACCGAGGTCATCCGCCGCCCGTCGGAGCGGAGCGTCGCGCGCGATGCCTCCGCCGCCCGCCGGGACGACGCCCGAGGGCGCCCGGACGAGGACCTGCCCGGCCCCGACTGGGTGCCGCGCTGGATCCGCCGGATCGACCGCCGGATCCTCGTCACCACGCTCATCTCGATGCTCGTCGCGGCGGTCGTGGGCGGCAGCATCGCCGCCATGGGCCTCGGCCTCATCTTCGTCACCGACGCGTGCGACGTGGACGCCTACGTCTGCCGCGACTCGCTCTTCACGATCGGCTACGGGATCGCCGTCGCGGGCCCGCTGTTCCTCACGGGGATCGCCGTCATCGTCGCGCTCGTCGGCATGATCCGCGGGCGCACGCGGCCCTGGCTGGTGCTCCTCATCGGCGTGGGCGCGTCGCTCGCGGCGTACATCCTCGGCGCCGTGCTCGTGCTCGTCGCGGTGCCCGGCTCCTCCCCCATCACCTGATCCCGCGCGTCGGCCCGGCGGCCCGCCGCCGCGGAGGCGGGGGTCCAGCGGTCCGCTAGCGTGGGAGATCCGGCGCGCCTGACGCGGATCCGGGGTACGGCCGCGCATGCGGCATGCGAGGGGGCGGTAGTGGACAGCGGACGTGTGGCTCTGGTCATCGAGGACGACGGCGACATCCGCCAGCTGCTCGAGGTGGTCCTGCGCCAGGGCGGCTTCGAGGTGCACTCCGCCGGCACCGCGACCGATGGCGTGCGGCTGGCCGAGGAGGTCTCCCCCGACGTCATCACGCTCGACGTGGGCCTGCCCGACTTCGACGGCTTCGAGGCCGCGCGCCGCATACGCCTCGTGAGCGACGCCTACATCGTGATGCTCACGGCGCAGGGCGAGGAGGTCGACACCCTGCTCGGGCTCGAGGCCGGCGCCGACGACTACATCGTGAAGCCGTTCCGCCCGCGCGAGCTCCGCGCCCGCATCTCGGCGATGATGCGCCGACCGCGCGGCGGCGGGGACGCGACGACGACCCCTGCCGCGGGTATCCCGGCCGCGGCCGACGCCCCGGGCACGGCCGCAGACGCGGACGAGCCGGTGCAGCCCGCCGCCGTCGCCACCACGACCGTGGTCTCGCCCGCGATGCCGGCCGAGGCCGCGCCGGACGACGCCGACGTCCTCCGCCACAACGGCCTCGAGCTCGACGAGGGCACCCGCCACGTCACGGTCGACGGCGAGCCGGTCGACCTCACGCGCACCGAGTTCGACCTGCTCGCGTCCATCCTCGCGAGCGGCGGACGCGTGCGCACCAAGGGCGACCTCGTGCGCGACATCCGCAGCGGGTCCTACGCCGTCGCCTCGTCCACCGAGCCGGAGGAGCGCGCGGTCGAGGTGCACCTCGGCAACCTGCGCCGCAAGCTGCACGACGACCCGCGCGAGGCGCGGTGGATCCAGACGGTGCGCGGCGTCGGCTACCGGCTCGCGCCGCCGCGGGGCTGAGGCGCCGGGCACAGCTCGCCGCTCGCCGGCGGGCGCGAGGGGGCTGCCGCGGGACCCGTGGGTCCCGCGGCAGCTGCGCCGTGGATCGGGGTCCCCTCGGGTGGGATCCCGCTCCGTTCCTCCGACCGGCCTGTCGCGGGAGCCGGTCGGGCGTGCGCGTCGGCCGTCGAGGCGGCCTCGCGCACGGGTCTAGTCGGGCGGGTGTCCCGCCTCCGCGCGGATCCACGAGCGCATCGCGTCCATGCTCCGCTCGCCCACCTCGCCGAGCTCCGGCAGCATGGCCGCGGCACGGGCGTGGTCGGCCGCGCGGATGGCCCGCTCCAGGTGCGCCGCGACGTCGCTGAGCAGGAGCGCTCCCACCATCGCCGCCGAGCTCTTCACGCTCAGGCACGCGTCGAGCGCGGCCGGGCGGTCGGCGGCGCGCACGGCGGCGTCGAGGCGATCCCAGCGACTCGGCCACAGGTCGACGAAGAAGCGCAGGAAGTCGACGCAGGCGTGCTGCCCGTCGGTGAGCGCTCCGGGGCACGTCGGCTCGGAGGCGGCGGGGGCGGAGGTGAGGGCGCCGACCGGACGGGGGGATCCGGCCGGCGCCTGCCCGCGACCGGGTGCGGGGGCACCACGGGTCGCGAGGCGGTCGTCCGGATGGGGGGATCCGGACGACGGGGTCCCGCGGCGCGGCTCGGGGTGGCCGCGCGGCGGGGTCACGCCGCCCGGCGCGGGAACGCCGAGGGGCGGAGCGGGGGTGCCCGTCGCGGGGACGACGGACAGGCGGGCGGGGCCGGGCTCGTCCGACAGCTCGACCAGCAGCTGCTCCAGGACGCGGACGTCGAGGAGCGGGGGGAGCTGCGGGACACGGGCGGCTCGGGCGCTCACGCCCGGCCGCCGACGAGACGATCGGAAGGACCGGGGAGGCCGCCGTCGGGTACCGGCCGCGCATCCGTGGACCCGGCACGGCACCCGGTGCGCGCGGCTCGGGTGCCGCTCGCGGGGTGGTCGTGGGGGATCATCCGGTCCTTCGATCGCTCGTGTCGGACGGGTGGCCCCGTCGTTGCTCGAGCCTGACACCGCCGGATGCCGGATCGGATCAAGGTGGGGACAAGATCAGCTCAAGTCGGCCGCGATGTGGCACGCCCGATGCGGAGGGGCAGCCGCACCCGCATCGTGGTGCCCGTCCCGACGGCGCTCTCCACCTCGATGGAGCCGTCGTGCGCCTCCACGATCGAGCGCGTGATGCTGAGGCCGAGCCCCACGCCCGCGACCGTGCTCGCGCGCGCGGAGTTGGTGCGGAAGAAGCGCGTGAACAGCTGCGACGTGTCCTCCGCCGACATTCCCACGCCGTCGTCGGTCACGCACAGGCGGATGTGGTCGCCGTCGACCCCCACCTCGGTGATGACCGTGCCGCCCTCCGGCGTGTACTTCACCGCGTTGCTGAGCAGGTTGTCGAGCACCTGGCCGATGCGCACGGCGTCGACCTCCGCGACCAGCTCCTCGTAGTCCGGCTCGATCAGGGTCACGCCGCTCGCCTGCGCGTGGGGGCGGATCACGTCGAGCGCGTTCTCGACGATCTCGCCCACGTCGACGAGGTTGCGGTTGACGGCGAGCTTGTGCTGCGCCGCCGTGAGGAGGTCGCCGATGAGGCCGAGGAGGCGCTGCGCGTTGCGCTCCACGATCGCGAGGCGGGCGGCGGTGATCCGGTCGTCGAGGTCGTCCTCCTCGAGGTCGTCGGCGATCAGCTCGACGTAGCCGAGGATGGAGGTGAGCGGCGTCTTCAGCTCGTGCGAGACGCTCGCGACGAAGTCCTCGCGCTCGGTGACCGCGAGCGCGAGCGCCGTGACGTCCGTGCTGACGACGACCGTGCCGAACATGCGCCCGGAGGCGTCCACGAGCGGGGACAGCGACGAGAGCACGGCCTTCTGCGCCCCGCCGTCGCCGATCCAGTGCACCTCCCGCCCGACGATCTCACCGGCGCGGGCCCGGGCCACGAGCTGGCGCTCGGGCGGCACGACCGTCACGCGGTCCTCCTCGTAGACGAGGCGGCCGAGCGTCGGGTCGTCCGGATCCACGGGGCCGGCGAGCGCCATGAGCTCGCGGGCTGCGCGGTTGCGCAGCATGATGCGGCCCGTCGCGTCGAGCACGATGACGGTGTCGTCGATCGCGTCGAGCACGCCGTCGATGATCGAGTTGCGCTCCTGCAGGTCGACGAGCGTGCCCGTCAGCTCGCGCTGCATCTCCTCCAGGCGCGCGTGCTGGCGGATCAGCTGCTGCGCGAGCAGGTTCACGGCGACGGCCACGAGGAGCATCACGACGGGCAGCACGACGAGGTGCGACCAGCCGGTCGTGCCCTCCGGGACGGTGCCCGTTCGGAAGTAGGGCAGCGCCAGCACCGACGCCGTGCCGATGGCGCCGAGCCACAGGACGTGCAGGGCGAAGGCGTACGCCAGCCAGATCACCGGGAACACGATGAGGAACGCGGTCGACGGCACCTGGTCGCCGATCGCGTCGTGGCAGAGGGCGAGCGCCACGAAGTCGAGCATCGGCAGCACGGCGACCCAGTCGGAGTCGATGCGCTCCCAGGGGACGACGGCCGCCACGATGGTGACGATGGCGGCGACGACCGTGCCCGCGACGAATCCGGGACGGGCCACGGAGTCGAGGTCGCCCGCGCCCGCGACGACGCCGACGACGACGAGGCTCAGGATGAAGGGCAGCTGCGCGTGCAGCGGCTTCGAGAGCGTCATGCTCCGCAGCACCGCCTGCGCGCGGGACACCGGATCCCGCCGCACGTCGGAGGGAGCAAGCTCGCCCACGTGACCCCCCGGATGCGGTCACACCGTCCCGCTCATCGATGATAGCCACGAGTGGAGCGACCGCCCCTGGCCGACGTACCCCGTGGTATGAGCCCGTACGATTCCCGGATGGCCGACCTCCCGCACGAGCACCGCGTGGAGATCGCGTTCCTCGTCGCGTCGCCGGTGCACCGGCTGGAGGGACGCCCGTCCGACGGCCCGCGGGACGAGCCGGGCGAGCCGCCGTCGCGGGTCTCGGTGCGCGTGCGCGCCGGGCTCGGGATCGTCGGCGACCGCTACTTCGGCCAGCGCGCGCACCGCACGGCGGCGGTCACGGTGATGGCCGTCGAGTCCGTGGAGCGCGTGGCGCGGGAGCTCCGCGTGGAGGCGGGCCTCGATCCCGTCGACACGCGCCGCAACGTCCTGCTGCGCGGCGCGGACGTCGACCGGCTGCGCGGCATGCGCTTCAGCCTCGACTCGGGTCAGGGGCCGGTCGAGTTCCAGGGCCACCGCCCGGCGAACCCGTGCGCCTGGATGGACGTGATGCTCGCGCCAGGCGCCTTCCGCGCGCTCCGCGGCCGCGGCGGGGTGCGCTGCGAGCCGCTCGGCGACGGGATCCTCACGGTCGGACCGGCCGTGCTCCGCACCGAGCGCCCGCTCGGCGAGGAGGACGAGGCCGGCGCCGACGGGGCGCGCCTGTTCTGACGCGCCCCGCCGCCTCGGCCACGGCCCTCGCGCCTCCGGTCAGTGGACGGGCGTGCCGCCCGTCACCGCGATCGTCTCGCCGCTCGTGAAGCTCGACTCCTGGCTCGCGAGGAACACGTAGGTCGCCGCGATCTCCGCGGGCTGGCCCGGGCGGCCGTAGACCGACTGGGATCCGAACTCCTCCACGTCCGACGCCGACTGGCCGACGGGCTGCAGCACGGTCCAGAACGGGCCGGGCGCGACCGAGTTGACGCGGATCCCCTTCGGCGCGAGCTGCTGCGCGAGCCCCTGCGTGAAGTTCCGGATCGCGCCCTTGGAGACCGCGTAGTCGATCTTGTCCGGGCTCGGCTGGTACGCCTGCGACGAGCTCGTCGTGATGATGCTGCCGCCCTTCGGCAGGTGCGGGATCACGGCCTTGCTCAGCCAGAACAGCGAGTAGACGTTGGTCTTCATCGTGCGGTCGAGCTGCTCGGAGTCGAGGTCGAGGATGTCGTCCTCGTTGCGCTGGTAGCCGGCGACCATCACGAGGCAGTCGATGCCGCCGAGCGCCGCCACGGACGCCTGCACGATGTCCTGGCACGCGGTCTCGTCGGAGATGTCGCCGGGCACGAGCGCGGCGGTGCGCCCGTCGGCCTCGATGGTGGATGCGGTGTCACGCGCGTCCTCGAGCTCCTCGTCGAGGAAGTTGAGCGCGATGTCGGCGCCCTCGCGCGCGAAAGCGATCGCGACGGCCTTGCCGATGCCGGAGTCGGCGCCCGTGATGAGCACCTTGCGGCCCTTCAGGCGGCCGAAGCCGACGTAGCTGTCCTGGCCGTGGTCGGGCGTCGGCTCGAAGCGCTTCTCGTCGCCGGGCCCGGTCTGCTCCTGCTGCGGGAACGGCGGCGACGGGTACTGCGCGATCGGGTCCTGGATCTCGTACTGGTTGCCGGAGTTGCGGATCTCGCTCATGCGCTGCGCCTTCGTTCGGGGGTCGTGGGGCCGTGGGGTCGCATCCAGCCTGGCCCGGCGGGCGCGCGGCGTCCGGGGTGCGGCTCCTACGATCGAGGCATGACGACGACGCCCGAGCCCGACCTCCCTCCCGTCGAGTTCGCGTTCCCGGGGTCGCTGCGGGACCAGCTCGTCGCCGCGATCGTCTCGGGCGAGAAGACCTCGACGAGCTCGCTGCTGATCCAGTACGACGCCGACGACGAGGAGCTGCCGGTCGTCGGGTCCCGCGGCGCGGTCATCGACTCGGAAGGGCGGCCGGTGCTCGTGATCGAGACGACGGCCGTGGAGATCGCGCGCCTCGCGGACGTGCCGCTCGCGCACGCGCGGGACGAGGGCGAGGGATTCACGACGGTCGCCGAGTGGCGCGCCGGGCACGAGGGGTTCTGGGGATCCGCCGAGGTGCTCGCGGAGCTGCCCGACGGGTTCCTGCTCGACGACGACACGGAGATCGTGCTGGAGCGCTTCCGGGTGGTGGGCACCGCGGATCGACCCGCCTAGGGTCGCATGATGCGCCCCCTCCTCTCCGCCGCCCTCGCGACCGCCGCCCTCGTCGCCCTCTCCGGCTGCGCGGCGGCGGATCCGCGTCCGGCGTCCGCGCCGACCAGCGCGTCCGCCGACGCGGCCGACACGGCGACGACCGGCCTGCTCGCGGCGGACACGAGCGCGGCCGTCGCCCTGCCGCCGACCGCCACCGGCTTCGACTACCAGCTCGGCGGCGCCTCGCCGGTGCCGGCGGGCGTCGGGATCGTGGTCCGCGAC
This sequence comes from Clavibacter quasicaliforniensis, assembly GCF_051201715.1. Lineage (NCBI taxonomy): Bacteria > Bacillati > Actinomycetota > Actinomycetes > Micrococcales > Microbacteriaceae > Clavibacter > Clavibacter quasicaliforniensis. Next base: position 454,077 of record NZ_CP139624.1, on the reverse strand, counting down.
AGCACCGACGAGCCCGCGGCGGGGGCGTACGGCATCTGCTACGTCAACGGGTTCCAGACCCAGCCCGGCGAGACCTGGCCCGACGACCTTCTGGTGCAGGGCGACGACGGACCGCTCGTGGATCCGAACTGGGACGACGAGTTCATCCTCGACACCTCGACCGCGGCGAAGCGCACGGCCATCGCGGCGCGACAGGCGACGACCGTCGACCGCTGCGCCGACGCCGGCTACCAGGCCGTCGAGTTCGACAACCTCGACTCGTGGAACCGGTCCGAGGGCGCCCTGGACGCGGATGACGCGCTGGCCCTCGCGACGCTGCTCGTGGATCACGCGCACAGCCGTGGCCTCGCCGTCGCGCAGAAGAACACCACCGACATCGGCTCCCGCGGACGCGACGAGGCCGGCTTCGACTTCGCCGTCGCCGAGGAGTGCGACCGCTGGAAGGAGTGCGCCGACTACACGGCGGTCTACGGGCCGCACGTGCTCGACGTCGAGTACACCGACGACCTGCGCGGCACGGCCGACGAGGTGTGCGCGCGGATCCTGGCGCTGGATCCCGCGCCCCGGGCCATCGTGCGCGACCGCGACCTCGTGCCCGCGAGCGCGGACGGATACGCGTACGCGGCCTGCTGAGCGGGATCGCCCGCCCCGTGACACGATGCGGGGATGGACGACGACGACCGGCGCGCGGAGATCGCGGAGCTGCGCCGGCGCGTGTTCGGGCCCGATCGCGACCCGCGCGACGCCGCCTCGCTCGCGCGGCTGCGCGAGCTCGAGGGGCGGGACACGGTGCGCCCGGGCGTCGCTGCGGCGGACCCGCGGGACGACGGCTCGGTCGGCCCGTCGGCGGCCGGAGCCCCGCCCAGCGGTGATGCGCGCGACGACCGACCCGCGGCACGGCGGACCCGGGCGCGCACCCGCCTCCGCCCGCGTCTCGCCGCCGCCTGGGCTGCCTCCCTCGTGATCGTCGCGGTCGCCGCCGCGGGTGGCACCGCCTGGTGGCTGGGCGACGAGCGCGGCACCGTCGCGATGCTCGCGCTCGAGCCGCCGCCGGTGCCGGACAACGCGACCTACCTCTCGGTGGACACGGGATCCATCGCGCCGGGATCGCTCTTCGCGCCGTTCCACGGCATCTCGGTCGGGCGTGTTCCGAGGGTCGAGTCGAGGACAGGTGCGGAGGTGGTCTGCCTGGTGGCCGGCGCCGCGAAGCAGGACGGCTCGGTCGAGGGCCCCGAGGGCTGCGCCACCGGCGCCGTCCCCGCGCGCACCGCGCTCGTCGTCACGGCCGACCAGCCCCAGGAGCTCCGCGACGCGTTCCCGCTCGGCACCACGCTGACGTTCGAGCTGGAGGACGATGGCGAGACGGTCCGGGTGCGGACCGTCGGCGGCTGACGCCCCCTCCCCACCCGCGTCACGAGGTCGGCGTCCCGAGCGCGACGGCCGACGTGCGGCAGCCCAGGCGGATCCGCTAGGTTGTGATCCGTTCGGGGAGCGCACCTATCGGGGTGCCTCGTCTGGTTCGATTTCCGGAGCTCTCCACCATTCGCCGCCATCGCGGCACGCGTGCGCACCGCACGCGCTCCCGGTCGACTACTCGTCGGGTCGCGCGTACGAGACCGGCATCAGCTCGCCGATCGCGACCATCTCCGGTCCGTCCGCACCGGGCACGGCCACGCGGATGCCGGGCTGGAGGTCCAGCATCACCTGGCGGCACCGGCCGCACGGCGGGGCGATCCCGCGACCCCCGTCGCCCACCGCCGCCATCGCCACGAGCGGTCCCGCGTGCGCTGCAGCCGCGGCACCCAGCGCGACGAGCTCCGCGCACGGGCCGCCCGTGAAGTGGAAGACGTTGACGCCGACGTGGATCCGACCGGCTGCATCGAGGGTCGCGGCCGCCATGGTGTGGTCCGGGTCCGCGCCGAGCGTCCGCGCGAGCGCCTCGGCCGCTGCGATCAGCCGGACCTCGGAGTCGTGGAGGGGCATGCGCTCATCCTGCCGGACGTGTTCCCCGCTGCGTCTCGCGCGCCCCTAGGCTCGACGACCGTGCCCTCCTCCCCCTCGCGTCGCGCCCTCATCCTCGGCGGCACCGGAGCCATCGGCGGCGCGACCGCCGAGCGGCTGGCCCGCGACGGGTGGTCGGTCGACGTGACGGGCCGCGATCCCGACCTCATGCCCGCCGAGCTCCGGGACCTCGGCGTGCGCTTCCACGCGCTCGACCGTGCCGACTCCCGCGCGATTGAGCGGCTGGCCGGCGACGGCGTCGACCTCCTCGTCGACCTCGTCGCGTTCACGGCCGCCGACGTCGACGCGCTCGTCCCCGCGATGCGGGCGAGCGGATCCGTCGTCGTCGCCTCCTCGCGCGCCGTGTACGTCGACGACGCCGGACGCCACATCAACGGCGACGAGCCGCCGCGCTTCCCCATCCCGATCCCCGAGGACAACGCGACCCTGCCGCCCGCCGCCGACGGCACCGATCCGTTCACGCGCGAGGGCTACGCGCCCTCGAAGGTCGCCGTGGAGCGGGCGGCGCTCGACAGCGGACTGCCCGTCACCGTGATCCGCCCGTCCAAGGTGCACGGCCGGTGGGCGAGGAACGCCCGCACGCGCGCCATCGCCGAGCGGATGCTCGCGGGCGCGGAGACGATCGAGCTCGCCGACCGCGGCGCGTCCGTCGACCACCTCACCGCGGCGGTGAACGCGGCGGCGCTCATCGCGCGGGTCGCGGACGTGCCGGGCGCGCGGATCCTCAACGCCGCCGACCCGGATCCGCTGACGGCCGCCGAGATCGTCGCCGTCATCGCCGACGAGCTGGGCTGGCGCGGGCGCATCGTCCCGCTCGAGCCGGGCGTCGACGGCGGCGCGCACCCGTGGGCGGCTGCGCACCCCATCGTGCTCGACACGCGCGCGTCCCTCGAGCTCGACCACGCCCCCGTCGGCCCGGGCGCCGAGCTGCTGCGCGCCGAGGTCGCGTGGATCCGCGACGGGGAGCGCCCGCGCGGCTGACGCGCCCCCCGGCTCCCGGGGCCTGCCGCCGCGGCGACCGACGTGGACAGCCCGGCCGCGGGCGCGCCCGCCCCTGCGACCATGCGCTGCATGCCCTCCGTGACCGTGCGCCCCATGACCCCGTCCGAGTTCGCCGAGATGATGGCAGCCGCCGACGAGGACTACGCGGCCCGCCAGTTCGAGGCAGGCCTCTGGCCGGCGGAAGGCGCGCGCGCGCGGTCGGCGGCGGAGACCGCGAAGTGGCTCCCCGACGGGATCCGGACGCCGCGCACCCTGCTCCTGCGCGGCGTCGACGAGCACGGCGTCGGGGTCGGCAGCGCCTGGGTCGCGCTCGACGATCCGAACGGCAGGCCCGACACGGCGTTCCTGTTCGAGCTCATGGTGGATCCTTCGCGCCGCGGATCCGGGTACGGCCGGGCCCTGCTCGCCGCGGTGGAGGAGGCGACGCGCACGGCCGGGGCCCCCGCGCTGGCGCTCAACGTCTTCGGCGCCAACCACGTTGCGATCGCGCTGTACGCGTCGGCGGGATACGACGTGACGGCGCAGCAGATGCGCAAGGCCCTCTGAGGCGGGCCGGGCCCTGACCGCTGCGCCCGCCTGGCCGTTCCCCGCCGCATCCGCTCCCGACCCGGTCGCGCGCCGCCGGACCTGGCAGGGTCGATGAGCGGGCATCCACCGATCCGCGCAGATCCCCCGAGGAGCACCATGCCGCTGATCCGTTTCCTGTTCGTCGCCGTCCCCGTGATCCGGAAGTTCCTGCGCAGCCGCCAGGGCAAGGCCGCGATGGCCAAGGGCAAGGCCCAGATGGCGAAGCGCTCGCAGAAGCGCGCCGCCCAGCGCGCGACGCCGACCCGCCGCCGCTAGGTCGTAGCCCGCTGGATCTGGCGCCCGCTAGGTCCCGGGCGCGAGCAGCGCCGCGATCACCAGCAGCACCGGGATCGACGCGACCGTCGTGATCAGCACGGTGTCGCGCGCCAGAACGACGCCGCGCTCGTAGCGCGACGCGAAGTTGAAGATGTTCTGCGCCGTCGGCAGGCCCGCGATCACGGTCGCGGCGAAGGTCTGCGGCGCGTCGAGGTGGAAGGCGAAGCGCGCGAGCAGGAACGCCGCGAGCGGCATGACCACGGTCTTGATCACCGAGGCCACGACGATCTCGCCGCGACCGGATCCGGGCGCGAGCGGCTTCCGCCCCACGAGCGACATGCCGAACGCCATCAGCACGATGGGGATCGCCGCGCCGCCGATCAGCCGGAAGGGCTCGTAGATCGCGTCGGGGACCTGGAGCCCGGTGATCGCGATGAGGATGCCGAGCATCGACGCGATGATCATCGGGTTGCGCAGCGGCTGGGTGAGGATCCCGACCACCGACGCGGATCCGCGGCTCGAGATGTCGAGGACCGTCAGCGTGGTCGGCGCGAGCACCAGCAGCTGGAGGAGCAGCACGGGCGCGACGAGCTGCGCGTCGCCGAGCACGTAGATCGCGACCGGCAGGCCGATGTTGTTGGCGTTGACGTAGCTGGCGGATGCCGCGCCGATGGTGGTCTCCGCGACCGGCCGGCGGAAGAGGATCCGCGCCACGATCAGGTAGAGGATCGCCGCCACGGCCACCGCGCTCGCCGACGTGAGCAGGAACGCCGAGAAGACGACGTGCAGGTCGGCCTTCGCGAGCACCGTGAACAGCAGCGCGGGTGTCGCGACGAAGAACGCGACCCGGTTGAGGGAGTGCTGGGCGCCGGGACCCGCGATCCCGGAGCGGCCGACGCCGTAGCCCACGGCGATGATGAAGCCGATGATGGCGAAGCCGGTCAGCACCCCGATCATCCGATTCCCCTCGCCCGCGTCCTCCCACCCTACGGGCGGCGCCGGGCCCGTCCCGACGCCGGCAGCCGCCCCGCCCGTTCAGCGCCGGGACACCGCCGCGTCACGCGATCCGCCTAGCGTCGGCCGCGTCGCGCCCGCGACCCACCCGCACCCGCCGCCGCGCTCACCCCGCGCCGCGCCCGCTCCACCAGGAACCCATGCGCCTCCGCACCCTCCGCCGCCTGTCCGCCTCCGTCGCGCTCGCGCTGGCCCTCGGGATCGCCGCAGGCGGATCCGCCCTCCCGGCCCTCGCGGCGACCGGCACGGGCGCCGGATCCGCCGACCGCACGTACTACAGCAGCAAGACCCCCTACGCCCCGCAGGGCACCGCGGCCGACCTCGCGCCCGCGCCCGCCGGCTTCGCGCCCGTCTACACGGAGTCGGTCGCCCGTCACGGATCCCGCGCCCTGTCGAGCTTCAAGTACGACTCCCTCACCACGCAGGTGTGGGAGCAGGCCCGCTCCGAGGGCGCGCTCACGACGCTCGGCCAGACGCTCGGCCCGGAGGTCGCCAAGCTCACCGCCGCGAACAAGAAGCTCGGCTACGGCAACCTCACCGGCCAGGGCGCAGACCAGCACCGCGGCATCGGCGCGCGCGTCGTCGAGCGGCTGCCGTCGCTGTTCGCAGGGATCGACGCGGGGTCCGACACCGTCGCGCTCGAGAGCTCAGGCGAGGCGCGCGCCACCGCGTCGGGCAAGGCGTTCGCGGAGGGGCTGAAGCGCGCGGATCCGCTCCTCGCCTCGCACCTGCCGAAGGACATCGCCAAGGACCCCGACACGCTCTACTTCCACAAGTCCGCCGCGAACGCCGACTACCAGGCCTACGAGGACGGCCCCGCCGTGACCGCCGCGGTGGCTGCGATCTACGCCCAGCCCCGCAGCCACGAGGCCGCGCGCCGCCTGCTCGAGCGCATCTACACGCCCGCCTTCGTCGACCGCCTCGCGGCCGGCCAGTACCACTTCGTCGACGGCGGCGACGGCGGCACCCACGTCGACGACGAGCTCGATGCCGCGATGATGCTCTACAACCTCTACATCATCGCGCCCGACATGACGGAGGAGGTCAGCGTCGACTTCGACCGCTACTTCGCCGGCGACGACGCGGACACCGAGTGGTTCGCCTACCTGCTCGACGCGGAGGACTTCTACTCGAAGGGCCCGGCGTTCCATGGCAGCGACATCACGTACGAGATGGCCACGCCGCTGCTCGACGACTTCCTCGACTCGATGGACGCGCGCCTCGCCGGATCCTCCACCGCCGCGACGTTCCGCTTCGCGCACGCCGAGACGATCATCCCGTTCGCGGCGCTCCTCGGCCTGCCGGGCTCGACGCAGCCGGTGACGCCCGAGGCCCCGTACACGTACGCGACCAACGCATGGCGCGGCGAGACGGTCACGCCCATGGCCGCCAACGTGCAGTGGGACGTCTACCGGGATGCGAGCGGCCGCGCCATCGTGCGCATGCTCTACGACGAGAAGGCGATCCCGTTCCGCGCCGGCTGCACGCCCATCGCGCCCGGGTCGCTGTTCTACGACACGGCCGAGGTGCGCCGCTGCCTCACGGGCGCTGCCGCGGTGGGTCCCGGGACGACCTCGCCCGGGGCGTCCGACCCCGGTCAGCTCCCGGGCTCGCCCGCCGAACTCGCCGCCGCCGACGCCTCCGCGGCCCGGGGCGACACGCTCGCCGCCACGGGCATGTCGGCTGACGAGCTGCCGTTCCTGGCCGTCCTCGCGTTCGCGCTCGGCGCGGCGGGGATCACCGCGGTCGGCGTGGTGCGGCGGCCGCGACAGGACCGGCCCGCCGGCCGCACGCGCTAGGCGACCGGCGCGACCAGCCCCTCCATCACGTCGAAGAAGGCGCTCCAGCCCTGGATCGTCATCTCGCGCTGCTCGTCGGAGAACTCGCCCGCGCGCTGCGTCATGGTCATGCGCGTCGCGCCGCCGGCGACCTCCTCGAGGTCGACCGTGAGCGGCTCGCCCGCGGGCTCGTCGGGCCGGTCGGTCATGGTCATCGCGATGCGCGCCGGCCGATCGAGCTCGACGTACTCACCCGCCCAGTCGATGGCGTTGCCGTCAGGGAGGCGCATCACGGCCGTCCACGCGCCGCCGACGCGCACGTCCATCCGCAGGGTGTCGAGGGGCACGTCGACCGCGGCGGTGCCGAACCAGGCGGCGAAGTCGGCCGGGGTGATCCACGCGTCGAACACGCGCTCCCGGGAGGCCGCGAACGTGCGGGTGATGACGATGGGCTCGCTCACGGCGACCTCCGGCGGGGCTGATGCACGGGATCCGCGGCGGGGACCGACGCGGAAGGGCCGCCGCCTCCGCGTGGAGACGGCGGCCCTTCCGCGATTCGACCAGCCGGGGAGCGCGTCGTCAACGGGTCGTGCGCCGACCGGATGCCCGGGTCAGCTCCCGGATCCGTCGCTCGACGGCACCGCGATCCGCGACGCGTCGTCGGCCGCGTCCGGTCCGGTCGCCTCCGCGGGGCGCGTGCCGGCGCGGACGCCCGCGCGCTGCTCCGCCTCGAGCCGCTCGGCCTCCTCGCCGCCCACCGCCTCGCCGCGGGCGACGAGCCCGGCGACGTCCGACAGCGGGATCTGCTTGAGCACGAGCGAGAGCACGAAGGCGATCGCGATGAACGGCACGAGGTACCAGAACACGGGCGCCAGGGCGTCGGCGTACGCGTCCACGATCCCGTCGCGCACCGCGGGCGGCAGGGCGTTCAGCGTCTGCGGGTCGATGCTGCTGGCCGAGGCCGCCGCATCACCCGGAGCAGCTCCCGCCCCGGCGAACACGGTGGTGAGGTTCTCGGTGAGGCGCGTCGTGAACAGCGTGCCGAACACGGCCGTGCCGAGCGCGGCGCCCACCTCGCGGAAGTAGTTGTTCGTGCTGGTCGCGGTGCCGATCTGCGCGGCGGGCACCGCGTTCTGCACCACGAGCACCACCACCTGCATGATCAGGCCGAGGCCCAGCCCGAAGACGAAGAGGAACACGCAGATCAGCCACACGGGCGTCTGGGCGGTGAGCGAGGTCATCAGCACGAGCGCGAGCATCGTGAGGAGCGTGCCGACGATGGGGAAGATCCGGTACTTCCCGGTGCGGGTGATGAGGATGCCCGAGGTGATCGACATCCCGATGAGGCCCACCATCATCGGCAGGAGCAGCAGCCCCGAGACCGCGGCGGAGGTGCCGGTGGACATCTGCAGGAACGTCGGCACGAATCCGATGGCTGCGAACATCCCGATGCCGAGCGCGAGGCCGATGGCGGTGGCGTTCACGAAGACGGGGTTCCGGAAGAGGCTCAGCGGGATCACCGGGTCGTCCGCGCGCGACTCCGTGAACACGAACAGCGACGCCGCGACCACGAGCCCGAGGCCCCACGCCCAGGTGAGGAGCGATCCCCAGCCGTACGCCTTGTCGCCGCCGAAGTCGGTGAAGAAGATGAGGCACGTCGTCGCGATGGAGAGCAGCACGACGCCCGCCACGTCGATCCGCTTCGTGGCCTTCTTGCTCGGCAGCGTGAGCGTGATGAACGCCACGACGAAGGCCGCGATCCCGATGGGGATGTTGATGTAGAACGCCCACTGCCAGGTGAGGTGGTCGACGAAGAAGCCGCCGAGGAGCGGGCCGCCGACGGCCGAGAGGCCGAAGATGCCGCCGAGCGGGCCGAGGTACTTGCCGCGCTGGTTGGCCGGCACGATGTCGGCGATGATCGACTGCGACAGGATCATGAGCCCGCCGCCGCCGAGGCCCTGCGCCGCGCGGAACACGACGAACGACCAGAAGTCGCCCGCGAACGCGCAGCCGACGGAGGCGAGCGTGAAGATCGCGATGGCCGCGAGGAAGAGGTTCCGCCGGCCGAGCACGTCGCCGAACTTGCCGTAGATGGGCATGACGATCGTGGTGGCCAGCAGGTAGGCCGTGGTGATCCAGACCTGGTGGTCGACGCCGCCGAGCTCGCCGACGATGGTCGGCATCGCGGTGGAGACGATGGTCTGGTCGAGGCTCGACAGGAGCATGCCGGCGATGAGGGCCGAGAAGATGATCCAGATGCGCCGCTGCGTGAGCAGGAGGGGCGCGGGGGCGGTGGCGGTCATGGGGTCCGTTCGTGCTGGCGGGTGGTCGCGGTGGTGGTGGGATGGGCGATCTCGCGGAGGGCGTCGAGGCGCCTCCGCAGGATGAGCTGCATGGGGTCGGCGTTGCCGGGGACGAGGAACTCGCGCGCGCTCGCCCGGCCGAGGGCGCCCATGGTCTGGACGACGACGGCCGCGCGGAGGTCGCCGGCGGGCAGCCCCTCGCGGCGCTCGACGAGGAGCACGTCCTTCGCCTCGTCCTCCATGGCGGCCTCGAGGGCGCGCACGAGGAGGTCGGGCTCGCGGCGGAAGGCCGCGTGCATGTCCTGCATCGAGGTGCCGTCGGTGTCCAGGCGCGCCCAGCGCTCGAGGCACAGGTCCGCGAAGTCGTCGAGCAGCGAGGGCGAGAGCGCCGGATCCCGGGGGTCGCCGGCCGCGACGAACGCGTCCTCGACGTCCTGGGTCTCGACGCGGGCGGAACGCCCGAAGAGCGCGTCCTCCTTGGAGGCGAAGTAGTTGAAGAAGGTGCGGCGGGAGACGCCGGCCTCGTCGCAGACCTCCTCGACGGTGAAGCCGGAGAGGCCCCGTTCCGCGGTGAGGCGTCGGGCGAGCGTCGTGAGCTTCGCCGAGGTCTCCACCCGGCGACGCTCACGCAGTCCCGTTGCACTTGTCGTCACGAAGTGCATGTTTGCACCTTTGGGCAGTCAGTGCAAGTGCGGTATGCCCGCCCGCGTCAGATGCGGAAGCCCTCCGGCCAGCCGTGGGCCTCGAGGTACGCGCGCACGCGCTCGATGTCGGCGTCCGACGGCATCTCGGAGGTGACGCCCGCGATGGCCGAGGCGACGTCGAGGCGGCTGGCGGGCAGCCCACCCTCGGATGCGAGCCGCGCGCTCACCTCCTGCACCTCCTCGTCGCTGAGACGGCGACGCAGCAGCGCGAGCAGCGGGACGAAGTCCTGCTCGGGCAGGCCGGCCGGGTAGCCGGCGCGCAGCCATGCGACGATGCGGGAGACGAGGCCCGTGCGCTCGGTCGCGCGCGCGTCGGCGGCGTCCGGCTCGTGCAGGTCCTCCGGGGATCCGAGCGGCCAGCCCGCCGCCGCCAGCCGCGCCGACACGCGCACCAGGTCCTCGGGCATGGCCGGGCCGAGCAGCATCGCCTCGACGCGCTCGCGGAGTTGGCTCCTGCCCATCTCCTCGCCGGCGGCCTCGGCCGCGACCGCGTCGTCGACGAGCTGGTCGACCACCTGCTCGAGCTCCTCGGCGGTGAGGCTGCGGCGGAGGATCCCGAGCAGCGGCACGTAGTCCTGGTCCGGCACGCCGGACGGGTAGCCCGCACGCAGCCAGCCGACGACGCGCTGGACGATGCCACGGTCGGAACGGCCGGGGACGACGACGCCGGTCGTGCCGTCGCCGGGCCCGCCGGCCTCGGATGCGCTGTCGGTCATGGTCAGCCCTTCGAGGTGAAGGTCGGGATGACGTGCTCGAAGCTCACCGTCTGGCCGAGGCCCGTCGCGATGATGAGCGTGAGGCCCGCGATCACGGCGAGGACGACGACCGCGTAGCAGAGGGCGCCGGCCACCTGGAGGACGACGGGCGGCGTGCGACGCGCGGAGTCGGATCCGGCGACGCGGCCGCTGGTGTCGGGGCTGGCGAGCGCGAAGGACCGCACCCCGAGCGCGAAGAGGGCGGGCAGGCCCGCGCCGAGGACGAGGGCGACGAGGGCGACCTGGCCGACCGCGGAGAGGAAGAGGGGGAGCATGGCGGGATCCTTCAGGCGTCGGCGGGCTGGGCTGCGGGGCGGGCGGTCTTCTCGTCGGACCACTCGTCGTTGACGTTGTGCGCGCCGACGTCGTCCTTGCGCGAGCGGACGTAGACGGTGATCGCGACGGCGACGAGCACGAGCGTCATCGCGATGCCGCCGGCCGCGCCGCCGATGAGGTGGCCGAGCCACCACATGACCGCGCCGACGAGGGCGGCGGCCGGGAGGGTGATGATCCACGCCACGACCATGCGCAGCGCCACGCGCCAGCGCACCTGCGCGCCGGGGCGGCCGACGCCGGAGCCGAGGATGGAGCCGGTGGCGACGTGCGTGGTGGAGAGCGCGAAGCCGAGGTGGCTGGAGGCGAGGATGACCGCGGCCGACGAGCTCTCGGCCGCCATGCCCTGGTGCGTGTCGATCTCGACGAGGCCCTTGCCGACCGTGCGGATGATGCGCCAGCCGCCGATGTAGGTGCCGAGGGAGATGGCGAGCGCGCAGCTGATCTTGACCCAGAACGGCACGGACTCGGTGTCGGTCCAGCCGCCCGCCGCGATGAGCGCGAGCGTGATGACTCCCATGGTCTTCTGCGCGTCGTTCGTGCCGTGCGCGAGCGAGACGAGGGAGGCGCTGCCGATCTGGCCGATGCGGAAGGTGCGGTCGAGGCCGCGCCCGGCGAGGTTCCCGATGATCCGGAACACCAGCCAGGTGCCGACGGCGGCCACCGCCCCGGCGAGGATCGGCGACATGAGCGCCGGCAGGATCACCTTGCCCACGACGCCGTCGAGCTTGGATCCGTCACCCGCCCAGTTCACGCCGTTCAGCCCGAGGCCCGCGAGCGTCGAGCCGATGAGGCCGCCGAACAGCGCGTGCGAGGAGCTCGACGGGAGGCCGAGCAGCCAGGTGAGCAGGTTCCAGACGATGCCGCCGATGAGGCCCGCGAGCACGATGAGCAGCAGCGCAGATCCGCCGCCCTGCAGCAGAGCCGGGTCGGGGGCGCCCGACTTGTCCTGGATCTTCACGACCGCGTTCGTGACCGTGAGCGCGACCTCGATGCTGAGGAACGCGCCGACCAGGTTGAGCACCGCGGAGAGCGTGACGGCCACCTTCGGCTTCAGCGCGCCGGTGGCGATGGAGGTCGCCATGGCGTTCGCCGTGTCATGGAAGCCGTTGGTGAAGTCGAAGGCGAGCGCCGTGATGACGACGAGCACGAGGAGAATGAATGGATCCACGGCGATGATCCTGCGCCCTGCTCGCATGTCCCCTCTACGGGGGACCGTCGGGTTCACCCGCTGTTCACCCGCGCCTGTGGAGAAGCCGGCCCCCGCTGCCGTCGCTCGAACCGACCCGGAGGACCCCCATGCCCGAGACCCCGCCCGCATCCCCGGCCGCCGCGCTCGTCCCCGTCGACGTCGAGCGCGACCGCGACGCGCTCCGGGAGTTCCTGACCTCGAACGCGTTCCCGTTCCACGTCCGGCCCCGGCCGACGGCCGCGGACGTCGACGCGCGCATCGCCGACGGCGACTTCTCCGGGCCCGAGCACGCGGCCCTGTGGGTCGAGGTCGCGGGATCCGGCCGCGTGGGCCTCGTCGTGCTCGACGACCTCGAGGATCCGGGCGTGCTGTTCGACCTGCGGCTCGCGGAGGCCGCGCGCGGTCGCGGGCTCGGCGCGCCGGTGGTGCGCGCGCTGACCGCTCACGTGTTCGGCTCGTACCCGCACGTGACGCGCTTCGAGGCGCAGACGCGCGACGACAACCGCGCGATGCGCCGCGTGCTCGTGCGCGCGGGCTTCGTGAAGGAGGCGCACTACCGCGACGGCTGGCCCGTCGTGGGCGGCGAGCCGCGTGCGTCCGTCGGCTACGCGATCCTCCGGCGCGACCACGAGACGGGGACGACGACGCCCGTGCCGGCCGACGACGAGGCGTAGCCCTCGCCGCTCGCGCACGGATGCTGCGTCGCCGATCTGATCCACGCGCGGATCCGGCACGCGGGACACGATCCGGCGCCGATCCCGCGGATACGGTGGAGGCACCGCACGCCACCCGCACGATCGGAGGTCGATCCATGTCCAGCGCCGCACCCACCGCAGCCGTCATCGGCGAGCCCGAGGTCGTCGAGGACGTCGCGACCGTCGCCTCCTCCCCCGCCTGGCTCGCCCTCAAGGACGCCGCCGTCGCGCTCCAGCCCATGCAGGTCAAGGACGGCTCGGTCCCCGACGCCGCGCACCACGCGGAGGCCGCGCGGCTGATCCAGTCCATCCGCGACTCCGTCCGCGCGCTCGCCCCGCTCTTCCCGCACGACGCCGCCTACCTCGCGGCGCTCGACGTGGACTTCGCGCGCTGGGTCGACGCCGGCCTCGGCGTGCCCGACTTCCTGGACTCCCTGAACGCGTTCCAGCCGCAGCGCGACCGCGTGGACGGGATCCGGCACCTCGTCGTCTTCCCGATGACCACGCAGAACGGCAGCGCGTCCAGGCTCGTCGAGGCCGTGCTCATCGAGGTCGTCTGGCCCGAGTTCGTGGAGGAGCTCGAGGCGGGCGACTACGGCAACGCGCTGTTCGTCCCCATCCGCTTCGTCGACTTCACGCCCGGGTACGACACCAACTCCGCGGTGCTGTTCCCCGAGACCGTCGCGATGCGCGAGATCCCGACCTTCACCTGGGGCGCGATCTTCGCCGACCGCGAGGCCGCCCGCTTCCGCCGCGTGGTGCGCCACGCCGCCGAGGTCACGAAGCTCGAGCTGCCGGACGACGCCCGGCGCCTGCTGGAGGACCAGCGGCTCGCGGAGGAGACCTTCGTGATGTGGGACCTCATCCACGACCGCACGCACATGCGCGGCGACCTGCCGTTCGACCCGTTCATGATCAAGCAGCGGATGCCGTTCTTCCTCTACTCGATCGAGGAGCTGCGCTGCGACCTCACGGCGTTCCGGGAGGCCGTCGCGATCCAGCGCCGGCTCGCCGCGATGGACCCCGCCGAGCGCACCGACGCCGACGACGCGCTGCTCGAGCGCGCCGGCATGGTTCAGCACGCGGTGATCTTCGACCGCATCTTCCGCTTCGCCATCACCGGATCCCGCGTGCGCAACTACGACGGCCTCGGCGGCCAGCTCCTGTTCGCGTGGCTGCACCAGCACCACGTGCTGCACTGGACCGACACGCGCCTCACGATCGACTGGGACGACGTCGCCGACGTGGTGATCGCCCTCGCCGACCGCGTGAACGACCTCTACTGGCGCTCCATCGACCGGCCGAAGACCGCGCACTGGCTGGCCGCGTACGCGATGGTCACCGAGACGGTCACGCCGCACCCCGCGTCCACCTGGGCGAAGGGACCGGATGCGCTGCCGCTCGACGGACCGCCGAAGGGCCTCACCGACCTCGTGCTCGACGACGAGTTCCCGCTCAGCATGTTCTTCGAGGCGCTGGAGAAGAAGATGCGCGACGTCATCGGATCCACCGCCGGGATCACGGGGCAGGCCGCGTGAGCGTCGACGGCCGCGTGGTGGTGGTCGCGGGCGCGTCGAGCGCCGCCGGGCGGGCGGTCGCGGCGGAGCTCACGGCAGCCGGCGCGCGCGTGGTCGCCGTCGGCACGGACGCCGGACGGCTCGCGGAGGTCGACGCCGAGCGCCGCGAGGTGTGCGACCTCGCCGACCACGCGGCCGTCGTGGAGCTGGCCGACCGGATCCGCGCCGAGCTCGGCGGCGTCGACGGCCTGATCCACCTGGTCGGCGGCTGGCGCGGCGGCAACGGCCTCGAGGGCCAGACCGACGACGACTGGGACTTCCTGCACGAGCGGCTCGTCACCACGCTGCGCAACACCACGCGCGCCTTCGACGCCGACCTGCAGGCATCCGACGCCGGTCGTCTCGCCATCGTCTCGTCCACGGCCGTGCAGCGCCCGTACCCGGGCGGCGCGAACTACTCGACCGCGAAGATCGCGGCGGAGACGTGGGTGCGCGCGGTCGACCGCGGGTTCTCGAAGGCCGGCTCCCCCGCCCGCACGACGATCTTCGTGGTCAAGGCGCTCGGCGGCCTCGAGCGGGCGCTCGCCCGGCGGGTCGTGAAGCTGTGGACGGCCGTGCCGCCCGAGCGCGACCTGATCGAGGGCTGACGCGGCCGTTGCTCTAGCACACGGGGATCGCCCCGGATTGGGCACGTCCCGACCTCCCGTGGGCGCCGACGCGCGGTATACGTTCACGTGGTGACACCAGCCGCCAGAACAGCCGAGCACGACGCCTTCGGCCCGTGGATCGACACCGTCCGCACCCTCGACGAGGTCCCCCGCCTGTACCGCCCGCACGGCGTCGACCCGTTCGCCGCCCGCCTGGTGCTCAAGGTCCCGCGCGACATCCCGCGCCGCGACACCGACCCGACGATGGACCTGTACGACCACCTGCTCGTCGTCGGCGACCGCGACCTGGAGGTGCTCTCGCGCGACGGATCCGCGTTCACCGCCCGGCGCATCCCCTTCGCCGACCTCGTGGCCGTGCGCGACCGCGTCGACCTGCTCGACGGCCTGCTCACGGTGCACACGGCCGATGGCCTGGCCCTGCGGATCCCGTTCAACGGCGCGTCCGCCGACGTGGTCGTGGAGCTGACCGAGCTGCTGATGACGCTCGCGGCCGAGTCCGCCGGGGTGCCCGGCTCCTGCCCGACGCGGACGCCGCAGGCGACCCCGCGCATCGACGTCGGACAGGACGAGGCCGGCGTCGCCGCGGCGTACTGGGACCTGGCGGGGCGCGATCCGCAGCTCCGCTACCTCTCGTCGCGCCCGCGCACGCCGCTCGTGCCCACCGCCGACGGCCTCATGGGCGCGCTGCAGCGGCTCCGGCCGATGAGCCTCGCGGGTGCGGTGGCGGCGTGCTCGCCGCGCGAGCTGCTGATCCTCACGCGCCGCGACCAGATCCTCCGCCGCCGCACCGCGACGCTCTCCATCGACCGGCTCCGGATCCTCCGCCACGCCATCTCCAGCACCACCGCCGAGCCGCACCCGCGCTGGGTCGGCATGTCGACGGTGACGATCCGCGCGGGCGCCGCGTCCTTCGAGATCGTCGCCGCGTCCGCGGACGAGCTCGAGTGCGACCTCGTCACGGGCGGCAGCTGAGATGCGACGACGGACGCCGTGATCCTCACCGGCACCGTCGGCGCGGGCAAGACCACGACGATGCACGCGCTCGGCGCGGTGCTCACCGCGCGCGGGGTGCCGCACGCGCTGGTCGACATGGACGCCGTGAGCCTGCTCCGCCCGGCGCCGCGTACGGATCCGTTCCAGCAGGAGCTGGCGCTCCGCAACCTCGGCGACCTCGCCCGCAACTACCGGGAGGCCGGAGCGCGCGTGGTGGTGGTCGCGGCCGTCGTCGAGCACGCCCGCGACCTGCCCAGCTACGCCGCCGCGCTCGGCTCCCACGACCCGATGCTGGTCCGCCTGACGGTCGACGCCGACGCGGTGCGTGCACGGCTCGACGCCCGCCACGGCGACGACGCCGCGGCCCTCGCCTGGCACCGCGATCGCGCCCCCGAGCTCGCCGCGATCATCGGCGCCGCGGGCCTCGGCGGCCACGCCATCGACACCACGTCCCGCACCCCCGCCGAGGTCGCCGAGCTCATCGCCGACCGCGCCGGCTGGTGAGCGCGCCCTAGGGTCGAAGGGTGACCGACGACCTCCCCCTCGACTTCACCGCGCCGCTCTGGGCCTGGGAGGCACGGCGCGCGCTCTGGACCTTCGTGAGCCTGCCCACCGACCTCGGCCCGATGCTCCGCGAACTGGGCGAGGCGGGCCGCCGCGGCTGGGGATCCGTCCCCGTCCGCGTCCGCGTCGGCACCACGACCTGGCGCACGTCCGTCTTCCCGCAGGGCGACGGCTCGTGGGTGCTGCCGATCAAGCGCGCGATCCGCGACGCCCACGGCCTGGAGGTCGGCGACGACGTGCACGTCGACCTCGAGCCGCTGCCGTGAGCGACGCGCTGCGCGACTAGCCGCCCGCGGGCGGCGTGTACAGCTGGAGGTCGTTGCCCTCGCTGTCCTGGAACGGGAGGATGCGGCCCCACTCGTGGTCGCTGATCTCGCCCGTGATGTCGGCGCCGCGCGCCCGGATCCGCTCGAGCTCGTCCTCGATGGAGCCGTCGGGCGTGAAGGAGATGACCGCCCCGCCGCTCGACGAGCCGCCCGCCTCCTCGCGCGCGTTGAGCCCGATCATCAGGCCGTCCGCGTCGATCTCGCTCCAGTCCGCGTCCTCGCTCGTGATCGTGAGACCGAGCGTGTCGCGGTAGAACGCCACCGCGCGCGTCATGTCCTTGACGGGCAGCCAGACCGTCGCCACCGAATCGACCATGGGGTTCCTCCTCGCATCGAGGCCGGTCGGTCGACCGGCTCTCCCTCCCGGTCTACTCCCGCCCGCGCGCCGCCTCCGGCCCGGGGAGCGGATCCACGGCCAGCCGAGATGGTTGACAACGATCCACCATCGGCATATGGTTGCTTGCAGTCAACTACCCGGAGGATCATGTCCCAGCACCACCCGGCCACCGCGTCACCCGCGAAGGCCCCTCGCCGCACCGTCTCGGCCGACGGATCCATGTCGAAGCGCCAGGTCCTCGAGTCCCTGTCGGGCCTCCTGCTCGGCATGTTCGTCTCGATCCTCGCCGGCACCGTCGTCTCGACCTCGCTGCCGATCATCATCAGCGACCTCAAGGGCGACCAGTCCGGCTACACCTGGGTCGTCACCGCGACCCTGCTCGCCACCACCGTGAGCACGCCGCTCTGGGGCAAGTTCGCCGACCTCTTCAACCGCAAGCTGCTCATCCAGCTCGCCCTCGGCACCTTCGTGCTGGGATCCGCGCTCGCCGGCTTCTCGCAGAACACCGAGACGCTCATCGTCTTCCGCGTGCTGCAGGGCCTCGGCGCCGGCGGCCTCGCGGCGCTGAGCCAGATCATCATGGCCGACATCATCAGCCCGCGTGACCGCGGCCGCTACGCCGGGCTCTTCGGCGCCGTCATGGCCGTCGGCACCGTCGGCGGCCCGCTCCTCGGCGGCGTCGTGACGGACGCGTTCGGCTGGCGCTGGAACTTCTTCATCGCGCTGCCGATCGCGATCATCGCGATCATCCTGCTGCAGGTCACCCTCCACCTCCCCGCGCACCCGAAGCGCAAGGTGCACGTCGACTACCTCGGCGCGGTCTTCATCGCGAGCGGCGTCTCGCTCCTGCTCATCTGGGTCTCGCAGGCCGGCAAGCAGTTCGAGTGGGCCTCGGGCACCTCGTACCTGATGGCGGGCGGCGCGGTCGTGCTGCTGATCGCCGCGGTCGTCACCGAGCTCAAGGTCGCCGAGCCGATCATCCCGCTCACCATGTTCCGCAACCGCACCTTCACGCTCTCCGTTCTCGCGAGCCTCGCGGTCGGCATCTCGCTGTTCGGCACGTCGGTCTTCCTCGCGCAGTACATGCAGCTGTCGCGCGGCGCCACGCCGACCCAGTCGGGCCTGCTGACGATCCCGCTCATGGCGGGCCTGCTCATCTCCTCGACCGTGTTCGGCAACCTGATCAGCCGCCGCGGCAAGTGGAAGGCGATCATGATCACGGGCGCCGTGCTCATCGTCGCCGGCACATCGCTGCTGTCCACGCTCCGCTACGACACCGACTTCGTGCTCGTCGGCATCTACATGTTCGTGCTCGGCGCGGGCCTCGGCATGCTCATGCAGAACCTCGTCCTCGTCGTGCAGAACGCCATCGAGGTCAAGAACCTCGGCGTCGCCACCAGCGCGGTCACCTTCTTCCGCAGCCTCGGCGGCACCGTCGGCGTCTCGGTCCTCGGCTCGATCCTCGGCACGATCATCGCGTCGGAGATCACCGCGGGGATCATCAAGCTCGCTCCGACCGACCAGGCCGCGGCCGCGCAGGCCCTCGGCTCCGGCGTCATCCCGCAGGTCTCGCAGCTCAGCCCCGCGGTCCGCACCGTGGTCGAGAGCGCGTACGGCGTCGGCATCGGCGACGTGTTCCTCTACAGCGTGCCGCTCGCGATCGTGTCGCTCATCGCGGTGATCTTCCTGCCCAACGCGCAGCTCGGCAGCAAGAACGCCGTGCAGCTGAAGAGCGACAAGGCCGCGTCGTCCGACGCCCGTGGGGTGCACCGCACCGACGCCGAGGACGCGCTCATCGGCGCATCCGCCGGAGCCGTCGCCCTCACCCCCGCCGGCGAGGCGAACCCGACCGGATCGATCCGACTGCCCGAGGCCGAGGACGCCGGGGTCGACGCCCGCCGATGAGCGACGTCGACCGCTCCCCCGTGGGCGACACCGCGGGTGACTCCCCCGGCGTCGCCGACGGGCTCGTCGACGGGATGGCCGATGGGGTGGCCGCGGGCATCGCCGAGGTGGAGGAGCAGATGACCGCCCTCGCCGCGCGCATCCGGGCCACCACCCGGGAGGCCGCCGCGCGGATCCACCCGGAGCTGCCGCCCATCGGCTACAAGATGCTCCGCGTGATCCGCCGCTGCGGCGCGGCCCACGCGAGCGCGGTCGCCGACCAGCTCGGGGTCGACCGCAGCGTGGTCAGCCGACAGCTGCGCCAGCTCCAGGAGCTGGGGCTCGTGGAGGTCGGCGCCGACGCGCAGGACGGCCGGGTGCGCGTGCTCGCGCTCACCCCGGCGGGCCGCGCGGGGATCGAGGCGGACGACGCCCAGGGTGGCAGCCGCCTGATCCGCGGCCTCGGCGAGTGGACACGCGACGACCTCGACGCGTTCGCCGGGTACCTCGCGCGGCTCAACGCCGTCGCCGGTCCGGACATCGCGACCGACCCGACCCGCTGCGTGCCCGACGACGACGAGGCCGCCCAGGTGCCGGGCGCTCCCGTTCACGCGGCCTGAGGCCAGGCGGGATCGCTCAGAGGATCACGACGCGCCGTCGGACGGGGATGCGCTCCCCGACCGGCGGCGCGTCGTCGCGTCCGGCCGCGCTTCTGGGCGTTCCCCTACTCGGCCACTCCGCGAGCGAACCCATCCAGCGCCTGCATCCGCTGCCTCTCGTCCGAGTAGACACCCCATGAGAGAAGCAGGCAGTCGTCCCCGATCTGCGACGCGTGCGGTTCACGCAATGGAAGGACGACCATGACGACGAGGCCGCGTCTCGCTGCTGCCGTCGCGGCCACCCGCGAGGATTCGCTTTCAGGCGGTACGAGGCCGTGAGGTGCCGCTGGGAGAGCCAAGAACCACTCCGTGTAGCGATCGAGGTCAAGGAGGGCCGCGACGTCCCGATCCCACGGGGGAGGGATCACGTCACGGACGGACGCGACGTCTCCCGTATCCGCGGCGACCAAGGTCGCTTGCCTTCTAGCTCCTCCTCCCGCATGCCAGGTGATCGCCTCCAGCCAGTGACGTCGCACGTGCTCTCCGGCCTCGGGGATCGCATCGCCATCGAGTCGGGCAGTGGGCGTGGCGGGCCAGCGCGACGGCGGGATGCCGGTGTCCGCGAGGGCATGCAAGTCCCGGATATGCATGAGCTTCATCAAGCCGTCATCATTGATGAGGGTCGACGGTTTCGATGCATGCGCGGACGAGGACGCTTCTTCCTTCAGCACGACGCACTCCCCTCCAGGCGGGGAGTGCCTACCGTCGGGTCTCCAACGAAGGCGGCATGGGTACTCATCCGAACGCCGCGGTCGGGCCGGCCGAGTAGCAGACCGTTCCGTCATCACCCACGACGTGCGCGGTGAGCGGGACGACGGCGACACCTGGACCCACGAGCGTCGCAGCGGCCTGAGCAGACCAGGCGCCGGCGCTCGGTCCATCCCACGGGAATGTATGAGATGAGAACACCGACACGGCATTGACCCGCCAGGTCTTCTCCGCCATCGGGAACGGGACGTCGTATCCGGTATTGACGGCCAGCGTGTCGTTGGACAGCTTGGCCGCGGTCACGAAGGACGAGCCGCAGTCGCCGGGAAGGGCGTCGTCAAGCACGACCTCGCTCTTGGCTTCCGCGGACACCGGCACGCTCGTCTGACGTCCATGCGCGTCGGTCACGATGCGATAGCCGTGCGCCTCGGCCACAGACGTGTCGTAGCCTCGGAAGGACATCGGAGCAGATGAGCTGGTGACGACCGCAGCTGGGGCAGCGTCTTCGGTGGCGGCGTGGGCGGGGAGTGCGATGGACGTCGATGCGACGATCGCGCCCAGCGCCATCACGACGGCGGCGGTGCGCGGACGGGATTGCATGTGCACGTTGATCTCCTTTGATCAAGTTGCGGGAAGGCCGCCATCATCTGCCTCCACGCGCACATGATGGCGATCCACCCACAGGGGCCATGAGCGACCAGGACTCGACGTCCCGAGCAGGGGCCCGGACCCAGAGGTCATGGGTGGGGCTTGTCGGCAGCCTCGGTGCGCCGGGGCTCGCCCCCTATCGCCGCGTGCAGGGCCTCGAGGGCCGGGAGCGCGCGGGCGATGGCGTGGCGCTCGTCGGGCGTGAGACGGCGGAGGGCGCCCACGAGCACGCCCTCGGCCGAGCGGTCGAAGGTGCGCAGCAGATCCCGCGCGCGATCCGTGAGGCCCACCTCGGTGCTGCGACCGTCGCCCTTCGCGAGGCGCCGGTCGACGAGCCCGTCGCGCTCCATGGCGAGGATGAGGTTGCTGACGGTGGAGCGCGCGAGCCCGAGAGCGCGACCGAGCCCGGTGGGCGTCGCCCAGCCGGTCGTCTCGAGGCGGCGGAGCACCTCGACCTGCGCGTCCGGCAGGTCGGGCAGGTCGGCCGCACTCCGCGACGCGTTCATCAGGCGTCGCCGGAAGGGCCCCAGATCCGCGCCGAGCCGCCGCGCGACGACCCGCAGCTCGGCGTCGGACGGGTCGGAGGGCATGCACCGAGGATACCCAGGAAGATGCGCTTGTGACAAACGCATTCCGGTGTCAGGATGCCCGCATGACAACGATCACCACGAGCGTCGAGCACCCCGTGCCCGCTCAGGACCTCAGCCCCCTCGTCGGACACCGTCTCATCTACACGTACGCCAACGGCTGGCAGTACGAGATGTACGTGAAGAACGCCACGACCATCGACTACCGCATCCACTCGGGCATGGTCGGCGGCCGCTGGGTCAAGGACCAGACGGTCGACCTCGTCGCCCTCGCCGACGGCGTCTTCAAGGTGTCGTGGAACGAGCCCACGGGCACCAGCGTCGTCGTCAACATCATCCCGGCCGCGCGCGTGCTGCACGGCACGATCTTCTTCCCGCGCTGGGTGGAGGAGGACGGGTCCAAGACCGTGCTCTTCCAGAACGACCACCTCGACGAGATGCGCGCCCACCGCGACGCCGGGCCCACGTACCCGATCTACGTGGTGCCGGAGTTCGCCCACATCACCCTCGACGAGTTCGTGGGCGCCGACGACGAGACCGTCGTCGACACGGCGCCCGGCGACCTCCCGGCCGGCTTCGCCGACCGGAGCAACTGATGGACCGGGCCGCCGCGGCCCGGGTCGCCCCGCTCGAGCTCGACCACGGCGGGCGCACCCTCCGCGGCTGGGAGCACGGCACCGTGCGACCCGGCGCCCCCGCTGCGCTCCTCGTGCACGGCTTCGGCGACTCGGGCACCGGCGGCCACGGCCTGTGGGTGCCGGTCGCCCGGGCGCTGGCCGCGTCCGGCACGGCGGCGCGCGCCTACGACCGGCTCGGGCACGGCGTGAGCGACGGCGACTTCGCCGACGTGCGCCTGCTCGACGAGGTCGACCAGGTGACCGCGATGATCCGCGCCCTCGCCCGGGACGCGGGCGGACCCGTGCACGTGGTCGCCCACAGCCTCGGCGGCGTCGAGTCGGCGCTGGCCGCCGCGCGCGCGCCCGAGCTCGTGGCGAGCCTCACGCTGTGGTCGCCGGCCGGCGTGGTGGTCGACGACATCACGGAGCACGGCCGCGTGATGAGCGTGCCGCTCGCGCCGTCCCGGGAGCGCGGCGTCGTCGACGTCGCCGGCATGGGCCTCGGCCTGGGCTTCCCGGACGAGGTGCTCGCGGGCGTCGACGTCTACGGGCCGGTCGCGGGATACGCGGGCCCGGTCGACGTGCTGCACGGCACGGCCGACGAGGTCGTGCCGGTCTCCTACGGCGCGCGCTACGGCGAGCTGATGCCAGGCGCGACATTCACGGCCGTCGAGGGCGCGGATCACGGCTGGTCGTCGGTGGGTCTGCGCCGGATGCTCGTGGAGCGGCTGCTCGCGCACGTGGCACGGGCGTCGGGCGGGGCTGCGTAGCCGACGCCACGCCCGGCGGGGAGGATGGGGACGTGCTCGCCGAACTCGTCCTCCCCGTCCCGCTCACCGCCCGCGTCGACGGCGTGATCCTCCGCCGCGCGACCGCGGCCGACCTCGCGCCTCTCATGGGCCTGCTCGCCGACGACCCGGTGAGCGCAGGGCGCGGCGACCGGGCGGATCCGGATGACGCCGACCTCTACCGCGACGCTCTCGCGCGCATCCTCGCCGACCCCGCGAACGACCTGCTCGTCGCGACCGACGCGGACGGCGCGGTGGTCGGCACGTTGCAGCTCACGGTGATCCCCGGCATGGCCCGGCGCGGCAGCTCCCGCCTCCAGGTGGAGGCCGTGCGCGTGCGGAGCGACCTGCGCTCGGCCGGCATCG
Source organism: Clavibacter quasicaliforniensis (assembly GCF_051201715.1). Taxonomy (NCBI): domain Bacteria; kingdom Bacillati; phylum Actinomycetota; class Actinomycetes; order Micrococcales; family Microbacteriaceae; genus Clavibacter; species Clavibacter quasicaliforniensis. Next base: position 430,774 of record NZ_CP139624.1, on the reverse strand, counting down.
GCGGCGCCATGATGCGCTGGGTCGCCGACGCCGCCGCGCCCGCCCTCGGGACGCCCCTCGTGCAGCTCACCTCGGACGCCGCGCGCGTCGACGCGCACCGCTTCTACGAGCGGCTCGGGTACGCGCGCTCGCACGTGGGGTTCAAGCTGCGCATCCCCGAGGCGTAGCGGCGCGGGTCAGCCGAGCGCCGACCGCATCGCCTCGAGCACCGCGCGCGCCGCCGTCGGACCGGTGTTGAGGTAGAACACGTCGTCGTCCACGAAGGTGACCGCGTCGTCCTCCACCGCCTGGAGCGTCGGCCAGAGCGGGAGGCCGGTGAGCGCCTTCTCGTCGCCGCCCTGCACGCCCGCGAACACGTGGTCGCCCTCGGCCAGGTCGATCTGCTCCTCGCTGATGTCGCGCGAGGTCGCATCCGTGAAGTCCTGCTCCTCCGGGCGCGGGAGGCCCGCGTCCTCGGCCACGGATCCGGCGAAGGACGCCACGCCGAAGACGCGGATGCGGTCGGCGGAGGAGCGGAGGAACGAGACGGTCGGACGCTCGGAGAGGCCCGCGCCGAACGCGGCCGCGTCGGACTGGTAGGAGTCGAGCCAGGAGGCGGCCTGCTGTGTGCGGCCGACGGCGTCGGCGAGGAGCAGGAGGTCCTGCTTCCAGTAGAGGCCCGTGCCCTGCGTCGCGACGGTGGGCGCGATGGCGGAGAGGCTCGCGTAGAGCGAGGCCGCGTCCTTGCCCGTGACGTTCATGAGGATCAGGTCGGGCTTCGCGGCGGCGACGCTCTCGATGTCGGGCGAGATGCGGTCGCCGAGGGGCTCGACGGCGGCGAGCGCGTCGGCGTCCTCGGGGAACGCGCGGGTGAGGTAGTCGGGGACGACGGCCGCGCCGTCCGCCGCCGTGGAGGCGACGGGGACGATCCCGAGGGTGAGCAGCGAGTCGGCCTGGCCGGTCGAGATGACGGCGACGCGCTGGGGCGCCGCGGGGATGGTGGTCGTGCCCGCGAAGTGGACGAGCGTGCGCGGGAAGACGCCGTCGGGCTGGCCGCTGCCCTTGCCGTCGGGCATGGTGCGGGGTGTGGTGTAGCCGGCGCCGGCGGGGTCGGCCGCGGCGCCGGTGCCCGAGGTGCCGGCGCCGGTGGATGCGGCCGGCGCGGCGCAAGCGGCGAGCGCGACGAGGACGGTGGCGGCGAGCGCGACGCCCGCGAGGCGGCGGCGGGTGGGACGGCGGTCGGGTCGGGTGTCGGGACGGGGTGGGGAGGCGATGATCACCGAGGCAGCTTAGGGTAGCCTTACCCGGCCATGCCGCCGACCCGATCCGCGCCCGCCGCCGCAGCCGCGGTCGTGGCCCTCGCCGCGCTCGTCGCGCTGTGCGCCGTGAGCCTCGCGACGGGATCCCGGGACATCGCCCTCGATTCCGTGTGGCGTGCGATCCAGCATCCGGACGACGGCAGCCGCGACGCGATCATCGTCTGGCAGCTGCGGGCGCCGCGCACGCTCCTCGCGGTGGCCGTCGGCGTGCTGCTCGCGGTCGCGGGCGTCGTGATGCAGGCCATGACCCGGAACCCGCTCGCGGAGCCCGGCCTCCTCGGCGTCAACGCGGGCGCGTCGCTCGCCGTGGTGCTCAGCGTCGCGGTCTTCGGCGTCGGATCCGCCGCCGGGTACGCCGTGCCCGCGTTCGCCGGCGCCGCCCTCGCCGCCGTGGTCGTGGTGCTCGTCGGCATGCGGGCGGGGCCGCGCGCGGATCCCACGCGCCTGCTCCTCGCGGGCACCGCGCTGACCGCGAGCCTCGCCTCCGTGACGGGCGTCGTCACGCTCTCCGACCCGCGGACCTTCGGCGACTACCGCTCCTGGGTGGTGGGATCGGTGGCCTCGCGCGACCCCGCCGACCTCGTCTGGCTCCTCCCGCTCACGGTCGTGGTGGTCGTCGGGGCGCTCCTGCTCGTGCGCCCGCTCGCGGTGCTCGCGCTCGGCGACGACACCGCGACCGCGCTCGGCAGCTCGGTCGGGCGCGTGCGGCTGGCGGGATTCGTCCTCGTGACGCTCGCGTGCGGGGCCGCGACCGCGGTCGCCGGGCCGATCTCGTTCGTCGGGCTCGTCGTGCCGCACGCCGTGCGCCTGGTCGTCGGGCGGCGCGAGCGGCCGGTGCTGCTCGGATCCGTGGCGGCCGGGCCGATGCTCGTGCTCGGCGCCGACGTCCTCGGCCGGATCGTCGCGCGGCCCGGCGAGCTGGAGGCCGGCATCGTCACCGCGTTCGTCGGCGCGCCCGTTCTGCTCGCCCTGGTGCTCCGGCGGACGGGCGCGCGGTGAGGCCGCGCATCCCGCTGCGGGACCGGGTCGTCCTCGGGATCCTCGTGCTCGCGATCCTCGGCGCCGCTGCCGTCGGCCTCGGCACTGGCGCCTACCCGCTGTCCCCGGCGCAGGCGCTCGACGCCCTGCTCGGCGGCGGCGATGCGCAGGCCCGCTTCATCGTCGCCGACCAGCGGCTGCCGCGCGTGGTGTGCGCGATCGCGGTCGGGGCCGCGCTCGGCCTCAGCGGGATGGTGTTCCAGAGCGTCTCGCGCAACCCGCTCGGCAGCCCGGACGTCATCGGGTTCAGCACGGGCGCGGCCACCGGCGGGCTCGTCGCGATCCTGGTCACCGGATCCACCGCCGCCGCCCCCTCCTCGGCCGGATCCATCGCCCTCGGCACGGTGGTCGGCGGCTTCGCGACCGCGTTCGCCGTGCACCTGATGAGCTCCCGCACCGCGACCACGGGCGAGCGGCTCGTGCTGGTGGGCATCGCGGTCGGCGCGATGCTGGCGTCGGTGAACGACTTCCTCATCACCCGCAGCGACCTCGAGCTGGCGCAGGCGGCCGCGACCTGGCGCTTCGGCACGCTCAACGGCATCTCCTGGCCGCAGGTCGCGCCCGCCGTGCTGGTGCTGGCGGTGATCGTGCCGCTCGCGTTCCTCGGCGAGCCGCCGCTGCGCATGCTCGAGATGGGCGACGACACCGCCCGCGCGCTCGGCCTCGACGTGGGCAGGTGGCGGACCGTGATGCTCGCGGCTGGCGTCGCGCTGGCCGCGGTCGGCGTCGCGGCCGTGGGCCCGGTCGGGTTCGTCGCGCTCGCCGCGCCGCACCTCGCCCGCCGCATGATGCCCGGCAGCCGGGGCCGCATGCTGCCCGCGCTCGTGGTGGGGGCGCTGCTGCTGAGCGTCGCCGACCTCGTGGCCGGCCGCCTGCTCAGCCCGTTCCAGATCCCCGTCGGGCTCGCCACCTCCGCGATCGGCGGCCTCTACCTGCTGTGGTTGCTCGCGTCGCCGGACACCTCGCGTCGGGCGGCGTCGCGCGGCTGACCCGCGGGACCCCTCAGTCCTCGACGCGCACGCGGAAGTGCCGCGCGAAGACCGGGCCGAGCGCCATGAGCTGGGTCGAGTCGAGGACGGCGCCGCGGAGGCCGTCGGGGGTGTCGAGGTCCATGATCTCGGCGCCGCGGAGATCCAGGTGCGTGAGGCTCGAGTCGGCGAGGTCGAGCGTGCCGATGGTGGTGCGGGCGAACGCGATGCGCATGCCGGCGGTTCCCCGGAGGTCCAGCTCCTCGATGGCGCAGTCGGTGATGAGAAGGTCGGTGATCTTCGAGCCGCGCAGGTTCACGAAGCCGAGCCGGCAGTCGGTGATGTGCACGGAGGAGAGCGACGCGTCGTAGAGCTCGGCGGATCCCACGCGCGAGCCCTCGAGGCGCACGTCGCGCATCCGGATCCGCGGCGCCTTCAGCACGGGCGCGTCGAGGCGGGAGGCGAGCACGTCCACGAGGCTCGCGGCGGTGAGGTCGGCCTCGTGCAGGCGGATCCGCTCCAGCGCGCACTCCTCGAACCCGATGTCGACGAGGTCGGCGTCCGTCAGGTCGGCGTCGGCGAAGCGCAGCCGCTCGAAGGACGCGTGCGCGTCGAGGTCGGACGGGTCGCCGTCCGCCAGGCCCTCGAGCCGCGGGTCGCTGATCCGGGGCGGGAGGATGCGGGTGGATGCGGCCATGCGGAGCCTCCGGGGCGGGTGCGGGTGCGGGTCGGTGCGGATGCGGCCGCCCGTCGGGCGGCGCTCCCACGGTACGGGAGACCCCCGCGCTCCGGCCGCGGCCCGAACTGGGTACGGCGCCGGACGGCGAGCGCGCGATAGGACTGGGGCAGGCCGCACGGACGCGGTCGGAATCCGGGAGAGTCATGTCATCTGCACGTCGTCGGGCCGTCGTCGGCCTCGTCTCGTTGGCGCTCGTCGCCTCCGCGCAGGTGGGGATCGCCTCCGGCGCATCCGCCGCCGACGCGCCCACGCCCGCCGCATCCGCGGCCCCCGACGCCGCACGCGGATCCGCCCCCGCCGCCGCGAAGGCAGCCGCCTTCACCGCGTCGCCGAGTCCCACCATCACCGGCACCGCGCAGGTCGGCTCGCCGCTCACCGCGGTCACGGGCACGTGGACCCCCGCGCCCGACTCCTTCTCCTACCGCTGGTGGCGCGACGGGGTGGCGATCTCGGGCGCGACCGCCGCGCGCTACGTGCCGGTCGCCGCCGACCAGGGGAAGAGGATCACCGTCACGGTCACCGCGGCGAAGAGCGGCTACACGTCGCTCGCCCGCTCGAGCGGCCCGACCGCGGCCGTGACGGCCGCCCCCGCCGCGCTGCCGTTCACCGCGGCGCCCGTCCCGACCATCACGGGCACCGCGACCATCGGCAGCCCGCTGACCGCCGTCCCGGGCACCTGGACCCCGTCGCCGCGCTTCGCCTACCAGTGGTTCGTCGGCGACAAGCCGATCTTCGGCGCCACCGCGTCCACCTACACGCCGACCTACTCCGACCTCGGTCGCGCCCTGTCGGTGTCGGTCGCGGGGTACCGCGACGGCTACGCGACCACCGTGCGCATGAGCGCGCCGACGCCGGCCACCGTGGGCCGCGGCACGCTCACCACCGCCGTGCCCACCATCACCGGATCGGCCGTCGTCGGCTCCGCGCTGCGCGCCGTGCCGAACGCCTGGAGCCCCGACCCGACCTTCGAGTTCCGCTGGTTCGCCGACGACGAAGCGATCTCCAACGCCACGGGCGAGTACTACACGCCCGTCGCCGCGGACATCGGCAAGCGCATCACCGTCACGGTCACCGGCAGCGCGGCCGGCTACAACCCGGCGGCCCGGACGAGCGCCCGCACGGCCGCGGTCGTCGCCGCCACCACCCCGCCGCCCGTACCGGCGACCGGCACGATCGTCGGCCGCGTGTACCTCGACTCCGTCGCCCCCGGCAACCTGATCTCCTCCGGCGAGGTCACCCCGTTCCGCGTCGGAGCGGCCGAGGCCACGTCGTCGCCCATCGTCGACGGCGCCTTCCGCGCCGAGGGCCTCCTGCCGGGTGACTACCGGCTGGCCGCGAACGTCACGGTCGGCGGGCAGCGCCTGTACCAGTACTACGGCGAGGCGGACGGCGTCACGGACGGCCGCACCTTCACCGTGCAGGCCGACGGCACCGTGCGGCTCGACGTCGTGCTCAAGCGCTACGCGACCATCAGCGGCACCGCGACCCTGGCCGACGGCAGCCCGGCGGTCGGATCCCAGGTCGAGGTCTTCCAGGTGCGCGGAGGCGAGGTCTCCGGCGCGACCACGGATGCGTCCGGTCGCTTCGTGGCCGACGGGCTGACCCCCGGCCAGTACGAGGTGCACTTCACCGCCCCGTTCACGAACCCGGACGGCGTCATCGGCGAGTGGTACAGCGACACCGACGACCGCAACGCGGCCACGCGCTTCACGGTCGGCTGGGGCCAGGCCGTGACGGGCGTCGACCCGACGCTGGACGCCGGGTCCCGGCTCTCAGGCATCGTCCGCGCACCGGACGGATCGCCGTACGCGGGCGCGCGCGTCTACGTCGTCCCCGAGGCGGCGGCCCTGCTGGGCGCCGACCCGCGGACGGTGGGCGGCGCGCCGACCGACGCGACCGGCCGGTTCCGCATCACCGGGATCCTGCCCGGCCGGTACTACGTGTTCGTCGCGGCCGACCGCTCCGAGGCTCCCTCGTACGCGTCCCAGTGGCTGGGCGGCAGCGGATCGCTCGCCTCGGCGACGGTCTACACCGCGACGCGCCGCGCCGACCTCCCCTCCGTCGACGCGCGCTTCGTCGTCAGCTCCTCGGTGACCGCCACGATCTCGGGCACGCCGGCGGCCGGCTGGTCCGACCACGCCCAGGTCACCCTGTTCCAGGGCGGCACCGCTAAGAGGACCACGTTCGTCGACCCGGGCATGGACGCGTTCCTCGACTCCGTGCCCGCCGGCACCTACCGCGTGCAGGTGACGTACTTCCGCGACTACGTGCCGTCGTCCCGCTGGTGGGACGGCGGGACCGGCGCCGACCGCTCGGAGCTGGTCGTGCCCGCGGGGAAGGACGTGGCCCTCGCGATCCGCTCGGCCCCGGCGGTGGTCACCACGGGGACGCCGGTCGCCCGCTAGCCGCGCGACGCCGACCGACGACGCCGCCGCGACCCACCGGGTCGTGGCCGCGTCGTCGTGCGCGGTCCGCCGCGCCCCCGTTCCGCGCGACACGTCGACAGCCGACGGCTCCGCGCGGTAGGCATGCAGCGGGCACCGCGGTCGGCGGCGCCGGACCGGGGGATCCATGCACGCACCACGTCGACGCGCCCTGATCGGGCTGCTGTCGCTCTCGCTCGTCCTGTCCGCGCAGGCCGGCATCGCGGGATCCGCCACGGCCGCCGACGCGCCCGCCGGCGCCGCCGCGAGCGCGACCCGCGCCGCGTCGGCCTTCACCGCGTCACCCAAGCCGACCATCGCCGGCACCCTGCGCGTCGGCTCCACGCTCACCGCGGTCACGGGCGACTGGGCACCGAAGCCGACGACCTTCGGCTACCGCTGGTGGCGCGACGGCGTGGCCGTCGCGGGCGCGACCGGATCCACGCTGAAGCTCACCGCGAAGGACGCCGGCGCGCGCATCGACCTCACCGTCACGGGACGCCGAGGCGGTTACGCCTCCCTCGCGCGATCGAGCGGCCCGACCGCCGCCGTCGCGCCCGCCACCACGACGCCGACGCCGCCCGCGCCGACGCCCGCGCCCACGGCTCCGACGCCGGACCCGACGCCGGCACCGACGCCGGAACCCACCCCCGACCCCACGCCTCCCGTAGCCACGGTCCCCTTCACCGAGGCCTCCGACCCGGTCATCACCGGCGACGTGCAGGTCGGCCGCCCGCTGCGCGCCGTCGCGGGCGTGTGGACCCCGCGCCCGACCTCCTTCGCCTACGCCTGGCAGGTGGACGGCGTCGCCGTCGCGGGCGCGACGTCCATCTCCTACACGCCCGTCGACGCGGACGCCGGGAAGCGGATCACCGCGACGGTCACCGGCACGGCCCCCGGGATCACACCCACCACCCGCACCAGCGCGGCGACGCCGCCGGTCGCGGCCGCGGGCGTCGACCTCCCCGAGCAGCCGTCGACCGGGAAGGTGGTCGGGAACATCTACCTCGACTCCGTGGATCCGGCGAACCTCGTGTCCTCCGGCGAGATCTACCTCGAGCCCGCGCCCTACGAGTTCAGCGACGGCCTCGTCTCCGGCGTCGTCGGCGGCGCGTTCTCCTTCTCGGGCGTGCGCCCGGGCGAGTACCGGCTGCACGCCTTCTTCAACGTCGGCGGGAAGTACCTCTACCAGTACTACGGGCAGACGAACGACGTAAAGCGGGCGCAGACGTTCGCGGTGCAGGCCGACGGGACAGTCCGCGTGGACGTGGTCCTCAAGCGGTACGCCACCATCCAGGGCACGGTCACGACGACGGGCGGGGTCCCCGCGAAGGGCCTCTCGGTCGCCGCCTACCGCACGTACGACGGCCAGCTCCTCGACTCCACGACGACGGACGCGCAGGGCGGGTACACCCTCTCGAGCGCGGAGCCCGGCGACTACCTGATCAAGGTCGGGACGCCCGTCGGCGACTCCCGCGGCATCATCGGCGAGTGGTACTCGGACGCCTACGACAGGGAGAGCGCGACGCCGGTCACGGTCGCGCAGTGGGGCACGCCGGTCACCGGGATCGACGTGGAGCTCAACCGCGGCGCGAGCGCGAAGGGCCAGATCTACCGGTCAGACGGGGTGGGGACCCCCGCGGCGTCCGTGCGCTTCGTCCCCGTGGCCGCGGCCGCGGAGGGCGTCGCCCCGACCACCGGCCTCGTCGCGTTCGTCGACCAGTACGGCCGATTCAGCATCAACGGGATCACGCCCGGCGAGTACGTCGTGTACGTCGCCGCGGCCGGCGAGACCCCGCGGCAGCTCCCGCGGTGGGCGGGAGGCACGGGCAGCCTCGCCACCGCGACGCGCTACACGGCGGCGCTCGACACGCAGCTGCCGGCGATCTACGTGCAGCTCGCGCGGGATCCGGCGGCCGGGGCCTCCCGCGCCGCGCCGACCGCGCGCTGACCGCCCCCATCGGGGGTCGTGACCTCGGCGCGGCGGAGGAGTAGACCGGTCTCCCGACCGGCAACCGCGCCGGTCCGAGCATCGGAGCGCCCATGCCATCCGTCCGCCGACGCGGTCTCGTCGGCCTCATCGCCCTGGCCCTGATCACCGCAGCTCAGGCCGGCCCCGCCTCCCCCGCATCCGCGGATCCCGCCGCACCCGCGGCCGGTGCCGCCGACAGCGCCACCACCGCCACCGTCGTCGGCCGCGTCTACCTCGACCGCGTGGACCCCCGGAACCTCGTCCGCACGGGCGAGGTCTCCCTCGAGCTCGCCGACATCCCGTTCGGCGACAGCGTCGACATCGTCGACGGCGCGTTCCGCTTCGAGGGGATGCGCACCACGCGGTACACGCTGCGCGCCTGGGTCGCGTTGGGCGGCACGCCCGCATCGCAGTACCTCGGGCAGGTCAACGAATGGCGGGACGCGCGGTTCTTCACCGCGCCCGCCGGCCGCGAGACCCGCGTAGACATCGTGATCCGCACTCCCGCGGGCATCGGCGGCACGGTCACGCTCCCGGGCGGCGCACCCGCCGCGGCCGCTCCCGTCGACGTGATGCGCGCGACCGGCGACGGGCGCCTGGAGGCGTCCGGCTTCACGGACGCGTCCGGCCGCTACGCGCTCGGCAACCTCGAGCCCGGCTTCTACGTGGTGCGCTTCGGCACGCCGTCGTCGGATCCGCGCGCCTACCTCCCCGAGTGGTCCGGCGACCGCACCCAGCGCGCGCTCGCCACGCGCATCGCCGTCTCGCGCTGGGGTCAGGTGGTCACGGGCGTCGACGCGACGCTCGCGCCCGCCCGGTGACGGCCGCGCCCTGGGTCGGCTGATGTCGCGCGCCCCGCCGCGAACCTCGGCTACGCGTTGTCGTCGCCGGTGTCGATCGCCGTCTGCCGGTTCGGATCAGCGAACGGCAGCCCCTCCGCGCCCGAGACGTCGGCCATGTCCTCGCCGAACTGCCGAGTGTGCACGCGGTGCGCGATGCGCTCGTCGTCCATGCGCTGCGAGAGGCCCGCGTAGGTGGTCTCGAGGTGCGGCACGCGGCGGATCACGTCCATCACGAGCCGGAACCGGTCGAGGTCGTTGAGCATCAGCATGTCGAACGGCGTGGTCGTGCCGCCCTGCTCCACGAAGCCGCGCACGTGCATGTTCTCGTGGTTGTGCCGCTTGTACGTGAGGCGGTGGATGAGCGACGGGTAGCCGTGGAACGCGAAGACCACGGGCTTGTCACGCGTGAACAGCGCGTCGAAGGATCCGTCGTCGAGGCCGTGCGGGTGCTGCGTCGAGTCCTGCAGCCGCATCAGGTCGACCACGTTGACGAACCGCACGCGCAGCTGCGGGATCTCCCGCTTGAGGATCTGCACCGCCGCCATCGCCTCGACCGTCGGGATGTCGCCCGCGCACGCCACCACCACGTCGGGCTCGAGCCCCGGCACCTCGGTGCCCGCCCACTCCCACACCCCTACTCCGCGCGCGCCGTGCGCCCGCGCCTCCTCGAGCGACAGCAGGCTCGCGGTCGGCTGCTTGCCGGCGATCACGACGTTGATCAGGTCCGCGCCTCGGAGGCAGTGGTCCATCGTCACGAGCAGCGAGTTCGCGTCGAACGGCAGGTAGACGCGCACGATCTCGGCGCGCTTGTTCACGACGTGGTCGAGGAACCCGGGGTCCTGGTGCGAGAAGCCGTTGTGGTCCTGCCGCCACACGTGCGACGACAGCAGATAGGTGAACGACGCGACCGGACGCCGCCACTCCACCTTCGAGCTCGACTCGAGCCACTTCGCGTACTGGTTGAACATCGAGTCGACGACGTGGATGAACGCCTCATACGAGGTGAAGAGCCCGTGCCGCCCGGTGAGCAGGTACGCCTCGAGCAGTCCCTGCGTGATGTTCTCGTTGAGGATCTCGATGACCCGGCCCTCGTGCGCGAGGTGCTCGTCGACCGGCAGCACCTCGCCCTGCCAGGCCTTGGCCGTGACCTCGTACACGTCGTCGAGGCGGTTGCTGGCGGTCTCGTCGGGGCCGAAGATCCGGAAGTCGAGCGGGTTGCGGGCGATCACGTCGCGCAGCCAGCCGCCGAGCACGCGGGTCGGCTCGGCGATGACGCCGCGGCCGTCGCTGAGGTCGATCGCGTTCACCTCGAGCGGCGGGAGGCGGAGGTCGCGGCGCAGCAGGCCGCCGTTCGCGTGCGGGTTCGCGCTCATCCGCCGGTCGCCCTCGGGACGGTTCGGCTGGAGCGCGGGGGTCAGGCGCCCGTCGCGGTCGAACAGCTCGTGCGGGCGGTAGCTCTCGAGCCACTCCTGGAGCTGGCGGAGGTGGTCCGGGTCGTCGCGCACGCCGGAGAGCGGCACCTGGTGCGCGCGCCACGTGCCCTCGACCTGCTTGCCGTCGACCTCCTTCGGGCCTGTCCAGCCCTTGGGCGTGCGGAGGATCAGCATCGGCCACGCCGGGCGCTCCTCGCTGCCGCCCGTGCGGGCCGCGAGCTGGATCCGGCTGATGTCGTCGAGCGCCTCGCCCAGCGCCAGCGCGAACCGCTCGTGCACGGCCGCGTGGTCCTCGCCGTCGAAGCCACCCGAGACGATCCGCGGGGAGTAGCCGTAACCGGTGAAGAGCGCGAGCAGCTCCTCCTCCGGGATGCGCGCGAGCACGGTGGGGTTCGCGATCTTCCAGCCGTTGAGGTTGAGGATCGGCAGCACGGCGCCGTCGGTCTCCGGGTCGAGGAACTTGTCCAGGTGCCAGCTGGAGGCGAGCGTCGCGGTCTCCGCCTCGCCGTCGCCGATGACGCACGCGACCACGAGGTCGGGGTTGTCGAGCGCGGCGCCGAAGGCGTGCACGAGCGAGTAGCCGAGCTCGCCGCCCTCGTTGATGGATCCGGGCGTCTCCGGCGCCGCGTGCGAGGGCACGCCGCCGGGGAACGAGAACTGGCGGAAGAGGTGCCGCAGGCCGTCGCGGTCGGGCGTCGCCGCCGAGAACAGCTCCGAGTACGTGCCATCGAGGTAGGCGTTCGCGACCATGCCCGGGCCACCGTGCCCGGGGCCGGCGATGTAGATCATGTCGAGGTCGCGCTCGATGATCGCCCGGTTGAGATGCGCGTAGACGAAGTTCAGCAGCGGGGTCGTGCCCCAGTGCCCGAGCAGGCGCGGCTTGATGTCGTCGCGCGTGAGCGGTCGCTCGAGCAGCGGGTCGTCGAGCAGGTAGATCTGGCCGACGGAGAGGTAGTTGGCGGCCCGCCACCAGCCGTCGACGACGTCGAGGTAGAGGGGCGCTGCGGGGTCTCGGGGTGCGGTGTCGGAGGCCATGAGTCAGCCTACGGCGGCGGGTTCGCGGTGTCCCGGGTGGGCGGCATCCGATCAGTCAGCGCACAGGGGCGGCGCTTGCGTGGGTCTCCCGATCGCGCGATCCAGTCGCAGCCCACAGAGGAGCGGCTGCCGCTCCCTTAACCCCTTCGACCATTTCCACAAGCCCTGCATTCAATCGCGTGCGTGAATTCCCGCCCTCGGGGAACTCAGCCCGTTCGGGGGGTGGCGAGGCCATTCCGCCGCCCTTACGTTGAGCTTGCTTTGAAGACCGGGTCACCGATAGGTCCCCGAATGATCGCGTGGAGAGCATGAGGACCCCGCTCAGCGTCGGGAAAGCCGGCGCTGGCGACCCGATGCCATTTCCCGCTGAGCGGCGTCGATAGACGCCGAGGAATGAGTGCAGGACGATGGCGTCAAACGGTACGGGGATCATGAGCCAGATGTACGGCCAGTTGAACGACTTGCTCGGAGGCACCAACCCCGGTCAGTTCATGGTGATGAACGTGCCCGGCACCGTGCTGGACCCGGCGGAGTACACCTACGACACCACCGGCAACAAGCCGGCCGTGGTGGCAGCCAACGAGTCGCGCCTCGTCGACCAGCTGCGCGATGTGGAAACGATCGTCAGCGGGCCGAACGGCCAGCGCGTCTCGTCCCAGTACATGCGGGCGCTGAGCGTGCTGATACCCAAATTCGATCCCATGATGCCCGCGATCAAGAAGAGGATGCGCGAGTACCTCAACTCCCCCGCCCCGGCCGACGCGAAGCTCGGCACGGAAACCTTCTCCGGCAGTGTCCAGGCATACTACTTCGCCCTCTACGAGAGGTGGCTAGCCAAGAAGTCCGAATGGGAGACGCTGGTCATCGGGATGCGTGACCAGAAGGGCCCCGAGGAATTCTTGAAGTGGTACGAGGAGAACGCGGAAGTGGGACTGGCGCGCATTGATGCCGAGGAGGGCCGGCTGCTGTCGGTGTTCTCCCCCACCGACATGAACGCGATCCTCGGCGCCCTCGCCGCCGGACCGGGCGGGGACGTCCAGGCGGCGACGCAGACGGTCATGGACCTGCGGTTGCCCTCCCCCGACGGCGGCTTCATCTACCCCGTCGAGCTGACGCCGGACGATTGGTTCCTCGATCTCGCCAGCGATCTGAATCCGGTGGACCTCCTGAAGGACCCCGCCTTCATCGCGATCAACCTGTCCGCACGTCGAGACGCACTGAACGCGACCATCAGCCAGATGCAGAGCCTCTTGAGCGGCATGCCCACCAGCGCTGCTCTCGCGGCCGCGGTCACGCAGTTCTCGACCGCGCAGGCGGCCTATTCCTCCGCGCAGTCCTCGCTGCAGAACGCGTACACGGCGAACACGGTGACGGCGGCCACGATGGTGATGTCGGCGGAGACGGGCGGCGCCGACGAAGCGGCGCTCGACGACGCCGTCGCGTCGGTCAGCAAGGCGGCCGGGGTCGACTCCACGAGCGTCGCCGCCGGCACCGCGGCACTGGCCGACGGGAGCGCCTTCGGCCCCGACGACCTGGACAAGCTCGCCAAGGGCATGACCGCGGTGGATTCCGCGCAGGACCTCCTCCTCAGCAGCGCCAGCGCACTCGCGGGGGCGGGACTCACCCTCGCCTCCGATCAGGCCGCGACCTTCTCCGCCGCGCCCTCGCTCCTCGCTCGCGCGCAGCAGCAGCTCGCGGACATCCAGACGATGCAGGCGCAGCTGCAGACCCCGCGTCCTCCCGCCGCCGCACTCCCGCAGCAGACCACGCCGGATGCCGACACGATGACCGCGATGAACAAGGTGCCGGCACTCGGCGACGGCTACTACGGCACGCTGGACGACTGGATGTCGAAGATCAAGGCCGCTGACGACACCAAGACGCCGGGAAAGCTGGAACCCGTCCAGCTCGCCGCGTTCCGCGGGTTCACCGCGGCGGTCGCCGACGACATCCGCACCGCGGTGGACTCGTTCGATAGCGCGGTCGCCTCTGTGGTCCAGGGGGCCGACCAGAAGCGCAGGACGACCGATGCGACGGGCCAGGAGGTCCAGGCGCAGGCGAAGACGCTGTTCGCGACGCTGCAAACGGATACCCGGACAGCCCTGGCGACATTCGCGTCGTCATTCCAGGATGCTTCTGGCAATCTGCTCACTCAGCCGACCGATGCGAACGAGGCGTACGACCAGATCAAGGTGGCGGCGGACGTGGCCGTCGGCACGGCGAACCCCTGGGTCGACACAGCGGAGGCCTTCGCCGAGTCCCTGCACGCGAACGGCTACGTATTCGATGCGACCAAAGCCACGGCGGCAGCGGCCACGGCGGGCTCCACCCCTTCGGGCGTCGACGTGACGACGGGAATCAATAAGTTCTTCTCGGATGCGATGACGGCGAGCACGACATCGCAGACCTCGATCCAGCGCTCGGTCACCGCCGGCGTGGCCGTGGCCAAGTCGTACACCCTCGCGGCGGCCTCGGGGGCCGCATCCACCGCGAAGCCCGCCGGCACCTCCGACAGTTGGATGGACCTGCAGTTCAGCACCACGGTCGCCGACGCCACGGACCAGTCGGACGATTCCTCCTCGTCTTCCCAGACCTCGTGGAAGGTGGATCTGTTCTTCGGCAGCGCCAGCGGCAGCAGCAGCAACAGCAGCGCCAGCGCAGCCAAGAGTTCCTTCGCGGCGACGGACACGATCCAGATCGGCATGAAGGCCACGCGGGTGGAGATCGATCGGGAGTGGCTGGATCCGGGTGTGTTCAAGCTCAGCCAGGGAATGAGTCGCATCACCGCGACGAGGATCTCCAACGGACCAGCGGATATGACGAATAAGGACTCGAAAAAGGCGGCGAACGGCACGATCTTCCCGTCGTTCCCCGTCGGGCTCCTGATCGTCAAGGACGTGACGCTGACGTTCCAGTCCAGTGAGTCGAGCCTGCAGGCGCTGCAGACGGTGGCGGACAGCAGATCGGCGACGGGAGGGGGGTTCCTGTGCTTCAGCGCGTCGAGCTCGTCAGCGAGCCACAACGACTCCGCGTCGTTGACCACGCACTCCACCGAGTCCGCGATGACCATCACCATCCCCGGCCCCCAGGTCCTGGGCTGGTTCCACGAGTTCGTGCCGGTGGACAATGCCACGGCGATGGACGATGCGGCCCCGAACGACCCGGAGCTCAACATCATCGAGTTCGTCGCCCGCCTCCGCGAGGCACTGCCTGCCCCGGCCCCGGCTCCGGCGGCCTGACGGTGCCGCGCCATCGCTCGACGCGCGGCGCGCCCGGTCCCGGGGCGGCATCGGCATGACCCGCGACGTCAAGCTGTTCGCCCTGGAACTCGAGACGCACGACGCGGAGCCGATGCTCCAGCTGCTGACCGCGCGAGGCGACAGCCCCCTGGAGCTCACGGAGAGGCAGCTGCTGGAGCGGCAGATCATCCTCCAGGCGGAGAGGATCCGGACCGTCGTCGCCCCGAACACCCCGCGCGGCGTGCTGCCCGTAGTCGTCGGTCCCGAGTTCTTCTTCACCGGCCTCGGGAACCGGCCGTACAACTACGGGACGTTCTCCGCGTCGCTCCCTCACCTGGAGCAGGTCAGCCGGAGCTATCCGGACGTGCTCTGGTGCCCGGGCACCGTCTGGTGGAAGGAGAAGCTCGTCGACAAGCGCGGTCCCGAGTCCCGGGTCCACAACACCGCGCTGGTATTCCAGGGCGGCAGGCTCATCGGGAGCCACCAGAAGACGCGGGTGTCCGACCTCGATCCGCAGCACCCGACGCACCCCTTGCAGTGGGACGAGGACGAGACCATATTCGCCCGGATCGCCCAGGAGACCCAGTTCCCGTTCTTCGACGCCGAGATGCCCGGCGGGGGCGAGGCTGTCCGCATCGGTCTGGAGGTCGGCATGGACCATGTGCGCAGCTGGGACAGCGCAGAAGGTCGGCCGTCGCCGTTCGGGGACCTGCGCTCTCGCTACCTGGAGGCGTCGACACGGCGGGCAGGCGGTCGCGGCGTCGACCTGCACCTGCTCACGACTGCCGGGACGCCGATCCACGAGGCGGACGTCGTTGCCCGAGACGGCGGTGCCGTGTTCTCCTCCGACGGTGGGGTCGATGCGAACCCGAGGTCACGGTCGGGCTACGTCACACGGTCGGGCGTGGACCGCGCGACGTCGCTTCGGGAGTGGCGGCCGTCGATCCGGTACTCCACGCCGCGCTTCCACACGGAACCGGGACGGGTCCGAGTGGCCGAGCATCCGTCGATCGCCCTGGGCTGATGAGCACGACGGCCGCATGGCGCGGTCCTCGCCCTCGACGGCGCCGCCTCCAGCAGGAGACGGCGCCGTCGACACGACGCGGACGGCCGGATCAGGCCTTCGCGGTCGGCCCGTAGAACGCCTCGACCTCGGCGAGCTCGCGCTCGGCCGTCTCCTGGATGAGGGCGAGCAGGTCCTTGTCGAGGCCAGGGGCGAACTCCTCGAGCCGCTCGGGCGCGATGGTCGACGGGACGCCGACGGGCGCCTGCTCGGTCGCGGTGAGGTCGGTGCCGTCCTTCGAGGGCGACGTGCCCTGGAAGATCCGGCCGGCCTCGCTCTTGCCGTCGAGGTCGAAGCTGTACTGCTTGCTCTGGAGGCCGAGGTCGACGAGCTTCTTGACCTCGGGGAACTGCTCCGCGTTGGTCTTCGGGATCGGCAGGAGCTTGCCCCAGTCGACGCCGAGCGTCTCGAGCGCCTTCGCGTACGCGTTCTCGTGCGCCTGGTCGCGCACGATGAGGTACGCGACGGTCGCGCGGGCGACGGGGTTGTCGGTCATCTCGTAGATGCGGCACTTCTGCAGGCGGCCGGTCGACTCGAGCATGACGTTGTAGAGCAGGTCGAGCGGGAGGTTGCCCGAGTTGTAGACGTAGCTGCCGCTCCACGGGTTGCCCGCGGCGTCGACGGGCAGCGCGCCCTGGGCGCCCACGAGATGGTGGTGGATGTTGCCGTGGTCGAGCGCGATGCTCAGCGGCGTCGCGCCGCCCTTGCCCGGGGTGTCGAGCGGGTCGGTGAGCTTGCCGGTGTACTCGGGCGAGCCGTCGAGCAGGCGCGAGATGGTCGTGCCGATGAGCTCGACGTGGCTGATCTCCTCGGTGCCGACGCCCTGGATCAGGTCGCGGTACGGCTTGGCCGCGGCGCCGCGGAAGTTCATGGCCTGGAAGAGGTACTGCATCATCGTGCGCATCTCGCCGAACTGGCCGCCGAGACCCTCCTGCAGCGCGTTGGCGGCGGCGGGGTCGGGCTCGCCGTCGGCGATCTCGTTGATCCAGGTCTGTGCGTGGAAGTACATAGGGGCTCCTATTTCTCCGTGCGGCGAAACCCCCGCCTCTCCAACCTGCTCCGGGCGCCGAGCGGCGTGTGGCATGCGCAGGGGGCTTGCCAGGGCCGGGCCGATCGGTTACTGGCGCGCGGCTGTCCGGCCGTCCACCGCTCCCGGGCCCGCGCGGATCCGCCCCGGTAGGGTGTGCGCAGCTACAGGAGATCCGACCGGCCCGACCCGGCGGGCGCGACGTCCGTCGCCGCCTCGGAGGATGCCGGATGGAGTGCGGGTGAGCGTCAGGAGCGGCGGCGAGCGGCTCGGCCTCCGCGAGGTCGCAGAACGCGCGGGCGTCTCGCACATGACCGTCTCGCGCGTGCTCAACGGGCACCCGCAGGTGAAGGAGTCGACCCGGCAGCGCGTGCTCGAGGTCGTCGCCGAGCTCGACTTCCGGCCGAACAGCGCGGCCCGGCAGCTCGTCACGCAGCAGGCGCTGCGCATCGGCGTGCTCATCGAGAGCGCGGTCGAGTTCGGGCCGTCGAGCATCCTGCGGGCCATCGAGCGCTCCGCGCGCGACGGCGGCTACTCGGTCGCGTCGTTCGCGCTGCGCGACGAGGAGGATGCGACGCCCGAGGAGGCCGTGCGCCACCTCACCGGCCAGGGCATCGACGCGCTGTGCGTGGTCGCGCCGCGCTCCTCGTCGGTCGCCGTGCTGCGCACCATCACGACCGGGCTGCCGACGCTCGTGGTGAAGGCCGAGAAGGATCCGGCGTTCCTCACGGTCTCGGTCGACCAGTCCGCGGGCACGCGGCTCGTGGTCGACCACCTCGCGAGCCTCGGCCACCGCGACGTGCTGCACGTCTCCGGCCCGCTCGACTGGCTCGACGCACGTGCACGCGAGCGCGCCTTCCACGCGCGCACCCGGGCGTGGGGCATGCGCGAGCGGCCCATCGTCATCGGCGACTGGTCGAGCGACTTCGGCTACGACTTCGCGAAGGGGCTCAGCGCGGTACCCGAGTACACGGCCGTGTTCGTGGCGAACGACGAGATGGCGCTCGGCGTGATCCACGGGCTGCACGACCGCGGGATCCGCGTGCCGGAGGACCTCAGCGTCGTCGGCTTCGACGACCTGCCCGTCTCCCGCCACTTCCTCCCGCCGCTCACGACCGTGAAGCAGGACTTCCCGGCGCTCGGCACGCTCGTCGTGGACGTGCTCATCGCCGCGATCGAGGGGCGCGAGATCCCGCAGGCCAGCCGGATCCCGGCCGAGCTCGTGGTGCGCGACTCGAGCGCCGCCGCCCGCCGCGTCGACTGAATCCGGCACCCGGGGGATCCGCGCCCGCCACCCCTCGCCCGCGCCGCCGACCGGCGGCTACAGTCGAGCACACCGGGCCCGCCCGGCACGCGGCCGCCACCCGGCCCGGAACCCGAGGAGCACCAGGTGCGTCACGCACGGGGATCGACGACGATCCGCCCGACCGGCCCGACGGCCGCCGCCGCCGCTCAGGCGAGCGTGCCCGGGAGCGCTCGCCCCGCGCGTCCCAGCGCTCCCACCGTGCGGATGCAGGGCATCACCGTCGCCTTCCCGAACGGCGTCGCGCTCGACGGCGTCGACCTCGACCTGCACCCCGGCGAGGTGCACGCGCTCCTCGGCGAGAACGGCGCGGGGAAGTCCACGCTCATCAAGGCGCTGCTCGGCGTGCACCGGATCGAGGCGGGCGAGATCCTCGTCGACGGCGAGCCCGTGCGGCTCGGCGGGCCGGCGGATGCGCGCGCCCTCGGCATCCAGGCCGCGTTCCAGGAGTCGCACCTGGTCGAGAACCTGAGCGTCGGCGAGAACGTGATGCTCGGCCACGAGGTGCGCGGCCGCCTCGGCATCTCGTGGCGCGCCACCCACGCGCGCGCCGCCGCCATGCTCGCGGAGCTGGGCCTGGCCGACCTGGATCCCCGGGACCGCCTCGCCGACCTCTCCCCCGCCAGCCGCCAGCTCGTCTCCATCGCCCGCGCCATGGTCGACCGCCCCCGCGTGCTGGTGCTCGACGAGCCCACCTCCAGCCTCGACGCCGACGACGTGGCGCGCCTGTTCCAGGTGATCCGCCGCCTCCGCGACCAGGGCGTCGCGATCCTATTCGTCTCCCACTTCCTCGAGCAGGTGCTGGCCTTGAGCGACCGGATGACGATCCTCCGCGGCGGCGTGAAGGAGGGCGACCACCTGCCCCACGAGCTCGACCGGGCCGAGCTCGTCGCGCGCATGATCGGGCAGGACGTGGCGCACCTCAAGCGCATCGGCTCGGAGCGGCGGGCGCACCGGGTGGATCCGGTCGGACCGCCGCTCTACCGGGCAGCGGGCGTGGGCCGGCGCGGGATGCTGCGGCCGGTGGACCTCGAGCTGCACCCGGGCGAGGTCGTGGGCATCGCGGGGCTCCGCGGATCCGGCCGCACCGAGCTCGCGCGCCTGCTCGCGGGCGCCGACCGGGCCGACGGCGGCGTCGTGACGCTCGGCGGGCGTGACGTCGTGATCGACCGGCCGGCCGACGCGCTGCGGAACCGCGTCGCGCTCTCGGCGGAGGACCGCGGCGCCGAGGGACTCATCGGCGAGCTGAGCGTGCGGGAGAACATCGTGCTCGCGCTGCAGGCGCTGCGCGGCTGGGCGCATCCGCTCGCGAAGGCCGAGCGCGAGGACCTCGTCGAGCGGCACATCGAGCACTTCGGCATCACGCCGGCGGATCCCGCGACGCCCGCCGGCCAGCTCTCCGGCGGCAACCAGCAGAAGGTGCTGCTCGCGCGCTGGCTGGCGATCCGGCCGCGCGTGCTGATCCTCGACGAGCCGACCCGCGGCGTCGACATCCGCGCGAAGGTCGACATCCAGGCGCACATCGCGCAGCTCGCGCTCGAGGGCGTCGCCGTCGTCTTCATCTCCAGCGCGTTCGACGAGCTCGTGCGCGTGAGCGACCGGATCGTCGTGCTCAAGGACCGGGAGAAGATCGGCGAGCTGGCCAACGGGCCGGGCGTGACGGTCGACACGCTCGTCGAGCTGATCGCGGCGCCCGCCGACGAGGACGACGAGGACGACTTCCCGCTGCCTGAGCTGCCCGTCCCGCCCCGGCGCTGATCGCCTGTTCCCGGTAACAGACCCCTTGTGCCGCTCGGACTGTTACCGGTAACATCCCGAGCACGCGGCAGCACCCCGCGCCACCGCAGCACCACCGGTCACAGAGGACCGTGAGGGACATCGACGTCCCGACATCTCAAGGAGGAGATCCCATGTCCACGAAGAGGCGCATCGCCACCATCGCCGCAGCCGGGGCCATCGCCCTGAGCCTCGCGGCCTGCAACAGCAACTCCGGCACCGGATCCACGGCGGGCGGCGCCGCGGACAGCGGCGGCCAGACGGCCACCGTCGGCTTCGTCGCGGTCGGCCCCGAGGGCGCCTGGCGCCAGGCCAACGAGAAGGACATCCAGGACACCTTCACGAAGGAGGCCGGGTTCGACCTCAAGTACGCGCCCGCCACGAACAACGACCAGAAGTCGCAGATCGACGCGTTCACGTCGTTCGTCGACGAGGGCGTCGACGTGATCCTGCTCTCGGCCACCGAGGGATCCGGCTGGGAGGACTCGCTCGAGCGCGCCAAGGAGGCCGAGATCCCCGTGGTCCTCATCGACCGCGGCATCGAGCCCGACGACGACTCGCTCTACGCGACCCGCATCGCGCCCGACAACATCGCCGTGAGCTCATCGGTCGCCGAGTGGGCGAAGACCGCGCTGCCCGAGGGCGGCAAGTACTTCACCCTCGAGGGCCCGGCCGGCGTCTCGGTCGTCAACGAGCGCAACGAGGGATGGGACGAGGTCATCGGCGCAGAGAGCACCTTCACGAAGGTCGGCGCGCAGACCGCGAACTGGTCGACCGAGGAGGCCAAGAGCGTCTTCGAGACCGTGCTCAAGTCGAACGCGAACGACGTGCAGATGGTCTTCGCGCAGAACGACGAGATGGGCCTCGGCGCCGTCCAGGCCGTCGAGGAGGCGGGCCTCACGCCCGGCCAGGACGTGAAGATCGCGACCATCGACGGCACGAAGAACGCGCTGCAGGCGCTGGCCGACGGCAAGCTCAGCTTCGTCGCCGAGTACAACCCGCTGTTCGGCGGCACCGCGCTCGAGGCCGTGCAGAAGCTGCTCGACGGCGAGAGCGTCGAGTCGTCGATCGTCGTCCCGTCCGACGTGTTCGACTCCGCCGAGAAGGCCGCCACCGCGCTGCCCGACCGGAAGTTCTAGCCCGCCCGCACGGACACCTGCGGCGGGGCGGATCCATCCGCCCCGCCGCCCCATCCGACCGGCACCGACGCCGGCGGAGGAACGGAGCACGCGCCATGCAGGCACCCAGCCCCATCGTCGAGATGCGGGGCATCACCATCTCCTTCCCGGGCGTCAAGGCGCTCGACGGGGTGGACCTCCGGCTCTTCCCCGGCGAGGTCCACACGCTCATGGGCGAGAACGGCGCCGGCAAGTCGACGCTGATCAAGGCGCTCACGGGCGTCTACGGGATCGACTCCGGTCGCGTCGTCGTCGACGGCGCCGAGCGGCGCCTCTCCGGCACCGCCGACGCGCAGGCCGCCGGGATCTCCACGGTCTACCAGGAGGTCAACCTCTGCGGGAACCTCACCATCGGCGAGAACGTCATGCTCGGCCACGAGAGGCGCGGCCGCTTCGGCATCGACTGGAGGGGCACGCACGCCGCCGCCTCCGAGGTGCTGGCGCGCGTGGGGCTCGGCCACCTGGATCCGCGCACCCCGCTCTCCACCATCAGCCTCGCGCTGCAGCAGCTCGTGGCCATCAGCCGGGCGACCGTGCTCGACTCGAAGGTGCTGATCCTCGACGAGCCGACCTCCAGCCTCGACGCCGACGAGGTCGAGGGCCTCTTCCGCGTGATGCGCCGCCTCCGCGACGAGGGCGTCGCCATCCTCTTCGTCTCGCACTTCCTCGACCAGGTCTTCGCGATCAGCGACCGGCTCACGGTGCTACGCAACGGCAGGCTCGTGGGCGAGCACCTCACCCGCGACATCGACCGGGCCGGGCTCATCGCCGAGATGATCGGCAAGGACCTGCAGACCCTGCGCTCCCTCGACCGCGAGCGCGCGTCGCGGCAGGTGGCCGCGGGCGAGCCCGTGTACCGGGCCACCGGGATCGGCCGGAAGGGCTCGCTCGACGCGACCGACGTCGAGCTCCGCCGCGGCGAGGTCGTGGGCCTCGCCGGGCTCCTCGGCTCGGGCCGCACCGAGCTCGCGCGCCTCCTCTACGGCGTCGACCGGCCGGACACCGGATCCGTGACCATGGACGGCCGGCCCGTCGCCATCTCCTCCCCCGCCAAGGCGCTGAAGCACCGCATCGCGTTCTCGAGCGAGAACCGGCGCGACGAGGGGATCATCCGCGACCTCAGCGTGCGCGAGAACCTCGTGCTCGCCGTGCAGGCGAAGCGCGGTTGGGCACGTCCCCTGCCGCGCAAGGAGAAGGACCGGATCGTCGCGAAGTACCTCACCGAGCTCAACGTGCGGCCCGCGGATCCCGACCGGCCCATCCGGAACCTGTCCGGCGGCAACCAGCAGAAGGTGCTGCTCGGCAGGTGGCTCGCGACCGAGCCCGAGCTGCTGATCCTCGACGAGCCGACCCGCGGGATCGACGTGGGCGCGAAGGCCGAGATCCAGGAGCAGGTCGCGGCCCTCGCCGACACCGGCGTCGCCGTCGTCTTCATCTCCTCGGAGCTCGAGGAGGTGGTGCGGCTCAGCGACCGGATCGTCGTGCTCAAGGACCACCGCAAGATCGCCGAGCTGGAGGCGGGACCCGACGTGACGGCCCAGTCGATCGTCGCCGCCATCGCGGAGGAGGGCGTCTCCGACATCGCGCTCGAGACCGTGCCCGACGGCGCATCCGGCATCGCGACCGGCACCGCGCCCCGCACCGCGCCCGAGGAGGCAGCCCGATGAGCGAGACGACCACCACCGCCAAGCGGAGCGCGCGCGGCCTCGCCGACGTGCTGCACCGGCCCTGGTTCTGGGGCACGGTCGCGATCGTCCTGCTGCTCGCCATCAATGTGGCGAAGGATCCCGGCTACCTCGCGCTGTCGGTGAACCCGGACACGGGGAACCTCGTCGGCAACCTCGTCGACATCCTCCGTGCCGCAGCGCCCGTGCTCATGATCGCCGTCGGCATGTGCCTCGTGGTCGCCACCGGCGGCATCGACCTCAGCGTCGGCTCGATCATGGTGGTCGCCGGCGCCGTCTCCATGGAGTTCCTGAAGGCGGCGGGATCCGACTCGCTCGGCGTCGCGCTCGGCGCGATGGGCCTCGCGCTCCTCATCGCCGGGATCCTCGGCGCGGTCAACGGCATGCTCGTCTCCGTCGTGGGGTTGCAGCCGTTCATCAGCACGCTCGTGATCATGCTCGCCGGCCGCGGCCTCGCGAAGGTCATCACGGCCGGGCAGAACACGGCCGCCTCCAACGAGCCGTTCCGCTGGGTCGCGAACGGCTACCTCGTGGGGCTGCCGGTGGTGTTCCTGCTGGCCGTGCTGATCACGATCGGCGTCGCGGTGCTCGTGCGGCGCAGCGCGCTCGGGCTCATGATCGAGGCGATCGGCATGGATCCGCAGGCCGCGCGCCTCGCGGGCCTCGATCGCCGCGCGCTCCTGTTCACCGCGTACATCGCGAGCGGCCTGCTCGCGGGCGTCGCCGGGATCTTCGCGACCGCGAGCGTCATGACGGTCGACGTCTCCCGCACCGGCTACCAGCTGGAGCTCGACGCGATCCTCGCGGTCGTCATCGGCGGCACCTCGCTCGCGGGCGGCAAGTTCCACCTGCTCGGGGCCGCCGTGGGCGCGCTCCTCATCGCGACCCTCGACAAGACGGTCGTGTTCCTCGGCATCTCCTCCTCGGCGACGCCCGCCTTCAAGGCCATCGTGATCGTCGCGATCGTGCTCCTGCAGTCCCGGCGCGTCCGCGCGCTGTTCACGAGGCGCCGCCCGCCGGCGCCCGCCCCCGTGCCGACCGAGAAGGAGGCCGTGCCCGCATGAGCGCCACGACGATCCAGCCGCCCCTGACCCCGACGCCCGCGCCAGCACCCGGCACCGCGCCCCGGCCGCCCCGCCGCCGCATGCGCCTCCGCCTCGACTCGCTGCCGACGGTCGCCGCCCTGGTGATCCTGCTCGCGATGCTGGCCTACGGCGAGATCGCGTACGGCCGCATCCTGCAGGCCGCGACGCTGTCGAACCTGCTGATCAACAACGCGCACGTCATCGTGCTCGCGGTGGGGCTCACGTTCGTGATCCTCACGGGCGGCATCGACCTGTCCGTCGGCGCGATCGTCGCCGTCAGCAGCGTCGCGGGCGTGCTGCTCGCGAACGCCGGCTGGAACCCGTGGGCGGTGATGGTGCTGATGATCCTCATCGGCACGGCCTCCGGCGTCGTCTCGGGCGTGCTGATCCAGTTCTTCGACGTGCAGCCGTTCATCGCGACGCTCGCGATGATGTTCCTCGGCCGCGGGCTCGCCTCCATCCTCAGCACCGTGCCCGAGCGCCTCGACGACGAGTCGCCCCTGCGCTCGCTCGCCACGAACATGAAGGTCGTCGACGGCCCGAAGGTGAACGACGTCGTCACGACACCCGGCGTGCTCATCGCGCTCGTCGTGGTGGCCGTGGCGTTCTTCGTGCTGCACCGCACGCGCCTCGGCCGCACCGTGTACGCGACCGGCGGATCCGAGCAGTCGGCCGCGCTCATGGGTCTGCCCGTGCGACGCACCAAGCTCGCCGTCTACGTGATCAGCGGCACGCTCGCCGGCCTCGCCTCCGTGATCTACACGGCCCGGCTCGGCAGCGCGCAGAACATCACCGGCATCGGCTGGGAGCTCGACGCGATCGCCGCGACCGTGATCGGCGGCACCCTCCTCACGGGCGGCGTCGGCTTCGTGCTCGGCTCGGTCGTCGGCGCGCTCGTGCTGGGCCTGATGAACGTGCTCATCACGCGCGACGGCGGCATCCCGCCCGAGGCGACCACGATCATCACGGGCGGGATCCTGCTGGTCTTCGTGCTGCTGCAGCGCGCGGTGATGGCGAGGCGGCGGCGGACGTAGCCGCCCCGTCGGCGACGCGGGACCATGAGGGGACCGCGCCCGCCGGTCTCGAAGTCAGGATCCGCATGACCCACCCGCTCCCCCTGCACGTCACCGACGCCGACCTCGACGACCTGCGCGACCGGATCCGTCGCACGCGCTGGGCGCCCGCCTGGCCGGTCGACGCGTGGGAGGCCGGCACCGACCAGGCGACGCTCCGCCGCCTCGCAGCCGTGTGGGCCGACGGGTTCGACTGGCGGGCGCGCGAGCGGGAGATCCGCGCGCTGCCGTGGGCGGTCGCCGACCTCGACGGCACGCCGGTCTCCTACCTGCGCTTCGAGGCGGAGCGCGCCGGCAGCCTGCCGATCGTGCTCACGAACGGCTGGCCGAGCTCCGCGCTGGAGATGGTGCCGCTCGCCGAGCGCCTGTCGCAGCCGTCGCGCTTCGGCGGCGACCCGGGAGACGCCGTCACCGTGATCGTCCCCGCGCTCCCCGGCTTCCCGCTCTCGCCGCAGCGGCCGCGCATCGACGAGCGGACGCACGAGCTCTGGCACCGGCTGATGACCGCGGAGCTGGGCTTCGCGCGGTACGCGGCGCACGGCGGCGACCTCGGCGCGGGGATCACGTCGCGGCTGGCGGAGGCCCACCCGGACGCCGTGGTGGGGATCCACCTGATGGCGGTCCATGCGCCGCGGGACCTCGACGAGGCGACGCTCACCGCCGAGGAGCGCGTTCACGTGGAGGAGGTGCACGCATGGGAGGCGGCCGAGGGCGGCTACGAGCACCAGCAGCAGACGCGTCCGCTGACGCTCGCGCCCGCGCTGCAGGACTCGCCCGTGGGCCTGCTGTCGTGGATCCTCGAGAAGCACCGCGCATGGAGCGACTGCGACGGCGACGTCTCCCGGGCCTTCAGCGACGACCACCTGCTGACGCTCGCGTCGCTCTACTGGTTCACGGGATCCATCGGCACCTCGCTCCGCCCGTACTTCGCCTACGGCTCCGGACGCACCGCGC
The DNA here is from genome assembly GCF_051201715.1 of Clavibacter quasicaliforniensis. Lineage (NCBI taxonomy): Bacteria > Bacillati > Actinomycetota > Actinomycetes > Micrococcales > Microbacteriaceae > Clavibacter > Clavibacter quasicaliforniensis. Next base: position 404,643 of record NZ_CP139624.1, on the reverse strand, counting down.
CGGTGGAGCGCGTGCGCGTGCCGACAGCGGTCGCCGTCTTCCCGCACGACCTGGTGCACCCGCCGCGGAGCTGGGCCGAGCGCACCTACGACGTCGTCCGCCACACGACCATGCCGCGCGGCGGACACTTCGCGCCGCACGAGGAGCCGGGGCTGCTGGCGGACGACATCACGGCGTTCCTGCGGACGCTGCGGTAGCGGGACGCGCCGGGCTCAGCTGGCGGGCGTGTCCGGACGGCCGCCCCACGCGAACGCCGGATCCATGTGCCCGACCTCGATGACGTTGCCGTCGGGATCCGTGAGCTGCCGCTGGTACACGAACCCGTGGTCCGTGGGCGGGCGCGCCTCCGTGCCGCCTGCCGCGAGGCCGGCCTCGGCCGCCGCGTCCACCGCAGCGCGGCTGGGCAGGTCGACCGCGGTGATCGCGGACACGGTGCGGGCGGGATCGCCGAGCGGCTGGTCGGTGAACGACTGGAAGAAGTCGCGCACGAGGAGCATGAACGCGCTGTGGTCCTCCTCGATCGTGAGGCACGCGGCGTCCTCCCCGGTGAAGCCGGGGTTCACGGTGAAGCCCAGGGCCTCGTAGAACGCGATCGCGCGGGGCAGGTCGGTGACGGGCAGGTTGACGAAGGTCATGGCCATCGGTCTCTCCTTCGAGACGCAGGGACCGCGGGTGCCGCGGGTGCGCCCATGCTGACGACGCACGCCCACGCCCGTCAAGACCGACGGCCACCGGTTCCCTGAGGGATCCGGTGGCCGTCGTCGTGCGTGCGGCGGGTCAGCGCTTCTTGAGCGCCCCCGTCGACCAGAGCGCCAGCGCGATGAGCACCGGCTGGAAGAACAGGCGGCGGAAGCGCTTGGCGTCGGTGTCGAGGCCGAACGCGTCGCGCTTGTGGACGTACTGCGCGATGTTGCCCGGGAAGATCGCCGTGAAGAACGCGGCGGCCGCCCAGCCCGCGAGGCCGCGGCGCGAGCGCGCGAACAGCAGGGCCGAGCCGAGCGTGATCTCCGCCACGCCGGATCCGATGACGGTCACGTCCTCGGGCACCGGCAGCGACTTCGGGACCTGCGCGCGGAACTCCTCGCGCGCCACCGTGAGGTGCGAGACCCCGGCGAACGCGAGGAACGAGCCGAGCACCACGCGGGCGGCGGTGCGCGGCAAGGACGTGCGGGTGACGCCGGCCATCAGTCGTCCGAGACCGTGACGGTGACCTCGATGTTGCCGCGGGTCGCGTTCGAGTAGGGGCAGACCTGGTGGGCCTGGTCGGCGAGCTCCTGCGCGAGGTCGTGCTCGACCCCGGGGATGACGACCTCGAGGTGCACGGCGAGCTGGTAGCCGCCCTGGCCGTTGGATCCGATGCTCACGCGGCTGCCCACGCTGGAGTCGGCGATCTTCACCTTGCGCGCGCGGGCGACGCCCTGCAGAGCGGAGTGGAAGCACGCGGCGTAGCCGGCGGCGAAGAGCTGCTCGGGGTTCGCGCCCTCGCCCGATCCGCCCATCTCCTTGGGGATGGAGAGGTCGAGCGCGAGGTCGCTGTCGCTGACGGCGACGCGGCCGTCGCGGCCGGCTCCCGTGGCGAGGGCCTCGGCGGTGTAGAGGGCGTCCATGTGGTTCCTTCCGTTCGTGGCCGCTCGTGGCGGCCGGTTCGCCGCGGCGGATGCGCGGCCGGTGGGTGGTGCGGATCAGGGGGTGCGGGTGCGCGCCGACGCCTCGGCCGGCCGGGTCGCGGGGTGCGCGAGCGCCTCGGCCGTGGCGTCCTGCATCCCCGCGGTCAGCAGGTGCAGGGTGGCGAGCAGCTGGCGCGCGCGGTCGAGGTCGAGGCCCATGCCGCGGATGATCGCCGCGGGCACGTGCGCGAGCTCGGCCCGCACGGTGCGCCCGCGCTCGGCGAGCGAGACGGTGACGACGCGCTGGTCGGCGGAGATCCGACGGCGGGTGATGAAGCCGGCCTCCTCCATCCGCGCGAGCAGCGGCGACAGCGTGCCCGAGTCGAGGTCGAGCTGCTGCCCGAGCTCGGTGACCGTGCGATCGTCGCCCGACCACAGCAGCACCAGCACGAGGTACTGCGGGTAGGTGAGGCCCCACGGCGCGAGGAGCGCGCGGTACGCCTGGGTCGTGGATCGCGACGCCGTGTAGAGCGAGAAGCAGACCAGCTCGTCGGCGATGCGCGCGGGCGGCGCGGTCTCGTCGGTGGGCGGGCAGCTCTCGGTTCCGGTCATGCTCCGACCCTGCCACGGAACAAGGTTGTGTGCAATCCAGTTCGGCCGATGCTCAGCGGACGAACGCCGCCCAAGTACCCTGGACCGACATGATCACGAGACGAGAGGCCGCGCTGCGGCTGGGCATCCCGCTGGAGATGGCCACGCGCCACGGCATCCCGGGGCGCGTCCCGGAGTCCGAGATCGCCGCCATGGACCAGGACCCGCCCGCCTGGCTCGCGCAGTCCCGCGCGAACGCGACCGGCAAGCGTCCTGTCTGGGTGCAGCTCACGTGCGAGGTATGCGGCTTCACCGAGGCCGTGCGCCCGAAGAAGTGGTGGCCCGAGTTCTCCTACCTGTCCTGCGAGCGGCACTCCCCCGACGAGCTGCCCGAGCCCGCGCTCGGCCTGGCGCGCCGCGAGGTCGACGGCATCGGCAGCCGGTTCGTGGGCGTGGTGGACGAGCGGCCGTAGGGGCACGGACGCGGAACCGACGGGCCGGGGGACATCACGGGACGCCTCGCCCCGCCCGATCAGACCTCGCGGGCGAGGGAGGCGAGCACCTCGCCGGCGGGACGGTCATCCGCGAGCCGCCAACCGGTGCCGGCCCAGAGATGCACCGCGCTCGCGTCGCCGAGCGCGGCGGCCGCGGAACGGATCGGCCTGGTGAGGTGGTGGACGGCGGGGTATGCCGCCGGGGCGTCGGAGTCGTGATCCTCGACGAAGCGGTTGACCAGTGCGCGCGCGAGACGGCCCGTGAAGGCCCGCGTCAGGGCCGTGCGATCGAACACCGGATCGATCAGCGCGTCCTTGTGCACGCGCGACGCTCCGCTCTCCGGCGAGCGCAGCAGCACGGTGCCCACCGCGACCGCCGCCGCGCCCGCTCGGAGGGCCGGCGGGACCGCGTCCGGCGACGCCATGCCGCCCGCGCCGATCACGGGCAGCCCCGAGGATCGACGGACCTGCTCCACGAGATCCGGCAGGGACAGCGCGGACGGCGCTCCCCGCGGGTCGATGACCCCGGAGTGCCCTCCCGCGTCGGCGGCCTGCACGACGAGCACGTCGACGCCGAGGTCCTCCGCTGCGCGCGCCTCCGCCGCGGACGTGATGGTCTGCACCGTGAGGGAGCCGCGAGCACGGAGGCTCCGGATGAGGTCCGGGGACGGGAGACCGAACGTGAAGCTGACGAGCGGGACGGGGTCCGAGAGGAGGAGCTGGACCTTCTCCTCCCAGCGGTCGTCGTCCTCGTGGAGGTCGGGGAGCTCGAGCACCCCCAGCCGCTCGGCCGTCGGTCGCAGCGCCGCACGGTACCGATCGTGCTCGCGCACCGAGGCCCGGGAGGCGTGGGGCACGAACAGGTTCACGCCGAACACGGCCGTCCGCTCCCGGACCGCGTCGATCTGCGTCCTCAGCGCCTCGGGGGTGAGGTAGCCCGCGGCGAGCTGCCCGAAGTGCCCGGCCGTCGCGGCCGCGATCACGAGCTCGGGGGTCGAGGCCCCGCCTGCCATGGGCGCGGCGAAGACCGGCGCGCGGTCCGCGAGGAGGCGAGGCAGGGGCACGGTCACGGTCACCGCCTCCTCCGCACGACGGGGCGCGCCCCCAGCGTGACGTGGACGCGCGGATCGGATCCGGCCGCGCCCCCGGTAGCGGGGCCGGTCACGCGGCGACCGTCGCGGCGCCCGCGTACGCCGGCCCGCCCTCGCGCAGCGCCGGGCAGTGCTCCGGCGTCGGGTGCAGGCAGATGTCGATGACCCGGTTCAGCTCCTCGCGGGCGCGCTCGAGCTCGGCGATGGCCGCGGTGATGCGGTCGCGCTCGGAGCGGAGCAGCGCGAGCGACTCGGGCGCGGCGACGCCGCTGTCGACGCTCGGCAGAAGCTGGCGGATCGTGCGGCTCGGGAGTCCTGCGGCGAACAGCTGCTGGATCAGCTGCACGCGCTCGACGGCGGCCTCCGGGTAGACGCGCTGGCCGCTCGTGGTGCGCTCGGCCGGCAGCAGGCCCTGCTCCTCGTAGTACCGGAGCGCCCGCGTGCTCACGCCCGCTCGCCCCGCCACGTCGCCGATCCGCAGCATGCCGCCTTCTTCCCTGTCTGAGTTGATGCGTCGATCCGCCGGGCGGACTTGCCCTTCACGTCGACGTCAACTCCTAGCGTAGGCCGCGCCGCACTCCGCGAACGACGCGGGCGGCAGGAGGAAGAGCACGCATGGACATCCAGGATCAGGTCGCCCTCGTCACCGGCGCGAATCGCGGCATCGGCCGCACCTTCGTCGAGGAGCTGCTCGCGCGCGGCGCCCGCAAGGTCTACGCGACCGCCCGCCGGCCCGAGGCGATCGACATCCCCGGCGTCGAGGTGCTGCGCCTCGACCTCGCCGACCCGGCATCCGTGGACGCCGCCGCCGCGGCCGCGCAGGACGTGACGCTCGTCGTCAACAACGCGGGCATCTCGACGGGCGCCGCGCTCATCACGGGCGACATGGCGGAGATCCGCCGCGAGATGGACACCCACTTCTACGGCACGCTCGGCGTGATCCGCGCGTTCGCGCCCGTGCTCGCGGCCAACGGCGGCGGCGGGATCGTGAACATCCTCTCGGCGCTGTCGTGGTTCTCGACCTCGGGCAACGGCGGCTACGCGGCGGCGAAGGCGGCCGAGTGGAACATGACGAACGCCGTGCGGCTGGAGCTCGCCGGGCAGGGGACGCTCGTGCAGGGCGTGCACCTCGGGGCGGCGGACACCGACATCATGGCCGGCTACGACGGCCCGATGATCGCCCCGCGCGACGTGCCGCGGGCGTCGCTCGACGGCCTGGTCGCCGGATCCGTCGAGGTCGTCGTCGACGACTGGAGCCGCATGGTGAAGGACTCGCTGGCCGGCGACCCCGCGCCGTTCTACGAGAAGATGCGCGCGATCCTCGGATGATCCCGGAGCGCTCCTAGCCCGCGGTGACGCGCACGGATCCGCCCTCGAGCACGAACTCGAGCGCCGTGCCCTCGGGGAACTCGTCGCGGAGCTCGGCCGGCATGTCGCCCGTGACCGTGAGCACGCCGCGGGCCGGGAACGATCCGGCCGCGCATCCGCCGACGGGGTTCGTGCCGCGGGCGAACTGCGGGGCGACGACCGTGACGCACGCGGCGTCGTCCTCGGGGTTCTCGAGGCCGATCACCGTGAGGCCGTGGAACTCGCCGACTCCCGTCGCGACGTCCTGGTACCAGTCGTCCCAGCGGTCGGGGACGGGACGATCGGGATCCAGCGCGACGGTGCCGACGTCGCGGCCCGTCATCGACGCGAGGCCCGAGGTCAGCGCGACGGTCGCTCCCACGGCGACGAGGACGGACGCGGCCCAGAGGATCGGGGTGCGGCGGCGGGATGCGGGCGCGCGGGATGCCGGGGCGTCGTCATCTCCGGCGTCGCGCTCGTCGAGGGCGGGAGCCACGGGGGCAGGAGCCACGGGGTGGGCCGCGGGCGGAGCGACAGGCGTGGCAGCGCCGGCCGAGTGCGACGCCGACGCCGCGCCGGCCGCACCGCCCTGCCGCGCCTCGAGCTCCTGCAGCCGGTCGAGCTCGGCGCCGTCGAGATCGGGTGCGGGTCCGTATGCGCGACGGCGGAGCTCGCGGAGCTCGCTGCGCTGCGGCTCGTCCATGTGTCGATCCTGCCACCGTGCGACGTGCGCGTCCCGAGTCGCGCGGCTGCCCTGTCCGCCGGCCGCACGCGCGCCTACGCTCGGCCCATGCTCACCGAGACGGACCTGCGGCTCCCCGACGGCCGCGCGCTGCACTGCTACGACACGGGACCCGGCGACGGCGCCGACCTCGTGGTCGTCTATCACCACGGAACCCCGAACGTCGGGCCGCCGCCCGCGCCGCTGGTCGAGGCGCCGGCGGGCCGCGGCATCCGGTGGATCTCGTACGACCGGCCGGGGTACGGCGGATCCACCCGGCAACCGGGCCGCACCGTCGCGACCACAGCGGCCGACGACGCGGCCGTCGCGGACGCGCTCGGCGTCGACCGGTTCGCCGTGCTCGGGCACTCGAGCGGCGCGGTGCTCGCGCTGGCCGCAGCTGCTGCCCTCCCGGACCGCGTGCTCGGCGCGCTCTGCGGCGCAGCCCTCGCGCCGATCCGCGCCGAGGGCCTCGACTGGTTCGCGGGCATGCACGCGGGCGGCGAGCGCGAGCTGCGGGCCGCGGTGGCGGGGCGAGAGGCGCTCGAGGAGGAGCTGGCCGCGTCGACGTTCGACCCGGCGATGTTCACCGACGGCGACCTCCGTGCGCTGGAGACCGACTGGGCGTGGCTGGACGAGGTGGCCGGCCGCGGGCTCGATGCGGGAATCGGCGGCATGGTCGACGACGACCTCGCGCTCGTCGCCGACTGGGGCGTCGACCTGGCGGCGGTCCGCGCGCCGGTGATCCTGCTGCACGGAGACGCCGACCGGATCGCACCGGTCGCCCACGCGCGCTGGCTCGCCGACCGCGTGCCGGGCGCGGAGCTCGTGATCCGACCGGACGACGGCCACATCTCCGTGCTGCACGGCGCGGCGGACGCGCTCGCCCGGCTGCGGGAGCGGATCGCCGCCTCATAGAAGAGGAACGCACCCGCGGAAATGGCTCTCGCCGACCCGGACGGTTCCGGATCGGCGAGAGGTGGAGCTGGAGGAGCCGCGCGTGTCAGTGCCCGCGCGACACCCGCCGTGGCAGGGCGAACACGAGCGCGAAGGCGACGACCGCGAAGATCGCGCTGACGCCCATGGCCGACGCCGACGCGTCGGTGAACGCCTGCGGCACCATCTGCGGCCCGCGGATCCCGGCGCCCGCGACGCCCGCGAACAGCACGCTGCCGATGACCGCGATGCCGACCGCCGAGCCGACGCGCTGCACGGTGCCGATGACGCCGGACGCGGCGCCCGCCTCGGCGGGGTCGACCGTCGCGACGATGAACTGCGCGTTCGGGGCGATGAAGAGGCCGTTGCCGATGCCCGCGAGCAGCAGCGGGACGAGGAGCATCCAGCTGTTCAGGTCCGCGGCGGCGGTGTTCAGCAGCACGAGCCACAGCCAGATGAGGCCGACGCTCACGAGCGCGGTGCCGATCACGAGCACGGTGCGGCCGAGGCGGTTGGTGAGGCGGTTGCTCTGCGAGGAGCCGACGATGCTGCCGATCGCGAACGGGATCGAGACGAGGCCGGACTCGAGCGCCGAGTTGCCGAGGCCCGACTGCCACAGGATCGAGATGGTGAAGAAGATGCTCGTGAAGGCCGCGAAGTAGACCATCGCGAGGATCACGCCGCCCGTGAACGCCGGGTGCGTGAACAGGTGCGGCGGCACGAGGACGCCCTTCGAACGGCGCGTCTGCATGACCTCCCACGCGCCGAAGAGCGCGAGGAGCACGACGCCACCGGCGAGCGAGAGGTAGGTCCAGAGCGGCCAGCCCTGGTCCTGGCCGTCGATGAGCGGCACGAGCAGGGCCACGAGGCCGGCGCTCACGAGGAGGATGCCGACGAGGTCGACGCCCGAGGCGGCGGGGGCCGAGGGCTTCGCCGGCGCGCCGGATCCGCGTCCGGCCTGCTGGGACTGCGCGCGCACGTCGCCCGCGACCTCCTCGGCCACCTGGCGGCTGGGGAGCAGGAAGATCGCGGCGATGACGGTCGCGAGGCCCACGGGCAGGTTCACGAAGAAGACCAGGCGCCAGCCCGACTCCTCCCCAGCGGCCTGGATGATCAGGCCTCCCACGATCGGGCCGAGCGCGGACGAGACCCCGATGACGGCGCCCATGATGGCGAACGCCTTGCCGCGCGCCTGCGGCGGGAACAGCAGCTGGATGAAGGCGGTCACCGCGGGCACGAACAGGCCGCCGGCGAGACCCTGCACCACGCGCGCGATCACGAGCTGGAGGTCGTCCTGAGCCACACCGCACGCGAGGCTGGCGAGCGTGAAGAGCGCGATGCCGGTCACGAACACCCACTTGTGCCCGTAGCGGTCGCCGAGGCGGCCCGCGGGGATCAGCGCGAGGCCGAACGCGAGCGCGTAGCCGGAGATGATCCAGCTCAGCGTCGACTCGGAGGCGTCGAGGCTCGTGCGGATGGTGGGCAGCGCCACGTTCACGATGGTCGTGTCCAGCAGCGCGATGAACATGCCGGCGAGCAGCACGATGAGCGCCTGCCAGGCGCGGCGGGAGACGACGGGGGCGGCGGGCCGGCTTGCGTCGCCGAGCGCGCCGGCGCTGCCGGGCGCCGGGCGGGCGGATGCGGTGGTGTCGGACATGGGGTCCTTTCGTGCCGGCGCGGGCGTCGGCGGTGGTGCGAGCGGATCGGGTCGGTGAGCGCACGAGCGGGCGACGAGGGCGCGGGACGGGATGTCGAGCGCACCTCGTGCGGGCGGGAGGGCGGCGCACGGAGGAGGATCCGCGGCGGTGCGGGAGAGACGGCCGGGCGGATGCGCCCGTGCCGCCAGTCTGGCACCGGTTGACCCGTGCGGCCTATCCCGGTGTCCGGCCACAGGCTCCCGTCATCGGGCGGCGTTCCGTCATCCGGCGGATGCGGTGCGCCCGACCGCGTCGATACCGTGGGCGGATGAGCGCCGCACCCGCCCCCGACAGCGTCGACCGCTTCTGGGTGCGCCCGCGTCCCGATCGCGCGGGGCTGCGCTTCGACGTGATCCTCGCGCTCGTCATGCTCGTACTCACCACGTTCAGCGTGATGCAGTACTACGCGCTCGGCATGTACCCATCACGGCCCGCCATGTGGGTCATCGTCGCCTGGATCGTGCTCATGACGCTCCCGCTGGCACTCCGCCGCGTGCAGCCCGAAGCCGTGACGCTGGTGATCGCCACGGTCTTCATCGTCGGCGCCTACCAGTTCGTGCCGGAGGTGCTGTTCTCCAACATCGCCATGTTCATCGCCATGTACTCGCTGGGCGCGTGGGGGCGGAGCCGCCTACGGGCGAACATCACGCGCGGGATCGTCGTCGTCGGCATGTTCGCGTGGCTGTTCAGCGCGCTGCTGCAGACCTCGGGCTTCTACTCGATCAACGCCTCCGTCTTCAAGAACGCCCCGGCGGACTCGTGGATCCCCGCGCCGGTCGCGTCCGGCCTCATCACGATCATCACGAACCTCCTCTACTTCGGCGGCGCCTGGTACTTCGGTGACCGCGCGTGGGCGTCGGCGCGCGACCGGTGCGCGCTCGAGACGCGCACGGCCGAGCTGGCCACCGAGCGCGAACGCGTGGCCGAGCAGGCGGTCACGCTCGAGCGGGTGCGCATCGCGCGCGAGCTGCACGACGTCGTCGCGCACCACGTCTCGGTCATGGGCGTGCACGCGGGTGCCGCCCGGCGGGTGCTCGCCCGCGACGCCGACAAGGCCGCTGCCTCGCTCGGCATCGTGGAGGACAACGCGCGCAGCGCCATCGAGGAGCTCCACCGCATGCTCGTCGCGCTCCGCCAGGACGAGGACGGCGCAGGATCCACCGGCCGCGACGCCGTCGACGACCCCACCCGCACCGCGTCCACCCGCGGCGTCGACCAGCTGCACGAGCTCGTGGCCGACGCGTGCGGCGCAGGTCTCACGGTCGCCTACGACGTCATCGGCACCCCGCGGCCGCTGACGCCCACGGTCGACCTCATCGTCTACCGGGTCGCGCAGGAGTCGCTCACGAACGTCCGGAAGCACGCGGGCACGGGTGCGCGCGTCGACCTCCGGCTGCGGTACCTGGCGGACCGCGTCGAGGTGGAGGTGAGCGACGGCGGGCCGGCGGGTGCTGCGGCGGCCGCGGCCCAGGGATCCGTGCGGAACGGGCCGGGCGGCCTCGGCCAACGTGGCATGCGGGAGCGCGTGGCGGCGGTCGGCGGATCCATCGAGATCGGCCCGAAGGCGCGCGGCGGCTACCTCGTGCGCGCCTCGGTGCCGACGGGGCGGGCGCCGGTCGTGCCGCCTGCGCCGATGCCCGTCCCGGTCGACGCGTCGATCCCCGCCCCGACCCCCGAGGAGACCCGCGCATGAGCGCCGAGCCGACCGACCCGACCGGACCCGCCGCGCCCGCATCCATCCGCGTCCTCCTCGTCGACGACCAGGCGCTCGTGCGCGCCGGCATCCGCGTGATCCTCGAGAGCGAGGACGGCATCGAGGTGGTCGGCGAGGCCGCGGACGGCGAGGAGGGCGTGCGCCTGGCAGCCGCGCTCGCGCCCGACGTGATCTGCATGGACGTGCAGATGCCGCGCGTCGACGGGCTCGAGGCCACGCGCCGCATCGTGGCGGATCCCTCCATCGGCGCCGCCGTCCTGATGCTCACGACCTTCGACCGCGAGGACTACCTCTTCACCGCGCTGGATGCGGGCGCGAGCGGGTTCGTGCTGAAGAGCGCATCGCCGGAGTCGCTCGTGGAGGCCGTGCACGTGATCGCGCGCGGCGACGCGCTGCTCTCGCCCGACGTCACGCGCCGGGTCATCGAGCGCTTCGGCCGCGGATCCGCCGACGCCGCCTCCACCGCGCCGATCCCCACGATCCCGACCGACCCGCGCGTCGCCACCCTCACCGACCGCGAGCTGGAGGTGCTGCGCCTCCTCGCCGAGGGGCTGGCGAACGCCGAGATCGCGGAGCGCCTCTACCTCGGCGAGGCCACCGTGAAGACGCACGTCTCGCGCCTGCTGCTCAAGCTCGGCGTGCGCGACCGCGTGCAGGCCGTGGTGTTCGCGTACGAGCGTGGGATCGTGGTGCCGGGCGCGAGCTGAGCGTGGCGGCGGATCCGCGCCCGGCCCTGCTCCCGCTGCCGGGTCGCCCGTAGGGTGTGGCCATGGATGGCTCCACGTACGCGATCGGCCTCGTCCTCTTCACCATCTTCGTCTGCGTGTTCGGCGCCGTCGACGGACGACGCGCTCGGCGCCGCGGGATCGGCGGCCGCAGATCCGGCCGGGGCGGGTCACGCAGGGGCGGCGACGGCGACGGGATGTACGTCGCCGGCGACGCGTGGAGCGGGCACATGTCCGACGGGCACAGCGGTGGTCATGGTGACGGCGGGCACAGCGGTGACGGCGGTGGCCACGGCGGCGGAGGCGACAGCGGTGGCGGAGATGGTGGCGGCGGCGGCGGCGACTGACCGCCACCGCCCCTCGCAGGTCGGGCCGGGCTAGAACCCGCCGCGCTGCGACATCGGGGACAGCACCAGCTCGTCGATCCGCACGTGCGGCGGCGAGGCGAGCACGAACATCGCGGCGCGCGCCACGTCGTCCGGCGTGAGCATCGCGGCGCGCTCCGCGGCGTCGGGGACGGTCGGCCGGAGCGCGAGGAAGTCGCTGTCGATCGTGCCGGGGCAGAGATGCGTGGCGCGGATCCCCCTGCCCGCCTCCTGCGCGTTGAGGTCGCGCACCAGGGTCCCGAGCGCCGTCTTCGAGGCGCTGTAGGCGACGCCCGCGCCCGGCGAGTGCGTCCACGCCGCGTACGAGGAGACGAGCACGACCGTGCCGCCGGATGCGCGCAGCAACGGGAGCGCGGCGGCGACCTGGTGCGCGGGTCCGGTGAGGTTGGTCGCGACGATGCGGTCGAAGTCGGCGATCTCCTGCTCGGCCCACGAGCGCCGCGGGGCGTTGAGGCCGGCCGCGACGACTATCCCGTCGAGGCGGTCGAGGCCCGCGACCACGGCGTCGAGCGCGGCGTCGTCGGTCACGTCGAGCGGGGCGACGACCGCGGTGGATCCGAGGTCGTCGACGAGCGCGCGCGTCTCCTCGAGCGCCTCCCGGCGGCGCCCCGAGAGCACGAGGCGCCAGCCGTCGCGGGCCGCGGCCACCGCGGTGGCCCGGCCGACGCCGGATCCCGCGCCGCTGATCCACAGCGTCCGCGGGCTCGCCGATCCCTCCCCAGGCGCGTCGTCGTCGTGGTCGTGGTGCTGGTCGTGCGTCCGTGCTCCGGACATGGCGGTCTCCCCTACGTTGAGGGAAACGCTATTAGGACTGTGGGGAACTCGCATGCTCATCGACCTCAACGACAGGGTCGTCGTCGTCTCCGGTGCCGCCCAGGGCATCGGCCGCGCCATCGCCGAGCGCTTCCTGGAGGAGGGGTGCCGGGTCTTCGGGCTCGACCTCCGCTTCCGCGACGCGCTGCCGGAGGGGATCACCGCGATCGTCGCCGACGTCACCGACCAGGCATCCGTGCAGGCGGCGATCGCGCAGGTGGTCGAGGCTGCCGGCCGGGTCGACGTGCTCGTGAACAACGCGGGCATCAACGTGGAGGGGTCCGTCGAGACGCTCGAGCCCGCGCGCTTCCAGGCCGCGTTCGACGTGAACGTGGGCGGGGTGTTCCTGCTCTCGCAGGCCGTCATCCCGGCCATGAAGGCGGCGGGAGGTGGGCGCATCATCAACGCGGCGTCGTTCGCGGCCGTCATCCCGAGCGTCGGGGCGGCCGCGTACGGCGCGTCGAAGGCGGCCGTCGTGCAGTTCACGCGCGTCCTCGCGAGCGAGCTCGGGCCGTGGGGCATCACCGTGAACGCGTACGCGCCCGGCATGATCCCCACCGCCATGAACGGCTTCGCCGAGATGCCGGAGCCCGCGCAGGACCGGCTGCTCGACACCCTCAGCATCCGCCGATGGGAGCGGCCCGACGACGTGGCCGACCTCCTCGTGTTCCTCGCGAGCGACCGCGCCGGGTACATCACGGGCACGCTCGTCGACGTCAGCGGCGGCAAGCTCGCGACGCAGATGCCGCAGCGCGCCTACGAGGGCGAGGGCGCGCCGGAGCGCGGGCCGCGGGACGGCGCGCGATGAGCGTCGCCGTCTGGGACGCCGTGCCGCTCGCGACCGTCCGTTCCGAGCACGCCGAGGCGCCGCTGTGGGACACCGCGCGCGGCACCCTCCTCTGGGCCGACCAGTACGTCGGCATCGTGCGCGAGGCCACGTTCGATCCCGTCACGCTCGCGGTGGGGCCGGTGCGCGAGACGCACGTCGGCGGGCCCGTCGGCGCGGTCGTCCGGCACGCGGACGGCGGCCACGTGCTCGCCGCGCGCGACGGCTTCGTCCGCCTCACGGCGGAGGGCGAGCTGATCCCGATGGTCGACGTGCTGCCGGCCGACGGCGTCCGGCGCCGCATGAACGACGGCGAGGTGGACCCGCGCGGCCGGCTCTGGGCGGGATCCATGGCCTTCGACAAGACGCACGGCGCCGGCGCGCTCTACCTCCTCGACCGCGGCCGTGCGATCACGGTCCTCGAGGGCGTCACCATCTCCAACGGCACCGCGTTCTCCGCCGACGGCTCCGAGATGCTGTACATCGACACGACCACGCAGCAGGTGCGCCGCTTCCGGGTCACCGACGACGACGGCAGCGGCCGGCCGGGGCTGGCGGATCCCGAGGTGGTGGTCGAGATCGACCCCGCCGACGGCCACCCCGACGGCATGTGCGTCGACGACGAGGGGTTCCTGTGGGTCGCGCTGTGGGGCGGGAGCGAGGTGCGCCGATACTCCCCGACCGGCGAGCACGTGGGATCCGTGCGGGTCGACGCGCCCCAGGTCTCGAGCTGCGCGTTCGTCGGCCCCGACCGCGACATCCTCCTGATCACGACCTCGCAGGAGGGCTACTCGCCCGAGGACTCGGCCCGCCATCCGCGCGCGGGCATGCTGTTCGCGGTGCGGCCGGGCGTCACGGGTCCGGCAGCGAGCGCCTACGCGTAGGCGGTGATGGCCGCGGAGTCGACGAAGCCCGTGCCGCTGTCGACGCCGGATCCGCGCCCGGCGCGACGGGCGGCCCCTCCCGCGAGCGCGACCGAGGTGACGCCCACGACGACGCCGACGATCGCCGAGGTCGCGACCGCCCCGACGGACGAGTGCGCGAGCACCAGCCCCGCGACGAAGGCGAGGCACTGCACGATCCAGAGGGCGTGGATCCACCGGCGCCACGCGCCGCGAGCACCGCGACCCCGGCCGACGAGCGTGAGCCGGCGCCGCGCCCACACGATCGCGACGATGCGCACGATCGCCGACAGGCCCAGCAGCGCGAGCCCGCCGATCGCGAGCGGCGCGGTGCCGATGCCCGTGACGATGAGCGAGAAGAGCACGCATCCCGCCGCGGAGGCTCCGTCGGCGACGGCCTGGACGAGGGTGGGGAAGCGCATGCCCCGACCCTAGGAGGAACCGGGCCGCGGATCACCGCCGGCCGCGCCCCCATCCGCCGCGCCCGCGCCCCCGTCCGCGCCCCGTCGCCGCGGCGCACGCCCCCATCCCCCACCCGGTTCCCCCTCATGGCGGACTCCCCCGCGCACCCCCGCACCTAGCGTGAGCACCACGGATCACCCACGCCCATCGAGGAGGCCATTCGTGCTCGAAGTCCAGAACGTCACGCGATCGTTCGGGGACCGCAAGGTCCTCGACGACGTGTCCTTCACCGTGCGGCCGGGGAGGCTGACCGGCTTCGTCGGCGGCAATGGCGCCGGCAAGACCACCACCATGCGGATCATGCTCGGCGTGCTCACCGCCGACTCCGGCACGGTCTCGCTGAACGGGAGCGACCTCGGCACCTCGAGCCGCCGCACCTTCGGCTACATGCCCGAGGAGCGCGGCCTCTACCCGAAGATGAAGCTGCAGGAGCAGATCGTCTACCTCGGCCGTCTGCACGGCATGAGCGCCGCCGACGCGACCACCAACACCGAGCGGCTGCTCGAGCGGCTCAGCCTCGGCGAGCGCCGCAACGACCCCATCGAGTCGCTGTCGCTCGGCAACCAGCAGCGGGCGCAGATCGCCGCGAGCCTCGTGCACGACCCCGAGGTGCTCGTGCTCGACGAGCCGTTCTCGGGCCTCGACCCGATCGCCGTCGAGACCGTGCTCGGCGTCCTCACCGAGCGGGCCGCGCAGGGCGTGCCCGTGCTCTTCTCCTCGCACCAGCTCGACATCGTGGAGCGCCTCTGCGACGACGTCGTCGTCATCGCCGAGGGCCGGATCCGCGCATCGGGCGACCGCGAGGAGCTGCGCGACCAGCACAGCCGCCCCCTCACGGAGCTGCAGATCGACGGCGACGGCGGCTGGGTGCGCGACGTGCCCGGCGTCGAGGTCGTCGAGTTCGACGGCGGCTACGTGCTCTTCGAGGCCGACGACGAGGCGCGCCAGCGCGTGCTCGCCGAGGCCGTCTCCCGCGGATCCGTCACGGGCTTCACCCGTCGCCGCCCCACCCTCAGCGAGATCTTCCAGGAGGTCGTCCAGTGAGCACCACCAGCACCACCCGACGGGGCACGGCCCCGACGTTCGCCCAGTCCACGATGCTCGTGACGGGCCGCGAGGTGCGCATGCGCCTGCGCAGCAAGTCGTTCCTCATCAGCACGGGGATCCTGCTCGTCGGGATCCTCGCCTCCATCATCGTCAGCGGCTTCCTCACCGCGAACGGCGGCCTCGGCGGCAGCGGCGACCCCACGCGCGTGGCCGTGGTCGGCTCCGCCCAGCAGGCCGTCTCCTCCGCCGAATCGCTCGAGGGCGTGCCCGCCGACAGCGTCGAGGACGCGCAGGCGATGGTCCGCGACGGCGACGTGGAGGCGGCGGTCGTCCCCGACACGCAGGCCGACTCCGACGGCGCCGTGCTCGTGATCGGCGACACCTCCGCACCCGACGGCGTCGTGAGCGCGCTCACGGACACCCCGCGCGTCGAGCTCCTGGAGGAGCCGACCACGAACCCCGCCATCGCCTACATCGTGGCGATCGCGTTCGGCCTCGTGTTCTTCATCTCGGCCCTGACGTTCGGGCAGATCATCGCCCAGAGCGTGGTCGAGGAGAAGCAGACCCGCGTGGTCGAGCTGCTCATGTCGACCATCCCCGTGCGGGCGCTGCTCGCCGGCAAGGTGCTCGGCAACAGCATCCTGGCGTTCACGCAGATCGCGCTCATCGCCCTGATGACGGGCGTCGGACTCCTCGTGACCGAGCAGACCGCGCTCCTCGCGATCGTCGGCCCCGCGGTGATCTGGTTCGTCGTGTTCTTCCTGTTCGGGTTCGTGCTGCTCGCGTCGCTCTTCGCCGCCGCGGCCTCGCTCGTCTCCCGCCAGGAGGACGTGGGAGCCGTCACGGCCCCGGTCACGTACCTCGTGATGATCCCGTACTTCGCGGTCATCTTCTTCAACGACAACCCCGTGGTGATGGCGATCATGTCGTACGTGCCGTTCTCGGCCCCGGTCGGGATGCCGATGCGGCTGTTCCTCGGCGAGGCCCAGTGGTGGGAGCCGCTCGTGTCGCTCGCCGTGCTCATCGCGACGACCGCCGTGGTGGTGGCGCTCGGATCCCGCATCTACAGCAACTCGCTGCTCCGCACCGGATCCCGCGTGAAGCTGCGAGAGGCGCTGAAGGCATGATCGACGCGCTGCAGGACTTCACGAACGGGCTGCCGGAGCTGCTCCGCTGGTTCGGGGTCATGGTCACCGCGATGATCCCGTTCCTCGAGGTCGAGTTCGCGGCCGTGGTCGGCGTGATCAGCGGCCAGCACGTGGCGGTCGCGGTGCTCGCGGCCGTCGTGGGCAACATCGCGATCGTCGCGCTGATCGTGCTGGTCGCGTCGCGCACGCGCAACCGGATCACGCGCGACAGCACGAAGGAGGAGACGCCGAGGCGTGCCAAGATCCGCCGCACGTTCGACCGCTACGGCGTGCCGGGCGTCAGCCTCCTCGGCCCGCTCCTGGTGCCGACGCACTTCACATCGGCGGCGATGGTCTCCTTCGGGGCGCGCCCGCGGGCGGTGCTGATCTGGGAGACGATCGCCATCGCCGTCTGGGGCGTCGCCTTCGGGGCGCTCGCGGTGCTGGGGCTCACGGTGGTGTGATCCCGCCCCGACCCTGCCCCCTCGACCGCCCGGCCGCATCCGCTCCCCCGCGGATGCGGCCGGGCCCGCGTACGGTCGACGCATGACCGACGCGACGCCGCCCGGATCCCGCACGCACCTCGAGCTGCCGCTGTACGGCGCGTCCTGGCAGGAGGCGATGCGGAGGTTCTTCCTCAAGTACGCGACGTTCCGCGGGCGCGCCAGCCGGAGCGAGTTCTGGTGGTGGATCCTCACGAGCGTCGTCGGCACCTCCGCCCTCCAGACCCTGAGCAGCGTGAACGCCGACCGCCGGGAGCCGCTCGGGGGCCTCGGATTCCTCCACGAGCTGACCATCGTCGACTCCTGGAGCGCCGTGCTCGCCGTGCTGCAGCTGGCCGTCTTCATCCCGTCGCTGGCCGTCTCCTGGCGGCGGCTGCACGACGTCGACCGCAGCGGCACGTGGACGTTCATCACCTTCATCCCGGTCCTCGGGCTGATCGTCTACGTGGTCATGACCGCGGGGCGGTCGCGGCCGGGCGGCGCGCGGTTCGACTGACGCCGCGGATCCGCCGCGCCGGTCCCCGGCGCGGAACTCGTGCGCGCAGGCGAGCAGCGACGCTACGGTGAGCGCGATCCGCTCGCCGAACCCGAGGACCCCCATGGCCGTCGCCGCCCGCCGCATCCTGCCCTCCGCGTTCGCGGCCGTCCTCCTCGCCGCCGCGCTCAGCGGGTGCTCGCTGCAGCAGCTGGCCGACCTCGTGCCGCACGCCGAGACGCGCGACGACGACGGATCCATCACGGCCGGGGGCACGACCGACGTCTTCACGCTGCGCCAGGGCGACTGCCTCGACGACGCGGCGTCGGCCGCCGTGGACGAGCAGGACGCTGCCGATGCGCACCCCGCGAGCGACGACGACACGCGAGACCGACAGGTGGGCGACGTGAGCACGGTGCCGTGCTCCGAGCCGCACGACTTCGAGGTGTACGCGGCGCCCACACTGACGGGCGACGACTTCCCCGGCGACGACGCGGTGGACGCGCAGGCCGACGACCTGTGCGGCTCGGCGTTCGGGCCCTTCGTGGGCTTCGACTACCAGGACTCGATCTACGACTACCAGGGGTACAAGCCGACGAAGGACAGCTGGAGCACGGGCGACCGCACCGTGGACTGCATCATCGGGGATCCCGCGGGCAAGACCGTCGGCTCCCTCGCGGGCATCGGTCGGTAGCGGCGCGGGGCGGCCCGCCGACCGCTAGGAGCGGTCGGCGGCCTCGTCGTCGGTGCGGGGCGCGGCGGCTCCGTCGACCTCGACGCGGTCGCCCTGGACCTCCACCGTGGCGGGGCCGTCGACCTCCACGCGCGTGGTGCCGTCGCCGTGCCCGTCGACGATCACGGTGACCTCGGGGGCGGATCCGGCATGCGTCGCGTAGGTGTCGAAGTCGGCAGCGTCGGCCGCGTCGTCAGCGGAGTCAGCGGACGCGCGCTCGTCGCGCTCCTCGGCCGCATCCCGAGTCTCCTCGACGTCCGCCTTCGCGGAGTCGGCGAGCACGGCGCCCGCGGCCTTCGCGCGGTCGGCGGCCTCCGCGCCGATCTCCTTCGCGGCGTCGGCGGCGCGCGACCCGGCGTCCTGCGCGCGGTCGGCGGCGTCGGCGGACGCGTCCTGGATCCGGTCGCCGGCCTCGCGGGCACGGTCGGCCGCCTCGGACCCGGCGGCCTTCGCCTTCTCGAGCCCCTCGGATCCGGCCGCCCTCGCCTTGTCCAGCGCGTCCGATCCGGCGTCCTTGGCCTTCTCGAGCGCGTCGGATCCGGCGTCCTTCGCCTTCTCGAGCGCGGCGCCCGCGGGCGACTGCTCGTCGTCGAACGGGCCGTGCACGTCGGTCACGCGGATGTTCACGCGCACGGAGCCTGCCGCGATCTGCCGGGCGGCGCGGGCCACCTGCTCTCGCGTCTCGTCCACGACGTCCTGCACGGGCGTCGGGTACTCGACCACGAGGTCGATGTCGATCACGGTGCCGCCGGCCTCCTCGGAGACGGTGACGCCGGGGCCGGTGCTCGTGCCGCGGATCGCCCGGGACGCCGCGTCGAGCGCCCGCGCGGCCGTGCCGCCGAGGTGGTGGACGCCCGTGACGCCCGCGGCGGTCTCGGCCGCGGCGACGCCCACGCGGTGCGCGGTCGTCTCCCCCTCCGGGTGCGCGGCGTCGATGCCGGTCAGGTCGATGGGACGGATGGCGGGTGCGGCGTCGTTCACGGCGGTGCTCCTTCGGTCGTGCTGTGCGGTGCGGGATGGGGTCAGGTGCCCCGCTGCCGCGCCCGTCGGGACGCGGCGGCAGGGCGGGGGCGGATCAGGCCGGGATGTCGGCGGCGCGGGTCAGCGCGCGGTGCGCGAGCCCGGCGATCGCGGCGCCGACCAGCGGCGCGACGATGAACGCCCACACCTGGCCGAGCGCGACGGGCCCGCCGTAGATCGCGGCCGCGATGGAGCGGGCCGGGTTCACGGACGTGTTGCTGACCGGGATGCTGATGAGGTGGATCAGGGTGAGCGTGAGCCCGATGACGATGGGCGCGACGGCCGCGTAGGCCTTCTGGCCGGTGACGGCGAGGATCACGGTCACGAAGACGGCGGTGAGGATCACCTCGACGAGCAGCACGGCCCCGAGGCCGAAGCCGCCGGGCGATGCGTCGCCGAAGCCGTTGGACGCGAAGCCCGCGTCCTGCTTCGACGCGAGGTAGCCGGCGGGACCGTTGGCGGCGATGAGCGCGAGGGCGCTGGATCCGAGGATCCCGCCGACGAGCTGCGCGACCACGTAGCCGGGCACCTCGCGCCAGCCGATGCGGCCCGCGAACGCGAGTCCGACGCTGACGGCGGGGTTGAAGTGGCCGCCGGAGATGCCGCCGACCGCGGCGACGCCCGCCATGACCGTGAGGCCGAACGCGAGCGCGACGCCGAGGAACCCGACGCCCGTGGCGTTGCCGTCGTCCGGGAACGCGGACGCGTAGAGCGCGGTGCCGACGCCGCCGAACACGAGGAGGAACGTGCCGAACGCCTCGGCGCCCCAGCGGGCGGCGGTGGACGGGCGGTCGCCGGCGGATGCGGCCTTCTGGCCGCGGCCCTGGGCCGGGGTGTCGCGGGGTGCCTTCGTCGTGGCGGTGGACTTGCTCATCGGTTCGTGTCCTCTGTCTGGAGCGTGGATCGTGCGTGGATGCGCGGTGGGAGCGTCGGATGGCGCTCCCGTCGGTGCGGGGGGGGATGCTCCGGAGGGTGCTGCGTGCTCGGTGCTGGGCGCCTCGTGCTGCGTTCTGCGTGCGGTGCGGGTGGGGCGGGCCGCCTCGGGTGCGGCCCGCACGCGGCGACGGGACCGGGCGAGCCCGGTCCCGTCAGCGGGCGGTGCTACTGGACGCGGCTCTTGGAGTCGTCGTCGTCCTTGTCGTCCGACGGGATGTGCACGTCGGAGACGGTGACGTTCACCTCGGTGACGTCCATGCCGACGACCTGCGAGATGGCGTCGGTGACGGACTCGCGGATCCGGTCGGCGAGGTCCTGCAGCGCGACGGGGTACTCGGCGACGACGACGATGTCCGCGGCGACCTGCTTCTCGCCGACCTCGACGGAGATGCCCTGGCCGCGGTCCTGCTGGCCGATGACGTTGCGGATCGCGCCGACGGCACGGGCCGCGCCGTTGCCGAGGTCGTGCACGCCGGGGACCTGGCGGGCCGCGATGCCGGCGACCTTCTCGACGACGCCGTCGGCGATCGTGTTCTTGCCGGAGGCGGAGTCGGCGGGCGTGTGCTTCGCGGCGGCGCGGCTGGATGCGGTGGCGGGGGTGACGTCGGTCATGTGCTGCTCCTGATGCTCATCGGCGCGCTCCCGGTGCGGGAGCGCGGTGCCGGCTGGATGCCCGGCACGTCAAGGAGACGGCGGAGGCGCCCCGCTCGTCCCGGACGTCCAGCGTTCCTTCAGGCGGGAGCGGCCCGGCTTCGCTGGGCGGCCACCTGGCGGCGTCCGGCGTGCGCTTACCGGCCAGGGCACGAGCCCGGCCAGGGGCGAGCCCGGCCAGGGCGCGAGACCGGCCAGGGCACGAGCCCGGCCAGGGCGCGGTTCCCGCGGCGCGCGTCACCGGGCAGCCGGACGCATGCCGCGCACCCGGCCTAGGTTGAGCCCATGACCGATGCCCCCGGCACGACCCCGCACCACGACGTCCTCGTCATCGGCGGGGGGAACGCCGGCCTCTCGGTCGCGGGCCGGCTCCGGCGGTACGGCGTCGACGACGTCGCGGTCATCGAGCCGCGCGACACGCACTACTACCAGCCGATGTTCTCGCACGTGGCGGGCGGCACCGCGCGGGCGTCGCGGGCCACCCGGCCGCAGGGATCCGTCACGCCGAGGGGCGTCACGTGGATCCGGGACCGCGCCGCCGGCATCGACCCGGTCGCGAAGACCGTCGCGCTCGAATCCGGCACGCGCGTCTCCTACGGCGACCTCATCGTGTGCCCCGGCATCCAGAAGGACTGGGACCGCGTGCCCGGCCTCGCCGAGGCGATGGACTCGCCCGTCGGCATCTCCAACTACGAGCACCACTACGCACGCAAGGCCTCGCAGGTGCTGCGCGACGTGCGCTCCGGCACGGTCGTCTTCACGCAGCCCGACGGCCCCGGCACGTGCTCGGGGGCGGCGCAGAAGCCCATGTACCTCGCGTGCGACCACTGGCGGGCCATCGGCGTGCTCGACGACATCCGCGTGGTGCTCGTCGTCCCGACGCCCACGATGTTCGGCATGCCGCTCATCGACGCGGAGCTCGAGCGCAAGGTCGCCGAGTACGGCATCGAGGTGCGGTACGGGCGCGAGCTCGTTGCGGTGGATCCCGTCGCCCGCACCGTCGAGATCGCCGGCATCGACCGCTCCCGCGCGCTCCTCGGGCCCGACCACGCGGCGCAGCAGGGCCTCGACGACGCGGATCGCGAGACGCTCCCCTACGACGTGCTGCACGCGGTCCCGCCGCAGTCCGCGCCCGACTGGCTCGCGGACACCGGCCTCGCCGCCCCCGGCGACGCGGGCGGCTTCGTCGAGGTGGATCCGCTGACCCTCCGCCACCCGCGCTTCCCCGACGTGTGGGCGCTCGGCGACGCGGCCGCGACCACCAACTCGAAGTCCGGCGGCGCGCTCCGCAACCAGACCACCGCGGTCGCCAAGAACCTCGTCGCCGCCCGGAAGGGGAAGCCGCTGCCGCAGACGTACGACGGCTACTCGGTGTGCCCGTTCGTCGTCTCCCGCTCGACCGTGGTGTTCGCCGAGTTCGACGACCGCTACCGCCCGAAGCCCACGATCCCGGGATGGAAGGGCCTCGCCAAGGAGCGCCGCATCACGTTCCTCGCCGACCGCTACGTGCTCCCGTGGGTGTACTGGAACCTGATCCTGCAGGGCCGCGCCTGATCCATCCCGTCCGCCGCGCGGATCCGCCGTCGGGCGGACGCGCCGCCGCCTCGCGCCCCGCGAGGATGGCACCATGACGCGCCCCGGTGAGACCGCCCCCGACTCCCGGGGCCGCACCGGCCTCCACCTCCGCGGGACGGACCTCGACCGCAACCCCGACGTGGTCGTGAAGCGCGTCGAGGTCACCTCCGACGGATGGCACGTGCTCCGCCGGACGACGCTCGATCTCCGGCTGCGCGACGGATCCTGGCAGGAGCAGCAGCGCGAGACGTACGACCGGGGCGATGGCGCGACCGTGCTCCTCTACGCGGCCGACACGCACCGGATCCTCCTCACCCGCCAGTTCCGCTACCCCGCCTACGTCAACGGCCACCCCGACGGCGTGCTCGTCGAGGCCGCGGCCGGGCTCCTCGACGAGGACTCGCCGGATGACGCGATCCGCCGCGAGGCCCGCGAGGAGCTCGGCGTCGAGATCGTCGCGCTCACGCACCTGTTCGACCTCTTCATGAGCCCCGGATCCGTGACCGAGCGCGTGCACCACTACCTCGCGTCGTACACGCCGGCTGACGTCGTGGGCGCGGGCGGCGGCGTGGCCGAGGAGGGCGAGGACATCGAGCGGATCGAGGTCACGCTCGACGAGGCGCTCGCGATGGTCGCCGACGGCCGCATCGCCGACGGCAAGACGGTGATCCTGCTCCAGCACGTGGCGCTGCACGGGTTCCCGGCGTAGCGGACGGATGCAGCACGGCGCTCCGGCGCTGGTCAGCCGCGCGCGACCGCCAGGCGCGCCTCGAGCTCGGCGAGCCGCCCCCGCAGCGGATCCGCATCCACCGGCTCCGGGTCCGTCCGCTCGTAGGAATCCGCGAGCGCCCGCACCTCGCGCTGCAGGGTCGCGCGCACCTCGTCGTCGGCGACCGCGGCCAGGCGATCGGCCAGCCGCAGCGTCGCGCGCATCACGAGCACCTGCCCCACGCCGTAGGCGCGGATCGCGAGGAACGCCTCCGACACGAGCTCGGCGGGCCTCGGCCAGCGGATCTCCACGCGCGGCGCCCCGTCCGCGTCGCGCCGCACGTCGACCTCGGGCGTCGGCCGCAGGCACAGCGTGCGGAGCGCGCCGGACAGGGCGTCGAGCGCGCCGACCGCCGTGTACGGGTCGTTCGTGCCGGAGGCGAGGCCGCGCACGCCGATCTCCACCATCTGCTGCACGGCGTAGTCGATGTCCTGGTGCGGGGTGCGCGCCGGCTGCAGGTCGAACGCCGTCCGGGCCACGGCGTCGAGCGCGTCGCCAGTCCCGTCGCGGTCGTCGCCGCCGACGACCTCGACGAGCGGGTCCCCGTCCACGACGTGCGTCCCCGGCGGCGCGACCACCCGGTGCCGCGCGCCGTGCCGGGCAGCGTCCGCCACGAGCGCCGCGAGGTCGACGCCGGCGACGTATCCGGAGGACGTCGCGCGGACGACCCTCACCGGGCCATCGGGCGCCGCCTCACGCGTCCCGTCCGTCGGGGCGGCATCCGCTCCGTCGCCCCGGGCCGGCCGCGTCTCGTCGATCACGCGCTCGAGGTCGGCGAGCACGCGCGTCTGCAGCGTCGTCACCTGCACCGACATCGCGATGTGGTGGATGAAGTAGACGAGCACCGCGACGTCCGCCACGGCGAGCAGCACGGCGGCGCTCACGGCGAGCACCGGCACGAAGCCGACCGCGCCGTCCTCCTCGGTGTGGATGGAGCGCAGCACGATGAGCGCGTACAGGAACGTGGAGGTGAGCACCGCCAGCACGACCTGGTTGCCGCGGTCGGCCATGAAGTTGCGCACCAGGCGCGGGCCGTACGCCGAGGACGTGGTCGCGAGCACCGAGATCGTGATCGAGAACGAGGTCGCCGCGACGCCGAGCATCGTGCCGCCGATGGCCGACAGGATCGCCCGGCCGCCGGTCGCCGAGAGGTCCTCCACGAGCGGGATGTCGTCGATCCCGTGGGCGACGAGCAGGCGGTCGACCTCCACGAGACCGAGCGCGAGGAGCACGGCGCCGAGGCCGAGCAGCGCGGGCAGGAGCCAGAAGGACTCGCGGGCGTGGAGGAGCCGGGATCGCATGGTCGAAGGCTAGGCGGACGCGCACGGGCGGGACGGCCCGTAGGCGAGGATGGACAGGTGACCGACGCCACCTCCCCCGTCTCCCCTCTCCGCCTCCACGACACCGCCGCCCGCGGGTTCGCCTCCGACAACTACTCCGGGATCCACCCCGAGGTGCTCGAGGCCATCGCCGCCGCGAACGGCGGGCACCAGGTCGCGTACGGCGGCGACGCCTACACGGCCCGCCTGCAGGAGGTCGTCGGCGAGCACTTCGGCCGCGGCGCCGAGGCGTTCCCCGTCTTCAACGGCACGGGCGCGAACGTCACGGGCCTCCTCTCGATGCTGCCGCGCTGGGGCGCCGTGATCTGCGCCACCACCGCGCACATCAACACCGACGAGGGCGGCGCCCCCGAGCGCGTCGCCGGCATCAAGCTGCTGCAGGTGCCCACCGAGGACGGCAAGCTCACGCCCGAGCTCATCGACCGCGAGGCGTGGGGCTGGGGCGACGAGCACCGCGCGCAGCCGCTGGCCGTGAGCATCACGCAGACCACCGAGCTCGGCACCGTCTACACGCCGGCCGAGGTGCGGGCGATCGCCGACCACGCGCACGAGCGCGGCATGCGCCTGCACATGGACGGCGCGCGTCTCTCCAACGCGGCCGCCACGCTGGACGCGCCTTTCCGCGCCTTCACCTCGGATGCGGGCGTCGACGTCGTCAGCTTCGGCGGCACGAAGAACGGCCTGCTCTACGGCGAGGCGATCGTGGTGCTCGACCCCGAGGCGTCCGAGGGCCTCACCTACCTCCGCAAGCTCAACATGCAGCTCGCGTCGAAGATGCGGTTCGTGAGCGCGCAGCTGCTGGCGCTCCTCGGATCCGAGGTCGACGGCGTGCCGCTCTACCTCCGCTCCGCCCGCCACGCGAACGGCATGGCGGCGCGCCTCCGCTCCGCGCTCGACGGCGTGGACGGCGTCGAGTTCACGCAGGAGACGCAGGCGAACGGCCTGTTCGCGATCCTCCCCGAGGGCGTCGCGGACCGCCTCCGCTCCGAGTTCCGCTTCTACGACTGGGACCCGGCCCGCCGCGAGGTGCGCTGGATGTGCTCCTTCGACACCACCGAGGACGACATCGACCGCTTCGCCGCGGCGATCCGCCGGGAGGTCGGGGCGGCGTAGGGCGCCCCCCGTTCCCCGACGCACGACGGCGGCCGGCCCCGCGAGGGACTGGCCGCCGCCGCGTTCGTACGAGCGCGGATCACCTCGTGTTCTGCAGCCCCGCCGCGATGCCGTCGACCGTGAGGAGCAGGAGCCGGTGGTCAGGATCCGTCGGGTCGGCCTGGCCGGGCGCGGCCTGGCCTGCCGCGTCGGAAGCCGGCGTGCGCCACGCCCGCAGCCAGCAGCCAGCAGCCAGCGGGCGTCGACTCGAGACGGTCTGCACGTCGAGTCCAACGCCCAGCCGACTACCCGTGATGTGGACAGCCCACTCGTGTCCTCTGCCCCGGGTCCTACCGTGTGCGGCGCCGGCTCCGGCGCTCTCGGCGAGGAACGCGCGACTCCCCTCAGAGCATGCAGCGCACAGAACAGAACGGGACACACATGATGAACCGCACATCCCGCGTCACGGCGACACGAGCCCTCCTCCTCCTCGGCGCCATGAGCGCGGCCATGGTCCTCACGCCCATGTCGGCGCAGGCCTCGACCCGCGGGCTCGAGACCGACGGCGTCCGGCACCACCACCCTCAGGTCCGTCCCGACCCGTGCTACTCCGGGACCCCGACCTTCGAGTGGCCCCCGCGCGTCCACTGCGGATCCGACGACTAGGCACCCCCACGGCGCCGTCTTCACCCACGTGGAGGCGGCGCCGTAGCGCGTCGGCGACGAATGCGCCGCTCCCGGAGAGCAGCGCGGGTCGGACCCGCGTCACGTCTCGCGCGATGGATCCTGCGACGCATCCAGTCCGACTGAGGCGCGTCAGGAGCTCATCCGACCGTCACATGGACCCGTGCCACCTATCGCACGACCATCGCTGCGCCTGCGATCCGGAGCGGCCGCTGCGCTATCCCGCGAGGCGCGGGAACAGCGCTTCGGCGGCGGAGCGGTCGACCTCGCCGAGCCGCTCCGCCCCGGGGCCGTCATAGATGTCCAGCTCGTGGTCGAAGCGCGCGCTCCATTCCGGGTCGGCGTACGGGAAGTCGCTCCCGTAGAGGATGTGACCCGGCTCCGCGAACGCGAGGAGCGACGGCAGGGACGTGGGCGACGCGGACAACGCGGTGTCGAAGTAGAACTTGCGCAGTCCCGCCTGGATGCTCTCCGGCGTGGTGCCGGGGTTGAACATCGCGGCGGCGCTGAAGCGGCTGGCGGCGTAGGGCAGGAACCCGCCCGCGTGCGAGAGGATCACGCGCAGGTCCGGGTGCCGGTCGAACACGCCGTGGGCGACGAGGTCCACGGCGGTGCGCGTGGTGTCGAACGGGAAGTCCAGCAGCGCCGTCGGCATCCCCGGCAGCTGGGCGATCGGCGGCGACGTGGGGTGCACGAAGACCACGGCCGAGCGCGCCGCGAGCTCCACCCACAGCGGCTCGTAGGCGGGATCGCCGAGGTAGCGCCCGTTCGCGTTCGACAGCAGGAGCACACCGTCGGCGTGGAGCTCGTCGAGCGCCCGGACGGCCTCGGCGACCGCGCCGTCGAAGTCCGGCAGCGGCAGCACGGCGAAGTGCCCGAACCGGTCCGGCCGTGATCGGACCAGCTCAGCCTGGTAGTCGTTCAGCTCGCGCGCGAGCGCGCGGGCGGCCGCATCGTCACCGAAGTGGACACCGGGTGCGCTCATCGACAGGATCCCGGTCTGGATTCCGGCCTCGTCCATCATCGCGATGGCCGCGTCGGGGTCCCATTCCGGCATCTGCCAGCCGCCGATCGTGCGCGGACCCTGTCGCGGTCCCGTGTCGCCGTTCGGCGCCCACGGATTCCACTGCGCGGACCCGCCCGACACGGCTGGGGCGCCCCCGGCCGACCCGGCCCCGCTCCCCATGGCCCGTTCTCCTGCCGCCTTCAGCGCCTCGAAGTAGAGGGGCGGGAGCAGGTGCTGGTGGACGTCGATCTTTCCTGGCATGTCAAGAACCTCCGATTGCGTTGGTGGATGTCACGTGCGTGTGGTGCGGGTCATCGTCGTGATGGCCGCCGGTCAGGTGGAACCGTGCTGCTGATCGCGTCGCGGTCAGGGTGACGGCGTGAGCGGAAGGTATTCCGAGCTGGTGGTGACGGCGGCGTGCGGGGCGTGGGCGGGCGAGGGCGCGGCCGCCGCGCGGGTCCCCGGCTCGGGACGCCGCGCCTCCATCGCGCGGGCCGCGGCTTCCCGACGGGTGCGGATGAGCATGGCCGTCAGGGTCAGCAAGATGCCCGCGACCGCCCAGATCCCCAGCCGGATGATCGGAGCGGTCACGGCCGCGCCGTCGAAGTACTGGACCGACCGCAGGAGGTCGAGCGCGTCCCCCTGGGGGAAGACGTAGTAGAGGGTCTGGAAGAAGTCGTTGAGGACGTGGATCCCGAGCGGCCCACCGGAGGACGTGTTGCCCAAGATCACCAGGGCCAGCGTCATGGCCAGCGCGGCGATGGTGCCGCCGAGGGCCGCGACTCCCGTCACCGCTCCTCCGATCGCGACTCCCGTCAGCCAGAGGACCCCGAACACGCCCCATGGGCCGACGGTCACGGCATCCAGCGCGGAGTCGATCCAGAGCGTGATCAGGCCGGCGAGCAGGCCGGAGTAGATGACGAGGACGACACTGCGCTCGACGAACTTCGGCGCCGTGTCGACCGTGCCGAGGATGCGCCCGAACACCGTCGCGCCGAGAGCCGCGCCCAACCCCGCGAAGAGGATCGCGTAGAACTCGATCGATCCGACCGGGTCCTCCTCCGGCAGAGGGGCGAGGTCGGTGGTCTGGTTCGTGGACTGCGCCTTCGCCGCGATCGAGGCGCCGATGCCGGAGACCGCCTGGGCGACGGCGCGGCCTCCGCCGCTGGCGGTGTAGGTGGAGACCGTGCCGCCGGTACCCGGTGCGGGCAGGACGACAGCGCCGTCCACGTCACGGTCGAGCACGGCGGCCCGGGCCTCCTCGGCGGACGACACCACGGTGAGCTCCAGCGACCCCTGCTGTTCGAGCGCGACGATCGTGTCGGCGTCGCCGGTCACCGCGAGGTGGATGTGGTTCGGCGTCGGGTCGCCGAACGCGGTCGAGTAGCTGACCAGCATCGCCATGGCGAGGAGCAGGATCGCGACCCCGCCGAGGATCAGGTTCCGGTAGCGATGGATGGAGCCCGGCCCCTCCGACGTGAGCGCGCCCCCCGCGACCGCCGCCTCGAAGTCGGGGTGCTGCGGGGAGTCTCCGCGGTGATGTGCCGTCTCGGTCACGTGGGTCATCATGTCCTTTACAGTTGTCCAATAGATGACGACTGTACACAAGGCCTCGGCCTCTGGCAAGATGGATGCATGACGGATCGGAGTGGCGCGGTACCGGACGGCGCGTCCCGTGTCGACCCGCGGGTCGTCCGCACCCGCTCCGCCCTGATCCAGGCGCTCACAGCGCTGGTGTCCGAGGCGCCGAAGGGCGAGGCGATCTCGATGAGCGCGGTGGCGCAGCGGGCGGGCTTCAGCAGGCAGGCACTGCACAACCACTACGACAACGTCGGCGACCTCGCGACGGATGCCTGGATCAGCCGGCTCCTCCAGGACTGCCCACCCGCCGCCGACGGCGCGGCGAACCTCGCACAGGCGCTCACCGACGCCGTCCGGGAGCACGGGGTCGAACCGCTGCTGGCCGCCGGGCGAGCGGATCGCGAGTTCTTCGACAAGCTCCGGGCCATCCCGCGCGGGGAGCGGGTCGCCGAGGTCATCGCGGCGGTGGTGAGCACCTGGTTGATGGAGTCGCATCACGACGACGCCCGACCGGGGATCGCCCTCAGCGACGACGCACGGACCTTCGCGATCGGCGGGATGGTCGCGCTCGTGTCGACCTGGCAGATGGCCGACGCGCCGCCGAGCACAGCCCAGCAGGTCGCGACGCTCCGCGCGTTCGCCGCCGCGACCACCACCGCGACCGCGGCCTCGTCCGACTAGACGGCGCGGTCACCAGGGCCCGGGAGCCGCACGCCGACCCGCCCGAGCCGCGGAGCCCGGGCGGGAGGAGCGTCAGGCGTCGTAGGCGACGTAGTGCAGCTCGGCGTCCCGTCGCTCGTCGTGGAGCCTGACGTACGCCTGCGCGATGACGTCGGGCTCGGCATCCGGGCGGCCGCTGCCGATCAGCGCGGTGATGGCGACGAACGCCACGTAGACCCCGCGCTCCGCGAGGGCGGCATGGAGGTTCAGCGTCCAGTTCCGCAGTCCCGCCGCGGCGATGTTGATGTTGCCGCGGGCCGGCGTGGGCGCGAGCGAGCCACCGCCCGTGGTCACGATGACCGTCCCGGAACCCGCGGCGATCATGTCCGGCAGCACGGCGCCGATCGCCGCCACGGCACCGCCCAGGTAGAAGTCGATCTGCGGCTGCAGGTTCTCCATCGTCACATCCAGCGCGTCGACCGACTCCAGAGCGCGATCCGCCGGGGAGAACTCGAGCACGTCGATCGGACCGAGCTCGTCGCGGATCGAGCGGAGCGCGTCCCTGATCGTGTCGGGCCGGGTGACGTCGGCCGTGAAGCCCCGAGCGGTGATGCCATCTGCGCCGAGCGTGCGCTCCAAGCCGTCCAGCTTCGACCGGTCACGCGCCACGAGGGCGACGTCGAAGCCCTTCCGCCCGAAGGCCCGCGCGATCTCGAGGCCGAGTCCCGGCCCCGCTCCGATGATGGTGATGAGGGGCATGATGCGTCCTTCCCGTGGCGCGCTGCCGAGCCACGTGTCCTGATGCGATAAGTTGAGTAGGTCCTCAAGTGCGCCCGAGCCTATGTTGAGGATGCCCTCAAGATCAAGTGGAGCCCCCATGAGTCCTGCACCCGGCCTGCGCCGAGACGCTCAGGCGAACGTCGAGAAGCTGCGCGCTGCCGCCGTGGCGGTGTTCACCGCACGAGGGCTGTCCGCTCCGCTGGAGGACATCGCCCGAGAAGCCGGCGTGAGCATCGGGACGCTCTACAACCGCATCGGCTCACGGGACCAGCTCATCGACGCCGTCGTGCCGGACATCGCCGGCGCGAAGCTCGCGACGCTCCGGGACCGGACCTTGGCCGAGGGCTCCCCGCGCGCGCAGCTGGAGACCTTCATCGCCGAGATGATCGATCTGCAGCGCAGCGATCCCGCCATGAACGACGCGATGCTCCGCCGCTATCCCGACGCGGTGCTCCTCATCAACGCGTGCGAACGATCCATGGCGCTCGGGGCGGAGCTCATCGACAACGCCCACGACGCCGGCGTGCTCTCGCCGGACTTCACACCGGATGACCTCATGAGCGTGCTGTGGATGGCCGGGATGGCCAGCCACGACCCCACCGCGCCGGACGGATGGCGTCGGGTCGTCGACCGCAGCATCGCCGCGGCCTGGACCGCCGGGGGCTGACGCCGGCCTCCGCGAGCACCCGCCCGTCGACCCGGAGAGGACCACAGCGACGAGCTCACCGCCCGCTGCGGCGTTGCGCTCCTCGGCTCCCACCGATTTCTGGCCTGCACCGCCCCTCTGAGCTCGTCATCCCCTCGCGCGGAACGGCGGCGGCCGGCCCCCTCGGGCGCCGGCCGCCGCCGTTCGTCGCACGGGCAGCGATCAGCCCGTGTTCTGCAGCCCTGCCGCGATGCCGTTGACCGTGAGGAGCAGGAGCCGGTGGTCCGGATCCGTCGGGTCGGCCTGGCCGGGAGCGCCCTGGCCCGCCGCGTCGGACGCCGACGTGCGCAGCGCCCGGAGGGCCCGCAGCTGCAGGAGCGACAGCGCGTCGACGTACGGGCTGCGGAGGCGCACCGCGCGGCGCAGCACCGGCCGGCCCTCGAGGATCTCGTCGCGGCCGGTCGCCTTCCGCACCCACTCGCGCGTGAGCTCCATCTCCTCGGTGACGAGCGCCGCGAGATCCGGCCTGTCGCCGAGGGCGAGGTAGCGCTCCGCGAGGCGGCCGTCGGTCTTGGCGAGAGACATCTCGACGTTGTCGATCATCGACGTGAACAGCGGCCACTCGTCGTAGGCCTTGCGGAGCACCGCCTCGTCGCCGACGGCGGCCAGCGCGGAACCGAGGCCGAACCAGCCCGTGAGGTTGATGCGGGCCTGCGTCCACGCGAACACCCACGGGATCGCCCGCAGGTCCTCGAGCGACTCGACGGAGAGGCCGCGGCGGGCGGGACGGGATCCGAGCGCCAGCAGCCCGATCTCCTCCATGGGCGTGACCTGCGCGAACCACGGCGCGAAGCCGGGCGCCTTCACGAGCTCGAAGAAGCGGGCGCGCGAGGCCTCGTCCATCGTGCGGACCATCTCGGCGGATCCCTGCGCGGCCACCGCGTTGCGCTCCTCGTTCGAGGGCGCGGAGGCCAGCAAGGTCGCGGCGGCCATCTGCTCGATGTGGCGGGCGGCGATGCGCTTGTCGCCGTAGTGGGCGAAGATCACCTCGCCCTGCTCGGTGAGCTTGAAGCGGCCGTCGACGGATCCCGGCGGCTGGGCCCGCACGGCGCGGTCGGCAGGCCCGCCGCCTCGGCCGAGCGCGCCGCCGCGGCCGTGGAAGAGAGTGAGCTCGATGTCGTTCTCGCGGGCCCACGCAGCGATGCGGGCCTGCGCGTCGAAGAGCGCGAACGTCGCCGAGACGGGGCCGACGTCCTTCGACGAGTCGGAGTAGCCGAGCATGACCTCGAGCTTCCGGCCCGTGTGGGCGAGGCGCGCCGCGACCTGGGGCAGCCGGATCATGCCGTCGAGGATCTCGGTGCTCGCGTCGAGGTCCGCGAACGTCTCGAACAGCGGGATCACGTCGAGGACGGGCGCCTCCTCCGCGGAGCCGAGCGCGAGCGCGGCCAGCTCGTGCACGGTGCGGATGTCGTCGGCCGACTGGGTGAACGAGACGATGAAGCGGGAGAACGGCGCGACGCCGTGACGCTCCTGCAGGCGGGCGAGCGTGCGGAACACGTCGAGCACCTCGACCGTCATGGGCGCGAGCTCGGGAGCCGCGTCGCCCGACGCATCGGCCGCGGCGACGGCCAGCACCTCCCGGAGCGCCTCGCGGTGCACCTGCGAGTGCTGGCGCACCTCCATCTCGGCGAGGTGGAAGCCGAAGGTCTCCGCCTGCCAGACGAGGCCCTGCAGCTCGCCGCCTGCGATGCGGTGGGCACCGGCACTCCGGAGCGAGGCCTGCAGCACGCGCAGGTCGGCGAGCAGCTCGGCGGCCGACGGGTAGGCGATGGGGTCGTCGTGGCGCTCGCGCGTGGCGGAGAGGCGGCCGGCGATCACGAGGAGCACGCGGCGGTGCAGCTCGGCCGGCGCGCGCGTGCCGATGCGCGCGGTGAGGTGCGGCGCGAGCGCGTCCTGCGCGGCGGCCAGCTCGCGGAGCTCGGGGCTCGGCGGAGTGTCGGCATCGCCGAGGGTGAGCGAGCGGCCGACGCGGAGAGCGACGCGCTCGAGACCCAGCAGGATGTGCTCGCTGGCGATGCCCGCGGCCTCCTCGGTGACCGCCGCGGTGACGTACGGGTTGCCGTCGCGATCCGCCGCGATCCAGTTGCCGAGCCGGAAGAACGCGGGCGCCACGGCGTCGCGCACGCCCGCGTCCTCGCCGAGCAGCCAGTCGTCGAGCAGGCGGTAGACGCGCGGCACGACCTCGAACAGCGTCTGGTCGAAGACGCCCATGGCCGTGCGGACCTCGTCGAGCGGGGTGGGCCGCGTGGTGCGCAGCGGCGACGTGCGCCACAGGCCGTCGATCTCCTCGAGCAGCCGCCGGTCGACGTCCTGGCCCGTGAGCGTGCCGGCCATCGCGCCGTCGCGCTCGGTGAGCAGGTCGCCGATGCGGCGGATCCCCGTGGCCACCGCCCGCCGACGCGCCTCGGTGGGGTGCGCCGTGAGCACGGGGTGGAAGCGCATCTCGCCGAGGCGGCGCATGGCCTCCTCGCGGCCGAGCTCCTCGGTGAGCTTGCCGACGGCGTCCGGGATGGAGTCGGGCACGAAGCCGGACGCCGCCTCGCGCTCGCGGAGGACGCGCACGCGGTGGTGCTCCTCGGCGAGGTTCGCGAGGTGGAAGTAGCAGGTGAACGCGCGGGCGACCTGCTCGGCGCGCTCGGGCGTGAACGTGGCGACGAGCTCCTCCGCGTCGTCGATGGACGCGTCGCGCGCGCTCTCGTACGCGTCGATGACGAGCTCGCGCAGGCGCTCGACGTCGTCCAGAAGGTCCTGGCCGCCGGACTCGCGGAGCACCTGGCCGAGGAGGCCGCCGAGATGGCTGACGTCGGAGCGGAGCGCCGGCTCGACGGCGTCGCGGGTGCCGTCGCGGGTGGAGTCGTGCTCGAGGGGAAGCGGCTTCTTCGGGGGAGTCGTCACGGTGTCGAGGATACGGAAGCCGGGCGGCGGATCCTGCGCATGACGTCCGAGGACGGACGCCCCGGCCGCGGATCCGGCTGTGGAGCGCGGGCCGGGCGACCGGATCAGCTCGCGGCGGGTGCTGCCACGCGCTCGTCCCGCGGCATCCGCAGCAGCGCGTACGCCGATGCGGCGAGCAGCAGCACGGCGCCTGTCGCGAAGGCGACCGGGTACGAGAACGCGTCCGCGAGGAAGCCGGCGACGAGCGGGCCGACGATGGCGCCGAGGTCCGACACCATCGAGAACACCGCGACGGGCCGGCCGCTGCGGGCACCCGCGGCGTCGCCGACCGCGGCCGCCGGGGCCGTCCCCATGAACGAGGCCGCCGCGCCGTAGACGCAGAGCAGCACGGTGAGCACGACCATGTCCTGCGCGAACGGGATCGCGATCATCAGCAAGCCGGCGACCCCGTACGCGCCGACGATCGCGGGCCGGCGACCGACCGTGTCCACGAAGCGCGCGGCCGGCGCGAGCGCGAGAGCCTGCACCACGGCGGCGCACGCGAACGCGATGCCGGTGGCCGAGGGATCCGCGCCGATCACGGCCACGACGAGCAGCGGGATCAGCGCGCTGCGGACGCCCATCGACGCCCACCCGTTGCCGAGGTTCGCGAGGAGCGCGGCCCGGTAGCGGGGGTCGCGCAGCACGCGGCCGAACGGGATCACGACCTCGTCGGCACCGGTCGCGGCGACGTCGCGCGTGCGCGGCCGGAGGAGCAGCAGCCCGATGACGCTGGCGACCGCGAGCGTGGCCGCGTAGAAGAAGAAGGGAGCGGTGAGCGAGATCTGCGCGAGCAGGGCGCCGAGCGCGGGCCCGGCCATGCCGCCGATGAGGAAGCCGCCCTGGTAGAAGCCGATCGCGCGGGCGCGGCGGGTCGGATCCGTGGAGCCGAGCAGCAGCGTCATCGCCGCCACCGAGAACATCGCCGACCCGATGCCGCCGGCGCCGCGGAGGAGGAGGAGCTGCACGTAGTCCTGCGCCAGGCCCGCGAGGCCGGAGGAGACGGCGACGATCCCGATGCCGACCGCGAGCACCGTGCGCTCCCCGCTCCAGTCGATGAGGCGGGCGACGAACGGGCTCATCACGAAGCGCATCAGCGCGAAGGCGGAGATCACCGCGCCGACCTCGAAGCTGCCGACCCCGAAGCTCTCGGCGTAGACGGGCAGCACGGGCACGACCACGCCGAAGCCGACCATCACGAAGAAGGCGATGACGCCGAGGACGAGCACGTCGCGCGGCAGCTTCGCGCGCGGTGCCCGGGCGGGGCCGCGGGCGTCGGGCATCGAGCCGTCGCCCGGCCCGGGGGTGCTCGCGGATCCCCCACGTCGGAATCCGCGCATGCGTTCAGATTACGCGGTGCGCGGCGCCCGTCCCGCCGCCTAGGCCCTGCTGTGCTCCACGTCGAGCTCGACGCGGTCGGCCGCGAACCGCGTGACGTTGATGAGGAGCGGCGTGCCGTCGGGCAGCGCGTTGAGGGCGCGGACCACGAGCACGACCGCACCCGACGGCAGCTGCAGCTCCGCGGACTCGGCGGCTGTCGCGAGGCGGCCGGTGACGGTGGTGGCGGAGCGCAGGTAGTCGTCGACGCCGACCGCGCGCAGGGCGTTCGTCATCGACCCGTCGGGTCCGTAGCGGTCGACGATGCCGGGCACGAGCTCGTCCACGAGCCACGACGTGCCGCGCACCACGGGCCGGCCGTCGACGAGCCGCAGCGTCTCGAGGCGCAGGGCCGGGCGGCCGGCGAGGGCGAGGCGCTCGGCGACGTCGGCGGGCGGGTCCTCGACGGCCCACTCGAGCAGCTCGCCCGTGGACGCGGATCCGCGCCCGGCGAGGCTGTCGCTGAGCCGCGTGCGCAGGCCGATGCGGTGGACGATGACGTCGTGCGCGGTCACGAACGTGCCGCTGCCGCGCCGCGAGACGACGAGCCCGTCCGTCGCGAGCGCCGCGACGGCCTGGCGCACGGTGTGGCGGTGGACGTCGAAGCGCTCGGCGAGCTCGCTCTCCGACGAGAGCTTCGCCCCGGCCGGCACGGTGCCCTGCAGGATCTCGGCGCGCAGCTCCTCCGCGATGAGCCGCCAGGCGGAGTACCCGCTCGTGGATCTGCTCTGCGTCGCCATGTCCCGTCGACCCTACCGGGCGGTCGCGCGCCGGATCCGGTCGCGGTCGCGGATCCGCCGGCCGCCGCCCGCTCGGTCGCCGCCCGCGTTCCCCACCTGTTCACCTGCTCGCGTTCGACTCGTCGCGCGCGGGCGGGTTCCGTCGAGCCGTCGGCCGCTAGGTTCGACTTATCTAGATCAGCAGACAACTTGGAGGGATCGCGGCCATGACGACGACCACGACCAGCAGCACCGGACGGGGGGACGTCGCCGCCCGGCAGCGCTGGATGCGCGTCCTCTCCGCCGCCGACGTCGGCGCGCTCGACGCCGCGTGGACCGCGTGGGAGCCCAAGCCCGAGGTGCAGCACATCCGGGGCCCGGAGGCCGGGCTCGTCATGGTGCGCGGCCGCGTCGACGCCGGCGGCGCGCGCTTCAACCTCGGCGAGGCCACCGTCACCCGCGCCACCCTCCGCCTGCACGGGCCGGCCATGGCGGCGGACGCCCTCGGCAGCTCGTACGTCCTCGGATCCG
This sequence comes from Clavibacter quasicaliforniensis, assembly GCF_051201715.1. NCBI lineage: Bacteria > Bacillati > Actinomycetota > Actinomycetes > Micrococcales > Microbacteriaceae > Clavibacter > Clavibacter quasicaliforniensis. The sequence goes on along the minus strand of NZ_CP139624.1, from coordinate 368,085 downwards.
ACCTCGAGCACGCGCGCCTCGCCGCCCTGTTCGACGGGATGCTCCTCGACGCGGGCCTGCACGACCGCGTGCTCGCCGAGGTCGTCGCGCCGCTGGAGCGCGCACGCGCCGAGGCCGACGACGTCCGCGCCGCCGAGGCCCGCAGCACGCTCGTGGACTTCTTCACGGTCGCCCGGGAGAACGGGTGACCGCGGCGACGGGCCGCGCCCCCGGCATCCCCGCGCCCGGCATCCCCGCTCCGGGGTTCGGCGACGCGACCCGCGGCGCGCAGGCCGCGTTCCGTGCGCTCCTCGACGCGCTCGCGCACCCGACGCGGATCCAGCCGCTCGCGGGCCCCGCCGAGGCGCCCGCCGGTCTCGGCCCGGGGCTCGGCGCCGTCGCCCTCACCGTGCTCGACGAGGAGTCGGCGCTGTGGCTCGACCCTCGTCGCGCGGCCGACGCCGAGGTGACCTCCTGGCTCACCTTCCACACGGGCGTGCGCCTCGTCACCGCGGCCGCCGACGCGGACTTCGTGCTCGCCGACCCGGCGTCGCTGCCCCCGCTCGCGGAGCTCGCCGCCGGCACCGACGAGGAGCCGCACCGCTCGGCGACCGCGCTCCTCGACGTCCGCGACGCCGCCGGCACCCTGCGGATCCTGGCCGAGGGCCCCGGCATCGACGGGCACGCGATCGCCGACGCGCCCTGGGCCGACGACGCCCTCCTCGACGCCTGGCGCGCCAACGGCGAGCGCTTCCCGCGCGGCGTCGACCTCCTGCTCGTCGACGCGGGATCCGTCTCCGCCCTGCCCCGCACCACCCGCCTCCGGGCGGCCGACCCCCGATAGGAGGCCTGATGTACGTCGCCGTCAAGGGCGGGGAGAAGGCGATCGCCGCCGCGCACGCCCTGCTCGCCGCCGAGGGCCGGGGCGCCCCCGGATCCGCGCGGATCGAGGCCGGCCAGGTCGCCGGCCAGCTCGGCGTCCTCGTCTCCCGCGTGATGACGGAGGGCTCGCTGCACGACCCGGAGCTCGCCGCGCGCGCCCTCATCCAGGCGCAGGGCGACGTGCTCGAGGCCGTGACCCTGCTGCGCTCCTACCGCACGACCCTCCCGCGCTTCGGGTACACGCTGCCGGTCGACACCGCCGGGCTCCCGCCGCAGCGCCGCGTCTCGGCGACGTTCAAGGACCTGCCGGGCGGCCAGCAGCTCGGCGCGACCTTCGACTACACGCACCGCCTCTTCACCGACGCCGAGCCGGCCGCGGTGACGTCGCGCGCGGCCGACGCGGGCGCCACCATGCCGCGCGTGGCCGACCTCCTCGGCCAGAGCGCGCTCATCGAGCCCGACTCGCACCCCGGCCAGGACGACGAGGAGCCCGCCGACATCACGCGCGAGCCCACCGTGTACCCGATGACGCGCGCCGAGCGCCTGCAGGCCCTCGCCCGCGGCGACGAGGGCTTCCTCCTCGGCCTCGGGTACTCCACGCAGCGCGGCTTCGGCACGACGCACCCGTTCGCGGGCGAGATCCGCGTCGGCGAGGTCGAGGTCGAGATCGACGCCCCCGAGCTCGGCTTCGCGGTGCCGCTCGGGCGGATCGAGGTCACCGAGTGCCAGATGGTCAACCAGTTCACGGGCAGCGCCGACCGGCCGGCCCAGTTCACCCGCGGCTACGGCCTCGCCTTCGGGCGCAGCGAGCGCAAGGCGATGTCGATGGCGCTCGTCGACCGGGCCCTCCGCGCCGACGAGCTCGGCGAGCGCGTGACCGCCCCCGCCCAGGACGAGGAGTTCGTGATCAGCCACTGCGACAACGTGCAGGCGACCGGGTTCGTCGAGCACCTCAAGCTCCCGCACTACGTGGACTTCCAGGCCGAGCTCGTGCTCGTGCGTCGGCTGGCCCGCGAGTGGCGCGAGCGGCAGGAGGCGCCGGAGGCGTCGCCGGACGACGCGACCGCCGCCGCGCCCACCGCCGTCCCGGCCGGAGCGGGGGCCCGCGCATGAGCGCCTCCCTCATCGGCTACAACCTCGGCTACCTCGACGAGCAGACCAAGCGCATGATCCGCCGCGCGCTCCTCAAGGCCGTCGCCATCCCCGGATTCCAGGTGCCGTTCGCGAGCCGCGAGGTGCCCATGCCGCGCGGCTGGGGCACGGGCGGCGTGCAGGTCACGGCGGCCGTGATCGGCGAGGACGACGTGCTGAAGGTCATCGACCAGGGCGCGGACGACACCACGAACGCCGTCTCCATCCGGCAGTTCTTCGCCTCCGTCGCCGGCGTCGCGACCACCACGCGCACCGACGAGGCCACCGTGATCCAGACCCGGCACCGGATCCCCGAGACGCCGCTCGCCGAGGGCCAGGTCGTCGTCTACCAGGTGCCCATGCCGGAGCCGCTGCGCTTCCTCGAGCCCCGCGAGACGGAGACCAGGCGCCTGCACGCGCTCGAGGAGTACGGGCTGATGTACGTGAAGCTCTACGAGGACATCGCGCGCTACGGGCACGTCGCCAAGACGTACGACTACCCCGTGATGGTCGCCGGCCGGTACCTCATGGCGCCGTCCCCCGTCCCGAGCTTCGACAACCCGAAGATGCACATGAGCCCGGCGCTGCAGCTGTTCGGCGCCGGCCGCGAGAAGCGGATCTACGCGGTGCCGCCGTACACGAGCGTCGAGAGCCTCGGCTTCGAGGACCACCCGTTCGAGCCGCAGTCCTTCGAGGACCCGTGCGCGATCTGCGGATCCACGGGCGTGTACCTCGACGAGGTCATCACCGACGACCGGGGCGCGTCCATGCACGTCTGCTCCGACACCGACCACTGCGAGCGCACGGTCGAGGCCGCCCGCGCCCACTACGAGGAGGCGCGCGCATGAGCGACGACCGACCGCTGCTCGAGGTCCGCGGGGCCGCCCACCGCTACGGCGACCGCTATGGCTGCCGCGACGTCGACCTCGACCTCCACCCGGGCGAGGTGCTCGCGGTGGTGGGCGAGTCGGGATCCGGCAAGTCGACCCTGCTCGGCACCCTGTCCCAGCGGCTCGCCCTCAGCGAGGGCAGCATCCGCTACCGGCTGGCCGACGGCGAGGTCGTGGAGCTCGCCGACCTGTCCGAGAGCGCGGTGCGCCGGCTGTGGCGGAGCGAGTGGGGCTTCGTGCACCAGGATCCGGCCGACGGCCTGCGCATGCACGTGAGCGCGGGCGGCAACGTGGGCGAGCCGCTCATGACGAACGGGTGGCGGCACTACGGGCGGATCCGCGAGACGGCGGCCGAGTGGCTGCGGCACGTGGAGATCCCCGTCGACCGCATCGACGACCACCCGACGACGTTCTCCGGCGGCATGCGGCAGCGCCTCCAGATCGCCCGGAACCTCGTCGTCTCGCCGCGGCTCGTCTTCATGGACGAGCCCACGAGCGGCCTCGACGTCTCCGTGCAGGCGCGCCTGCTCGACCTCATCCGCGGCCTCGTGGCGGAGCTCGGCCTCGCGGTCGTGATCGTCACCCACGACCTCGCCGTCGCCCGCCTCATCTCGCACCGCACGCTCGTGATGAAGGACGGCCGCGTCATCGAGTCCGGCCTCACCGACCGGGTCCTCGACGACCCGCAGGCCGCCTACACCCAGCTGCTCGTCTCCTCGATCCTGCAAGGATGATCCGCCCCATGACCGGAAGCACCCCCGGACCCGTGCCCGCGACCGCCCCGATCCTCACCGTCGACGACGTCGCCAAGACCTTCACGATGCACCTGCAGGGCGGCCAGCGGCTCGCCGTGCTCGACGGCCTCTCCTTCGTCGTCGGCCGCGCCGAGGCCGTCGTCCTCGGCGGCGCCTCCGGGGCCGGGAAGTCCACCGTCCTGAAGCTCGTCTACGGCAACTACCTCGCCGACCGCGGCCGCATCGTGGTGCACGCTCCGGGCGGCGACGTCGACATGGCGACCGCCCCGCCGCGCGCCGTGCTCGCCGCCCGCCGCGACGCGGTCGGCTACGTGAGCCAGTTCCTCCGCTGCGTCCCGCGCGTCGACACGCTCGACGTGGTGGCCGAGCCGCTCGTCGAGCGCGGGGTCGACGCGGAGGACGCGCGCGACCGGGCCGCGCGCATCCTCACGCGGCTGTCGATCCCGGAGCGCCTGTGGTCGCTGCCGCCCGCGACCTTCTCGGGCGGCGAGCAGCAGCGCGTGAACGTGGCGCGCGGGTTCCTGCCGGAGCTGCCCCTCCTCCTCCTCGACGAGCCGACCGCGTCGCTCGACGCCAGGAACCGCGACGTGGTGGTCGAGCTGATCGCCGAGAAGCGCACCGCCGGCGTCGGCATGCTCGGGATCTTCCACGACGCCGAGGTGCGGGCCGCGGTCGCCGACCGGGCCGTGGACGTGGAGGCGTTCGTGCCGGCCGTCGCGGTGGCAGCCCGATGAGCCGCGTCGCGGTCTACGCCATCCCCGGCGTCGGCTCGGACGACCCCGTCGGGATCCTGCTGCGGGAACGCGCCGAGGCGTGGCTCGGGCGGTCCGTCGTCGGCGGATCCGCGGCACCGGCCCCCGGCGCGCCCGTCGGCTGGACGCGCGCCGAGGTCGACGCGATCACGGTCGACGCCCGGCGCTACGGCTTCCACGGGACGCTCAAGGCGCCCTTCCGCCTCGCCGACGGGCGCGACCTCGCCGGGCTCGAGGCCGCGGTCGCCGAGCTCGCGGGCTCCCGCGACCCCGTCGCGCTGCCCGGCCTCCGGGTCGCCTCGCTCGGCGGCTTCCTCGCGCTCGTGCCGACGGGGCCGGTCCCGGCGCTGGACGCGCTCGCCGCCGACGTCGTCATGCGGCTCGACGGGTTCCGCGCTCCCCCGACGGCGGCGGAGACGGCCCGCCGGGATCCCGCCTCCCTCAGCCCGCGGCAGCGCGAGCTCCTCGAGACCTGGGGCTACCCGCACGTGCTCGACCGGTTCCGCTTCCACCTGACCCTCACCGACCGGATCCCCACCGCCGCGCGCCCCCGCGCCGAGGCCGCCCTGCTCGCCTGGTTCGCGGACGCCACGGACCGGCCGGTCGCCGTCGACGCCCTCGCCGTCGTGGTCGAGGACGTGCCCGGCGCCCCCTTCCGCCTCCACTCCGCCCACCCGCTCCACCTCCGCGCCACCCCGGCGCCCGACCCCGAAGGACCCCGATGAGCCGCGAGACCGTCCTCCGCAACGCCCGCATCGTCCTCGACGACGAGGTGCTGCACGGATCCGTCCTGATCCGCGACGGCCTCGTCGCCGACATCTCCCCCGGCACCGCGGGCGAGGTCGGCGGCACCGGAGACGACCTCGACGGCGACCTCCTGATCCCCGGCCTCGTCGAGCTGCACACCGACCACCTCGAGTCGCACGCGCAGCCCCGCCCGGGCACGCGCTGGGATCCGATCCCCGCCGTCCTCGCGCACGACGCCCAGCTGAGCGGCGCCGGCGTCACCACGGTCTTCGACGCGATCCGCATCGGCACCCTCGAGGGCAGGGACGACGCCACCACGCTGTCCCTCTCGCTCGCGGAGGCCGTCGAGCACGCCGTGGCCGCCGGGCTGCTGCGCGCGGAGCACCTCATCCACCTGCGCTGCGAGGTCGCGGCGCCGGACACGGCCGCCGAGTTCCGCGAGTTCGACCGCATCGCGTCCGTCCGCCTGGCCTCGCTCATGGACCACACGCCCGGGCAGCGCCAGTACGCGGACGTCGAGGCGTTCTCGCGCTACATGGTGGGCCGCGGACGCGTGTCCCAGGCGGGGATCGGCGCCCTCATGGAGGAGCTGCAGGCCGTCGCCGCGGAGCACTCGACGCCCAACCGCGTCGCCATCGCCGAGCTCGCCACCGCGCGCGGGGTGACGCTCGCGGCCCACGACGACGCCACCGTCGCGCACGTCGAGGAGTCCGCGGCGCTCGGGGTGCGCATCTCCGAGTTCCCGACGACCGAGGTCGCCGCGCGCGCCGCCCGCGAGCACGGGCAGCTGATCGTCATGGGCGCGCCGAACATCGTGCGCGGCGGCAGCCAGTCGGGCAACGTCGCGGCCGCGGAGCTGCTCGCGCTCGGCCTCCTCGACGTGCTCTCCTCCGACTACGTCCCCGCGAGCCCGCTGCAGGCGATCGTGCAGCTCGACGCCGACGGGATCCTGCCCCTCACGCGCGGGGTGCGGCTCGTCAGCGGCGACCCGGCGCGGGCCGTCGGGCTCGACGACCGCGGGTCGATCCGCGTGGGCGCGCGCGCGGACCTCGTGCGCGTGCACCGCCACGTCGTGCCCGCGAGCGAGCGGCACCCCGGCGGCCGCACCGTGCCCGTCGTCCGCGGCGTGCACCTCCGGGGAGCGCGGGTGTCGTGAGCGACGCCGCCTCTCCCGCCGCTCCCGCTCCCGTCCCCCTCGGCCCCGGCCCGTTCGTCGCGGTCGTCGGCGCGAGCGGGGTCGGCAAGGACGCGCTGCTCGGCGCCGCCCGCGCGCGCAGCGGACCGGACGCGCACTTCCCCCGCCGCGCCATCACCCGGCCGCCCGGGCCCGGCGAGGACTTCGACGCCGTCGGCGACGAGGAGTTCGCCGCGGCGGCCGCGCGCGGCGACTACGCCGTGACCTGGCGCGCGCACGGCCTCTCGTACGGGATCCCCGCCACGGCCGACGACGCCGTCCGCGCCGGCGCGGCCGTGGTCGCGAACGTCTCCCGCAGCATGCTCGACGTGCTCGCCGCTCGCTACGCGCGGCTGGTCGTGGTGCGGATCACGGTGGCCGAGGACGTGCGGGCCGCCCGGCTCCGCGAGCGGGGCCGCGAGGCCGCCGACGACATCGCCCGGCGGCTCGCCCGCCAGGATCCCGCGCCCGACCGGGTGGCCGACCACGAGGTGCGGAACCACGGCACGGTCGCCGAGGGCGGCGAGGCCCTGCTCCGCGCCATCCGGGCGGCCCGCGCGTCGGCACCGACCGGATCGGCACCGGCCGCCTCCCCGCTCCCCCACCCCATCGACCCCGCGCCCCGCGGACGGACGGAGACCCCATGACCACGAAGCTCACCGAGGAGCCCCTGATCGGCCCCGACGTCGTGATGCCCGGCAGCGAGCTCGGCCGCTGGACGCAGATCGGCGCGAGCACGCGCCTGCTCGACACCGTGATCGGCGACTACAGCTACTGCGACCGCCTCTGCGACTTCGCGCACACCGACGTGGGCCGCTTCTCGAACATCGCGAGCGCCGTGCGCGTCGGCGCCACCGACCACCCGCTCGACCGGGCGACGCTGCACCACTTCATGTACCGCAGCACCATGTACTGGGACGACGTCGAGGACGACGCGGAGTTCTTCGAGCACCGCCGCTCCCGCCGCACCTCCATCGGGCACGACACGTGGATCGGGCACGGCGCCATGATCAAGCCGGGCGTGCGCGTCGGGGACGGCGCGGTCGTCGCGTCGGGCGCCGTCGTCACGCGCGACGTGCCCGACTACGCGATCGTCGCGGGCGTCCCCGCCACGGTGATCCGCTTCCGCCAGCCGCCCGAGATCGCCGAGCGCCTGCGCCTGCTCGCCTGGTGGGACTGGGATCACGCGACCCTCCGCGCGCGCCTGGACGACTTCCGCGCGCTGCCGACCGAGGCGTTCCTGGAGCGGTACGAGGGCTGACGCGTCGCGACGGGCTCGGGCTCAGCCGGGGCCGTCGCCCGCCGCCGCCAGCAGCGGCACGAGGACGTCGCCGATCGGCGTGGGCAGGCCGTGCGCCCGGGCACGGCGCAGGATCACGCCGTTGCGCGCCTCCCACTCGAGCGGTCGGCCTGCCTCCCGGTCGGCGAGGATCGAGGTGCCCTGGTCGGCGGGGGCCGCGGCGAAGTCGTCCACGATCCGGTCGGCCACCCCGTCGTCGAGGACGGCGCCCTCTGCGCGGGCGACCTCGAGGCACTCGCGCGCGTAGGCCCGGGCGAGCCCCGCCACGTCGTCCCGCCGGAACACGCCGGCCCGCCGGCCGGTGGCGGCCATGATCCCGGCCACCGCGTTCTGCACGAGCTTCCGCCAGGCGACCGTCCGGAAGTCGGCCGCGAGCTCGACCCGGCACCGCCCGCCGGCGAGCGCGTCCACGGCGACGCGCGACGCCGGCACGTCGGGCAGCGTGATGCGCGGGTCGCCGCGGAGGAGCACCGATCCGTCGGCCCGCGCCTCCGCGGGGAACCACACCACAGCGGGCACGACCGGGCAGCCCGGGACGTGCGGCGCGACGTCACTGACCTGCTCGATCCCGTTCTGCAGGACCACGACCACCGTGCCCGCGTGGCACAGGGCGGCGAGCCACGGTGCCGCGGCCTCGACCTGCGTGGCCTTCACCGCGAGGAGCACGAGGTCGACGGGCGAGCTGATCCCCGCCGGATCCGTGCGCACGGGCCCCGGGACCACGACGGTCGCGTCGTCGGCGACCAGCACGAGCCGGTCGCGCGGCGTGCGCCCGCAGAGGACGACGGGCACCCCCGCCTCGTGCAGCGCGGCGGCGACGGACGTGCCGATCGCGCCCGGCCCGACGACGGCGACGGCGGGTCGGTCCGCCGTCACCGGAACACGCGGCGCAGCCAGGCGGCGAGCGCCTCGACCGCGAGCACGCTCACGAAGACCATCGCGACGAGCGTGGTGACCTGCCCGTGCAGCGTCATCACGGAGGAGGCGTTCGTCAGGTGGAACCCGATCCCGCTGCCGCCGACGATGCCGAGGATCGTGGCCGCCCGGATGTTCGTGTCCACGAGGTAGAGCGAGTTGCCGACGAGCGACGGCAGCCCCTGCGGCCAGGTGGCCGACAGGAAGCGCTGCCCGCGGGTCGCGCCGACCGCGGTGAGGGCGCGCTCGGGTCCTGCGCCCACCTCCTCGAAGGAGTCGGCGATGAGCTTGCCGAGGAGCCCGACGCCGCCGAACGCGAGCGCCACGACGCCCGCCTGGTTGCCGAGCCCGGTGATCATGATCAGCAGGATCGCGAGCACCAGCTCGGGCACCCCGCGGAACACGACGAGCACGGTGCGCGCGGCGTTGCGCACGGCGGGACTCGGCGCGACGTTGCGCGCGGCGAGGGATCCGACGACGAGCGCGAGCACGACCGACAGCAGCGCCGCGGCGAACGCCACCTGGATCGTCACCAGCAGCGCCTCGGCGAACTCGCCGAACGTGTGCGACCCGGTGCTCGGCGGCCAGAAGCTCTGGAAGGTGGGGCCGACGTACTCCCACGTGATCTGGCCGAGGTCGATGTCGGCCATGAGGTAGCCGCCCACGACGACGACCACGGCGAGCGCCGACCACGCGACGGTGCGCACCCGGTCGGGCGTCCACGGCCGCCGCTGCATCGACTCGACGGTCACGGCCCGCGCGGTGCCGGCGCTCCCGGCCCGCTCGGGCAGGGCGCGGTCCCGCGTGAGGCGCCGCACGATCCGGTCGCCCAGGCCGCGTCCGGCCGGTCGCACCCCGAGCGCGCTGCGGCGGATGGACGACGACACGACCTCCAGCAGCACGCACAGCGCGAAGATCACGATCGCGATGCCGATCCCGCGGCCGTAGCCCTCCGGGAACTGGCCGAACGCGACCTTCATCGCGTAGCCGAGCCCGCCCACGCCGGCGTAGCCGAGGATCGCGGATCCGCGGAGGTTGATGTCGAAGCGGTGCAGCACCGTGGCGATCCACGACGGCAGCACCTGCGGGAACACGCCCGCCCAGAACTCCTGCGCGCGCGTGCCGCCCGTGGTGCGGATCGCGCGCTGCGGGCCCTCGTCCACCTGCTCGATGGCGTCGGCGAAGAGCTTCGAGATCATGCCGATCGAGTGGATCCCGATGGCGAGGATGCCGGGCAGCGGGCTGCCGAGGGCGAAGGCGAGCGCGAACGCGAGGGCGAGCACCACGTCGGGGACCGCGCGCGTCACGACGCCGATCGTGCGGCCGAGGCCGCGCAGCCACGGCGCAGGGGTGGTGTTGCGCGCCGACGCGTAGGCGACGGGCGCGGAGACGAGCGCGGCCGCGAGCGTGCCGAGCACGACGATCCCGAGCGTCAGCCCGATGAGGTACGCGAGGTCGCCGGGCGCCGGGAAGCTGATCGGGTCCATGCGCGAGAACACCTTCGCCGCGTTGCCGACGCTGCGGAGGACGTTCGACCAGGTGAAGTCGAGCGTCGTCAGCGCGTGGACCGCGAAGGCGACCATGGCGAGGACCACGACCAGCGCGAGCGCCTTCTGCCGGTCGGGCCGCCGGCGCGGTGCGCGCTCGTCGACGCCGGGGCGGACGCCGGGCGGGGCCTCGCCGGGGCGCTCGGCGACAGCGGTCACCGGGTGCCGTCCGCGCGCCGGCCATGGGCGAGGCCCTGGTCGCCGACCGCGCCGACGGAGCGCACCCCGACGGGCTCGTCGAGCGGCAGCACGTCGCCGAGCTCGGTCGCGATGGCGGCGAGCGCGGAGGTCGTCGACGCCACGCGCCCGTAGATCTCCATCACCTCGGCCTTGCCGATGCCCGCGGTGGGGGTGTCGAGCACGACCTCGCCGTGCCGGAGCCCGACGATGCGGTCGCCCCAGCCGAGCGCGAGGTCCACCTGGTGCAGGCTGCACACCACCGTGAGGCCGTCGTCGGCGGCGATCTCGCGGATGAGGCGCATCACCTGCTCGCTGGACTCGGGGTCGAGGCTCGCGACGGGCTCGTCGGCGAGCAGGATCTCGGGCCGCTGCATGAGCGCCCGCGCGATGGCGACGCGCTGCTGCTGGCCGCCGGAGAGCTGGTCCGCCCGCTCGTAGGCCTTCTCGAGCAGGCCCACGCGGTCGAGGTGGCCGAGCGCCTCGGTGCGCGCGGCGCGGGGGTAGGTCCAGATGCCGAGGCGCGGGCCGCGGAGGCGGCCGAGCGCGCCCGTGAGCACGTTCTCGAGCACGGTCAGCGAGGGCACGAGCTCGAACTGCTGGAAGATCATCGCCACCCGGCCGCGCAGGGCGCGGAGGTCCTGCTGGCCGAGGGATGCGACGTCCTGGTCGAAGACGCGGACGCTGCCCGAGGTCGGCAGCTCGAGGCCGTCCAGGTGCCGCAGCAGGGTCGACTTGCCCGAGCCGGACAGGCCGAGGAGCACCACGACCTCCCCGCGCTCGACGCTCAGGTCGACGTCGTGGAGCGCCCGCGTGCCGCCGAAGTCCTTGGTGACGCCGGAGACGGAGACGAGCGGGGAGGTCGTGGTGCCGGTCATGGTCGGATCAGTCCGTCCGGGTCACTTCGCGCACTTGGCGGCGGCGATGGAGTCGCAGAGGTCCGCGATGCCCTTGTAGTACGAGACGTCCTCCGGCTGGGCGCCGAAGTAGCCCTTCGTGAAGCCGTCGGTCAGCGGGACGCCGGAGGCCTTGATCGCGTCGAGCGTCGCGCCCTGGAGCGCCGTCGTGAGCTTCGCCTTGACGTCGGCGGGCAGCGCCGAGGAGATGGAGAGCGGGCCGCCGGGCACGTACTCCTTGCCGATCGAGGTGAGCTGGCCGGCCGCCACGGCGGGCTCGACGATCGAGTCCTCGGCGAACCCGACGTCGCACTGGCCCGACGCGACGGCCTGCGCCGACTTGTCGTGCGCGCCCGCGAAGTAGGGCGTGAAGTCCGCGAACTGCGGGTTGCCGTTGGCGTCGGAGCCCGTGCTCGTGACGTCGATGCCGGCCTTCTGCAGCTGGTAAAGGCCGAAGAGGAAGCCGGAGGTCGAGTTCGGGTCGACGAAGCAGACGGTCTTGCCCTTGGCGCCCGCGAGGTCGGTGATCGAGGACCCCTTCGGCACGATCGCCTCGGAGTAGTAGCCGGGGTCGGTGACGTCCTTCGAGGTGAGGGCCGCGGCGACCGGCTCGATCTCGGCGCCCTTGTTCGAGGCCATGACGTACTGCAGGGCGCCCGAGCTCATCAGGTCGATCTTGCCGGCGACGGCGGCCGCGATGAGCGCGGTGTAGTCGGCCGTGGGGTAGTACTCGACCTTGAGCCCGGTCTCCTTCGCGATGTAGTCCTCGAGCGGCTTGTTGTTCGAGTCGGAGCCGGCCTGGTCGGGCGTGGCGCCGAAGACGAGGGTGCCCTCGGACTTGGCCCAGGTGCCCGAGGTGTCGGCGGATGCGGCCGACGCGTCGGAGCCGCCGGCGGAGCAGCCGGAGAGCGCGAGGGCGGCGACGAGCGCGGAGGCCGCGAGGGCTCCGATGCGGGTGCGGGGGGACAGGGACATGGACGTGCCTCTCGAGTCGGTACCCGCGAGCGGTGAGGGGGATGCGCGGGTCGATCTCGAAGCTAGGAACGCGGGATGGAACCGCCGTGGTGGTCAGGTGGCGGATCCGTGAACTTGTCCGGAAGAGCAGACATCTCCATCCTCGGCAGCCGCCCTCAGCCCATGTCGGAGCCCAGCTCGACCTCCGTGAAGATCGAGCCGAGCAGCACGCCCGCGGGCGGCGACGTGTCCGCGCCGAGCTCCGGGAAGCGGTGCGCGAACACCTCGGCGTCGTCCTCGGGGTGGTAGCCGATCGCCTCGCCCGCGGCGAGCGACACCCAGCGGCGCGTGTTGCGGGAGACGCCCCACACGATGCGGTGGCCGGGCTCGTCCCACCGCAGGACGGCCTCGACGAGCCGCGCCGCGTCGCCCGCCGAGAGCCAGGTCGAGACGCTGCGGGCCTGCGACGGCTCGGGCTCGGCCGTCATGATCCGCACGCTCACCACGACGTGCCCGTGCCGGTCGGCGTAGAGGCTGCCGAGCCCCTCGAGCAGCACCTTGCTCAGGCCGTAGAAGGTGTCGGGGCGGGGCGCCGGCACGTCGTCACGCGCGGCCTCGGTCGCGGGCAGGAAGCCGACCGCGTGGATGGAGCTGGCCGCGAGGATCCGCGGCACCCCCGCCCGCACGACCGCCTCGTGCACCGCGTGCGCGCCGTCGTTGTTGACGGCCTGGATCGCCTCCCACGGCCGCTCGGCCGCGTGCGCCGCGAGGTGCACCACGAGGTCGGATCCGCGGAACGCCTCCGTGCACGCGTCGACGTCGGTCGTGTCGACGATGGCCGAGGTCTCCCCCGGCTCGAGCGGCGTCGGCGGCGCCACCACATCGAGCAGCCGCAGCTCGTGCCCGGCGGCGAGGAGCAGGGGGCGGATGCTCGTGGCGATGCGCCCGGATCCTCCCGTGATCGTGATCGTGGCCATGTCGGGTCCCCTCGTCGTCGAAGCGCGGCGAGGCGAGGCGCGGCCGCCATCCCATCCTGCCGGGAGGGCGGCCGCACGGGGAGGGGCGACCGCCCCCGCGTCACCGGAACAGGCGGTTGACCTTCTCGTTCACCTGATCGAGCGAGTCCACCGGTTCGCTGCCGATGTAGATGCCGTCCATCACGGGCTTCATGATCGCGAGGATCTCCGCGGCGTTCTTCGTCACCGGGAAGAGGATCGTGTCGCCGTCGTCCACGAGGTCCGTGAACGGCTTCACGTCGAAGCCCTTGTCGGCGAAGGCCTGGATGGCCGCCTCGGTGCCCGCGGGCCGCGCCGGGAAGATCACGCCCTCCTTGCCGACGATGGTCTGGCACTCGTCCGAGCCGAGGAACGCGACCCAGCGGGCCGACTCCTCGGGCGCGTCCGTCTGCGCGCTGATGGAGTCGCCGAGCCCGTTGTACATGGAGACCGGATGCCCGATCGGCCCGATCGGCACGCTCGCGATCCCGAGGTCGACGCCCTGGAGCCGCGCGTAGCTGGAGATGGTCCACGAGCCGTCGGCCACCAGCGCCGCCTGACCGGATCCGAGCTGCTGCACGGGGTTCGGCGCCGTGCCGACGCGCTCGTACGACGGCATGAAGCCCTTGCCGACGAGGCCGAACAGCCACGCGATGGAGTCCTTGAACCGCGGGTCGTCGTAGTTGTACTCGTCGCCCCACACGGGCGCGTTGGTGAACTGCCATCCGGTGGCGCCCGCGAGCCACGCCCACTGCGTCTGCCCGTTGGTGTCGCCGGCGCCGTTGGATCCGAGCCCGTACGTCACGACGTTCGTCGGGTCGAAGCCCGCCTCGTCCCCGCGTACGCCGTTCGCGTCGACCGTGAGGTGCGCGATGACCTTCTCGAAGGTCCCGCCGTCCTCGGGGTTCCAGGTGAGGCCCTGCAGGTCGGCCGGCGTCATGCCGGCCTTCGCGAGCATGTCCTTGTCGTAGAAGAGGGCGATGGTGTCGAAGTCCTTCGGCGATCCGTACTGCTTCCCGTCCTGGCCCTTCCAGAGGTCGGCGAGGCCCGCCTGGTAGTCCGCGGGGTCGAGGCCCGCGGTCGCCGGGAAGTCGTCGAGCGGCAGGATCACGCCGCGGCTGACGAACTCGGGGTACTTCGTGAGGTGGTCGGTGAAGACGTCGGGCCCGGCGCCCGCGACGAGCCCCGCGGTGAGCTTCTGCCAGTAGTCCGCCCAGCCGTACTGCGTGATCCGGATGTCGATGTCCGGGTTCTCGGCCTCGAACGCCGTCGCGCACTTCTGGTAGCCGGGCAGCTGCAGGGACTCCCACAGCCAGTAGTCCACGGTGACCTTGCCCGAGCCCGCCCCCGGCGCGGAGGCGCAGCCGGAGAGCGCGGCGAAGGCGATGGCCGCGATCGCGCCGGCCGCCAGCCGCCTTGGACCGCGACGGGGCCGGGTGGTGCGTGATGTCGTCGTCGACATGGTCGTCGTCCTCACTTGATGCCGTTGAAGCCGATGTTGTTGACGATGCGCTTGGCGAAGACCCCGAACAGCAGGATCATCGGCAGCGCCGCCACGAGCGTCGCGGCCATGAGGCCCGACCAGTCGGGCCCGCCCTGCGGGCTCTGCGACTTGAACGCCCCGAGCGCCACCGTGAGCACGCGCGAGTCGTCGGTGTAGCTGACCATCAGCGGCCAGAAGTAGTCGTTCCAGCTGCTCATGTAGGTGAGGATGCTCACGGTCGCGATGGGCGCCGCCGACATCGGGATGATCACCTTGAAGAAGATGGCGAGCTTGCTCGCCCCGTCCACGAGCGCCGCCTCCTCCACCTCCTTGGGCACGTTCATGAAGAACTGCCGGAGGAAGAAGATCGCGAACGGCGTCATGAACAGCGACGGCAGCATGATCCCCAGGAGGCTGTCGATGAGCCCCAGCTGCTTCACCAGCAGGAAGTTCGGCAGCAGCGTGAAGATCACCGGGACCATGAGCGACAGCAGGAAGAACCCGAACACGAAGTCCCGTCCGCGCCACACCAGCCGCGAGAACGCGTACGCGGCCATGGCGGAGAAGAAGACCTGGCACACGGTCACGGTCGTGGAGACGACCACCGAGTTGCCGAGGTAGCGCCAGAAGTCGAGTTTGGCGCCGGATCCGCCGTCCGCGATCGCGTCGTCGACCGACTGCAGCCCGAACACGCGGAGGAAGCCGTTCCAGGTGAAGTCCACGGGCAGCAGCGAGGTGGCGTTGCCGTAGAGCGCGCCATTGCTCGAGAGCGCCGTGCGGAGGATCCAGTAGAAGGGGAACACCGTCACGACGACGATGAGCGACATGACCACCCAGGCCGCGACGCGGCCCCAGCGGATGGGACGGCGCGGACGCGCGGGACGGGACGGGCGGGGCGGCTCCTCGGAACCGGCCTCGCGAGGCGGCGCGACGGGCGCGTTCTGCAGCTGGGTCATGACGGCTCCTAGTTCAGGTCGGACTGGCCGGCGCGCGTGATGCGGTACTGGAAGTAGGTGACGATCACCAGGATGACGAGCATCGCGACGCTCAGCGTCGACGCGTATCCGAAGTCGAACTGCGCGAACGCCTTGTCGTAGATGTAGACCTGCAGCAGCCGCGACGAGTCGACCGGGCCGCCGCCCGTGGTCACCGAGACGGTGTCGAACACCTGGAACGAGCCGATCACCGAGATGATCAGCACGAGGCCGAGCACGGGGCGCAGCAGCGGCATCGTGATCCCGCGGAACATCCGGAACTCGGACGCGCCGTCGACCCGCGCGGCCTCGTAGTAGTTGGCCGGGATGGCCTGCAGGCCCGCGAAGATCAGCAGGGCCGTGTAGCCCATGTGCCGCCAGACGTTGACGGCGGCGATGGTGGGGATGACCCAGGTCTCCGTGGTGAAGAACCCGATGCGGTCGAGGCCCATCCACTCCAGGAGCTGGTTGCCGATGCCGAGCTGGAAGTCGAGGATCCAGAGGAAGACGAGGGCGGCGACCACGTTCGAGACGAGATAGGGCGCGAGGATCACGCCGCGCAGCAGCGTCGACTGCGTCAGCCGCTGCATGAGGACGGCGATGCCGAGCGCGATGACCGTCTGGAACCCGATGTTGAGGACGACGTAGTAGAGGGTGACGCGGGCGGCGTTCCAGAAGATCGGATCCGCCAGCATGCGCTGGTAGTTCTCGATGCCGATGAAGCGGGCCGGGGACAGCAGGTCCCACGAGGTGAAGCTCAGCCAGATGCCGCGCAGGAGCGGCCAGAAGTAGAAGACCACGAGGCCGATGGAGGCCGGGATGAGGAACATCGCGGCGAGGCGGGTGTCGTCCTTGCGCCGGGTCCGGGGAGGCGGCGCGCCGCCTCCGGCATGCCGGGCGCCGGGTGACGCGGGGACCGTTGCCGACGCGGTGCGCGCGTCGGCGGCGTTCACGGAGAGTGCCATTCAGACTCCTTCGTCCTTCCCGCTCCATCGCGGGCGACGGTGCCGGTGAGGGCCTCCGCCGCCCTCAGTGTGGCTCCGGGTCCATGTCCGCACAATGGCGGAAGGTAACGGGATGGTAACGAATGTAAACGCTTTCATTTCGCCGTCGGGCCGGACTAGGGTCGCTCTCGACACCCTCCCGACGAAGCGCAACGGAGCCCTCGTGACCGTCATCGACACCCCTGCGACCACCTCGATCCGATGGGAGGCGGGCGGGTTGCTGCTCGTGTTCGAGCACGATGAGGAGGGGCCGGTCCGCCTCGTCGAGGTGGGCGGCGCGGCGGACGACGAGGCCGCCGACAGCGCGGCGACCGGGCGCCCGTCGCCGCGTCAGCCGCTGGTCGAGGTGCTGTCGCCGGCGTGGGGGCGGATCGCCAACAGCTACCGCTACGACGGCACCGCGCTCGGCGCCGGGCTCCGGTTCGTCGACGCGAGCGCTACCTCGCGCGACGGCCTCGACCGGCTGGAGATCGTGCAGCGCCACCCGGCGTCCGGCCTCGTCGCGACCACCGTGCTCGAGGCCCGACCCGGCGTCCCCGCCGTCCGCACCACCACCACGCTCGCGCTGGATCCCGGCAGCGCTCCGTTGCCCGTCTGGGCAGTGACGAGCCTCGCGACCGGCGCCGTCGTCTCCGACGCGCCCAACGACGTCGACCTGTGGTGGGCCGACAGCGGCTGGTGCTCGGAGAACCGCTGGACCTCCCGCCCGCTGCGCTCCCCCGGCCTCGTCGACATCGATCGCACGGCCCGCGGCGAGACGAGCAGGAACCGCCTCGCGGTGTCGAGCCTCAGCTCGTGGTCGTCCGGCGTCGCGAACCCGGCGGGGGCGGCGCGCGACCGGAGGACGGGGCGCACGCTGGCGTGGCAGGTCGAGCACAACGGCGCGTGGTCCTTCGAGCTCGGGGAGGATCCCGACTGGGGCCTCGGCGGCGTCCCCCTCGAGGACCGCCTGTTCAGCGAGACCCCGTTCGGCCCTCCGCGCGCCGACCGGTCCCGCGACGGCGCGTACGTCGCCGTCCTCGGCCCGACCGACACGCTGCACCAGTGGTCGATCGTGCTCGACGCCGCGACGACGTTCACGACCGTGCCCGTCTCCTTCACGGTGGCCGGATCCCTGGAGGACGCCTTCGGGCGCCTCGCCGCGCAGCGCCGGTCCTCGAAGCGCCCCCACGCCGCCGGCGACGCCCTCCCCGTGGTGTTCAACGACTACATGAACACGCTCGAGGGCGATCCCACGGAGGGCAAGCTCCTCCCGCTCATCGACGCCGCCGCGCGCGTCGGCGCCGAGGTCTTCTGCATCGACGCCGGCTGGTACGACGACACCGCCGGGTGGTGGGCGAGCGTCGGCGACTGGCAGCCGTCGACCGCGCGGTTCCCGTCCGGCCTGTCGTCGGTCCTCGACAGGATCCGCGCGCACGGGATGGTCGCGGGCCTCTGGCTCGAGCCCGAGGTCGTGGGCGTCGACAGCCTCGCGGCCCGGACGCTCCCCGACTCGGCGTTCCTGCAGCGCGGCGGCGTGCGCATCGTCGAGAACGCGAGGCACCTGCTCGACCTGCGCTCGCCCGTGGCGCGCGCGCACCTCGACGAGGCCGTCGACCGGCTCGTCGGCGACCTCGGGGTCGGCTTCTTCAAGCTGGACTACAACGTCACGCCGGGCGCAGGGACGGACCTCGACGCCCCGTCGGTCGGCGCGGGCCTGCTCGACCACAACCGCGCGCTGCTCGCCTGGCTGGCGGACGTGCTCGACCGGCACCCCGACCTGATCCTCGAGAACTGCGGCTCCGGCGCGATGCGCTCCGACGCGGCCATGCTCCGCGTGCTGCAGATGCAGTCGACCTCCGACCAGCAGGACCCGCTGCTGTACCCGATGATCGCGGTGGGCGCCCTCGCGCACATCCTCCCCGAGCAGGCCGGCAACTGGGCCTACCCGCAGCCGGACATGGACGACGAGATGCTCGTCTTCACCCAGTGCACGGGTCTCGCCGGGCGGCTCTACCAGGCCGGCGTGCTGAGCGGCATGGGCGACCACGGCCTCGACCTCGTCGCCGACGCCGTGCGGGTCCACAAGGAGACACGGCACCAGCTCGCCGCGTCGACGCCGCGCTTCCCGACCGGGCTGCCGTCGTGGGACGACGCCTGGACGACGGTCGCGTTCGACGTCGCCGACTCGCCGGACACCTACGTGATCGCCTGGCGCCAGGCCCACGCCGAGCGGCACGTCGACCTCGCCCTGCCGCACCTGGGCGCGCGGGACGCGGTCGTCGAGCAGGTCTACCCGGCCGCGGGCGTCGGCGCCGCGTGGACCGCGGCGCGCACCTCGGGCGGCCTCCGGCTCGACTCGGGCGAGGCGGGCACGGGCGCCGCGGGCGCGCGCATGTTCCGCGTGCGCGTCGGCTGAGCCGGTGACCGCACGGCACGGGGCGGATCCGTCACCGCGGCGCCGCGGTGCTCTCGCGCACGATGAGCTCGGGCGGCAGGTCGACGTCCTCGGGGGCGGCCTGGTCCTCGATCCGGGCGACCAGCTGCTCGAGCACCGCCCGCCCGAGACCGCGGAAGTCCATCCGCACGCTCGTGAGGGCGGGCGACGTCACCTGCGAGAAGGTCGCGTCGTCGAAGCCCACCAGGCTCACGTCGTCGGGGACCCGGCGGCCGAGCTCCGTCAGCGCGCGCAGCGCCCCCAGCGCGATCTCGTCGTTGAAGCAGAACAGCGCGGTGACGCCGTCGTCCAGGGCGCGCGCCGTCGCGTCGTGGGCCTGGAGCGGGTGCCACCCCGTCATGATCACCTCAGGGGCGGGAGCGCCCCGCCGCGCGAGCGTCTCCAGGTACGCCCGGGTGCGCCCGCGGCCCGACTCGGACGGGTGGTCGACGCTCAGGTGGTGCACCGTGCGGTGACCGAGGTCGAGCAGGTGCTCGGTCGCGAGCCGGGCGCCGACCTCGTCGTCGATGTGCGCGTGCGGCACGCCGGAGAGGTGCGTGCCCATGAGCGTCGCGGAGGCGACGGGCAGGTCGCTGGGCAGCATCTCGAGCGCGCGGCTGACCGGGCTGTCGAACTCGATGCCCACCACGCCCGCGAGCGGCAGCCGGAGCAGGAGGTCGACCGCCTGGCGGGCGTCGTCGGCGTGCCCGGTGCGCACCACGGCGACCGTCACCAGGAGCCCGTGCGCGATGGCCGCCTCCTGGATCCCCTGAATGGTGGAGGCGAAGCCGTACCGCGTCGTGTCCTCCGCGAGGACGCCCACGAGCCGGTTCCTGCCGCTGACCAGCGCGCGCGCCGCCTCGTTCGGCCGGTAGCCCAGCTCGTCGACCGCGCGCGCGACCGCGGCGCGGCGCCGGGCGCTCACCTGCGAGCTGCCGTTCAGCACCCGCGACACGGTCGCGTTCGAGACGCCGGCCAGACGGGCGACGTCCGCCAGGCCCGGCAGCTTGGCGCGGCGCGGCTCGCTCATCCCTCGACAGTAGCCCCGCGGTGATCCTGTCGACGGGTGCCCGTCGGACTCCGCGCCCCACCGCCGCACCCCCCGCACACCGCCCTGCACGGCCGACGGAAGGACCCCGATGACCGCCCTCACTCCCCCCATGGGATGGAACAGCTGGGACAGCTACGGCACGGCCGTGACGGAGGAGGAGGTGATGGCCAACGCGCGCTTCATGGCCGAGCACCTGCTGCCGTTCGGCTGGGACACCGTCGTCGTCGACATCCAGTGGTACGAGCCCACCGCGCGCGCCGGCGGCTACAACGAGGATCCGCCGGTCGAGCTCGACGCCTTCGGGCGCCAGATGCCCGCCGTCAACCGCTTCCCCTCCGCCGCCGGCGGCGCCGGGTTCGGGCCGCTCGCGCGGGCGGTGCACGACCTCGGGCTCCGCTTCGGGATCCACGTCATGCGCGGGATCCCGCGGCTGGCGGTCGCGCGCGACCTCCCGGTGAAGGGCACGGACACGACCGCCGCGCGCGTCGCCGACACCTCGTCCACCTGCGCGTGGAACCCCGACAACTTCGGCCTCGACCACGACGTCCCGGGCGCGCAGGCGTACTACGACGCGCAGCTGGAGCAGTTCGCGGCCTGGGGCGTCGACCTCGTCAAGGCGGACGACATGCTCAGCCCGTACCACGACCGCGAGATCCAGGCGTATCACCGGGCGATCGAGCGGAGCGGGCGCGACATCGTCCTCAGCCTCTCCCCCGGCACGCACCTCTCCACCGCGCACCTCGACCACCTGCGGGAGAACGCCGCCATGTGGCGCGTGTCCGACGACCTCTGGGACAGGTGGGACGACGTGCTCGACCAGTTCTCCCGCATGGCCAGGTGGGCGCCGTTCCAGCGGCCGGGCGCGTGGGCGGACGCCGACATGCTCCCGCTCGGCCGCATCGGGATCCGGGCGGAGCGCGGCGAGGACCGCGACAGCCGCCTCGCGCTCGAGGAGCAGCGCACGCTCATGAGCCTCTGGATCATGTCCCGCTCGCCGCTCATGTACGGCGGCGACCTCCCCCGGAGCCGGCCGGAGACGGTCGCGCTGCTCACCGTGCCCGCGATGATCCGCATCCTCCAGCGCTCCCGGGACAACCGCGAGGTGATCCGCGAGGACGACCTGGTGGTCTGGACGGCCGTGGCCACCGACGCCGAGGCGTCCTACGCCGCGGTCTTCCACCTCGGCGACGCGGGCGCGACGCACCGCGTGCCGCTCGCCTCGGTCGGGATCCGCCCGGGCGCCGCGGGCACGGCGACGGACGCCTGGACCGGCGCCCGCGTCGAGCTGGACGGCGACGCGCTCGTGCTCGACGTGCCGGCGCACGGCTCTCGCGTGGTGCGCTTCGACGTGGCATGACGGACGGATCTACGCGAATAGCTCCGAGGTCGGCGTCGAGCCGCTCACCTCCGCACCGGCGGCGCTGACGATGATGCCGACAGGGGTTTACACGCGTAGAACCCATGCCGCAGAATCGACCCACGCGCTGCCGCAGACGCCCGTCCTCGACACGGCGGGGCGTCCCCCCTTCCCTGAGCGACGACGCTCACCATCGAAAGGCCGCACATGCTCTCCCTCGGGATCGTCGGCGCCGGGCAGTTCGCCGGCCAGTTCGCCACCCTCTTCAAGATCCACCCCGACGTCGACCGGGTCCTCGTCACCGACCTGCTCCCCGAGCGCGCCGAGGAGCTCGTCGCGCGCGAGCATCTCGACGGCGCCGTCGAGTCGTTCGACGCGCTCCTCGAGACCGACGTCGACGCGGTCGCGCTGTTCACGCAGCGCTGGACCCACGGTCCGCTCGTCGTCCGCGCACTCCGCGCCGGCAAGCACGTCTACTCGGCCGTGCCCATGGCCGTCTCCGAGGAGGAGATCGCCGAGATCATCGACGCGGTCCGCGAGACCGGCCTCACCTACATGATGGGCGAGACCAGCTACTACAACCCCGCCACGGTCTTCGCGCGGAAGAAGGTGGCGGAGGGCGCGTTCGGCCGGATCTTCTACGCCGAGGGCGACTACGTCCACGACATGGACCTCGGCTTCTACGCCGCGTACCAGTACAGCGGCGGCGAGGACTGGAAGCGCACCGCCAGCTACCCGCCCATGCACTACCCGACGCACTCCATCGGCGGCGTCCTCGGGGCGATCCCCGGCCACGCCGTGAGCGTCAGCTGCATCGGCGTGCGCGACGACCGCGGCGACGGCGTCTTCGACCGCGAGGTCAGCCAGTTCGACAACGACTTCTCGAACGCGACCGCCCTGTTCGAGCTCGACAACGGCGGCGTGATGCGGATCAACGAGATGCGCCGCGTCGGCTACCCGTCGCAGATCCGCGAGTCGCGCTTCCGCTACTTCGGCACGGAGGCGAGCCTCGAGCAGATCGCCACAGTGAGCGTCTGGCAGGACAAGCACGACGTGACCGACATCTCGCACGAGCTCACGACGCAGCCGAGCATGTCGCTCGACGACCCGTCGCTCGCGCACGTCGCGCCGGAGCTCCGCGAGGCGTTCGTCTCCGGATACGCGCCCGTGCACGACGAGGACCGCCTGCCGGAGGTGTTCCACGGCGTCCCGAGCGGCCACGAGGGCAGCCACCACTTCCTCGTGGACGACTTCGTGCGCGCGGTCGTCGACCGCACCCTGCCGCCCGTGAACGCGTGGGTCGCCGCGCGGTACACGATGCCCGGCATCGTCGCCCACCGCTCGGCGCTGCAGGGCGGGGAGCGGCTCGACGTGCGCGACTTCGGCGACGCCCCGGCCGACCTGCCGACGCGGGCGACGGCCGACGCCGCGGAATAGGATCCCCCACAGGATCCCGCCGACCGGCAGAGGATCCCGCTGGCCGACGGGGATCCCGCCGACCGGCAGAGGATCCCGCTGGCCGACGGGGATCCCGCCGACCGGCGGGGATCCCGCCGACCGGCGCGGCGCCGGACCGCCGGTGCCCGGCCGGGCAGACAGGAGCGAGGCGCATGGCCACCTCGGCTCCCCGCCCCCGCGGCCAGGTCACGCGGGCCGACGTCGCCCGGTACGCCGGGGTGTCGACCGCGGTGGTCAGCTACGTCGTCAACGCGGGGCCGCGGCCCGTCGCCGAGGCCACGGCCGCGCGGGTGCGCGACGCGATCCGCGTGCTCGGCTACCGCCCGAACGCCAGCGCCCGCGCGCTCCGCACCGGCAGCACGCAGATGATCGGCCTCGTCGTGCCGGAGATCGGCAACCCGCTGTTCGCCGAGATGGCCGTGGCCGTCGAGCGGTCCGCCGCCCGCCGCGGCCACGCGCTGCTCCTCGTGAACAGCGACGGGGATCCGCGGGCCGAGCGCACGCTCATCCGCACGCTCACGGCCCGCCAGGTCGACGGGGTCATCGTCAGCACCATGCAGCACGGCAGCGGGGCCGCCGACCTCGCGACGCTCGGCGTGCGCGTGGTGCTCGTGAACACGTTCGCCGCGCACGACGGGGTCGACACCGTGGGCGTCGACGCTCGCGCGGGCGCGCGCGTCGGCGTGGAGCACCTCATCGAGCACGGCCACGCGCGCATCGGCCTCATCATCGGCGGCGCCGAGACCGAGGCGCGCGAGCGCGGCTGGCAGGACGCGACGCGCGCGGCCGGCCTCGCCGACGGGCCGATCGCCCGTGGGCCCTTCACCCGCGAGGGCGGCTACCGCGGTGCGCTGCGCCTCTTCGGCGGATCCGACCGGCCGACCGCGCTCTTCGCGAGCTCCGACATGCAGGCGATCGGCGCCCTCCGCGCGATCGGCGAGCTCGGCCTGCGGGTCCCCGAGGACGTCGCCGTCGTGTCCTTCGACGGCACCGACGAGGCCGAGTACGCGACCCCCCGCCTCACGGCCGTCCGCCAGCCGGTCGACGAGATGGCGGAGGAGGCCGTGACGCGCCTCATCGCCGCGGATCCCGAGCGGGCGCCGCACCACGCGTCGTTCACGCCGACGCTCGTGATCGGCCGGTCGTGCGGATGCCCGGCTCCGCCGGCGCCCGCCCCCGCCCCCGCCCCCGCCCCCGCCTAGAGCGGCGCCACGTCGAAGAGGACGCGCGCGCAACCCGCCGCCTCATCGTGCGTGATCCGCGCACGGACCCCGTAGACGTCGGCGATGAGCTCCGGCGTGAGCACCTCGCGCGGATGCCCGCCCGCCACCACGCGCCCCTCGCGCAGCACGAGCACGCTGTCGCAGAACATCGCGGCGAGGTTGAGGTCGTGCAGCGCGATCACCGTGGTGACCGGCAGGTCGCGCACGAGCGCGAGCAGCTCCAGCTGGTGGCGGATGTCGAGGTGGTTGGTCGGCTCGTCGAGCAGCAGCTCGCGCGGCTCCTGCGCGAGGGCGCGCGCGATGTGCGCCCGCTGCCGCTCCCCGCCGGAGAGCGTGCGCCAGGCGCGATCGGCTTTCGCCTCGAGGCCCACGTGCGCGATGGCGCGGTCGACGGCCGCGCGGTCCTCCGCGGTGTCGCCGCCGAGCAGCGTGCGGTACGGCGTGCGGCCGAGGCGCACGACGTCGCGCACCACGATGTCGACCTCGGTCTCACCGTGCTGGGTGACCGTCGCGACCCGGCGGGCGACGTCGCGGCGGCGCATCCCCGCGAGGTCGGCGCCGTCGAGCGTCACGCGGCCGGAGTCCGGCGACGCCGCGCCCTGCAGCAGCTTGAGGAGCGACGACTTGCCCGAGCCGTTCGGCCCGAGCAGCCCCACGGTGGATCCGGGGGCCGGCTGGAGCGTGACGCCGTCGACCACCAGCCGTCCGCCGCGCGACCAGCTGACGCCCCGCGCCTCGAGCGTCATGCGCGACCCCGGTTCCGCATCAGCAGCAGCATGAAGACGGGCACGCCCACGAGCGCCGTGCCCACGCCCACCGGCAGCGGCGTCGGCGCGAACGCGAGCCGCGAGAACGCGTCGACCCCGACCATGAACACGGCGCCGAGCACGATCGTCGCCGGCACCACCCGCGCGTGACGCTGGCCGAAGACGAGCCGCGCGGCATGCGGCAGCACCAGGCCGACGAATCCGATGGCGCCCGCGATGCTCACGAGCGTCGCCGTGAGGAGCGCGGTGACGACCAGGAGGATCGTGCGGGTGCGGCCCACGTGGATCCCGAGCGACGACGCCACCTCCTCCCCGAACGCGAAGGCGTCGAGCGAGCGGGCGTAGGCGAGGCAGACGACCGCGCCGACGAGGACGACCGAGACGCTGAGCCCCACCTCGTCCCAGCGCATGCCCTCGAGCGATCCGAGGAGCCAGAACGTGATGCCGCGCGTCTCGTCGGAGTCGGCGAAGGCGAACACCACGAGCGAGGTGAGCGCGGAGAAGAGCTGCGTGCTGGCGACGCCCGCGAGGATCACGC
Source organism: Clavibacter quasicaliforniensis (assembly GCF_051201715.1). Classification (NCBI taxonomy): domain Bacteria; kingdom Bacillati; phylum Actinomycetota; class Actinomycetes; order Micrococcales; family Microbacteriaceae; genus Clavibacter; species Clavibacter quasicaliforniensis. Next base: position 342,720 of record NZ_CP139624.1, on the reverse strand, counting down.
CCGCCGTGCCGCCCGACGAGAACCGCGCGAGCAGCAGCACGAACCCGAAGGCCACGAGCGCGCCGATGAAGGCGCCGCCGGACATGCCGATCGCGCCGCCGCCGAGGCCCAGCACGCCGATGAGCACGGCCCCGGTGGACGCGCCCGAGGAGACCCCGAGCACGAACGGGTCGGCGAGGGGGTTCCGCAGCAGCGACTGGAGCACCACGCCGCAGAGGCCGAGGCCCGCGCCGCAGGCGGCCGCGACGAGCGCGCGCGGGAGCCGCTCCTGCCAGACGATGGCGTCCTCGGAGACGCGCACCGGGATCCGCGCCAACCCCGCGTGGTTGAGCAGGATGTCGCGCACGTTCACGAGCGACACGTCCGCGGGGCCGAGCGTGACGGCGACGCCCACCGAGAGAGCGACCGCGACGATCCCGAGCACCACGAGCACCGCCACGCGCAGGGCGTGCGGCAGCAGCATGACCCGGCGGGCGATCCCCGCGAGAGGCGCGCGCGACGCCCGGGGCGCTCCCGGTGCCGCGGCGCTCAGAGCCTCGCCCCGCGCGCGTCCCACCAGGCCCGGATCTTCTCGAGCCCGTCGACGAAGCGGATGGACGGGTTCATCTCGGCGCCGTGCAGCGCCACCATGCGGTCCTCCTTCACGGCCGTGAGGTCGCGCGTGAGCGGGTCGCTCTTCAGGAAGTCGATCTTGTCCTGCAGCCTGTCGCCGGGGAACCGGTCCCGCTGGAGGTCGCCGAGCACGAGGATGTCCGGGTCCCGGTCGACGACGCTCTCCCACCCCGTCGCGATGAAGTCGTCGCGCGCCTCGGGGAAGGCGTCCGTGAGTCCGAGCTGCCGGGACAGGAGCGCGGTCGCCCCGAATCCGCCGCCCATGTACGGCGTCTTGGTGTCGGCGAACCAGTACATGACCTTCGCGCCGCCCATGTCCATGCCGTCGGTGGCCGCCGCCGCGCGCTGCTGGAGCGAGGAGACGAGCGCCTCGCCGCGGTCCTGCACGTCGAACACCTCGGCCATCTCGCGGATCTCCTGGTACAGCGCGTCGACCGTGAGCGGCGTGGTGCGCTGCCCGCCGCCGTTGATGCTGATGTCGGAGTCGCAGTCGGTGGGAGAGAGGTACGAGGGGATCCCCGTCTCGGCGAGCCGGTCGCGCGTGACGACGCCGCCCGTGCCGTAGTGGCGGCCGAAGGAGGCGGTGACGAAGTCGGGATCCGCGTCCAGGAGCACCTCGTAGGTGGGCGCGTTGTCGGCGAGGCGCGGCACCTGCGCGTTCGCGTCGGCCAGCGAGTCGAGCACCGGATCCGTCCACGACGCCGTGCCGACCATGCGGTCCTGCAGCCCGAGCGACAGCAGGATCTCGGTGGAGTCCTGGTCGAGCGACACCACGCGCTGCGGCGCCTGGTCGATCGTCTCGTCGTGGCCGCAGTTCGACAGCGTCAGCGGGTAGGTCGTCGTCCCCTGGCCGGTCTCGGCGACCGACGCGGCCGGCACCTCCTCGGAGGCGCCGCAGCCGGTGAGGGCCACGAGCACGAGGCCCGTCACGGCGGTGGCGGTGAGGCGGGCGAGGGCGCGGGGCATGGGTCTCCTGGGGTCGAGGCCGGCGTCGACCCGGAAGGGAGCCCGGGCCGCCGGTAAGCATAGCCTTACCTCACCGACCGGCTCGACCCGTCTCCCCGACCGGGTCGACCTACCGCCGCGGTCGCCGGGCCACGACGCGGTAGACGAGCGCGAGGCCGATGACGAAGACGGCGTAGAGCACGAGCGACCACGCGGGTCGGACGAGGGAGAAGCAGATCACGCCGAGGACGAGCAGCGCCATCACCGCGACCCCGAGGGGGATGGGCTTCCGATGCATGGCGACGACCATACCGAGACGTCGGCGCCGGCACGTTCCCCGTGAGCAGCGGGCGTCGACGGCCGGATCAGCGCCCGCGCGCCACCGTCGAGCCGCGCACGAGCAGCTCGAAGCCCATCGTCTCGGTGCGGAAAGCGCCCGCGTCGGCGCCCCGCTCGATCCGCTCGGCCAGCATCTCGACCGCCCGCCGCGCGATGGCCCGGCGGCCGGGCGACACGGTGGTGAGCGGGGGCTGCGCGAAGCGGGAGTCGGCCGTGTCGTCGAGACCCGCGACGGCCACGTCCTCGGGCACGCGGAGGCCGCGCTCCTGGAGCATCCACTGGGCGCCGAGCGCGAGCGAGTCGTTGAAGCCGAAGACGGCGTCCAGCTCGACCCCGTCGTCGAGGAGGCGGGCCATCGCGGCGGCGCCGGACTCGCGGCGCCAGGGGCCGGGATCCACCTGCAGGCGCGGGTCGACGGGGATGCCGGCCGCGGCGAGCGCCTCCTCCGCGCCGCGCTGCCGGAGCGCGGATCCGGACGGCTCGTCGGCGTCGCGCACGCCGATGAGCGCGATGCGCCGGCGGCCGGTCTCGACGAGGTGCGCGACCGCGGCGTGCGCGGCGTCGCGGTCGGCGATGAGCACCTGGTCGGCGAGGCCCTCGAGGAAGCGCTGGCCGATCATCACGAGCGGCACGTTGAGGTCGATGACGCCCGCGTCCTCCTGGTGGAGCGCGAGCGGCTCGTAGATCACGCCGTCGAGCACCTGCCGGTGCAGGCCCGAGAGCGCGCCGATCTCACGGTCGCGCCGCCCCGCCGTGGTCTCGACGAGCACGCTGAGGCCGAGCTCGTCGGCGGCGTCGATGACGTCCTGCGCGAGCGGCGCGAGGTAGGCGCTGTCGAGCTCGGGGATCACGAGCGCGATCATGCGCGACCGGCCCGAGCGGAGATTCCGGGCGGACACGTTCATCCGGTAGCCGAGCTCGGCGACGGCGGCCTCGATCCGCGACCGCGTCTCGTCGCGCATGTAGGGGTAGCCGTTGAAGAAGTTGCTGACGGTCTTGATGGAGACGCCGGCGGCCCGCGCGACGTCGCTCATCGTGGCCGCCATCCGCTCTCCCCTCGTCCGGGCGCCCGCCGCGGATCCTCGTCCGGCCGCGGCGTGCGCCGCCCCAGCCTGCCATGCGGGGCGGGGCGGGTGGCGCCCCTACTTCACTGCGCCGCTGATGAGGCCGGCCACGTAGTAGCGCTGCAGCAGCAGGTAGAGCACGACGCACGGGAGCACCGTCACGGCGACGCCCGTCTGCATCAGCCCCCAGTCGACCGCGTTGTTCTGGCCGGCCGAGAGGATGTTGAGACTCACGGGCAGCGTGTACAGGCTCTGGTCGGTGATGAGGATCAGCGTCGCGAAGAAGTCGTTCCACGCCGAGAAGAAGGTGAGGAGCGCCGTCGACACGATGCCGGGGATCGCGATGGGCAGCATGACGCGGCGCATGGCCTGCAGCGGCGTGTTCCCGTCGATGAGAGCGGCCTCCTCGAGGCTGGCGGGCACGGCGGCGAAGGAGTTGCGCATGAGGAAGATCCCGAACGGCAGGTTGAAGGTGGCGAGCACGAGCGCGAGGCCCACGAGGCTGTTGTCGAGGTCGAGCTCGATGAGCGTCAGGAACAGCGGCGTGATGATCGCCTGGAACGGGATCATGAACGTGATCAGCACGACGAAGAACACGACGTCGCTCCCCCGGAACGGCAGCCGCGCGAACGCGTAGCCGGCCAGCGTCGAGACCACGACCGTGATGGCGGTCACCAGCAGCGACACGAACACGCTGTTGCGGAGGCTCGTCAGGAGGTCGAGACCGCCGGTCGGCGTGAGGAGCCGCTGCACGTTGCCGAGCCCGACCGACCCGTCCTGCGCCGTGAGCGCCGTGCCGAGCATGATCCCCAGCGGGTAGAGGAAGAGGAGCGCGACGCAGCCGCACGCGACGTACCAGGCGAGGCGCGGCATGGAGGCGCGGACGGCGCCGAGGCCGCGGGCGTCGCGTCCCCGGAGCTCCCGGGCTGGCGCGCCGTCGGCGGGGACGGAGGAGGCGGGGCGGGTGGGGGCCTGGGTGCTCATGCGTGGTCCGAGTTCCGGAGGAGCAGCATCTGGGCTGCGCTGACGAGGCCGAGGACGACCATGAGGATGATGGAGAGCGCGGCCCCGTAGCCGAGGTCGAGCCGGATGAACGAGGAGCGGTAGATCTCGTAGACCGCCGTGATGGTGCCGTTGTCCGGCCCGCCCGCGGTCATGATGTAGAACTGGTCGAACGCCAGCAGCGATCCGGCCACGCTGAACACCAGCACGAGCGCGAGCGTCGGCCGCAGCAGCGGCAGCGTGATGTAGACGAACCGCTGCCACCGGCTGGATCCGTCGATGTCCGCCGCCTCGTTCACCTCCTGCGGGATCGACTGGAAGCCCGAGAGCAGGAGCAGCATCTGGAGCCCTGCGGACTTCCACGCGACCATGCTCACGACCACGAGGAACGCGGTCACGGATCCGCCGAACATGTTCGTCGACACGTCCACGAGCCCGACACCTGCGAGCGCCTTCATCGTCGGCCCGATCACCGGCTGCCACATGAAGAGGAAGAGGTAGCTCGCGGAGGCGAGGCCGACGACCACGGGCAGGAAGAAGATCGACTGGAAGATCCGGGCGGTGCGCGTGCGGCGCTGGATGAGGAGCACCAGCACGAGGCCGATCACGAGGAGCACCGGGGTGACGATCGCCGTGTAGACGAGCGTGAAGCCGACGGCCTTGAGGAACGCGGCGTCCTGGAACGCCTCGACGTAGTTGGCGAGCCCGGTGAAGGCGCGGTTGCCCAGCAACGGCCAGGTGTACGTGCTCATCGCGATGGTGCGCATGAGCGGCCAGATGAAGAACGTCACGAGCATCACGAGCGCGGGCAGCACCAGCAGGATCCCGGTGCGGCGCCGCCTCCTCGCCATGCCGCCACGGTCGCGCACCGCGTTGCGGGCCGGGGACGCGACGGCGCCCTCCAGCCGGGTGATCACGGGTGCGGTCACTTCTCGCCCTCCTCGACGTAGACGACGGAGTCGAGGATGCGCTGCGCCTCGGCCTGGGCCTCGCGCTGCGCCTCCGGGATCGCGCCGCCGAACACGGACTGCGAGATCAGGTTGACCCAGACCCCGTTGTTGTCGTTGAACAGCTCGTTCTCGACCGGGCTGAACGGCACGTGGCCGACCCGGAGCGCGTCCGCGAAGACGGCGTAGCGCGGATCCTGCGGCACGTACACGTCGTCGAGCAGGTCGGTGCGGATGGGCACCACGGACTGCTCGGCCAGGATGGTCTGCGCCTCCTCGCCCGTCGCCCACTCGACGAACTCCCACGCTGCGTCGACGTGCTGCGAGCCCTCGAGGATGGCGAGGGTGTCGCCGCCGCCGAACGACGCGGATCCGCCGTCCTTCCCGGGCAGCGGGGTGACGCCGAAGTCGACCGTCCCGCCCGCGACGAGCGAGCCCATGGTGGCGGTGCCGTCGGCGATCATGCCGACCGTCCCCTGCTGGAACGCGGTCGCGGTGTTCGGGCCGGCGTCGGTGCGGGCGAGGGACGGCATGCTGCCGTCGGTCCACATCCCGCGGAGGAGCTCCAAGCCCTCGGTCACCTCCGGGCTGTCGAGGGTCGCGGTGCGGCCGTCGGCGGAGAGCACGTCGCCGCCGCCGCCCCAGATGAGCGGGGTGAAGCCGAAGATGAGGCAGCCGCCGCACGCGCCGGGGATCGAGTACCCGTAGGTGCTGTCGCCGAGCGCGGTGATGGCCTTCGCGGCGGCGCGGATCTCGGCGTGCGTCGTCGGCGGCTCCTCCGGGTCGAGACCCGCCTCGGCGAAGAGCGTCTTGTTGTAGAAGAGCACCGAGACGTCGCCGGTGAACGGCACCGCATAGGTGCGGTCGTCGAACGACGAGACGGACGCGTGCGCGGGACTGAAGTCGTCGGCGTAGCCGAGCGCGTCGACCCGGTCGGTGATGTCGACGAGCGCGCCGGCCTGCGCGAAGTACGGCGTGAAGACCAGGTCGAGCGCGGCCACGTCCGGCGGGTCGCCGCCCGCGATGGAGGTCGCGAGCTTCTGCACGTAGCTGGGCGACGGCACGAGCGTGATCTCGACCTGCGTCTCGTGCGTGGCGTTGTACGCCTCCGCGAGCGGCTCGACGAGCGCCTTCTCGTAGTCGCGGATCCAGAGCGTGACGGTGCCGTCGTCGGCGTCGCCCGCTCCCGCGGAGCATCCGGTGAGCGCGAGGCCCGTGATCATGAGGGTCGCCGCGGCGCCCAGCCTCGTCGTGGTCCGCTTCATCGCGCTCCTCGTGTCCGTGACGTGTCGGCCCCGAGAGGCTCGGCCGCAGGGCCGCACGCGCCGCCATGGCGCCTTCTACATCGTTGTACTAGATTATGTGCATCGATGTACTGCTCGTCAAGGGCGAGTCGACGAGGGCCCGGCACCGCCGCCGCGCCCGCACCCCGAGAGCCGAGGATCCCGATGACCGCAAACCCCTCCGCCGCACGTCCCGCCGTGATCGGCGCCGTCCAGGGCTTCCCGCTCTCCGCCGTGCGCCTCTGCGACGGACCGCTCCGGCACGCGCAGGTCACCGACGTCGAGTACGTGCTGCGCCTCGATCCCGACCGGCTGCTCGCGCCCTACCTCCGGGAGGCGGACCTCGACTCCACCGCGCCGAGCTACGGCAGCTGGGAGGCGATCGGCCTCGACGGGCACATCGGCGGCCACTTCCTGTCGGCTCTCGCGCAGCTGCACGCCGCCACCGGCGACCCGCGTCTCCTGCCGCGGCTCGAGCACATGCTCGACGTGCTCGAGCGCTGCCAGGAGGCGGCGGGCGACGGGTGGCTCGGCGGCGTGCCCGACGGGCGCGCGTTCGGCCGCGCCATCGCGCAGGGCCGCATCGAGGCGGACACCTTCGACCTCGAGGGCAGATGGGTGCCCCTCTACAACCTGCACAAGACGCTCCGCGGGTTGCTGCACGCGCACGAGCACACGGGATCCGCGCGAGCCCTCCGCATGGCCGCCGGGCTGGCCGACTGGTGGCTGGGCGTCTCGTCGCACCTCGACGGCGACGCGTTCGAGGGGATGCTCGCGACCGAGCACGGCGGCATGTGCGACGCGTTCGCGACGCTCGCGGGGATCACCGGCCGCGACGACCTGCTCGCCGAGGCGCGGCGGTTCGCGCAGCGCGCCCTCGTGGATCCGCTCGCCGCCGGCCAGGACGAGCTCGACGGGCTGCACGCGAACACGCAGATCCCGAAGGTCATCGGCCTCGAGCGCCTCGGCCGGATGACCGGCGACCCGCGTCTCCTGGCCGCATCGGACGCCTTCTGGGACTCGGTCGTGCACCGCCGCAGCGTCGTGATCGGCGGCAACAGCGTGCGCGAGCACTTCCACCCGTCGCGCGACTTCGCGCCCATGGTGCTCGACGAGCAGGGGCCGGAGACCTGCAACAGCTACAACATGCTCGAGCTCGCGCGGCTGCGGTTCGAGCGCACGGGGGATCCGGCGATCCTCGACCAGGTCGAGCGCACGACGCTCGGCCACGTCCTCTCCACGCAGCATCCCGAGCACGGCGGGCTCGTCTACTTCACGTCACTCCGGCCGGCGCACCACCGCGTCTACTCGGTGGCGGAGGAGTCGATGTGGTGCTGCGTGGGCACCGGCATGGAGAACCACGCGCGCTACGGCGAGCAGGTGTTCGCGCACGCGGGCGACGACGCGCTGCTGGTCGACCTGTACGTGCCGGCCGAGCTGGACTGGGACGCGCGCGGGATCCGGGCGCGCATCGAGGGCGACGTGGTGCGCACCGGCGAGGTGACCGTGACCCTCTCCGCGGACGCGCCCGCCGACCTGGAGCTGAGGCTGCGGCGGCCGGGGTGGGCGACGTCGATGGAGGTGCGCGTGGACGGGTCCGCCCAGGTGGTCTCGCCCGTCCCCGGCGCCGGCTCCGCGCGCATCCGCCGCACGTGGTCGGGCGAGACGGTCGTGACCGTGCATCTCGGGATGGAGGTGCGGGCCGAGCGGCTGCCCGACGGGTCCGCGTGGACCTCGTTCCGTTACGGGCCCGTGGCGCTGGCCTCGCGCGACGGCGTCGCCGGGATCGCGGGATCGCTCGCGGAGGACTCGCGCATGGGCCATGTGTCGCCCGCGCCGAAGGTGCCGCTCGAGCGGACGCCCGTCATCACCGCCGAAGATCCCGCCGACGCCGTCACCCTCGTCGACCGCGCGTCGCTCGCGTTCCGGCTCGACGCCTGGCGGGATGGTGGGCCGGTCACCGTCCCGCTCGAGCCGTTCGCGGGGATCCACGACGAGCGGTACACGCTGGTCTGGCCGACGGGCGCGGATCCCGCGACGCGCGCCGCCGAGCTGCGCACGATGGACGCCGCGGGCACCGACACGGACGTGGTCGACGAGGTGGTCGCGGGTGAGCAGCAGCCCGAGGTGGATCACGGCTTCCGGGGCGAGGGCACGCGGGCCGGAGGCGCCGAAGGCGTGCACTGGCGGAGCGCGACCGGCTGGTTCTCCTACGAGCTGCGCGACCCGGACGGCACGGCGACCGCGGTGCGCGTACGACTGCGACGGGGTGACGACGTCGGCGGCGGTCAGTCGGTCCGCGTCGGCGACGTCGAGGCGGACGCGGTCCCGCGCGAGCTCGGTGGCGAGGCCGACGACGACGCGCTCGACGTGCGGATCACCGACCGGATGCGCGCCGGGTCCCCCGCCGGGGCGGTCACGGTGTCGGTGCACGCGGTGCCGGGCGGTCGCACGCGGGACGTGCTCGGGATCCAGCTGCGACGCTGACCGCCCCATGACGAGGGGCCCGGACGATCCTGCCCGGGCCCCTCGCGTCGCGCGTCGCCGACTACGCGGAGACGGACGCCAGGTTCTTCTCGATGTGCGCGTGGAACGCCTGCAGCCAGCCGACGAGGAACTCCTCCGTGCCGGCGTTCGAGATCGCGCCCTCGGGCGAGATGAGGCCCTCGGTGGTCTGGATGTACGCCTCGGGCTGCGAGAGCTCGGGCGACGCGAGGAACGACAGGATGCTGCGCAGGTGCTGTTGCGCGACGGCCGTGCCGACCGCGCCGATGGACGTGCCGATGACCGCGCTGGGCTTGCCCTGGAACGCGTTCTCGCCGTAGGGGCGGCTCGCGAAGTCGAGCGCGTTCTTCAGCACGCCGGGCACCGAGCGGTTGTACTCGGGCGTGACGATCATGACGGCGTCGACGTCGGCGATCTGCGCCTTGAACGCGTTCGCGACCTCGGGGTAGTCGCCGTCCATGTCCGCGCTGTAGAAGGGCAGCGGCGCGATGGGGATCTCGGTGAGCTCGAGGTCGGCCTGGGCGCCGAGGCGCTCCAGCGCGAGCGACAGGGCCCGGTTGATGGAGGTGGACGACAGGCTGCCGACGAGGTAGCCGACGCGGTAGGTGGTGCTCATGGGGTGCTCCTTCTCGCACGGATCAGTTCCATGCGCGCGCATGGAGCCTAGCGCCGGCGGGTGGGCGGATCCCGGAGTCGTCGCGGAACGGATCCATCGACGCCGCGACCGCGCACGAGCGCACCCGGAGCGGGACGCCTCCCACGCCATGTGGACCGCCGACGCGCTCGGCCGACCGGATCCGTAGCGTCGCGCCCAGCGCCCGGACCCGCCCCGACGGAGGGCGGCGGCGGCCCTCCCCGCGATCGGAGAACCGTGAACCTCTATCTGCGCCTGCTGCTCATGCGCCTCACCGCCCGCCGCCGGGGACGCCTGGGCATCTGGGACACCGCGCGGACGGCCTTCCGCGTGCTCCCCAACGACCTCGACCTGTTCGGCCACATGAACAACGGGCGGTACCTCACGATCATGGACGTCGCCCGCCTGGACCTCCTCGTGCGCTCCGGCCTGTGGTCCCGGGTCCGCGCGCGCGGCTGGTACCCGGTCGTCGCGGGGCAGACCATCACCTACCGCCGCTCCCTCACCCTCGGGCAGCGGTTCGTCGTCGAGAGCCGGGTCCTCGGCACGCACGACAGGTGGTCGTACGTGGAGCAGACCTTCCTCGTCGGGGATCAGGTCGCCGCGCGCGCCGTGGTCCGCAACCGCTTCCTGCAGGAGGACGGCGGGACGGTGTCGGCGGCGGAGCTGGACGAGCTCGTCGGCCCGGCCCCCGACGACACGCGGATGCCGGACTGGGTCGCCGACTGGACGAGCTCCACGCGCACGATCTGACGCGGCACGCAGCCCTCGACGAGGATGCCGCATCCGTCGGCGTCCCCGGACGCGTACGCCCGCGGTGCTACCCCAGCAGCACCTCCCACGTGCGCAGCGACGGCCAGAGCGCATGGCGCGGGAGGACGTCGGGGCCGCACGCGCGGGATCCGAGGCCGTGCTGGGCGTCGTCGAGGAAGAGGTGCAGGCCGTCCGAGGCGGGCAGCTCGTGCGGGTGGCCGACGTCGGTCATCTGCTGCGGCGTCCAGCGCGAGAGCTGGAAGCCCGCGCGGTGTCCGGATCCGTCGGGCACGGTCGTCACGGTGAGTGGGGTCGTGCATCCGTCGCCGACCACGAGCGAGCGCAGCTCCGGCCGGTGGCCCGTCTCCTGCGGGCGGGCGTAGGCGACCGCCAGGCCGTCCACGCTCGACGCGAAGCGGCCGACGCGCGCGGCCGTGCGGCTGTCGGCGTACGACTCCCCCGGCCCCGTGCCGTGCCAGGCGACCGGGTGCTCGGCGAGCGCGGCCGGCAGGTCGATGCGGACGCCGACCCGGGGCCACGTGCAGTCCCACGCGCCGAAGGGCACGACCTCGGTGGCGAGCAGGAGGCCGCGGTCGGTCGCGGTCCAGCGAAACGCGACGTCGACGCCCGCGCCCGAGTGCGCGGCCTGCACGCGCATCCGCGTCTCGAGGCCGCCGTCGGTGCGGCTCGTGCCGAGGAGACGGTGGGTCAGCCGGTGCAGGCCGCGCTCGCGCCAGCGGTCGGCCGACGGCGGGGTCTCCTCGGCGCCGCGGCCGCGGGTGAGCTCGGGCTCGGCCAGCTCGTAGGATCCCTGGCCGGCCCCGCGGTCGTTCTCGGTGGGAGCGCGCCACAGCTCCAGCCGCGGGCCGCGCACGGGCACCCCGTTCCACGCGACGAGGTCGCCGCGCGCGTCGAAGGTGCCGACGCCGAGGGAGTCGCCGCGCCAGCGCCCGGCGGGTCGCGGCCGGGGCGCGGGCCGGTCGCGCACGAGCGCCTGGTGCGACGACACGACGTGCCCCGCCTCGGCCCAGGGCGCGTCCCGGCGGGTGACCACCTGCACGGTCACGTGCGCCTCCTCCGCGTGGCCGGCGGCGCGCGCCTCCACGGGCAGCGGGATCGTCGCCGCGTCGCCTGCCGCGAGGGGCGCGTGCTCGAGGATCCCGCGGGCGACGGGCCTGCCGTCGTGGGCGAGGATCCAGACCAGGTCGACGTCGTCGGTGGATGCGCTGTGCCGCCGGTTCTCGACCCGCACGCCGGATCCGTCGGCGGCGACCCGCACGCGCACGGGCGCGATGACCGCCGCGAGCTCCGCGAGGCCCGGCGTGGGCGTGCCGTCGGAGAGCAGCAGGCCGTCCATCACGAAGGGGCCGTCGTGCACGGGCTCGCCGAAGTCGCCGCCGTACGCGTGGAAGGGCCTGCCGTCGGCGGTGCGCGCGAGCAGGCCGTGGTCGCGCCACTCCCACACGAAGCCGCCGTGCAGGCGCGGCCAGCGGTCGATCGCGTCCTCGTAGTCGGCGAGGGATCCGGGCCCGTTGCCCATCGCGTGCCCGTACTCGCACAGGATGAACGGCTTCGCGCGCTGCTTCGCGCCCGTCGCGCCCGTGGTCTCGTGGATGCTCGCGACGGGCGTGCCGCACACCGAGTCGATCTCCTCCAGCGTCGGGTACATGCGCGAGTACACGTCGGTGTGCTCGCCCGTCAGGTCGCCCTCGTAGTGGACGGGCCGGGCGGGATCCGCGCGCCGCACCCACGCCGACATGGCCGCGATGTTGCGCCCGGTGCCGGACTCGTTGCCGAGCGACCACATCACGATCGACGGGTGGTTGCGGTCGCGGCCCACCGTGCGCGCGATGCGGTCGAGGTAGGCGTCGCGCCAGCGCGGGTCGTCGGAGGGGTTGTCCCGCCACTCGACGTCCCAGAAGCCGTGCGTCTCGAGGTCGCACTCGAGCACGACCCAGAAGCCGAGCTCGTCGGCGATGTCGAGGAGGCGCGGGTGCGGCGGGTAGTGGGAGGTGCGGATCGCGTTCACGCCGTTCCGCTTCATCAGCTCGAGGTCGGCGCGCGCCTCGGCCTCGTCGAACACGCGCCCGCGCTCGGGGTGCGACTCGTGCCGGTTGACGCCGCGGAAGGTGAGGCGGCGGCCGTCGACGAGGAGCGCGTCGCCGTCGATGCGCACCGTGCGGAAGCCGATCCGCAGGTTCGCCGTCTCCCCGGGAGACGACACGGTCGCCTCGTAGAGGCGCGGCCGCTCGGCGCTCCAGGCGTCGACCGCGGGGATCGCGACGGGCGCGACGTCGGCCGCGGTCTCCCAGGTCGCGTGGATCCCCAGCTCGGGCACGCGCACCACCACGGGGAACGCGCCGTCCACCTGCACGTCGAGGCGGCCGGATCCGTCGGCCGGGTCGCGGTCGGCCCGCACGCGCACGTCGTCGAGCGCGCCGGCGGGCCGCGCGAGCAGCTCGACCGGGCGGAAGACGCCGGGCAGCCACCACTGGTCCTGGTCCTCCAGGTAGGAGGCGGCGGACCACTGGTGCACGCGGATCCCGAGCACGTTCTCGCCCGGCACGAGCAGCTCCGTCACGTCGATCTCGGTCGCGAGGCGGCTGCCGGTGGTCCAGCCCGCCTCGACGCCGTTGACCCAGAAGGTGGCGAGCCCCTCGATCCCGTCGGTGCGCAGCAGCACGCGCTCGGCGTCCGCGAACGACTCCGGCAGCTCGAACGCGCGCCGGTGCTCGCCGGTCGGGTTCGCGTCGGGCACGTGCGGCGGGTCTATGGGGAACGGGTACTGCAGGTTCGTGTACGCGGGCGATCCGTGGCCGTGCAGCACCCAGTGCGACGGGACGGGCAGCGTGGTCCAGCCGGCCGCGTCGAGCGCGGCGTCGTCGAGCGCCGGATCCGCGACCTCGGGTGCGCGGCCGGCGGCGTCGATCGGCGCCTCAGGCAGCAGGCGGAACCGCCAGTCGCCGTCGAGGGAGTGGACGGGCGCGTCGGTCGCGAACCGGGCGCGCGGCTCGAGCCTCGAGGCGGATCCGGGGGCGACGTCGTCGAGGTGGGACATGCGGTCTCCCGTGCAGGTCGGTGCGCCGAGGCGCGAGGGGCGGCGGGTGCGGATCGGCCGGTGCGGTGCGTTGCGGTGCGGTGCGGTGCGGGTCAGGCGAGCGCCACGAGCCCCGCGAGCGCGGCTCGGTCGGCGACGACGGTCACGCGCGGGTGTCGCTGCAGGATCGAGGCGGGCACGTCCTCCGTGACCGGCCCGACGAGCGCCGCCGCGAGCGCGTCGGCCTTCCGCGCGCCCGAGGCGACCAGCAGGATCCGCCCGGCCGTCATGATCGTCGCGATGCCCTGCGTGACGGCGTGCGTCGGCACGCGGCGGGGATCCCCGCCGAAGTAACGCGCGTTGTCGCGTCGCGTGCCCTCCGCGAGGCGCACCACGCGGCTGACCCCGTCGAACGGCGAGCCCGGCTCGTTGAAGCCCAGGTGCCCGTTGGCGCCGATGCCCACGATCTGCAGGCCCGCGCCGCCGAGACGCCGGATCCGCCGCTCGTGCTCGAGCGCCGCCTCGCGCGGGTCGTCCGCCGTGCCGTCGGGCACGATCACGCGCGCGCTCGGCACGCCGAGCGGCTCGGCGATGCGCGCGAGCACGAAGGCGAGGTACGTCTGCGGGTGCCCGGCCGGGAGCCCCACGTACTCGTCGAGCGCCACGAGCGAGAGGCCGTCGGTGACGAGGCCGCGCTCCCGGTGCCGCCGGGCGAGCTCGGCGTAGAGCGGCTCGGGGCTGGATCCGGTCGCGACCCCCAGCACGCCGGCGGGGTCCTCGCCGAGGAACGCCTGCACCACGTCGGCCGCGGCGTCGCCGAGGGCTGCCTGGTCGTCCGCGGCCACGATCCGCGGCGGCCGCGTCGACGCCGCCGTCACTTCAGCGCGCCCTTCGCGATGTCGCCGATGAACTGCTTCGCGCCGATGAGGAACACGACGATGAGCGGGATCACCGCGAGCAGCGCGCCCGCCATGACCATGCCGTAGTCCTTGCCGTGCGCGCTGTTCAACTGGCTCATGGCCACCTGCAGCGTCAGCGTGCCCGGGTCGTTCAGCACGATGAGCGGCCAGAGGTAGTCGTTCCACGCCGCGATGAACGTGAAGATCCCGAGGAACCCGAGGCCGGGCCGGATGAGCGGCAGGCACACCGTGAGGTACTGCCGGAAGAACCCGGCGCCGTCGATGCGGGCCGCGTCGATGAGCTCGTCCGGCACGCTCGAGATGATGAACTGCCGCAGCCAGAAGATGCCGAACGCGTTCGCCGCCGCCGGCACGATGAGCGCCTGCAGCTGGCCGACCCAGCCGAGGTTGATCATCGTGACGAACTGCGGGATCACCGACAGCTGCGCCGGGAGCATGAACGTCACGAGCAGCAGCGCGAACAGCGCACGGCGGCCCGGGAACTCGTACTTCGCGAACGTGAACGCGGCGATCGAGTCGAAGAACAGCACGAGCACCGTGACGGACACGGCCACGATCACCGTGTTCATGAGCGATCCGCCGAAGTCGATCGTGCGGAACACGGCCTGGATGTTGTCCCACAGGTACGGCCCCGGCACGAGCACCGGCGGCGACTTGTAGATGTCGCTCGTGGTGTTGCTCGCCATCACGACGAGCCAGTACAGCGGGAAGAGGCTGACGATGGATCCGGCGAACAGGATCCCGTGCAGGATCACCCGGCCGGGCGGCAGCTGGCGCCGACCCGCTGGCCTGCCGGTGCGCTCGGCGCGCGGACGCCCGGATGCCTGGTCGGCGACCCGGGCCGCGGCGGATCCCGCGGCGTGGACGGTGGCGCTCATGCGCGGTGCCCCTTCCTCGTGCCGGGCGCGCGCACGACCTTCTCCTTCTTCTCCGACCCGAGCCGGAAGCTGATGATGGAGAAGATCACCACGAGCAGGAAGACGCCCCACGCGATGGCGGCGCCGTAGCCGAAGCGGTTGTAGTTGAAGGCCTGCTGGTAGAAGTACAGGACGGTCGTGAGGCCGGCCTGGCCCGCGCCGCCCGAGTTCGGGTTCGTCGTGCTGGACGAGGCCGTGAGCACCTGCGCCTCGGTGAAGCTCTGCAGGCCCGTGATGGTCGAGACCACGAGCACGAAGAGGATCGTGGGGCGCAGAAGCGGCAGCGTCACCGACCAGAAGGTGCGGATGGCGCCCGCGCCGTCGAGCTTGGCGGCCTCGTAGACCTCGGTGCCGATGGCCTGCATGCCCGCGAGGAAGATGATCGCGTTGTAGCCGGTCCACTGGTACGTGATGAGGATCGCGATGGTCACCTGGATCGCCCACGGCGTCGAGAGCCACGCCACCCCGTCGAGGCCGATCGCGCGGAGCCCCGCGTTCACGAGCCCGAAGCTGTCGCCGAAGATGGATCCGAAGAGCACCGCCATCGCCACCACGCTCGTGACGTTCGGCACGAAGTAGCTGATCTTGTAGAAGGTGCTGAGCCGCTTCGCCGAGTTGAGCATGGCCGCGACGACCACGGCGATCGCCATCATCGGGAACGTCGACAGCGCGAAGATGATGAGCGTGTTCTTGATCGACAGCCAGAACGTGGCGTCGGCCGCGAGGGCCTGGAAGTTCGCCAGGCCCACCCACTTGGCCGTGCCGAGCCCGTTCCAGTCCTGGAACGAGAGCACGAGCGAGTAGAGCGCCGGGAACAGGCCGAAGATCGCGAACAGCACGAAGAACGGCGCGATGGCGACGTAGTACGGCCACGTGCGGCGGAGCCCGCGGGTGCCCGCGCCCGCCCGGGAGGGCGCGGGTGGACGCCCTCCCGGGCGGACGGCGACGGGGATCACTGCTTCGCGGTCTTCAGGGCGGCCTCGCCGGCGGCGACGGCGTCGGTCCAGGCCTGGTCGGGGTCCTTGCCGAGCGAGGTCACGTTCTGCAGCTCGGTGACGAACGCGGCCTGCACCTGGTTGTCGTAGGGGCTCGTGTAGGCGGTGGGCATCTTGGCGGCGGCGTCGGCGAAGATCCCGACGGTCGACTGGCCGCCGAAGAAGTCGTCGCCCTTCTGCAGCTCCGGGGAGTCGTAAGCGGCGGTGGCCGACGGGAAGATCCCCTTGTCGGCGTACGCGGTGACCTGGTTGTCCTCGCTCAGCACGTCCTTGATCACGGCGAAGGCCGCCTGCGGGTCCTTGGTGCCGGACGGGATGGAGAGGAAGGAGCCGCCGATGTTGGCCGGGCCGCCGGGCATGGGCGCCACGCGCCAGTCGCCCGAGGTGTCCGCGGTCGCGCTCTTGAGGTCGGCCTGGTACCAGGACGCGCCGAGGAGCGCGGGGAGGGATCCGTTGCTGATGGCCGACGCCCAGTCCGGGCTGCCGTCGGTGACGTTCGCGGTCAGGCCGTCCTTCCAGGCGAGCACCGCGCGGTCCCACGCGGTCTTGACGGTGTCGCTGTCGCCCGTGAAGTTCCCGTCCTCGTCGACGAAGCGGGTGGTGCCCTGGCCGAGCGACTTGGTGAACACGTCGGACGCGTCCACGAAGATCGCGCCGCCGGTGGCCGCCTTGAGCTTCTTGCCGAACGCGAAGTAGTCGTCCCACGTGGCGGTCGCCGCGGCGACGTCGGCCGGCTCGCTCGGCAGGCCGGCCTTCTTGAACACGTCCGCGCGGTAGTAGAGCGCGGTGGGGCCGATGTCGATGGGGAGGCCGATGAGCTGGCCGTCCTTCGTTGTCGCCTCCTTGAGCTTCCACGCGGGGTACTGGTCGGTCACGTCCTTCGCGCCGAGCTGGTCGAGGTCCTCGAAGAGGCCGTCCTCGCTGAGGAAGTACGGCATGTCCTCGCCCTTGACGCCCGTGACGGACGGGAGGCCCGAGCGGCCCGTGAACGTGGTGACGAGCTTCTGCTTGAAGTCGCCGCCGATGGTGGAGACGTTGAGCGTGGTGCCCGGCACCTCCGTCGGCACCTTGTCGAGCACCGTCTGGCTGAGGCCGTCCGGCCAGATCCACAGGTCGAGCTGGCCGCCCGCCGAGGACCCCGACGTGGACGAGCAGGAGGCGAGGACCGGCGCGAGGAGCGCGAGGGTCGCGACGCCGACGACGATGCGCCGGGCGCGGGAGCGGCGGACGGGAGGGAGGGACATGGTGGTTCTCGATTCGGTGGGGATGAGGGTGTCGGGAGCGGGTGTCGGAGGGGTGGGCCGCGCTCGGCGGCCCGTGTCAGGCGAGGAGGCGGGCGCCGTCGGGATGGTCGAGGGCGTCGGCGAGGTAGTCGTAGCGGCCGGGCTCGGCGGCCTCGGGATGCGCGCGCAGCCAGGGCACGAGCTCGTCGAGCCGCGGGGCACCGGACGCGCCGCCCGGGCGCGTGACCGTGATCCCCGCGACGAGGCAGGCGAAGTCGACGCGCTGGGTCAGCGTCCACGGCGCCCGGGCCGACGCGGCGAGCGCGGCGCCGAACACGTCGCCCGCGCCGGTCGCGTCGATCGCGCGGACGGCGAGCGGGGGCCGCACGACCTCTTCACCGCGGGCCGCGTCGACGGCGACGACGCCGCGGGATCCGGACGTCACGACGCTGAGCGGCACGCGGGCGGCGAGCGCCCGGGCGGCCTGCACGGCCGAGCCGGTGCCCGTGTACGCGGCGGCCTCGAGCTCGTTGGGGATGAAGGCGTGGCAGTCGTCGAGCTGGTCGAGGATGGCGGGGTCCCAGCGCTCGGACGGGTCCCAGCCGACGTCAGCGTAGACGTCGGTGCCCGCGGCGGCGGCACGCCCGATCCAGGAGCTGCGGTGCGGATCCAGGTGCACGAGCGCCGCGGCGGCGGCCGGCACCTCCCCGGGCACCAGCTCGTCGGAGTCGAGCGGGCAGGGCACGCCGCCCGTGACGAGCGCGCGGTCGTCGTCGTAGCTCAGCGACGCGGTGACGGGCAGCGCCCAGTCGTCGAGGGTCACGAGGTGGTCGAGCGACACGCCCTCGGCGGCGAGCGCGGCGCGCACGAGGAGGGAGAAGGGATCCGTGCCCACGGCCGCGGCGATGGCGGTCGGCACCCCGAGGCGCGCGCCGGCGACCGCGAAGTTCGCGATGCCGCCGGGGCCGTGCCCGAAGGACGACGTCCAGATCTCGTGGCCCGGCCGCGGTCCGCCCGGCAGCTCGCCGAACACGACGTCCGCGAAGAGCTGTCCGACGACGAGCAGCCCGGCGGGGGTCCGGTCGGCGGGAGCCTGCTCGGTACGCGTGGCTGCGGGCACGAGGACCTCATTCCTTCGGGTGGGCCGCGACGCTGCCTCGGCGGCGAGCGGTGCGGGTCCGCCGACGGCGACGCTGCCAGCGGGACGAGGTCGACGGGTGCCCGCCGACCGGTAGTGACGTTTCTAGCCCATGTGAGCACATGGATGGAAGACCTTGTTCATTACGAGATTGTTTCTGACTGATCCTGCGCGCTAATGTTCACTTCATGAGAGACGCCCGAGAGTTCGTGATCCTCGACCGGTTGCGCGCCACCCGCAGCGCCACGGTCGCCGAGCTCGCCGAGGCCGCCGGCACGAGCGACGCGACCATCCGCCGCGACCTGGCCCGCCTCGACGAGCAGGGCGCGCTCCGACGCACCCACGGCGGCGCCGTGCTCGTCGAGGTCGACGCGCCCTTCGCCGAGGTGGAGCAGGTCAACCGCGAGGCCAAGGAGCGCATCGCGCGGACCGCCGCGGCGCAGATCCAGGACGGCCAGTCGGTCGTGCTCGACATCGGCACCACCACGCTGCACCTCGCCGAGCAGCTGCGCGGCCGGACCCTCACCGTGATCACCGCGAACGTCGCCGCGTTCGACGTGCTGCGCGACGACCGGTCGGTGCGGCTCATCCTGCTGCCGGGCGACTGGGATCCGGTCTACCGCTCGGTGTCCGGCCCGCTCACCGCCGAGAGCCTGCGGATGCTGCACGCCGACCACGCGTTCGTGGGCGTGAGCGGCATCGCCGACAACGGCGACCTGCGCGACACGACGATGGCCCAGGTGCCCATCAAGCGCGCGATGGCCGAGATGAGCGACCGGGTCACGGTGCTCGCCGACTCCTCCAAGTTCCCGGGCACCGGCGCCGGCCGTGTCGCCCCCACCGCGTCGCTGACGCAGCTGATCACCGAGGCCGCCCCGCACGAGCGGGTGTCGCAGGGCCTCGCGGACAAGGGAGTGTCGGTGACCGTCGCATGAGGCTCACGATCCTGGGCGGGGGCGGCTTCCGCGTCCCGCTCGTCTACTCGGCGCTGCTGCGCGACCACGAGGCCGGTCGCGTCGACCACGTGGCCCTCTACGACACCGACGAGGTGCGCCTGACGGCCGTCGCGCGCGTGCTCGCCGAGCAGGCGGCGGCCTACGCGGACGCCCCCGTGATCACGCTGCACACCGACCTCGACGAGGCGCTCGCGGGCGCCGCGTTCGTGTTCTCGGCGATCCGCGTGGGCGGCATGGCCGGGCGCTCGTGCGACGAGCGGCTCGGCATGGCGCACGGCGTCATCGGGCAGGAGACCGTCGGATACGGCGGCATCTCCTACGCGCTGCGGACGCTGCCGGTCGTCATGGACCTGGCCGAGCGGATCCGCGTGCAGGCCCCCGACGCCTGGGTCATCAACTTCACGAACCCGGCGGGCGTCGTCACCGAGGCCATGTCGCGCGTGCTCGGCGACCGCGTCATCGGGATCTGCGACTCGCCCATCGGCCTCGCCCGCCGCGTGCTCGGGGCGCTCGGCGTGCAGGGCGACGACGTGGTCATCGACTACGCGGGCCTCAACCACCTCGGCTGGCTGCGCGGCCTCCGCGTCGACGGCCGCGACGTGCTGCCGGATCTCATGGCCCGCCCCGACCTCATCGGCACGTTCGAGGAGGGCCGGCTCTTCGGCGCCGAGTGGGTCACCGAGCTCGGCGCCGTGCCCAACGAGTACCTGCACTACTACTACTTCAAGCGGGAGGTGCGGCACGCCGACCAGCTCGCCGCGCAGACCCGCGGCGCGTTCCTCGTGGAGCAGCAGGGCCGGTTCTACGAGCAGCTCGAGCACCGGCACGACGTGTCCGCGCTCGCGCTGTGGGAGCGCACGCGGCTCGACCGCGAGACCACCTACATGGCCACGAACCGGCAGTCGGCCGGCATGGGCGACCGCGACGAGGACGACCTCGTCTCGGGCGGCTACGAGGACGTCGCGATCGCGCTCATGCGCGGCATCGCCTACGACCAGAGCGCCCGGCTGATCCTCAACGTGCGCAACCGCGGCACGCTCGCGGCGCTCGACGCGGACGCCGTGGTCGAGGTGCCGTGCGTCGTCGACGCCTCGGGCGCGCATCCGGTCGCCGGCACCGAGCTGCCCGACTTCGGCGTGGGCCTCGTCACGAACGCGAAGTACGTGGAGCGGCAGACCATCGAGGCCGGCGTCGGCGGATCCCGCGCCGCGGCCGTCCGCGCGCTCGCGCACCACCCGCTCGTCGACTCCGTCACGGTCGCGCGCTCCCTGCTGGAGGACGCGATGCACGCGTTCCCGGCGCTCTCCTACCTCCGCTGACGCGCGGCCCTCCCGGCCCGGCGCGACCGCCCGACTGCCTGCATCCCGACCTCCCGAAGGACACCCCATGCACCAGAACCAGAAGCTCGTCCAGGAGCGGATCCTCCGCGCGCTCGACGAGCGGATCACGCCCGCCGTCTACTCGGCGAAGACGCCCGTGACCCTCCGCGCCTGGATGGCGCCCGACGAGCCCGTGCCCGTCGCCGAGGCGATGCGGCAGGAGTACGCGCCCTTCGCGCTCGGCGAGCCGTGGGGCCGCGCGTGGTCGACGTGGTGGTTCGAGGTGACCGGCGAGGTCCCCGCCGAGTGGGCCGGTCGCACGGTCGAGCTGCTCATCGACCCCGGCTTCATCGGCGACTGGCCGGGCAACCAGGCCGAGTGCCTCGTGCACACCATGGACGGCGTGCCGGTCAAGGGGATCCACCCGCGCAACACCTACGTGCGCCTCGCCGACGAGGCCGCGGGCGGCGAGCAGGTGCGCTTCCTCGTGGAGGCGGCCGGCAACCCGGACATCCTCGTCAACGAGTTCGTGCCGACCCCGTACGGCGACAAGGCCACCGCGCCCGCCGAGCCCATCTACCGCTTCCGCCAGGCCGAGCTCGCGGTGTTCGAGCCCGAGGTGTGGGCGCTGCGCTTCGACGTCGAGGTGCTGTACCAGCTGCTGATGGAGCTGCCCGAGACCGAGCCGCGCCGCCACGAGGTGCTGCGCGCGATCGAGCGCGCGCTCGACGTGCTCGCGATGGACGACATCGTCGGCACCGCCGCGGCCGCCCGCGCCGAGCTCGCCGACGTGCTCTCGCGCCCCGCCGTGCCGAGCGCGCACACGCTGAGCGGCGTCGGCCACGCCCACATCGACAGCGCGTGGCTCTGGCCCATCCGCGAGACCAAGCGCAAGACCGCGCGCACCTTCTCCAACGTGCTGCGGCTCGCCGAGCAGTACCCCGACTTCCGCTTCGCGTGCTCGCAGGCGCAGCAGTACGTCTGGGTGAAGGAGAACTACCCGACGGTGTTCGAGGGCATCAAGCAGGCCATCGCGGACGGCACCTGGTACCCGGTCGGATCCATGTGGATCGAGCCCGACGGCAACCTGCCGGGCGGCGAGGCGATGATCCGCCAGCTCACCCACGGCGTGCGCTTCTTCCAGGAGGAGCTCGGCGTCGAGACCCACGGCGTGTGGCTGCCCGACTCGTTCGGCTACACGGCGTCGTTCCCGCAGATCGCGAAGCTCGCCGGGCTCGACTGGTTCCTCACGCAGAAGCTCTCCTGGAACCAGACCAACACGTTCCCGCACCACACCTTCTTCTGGGAGGGCATCGACGGGTCGCGGATCTTCACGCACTTCCCGCCCATCGACACCTACAACTCCACGCTCGAGGCAGAGGAGACACACCACGCCGTGCGGCAGTTCCGGGAGAAGGGCCGCGCCACGATGTCGCTCGCGCCCTTCGGCTACGGCGACGGCGGCGGCGGGCCCACGCGCGACATGATGGAGCGCCAGCGCCGCACGGCCGACCTCGAGGGGTCGCCGAAGGTCATCGTCGAGCACCCGGACGAGTTCTTCCGCAAGGCCGAGGCCGAGTACCCGGACGCGCCCGTCTGGGTCGGCGAGCTGTACCTCGAGCTGCACCGCGGCACGTTCACCTCGCACGCCCGCGAGAAGCGCGGCAACCGCCAGGCCGAGCACCGCCTCCGCGAGGCCGAGCTGTGGTGGACCATCGCGACCGTCCGCACGGGCGCCGACTACCCGTACGAGGCGCTCGACCGGCTCTGGAAGCAGACGCTGCTGCAGCAGTTCCACGACATCCTCCCCGGCTCGTCGATCACGTGGGTGCACCGGGAGAACGAGGAGGACTACGCCCGCAGCCTCGCCGAGCTCGACGCGCTCGTGGCCGACGCCATCGCGCGCGTGACGGCGCAGGCGGTCGCGGACGGCGAGGGCGACGGATCCGGCGCGTTCGCGGTGAACTCGACCGGCCACGCGCGCACCGCGCTCGTGGAGGCGGCAGACGGATCCGCGCTCGCGCTCGTCGCGGTGCCGGGCAGCGGGATCGCGCCGCTCGTCGCGGTGGAGCCCGTCGCGCCGGTCGTCGCCACGCGCGCCGACGGCGGCACCGTCCTCGACAACGGCCTGCTGCGCGTCACGCTCGACGCGCGCGGCCTCATCACCTCGATCGTCGACCTGCGGCACGCCGACCGCGAGCTCGTGCCCGAAGGCCGCACCGCGAACCTGCTCCAGCTGCACGAGGACATCCCCACCGCGTGGGACGCCTGGGACGTCGACGCGCACTACCGCGCGAGCCGCACCGACCTCGTCGAGGCGGCGTCGGTCGAGCTCGTCGAGGAGTCGCCGCTCCGCGCGACCGTCGAGGTGGTCCGCCAGTTCGGGCGGTCGCGCGTCGTGCAGCGGGTGTCGCTGCACGCCGACGACGCGCGGATCCACGCCACGGCCGACCTCGACTGGCTCGAGGACGAGAAGCTCCTCAAGGTGACCTTCCCGCTCACGATCCACGCGCAGCACCACAGCGCGGAGATCCAGTTCGGGCACGTCCGCCGCCCCACGCACACGAACACGTCGTGGGACGAGGCGCGCTTCGAGGTCATGGCGCACCGCTTCGTGCACGTGGAGGAGCCCGGCTACGGCGTCGCGCTCACCAACGCGGGCAGCTACGGGCACGACATCACGCGCTCGGTGGGCGCGACGGGCGAGGTCGAGACGGAGCTGCGGATCAGCCTGGTCCGGGCGGCGCGCTCCCCCGACCCCGTGCAGGACATCGGCCACCACCGGTTCGAGTACGCGCTCGTGCCGGGCGTCGGCATCGAGGGCGCGGTGGACGCGGGGCTCGAGCAGAACCTGCCCGTGCGCGTCGTGCGGCCCGGCGACGCGACCGAGGTGGCACCCGCCGCCGTCGGATCCGCTCCCGCGTCCGCGCCCGCATCCGCCGAGGTCGTCCCGTCCTCGCTGCCGACCGCCGCGGGCCTCGTCTCGGTGCACGGCGGCACGGTCCGGATCGAGGCGCTCAAGCTCGCGGACGACGGCTCGGGCGACGTGATCGTGCGGCTCTACGAGTCCACGGGCGCGCGCGCCGCCACCCGGCTCGAGGCGCACCTCGCCGCCGACCGCTTCACCGAGGTCGACGTGCTCGAGCGCCCGCTCGGCGAGGGCTTCCCGCGGTCGATCGCGTTCGAGCCCGAGGCCGACGGCCGCGGCGTGCGGCTCGTGCTGCGGGCATTCCAGGTGATCACGGTGCGGATCCACCGGGCCTGACGCGCGATCCGCTCACGCGACGAGGGCGCGATCCGGCAGGTGCCGGGTCGCGCCCTCGTCGTCGTCAGGGGCGGCTCGAGGTCCTCCTGGCGAAGCATCGCGCCCCCTCCGGCTGGGCATCCGCCGTCCGCGGACACACTGCGCGATCCCCGGCGTAGCGTCCGACGGACAGGACATCGGACGGCCAGGAGCCGACCTCGACACGACTCGGAGAAGCACCATGTCAGAACGCAACACCGTCATCAGGAGCATGCACGACCTCGGCCTCGCGGCCTGGTTCGGCGGATCCCTCATGGGCGCCGTCGGCCTCAACGGCGCGGCCGCGAAGGCGAAGCAGCCGCAGGAGCGCGTGCGCCTGGCGTCCATCGGCTGGGCCCGCTGGGCGCCCGTGCAGCTCGCCGCCCTCGGCGCGCACGCCATCGGCGGGCTCGGCCTCATCGCCGCCAACAAGGACCGCCTGAAGTTCCAGGGCGAGGCCCGCACCAACACGAAGGTCAAGACCGTGCTGACGCTCGGCGCAGCCGGCGTGACTCTGTACTCCGCGCTCGTCGGCGCGCGCATGGCGAAGCACGCCGACGAGGGCGCCGCGGGCACGACCGAGCCCGGCGCCGGCACCTCGGATGAGCTGGCCAGCGCGCAGAAGCAGCAGAAGGCGCTGCAGTGGGCGATCCCCGCGCTCACGGCGGTGCTCGTGATCCTCGCCGCTCAGCAGGGCGAGCAGCAGCGCCCGATCGCCGGCTGGGTCGACCGCTTCCGCAGCTAGTCGCGACACCGGACGACGGCGGGGTGCCCACGGGCGCCCCGCCGTCGTGCTGCCGGGGCGCCACCCCCGGACGCGGGGCCTGGCCCCGCATACCGGTAGCCCGGGATCGGATCCCAGCAGGATGCGGGGGCTAAGGCATTGCGCACGAGAAGATTCGGGCGGATCGTGAGCCACACGGATGCCCATGGACGAGCCATGCGCACCGCCGACCTCCTCGGAGCGTGCCATGTTCGACAGGAAGTTCATCAGCCAGGCCATCGACCGGAGCGCGCAGTCGCCCCTGGATCGTCGTCGTTTCTTCAGCGCCGCGGGCGTCGCGGGTCTCGGCGTCGGCGCCGCGGCCCTCATCCCCGCGACCGGAGCCCAGGCGGCCGACGCCCAGGCCGAGGCCGACGCGGGAGCGGTGACGGACGCCGCCGTCCTCAACTTCGCGCTCAACCTCGAGTACCTCGAGGCCGAGTTCTACCTCCGCGCCGTGACCGGCAACGGCCTCGTCCCGAACGACACCACGGGCGTCGGCACCCTGGGCGCCGTGACCGGCGGCCGCGCGGTCCAGTTCCAGGACTACGCGATCCGCCAGTACGCGTACGAGATCGCGCAGGACGAGAAGGCGCACGTCAAGTTCCTGCGCGCCGCCCTCGGCTCCGCGCGGGTCGCGCGTCCCGCGATCAACCTGGACGCCGCGTTCACGGCCGCGGCCCGCGCCGCCGGCCTCATCAGCGGCACCCAGACCTTCGACGCGTTCGCCAACCAGGAGAACTTCCTGCTGGCCTCCTTCATCTTCGAGGACGTCGGAGTGACCGCGTACAAGGGCGCCGCGCCGCTCATCACGAACAAGACCTACCTCGAGGCCGCCGCCGGCATCCTCGCGGTCGAGGCCTACCACGCGGGCATCATCCGCTCGCAGCTGTTCGCCCGCGGCCTGGCGGCACCCGCCAACGCCATCTCGAACGCGCGCGACTCGCTCGACGGGCGCACCGACCTCGACCAGGGCATCACGGTCTCGGGCGGCGCGAACCTCGTGCCCACGGACGCGAACAGCATCGCCTTCAGCCGCACGACCGGCCAGGTGCTCAACATCGTGTACCTGAACAGCAAGGCCGTGAACCGCGGCGGGTTCTACCCGGCCGGCATCAACGGCAGCATCACCACCAGCGCCGCGAACTAGCGGCAGCGCGCCGGTCGGGACGCCATCAGCGCGTCCCGACCGGTCGCGTCCGGTCCGACCGGTGGACGCGGGACCACCCCGAGAAGCGTGACGAACGCGCCGCCGGGAACGTCCACTCCATGACACGCGATCGGATCCCGGTCGCGCAGGACGGAGGATCCATGAGCACCGCCACCGCGCCCGACGGGCGCCACCGCCCCGCGTCCCCCCTGCACGCGCTGCGCGCGCTGCCCTCGTCGGACGACGAGGGGGCCGGCGACGACGCCGAGCACGCCACGCCGGGACGTCCCGGACGCCAGGTGCGCCCGCAGGACGGCCAGGCGACCGTCGACACCATCGCGCCCCACGAGGGCGGCGCGCGCTCCGACGAGCGGACCGCCGACCTCGCCGACTGGGCCGCCGAGGCCCCCGCGCCCGCGCTCCGCCGCGGCCACATGGCCGGCACGGACATCGACGAGGCCGTCGCGCGCTACGGCGCCCTCTTCCCCGGCACGGAGTTCCGCGCCGCGAAGGGACCGGGCGACTTCTCGTACCGGTACTCGTTCGTCGGCGACGAGAACGTGACGCTCCGCTCGTCGGTGTTCCCGGCCGAGCACTGGGGGCGACTGCCCGTGCTGCCCGACTACGTCGTCGCCTGGTGGCGCGAGGGGTCGGGCGCGGTCGACGTGGGCTCGCACGAGGTGCGCTCAAGCGGATCCCGTCCCTTCCTCCTGCCCTCCGGCCGGTCGTCCACCTTCCGCTGCACGCCCAGCGTGCAGAACCTCGTGCACATCGACGCGACCTTCCTCGAGGAGACCGCCGCGGAGCAGCACGAGGGCCGCTCGCGCCCCCTCGTCTTCGACCACACCCGTCCGCCGTCGCCCGAGCAGACCTCCGCCTGGCGCCGCGCGGTCGGCGAGGCGAGCCCCGTTCTGCAGGACGCCACGTCGAGCCCGCTGCTGCGGATGCAGGCCGGCCTCCTCGTCGCGCGCTCCACGCTCCAGCTGTTCCCGTGGCACGACGTGCCGTTCAGCGCCGAGATGCGGGCGCCGCGCATGAGCGCCGTCCGCGCCGCCATCGAGTACCTGCACCACCACGCCGACCGGCCGATCACGCCGGCGGACGCGGCCCGGGCCGCGGGGATCAGCACGCGCGTGCTCCAGCTCGCCGTGCGGCGCCACGAGGACACGACCCCGAGCGCGCTGCTCCGCGGGATCCGGCTCGACCGCGTGCACGCCGAGCTGCGCGACGCGTCGCCCAGCACGACGACCGTGCGGGCGGTCGCCGAGCAGTGGGGCTTCGGCCACCTCGGCCGGTTCGCCGCCTCCTACTCGGAGCGCTTCGGCGAGCTGCCGAGCGCGACGCTCCGCGGCTGACGGGTGCCCGGGCGGTGTCCGCCCACGCCCCGCCAGGTGTCCGGCAGACGAAGCGGTGATCACCCTCCCTGGGAGTCGCCTGAACCGCGTGCCGAACCGCCCGGTCCATGCGTCTGAATGACGAGGCGGGATCACGAGGCACCCTCGGATCCGCGCCACGCAGCAGCACCACCATCACCGTCCGACCACCACGAGAGAGAGAGACACCATGTCGAGCATCACCCCTACGTCCGCGTCCACCGGCGTCACCGGCACCGGGACCACCGGCGGCAAGAACACCATCGCCGACGGCGTCATCGAGAAGGTCGCCGGCATCGCGGCCCGCCAGGTGGCCGGCGTGCACGACCTCGGCAACGGCGCGGCCCGTGCCGTCGGCGCGATCCGCAACGTCATCGGCCAGCAGGACCGCGGCCAGGGCATCTCCGTCGAGGTCGGCGAGACCCAGGTCGCCGTCGACGTCACGCTCATCGCCGAGTACCCGGTCGACCTGCAGCAGGTCGCCGACGACGTGCGCTCCGCCATCACCGACGCCATCGACCAGGTCGTCGGCATGGAGGTCACCGAGGTCAACGTCACGATCACCGACGTGAACCTCCCGTCCGACAAGTCGTCCGACGACGACGCGGCCGAGAAGCGCGTCCAGTGACCCCCACCGTCACGGGCCTCCTCGTCGGCGCGGTCCTCGCGCTCTCCGGGCTCGCCTTCGGCTTCGGCGGCTTCCTCCTCGTCCTGATCTTCATGGCCGTCGGCTTCGGCGTCGGCCGCGTCCTCGAGGGCAAGCTGGACGTCCGCGGCCTCGCCGACGCCCTCCGCGGGCGCCGGTCGTCGTGAGCTCCGCGATCGCGGCCCCCGGGACGCCCGGCACCGCGACGCAGGCGACCCGCGGCCGCACCACGATCACGTCGCGCGCCGTGCGCCGCGTGGTCTCCGCCGTCACCGCGGACGCCCTCGAGGTGCCCGCGTCGGACGTCAGCGTCACGCTGACGGACGCCGGCGGCAAGCTCACCGTCGAGGCGCGCACCCCCATCCGCGTCCCCGCGCTCTCGGACCGCCCGGTCCGCGAGGGGTCGCTGGTGGAGCGCCTCACCGCGGCGCAGACCCAGGTCCGCGAGCGCGTGCTCGGCCTCACGGGATCCACCGTGGGCCGCGTCGACCTCCGGATCACGGGCGCGCGCATCCAGGAACGCAGGAGGGTCTCATGAGCACCGACAGCACCTACCGCCGCCTCGTGCGGCGGGAGACGCACTCGTCGCGCGCCGGGATCGCCGTCACGCTCGCCGTGCTGCTGATCCTCGTGCTCGCCTGGCTCGGCACCGAGTCGGTCCTCGCGGCCATCGGCACCGCGCCGCTGCTGCTCGCGCCCGCCGACCTCGCGTCGGCGACCCTCGACGCCGCATCGGCCCCGGCCGGCGCGCTCGTCGCGATCGGCGTCGTCGTCGCGATCGTCGGGCTGATCCTCGTCATCGTGGGGATCAAGCCCGGCAGCCGCGGACGCCGCGGCGGCAGCGTGGGACGCACGGCGGCCGTCGTCGACGACCGCGTCATCGCCCGCTCGGTCGCCCTCACCGCGAGCTACGCGGGCGAGGTGTCGCCCGACCAGGTCGACGTCTCCGTCTCGAAGCGCCAGGTGCTCGTCCGGCTCACGCCCTCGTCGGGATACACGCCGGACAAGGCCACCATCGAGCAGGCCGTCCGCGCCGAGCTCGACGGGTACGACTACACGCCGAAGCTCACCGCCAAGGTGACGCTCGCGAAGGACGGGAAGGTGGGCTCATGACCAGCACGAACAGGGCGCTCAACCGCCTCCTCGTCATCGTGGTCGGGCTCGTCCTGATCGCCGCGGGCGTCGCTCTCGGCGCGGGCAGCCTGCTGCCCGACGTGCAGTCGACGGTCTCCGGCGCAGCGTCCGACGCGAAGCAGCCCGTGGCCGACGCGCTCTCCGGCGGGCAGCCGTGGATCCTCTGGGTCGTCGCCCTCGTGGCGCTCGTCCTCATCGTGGTCCTCGCGTGGTTCGCGCTCCGCCAGGGGCACGGCCGCACCGGGACGCTCGTCCGGCTCGAGGGCGGGCGCGATGCGTCCACCCCCACCGGCGGATCCGTCGTCATCGACGCGAAGGTCGCCGAGCAGCTGCTCGGGGACGCGCTGCGCGACGACTCCGCGATCGTCTCCGTCGACGTCACCGCGTTCGAGGTGGCGCACGCCACCACGCTGCGGGTCACCGCGGTCGCCCGCCGCGGCGTCTCGCCCGTAGCGGTCCGCCGCACGGTCGACGAGGCCGTGACCCGGCTCGACGCGGTGCTCGGCACCGAGGTGCCGGTCGTCATCCAGATCACCGGCGGCCTCCGCTCGAGCATGTCGAGCGAGACCCGCCTGGCCTGATCCATCCCGCGGCCGCCCCGGCACGGATCCTCCGCGATCCGCACCGGGGCGGTCGCATGCCACCCCATGCACGAGAGAAGAGACGCACCATGACCGACGACGACAGCTCCTCCCGCGGCGGCTGGCTGGGCGGATCCTTCGCCCAGAAGGCCATCGACCCCCTGCTCCGCGCGGTGCGCGCCGAGATCGACTCCGCGAAGCGCGAGATCGGCGAGCGCGCCCGATCCGCCCGCTCGGGCGCCATCATGCTCGGCGCGGGCGTCGCGCTCGCGCTCGTCTCGCTGGGGCTCCTCGCCGCGGTGATCGTGGCGCTCCTGCTGCTCGCGCTGCCGCTGTGGGCGGCGACGCTCATCACGCTGGCGCTGTTCGCGATCGCGACCGCGGTCGTCGTCCGGGTCGGCATCGCGCGGCTGTCGCGCGGCGTGCCGCCCGTGCCGTCGGACACGCTGCACCACGCGCGCGACCGCATGCGCCCAGGCGACCGGGGCGCGGGCGACAGCGGATCCGACGGGCCGACCGGCCCCGCGGGACCCGTGCCCGCCGACCGCTGACGCCCGCTGCGTCGCACCGCGTCGCGCCACCCGCCGCCCGGCTCCCCCTGTGGACGCCGGGCGGCCTCGCGCACCGGCCTCGCGTACGGTGGCCGTTCACGCCCGCTCGGCCCGGCGGCACCACGCGTCGCCATCAGGCCGTCGGACAATCGCAGACCGCCGTCCCCCCGGACTCGTCGCCCGCCACGCGGGCGGTCTGATCGGTGGTCCGGCATGGGAGGCACACCGATGAACCAGTCCCGACGCTCCGTCCTTTCCCGACGCGCCGTCCTGGGCGGCGCACTCGCCGCCGTCCCCGTCGCCCTGGTCGCCGCGGGTCCCGCGCACGCCGACGAGGCCACCACCCCCGCGACCCCGATCCCCGAGGTCCCGCTCGCGTCGAACGGCCGCCCGGTCGTCCGCGACATCCAGAAGCAGCTCGTCGCGCGCTACGGCGCCCGCACCGGCTTCCCCGCCGTCACCACCGACGGCGTCTGGACGGGCGACTCCCACAAGGCCCTCATCCACGCGCTCCAGCTGGAGATGGGCATCGACGAGGCCACCGCCAACGGCGTGATGGGCCCGCTCACCCGCACGACGCTGCAGAAGCAGGCGACCCTCACCGTGGGATCCGCCGACACCACCGGCTACCTCGTGCACCTCCTCCAGGCGTCGCTCGTGGTCATGAGCACGTGGGACGGGCCGGTCGACGGCACCTTCTCCGCCGAGCAGGGCGTGCGCATCTCCCAGTTCCAGCGCACGGTGGCGCTCCCCGAGACGGGTCGCGGCGACTACCGCACGTGGTCGGCGCTCCTCGCGAGCAACGGCGACCCGACGCGACCGGGCAACGCGGCCGACGGCATCACCGTCATCACCGCCGAGCGCGCCAAGACCCTGAAGGACGCCGGCTACACGATCGTCGGCCGCTACCTCACCGACTCCGACCGGCCGGACGCGCTGGCGAAGCGCATCGTGGACGGCGAGCTCGACGCGATCTTCGCGGGCGGCCTCAAGGTGTTCCCGATCTTCCAGGAGGGCGGCACCGACACCACGTACTTCTCGTACGACCTCGGGGTGCGCGCGGCCGGTCGAGCCGACGACGCGGCCCGCCGCCTCGGCTTCCTGCCGGGCACGCCCATCTACTACGCGGTCGACTTCGACGCGACGGGCGACGAGGTCGAGACGTACCTCGAGCCGTACTTCCGCGGGATCCACGCGGAGCTGAAGCGCCGCGGCAGCGCCTACCGCGTGGGCGTGTACGGCGGACGCCGCGTCTGCTGCACCCTCGCTGCCGCGCACCTCACCGAGCTCAGCTACGTGGCCGACATGCCCACCGGCTGGGGCGCGAACCTCGGGGTCAAGATCCCGGAGAACTGGGCCTTCGACCAGATCCTCGAGCACACCATCGGCACGGGCGACGGGGCGATCGACATCGACACCAACGTCGTCTCCGGCCGCGACGCCGGCCAGAACCGGGTCGAGCCGCGGGGCTGATCAGACCCGGGTACGACGCGACCCACGGGGCCGCCCGGACGATTCCCCCTCCTGGGGGACGCCCGGGCGGCCCCGTTCCTGTCGGATGGACGCATGCCTGCGTCCCCGCTCCGACCGACCCGTCCATCCCGTCGCACGCGCACCGCGATCGCCCTCGCGATCGTCGCCGTGACAGCGCTGGCCAGCGCGTGCTCGGCGTCGCCCGCGGATCCCGCGACCCCCGCGCCCGTCGCCGAGCCGGTGGTGCTGCCGTCGTCGGCCGTCGGCCAGCAGGCGCAGTGGCTGCTCGACACGGTGAACGCCGACGACGCCGTGCCCGTGCAGGAGACCGGCGAGCGCCTCGCGCAGGTGATGCTCGACGCGGCGTCGGCGGAGGAGCTCGCCGCCGTGCTCGAGCAGGTGCGCGCGGGCCGGCCCTGGACCGCGACCGCGCACGAGGAGCAGGGCGGGCAGTCCGTCACCACCATCGCGAGCGCGGAGGCCGGCACCTTCGACATGCAGGTCTCCGTCGATGACGCGGGCCTCATCGAGGGCCTGTTCTTCGGCGAGCCGGAGGGCGACCGGGAGCCCGCGACCAGCTGGGCGGAGCTCGAGGAGCAGGCCGCGGCGCTCGGCGGCGACGTGTCGCTCACGGTCACCCGCGCATCCGGCGGGGAGCTGGGCGAGCGGATCCTCGAGGTGCTGCCCGACGGCGTCGCCGTGACCGACGCGCGGCCCATCGGATCCATCGCGAAGCTCTACGTGCTCGGCGCGCTCGTGCAGGCGGTCGAGGAGGGCCGCGTCGGCTGGGACGACCCGCTCACCGTGACCGACGACGTGCGCAGCCTGCCCTCCGGCGAGCTGCAGGACGCCCCCACCGGCACGGTCGTCAGCGTGCGCGAGACCGCCGAGAAGATGATCGCGATCAGCGACAACACGGCCACCGACATGCTCATCCAGGCCGTCGGGCGGGAGGCCGTCGAGGCGGCGCTGGTGGACCTCGGCCACTCGGATCCGCCGCGGAACGTGCCGCTCATGAGCACGCGCGACCTGTTCCGCATCGGCTGGCAGGACGACGGCGCGCTCCGCGACGACTGGGCGGATGGCGACGCGGCCGAGCGGCGCGCGCTCCTCGACGCTCTGCCCGGCGGCGTCGTCGACGTGCCGGTCACCGCGGTCACGGACGTCGTGTGGACCGAGGGCGCCGACTGGTTCGCGACGCCCGACGACATCGCCCGCGCGCACGTGCGCCTCGCCGAGCTGGCGGCGACGCCAGCCGGGGAGCCCGTGCGCGGGATCCTCGCGGCGAACCCGGGCCTGCCCGAGCCGGAGCGCTTCGACCACGTGGCGTTCAAGGGCGGCAGCTCGGTGGGCACTCTCGCGCTCTCCTACCTCGTCGATGACGGGGACGACACGTGGACCGTCGTGGTGCAGGCCGCGGCGCGCGAGGCGTCGGGGCTCGAGCGGCAGTCGGCCTACGCGGGTCTGGCCGCCGACGCCGCGGCCCTGCTGGCGGCCGGATCCCGTGGTTGACTCCGAGTGCGGCGGGGGCCGCGCGAGGGGAGCACGATGACGAGCGCTGACGCATCCGGCACGGGGGACGAGGGTGTCCGGGACGAGGCCGTCGCCGCCGAGGTCCTGGAGGCGCTGCTGGACGCCGGGCCGCGCCGTCCCGTGCGGCGGGCGGTGCGCGCGATCGGCGCCGTCGCGCTCACGGCCGTGGGCCTGGGCGGGGACCTCGCCGGCCTCGGCCGGGAGGCGCAGCTCGTCGTCCGCCGGATCGACACGCGCCGGGAGGTCATGCGCACGGACGCCGGCGACCTCGACGAGGCGGACCGGCTGCTGCAGCGCGTGCGGCTCGACCTCGAGACCCGGAGCGTCCGCGAGTTCGTCGCCGAGTGGCGGCTGGTCGACGCGGGGCCCGGATCCGCGCCCGGCACGGGCACGGGCACGGGGGCGACCGGTGCCTGAGCGCGCGGGCGACCGACCGGGCCGCGCCACCCGCATCCGCCTCGCCGTCGTCGCCGCGCTGCTCACCGCGCTCGCGATCCCGCTCGGGCTCGCCGCCCCGGCGCACGCCGACGTCGACGACTTCTCCTTCCGCTCGTTCGACGCCGTCTACCGGCTGTCGGCGGACGCGGACGGCCGCTCGGTGCTCCGCACCACCGAGACGCTCGTGGCCGAGTTCCCCGACCGGGACCAGAACCGCGGGATCCGCCGCGAGCTCGTGCGCGACTACGACGGCCACCCGACCGGGCTCCGCGTGCTGTCCGTGACCGACGGCGGCGGGGATCCGCGCGCCTACGAGTCCGAGACGGACGACGGCGCGCTCGTGCTGACCATCGCCGACGACGACGCGTACGTGCGCGGCGAGCAGACCTACGTCATCGAGTACGAGCAGCACGACGTGACCCGCGCGTACGCGGACACGGCGGCCGACGAGTTCTACTGGGACGTCAACGGGCTCGGCTGGGCGCAGCCGTTCGGGCGGGTGACGGCGACCGTCGAGATCGCGCCGGAGCTCCTCCCGCGGTTGACCGGCGGGGCGGACGCGGCGGCCGGCCCGGCGGGCGCTGACGGACCGGCGGACATGCAGCGCACGGACGCCGGCTTCACGGCCGTCGCGGATGGCCTCGGCCCGCGCGAGAACCTCAGCTTCAGCATCGGGTTCGAGCCCGGGACGTTCACGCCGCGCGACTCGTCGTTCCTCGCCGCGCCCTGGCCCGGCCTGTCGCTGGCGGGCGCGCTGCTGGCGCTGGCCGCCGCCGCTGGCGCCCTCGTGCTGCGACGCCGCCGCCTGTCCGACGCGCCCGGCCGCGACACGATCGTCGCCCAGTACGACCCGCCGGAGGGCGTCGGCGTGCTGGTCTCCTCCGTGATCTCGGGGAACGCGGCGCGCGCGACCACCGCGCTCCTGCTCGACCTCGCGGTGCGCGGGGCGGTGCGGATCCTGGAGCGGGACGGCGGCCGGAAGAAGCCGACGTTCTCGCTGGAGCTCGTGGATCCGTCGCGCGTCATCGACCCCGACGAGCGGGCGTTCCTCGACGCGGTCTTCGGCGACGGCGCGGGCGCGGGCGCCGTGAAGGACCTGGCGCGCACCGACGCGAAGGCGACCGCGCGGATCCGGAAGCTGATGGCCGCCGTGACGAAGCGCACGGTCGCCGACGGTCTGCGGAAGCCGCTGCCGGTGGGCACGATCGCGCTGCTGCTGGTCGCCGCGTCGCTCGGCATGGTCGCCGCGATCGTCTTCGCGGTGCTGTCGCTGGTGGAGGCGTACGGCGGGCCGGTCGTGATCGCGTTCCTCGTCGCGGGCGTGCTCGCGACGGCGGTGACGATCCTCGCGCTGGTGAAGCACCCGCTCACCGAGCGCGGCGTGGCGCTGCGCGACCACCTCGCGGGGCTCCGCGAGTTCATCCGGCTGGCCGAGGCCGACCGGATCCGCATGCTGCAGTCGCCCGAGGGCGCCGAGCGGCGGGACCTCCCCCGCGACGACCGCGACGTGCTGCGCCTCACCGAGGAGCTGCTGCCGTACGCGGCCGTGTTCGGCCAGGAGCGCGAGTGGGCCGACGAGCTCGGCCGCCGCTACGAGCACGCGCGGGACCGGCCGGGCTGGTACTCGGGGCAGACGCCGTTCGCGCCCGCCGTGTTCGCCTCGAGCCTCGGGTCGGTGTCGTCGAGCATGCATGGCACGTACTCCGGCTCGAGCTCGAGCGGCGGATCCACGGGAAGCACGACCTCCGGCGGCGGCGGTGGAGGAGGCGGGGGCGGCGGGGTGTGAGCCGCGGCGCCGTCACCGGCCGGCGGCGGCTCCGCGCGGGGCGCGCGCGCTGACGCCGGGCTCTCCCGCACTCGCGCCCTCATCCACCGACGCCGACGCATGCGCCGCGGGGCCGGGTTCGCGAGCGCGGACCACGTGGTCCGCGATGCTCGCCAGCTTCTCGCGCGTCTCCTCGAGCTCGCGCGCCGGAGTCGAGGCCCCCACGACGCCCGCGCCCGCCTGCAGCCACGTGGAGTCGCCGCGCCGGAACAGCGTCCGCAGCACCAGGGCCGCGTCGAGCGCTCCGTCCGGTTCGATCCGGAGGACCGCGCCGGCGTAGAGGCCGCGGTCGTGCCCCTCCAGCCGGCGGATGAGGTCGAACGCGGCGCGCTTGGGGACGCCCGACGCGGTGACGGCCGGGAACAGCGCGGCCAGCGCGTCCCAGCAGGTGAGGCCGTCGGCGAGCTCGCCCGCCACCCGGGAGCCCAGGTGCTGCACCGTGCCACGCTCCTCCACCACCATGAACTCCTCGACGCGCACGCTGCCCGGGCGGCACACGGGTGCCATCTCCTCGACCGCGAGCTTCACCGAGATGGCGTGCTCGTGGATCTCCTTCGCGTCCGACAGGAGCTCCTCGCGCAGCCGCCGCGACTCGATCGGGTCGGCGACGAGCGCCCGCGTGCCGGCGAGCGGCTGGGTGCGCACGGTGCCCCGCGCGTCCACCGCGACGACGATCTCGGGGCTGAAGCCCACCGCCTCGATCCCGCCGAGGCCGAGCAGGTAGGAGCGGGCGGGCGTGTTGGCCCGGCGTCCGCGCACGAAGGTGGCGGGCAGATCCACCTCGCCCGTGACGGGCACCCGGCGCGACACGACGACCTTCTGCAGCTCCCCCGCGTGGATGGCGGCGACGCCCGACGCGACCGCGGCGAGGTAGCGCGCACGGCCCTCCTCGGGATCGACGACGCCGGGGCGGTCGGGCGCGGGGCAGGGGTGGGGCTCGGGCGACGGCGACGGCGACGGCGCGGGCTCGGCCGCGCCCAGGATCCGCGCGACCTCCGCCGCCTCCCGCGCGTCCCCCGAGCGGACGGTCGCGAGGCCGTCGGCGATGACCACCTCCGTGCGCGGCAGGATCACGTGCAGGAGCTCCCCCGCCTCCGCGGCCACCGGCATGCCGGCGTGCGCGCACGCCAGCTCGAAGCACGCGGTGCCGTAGGCGCGCCCGCGGTCGGGGCCGAGGCCCGCGAGCAGGCGGTCGACCACGCGCAGGGGCCGATCCCGCCACGGCACGACCACCTCCGCCTCGCCCCGGACGCGCAGGCGGACGACCCGCCGGTCGACCACGACCTCGGCCCACGCGCCGATCGCGCAGGAGAACCGCCCCGCCTCCTCGAGGATCACGTGCGGCTCGTCGCGGAAGGCCCGCGCGAGGTCGGCGACGGCGCCGAGCGGGTCGCGGGCGATCCGGAGCTCGGCTACACGGGTCACGGGGGCTGCGGGCATGGGGTCTCCTTCAGGCGGGGCGGGCGACGGCGGACGGGATGCGGGGTACGGCGAGCCACGCGCACGTGAGGACGAGGCCCTCGGTGACGCACCATCCGCCGCGGTAGGCGGGGAACGGGATGGGTCCGGGCGCGGACCGGCGCGCCGTGAAGGCGCCGTCGGGGTGGAGCGTCACGTGGAGGTCCGCGAAGCCGAGCCACTCGCGGTAGCGGGCGAAGTGCGCCTTGCCCACGGACTCCTTGGCGCTGAAGAGCACGCAGTCCGCGTGGACGCCGGCGTCGAGCGGCGGATGCGGATGCAGCTCGCCCGCGAGGCCGACGATGTCCCGGGCCTCCCGGGGCAGGGGCGCGTGCGGCTCGGCGTCGATCCCGATGGTGCGCAGCGCGTCGACGCCCGCGACGACGGCGGCCCGGTAGCCCGCGCAGTGCGTGAGGCTGCCGACCACGCCGCGCGGCCAGACGGGATCGCCGCCCCGGCCCTTCAGGATCGCGACGGGCGACGAGCCGGGGGCGTCGGCCGCGGCCCGGGAGGGGCCGCCTCCGCGCGCGGCCTCCGCGGCGAGGGCGGCGAGGGCCGTGCGCGCGCAGGCCCGGGTCGCGGCGAACTCGCGCCGACGCGACGGCACCGCGCGGGCCACGGCGCCCTCCTCGGCCGGGTGCATCGCGTGCTCGCCGGCGGGACCGCGCTCCTCCGCCAGGACGGCCCCGGCGGGGAGGATCGCGTCAAGCACGGGTCTTCCCGTCGGCCTCGTGGTGCGCGCCCGCGGCCAGCAGCGCCGCGACCTCGCCCTTGTCGATCTTGCCCACGGCGGTGAGCGGCAGCTCGGGCAGCACGACCACGCGATCCGGGTGCTTGTAGGCCGCGACCCCCAGAGAGCGGAGGTGCGCGACGACCGCGCGGCGATCGGGAGCGGGCCCCGCGCAGGCGATGACCGCGACGGCGCGTTCGCCGAGGTCGGGATCCGGCACCGGCACCACGGCCGCCGCGCGCACGGACGGCAGCGCCAGCAGGTAGCGCTCGACCTCCGCCGCCGCGTACTTCTCGCCGCCGCGGTTCACCTGGTCCTTCGCGCGTCCCGTGACGACGAGGTGCCCCGACGGGAGCCGCCGCACGACGTCGCCGGTGCGGTAGAAGCCGTCGGGCGTGAAGGCCGTCGCGTCCGCGTCGGGGGCCGCGTGGTAGCCACGGAGGGTGCACGGCCCGCGGGTCTCCAGCTCGCCCGCCTCGCCGTCGGCCGCGAGGGAGCCGTCGGCGGCGCGCAGGCGGACCAGGTCGTCGGGGCTGATCGGGCGTCCCTGCGTGCTCCAGCGCAGCTCCGGCGGATCGTCGAGGCCGGTCATGCAGACGAGCCCCTCGGCCATCCCGTAGACCTGCTGGAGCGTCGCCCCGAGCGCGGGCTCCAGGGCGCGCGCCGTGACGTCGTCGAGCCGGGCGCCGCCGACCTGGACGACGCGGAGGCTCGAGAGGTCCGCGGTCGCGTGCGCGGCCTCGTCGATCCACGCCCGCGCCAGCGTGGGGGTCAGGGCGACGTGGGTCACGCGCTCGCGGGCGACGAGCGCGAAGGCCGTCGCGGCATCGGGGTCGGGTGCGATCACGACGGTGCCGCCCGCGTCGAGGACGCCGAGCGCGCCGGGGCACGCGAGCGTGAAGTTGAAGGCCACGGGCAGCACGGCGAGCAGCACCGCGTCGGGACCGACGCCGGACGCCCGCGCCGCCGCCCACGCGTTGTAGGAGTACTCCGCGTGGTGGCGCGGGATGAGCTTGGGCAGGCCCGTGGTGCCGCCCGAGTGCAGGAGGAGCCCGAGCCGGGGCGCGCCGTCGGGCGCGATCGGGTCGAGCCGCGATCCGGGTGCGGCGACGGCGCCCTCCGGCGTGCGCCCCCGGTCGCGGATCTCCTCCCAGGTCAGCGCGCCGTCCACGCGGCGGGACCCGTGCAGGATCACGAGGTCGAGCCCGGGGCAGGCCGCGCGCACCCCGGCCGCGAGGTCACGGCCGTCGTCGCGGCCGACGCGCTCCGCGAGGACCAGGCCGCGCGCGCCGCTGCCGGCCGCGAGGTGCGCGAGCTCCATGAGCCGGTGGCCCGGCATGGCGTGCACGGGCACGGCTCCCGCGCGCACGAGCGCGCACCACGCGATGAGGAAGGCGGCGCCGTCGGCGAGCTGCAGGAGGATCCGGTCGCCCGGGAGGACGCCGGATGCGGCGAGGCCGCGCGCGACGACGTCGACCTCGGCGTCGAGCTCGGCGTGGGTCCAGCGTCCGCCGACCCCGACCAGGGCCGTGCGGTCGGGCACGCGCGCGGCGCTCCGCCGCAGGATGCCGTCGAGCCGCGCGTCCGGCTCCTGCCCCGCCGCCCGGGCATCGTCGGCCATCCCGTCGGCCCAGTCGGCGTATCCGCGACCGGGCCCCGGGCCCTGGCGCCCCGCGTGCTCGCGCTCGTGCATCTGTCGGCGTCCTCCTCATGCCGTGGACGGATCTCGTCGCGGCTCGTCAGCGAGCCATATGATAACGGTTCTCAACAACCCGAGCCCGAGGAGCGTGCACATGACCGAGCGGATCCCCTCCGTCCCCGCCCCCGCGCTGCTCCGCGAGCAGGTCGCGCGCGCCCTGCGCCTCGACCCCGCCGACGTGGGGCTCGACGACGACCTCGTGGACCTCGGCCTCGAGTCCACGGCGCTGATCCGCCTCGCGGGACGCTGGCGGCGCGACGGCCTCGCGGCCGACTTCTCGCGGCTCGCGGCAGATCCCACGATCCGGGCGTGGGCGCGCATGCTGGGCGAGGCCGCCGCGGACGGCGACGGCGCTGGCGTCGGCGTCGGCGCGGATCCCGTCCCCCGCCCCGCCGCTCCCGCCCTCGACCCCGCGTCGCCGTCGCCGCTCACGCCACTGCAGCACGCGTACTGGCTCGGCCGGCAGCCCGGGCAGCCGTCCGGGTCGGTCGCCGCGCACTTCTACGTCGAGCTCGACGGCGCGGACCTGGATCCCGAGCGGCTGCGCGCGGCCCTCGCCGCCCTGGTCGCCCGGCACGCGTCGCTGCGGGTGCGATTCCGGGACGACGGCACGCAGCAGCCGCTGCTCGCCGACGAGGAGCCGCCCGCCGCCCGGCTGCGCGTCCACGACCTCCGCGCGGAGGACGCCGACGCGGTGGACGCGCGCCTCGAGCGGATGCGCCACCGCGGCACGCACCGTCGCATGGCCGTCGAGCGCGGCGAGGTGCTCCGCGTCGACCTGACGCTCCTGCCGTTCGGCCGCAGCCGCCTGCACGTCGACCTCGACATGCTCGCGGGCGACGCCATCAGCCTCCGCGTGCTCCTCGCCGACCTCCGCGACCTGGTCGAGGAGCCCGGGCGGCAGCTGCCCGCGATCCACCGCGACGTGCGCGCGGAGCTGGCCGCCCGGGCCGCGCGCGCCGACGCGTCCCGGACCTCGGCGGACGCGCGCTGGTGGCGCGAGCGCGTCCCCGACCTGCCCGCGGGCCCGGCGCTGCCCATCCGCGACGACGCAGAACGCGCTGACGCCGAGCCGCGCTCCCGCCGCCTGCACCA
Source organism: Clavibacter quasicaliforniensis (assembly GCF_051201715.1). Classification (NCBI taxonomy): domain Bacteria; kingdom Bacillati; phylum Actinomycetota; class Actinomycetes; order Micrococcales; family Microbacteriaceae; genus Clavibacter; species Clavibacter quasicaliforniensis. The sequence continues at coordinate 302,399 of NZ_CP139624.1, read as the reverse complement.
CCGGATCGGGCGGGAGGAGCTGCGCCTGCTCGAGGCCGCCGCGCGCGCCCGCGGGCTGACGGTGGCCGCCGTGCTCGCGACGGCGTTCGCCGAGGTCGTGGCCGCCTGGTCGGCCGAGGGCCGCTTCCTCCTCAACCTCCCCGTGCTCGACCGCGGCGACGAGGAGGGGCTGGAGCTCCTCGTCGGCGAGTTCAGCACCTCGATCCTCCTCGACGTCGACCTGCGGGAGGAGCGGTCGTTCCAGGATGACGCGCGGCGGATCCAGCAGGGCGTGCGCGAGGCCGTCGCCCACGCGGGCTACGGCGGCGTCGACGTGCTGCGCGACCTCGCGCGCCGCGACGGCGGGAGCCCCGTGCTGGCGCCGGTCGTGTACACGAGCGCCATCGGACTGGGCGAGCTGTACGACGCGTCCATCCGCCGCGCGCTCGGGGAGCCGGTCTGGATCATCTCCCAGGGCCCGCAGGTCTGGCTCGACGCGCAGGTCACCGAGCTCGACGGCGGGCTGCTGCTGAACTGGGACGTGCGGGTCGACATCCTCGAGGAACGGGCGATGGAGGCCGCGTTCGCCGCGTACCGGCAGCTCGTCGACGGCCTCGCGCATGAGCGTCCCGGCGCCTGGGAGATGCCGGCGCTCGCGGTCCCCGCCCCGGAGGACGCGCAGGCACGCCGCGAGCTCGAGCGGCCGGCACCCGGCGCCGGGCCGCTCGTGCAGGAGGCCCCCGACACGGACGGCGGCCTCCTCCACTCCGCGTTCCTCGCCCGGGCGGCGGGGGATCCCGGCCGGCCGGCGGTCATCGGATCCGACGGCCGCGTGGTCGCCTACGGTGAGCTGGCCGAGGACGCGCGCCGGGTCGCCGGGCTGCTGCGCGCTCGCGGCGTCCGCCCCGGCGCGACCGTGGCGATCACCGCGCCGGCCGGGCCGGACCGCGTGGCCGCCGTGCTCGGCGTGCTGCTCGCGGGCGCCTGCTACGCGCCCGTCGGCCCGGACCAGCCGCCCGCGCGACGTGCGATGGTGCTCGGGCGGGGGATCGACTGCGTCCTCGCCGACGACGGCCTGGTCGACGCCATCGCGGCGAGCCTGCCCCCTGGCGGCCCGCCCGTGGTGCCGCTGGGCGCCGCCCGGCACGCCGCGCCGCTCGCGGATCGCGTCGCCGTCGCCCCCGACGACCCGGCCTACCTGCTGTTCACGTCGGGATCCACGGGCCGGCCGAAGGGCGTGGAGGTCGCCCACCGGGCCGCCGTCGCCACCATCCGGTCGCTCACGCGCGTCGCGCCCGTCGGCCCGGACGACCGCGCCATCGCGCTCTCCGCGCTCGACTTCGACCTCTCCGTCTACGACCTGTTCGCGGTGCTCTCGGTGGGCGGCGCGGTCGTCGTGCCCGCCGAGCACGAGCGCCGCGACGCCGACCGCTGGCGGGATCTCGTGCGCGCGCACGGCGTGACGGTCTGGAACACCGTGCCCGCGCTCCTCGACATGCTGCTCACCGCGACCGGCGACGGGCCGCTGCCCCTCCGGCTCGTGCTGCTCGGCGGCGACGTCGTCGGGCCGGATCTGCCGGCGCGCCTCTCCGCGTGCGCGCCCGCCGCCCGGCTGCTCGCGCTCGGCGGGATGACGGAGGCGACCATCCACTCGACCGTGCACGAGGCGCGCGTCGGTGCCCCCGTGGATCCGGCGTCTCCCGCGCGCGGCCTCCCTTGGGGCGAGCCGCTGCCCGGCGTGCGCGTCCGGGTCGTCGACGAGCGCGGTCGCGACCGACCCGACGGCGTGCCCGGCGAGCTGCTCGTGGGCGGGCACGCGCTGGCCCGTGGCTACCGCGGCGAGCCCGAGCTGACCGCGCAGCGCTTCCCTGTGCTCGACGGCGCGCGCTGGTACCGCTCGGGCGACCGCGCCCGCTACCGGCGCGACGACGCGGGGCGGCCGGTGCTCGAGTTCCTCGGGCGCGCGGATCACCAGCTGAAGATCCGCGGGCACCGCGTGGAACCCGGCGAGGTCGAGGCCGCGCTCGCCTCCGCCCCGGGCGTGCAGCGCGCGGTCGTCGTCGCGGTCGCGGGCGCGCTCGCCGCGATGGTGGTGCCCGAGCCCGGCGCGGTCGTCGCGCCCGACGACGTCGCTGCCCACGCGGCATCGCTGCTGCCGCCGTCCATGGCGTGCGCGCGCGTGGTCGTGCGGGCCGGGCTGCCGCTCACGGCCAACGGGAAGGTCGACCGGGCGCGGATCGTCGCGGAGCTCGCCGAGCGGCCCGCCCCCGCCCTGCGACCGGACGACGACGCCCCGCGCACGCCCGAGGAGCGGTTGGTCGAGCGCGTGTGGAGCGAGCTGCTCGGCGTCCCCTGCGGTCGCGGGCGCTCCTTCTTCGCCGCGGGCGGCGACTCCCTCCAGGCGACCCGCAGCGTCGCCGCCCTGCGCGCCGCGGGCGCGGCCGACGCGAGCGTGGCCGCGCTCTTCCGGCACCCGGTGCTGGCCGACTTCGCGGCGACGCTGCACCTCACGGCCCCGGAGCCGGCGGACGCGCGCGCCCGCATCGTGCCGGATCCCGCGCACCGCCACGACCCGTTCCCGCTCACCGACGTGCAGCGCGCGTACGCGGTCGGCCGCGACCCGCGCATCCCGCTCGGCGGCGTCGGCACCTACCACCACACCGAGTTCGACGGCCAGGGCCAGGACCTCGACCTGCTCGCCGCCGCGTTCGACGAGCTCGTGCGGCGGCACCCGACGCTGCGCACCGTGATCGACACCGACGGGACCCAGCGCGTGCTCGAGGAGGTGCCGCCCGTGCGCGTCGACGTGCGCGACGTGCCGGCCGACGCGGATCCGGACGCGGTGCGCGGCGCGCTCGAGGCGTTCCGGGATCGCACGTCGCACCGCTTCCACGACCTCGCCGTGTGGCCGCTGTTCGACGTCGACGCGCTGCGCTACCCGGACGGCCGGGGCGGGATCCGCACGCGCATCGCGATCGGCATCGACTACGCCGTCGTCGACGCGCTCTCGATCATGATCCTGTACACCGAGCTCGACCTCCTCGTGCGCGGGCTCCCGCTCGCGCCCGCCCCCGCCGAGCTGACCTTCCGCGACTGCGTCATCCAGACGCGGCCGGACCCGGAGCGCCGGCGCGTCGACGAGGAGCACTGGCGCGCGCGGCTCGCCGACATGCCCGACGCCCCGCGGCTGTCGCTCGCGAACGCGGATCCAGCCCCGCGCTTCACCCGCCGCGCGCACCGCTTCGACGCCGACTGGTGGACCGCCTTCCGCGACCGCTGCCGCGCGGCCGGGCTCACGCCGACGAGCATGCTGGCGACCGCGTACGGCCACGTGCTCTCCCGCTGGACCGGGCAGCGCGACCTCACCATGACGCTCACGCTCTTCGACCGGCGCGACGTGCACCCCGAGATGTCGCGGCTCGTCGGCGACTTCACGGCCCTGACCCTGCTCGACCACCGCGCCGCGGACTCCGCCGCGGAGGCGGCCCGCGGGCTCCAGGAGCGCCTCGCCGCCGACCTCGACCACCGCGAGGCGCCCGCGTCGTGGATCCTCCGGGAGCGGGCGCGCCTCCAGGGCACGGCCGTGGCGCCGGTGCCCGTCGTGTTCACGAGCGCGATCGGCGTCGGCGACGGGGCCGGCGTCGATGGCGTCTCGGCGGATGTGTCGGGGTCGTTCGGCGAGCGGATCCACGGCGTCTCCCAGTCGCCCCAGGTGCTCATCGACGTCCAGGTGCTGGAGGACCACGGCGGGCTGCGGGTCGACGCGGACGCCCGCGACGACGCGTTCCCGCCCGGCCTCGTCGACGCGCTGTTCGCGGCTTACGTGGCCACGCTCGAGCACCTCGCCACGGCCGACTGGGACGCGCCGCTCCCCGTGGATCCCCCCGCCGACCAGGCCAGCGCCCGGGTCGCGGAGCCCGCCGCCACCGCGACCCGGCGACCCGGCCGGCTCCTGCACGACCGCGTGCACGCGGCCGCGCGGCGGACCCCCGACGCGCCCGCGCTCATCACGGGAACGGGCGCGGCGACGCGCGTCGTGACGCACGGCGAGCTCGCCGACCGCGCCCTGCGGATCGCCGGCGCGCTCCAGCGGCGCGGCATCGGCCCGGGCGACCTCGTCGGCGTCACGCTGCCGCGCGGCGCGGACCAGGCGGCGGCCGTCCTCGGCGTCCTCAGCGCGGGCGCCGCGTACGCGCCCATCGGGATCGGGCAGCCACCCGCGCGGCGGCGGGCGATCCTTCGTGCGGCGGGGATCCGGCTGGTCATCGCCGACGACCCGGCCGCGGCGGGCGGCGACGCCCCCGACGCGCCCGCCCTCCTCCGACCGGCCGACGCGATCGGGGAGGAGCCGCTCGCCGCGCCCGTGCGCCCGCCCGTGTCCGCGCTCGCCTACGTCATCCACACCTCCGGCTCCACGGGCGAGCCCAAGGGCGTCGAGATCACGCACGACGCGGCGTGGTCCACGGTCGACGCGGTGTCCCGGATGCTGGAGATCGGCCCGGGCGACCGGATCCTCGCCCTCTCCGCGCTCGACTTCGACCTCTCCGTGTTCGACGTGCTCGGCGTGCTGGCTGCGGGCGGCGCGCTCGTGATCCCCGAGGAGGGCGAGGAGCGCGACGCCCCGCGCTGGCTCGACCTGGTGCACGAGCACGGGGTCACGCTGTGGGACACGGTGCCGATGCTGCTCGACATGCTCCTCGTCGCGGCCGACGACCGGCCGGGGAGGCTCGGCTCGCTGCGGGCGGCGCTCGTCTCCGGCGACCGCGTGGGCACCGACCTGCACGGGCGCCTGATCCGGGCGGCCGGGCCGGGCACGCGGCTCGTCGCGCTGGGCGGCGCCACCGAGGCGGCCATCTGGTCGAACGCGTGGGAGGTGGACGGCCCGCTCGACGGCTGGGCGTCCGCGCCCTACGGCCGGCCGCTGCCCGACCAGGCGTTCCGCGTCCTCGACGCCTCCGGTCGGGCCTGCCCCGACTGGGTCCCGGGCGAGCTCGTCATCGGCGGCCGCGGACTCGCCCGCGGCTACCGGGGCGATCCTGCCCGCACGGCGGCCGCGTTCGTCGAGCTCGACGGCGGCCGCTGGTACCGCACGGGCGACACCGGCAGGTACCGGCCGGGCGGGATCCTCGAGTTCCTCGGCCGGGCGGACCGGCAGGTGAAGCTCGGCGGGCACCGGATGGAGCTCGGCGAGATCGAGGCCGGCCACGCGGCCGCCCCCGGGGTGCGCCGCGCGATCGCGCTCGTGGTCGACGCAGCCTCGGGACGGCGCAACCTGCACGTGGCGGTCGAGCCGGACGACGGGCACGACGGGCCGGCCGTGCTCGCCGCGGCGACCGCGACGGCCGCCGACCGGCTCCCCGCGTACGCGATGCCGCACCGCATCCACCTCGTGGAGGCGTGGCCGCTCACCGCGAACGGCAAGGTCGACGTCCGGGCGCTCGAGCGCGCGCTCGCGGAGGCGGACGCCAGGGCGGATCCCGCGCGGCCCGACGCCAGCGCCGCGACCGACGCCGACGCTGACCGACCCACCGCGCCCGCCACGCCTACCGAGGCCGCCCTCGCCGAGCTGTGGGCCGGGATCCTCGGCGTCCCGCCCGCGCCCGGCACCGGCTTCTTCGCGGCGGGCGGCGACAGCCTCGCCATGCTCCGGCTCGTGACCGCCGCCCAGCGCCGGTTCGGCGTCGACGCGGGCGTCCGCCGCTTCCTCGAGGAGCCGACCGTGCGGGCGTACGCCGCCTGCATCGACCGGCTCGTCACCACGAACGCGACCACCACCGCCGCGACCACCACCCCCGCGTCCGTACCCACCGCGGACGCGCCCGCCCGACCGCCGGCCACGACCGGCGCCGACCACTTCGAAAGCGGAGACCTGTGAACGCTGAACAGCTCATCGACGACCTCGACGCCCGCGGCGTCCGGCTCTGGGAGGAGGACGGGCGGATCCGGTTCCGCGGGCCGCGCGGCGTGATCGACGACGACCGGCGCGAGCTCATCCGCCGGCACCGCGACGAGGTGCTCGCGATCCTGGGGCGGCGGGACGCTTCGGGCACCGACGCCGCGGATCCGGGCGCCGCCGATCACGCCGCCGCGCACGACCCCTTCCCGCTCACCCCCGTGCAGACCGCCTACCTCCTCGGCCGCACCGACGCGTACCCCTACGGCGGCGTCGCGTGCAGCGCCGACCTCGACCTGTCGTGGCCGGCGTCCACGGATCCCGCGCGCATCGTCGACGCGTGGATCCGCCTGGTCGCGCACCACGGCATGCTGCGCGCCGAGGTCCACCCCGACGGCTCGCAGCGCGTGCTCGCCGACCCCGGTCCCGTCGAGGTGCCGGTCGACGACCTGCGCGGCCTCGGCCCCGCGTCCATCGGCCACCGCATCGACGCCGTGCGCGCGGACCTCGCGCAGGGCACCGGCCGCGACCCGGGCTGGCCGCGCGTCCGGGCCGTCGTCACCCGCGCCGACGACGCCGTGCGCCTGCACCTCGCGGTCGACCTGCTCGTGCTCGACCACGCCAGCCTGCAGCTCGTGCTCGACCAGCTGCGCGCGCTCGTCGAGGATCCGGCCGCAGCGCTGCCCGGATCGCCCGACGGCCCCGGCTTCCGCGACCGCGTGCTGGCCCGGCGCGCCCTCACGGCGTCCGCCGCGTACGAGCGCGACCGCTCCTACTGGTGGCGGCGGCTCGACGATCTGCCGCCCGCGCCGGAGCTGCCGCTCGCGGACCACGACCCGATGGCGGCACCCGCCCGGTTCCGCCGCCTGTCCGCCGTGCTCGACCCGGCCTCGGCCGCGCGCCTCGACCGCGCCGCCGCCGACGCCGGCGTGACCCCGACGAGCGCCCTGCTCGCCGCCTACGCCGAGACCGTGGGCCGCTGGAGCCGCAGCCCGCGCTTCGTGGTCAACGTGCCCGTCTCGGATCGCCGCGGCCTGCCCGAGGCCGCCGAGCAGGTGGTGGGCGACTTCACGTCCGTGGAGCTGCTCGAGGTCGACCTCACCGAGGACGTGCCCGCCGTGGAGCGGATGCGCGCCCTCTCCGCACGCCTCCTCGAGGACCTCGCCCACCCGCTCTGCGGCGGCACCGAGCTCCTCGCCGAGCTCACCCGCAGGCGCGGCGGCGACGCGCGCGACGTGGCGCTCGCGCCCGTCGTCTTCACGAGCGCGCTCGCCGGGGAGGCGGCGAGCGCGCCCACGGGCGACGGCGGGCGGATCACCGCGGCCGTCACGCGCACGCCGCAGGTGTGGATCGACTGCCAGGCCCTGCGCGTGCCCGACGGCCTCCAGCTCAGCTGGGACGTGCGGGAGGGGATCCTCGCCGACGGCGTGGCCGACGCCGCGTTCGGCGCCTACATCGGGGCCGTGCGCGCCCTCGCCGACGACCCGGACGCCTGGCAGCTGCCGTGCGCCGTCGACCTGCCCGCCGACCAGCGCGAGCGGCGGATCCGGGTGGGCGAGACCGGGGATCCGGTCGCGCCCGCGCTCGTGCACGAGCCGCTCCTCGCGGCAGCGGAGGCCGCGCCCGACGCGCCCGCCGTCATCGCCCCCGACCGCACGCTGACCCACGACGAGCTCGTGCGGCGCGCGGCCGCCGTGGCCGCGCGGCTCCGCTCCACCGGCATGCGCCGGGGCGACCGCGTGGCGATCGTCGCCGCGCGCGGCTGGGAGCAGGTCGTCGCCGTCGTCGGCGTGCTCCTCGCGGGCGGCGCCTACGTGCCCGTGGACGTGGCCCAGCCGCGGATCCGCCGCGACACCGTGCTGGCCGACGCCGGCATCCGGCAGGTCCTCACGCAGGAGGCCCTCGTCGGCGCGCCCGACGACTGGCCGACGGGGATCGAACGGATCGCGGTCGACGCGCTCGAGCCCGCCGCCAGCCGGCCGACGCCGGACGCGGATCGCGACGGCGTCGACCCGGCGGACCCCGCCTACGTCATCTACACGTCCGGGTCCACGGGCACCCCCAAGGGCGCGATCCTCTCCCACCACGCCGCGCACAACACGCTCGTGGACATCCGCGAGCGCTTCGCCGTCGGCCCCGACGACCGCGTGCTCGCCCTCGCCGGCCTCGGCTTCGACCTGTCGGTCTTCGACGTGCTGGGCGTGCTCGGCGCGGGCGGCGCGATGGTGCTGCCGGACCCCCGCCGACGCGACGACCCCTCGCACTGGGCCGCGCTCATCGCCCGCCACGACGTCACGCTCTGGAACTCCGTGCCCGCGCAGGCCCGCATGCTCCAGGACTACCGCGACGCGGTCGCCGCGACCGGGGGCTCGACCGGCGGCGCGGCGGACGGCGACGCCCCGAGCACGCTGCGGCTCGCGCTCCTCTCGGGCGACTGGATCCCCGTGACCCTGCCCGACGCCATGCGCGCCGGCCACCCCGAGCTCACCGTCGTGAGCCTCGGCGGCGCGACCGAGGCGGCCATCTGGTCGGTGCACCACGTGATCGGCGAGGTCGACCGGCTGCTGCCGAGCATCCCGTACGGCACGCCCTTGCGCGGCCAGCGGCTGGCCGTGGTCGACCACCTCGGGCGCGACCGGCCCGAGGGCGTGCCCGGCGAGATCCTCATCCACGGCGCGGGCGTGGCGCTCGGGTACCTCGGCGACGCCGAGCGCACGCGCGAGCGGTTCGGCGTGGATCCCGCGACGGGCGACCGCGAGTACCGCACGGGCGACATCGGCCGCTACCTGCCCGACGGGAGCATCGAGCTCCTCGGACGCGAGGACGCGCAGGTCAAGATCCGCGGCTACCGCATCGAGCTGGCCGAGATCCAGGCCGCCGTGCTCGCCCACCCGGGCGTCGCCGACTGCGCGGTGCAGGTGGCCGAGGGGACCGCGGGCCGGCACCTCGTCGGGATCGTGCAGCCCGAGCGGATCGCGCCCGGCGACGCCCCGGAGGACCACGCTCCCGGCGACGCCGCCCGCGCCGCGCTCCAGGTCGCCGCCGCCGACGTGGACACGGACGCCCTCGGCGCGTTCCTCACGCAGTTCGACGAGCACGCACTCCGCGTGATCGAGCGGACCCTCGCCGCGGCGGGCGCGCTCGTCGACCGGGGGTCGCCCGTCACGGCGGACGAGGTCGCCGCCCTCCTGCGCGCGAGCGACGCCCACCGCGTGGTCGTGCGCCGCTGGCTGCGCGCGCTCGAGCGGCGCGGGCGCATCGCGCGCGACGCCGACGGGCGCTACCGCGGCGCGCTCTCCCCGGATCCGGAGCGGGTCGCCCGCGCCTGGGCCCGGGTGGAGGAGGCCGAGCGGGAGATCCGCTGGAGCGCCGAGCTGCTCCGCCACGTGCAGGCGTCGAGCCTCGCGCTCGCGGACCTCGTGAGCGGCGACCTCGACATCGCCGAGCTGCTCTACCCGGGCGCCCCGAGCGACGCGATCGGCGCGGCCTACCGCGACAACCTCGGCGTGCGGCTTCTCACGGCCGCGCTCACGGCCGCGGTCGTCGCGCTCGCCGACCGGCACGACGCCCGGGGGCACGGCGCGGACGAGCCGCTGCGGATCCTCGAGGTGCGCGGCGGCGTGGGCGGCGCAGCCGACCAGCTGATCCCCGCGCTCGCGGGCCGCGCCGTCGAGTACGTGTTCACCGACCCCTCGATGTTCCACGTCGGCGAGGCGCGCGAACGCCACCCCGACCGCCCGGGCGTGCGGTTCCAGGCCTTCGATCCCGCCGCCGACCCGTTCGCGCAGGGCGAGCGCCCGAGCTCCTACGACGTCGTGATCTGCTCCAACGGCCTGCACGGCGTGCCCGACGTGCCGGCCGCGCTGCGCCACCTGCAGGGGCTCCTCGCCCCGCACGGCCACCTCGCCGTGATCGAGAGCACCCGCGAGGACAACCCGCCGCTCATGATCGCCACCGACTTCATGGAGGTGCGCGCCGGCGGACCCGCGGACGCCCGGCTCGCCGACGACGCCCTGCTCTTCGCGGCCGACGAGTGGCGGGCGATGCTCGGCGACCTCGGCGCCCGGGGGATCCAGCAGGTGCCGGCGGACGGGGATCCGCTCTCCGGCCTCGGCCAGCACCTCCTGCTCGCGCAGGTGAAGGCCGACCGCGCGCCGCTCAGGCCCGCATCGCTCCGCCGCCACACCGCCGAACGCCTGCCTGACTACATGGTGCCGCGCCGCTGGCAGGTGCTCGACGCGCTGCCGGTCACCGCGAACGGCAAGGTCGACCGGGCCGCGCTCGCGCGGCTCGCGGAGGACCGGGCGCCGGCGGCCGCCGTGGCCGCGGGATCCGACGCCCCGCGCGACGACGTCGAGCGCCGCCTCCAGGAGCTGTGGGCGGAGCTGCTGGGCCGCCCGGGGATCGGCCGCGACGACGACTTCTTCGCGCTCGGCGGCGACTCGCTGCTCGTGGCGCGCCTCGTCGGCCGGATGCGCGAGCAGCTCCCCGAGGTCGTCGACCTGGAGTGGGACGTCGTGCTGCGCCACATGCTGCGCCGACCGACCATCGCCGGGCTCGCCGGCTACGTGCGCCAGGCCGGCCAGGGCAGCGCGGGCGACCGGGACGCTCCCGCGACGCCCGCCGTCAGCCTGCTGTCCGGATCCGGCCGCGGCCCGGCGACCGTGCTCGTCCACGCCGGGATCGGCACGATCATGCCGTACCGCGCGCTCATGACCGAGATCCGCCGCCGATCCCGCGGCACCGGCTCGCTGTACGGCGTGGAGGTGCCCGACCTCGACGCCTTCCTCGACGCCGACCCGCACGGGCTCATCGACCGGATCGCCGCCGAGTACGCCCGCGAGCTCCTCGCGACCGGGATCCGCACCTTCCACGTCGTCGGCTACTGCCTCGGCGGCCTGGTGGCCACCGAGGTGGCGCGCGCGCTCACGGAGGCGGGCGCGGACGTCGCGTCGTTCACCGCGATCAGCAGCCACAGCCCCGCGTTCCGGCTCGACGACGAGATGGTGTCCGAGTACTCCTTCGCGATGATGATCGGCATCGACCCCGTCGACCTCGGCTTCCCGGCCGACCCGTGGCGCATCGCCGCGGCGGGCGCGCGCATCCTCGAGAGGACCCCCGGGGTCATGCCCGCGGACGGCTACGCGTCGCTCGACGGCGAGTTCGCCGACATCGGCCGGGCCTTCCTCGACCTGTCGCGGATCCCGCGCCGGGCCCGCATCGCCCGGATGTGCGAGGTCGTGCCGCCGGCGTCCGGCAGCTACACGCCGGAGCAGATGACGCGCTTCTTCCGCACCTTCCGGCAGAGCGTGTTCGCGATCACGCGCTACCGGCCGGATCCGTACGCGGGCGACATCACGTTCCTCCGGCACAGCGGCGCGTACCCCTTCCCGGGCAGCAGGGAGGCGGTGACCGACTACTGGGAGGAGCTCGCGCTCGGCGAGCTCGACATCGTCGACATCCCGGGCGACCACTACGACTGCCTGTCGGTGGAGCACGCGCCGCGCGTGCTGTCGATCCTCACGCGCGTCACCGGCGGGGCGGTGATCGCGTGATCGCGGTGCCATCGATCCTCCCGGGCGTCACGCGCCAGGCGGTGATCGCGTGATCGCGGTGCCATCGATCCTCCCGGGCGTCACGCGCCAGGCGGTGATCGCGTGATCGCGGTGATCGGGGCGTCCGGTGCTGTCGGGCGTCCCGCGGTGCTCGCCCTCCGCGCCGCGTCCGACGAGCCGCTCCGGCTCGGCGGCCGTCGCGAGGCCCCGCTCCGCGAGCTCGCCGAGGAGGCGGGCGGCCGGGTCGAGACCGTGACCGTCGACCTCATGGACGACGACGCGCTCGCGCGCTTCTGCCACGGGGCAGACGTGGTGGTGCACTGCGCCGCGCCGGCCTTCGCGTTCGGCGACCGGATCGCGGCCGCCGCCCTCGAGGCGGGCGCCGACTACGTGGACGTCTGCGGCGAGGAGCCCGTGCGCGCGGGCCTCGTCGCGCGCGGTCTCGCCGCGGACGCCGCGCGCGACGGCCACCGCGCGGTCGTGTCGACGGGCGTGGTCCCTGGCCTCTCGGGCCTCCTGCCGCGGCTCGTCGCCGAGGGGCTGCGCGGTCCGCTCCGACTGCGCGGCTGGGTGGGCGGCGTCGAGGCGTGCTCCCCCGGGGTCGCGCTCGACGTGCCGCTGTCGCTCGCGGCCGGCGGCCCCGGATCCACCGCGTACGGCACGCCGCTCGCCGCGTGGTCCGGCGGCCGACGCGTCGAGCGCGCGCTGCGCGCGGAGGAGGACGCGACGGCGCCCTTCTTCGCGGGCCGGGTCGCGCTGCAGCCGTACCTGTCGGCGGAGACGGAGCGGATCGCGCGCGGGCGCGGGTTCGCGGATGCCCGGTGGTGGAACGTGCACCCGGGGCCCGCCGTGCGCGACGCCCTCAATCGGCTGCCCGCGCTGCTCGCGGGAGAGGACGGCGCAGCAGCGGCCGCCGACGCCCTCATCCGCGCGGGCGACCTCGACCTGCTCGGGAACCGGCCGTTCCACGTGCTCGCCGTCTCCGTCGACGGCACGGACGACGAGGGCGCTCCGGTCGAGCGCGCGATCGTGCTGCACAGCGACGACAGCTATGTGCTCGCTGGACGGCTCGCGGCCATCACCGTGCAGGAGATCCGCGCGGGCGCCGTGCCGCCGGGCGTCGGCTTCGCGCACGACGTGCTGGATCCGCAGCGCGTCCTCGACCTCGTCGTCGCCTCGGGCGCGAGCACCGTCACCCGCATCGACGACGCCGGCGACGCGGGCGAGATGGTGGAGGAGGACCTGTGACGGACGACGCCGCCGACCGCCCGCTGCGCGTCGTCGTCTGCGGCACGGGCTTCGGCCGCATCCACCTCCGCGCGGTCGGGCTCGTCCCCGGCCTGAGGCTCGCCGGCATCCTCGCGCGCGGCGGCGACGCCTCCCGCGCCCTCGCGGCCGAGCACGGCGTGCCGCTCTGGACCGACGTCGCCGACCTGCCCGCCCACGTCGACCTGGCCTCCGTCGCCGTGGGGTCTGCCGTGCAGGGCGGGCCCGGATCCGAGCTCGTGCTGGCGCTCCTCGCCCGCGGGATCCACGTGCTGCAGGAGCACCCGGCCCACCCCGACGAGATCACCGCGGCCGCCCGGGCGGCCCGGACGGCCGGCGTGCGCTACCGCCTCTCGACGCACTACCGGCACGTCCGCGCGACCCGCGGCTTCCTCGCGTCGGCAGAGCGGCTGCGGGCCAGGAGCCCGATCGTGCACGTGGACGCGGCGGGTCCCGTCCACCTGCTGCAGCCGCTCGTCGACATCCTCGGCCTGGCGGTCGGCGGGCTCCGGCCGTGGGCGTTCGCGGATCCCGTGGAGCGCCCGCGCGAGCTGACCGCGCTGGAGGCGCGCGCGTCGCCGCTCACCGCCGTCGAGGGCGTGGTCGGCGGCATCCCGCTCTCGCTGCGCGTGCACGACGAGCTGCACCCCGCCGACCGCGACAACCACGCGCTGCTCTGGCCGCGCATCGCGCTCGCGTCGGAGGCGGGCGTGCTGACGCTCGCCGACGTGCACGGGCCCGTCACCTGGAGCCCCGCGCTGCACACCCGGCGCGACGCGGCCGGCCGACTCGACCTCGACGGGGATCCCGCCCGGCGCGCCCTGCCGCGCCTCTCCGCGTGGCCGGACGCGCCCGCCCCGACCGCGGGCGACCTCTTCGACGACGTGTGGCCGGACGCGGTGGCGCACGCGCTCAGGCAGCTCGTGGCGGAGATCCGCTCGGGTGACGGCGACGCCCTCCGCGCGGCGCAGGCGGACATCACGATGGCGCGCGCGTGGGTCGACCTCACACGCAGGCTCGGTCCGCCGCGCAGCATCCGGCCGGGCGAGCCGCCGCGCGTGACGGCCGCGGCGATCCTGCCCGCGGCGGAGGCGGCACCCGCGGGCGGGCACGGGGCGTCCGGCCCAGCCGCCGACGCGGGCCCGGGTCCGGGCCCGGGCGATCCGGCGCACGCCGACCCCTACGGCCCCGCGGCCGAGCTCTTCGACCTCGCCGCCGCCGAGCACGCCGAGCTCACGGCGGCCGCGGTCTGCCGCCTCCTCGACGGCCGGGACCTGTCCGCGGCGCCCGTGCTCGACATCGGGGCGGGCACGGGCGTCATCGCGCGGGCCGTCGCCCGCGCGCATCCCGAGGCGCTCGTGGTGGCGGCCGAGCCGTCCGAGCCGCTGCGCGCGGTGCTGACCGCGAGGATCCTCGACGCCCCCGGCCTCCAGGAGCGCGTCACCGTGACCGCCGGATCCGCGCCCGACCTCGACCTGCCCGACCGCATCGCCGCGGTGCTGCTCTGCGGGGTGCTCGGCCACCTCGATGCCGGGCAGCGCGCCCGGCTCTGGGAGCGCATCGCGGAGCGGCTGCTGCCGGACGGGGTCGTCATCGTCGAGACGATGGGGCTCGAGCCCGGGGCGCGCGTGCCCGAGTCGCGGCTGGCCCGCACGCGCGTGGGCGACGACGAGGTCGAGTGGTGGTTCCGGGCGGATCCCGCACCCGGCGGCATGCTCGACCTGCGCACGCGCTGGCTCAGCCGCGAGCCCGGGGGCCGGGAGCGCGAGGTGCACGACGCGTTCTCCTGGGATCCGGTGGGCCTCGAGGAGCTCGCCCGCGAGGCCGGCATGGACCTCGTGCGCCTGCCCGCCGCGGCCGGCGCGTCGCTGCCGCTCGGCGCGCTCGTGCCGCGGCCGGCGGATCCGCCCGCCGGGTGACGCGCCTCCCTCCACACCGCGCGGCGCCCTTGTCGCGAATGATTCTCAACAAGGGCTACGCTCCTTCCCGACCCACCCCGCAGCGAGGAGCCGCACCATGATCGAGACCCCGCGCGACGAGGGCGGCTGGCTGCGGCGCATCGCGGCGGCGCCTGACGCCCGCATCCGCCTCGTGTGCCTGCCGCACGCGGGCGGCGCGGCGTCCGCATACCGCGGCTGGGCGCCGTTCGCGCCGCGGGGCGTCGAGGTCCTCGCGGTGCAGTACCCGGGCCGCGGCGACCGCTACGGCGATCCCCTGAGCCCCGATCTCGACACGCTCGCCGCCGACGTCGCGGCGGCCGTCGACGCGCTGCCCGAGCGCCTGCCCGTCGTGCTCTTCGGCCACAGCATGGGCGCGCTGGTCGCCTACGAGACCGCGCGCGTCCTCGCCGCGCGTGGCCGCCCCGCCGCCCGGCTCGTCGTGTCGGGACGCCGCGCTCCGACCGTGCGGTGGGGCGGCACCCTGCACCGGCAGGACGACGCCGCGCTCCTCGCCGACCTCGAGCGCCACTCCGGGACCGCGCCCGAGATCCTCGCCGACGACGACATGCGCCGCACCGTGCTCGCCTGCCTCCGCGACGACTACCGGCTCGTGGAGACGCACCGCACCGCCCCCGGCCCGGGACCAGGCTGCCCGGTGAGCGTGTTCAGCGGCGACGCGGATCCCGAGCTGCGGCCCGCGGAGGCCGAGGCGTGGCACCTGCTCGGCGGCGGCGGCGACGACGGCTCCGGCTCCGAGGGCGGTGACGCGGACGGCTCCGACGGCGGCGACGCCCTCCGCGTGTTCCGCGGCGGCCACTTCTACCTGGCCGAGCGGCCCGCGGAGGTGGTGGAGGCGATCGTCTCGCTGCTGGATCCGGCGCTCGCCTTCCCCGCCGACGCGCAGGCGATGTTCCCGTGACGCTCGAGCTCCAGGACTACTCCCCCGGCGCGGAGTTCTACGACCTCGTCGCCCGGCGCCACACGGAGGCGCTCGCGGGCGTGCTCGCCGAGGCGCTGGCGGTCGTCCCGGCGGGTGCGGACGCCGCGGCCGCCGCGCACGGCGAGGCCGAGGCCGACCCCGGCACCGTCGTGGAGCTCGGCGCGGGCACCGGCCGCGTCACGCGCCTGCTCGCCCGTCTCGTGCCCCGCGCGCCGATCCTCGCCGCGGAGCCCTCCCCCGTCATGCGCGCCGTGCTGCGCAGCCGCGTGCACGAGGATCCCGCCCTCCGCCGCCGGGTCACCATCCGCCCCGAGACGGCGCAGGAGCTCGTGCTGCCCGACCGGATCCGCGCGGTCGTGCTCATCGGCGTGGCCGGCCACCTCGGGAGCGACGACCGGGCCGACCTGTGGCGCCGCTGCCTCGAGCGCCTGGTCCCCGGCGGCGTGATCGTGGTCGACCTCATGGGGACGAGCGCGCGCTCCCTGCCGCCGACGCGCCTCCTGCGGGAGCGCATCGGCACACAGGCCTACGAGTGGTGGACCACGGCCGAGCCCGGTCGCGACGGCGCCACCCGCTTCACCACGCGCTGGCTCGTGCTCGACGGCGCGAGGACGGTACGCGAGGTCCGAGGAGGATACGAATGGCACAGCCTGGACCAGGCGACGCTCGCCCGGGAGGCGGGCCGGTCGTGGACCGTGCTCCGCGGCGGGGCCGAGGAGGCGGCGACCGAGGTCGCGGTGCTCGGCCGATGACGGACGCGGCCGACACCCCGGACGCGGCCGACGCGACGGATCCCCCCGCGACCGTGGCCGGGGCCGTCCGGGCGGTCCGCGGCCGGCTGGCGGCGGCCGTGCTGCTGCAGGCGGCGGCCTCCGCGAGCGGGCTCGTCGCCGTCGTCGCGGTCGCCGAGATCGGCCGGGCCGCGGTCGCCGACCCCGGAGGTCCCCCGGCGTGGGGCGGCGTGGTCCTCGCCGCCGTCGCCGGCATCGCGGGCCTCCTGCTGGCCGCGTCCGCCGACACGCTCACGCACCTCGCCGACGCCGACCTCCAGCTCGACCTCCGGCGCCTCGTGGTCGCGCGACTCGGCCTGGTCCCGCTCGCCTGGTTCGACGACCACGACGCCGGCAAGGTGCGCCAGGCCGTGCAGCAGGACGTGGCGGCGCTGCACGCGCTCGTCGCGCACACGCTCCTCGACGTCACGCGGCTCGTCGTCGTCACCATCGCGTCGCTCGTCTACCTGCTCGCGCTCGACGTGCCGCTCGCGCTCGTGTGCCTCCTGCCGCTCGTCGCCGGCGTCGTGCTCTTCGCGCGGGCGATGGCGGGAGCGATGTCGTCCATGGCGGAGTACGGGCGCGCGTCGGCCGAGATCGCGGGCAGCGTGGTGGAGTTCGCCGACGGGATCCAGGTGGTGCGCTCCTTCGGCCGGCCCGGCCGCGCCCACGCGCGCTACCTGCGCGCGGTCGACGCGTTCGCCGCGTTCTTCGGCGCATGGGTCGCGCGCACCACGGCGGCCACGACCGCGTCCTGGCTGACCGTCTCGCCCATCGGCGTTCTCGCCCTCGTCGTGCCCGTCGGCGGCGCGATGGTCGCGTCCGGCGCGCTGCCCGCCGCGGACCTCGCCCCCTTCCTCCTGCTCGCGCCGGCGATGGCGGCGCCCGTCGGCGTCATCGGCCCGCGTGCGCAGGCCATCCGGGGCGCGGTCGACGCGGCGAGGGCCGTCGACGAGGTGCTGCGCGCGCCCGTCGAGCCGGACGTGGCCGAGCCCCGCGAGCCCGACGCCCGCCATGGCGCCGGCCTCGTGCTCCGCGGCGTCTGCTTCTCCTACGACGGCGAGCGCGACGCGCTCCGGGACGTCGACCTCGAGCTGCCCCCGGGATCCGTGACCGCGGTCGTCGGCCCGTCCGGCTCCGGCAAGTCCACGCTCGCCGCCCTCGTGGCCCGCCTGCGCCTGCCCACCCGCGGCGCCCTCGAGCTCGGCGGCGTCGACGTGCGCGACGCGACCCCGTCGGCCTGGCACGCGCAGGTCGGCTGCGTGCTGCAGGACACGGTGCTGCTGCGCGACACGGCGCTCGAGAACCTCCGGCTGGGACGCCCCGACGCGTCGCTCGACGAGGTGCGCGCCGCCGCGCGGATCGCGCAGGTCGACGACGTCATCGACGAGCTGCCCGACGGGTACGGCACCGTGCTTGATCCGCGCGGCGGCCTCTCCGGCGGCGAGGCCCAGCGCGTCGCCCTGGCTCGCGCGCTCGTGGCCGACTGCCCGGTGCTGGTGCTCGACGAGCCGATGGCGCACGCCGACCCGAGCACGGCCGCGCGCATGCAACGCGCGCTCGCCTCCGCGACCCGGGGCCGGACCGTGCTGGTCGTCGCGCACCGGCTGGAGACGGTGGAGCACGCCGACCGCATCGTCGTGATGGAGGCCGGCCGCGTCGCGGAGCAGGGCACGCACGCGGAGCTCCTGGCCCGGGACGGCCTGTACGCGCGGCTCCTGCGCTCCGGCGCGACCGCGCCCGGACCCGCGCCCGGCGCGACCCATGAGGAGGTGCGCTGATGCGCGCGATCGACGATGCCCGGCGCACCCTGGGGCCCGAGGGCGAGCGGGAGCTGCGCCCGGTCGTGGCGCGGATGGCGGCGGCGTCCGTGCTGCACGGCGCGGCGGTCGTGGCCCTCGTGCCGGTGCTGGAGCGCCTCTTCGGCCCGGATCCGGCGTCCGCGTGGCCGTGGATCGCCCTCTTCCTGCTCCTCGCCGCCGCGCACCTCGCCGTGCAGGCCCGAGCGCAGTCGGCCGCGTTCGGGGCGGGCGTCCGGGCGGCGAACGCGCTGCACCACCGCATCGGCGACCACGTGGTGCGCCTGCCGCTCGCCTGGTTCGACGCCACCCACCGCGCGGAGCTCGCGGCCGCGGCGGGCGGCAGCGTGCTCGCGTCGATGGGCGTGCCCGCCTACCTGCTGCGGCCGCTCATCACCGCGACCGTCGTGCCCGCGGTCATCGCGGCGTCCCTCCTGGTGCTGGATCCCCCGCTCGGCGTCGCCCTCCTCGTGCTCGCGCCCGTCCTGGTGCTGGCCCTCCGCGTCGGCGGCCGGATCGTGGCGCGCGCCGACGCCGAGCGCGCCGACGCCGACTCGGGGATCGGCGAGCGCGTCGTCGAGTTCGCCCAGGCGCAGCACGTGCTGCGGGCGCACGGGCGCACCGGGCGCGACGCGGGCCTCGTCGACGCGATCCTCGTGCGGCACCGCGCCGCGTCGCGCGCGCTCATCGGCCGCACCGTCGCGGGGCTGGTCGCGTTCGGCGCCGTCATGCGCGTCGTCCTCGTCGCGGCGCTCGCCATCGCGGCGACCCGCGTGCTCGGCGGCCCCGTCGACCCGGGGCGCACGGTCGCGACGCTCGTGCTCGTCTTCCACGCCGCCGACCTCGTGGGCCAGGCGGCTGAGCTGGCGGTCGGCGTGCGCGCCGCGCGGCGCGACCTCGGGGCCGTGGCCCGGATCCTCGACGCCGCCCCCATCCCCGAGCCGCAGCCCGGCATGACGCGCGTGCCCGACGGTGCCGACGTGGAGCTCGACGGCGTGTCCTTCTCCTACCCGGGATCCGCGACCGAGGCCGTCTCGGGCCTCGACGCCGCGCTGCCCGCCGGCCGCATGACCGCGCTCGTGGGGCCGTCCGGATCCGGCAAGACGACGGTCGCGCGGCTCATCGCCCGCGCCGCCGACGTGACGGGCGGGGCCGTGCGGATCGGCGGCGTCGACGTCCGCGACATGGCGCTGGCCGACGTGGCCGCGCACGTGTCCACCGTCTTCCAGGACGTCCATCTGCTCGCGGGGACGCTCGGCGACAACGTGCGCATCGCGGATCCGGACGCGGGCGACGCGGCCGTGGCCGATGCGCTCCGCCGCGCGGGCCTGCCGCTCGGCGACGGCCTCGACCTCGACACGCCCGTGGGCGAGGGCGGCCGCCAGCTGTCGGGCGGCCAGCGCCAGCGCGTCTCGATCGCACGCGTGCTCGTGAAGGACGCTCCCGTGGTCGTGCTCGACGAGGCCACGGCGGCGCTCGACGCGGAGAGCGCGGCGGCCGTGGCCGAGGCGATCCGGCTCCTGCGCGGGCGCAGGACCCTGCTCGTGATCGCGCACCGGCTCGACACCGTGCGGAGCGCCGACGAGATCCTCGTGCTCGACGGCGGCCGCCTCGTGCAGCGCGGCACGCACGACGAGCTGGCCGGGCAGCCGGGCGTCTACGCGGGGTTCCTCGCCGACGTCGTCGCGGCGGACGGCTGGCGGGTGCGGGCCCAGTACTCGTAGCGCGACGCGGTCTGGAAGCCGAGGCCGTCGTAGAGCGCGCGAGCGCCGTCGTTCTCCGCGACGACCTGCAGCCAGAGGTCGGTGATCCCGCGCTCGACGCCGGCCCGGACCGCCGCGCCCATGACGGCCCGCGACAGCCCGCGGCGTCGGGCCTCGGGGCGCGTCGCTACGGCGAAGAGCCCGCCCCAGCCGCCCACGAGCGCGAGCCGCGCGGTGGCGAGCACGCGGTCGCCGTCGCGGTCGCCGTCGCGCACGGCCGCGTACACGGACGGGCCGCGCTCGAGGATCCCGCGGGCGACGGCGAGCTCCGCGGATCCGCCGCGCCCGTCGACGCTCCACCACGCGTCGAGCCAGGCGTCGTCGGGAGCGTCGGCGACCGTGACGGCGAGCGCGGGATCCGCGTTTCGCGCGCCCGCCAGCCGCTCCGCCACCGCGGCGGCGTCGGCGACCTGCACGAGCGTGCGCGCCTCGGCGACGTAGCCGCGGGCGGCGAGCCGGGACGCGAGGTCCGCGGGCTCGGACGCGGGCGACACCTGCACGCAGGCGTCGATGCCGTGGTCGCGCGCGAAGGCCTCGACCGCGTCGAGCGCGGCGTCCGGATCGGCGACGGGGCCGGCCGGGAGCGCCGAGTTCGCGCGCTTCGTCACTCCCCCGGCCGCGCGCAGGATCCACCCGCCGTGCCGCTCGCGGTGCTCCGCCGGCCAGCCGCGTTCGGCGAGGTCGTCCAGCAGGGCGGCCGCGGCGCGCGGGTCCATGGCGGCGACGGCGGCGGCGCCTGCTCCGGATCCGGCGTCGACGCTCACGCCAGCGCCCCCGCGTCCGCCGCGCCCCGCGACACCTCGTCGTCCGCGTCCGCCGCCCGCAGCACGCGCAGCGCGTTGCCGCCGGCGAGCGCGCGGAGGTCGTCGTCCGACCAGCCGCGCTCGGCGAGCGCCGCGATCAGCGCCGAGTAGCGCGACACGTCCTCGAGCCCGTCGGGCGTGCGGTCGACGCCGTCGTAGTCGCCGCCGAGGCCCACGTGCCGGGGGCCGGCGACCTCGCGGATCCGCTCCACGTGCCGCACGACGTCGGCCAGCGTCGCGCGCGGCCGCTCCCCGGGCCGGCGGGCGGCGACGGCCTGCACGCCCTCGTGGTCGCGCGGATCCACGCCCTCCGCCACCGCGAGCGCCAGCGTCTCGTCGTGCCACTCCGCGACCGCGGGCGACACGAACTGCGGCACGAACGTCGCCATGCAGACGCCGCCGTTCTCCGGCAGCGCGGCGAGCACGTCGTCGGGCACGTTCCGCGGCACGTCGCACTCGGCGCGCGCCCCCGAGTGCGAGAACAGCACGGGCCGGCGGGCGATCCGCAGCGCGTGCCGCATCACGTCGGCCGACACGTGCGAGAGGTCGACGAGCATGCCGATCCGCTCCATCTCGGCCACGACGCGCTCGCCCGCCGGGCTCAGCCCGTGGTGCACGGGCGCGTCGGTGGCGGAGTCGGCCCACGCCACGTTCGCGTTGTGCGTGAGCGTCATGTAGCGGACGCCGAGCGCGCGCATGGTCCGCAGCGCGCCGAGGGATCCGCCGATCGAGTGGCCGCCCTCCATGCCCATCAGCGACGCGATGCGTCCGGACGCGACGACGCGCTCGACGTCGTCCGCGGTCACGGCGAGCGCGAGCCGGTCCGGGTGCGCGGCGACGAGGCGGCGCACCACGTCGATCTGCTCGATGGTCGAGCGCACGGGGTCGATGCCCGGCAGGTCAGGCACCCACACCGACCAGAACTGCGCCGCCACCCGGCCGCGCGCCAGGCGCGGCAGGTCGGTGTGCAGGCCGGGCACAGCATCCTCGACGGCGAGGCGCGCGATCACGTCGTCGGCGACGGACGCGCTCGGCCCGCCCTCCCGCACCGCGCGCTCGCGGAGCGCCCAGGCGAGGTCGTCGTGGCCGTCGACGATCCCCTGCGCGTCGAGCAGGCGCGCGACGCGGTCGGCGAGCGCGGGCGAGGGGGCGGGTGCGTCCGTCATCCGCGGATCAGCGCCCGGTGCCGTCGACCGCGAACGGCTCGATGGCCGCGAGCTCGTCGTGCGTCAGCGCCGGGGCGCCGGCCGCGGCCACGTTCTGCTCCAGCTGCTCCACGCTCGACGCGCCGATGAGCGCGCTCGTGATCCCCGGGTGCCGCAGCACCCACGACAGCGCGAGCTGCGCGAGCGTCTGCCCGCGCCCCTCGGCCACCGCCTGCAGGCCGCGCGCCCGCTCGAGGTAGACGGACGAGACCGCGGACTCGTCGAGGAACCCGCTGGTCGCGGCGCGCGAGTCGGCGGGGATGGATCCCGACAGGTACCGGTCGGTGAGCAGCCCCTGCGCGAGCGGCGAGAACACGATGCAGCCGGATCCCGCCTCCTCGAGCACGGGCAGCAGCCCGCCCTCGACGTGCCGGTTGAACATGGAGTAGCTCGGCTGGTGGATGGTCAGCGGCACCTTGTGCTCGGCGAGCGCCGCCACGGCGCGCTCGGTCTGCTCGGGCGAGTAGTTGCTGATCCCGGCGTAGAGCGCCTTGCCCTGGTGCACCGCGGTCGCGAGCGCGCCCATGGTCTCCTCGATGGGCGTCTCGGGATCCGGGCGGTGCGAGTAGAAGACGTCGACGTACTCGAGGCCCATGCGCCCGAGGCTCTGGTCGAGGGACGCGAGCATGGACTTGCGGGATCCCCACTCGCCGTAGGGGCCGTCCCACATGAGGTAGCCGGCCTTGGAGGAGATGACGATCTCGTCGCGGTACGGGCGGAGGTCCTCGGCGAGGATCCGGCCGAACGCGGTCTCGGCGCTGCCGGGAGGCGGGCCGTAGTTGTTGGCGAGGTCGAAGTGCGTGATGCCGAGGTCGAACGCGCGACGGACGATGGCGCGCTGGGTGTCGATCGGGCGGGCGGTGCCGAAGTTGTGCCAGAGGCCCAGCGACAGCTCGGGGAGCTTGAGGCCCGAGCGGCCGGAGCGGCGGTACGGCATGGACGAGTAGCGATCGGGATGAGCGACGTAGGTCATCCGCCGAGCGTACCGATGGCCGCTCGCCTGGCCCGCGCGCGCGGCGGACCCTCCACCCGGTGGCCGCCCGCGGCAACCCCCTAGGCGGGCGGCGGCGGAGGGCCTTCACTGAGAGCGTGCACACCATCCGCTACGCCGACGGGCGCTACCTGACGGGCGACGACATCGCCCGTGCCGTCGTCGAGTGCGCGCGGGCGCTCGCGCGCGAGGGGACGGCCGCGGAGAGCGTGACGGTGCCCGTGTGGCTGCCCGAGGGCGGCGTCGGCTCGGTCGCGATCCTCATCGGACCGGCCAGCCAGATCGTGGTGGAGCCGGCCGGCCCCTCGGAGGACGAGCTGCGCGACCCGGAGGCCGTCGACCGGATCCGCGCGCTCACCGTCCGCGCCCGCCAATCGCAGTCGAGCACCAGCGTGAGCGCCGACCAGCAGGACGGCGCGGTCGTCCCGGGGCTCGAGGACCTGGACTGACGGCACGCGCGCCTCCTCGGCGCGCGCACCCGCGTCGGCACGGGAGGATGGATCCCGTCCCCACCCGCATCGACGCGAGGAGCCCCCATGCCCGACACCGCCGTCCCCTCCGCCCTCCTCCACCTCCGGGCGTCCGGCGTCTCGCTGGTCCTCGACCTCACGGAGGGCCGCCTGCCGGCCGTCGTGCACTGGGGCGCGGATCTCGGCGACACCACCGCGGCCGACCTCGCGACGCTCGCGCTCGCGGCCGTCGAGCCCATCGCGGGCAGCGTCGCCGACGACCCCATCCGCCTCGCGATCCTCCCCGAGGCGCACACCTCCTGGACCGGCAAGCCCGGCCTCGAGGGCCACCGCGACGGCGCGGACTGGTCGCCGCTGTTCCGCGTCACCTCGGCCACCGTCGACGGCTCCCCTCTCCCGTCGGGCGTCGACGGACGGCCCGGATCCACATCCACCGGCCCCGCCCTCGTGCACGTCGACGCGGTCGACGAGGTCGCGGGCCTCGCCCTCGCGCTCGACGTCGAGCTGCTCGCGTCCGGCCTCGTCCGCACGCGCGCCGAGGTCACGAACCTGGCCGCGGGGACCTACTCCGTCGGCGGCGTCACGCTCGCGCTGCCCCTGCCGGCCGAGGCCCGCGAGATCCTCGACTTCGCGGGGCGCTGGGGCCTCGAGCGCACTCCGCAGCGCCGCGAGCTCGTGGTCGGGATCCACGAGCGCGAGGGCCGCAAGGGCCGCACCGGACCCGACGCCGCGACCCTCCTCTCCGTCGGCACGCCGGGCTTCGGCTTCCGGCAGGGCGAGGTCCGCGGGGTCCACGTCGCGTTCAGCGGCAACCACCGCCACTACGCCGAGCGGCTCTCCACCGGCCGCCAGGTGATCGGCGGCGGCGAGCTGCTGCTGCCCGGCGAGGTGCGCCTGGCACAGGGCGAGGCGTACGCGAGCCCGTGGGTCTACGCCGCGTACGGCGACGGCCTCGACGACCAGGCCGCCCGCTTCCATCGCCACCTGCGCGCCCGCGACACGCACCCGCGCCGCGACCGGCCCATGACGATCAACGTGTGGGAGGCGGTCTACTTCGACCACGACCTCGCGCGCCTGACGGACCTCGCGGATCGCGCCGCCGCGCTCGGCGTCGAGCGCTACGTGCTCGACGACGGCTGGTTCCGCCACCGCCGCGACGACCACGCCGGCCTCGGCGACTGGTACGTCGACGAGGGCGTCTGGCCGGACGGGCTGGGCCCGATCATCGACCACGTCACGAGCCTCGGCATGGAGTTCGGCATCTGGTTCGAGCCCGAGATGGTCAACGAGGACTCCGACCTCGCGCGCGCCCACCCCGAGTGGATCATGGCCACGGGCGGCCGCCTCCCCGTGCGCGCCCGGGACCAGCAGGTGCTCGACCTCGCGATCCCCGAGGCCTACGACCACGTGCTCGATCGGATGACCGCGATCCTGAGCGAGAACGACATCGCCTACATCAAGTGGGACCACAACCGCGACCTGGTGGATGCCGGCATCTCCCCGCGCGGCGAGGCCGGCGTGCACCTGCAGACGCTCGCCGCCTACCGCCTCATGGACGAGCTGAAGGCGCGCTTCCCCGGGCTCGAGATCGAGTCGTGCTCGTCGGGCGGATCCCGCGTCGACCTCGGCGTGCTCGAGCGCACCGACCGCGTCTGGGTCTCCGACTGCATCGACCCGCTCGACCGCCAGACGATGATGCGCTGGACCATGCAGCTCCTGCCGCCGGAGCTGATGGGCTCCCACATCGCGTCGGGCGTGAGCCACACCACCGGCCGCGCCCACCGGCTCGCGTTCCGCGCGGGCTCGGCGCTCTACGGCCACCTCGGCATCGAGTGGGACCTCGCGCAGGCCACCGACGAGGAGAACGCGGACCTGGCGGCGTGGATCGCCCTCTACAAGGAGGAGCGCGCGCTGATGCACACGGGCACGGTCGTCCGCGCGGACGAGAGCGACCCGACCCTGCTGGTCTACGGCGCCGTCGCGCCGTCGGCCGACTCCGCGCTCTTCTTCCTGGCGTCGATCGGCCGCTCCGAGGTCTCCCCGCGCGGCCGCTTCCTGCTGCCTGGGCTGGATCCCGAGCGCCGCTACCGCGTGGAGCCGGTGCGCGTCGGCACCCCCGAGCCGGGCTTCGCGGCGCCGGCCTGGTGGGACGGCGTCGAGCTGACGGGCCGCGCGCTGGCCGCCTCGGGCCTGCACGCGCCGCTGATGCTGCCCGAGTCGATCGCGATCCTGCGGGTGACGGCGGTCTGATCCCGGCCAGACGCGACGACGGCCCGCAGCGCGCACCCGCCAGGGAGCGCGCTGCGGGCCGCACGGGGTTCAGGCGCCGGGCGCCGCATCCTCCGGCTCGTCGCTCCACGCGCGGCTGACCGTGAGGCCGTCGCCGTCGGGCGCGAGGTCGACCCGCACCGCGTCGCCGTCGCGGATGTCGCCCGCGAGCAGCTCGCGCGCGAGGCGGTCGTCGATCTCGCGCTGCATGAGCCGGCGCAGCGGCCGGGCGCCGTACAGCGGATCGTGGCCGCGCTCGGCGAGCCAGCGGCGCGCGTCGGGCGTGACGCCGAGCGAGAGCCGGCGGTCGGAGAGCCGCACGCCGAGCCGGTCGATGTAGAGCTCCACGATCTGCGCGAGGTCGTCCATCGACAGCGTCTGGAACACCACGATGTCGTCGAGCCGGTTCACGAACTCCGGCTTGAACGTCTGGCGCACGAGCTGCTGCACGGCCTGCTCGCGCTGGTCGAGCGGGAGCGTGGCGTCGCTGATGAGCTGCGAGCCGAGGTTGCTGGTGAGCACGAGGATCACGTTGCGGAAGTCGACCGTGCGGCCCTGGCCGTCGGTGAGCCGCCCGTCGTCGAGCACCTGGAGCAGCACGTCGAACACCTCCGGGTGCGCCTTCTCGACCTCGTCGAGCAGCACCACCGAGTACGGGCGGCGCCGCACGGCCTCGGTGAGCTGGCCGCCCTGCTCGTAGCCGACGTACCCGGGAGGCGCGCCCACCAGGCGCGAGACGGCGAACTTCTCGCCGTACTCGCTCATGTCGATGCGCACCATCGCCTTCTCGTCGTCGAACAGGAACTCGGCGAGCGCCTTCGCGAGCTCCGTCTTGCCGACGCCCGTGGGGCCGAGGAAGAGGAAGGAGCCGGTGGGCCGGTCGGGATCCGAGATGCCGGCCCGCGTGCGCCGCACCGCGTCGGCGACGGCCCGCACGGCCTGCTTCTGGCCGATGAGCCGCTTGCCGAGCTCCTGCTCGAGGTGCAGCAGCTTCTCGGTCTCGCCCTGGAGCAGCCGGCCGACGGGGATCCCCGTCCACGCCGCGACGACCGCCGCCACGTCCTCGGCGGTCACCTGCTCGTTCACCATGCGGTCCTCGGCCGACGGCACCGACTCGGCGGCCTCCGCCTGCGCGACCTCCCGCTCGATCACGGGGATCTCGCCGTAGAGCAGGCGCGACGCCTTCTCCAGGTTCCCCTCGCGCTGGGCCCGCTCGGCGCGGATCCGCAGCTCGTTCAGCTCGTCCTTCAGCTTGCCGACGCGGTTGACGCTCGCGCGCTCCGCCTCCCAGCGCCGCTGCAGCTCGCCGAGGGTCTGCTCGCGCGCCGCGACGTCCTCGCGCAGCTTCGCGAGCCGCGCCTTCGACGCCTCGTCCTTCTCGCGCTTGAGGGCGAGCTCCTCGAGCCGCATGCGGTCGACCGCGCGCCGCAGCTCGTCGATCTCCACGGGCGACGAGTCGATCTCCATCCGCAGCCGCGAGGCCGCCTCGTCGATGAGGTCGATGGCCTTGTCCGGCAGCTGGCGGGCGGGGATGTAGCGGTTGGAGAGGGACGCGGCCGCGACGAGGGCCGCGTCCGTGATGGGCACCTGGTGGTGCGCCTCGTACCGGCCCTTGAGCCCGCGGAGGATCGCGACCGTGTCCTCGACGCTCGGCTCGCCGACGTACACCTGCTGGAAGCGGCGCTCGAGCGCGGCGTCCTTCTCGATGTACTGCCGGTACTCGTCGAGCGTGGTCGCGCCGATGAGTCGGAGCTCGCCGCGCGCGAGCATGGGCTTGAGCATGTTGGACGCCGCGACGGATCCCTCGCCGCCGCCCGCGCCCATGAGCGTGTGCAGCTCGTCGACGAACGTGATGATCTCGCCGTCGGCGTCGTCGATCTCCTTGAGCACCGCCTTCAGCCGCTCCTCGAACTCGCCGCGGTACTTCGCGCCGGCGACGAGCGCCGCGAGATCCAGCGACACGAGCTGCTTGCCCTTGAGAGAGTCGGCCACGTCGCCCGCGACGATGCGCTGGGCGAGGCCCTCGACCACGGCGGTCTTGCCGACGCCGGGCTCGCCGATGAGCACCGGGTTGTTCTTGGTGCGCCGCGTGAGCACCTGGCTGATGCGCCGGATCTCCGCGTCGCGTCCGATGACCGGGTCGAGCTTGCCGCTCTTCGCGATCTCGGTCAGGTTCACCCCGTACTGCTCGAGCGCGGTCTTCGCGTTCTCGTCGGTGGCGGGTGCGCCCTGCATGTTGGCCACTGCGTTCCCTTCGGTCGTACTTGAGTCGTGCAGGCTCAAGTTTACTTCCGGATCCGACTCACCGCTACCGGGCGACGGCCACCGATGGCGCCCCCGCCACCGCGATCGCCACGTCCTCCGTCACCAGGTCGGCGTTCGCCATCGCGCCCGCCATGGTGCCGGCGGCCATCGCCACCGGCACGTTCGCCGACGCGCTGGCCGCGTTGCCCGCCACGAGGAGGCCGGGGACGCTCGTGCGGCCCATCGGATCCACCGCGACGAACGAACCCCAGGGCGTGTCCTCCGTCGCGGCGCCCAGCGCCCGGGCCATGCCGTCGCGGGGCGCGACGCCCGGCATGGCGAAGAGCGAGTCGAGCGGGAGGATCCGGCCGTCGGCGAGCTCCACGCCCTCGAGCGCACCCCGCTCCCCGAGCACGCGCACGACCGCGGCCTCCTCGACGCGGATCCCGCGGGCGTCGATCCCGGCGCGTGTGGCGGCGTCGATCGCGAGGGGCACGCCGTCCGCCGTGCCGCCCGCCACGAGGAAAGTGATGTCGGCGGACCACTGGCGGAGCATCTGCACGTGGTGGAGGCTGGCGGCCCCGGTCGCGAGCACGCCGATGCGGCGGTCGCGCACCTCGTAGCCGTCGCAGTACGGGCAGACGACGACGCCCGCGCCCCAGTGCGCGGCGAGGCCGGGGATCTCGGGCAGGACGTCGGCGAGACCGGTCGCGAGGATCACGCGGCGGGCCGCGACCTCGGCCCCGCCGTCGAGCGTCACGCGGAAGCGCGGGCCCGACGGGTCATCGACGGCCGCGATCCCCTCCACCCGCCCGTCGACCACGACGCCGCCGTAGCCCTCGACCTCGCGGCGCCCCTCCGCGACGAGCTGCCGCGGCGGCTTCCCGTCGTGACCGAGCACTCCGTGCATGTGCGCCGCGACCGCGTTGCGGGGCTGGCCCGCGTCCACGACGAGCACGCTCCGACGGGCACGCGCCAGCATGAGCGCCGCGCTCGATCCCGCGACGCCGCCGCCGATGACGACCGCGTCCCACTCGTGCCGTCCGTCGGATCCCTGTGTGATGTCCATGGTCCGAGCCTGACGCGTCCCGTCGTCCGGCGCACGACTCCTTGCGGGAACGGCAAGGCGAGACCGGTCGTACCGCGGTGGGGACGTCAGCCGGGGAGCGCCTCGATGCGCCGCATCACGTCGGCGGGCGACGGCAGCGCGCGCATCTCCCCCGCCACGGCGGCGGCGCCCGCGCGCACGGACGCGTCGCCGAGCAGGTCCCGGATCCGCGTCGCGAGCTCGGCCGTCGTGGCGCGCGCGTCGAGCATCGCGCCCGCGCCGAGGTCCCGGACGCGCTCGCCGTTCGGCAGGTGGTCGGCGCCGAGCGGGAGCACGAGCAGGGGCACGCCGCGCGAGAGCGCCTGCGTCATGGTGCCGGATCCCCCGTGCGTCACGACGAGGTCGGCCACGGCCAGCGCCCCGTCCTGCGGCACGTACCGCTCGACGCGGACGCGCGGGCTGCGCGTCGGGAACCCAGCCGGGTCGATCTCCGGCCCGGTGGTCACCAGCGCGCGCACCGGGAGCGAATCGAGCGCCGCGATGATCCGCGGCAGCAGGTCGCCGGACGCCCGGTTGAAGACGGTGCCGAGCGTCGCGTAGACGCGGTGCTCCTCGTCGCCCGCCGCGAGCCAGGCGACGGCGGGGTGGTCGCTCTCGGGCTCCGGCGCCTCGGGGCGCATGCGCGTCATCGGGCCTCGCGGAGCGCGATCACCGCGGAGCGCGGGCGGGAACGGCACCACCGTGAGCGCGCCGTGCACCCCGCGCAGCTCGGGATCCGGCGCGAGCCCGACCTCCGCCCGGAACGCCTGCATCGGCTCGCGGAGCCGCTCGAGCCACGCGTCGGGCGCGGTCGCGAACACCTCGACCACGACGCATGGGAGCCCGGAGAGCTCCGCCGCGACCATCGCCCCGAAGTCCTGCCCGTCGCAGATCACGACGTCCGCCGCCCAGGAGGTGGCGATCCCGGCGACGGCCGCGCGCGCCTCGCGGGCGCTGTCGCCGAGGAAGTACGGCGCGACGTTCGCCAGCAGGCCGGATGAGGTGACGGGCGTGAGGATCCCGGTGCCCCCTTCCCGCCAGGTGGCGTCGGCCGTCGACGGCATCGTCGACACCTCGCGCGGGTGGAGGTGGTCGAACCCGGTCTGGTCGAGCACGACCGACCGCGCGCCGCAGAGGGCGGTCTCGTGACCGGCCGCCGCGGCCGCGTGCGCGAGCGGCAGCATCGGGCCGAGGTGGCCCCGACCGCGGGCGAAGGAGAAGAGGATGCGCAGGGGCGCCTCGGTCGCGGGCTTCATGGCGTCGGCGCTCCTTCGGAGGTGGGCGGAGCGGGCGGGTCCGCGGGAGTCGACGGACGGCCGCCGAGCAGGAGCGTCGACCATCGCATGCGCCACCCGCAGGCGGGCGCGACCCTCCCCAGGTGCCGCGTTCGCCGCCGGCCGCCGCGTGCCCGCCTGCTCAGTGCCGGTGCTCGGTGTCCCAGACGGGGAACGGATCCGCGTAGCCGTGCCACTCGGCAGGCCCCGCGACCAGCTCGGCCGCGTCGAGGAGGCAGGCGCCGAGGATCCCGTCGAGCAGGGCGCCGTCGAGGTGCTCGCCCACGAACGCGATCTCCTGCCCGGCCGGCGAGTCGGCGTCCCAGCTGCGCATGGAGGTCGGGTCGAGGCTCAGCACGTCGCCTGCGGTGGCCCACGCGCCGACGGTCGCGGGCCGGGTCGCGAGGCGCACGAGCCCGCGCGAGCGGACGATCCGGCCGACCGGGCCCGCCACGAGGTCGTGCGCGACGGCCTGGTGCAGACGGCCGGGGTGGAACGGGCGCGGGTCGCGGAAGACGTGCACGCCCATCCCGTCGGCGGAGGTCGGCGCGGCCTCGCCCGCGAGCGCGACCTGCCACCCCATGCCCGCGGCGAGCCCACGAGCACGCCCCCGGCCGATGCGCAGGGGCGCAGGCGCGAGCGATGCGCGGTCGACCGTGGCGACGATGCGGGCATCCGGGGCCAGGTGCGCGAGCAGGGCGACGGCGCGGCGCGCGTCGGGGGTGGGGCGATCGGGATCCAGGTCGGGGAGCACCACGACGCTCGCGCACTCGAGCCGCCCGGCCAGCCGCTCGGCCGCGTCGAACGGCGTCATGTCGGCGTCGCTCGGGTCGAGCAGCAGCTCGCGGATCTCGGCGACGGAGGACACCGCGACCACGTCGAGGATCCCGATGGGCGTGGATCCGGGATGCCGCGCCTCGACGACGTGCTCCAGCACGAGCGCGACCTCGAGCGGATCCGCCGCCGGCTCGAGCGCGACGACCGCGAGCCCGCGGCGCCCGTCGTCGACGTCCGCGATGAGGCCGTCCGCGAGGTCCGCGCCGAGGTCGCCGCTGTCGCCGCCCGGCGCCTCGACCACGGCGGGCCGGTCCGACGCGGGTGCGCCGACCGCGGCCGCGGCGACGCGCGAGGCGGCCTCGAGGTCGCTCGCCGAGACGAGGGTGACGGCCAGGCCGCCGCGGGTGACGGACGGGCGGGCATCGCGGTGGGGATCCATCCGCCCAGCCTAGAAGAGAATGGTTCTCATCTGCGCCGCGGGCGATGTCGCCGCGTCGACCTAGGCTTCCGAGAGGGGGATCGAGAGCCCGAGGAGACGGCATGACCGACGATGTGGATCCGCGCGACGACGACGAGCGCGGCGACGCGACGGGCGGCGCGACCGGCGGCGCGACCGAGCCGGTGCGCTTCGGCCTCGACGGCATCGTCCACGAGATCGACCTCGACCCCGCCGGTGCACGCGCCCTCCGCACCGCGCTCGCGCCGTACGTCGAGGCCGGGCGGCGCACGACCGTGACCATCACGCCGATCCGCGACGAGCCCGCGCGCCCCGCAACCGGCCCCGCCCCGACCGGCGAGCGCGCCGCCGCACGCGCCTGGCTCGAGGCGAACGGCCACAAGCTCGGCCCGGGCGGCCGCATCTCCGCGACGCTGATGACCCTCTACCGCAGCCGCGACGGGCGCTGACAGCGGACAGCACGACGCCCGCCGACCGCGGGTGCGGCACGACGGGCGCGTGATCGAGCGGGGCGCGACTAGCCGAGCGACACGGCCGTCCACGACACGGGCGGCAGCGTGATCGTGAGGGTGCCGTCGACGATCGTCGCCGACGTGTTCTCCGTCAGGCCCACGCGCTCGCGGTCCTCGAAGGTGTTCTTCGCGTAGACGTCCTCGTCGTGGATCCCGACGGCCTCGAGCACCTCGGAGACGGCGAGGCCGGCGACGTCGACCTCGATGGCGAGCGCGTCGGACAGGCTGCGGTTCACGAGGAAGACCGCGGCGCGGCCGGTGGCCTCGTCGAAGGTCGCGACCGAGTCGACGAGGGGCGCGGTGCCGTGGACCTCGGTCTCGTACGTGCCCACGTCGATCCGCGGACGCAGCACCTCGCCCTGCGCGAGCCGGCTCGTGACCGAGAACGGGAAGAACGTGGTCTGGCGCCAGGCGCCGCCGCCGGTCTCCGTCATGATCGGCGCGATCACGTTCACGAGCTGCGCGAGGCTGGCCGACGTGACGCGGTCGCTGTGCTTGAGCAGCGTGATCATGAGGTTGCCGAGCACGACCGCATCCGCCACCGAGTAGACGTCCTCGAGCAGGTGCGGCGCGTAGGGCCAGCCCTCGGTGATGACGCCGGACTCCTGGTGCTCGTCGAGGTACCAGACGTTCCACTCGTCGAAGGAGATGTTGATGGTCTTGTCGCTCTTGCGGCGGTACTTGACCTGGTCGGCCGACGCGACGACCGTGCGGATGAAGTACTCCATGTCGAGCGACGAGGCGAGGAAGCTGCCGAGGTCGCCCTTGCGCTCCTGGTAGTAGGCGTGGGCCGAGATGAAGTCGACGTTGTCGTAGGCGTGCTCGAGCACGGTGCGCTCCCACTCGCCGAAGGTCGGCATGCCGGATCCGCTGCTGCCGCACGCGACGAGCTCGAGCGTGGGATCCACCATCTTCATGGCGCCGGCGGTGCGGTTCGCGAGCTTGCCGTAGTCGTCGGCGGTCATGTGGCCGACCTGCCACGGGCCGTCCATCTCGTTGCCGAGGCACCACATCTTCACGTTGTGGGGCTCGGGGGATCCGTTGGCGATGCGCTGGTCGGAGAGGGCGGTGCCGCCAGGGTGGTTGGAGTACTCGAGGATGTCGAGGGCCTCGAGCACGCCGCGCGTGCCGAGGTTGACGGCCATCATCAGCTCGCTGCCGGTGAGCTCGCACCAGCGGGCGAACTCGTCGAGGCCGACCTCGTTGGTCTCGAGCGAGTGCCAGGCGAGGTCGAGGCGCTTCGGGCGCTCAGCGCGCGGTCCGACGCCGTCCTCCCAGCGGTAGCCGGAGACGAAGTTGCCGCCGGGATAGCGGATGGTGCTCGTGCCGAGCTCCTTGACGAGGTCGACGACGTCGCCGCGGAAGCCGTCCGCGGTCGCGGTGGGGTGGCCGGGCTCGTAGATGCCGTCGTAGACGCAGCGGCCGAGGTGCTCGACGAACGAGCCGAAGGTGCGGCGGTTGACGGGGGCCACGACGGCGGTGCGGTCGATGGCGATCCGGGCGTCGGGTGCGGGGCGGGCGTCGGTCATGGAGTGGTCCTTCACTTCATCGGGAGCGGGGCCGATCGACGCCGGCGGTGCCGGGTGGATCCGAGCCGTTACAACGTTGTAAGAACAACGTCCCCTCATTGTCCCGGGGGCGCGGGGGACGTGTCAACGCGGGCGACGGCGCGTCCGTCCCGGCCCGTGCGACGCTGGCGGGATGGACTCGGGATCCCCTACGCAGGCGCTCTTCCTCGGCGGGCGCTCGGGCGTCGGCAAGACGACGGTGGCGGCGGAGGTGTCGCGGATCCTCACAGCGGCCGACGTCGCCCACGCGCTCATCGAGGGCGACGGGCTCGACCAGGCCCACCCGGAGCCGTGGCGGCACGGGATCCCCCTGGCCGAGCGGAATCTGGCGGCCATGTGGCGGAACTACCGCGACGCGGGCTGGACGCGCGTGATCTACACCAACACGGTCAGCGTGCTCGAACTGCACGCGCTGACGGCTGCGCTCGGCGGCGAGGTCGAGGCGGTGGGCGTGCTGCTCACCGCCTCGGATGCCACGGCCGCGGGGCGGCTGGCCGGCCGCGAGATCGGGTCGGGGCTGGCCGAGGCGATCGCGCGGAGCGCGGCGGCGGCGCCGCGGCTGGAGGCGGGGGCGGGCGGCTCGGTGCACCGCGTCGCGACCGACGGGCGGACCGTCGCGGAGATCGCGGCGGAGGTGGTGGCGCTCAGCGGGTGGATCCCCGTGGAAAGTCGGTGACTTCATCGAGCAGGTGGGCTGCTGATGATCTTGTCGAGCTCGTCTCAGGAGCTGAGGAACAGGCCCGATCGACTGCCGCGTCTAGGCCGGTCCCACGTGCCGTCCCGGCACCGGGCTCGAGTACACGACGTGGGTCGTGATCCCGCCGAGGGCGGCGAGGCGGCCCGTGATGCGCTCGAGGTCGCGCATCGAGCGGGCGTGGACCTTGATGATGAAGCAGTCGGCGCCCGTCACGTGGTGCGCCTCGACGATCTCCGGCACCTCGGCGACCAGCGCGTGGAACGGCCGGTAGTCGCCCGACGGGTACGCGAGGCGCACGAAGGCGGTGACGGCCCAGCCGAGGGCCTCGGGATCCACCGTGATCGAGTAGCCGGTGATGATGCCCGCCTCGGTGAGGCGGCGGACGCGCTCGGCGGTCGCGCTGGCCGAGAGCGAGACCGCGCGGCCGAGCTGCGCGACGCTCATCCGACCGTCGCCCTGGAGCTCGGCGATGATCGCGTGGTCGGTGGCATCGAGGGTCAGCGGCGGATTCGTCGGCATGGGGCCGAACTTACCGGGCGATCCGCGGCGCGACGGCCCCGATGCCGCGCGACGGCCCTTCCCCGCCCCGGTGCCCGGCCGCTTCGATGGAGGCATGGACACGAGCCTCTCCGCGACCGACTTCTTCGCCGCCAAGCTGACCTACGAGACCGACCCCGCCGACCTCGCCGCCGACCGCGCGAGCGGCGCCGCGCCGCTCGTGGTCGACGTGCGCTCGGACGCCTCGTGGGCGCAGGGGCGGATCCCGGGTGCCGTCCACATCGCGGGCGCGGAGCTCGCGGCGCGCGCCGCCGCCGAGCTGCCCGACCGCGACGCGCGCATCGTCGTCTACTGCTGGGGCCCCGGCTGCAACGGCAGCACGCGCGCGGCCCTCACCCTCGCGACGCTCGGCTACACGCGCGTGCAGGAGCTGATCGGCGGGTTCGAGTACTGGGCGCGCGAGGGCTTCGCGGTGGTCGGCGACGCGGGGCGGACGCGGAGGGAGCCGGATCCGCTGACGGCGCCGGTGGGGTGAGGCTGCAGCGGCGGCCAGCTGCTCAGCCGACGACGGGAGCGATCTCCGCGACCGCCGCCGCGGCCAGCTCGGCGAGCCGGTGGTCGCGCTCCTCCTCGTGGGCCGTGATGGTGACGACCGCGTCGCGGGATCCGTCGACCAGCACGTACTGGCCGTAGCGGCCGTCGAGGCGCCAGGCGTCGCCGGGGCCGTCCCAGGTCGCGAGGCCGTAGCGGGCGAAGGGCGCGGCGGGATCGGCGCCGGTGTCGACCCAGGATCCGTGCATCCGGTCGACCCACTCGGCGCTCACGAGCTGCCGGCCCTCCCACGCGCCGCGGTCGCGCAGCAGGCGGCCGATGCGCGCGAGCTCGCCGGTGCGGAGCTCGAGGCCGCTGCCGCCCACGATGAAGCCGAGCGGGCAGCGGTGCCACTGCGGGTCGTCGATGCCGAGCGGTTCGAAGAGGCGCGGGAGGAGCCAGTCGCGCGCGTCGCCGACGGCGGCGGCGAGCATCCGCATGGCGACGTAGGGGCTGGCGTCGCTGTACCGGAACGCGGTCCCGGCACCGCGGGTCGGGAGCCCGAGCATCGCCTGCGCGAGGTCGGGGCCGGGCACGGGCTCGTCGCCGAACCAGGCGAAGTCGATGCCGCTGGTCATGGTGAGGAGGTGCTCGACGGTGACCTCGTCGACGCCCGCGCCGAGGTCGAGGTCGGGCAGGAGCTCGGGGACGCGGGTGTCGAGCGAGAGGATCCCCTCGTCCACCGCGATGCCGACCGCCAGCGCGCACACGCCCTTGGACACCGAGTACAGGTTCTCTCGGTCGTCGCTGCGCCAGCGGTGCGCGGCCTCGTCGTCGCCGATCCGCACGACCGCGCCGTACGTGCCCAACCGCTCGCGGTCGATGCCCTCGACGAGGCGGGCGAGGGCGGCGGCGGCGGTGCTCATGGATCCAGTGTGGCGCGCGGCCCGGCGGGGGCACGCCCCTTCCCCGACCGAGGGAACCGTGCGAGGGTGGCGGGTCGGCACACGGCAGGGGACGGCATGAGGCTGGCGACGCGCATCACCATCGGGGTCCTGGCGGTCGAGTTCGTCGCCCTCGCGGTGCTGCTGGTGATCGCCGACCGGTCCGAGGACATGGGCTGGCCCGCGCTCGGCATGGACCACTGGGTCATCGGCCTCGGCTTCGCACTGCCGCCGCTGATCGTGGTGACCGCGGTCGCGCTGGTGCTGCTGGCGGCGACGCGGATCCTCGTGGCGGAGGTCGGGGCGTGGCGGGCCCGTCGCGCGCCGGTCGCGGACGGGATCAGCGCATCGTCGCGTCCCGCTGCGCGTCGGTGAGGGCGCGGTCGGCGTAGACGAGGCGCATGACGCTGGGGTCGGGGTTGCCTGGATCCGGCCCGCGGTGCACGAGCGTCAGGCCGGCCTTCTCCGCCACGGCCGCCGACGCGCGGTTGTGGGCGACGAGGTACGCGACGACGGGCAGCTCGGGGCGGAGGATGCGCGCCCGCGCGATCGCCCGCTCCGCCATCTCGGTCGCGTACCCGCGGCCGTGCACGGTCGGCGAGAAGCGGTAGCCGAGGTTCCAGAACGCGTCGTGCGCCATGTTGCAGCCGCCGAACCCCACGACCGCATGGGCGTCCCGCTCGCGCACGATCCACGTGCCGAGGCCGTCGCGCTCCCAGCCCTCGACGCGCGTGCGGAGGAAGCGGTCGGTCTGCGCGGGATCCGTCACGCGCAGCGATGGGTAGTGGGTCCAGACGGCGGGGTCGGAGAGGATCTCGTGCACCCCGGCGGCGTCGTCGGGTGACGGGCGGTGGAGGTCGAGCCGGGAGGTGCAGTCCTCGGGGGCGGGTTCGGCGCGGCGGTCGGACGGCATGCGTCGACGGTAGCGGCCGCGCGGATCAGCCGCGGGCGACCAGCGCCGCCAGCCGGTCGAGGTCCGTCGCGACGAGAGCCGCGTCCTCCGCGAAGGACACGTCGGTCATGCCCGGGCGACGGAAGAGCGTGAAGACGACCTCGCTGCCGTCGTCGTTGGGGAGGACGCGCAGCGGATTGCGGACGACGGTGCCGTCGGGGAGCGTCACGTCGTGGTCGAGGATCCCGAGCTCCCGCGGGCCCGTGAACGCGATCTCGATCGCGCCCATCGGCGAGTCCGACAGCCAGCGCCCGCCCTCGAGCCGGATGCCCGCGCTGACGCCCGCCGCCCACTCGGGCAGCCGCGCCGGATCCCCCGCCACCGCCACCACGGACGCCACGTCGGCGTCGACGGAGCGGGTGATGTGCAGCGCGGGCCAGGTCACGGTCCGACGCTACCCGGCAGCGCGACCGCGGGAGGCGGATCGGTCGCGCGCACCCGGGGCCGGAGGATCGCGTCGCCCATCACACGGGCCCGTCGGTCGCGTCGTCGAAGCGGTCGCGGGCGGCCTCGATCGCGGGCATGTGCTGGGACGCCCAGGCGAGGAGCACGTCGACGGGCGCGCGCATCGTCTTGCCGAGCGGCGTGATGCGGTACTCGACCGCCAGCGGCCGGGTGCCGAGCACGACCCGCTCGACGATGCCGTTGCGCTCGAGCCGGCGGAGCGTCGTCGTCAGGGACTTCTGCGTGACCGCGGGGATCACGCGGCGCAACTCGGCGAAGCGGGTCGGCCGCTCGCACAGCCGGTCGAGCACGGCCAGCGACCACCTGTCGAGGACCTGGTCGAGCAGCTCGCGGTGCGGCGCGCTGATCGCGAGCCGGTCGGCGGGGTCGTGGGCCGGGTGGGC
This sequence comes from Clavibacter quasicaliforniensis, assembly GCF_051201715.1. Classification (NCBI taxonomy): domain Bacteria; kingdom Bacillati; phylum Actinomycetota; class Actinomycetes; order Micrococcales; family Microbacteriaceae; genus Clavibacter; species Clavibacter quasicaliforniensis. Next base: position 264,368 of record NZ_CP139624.1, on the reverse strand, counting down.
GGCGTGGGTCGCGGTATCCGTCACGACACCCAGTCTCGTGGAAGCGACCGCCGGGTACCGGGTATCCAGGTGATACCGGCCCGATCCGCGGCCGCGCAGATCCCTCGAAGGAGCCCCGTGCCCGTCCATCTCTCCTCCCCCGCCGGCCTCATGCAGCCGGTCCCGTACCACCACGTCGCCGTCGCGACGGGATCCCGCCAGGTGCACGTCGCCGGGCAGATCGCGCGCACGGCCGACGGATCCGCCGTGTCGCCCGACGACCTCGCGGGCCAGGTCGCGCAGGCCCTCCGCAACGCGCACGCCGGGCTCGCGAGCGCAGGCGCCGGATTCGGCGACGTCGTGCGGCTCACGTTCTACGTCGCGCGCTGGTCGCCCGACCGGATGGGCGCGTTCCTCGCGGGCGTCGAGTCGGTGGCGGAGGAGCTGGGGCTGCCGAGCCCGATGCCGCCCGCGTCGCTCATCGGCGTGGAGATCCTGTTCGAGCCCGACGTGCTCGTGGAGGTGGAGGCGACGGCGGTGCTCGACTGACGTGGCACCTCAGTCGCGCGCGTCGATCGCCGCCCGCGCGTACGCCCGCCGCCGGGTCTTGCCGGCGTCGTCCCGCACGGGCGTCCGGGTGAGGCGGACGGCGGCAGGGCGGCGCTCCGCGTCGAGCCGGGCACGGGACCACGCGAGCAGCTCGGCCGCGTCGACCTGCGCGTCCGCGACGTCGACCACGGCCTCGACGCGCTGGCCGAGGTCGTCGTCGGGCACGCCGAACGCGACCGCGCCGCGGACACCCGGGTGCTGCTCGAGCACGCGTTCGACCTCGGCGGGATGCACGTTGACGCCTCCCCGCAGGATCACGTCGTCGGCGCGGTCGAGCACGAAGACGTACCCGTCGGCGTCCACGCGCCCGAGGTCGCCGAGCGTGTCCCAGCCGTCGGCCGTGCGGGCGGATCCGGCGCCGACGTAGGCGTAGGCCGGCCCGCCGTCACGGCGCATCCAGATCCGGCCCACCTCGCCCGAGGGCAGCTCCCGGCCCTCGGCCGAGCGGATGGACACGGCCGTGCCCGCCGCGGGCCGGCCGACGCTGCCCGGGTGCCGCAGCCACTCGTCGCCGCCGATGGCGAGGATCCCGTTCGACTCGCTCCCCGCGTAGACCTCCACGAGCCGCTCGGGCCCGATCCAGTCCATGAACTCCCGCTTCACGCCGGGCGGGCAGGGCGCGCCCAGGTGCAGCACGGTGCGGAGGCTCGACAGGTCGGCTGCCCGCCGCTCCGCCTCGGGGAGGCGGAGCAGGCGATGCATCATCGTCGGCACGAGCAGCGTCCACGTGATCCGGTGCTCGGCGATCGCGGCCAGCACCCGCCGCTCGTCGAAGCGCGGCAGGAGCACGAGCGCGTGGCCCGTCATGAGGCCGCGGAACGCGTAGGTGAAGGCGGCCGAGTGGGTGAGCGGCGCCGCGACCAGCTGCACCTGGTCGAGCGGGAGGTACGGCGCCACGGGGAGCGTCGGATCCAGCAGCGCGGGGGCCGTCGTCGCGACGACCTTGGGACGCCCGGTGGATCCCGACGAGGTCGGCGCCTTCCAGCTGCGCGCCCACGCATCGGGGAGCGGTCCGTCGTCGAGTCCCGGCGGCGGCGACCAGCCGGCGGGCACGGACGGGACGCCCGGGCGCGTGGATGCCGCGCCGACCACGAGCGCCGGCCGGGCGAGCTCCTCCACGTGCGCGCGCTCCTCGGCCGAGAGCACGGTGGACATCGGCTGCGGCGTCGCGCCGGCCTTCCAGACGGCGGCGCAGACGACGACCATCTCGCGGGTGTTCGGCAGCGCGATCGCGACCCGGTCGTCCTGCCCGACGCCGAGCGCCAGGTACGCGCGCGCCAGCCGGTTCGACGCGCGGTCGAGCTCGCGCGCGCTCAGCGTCCCGGCGTCGTCGCGCACCACGACGCGGTCGGGAACCGCGTCAGCGAGCCCCGAGATGATCCGCGAGATCGACTGCCTGGCCACGGTCGCCCTCCGTCCTGGTCGCCGCGTAGAACCGCTCGTGCTGGCGGGCGACGTCGTCCCAGTCGTGGGACGCGGCGAGCGCGCGGCCTCCGGCGGGGTCGGGGCCGCGCCCGTCGAGGGCCGCGCCGAGGGCGTCGGCCGCGCCCGCGGGGTCCGTCGCGAACAGCACGGACGTGCCGAACACCTCGCGCAGCACCGGCAGGTCGCGCGCGACCACGGGCACCCCCGCGGCGAGCGCCTCCATCGCGGCGAGGCCGAAGCCCTCCTTCGTGGAGAGGAACGCGAGCGCGCCCGCCGCGGCGACGAGCGGCGGGACGTCCGGGTCGTCGACGACCCCGAGGATCACCGGGCGCACGTCGAGCTCCGCCGCGCGTGCGTCGAACGCGTCGCGGTACGCGCGGTAGTCGAACAGCGTCTCGCCGCCACCGAACACGAGCCGGAGACCGGGCCGCGCCTCCCGCAGCAGCGCGAACGCCTCGAGCAGGTCGATGCTTCCCTTCCGCGGCTCGATGCCGCCGAGCGCGAGCACGTAGTCGCCCTCCACCCCGTGCTCGCGCAGCACGGCCCGGATCCGCTCCCGTCCCGCCGCGCCCGCCGGCCCCGCAGCCACCCGGAAGCGCGCACCGTCGACGCCGTTCGGGATCACCGTGGGCACGAGCCCCCAGCCCTCCTCCACCTCCGCGGCGACCGCGGCGGAGACGCACAGCCGCGCGATGGGCTCCCGCACCGCCGCGTCGTGGCAGCGCACGAGCTCCGGCGTCGTGAACTCGTCGAGGTGGTGGATGGTCCGGATGCAGGGCCCGGCCGCGTTCGCCGAGATGCAGTCCTGCGCGTGCACGACGTCGTATCCGTCTTCCTCGCGCGCGGCGGCGAACGCCTCGCGCATGTTCGCGATGGAGCGGACGATGCGCTCGCCCACCGTCTCGTCGTCGCGCGCGGCGAACGGCACCACGCGGATCCGCACGGCCGGGTCGACCTCGCGGAAGAACGCGCGGTCGCCGCCGCGCCCCAGCGTCCAGACGACGACGTCGTGCCCGCGCCGGGCGAGCGCCTCCGCGAGGGCGAGCGTGTGCACCACCCCGCCGCGCGGCTTGGTGGAGTAGGTCAGCAGGGCGATCCGCACGGGGCGCTCCTCGGGTGGGTCGGCGGGCGGCGGGTCGGGGTCGTGCGACGGCGGGTCAGCCGGCGGCGGGCGCGGGCGTCGGCGCGTAGGCGGCCGGCACCCGGTCGCGGAGGTGGTGCATCGTGCGGCGGGCCCGCGCGACGCCCGCCGCCACGTCCGCGGTCGCGACGGCCAGGCCGCCCTTCGCCCACGTCTTCGCGACGATCTCGCCGGCGGGATCCACCACCTTCGCCTGCCCCAGGAACCGCAGGCCCCCGAGCACCCCGGTCTGGTTCGACGACACGAGGTAGAGCTGGTTCTCGGCCGCGCGCGAGCAGTCGTAGAGGTCGAACAGGTGCGCCTGCCGGTCGTTGCGGAGCCGGTCGGAGCGGTCGGTGACGCTCGCCGGCCACGCGCTCAGGCACGCGAGGATCTCGGCGCCGTCGAGCGCGAGCGTGCGCGCCGACTCCGGGAAGGTCTTGTCGAAGTCGATCATCATGCCGACGCGCCCCACGGGGGTGTCGAACGCCGCGAACGCGGATCCGGCCCGGTACGCCTCCGACTCGCCGAGCGGCAGGTGCACCTTCCGGTGCGTGCCGAGCACCCGGCCGCCCTGCACGCAGACGGCGCTGTTGTACCGGATCTCCTCGCCGCCCTCGAGCGCGCGCTCGGCCACGCCGAAGCACACGGTCATGTCGCCGGCCATCTCCGTCACGGCCTTGACCTCCGGGCCGTCGAGCTCGACGGCGGGCGGGAGCGCATCCGGCCCCGGATGCTCCATGTCGAGCAGGTAGCCGCCGATGGTCGCGTCCGGGAGCACCAGCAGGTCGACGCCGCGCTCGCGCGCCTGCTCGATCATGCCGGGGAGCTTGGCGAGCGTCCGCTCGACGTCGCGTCCGAAGTGCGCCGCGACCGCCCCCATCGTGATCTCGGCCATGGCGACAGGCTAGCCGGACCAGGCCGCCCCCACCCCCGCGGGCGTCCGGTCCGCCGCCCGCTCCTCGATGCGGTCCGCGAGGTGCTCGGCGTCGCGCGCGATGGCGGCGAACCGCCCCGAGCCCCACGTGTGCAGCCACGGCAGGCCGAGGAGGTGCAGGCCGGCGACGGCGGTGGATCCGCGCTGGTGCATCGGGTGCCCGGATCCGTCGAACGCGCCCACCTGCACCCACGAGTAGTCGGACCGGTAGCCGGCCGCCCACACGATGCTCGTGATGCCGGCCTCGGCGAGGTCGAGCCCGGTCTCCTCGCGCTCCGGGCGCCAGACGGGCACGTACCGCGGCTCGGTCGGCGCGTCGATGCCGGCGCGCGCGATGTGCCGGTCGATGTCGTCCTTGATCGACTCCATCACCGAGTCGGCGTGGTCGAGCGACGCCTCGACGGTGGGCGTGAAGGAGAGCCGCGTGCCGTCCGCGCCGGCGAGGCGCCCGTGCAGGCGCATGCCGTCGCGGGCGAAGGCACGGAGGTCGATGTCGCGCCCGCCGCCCCGCCCGGTCATGTAGTGGTTGGTCGACTCGCGCTTGGTGAGCCCGCCGACATGCGCGGTCACGGGCACGTCGTACACGCCCATGTCCTCGAGCCAGGCGATGCAGTCGCGGCCGCGGTAGAAGCGGGCGCAGCGGGGCGCGGATCCGAGGGCGAGGTGCACGCGGCGGCCCGCGAGGTGGAGGTCCTCGGCGATCTGCGCGCCCGACTGGCCGGATCCCACAATGAGCACGGCCCCCTCGGGGAGCGCGTCGGGCGAGCGGTAGTCGGCGGAGTGCACCTGCGCGACGGAGTCGGGGATCCGCGCCGCCGCCGCCGGGAGCACGGGCCGGTGGTAGCCGCCCGTCGCGATGACGACCTGCTCCGCGACGATCGTGCCCTGGTCGGTGACGACCTCGAAGCCGCCCGCGGCCGCCTCGCGCAACCGGGTCACCAGCACGCCCTCGACCACGGGCGCGTCGAAGGAGTCGGCGTAGCCGCGGATCCAGGCGAGCACCTCGTCGCGCGTCATGAATCCGTCGGGGTCGTCGCCCGCATAGGGATACCCGGGGAGCCGGCACTGCCAGTTGGGCGTGACGAGGGTGAAGGCGTCCCAGCGCCGATCGGCCCAGTCATGCGCGACGCGGTCGCGCTCCAGCACGACGTGCTCGATGCCGCGCCGGGTGAGGTGCCAGCTGATCGAGAGCCCGGCCTGGCCGCCGCCCACCACCGCCACGGGGACGCGCGCGCCGTCGACGACGCGGGTCGCGCCGCTCACGCGCGCGCTCCCGTGGGGGTCGCGGGCGGCTCGACCGGCAGCGGCGGCTCCATGCGCAGCACCGCCACGGTCCCGCCGTCGAAGCCCGCCGCCGCCCGGAGGATCTCCTCCTCCTGCTGCATCGCGGACGTGCACGCGAAGCCGTACCTCGCCCGGACCCGTTCGCTCGCGACGCGCAGCGCCTCGGTGGAGCGGCGCACGAAGTCGTCGAGCGGGTACTCGCACCCGGTGGCGAGGTGGTCGTACATCACGAGGCTCGGCGAGTAGCAGTCGGCCTCGGATCCGTCGGGCCAGCGCACGCGGAAGGTCATCTCAGGCACGGGCCAGCGCCTCCTCGGCGGGGACGCCCTCGCCGGTCCGGTAGGCGTCCGGACGGCGGTCGCGCAGGTGGAACATGCCGCCGCGCATCGCCCGGAACGTGCCCTCCACGTCGATCTCCGCGATGGCGAGCCCCGCCTCGAGCAGGGTCGTCGCGAGCACGTTGCCGCCGGGATCCACCACCTTGGCGTTGCCCACGTAGCGCAGCGAGCCGAAGGACCCGGCCTGGTTCGACGCGATCCAGAACACCTGGTTGTCGAGCGCCCGCGCGGAGTCGAAGAGGTTGAACCGGTACGTCCACCTGTCCTGCTGGAGGTCCTCGGCCGTCGCCGTGCGCGCCACCGGCCAGGCCGACATGCTCACGATGATCTCGGCGCCGTCCATCGCGAGCGAGCGGGCTGCCTCCGGGAACGCCTTGTCGTAGCAGATCTGGAGCCCCACCCGGCCGACGGGGGTGTCGAACGCCTCGTAGACGTCGCCCGCTGAGTACGACATGGCCTCGCCGAGCGGCTGGTGCACCTTGCGGTACGAGCCGTAGATGCGAGATCCGTCGAGGCAGACGGCCGCGTTGTACCGGGTCTCGCCGTCGGCGTCGAGCTCGCAGAAGCCGATGCAGACGACCATGTCGCCGGCGAGCTCCTGCACGCGCCGGATCTCCGGCCCGTCGAGGCGGATCGCCGGCGGCAGGGATCGCGTCGTGGTCCTCAGCGTGTCCCCGTGGTTGCCGAGCGAGGAGAGGTAGCCGCCGATCGCGGCCTCCGGGAACGCGATCAGCTGGACGCCGCTCTCCCGGGCCTCGGCGATCAGGCTCGCGATGAGCGCGTGGTTCTGGTCGAGGTCCCGGGTGAAGTTCGCCGAGACGGCGGCGACGGTCGTCGACATCGTGCCTCCTGAGGGGGTCGGTGCGGGGAGCGCAGGATCCTGCGCGTGAGGCCCAGTCAAGGCCACGGTGTGTTTCGGCTTGGTTTCGCTCGGAACAAGATCGTGTTTCGCGCGCGCCATGCGATCACGCCGAATCCGGGGATGACCGGGCCGATCGCTCTCACGGGCGGGTGCGGGGAAACAAAAGGAATTCTCGCTGTAATCCGCCCGCAACAGCGCGGCCGAAGACTCGTGCCACACCCCGACCCGCCCCATCCATCTGCCAAGGAGAGCACCATGACCGACGCCGACATCGACCAGCAGATCCTCGACAACATCGAGAAGTCCCGCGAGGAGATCACGCACCCCTCGCTCCCGAAGGGCAGCAGCCTCTACGGGTCGACGAAGATCTTCCCCGACTACACCGCCACGAAGGACGACCACTACTTCCAGCTCGTGCACGGCATCGCGCACGAGTCGTCGGTGAGCTTCGTCGCCGTCCTCCAGGCCACGCGCGCGCTCCGCAAGGGATTCACGAGCGTCCTGTACTTCTACGGACCCGGATCCCTCAACGCCATCGCCAACCGCGGCTTCCCCACGACGGGCGCCGACGGGTTCCCCGGCGAGAACAACATCAACAACGCCCTCGAGACCTTCATCGCCGAGGGCGGCACCGTCTTCTGCTGCCGCTTCGGGCTCGCCCTGCACGGTGCGCGCGAGGAGGACCTCATCGCAGGCGTCATCCCGGCGCACCCGCTCGACGTGCAGGACGCGGTGATCCACTACGCCCGCAAGGGAGCCATCATCAACAGCACGTACATGGTCTGACCGGTGCGCCCATGACCATCACGAGAGGGACCACGACGCCGAGCCGCGCACGGAGAGCGGACCCGGAGGCGGATGCGCTCACGACGCGCGTCGACATCGCCATCCGCGGGATCCGCGTCGCCGCGCCCGTGCACCGCGAGGGCGGCGCCGGGCCGAGCGACGACGGGCACGTGATGTTCCGCGGTCTCCAGTCCGCGGTGCCGGCGAACCCGGAGAGCCCGTACCTCGTCGACGACGGCAAGCTGCTGCTCGACGGCGAGGACACGGGATACGAGGTGAGCGCGGTCGACCGGCCGCGGTTCTACGACCTCCAGACCGCGGACGGCGTCTCCTACGAGAAGATCGCGCGCCTGCACGGCGCCAAGGTGCTGGCCACCACGGTGGTGCAGACCTGCGTGCGGTACGACGAGTCGGAGCGCTGCCGGTTCTGCTCAATCGAGGAGAGCCTCGCCTCGGGCAGCACCATCGCCGTCAAGACCCCCGCGATGCTCGCCGAGGTGGCGGAGGCGGCCTGGCGGCTCGACGGCGTCGAGCAGATGGTCATGACCACGGGCACGAGCAACGGACGCGACCGCGGCGCGACGCACCTCGCACGATGCGTCCGCGCCATCAAGGAGGTCGTGCCGGACCTGATGATCCAGGTGCAGTGCGAGCCGCCCGCGCAGCTCTCGACCATCACCGACCTGTACGAGGCGGGCGCGCGGTCCATCGGGATCCATGTGGAGTCGATGGACGACGACGTGCGCCGCCGGTGGATGCCGGGCAAGTCCCGCGTGTCCCTCGACGAGTACCGCGCCGCGTGGCGGGAGGCGGTCCGCGTCTTCGGCCGCAACCAGGTCTCCACCTACCTTCTGGTGGGGATGGGCGAGGATCCCGACGAGATGGTCGCCGGGGCCCAGGAGCTCATCGACATGGGCGTCTACCCCTTCATCGTGCCGTTCCGGCCGCTCAAGGGGACGCTCGCGACGGACGTCGACCACGTGCCAGCGCCCGAGGGATCCGTGCTCCGCGACGTGACGTTCCGCGTCTCGCGCGCGCTGCAGGCCGCCGGGATGCGCGGTGCCGACCAGAAGGCGGGCTGCGCGGCGTGCGGCGCCTGCTCCGCCCTGCAGACCGCGGGAGGCTGATCCGTGCTCCTCGACGTCCCCGCCCTCATGGGCCCGCCGGTCGTCCGGGCGACGCCGTCGTTCCTCGTGTCCGTGGCCGACCGGCTGGACCTCGACGCGTACCGGCGCCTGCGGCACGACGCGTTCGTCGAGGAGCAGGGGATCTTCGCGGGCACCGACCTGGATGCGCTCGATGAGGATCCGCGGACGGTGGTGCTCGTCGCGCGCGTCGAGGGACGGGTCGTCGGCGGCGTGCGGCTCGCGCCCGTCGGCGCGCGGGACATCGGCTGGTGGACCGGGTCGCGCCTCGTGGTGGCGCCGGGTGCCCGGGGGATCCGCGGCGTCGGCTCCGCGCTCGTGCAGGCCGCCGCGGTGCACGCCGAGCAGGCCGGCGTGCTGCGGTTCGACGCGACCGTGCAGGCGCGCAGCGCCGTGCTCTTCCGGCGGCTGGGCTGGATCCCCACCGGCACCGCGGTCGTCGGCGGCGTGGACCACGTGACCATGCGCTGGCCGATCGGTCGGATCCAGCGGCTCGTCGACCAGACCAAGGCGCACCTCGCCGCGGTGCTCGAGCCCGACGGATCCGGCGCGCTCGGCGGCCCCGGCTGGGTGGGCGACGACGGCGCCCCCGTGCCCGGCACCGACGTCATCGCCGCATGCGACGCGATCCTCCCGTCGATGGTGGAGCGGGATCCCGAGTGGGCCGGCTGGTGCGGCGTGCTCGTCAACGTGAACGACCTCAGCGCCATGGGCGCGCGTCCCGTCGGCCTCCTCGACTCCGTGGCGGGACGCGACGCCGCGTCCGTCCGCCGCGTGATGGCCGGGGTCCGCCGCGGCGCCGCGGCCTGGGGCGTCCCGATCCTCGGCGGGCACACGCAGCTCGGCGTGCCCGCCGCCCTCAGCGTCACCGCCCTCGGCAGGACCGCCGATCCGGTCCCCGGGGGCGGTGGCTCCGCCGGCCAGGCCCTGAGCCTCACGGTCGACCTGTCCGGATCCTGGCGGTCCGGCCACCGCGGAGCGCAGTGGAACTCGACCGAGGGACGCTCCCCCGCGGAGCTCCGCGACCTCGCCGCGACCGTCGCGCGCGCCCGCCCGGCCGCCGCGAAGGACGTGAGCATGGCGGGGATCGTCGGCACCGCGGGCATGCTCGCGGAGGCGAGCGGCACGGGCGCCGTGATCGACGTCGCGGACGTGCCCATGCCCGGATCCGTCGACGTCACGATGGGCGACTGGCTCACGTGCTTCCCCGGCTTCGGGATGCTGACGGCGGATGCGCCGGGCGCCTCCCGCATGACCTCGCCGTACGCGACGACCGCCGGGATCGGACGGCTGACCGCCGAGCCCGGGGTGACGCTCCGCTGGCCGGACGGCGTCGTGACGCCCGCGGTCACCGCCGGCGTCACGGGACTCGGCGCGGCCTGAGCCGGGCGGTGCCTGCGCCTCAGTACTCGATCCGCCCGTGCCGGCTGTGGAACTCCCCCGTCGGCCCGTCCGGCCCCACGAGCGCCATCGCGACGGTCGCGTCGGTGCCCTCGGTCACGGTCTGGTGGCCGCTGTTGCCGTTGAAGTCGGTCGCGGTGTAGCCGGGGTCGGTGGCGTTGATCCGGAAGCCCGGCAGGTTCTTGGCGTACTGCACGGTCGCGGTGATGAGGGCCGCCTTCGAGGTCGCGTACGGCACGGTCAGCACGTGGCGCTCGTCGGTGTCCTCGCCGCGGAGGGCGCGCGGCCATCCGACGCCCGACGCCACGTTGACGATCACGGGAGCCGCGGATGCGCGCAGCAGCGGGAGCGCCGCCTGCGTCACCCGCACCACGGCGACGACGTTCGTCTGCAGCACGGCGGCCATCGCCTCCGGGGTCAGGTCGTCGACGCCCTGCGCGCTGCCGAGGATCCCGGCGTTGTTGACGAGCACGTCCAGCCCCGGCAGCGAGGCGACGGCGCGGTCGACGCTCGCCTGGTCGTCGACGTCGAGCTGCACGGGGTGGGCGCCCACGGCGCGGGCGGCATCGCCGTCTGCGGTGTCGCGCATGCCGGCGTGGACGGTGTGGCCGGCTTCGACGAGGCGGCGGGCGGTCTCGAGGCCGAGGCCCCGGTTGGATCCGGTGATCAGTGTCGTGGTCATGGGTCGAGCCTGCGCCCCGGCAGCCGCATCGCCCAGGCACCGGTCGACGGGAGGACCGGCGGTACCAGGCTGATCCGCCCGCCGACGCGGAGGATGGGGGCATGACCGAATTCGCGAGCGTCCTCCGCTCCTGGCGCGAGCGCGTGCAGCCGGCCGACGTGGGCCTGCCCGCCGGATCCCACCGCCGCACCGCGGGCCTCCGTCGCGAGGAGCTGGCCGCGCTCGCGGGCGTGAGCGTCGACTACGTCGTGCGGCTCGAGCAGGGCCGGTCGGTGAACCCGTCGCCGCAGATGCTCGGCGCGCTCGCCCGCGCGCTCCGCCTCACCGAGGACGAGCGCGACCACCTGCACCGGGTCGCGGGCGTCGCCCCGCCCGGACGCGGGGAGGTGCCGCGGCACATCACCCCGGGCGTGCACCGGATCGTCGACCGGCTCGGCGACGTGCCCATCGCGGTGTTCACGGCGACGCACGACATGCTCCTCTGGAACCCGCTGTGGGCGGCGCTGAACGGCGATCCGTCCACGCGCACCGGCTGGGACCGCAACCTCGTCTGGACCTACTTCACGCGAGGTCACGCGGGCACCGACTTCGACGCCGTGCACGAGGAGGAGTTCGCGCGCGACCTCGCGGCCGATCTGCGCACCGCGGTCGGCCGCTACCCCGCGGATCGCGCGCTCGCCCGGCTCGTAGCCCGCCTGCGTGCCGAGGTGCCGGAGTTCGAACGCCGCTGGAGCGAGGCGCGCGTCGCCGAGCACCGGTCGAGCCGCAAGACCGTCACGCGCACCGCGGTCGGCCCCATCACGATCGACTGCGACACCCTCTCCGTGCCGGGAAGCGACCTCCGCATCGTCGTCTACACGGCGGAGCCGGGCAGCACGGACGAGGCGCGGCTCGATCTGCTGCGGGTCACGGGGCTGCAGGCGCTGACGACGGCGCCCGTGGAGGTCGCGGGGGCCTGAGGGCGCCGGTCGGGTGGATCCGGGTCAGCGCGCCGCGGCGATCCGGTCCAGCCACTCCGCGAGCAGCGACCGCTCGCCCGCGCTGAGGCGGTCCGCGTCGGCCACGTGGGCGCGCAGCGCGACGGCGCGCTCGACGAGGCCGGGCTCGTGCCGGATGCGGCCGCGCGCCGGGGGCGTGAGGATCCGCTCCTGCACCGCCTCCCAGATGGCATCGACGAGCGCACGGTCGCGCTGTGCGGCCGGACGGCGGATCGTCGAGAGGAGCGCGCCCGTGGCGGCCGCGTGGATCAGCTCGACCGCGAGCGGCTCGGCGACGCGCAGGCGCCCGGCGAGCGCGACGCGGTGCACGCGCTCCTCGAGCAGCGCGACGCCGGCGCGCACGGCGGGCGAGCCCTCCCCGCGGGCGGGGTCGCTCATGAGTGCGTACAGCTCGGGGTTGTCGAGCGCGAAGGCGATGGTCGCGTCCCAGCCCGCCCGGAGGTCGTCCACCGCGTCCACGGCGCCCTCGGCGGCGGCGCGGATCACGACGGCCTTGGTCGCGGCGAATCGCGTCATCTCCGTCTCGGCGACGGCATCGAGGAGGCCGTCCTTGTCACCGAAGAGGCGGTAGATCGTGGGCGCCTGCACGCCGGCGGCCTCGGCGACGGCGCGTGTCGTGACGGCGACGCGGCCCCCGGTGCGGAGCAGCTCCGCGGCCACGTCGACGAGGCGGTCACGGGTCCCGGCGCGCGGGTCGGCCGGGGCGGAGGTCTCGACGGTCATGGATCGACGATAACGGACACGTGTTATCGAACTGCTTCCCGTGCTACCGTGCATTTGTTATCAGCGATATCACGAGAGGCAGATCAATGATCACCATCACCGGAGCCACCGGCGCGCTCAACGGCGCCACCGCCGAGCACCTGCTCGAGCGGATCCCCGCCACGGAGCTCGTCGTCGTCACCCGCGATCCCGAGAGCGCACGACCGTTCGCCGACCGCGGCGTCGAGGTCCGCCGCGGCGACTACGCCGACGCCGCCTCGCTGCCCGCGGCCTTCGGGGGCGCCGACCAGCTCCTGCTCGTCTCCTCCAGCGACCCGCACGCCGACGCCGTGGCGCTGCACCGCGCGGCGATCGAGGCCGCGGTCGAGGCGGGCGTCGGCCGGATCCTCTACACGAGCCACCAGGGCGCCGTCGACGACTCGCCCTTCGGCCCCGCCCGGGACCACATCGCGACCGAGCGGATCCTCGCGGAATCCGGCGTCCCGTGGACCGCGCTCCGCAACGGCTTCTACCTGCACAGCGTCGACCTGCTGCTCGGGGCGTGGCGCGAGACCGGGGTGATCCGCGTGCCCGCCGACGGCCCGGTCTCCTGGACCTCGCGTGCCGACGCCGCCGAGGGTGCCGCGCGGATCCTGCTCGCGGACGCCCCGATCGACGGCCCCGTGACCCTCACCGCGGGCGAGGCGCCCACCATGGCCGAGGTCGCCGAGCAGGCGTCGGAGGTGCTCGGCCGCGAGGTGCGCCTCGAGCTCGTGGACCCCGAGGACTGGATCGCCGGGCTCGTCCAGGCGGGCACGCCCGAGACCGTCGCGCGCTTCCTGATCACCCTGCCGCTGGCGGCGGCCGGCGGCTTCTTCGCGGGCACGGATCCGCTGCTCGCCGAGCTCCTGGGCCGCGAGCCGGAGACCGTGCGCGACCACCTGGCGCGCGCCTGACCCGCGGGTGCCGCCAACGACGGAGCCCCGGCCGCCGCGTCTCGAGGACGCGGCGGCCGGGGCTCCGTCGTGAGGGGGATCAGCTGGTGGCGAGCACCCGCTCGGCCACTCCGACGCGGTCGACCGACGTGCCGACGTACCGCTCGTCCGCGATCGTGACGTGGTGCGCGGATCCGGTGACCGCGATCGCCGCCTCCGTCTCCTTCACGGCGCTCGACGGACCGACCCAGAGCTCCACCGCGCCCGGCTCGACCACGCGGCGGTACCGCAGGTCGGTGAGGGCGAGGCGGGTGGTGGGCACCTGGAACGTGACGCGCGCGGACTCGCCGGCCGCCAGATCCAGCCGCAGGTAGCCGAGCAGCTGCGCGACGGGCCGCGTGACGCTGCCCTGCACGTCGCGCGCGTAGAGCTGCACGACGTCGGTGCCGTCGCGGTCGCCCGTGTTGCGGACCTCGACGGTCGCGATGAACGCCTCCCCCGACGCCACCTCGGCCGACGCCACGGAGAGGTCGCTGCGCGCGAACGTCGTGTACGACAGGCCGTGCCCGAACGGGAGGACGGGCGTGGGATCCGCGCTCGTCACCTCGCTCGGCCCCCCGAGGATCGGGTGCAGGTACGAGAACGGCTGCGCGCCCGCGGAGCGCGGGAGCGACACCGGCAGGCGGCCCGACGGCGACACCCGGCCGGAGAGGACGCCCGCGATCGCGGATCCGCCCTCCTCGCCCGGGAAGAACGCCTGCAGCACGGCCGCCGGAGCCGCATCGCCCTCGACCGCCCACGCCACCGCGTACGGCCGGCCGGTGAGCAGCACCACGACCACGGGGGTCCCGGTGGCGCGCACGGCCTCGACCAGCTCGCGCTGCACGCCCGGCAGCTCGAGGCTCTCGACGTCGTTGCCCTCGCCGACCGTGCCGCGGCCGAACAGGCCCGCCCGGTCGCCGACGACCACGACCGCGAGGTCGGATCCGCGTGCCGCCTCGACCGCGGCGCCGAAGCCGGAGCGGTCGTCGCCCTCGACCTCGGCGCCCGCCACGAGCACCACCTCCGCGTCGGGCAGCTCCGCCCGGAGCGCCTCCGCGACCGTCGGGATCGCGAACCCGAGCGGCGTGCCCGGGTGGTGCGCGAGCACGTGGTTCGCGAACGAGTAGCAGCCCATGAGCGCCTCGGCGCTGTCGGCGTTGGGGCCGATGAGCGCGATCCGGGCGGGCGCCGTGCGGCCGTCGCCCGCGAGCGGCAGCGTGCCGTCGTTCGCGAGCAGCACGATCGACTCCTCCGCGAGCCGGCGCGCGACGTCCCGGTGGGCGGGGGTGTCGAGGTCGATCTCGGTGGGCGGATCCTCGAACGTCGCGTCGAGCAGCCCCAGCTCCTCCTTCTCGGCGAGCACGCGGAGCACCGCGCGGTCGACGAGCGACTCGTCGGCGAGCCCGGCGCGGATCCGCTCGGCCAGCGGCGCGAGGTACGCGTCGCCGGTGGGCAGCTCCACGTCGATGCCCGCGGCGAGCGCCAGCTCGGCCGCCTCGCCGCGGTCGCCCGCGACGGCGTGCATCACCTGGAGGAACGCGACCGAGAAGTAGTCGGAGACCACGACGCCGTCGAAGCCCCAGCGGCCGCGGAGCACGTCGGTCAGGTACTCGGGGGTGGCGCCGACGGGCGCGCCGTCGATCTCCGCGTACGAGTTCATGACCGAGCGCACCCCGCCGTCGAGCACCGCCATCTCGAAGGGCGGCAGCAGCACGTCCTCCACGAAGCGCGGGCCCACGTGCGCGGGCGCGTGGTTGCGGCCGGACTGCGAGACCGAGTAGCCGACGAAGTGCTTGAGCGTCGCGTGGATCCCGGCCGACTGCAGCCCGCGGACGTACGCCGTGCCGATGGTGCCGACCACGTACGGGTCCTCGGCGATGCACTCGTCGACGCGGCCCCAGCGGGCGTCGCGGATCACGTCGAGCACGGGCGCGAGGCCCTGGTGCACGCCGAGCTCCCGCATGGATCCGCCGATGAGCGCGGCCATCTCCTCCACGAGACCCGGGTCGAAGGACGCGCCCCACGCAAGCGGCGTGGGGAAGGTCGCGGCCTGCCACGCGGCGAGCCCGGTGAGGCACTCCTCGTGCACGAGCGCCGGGATCCCGAGCCGCGTCTCCTTCTGGAGCCGCCGCTGCTCGGCCCACAGCCAGGACGCGCGCTCGACGGGATCCACCGGGCGCGTACCGTACACGCGGGTGAGGTGCCCGAGGCCGTGCTCGGTCGCCTCCTCGTAGCGGCCGGTCGTGGCCATCTCGCCCTGCATGGGCGCGACGACCTCGCCGCCCTGGTCGACCCAGTAGCCGACGATCTGCGCGAGCTTCTCCTCGAGGCTCATGCGCGCGTGCAGCTCGCGCACGCGCTCCGAGACCTCGGGGAGCGCGACGGCGCCGGGCGCCGGGCTCTCCGCGCCGGTCACCCCTTCACCGCGCCCGTGAGGCCGCCGACGATGCGGCGCTCGAAGATCGAGAAGAAGATCAGCGCCGGGATCATCGACAGCGACGTGAACGCGAGCACCTTGGCCGTGTCCACCGAGTACTGCGACGAGAACGACTGCACGCCGAGCGGCAGCGTGTAGATCGACGCGTCGCTCAGGAGGAACAGCGGCAGCAGGTAGCTGTTCCAGCTGCCGATGAACGCGAGGATGCCCACCGTGATGACGCCCGGCATGGACAGCCGCACGACCATGCGGAAGAAGAACCCGATGCGGCTGCACCCGTCGATGAACGCGGCCTCCTGGATCTCGTCCGGGATGGCCCGCAGGAACGGCACCAGGATGATGATCGTCGTCGGGAGCGCGAACGCGATCTGCGGGAGGATGATCCCCGGCAGCGAGTTCGTGAGGCCGAGCGAGCGGATCACGATGTAGAGCGGCGTGATCGCCACGGTGATCGGGAACATGAGCCCCGACGCGAACAGCGCGTAGAGCGCCCCCCGGCCGAAGAACGTGTACCGGGCCAGCACGTAGCTCGCCATGAGGCCGAGCACGACCGCGCCGACCGTGGTCCCGATGGCCGCGATGAGCGAGTTGCCCACCTGCCGCCAGAACATCGAGCCGCCGAGCACGTCGAGGTAGTTCTGGATCTGGAACGGCGACGGGAAGCCCGCCGGATCGGTCGTGATCTGCGCGTTCGTGCGGAACCCGCCCAGGATGATGTACGCCACCGGCGTCAGCATCAGGGCGATGAGCACGACCGCGACGAGGTACGGGATGGGGTTGTTGCCCTGGCCGGGCGTCTTCACCCGCTTGGGCTTCGGCGTCTTCGCCGAGTAGGTGGGATCCAGGTCCGCGTTGCGCGGAGCCGCGGTGACGGCGGTCACTTCTTCTTCCTTCCCGCACCCGTGAGGGCGCCGGCGGTGTCGCGGTTGAGGACGAACCGCTGGTAGATCAGCGCGACGACCAGGGAGATGAGGAACAGCACCACGGCGACGGCGTTGCCGTACCCGTAGTTGCCGGATCCGCGCCCGTTGGCCACGAGGTACGTGGCCATGGTCGAGGTGCCCGCGGTGGCCGAGATGTACTGGCCCCAGATGATGTAGACGAGGTCGAACAGCTGCAGCGAGCCGATGATCGACAGGAACGCCCAGATGCGCAGCGTCGGCGCGAGCAGCGGCAGCGTGATGCGCCGCTGGATCTGCCAGTACGACGCGCCGTCGATGGCGGCCGCCTCGCTGAGCTCCTCGGGGATGCCCTGGAGGCCGGCGAGGAAGAGGATCACCGCGAAGCCGATGTACTTCCACGTGATGATCGTCATGAGCGACCAGATCGCGATGTCGGGGTTGGCGAGCCAGTCCTGCTGGAGGTCGGCCAGGCCGATGTTCGCGAGGAAGCCGTTGAGCGCGCCGGAGCCCTGGAGCATGAGGCTCCAGCCGGTGCCGACGACGACCTCGGAGATCACGTACGGCACGAAGATCAGCACGCGGATGACCGACTGGCCGCGCAGCTTCCGGTTGAGCAGGAGCGCCACGAGGATCGCGACCGGGCCCTGGAGCACGAGCGACAGGATCACGATGACGGCGTTGTGCATCAGCGCCTCGTGGAACGTGGGGTCCTGGAGGATCGTGATGTAGTTCCGGAAGCCCACGAACACCGTGGGCGGGCCGAAGCCCTGCCAGCTGAAGAAGCCGTAGTAGGCCGCCATCACCACGGGGTAGATGACGAAGCCCAGGAAGAAGAGGAGGGCCGGGCCGACGAGGATCAGGACCTCGAGGCGACCGGACCAGCCGAGGCCGCGGCGTCGCGCACGGACCGCCGAGGGCGGCGTCGTCACGACGCCGCCCTCGGGGTGTGCAGGATCAGCCGCGGGACGCTGCTCGTCGAGCGAGCTCTCGCGGATAGCCATGTCGGTGCGCCTAGGCCTTCTTGGCCGCGTCGCCGACGGTCTGGATGAGCTTCTCCGGGCTGCCGTCGCCCGCCATGAGGTCGACCACGCCGACGTTCATCGCGTTGCCGACGTTCAGGCCGTAGACCGTGTCGAGCCACTGGGAGACGTAGGGCGCGTCGTTGTACGCCGCGATGATCTCCTTCAGGTACGGCTCGGTGACCGCGGTCTGCGCCTCGGTGTTCACGGGCGGGGCGTTGAAGGCCGCGTAGTACTCCTTCTGCACGTCGGCGGTGCCGATGTAGTTGAGGAAGTCGACGCACGCCTTCGGGGCCTGCGCGGAGCAGGAGTACCCGTCGATGCCGCCCATGATGGAGCCGGGCTCACCCGCGCCGCCGGAGATCTCCGGGAAGGGGAACCAGGACAGGTCGGCCAGCGGCTTCGTGTCCGGGGTCAGACCCGCGATGACTCCCGGGTCCCAAGCGCCCATGAGCTCCATGGCCGCCTTCTTGTTGGCGATGAGGCCGGCCGAGGAGCCGGCGCCCTGCTGCGCCGCGGTGGTGAGGAAGCCGTCGTTGAAGGGGTTCGTGCCCACGAGGTCCTCGACGTCCTGGCCCGCCTTGATCCAGCAGTCGTCGCTGAAGTCCTTGTCCGCGGCGGCCTTCTCGAGCGTGGCGGAGCTGCACTCGCGGAGCGCGAAGTTGAAGTACCAGTGCGCGGCGGGCCACGCGTCCTTCGCGCCGAGCGCGATGGGGGCGACGCCCGTGGCCTTGAGCTTCTCGACGTCCGCGTCCAGCTCGTCCATCGTCTTCGGCGTCTCCGTGATGCCGGCCGCCGTGAAGAGGTCCTGGCTGTAGAAGATGCCGCTGGGGAGGACGGCGACGGGCATGGCGTACGCCTTGCCGTCGATCGAGTTCGCGTCGAACGCGCTCTGCGCGATCTGGCCCTTCACGTCGGCGGAGATGCCGTCCGTGATGTCCATGACCTGTCCCGCCGCGACCGTGGCGGCGAGCTTGCCGCCGCCGCGCTGCAGGAAGATGTCGGGCGCGTCGCCCGAGTTGAGCGCGGTCTGGAGCTTGCCGTCGAGGTCCTCGTTCTGGACCGACGTGGGCGTGACCGTCACGCCGGGGTGGGACGCGTTGAAGTCGGCCGTGGTCTTGTCCCAGAACGCCTTGCCCGGGCCGGTGGTGGAGTTGTGCCACAGCGTCATCTCGACGGGACCGCCGTCGTCGCCGTTGCCGGAACCGCTGCCGCTGCAGCCGGTGAGGGCGAGGGCCCCCACGAGCAGGGCCGCGGATCCCGTGAGGATCTTCCGTGCCTTCATGTCGTTCTACCTGTCTCTTCATTGAGCGCACCCTGGCGGGTGTCGGGGGGGGGGGACGTGCACGAGCCGCGTGCCTGGTGCTGTGGGGGTGCGACTCGGTCCGGGCCCTCTGTCGCGTCGTCGCGTCGTCGCTTCGTCGTGACGGGGGCCGGTCGGGCCAGTCTCGGTTGCGCTCCGATCTTCGTCAAACGTTTTCGAAATCCTTTTCTCCGGGCGTAGGGTCCAGTCCATGTCCCGCCGCGCCACCATCCACGACGTCGCCGCTGCCGCAGGCGTCTCGGTGTCCACCGTGTCCAAGGCGGTGAACGGGCGCTACGGGATCTCGGCCGAGACGTCGCGCCGCGTGATGGAGGTCGTCGAGCGCCTCGGCTACGAGTCGAGCCTCGTCGCGAGCAGCATGCGGTCCCACCGCACCGGCGTGATCGGCGTGCTGGTGGCGGGGTTCGAGCCGTTCAGCGCCGAGATCCTGAAGGGCGTGGGCGCGGCGCTCCGGAGCTCGCGCTACGACCTCCTGGCCTACAGCGGCTCCCGGCAGGTGGACAACACGGGCTGGGAGCGCCGGTCGCTCAGCCGGCTGAGCGGCACCCTCATCGACGGCGCGATCATGGTGACGCCCACGGTCGTGACGGCGCAGACCGACATCCCCGTCGTCTCCATCGACCCGCACACCGGGCCCGCCGACCTGCCGAGCGTCGAGTCCGACAGCCTCGGCGGCGCGCTCCAGGCGACGCGGCACCTGCTCGAGCTCGGGCACCGGCGGATCGGGTTCCTGGCTGGCCGCCCGGACCTCCGCTCCGCGAGCCTGCGCGAAGCCGGCTACCGCCGCGCGCTGCAGGACGCCGGCATCGCGTTCGACCCGGCGCTCGTGCGCGCGGGCCTGTTCCTCACCGCGGCCGCGCGGGAGCCGGCGCGCGCCCTGCTCTCGATGCCGGACCGGCCGACCGCGATCTTCGCCGCCAACGACCTGTCGGGCATCGCGATCCTGCAGGTGGCGGCCGAGCTCGGGATCCGCGTGCCCGAGGACCTCTCCGTCATCGGCTTCGACGACATCCCCGAGGCGTCGCAGATGACGCCGGCGCTCACCACGATCCGCCAGCCGATGCAGCGCCTCGGCACGACCGCGGTCGATCTCCTCATGTCGCTCATGGGCGGCACCGGTCCCGAGGCGATGCACGTGCAGCTGCCGACGCGGCTCGTGCGCCGTGCGACCACGGGTCCGCCGCCGGCGCGCAGCCGCTGACCGGCCCGGCGCCTGACAGGCTGGGCGGATGGATCACGACGACTGGGACGTCCGGGTCGCCGCCTTCTGGGCGAGCGCCGACGACGAGCGGGCGGAGGAGACCGTCGCCGGGATGCGCGCGCTGGTCGCCGAGCGTCCGGCCGACGATCCGCGGGCGCTCTACGAGCTGGCCAGCGCGCACGACTTCGTGGGCCGCGAGGCCGAGGCCGTGCCGCTGTACCGCGCGGCCATCGACGGCGGACTGGATCCGGAGCACGGGCCGCTCGCGGTGATCCAGCTGGCGAGCTCCCTGCGGAACGTGGGCGAGGCCGCCGAGGCGGTCGCGCTGCTCGAGGCGATGCCCGACGACGCGCACGCACCCGGCCGCGACGCGTTCCTGGCGCTCGCGCTGCACGACGCGGGTCGTCCGACCGAGGCGCTGGCCGTGGCGCTGCGCCGGCTCGCGCCGACGCTGCCGGAGTACCGCCGTGCCGTCGCGGCGTACGCGGAGGATCTGACGGCGCGCGGCGGGACGGATCCGGCGGCGGGCTAGGAGCCGGGCGTCACGCGCGCCTGGTCGATCGGAGTCGCGCCGGATCCGGCATCCGGCCCAGCATCCGCGTCCCCCGCATCCGCCTCCGCCTTCTTCTCCCGGGCGATCCGGATCGCGGCACGGCCCGACGGGAGCGAGATGGCGACCGTGATCACGACGACCGTGATGATCCCCGCCGCGACCAGCAGCGTCTGCACGCTGAACACGTCGGCGAGCGGACCGAACGCGACCGCGCCGATCGGGGTCGCGAGGGCCATGACGATCCCGACGTAGCTGAAGACGCGGCCGTGCATCTCGGGCGCGACGGTCTCCTGCACGAGCGTCATGAACGGCGCCGAGAACAGCGGCACGAACAGGCCGATCGCGAACATGAAGCCGTAGAACACCCAGAGGTTGGGGCTGAGGCCCAGGCCCGCGGTGAAGACCGCGAAGCCGAAGCAGCTGACGAGGATCAGCGTCATGCGGTCGGACTTCGCGAACAGCGTCGACACGAGCGCGCCGCCGCCCAGCATGCCGACGCTGAAGGCGATCTCCAGCACCGTCACCATCCACACCTCGGTGCCGTAGGTGCGGGCCACGAGCAGCGGCGTGATGAACGACGGCGCGACCGTGAGCAGGAAGATGATCGCGAAGACCACCAGCAGCCAGCGGACGACCGGGTTGCCGCCGATGTAGCGGATCCCCTCGACGAGGTCCTCGCGGTACGTCGACGTCTTGTCGGCGATGGACGCGAGCGTCGGCACGGCCACCGAGAGCAGGAACGCGATGCCGATCGCGGCCGTGATCGCGTCGACGAAGAAGAGGGGCACGAGGCCGTAGGCGGCGAAGATCGCGCCCGCGGCGGCCGGCGCGAGCAGGGCCATCGCCGACTGGATGGTGCCGAAGATCCCGTTGATCCGCAGCAGCTGCTCGGGCGGCACGATCTGCGGGATCATCGCCTGCACCGCGGGCGTCTGGAACCCGGCGCCGACGGAGCGCACGGCCACCGCGAGCAGGATGATCCAGAGGTCGGTGACGCCGTTCATCATGAGCAGGGCGAGGGCGAGCGTGACGATCGCGATGGTGCTGTCGGACGCGATGACGAGCACGCGGCGGTTCATGCGGTCGGCGAGGGTGCCGCCGAAGATCGAGACGATGCCCTGCGGCAGGAACGCGCAGACCGCGTAGAGCGCGACCGCGAGGCCCGAGCGGGTCTCGAAGGTGACGTACCACATGACCGCGTACTGGACGAGCATCGAGCCGAACAGCGAGACCGTCTGGCCGCTGAGGAAGAGGGTCGCGTTGCGCTTCCAGCGGGCGGCGACGACGGCCGCGTCGGCGTCGCTCATCGCGGGCACGTCGGCCTGCGCTGCCGGGTCGCTCATCGGATCCTCGCCGCTCGCTTTTCCTCAGGTGTGGGACGCCAGGTTACGGGGCGGCGCGGGCGGCGCGCCAGGGTTGGGACGGTCGGGTCAGAGGTCCCGGCTCGCCAGCACCACGTCGGAGTCGGAGGGCGTGATCTGCACCGTGCGGATCCGATCCATCGGGAGGCTCGAGGTGGCGGCGAGCAGCCGCGACTCCGCCTGGCCCGCGCCCCAGGTGGCGACGACCGTGCGCGTGCCGTCGTCCTCGATCGCGACGAGGTCGTAGGCGCCCTGGCCGACGCCGCCGCCCGCGTACTCGCAGCTCCAGTCGAAGCGCGTGCCCCACGGCTGCGAGGTGAGGGCGAGCTTCGCGGTGACGCCCTCGTCGAGATCGGAGCGCATGCTCACGGCGTCGGCGGGCAGGCCCTCGGACAGGTCCCCGGCGGCCGAGGAAGAGGCCGGGGACGGATCCGCGACGGGCCCGCTCACGCCGGCGCGGAGCGCGGAGCCGAGGCCCGCGCCGCCGACGAGGAGCACGACGGCGGCGGCCGCGAGGATCCACCCGCCGGTGCGACGAGACAGCGGCCGGCGCGCGGCACCCGAGAGGGGACGCCGGCCCCGGCGCGGCACCCGGTGGCCGGGCGCGTCCTGCGCCGGCGCGACCGGCTGCGGCACGGCGGGGGCCTCGGGCTCGTCCATCAGCGCGATCGCCTCCTCGACGGGCAGCATCCGCAGCACGCCGGGCAGGCCGGAGAGCTCGGCGAGGGAGCGCATGCACGCGTCGCAGCCCTCGAGGTGGGACTCGAAGAGCGCACGGTCGGTGGCGCTCAGGCTGCCGAGCACGTACGCGGCATCCCACTCGTGGATGTCGTCGGCGCGGTCGTTCATCGGGTGACTCCTCGTTCCTGCAGGGCGAGCCGGAGCGCCTTGAGCGCGTAGTGGAGGCGGGACTTGATGGTGCCGGGCGGGACGCCCTCGCGTTCCGCGGTCTCCACGACCGTGCGGCCCAGGTGGTAGCAGCTGACGACCGCACGGCGGTGCTCGGCGGAGAGCGAGGCGAGCGCCTCGGCCACGAGCAGGCGGTCGATGATGGCGTCGGAGGCGTCGGCGACGGGATCCTCGGGCAGCGTGTCCGTCGGCGTCTCGCGGCCGCGCCAGGCGCTGCGCCTGTCATCGATCACGAGGTTGCGCACGACGGTGAAGAGCCAGCGTCGGGCGGACTCGTCGTCCTCCGCGAGGATCGCGGGCGAGCGCCAGGCCCGCAGCAGCGCCTCCTGGACGACGTCCTCGGCGAGCGCCGGATCCCCCGTGAGCCGCAGCGCGTACCGCTGCAGCGCAGGTGCGTGCGCATCGTGCAGCGCCCGCATGCGGGCCGTGCTCTCCGTGGTCATCCGTGCCTCCTCCCTCCACGACGAGATGGACGGCCGGATGGTTCACCGCTCGCGGGAATCATCTCAGGCGGATCCGCGAACCTGGCAGGACCCTGAGCCCGTGAACGATCTCCGCGGCTGGTCCGTCGTCCCTGATGTCGGCGCAGCCTCTCGCGGCGATCAGATGAGCACCATCCGGATCAGGAGACCCCCATGCAGAAGAAGACCAAGATCATCCTCGGCACGAGCGCGGCCGTGGTGGTCGTGCTCGGTGTCAGCGCCGCCGCGTTCGGCCCCGCCTTCTACCGTGACGTGATCGTCGGCGCCCCCGCGGCCGCCCCGTCCGTCTCGGCCGCCCCCGCCGACTCCACGCTCGACACGAGCGACCTGTCCGGCGAGTGGCAGATCGGCACCGGCAGCACCGCCGGGTACCGCGTCGCCGAGGTGCTCAACGGCACCGACGTGACCGTCGTCGGCAAGACCGAGGACGTGACCGGATCCATCACTGTCGACGGATCCACCCTCTCGGCCGCCACCGTGAAGGTCGACGTCGCGAGCATCGCCACCGACGCGGCCCCCCGCGACGAGTACTTCCGCGGCACCGCCATGGAGGTCTCCAAGTACCCGGACGCGACCTTCACGCTGACCCAGCCCGTCGACGCGGCCGTGCCCGCCGACGGTCAGGTCGCGACGGTCCAGGCGACCGGCGAGCTGACCATGCACGGCGTGACGCAGACCGTCACCGTGCCGCTGCAGGCCGCGCTCTCGGGCGACGGCGTGCAGGTGAGCGGATCCATCCCCGTCACCTTCTCGGACTACGGCGTCCAGGCCCCGAGCCTCGGCTTCGTCAGCGTCGAGAACCAGGGCACGGTCGAGTTCCTGGTGAAGGCCACGCCGACGAAGTAGCCGTCGGCACGGCCCTCGGGGCCGCACGGCCGAGGGGAGGGGGAGCGCATCCGGGTCGCTCCCCCTCCCCTTCGTCGTGCCCGGGTCAGTGCGCGTGCAGCACGGCCCAGGCGATGAGGCCGTCGATGCGCCGGATGTCCGCGCCCTTGCCGAGCTTCACCTTGATGTGGCCGGCCCGCGTCCAGAGCTCCAGCTCCGCGTTGAGGTCGAAGGTGCCGGCGTTCTCGGTCGACCACATGTTGATCGCGCTGTAGGGAAGCGAGTACAGCTCCACCTTCTTGCCCGTGATGCCCTGGGCGTCGCGCACGATGAGGCGCTTCGTCGTGAAGGTGGCCGAGTCGCGGAACGTGCGGAACGACGCGACGGCCTGCTCCCCCTCCACGAGCAGCTCATGCACGTCGGCGGGGACGGGGATCTCGGCGGCGAGGGTCCAGGTCAGGAGAGGTGCGGTGGCGTCCATCCTTCGAGCATCCCAGGCAAGGAGCGGTCGCGCAGGCCCCCGTCAGGGCGGCTCACGCGACCGGTCGCTATCTACTCGTCGTCCATGTCGGCGGCGAAGCGGCGGAAGTCGCCGCGCTCCTCGTGCATGGACCAGAGCGTGTCCGCGAGGGCCTGCGGGTCCTTCGTCGGGTGGCCCGGCGTGATGGCGCCGGGGATGATCAGCTGGCCCACGTGGATCCCGTCGCCCGCCAGCGCCTCGTGGATCATCTGCCCGTAGGCGCTCTCGCCCGCGAAGGCGATGGAGGTGCCGGCGTACTTCGGCAGCGGCTGCACGGCGGTGCCGCCGTTGATGAACAGGACGGTCCCGCGTCCGAGCACGCGCATGCCCTGCAGCACCTGGTGCACCGCGGCGACGGGCGCCTGGATGGAGAACTCGAACGCGCCGACGAGGTCGCCGGGCGTGGTCTCGAGCACCGGGCGCAGGAACTCCTTCTGCGGCAGAGGGCTGTACTGGAGCACCTCGACCGGCCCGAGCTCCTGCGCAGCCCGGTCGAGCGCGGCGGCGAGCGCCACGTGGTCGCGGACGTTCGCGACGTACCCGCGGGCGGTGATCCCCTCGTCGGCGAGCGTGCGCGCGAGCTCGTCGACGCGCTCCTGGCTGCGCGAGATGAGCGCGACGGCGAATCCCTCGGCTCCGAAGCGGCGGGCGACGGCGGCGCCGAGTCCGGCACCGGCCCCCACGATGGCGATGGTGGTCATGGTTCTCCTCCTGCGGATCGGACGGATGGCAGGGCCGGGCGTCGGGTGCGCGCTCGGCCCGTGCCTCCGACGCTAGGCCGGGTCAGGCCGCGGCGTCCGGGTCGCAGGATCTCTCCGCCGACGAGCGGACAGCCCCTCGCGCAGCAGGCGCGCGAACGGCAGGCGCTCCTCGGGCGACGCGAAGCCGGGCAGCGGCGCGGATCCGTACAGGTCGTCACCCTCCGCACGCGGGAAGACGTGGACGTGCAGGTGCCACACGTCCTGTCCGCCCGCGGACTCGTTGTGCTGCCGGATCGAGATGCCCGCGCAGCCGTACGCCGCGCGCATCGCGACGGCGACCTCCTGCACGAGGTCCATCACGGCATGGAGGTCGGTGGGCGTCACGGAGTAGAGGTCGCGGACGTGGATCCGCGGGATCACCAGGGCGTGCCCGCGGTTGCGCGGCCACCAGCGCGGCGCGATGACGGCGACCGCGCGATCGCGCTCGGCGACGACGTCCTGCGGCAGGGGCGCGACCAACGGCTCGTCGCGGAGCAGCGCGCAGAACGGGCAGGGCGCCTCCTCGCTCACCGTCCCGCTCCCGTCGACGACGACGCCTCGAGTAGCGCGCGCGCCGCATCGCGCGCGACCGCCATAGGGTGCGCGAAGGTGCCCATGCCGAGCGTCACGAGGCCGCCCTCGTAGACGAGCATCAGCGTGCGGGCGGCGGTCGCCGCATCCGGTATGGCGGCCTCGCGGCACAGGTCCCGCAGCAGCTCGTGCAGCCACGCCTTCTGCCGCATGACCTCGGGCAGCACGTCGTGGCCGTCGTCCTCGTCGCCCAGGTCGCCAGCGCCCAGCTCCGCGCGCGCGTTGATCGCGCTGCAGCCCTTGGGCGTATTGACGTCGGCCCACGTGACGGCCGCGTCGAACACCGCGAGCACACGCTCGATCCCGGGCTCCGGCGTGCGGGCGAGCCGCGCCGCGAGGTGCTCGCGCCACCGGGCGTCGCGGTGCTGCAGGTACGCGACCACCAGCCGCTCCTTGGAGCCGAAGCGGTCGTAGATCGTCTTCTTCGTGACGCCGGCGGCCGCGGCGATCGCGTCGACGCCGACCACGTGGATCCCCCGCGCGTAGAAGAGGTCGGACGCCGCGTCGAGCACGCGGCGGGCTCCGGGCGTGAGCGGGCCGAGGTCGGGGAGGGGGGTCTTCACACACCGACTATACCGGTCTGTATAGTCGGGCCCATGCACAGTAGACAGACCGGTGTACCTCGACCGCTGGTGACCGTCATGGCCGCCGTCGGGTTCGTGCTCGCGTGGAGCTCGGGGTTCCTCATCGCGGCCGTCGGCACGGTCGAGGTGCCCGCGACGACGCTGCTCGCCTGGCGGTTCGCGCCGCTCGCCGTTGTGCTCGTGGGGCTGGTCGTCGCGACCGGCGCGGCCCGCGGGATCGCGCCGCGGATGCTCGGGCGGCAGGCGCTCATCGGTGCGTTCGCGCAGCTCGGTTACTGCGCGTTCGTGTACGCGGCGATCGGCGCGGGCATCGCGACCGGCACGACCGCGCTCATCGACGCGGTGCAGCCGCTCGTGGTCGCGACGCTCGTCGGCCCGCTGCTCGGGCTGCGCGTGCGCGGCGCGCAGTGGGCCGGGCTCGCGCTCGGCGCCGTCGGCGTGGTGCTCGTGGTGCGGTCGCAGGCGGGGGCGGCGGACGCGGATCCGGTCGCCTACCTGCTGCCCGCGGCGGCGATGGCGTGCCTGGTCGCGGGGACGTTCCTCGAGCGCCGGTCGTCCGGCCGGCCGCCGGTGCTCGTGACGCTGACCGTGCACGTCGTCGTGACCTCGGTCGCGCTCGTGGTCGCCGCGGTCGCGACCGGGACGCTGGTGCCGCCGACGGATCCGGCGTTCTGGATCACCACGGTGGTAGCCGCGCTCGTGCCGACCCTCGCCGCCTACGGGCTGTACTGGTGGCTGCTCGAGCGGGTGGGGATCACGGCGCTCAACGCGCTGCTGTTCCTCGTCGCGCCGACGACCGCGGCGGCAGGTGCGCTGCTGCTCGGGGAGCGGATCACGCCGGTGACGCTCGCGGGCTTCGTGCTGTGCGGCGCGGGCGTCGCGGCGGTGCTGGTGACGGAGGCGCGGCGTGCGGGCGCGGTGCGCGACGAGGACAGCTCGTCCGCCGCGGACCACCCCAGTCCGGGTGCGGACCACCGCGAGCCGGCCACCCGGGCCGCGTGACCCCCTAGCGTCGGGGCATGAGCGCTCCGCGGATCACCGTCGCCTGGGCGGGGCTCTGCGCCGCCGCCGTCCTCACGATGAGCGGGTGCGCGACGCCCGGCGGGGCGGACGGGCTCGCGGCGGAGGATCCGCCCGTCGTGCTGCCGACCGCCGATCCCACGCCCACGCCGACGCCCACGCCCGACAGCGCGGCCGGCGGCGGATACGCCGAGTGCGACGACGCCTCCCCCGCGGCGCTCGCAGCCGTGAACGCGAGCATCGCGGCGCACGACGGGCCGTTCCCCGGGTTGCGGCTCGACGGGCTCGAGACCCGGTGGGACGACGAGCAGCAGGTCTGGACCCTCGCCGGGACGATCGGGCCCGTCGGCGACGACCCTGACGGCGGGCCGGTGTCCGACGATCGCGTGGCGCTGTGGGCCACGGATCAGGATCCGACGCGCGAGGACTTCGCGGGCACGCTCTGGTCCGCCGTGAACGGCGCCGACATGGTGTCCGACGCGCCGCAGCTCGGCTCGTTCCCGCAGTTGACGATGGACGGCCCGGTCCCGGCCGGGATGTGGTGCAGCGACCTCTACCCCGCGGCGGCCGGCGGCACCGGCGGCTGACCCACGGCCGGCAGCCCCCGCAGCCAGACGTCGACCTCGCGGGTCGACCGCAGCCGCACGATCCGGAGATGAGGGTGCTCGACGGCCGCGAGCACGACGCGCTTCCGTACCTTGGCGCGCCCCCGCCATCCCCACCGCACGATGTGGTCGGGGTCGGTGAGGACGGTGCGCATGGGCGGCTCGACGTTGCCGTGCCACAGCGGCTCGCGGCGCCAGCGGCGGACGACCGTGCGGCGGATCAGGCGCCCCATCTGCACCGCCACGGGCAGGTCGAGCCAGACGAGGGTGTCGGCGCGCGACGGCACGAGGTCCCCGAGCTGGGTCGTGTACTGCCACTCGGTGACCCAGGCGTCGCGCGAGGAGAAGGCCTCGACGTCGTCGCGGAAGGTGGGCAGCTCGGTCCACGCGGGACCGTGGAAGAGGGAGTCCATCTCGGTGTGGGGCGTGCCCGTGCGCTCCTGGATCCGCCGCGCCA
This sequence comes from Clavibacter quasicaliforniensis, assembly GCF_051201715.1. Classification (NCBI taxonomy): domain Bacteria; kingdom Bacillati; phylum Actinomycetota; class Actinomycetes; order Micrococcales; family Microbacteriaceae; genus Clavibacter; species Clavibacter quasicaliforniensis. Next base: position 235,593 of record NZ_CP139624.1, on the reverse strand, counting down.
GCGTGGTCTTGCCGGCTCCCGCCGGCGCGCCGATGAGGATGCGCCGGGCGGGGGGATCCAGGCGCTGGAGAGGTCCGAGCATCCCGCGATCCTAGGGCGGACGGGCAGGGCGCCGTCGGGATCCGCCCCCGCCTCCCGCCCGGGACGGCCCGCCCGCCGCCGAGGCGCCGCTCGCTACCGTGGTACCGCCCACGACGCACGGCCGACCGACCGTCCGACCGGAAGGACCCGATCATCCGATCGCCCTCGCGCGACGACGCGCGCCCCGCCCCTGTCTTCACGAACGCGACCGCGGCGCCGACCTGGGAGGAGGGGATCGTCGTCGGCAGCGGACGCCTCGGCGCCGTCGCGCACGGGCCGGCCGACGCGATCACCGTCTCGCTCGCGCACGAGCGCTGGTTCCCGCCGGTGAACCCGCGGCCGCACGCGCCCGACCTCCGGCCCCGCCTCGACGCGATCCGCCGCGCCCTCCTCGCCGGCGACCCCGACACGGCGACCGCCGAGCTGATGGCGGGCGCGCGGGACAGCGGCTACGGCGACGACCTCGTCTGGACGGATCCGCTGGGCATCTGCGCGACCCTCGTGATCCGCACCGCGGGTGGCGTCGCCCGCATGCGTCGCACCATGGACCCGGCCGGCGGCGAGTCCGCGATCTCGTGGACGGATCTCGCGGGCGGCCGGCACGCGCTGCGCCTCGTCGCGCCGCGCGACGGATCCGCCTGCTGGCTGGCGCTCGAGTCCGACCGGGACTCCGTGACGGTCGTCGAGCTCGGCCTCGGCGCGGGCGACACGACGGCGCTGTACACGGGCGGGCCCGACGCGTCCGCGGCGGTGCGCGCGTCCGTCGCGGGCGGTGCGCGCGGGACCCTCACGGCCGAGGCCGGCGCGGGCGACGACGCGCTGCGGTCGGTCACGGCGGTCGACGCGCCGGGCGCGGGCGACGCGGGCGGCGCGAGCGACGCGGGCAGCGCGTGGGACGTCGACGGCGGATCCGCGCGCACGACCGTCCGCACCGGCCCGTCCGCGACGGCGCTGCTGCGTCTCGCCGTGGCCGTGGGACCCGCATCCGCGGCACCGACGCCCGACGGCCCTCCGCCGACGACGCCCGCATGGGACGACCTGCGCGCCGCCCAGCGCGCGACGCACGGCCGGCTCGTCGCCGCATCCGCACTCGACCTCCACGGCCAGGCGCCCGCGCGCGACGCCGACGCCGACCCCCACCCCACCACCGAGGACATCTGGGCCGCCGCCCGCGCGGGCGACCCCGCGGCCCGCCGCCGCGTCGTCGAGATCGCCTACCTCAGCGGTCGCGCGGCGATCATCTCCTCCACCGGCGAGCTGCCGGCAACGCTGCAGGGCGTGTGGCAGGGCACCTGGCGACCCGCGTGGTCGGCGGACTACACGCTCAACGGCAACGTGCAGAACGGCGGGATCGCGAGCCTGATCCCGACCGGCACCCCCGAGCTCGCGCGCACGCTGCTCGAGCTGGTGCTCCCCCACCTCGACGACTTCCGCGAGAACGCCCGCCGCGTGTACGGCGCCGAGGGGATGCTGCTGCCCGCGCGCATGTCCACGCACGGCCGGGCGGACCACTTCGACGCCGAGTACCCGATGCCGTTCTGGCAGGGCTGCGGCGGCTGGATCCTCCGCGTCGCCGCCGACGCCGTCGCCACCACGGGCGACCGCGGCATCGTCGACGACCGGCTGTGGGAGCTGGTGGAGGGCGTGCTCCGCTTCGCCGAGACAGCCACCGTGCTGGTCGACGGGGTGCGCCGCCTCGTCCCCTCCTACTCGCCCGAGAACACGCCCGCCGGCGAGCGCGTCCCGGCCGCGACCGACGCGACGATGGACGTCGCGATCCTCCGCGACGCCGCCCGCGCCACGGCCCTGCTCGGCCAGGCCCGCGGCGACGGCTCGCTCGACGCGCGCTGGGCCGCCGTGGTCCGCGACCTGCCGCCCTACCGGGTGGCCGACGACGGCACGCTCGCCGAGTGGCTGGATCCGCGCTGGCCGGAGCGGATCGCGCACCGCCACGCGTCGCAGCTCCACCCGCTCTGGGACGAGATCGATCCGGCGTTCGTCGGCGACGGGGACGAGGCCGCCCGGCTCCGCGCCGCGGCCGCCGCCACCGTCGCCGCGAAGATCGCCTGGCGCGCCGAGGACCCGACCGCCCCGCCCGGCCGGATGGGGATGGCGTTCGGCCTCGTGCAGGTGGGCCTCGCGGCGGCGGCCCTCGGCGACGCGGAGTCCGCGCTCACGTGCGTGGAGTGGCTCGCCGTCGACCACTGGAGCCCCGCCCTCACGAGCCGGCACGACGCCGGCCGCATCTTCAACCTCGACGCGAGTGGCGGCCTGCCCGCGCTCGTCGCGGCGATGCTGCTCGGATCCGGCGCGGGGTCGCTCGCGGTCCTCCCGGCGCTGCCCGGAGCGTGGGCGCGCGGATCCGTGACCGGGCTCCGCGCGCGCGGCGGCCTGGTCGTCGACCAGCTCGACTGGGAGCCGGAGGGCGCGTCGCTCGTCGTGCGGCGCGTGCCGGGCGCGGACTGGCTGGCGCCCGCGGACGGGACTGCCCTGCGGCTGCCGCGGGCGGCCTCGGCGCGCGTGGACGGGCGCGAGCACGACGCGGGCGAGCGCATCGCGTTCGGCGAGGACGCCGTGCGCGTCGACCTCGCGTGGCTGCCGGAGCCCGTAGCTTGAACCGCGTGACCCCCGCCGCCGGATCCGCCGCCGCCCTCCTCGCCGCCTACGACGCCCAGCTCCGCACCGACGCCGAGACGCCGAGCGCGCTCGACGTGCGGGTGCTCGGCCCGCTGCGCCTCGTCGTCTTCCCCGGCGGGCGCGGCTTCGTCACGTACGCCGACCTCGGCGGCCTCGACGAGGCCGGCCTGCGCGAGCTCGTCCCCGCGGCGCTCGCGCGCTACCGCGACGACCCCGCGATCACGACCGTGGAGTGGAAGACCCGCGGCCATGATCACGCTCCCGGGCTCGACGGGATCCTCCGCGCGAACGGGTTCGTGCCGGAGGAGCGCGAGTCGATCATGCTGGGCGAGGCCCGGGCGCTCGCGGTCGACGTGCCGCTGCCCGCGGGCGTGACGCTCCGGCGCATCACCGCGGAGGCCGACGTGCGGGCGATGAGCGCCATGCAGGCCGCGGTCTTCGGGGACATGGACTCCACCGTCCAGGCCGACGCGATGATCCGCCGTCTCGCGCTCGACGACGGCATGGAGATGTGGGTCGCGGAGGCCGACGGGCGGATCGTGTCGGCGGGCCGGCTCGAGCCCGTCGCGGGATCCGACTTCGCCGGCCTCTGGGGCGGCGCGACCCTGCCGGAGTGGCGCGGCCGCGGCATCTACCGCGCGCTCACCGCGGCCCGCGCGCGCTCGGCCCTCGCGGCCGGCCGCACCCTGATGCACAGCGACTCGACCGACTTCTCCCGCCCGATCCTCGAGCGCTCCGGCCTCATCGCCTGCTCGACGACCACGCCGTACGCCTGGTCGCGCTGACGCTCGGCGAGCCGGCGCGTGAGCGATTCCCCCAGGCGGGGGTACCGTTGCCGCGTGAGCATCACGAGCAGCGCGGCGCCCTCGGGGCGTGGGGAGGTCGTCGGCGGCACGTCCGTCGGCACCAGGTAGCCACCGGATCCGTCGCCGCGCCCCGCGAGGGCCGGCCGCACCATGCGCGCCGTCGATCCACGAGGATCCGGCCGCCATACCCGACACACGTTCCCGCGGCACCGCCGCGACCCCGCACGAAGGGCACCACATGCTCCCCCTGACCGAATCCGACATCCGCGCCTCCCTCGTCAACGCCTCGCAGCGCGAGCGGCGCGACATCCACCTCCCCGATGGCTTCGCCGACCTCGCCTGGGACCGCCTCGACTTCCTCGGCTGGCGCGACCCCAAGTCGCCGCAGCGCGGCATCGTCGTCGCCCCCGTCGGCGACGAGCTGATCGGCGTGCTGCTGCAGCAGTCGGCCACCGCACCGCGATCCCGGGCCCAGTGCACGTGGTGCCAGGACGTGCGCCTGCCGAACCCGGTCGTGTTCTACGGCGCGCGCCGGGCGGGAGCGGCCGGCCGCAACGGCAACACCGTCGGCACGCTCGTCTGCACCGACTTCGAGTGCAACGCGAACGTGCGGAAGCCCCGGCCGATCCCGTACCTCGGCTTCGACCCCGCGGCGGCGACGGCCCAGCTCATCGACGACCTGCGGAACCGGGTGGCGGCGTTCGCGGCCGACATCGCCTCGACCGCGTGACGGTGGCCTGATCCGCTGATCCGCGCGTCCGCGTGCGCCATGCTCGGAGCATGCTGCTGCGCACCGTGATCCTGTTCGCCCTCGCCGCGGTCGCCGAGATCGGCGGCGCCTGGCTCGTCTGGCAGGCGGTGCGCGAGGGGAAGCCGTGGTGGTGGGCCGGGCTCGGCGTCATGGCGCTCGGCGCGTACGGCTTCATCGCGACGCTGCAGGCGGACGCGTCGTTCGGGCGGATCCTCGCGGCCTACGGCGGCGTGTTCGTCGCGGGCTCGCTCGTGTGGGGCGCCGTCGTGGACGGCTACCGGCCCGACAGGTGGGACGTGATCGGCGCCGTCGTCTGCCTGCTCGGCGTCGCCGTGATCATGTTCGGGCCGCGCGGGCAGGGCGCCTGACGCGGACGACGTGCAGCCGCGCGCGTCCACCCCGGAGGGCGGACGCGCGCGGGATTGGGTCGGCCGGGTCAGCGCATCGGGGCAGCTGGCCCGACCGGGTCGATGGGCCGGCTCAGGACTCCGGCGTGCAGACGGTCGCGAGGGCCGTGCGGAAGGCCTTGCGGTGCGCGTCGTCGAGGCCCTGGCCGAGCTGGCCGCGGGCGTCCTTCACGAGGTGGCCGCACGCCGGGTCGGCGAGGGCGGCGGACGCGGCGCCGATGGCCGGGACGAGGCGCGCATCCACCGCGTTGATGCGCGGGCGGACGCTCGTGGTGAGATCGGGCGCGGTCGTCGGCGCCTGCGCGGGGTTCGCGTGCCAGAAGGCGATGAGCGCGTACTGCACCTGCTTGCTCGCCGTGATCTGCGCGCGGATGATGCGCTCGGCGGCGACCGGGTCGACCCCGTCGGCCTTCGCGGCGGCGATGGTGGCGTCGACGACGGCCTGCTCGCGCGCGGGATCCGCCACGGCCTTGCCCGACAGGTACTTCGACGCGGCCACGTCGTCGGCGATCTCGAGGCGGTCGAGCGCGGCGGACGCGACGGCGGTGACCGCCTGCTGCTCCGCCGGGTCGCGCGGGCACGCCTGGGCGGGTGCTGCGGCGCCGAGGAGCGCGGCGAGGGTGACGGCGAACGCGGACGTGGTGAGGAGGGCGCGGCGGGGCATGGCGGATCCGTTCTTCAGGAGCGGGCGGATGGGGTCGGGCGCGGCGATCGGGTCGGGCGATCGGGTCGGTCGGTCGGGTGCCGCGAGCATAGGCAGACGACGCGCCCGGGCGGACGCCGGAGTGCACAGGCCGGCCCGATCGGGGGCGCGCGCCCGCGACGACCGCGTCGCTAGCGTGGGCGGATGACGACGCCCGACACCGCTCCCGCGCCCGGCACGACCCTCGACCGGCCAGCGGATCGTGCGATCCGCGGCGTCCGCGGCGCGCTCCTCGCGCTGGCCGTGGGCGTCGCCGCCGCGGTGCTCGGGCTGCTGCCGTGGATCCTCGCGGGCCTGCGGCTCCCGCTGCAGAACCTGTGGGCGGATGACGTGACGTCCGCCGCCGAGATGCCCATCGCGCTGCTGCCCTTCAACCAGTACACGGCTGGCCTGCTGGCCGCGGTGATCCTCGTGGGCGGCGGCATCGCGGGCGCCGCGGCACGCGCGCTGCGGTCGCGGCTCCCCCGGCACGGGTCATGGCTCGTGGTCGCGGGGCTGCTCCTCGTGCAGGTCGTCGCGCTCGTGCAGACCGCGACGGTGACGGCCGACGGGCTCGGCATGGACGACGTCTCCGGCGCGGGCGACCGCACGGGCGCCTCGATCAGCGAGGCGCAGGTCTACCTCGTGGCGTTCGTGGGTGGCACCGCGGCGATGGTCCTGCTCGCAGGCGTCGTCGCCGCGCTCGTCGCCCGTGCGCCCGCCGGCCTCGCCGTCGTCGCGACCGCCTTCCCCGTCGTGCTGCTCGGCGAGTGGTTGGGCGGGCTCGTGTCCCCCGGCGAGGACGGGCTGCTGAGCGACACGGCGTACGCGATCCTGCCCATGATCTCGTGGGTGCCGCCCGTCGTGCTCGGCGTCGCCATCGCGCTCACCGGCCTGCGCTCGGTCGGCCGCGTGATCGGGTCGGTCGTCGCCGTGCTGCTGCTCTGGCTCGGCACGGCCATCGTGGTCGGCGTCACCTACGCCCTCGGCAACCGCGTGCTCCTGCGCTACCCGCTCGAGCTCCTCGACGCGGGCGGCATGGTCGGCGGCGCGGTGCTCCGCGGCGAGGGCGGCGTGCTCGGGCGGCTCGCGGTGGCGGTGGTGGTCGGGATCCTCGGCGCGCTCGTCGTGCGCGCGGTGCGGCGGCGCCGGGTGGTCAGCGCGGGGTGACCGGATCCTCGTCGGCCGGCCGGTCGGAGCCTGCGGCCGCACCACCGCGAGTGACGCCCCGCCGGGCCGCGCGGCGGAGGCACAGCACCGCGGCGGAAGCGCAGACCACGGCCGTGAGGATCGCGCCCGGACAGCCGAGGGCCGGCTCGGACGCGCACTCCCCCGGGAAGGCCGCGTAGTCGACGCACGTGCCCGACCAGACGCCGATCGCGAGCGCGCCCACGACGAGCAGCACCGCCGCGGCGGCGCTCCACCGGGCGCGCGAGGCGGGCGTCATCCCCGCACGCGATGTGGTCCGTCGCCGCGCGTGCCGCCGTCGCGCCCGGCCGCCCGACGCTCGACGAGGTGGGCCACGAGGTAGCAGATCGCTCCGAGGCCGAACAGGCCGGCGACGACCCAGCTCGCGCCCGCTGTCCCGTCGATGGCCGCCCGCACGGCGTTCGCCACGGCGATGAACGCGAACACGCCGGCGAGGAGGAGGAGCGAGATGCGGCGCCGGCGCTTCGGCGCGGGCCCCGGGGTCGGGGTGGTCATGGATCCAGCGTAGGCGCGGGCGCGCCCGACCCGCCTAGGCCGCGAGCCCGCGCAGCAGTCGCGGCAGGACGAGCACGCCGTCGCAGTCGAGGATCACGAGATCCACCGGCGCGCTCACGCCGTGGTGCGCTCCGCGTCGGCGGCGGCGCGCATCACGGCGGACGGATCCACGAGCACGCGCGCGAAGGCCAGCTCGGCCGCGCCGATCATCAGCCGGTCGGGGCCGAGGGCCGCGCGGCGGATCCGCAGGGCCTCGCGCGCGCCGGGGAGCGCCTGGGCGGTGGCGCGGGCGAGGATCCGGTCGGGATCCGCCGCGTGCAGCGACCCGAGGAACCCGCCGAGCACCACGAGCGACGGGTTGAAGATGTTGACCACGTTGCGGAGCGCGACCGCCAGGTTGTCGATCTGCCGCTCGACCTCGGCGGTGACGGCCGGATCCCCCGCCGCGAGCGCCGCCGCGAGCACCTCGCCCAGCTCGTCGGCGCGGGCTCGCTCGAGGCCCGTGACCTCGAGCAGCGCGTCCTGGCCGACCGTCGTCTCGAGGCAGCCGACCGCGCCGCAGTGGCAGAGCTCGCCGCCGGAGTCGACGAGCGTGTGGCCGAGCTCGCCGCCGTAGCCCTCCGCGCCGCCGAACGGGCGTCGGCCGATGAGCACGCCGCCGCCGACGCCCGACGCACCGCCGTTGAGGTAGACGAGGTCGTCGACGTCGCGGCCGGATCCGAACCGCCCCTCGGCCACGGCAGCGAGGCTCGCGTCGTTGGCGGCGAGCGCCGGGAGGCCGGTCGCCTCGGCGAGGAGCGCCGCGAACGGCTCGTCGACCCAGCCGAGGTGCGGCGCGAGGCGCACGAGCCCGCCGTCGAAGCGGACGAGGCCGGGGACCGCGACGCCGATGCCGAGCACGCGCGCGTCGGGGCGGGTGGCGCGGAGGTCGGCCCGCAGCTCGGCGATGATCGTGCTCGCGAGGTCGGCGGCCTGCGCGGCGGTGGGCACGCCGTCGGTGTCGCGGCGCACGCGCTCCTGCACCACGCCGTCGAGGCCGACGAGGCCGACCGTGACGGCGTCGATCTCGGGGTTCACGGCGAAGACGACCACGCGCGGATCCGCGGAGACGATGGGGCTCGGCCGACCGACGCGGTTCGTGCCGGGAGGCTCCGACTCGACCACGAGGCCGAGCTCCTGAAGCTCGCCCACGAGCGCGGCGATGGTGGAGCGGTTGAGGCCGGTCTCGCGGGTCAGCTCGGAGCGCGACGCGGGTCCGGTCTCGTGCACGATCTGGAGGACGGTCGCGAGATTGGAGCGGCGGACGTGGTCGGGCGTGGTGCCGCGGGAGCGGGGATCCGGCGCGAGCGGGACCGACCGGGCGGGATCCACGACCGACGCGAGCGGCGCGGGCGCGCGCGCCGCGTCGCCCGCCTCGTGCCCGGTCACTGGATCCCCACCCGACGAGGCTACCCGGCGGCGGCCGGGCGGGCGACGGCGGCGACGCCCTCGGGGCCCGCGCGGCCAGCGGTCGCCGGCGGCCCCTGGAGCGCATCCCGCACGCCCCGCTCGCGCCACGCCTCGAGCCGGGCGCGCACGTCGTCGCGCCGCTCGTCGGCGAGCGCGGTCGCGTACGCGCGCTCGAGCACGTCGTCGATCGCGAGCCGCCGGCCCGTGCCCTTGGACTCGATCGCGGCCTCGACCATCGCGAGGCTCATCACGTTGCCGTGCACCTCGCCGTGCGGTCGCTCGCCCGTCCGCAGCGCGCGCACGAACGCGCGCAGCGACCCGGCGATCTCCACGCCCACCGACTCCTCGGAGGCGGGCTCCGCGGGCGGGCCGCCGGGCGCCTCCGGGATCTCGCTCGTCGGGTCGTGGTCGCCGTCCCAGAGCGCGGTGCCGTGCGCGCCGCTCAGCCGCCAGGATCCGTTCCACGACGTCTCCGCGCCCGGGCTGCACCAGCTGCCCGTGTAGACGTACCGCACGCCGCCCTCGAACGCGAAGACCGCGGTGGCGCCCGCGTCGCCGCGGTACCAGCTCCACGCGGGGTTGTACGACTCGCAGTAGACGCTCACGGGATCCGCCTCGAGCAGGTACCGCACGGCGTCGAACTGGTGCACGGCCATGTCGAGCAGCAGAACGTCGTCCATCTCCTCGCGGAACCCGCCGAAGCGCGGCGCCTTGAAGAACTCCGTCGTGACGATGCCGACGCCGCCGAGGTCGGCCGCCCGCCGCTTGAGCGCGACGAGGTGGTCGTTGTACCGGCGCGACTGGCTGACCATGAACAGCTCGCCCGTGATCTCCGCGGCCGCCGCGAGCGACAGCCCCTCGGCGACCGTGAGCGCGACGGGCTTCTCGCCGAGCACGGGGATCCCCGCGAACAGCGCCTGCGTGGTGACGGGGTGGTGCGCGCGCGGGATCGTGACGTCGATCACCGCATCCGGCCGCACGCGCGCGATCAGCTCGCCGAGGTCGGTGGACGCCTCGGCCGTCGCCCCGTGCGCGGATGCGCCCGCCCGCGCCGCCTCCTCGTCGAGGTCGACGACGCCCACGAGCTCGACGTCGGGATCCTCCGCGATGGTCTGCAGCCACTGCTGTCCCATGCCGCCCGCGCCGACCTGCACGACCCGCAGGCGCGCTCCGTCGGCGGGCGCGACGATCCGGTGCGCCGGGCTCGTGCGCTCGTCCCCGGCCGTCATCGCTCGAGCGCCCCGGCGTAGTCGATGCCGTCGTAGTACTCGCCGAGCTCGTAGCGCAGCAGCGTGGGCGTCTCGCGGCGGTCGGGCCGCGCCCACTCGCACGCGTTGGCGATCACGCGGCGGACGTCCGTGTGGTGGTACACGGGGAAGTCCTGGTCGCCGGGCGAGAAGAAGAAGATCCGGCCGAAGCCGCGGCGGTAGGTCATGCCGCTGCGGAACACCTCGCCGCCGGTGAATCCCGAGATGAAGACGAGCTCGTCGGGCGTGGGCACGTCGAAGTACTCGCCGTACATCTCCTGCTCGTCGATGACGATCGGGTTCGGCACGCCGCGCGTGATGGGGTGCTGCGGGTTCACGGTCCACACCAGCTCGCGGTCGTGCTCGCTGCGCCAGCGGAGGGTGCACGTGGTGCCCATCAGCTTCGTGAAGATCTTCGACCAGTGCCCGGAGTGCAGCACGATGAGGCCCATCCCGTCGAGCACGTGGCGGTGCACGCGCGCGACGATCTCGTCGTCCACCTCGGCGTGGGCCGCATGGCCCCACCAGGTGAGGACGTCGGTGCGGGCGAGCAGCTCCTCGGTGAGGCCGTGCTCGGGCTGGTCCATGGTCGCGACCTCGACGTGCGCGTCGGGCAGGTTCTCCTGCACCCCCTCGGCGACGGCGCCGTGCATCCCGGTCGGGTAGCGGTCGCGGACGTGCTGCTCGATCTGCTCGTGGCGGTTCTCGCCCCAGACGGTGACGCGGAGCGGGGATGCGGTGTCGGTCATGGTCTTCCTTCTGATGGGGTGGTGCGGGTGTCGGAGGCGGCGGGAGGGCCGTCGGGCGAGCGGGCGAGCGGCAGCCGGATCACTTGACCGCGCCGCCCGTCGCGCCCGCCGCGATGAAGCGCTGCGCCGCGAGGAGCAGCACGATCGCGGGGAGCGACGCGAGCACGGCCGTCGCCATCACCGTGCTCCAGTCCGCGGTGTACGTGCCGATGTACTGGTAGATCCCGAGGGTGATGGGGCGCACGTCGTCGGTGGTCGTGAGCGTCAGCGCGAACAGGAAGTCGCTCCAGGTGAAGAGGAATGTGAAGAGCCCGGCCGTGATCACCGCGTTGAGGCTCACGGGCAGCACGATCGAGCGGAAGGCCCGGAAGTTCCCGGCGCCGTCCACCTTCGCGGCCTCGATGATCGACGGCGGAATGCCCGCCATGAACGCCCGCATGATGAGGATCGCGAAAGGGATGCCGGCGGTGGAGTCCGCGAGGATCAGGCCCGGGATGGAGTTCAGCAGCCCGAGGTCGTTGTACGCGGCGTAGAGCGCGTTCGCGACGACGATGCCGGGGATCATCTGCGAGATGAGGATCCCGAACAGCACCACGTTGATCCACCGGAAGTTGAACTGCGCCAGCGCGTACGCCGCCGGGGTCGCGACGGCGAGGCTGAGCACGACGCTGCCGAGCGCGATCACGAGGCTCGTGCCGAGCGCCCGCCCCTGCTCGCTGAGCGCGGTCGCGTAGCCGTTGAACTGCGCCTCGAACGGGAACCACGCGGCCTGGATCGCGGGGCCCGCGGGCTGCAGCGAGATGTTGACCATCCAGTAGACGGGGAACAGCATCACGGCGAGCAGCAGGATCCCGACGACCGTGCCGATCCAGCTGCGGTCCGTGCGTGGTCGGCGGGAGCCCGACGGCACCCGGCGGGCCGGGGCGGGGACGGGGACGAGGCGCTCGGCGGTGTCAGTCATCGACGGCCTTCCTGTTCGCGCGGAGGTAGACCACCGCGAACACCGCCGAGATGGCGATGAGGATGTTGCTGAGGGCGGCGCCCGACCCGAAGTCGAACTGCTGGAACGACAGCGTGTACGACTGCGTCGCGATGGTCTGCGTCGAGTTCGCGGGCCCGCCGTTCGTGAGGCCGAGGATGATGTCGAGCACCTTGATCGTGTAGACGACGCCGAGCACGAGCACCACGCCCACCACGGGACGCAGCAGCGGCCAGGTGATGTGCCGGAACCCGCGCCAGCCGGTGGCGCCGTCGAGGGATCCGGCCTCGTACAGCTCCGGCGGGATGTCCTGCAGGCCGCCGTAGAGGATCGTCGTGTTGAACGGGATCCCGATCCACACGTTCACCGCGATCACCGTGATCAGCGCGAAGGCCGGGCTCGTCAGCCACGGCACCGGGTCCTGCACCAGGCCCGAGCCGAGGAGCGCCTGGTTGAGCACGCCCGAGTCCTGGTCGAGGATCCACTTCCACACCGCGCTCGACACGATGAGCGGCAGCAGCCAGGGCAGGAGCAGCAGCGCCCGCAGCAGGCCGTTGAGCGGGAAGGACCGGCGGAAGAACAGCGCGAGCACGAGGCCGATCACGAACTGCCCGGCGATCGAGCCCGCCGTGAACAGGAACGTGTTGAGGAGCGCCGTGGAGAAGATCCCCGACGAGAGCACGGACGCGTAGTTCGCGAACCCGACCCACGGCGCCTCGCCCGTGTAGAAGGTGGTCGTCGTGTACTCCTGGAAGCTCATGACGATGTTCTTCACGACGGGGAAGCCGAAGAAGAGCACGAGGTACACGACCGCCGGCACCAGGAACATCACCTGGAAGAAGCGCTCCCACCGGAAGCGGGGACGGCGGCGCGCGGGACCCCGCGCGACGGCGGCGTCCCCGGCGCCCCGGGCCCGCCCGGCCGCCTGCGCGGTCGGGCGGGCGGGGACGGCGGTCGTCGCCATCAGCCCTGCTCGGCGTTCTTCAGCGCGTCCTCCGGCGACGACTGGCCGGTGAGCGCCGACTGCACGGCCGTGTAGATCTTCGTGGCGGCCTTCGGCCAGTCGGCCCCGAGCTCGCCGGTGCGGGCGCGGGCGTCGGCGACGAGGTCGACGAACACCTGCTCCGCGGGCACCTGCTGGCCGAACGCGGTCGCGACGGCCGTCTTCGACGGGATCGTGAAGCGCTTCGTGGCCATCTCGAGCTGGTTCTCGTCGGAGTTGAGGCACTCGACGACCTTCGCGGCCGTGGCCTGCTTCGCCTTGTCGCCCGTCTGCGGCACGGTCCACACCTCGCCGCCGAGCGGGGCGACGGCGGTGCCGCCGGCCTCGGGCGCGGGGAGCTTGGCGATTCCGTAGTCGACGCCCGACTCGGTGAGCGCGGGGATCTGCCACGGGCCGTTGATCATCATCGCCGTCTTGCCGGCCATGAACTGGTCGTTGACGTCGGACTGGGTCCAGTTGACGACGCTCTGCGACGCCGAGCCGTCCTTCACGAGGTCGGTCCAGAGCTGCAGCGCCTCCGCGGTCTCGGGGGTGGCGATGTCCTTCTCGTCACCGCCGTTCGACCACATGAAGGGCAGGAACTGCCAGGTGCCCTCGTAGGTGGCGTTGGCGTCCATCGCGATGCCGTATCGGTCGCCGTCCTTGAGCGCCGCGGCGGCGGTCTTCAGCTCGTCCCACGTGGTGGGCGGCTGGATCCCCGCGTCGGCCAGCATCGCCTTGTTGTAGAACAGCGCGATCGTGTTCACGGTGGGCGCGAGGCCGTACGTCTTGCCCTCGTAGGTGCCGGCGTCGACGACGCCCTTCGCGTAGCCGTCGGTCGAGATGCCGAAGTCCTCGAGCGGGGCGAGCGCGCCGGTGGCGGCGATCTGCTGCAGGTCGGGGTTGTCGAGCATCAGCACGTCGGGCAGCGTCTTGGACGACGCCTGCTGCAGCACCTTCTGGATGAGGCTCGAGCCCGGGATCGACGTGCGCTTGATGGTGACGCCGAGCGACTCGCCGCACTTGGTGAGGGTGTCGCCGATGACCGTGTTGTCGTTGCCCTCGTTGTAGTAGTCGGTGACGTTGATCGTCGTCGGATCACCGCCGGACGAGGATCCGCCTCCCCCGCCGCCGGAGCAGCCGGCGAGCACGAGGGGGACGGTGGCCGCGAGGGCGGCGGCGCCGACGAGGCGGCGGCGGGCGGTGGATCGAGGGGACATCGCGTGTTCTCTTCCTTGAGGTGGCGGTGGATCCGGGCCCCGACGACACCGTGATCCGCAGCTCGCACGCATCCGGGTGGCGTCGTCGCTGACCCGATGGCGGCGACGCTAACACCGCGCGACCGTGCCTGTAAAGCGGTTAACCTGCAACGCGTCCGTCAGCGGAGCGGCCCGTCCCCTCGGGCGGGCCGCTCCGGGAGCGCGCGCCGCCGGCTAGCCGCGCATCGACGGGAAGGGCGCGGCCGGTGCCGTCGTCGGCACCCACACGGCCTTCTGCTGCGTGTACTCGTCGAGCACGCCCGGGCCCGACGAGCGCCCGTGCCCGGACTCCCCGAAGCCGCCGAACGGCACGGCCACGTGGATGGACTTGTAGGCGTTGATCCAGAACGTCCCGGCGTCCACGGCCGCGGCCACGCGGTGCGCGCGCGACACGTCGGAGGTCCAGACGGCGCCCGCGAGGCCGAAGCCCGTGGCGTTCGCGCGCGCGACCACCTCCTCCTCCGTGTCGAAGACGGAGACGCCGAGGACGGGGCCGAAGACCTCGGTCGTCTCCAGCCGGTGGCCGGGCTCGACGCCGTCGAGGATCGTGGGCATGATCCAGCTGCCGTCCGCGAGCGCGCCGTCGGCGACCGCGGCCGCCGGGGTCGCGCCGGAGAGGCGGCGCGCGCCGTCCTCCTGGCCCGCCCGGATGAGCGAGCGGATGACGCCGACCTGGCGGCGGGAGATGATCGGGCCGATCTCGGTGTCGGGGTCGAGCGGGTCGCCGAGCCGGAGCGCGTCGACGTGGGCGACGATGCGCGCCACGAGCTCGTCGTGCACGCCGCGCTCCACCAGCAGGCGGGATCCGGCCACGCACGACTGACCGGCGCCCGAGAACACGGCGCTCACTGCGCCGCGCGCGGCCTGGTCGAGGTCCGCGTCGGCGAACACGATGTTGGCGCTCTTGCCGCCGAGCTCGAGCACGACGGGGATCCCGGCGCCCGCCGCCGCCTGCGCGACCGTGCGGCCGACGGGCACGGATCCGATGAAGCTCAGCTTCCCCACGCGGCGGTCCGTGCTGAGCGCGGCGCCGACCGTCGTGCCTGCGCCGACCGCGACCGAGAGCACGCCCGCGGGCAGGCCGGCCTCCTCGGCGAGCTGCGCCAGGCGGATCGTGCTGAGCGGCGTGTGCTCGCTGGGCTTGAGGATCACGGCGTTGCCGGCGGCGAGCGGAGCGGACGAGTTCCATCCGGCGGTGAACAGCGGCGAGTTCCACGGCGTGACCGCGACCACGACGCCCCAGGGCACGCGCGTCGTGTAGGTGAGCCAGTCGCCGGGGACGGGGATGGTCTGACCGGTGACCTTGTCGGCCCAGCCGGCGTAGTAGCCGAACATCTGCGCCACGCGGCCGGCCTCGACGCGGGCGTCGCGGATCGGCTTGCCGGTCGTCACCGTCTCGAGCACGGCGAGCTCCTCCTGGTGCTCGCCGATGGCGCGCGCGACGTCGCGGAGGATCGCGGCCCGGTCGTAGGGATCCATCGCGCCCCACGTGCGCGCCCCGCGGGTCGCGGCGGCGAGGGCGGTCTCGGCGCCCTCGGCCCCCGGATCCGCGTAGCTCGTGACGAGATCGCCCGTCGCGGCGTCGACGAGGTCGATGGCCGGGCCGTCGCCCGGGTGCACGCGCCCGTCGGCCCACGTGCCGATGCCATCCGGGAACGCGTGCGCGATGAGGGCGCGGGCCCGCTCGGCGGGGTGCGCAGCAGGGTCGACGGCGTCGAGGAGCGGCGTGCGGGAGGTCGGGGCGGTGGCGGTCATGAGGCGGTGTCGTCCTTCCGGGAGGGGAGCTGCGCGGGATCCAGGGCGCTGGTCGCCGTGGTGAATGTGGAGGTGGCGGCGACGAAGTCGGCCTGCGGGCCGAGGGCGGCGAGCGCCTGCTGCCAGCGCGCGTCCGTCTCGGCGAAGAGGCCGGGGGTGGCGCCGGTCGCGCGGGCCACGTCGTGCGCGAGCGCCACGTCGCGGGCCATGAGGCCCAGCGCGAAGCCGGAGCCGAAGCGGCCGTTGAGGATCTGGTCCGGGAACATCCGCTGGCTGACCGTGCTCGCGCCGGTGGCCGTGTTGAGCGCGGCAACCGCGGTGTCGAGGTCGATCCCGTGGGCCGCCGCGACGTCCATCGCCTCCGCGACCGCGAGCAGGTTGACCGAGACGAGCATGTTGTTGAGGAGCTTGACGACGTTCCCGGATCCGGCGGGGCCGACGTGGCGCCACCCGCCGGAGGTGAGCGCGTCGAGGACGGGGCGGGCGGCGTCGACGGCCTCCACGGATCCGCCGACGAAGGACGCCAGCGTGCCCGCGGCCGCGCCCGTGTTGCCGCCGGAGACCGGGGCGTCGACGAACGCGGCGCCGTGCGCGGCCGCGAGCGCGGCCATGGCGGCGCTCGTGCCGGGCTCGGAGGTGGTGGTGTCGACGACGGCCACGGTGCCGGGCACGGCGAGGAGCGCGGGCACCGTCGCCTCGACCACGCGCGCGGACGGCAGCGAGAGCACGACGTACGGGATCCCGGCGAGGGCGGACACGCCGGCGACCGTGGCGAGGCCGCGCGCCTCCGCCGCCTCGCGCGCCGCCGCGGACGGGTCGCAGCCGACGACGTCCCAGCCGCGGCCGGCGAGGGACGCCGCCATGGCGCCGCCCATGGATCCGAGCCCGACGACGCCGATGCGCCGCGGGTTGGTGGGGTCGAGCGGGTCGGTGGGGCTCATGGGTCCTTCCGGTGCCGCGAGGTGCGGCGGGTCGAAGCGGGTGGGATGCGGACGGGCGCGTCAGCCCGTGAAGGTGCCGAGCTGCTGCCACAGCTCCTGCGTGCGGCGGAGGGCTGCTCGGCTGCGGTCGGGGTGCGCCGACTCCATGCCGCTGAGCAGGCCGTAGACGACCGACGTGGTCGCGGTCGTGGACTGCAGGAACGAGACGCCCTCGCTGGGCACGACGAGCACGTGGTCGGCGGTGGCGGCGAGGCGGCCGCTGCGCATGTCGGTGATGGCGACGACGGTCGTGCCCGCCGCGCCGGCCGCGGTCGCCGCGGCGACCACGTCGCGCATCGGACGCCACAGGCTCACGACCACGAGCACGTCGTCCGCGCCGAGCCCGGTCATGGCGGCCGCGAGGTGGGCGCCGCCCCGGCCCTCGAAGGAGATGGGGTAGCCCATCACGGATCCGAGGTGCGCGAGGATCGACGCCGGCGCGCCGAACGAGCCCATGCCGACCACGAGGATCCGCCCAGCCGAGGCCAGCGCCCGGACGGCCGCGTCGCCCTCCGACGGGTCGATGGACTCGAGCGCCCGATGGAGGTTCGCGACGTCGCGCTGGATGGACGCGTGCACGGCCCCCACCGCCTCGGCCGGGTGCTCGCGCAGGGTCTCCTCCGACGTGAGCGTGGCGAGGTACCGCATCCGCAGCTCCTGCTGCAGCTCGGGCCAGCCGCGGAAGCCGAGGGCCTGCGCGAACCGCACCACGGTGCTGGCGTTGACCTCGGCCCGCTGGGCGATCTCGGCGATCTCGGAGTACGACGCGAGCTGCTGGTTCTCGAGGAGCACGCGCGCGATGCGGGCGTGCGAGGGCGTGTGCCCCTTCGTCGGCTCGAGCTCGTCGAGCCAGTCGGCGAGCGGATCCGCGGCGCTCACGCCCAGAACCCGAGCGCGAACTCGGCGATGACGGCCGAGAGCAGGAACGACGCCGTGATGGCGACGAGCCCGACGGGCACGATGCGCCAGCCGACCGTCTTCAGCAGCGCCGCGTCCTTGCCGAGGCTGAGGCCCGCGAACGTGAGGGTGGCGCACGCGATCGAGAGGAAGTCGATGGAGGTGACGACGGAGGTCAGCTCGGCGCCGATGGGCGAGTACGGGCTGGAGGCGAGCGCCCCGATGGTGGTGACGAAGACGATCGCGGACACCTTGCGCGTCACCTTCGCCAGCAGCTGGCTCACCAGCAGCAGGGCGATGAGGATCGCGTAGCCGCCGACGATGGACCAGCTCACGCCGCCCGCGAAGATCGACGCGGTGCCGATGCCCACGACGGCGAGGATCGGGATCGTGATCCACGGCCGGATGTCCACGGGCGCCGCCGCCTCGGCGACGCGCTCCCGGAAGGCGCGGTTCGACTCCTCGGTAGCGGCGGAGACCGGCGCGGGACCGGACGCGGCCTCGGCCGCCGCCTGCTTCCGCGTGAGGAACCGGTAGAACCGGTCGGCGAGCGGCAGCGCCACGTAGATGCCTACGTACACGCCGAGGACCGTGGTGATGAGGTTCGAGACCGCCGCGATGCCGAGGATCGCGTCCTGCTGGCCGGGGTACGCGGCGATGATGCTGGCGGTCGACGCGGCCATCATCGACCCGGATCCGACGCCCGCGCCCATCGCGAGCGCCAGCGGGTCGAACACGTCGGCCGACGCCACGAGCGAGGTCAGCAGCGTGATGTAGACCGCGCCGAACAGCGTGCCGAACACGTACATGGCGAGCACGCCGCGGTACTGGTCGGAGTCCGGCCCGTACTTCTCGCTCACCATCGCGAAGGCGGGCTCGCGGTCGAGCGAGAAGGTCGCGCCGATGGTGGCCTTGCCCATCCGCAGCAGCACGGCGAGCGGTAGCGCGAGCGCGACCGTGCCGAGCAGGTGGCCGATCTCCTGCAGCAGCAGCGCGGGTCCGGCCTGGAGCAGCGTGGGGATGTTCGGCCCGATGTTGAAGGCGAGCCGCGCGACGAGGAACAGCACGGCGACGCCCACGAACGCGTTCGCGATGCGCTGGAAGCCGAGGCCGACCGGTCGGATCCGCTGGAAGGACAGGGCGGCGGCGACGAGGAGGCCCCACACCATCGGGAAGAAGACGATGGAGGCGGATCCGAGCGGCAGGGTCCGTGACCCGATCACCTGGGCGACGAGCGCGATCACGAGGGCGGCGACGGCCACCGGCGCGACGCCGCGGAGGCCGACGACGGACCTCGTCCTCTCTCCGACGGTCGTGGTCATGGGCGGTCCCTTCGCGAGGTGCGCCGGCGGGAGGCCGGCGCGGCGGATCGATGCGGAACGGTTCCTGCAATCCCCGTCGCGGAGGACGAGCCCTGCAATCGCCGTTGCACACGACACTAGGCAGCACGCGTTTCCGCGGCGATGCGCCCGTGTTGCGGCCGTGTGAACGCGAGCCGGAGAAGCCCCCGTGCGCGCGCCCCTTTACGCGGGGCCACGCGGCGCGGATCATGGCGACCACACCCGCAAGCTCGAGGAGGAGCCCGTGCGACGACTCACCGCAGGACTGTTCGCGTCCGTGGACGGCGTCGTGGAGGCGCCGAACCTGTTCCAGTTCGACAGCTTCGACGCCGAGCTCGGAGCCGGGATGACCCGCCTCATGGAGACGGTGACCACCGCCGTGCTCGGGCGGCACGGCTACGAGGAGTGGTCCTCGTACTGGCCGGCAGCGCCCGCGGACGACCCGTTCGGCGCCTTCATCAACCCGATCGAGAAGCTCGTCGCGTCACGGACGCTCGCCGGCGGGCTCGGCTGGAACGCGACCCTCATCGAGGGCGACGTCGTGCAGGCGCTCGCGGACCTGAAGCGCACGGACGGCGGCGACGTCGGCGTCTTCGCGAGCATCTCCCTGGTACGCCAGCTGCTGTTCGCGGGGGTGCTCGACGAGCTGACCCTGATGATCCACCCGGTCGTCGCGGGCGCCGGCCGTCGCCTGTTCGAGCCGAGCGATCCGGTGACGCGGCTGGAGCTGCGGCGCTCCGAGATCACGAGCGCGGGCAACGCCCTGCTCACCTACGCGCTGCGCGACGAGGGGAGCTGACGATGGAGCTGGTCTTCGTGCACGGCGCCCTGGTGCGCGACGGCGCCTGGTGGTGGGGAGCGACGGCGGAGCTGCTGCGCGAGCGGACCGGGATCCGCAGCCGCGCGCTGGCGCTGCCGTCCTGCGGCGAGACGACCGCGGGCGAGATGGCGGGCGGCCTCGTCGCGGACGCGGCGGCGCTGCGGCGCGCGCTCGACGGGATCGACGACGGCCAGGCGATCGTCGTCGGCCACTCCTACGGCGGCACCGTGATCGCGGAGGCGGGCCCGCACGCGGCCGTCGCGCACCTCGTGCTCATCTCCTCCTACCTGCCCGACGTGGGGCAGGCGCAGGCGGTGATCCTGGGCGGCGAGGCGGACCCCGTCACCCTCGAGGACGGGGGCGACGGGGCGCTCCGGGTGGCCGGGCTCGACGTCGCGTCGTTCGGCGCGCGCTTCCTGCAGGACGCGGATCCCGCCACCCAGCGGGAGGCCTGGGCGCGCGTGACGCGGCAGGCGGCGGGGGCGTTCGTCACGCCGACCACGGCGGCCGGCTGGCGGGGCGTCGACTCCACGTACCTGGTGTGCGCGGACGACCGCAGCACCTCCGTCGAGCTGCAGCGGGCGCACGCCGCCCGCGCGACGCGTGCCGTGGAGCTGCCGACGGGCCACCACCCGTTCCTCACGCGGCCCGACCTCGTGGTCGACGCGATCGCGGCGCTCCCGCGCGGCTGAGCGCGGCGCGACGCTCCGCCGCGCGGCCCGCCGATAGGGTCGCCGGATGCGGATCTCTGTGCTCTTCGGCGGCGAGAGCGAGGAGCGCGACGTCTCCATCGCCAGCGCCGCGCAGGTCGTCCCGGCCCTCCGGGAGCTCGGGCACGAGGTGGTCGCGGTCGACACCGCGCGCGGGGCGCTGGACGCCGCCGCGGAGGCGGGGATCCTCACGCCCGACGTCGGCCTCCGCCCGCCGACGTCCGCGGAGCTGGCCACCGCGAGCGCGGGCGGATCCGGCGCCGTGCTGCGCCTGCCGGCCGACCTCCGCGACAGCGACCTGGTGTTCCTCGCGCTGCACGGCGGATCCGGCGAGGACGGCCGCCTGCAGGCCCTCCTCGAGCTCGCGGGCATCCCGTTCACGGGATCCGGCTCCCTCGGCAGCGCGCTCGCGATGGACAAGGACGTCGCCAAGACGCTGCTGCGCGCCGGCGGCGTGCGGACGCCCGACTGGCTGATCGACCCGGAGCCGGATGCGGTCGAGCCGGCCCTCGGGTTCCCGGTGGTCGTGAAGCCGACCGGGCAGGGATCCACCGTCGGGCTCTCCGTGGTGCGCGCCGCCGCGGAGCTGCCCGCCGCGCTCGAGCTCGCCCGGCTGCACGGGACCGTCATGGTCGAGCGGTTCGTGCGCGGCCGCGAGCTGACGGCCGGCGTGCTCGACGGCGAGGCGCTCGCGGTGGGCGAGATCGGCGTGCCCGTGGACGAGGCGTTCACCTACGCCGCGAAGTACCAGGCGGGCGCGATAGCGGAGACGTTCCCGGCCGACCTGCCCGACGCGGTCGCGGAGGAGGCGCGCGCGGCGGCGTTGGCCGCCCACCGGATCCTCCGGCTCGCCGGGTACAGCCGCTCCGACTTCCGCCTCGACGACGCGGGCGCCCTCTGGATCATCGAGGCCAACAGCCTGCCCGGCCTCACCGCGACGAGCCTCCTGCCGCAGTCGGCGGCGGCCGTCGGCATCGGGTACGCGGAGCTGTGCGAGCGGATCGCGCGGGTAGCCCTGGGTGGGCGCGCGGGCTGACCGGTCCGGCTACCGCGCCGGCGCCACGGGCGGCAGCAGCCCCTGCTCGGCGGCGGCCGCGCGGGCGATCAGCAGGGTCGGGTCCTCGATGCCGCCCGCCGCGATGAGCGCGTCGAGCTCCGCGACGGGCATGCGGACGAGGCGCACCTGCTCGGACGGGTCGGAGCGGTCGGCGACGCCCGCCGCGGTCGGGGCCGTGCAGGCGAAGACGTGCACGGGCCAGGACGCGCGGCCGGGGTTCACGGCGTAGGTCCGCAGCGGGATGAGGTCGGGCGCGACCAGGCCGAGCTCCTCCTCGAGCTCGCGGCGGGCGGCGTCGGCGGGCTGCTCGGAGGCGTCGCCCGCGCCGCCGGGGAGGTCGAGGATCCACCGGCCGAGCGGGTGCCGGTACTGGCGCGAGAGGATCACGGCGTCGCCGTCGATCACGAGCGTCGCGACCGCGAACGGCACGCTCTCGTCGACCTCGTAGCGCGACGCGGACCCGCCGGGCAGCAGCACGTCGTGCTCGACGAGGACGACGCGGCCGCGGTGCAGGTCGCGGCGGCCGGTGGTGGCCCAGACGAGCTCGGGGTCGGGATGGGGTTCCGCACTGCTCATCCGGCGAGCCTAGGCGGGGGAGTCCGCGGGGCGGCGCGCGACGACCGCGAGGTGCGGCCGCTGCGCCGACGACGTGCGCGTGTGCAGCTCGTCCACCTCGAAGCCCGCGGCGCCGATCCGCGCGGCCAGCTCATCCGGCTCCCAGCGCCACGCGCGCGTCACGGCGTGGTCGAACGGCTCGGTGGCCGTGCCGGCGAACGCCCCGAGGAGCAGGCCGCCGCCCGGCCGGACGACCCGCGCGAGCCCGGCGAGCGGCACGGCGACGCGGTCGGGCGCGTGGTGGACGAGCGAGTACCAGGCCAGCGCGCCGCCGAACGCGGCGTCACGGGCGTCGAGCGCATCCAGGTCGCCGACCCCGAACGGGATGCCCGGATGCGCGGCGCGGGCATGCGCGACGAAGGCGGGCACGAGGTCCACGCCGCGCGCATCGAGGCCGCGGGAGGCGAGGTGCGCGGTCCAGTGGCCGGGTCCGCAGCCGGCGTCGAGCACCGGGCCCGCGATCCCGTCGGCCCACGTCGTGACGAGCGCGAGGTCAGCGGGGTGCACCGCGTCGAGGGTGCCGAGGTGCTCCGCGTACTCGGCGGCGCGCGCGGCGTAGGCGTCGCCGACCTGGCCCGTCACGCTCGGCGCTCCGGATCCTCAGCCGCCCGGAGCGGCCGCGACCACGCGACCTCGCGCGCCAGCTGACCGCTCGCGCGGAACGCGACGACCTGGCGGGCGTCGGGCAGCGCGGCGGCGAGCGCGTCGCGATCGGCCTCCTGGAAGCCGAGGCCCCGCCAGAACGGACCGGACCTCCGCGAGAACAGCCATGCGCGCTCGGCGCCGGCGGCCGCAGCCTCGGCGAGCGCGTGCCGGGCGAGCGTGGAGCCGAGGCCCGCGGACCGCAGTCCCGCCGCGACCGCGACGCTGCGGATCAGCACGTGCCGCCGGTCCGCGCTGAGCTCGAACCCGGTGCTGCCGGTGATGCGGCCGTCGGCGTCGCGCTGGATCCAGAGCCGCACGCCCGGGTCGTCGAGCCCGGTGACCGTGAGGTCCGCCGCCGCGAGGAACGCGTGCAGCGCCTCGACCTCCGCGGCGCCCACGGGCGCGAGGGCCGTCACAGCGCCCCGCCCACCGCGATCCCGAGGCCCGCCGCCGCGACGCAGACGACGAGCATCCCGACGCCGTTCGCGAGCGCCGCGCCGACCCGGCCGGCCTGGGCGAGCCGCACCGTCTCGAGGCTCGCGGTGCTGAAGGTCGTGTATCCGCCCATGAGGCCGCCGCCGAGGATGAGGAGGAGGTCATGCGGGAGGCCCGCCTGCGCGGCGGCGCCCGTGAGGAGGCCGAGCCCGAGGGATCCGGTGACGTTGATGACCGTGGTGCCCCACGGGTACGCGGCGCCGAGGCGGCCGCGGATGGCGCCGTCGAGGAGCAGACGGAGGGCGGAGCCGATGCCGCCGGCCACGCAGATCAGCGCGAACACGAGGGGGCCGGTCACGACGCCGCCCCCGTCGCGCGGCCGGCCGCGGTGCGGCGGTGGATCGCGGCGCCCGCGGCGATCCCCGCGACGGACGCCGCGGCGCCCACCACGAGCGAGAGCCCCGCGTACGCGAGCGCGACGCCGAGCGCGGATCCCGTGAGCGACGCCGCGTCGGTCGCGAGCGAGCTGTAGGTGGTGAAGCCGCCGAGCACGCCCGTGCCCACCAGGAGGCGGATCGCGCGGCGCCTGCCCTCGTCGGGCCCGCGGCGGGCGAGCGACTCCAGCAGCGCACCGAGCACGAAGGCACCGACCACGTTGATCAGGAGGATCGTCACGGGTATGCCCCCGGCCGGCGCGGGCCAGGTGAGAGCGAGCGCCTCGCGGATCCCCGTGCCGACGGCGCCGCCGAGCGCCACGAGGCCGAGGGACGACCAGCGGAGGTGGACCGGGCGACCCGGATCGTCGTCCACCTCGACGTCGCTGTCGAGGGGCACGCTGTCGAGGGGCACGCCGTCGAGGTGCTGCGGGTGGTCGGTCATGGGGTCTCCCATCTCGGATGGCATGGCTAGCCAAGAGACAGGGACTGTCGTCGACGAGGGTGTCGAGGTTCGGGTACGGCGAGCCCCACCGCCGTGCCTCCCGCGGGAGGCCCCTCCCGCAGGAGGCGGGACCATTGAACCACGGGGGCCGGGCGGATCCCGCGCGTAGCCTGGGCGGATGCGGACCCGCCCCCTGCTCGTCGCCGCCGGAGCCTCCGCCGCGGTCGCCTTCGTCGCCAGCGAGGTCGCGCACCGCCTGGCCAGCACGCGCGGGCTCGACCCCCGCCGGCCGGGCACCGAGACCGGCCGCGAGGCGATCGTGGTGCTGGGCTACGGCAACCGCGGTCCGCGCGCCAACGCCATCAACCGGTACCGGGTCCGGGCGGGCCTGCGCTCGATGGATCCGCGCGCCACCTCGAGCACCCTCATCCTCTGCGGCGGATCGGTGATGGGCACCGAGCCCGAGGCGCGGATCCTCGCCAGGTACGCCCGCGACGAGCTCGGCTACCGGGGCCCGCTCGTCCTCGAGGACAGGAGCACCAGCACCCGCGAGAACATCGCCAACGCGATCCCGTTCCTCGAGGACGCCGACACCATCCGCATCGTCTCCGACTCCGTGCACGCCGCGAAGGCCCGCCCCTACCTCCGGGAGCTGCGGCCGGACCTCGCCGAACGCCTCGCGCGCGCCGAGGAGTACCGCGTGGGCGAGGTGCCGTGGATGAAGCCGACCGTGCTCGTCGTGCTCCTGCTGAAGCGCTGGGGCTGGGCATAGCGGAACGGCGGGATATCCACGCGCCGCTCGGAACACGCAGGAGTGTTGGGATTTTCCACAGGGACGACGCGGGATGCGGTGCGCGCATTCCCGCAACCTGCGGAAACAGGCCGGGAATGGCCGGCGACGCACGTCCGTGATGTCCGCGTGACGTCCTCTCGGGCGCCCTGTAGATAGTTTCCCTATCATTCGAGGATGACCGCCCTGCCCATATCCGAGCTCGCCGAACGATCCGGCTGCTCCGTCGCCACCATCAAGTACTACCTGCGCGAGGGGCTGCTCCACCCGGGCGTCAAGGTCAACGCCCGCCGCACCGCGTTCGACGAGACCCACCTGGCCCGGCTGCGCCTCGTCCGCGGCCTCATCCACGTGGTCGGCGTCACCATCGAGCAGGCGGGGACGATCCTCGACCTCGTCGCGGATCCCGACCAGAGCGTGGTGGGCGCGATGCGGAAGGCCACGGCCGCGCTCCCCACCGGGGACCGCTCGAGCTCCGCCGCCGGGGAGGCCGCCCCGGCGCGCTCCACCGCGGCGACCGAGGCCCTGCTGGACCGCCTGGGCGTGCAGCACACCGCCGACTCCGTGCCCGTCGCGCAGCTCGATCGCGCCCTGGAGCTCGCGGAGGAGGCGGGGATCCCGCTCGACGAGTCGCAGATCCGCACCTACGTCGACGCGGTGCGGGACATCGCGGACGCCGACTTCTCGCGCGTCCCGTGGTCGGACCCGCAGGGCGCCGTGGAGTTCGCGGTGCTGGGCACGGCGCTCTACGAGCCCGTGCTGCTCGCCCTCCGCCGCGTCGCGCACCACGAGAAGGGCCTCACCATGGAGCGCGGCGAGGCCTGACCGGCTCGGCATGCGCCCCGCCGGCTTCGCGCAGGCCGTCGAGCGCTCCCGCCGCGGGGTCCGGCCGGTCAATGTGCTCGAGCGCGCGATCCGCGCCGGCCCGCACCTCCTCTACACGCCCCGGATCTGCTGCGGCGCCCTCGAGGATCACGTCGCCGCCGGCCGCGTCGCCCGCGCGCTCGTGACGCGCGACGCCGTGGTCGCCACGGCCGTCCGCGGCGGGCACGTCGGCTACGCGCTCACCGTCACCACGGCGGCGGGCGACGCCGAGGGCGCGGACGGGCCCGTGCCGTACGTGGCCTGGTACCTCAACAAGCTGCAGGGCTTCGAGTCGGCGGCGACTACGTCGTGACCCTCGACTAGGCGGGCGAGATCGCGCCCGAGCACGTCATCGCCGACCACCGGGTCCAGCACCCGATCATCGACCTGCCGCTCCGGCAGCTGCAGAGGGGGGTCCACCGGCTCACCACGAGCGACCGCGTGGCGCTCGCGGGCTCGTACTTCCACTCGTCCGACCTCGGCTGGGACGTCATCGGATCCCACGAGGCCGGCTTCACGTCCGGCACGCGCGCGGCCCGCACCCTCCTCGCGGCGCGGGCGGCGGCGGCCCCGGCGGCGGCTCCCTCGGACGCCGTGCCCGCCTGATCCGCGAACGCACGGGAGAGGGGCGGCGAGCCGATGCCCGCCGCCCCTCTCCCGTGCCCGTCGCGCGCTACCGCTCCGCGAGCCGCGCGTGCACGCGCGTGCGCGCCTCCGGCCACTCGGCGGGGAGCGATGCCTTCGGCGCCTCCCAGAAGACGAACACGCTCGACCTCATGCTCGCCGTCTGGCTCCGCTGCGCCGTGGCGTGCGGCTCCTGGCGCGCGTAGGCGTAGATCGCCTCCTTCGACTCCCACGCGGACAGCGTCCAGAACTCCCGCTTGAGCGGCAGGGCCTGGAGCGCGACCCCGACGTTGCCCGCCGCGCGACGCGCCTGGAGCCACGCCTTGATGGAGTGGACGAAGAACGCCGGCACCGCGCGCACGGTCGTCAGCTCGAACCGCGACGCCATGATCACGACCTCTGCGGAGGCGGACGCGGACGCGGTGCGGGATGCGGGCCCGGAGGTCCAGGGGATCATCGGCATGGTCGTTCCTCCATCACACGGTGGCGCCCGCGCGTGCGGGCCGGGCCGGGTCGGCGACGGCGTCGCCTCCGGTGCTGCTCGGGGTCGGTGCGGCCGCGGACCTGGCGGTGCGCGGCAGGGCGAACATCGCGATGGCGCCCACGCCCGTGATGATCCCGCACGTGATGAGCGCGGGGCGCATCCCGTCCACGAAGGGCTGGCCGGGCAGGTAGTCGCCGTTGCCGACGAAGATCGCGGTGGCCAGGGCGATGCCGACGGCCATGCCGAGCTGGCGGAGCGTGCTGTTCACGCTCGACGCGATCCCGTGCTCGGAGTCCCGGCGCCCCACGAGCACCGCGTTGGCGAGCGGCGCGAGGGTGAGCCCCATGCCGACGCCCGCGACGACCATCGGGACCACGACGGTGCCGTACTCGGTCTGCGCCTCCACCAGGGAGGCGATGACGAGGATCGCGCCCGCCTGCAACGCCAGCCCCGTGATGAGCACGGGCTTCACGCCGAACCGCTGCACGATGAAGCCGCTGAGCGGCGCGACGACCATGGGCGCGAGCGTCCACGGCGCCGCGCGGAGGCCGGCCTCGAGCGCGCCGTAGCCCATCGACACCTGCAGGAACTGGCTGAGCAGGAAGATCGCGCCGAAGACGCCGGCGCTGAACAGGAGCCCGCCCACGTTGGCGAGCGCGAACGCCCGCTCGCGGAAGAAGCGCAGCGGGAGGAACGCCCGCGGGCTCCGGTGCTCGTGCCAGATGAAGGCGGCGAGACCCGCGCCGGAGACGGCGAACGCGCCGATGATCTCCGGGGCCGACCAGCCGCGCTCCTCCCCCTCGACGACCGCCCAGATGAGCGGGAGCGTGAACACGATGCCGAGGACGGATCCGGCGCCGTCGAACCCGAGGCCGGTGCCCTTCGACTCCCGCAGCGCGAGCGCCACGAGCGCGATGGTCACGACGCCGATGGGCACGTTGAGCCAGAAGATGCCGGGCCAGGTGAAGCCCTCCACGACGGCGCCGCCGATGATGGGCCCCGCCGCGATGCCGAGGCCGTTGACGCCGCCCCACACGCCGATCGCGATCGGCCGGACCTTCGGCGTGGTGGATGCGGAGACGAGCGCGAGCGAGAGCGGGACGATCCCCGCGGCCCCGAGGCCCTGCAGCGCGCGCATGGCGATGAGCATGTCGGAGCTCGTGGAGAGCGCCGCGCCCATCGACGCGAGCGTGAAGAGCGCGACGCCGGCGAGGAACACCCGGCGGCGGCCGATCCGGTCGCCGAGCGCAGCGACGGGGAGCATGAACGCGGTGAACACCACGCTGTACGAGTTGACGAACCACTGCAGCTGCTCGACGGTCGCGTCGAGGTCCTGCTTGATGATCGGCAGCGCGAAGGTCATGACCAGGCTGTCGAGGGCTGCCATGAACATCGGCAGGGAGGCGGCGGTGACGGCGAGGACCACTCCGCGGGGCGGTCGCTCTGCAAGGTCGCGAGACATCGGTTTCCCATCGATGAGGTGGTGGACGAGGTGGTGGTCGAACAGCTGGATAGTAGCACTTCCTAGTGAAGGCCGACAGGGTCGGATCACGTGCAGGACCGGACACCCGCCCTGGCCGCGACGGCACGCCGCCGGTACCGTCGCAGCATGAGCCCGCACGGCATCGTCGCCCCGCCCCCGCCGCCCGACGGGCAGAAGGCGAAGGGGCCCGCCTCCTACTTCCCGAGCATCGAGACGACGTACGGGCAGCCTGTCCAGCACTGGATCGACCTCGCCGACGTGCGCCTCGACGCCGAGCCGCACATGCAGGTGGTCGCCTGGCTGAAGGCCGAGCACGGCCTCGGGCACGGGCACGCCAACGCGGTCGTCGCGTTCGTCAAGGCGGCGCGCTCCGCCTGACGCGCACCGCGGTCGGGCTAGGCCCGTCCGGCCTCCCGCTCCTCGGCGGCGAGCCGCCCCAGGAACCGCACCGACGCCGCCGACATCTCGGCGGGCACCCCGAGCGCGCCGAGGTGCTCGACCACCGACTCCATCTCGTGCCCGCGCCGCACGGCGTGCTTGCGGCTGCCGGTCTCGTATCGCTCGATCTTCGCGGCCACGTCGCCCGAGAGCTGGCCCGCGATCTGGTCGCGCACCCAGTCCTCGCATCCGGCCGCGCGCCCCGCCGTGACCGCCTCGACCACGACGGCCGCGAGGCTCTTCATCAACACGCTGCGGAGGAGCTTGCGGCTGGTCGCCTCGCCCGCCGGCCCGTCGATCCGCTCGACCTCCGCGCCGAGGGAGACGAGGTACGCCTCGACGTCCCGGGCGGCGGATCCGCTGACGATCGTCTCGGTCCGCGCGCCCTTGGTCGGCACCGGCCCGAGGATCGCGACGTCGGCGAAGCGCGCGCCGGCGCCCTGCACCACCTGCTCGACGCGCGCCATGACCTGCGGCGACGCCGTCGTGAAGTCCGCGTAGACGGCGTCGGCGCCGAGGTGGGGTGCGGCGTCGGCGGCGATGCGCTCGCTGAGGGCCGCGCCCGTGAGCACGACCACGAGGTCGGCACCCGCGACGGCCTCGGCCAGCGTGGCGGACCGCTCGACGCCCTCCGGCGTGGTGGGGGCGGCCGGGTCGAAGCCGGCGACATCGTCGCCGTGGGCCGCGGCCGCTGCCGCGTAGATCGCTCCGGCCTCGCCGAGTCCGATGAACGCTGTCCTCATCGTGCGTCTCCTCCTCTGCCGGCCGCGCGTCGCGACCCGGCGTCTACCGCTCCACGGCCGCTGCCGCTCGGCGCAGTTCCGGCACGCGCGCCTCGAGGCGCGCGCGCGTGATGCTCTCGGACGGCCCGGAGGTCGAGATCGCCGCGACGACCTCCCCGCTCCGGTCGTGGATCGGGACGCTCACCGCCGCGACGCCCGTCTCCCGCTCGTCGATCGAGACGTGGAAGCCGTCCCGACGCACGACCTCGAGCTGCGTCCTCAGCTCGTCGACCGAGACGCTCGCGCCGCCGGCCGTGTCGGTGCTCCCGATCCGGGCGAGCACCCGCTCGCGCTCGGCCTCCGGGAAGGCCGCGAGGATGTTCTTCCCCGCCCCCACGTGCAGCGGGAGCCGCCGCCCGAGCGGCAGCTGGTACCGCAGCGGGTCCTCGCCGTCGACGCGCACCGTGAGGATCCGCTCCTCGCCGATCCGCACGTACAGCGACGCCGTCAGCCGCGTGCTGTCCGCGAGCTGCTGCAGCACGGGTCGGGCGCGACCGCTCAGCCGGTCGGTCGTGAGGAACCCGTTCGCGATCCCCAGGGCCGCCGGCCCCACGCGGTACTCGCCGTGCTCGACCGTCACCCAGCCGCGGCGCTGCAGCGACCCGAGGATCCGCAGCACGGTCGCGTTCTGCAGGCCCGATCCGCGGCTCAGCTCGACGAGCCGCAGCGGCCCGTCGCCGCGCTCGAGCAGCTCGAGCAGGTCCAGCGCCCGGTCGACGCTCCGGACGGTCGACGACGACGTCTCCGCGGCGGTCGAGGGGGTGTCCGATGGGGTGTCTGGCATGTGCCCCATCGTCCCAGGCGGCGGGTGTCATCGCGCGGCGATGATCGACGCCCGGGTCGCGGACTCGTCGGCGTGCTTGACCTCGGCCCGGTCGGCGACCGCGTCGGCCTCGGCGGCGGGCACGATCGCGAGCCCGTCGGCGTCGCCGAGCACGATGTCGCCCGGCATCACCACCACGGTCCCGATGGCGACCGGGACCTGGATCCGGAACGGCCCGTTGCGATACGGGCCGGCGGGTGTGACGGCCCGGGCGAAGGCGGGGAAGCCCATCTCCTCCAGGTCGTCGACGTCGCGGAGGGCCCCGTCGATCACGATGCCCGCGCAGCCGGCGGAGCGCAGCCGCTCGCCGATGAGCTCGCCGACGAGCGCGCGGTCGCGCAGGCCGTGGCCGTTGACGACGAGCACGTCGCCGGGGCGCAGCCGCCCCAGCGCCTCGTGGATCCCCGCGTTGTCGCCGCCCGCGACCTCGACCGTGAAGGCGGGGCCGGCGACGCGCGCGCCGCGCCAGACCGCGTGGATCCCGGCGTCGACCACGCCGAGCCTGTCCATGGAGTCGCCCACGTTGGCGACGGGGAGGGCGGCGAGCCGCCCGAGGGTCGATGCGTCCGACATGACGTTCCTCTTCTTCCTGTGGTGATGCGGGTGGGCCGGGCCGCCTAGTCGGCGGGCTTCCAGCCGTGGACGTAGGAGAGCAGGAGGGTCCAGATCCCGAGCACCCCGGCGACGCCGAAGGTCCAGGGGCTGAGCGCGGCGGATGCGCCCGTGATCAGGCCGCCGTCGACGACCACGAGGCCGACGACCTGCAGGAGCACGAGCACCGTGCCGAGCACGAGCATCAGCACGAGCAGGGCGACGAAGACGGCGGTCATCACGCGGATGGCGCGCAGGCGGGCCGGGCCGTGGGTGGTCTCGGCGGGGGGCTTCTCTTCGCTCATCAGCTCCTCCTCGGGGCGGTCGTGCGGGCGGGGACGGGACGGGGATGCGCGGCCGAGCCGCGGGCAGCGCGCATCAGTGCGGCACCGGGAGCCAGCCGGGCCCGATGAGGGCCGCGATGGCGAGGATCGGCAGCACGTACAGCACGATGAGCGGCACGAACGTCTTCACCGGGTTCACCTGAGCGATGCCGGTGGCGATGTAGATCGCCGACGCCCCGGGCGGGGACGCGCCCTCGGTCGAGGCGGCGACGAGCACGACGCAGGCGGCGAGCACGGGATCCACCCCGGAGGCCACGAGCACGCTGAACCCGATGCCGCCGATGGTCGCGATGGTGGCCGTCGAGCTGAGCGGCCCGGCGACGAGCACCACCATGACGGCGACGATGATCGACATCGCGACGGGCGACGCGTCCAGGCCGTTGAGCACGCTGGACAGCTGCTCCGCGAGGCCGAGCTCCGTGAGCACGGCGCCGCCGGCGAAGGCGAACACGAGGGTCGCGCCGATGTCGCGGTAGCGGGGCGCGGTCTTCGCGACGAAGCCGTACCACTCGCGGCCGGACCTGGGCAGGCGGCGCCAGCCGAGCGCGGCGGCGAAGAGGCCGAGGAGCACGGGGATCCAGACGATGATGCTGATGGACTCCATCACCTCCTCGCCGAGCACGCCCGTGAGCGACTCGCCGGTCGGCCCGAGGGTGACGAGCACCGGGATCACGATCCCGAGGAACACCAGGAGCGACGACCAGCCCTGTCTGAAGCTGCGGCCGAACGGCAGGATGTCGGCGGCTGACACCCGGCCGATCTTGTATTTGCGCACGAAGTAGAAGACGACGACCAGCCGCCAGAGGATGCACCAGGCCGCGGCCGCGAACATCGCGAGCAGCAGCTCGTCGATGGAGACGTAGGGCGCGACCGTCGCGGTGCCGATGAGGATGAAGAACGACGCGCTCGGCGGGATGACCGTGCCGTTGCCCGCGTTGCCGGCGACGAGCGTGGCGGCGACGTGCGGCGGCCAGTTCGAGCGCTTCATCCACGGGATCGCGACGGAGCCCATGGTCGCGGCGTTGGCGGATCCCGAGTGCGCGACCGCGCCGAACAGCGCCGACCCGACCGTGGCCACGTACCCTGCCCCGCCGCGGAGGCGGCCGAGCAGCGAGTTGAGGAGGTCCACCTGCCGGTCGATCACGCCGGTCGAGGCGAGCAGGAAGCCGATGAACGTGAAGGCGAGCGCCGCGAAGACGATCTCCTGGTCGAAGGCCGCCTGCATGCCCGCGAGCACGAGGCGGGGGAACTCCCCGCCGCCGAACGCGCAGACGACGAGGAACCCGACGACCATCGCCTCGCCGATGCCGCGCTTCAGCGCGACGCTCCAGACGACGATGATCCCGATGTACGAGATGAGGGCCCAGACAGCCAACCCCATGTGTATCTCCGCTCTCCATTGAGTGGTGCAGTTCGCTGTGCGGACTGAAAGTTCGTTTTGACGAGCATGCGGGCAGGCGGGCGGGATGTCAAGGACGGCGCGCGCCGCCCTACCGGATCCGCCGCCCGCGCGCGCGGATCATCCCGACCCGGCCGGGTCTCCCCAGGCGTCCGCCGCTTCTCCTCGCGGGCGGTTAGCGTCAGCCGCGATGAACACCCTCCGACCCCTCCTCGTGATGGACTACGCCTTCTCCTACCTCGGTGGGGCCCAGACGGCCGTCGTCCAGCAGGCGCTCGCGCTCGCGCGCGCGGGCCACGCGGTCACCGTCGCGGCACCCGACGCGACCTCCGTCCGCGAGCTGCACGGGACGGGCGTCGCCCTCTACGACGTCGCGCCCACCCTGCCCGTGCCCCTCCTCGGCCTGCCGGTGATCCGCGCCGACGCCGCCACCCGCCGCGACCTCGGCGCGCTGATGGACCGGTCCGGCACCGACCTCGTCCTCACGCACTCCGAGCACGGGCTCGCGGCGACCGCCCTGCGGCTCGGGCGCGAGCGGGGGATCCCGACGCTGCACACCGTCCACACCTTCTTCCTGCGCGGCCCGGCCTGGGGCGGGTTCCTCGCACCCGCCGTCACGGCCGTCCACCGCGCGATGACCGGGCTGCCGGGTCCCCAGGTGCAGCTCGCCCCGCGCCGCCTCGACAGCGCCCTCCGCGGCATGACCCTCGCCGTCTGCCGCGAGGCCGACCTCGTGCTGTCGCCCTCCGCGCACCAGGCCGTCGCGCTGCGCCGCGCGGGCCTGCCCGCCGTCGAGGTGCTCTCGAACACGAGCTGCACCGCGCGCGGGGCGTCCGCCGAGCTCCCCGCGAGCGGCGCGCTGCGGCTCGTCTGGGCGGCGCGGTTCGCGCCCGAGAAGCGGCTCGACGTGATGCTCGAGGCGATGGGGCTGGTCGCCGAGCTGTCCGGGCCGGACGCCGTGCACCTCGATCTCGCCGGCGGCCGGCCGCGCGGCGCCGTCCCACCCGGCGTCACGGTGCACGGCCGCGTGTCGACCGCCACGGTGACCGCGCTCCTCCGCGGGGCGCACGCGGCCGTGATCACCTCGCTCGGCTTCGACAACCAGCCGATGATCGCCATGGAGGCCTTCGCGGAGGGGCGCCCGGCGCTCGTCAGCGACCCCGTCCTCGCCGCGGAGTTCGGCGGGGCGGCGCTGCTCGCCGACGACACGGACGCGGAGGGGCTGGCCGCGTCGATCCTCCGCCTGGCCGCCGACCGGCGCCCGCTCGACGGGCCCGCCCGCGAGGCCAGGCACCTCGCGGCCGAGGTCGCCCCCGCCGCGCACGCCCGCGGCGTCGAGGAGGCCTGCCGTCGCGTGGCCGGCGCCCGACGCGGATCGGCCCCGGCGTGAGCCGCACGACCGCGCGACCGGGGGCGCCCGTCGGCGGCGGGGGCGAGATCGTGGGAACCTCATCCGTGCGCATCCTCTTCTCCGTCGTCCGCATCGCCACCGCGATCGCCGCCGTCATCGGCGTCGTCGCCCAATACCACGTCAACTACGCCTACTGGCAGGACCTCGGCATCACCGGCTTCGCCGGGAAGTCGCTCGACTTCGCCCTGTTCTTCACCGTCGACGCGAACCTGCTCGGCGCGGTCGTGCTGGTCGTCGGCGGCGTGCGGCTGGCGCGGGGCCGCGCGGCGGATCCGGGGGTCGGCTGGGTCACGCTGCGGCTCGCGTCCACCGTCTACCTCGTCATCACCGGCATCGTCTGGAACCTGCTGCTGCGCGGCCAGCCCCAGCCGGAGCCGCTGAAGCTCGACTGGGCCGACCAGATCGTGCACGTCGCCGTGCCCCTGATCGTGCTGCTCGACTGGATCCTCGCGCCCGACCGCCGTCCGCTCCGCGCGGGCGCCATCGGCCGCGTCATCGCGTTCCCCCTCGCGTGGATCCTCGTCACGCTCGCCCGCGGCCCGTTCACCGGCGACGAGGTCTTCCAGACCGCCACCTACTACCCGTACGGGTTCCTGAACCCGGACTCGTCGCCCGGCGGGTACGGCACGGTCGCCGCGTACGTGGTCGGCCTCACGATCGCCGTCTGCGCGATCACGGGCGCGCTCATCCTCGTCTCGCGGTTCCGCGCCCCGACCGACCCGCACCGCCGCGCGACGCCCGCTATACGCTGAGCACGCGCCCGGCCGATCGCCCGCCCGGCGCCGCCCGAACCCGAGGAGCCGCCATCCCGACCATGCGAGAGGTCGCCGCGCGCGCGGGGGTCTCGATCGCCACGGTCTCCTTCGTCGTCAACGGCACCAAGGCCGTCTCCGAGCCCACGCGCCGCGCCGTCACCGAGGCGATGCAGGAGCTCGGCTACCGCAACAACGTCGTGGCCCGCGCGCTCGCCAGCAAGCGCACCCGGATCGTCGCGCTGCTGTTCCCCGCCGACGTGCAGCGCCTCAGCCGCATCGCCCTCGAGATCTTCATGAGCGCCGCCACGCGCGCGTCCGAGCTCGGGTACCACCTCGTGCTCTGGCCCACGGGCACGTCGCCCGACGACGTGTCCGACCTCGTGAGCGGCCGTCTGGTCGACGGCGCCATCGTGATGGAGGTGCGCATGGACGACTCGCGCATCAGCGAGCTCGCGGCGCTCGACGTGCCGTTCGTCTCCATCGGGCGCACCGCGGACACGCACGACCTGCCCTTCGTCGACATGGACTTCGAGCGGACCGTCGCCGACGGGATCGACCACCTGCAGGCCCTCGGCCACCGCAGGTTCGGGCTCATGGTGGAGGACCTCGAGCGCGGGCCGCTGCGGGGGTACGGGCCGACGACGCGCACCGAGCGGGCGTTCCTGCAGGAGACGGCGGCCCGCGGGCTCGGCGGCGCGGTCGCCAGGTGCGCGCCGACGCCGGTGGGCGGGCGTGCGGCGGCGGGCGAGCTGCTGGCGGCGGATCCGGGGATCACGGCGGTCATGCTGCTCAACGACCAGGCGGCGCGCGGCCTCATCTCGGGACTCGACGCGGCGGGGCGGCGGGTGCCGGACGACGTCTCGATCCTGTCGCTCGCGTCGTCCACCGAGGTGGGCGCGCTCGTCGAGCCGGCCCTCAGCACCATGGACGCGCCGGGCCCGGAGCTCGGCCGGCTCGCCGTCGAGATGCTGCTCGCGCGGCTCGACGGCACGGCGACGGAGCTGCCGCACGCGCTCCTGCCGTGCCTGCTGCACGTGGCGGCGTCGACCGGGCCGGCGCCGGCCGCCCGCTGAGTCGTGGGCGACCGGCACCGACTGCGCTCAGATGGGAGCTCCCGCCCGGTGCACGCGCGCGGCGGTGATCAGCGCGTCGAGCAGCACGAAGCCGACCAGCGGGATCCCGACGAGCGGCAGGAACAGCCCCACGCCGACGCCGACCGCGACGACCGCCGCGATCCCCCACCACGGTGCCCGCACGAGCGCGCCCGCGGGAGCCGGACGGCCCGGTCGCGCGACGCCCGGGCGACGCTTCCACCACATCAGGTAGCCGAAGACGACCATCGCGGCGATGCCGAGCGCGGTCACCGCGAGGAGCAGCTGGTTCGGGAGCCCGAACATGGATCCCTGGTGCGTGTCGATCCCCCAGCGCGCGAGCTTCGCGGGCAGCGGGTAGTCGGCGAAGTCGGTGCGGCCCACGACCTGGAGCGTGCTGCCGTCGACGGCCACCTGGTCGACCTCGGTCGGGAAGCTGCGCTGGATCTCGCTCACCGTCCAGGCTGTGCTCGCGTCCTTCGGCGGCGTGATCTCCACCAGGCCCGTGTTCACGTTGACGCCGCGAGCGACGCGCAGGACCTCGTCGAAGGTCGCGGGATCCACGGCGGGCGTCGTCGAGGGCGCGGCGGACGCGTGGTGGCCGGCGTGCGGATCCGCCGCGGAGACCGCGCCCGCACCCGCCCCCGGGAGCGCGGTCGTGAGGGTCGGCGTCTGCCAGCTGAGGGCGGCGCGGAGGTCGGTCACGTTCTGCCCGCCGAACTGCGACCACGTGATGCCCGTGGCCGACAGGAACATCGCGCCCGCGACCAGCCACACGCCCGTCGACGCGTGCCAGGAGAGGATCCGCCGGTAGCCGGTGGCCTTCCCGTCGGGTCGCACGAGGTCGCGCTTCCGTGGCGACCGGCGCCAGCGCGCGATCCACAGGCCGAGGCCCGCGAGCGTCACGATGCCGAGCCAGCTGGCGGCGAGCTCGCTGTAGAGCCGGCCGGCATCGCCGAGCCCGAGCCTGCGGTGGAAGTCGCTGATCGCGGTGCGCAGCGGCAGGGCGCCGCTCGTGCCGTAGACGGGGAGGTCGCCGCGGATGGACGCGTCGGCCGGATCCACGAAGATCGCCCGGGTCTGGCTCGGGATGAGGCCGTCGCCCGTGAACATGACGCGCGTCGTGTCGCCCGGAGCGGGGGCGGGGCGGACGGCGACGAGCGTGCCGGATCCGCCGACCACGGCCTCCGCGGCCTCGACCTGCTGCGCGAGCGGCACGGTGGATCCCGTCGCGGGCGCGTGCAGCTCGTGGGCGTAGACGACCTGCTCGGCGGTCGGCGCGAGGGCGTAGGCCGCGCCGCTCAGGGCCGCGGTGAGGATGAACGGGCCCACGAGGATCCCCGCGAGGAAGTGCAGGCGCAGCAGCAGCGGGAGGAACCAGCCGCGCTGCGGGCGGGTGATCGCGGGGGTCGCGGCGGAGGCGTCCGTCGCGGCGGGCGCGTCGGCGGACCCGGCGGGACCGGCGGCGTCCGCGCGGTCGTGCACGGCGGTCATCGACGGCCGCCCTGCTGCGGGCGGCGCATGCCGATGGTGAGGAGCATCACGGCGACGACGCCCACCACGAGGGCGCCGAGGCCGAGGAGGCGGGCGACCTGGTCGACCGGCGCGGCGGCGGGAGCGGCGGCCTGGGCCTCCGCGCCCGTCGCCGAGGAGCCCATGCCGGCCATGCCGCTGCCGGTCGCGCTCGCGGCGTCGGTCAGCGTGATCGCCGGCGCCGGGTGGTCGGGCTCGGTGCCCGCGGCGGGCGTCTCGGCCCAGTCGGTGGATCCGGCGACGCAGGTCTGCAGCGTCGGGAACGTCACGACGTCCCCGGCCGCGCCGTCGACGGGCAGCAGCGCCTCGACCTGCACGGTCGCGCGCAGGGCATCGGGCAGCGGGGTGTCGGCCGTGTAGGTGACGGTCGTGCCGTCGGCCGCCTCCTGCTCGGCGACCGACCAGCCGGGCGCGAGGGTCGGCTTGACGGCCTGCACGTCAGCGGGGAAGCGGATCGCGAGCGACGTGGTGGCGGATCCCTCGCAACCGTGGCCGACCGCGAAGGTCAGGACGCTGAGCGTGGCGGGGGCGGTGGAGGAGGCGTCGAGCTCGACGTGCGCGGACGCGGCGAGCGGTGCCGACAGGGCGAGCGCGAGGCCGACGGCGGCGCCGGCGACGACGCGGCGCGAGGTGGATGTGGTGCGGGAGGGCATGGCTGTCCTTCGGTGGAGGCACGGGTGTCCGTGCGCTGTCCGGGCGTGCGGGAGGCGCGCGGCGGCGCGACGACGACCCCCACGACCACCGCCGCGGGGTGCGCGGCAGGCGGGAGGGACGGGTCGGCGCGACGGCGCGGGACCGCGCCCGGGCTCCGAGGGAGCGGCGGCGGGCGCGGATCAGGCGGCGAGCGCGGCGAGCGGCGGGCCGCGGCGGCCCTGGATCCGCGCGGCGAGGAGCGCGACCGGGCGCGCGGGACGGAGGTCGATCTCGAGCCGGCGCGGCCGGGGTGCGGCGGCCGGCTCGGCGAGCGCGGCGGCCAGCGCGACCGCCGCTCCGACGAGCGCGCCGAGGGCTCCGGTGAGCGCGCCACCGACCCGCAGGGCGAGGGCGCGCACGACCCGGCGGAGCGCGTCGGCGCCCGCGCGGAGCGAGCAGACGCTGACGAGACCGGCGATCACGTGGGCGACAAGCATGGCGCCGTCGTGGTCCGCGGGCATCCCGGCCATCGCGGAGGACCCGGCGAGGGCGCGCGCGGCATCGGCGGCGGCGTGCGCGTGGGAGTGCCCGGCGGACGCGGACGCCGCGCCGCCCATGTCCATGCCGGATCCCGGGCCGGACCCGATCGCCGATCCGCCGAACGTGAACGCCGCGTGCAGCACGCCCTGGGTCGCGCCGATCGCGAGCACGAGGTGCGCGAGCGTTACCCGGCGGCCGCCGAGCGCGAAGCACAGCGCGACGCCGAGCACGAGGGCGAGCGCCAGGACGAGCGGATGCGGGATCCCGCCGCCGGCCGCCGCGTGCAGCGTCGCCGTGACGAGCGTGCAGACGAAGGCGGACAGCGTGGCGCGCAGCGTCCGCTCCTGCCGTGCCTGCACCCGTCCCCCTCCGGTCGTCCGGTCCAGGGTACGCGAGCGCCCGGATGGCGCCGCGCCGGGACCCGACGGCGGCGCTCAGCCGAGCGCGTGATCCGCGGCGACCCGCTCGGGCAGGACGTCGCCCTGCTCGTGGTCGATCCGCGCGAACGTCGCCGACGGCCCCGACGCGCCGTCCGTCCCCGCGTCCGAGTCCGGAGCCGCGAAGATGCCGGCGGTGCCGCCCGTCACGAACCACTGGGACGCCGCGTCGCCCGGCAGGCGCGAGGGCCGCAGGTAGAGGAGGTACGCGGATCCCGCCTGCAGCATCGTCGCGGGACCGGGCTGCGCGGCCGTGCCGATCTGCCGCACCTCGACCGTCCCCCCGACCGCGACGCCGTGGGCGGCCTTCGCGACCTTCGCGATCCGCACCGTCGAGACCGTGGCCGGAGCGCTCGGCCCGAGGTCTGCCACCTCGCGCTGCGCGACGACGGTGCCCGCGACGATCCCGACGCTGTCGTCCGCGAGCGCGGCGAGCGAGCCGTAGAGGGTGTGGCGGGATCCGTGGGTGTGCGACCCCGGCCCCGCCTGCATGGGCGTCGACATGTCCATGCCGGGGTCCGTCGGCGCCGCCGAGGAGGCGTCATCCGCGGGAGCGGCAGGGGAGGCATCCGTGGGCGCTGCCGCGCAGCCGGCCAGCAGGAGCACGCCGGCTCCCAGGGCGAGGGCGGCGACGCGGATCGTCGGCGCGGTCGTGCTCGTGCTCGTGCTCGTGCTCGTGCTCGTGCTCATGTGCGTGCCCATCAGTAGAGGGAGTCGATCCCGGCGACCTCGTCGTCGGTGAGGCCGTCCACGCCGTCCTCGTAGGCGTCGGATGCCCGGTAGTACATGACGTGGTCGATGCCGGGGACGTGCGCGAGCCCGAGCACGTGGCCCGTCTCGTGCTCCCACACGACCTTCAGGCGCGTGGTCGGCATCGAGTCGTCGAGGTACTCGGTGTTGAGGTGCATGGACGCCGTGTACGTGTGGTCGTCCCCGTCGTAGCTCCAGGTCGAGTAGCCCTCGTAGCCGTCGTCTCCCGCGTCGATGACCTGGGCGCTCCAGGGCGAGCCCGTCGCGTCCACGGTGCTCACCGACGCGTGGGTGCGCGCGGTGTACTCGGCGGCCGCGTCGGCGAGGGCGTCGTGGAACGTACCCGCGGGCACCGCGGTCGTGTCCACGGTCAGCTTCGCGGTGGGCCAGTGCGGGCCCTCGCGGTTGAAGGCCTGGGCCGGTGCGGCGACGGCCAGGGCGGCCAGCGATGCCAGGCCCGCGGTGGCGAGCAGGGCGACGCGACCGCGTCGGCGGGCAGGGGCGGGTGATCTCATGGGACCTCCGGGAGCGATGGAGCGGGTGCATCCCGACGTCCCCGCCCGTGCCTCCCCGCGGGCCGAAGTTAGGACCTGCCCGCCCTCCCGCGCGCGGATCGCTCCCAGGCGATCGTCTGACGAGGCCGGCAGGCGGGGAGCCGGCCGACCCCGCGCGCCGGATCAGCCTCGGGTGGCGTCCACCTGCACCCACGCGCTGCCGTCGGCCGAGCTGCGCTCCACGGCGTCGAGCACGCGTTGCACGCGGAGTCCGTCGGCGAACGAGGGCTGCGGCTCGCGGCCCGCGGCGATGTCGTGCACGAGGTCGCGCACCTGGTGGGTGAACGCGTGCTCGTAGCCGAGGCCGTGGCCGGTGGGCCACCACGCGGCCGTGTAGGGGTGCTCGGGCTCGGTGACGAGGATCCGGCGGAAGCCCAGCCGGTCGGCGGGCGCGGTCGCGTCGTACAGCTCGATCTCGTTGAGGCGCTCGAGGTCGAAGGAGATGGCGCCGTCGGATCCGCTGAACTCCAGCCGCAGCGCGTTCTTGCGGCCGGTGGCCATGCGGGTCGCCTCGAAGCTGGCGAGCGCGCCGCCGGCGAGCTTGCCGGTGAAGTAGGCGGCGTCGTCGACGGTGACCTGGCCGCGCTCGCTGGACGCGACGCCGCCGAGGCCGCGCGTCTCGGCGAGCAGCGGGCGCTCCTCGACGAACGTGCGGAGCAGGCCGCTGACCGCGTCGAGCCGCTCGCCCGTGATGAACTGCACCGCGTCGACGATGTGCGCGCCGATGTCGCCGAGCGCGCCGGATCCCGCCGCCTCCTTGTCGAGGCGCCAGGTCATCGGGCCCTCAGCGTCGGTCAGCCAGTCCTGCAGGTAGAGCGCGCGCACCTGGCGGAGCTCGCCGATCGCGCCCTGGGCCACGAGGTCGCGCGCGAACGTGATGGCGGGCACGCGGCGGTAGCTGAAGCCGACCATCGCGCGGATCCCCTTGGCCGCCGCCTTCTCCGCGGCGGCCGCCATGATCTCGGCCTCCTCGACCGTGTTGGCGAGCGGCTTCTCGCACAGCACGTGCTTGCCGGCCTCGAGGGCGGCGACCGCGATCTCCACGTGCGTGCTGCCGGGCGAGCAGATGTCGACGACGTCGATGTCGTCGCGCTCGATGGCCGCGCGCCAGTCGGTCTCGGCGCGATCCCAGCCCCAGCGGTCCGCGGACTCCTGCGTGCGCGCCTGGTCGCGGCCGACGACCGACACCATGCGTGGCGCGAGCGGCAGGTCGAAGAACGCAGGGGCGACGCGCCACGCCTGCGAGTGGGCGGCGCCCATGAAGCCGTGGCCGATCATCGCGACGCCGAGGGCGCCTCCGGTCTCCGTGGGCGTCGCTGCGGGCTGCGTGTCGGACATGGGACTCCTTCGTCTCATACGGGGTGCGGATCCGCGTGCGGGTGATTCGTTGCGGGTCGCGTCAAATGTACGGGGGCGCCGCGGGGCCTGACAAGGCAGCGGCGCCCGCCGTCACGCGCGGTCGCGTCCCGCGCCCCCCCCGGTGGACCACCCGGCCGCCCTGCACGACCGCGACGAGGTGCTCGTCGATGTCCGCGAGCACCGCGATGTCGACGGTCGGATCCGCGTCGACGATGAGCAGGTCCGCGAGCGCCCCCTCGGCGACGACCCCGAGCTCGCCGACGCGCCCCAGGAGCTCCGCGGCGGTCACGGTCGCCGCGCGGATGGCGTCGATGGCCGGCTGCACCTGGCCGAGGAGACGGAACTCCTCATTCTGGTGGCGCTGCATCCCGCCGAGCAGGTCGGAGCCGTACACGAGGCGCACCCCCGCGACGTGGGCGCGGCGGATCGCCTCGAGCCCGGTCTCCAGGACGGTGTCGACCTTCTGCCACATGCCCTCGGTCAGGCCGTGCTCGCGGCCCTCCTCCTTCAGCGCCCAGTAGGTCACGAGGGTGGGCACCAGGAACGCGTCGCGCTCGAGGAAGAGCGCGAGGCTCTCGTCGTCGAGGAGGTTGCCGTGCTCGATGGATCGCACACCGGCCCGCAGCGCGCGGTTGATGGCCCGGGCCGTGTAGGCGTGCGCGGCGACGTAGCGGTTCGCGGCCTCGGCCTCGGCGACGGCGGCCTCCATCTCCTCGATGGAGTACTGCGTGGAGTCGATCCGGTCGGTCGGCGAGGAGACGCCGCCCGACGCCATGATCTTGATGTGGTGCGCGCCCTTGCGGATCTCGTCCCGGGCGGCGGCCCGCACCGCGTCCACGCCGTCCGCCACGACCCCGATCCCGCAGCAGCCCCGCGACCCGGGTGCGTGATCCTCGCCCGGCAGGCGCATGTCCCCGTGCCCGCCGGTCTGGCTGAGAGCATGACCGCAGTAGTGGATGCGCGGTCCGGGGAGGAGGCCCTCCTCCTGCGCGCGCGCCAGGCCGTGATCGGCCCCCGAGAGGTCGCGGACGGTGGTGAACCCGCGGCCGAGCGTCTCCCGCATGATCCGGGCGCTCTGCGCGAAGACGTACGAGGGGGCGTTGCGCTCGAGCTCGCGGAAGTCGGCGCTGAACGCCGTGAGGTGCACGTGCCCGTCGATGAGGCCCGGCATCACGACCCGGCCGATTGCATCGATGCGCTCGGCGCCGCGCGGATCCAGATCCACGCCGATCTCGGTGATCCTGCCGCCCGAGGTGCGGACGTCGGCGGTGCGCGTCGTGCCGGCGACGACGTCGAGCACGGCGCCTCCCGTGATCACGGCGTCGGCGGCGGGAGTGGACGGGGCGATGCTCATGCGGATTCCTCTGCGGTGGGGGTCGGGGCCGTGAAGGGGGTCGGGGTCGCGGCCGGCAGGTCCGCGCCGAGGGCGGCCCCGAGCTCGGCGGACAGGTCGGCGGCGTGCCGCTCGACGGTCGCGACGGCTGCCGCGTCGTACGCGCCGTCGGCGTCGAGGATCGCGAGGACGCCGACCACGCGGTCGTCCGACACGATCGGGGCGTTGATGACGGAGCCGCAGCCGAGCGAGCGGATGAGCTCGACGTCGGCGAACACGGCGGCGACGTCCGCGTCGTGGGCGCCGAGGAAGGTCCGGCGGTCGCGGATGACGGCGTCGAGCCAGCCGCCGGAGACCTCCAGGGACTTCTCCGCGCCGAGCGGGTACTCGGCGGGGCGGTTGCTCGCGACGCGGCGCAGCGTGCGGATCGCGGGGATCCACTGCAGCACCGTGAACAGCCGGACCCCGGGGTCGCGGGCGATGCGCCGCTCGACCTCGGCGAAGACGTCCTCAGGGGAGACGCTCATCGCGCGGACCCCGCTCCGCCGACGCGGTCGTCGACCCGGACCACGTCCTCGATGTCCTCGAGCGAGCGGCCCGACGTGCGCACGCCGAACACCACCACCGTGATCACGCCGACCACGAGGACCGCCGTCGTCATCGCGAACACGCCG
The DNA here is from genome assembly GCF_051201715.1 of Clavibacter quasicaliforniensis. NCBI lineage: Bacteria > Bacillati > Actinomycetota > Actinomycetes > Micrococcales > Microbacteriaceae > Clavibacter > Clavibacter quasicaliforniensis. The sequence continues at coordinate 192,035 of NZ_CP139624.1, read as the reverse complement.
CCGAAGCCGAGCGACGCGGCGGAGACCCCGATGATCGTCGGGGCGAGGATGCTGCCGATGCGGCCGACGGCGCTGGCGAAGCCGCTGCCCGTGGCGCGCATCCACGTGGGGAAGAGCTCCGGCGTGTAGGCGTAGACGCCGGCGTACGTGCCATTGAGGAAGAAGGAGAGGACGGCCGCCGCGAGCACGATCATGCCGGCGTCGTTCGACTGGCTCAGCCAGAACGCGCTCAGCGCCGACCCCGCGAGGTACAGCGCGATGGTGTTCTTGCGCTCGATCCGGTCGTTGAGGAAGGCCGCGGAGAAGTAGCCGGGGATCTGGGCGAGGTAGATGACGATCGAGTACTCGAAGCTCGTCGTCACGCTGATGCCGCGGCCGATGAGCAGGGTCGGGATCCACGAGAAGAAGCCGTAGTACGAGAACGTGATCACGAACCAGACGACCCAGATCACGGCCGTCCTGCGCCGCATCGGGCCGCTCCACATCACCCGGAGGGCGTTCCAGATGGTGACCTTCCCCTGACGCGCCTCGATCTCGGGACCATCGTCCTCGACGGGCGGAAGCTCTGCCCGCGTCGCGGTGCGGACCCGCTCCTCGAGCCGCGCGACGACGACCTCGGCCTCCTCCACCCGCCCCCGGCTGAGCAGGTACCGGGGCGACTCGGGCAGGCTGCGGCGCCACCACAGCAGGAGCAGGATCGGCACGGCCGTGATGACCTGCGCCCATCGCCAGCCGTCCTCCCCTACGGGGACGACGAAGCGCCCGATGAGCGCGGCGAACACGAAGCCGAACGAGAAGAAGCCGGCGAGGCTGCCGATGAACCAGCCGCGGCGCTTGGGCGGGATGAACTCGGAGATGAAGGGCGCGATGATCACGCTCTCCGCTCCGGCGCCGAGGCCGGCGAGGACGCGCGCCACCAGGAAGACGCCGAAGCTCGGGGCGACGGCCGCCACGACCGACATCACGGCGTAGAACGCGAGCGCCCAGAGCATCACCTTCTTCCGCCCGAAGCGGTCGCCGAGCCAGCCGGAGAGGATCGCGCCGAAGAAGAAGCCGAGCGGCGCCGCCGAGCCGACCAGCCCGAGCTGCGCGTTGGAGAGCCCCCAGACCTCCTGCACGCTCGGCAGGAGGAAGGCCACGACCGCGCCGTCCATCCCGTCGAACGTGTAGCCGAGGCCGCCGATCAGGAGCAGGCCGAAGTGCGGCCGGCTGAGCGGCAGCCGATCCAGTCGCGCCGTGATGGACATCGGGACCTCGTCTCCTCGACCGGGCATGCTGCCCGGATTTGTGCAGAAATGCGCTTCTGCACGAGATGGTGCAGGCATGAGGCGACACTAGGGTGGTCGACGACGAGGGCTCAAGGGATGAAACAGGGAATTAACACGGGCGACGTGGCCGCCTGGCTGGCCGCACGGCTCGGCGAGCGGAGGCTCCCACCGCGCCAGGAGCAGGTGCTCGCCGTGCTGCGGTCCCGCCCGCGGTTGGCCTCCTACTCGTCCGTCGCCGAGGTCGCCCGCGCTGCCGGGTCGAACGCGTCGACCGTCACCCGCACCGCCCAGGCCCTCGGCTACGAGGGCTGGTCCGAGTTCCAGGTGGAGCTCCGCTCGCGCTACCTCTCCTCGCTGAGCGCCGTGGAGGTGGCAGCGGAGCACGAGACCGCCGCCCAGGATCCGTGCCGCCTCGCCATCGCGACAGACCAGTCGAACCTCGGGCACCTCGCCCGGACGGCGGACGCGTCACGCATCCACCACGTCGCCGCGGCCATCGCCGGAGCGCGCCGCACCTGGGTGATCGCCGGCGGCAGCTACTCCGTGCCCGGCCGCGCCCTGGAGCACAACGTCGGGATCGCGGGCTACGACATCGCTCTGCTCGACGCGGACGTCGCGGCCCTGGCCAACGCCGTCGCGCGACTGACCTCCGACGACGTCGTCGTGGTCTTCAGCCTCTGGCGCGTCTACGACAGCACCGTCCGCGCGACCGCCCGGGCCGCGGCGGCGGGGGCGGAGGTGATCGTCGTGACCGACGACGAGACGTCCGAGGTCACGGAGCACGCGTCGACCGTGATCGTGGTGCCGTCGGAGGGCGCGGGCTTCTTCCCGTCGCTCGTCCCGAGCCTGGCCGTCGCCCAGGCGATCGCGGTCGAGGTCGCCTCCGTCGACACCGCGCGCTCCCGGGCGAGCGTCGCCGCGTCGGAGGCGAGCTGGGACGCGATGCGGATCATGCGGGCTCGACGGGGCTGATCCCCGCCGGCGCCCAGGCCCTCCGGCGACGGGACGCGGAGCGCGGCGGCGCGGCGGTCAGCACCACCGCCTTCATGACCACCCGGCCGACGAGTCGCGCGGCATGCGCGCCGCCACGGTCTTCGTCCGGCCGGACCGCGATCGCCTCGCGCAGCTGGCGGCGCTCGTCGACGGGGGCGAGCTCACGGTGGAGGTGACCCGACGGATCTCGGCGGACGAGCTCCCCGCGCCGCACACGGAGGCCGAAACGGGATGGGTCGCCGAGAAGGTGATCGTCCTTCCGTGATCCCGCGTCCGAGCCCAGACGCGACGACGGCCGGACCCCCGCGGGGATCCGGCCGTCGTCGCGCGTGGTGCGGGTGGTGCCGCGCCGCTACTCCGCGGAGCGCATGCGGCGGCGGGCGACGAGCGTGCCGGCGCCGGCCAGCGCCAGGAGCGCCCCGAGGCCGCCGAGGCCGAGGGCCGCCGCGCCGTCGGTGCCCGTGACGGGCAGGGTGTCGTCGTGGTGCGCGGCCGGCTTCGTGATCGGCTTGGGGGCCGTGCCCGCGGGGTCGATCGACGGCGTGGTCGGCGTCGGGGTGGGGACGCCCGGGATGACCGGTCCTCCCGCGTCCTCGCCAGTCAGCTCGACGGTGCCGCCCTGCGTGAGGCCCGACTCGAGGCCGGCGACGGACACCTGGTAGGTGCCCGGCTGGATGTCGCCGAACAGGATGATCGGCTGGGCGAACGTGCCGTCGACGTCGGCGCGCACCAGGTCCTTGAGCGAGCGGGTGCCGACTCCGACGCCGCCGTTCTCGTCGCTGAGCTGGATCACGCGGCCGTCGGGCGCCGTGACCGTGACCTCGACGGCCTCGTAGCGGAGGTAGCCGGTCGCGTTGACCTTCAGGCCGCCGAGGATGCTCGTGGCCTGGGCGACGGAGATCGGCGAGATGGTCGAGAACGACGCCTCGGCGCGCACGAACGGGCCGACGGGCGCCTCGGCGAAGCGCACGAGGCCGCGGATCTCGCCCTTGACTGTGAGGTCGAGTCCGACCTGCGTCAACGTGACGCTCGCGGTCTTCGAGTCCTGCAGCAGCTCGGTGAAGCTCGCGGGGAACGCGTACGTGCCGTCCTCGCCGACGATGCCGATGCCGGCGATCGACTTGACGCCCACGGCATTGAAGTAGCTCGCGGTGACGATGCTGCCCGCGGTGCCGGTGCCGGCGAACGGCACGGCCTCGTTGATCGGGAGGGCGACGCCGCGGTCGGGCGTGGTCCAGGTGAAGGGCAGCTCGACGACGGGCACGGTCGGCTCGAGCGTCGGGAGGCCGGTCGTCGGCGCGCCGGGGGTGGTCGGGACAGCCGGCGTCGGCGTGGTCTCGACGGGGGCGTCGGCGACGGGGGCCGTCTCGTCGGCGGTCTCGGTGGGCGCGGGGGTCGGCGTCGCGTCGGCGGCGGGCGTCGGCGTCACGGCGGGGGTCGGCGTGGCGGCCGGCGTCTCGACGGCGACGGGCGCGGATCCGACCGGGACGGTCTCGGCGTGGGCGGCGGGCGCCATCGCGAGGGGCAGGATCACGAGCGACGCCGAGAGGCAGGCGCCGGCGGCCGCACGGCGGAACGACCTGCCGCGACCTGCGGCTGGGGTGGGACGGGTCATGACAGCTCCAGTGGTGCAGGACCGCCCGGGCGCGCCATTGCTGTGCCGCGATCGTGCGGTGGAGGGGACGCGCTCGGGGGTCTCGAGGACGCGTCGGGGAGGTTCGGCTCCCCGGTCCCGACTGTAGGGACATCCGCTACTCACCTGGGGAAATTATTTGCGCAGTGTGACGCGTGTGACTCGTGATCCCCGGAGTTACGCGGGTGACTCGCCGCATCGGCCCCCGGATTGGGGTGACCGTGGACCGGCCGTACGGGCGCCGCGGCGTCGGGCGTCAGACGGCGGGCGCGAGCACGAGGTCGTCGCCCGCCACGGCGAGCAGCGCGACCTGGTCGCGGCCCGCCCGGCGGCCGGTCACGGACGGCAGGTCGAGGAGCGCGCGCGGGGCGACGAGGTCCCAGCCGGCGTCCGTCAGCCGATGCACGAGCTCGCGGCGGGAGAGCCGACGCGTCGGCTCCTCGGCGAGCGCCTGCACGACGACGAGGTCCATCGGATCCAATTCCAGCGGCACGCCCGCGAGCCACGCCTCGCCCGTGGCCGGGTCGAGCACGAGGTCGCCCGCGGTGATCGTCGCCGGGGCGAGGCCGCGACGGCGGAAGAGCACGCGCAGGGTCTCGACGACCTCCTCGAGGCCGAACGGCTTGGTCACGTAGTCGTCGGCGCCCGCGCCGAAGGCCGCGAGCCGGTCCTCGAGCGAGTCGCGGCCGGTGAGGAACAGCACGGGCGTCGCGACGCCCGCGCGCCGCAGCTCGCCGACCACCTCGACGCCCGAGACGTCGGGCAGCGTCATGTCGAGCAGGATCGCGTCGGGCGCGGCCTCCACGGCGGCGTCGATCGCGGCGCGGCCGGTGGCGAAGACGCGCACGTCCCAGCCCTCCATCCGCAGCGCGAGCGACAGCAGCTGCGTGATGGGCGCCTCCTCGTCGACCACGAAGACGCGGAGCACGCGGGGTGCGTCACCGGGCACCGCCTGCTCGTCGTCGCGTGCGGCGGAGCTCAGCGTGCTGCCCATGCGGATCCTCTTCCGTCGTGTGCGCCGCCGGCCCGGGGGGACGGGCCGGCGGCGGATGCTCCTCGCGGAGCGCGCGGCCGGGGGTGGGCCGCGCATCCATCCTCGCGACCGGCGGCCTCGAGGTCGTCATCCCCGGGGACCGTCACGGGTAGTCCCTACGGCGCGCACGGGCGGAGCATCGGAGACCGGGAGGAGGCGCACGGCGCGTCCGCAGGCAGACGGTGCGCCGCGGTGGGCTGTCGCGCCGCCCGCGGGATCCGCGAGACTGATCCGCACGCCGACCTCACGGATCACCCCGCCCCGGCGTCTACCCGGTGTGGAGATGATGCAGCCGTTCGACAGGGTCGTGACCGAGCACGGCGCCGTGGTGCTCCGCGTGTGCAGGGCCGTGCTCGGCGGGCACGCGGACGCCGAGGACGCGTGGTCGGAGACGTTCCTGTCGGCGCTGGTCGCGTACCCGCGGCTCGGGCCGCGCGCCGACGTGCGGGCCTGGCTCGTCACCATCGCGCACCGCAAGGCCCTCGACGCGATCCGCGCCCGCGGCCGCCGCGCCATCCCCGTCGACGAGGTGCCGGCGCGGATCTCCGACCTCGGCGTGCCCGGCTCCGGCGAGCCCGACCTGTGGCGCGCGGTCGCCGCCCTGCCCGAGCGGCAGCGGCTCGCGGTCGCGTACCGGTACCTCGGCGGGCTGCCGTACGCGGAGGTGGCGGCGATCGTCGGCGGGACGCCAGAGGCCGTGCGGCGCGCGGCCGCGGACGGGGTGGCGAGCCTCCGGCGGACGATGGGGGCGGATCCGCCCTCGTCCCCGCGCGAGCCATCACCCGCCACCGCATCCGAGCCCGCATCCGCCCGAGGAGGACGACCGTGACCGATCCCGACGACACCGCCCCCTTCCTCCACGCCGACGCGCTCGAGGCCGCCGACCCGACCGCGCCCGCCCTCGACGCCCTCCGCCTCCGCCTCGCCGACGCCGCCGAGGCCGAGGGCGCGCTCGACATCGGCTTCACCACGATCGACTCCCCCGTCGGCCCGCTCCTCCTCGCCGCCACCGAGCGCGGCCTGATCCGCGTCGCCTACTCCCGCGAGGACCACGACACCGTCCTCGGCGACCTCGCGCGGCGGCTCGGCCCGCGGATCCTCCGCGCCCCGAAGCGCCTCGATGCGGCCGCGCGCGAGCTCGACGAGTACTTCGCCGGCCGCCGTCGCTCATTCGACCTCCCGCTCGACCGCCGCCTGTCGACCGGCTTCCGCGACCGGGTGCAGCGGCTGCTCCCGGAGATCCCGTACGGATCCACCCGCACCTACCGCGAGGTCGCCGAGACCGCGGGCAGCCCGGCAGCCACCCGCGCGGTCGGCACGGCGTGCTCGACGAACCCGCTGCCCGTGGTGATCCCCTGCCACCGCGTCCTCCGCTCCGACGGCACGCTCGGCGGCTACATCGGCGGCCTCGCGGCGAAGACGACGCTGCTGGAGCTGGAGGGGCGGATCTGACCGGCATCCCCCATCCGGCGGACGCGACGGCGCGGGCCCGCGCCTAGCGTGAGGGCATGGACGATGCGACGGGACCCGGCGACCGCGCGACGACGGCCGGAGGCGCCGGCCGGCTGCACGATACCGGGCTCGCCGTCCTCTTCGCGATCGGCGTCGTGATGGCGCTCACCCGCGACGAGCTGCGGCCCCTCGGCCTGCTCCTGATGATCGTGAGCGCCGTCGCGTTCCTGGCGGCCTCGGCCGTCCGCTGGCATCGCCGGGGCGCGTCGCGCTGACCGTCGCTCGCTACCGAGTCCCCCATCCGACGGACGCGGGCGCGACGCCCGGCTCCCTAGCGTGTACGCATGAGCGAACCGACGACACCCGCGGATCCCGCCGACCCGCCCGCCGAGGGGGAGGACTCCTCGAGCACGAACGCCTCGCTGGGCATCACGTTCGCGATGCTCGGCCTCGTTCTCATGCTGACGCTCGACGACACCCGCGTCGCCGGGCTGCCGTTCATCATCCTCGGCATCACCTTCTTCGTAATGAGCGTGCGCCCCAAGAAGGCGAGGACACGTCCCGCTGCGACCGGCTCGGACGCCCCGCCGCAGCCCCCGGAGGCCGACGACCGCTAGAGCCGCACCGCGCGGCTCGACCGTCGAGACGATCAGCTCGCGTCGTAGGCGGTCGACCGGCTGCGCTCGGCCCACGCGTCGACGTCGGCGCGCAGGTCGTCGAGGGCGCCCGTGACAATCTCGACCGCGTCGCCGCCGAGCAGCAGGTAGAAGGGAGCGCCCTGCTCGACCGCGTCCACGAGCACCTTCGCGCCGAGCGCCGGGTCGTTGGGCTGCGTGCCGTCGGTGGTGTCGTTCTCCTTGCGGCGCTTGCCTGCGGTCTCGGCGTAGTCGTCGATCACGGTGGACGACTGCGTGAGCGAGCGGCCGGAGAAGTCGGTGCGGAAGGATCCGGGCGCCACGACCGTCGCGACGATCCCGAGCGGCTCGAGCTCGGTGCGCAGCGCCATGGTCATCTGCTCGATCGCGGCCTTCACGGCGCCGTAGTACCCGGATCCGGCGCCGGTGCGCGCGGCGCCGATGGACGAGAGGTTCACGATGGTGCCGCTGCGGCGCTCGCGCATGCCGGGCAGCACCGCCTTGATCATGCGGACGCTGCCGTGGAACTGGGTGTCGAACAGGCGCGCGACGTCCTCGTCGTCGCCCTCCTCGACGGCCGCGCGGTAGCCGTAGCCCGCGTTGTTGACGAGCACGTCGACGCCGCCGAACCGCGCCGTCGCCTCGTCGACCGCGAGCGCGATCTGAGCGGGGTCGGTCACGTCGAGGTCGAGCGCGAGGGCGTGCTTGGGGAAGCGGTCGGCGAGGTCCTGCACGTTCGCGGCGTCGCGCGCCGTGACGACGACGTCGTGCCCGCGCTCCAGCGCCTCGACGGCGAAGGCGCGCCCGAGTCCGGTGGAGCATCCCGTGATCAGCCAGGTCGTCATGCGCGTTCCTCTTCCTCGTGGATGCGGGTGGGGCGGCCCGTGCGGCGCGCCCTCATCGAGGCTAGGCGCATCGCGCGGCGGCAGCACCGCGAGCTGCGGGCGGCCGTCGACGGGCACGGCACCCGGGATCGGGATGCCGCCCGCACCCACCTCAGGGGCGTGCAGACGGCAGCCCGGACCGATCAGTGGTGGATGTCGTGGCAGAAGAAGTACTTGCTCGGGTCGTTCTTGGGCACGCAGACGTCCACGCCCTTGGGGTGGAAGACGTACGCAGCCGCGCCCTGCACGACAGGTGCGGCCTGCGCAGCGGTCGCGGCCAGCGGGGTGAGCGCGAGCGCACCGGCGAGGGCGCCGACTGCCAGCGCTGAGCGCGCGGTGATGGAGCGGGTACGGCGGATGGGCATGGTGATACTGCTTTCTCGAGGGGGGTGGCCGTCCGGGTCACGCGGGTACCCGAGGACGGATCCGCCACCGAGTCGCGGACGCGGAAGGATGCCCGTGGAATCTAGGGCCCCGCCTCGGCCAGTCATGCTCCCGCTGCACAGGACGACGGGGACGCCCGTGGAGGAGCCGCTCGGCGGCGACCGGTCTACTGTCGGGACGGATGAGCGACGACGCCCGAGACCCGGCCCCCGACCCCGATCCCGACCCGCGCACGTCGTGGACCGCGCGCCGCGGACCGCTCCTCACGGTCGCCCTCATCGTCGGCATCTCGCCGTTCGCGACCGACCTCTACATCCCCGGCCTGCCTGCCATCGCCACCGACCTCGACGCCTCCACGGCCTCGGTGCAGCTGACGTTGACCGCCTTCCTCGTCGCGTTCGCCGTCGGGCAGCTCGTCATCGGGCCGATCAGCGACGGCGCGGGCCGCCGCCGCATCCTGCTCGCCGGGACCGCGCTCTTCACCCTCGCCAGCGTCGTCTGCGCGATCTCGCCCGACGTGACCACGCTGATCCTCGCCCGCGTCGTGCAGGGCCTGGGCGGTGCGGCCGCCGCGGTCTCGGCACGCGCCATGGTGGGCGACGCCTCCACCGGCGCGCTCCGCAGCCGCCTCTTCGCGACGCTCGCGGTCGTCAACTCGGTCGGCCCGGTCGTCGCTCCGCTCGTCGGCGGCGTCGTGCTGACGGTCTGGTCGTGGCGCGCCGCATTCGTCGTCCTGGCGGTGCTCGGCATGGCCCTCACGATCGCCGCGGCTCGCCTGCTCCCCGAGACCCTCGTGCGCACCGGCGCGGGCGGCACCTCTCCACGCGCCGTCCTCGGCCGCATGGCGGAGCTGCTGCGCATCCCCCGCTTCCGCTGGTACCTGATCACCGGCTGCGCCGCGACCATCGGCTTCTTCTCCTACATCGCCACCTCGTCCTTCGTGTTCCAGGAGCAGTACGGCTTCGGCGAGGGCCTCTACACGCTGGTGTTCGCCTCCAACGCGTCCTGCATGATCGCGTCGACCCTGGTCTTCCGACGCCTCATCGGGCGCTTCGACGAGGACCGCCTCTTCACCATCGGCCTCGCCACCTGCGCGCTCGGCTCGGCCCTCGTGCTGTTCGGCGCGCTCTCGGGCACGGGCCCCGCGCTGGTCTGGCCGGCCCTCGCCCTCGTCACCGCCGGCTGGGGCTGGGTGATCCCGGGATCCATCACCCTCACGCAGGCGCTCGGCCATCGCCACCCCGGCACGGCCTCGGCGCTCGTCGGCGGCCTGCAGTTCGGCCTCGGTGGATTGGCGACGCCGCTCGCGGGCGCCCTCGGCGGCACCGCGACCGCCATGGGCGCGCTGATGTGCGGCTTCATCGTGGTGGGGCTCGCCGCGCAGCTGTGGGCGTCCCGGGCGCGGCGCGGCGGCTGATCACAGCGGTCGAGGACATGGGTCGCCGGCCTCGCCCCCGACAGACGGTGCCCTAGCCTCTCGATGGGCGGATCGCGACGCGTCCACCGCAGCGAGAGGGACGCCTGGACATGACCGCACCGGATCCGGCCCTCCTCGAGTCCGTGGCGCAGCACGCGCTGGCTGCATCCGTCCCCGGCGTCCGCATCATCGGGGTCGACGGGCCGTCCGGATCCGGGAAGAGCACCCTCGCGCGCCCCCTGGCCGCACGGCTGGGCGCTCCCGTCATCGAGGTCGACGACTTCGTGTCCTGGGTCGACTTCTCCGGGTGGTGGCCCCGCTTCGAGGAGCAGGTGCTCGCGCCCCTCCTCGCCGGCGAGGACGCCGTGTACCAGCGCCGCGACTGGGCCGGCGACGAGTTCGGGGCCGGGCTCGGCGAGTGGAGGACGGTTCCGTGGGCGCCTGTCGTCGTCATCGAGGGCGTCACCTGCACCCGCGCCGCGGCCGCCGACCGCCTCGCGTGCCGCATCTGGGTGGAGGCCCCGGCCGACGTAAGGCTCCGCCGCGGCCTCGAACGCGACGGCCACGGCGCGACGCACCGCGGCCGCTGGAAGACGTGGATGCAGCAGGAGGACACGTTCTTCCCCGCGGACGGCGCGCGCGACCGGGCCGACTTCCTCGTCACCACCGGCTGACGGGATCCGCGCGGGGTCGCCACCCCGTTCCTGCACCATGCTGGGCACATGATCCGGACGGCACGCGCGACCCTGCGCGACGTGGCGCAGGCCGCCGGCGTCTCGACCCAGACGGTGTCGCGCGTCCTCACGAGCCCCGACCGCGTCGCGGCGGCGACCCGGTCCCGCGTGCAGGACGCCATCGACGATCTCGGGTACGTGCCCCACGAGGCCGCGCGTCGGCTCCAGTCGGCCCGGCACGCGGGGACCGGGCGCGGCGGGACGATCGGCGTGCTCGCGCATCAGCTGACCGCCACCGGGCCGGCAGGGATCACGACTGCCGCGATGCGCGAGCTCCAGCGGTCGGGATACTCCCTCGACGTCGTCTACCTCCCCGACGACGACGTCGACGCGATCACGTCCGTCCTGCGCCGGTTCGCGACCTCGACGGTCGGCGTCCTGGCGATGGCGCAGACCGCGGACGCCCGGCGTGCCGTCCTGGCGGTGGACCTGCCCGTCCCGCTCTTCGTCGACGAGGGGCTCGATCGCGGCACCGCCGACCGCCCGGGCAACGAGGAGCGCATCGGCGTGGCGGCGGCCGAGCACCTGCACCGTCGCGGACACCGCTCGGTGCTGCACATCCCGGGACCCCGCGGTTCGCTCTCGGCGGCGGACCGACAGGGCGCGTTCCGCGACGCGTGCGCGACGCGGGGCGTGGAGGTCCGGTGCACGCCGGCCGGCGACTGGACCGAGCGGTCGGGCGCGACGGCGATCGAACGGACGGAGCTCCACGGCGCGACCGCGGTCTTCGCCGCGAACGACGCCATGGCGATCGGCGCGCTCGACGCGCTCGCGCGATCCGGGCTCCGCGTCCCCGAGGACGTCGCCGTCCTCGGCACCGACGACATCCCCGCCGCCGCGTTCGTCACCCCGTCCCTGAGCTCGGTCGCGCACGACCTCGATGAGCAGGGGCGTCACGCGGCGCGGACGCTGCTCACGGCGCTCGGCGACGACGCCGGGGCCGTCGCCGACCCGACCTTTGGCGTCGCGATCCGGGAGCGCGCGACGACCGCGAGCGCGGCGGATCCCCGGCCGGCCCCGCCCACGGAGGCACCGGCCGCCGCCGCTCCTACCCCGGGTCGCAGGGCCACCGCTCCCCGAACGCCGCGCGGACCTTCGTGAGCGCCGCGTCGGGACCGACCGTCGTCCTCCCGCGCTCTCCCCTGCCGCGGTCTGCCATCGTCACCGCATGGGCGACCACGTGACGACGCTGCGTCGGGTGCCCGGGTTCCGGCCGTACTGGGCCGCCGCGACCGTCTCCTCGTTCGGATCGGCGGTGAGCGCGGTGGCCGTCCCCGTCCTCGTGGTGACGGTGCTGCACGCGACCCCGCTCGAGGTCGGCCTCGTGAACGCCGCCCAGTTCCTCCCGTACGCGCTGTTCGGCCTGATCGTGGGCGCCTACGTCGACCGCTTCCCGCGGAAGCCGCTGCTGATCGCCGCGAGCATCGGTCGCGCCCTGTGCCTCGGCGTGATCCCCGTCCTGTGGCTGACGGGATCCCTGACCCTCTGGGCGACCGCGCTGGCGCTCTTCGCGTTCGGCGCCCTGTCCGTCGTCGGCTTCGCCGCGACGCAGTCGCTCCTGCCGAGCATCGTGCCGCGGCCCCTGCTCCTGGCCGCGAACGCGCGGGTGGACCAGAGCGAGGCCGCCGCCCAGACGGCGGGCCCGGCCCTCGGCGGGATCCTCGTCGGTATCGTGACCGCGCCCGTCGCGATCGCCCTCGACGCGGTGAGCTACCTCGTCGACGCCGTCCTCATCGCCCGCGTCCGCGTCGTCGAGCGGATGCCGGCCCGTCCCGCGGGGGCGCGGCTGCGCCGGGACATCGCCGAAGGCCTGAGATGGACGTACGGGCACCCCGCCCTCGCACCGCTCGCGGTCTCCACCCACCTGTGGTTCCTCGCCAACGCCGCCGCCTTCACGGTGTTCGCGACCCTCGCGCTCCGCACCCTCGCGCTCCAGGCGGTCGTCTACGGCGCGATCCTCGCCGTCAGCGGCGTCGCGATGCTCGCCGGCGCGACGGCCGCGCCGCGCCTCGGCACGCGATTCGGAGCGGGCCGGACGATCATCGCCGCCCGCACCGCCTACCCGATCGCGTGGGCGGCGATCGCGGTCGCCACCATCGGCGTCGGGACGCCGGCTCCGCCCGCCAAGGTGATCACCCTGTTCGTCGCGTTCGCGGTCCAGGGCGCGGCGGCGGGGATCGAGAACGCGAACGAGATGAGCCTCCGCCAGACCCTCACGCCCGACGGGCTCCTCGGCCGCATGAACGCGACGATGCGCAGCGCGAACCGCACGCTCGCCGCGGCGGGAGCCGTGGGCGGCGGCGCGCTGATGTCCGCCGTCGGAGCCGGACCCGCGCTGCTCGCCGTGACCCTCCTCTTCATCGCCGCGGTCGTCGTCGCCGCGTGCTCACCCCTGCGGGCCCGCGCGATCGGGGAGGGATGCGGCCCCGACGGCTGCGGACCATCCGCCGAGCACCCGCCCGCATGACCGCACCCTCCACGCGCACCCGCCTCCCGCCCGGAAGTGGCACGATGGGCCGACGATGATGCCGGGCCCGACCGTCGCATCCGCGAGACGGGGTCCCGGCGCCGCCTCAGGAGGATCTCCGTGCACTGCCCGGATCACGGTCAGATGACGTGCCCGCTGCGCTGCGCCACCACGGCGGCCCGGTCGTGAGCGCGCCGAAGCTGCTGCGCGTGCCCGAGCAGCGCCGCGCCCGCGACGGGATCACCGCGTGGCTCCTCGACGGCCTGCCCGGCGCGTCCGGCGCGCACCCCGGCCCGCACGCCGAGACCGTCGAGAAGACGCACTCCTGGTGGCGCGTCATGTGCCTCACGGGCGTCGACTACTTCTCCACGCTCGGCTACCAGCCGGCCATCGCGGCGGTCGCGGCGGGGCTGCTGTCACCGCTCGCGACGCTCGTCCTCATCCTCCTGACGCTCCTCGGCGCGCTCCCCGTCTACCGGCGGGTGGCGCGCGAGAGCCCCCGCGGCGAGGGATCCATCGCGATGCTCGAGCGCCTCCTTCCCTGGTGGGGCGGCAAGCTCTTCGTGCTCGTGCTGCTCGGGTTCGCGGCGACGGACTTCCTCATCACCATCACGCTCTCGGCCGCGGACGCGACCGCGCACGCCGTCGAGAACCCGTTCGCGCCGGACTGGTTCCAGGGCAACGAGGTGCTGCTGACGCTCGTGCTGCTGGCCGCGCTCGCGTTCGTGTTCCTGCGCGGGTTCAAGGAGGCGATCTCGATCGCGGTCGTGCTGGTGGGCGTCTTCCTCACGCTCAACGCCGTCGTGATCGTCGTCTCCCTCTTCCACGTCGCCGGGAACCTCGTCGTCATCGACGACTGGTGGGCGGCGCTCACGGCGCAGCACGGCAACCCGCTCGTGATGGTGGGCATCGCGCTCATCGTGTTCCCGAAGCTCGCGCTCGGCCTCTCCGGGTTCGAGACGGGTGTCGCGGTGATGCCGCAGGTGCGCGGCGAGGACGACGCCGACGGGGTGCCGCGGGCGCGGATCCACGGCACGAAGCGGCTGCTCGCGACGGCGGCGCTCATCATGAGCGCGTTCCTCATCACGTCGAGCTTCGTGACGACCCTGCTGATCCCGCAGGCCGAGTTCCAGGACGGCGGCAAGGCCAGCGGCCGCGCGCTCGCATACCTGGCGCACCAGTTCCTCGGCGACGGCTTCGGCACGCTCTACGACATCAGCACGATCTGCATCCTCTGGTTCGCGGGTGCCTCCGCGATGGCCGGGCTCCTCAACATCGTGCCGCGCTACCTGCCGCGCTACGGCATGGCGCCGCACTGGGCCGCGGCCGTGCGTCCGCTCGTGCTCGTCTTCACGGCCATCGCCGTGATCGTGACCCTCGTCTTCCAGGCCGACGTGGATGCGCAGGCCGGCGCCTACGCGACCGGCGTGCTCGTGCTCATCACCTCCGCCTCGGTCGCGGTGACGCTGTCCGCGAAGAAGGCCGGGCAGCGCAAGCGCACGGTCGGGTTCGCGGTCATCGCGGCGGTGTTCGCGTACACGACGGTCGTGAACGTGATCGAGCGGCCGGACGGCGTGCGGATCGCGGCGCTGTTCATCCTCGGGATCCTCGTGGTCTCGATCGTGAGCCGCGTGCAGCGCTCGTTCCAGCTGCGCGCGACCTCGCTCACGATGGACGAGCGGGCGCGCGCCTTCGTGACGGAGGACGCCGAGGACTACGGCGCGGTGAGCATCATCGCCCACGAGCCGGACGAGCCCGGCGAGGGCCTCACCGAGGAGCAGCACGACGCCGAGTACCGGCGGAAGGCGAGCGAGGAGCGGCGCGACAGCGGCATCCCGGCGCGCGCGCCCGTGATCTTCCTCGAGGTGACCCCGGGCGACTCCTCCGAGTTCGAGGAGGACCTCCTGGTGCAGGGCGTCGTGCGGCACGGCTTCCGCGTGCTGCGGGTCTCGAGCGGGAACGTGCCCAACACGATCGCGGCCGTGCTGCTCGCCGTGCGCGACCTCACGGGAGTGAAGCCCAGCGTCTACTTCGAGTGGACGGAGGGATCGCCCGTCGGCAACCTCCTCCGCTTCCTCGTGACGGGCACGGGCGAGGTCGCCCCGGTCACGCGCGAGGTGCTGCGACGGGCGGAGCCGGTGCGGGCCCGGCGGCCGGACGTGCATGTGAGCTGAGGCAGGCGCGCTCCCTGTGGAGCGATCTTCCGTGACCCGATCTTCTGTGTCCTATCATGCGGGCGATGCCGATGTGCATCCCCGACGAACGGACAACCCATGCCCATCCGCCCTTGGAGCGCCATCGCGCTCCTCGCCCTCACTATCGCTGTCGCCGCGAACGGCCTCACCGCGGAGGCCGCCTCGGCGGCGGACACCGCAGGGGACACCTCGACCCAGGCGCTCGTCGACCGTGCGCTCGACGCCGTCGGCCAGGGCGCGGAATCGACCGCCGACTGGAAGGCACCCGATGCCGTGGATCCATCCGCGCTCCCGCAGACGGCCGGCGGCGACGTCGGCGTGACTCCCGCGGACACCGACGACTCCCTCGTCCGGGTCGCGCCGGGAGAGACGCAGGCGGTCACCGTCCTCCGGGACGGGGCAGACGTCACGTCGTTCGACCTCGACCTCCCGGACGGCTTCCGCGCCGTGCCCCGCGGTGCGGGCTTCGACATCGTCGCCGCGCTCGGATCCAGCCCGGGCAGCATCACGGCGGGGCGCATCGCGGATCCGTGGGCGGTGGACGCGGACGGCCACCCGATCCCGACGCGTTTCGCCCTCGAGGGCGACACCCTGGTCCAGACCATCGACGCAGAGGGCGCCGCATACCCTGTCGTCGTGGATCCGCTCGTCACCTTCGGCCTGGCCAACGCACCCCAGGGAGTCGGGCCCTACGTGAACCTGCTCGGCTCCCAGATGCGGGAGATCGCCGCCGTGGCGGCCCTCCTCCTGAGCGCGGGATACTTCGGCATCTGCAAGGCCGCCGGTCGTCTCGCAGCTCCCGCGGCGAAGCTCATCGGGTGGCTCTGCGCGGCCATCGGATCTCCCAACGTGTTCTCGATCGTCGACCTCGTCCACCGCATCTACCAGTCGAACAGGTTCGGCTTCTACGCCTGCTACCAGACGCGGATCGGCAGCGGTCGCGCGTTCGTGTGGACGGAGCACGCGAATTGCGCATGAGGGCGGAGCCATCCCGGATCCTCTACTACCTGACGCTCGCGACGACGGCGCCGCTGGGCCTCGTCATGTCCGAGAGGGTGTCCCGGGTCATGGCGCTCGGTGCGTGCTGGGCTCTCGCGTCCTTCCTCCTCGACGCGCGAGAACGCCGACGAGGGCAGGGCGCCACGACGTCAGGGTCGGGAAGGTCCACCGTCTACCTCGAGCTGCACCCGCTGATGCTCGCCGCCGCGGGTGTGATCGCCTTCGTACGTCGCGACGACGTGGCAGTGGTGCTGATCACCACGGGGATCGCAGCGGGCCTGTCGACCGTCCTCGACATGCTCGAAGGACGCGCGTCGGCGGGAGCGCGATCTCATGGACGAGAGCGGCACCTCGACGGCTTCCGCCATGCCCGGCGATCCCCCCTCGTCCTCGCGGCCGTATTCCTCATGGCGATGGGAGGTCTCTGCGTCAGCATCCCCGACGACCCCGGCGCGGTCACGGCGGCGGCCAGCGGAGGGTTCGCTGCGCTGCTCCTCCTGACAGCGCTCGTGGTCCGTGATCGACGGCACCGCCTCGCGACGACGGGCACGGGCGCGGGCGTCGGCGAGGGCTGACAGGAGCGGAGCGCGGGGCTCCCGCCGCGCCCCCGCATTCGCCACGGGCTGACATCTCGCCTATCGTTCACCTGAACGATAACGAGGAGGGCCCGTCCCGATGCCATCGATCGTCACCACCCGCACCGCATTCGCGGACGCGAGCTCGCGCACCATCCGCATCGCCGACCGTGCCGCGCGACCCGGCCACCCGAGCACCCCCAGCCGCCGCGCCGTCCTCGCGGGCACCGCCGGGATCGCCGGGCTCGGCCTGCTGGCCCTCACCGGGTGCAGCACCGGCGCGAGCAGCACGACCATCCCCGAGGCCGCCGCGACCGGCACCCCCGTGCAGGGCGGCCGCCTCCGCGTCGCGCGGCCGGCCGCATCCGCCGCCGAGACCCTCGACTCCGCGAGCTCGCTCTCGGCGTACGAGTACCTCGGCGCCCTCTACAACCGGCTCGTCAAGCTGGACGAGCAGGGCGAGACGATCCCCGACCTCGCCGAGGAGTGGTCGGCGAGCGCCGACGGCATCACCTGGACCTTCCGCCTCCGCCGCGACGTGCGCTTCCACGACGGCACGCGCTTCACGGCGGCCGACGCGATCGCCTCCATCCAGCACGTCATCGATCCCGCGACGGCCTCCCCGCAGGGCGGCGTGCTCGGCGACATGCTCGATCCGGGCAGCATGTCGGCGCCGGATCCGCACACCCTCGTCTTCCAGCTGAAGACCCCGAACGCCGAGTTCCCGTCGCTGCTCACGGCGTACCAGTGCTACATCGTGCCGGCCGACGCGATCGCGACCATCGGGAGCACGGGCATCGGCACGGGGCCGTTCCGCCTCTCGTCCTTCCACCCCGCGGGATCCGGGAGCGTCGAGGCCTTCGAGGACCACTTCGCGGGCCGGCCGGTGCTCGACGGCATCGACTTCTCCTCCATCCAGGACACGACCGCCCGCGTGAACGCGCTGCTCGCCGGGCAGATCGACCTCATCTCGCAGACCAACCTCGACTTCGCGACCGCCCGCGTCGTCTCCGCGTCGAACCGCGCCACGGTCGCGCGGGTCGAGAACGCGCAGTGGTACACGATCCCGATGCTCGCCACGAGCGCCGAGTTCCAGGATCCGCTCGTGCGCCAGGCGATGAAGCTCGCGTACGACCCCGAGCAGATCCTCGCGACCGCGCTGCAGGGCACGGGCACGGCCGGCTGGGACAACCCGGTGCCGCCGTCGCTCGCCGCGTTCGTCGACGTCGACCGCGCCTACGACCCCGACCAGGCCAAGGCGCTCCTCGCGAAGGCGGGCGTGCCGGGGCTGCGCACGACGATCCACACCTCGAGCTACGAGTCGGTGTTCACGCCCATGGCGGTCGCCTACCGCGACCAGGTGAAGGCCGCGGGCATCGACCTCACGGTCACGAACGCGTCCTCCGACTCCTACTACACGGAGATCTGGATGCAGAAGCCCCTCATGGTGAGCTACTGGTTCACCGGCCGGCCCATCGACCAGCTGCTCAACCAGATCTTCCGCACCGGCTCCTCCTACAACGAGAGCGCGTGGTCGAACCCGACCTTCGACGCGCTCCTCGACGACGCCCGCGCCACGATGGACGACGCGAAGCGGCTGATGCTCTACCAGGACGCCCAGCGGATCGTCGTGGAGGACAGCGCCGACATGACGCCCATGTTCGGCGACCGGCTCGTGGGCATCTCGCGCGACGTCGTGAACTACCGCGAGTTCGGCTTCGAGTTCGACCACCTCACGATCGGATTCCGCCGATGAACGTCTCCGCGCAGGTCGCCCGCCGCCTGGGCACCGCGATCCTCACGATCGTGCTGGCCTCGCTGTTCGTGTTCCTCGCGATCCAGCTGCTGCCCGGCGACGTGGCCCAGCAGCTCCTCGGCCAGGACGCCACGCCCGAGGCCGTCGCGACCCTGCGCGAGTCGCTCGGGCTCGACCGGAACGTGTGGCTGCGCTACGGCGACTGGCTGCTCGGCGCCGCGCGCGGCGACTTCGGCACCTCGCTCGTGAGCGGGGATCCGGTCGCGCCGGCCCTCCTCGTCGCCTTCCGCAACAGCATGCTCATCGCGGTGCCGGCGATGCTCGTCGGCGTGACGCTGTCGCTCACCCTCGGCGTGATCGCGGGCGTGCGTCGCGGACGCACGAGCGACTCGGTCATCAGCATCGTGAGCCTCGTGGTGATGAGCGTCCCCGAGTTCATGGTCGCCACCGTGCTCGTGCTGCTGTTCGCCATCACGATCCCCGTCTTCCCCGCCGTGGTCCTCCGCGGCAGCGACGCGACGGTCGCCGAGCTGCTGCCCTCGGTGGCGCTGCCGGTGATCGTGCTGACGCTCGCGATGGCCGCCTACATCGTGCGCACCATGCGCTCCTCGACCATCGACGTGATGGCCTCCGAGTTCGTCACGACGGCCGAGCTCAAGGGCCTCACGACGCGGCAGGTGGTGTGGCGGCACGCGGTGCCGAGCGCGCTGCTGCCGACGCTCAACGTCGTGGCGCTCAACGTCGCGTGGCTGCTCGGCGGCGTGGTCGTGGTGGAGAACGTCTTCAACTACCCGGGCATGGGGAAGCTCATGCTCGAGTCGGTCTTCACGCGCGACCTGCCGACCATCCAGGCCATCGCGCTGCTGAGCGCCGCCGTGTACGTGGTCTGCAACCTCGCGGCCGACCTCGTCGCCCTCGCGCTGGATCCGCGGCTCCGCACGAGGCAGAGCACGCGCCGCACCCGGCCCGCGCGATCCGCCGCCCGACCCAGCCCCCGACGGAAGGCCCGCGCATGACCGCGACGCCCCTGCCCACCCGCCGAGGCGGCCGCCTGCGCGGGTGGATGACACCGCTCCGGGCGTCGACGGCGCTGTCCGTCGGGCTCGCGATCATCGCGATCCACGTCGTGCTCGCGGTGCTCGCGCCGTGGATCGCCGGGCACGATCCCGTCGCGACCGACTCGACCGACGTGCTCTCCGGCACGACGTGGGCGCACTGGCTCGGCACCGACCAGTACGGCCGCGACGTACTCTCCCGCACGCTCAACGGCGGCCGGTACGCGCTCGTCGTCACCTTCCTCGCGACCACCATCGCCGTCGCGGTCGGCACGGTCGTCGGCTGCGTCACCGCTTACGCGGAGGGCTGGCTCGACGAGGTCGTGATGCGGATCGTGGACGCGCTGCTGAGCGTGCCGTCGATCCTGGCGCTGCTCGTGGTGGTGACGGTGTTCGGATCCGGCCTCTGGGTGATCGTGCTCGCGGTGACCGTCGTCTACGCGCCCGCCGTCACGCGCGTGGTGCGCGGCGCCGCGCGGACAGTGATCACGCAGGACTACGTCACGGCCGCGCGCGCCCGCGGCGAGCGCCCGCTGAGCATCGTGTTCCGCGAGATCCTCCCGAACGTGCTCGACGTCGTGCTCGTGGAGTACGCGATGCGCGCCTCGTGGATCGTGCTGCTGATCTCCTCGCTCTCCTTCCTCGGCTTCGGCGCGAACCCGCCGACGCCCGACTGGGGGCTCATGGTGCAGGAGAACCGCACCGCCCTCACGGTCGTGCCGCTCGGCACGCTCGCGCCGATCGTGGCGCTCGCGACGCTCGTGGTCGGCCTCAACCTCAGCGCCGACGGGCTCAGCAAGTCGCTCGGCGTGGACCGCGCGCAGAGGGGGATCGCATGATGCCCGGCAACGTCGAGGACACCCTCACCGGCCAGGTGCGGCTCGGCACCGTCGTCCGCGTCGCCGACCTCGCGATCTCGTACGCGGCCGGTCGCACCGACGTGCCCGTCGTCCGCGGCGTGAGCTTCGAGATCCGCGCCGGTCGCGCGCTCGGGCTCGTCGGGGAGTCGGGCAGCGGCAAGTCGACGGTCGCGCGAACGCTGCTCGCGCACCTGCGCCGCGGATCCCGCATCGTGGGCGGATCCGTCGAGGTCGCCGGCGACGACGTGTTCGCCCTCTCGCCCGCCGCGACGCGCGAGCTGCGTGGCGGCACCGCGGCGGTCGTCGCGCAGAACGCCGGCCAGGCGCTCACGCCCTCGATGCGCGTGGGCCGCCAGCTCCGCGAGGCGCTCGAGAGCCACGGCCTGCCGAGCGAGGACGAGCGTGTCGAGGAGCTGATCCGGCTCGTGCGCCTGCCCGACCCCGCGACCATCGTGCGGCGCTACCCGCACCAGCTCTCCGGCGGGCAGCAGCAGCGCATCGCGATCGCCATGGCCGTCGCCGCGCGCCCCCGGGTGCTCGTGCTGGACGAGCCGACGACCGCGCTCGACGTGGTGACGCAGGCGGCGGTGCTGACCCTGATCCGCGACCTCGCCCGCGAGCTCGGCATGGCGGTGCTGCTCGTCAGCCACGACCTCGGCGTCGTCTCGACGATGGTCGACGAGATCGCGGTGATGCGCGACGGCGTCATCGTGGAGCACCGGCCGACCGCGGAGCTGTTCGCGTCGCCGGAGCACGCGTACACGCGGGAGCTGCTGGCCGCGATCCCCGGCGGTGCCGCACCGGCCGCCCCTGCTGCCGCCGACGACGCCGTGGCCCCGATGGTCGTCGCCGACGGCCTCGTCGTCCGGTACGCGCGCGGCCTGCCGCCCGCGGTGTCCGACGTGTCGTTCACCATCGCGCCGCGCGAGACCCTGGCGGTGGTCGGCGAGTCCGGCAGCGGCAAGACCACGCTCGCGACGGCCCTCGCGGGTCTGGTGCCCACCGAATCCGGCACGTTCCGCTTCCAGGGCGACGGGGTCGAGGGCGACCTGACCTCCGCGGTCGCCGGCCGCTCGCCCGCGCTCCGGCGCGCGGTGCAGCTCGTGTTCCAGAACGCGGACACCTCGCTCAACCCGCGGCGGACCGTCGGCGCGGCGATCGCGCGGCCGCTCAAGCTCTTCACGGGACGGGCGTCGGCCGAGCGCGTGGGCGAGATCCTCACCGAGGTCGGGCTGTCGCCGGACTTCGCGGCGCGGCTCCCGAACCAGCTCTCGGGCGGGCAGCGGCAGCGCGTCGGGATCGCCCGGGCGCTGGCCGCGGATCCGCAGCTCGTGATCGCGGACGAGATCACGACCGCGCTCGACGTGCGCGTGCAAGCCGAGATCCTGGATCTCCTCGCGGGCCTGCAGCGCGACAAGGGCCTCAGCTGCCTCTTCATCAGCCACGACCTCGCCGTCGTGCGCGGCGTCGCGGACCGCGTGGCCGTGATGACCGGCGGGCGGATCGTGGAGATCGGCCCGACCGAGCGCGTGTTCGGCGGGCCGAACCACCCGTACACGCGGCAGCTGCTCGCCGCGACGCTCGAGCCCGGCGCCACCGACCTGCCGGCGGTCGAGGACGTGACGGCCACCTGGCGCGACGCGGCGGGCGGAGGGTGGCGGGAGCTCGGTGACGGGCACCGGATCCGGGACTGGGAGGACGCACGATGACCGACGCAGCACACGAGACGACCGCGAACGCGACCGAGGCCGAAGCCGAGGCCGGCGACGGCGTGACGCACCGCGACGTCTGGATCCCGATGCCCGACGGCACCCCGCTCCACGCCCGCGTCTGGGCGCCCGCGACCGACGAGCCCGTCCCGGCGCTCCTCGAGTACCTCCCCTACCGGCTCGACGACTGGACCGCCCCGCGCGACAGCGAGCGGCACCCCTGGTACGCGGCGCACGGCTACGCATCCATCCGCGTCGACATCCGCGGCACCGGATCCTCCGACGGCCTGTTCGTCGACGAGTACTCCGCGCAGGAGCTCGACGACGGCGTCGCGGTGATCGAGTGGATCGCCGCGCAGGCCTGGTGCACCGGCGCCGTCGGCATCTTCGGGATCTCGTGGGGCGGCTTCAACGGCCTCCAGCTGGCGGCCCGCGCGCCCGAGGCCCTGAAGGCGGTCGTCACGGTGTGCTCCACCGACGACCGGTTCGACAACGACGTGCACTACATGGGCGGCGCGGTGCTCGGCATCGACATGGCCGCGTGGGGCGCGACGATGTTCGCGTTCAACTCCCGGCCGCCCCGGCCCGAGGTGGTGGGCGACGGCTGGGTCGAGCGCTGGCGCGAACGGCTCGAGTCGAACGTGCCGATGACGCCGACCTGGCTCGCGCACCAGGAGCGCGACGACTACTGGCGGCACGGCAGCGTGTGCGAGGACTACTCCTCGATCGACGCGGCCGTGCTCGCGGTAGGCGGCTGGGCGGATCCGTACCGCGACGCCGTGCTGCGCCTGGTCGAGAACCTGCCCGGGCCCGCGAAGGGCATCGTCGGCCCGTGGTCGCACCAGTACCCGGATCGCGGCCTCACGCCCGGGCCGTCGATCGGCTTCCTGCAGGAGACGCTGCGCTGGTGGGACCGCTGGCTGAAGGGCGTCGACACCGGCGTGGAGGCGGATCCCGCGCTCCGCGCCTTCCTCAGCGACTCCGAGCCGCCCGCCACGAGCTACCCCGAGCGCACCGGGCGCTGGGTCGCCGCCGAGTCGTGGCCGCCGCCCGCGTCGGTCGCCGCGCAGCCCCTGCTGCCGCTCTCCGCGTTCCACGGGCCGGCCACCACGGGCGACGCCGTCGTGGTCCGCTCGCCGCAGCACACGGGCCTCGACGCGGGCCGCTTCTTCCCGTTCGGCAACCCGACCGACCTGCCGCCCGACCAGCGCGCCGAGGACGGCCTCTCCGTCTGCTTCGACCTGCTGCTCGACGAGCCGCTCGACGTGCTCGGCAACGTGCTCGTCGACCTCGCGGTCACGAGCGACCTGCCCGACGCGAACATCGTGGTGCGGCTCTGCGACGTGGCGCCCGACGGGTCATCCACACTCGTGACGCGCGGCGCGCTCAACCTCAACACGCGGATCGACCGCGCCCGGATCGACCCGATGGTGCCGGGCGAGGAGGAGACCGTGCGCGTGCCGCTCGTCTCCACCGGCCACGCGTTCCCGGCCGGGCACCGGCTGCGGATCGCGGTGTCGTCGGCGTACTGGCCGTGGATCTGGCCGCACGCCCGAGAGGCGACCCTCGTCGTCGCGCCCTCCCGCAGCGCCGTGACCCTGCCCGTCTGGACGCGCAGGGAGGACGACGGCGTGCGCTTCGAGGAGGCCGAGCAGTCGACGCCGATCGCGATCGAGCGGATCCCCGACGACTCCGGCCTGCCCGAGCGCAGCGTCACCCACGACGTCGCGACGGGCGAGTGGACGCTCGACGTCGACCCCGGCTACGGCGGATCCCGGATCTACCCCGACGGCCTCGTCTTCACCGAGTCGAGCCGCGAGACGTACCGGATCACCGACGGCGACCCGACCTCGGCCGTCGCCGAGTCGCGCTGGGCGATCGGCCTCGAGCAGCCGACCTGGCGCGCGCGCCTGGAGACGACCTCGCGCGTGACCGCCGACGCCGACGCCTTCCGCGTCGTCAACACGCTCCGGGCGTGGGCGCGCGACGGCGGCCCGGACGCGCCCGAGGTGCTCGTCGCCGACCGCGTGTTCGACGACCTCGTGCCGCGGACGTCCGCATGAGCGCGGGAACGGGGACGACCGCGACCGCGACCACCGTCCGCCGCGGCGGCAAGCGGGAGAAGCCCGAGGTGCGGCGCGCGATGATCGTCGAGGCCGCCCGCGCCGTGATCCTCCGCCAGGGCCTCACCGCCACCGGGCTCCGCGACATCGCGGCCGAGGGCGGCGTCTCGGTCGGCACCGTGACCTACCACTTCGCGAGCGTGGCGGAGATCCTCGACGAGGTCGTCGTGCTCGAGACCGACCGCTTCTACGCCTCGATCGTCGAGGAGGTGGACGCCGAACCGGATCCCGTGCGCGGCATCCGCCTGCTTGTCGAGCCGCTCTTCACGGGCGCCGAGGAGGCCGAGGCGCACTGGCGCCTCTGGTCGGACTACTGGACCGCCGTCGCCCGCCAGCCCGGCCTCACCGCCGACCGGCTGGAGCGCATCCGCGTGTGGGAGGCGTGCCTCGTCCGCACCATCCGCCGCGGCGTCGAGGGCGGCGTCTTCCGGAAGGTGGACGCGGCCGAGGTGGCGCTCAAGCTCGCGGCCTACAGCGACGGGATCGCGACGCAGCTCTCGCAGAAGGTGCCCGGCCTCGACCACGCGCGGGCGCTCGAGTGGATCTGGACCTTCCTCGACCACGAGCTCGCCGATCCCGCCGCCGGGGAGCCGCTCTTCCGCTGACCGGGGCATGATGAGCGAGGCGACGCGGCCCGACGGCACGCGGACGCCGACCCGCCCACCGCCGAACGCCCGGAGGACCCATGCTCATCGAACCCGTCGACGCCGCCCGCGCGCACGTCAGCAGCCACGTCGACCCGGACGACTTCGACGCCTTCTGGGCCGACACCCTCGCCGAGGCCGCGCAGCACGACCTCGACGTGCGGCTCGCGCCGGTCGAGACCGACCTCGCGCTCGTCGACGTGCAGGACGTGACCTTCGCGGGATCCGGCGGCACCGACGTGCGCGCCTGGCTCCGCACCCCCGCGGGCGCGACCGGCCCGCTGCCCACGGTGGTCTCGTACGTCGGCTACGGCGGCGGTCGCGGACGCGCCGAGGAGACGCTGATCTACGCGGCTGCCGGCTTCGCGCACCTGCAGATGGACACCCGCGGCCAGGGCTCGTACTGGAGCGCGGGCGACACGGCTGACCACGGCGAGGCCGGACCCGCGATCCCCGGCTTCATGACCCGCGGCATCGCGTCCCGCGACACCTACTACTACCGCCGCCTCTTCACCGACGCGGTGCGCGCGGTCGACGTGGCGCGGTCGCTCGACGTCGTGGATCCGTCGCGCATCGCCGTGCAGGGCGGCAGCCAGGGCGGCGGCATGGCCCTCGCGGTCGCCGGGCTGCGCGACGACGTCGCCGCGGTCTCCGCCTACGTGCCGTTCCTCTGCGACATCGAGCGCGCCACCCACATCACCGACGCGTACCCGTACCACGAGGTCGTGGACTACCTGAAGACGCACCGGGGCCGCGGCGAGGACGTGCACGCCGTGCTGCGGTACTTCGACGGCGTCGCGTTCTCGCGCCGTGCCACCGCGCCGGCCCGCTTCTCGGTCGGGCTCATGGACGCGACCTGCCCGCCCTCCACCGTCTACGGCGCCTTCAACTCCTACGCCGGCGAGAAGGAGATCGTCGAGTGGGAGTACAACGGCCACGACGGGGGCGGCATCGACGACGAGCTCGGCACGCTCGCGTTCCTGCGGCGCACGATGGGCTGAGACCGGCTCGGCGGCGACCACTGGTGATGGCCCCGGAGCGGCACGGGGATGGGGGCGCCACCCGCCCCGACGTCGGCCGTTCCGCGTAACCTGGGAGCACCTCGCCTGTGGAGCGAGCGGACCGGGAGGACGTCATGCCCCGGCCCCGCCTCCGCCCCGCGAAGTCCTCCAAGCCCGGCGCCCCGCCGCCGTCCGTGGCCGCCCGCGTCGCCGCGGATCCGGCGCAGAGGGAGGTGCTCGTCGAGGAGGCGCTGCTGCTCGTGGGCGTCGCGCTCCGGATCCAGATGGTCAACCTGATCATCCTGCGCACGCTCCGGGAGCGCCGCCCCTACGACGAGGAGTCGCTCATCGAGGCGCTCCGCGGCGAGCTGGCCGAGCTCATCGGCGAGAAGCGCGGCGAGGCCGAGCGGCTGCGCATGGCCCGCGACCGCGCGGCGCTGCGCGACGGCAAGGGACGCCGGCCCGACGACTACCGCGAGGGCGACGTACCCGGTCTCCGGCTGCGCGCCGAGATCGCGGAGGAGATCGTCGAGCGGCTCGGCGCCCTGTCGCGCGACCCGGAGGCGCTCCGCGAGGTGCTGGTCATCGCGCGCGACTCGGCGCTCGAGCAGATCGTGCGCGCGCGGCTCACCCCGCAGCTGCTGCCGGGCGCGTTCCCCGAGGAGGGGCGTGACGACCGGGTCGGCGAGCTGCGCGCCGAGCTGGCGCGGCTGGCGGCGGATCGGGAGCGGGCGGCCGAGCGCACGGCACCGCGGGAGCCGGGCCGGACCCGCGTGCGCACCGGTGGCCGCGGGCGAGCGCAGAAGGTCTGACGCTCACCGCGCGGGCGGCCATCGGAGGCTCAGCCCCTCAGGGCGCGAGCGCGAACCGCGGCTCCACGCGCTCGCCGGTCGCCGCGTCCGCCGCGAGGCTGCCGATGAGCGGCGCGAACTTGGCGCCGTGGCCGGAGCAGGGCGAGACGATCGTGATCCCGTCGACCCGGTCGATCACGAAGTCCTCGGTGGGCGTGCTCGTGAACAGGCAGGTCGCCTCCGCGTACGGCACGGGCTCGACGCCCGGCAGGTTCCGGCGCACCCAGTCGACGACGCGGGCGCGGTTGGCCGGATCCACGACGCCGTCCTGGTGCGCGGCCGACGGGATCACGCGCCCGCCGTCGAACTCGGCGACCTTGTGGCCGCGGTGGTCGGCGTCGCGGCCGCCGGGGAGCGCGTAGACCTGCATGCGCTCGTCCATGTGGATGGAGGTCGGCACGGATCGGGCGGGCGGGCCGTCCATGTAGGCGAAGTGGAACACCTGCTCCTGCCGCACGCGCAGCGGCGGGATGCGGTCGAGCGCGGCACGCGGCAGCGGCAGCGCGCCACCGAGCAGCTCGGGCAGCCAGGCGCCTGCGCCCACGATCACGCTGTCGCCCTCGACCCGGCGGCCGTCGTCGGAGGTCACGGCGAAGCCCGCGCCGACCCGCTCGACGGACGCGACCTCCCAGCCCTCGTGCACGACGGCGCCCTGCGCGACGGCGAGGTCGAGCATCGTGCGCACCGCGGTCTCGGCGTCGACGACGCCCGCGGCAGGGTGGAACAGCACGTCGGAGTCGAAGGACATCTCGGGCCAGCGCCCCTCGGCCTCGCGCGCGGTCATCAGCTCGTGCTCGATGCCGACGCGCTCCAGCACGCGCGCGAGCTCGGCGGGGCGGCGCACGAGGCCGGAGTCGACGGATCCGGTCGGGGTCACGAGCCGCGCGTCCGTCGTGCGCTCGAGGCGGTCCCAGAGCACGCGGGCGTCGCGCATCAGCCGCACATAGAAGGGGTCGTCGTAGGCGTAGCGGAGGATGCGCGCGGATCCGTGAGAGCTGCCGAGCATGCCCGCCGGCCGGTCGCGCTCCAGCACCGTGACCTCGTGCCCGCGGCTCGCGAGCTGCCAGGCGGTGGCCGCCCCCGCGAGCCCCGCGCCGATGACGACATGGTGCGATGCGCGCCCGCGCCCGGTGGATCCCGCCATGCCCCCAGGCTACGGGCGGCCCGCGGCGGTCGGCCGGGCCCGGCGGGAGCCGTAACCGGTGCGGGCGGGGAGGGGACAGCGGAGCTCGACCCTAGAAGACGGCGAGGCGGATCAGCATGGCGCCCCAGCCCACCACGGCGCACGTGAAGCCGGTCACGAGCATGGACCGCGTCGGCCGGCGGTTGTCGACCATCCCGTGCGCCGCCATGCGGATGAAGCTGATCATCAAGCCGACGAGGCCGACGACGCTCACGACGGCAAGCGCCTTCTCGATCGCATCACCCATGGTCCGCCTCCGTCCGTCCCGCGTCGGATCGCGGCCTCCCCTCCATCGTGGCCGACGCGGCATCGCCCGGCCGCCGCCCGTCCGGGAGACTGGTCGCATGTCCTCCCCCGTCCCGCTCACCGCCCGCGCGCTCCTCCTCGACATGGACGGGACGCTCGTCGACTCGACCGCGCTCGTCGAGGAGATCTGGACGACGCTCGCCGTGCGCTTCGGCCACGATCCGGCGGATCTCCTGCGGCGGATCCACGGCGTGCGCGCCGCCGACAGCATCGCCCGGTTCGCGCCCGAGGGCAGCGACGTGCCCGCCCTGCTCGCCGAGCTCGACCGGCTCGAGCTCGACGGCAGCCCCGCGACCGTCGAGATCCCCGGCGCCTGCGACCTCGTCGCCGCGCTGCCGGCCGGATCCCACGCCCTCGTCACGAGCGCCGGCCGCGAGCTCGCGCGCGCCCGCCTCACCGGTGCCGGCGTCCGCGTGCCCGACCTGCTCGTCACCGCCGAGGACGTCGCGAACGGCAAGCCGCATCCGGACGGCTACTTGCTCGCGGCAGAGCGCCTGGGCGTCGACCCCGCGGACGCGATCGTCTACGAGGACGCCGAGGCCGGGATCCGCGCGGGCCTCGCCGCGGGCATGCGCGTGGTCGTCGTCGGCGACCACGCGAGCGACGCGACCGTCGGGCTCCCGCGCGTGCGCGACCACCGCGGCACGACGGTCGAGGTGCGCGACGGGATCCTGACGCTCACGCTGCCGGGCGCCTGACACCGACGCCGGGCCCGCCCCTGCGCATCGGCTCGGAGCGACCTGCGCGGAGCCTCCGATTGGGCCGCCTGGCCGAATCTAGCGATACCGTCTCCCCATGACCTCTCGCCCCCGCATCCGCTCCCGCAGGGCCGCCTCGTGAGGTGGCTCCTCCTCGGCGCCGCCATCGTCTCCGAGGTGGCCGCCGCCCTCGCCCTGCAGGCCGCGGTCGACGTGCCCGGCTGGTACGCGCTCGTCGTCGCCGGGTACCTCACCGCGTTCTGGTTCCTCACCCGCGTGCTGAAGGCCGGCATGGCCGTCGGCGTCGCCTACGGGATCTGGGGCGCGTCCGGCGTCGCGCTCACCGCGGTCGGCGCGACGGCGCTGTTCGGGCAACCCCTCACCGGCTTGATGATCCTCGGCCTCGTGCTCATCGTCGGGGGTGTCCTGCTCGTCGAGCTCGGCTCGCAGCGCGCGCACGCGGCCCGCGCGGCCGCCGCCGCCAGCGCGACCGCCGCCGAGGCAGCCGCGCCCGCCCACGTGACCCCGACCGGCGAGGCCCGCTGATGGCCTGGCTGCTGCTCGCGATCGCCATCGTCACCGAGGTCGCCGCGACCATCTCCCTCAAGCTCGCGACCGACGGCCGGAAGCGCTGGTACACGGTGGTCGCGGTCGGCTACGTGACCGCGTTCTCGATGCTCGCCGGCGCGCTCTCGCTAGGCCTCCCCATCGGCGTCGCCTACGGGATCTGGGCTGCCACGGGTGTGGCCCTCACGGCGATCCTCGGCCGCGTTCTCTTCCGGGACCCGCTGACGCGCACGATGCTCGCGGGCATCGCCCTCATCATCGGCGGCGTGCTGCTCATCGAGCTCGGGCACTGACGGCGGCGCGACCTGCCCTGGCACCATGGCCGCATGACATGGACGGACTCAGGCGACCCGCAGCGGTACGGCGCGGGGATCCTGCAGGGGGAGCGCATTCGCCTGCGCGCGCTCGAGGACGCCGACCTCCCCGACCTGGTCCGCTGGTGGCGGGATCCGGAATGGGCGGTGCTCCAGCAGCTCACGGTGCGGCCGCGACCCGAGGGCGACGTCGCCGAGATGTTCCGCAAGTGGAGCGGCAGCGAGCCGGCGGGCGACGTCGGCTTCTGCGTCACCGACCGGATCTCCGGCCGCCTCGTCGGCCACGTGACGCTCTTCGGCGCGAAGCTCCTCACGCGCGCGGCCACGCTCACCGTGATGATCGGATCCGAGCACACGGGCTCCGGCTACGGCACCGACGCCGTGCGCACCCTCGTCGACTACGGATTCCGCGAGATGGGGCTGAACCGGATCCAGCTGCACGTCTTCGCCTACAACGCCCGGGCCCGCGCGACCTACCGGAAGGTCGGCTTCGTCGAGGAGGGCGTGCTCCGCGAGACGGTCTTCCACGACGGGACGTTCCACGACGAGGTCGTCATGTCGGTGCTCGCGCGCGACTGGTTCGCCGCCCGCTCCTGATCCGTCGCCGCGCTCACTGCGGGTGCGGCGTCTCCCCGCGCTCGAGCATCGCGACGAGCTTCGCGAGCCGGTTCCCGCGGACGGTCGCGTTCGGCGCCGTCGACACCCGGTGGATCACGGCGTAGCGGTTGACCTTGGACAGCGTCGCGAAGGCGTCCGCCGCGGCGGGCGACGCGGCGAGCGCGGCCAGCAGGTCCTCGGGCTCGGCCGCCGACGCCTGGCCGGCGTAGGCGCGCTCCCAGCGGCCGTCGGCCTGCGCGCGCTCCACCTCGCGGATCCCGGCCGGACGCATCCGCCCCTCCGCGGTGAGCGTCGCCACCAGTCCGATGTTGCGCTCCGACCACAGCGACGCCTTCCGCCGCGGGGTGAAGCGGCGCCGGAAGATCCGATCGTCGATGCTCGCGGTCTGCCCGTCGATCCACCCGCTGCACAGCGCCTCGTCGAGCGCCTCCGCGTAGGTGAGCGAGGTCGGATCCGTCGTGCCCTTCTTCGCGAGCACCAGCCACACGCCGTCGGACGCCTCCTCGTGCCGGTCGAGCCAGGCACGCCACGCGGCCCGGTCGGGGATGGTGAGGAAGTCGTGCGCGGCGGCGGGCATGGATCCGATGCTACGGACGGACCCCGTGGTCTACCGCGTGGGCATCTCCATCATGCCGCCGGCGGTCATCGTCATGGCGCCGTCGCCCACCATCACCATCGGGCCATCGGCCGTCATCTGCATCGCGGCAGCCCCTGCCATCGGGGCCATCTGGCCGAGAGCGGATGGCACGGCGGAGGTCGCCTCCCCCTGTCGCGCGGCGCAGGGCACCGTGACGTCGACGCTGGCGGTGTGCGCGGTCTCGTCCATCGCGGCCACCGAGACGGACATGCCGTCGGCGAGCGCCACCTTCTCGCCGGGCCGCACGAGCTCGTCGCTCACGCTCGTGTCCCCGGGGCGGATGAGGATCGACCCCGCGTCCGCAACGGTCGGATCGGTGCGCAGGATCTGCACGCCGGACGGTCGCGCGACCTTGAAGGGGGAGCTCCACAGCGTGTCGTACTCGGACTGGTCGACCACGTCGGCGTACTGCACGTAGTACCGGACCGACGGGCGCATCGGATCCGTCCACGAGATGACGCGCTGCGCGTCGAAGCCCGCGCTCATGGTCTGGATGGGGATGCGTCGCGTCGCGCCGCAGGTGGGGACGGCGCGACGCGAGAGCTGCCCGAGCCGGTCGAGCGAGGGGGCGGACGCCGGGTAGTAGGAGTACGAGGAGCCCATCAGGTCCGTGGTGTTCCCGTACTCGTCGCGGCTGCAGGAGGACGGCAGCCCGTTCGAGGCGTCGAAGTCCCAGCCGGTGGTGCACCGCACCCCGGAGGCGTGGTGCAGGGACAGGTTGTGCCCGAGCTCGTGGGTCAGGGCAGCCGGAGCGATGTCCGTGAGGTACGCCGTCCCGCCGGCGTCGATGTCGACTCCCTGGTCGCCGGCGGAGAAGTCCCCGCATTGGAACCCGCCGGGGACGAACACGACGAGGTCCTTGTCGGGGCCCGGCTTCCAGCCCGACTGCGCGAGCGCGTAGGTGACGACGGCGACAGGGTCGTCGCAGCGGATGCTCGGGTCGTCCGGCTGGATCCAGTCGGTCACCGAGGCCGCGTCGAACCGCACGAAGCCGTTCGTCTCGTGCGACCAGTACGCGGACGCGTCCTGGATCGTGGTGATCGCGTCGTCCCGGGAGAAGTCCCGCGTGATCCCGGCCGGGGCGATGAGGACCGCCGTGATCTCGTGCAC
Source organism: Clavibacter quasicaliforniensis (assembly GCF_051201715.1). Taxonomy (NCBI): domain Bacteria; kingdom Bacillati; phylum Actinomycetota; class Actinomycetes; order Micrococcales; family Microbacteriaceae; genus Clavibacter; species Clavibacter quasicaliforniensis. The sequence goes on along the minus strand of NZ_CP139624.1, from coordinate 159,934 downwards.
GGCCTTCGCCCCCGCGGGCGACGACCGGACGACCGTGTACGGAGCCGTCGCCGCCAGCGCCGAGTCGGCCGGGACGGCGGACGTGACGGCCCCCATGAGGAGCAAGCCGGGAAGGACGAGCAGGGTCAGCGGTCTCCGCATGGCGATGCCTCACTCCCCGCGGGCGGGGGATCACGCCGCAGGAACTCAACGACGTGGAGGAAGCTAGCGGACCGCGGCGATCGCGCGGGGCTCCAGCGCACATTCGTCGCGAAGGACGGACGCAGGACTGCGCCCGCTCTTCGCGAGCACCAGCCACACGCCGTCCGACGCCTCCTCGTTGGCGTCGAGCCAGGCGCGCCACGCGGCCCGGTCGGGGACGGTGAGGAGGTCGCCGGGCTTCCCACCGGCCGGGGTCATCTGGCTCGGCCCGACGGCTCGGGCTCGTAGTGGGAGAGGTCGACGACGCCATGGCGCACGGCGTGGATGAGCACCTGCACGCGATCCCGCACGTCCCACTTGCCCATCACCCGGCTGAGGTTGGCCTTGATGGTCGGCTCGGAGAGGTGCAGCTCGCGGGCGATCTCGGCGTTCGACATGCCCCGTCCGATGAGGCGGACGATCGTGTGCTCCCGCGTCGTCAACGGCGCATCGGCCGAAGCCGCCGCCTGGCCGGCCTCCGGGTCGTCCCGGAGGGAGAGGAGCAGGTCGCGCGTGATCCGCGGCGACATGACGGACCGACCCGCCCGCACCTCGCGGATGGCGTGCAGGATGTCATCCGGTTCGCTGTCCTTCACGAGGTAGCCGGATGCGCCAGCGCGGAGCGCGGGCACCACGTGGCGCTCCGAGGAGAACGTGGTCACGGCGAGCACGCGCGTGTCGGGCAGCGCCGCCGTGATCCGCCGGGTCGCCTCCATCCCGCCCATGCGCGGCATCTGCAGGTCCATCAGGACCACGTCCGGCCGCAGCTCCTCCGCGGCACGCACCGCGAGGACACCGTCTCCGGCCTCGCCGACGACCGTCATGCCCGGATCCGAGGCGACGAAGATCCGGAGCGCATGGCGCACAAGAGCCTCGTCATCGGCGATGAGGACGCGGATGGGTTCCATGTCGCGAGCCTACGGGTCGACCCGCGGCCGATGACCATACGGAAGTCGCGCCGAACGCGACGTTCGGATGCATCGCCGACGGGGTCCGCGCCGCGAGTGTTCTCCTGACCCATGGACATGCGCACGAACGAGAGGACGAAGATGCAGGCACTGCTCACGCTGATGGGGTTCATCCGACCGTCGAACTTCTGGGACGAGGCGTGCAAGGTCCTCAAGATCTGCAAGTGAGGCGACGTCGACCCCTCATGATGGACGGGTGACGAGAGCCGGACGCCTCCGCCGATGGATGACCGCGCTCCCCCAGACATGGCACGGGCGCGACGCCGGCTTCTCGAGCATGCCCCCGCGTGCGCGCATCGCGCTCCTGGTGCTGATCGCGCTCGTGCTGGTCTTCGACCTCGTGGGCTTCGTCGCGGATCCGGCGTCGTCCTGGCGGGAGCTCGTGGCGCAGGAGGCGCCGACGGCGGCCCTGGCCCTCTTCGCGTGGTCCCCGTCCGCCGCCGCCGTCTCCCTGCTCCTGGCAGCGCTGCTGGAGACCGCGGGGGGCCAGGGCGGCGGGCTCTCCGTCTACCTCGTCGTCGCGGCGGGGCTGGTCGTCTACACGAGCCCCCTCTGGTTCGTCGCGTTCTACGCGGCGGCCGCGACGGGCGTCGTCGTGCTCCACTGGTCGACCGCCGAGGACCTCACACCCTCCGCGGTACCCGTCGTGCTCCTCATCGGCGCGCTGGCGGCGCTCGTGGGATGGAGCCTGCGGTCCTCGCTCCGGCGCGAGCGGGGACTCGCGGTCGACCTCGTGGACCTCGAGCGGGCGCGCGACGCGGAGCTCGAGTCCGAGCGGCAGCGCATCGCCGACGAGCTGCACGACATCATCGCCCACGACGTGACCCTCGTGGCCATGCACGTGCGCGTGCTGGAGCGGGTCGACGACCCCGCGCTCCGGGCGCAGTCCATCGTCGCCATCCGGGACAGCGCCGACCAGGCGCTCGCGGACATCCGGCGCGTGCTGCGGATCGTGCGGGACGATCGGAGCACGACGATCGGCGACCGGGACGGAGACGAGGACACCATCGTCGGAGCCGTCGACACCATCCGCCGCGACCTCGAGGCCCTCGGAGCGCGCGTCACCGTCGGGCCGCTCGACGGCGTGGACGTGTCGAGCGCCATCGAGCGGACGATCGTCCGCCTGCTCCGAGAGGCGGCCACCAACATCGCCAAGCACGCGGCGTCCCGCCCGGAGGTGTTCGTGGGCTTCGCCTCGGGCCAGGACGACGTGACGGTGACGGTCTCCAGCACGATGCCGTCGGCCTCCACCGTGAGCCCCATCCCGTCGTCCGGGTACGGGGTGCATCGGATGCGCGAGCGCGTCACCCTCCTGGGCGGCAGCCTCAGGGCTGAGGAGGTCGAGGGATCCTGGGTGCTGAGCGCCCTCCTGCCGCGGCAATGACACCGACCGCGGCTTCGGGCTCACGGTCCGCTCCCCTCGAGGCGGCCTAGAGCGCGACCACGAGCTTCCGCGCCGAGACGCCCTGGCGCAGCCGGTCCATCGCGGGCTGGATCGCCTCGAGCCCGGATCCGACGACCTCGGCCGCCGGCGCCGCGACGTAGCGGCCCTCGGCGAGCGCGGCCGGCAGGAAGCGCTCCCAGAGCATCGGGCCGACCTCGTCGTGCATGAGGGCGCTGCCCCAGATGAAGGTCGCGCGGATGCCCCTGGCGCGCGCGCGGATCATCAGGGCCGGGGTCGCGGTGCCCATGCGGATCCCGAGGCGCACGAGCGGCAGGCCGATCCGGCCACCGCGCGGCAGGGTCTCGAACGACACCGGCGGGCTCGCCATGCTGACCCGCGTCGCGCCCGTCGCGATGGCGATGTCGACGGCCGGGCCGCCGGATCCCGTGCCGATGGCGAGCACGCCCGCCACGCGTCGGCCGGCCAGGTGCTGCGTGATGTCCCGCACCGCCGTCGGGCTCCGGTAGTCGAACGCGCGGCTCGCGCCGAGCGAGCGCACGAGCTCGTGGTTGCGCGGTGAGGCGGTCGTGACGACGTCGTACCCGGCCGCGACCGCGAGCTGGATCGCGTTCATGCCGACGCTCGTGGATCCGCCCCACACCACCACGGTCTCCCCGGTCGGCGGCGTGGTCGCGTCGGGCATGCGGAGACCGAGCTGGCCGGCGCCGAACAGACCGGAGGCGGCGGTGGAGATGCCGAGCGGGAGGACGGCGGCGTCCTCGAAGCGCATCGCGTCGGGCATCGGCGCCGCCAGGTCGGTGCGCACGATCGCCCGCGTCTGGAACCCGCCCTCGGGCGCATGCCGCCGCCCCTTCTCCATGCCGACCGCGTACGCGACGACCCGGTCGCCGACGGCGAAGCGCGTGATGCCGGGCCCCACCTCCTCGACGACGCCCGCGACGTCCTCGCCGAGCACCGCGGGGTGCGGGAGCCAGCGGTACATGAGGTCGCCCATGTGCTGCTTCATGGTGTCGAGCGGGTTGATCGCGACGGCGCGCACGCGGATGGCGACCTCGCCCTCGCGGGGTGCGGTGCGCGGCGCGGATCCGACGGTGAGGTCGGCGGCGGACGAGGCGAGCCAGGCGGCGGTCTCGGTGGTCATGGCGGATCTCCGATCGAGGGGTGCGCTCCGCCTGATGACATCGCGTGTCATCACCATACACACCGATGACACGTCGTGTCATCACCTAGGATCGACGCATGAGCAGATGGCAGCCGGACACGCGCGAGCGCCTGGCCGCCGCCGCCCTCGAGCTGTTCGGCGAGCAGGGCTTCGCGGAGACGACCGTGCCCGAGATCACCGCCCGCGCCGGCCTCACGACCCGCACCTTCTTCCGCCACTTCGCCGACAAGCGCGAGGTGCTGTTCGCGGAGGAGGACGAGCTGCCCGCGCTCGTCACGCGCATCATCCGCGAGGCGCCCGCCGACCGCTCGCCGCTGCAGGTCGTCGAGGACGGCTTCCCGGAGGTCGTCGCCTCGCAGTTCGCGGAGGGGCGCGACACCCTGCTCGCCCGCAAGCGCATCATCGGCGACGACGCCGGGCTGCAGGAGCGCGAGATGCGCAAGGTCCAGGCGATGCAGGAGGCCGTGCGCGCGGGCTTCGTGGAGCGTGGGTCGGATCCGCTCACCGCCGTGCTCGTCGCCCACGCCACCGCGACCGTGTTCGGCGTCTCCATCGGCCGGTGGCTCGCCGACGGCGGCGGAACGACCGACCTCGCCGAGGTGCTGCGCGAGACCCTCGACGCGTTCCGCCGGGTGATGGCGGAGCGCGCGTGATGCGCGTGACCTACGACGCGGTCGCGGACGCCGCGTACATCGCGCTCGCCGGGCCGATCGGCGACGGCGAGGCGACCACGACCATCCCCGCGATCGCGACGCCCGGAGACCGCGGCGATGTCGCCCTCGACTTCGACGCCGATGGTCGTCTGCTCGGGATCGAGGTGCTGCACGCGAGCGCGGTGCTGCCGGCCGCGGCGCTCGCGGACGCTGTGCGGATCGACTAGCCGCCCAGTCACTTCCTCCTGAGCCGACGCCCGAGTGGTACGCTTTCTGGTACCACCCCAAGGAGTCCAGTATGTCCGCCATCACCGCGTCCGATGCCCGTCGGAACCTGTTCGGCCTCATCCAGCAGGTCAATGATGACCACTCCCCGGTCGAGGTCGTCTCCAAGCACGGCAACGCCGTCCTGATCTCGAAGGACGACTTCGACGCCATGACGGAGACGGCCTACCTGCTCCGGAACGCCAAGGGAGCGCAGCGACTGCTCGGCGCCCTCGAGCGGGCACGGCGTGGCGAGTTCGAGACGCGCGAGCTGATCGAGGATTGAGCCGCCAGCTCGCCTTCGATGCCGACGGCTGGGAGGACTACACGTACTGGCAGAGCCAGGATCGCAAGACCCTCAAGCGGATCAACGCGCTCATCCGCGATGTGATGCGCGACCCGTTCACCGGACCGGGCAAACCGGAGCCCCTCAAGCACATCCTCTCGGGGGCGTGGTCGCGGCGGATCGACGAAGCGAATCGCCTCGTGTACCTGGTCACCGATGCGCACATCGTGATCTTGCAAGCGCGCGACCATTACTGATCACGCGCCAACGTCATCAGCTGCGCAGCACCTTCGCCATCGGCCGACCGCGAGCGACCTCGTCGACGAGCCGGTCGAGGATGCGGATCTGCTTCATCAGCGGGTCCTCGATCTCCTCGATGCGGACGCCGCAGATCACGCCGCGCACCTGGACGGCGAGCGGGTTGAGGCGGGCGGCGGCGAAGAAGCCCTCGAAGGTGGTCTCCGCGTCGAGGTGCCGCTGGAGCTCGGCCTGGTCGAAGCCGGTGAGCCAGGTGATCACCTGGTCGACCTCCGCCTGCGTGTGCCCCTTGCGCTCGACCTTCTTCACGTAGAGCGGGTACACCGCGGCGAACGGCGTCGTGAAGATGCGGTGCATGCCCGGAGCGTAGGCCGAAACCGCCACCTTGCCTAGGCTTTCGGCACGGGTACCGCACGGTATTCCCTGAATACTACTTGAAGCTACGCGCCTCCGGACGGGGCCACGGAAAGTGCTCCTCACATCAGCGTGTGGCGAGTCGTTCAACCGATTTGCGCAAGCACCATGTATAGCGATATTAGATAAAACAGCCCGATGAAAGCCCTACGCGACGCGACGCCATGTTGACTGAAGCTTCTCCCGAGTGCCGCAGTGCGGGCACCTCACCGGATGAGGGCACTCCCTGCACGTCCCCAACTGTCCGTATTCACTGGCGGCCTTCGTATGAGTAAAGCGTGTACATTCATACTGACCCGGCGGCGCCAACGCCGCTGCACTATACGGATCTTCTGATGAAAGATACGCGGAGGATCCTTGCTCCGTCGGCTCAGCAAGTCCCCTCGCAATAGACTCTATCTTGACGATAGCCAATAGAATCTCCGAGTCGGCACCGCGGATACTCGTAAGATAATCCGCCGCCCGAGAAGTTGGATAGCCCTTACTCCGAGCCAACTCTTCATACAATCCACGTGCAACCGGACTATCGTGCGCTACTCTATTTCTAATAGTCGTGAGGCTTTTTAACTCGTTTCGCTCTGACTCGCGATTAGAGAGTCGACCAAAAGGCTGCATATTTGTAAGCAACCGCTTGGCCCTAGGAATACCTTTATCCTTGAACGGCATCCACGAGATATAACGCGTGCCATCAGAGCCATCGACGCCTGCAATTAGTAAGATGGCCTCTTCTTCCGTCCGCGCCTTAACTCGAGGGCTAACTTCCGGTCCTAATTGCGACAGTAACGCCAACACGAAGAGCGATCCGATGTATTCCTCAAAAAGCCCCATGGCACGAACCAGCGCCAGTTCGACAACGTCGTCTCGCGTAGAGGCTTTAAGGTTTTTTGCCAAGAATGCCGCCTCCGCGTCAATGACAGATTCTTTGAGCGGCGCGAGTGCGTCCGAAAGGCTCTCAGCTAGGGCCAGCCCGGCAGTCATAATTTACAAAACCGACCGAATCAGGCGGATCCTCTGAAGCCTGCTTGCCTTGTGCGTCGTCTGTCGACGCAAGCCTTCTGATAAGTCGTCGGGAAGCGCACCCTTGGTGGAAACAAGTCGGTTAACCTCAACAAGAGCCTCTGCGATTTCACTCGAGGTAACCCTTCTAACGGCATCACGCGTCGGCGGCAGCCCGCCCGAATAATCATTCCGGGGATCAGCACCTTCATCGGGCAAGTTTGCAGCTATGGCAAAGAGTGCGTAGAACCACGAGGTTGAACGGAATCGCGGAGGTAGTGGCTCCCCGAGCCGGTCCTCATACACGGGCGCCAGGAGCTCAAAAGCCTGCCGGAAATCAGCTGCCACTCGATCGCGCTCTTCAAAGCTGTCGTCAAAATCTCGGTACAGGGCAGTTATCTGCGTCGAGGACCGACCAGCGACGCCTCTCAACAAGGCTCCCATGAGCTCGCTTGCAAACTCCACTTCAGACATTTGACCGACGTCCTGCCTTTCGAACAGGCCCCAGCGCGTCCACCGTTGACTTTGTTCGTATGCAAGAGCATACGCGGAGTCTTTGAACTCGCCAAAGAAGGTTCCGTTCCGGACTTCCTGGTCCTTAAGGCGCAGCCCGGTGGTGTTCATGCGTTGAAAAATCTGAAGGATAGTAACATCAGGAATGTCCGTGGGAAGCACGTTTACGGAGAGACTAGTTTGCAAGATTGTTTCCTGCGCCTCGTCCGGCAAATCTGCAAATGACATGCCGGCGAAATCGCGATTATGAGAGCGGAGAATGCGAAAATCGTCCCACTCGTCAAAGTCGTCGATTGAGTCAGGGTCAATAAAGGAAAGAATAGTACGCAACCTCTGTTGCCCGTCGACAACCTGCCGGATATTACTGGCAGATGCAATGTCGAGGCGCCGATGAAGAAAAATCAAAGGTAACGGATATCCTTTGAGAATAGAATCCATGAGTAGACTTTTGACCCGAGGGTTCCAAACCGACCTTCGCTGATAAAAGGGTCGAAGGTTTAGTGTCCCTTGCCGTTGCCACTCAAGGAAATCGAGCACTGAATAGGCCGTCTTGGCGACTTGTAAGGGCTGAGTCATAGCTTGATAGTAGGGGCTTACGCGTAGCATCGATACCCAGGTGTCCACTGCGTTTGGCCAAGCGGCTGTGGTTGAGCCGACTTGTGGCCACTCTGAAACACACGAGGAGGCACTGTGCCCTCTTATTGGGAATAGGGGACCGCCCCGCCGCGGTTCGACTCCATGCAGACGCATCCACCCGGATGCCGCCGCCGTCGAGCACCGAGGAGCGCCCCATGGCCACCAAGATCGGCTTCCTGTCGTTCAACCACTGGCAGGACGTGCGCGGATCCCGCGTGCGCACCGCCCAGGACTCGCTGCTCCAGTCGATCGACCTCGCGGTCGCGGCCGAGGAGATCGGCATCGACGGCGCGTACTTCCGCGTGCACCACTTCGCGCCGCAGCAGGCGTCGCCGTTCCCGCTGCTGGCCGCCATCGCGAGCCGCACCAGCCGGATCGAGATCGGCACCGGCGTCGTCGACATGCGCTACGAGAACCCCCTCTACATGGCGGAGGAGGCGGCCATGACCGACCTCATCTCCAACCGCCGGGTGCAGCTCGGCATCAGCCGCGGATCGCCCGAGCAGGTCGAGGCCGGCTACGAGTCGTTCGGCTACGTGCCGCGCGACGGCGAGACCGACGCCGACATGGCCCGCCGTCACACCGGCCTCTTCCTCCGCGCGCTCGAGGGCGAGGAGTTCGCGACCGCGGCCCCGCAGCGCGGCATGATCGCCGGCGGCGTCGCGATCACGCCGCAGTCGCCGGGCCTCCGCGAGCGGATCTGGTGGGGCGCCGGCACGCGCGCCACCGGCCAGTGGGCGGCCGAGCAGGGCATGAACCTCATGTCGTCGACGCTCCTCTCGGAGGACACCGGCGTGCCGCTCGACGTGCTCCAGGCCGAGCAGATCCAGCTGTTCCGCGACGGCTGGGCCGCCGCCGGGCACGCGTGGGAGCCGCGCGTGAGCGTCAGCCGCAGCATCATCCCGATCGTGGACGACGAGTCGGAGATGTACTTCGGCGTCCGCTCGCAGATCGAGGGCAAGGACCAGGTCGGCGAGGTCGGCGGCGAGAAGTGGCGCTTCGGCCGCTCCTACATCGGCAGCCCGGAGCGCCTCATCGAGGAGCTGGGCGCCGACCAGGCGATCGCCGCGGCCGACACCCTCCTCGTCACGATCCCCAACCAGCTCGGCGTGGACTTCAACCTGCGCTCGCTCGCGGCGATCAAGCAGATCGGCGAGGCGCTGGGGTGGGACCGGGCGAATGCGGCTGTGGGGGCGTCCGCTTGATCCGCTGACGCCTGTCGGCCGGCGCGCGCTCAGTCGCCCGTCGGCCGCTTGCGCTGCTGCTTCGTGGCGGAGCGCTGGGTCTTGGCCGCGAGGCGGCGGCGCTGCGAGCCCTTCGTGGGACGGGTCGGTCGACGCGGCGCCGCGTCCGGCGCGAGCGCATCCGCCACGGTCTCGCGGAGCGCGTCGAGCGCGGCCACCCGGTTCCGGAGCTGCGACCGCTGCTCGGACACCGTCACCGTGATCGCGCCGGCGACCAGGCGTCGGCCGAGCCGCTCGAGGATCCGCTCCCTCTGATGATCGCTCAGCACCAGCGACTCGGCCGGGCTCCACGTGAGCTGCACCCGGCTGTCGGACGTGTTGACGTGCTGCCCGCCGGGCCCGGACGACCGCGAGAAGCGCCACCGCAGCTCGGCGGCGGGGATGGTCAGCGCGGCGCCGACCTCGAGATCCATGCGGCAAGGGTCGCACGGAGCGACCCTGGCGCGTGCGGGCTAGCGGTTCCGGCGGAGGTTGCTGCGGCGGATGACGACCCGGCCGATCAGCATGAGCACCAGCATCACGACGACCATCAGGACGATCCGCGTGACGAAATCGAGCTCGACGAATGCGAGGGCGGACGCGGACATGAACGCGGTCACCGCGATCAGCACGAGGATCTGACGAGCCGACGGCTCACCCGTCAGACGCTGGTGTGCCGCGGAGTCGTGCTCGAAGCTGCGCCTGTCGTCCATCTGCCCACCGTGACACACCCGGGACGGATCAGCCGACCGGCCCCGCCTCCACCGCCCCCGGCCGCCGCGCCGTCAGATACAGCCGATGCGCCGTGATCACGAGCGCCAGCCACGCGCCGCCGAGGAAGAAGGCGGCCAGCACGTCCGTGAACCAGTGGTGGCCGAGGTAGACGCGGGTGGCGGCGATGGTCACGGCGAAGACCACGGCCACCGCGACCGAGAGCACGCGGGTCGCGCGGCGGTGCTGGCGGAGGAGGAGCAGGTAGGCGAGCATCCCGGCGATCACGACCGCGTTGAGCGTGTGGCCGCTCGGGAACGACGGCGAGGTCTCGTACGGCGGCACCGCGTCGGCGAGGTCGGGGCGGGCGCGGTCGATGAGGTCCTTGCCCGCGATGGTGAGCAGCAGGGATCCGCCGCCGGCCGCGAGCACGAGGATGACCGGGGTCCATGAACGGCGGCGCACAGCCAGGAACAGCATCGTGACCACGGCGATGATCGGCATGCCGACGACGCCCGCGACGTCCGTGTACGCGGTCGCCGCGTCGTTCAGCCACGGCGTGCGGACGCCGATCATGAAGGCGAGGAGCGGCCGGTCGAGGCCGGCGACCCCGTCGGCGTCGGTCACGTTGTCGTAGACCTGCCCGGCGATCGCCGACAGTCCCACGGCGAGCGCGAGGCCCACCAGCAGCGTGATCACGAGGGCCCCGTACGGGCCGAGCGCCCGCACGATCCGCTGCACGAGCCGCACCAGCGCGCGGCCGACCGGGGTGGCCCAGCGCGTGAGGTCGCGGTCGCCGAGGAAGCGGTCGCGGCGCAGCTCGCCCTCGACGCCCTGGTCGGCGGGGTCGAGGGGCTCGAGGGGGTTCCGCCTCGGGGTCTCGCTCATGGGGTCCTCCTGCTCGGCGGAGGGATCCGCTCCTCGACGCTACCGAGTGCCGGCCGGGGATGAGCCGGGCGGGCGGCCGCGGGATGTCCGCTGGCCGCACGCGCGGTCCGACCGACGCCGCCCGGTGATTCGCTGGAGCGGACGCCGCACGCGGGACCCGCCCGCGCCGCACCACACCGCACCGCGCGTCCGCCGACGAAGGAGTCCGCATGCCCGACATCACGAAGGTCACAGTCCTCGGGGCCGGCGTGCTCGGCGCGCAGATCGCGTTCCAGGCCGCGAACCACGGCAAGACCGTGACCAGCTACGACGTGGACGACGCCGCGCTCGAGGCCGCGCGCGGACGGCTCGACGCGATCGTCGCGCAGTTCGTGTCCGAGTCCGGCGAGGAGACCAGGGAGTCCGCGACCGCCGCGACCGCCGGCATCGTGCTCACGAGCGATCTGTCCGCATCCGTCGCCGACGCCGACCTCGTGATCGAGGCGGTCCCCGAGAGCCTCGAGCTCAAGCAGGACGTCTACCGCCGCATCGCCGAGGCCGCCCCCGAGCGCACGGTCTTCGCCACCAACTCCTCGACGCTGCTCCCGAGCGACATCGCCGACTCCACCGGCCGCCCCGACCGCTTCCTCGCCCTGCACTTCGCGAACCACGTGTGGGTGCAGAACACGGCCGAGATCATGGGCACCGAGCGCACGTCGCCCGAGGTGTTCGACCGGGTCGTCGCGTTCGCGGAGGAGATCGGCATGGTCCCGATCCCGCTGAAGAAGGAGCAGCCCGGCTACGTGCTCAACTCGCTCCTCGTGCCGCTGCTCGGGGCTGCCTCGGGCCTCGTCCTCACGGGAGTGGCCGACCCGAAGACGATCGACACCACCTGGCGCATCGCGACCGGCGCTCCCCTTGGCCCGTTCCAGATCTTCGACCTCATCGGCCTGCGCACGGCGTACGCGGTCTCCGCCGCGAGCGACGACCCGGGCGCGCAGGCGTGGGCGGCGCACCTGAAGAGCGAGTACCTCGACAAGGGCAAGCTCGGCAGGGAGTCGGGCGAGGGGTTCTATTCGTACGGGTGAGCCCCCCGAAAGGGCACAGCGCGCTGAGCCCAGCGACCCGATCAGCTGGATAGGTTCGAAAGGCATCCCCGAGCACTCGGCCGTCTGGGACGCAGACGAATGGAGTCGCTCTCATGGCGAACGCACCTGTCCTGCTATTCCTGCACGGCGTCGGAGATGGCGACATGGAGGACACCTGGCGGGCGCACCTCGCGCGCGGTCTCCGGGAGCTCGGATATCCGGACCTCGACGGCGTCGAGGTCATCGCCCCCAAGTACGCGCATGCACTGCGCGGGTGGGACGAGAAGCAGGGCCTGCCCGGCCTCACCGCCAAGCAACCGGTCCGCGAGGCAGCACGCACGAACCGTCGTGAGTTCGAGCAGCGAATGGGGGCCATCGAGTTCCGTCTGGGACGCGAGGACGCGGGTTCAGGGCTGCCATTCGCCGAGGCGGCATTCGACGTCGTCTTGCGGAACAGCAGATTCGCGCAGGCGCACAACTACGCGACCGACGCCCAGATCCGCGCGCAGGTGCTGAACCTGATCCTCGCCCGCATCCCTTCTGACCGGGACATCGTTCTCGTCGGACACAGCCTCGGCTCCGTGATCGCCGCAGACCTCCTCCGCCGGCTCCCTGCCGAGGTGCGCGTGACGGGCTTCATCACCATCGGCAGTCCGCTCGCGCACGGGAGCGTCAACGTCGACAAGCTGCGCGATGTCCTGCAGGAGCCGCCCGCGAACCTCGGCTGGTGGGTCAACTTCTGGAACTTCGGAGACCCGGTGTCCTCCCATCGGGGCTTGTCGTCCGTCTTCCCCTGGATGATCGACTTCCGGATCGACACGCGGCAGGTCGGCATCCCTGCGCATGCGGCCGCGGCCTACCTGGCCCATGAGAGAGTCGCCACCGCGATCGGCTACGCCCTCTTCGGCTCACTATCTCGCGAGGTGGCCCGAGTGGAGCGCGGCGTAGACGTGCCTCTAGACGCCAGTGAGGGGCTCACCCTCCTCGCCCTCCGATACGGCCACTTGACGGCACACCAGCTCGAAGGCTCCGATCGCGACCGCTTCATGGGGGCCCTGCGCCTCGTGCAGGCAGCAGCCGTCGACCAGATGAAGCGGCGGAACGAGAGCGACGGCCGCCCCTTGGCCTCCCGCATCGCGCAACTGGACTTCGACGTCGCCGACGCTCAGGCCATCGCTCCCGAGCCAAGCCCGAGCCAGCACCTCTCGAAAGAGGACGCGGTCGTGGTGATGACGGTGCTGGCCACCGAGAACGTCATCCGACCATTCGAGATCTCCGTCGCGAAGGACAAGCGGCAGCGGGCGATGGAGGACCTCACGGCCGAGATGGGGCTATCGAGCCGCTACGGCACCGACGTGTTCGAGGCGGCCAAGGAAGCTCAGGACGCCCTGACCGCCAGCCGCAACGTCAACTGGCTCAAGTGGGGAGCCGTCGGAGCAGGTGCAGCGGCGATCGTCGTCGCGACGGGCGGGCTCGCTCTCGCTGCTGGAGCCGGCCTCGCCGGAGCCGCGGCGCTCACCAGCGCCCTCGCCGCATTCGGGCCAGGCGGGATGATCGGCGGGCTGCTGACCGCCGGGACGCTCGTGTCCGCTGGCGGAGGTGGGATCGCGTTCGGTCTCGCCAGCTCAGGGACGGCCGCGGAGACGCTCGAGTCGGTCGTCCAGACCCGGCTCGCTGCGACGATCCTCCGGAAGCGACAGCGACTCGAGCCCGACCGCGCCGTGTGGGATCTCCTCGTCCAGACGGAGATCGCCGTCCGTCGCGAGCATGAGCGGCTCGACGAGTTCAGCGACGAGTCCTCGCCTGCCCTCAAGGAGCTGAAGCGCAAGATCGTCACCATCGAGCGCGCGCTGAAGTACCTGGCAGACAACGGGATGGAGCCCGAGATCTCGGAGCACCCGGGCGGCGACGGGGCCTGAGGCCTCCCGGCTGCGGTCAGCCCCTCGCCCCACCCGCCCCCAGCACGAACCGCACCAGCCGCCTCACGCTCTCCGCGTGGTCGCCCTGCCGGCCGAGCACGCGCAGCACGATGACGCCGAGGATCGCCTGGCCGAGCTCCTCCACGGGCGCGTCGGCGGGGAGCTGGCCCGCGCGGATCCCCGAGGCCAGGCGCTCGGACAGGTCGCGGTCGACGCCGAGGCTCGAGCTCAGGCTGTCGCCCACGGCCGCGTCCTCGGCGGCGGCGGCCACGAGCGAGCGCACGAGCGGACCGCCGGTGGGCGCGTCGATCTCGGCGAGCACGTCGGTGAGCCAGCCCTCGATGTCGGCGAGGAGATCGCCCGTGTCGGGCACGGCGAACTCGACCGGCATCAGGCGGCCCTCGGTCATGCACTCGGCGATGAGCGCGCCGCGCGACGGCCACCACCGGTAGATCGTCTGCTTGCCGACGCCGGCCTCCTTGGCGACGCCCTCGATCGTGAGGTGGTCGTAGCCGACGGCGTGGATGAGGCGCACGGTCGCGCCGAGGATCGCCTCGCGGGCTGCTTCGCTGCGGACCCGTCCGGTTCGGTGCTCGTTCACCTGCACAGGGTAGCCGCAGAAACTAGACGAGACGTAGCGTATCGTCGAAGCGTCTGAGGGAGATGACATGGCGTCAGTGCTGTACCGGCTCGGTTCGATGGCCGCGCGTCGCGCGTGGCTCGTGATCGTCTCGTGGGTGGTGATCCTCGGGATCGGCGTCGGCTCGTTCCTCGCGTTCGCCGGCACCCTCGGCAACAGCTTCGACATCCCGGGCACCGCATCCGGCGCCGTGACCGACGAGCTCGCGCAGACGCTGCCCGACACCGCGGGCGGCACGGGCACGGTCGTCTACCGCACCACCGACGGCTCGGCCTTCACCGCGGCGCAAGAGCAGGCGATCTCCGCACTCGCGGCGAGCGCGGGCGACCTGCCGGGCGTCGCGCGCGTCGTGGATCCGTTCGCGGTCACCCAGCAGCGCGCCGACCAGGCCGCGCAGCTCACCAGCGGCGACGCGCAGATCACCGCGGGCCGCACGCAGCTCGACGCCGCGCAGCAGCAGCTCGACGCCGGGAAGGCGCAGCTCGACGCGGGCCAGCAGCAGCTCACCGCCGCGCGCCAGCAGGCCGTGGCCGCAGGCGCGCCGGCCGCGCAGATCGCCGCGCTCGACGCGCAGCAGGCCCAGCTCGACCAGCAGACCCAGGCCCTCCAGCAGCAGCAGACGACCGTCGACTCCAACCGCACGCAGCTCGAGTCCGGCGCCGAGCAGGCCGAGCTCGGCCGCACGCTCCTCGGCCTCACGGACGGCATCGGCGTCGTCTCCGCGGACGGCTCGACGGCCATCGTCAACGTCTCCTTCACGGATCCGCGCCTCGAGCTCTCCGAGGAGACCAAGGAGTCCGCGATCGCGCACTTCCAGGACTCCCCCGTCGACGGCACGAGCGTCGACTTCGCGACCGACCTCGCGCAGGGCGTGCCCGAGATCTTCGGCATCGGCGAGGTCGTCGGCCTCGTCTTCGCGGCCATCGTGCTCATCGTGATGCTCGGCACGGTCATCGCCGCGTCGCTCCCCATCGTCACCGCGGTGGTCGGCGTGGGCGTCGGCGTCACGGCCTCGCTCGCGTTCTCGGGGATCGTCGACATGGCGTCGGTGACCCCGGTGCTGGGCGTGATGCTCGGCCTCGCGGTCGGCATCGACTACTCCCTCTTCATCGTCAACCGGCACCGCAAGCAGATGCTCGCGGGCACGGGCGTGCGCGAGTCGATCGGGCTCGCCAACGGCACATCGGGCACGGCGGTCGTGTTCGCCGGATCCACGGTGATCGTCGCGCTCCTCGCGCTCAACATCACGGGCGTGCCGTTCCTCGCGCTGATGGGCACGGTCGGCGCTGTCTGCGTGCTCGTCGCGGTGCTCGTCGCCATCACGCTCACGCCCGCGGTGCTCGGCCTCGCCGGGACGCGCGTGCTGCGGAAGCGCGATCGCGCCCGCGCGTCGGCCGCCGACCCGGCCCGCCCGCAGGAGGCCGCGAAGACCCTGAAGCCCATGTCGAACGCACGAGCCGTGCTCACGGTGCTCGGCACGGTCGTCGCCCTGCTCGTGATCGCGATCCCGAGCCTGTCGATGCGGCTCGGGCTGCCCGACGGATCCAGCGAGCCCGCCGGATCCACCAGCGAGCGCGCGTTCACGACGGTCGCCGACGAGTTCGGCGAGGGCGCCAACGGCCCGCTTCTCGTGGTCGCCGACGTGCCCGCGGGCGTCGCCGACGGCGACCTCCTCGCGACCCAGGTCGAGGTCGCGCAGGCGCTGCACGACCTCGACGACGTAGTCGCCGTCGCCCCGGTCGCGAACACCGACGACGGCACCGTGCTCGCGTTCCAGGTGCTCCCGGAGGAGGGCCCGAACAGCGCATCCACCGAGGAGCTCGTGCAGGACATCCGCGCGCTGCCCGAGCTCGAGGGCGGGATCTCGCTCGGCGTCGCCGGCCAGGCCGCCACCAACATCGACATCTCCGAGGCGCTGGCCGCGGTGCTGCCGCTCTACCTGCTCGTGGTCGTGGGCCTGTCGCTGCTGATCCTGATCGTGGTGTTCCGCTCGATCCTCCTGCCGCTCATCGCGACCGGCGGGTTCGTGCTGTCGCTGTTCGCGACCTACGGCCTCATCGTCGCGGTGTTCCAGTTCGGCTGGGGCGCGAGCCTCATCGGGCTGGAGAGCAGCGGCCCGATCCTGAGCTTCCTGCCGGTGATCCTCGTCGGGATCCTGTTCGGGCTCGCCATGGACTACCAGCTGTTCCTCGCGAGCGGCATGCGCGAGGCGTACGTGCACGGCGCCGAGGCACGGCTCGCGGTGGTGCAGGGGTTCCGAGCCGGGCGCGCGGTCGTCACGGCGGCCGCGCTGATCATGGTGTCGGTGTTCGGCGGGTTCGTCTTCTCGGAGTCGACCATCATCCGGTCCATCGGGTTCGGCCTCGCGTTCGGCGTGCTGCTGGATGCGTTCGTGGTGCGGATGCTGCTGATGCCCGCGCTCATGCACCTGCTCGGCCGCTCGGCGTGGTGGCTGCCGCGCTGGCTCGACCGGATCCTGCCGGACGTCGACATCGAGGGCGCCGCGCTCGAGCGCACGCACCCGCACGCGTCGGCGTCGGCGCCGGATCTCCCAGCCGGCCTCCCGGCGGACGGCGGGCACGGCGCGCACGCGGCCCCGCCCACCGCGTCCACCATCGAGGCCGAGACGGCGGCCGCCCCGCGCGACTGAGCGCACGCCCGGTATCGTCGGAGCGGGCTCGCCGTCGTGCCCGGGAGGCGAGCACCATGACCACGTCCGATCGCCGACCGGGGGCCGCTGACGCACCCGCATCCGACCGCCTGCCCGTCGTCGTGGTGGGTGCCGGCGTCATGGGCGCGCTGTGGATCCGCATGCTCGCCGACTCCCCGCACGCCGCGCTCGTGGGCGTGGTCGACCTCGACGTGCCGCTCGCGGAGTCCGCCGTGCTCGCCGCGGGGCTCGACGGGATCGTCGTGGGCGCGTCCGTCGCCGAGGTCGCCGCGCGCTCCGGCGCCCGGGCCGTGGTGAACGTCACCGTCCCGCAGGCGCACCGCGTCGTGAACGAGCAGGCGCTCCGGGCGGGCCTGCCGGTGCTGTGCGAGAAGCCGCTCGCGCCGACCGTCGCGGAGGCGCTCCGCCAGGTCGCGCTCGCCGACATCACGGGCGGGCTCCTCATGGTCAGCCAGTCGCGCCGGTACTTCACGCACCTCACCGCGTTCCGCGAGGCGGTCGCGCAGGTCGGGCCGCTCGCGGTCGTGCACGCGCAGTTCCTGCACGAGGATCACGAGCCCGGCTTCCGCGAGCAGATGGCGCACCCGCTGCTCGTCGACATGTCCATCCACCACTTCGACCAGCTGCGGTACGCGACGGGCGAGGAGCCCGTGGCCGTGCGCTGCAGCTCGTGGAACCCGCCGTGGAGCTGGTTCGCCGGCGACGCCGCCGCGACCGCGGACTTCGAGCTCGCGTCTGGCGCCCGGTTCGCCTACGTCGGCAGCCGCTGCACGCCCGGCATGCCCACCTCGTGGAACGCCGACTGGCGTGCGTACGGCGAGCGCGGCGCCGCGCACTGGGACGGCGACGACGTCGTCGGGCTCGACGTCCCGGGCGGCCGGTTCGACGTGCCCGAGCACCCCGAGGGCATCGCCGCGTCGCTCGAGGAGTTCGTCGGATCCCTCCGCGCCGGCACCACCCCGCCGACGGAGGTGCGGCACAACGTGCTCAGCCTCGCGATGGTGGAGGGCGCGATCCGCAGCAGCGAGCGGGGCGGCGAGCGCGTCGTCATCGCCGACCTGCTGGAGGACGCGCTCGCCCAGGCCATCGCCGACGAGCGCAGCGCCGACGTCGCCGACCTGCTGCGCTCGTGGACGAGCGCGGCCGACGGCATCCGCACGCCTGCTTGGGGATCCGCGACCGCCGCCACCCCGCCCGCCACAGCCGCGCGCGACGCCCGCTGACCGACGCGCCCGCCTCCCGTGCGGCGCCGTCCCATCCCGCCGCGGCAGGCTGGCATCGACCGCACCTCCCCTCCGTCTCGACAGAAGGAAGCCCGATCATGACCGACAGCACCGCGACCGCTACCGCCACCGCGACTCCCGCCATCCCCAAGCCCGAGCACCCGCGCCCGCAGTCCACGCGCCCCGACTGGCTGAACCTCAACGGCCCGTGGCAGTTCGAGCGCGACCGCGGCGACAGCGGCCTCGAGCGCGGGCTGCTCGAGCGGGATCTCGCGGAGGAGATCCTCGTGCCGTTCGCGCCGGAGTCCATGGCCTCGGGCATCGGCGACGTCGACTTCCTCACGGCGGTCTGGTACCGCCGCACCGTCCGGATCCCCGCGGGTTGGAGCGGCCGCCGCGTCCTCCTCCACTTCGGCGCGGTCGACCACGACGCGACCGTGTGGGTGGGCGGCGAGGAGGTCGCCCGGCACCGCGGCGGCTTCACGTCGTTCACGGCGGATCTCGGCGTGCGGGCAGACGAGGAGGAGCTGACCGTCGTGGTCCGCGCCCGCGACACCCGCGACGAACCCCAGGCCCGCGGCAAGCAGGCGACCTGGTTCGAGAACACGTCCTGCTTCTACACGCGCACGACCGGGATCTGGCAGACGGTGTGGCTGGAGCCCGTGCCCGAGGCGCACATCCGCTCGGTGCACATCGAGCCGCAGCGCGCGGACTCCTCCTTCACCGTCACGCCCGAGCTCTCGCACCGCACGGCCGGCCTCGCGTTCGAGGCCGTGCTCGCGGACGCTGACGGCGAGATCACGCGGTCGCGGATCCCCGCGGGCGACATGGGAGCGCGCGTCACGCTCCGCATCCCCGAGGATCGCGTGCGCGAGTGGTCGCCCGAGGACCCGCACCTCTACGACATCACGCTGCGCCTGGTCGACGCCTCGGGCGCCGACGACCGCGTGGTCGACGAGGTCGCCTCCTACGGCGGCCTCCGCTCCATCGCGATCGACGGCCGCGACGTGCTCCTCAACGGCCGCCGCGTCTTCCAGCGGCTCGTGCTCGACCAGGGCTACTGGCCGGACACCCTCATGACGTCGCCCGACGACGCCGCGCTCGTCCGCGACATCGAGCTGTCGATGGCCGCGGGCTTCAACGGCGCGCGCCTGCACCAGAAGGTGTTCGAGGAGCGGTTCCTCTTCCACGCCGACCGCCTCGGCTACCTCGTGTGGGGCGAGTTCGGCGACTGGGGCGCGGGCGGCGGCCTCGGCAAGGACGCGCAGCAGCCGACGGCGTCGTTCATCACCCAGTGGATCGAGGCGGTCACGCGCGACCGCTCGCATCCGTCGATCGTCGGCTGGTGCCCGCTGAACGAGACGTACCAGCCGATCCACGACCGCATCACGCAGCTCGATGACGTGACCGCCGGCATGTACCTCGCCACGAAGGCGGCGGATCCGAGCCGTCCCGTCCTCGACGCCTCCGGCTACTCGCACCGGGTGCGCGCCGCCGACGTCTACGACTCGCACTCCTACGAGCAGGACCCGGACGCCTTCCGCCGCGAGCAGGCCGGCCTCGCCGACGGCCGCCCGTTCGTCAACGACCTCGACGGCCGCGCGATCTCCGTGCCCTACGCCGGGCAGCCCTTCTTCGTCTCGGAGTACGGCGGCATCTGGTGGAACCCGGACGAGATCGACCGCCCGCAGGCCGACGCGAGCGACCCGGCGCGCGCGGTCTCCTGGGGCTACGGCGAGCGGGTCGCGAGCGTCGAGGAGTGGCACGCGCGCTTCCGCGGCCTCACCGAGGTGCTGCTCGAGGATCCGCTCATGTTCGGCTACTGCTTCACGCAGCTGACCGACACGTTCCAGGAGCAGAACGGCATCTACGACTTCCACCGCCGCCCGAAGTTCGACATCGCCCGGATCCGCGAGGTGCAGGAGCGGCGGGCGGCGTACGAGGAGCGGGACGGCGACCGCTCCTCCGCGGGCGGGCTCTGAGGCCCGCCCGCCGCGCGCTCAGCGGAGGTCGAGGGCGAGCCGTGCCGACGGGCGGAGCGGATCCTCGACCTCTCCCAGCGACAGGTCGACGAGTCCGTCGAGCGGCTGGGTCGGCCGCTCGAAGGGCACGATCCCGCCGTTCAGGAACATCGCCATCTCGACGAAGCTGGAGTGGGAGGCGCCCACGAGGTGCTGCGCCGCGGCCAGGAGGTAGAGGTCCACGATCGAGGAGCGCACCCCCTCGACCGTGTTGTACCCGCCCTTCTGGTCGAGCGCGACGGACCCGGGGAACTCCCGCATCAGGCGGCCCTGCGCCTCGGCGGTGTCGCAGGAGAGGAAGAAGCGCGTGTCCGGCTGCTCCGCCCGGATCTCGTGCATGCGCGCCGCGAACCACTCGACGGGCGAGGACCGGGTCGTCTTGGCGTGGGACACGGCGTGGGTGCGGACCTGGACGCCGACGTACGGCCGGCCCCGCAGCTCCGCCTCGAACACCGAGCGGATGCGGTCGGCGATCTCCGGCACCGGCTCCAGGGCGCGGAACGCCTCGTGCCACCGCGGCACCGCGTCGGGCGTGCCGATCTCCAGCCCGTGCGAGCGGACATGCCACAGGCGCGCGGCCCGGTCCTCGTCGGTGATCACCGAGAAGTCGGTCCCGCGGTAAGGGACGAACGCGCTGAGCGCGCGTGCGGCGGATCGCGGGACCCGCCGTGCGGCGCCGAATTCCCAGAGCTGGTCCATGCGCGGCCCGAAATGCCGATCCGCGCTCCACACGTAATGCAGATCGCGGTCCTCCTCCTGCGCGAGGACCTGCGCCGACAGCAGCGCGCGCACGCGGTTGCCCAGGCCGTCCTTCCGGCCGGTGTACATGAGGATGGCTCGGCGACCGGTGAGGAGTGCCATGCGCGGGATTTCCTGTCTCTCGGTGACGCGGACCGGTCGGCGCGGCTCCGCCCGCACGCGGGGCGACCGACGCGACGTGCGGCGTCGATCGCCTTGCATCCCCGACAGCGCGCGGATCCGCGGGCGCGTCGACTACCTCGACGAGCCGGATCCGTCGCACGCCGGAGACCCGCGCGAGCTCTCGGGTGCTCGCGCGTGGAGGAGGGGAGGGACGTCCGGGGGAATCGGACGCGATCGCCGTTCGGGTGGTGGGTGGGTGATCCCAGTGAATCGGACGTGAGCCCATTCGAATAAGTCCCACAATGGGGGTGGGAATCAGCCCGCGACGCCCTCCGGAATTCACAGGGCGCCCTCCGGGAGCGATTCGGATCGCTCATTCGACGAATCCACCCCCATTCGACGCATTCCGTTCACATCCTCGGTGTCGACATCCTCTCCTCGCATTCGAGAATGCGCCACGGGCAGCGCCCGCACCGGATCGCCCCGCGCACGACGAGAGCCCGCCCCCGAATCCATGCGGATCCCGGAGCGGGCTCTCGTCTCGGGCGCAGCCTCACCCGCACCGCGGCCGCCGCGCGGCCGCCTCACCTCCCGGCGAGCGACCCGCCGATCCCGCCGACGCTGAAGTACTTGTTCAGCAGGGCGAAGATCAGCACGGGCGGCAGCATCATGATGACCGCGACCGCCATCACCGAGCCCCAGTCGGCCGCGTTCTGCTGGAAGAACGTGTTGAGGCCGATGGGGAGGGTGTACTTCGTGAAGTCCTGCAGGAACAGGAGCGCGATCAGGTAGTCGTTCCAGGCCAGCAGGAACGAGAAGATCGCGGTCGAGAGGATGCCCGGCAGGGAGTTCCGCAGCACCACGTGGATGAACCCGCTGAACACGCTCGCGCCGTCCATCCAGGCCGCCTCCTCGAGGGTGATGGGGATGGAGTCGATGTAGGCCGCCATCATCCAGATCGCGACCGACATGGTCGACCCGATGTAGATGATCGCCACGCCCTGCAGCGTGTTGATGAGGCCCATGGCCGAGAACGTGATGAACAGCGGGATCGCCGCGGTCACCACCGGCAGGGCCTGCACCACGAACAGCACGAGCGAGTACCCGGAGACGAGCTTCGACCGCGAGCGGCTGAGCACGTACCCGGCCGGCGCCGCGATCACGACCGAGACGAGCACGGTCACGAGCGCGACGATCAGGCTGTTGCCGAGCCAGATCATCACGTCGGTGCCGCCGAGCACGCGCTGGAAGTTCTCCAGCGTGAATCCGGTGGCCGTCGAGTTCTGCCCCGGCTGGGTGGAGAGGAACAGCACCGCGAGGATGGGCGTGATCACCACGAGCGTGATGACCGCGATGAGCAGGAAGCGCCACCACTGGCCCTTCTGCTCGCGCTGCTTCGCGGAGGTCCGCTTGACGTCCCCGAGGGTCGCCGAGGTGGCGCCGCCGACGGCGAGTGCCTGGCTCATTCGATGTCCGCCTTCTTGATCTGCCGGTACAGCAGCGTCGACACGATGACGAGCACAGCCGTCATCATGAAGGCCACCGCGGTCGCCGGGCCGGTCTGCAGGTTCTGGAACGCCTGCTGATATGCCAGCACGATCAGCGACGTCGTCGCGTTCACGGGACCGCCCTGCGTGAGCAGGAAGATCGTCGGGAAGTCGTTGACGCAGAAGATCGTCATCAGCACCCAGCTGATGTACGTGGTGCGGGAGATGATCGGGAGGGTCACGCCGCGGAACGCCTGCCAGGCGCTCGCGCCGTCCATCTTCGCCGCCTCGTAGACGTTGGTGTCCACCGACGCGAGCGCCGAGGACATCATCATCAGCATGAACGGGAAGCTGATCCAGACCTTGAAGACGCAGACCACGACCTGCGCGAGGACCGGATCGCCGAGGAAGTTCGCGTCGGGGAATCCCAGCCTCTCCAGGATGATCGGCACCGGGCTCTGCGGCGTCGCCACGAGCCAGTTCCACGAGGTCGCCGAGACGACCACCGGGACGATCCATGGCAGGAGCAGCAGCACCTTGAAGAACCCGTTGGCGGGGATCCGGGTGCGCAGCAGCAGGGCGAGCGCGAGCCCCACGATCCACGACCCGAACACGCCCACGACCGTGAAGACGATCGTGAACGTGGTCGCGTTGCGGAACGACTCCGAGGTGAGCACGTTCGCGTAGTTCTCGAACCCGACGAACGGCGTCTGCCACGGCAGCGTCGACGGCGTGCCCTGCTGGAGGGACTGCAGGAACGAGTACACGACCGGGTAGACGTTGAGCAACACGAGCAGGAGGAGGGACGGCAGCGCGAACAGCGCCAGCGTCTTCCCCGCACGGCCGAGCGGCGTCTTCCCGCGGCCCTTCCGCGGCGCGCTCGGCGGCCGACCGGGGCCGGCCACGCCGACGCCGCGGCGGGCCAGCCCGATCTTGTCCGCGACGCGGGTGTCGCGGGTGTCGACGGCCATCAGATCATCCCGTCCACGTCACGGCCCGGGGGACGACGCGGGTCACGCGCCGGCCTCCAGCTCCTTCTGCAGGGTCTCGAGGGAGGCCTTCGCGGTGACCGTGCCACCGAGGACCGCCTGCGCGAACGAGATCGTCGGCTGCGTGCCGTCGACCTTGGTCACGTTCTGGAACACCGTGTTCGAGCCCGGAGCACCCCAGGTCTTCGAGATGGGCTGCCAGTCGTTGAGGATCTTCGTGGTGTTCGGGTCGTCGGCGTAGGCCTCGTCGGCGATGGACTTCAGCGGCGGAAGGCCGATGCCCGTCTGCTTCGTCCAGAGCGACTTCATGTTCTGGTAGTAGTACGTGAGGAACGCCTCGCTGTTCTCCTGGCTGGGCGTCGACTTGTACATCATGATGTTGTTCGGGAAGTAGAGCGCGCCCTTCTCGCCGCCGGGGCCCACGAGCGGGTCGCCCACCACCATCTGCGCCGCCGTCTCGGGCGTCACGTTGGCCGTGGCCCCCGCGCCGTCCCAGAACATGCCGAAGGTGCCGGCATCCATCTGCTGGTACGCGTTGTCGGAGGTGTAGGTGGCGCTGCGGGGATCCACGTAGCCGTTCTTCACCATGCCGAGCACCCACTCGACGGCCTCGATGTTCTTGTCCGTGACGACGTCCGGGTTTTGGTCGGCGTCGAAGAGGCCGCCGCCGTTGTTGATCATGTGGGCGACGATCTGGTGGAAGCCGGTGAACGCGCCGGCGCCCGAGCGGGTGCCGTATCCGTAGACGCCGATCTTCTTGAGGGCGGCGCACGCGGCCTCGTAGCTGTCCCAGTCGGTCGGCACGTCGGCGCCGGCCTTCTCGAGCAGGTCCTTGCGGTACCAGTACATGCGCATGTCGAGGTTGTACGGGACGGCCGCGTAGCCGTTGGCCGTCTTCAGGGTGTCGACGAGGCCGGGGAGGAAGTCGTCGTAGATCCCGTTGCCCTTCCACGTCTCGATGAGGTCGTCGGCGTACGCGATCTTGCCCTGCGACTCGAAGAGGAACGCCGTCGTGCCACCGCCCGAGCTCACGGCGGGGCCGTTGTTGGCGGCGACCGCGGTCGAGAAGGTCTGTGTGAAGTTGGCCCACTGGACCTGCTGGTAGCTGACCTTGCCGAACCCGCTCGCGGGCTTGTAGGCGGCGGAGATCACCTTGTCCTCGGTGAGGAACGCGGGCGCTCCCCAGGGCATGTTCCAGAACTTGAGGTCGCCGGCGGCGCCGCTCGCGCCTCCGCCGCCGCCGCTGCAGGCGGCGAGGAGGCCGACCGCCGCGGCGCCGACGCCCGCGCTCAGGAGGGATCGTCGGGTGAGGCCGTTGCCGAAGGCGCTGGATGACTGCTGTGGCATTTCTGACTCCGTTGTCCGGTGGTGCTGTGTGTGGTGGAAGGGAAGGGGCTGGGTCTAGGGGCGCGCGTCGGCGGCGAGCGCGGGCGCTGCGGAGAGGAGCGAGCGGAGGTCGGCGACGTCGTCGGGCACCTGCCGGCCGTGGGCGCCGTCGCGGGCGAGGCGCATCGCGGTGCGGTGGCCGGACTCGAAGACGACGGGGAGGTCCTCGCGGCCGGCGGCGTCCGTGACGCTCGCGCGCCCGGGTGCTGCCGTGCCGGGTGCGGGGAGGGTGACGTGCGCGGCGCGGTCGCCGACGACGAGCCGGAAGGTCGCGCACGCGTGGGCGTGGGCGGTGACGACCGCGCTGACGATCACGTGCACGCCCGAGGCGGTCTGGCCCGAGAGCATGTAGTGGTCGGGCGTCTCCGCGAGGGGCGCAAGCTCGGTGAGCGGGGATCCGACGAGCACCTGCGCGGTGAGGGCCAGCGCGCGGGCGGAGCCTGCGAGGTCGTCGGTCGACGCGACGGTGGCGCGCGCCTCGAACAGGGCGCCGGGGGCGGCGAGGCGGTGGATCCGCGGGGCGACCCTCCGCACGGCCTCGTCGTGCCGCCACGGCACGTCGAGAACCACCGGGACGCCGGCTTCGGCCAGATCCGCGAGCTCGGCGTCGGATGCGGGACCGGGGTCGAGCACGAGCAGGGCGCGGGCGCCGGATCGGGCGGCTGCCGTCGCGCGGACGGCCCAGCCCGCGCCGCCGGCGACCACGACCACGTCTCCCGCGTCGTCGGTGCGTCGGAAGGACTCGGGCAGGGAGGCGAGGGTGGCGACGGCCGCGTGCGCGTGGGTCGCCGAGCCGCCGGCGTCGATGCGGAGGGTGAGGGCGCTCATGCCGCGACCTCCGTCCGGGGTGCGTCGACGGTCGTCGCCGCGGGGACGGCGCCGCCCGAGCGGATGATCGCCGCGCTCTGCTCCGCGATGTCGGTCGCGAGGTCGAGGTCGGCGAGCTGCGCCTCCATCGGCACCGGCGCCGCCCGGTCCGTGATCACGTCGTGCACGTGCTCCCACTCGCCGACGTAGCCGTTGTCCGGGTAGGGGCCCCAGCCGGTGGTGCCGCGGGTGTCCGTGAGGGTGGCGGTGCTGGATCCGGCGTGCACGTAGGAGAGCGAGAAGTCGAGGTGCAGGGAGCGGTCGCGCGCGACGGCGTCGAGCGTCCACTCGGGATCCCACGATGCACCGCCGATGCCGTGGATCTCGAGCACGCTCTCGCCCACCATCGCGACGATCTCGTAGCCCCACGGCCGGAGGGCGCGCGCGCTGAGCACGCGCGGGCGAGCGTCGGGCAGGAGGCGGCGCGCGAGCGGGAGGTCGTGGATCGCGAGGCCGAGCACGCCGCCGGTGACCGCGAGCGCCTGCGCCTCGAGGTCCGGCTCGCCCGCGACGCGGGGCGCCGGGCGGCCGACGATCTCGGTGGCGGAGTCCTCGGAGTCGGGGTTCGGCGGGATGACGGCCGAGATGCGGACGGTGTGGGGCGCGCGGCCGGAGGCGTCCCAGGCGTCGGCCGCGGCGATCCACGCGGGGTCGAAGGCGTGCATGGTGCCGACGATGACGGGCACGCCGTGCTCGGCGGACGCGTGGGCGATGGCCCGGCCCTCCGCGGCGGAGACGGCGAGCGGCTTCTCGCAGAGCACGGCGCGCTTGCCGGCGCGGCACGCGGCGATCACCTGCTCGGCGTGGAAGCGGTTCGGGCTGCCGATGACGACGACGTCGACGGCCGGATCCTGGATGAGCGCGTCCGCGTCGGTCGAGTGCCGGGCACCGGCCCGTGCGGCGACCCGCTCCGCGACGTCCGCGTCGACGTCCATCACGTGGACGACGCGGAACCGGTCCGCCATACGCGCCAGGGTCGGCAGGTGGATGGCCTGCCCGACCGGCCCGGCCCCGACAAGGCCCACACCGAACACCTCTTCGCCCACGACGCCCTCGTCCCTAGCAATGATCACCGCGGAACGAATACTGACGCTTCGTTTACGGTTGAGTCACTGTACGTCCGGGCCCATGGACGCACAAGAGGGAGGATGTGCATCGTGACCGAGTCGAGGAGCGCCGCCCCGCGACGCCGCGCATCCTCGGTCACGACGGAAAACTTTCCGCGCACTGGTGCGGATCCGAGCACGGATTCGGGCCCGGGCGAGCCCCCGGGATCGACGGCTCGCGGCCTCTACTCCACGGGCGTCCGCCGGCGCGCGGAGATCGTCGCCGCAGCTGTACGCGTGTTCGGTGTTCGCGGCTACGGTGCCGCCACCATCAAGGAGATCGCCGACGAGGTGGGAGTATCGCCCGCGGCCGTGCTCCGCTACTTCCGCAAGGAGGAGCTGCTGACGGAGGTGCTGCGGCAGTGGGACCGGCAGCAGCCGTTCGTCTCCGAGGCCGCCCCGGGCCTCCCCGCGCTCCGCGCCTTCGTCGACCTGATGCGGTACCACGTGGAGCACCGCGGCTTCCTCGAGCTGTACCTGACCTTCGCGACCGAGACCAGCGACGCGACGCATCCGGCGCACGCGTACATGCGCGGCCGCTATGCGCGCACGATCGCGCAGATCCGCCGCCGCATCGGCGAGGCCGTCACCCTCGGGCAGGTGCCGGCGATGGACGACGCGACGCTCGACTACGAGGCCGCGTGCTTCCTGGCGATCCTCGACGGGCTCGAGATCCAGTGGATCCACAACCCGAGCCTCGACCTGCCCGCCCTCGTCGGCGAGTACGTGGAGCAGTCGATCGCGCGCTGGCGCGGGGGCACCCGGGCCGCGGTCCCGCCGGGCTCCGCGAGCTGGGGCTGAGGTGGGCGACGTGCGCCGCCGCGATCCCGAGCGCGGGCCGCGGATCGTCCGGATCCTCTGGATCGCGGGCTTCGGCATCGGCACCACCACCCACGTCCTCGACATCGTGATCGGCGGGGCGGACGTCTACGCCGGCTTCCCGCTCGCGCTCCGCGCCTTCTGGCTGTCGCTCACGGTGCTGGATCCGCTCGTCATCGCCCTGCTGGCCCGACGGCGCCGCACCGGGGTCGCGCTCGGCATCGCCGTGATCGTCGCCGACATCGCGGTCAACTGGACGGTGTTCGCGACGATCGGCGGCCTCTCGGTGTGGGGCGTGGTGGACCAGACCCTGTTCGCGATCCTCGTGCTGACCACGGCGCCGACGCTGCTCCGGTGGTGGCGTCGCCCGGAGGCCGCGGCCCGCTAGCTCCGTCGCGTCAGCGCCCGCCAGCGCGGCTGCTCGGTGATCACCACCGCGACGCACAGCGCCGTCACGGCCACGGCGATCCACGTCGGCCAGATCGCCCACGCCGCCAGCGACGCCGCGACCAGCTGCAGCAGCACGAGCAGGATCGTCACGATGCCGGGCGCCGGGACCGGGCCGTCGCCGCCTGGCCGGTCGCCGGGGGTGCTGAAGATGGCCGGCAGGGCGATCAGCAGGACGACGGCGCCGACGGCCAGCGGGATCGAGTGCGGCCACAGCGCCCATGGGGTCGCGACCCACGCGATCAGCTCGGCGAGGAACCGCAGGCCGCCGGCGAGAGGGTCGTGCCCGGGCGGCCGCGTGCCGGGCCGCGCCGCCGTCCGCGTCCCTGGTCGCACGCCGCTCACGACGCGCGCCCGCCGCCGGCCGTCGCCCGGAGGCCGCCGTCGAGGAACGCGACGATCCACCCGAAGCTCACGTCGATGTCGGTCGCCATCTGGAAGTCGTCGGCGACCTCCAGGGTCGCGAAGCCGTGCAGCACGCTCCGCAGCATCCGCAGCGCGTGGATCCGATCGGCCTCGCCGAGCCGGTAGCCGTGCAGCACGGCGGACAGGGCATCGAGGGCTCGGGCGCGCGCCGGGTCGAGCGGATCCCCGTCGCCTGTCGACCGCGCGCCGACCGTCGCCGCGTAGCGCCCCGGGTGCGCGGTCACGTAGTCG
Organism: Clavibacter quasicaliforniensis; assembly: GCF_051201715.1. Taxonomy (NCBI): domain Bacteria; kingdom Bacillati; phylum Actinomycetota; class Actinomycetes; order Micrococcales; family Microbacteriaceae; genus Clavibacter; species Clavibacter quasicaliforniensis. Next base: position 131,217 of record NZ_CP139624.1, on the reverse strand, counting down.
CGCAGCGCGTGCGCGGCGCCGGTCAGCGCCTCCTGGCCGGATCGGCCCTGGGTCGCGTCGCGCATCGCGTCGCCCGCCTCGGCGGTGGCGAGCACGGCGATCCGGTGCTGGAGGTCGGCGAGGGAGGCGACGTGCTTGTAGAGCGACGGCGTCTTCACGCCCAGCCGCTCGGCGACCGCGCCCATGCTGAGGCCCGCGAGGCCGATCTCGTCGGCGAGCGCGGCGCCCGCCTCGGTGACCGTCGCGGCGTCGAGCCCGGCCCTAGGCACGGGCGCCCGGGGTCGTCGCGGCGAGCGTGCGGCCGAGGAACGGCAGCACGAGGGCCAGCACCTGATCCGGAGTCTCGGCGTGCGGGTAGTGCCCGGCGCCGTCGATCACCGCGAGCTCGCCGAGGCCGTCGGGGAGGTCGGCGAGGATCCGCTCGCCCTCGGCCCGAGGGTCGGCCCAGTCGGGATCCGCGCCGCCCTCGATCACGAGCACGGGGCACCGGACGTCGGCGAGCCGCGCGCCCGCGTCCGCCGGGCTCGTCTTAGCCATCGCCCGCAGCACGGCCATGCGCTCCGGTCGCTCGAGGGCCGTGCGGATGCGTCCGCTCTCGGCGGCCCAGTCGGCGGGCTTGGTGGGGAACGCGAGGTCGAGGTACTTCATCCAGCCGGCGAGGCTGCCGGCGAGGAGGACGCGGGCGAGCTGCACGGTCGCCGCCCGGTGGGCCTTCGCGCGCAGGAGGCCGCCGAGGTCCGCCGACTGCGCGCGCGTGAACGGCGCGAGCTCGACGACGCCGGAGATGACGTCGGGGGCGTCGGCCGCCGCGATGGTGGCCGCGCCGCCGCTGATGGACTGGCCCACGACGACGGCCGGGCCGCCGAGGTGCCGCACCAGCGCGACGAGGTCGCCCGCGATGTCGGTGCGGCTGTAGCCGGCCCAGCCGGTGCTCGACTCCCCGCAGCCGCGGATGTCGACGTTCGCCACCCGGTAGCCGGCGGCCACGAGCCCCGGCACGAGGAAGCGGTGCGAGCGGCGGCTGTCGCCCATGCCGTGGGCGAGCACGACGAGCGGGCCGTCGCCGCTCAGGTCGTAGGCGAGGGTCTCCGCGCCGATCTTCAGGGTCTCGCTCATGGTGTCCTCCCGGGCAGCTAATCGTCTTAGCTATAAGCTAACGTGCTTAGCCGCCGGAGGGAAGGCTGCCGCCGGAACCTTCCCCCGACTCCCGCCTCAGTGCGCCGCGACGCCCTCCGGCAGCGGCTCAGCCGGCCGCCGCACGAACAACGACGCGACGATCGCGGCGAGCGAGATGAAGCCGCCGATCATGAAGGCCGCCTGCACGCCGGCCGCGGTGGCCGTGACCTCCGACTGGCCGTCGGCGAGGCCCGCGACCGTCGTGGTGGTGAGCACCGTGACGAACAGCGCGGTGCCCGCCGCACCCGCGAGCTGCTGCATCGTCGAGACCGTCGCGCTGCCGTGCGAGTAGAGCCGCGGCGGCAGGGATCCGAGCGCCGAGGTGAGCAGCGGCGTGAACATGAACGCGAGCCCGGCGTTGAGCACCAGGTGCACCGCGATGACCCAGCCGATCGACGTGCCCTCGTGCAGCATCGTGGTCATGCCCCAGAGGGCGACGCTCACGATGATGGCCCCGGGGATCACGAGCGGGCGCGGGCCGACGCGGTCGAACAGGCGGCCGACGATGGGCGACAGGATCGCCATGAGCGCGCCGCCCGGGAGCAGCAGCAGCCCGGTCTCGAGCGTGCCGAGCTGCAGCACGTTCTGCAGGTAGAGCGGCAGGACGATGAGGCTGCCGAACAGCGCCATCATGCTGACGCTCACCATGATGATCGCGACCACGAACGGGCGGCTGCGGAAGGTGCGCAGGTCCATGAGGGCGCGGTCCTCGCGCTGCAGCGCGATCTGGCGGGTGATGAACGCGGCGAGCGCGAGCACGCCGACGGTGATGGGGATCCACAGCGGCAGGGGCGCGTCGCCCTCGGCCGACTCGCCCAGGCTCGAGAGGCCGAAGATCAGGCCGCCGAACGCGAGCGTGGAGAGCACCACGGAGAGGATGTCGAACGGCAGCTTCCGCGGGGTCGTGAGGTTCGTGATCTTCCAGAGGCCGAGCGTGAGCGCCACGAGCGCGATGGGCAGCACGATCCAGAACATCCAGCGCCACGACAGCGAGCTGAGGATGAGGCCGGAGACCGTCGGGCCGATCGCCGGGGCGACCGCGATCACGATGGAGATGACGCCCATGAGGCGGCCACGACGCGCGGCGGGCACGAGGTTGAGGACGGTCGTGAACAGCAGCGGCATCATGATCGCCGTGCCGCTGGCCTGCACGATGCGGCCCACGAGCAGGATCCCGAAGCCGGGCGCGATCGCGGCGATGAGCGTGCCGATCGAGAACAGCGTCATGGCGGCGCCGAACACCTGGCGCGTGGAGAAGCGCTGCAGGATGAAGCCGGTCGCGGGGATCACGACGGCCATCGTCAGCATGAAGCCGGTGGTGAGCCACTGCGCGGTGGCGGTGGTGATGTCGAGGTCGGCCATGAGGCTCGGCAGCGCGACGCTCATGATCGTCTCGTTGAGGATCACGACGAACGCCGCGACGACCAGCAGGCCGATGACGAGCGGGGCGCCGTGCGGCAGGCGCTCGTCCTCGGGGGCGACGGCGCGGTCGGACGCGGCGCGGGCCGCGCTGGGGACGGTCGCCTCGGCGGGCGGGGTGGCGTCGCGCCGGGTGTCGGCGGTGGGCGGCGTGGTCATGGGGTGTCTCCGGGGAGTGGATGGCGGGGCGCACGCGACGCTGCGGGGCGGGGACGATCCAGATGTCAGACTCGGACCATGTGGCAGTCTATGACACGAACGGCGGATCCGGCAGGTCGGATCCGCGGGAGGAGGATGACGGCATGGGCACGGTGAGCGAGACGGCGGACGCCGAGGGCGCAGGCGCAGGCGCGAGCGGCGCGGCGGGCGGCGCGACCGGCCTCCGCGAGCGGCGGCGCATGGCGACGACCACCGAGATCAGCGAGGCGGCGCTCGCGCTCTTCGAGCAGCGCGGCATGGCGGCCACGACGATCCACGACATCGCGCAGGCCGCGGGCGTCTCCGACCGCACGTGCTTCCGCTACTTCCCGAGCAAGGAGGAGTCGGTCCTGACGCTGCACCCCGTGTTCGACTCGCCGCTCGACGCATGGCTCGCCGACGTCGACCGCGGATCCGCGCCCCTCCCCCAGCTCGAGGCCGTCTATCAGCAGGTGCTCGCGACCCTCGACGGCGACCTCTCCGCCATCGCCCACCAGCAGCTCCGCGTGCGCCGCCTTATGGCCGCCGAGCCGCAGCTGCGGTCGACCGCGGTCTCCCTCGACGCGACGCGCTCCTGGGAGCTGGCCGAGCGGATCACGACGGCGTTCGGCGGCCGCATCACGGCGCAGGAGGCCCGCCTCGTGACGGAGCTCGCCGGTGTCGCGGTGCGCGCGGCCTTCGACGAGTGGGCGGATGCGCGCACGGCCGGCCTCGACGCGACCCTCGTCGCCTCCCACGCCGCGGTGCGCCGCAGGCTGCGCGACATCGCGGGCACGGGCGCGGCCTGAGGGGCGGGCTGCCGCCGCGGGGCAGTCCTCAGACGTCCGCGGACTCGGGCCCCCGGACCCGTCCGAGCACCGAGATCTCGGGAGCAGGCGGCCCCTGTCGAGGACGCCGCGCCGCTGTGTCTCCGCCCCCGACCCTGTTGCTCCGCTCGCTGAGGGCGACGAGCGCGAGATGGCGATCCGCTGTCCAGCAGACGAGGCGCCCCTTCTGGTCCTTGTTCCGCGCGAGGACACCCGCGTCCGCCAGTTGGGTGAGCGCCCGGTGCGCGGCAACTCGTGACACCCCATGAGTGCGTGCGGCGCTCTCCTCCGTGAGGACCGGGTCGGTGGCCAGCCGACCGAGGATGCGCAGGACGACCGCGTCCGCTCGAGGACGCGCAGGAGCCCGGCCCTCCTGGCGCCGATGCTCCACGAGTCGCTCCACGCTCTCCTGGTCGAGGCGCGCGACGTCCTCCGCCAGGCGCACCGCCGTGCCGGCGGCCAGCTCCGCAGCCTCGGCGAAGGCACGCACCCACTCGTCGACGCGGCCCGCCCGGAAGGCGGTGAGCCCCGCGATGTAGGCGTCCGCGTCCGCGGAGAGGACCGTCGAGATCGGGATCAGGATGTCGCGCACCGCGTCGCCCCGCCGCAGGACCGTGTGGATGAGGGCGCGACCCGTGCGGCCGTTCCCGTCGATGAAGGGGTGGATCGTCTCGAACTGGGCGTGCGCGATGGCCGCACGCACGACCGGGTTCCCCTCCGTGGCCGTGCAGAAGCGGGCGAGGTCCTCGAGGAGCCGACGGACCTCGCCCTCCGGCGGCGGCACGAAGTCCGCCCGGAGCGGGGACCAGCCCGATCCCCCGACCCAGTTCTGCTCCGTCCGGATACCCTCGGCGAGCGAGGGTTCGATGACGTGCTGGAGCGCCTCGAAGTCAGGGACGGCGATCCTGCGCTGTCGATCCGCGAGGGCGGCGATCGCGTCCTCGGTGGCCCGCACGTTGGCGATGACGTCGAGGGCGACCCGAGTGCCCTGCTGCAGGAGCTCGGCGATCGCCAGGCGCTTCGGTGTGACGCGGTTGCCCTCGATCCACGACGAGGAGATGCTCTCCGACCGGATGAGCAGGTGGTTGAGATAGCCGGCTCGGCGACCGATCCGCTCGTCGGCTCTCGCCAGCACCGCGAGGGCGTCGGTCGCGGCATCCTCCGCTTCGCGCCCGAGCTGCGGGAGGGAAGTGGGGAGCTCCTCGGGCACGAACGCCCGATAGACGCCCCGCGCGCGATCACGGCGGCTGAGATGGGCCGAGTCCTGCGGATCCCAGACGAGCTCGACGTACGACACCTGCGGCCCCCTTCCGTCTCCCCCTCGTTGCAATTATTAACTTTAGTACTAATAGAAGTATCAATGTCCGACGCGACGCACGCCTACCGGCTCACCCGAACAGGTTCGCTCGCAGGCCGCCCGGCGCCAGCTCGGCGCGGAGGATCCCGCGGCGGCGGAGCACGGGCACCAGGTCGTCGAGCATGCGGTGCAGCGTGACCGGGTGCAGGTCGCCCGAGAGGAGCAGGCCGTCGTTGTCGGCGTCGTCGCCCAGCTCCTCGACGAAGTCGGCGAACGCCTCGGCCGTGCCCACGAACCCGGCCCGCTCGGACACGAGGCCCTTGCGCGCCTTCCGCGTCAGCAGCTCGCGCAGCGGTGCATCCTCGGTGCCGCCGTAGAGGCCCGCGATGGTGCCGTGCGAGACGTGCTCGCCGAAGACGCCGCGGTCCACCGGTCGGTCGAGGTCGAGGCCCGTGAGGTCGGTCTCCAGGTCGCTGGACCAGCCGAGCGCGATCGCCCGCAGCTGCTCGTCGGTCGGGTGGCGCGACGCGTCGACGACGCGGCGGGCCTCCTCCTCGCTCGGCACGATGTCGGGCTTCACGACGAACAGGATCCGGATGTCGCCCGGCCCGCGACCGTGCGCGGCCGCCGCGTCGAGCACCTTCGCGCGGTAGGCGAGGAGCTTCGCCGGCTCGAGGGGCGCGAGGCCGAGCTGCACGTCGGACTGGGTGCCGGCGAAGGACAGGCCGCGCGGGGATCCGCCGGGCGAGACGATCACGGGGTCGCCGAACGCGGAGGGCAGGGCGTTGAGCGGCCCGTCGACGGAGAAGTGGGTGCCGCGGTGCTGGAACGCGTCGAGCAGGGATCCGTCGGCGAAGCGGTCGGTGGCCGGATCCTCGACGAGCGCGCCGCCGTCCCAGCTGCGCCAGAGGCGGCGGACCACCTCCATCCACTCGTCGGCGCGGTCGTACGCGCCGTCGTGCGAGAGCGGCGGGAGGCCCACGTGCCGGGCGCTGCCGACGTCGGTGACGAGGTTGATCCCGAAGCGGCCCGCGCTCAGGTGCTGCAGCGTCTGCGCCTGCCTGGCCGCGAGGTACGGCGGCGTGATCCCGGCGTTGATCGTCGGCACGAGACCGATGCGCGAGGTCGCCGCGAAGAGCCACGGCGCGAGCAGCAGCGGGTCGTGCTTGGGGCCGCCGTACGCGCCGCGGACCCGGAGGTCGAGCGTCTCGGGCGAGCCGAGGGAGACGGCGTCCTCCATCACGATGAGCTCGAAGCCGGCCTGCTCCAGCTCGCGCGCGGACTGCTGGTAGAGGTCGGGCCGGGTCCAGTCGTGGTTCCACTCGCGGTACGGGTGGCCCCAGCCCTGCGGGCCGAATCCGCGGGACAGGAACCAGCCGAGGTGCTGGCGGCGGGCCATCCTCATGGTCCGATCGCGCTCGCGGCGTCGAGGCCGCGCTCGAGGTCGCGCAGGATGTCGGCGATGTCCTCGATGCCGATGGACACGCGCAGGAGCCCCGGCCAGATCCCCGCGGCATCGCGCTCCTCGGGCGTGCGGCCGGCGTGCGTGGTGGACGCCGGGTGCAGCACGAGCGAGCGCACGTCGCCGAGGTGGGTCATGCGGCTGAACAGCCGCACCGCGTCCGTGAACGCCTCGGCCGCCGGCTCGCCGCCCGCGAGCGTGAACGAGAACACGGATCCCTGGCCGTCGGGCAGGTACTTCAGCGCCAGGTCGTGCGACGGGCTCGACTCCAGCCCCGCGTAGTCCACCGACGACACCTCGGGCCGCGCCTCCAGGAACCGCGCCACCGCGAGCGCGTTGGCGGAGTGGCGCTCGACCCGCAGGGACAGCGTCTCGATCCCCTGCCGCAGCAGGAACGAGCTGAACGGCGCGGGCGTCGGGCCGAAGCGTGAGGCCACGACCTCGCGGGCGTACGCGAGGAGCGCGCCACGACCGAAGCGGTCGGCCCAGCTCGCGCCGCCGAAGGAGCGCTCGGGCTGGTTCAGATGGGGGAAGAGGTCGGGACGGGCGGCCCAGTCGAAGGATCCGCCGTCGACCACCACGCCGCCGAGCACCGAGCCGTGGCCCGCGAGGAACTTGCTCGTGGAGTGCACGACGACGTCGGCGCCGTGCTCGATGGGACGCAGCAGGTACGGGGTCGCGAGCGTGTCGTCGACCACGAACGGCAGGCCGTGGCGGTGCGCGACGTCGGCGACACCTGAGAGGTCGAGCAGGTCGTTCTTGGGGTTCGGGATGGGCTCGCCGAACAGCACGCGCGTCTCCGGGGTGATCCGGCTGGCCCACTCGTCGAGGTCGCGGTGGTCGTCCACGAAGTCGACCCCGATGCCGAGCCGGCCGAGGTTCTGGCGGAAGAGGCCGCGGTTGCCCTCGTAGATGCTGCCCGAGGAGAGGATCCGGTCGCCGGCCTGCAGGATCGCCAGCAGCGCCGTCGTGGTCGCCGCCTGGCCGCTCGCCAGGAGGATCGCCTCGGTCCCGCCCTCGAGCTCGGCGAGGCGTCGCTCGACCTCGTCGGTGGTCGGGTTGCCGTTGCGCGTGTAGAGGTAGCCCTCGTCGACCCCGGCGAACCGGTCGCGGGCCTCGGCGAAGCTGTCGAAGACGAAGCCGGCGCTGAGGTGCACGGGCGAGACGCGGGCGCCGTGGTCGCCGTCGATCGCGGATCCGGCGTGCACCTGGCGCGTGGTGAAGCCGGCGGTCGCCGGGGCCCCTGCGCCCGACCCGGAGGCGGAGGCGACCGTCGCGGCGGCGCGGATCCCGTCGAGCACGCTCACGCGCCGAACGCCCGACGCGAGGCGATGGCCGCGCCCTCGACGAGCGCGCCGAGCTTCGCCCACGCCACGTCGGTGGCGACGAACTCGTAGCTCGCGAAGGTCGAGAGGCCGCAGTCGGTGCCGGCGATCACGCGGGTCGGGTCGCCCACGGCGTCGACGACCTCGAGGATCCGGTTGGCGATCACCTGCGGGTGCTCCAGGTAGTTGGTGGTCACGTCCACCACGCCCGGGATGAGCACGGCGCCCTCCGGCAGCGGGTGCGCGCGGAACGACGGCGCCTCGTGCTGGTGCGCGGGGTTGCCGAGCGGGATGCTGAACGCGCCCACGTTCGCCCGGTACAGATGCGGGAGCAGCACGTCGACGGGCACGTCGTCCTGGTGCGGGCCCTGCCAGTTGCCCCAGCACACGTGCAGGCGCACCCGCTCGCGCGGGATGTCGCGGATCGCGTGGTTGAGCGCGTCCACGTGCAGGTCGACCGCCGCGAGGAACTCCTCGAGCGTGGCGTCGCCGAACTGGATCACCCGCTCCATCGCGAGGTCGGGCGCGTCGAGCTGCAGGGTGTGGCCGCGCGCGACGATCGCGTCGTACTCGAGCTTCAGCTGGTCGGCGAGCGCGAAGACGTACGCGCGGTCGTCGCCGTAGTGCGGGTTCGCGGCGTCGAGCAGCAGCGTCGTCGACACGATCCCCGGGGTCGCCGCGGAGAAGAACGTGCCGGCGGGGCGAAGGCCGCGGTCCGCCTGCGCCGCGAGCTCGCGGTCGAAGCCGTCGAGGTCCTCCGTGATCCCGACGAGCGCGGGATCGTACTCGAGCAGGCCCTGGGCGACCGGCGGATCCCAGACCCGCGCCACGTCAGCGCCCTCCTCGATCTGCTTCGCCTGGAACGCGGCGTACTCGGGGAACTTGATCGAGTCGAGCGTGGGCTTCCGGTGCCCGGCGCCGCCGAACCCGTCGATGCGCTCGAGCACGTAGGTCGAGAAGCCGACGCGCGGCACCTCGCCGTCGTTGACGATGTCGAGGCCGGTCTCGAGCTGGCGGCGCACGGTGTCGGCGACCGACGACGCGGTGACCTCCGCCAGCTCGTCCTGGTCGAACGCGCGCCGCTGGTCGCGGGCGACGAGCAGGCGGGTCAGCTCCGGCGTGCGCGGGAGGCTGCCGGCGTGCGTGGTCAGGATGCGGTCGGTCATGCGGGTGCTCCTCGGTGGATGACGGCGTGGGTGGGGGTCCGGGCGGATGCGTCGGATCCGACGGCGGCCGCGATCCGCCGCACGGCCTCCCGCAGCACGTCGGGATCGCAGGCGAGGTTGAGGCGGGCGTGGCCGGCGCCCCCGGTGCCGTAGCAATGGCCGGCGTTGAGGGCGACTCGAGCCCGCTCGAGCAGCACCGCGGCGGGATCCGCGCCGAGGCCGAGCGGGCGGAGGTCGAGCCAGGCGAGGTAGCCGGCTGAGGGGCGGTGGTGGACGACGCCGGGAAGGTGCTCGGCGAGGAGGGAGGCGAGGAGCTGGTCGTTCGCGACGATTCGGGCGATGGCATCGTCGAGCCAGTCGGTACAGGAGAACGCGACGACGTTGGCGTGCAGCCCGAGGATGCTCGTGCGACAGGCGACCTCCTCGACGAGGCCGTCGAGGAGGGCGTGGGTGCGCGGATCCCCCGCGACGACGAGCGAGCACTTGGCGCCCGCGAGGTTCCAGCCCTTGCTCGCCGAGGTGACGCACACGGAACTCGCGCCGAGCGACTCGGCCAGCGGCGCGAACGGCGTGAAGGTCGCGCCCGGCAGGGTGAGCGGCGCGTGCACCTCGTCGCTGATGACGAGCACGTCGTGGCGGGCGGCGAGCCGCGCGACGGCCGCGAGGGTCGAGGCATCGTGCACGAGCCCCATGGGGTTGTGCGGGTTGCAGAGGAGGAACGCGTCGACCCCGGACGCGAACGCGCGCTCGAGCCCCGCGAGGTCGAGCGACGCGCGGCCGTCGGACACCAGGAGCGGCACCTCCTCGACGCGCGCGCCCGCCTCCTCGACCAGCTCGAAGAACGGCGGGTACACGGGCGGCGTGACGACCACGCGTCCGCCGCGCGGCACGGCGAGCCGCAGGGTCTCGACGATGCCGACGCTCACGTCGGTGGCGATGCGCACGCGCGACTCGTCGACGACCCAGCCCCAGCGGTCGCGGGCGAACCGCGCGAAGGCGGGCGCGAGCGGGCCGGGCCCGTCGAGGTAGCCGACGTCGGACGCGCGCACGCGGCGCACCAGCTCCTCGACCACGGGCTCGGCGATCGCGTAGTCCATCTCGGCCACGAACAGGGGCAGCACGTCCGCGGGGAACCGCGTCCACTTGATGCTCGTGCGCTGGCCGCGGATCTGCTCGATCGGCGCCGTCGTGACCTCCACCATGGCGGCCATGGTGACGCCCGCGGGGCAGCGGCCGCGAGCGGGCGCGTCACACGGCGACACGCGCAGCCGCCGGCGCCGCCTCCCGGTCACGCCGCGGTGCCCTTCGTGTGGACAGATCCGCTGACCTCCAGGGACCGCTCGCTACGGTGCACCACCTGGCCGCGGTCTCCCCGCGCACCCGATCGAGGAGTCCGAGCATGCGTCATCCCCTGCACCGCGGGCTGCCCCTCGTCTGCGCAGCTGCTGCCCTCGGTGCCGGGTGCGTGGCCGCCCTCGTCGTCAGCACGTCCCTCGTGTCGGGCACGGTCGGGCTGCATCGGCTCCTCCTCGCGGATCCGGTCGAGCCCGAGCCCGTCCTCGCCGCCTGCACCTGAGCCGCGGTCCCGCCCACCTCCACCTCCCCCTCCCCCGCCACGCCTCGGCGACGTGTCCGACCGGCGCGCGCCGCCTTCGAACGGAAGCCCCGACATGCCCTCCTACCTGCTCTGCGCCCCGCCCATCTACGGCCATCTGGCGCCGCTCGTCGCCGTCGGCCGGGGCCTCGTCGCCCGCGGGGCCGAGGTCACCCTGCTGACGGGCGCGAAGTACCGCGAGCTGGTCACCGACGCCGGGCTGACCTTCGCCCCGCTGCCGGCCGACGTCGACTTCGACGACGCGCAGCTCGAGGGCCGGCTCGCGGAGGCCTCGGCCGCGCGGGGCGTCGCGGCGATCCGGGAGGGCATGCTGGCGATGTTCGTCCGGGTCATCCCCGGGCAGCACCGCGCGCTCCGCGCCCTCCTTGATGGGGGCCGCTTCGACGCGGTGCTCAGCGAGTCGGCCTTCACCGGGCTCTCTCCCTACCTGGCCCTGCCGCGGGCCGAGCGCCTCCCCGTCCTGGGGCTGGCGACCACCCCCGTGACGCTCACGAGCGTCGACGCGGCGCCGTTCGGCGCGGCCCTCCCGCCTGGCCGCGGCCCGCTCGGTCACCTGCGCGATCGGGCGCTCAACGCCGCGGTCCGCCCGGGCCTCACGCGCCCGCTCCGGCGCGCGGTGGACGCCGTGCTGGCGGAGCTCGGCGCCCCGCCGTCGCGGGCAGACACCTTCGACTACGCCTACCTCTGCTTCGACGAGCTCTTCCAGCTGAGCGTCGCCGACCTCGAGTACCCGCGCCGCGAGCTGCCCGACACGGTGCGCTTCGTCGGGCCGCTGCGGGATGCGACGGGCAGCGCGCCCGACACCGCACTGCCGGACTGGTGGTCCGACCTCGTCGACGATCGCCCCGTCGTCCACGTCACGCAGGGCACCATCGACAACGTCGACCCCGGCCGCCTCATCGCGCCGACCCTGCGCGCCCTCGCCGACGAGGACGTGCTCGTGGTCGCGGCCACGGGCGGTCGGCCGGTCGAGGAGGTCGAGCGCGCGTTCGGCGGCCCGCTCCCCGCGAACGCGCGCGTGGCGGAGTTCCTCCCCTACGACCTGCTGCTGCCCCTGTGCGACGCGGTCGTGACGAACGGCGGATTCGGCGGCGTGCAGCGGGTGCTCGCGCACGGCCTGCCGCTCGTGGTCGCGGGATCCACGGAGGACAAGCCCGAGGTCGCGGCACGCGTCGCCTGGGCCGGCTGCGGCAGGGACCTGCGCACGGGGAAGCCGCGCCCGAGCGCCATCCGGAGCGCGGTGCGCGACGTCCTGACCACGCCGTCCTATCGCGCGCGCAGCCGCGAGCTCGCCAGCGTGATCTGCGCGCTCCCGGATCCGGTGGACGTCATCGCGGCCGGGCTCGACGCGGCCGTATCGGCGCGGCGGGGCCCGTCGGCGACGCACGACGCCTGAGCGCGCCGGGCACGGCGGCTAGCTAGCTAGTACGGGCGGTACTGCGAGAGCTCTCAGAGGATCCCACTGACAACGAGCATCACGGCACCGGACGCGAGCAGCCCGACGGAGGACACCGCGATGCCGCTCCCGATGAGGCGCGGCCGCTCCGCCGGATGCTGGCGCGCCTCGCCGATCCCCCGCCGGACGCCCACGATCCCGACCACGAACGTGGCGATCGACACGGCGGCGAACAGCACCGCCCCGGTCAGGAGCTGCGCTCGGGGGACCAGGAAGGCGCCCGAGATCGACGCGGCGACCCCCGCCGGCCCGATGAGGCTGAGCCAGCCGAGCCGCCAGGCGCGGGATCGCGGGCGGCGGGCGGCGTCGTGAGGATCCGGCATGGGTGCAGGGTATTCGCCGGCCGCGCCTCAGCGACGGCTGCGCGCCCCGTCGCGACCCGTGCGCCGACGCCCACCCGCGCCTCACGCGATGCGGATCAGCTTCCGGTTCGCGAACTCGTCGACCGCGTGGCGGCCGAGCTCGCGGCCCGAGCCCGAGCGCTTCACGCCGCCGAAGGGCAGCTCGGCCGCGTCGCCCAGCACGAGGTTGACCCAGACCATGCCCGCGTCGATGCCGTCGGCGACCCGCAGGGCCTGCTCCGGATCCGTCGTGTAGACGTACGAACCGAGGCCGAAGGGGGTGTCGTTGGCGAGCGCGACCGCCTCCTCCTCGGAGCGCACGCGGTAGAGCGCGGCGACCGGGCCGAAGAACTCCTCGCGGTAGGCGTCCATCTCAGGGGTCACGTCGGCGAGCACGGCAGGCGGGAAGAGGTTGCCGACGGGCTCGCCGCTCGCGAGGACGGTCGCGCCCTGGTCCACCGCGCGGGACAGCTGCTCCGTGAGGCGCTCGGTCGCGGCGCGCGAGGAGAGCGGGCCGAGCAGGGTGCCGTCGGCCATCGGATCCGCGGGCTGGGCCGCCGTGAGCTCGGCCGTGAAGCGGGCGGCGAAGTCGTCGTAGAGGTGGTCGATCACGAGGAAGCGCTTGGCGCCGTTGCAGGACTGGCCGTTGTTGTCGAGGCGGGCGTTGACGGCGTCGGTGACGGCCGCGTCGAGGTCGTCGGTCGACAGCAGGATGAAGGGATCGGATCCGCCGAGCTCCAGCACGACCTTCTTGAGGTGCCGGCCGGCGATCTCCGCGACGGCGGCGCCCGCCCGCTCGGATCCCGTGACGGAGACGCCCTGCACGCGCGGGTCGGCGATGACCCGCTCGATCTGCGCATTCGACGCGAGCACGCTCACGTACACGCCCGCGTCGGCGCCGAGCTCCGCGGCCGCGTCGCGGTACATGCGCTGGATCGCCTCGGCCGACTCCGGGCACTGCGGCGCGTGCTTGAGCAGGATCGCGTTGCCGGTCACGATCGCCGGTCCGACGAACCGGGCCACCTGGTAGTAGGGGAAGTTCCACGGCATGATCCCCAGCAGCACGCCGAGGCCCGAGCGGCGCACGAACGCGGATCCGGTGCCGTCGGCGAGCTCGATGGCCTCGTCGGCGAGGAACTCCTCCGCGTTGCGCGCGTAGTAGCCGAGGATGTCGGCGGCGAAGTCGACCTCGCCGAGCGCCTGGTCGAGCGGCTTGCCCATCTCGCGCACGATGATCCGGGCGAGCTCGTCGCGCCGCTCCACGTGCAGCTCGGCGACGCGCGCGACGAGGGCGGCGCGCTCGGCGATCGAGGTGCGGCGCGACCAGCCGCGGTACGCGCCCTCGGCGGCGGCGATGGCCTCCTGCAGCTCCTGGTCGGTGATCTCGGGATGCTCGGCGACGGTCTCGCCGGTGGTCGGATCGGTGACGGCGTAGCTGCTCATGGGGCTCCTCCTGGGACGCCGCGCGGGTCACGCGGATGGGCCCACGATATCGAGCGGCCCCGGTTCCGCCGGGGTCACGCCGGTACGATCGGACATCGAGGATCGGAGTTCGGATGCCGGAGGATCGGGATGGCGCCGGGCGCGAGGAGCGCCGCCGCCGCGTCGAGGACGCCGCGCACAGCGGCGAGATGGAGGGGCTGCGCCTCACCCCCGCCACGTCGGAGGACGCCGGCGAGTACGTCGCGGGGCGCATCGACGCGGCGGCGCTGCGCGAGCGCGTCCGCGCCCGATACGGCATCGACTGAGCCACGCGCGATGGACGGCTTCGTCGATCCGTACGTGGACCCGGCGACGGGGATCCTCCGCAACCGCGTGGGCGCGCGCACGCGCGCCGAGCTCGACCAGGCGGAGGGCGACCTCTCCTTCGCCGCGATGATCGAGCTGCTGACCCGACCGCGGGCGCTGACCCGAGTGCGTTAACGGGGAACCCCCACCGCCCCGTTCACGTCCGTGCCCTTGAGCCGGGGCCCGGACTGTGGGACGTTCGTGATCGGGGGAGGACGCATCGTCGTCACCTCGCGCGCATTCCTGGGGGGGATCCGATGAGCGACGTCCGGGGTGCCGAGCAGACGAGGGCGATGCGCCCGGGACAGCCGCTGGGGCTCCGGCTCGACGCCCGCGTCGACGAGTTCCACGCGCTGCTGCTGCAGTGCCCGCTCGACGAGGTCCGGCCCGCCGGCCGTGACTGGCTGCGGCTGCGATACGAGGAGATCGTGCCGCTGGTGCTCGGATCCGCGCTCTCGTCCGTCGAGCACGGCCGCCCGCTCCCCGCCTCCTGCCTCGAGGACCTGCGGGGCGTCGCCCGGCGCAGCGCCGCCGAGCCGGACGTGGACCTCTCCGTCGCGCTCCGCGGTGCCCTGCCCGCGCTGCGTGTCTTCGCGCTGGTGATGCAGGCGGCCGTCGCCGAGCGGAACGGGATGCTCATCGTCGCGATGGCACGGGCGTCGCACGTGGCGCACGAGCTCGGCACCTGCTGGGTGGAGGCGTGGGCGCAGCACCGCGCGGAGGACGCCGCCCGGCCCGCGGTGCCGGCCGCCGTGCCCGTCGTCGTGACCGTGCCCGGGTCCGCCGTCGCGGATCCGGCGGCGGAGCCCCAGCAGGAGCCCGAGCTCGACCTCGTGGCCCGCGCCCCCGACCTCGACGACGTGGAGGAGCGGATGCTCGCGCTCACCGCGTACGGCATGTCGAACGACGAGATCGCGCGCGCCACCTCGTACAGCAGGCAGGCCGTCGCCTGGCACCTCGGCCGGCTGATGCGCAGCTGGAACGCGCCGAACCGCACGGCGCTGGTGTCGGTCGCGTTCGTGCGCGGGGTGATCCGGTCGCGGCGCGTGCGGCGACCCCGCGGCGCGGCGGCGCAGCCCCGGGCCATCACGGGCACGACGGACGACCGCCCCGCCATCCCAGGAGGATGACGGGGCGGTCGCGGTGCAGCGCTCTCGAGGGGATCAGCCGCCGTTGATGCTGATGACGTTGTCCGTCTTCACCTGGTTGCCGAGCACGCCCCAGTTCAGGAAGCCGCCGTCGCCGTTGTTGGTGACGCGACCGGGCCCGTCGAACCAGTAGATGACGTAGCTGCCGCCCTTGATGTCGATGGGCTGCGCATCGACGATCGCGCCGGTGACGTCGATCGGCTGGTTCTTGTTGACGACCGCGACCGTGAGGCGGTCGGGGTTGCCCGCGTTGTAGTACCCCACGTCGAGCGCGGCGAGCACGGCGCCGTTGCGGTCGCCCTGGTCGTTCACCGCGGCGCTGACCGCGGCGATGATGGCGACGGGATCGAGGTTGACGCTGCCCGTGATGGGGCTGTTCACCTCGCTCGATGCGGCGGGCGCCGGCTCTGCGGCCTGGGCGGGGGCCGCGGCGAATCCGCTGAGCCCGGCGATCAGGGCGCCGCTCAGGGTGGCCGCGGCGATGGTCTTCGTGGTCTTCGACTTCAGCTTGCTCATGATTTCGTCCTCTTCCATAGGGGTTCGGATTGATCTGTCGTGTTGTCGAAACGGTGTTGCCGACGAGGAAGAGACTGCGGCAGCGGATGCGCGGGCGCACGCGTCCGGGGCGGTCGTTGGTCGGTCGTCCAACGTCCGGCCGGACCGGGCCCGGCCGGGTGTATCGGGGCCAGCCGGGGTCAGTGCCCCGCGCCGAGCTCCCCCGCGAGGCGGCCGTGCATCGCGGCGGATGAGGCGTTCATCCCGCTGATGACGGCTCGCTTGCCATGGCGCTCGTACTTGTACGTGATGGCGTCGAGGGCGGCGACGGTCGAGGCGTCCCAGACGTGGGATCCGGTCATGTCGATGACCACGCGCTCGGGGTCGCCCGCGTAGTCGAACTGGGTGGTCAGGTCGTTGCTGGAGGCGAAGAACAGCTCGCCGATCACGGCGTAGTGCGCGACGGGGGCGCCGTCCTCGTCGGTGCGCTCCGTGCGCTCGACCGTGGCGAAGTGGGCGACGCGGCGGGCGAAGACGATCATCGCGGCGATCACGCCGACGATGACGCCGATCGCGAGGTTGTCGGTGAGGACCACGACGATCACCGTCAGCACCATCACGAGCGTCTCGCCGACGGGCATGCGGCGCAGCGTCGACGGCCGGATGCTGTGCCAGTCGAACGTGCCGACCGAGACCATGATCATCACGGCCACGAGCGCGGCCATCGGGATGATCGCGACGACGTCGCCGAGGCCGACCACGAGGATCAGCAGGAAGACGCCAGCGAGGAACGTGGAGATGCGGGTGCGGGCGCCGGAGGCCTTCACGTTGATCATCGTCTGGCCGATCATCGCGCAGCCGCCCATGCCGCCGAAGAGGCCCGAGAGGATGTTGGCGCCGCCCTGGCCGAGGGTCTCGCGGGTCTTCCGCGACGGGGTGTCGGTGATGTCGTCGACGAGCTTGGCGGTCATCAGCGACTCGAGGATCCCGACGAGGGCCAGGGCGAGCGCGTACGGCGCGATGATGCGCAGCGTGTCGAACGTGAGCGGCACGTCCGGGATGAAGAGGGTCGGCAGGCTGTCGGGCAGCGCGCCCTGGTCGCCGACCGTCGGCACGGCGAGCGCGGTGACGACCACGGCGACGGTGATCACGACGATGGCGACGAGCGGCGCCGGGATGACCTTCGTGATCCGCGGCATCAGCACGATGATCGCGATGCCCCCGGCCACCAGCGGGTAGACGAGCCACGGCACGCCCACGAGGTTCGGGATCTGCGCGGAGAAGATGAGGATCGCGAGCGCGTTGACGAAGCCGACCATCACGCTGCGCGGGATGAAGCGCATGAGCTTCGCGACGCCGAGGAGGCCGAGCACGATCTGCAGGATCCCGCCGAGGATGACGGTGGCGATGAGGTAGTCGAGGCCGTGGTCGCGGACGACCGGCGCGACGACGAGCGCGATGGCGCCCGTGGCCGCGGTGATCATGGCGGGCCGGCCGCCGAGGAACGCGATCGAGACGGCCATCACGAACGACGAGAAGAGGCCCACGCGCGGATCCACGCCCGCGATGATCGAGAACGAGATCGCCTCGGGGATGAGCGCGAGCGCGACGACGAGGCCGGCGAGCACCTCGCGGCTGAGGAGGCGCGGACTCCGCAACGCCTGGAGGACGGTGGGGCTGGGATGCCGCACGGGCGGCGCGGGGACGGTGGGGATGGCTGTTCCTGAGGCCATGGAGGGCTCCGTTCTGTGGCGGGCATCGCGCCCGCTCCGATGAGGTTCGAGGGCGCGTCGTCGCGCGGGTGATGGGCGGCCGGTCGGGCAGCCGGAGGGGGAAGGGGATCGGAGCGAGGCTCCTGCGACCAACCCTAACGTGAAGGGAGGGTTGGCGTCACCTCGGCTCCCGGAGGCGGCCCGGAGCGGGCTCGCGGAGCGCCCCGGCGGACTCCCCGCCCCGGGCATGGGAGACTCGACCCTGACCGCGCATCGCGCGCCGCCGCTCACCACCGCGACACGGACCTCAGCCCACACCGGCTGGTCCCTGATCCGACCGGGCGCGATACGGCACCCGCACGACGCGCATCGCCCCCGTCGCCCGCGACCCGGCGCCGCACCACCCGTCCTCGCGGACGGCCCCAGACATCACCGGAGGCACCGTCTCCACGCACGAACCGCGCGAGCACGACCCGCGCACCTCGGCATCACCCGCACGACCTGACCAGAAAGGCACCATGCCTCCCACCTCCCACGCCCACGCCCTCGACATCGCCAAGCCCGGGCGCCTGCCCCGCGGCGGCCTGCGGGTCACGCCCCTCGGCGGCCTCGGCGACGTCGGCCGCAACATGACGCTGTTCGAGTACGAGGGCGAGCTGCTCATCGTCGACTGCGGCGTGCTCTTCCCCGAGGAGAGCCAGCCCGGCATCAACGTGATCCTCCCCGACTTCAGCACCCTGCGCGGGCGCCTCGACAAGATCACGGGCATCGTCCTCACGCACGGCCACGAGGACCACATCGGCGGCGTCCCCTACCTCCTGCAGGAGCGGCCCGACATCCCCGTCATCGGATCCCGCCTCACGCTCGCGTTCATCAGCGCGAAGCTCGAGGAGCACAAGATCAAGCCCGTCACCCGCCAGGTGAAGGAGGGCGACCGCATCACCGCGGGCAAGTTCGACCTCGAGTTCGTCGCCGTGAACCACTCCATCCCCGACGGCCTCGCCGTCGCGATCCGCACCGGCGCCGGCATGGTCCTGCACACGGGCGACTTCAAGATGGACCAGTTCCCGATGGACCGCCGCCTCACCGACCTCGGCGCGTTCGCGCGCCTCGGCGAGGAGGGCGTGGACCTCTTCCTCACCGACTCGACCAACGCGGAGGTCCCCGGCTTCACGACCGCCGAGAAGGACCTCACGCCCGCCATCGAGAAGGTGTTCCGCACGGCGCCCAAGCGCATCGTCGTGTCCAGCTTCGCGAGCCACGTCCACCGGATCCAGCAGGTGCTCGACTCCGCCGAGCAGTACGGCCGCAAGGTCTCGTTCGTGGGCCGCTCGATGGTGCGGAACATGAAGATCGCCTCCGACCTCGGCTACCTGCGCATCCCCAAGGGCCTCGTGATCGACCTCAAGGCGCTGAACAAGCTGCCGGACGACAAGGTCACGCTCATCTGCACGGGATCGCAGGGCGAGCCGATGGCGGCGCTCAGCCGCATGGCGCGCCGCGAGCACATCATCGAGGTGGGCGAGGGCGACACGATCCTCCTGGCCAGCTCGCTCATCCCCGGCAACGAGAATGCCATCTACGGCGTGATCAACGGCCTGATCCGCTGGGGCGCGGACGTCGTGCACAAGGGCAACGCGAAGGTGCACGTCTCCGGCCACGCCAGCGCCGGCGAGCTCGTGTACTGCTACAACCTCGTGAAGCCCCGCAACGTGCTGCCCGTGCACGGCGAGTGGCGCCACCTCGTCGCCAACGCCGCGCTCGCCGAGAGCACGGGCGTGAAGAACGCGCTCGTCATCGAGGACGGCGTGAGCGTCGACCTCGTCAACGGCCGCGCCACCATCTCTGGCCGGGTTCCCGCGCCCTACGTCTTCGTCGACGGCATGACCATCGGCGTCGCGACCGAGGAGGCCCTCGAGGAGCGCCGCACGCTCGCCGCCGAGGGGCAGATCACCGTGCTCGGCATCTTCGACGAGAAGGAGCAGAAGCTCATCCACCCGGCCGAGCTCATCACGCGCGGCTTCGTCGAGCACGACGGCTGGATCCCCGAGGCCGAGGCCGCCATCAGCACCGCCCTGAAGAACGCGGCCGCCAAGCGCCACCTCGACGGCGTCGCCGCCGAGCGCGCCATGAGCGACGGCCTGCAGCGCTGGCTCCAGCGCCGCCACCGCCGCACGCCGGTGGTCACGGTCATCGTGGTGGACGCCGACTAGCGCCACCAGCGGAGACGCGACGGGGCGCGTGCGGGGGTGAGCCCCGCACGCGCCCCTCGTACGATGCTGCGGTGCCCACCCGGATCCGGCTCGCCGCCGCCCATGACCTCGACGCGCTGCAGCGGATCGAGGACGACGCCGACCGCCTGCTCGTCGACCTGCTGCGACCCGAGGACTGGCCGCCGGCGTCGACCGGGGCGGCGCGCGCCGCGGAGCCCGGGTTCCTGCTGGTCGCGGAGGACGCGGCCGACGGATCCGGGGCCACGCTCGTCGGCTTCGCGCACGTCATGGAGATCGACGGCCTCGCGCACCTCGAGCAGGTCTCGGTGCCTCCCGAGCACGGCCGCCGCGGCCACGGGCGCGCCCTCGTCGAGGCGGCGGCGGAAGAGGCCCGGCGGCGCGGCCACCGGCGCATCACGCTGCGCACCTTCGCGGACGTGCCGTGGAACGCGCCCGCCTACGCCCGTACCGGGTTCGCCGAGGAGCCGCCCGCGACGCCGTTCCACCGGGGCCTCGTGCGGACGGAGGCGCGGCTCGGCCTCGACCGGCTCGGGCGGCGGATCCAGATGGGGCGCGAGCTGGGCTGAGCGGATCAGCGCGGCTACCGCGAGCGCCGCAGGGCGACCGCGAACAGGATCGACATGGTGGCGGACACGGCCGCTCCGACGAGCATCACCATGCCCATCATCCGGATGTCGTCGGAGCCGTCCGTCACGGTGACGGCCAGGACGCCGACCACAGCCTGGCCCACCGCGAGGAGGGCGAAGGCCACGACGAGGACCCGGCGGGTCGTGCGGATGCGGGCGGCGGGGTCACCCGCGGATCGGATCATGCCTCGACCGTACGGGAGCGTTCGGCGTGCACCGCGCGGCATCGCGGTGGCCGGGCGCTGGTCGACGCCTCCGGATCCACCCCACGACGCTGAGATCCCGCACATCGACACCCCCGGATGGCCGCCGCCGCAGGCGCGGGTGCCACCATGGCGGAGGAGGTCGCATGCGCGAGTCGGTGATGGTCGTCGAGGACGACGTCGAGATGGGCGCGCTCCTCGTGCGCGGCCTCACGGGCGACGGCTACGACGTGGACCTCTTCACGAACGGCCTCGACGCGCTGACCGCGTCCCGCGAGCGCGAGCACTCCGCCGCGATCCTCGACGTCATGCTGCCCGGCATGAGCGGCTTCGAGCTCTGCCGGCACCTCCGCGCCGCGGGGCTCGCGCTCCCCGTGATCATGCTCACCGCCCGCGACGCCCTCGAGGACCGCGTCTTCGGCCTCGACGCCGGGGCCGACGACTACCTCGCGAAGCCGTTCCACTTCGAGGAGCTGTCGGCCCGGCTGCGGGCGATGGTGCGCCGCGAGCGCGCCGCCCAGCGTGCGCCGATCCTGGTGGGCGACCTGCGGGTCGACGTCCCGGCGCGCACGGCGACGGTCGGCACGACGGCGCTCGCCCTCAGCCCGAAGGAGTTCGGGGTGCTGCGGGTGCTCGCGACGAGCGCCGGACGGTTCGTGTCGCGGGACGAGATCCTCCGCGAGGTGTGGGGCTCGACGGACTTCGTCGCGCACAACATCGCCGAGCAGTACGTGAGCTACGTGCGCCGCAAGCTTCTCGCCAGCGGGGCGACGGCCGAGATCGTCACGCGACGCGGCGTCGGGTACCGGCTGGGGCCGACTACGTGAGGTGGCGGCGGCTCGGGGTCCGCGTCCGGATCACCCTCGGGAGCCTCGCCATCGCGGTGGCGTTCTTCGGCGTCGTCGCGGTCGTGGTGCGCACGCAGCTCGATCACGTCCTCGACGCTTCCACCCTGGAGCTCGTCCGCCGCGGGGCGTCGACGACGGCGATCGAGGAGAGCCGGGCCACGGAGGAGCAGGTCGTCCACGGCATCAGCGCGACGCTCCTGGTCGCGATGGTCGTGCTCGTGGTCGGCTTCGCCGCGACGTCCTGGGTGCTCGTGGGCCTGGCGCTGCGACCGGTGGGGCGGATGCGCGCCACGGCCGACCGGCTGCGGCGCGGGCGATCGTCGGAGCTGCTGCCCGTGAGCCCCGCGGACGACGAGCTGTCCGGCCTCGCCTCCACCCTCAACGCGCTCATCGCCGACCTGCGCGAGTCCGCCGAGCGCGAGCGTCAGCTTGTAGCGGACGCCAGCCACGAGCTCCGCACCCCGCTGGCGGCGCTCCGCACGCGGCTCGAGCTGAGCGACCGGGTGCGCGGCGACCCGGATGCGCTGCACGCCGACATCGTGGACGCCCGCCGCTCCGTCGACCGGCTCCAGGAGCTCACCGACGGCCTGCTGCTCCTCTCGCGGATCGACGCGGGGGCGTCGGTGGGCAGCGCCGACGCCGACGCCCTGCGGGAGGAGCTCGCCGACGCCGTCGACCGGGCGCGCATGGTCGCCCGGTCGCGCGACCTCGCCATCGAGTTCCAGGTCCCGCCGACCGCCGACCGGGTCTCCGGCGCGACCCCGGCGCGCTACGGGATCGCCTCGGCCGACCTCGGCAGGATCCTCGACAACCTCCTCGGCAACGCCGTGCGGGCCACCCCGGACGGCGGCGCGATCGTCGCGACGCTCGCCGAGGACGCCGACGGCCTGCACGTCTCGGTCGTCGACGACGGCCCGGGCATGCCGGAGGGGTTCCACCAGGTGGCCACCCAGCGGTTCACCCGCCCGGACGCCGCGCGCAGCGGCTCGGGCGGCGCCGGGCTCGGCCTCGCCATCGTCGACGGCCTCACCCGCGCCGCCGGCGGCACCCTGCGCCTCCGCGACCTGTCCCCGCACGGCCTCGCCGCGGAGATCCACCTGCCCCCGACCCGACCCCGTGAGGACCGCCCATGATCGACCCCCAGGCTCTGCTCGACGGTGCCGGCCCCTGGGCCGTCGCGCTCGTCTGCCTCATCGCGTTCGTGGAGACGGGCCTGCTCATCGGGTTCTTCCTGCCCGGCGACACGCTCCTGTTCTTCGTGGGCGTGTTCGTCGCGACCGGCGTCATCGCGCTGCCCGTGCCGGTGGTGATCCTCCTCGTGGCCGCCGCGGCGTTCCTCGGCGACCAGCTGGGCTTCGTCATCGGTCGCAGCACCGGGCCGCGGATCTTCGAGCGGAAGGACAGTGGCCTCTTCAGCCGCGCCAGCGTGGCCCGCACGCAGGGGTTCTTCGACCGGTTCGGCGGGTGGGCCGTCACCATCGCCCGGTTCGTGCCGGTGGTCCGCACGTTCGCGCCCGTCGCCGCGGGCGTCGGGAAGATGCGCTACGCGCACTTCGTCGGGTTCAACGCGCTCGGTGCGGCCGTCTGGTCGACGGCGATCATCCTGCTCGGATTATTTCTCGGCCGGATCCCGGGCGTCGCCGATTTCGTGGGGAAGTACATCGACATCGTGCTCATCGGGATCGTGGTGATCAGCGTGGGCGGCATCGCCCTCACGTACTGGCGACAGCGGCGGCGCGCGGCACGCGACGCCTGACCGCGGCGACCGACACCAGGACGAGGAACGGCGCCAGCGCGACCAGCGTCACGGGCCCCGTGCCGAGCCCGAGGCCGCGGGCGGCGACGGGATCGGCGAGCCAGTCGCAGATCGAGGCGCCGAGCGGGCGCGTGATCACGTAGGCCGCCCAGAACGCCGCGACCGCGCCCATCCGCCCGCGTCGGAATGCCACTGCGGGGACGGCGATGAGGACGGCGGGCGGCAGGTAGCCGAGCCCGAGGGTGGAGGCGGTGAGATCGCCCGCCGCCGTGCCGAGCGCGAAGGTGCCCGAGACGGCCAGCCAGTAGAAGAGGGCGCGCCGGGGCGTCGTGATCGCGTGGATCGACAGGGTGCCCTCCACCCGCCACCAGACGACGAAGACCGCGGACAGGGCGAGCGCGAACGCCGCCGTCGAAAGGGCGTACGGCACCCCGACGACGACGTGCAGCACGTCGGCCACCATCGTCCCGAAGACGCTCACCATCAGCACGGCGAGCCAGTACACGGCCGGGATGAAGCGGCGCACGCGGAACTGCAGCGCGAGGGCGGCGAGGAACGCGAGCCCCGCGAGGCCGACCACGAGCACGGGGTCGAACGACGTCGCGAGGAAGTCCGACGCGGTCTCGCCCATCCCGGTCGTGAGCACCTTGAGGATCCAGAACAGGCCGGTGGCCGCGGGAACGGTCGAGGCGGCGTAGCGGCGGGGCGACCGGTGCGCGGGGGTCGAGCGCGGGGTGCGGGCGAGGTCGGGGGTCGTCATCCTCCGATGGTCCGGCAGCGCGACGCGTCGGCGGCTGGGTCTGCCGTGCGGGTGGTTGAGGGTCCACACATCCTCCGCGGCGGAGACGGCCGCACCCGGACCTGTGGATCCTCGAAGGCGGGACGCAGCGGATCACGGCCGGAGGGGCGTCCATCCATAGGCGGCTCCAAGACGCAGCCGCGACCGTGATTCCACGCCGATGAAATGTCTGCGGCGCACCGGACCACCCGACGAGAGACACGACCGTGACCGCCACCCACCGGATCCCCGCACCGCCCGCGGCGGCCGCGCCCGCTCCGCCGCCCGTCGACCGCGGCCGCGTGCGTCGACGGCGCCTCCGTGCCGCCGACCTGCTCGTCACCGCCTGCTGGGCGTCGGTCGCGGCGGCCGTCGCGCTGTACCTCTCCGCGGGCGGTCCGGCGCAGGTCACCGACGTCGCCTCCGCCGTCACCGCGGCCGGCATCGTCGCGGGCCTCGTCGGCACCGACCTGATCCTGCTGATGATCGTGCTCGCCGCGCGGATCCCGTGGATCGACCGCACCTTCGGCCTCGACACCGCGATGGCCCTGCACCGGCGCCTCGGCAAGCCGGCGCTGTACCTGATCCTCGCCCACGGCGCCCTGCTAACCGTCGGCTACGCCCTCGCCGACGGCGTCACCCTCTGGCAGGAGTCGCTCTCGGTGTACTCCGGCGGCGACATGCTGCTCGCGCTCCTCGGCAGCGCGCTGCTCGTGCTCGTCGTGATGACCTCGCTGGTCGCCGTGCGGCGCCGCTTCCCCTACGAGGCGTGGCACCTGATCCACCTGCTGAGCTACGCGGCCGTGCTCGTCGCCGTGCCGCACCAGCTCTCCGCCGGGCAGGTGCTCGCCGAGAGCACCCCGCAGCGCGCCTACTGGATCGCCCTCTACGCGCTGGCCTTCGGCGCCGTCGCATGGTTCCGGATCCTCGTCCCCGTCGTCGCGACGCTGCGCCACCGCCTCCGGGTCGACGCCGTCGAGGTCATCGCCCCCGGGGTCTTCTCCCTCCACCTCCGCGGCCGCGACCTCGCGCGCCTCGGCGTCGTCGGCGGGCAGTACGCGATCTGGCGGTTCTGGAGCCGCGGCACCTGGTGGCACGCGCACCCGATCTCCTTCTCGGCCGTGCCCACCGACACGACGGCGCGCATCACCGTCCGCGCGCTGGGATCCGGGACCGCGGGGCTCGCGCGCCTCCGGCCCGGGACGGCGGTGTCGCTCGAGGGCCCGTACGGGATCTTCACGGACGTCGTCCGCACCGCTCCCCGTCTCGCGATCGTCGCGGCCGGCATCGGCGTGACCCCTGCGCGGGCGCTGCTGGAGCACGGCGGGCTGCGACCCGGCGAGGCGACCGTGCTCCTGCGCGCGACGGATGCGTCGCAGACGTACCTCTGGGAGGAGACCGACGCGCTCGTGCGGCGCGGCGGCGGCCTGCTGCTCGGCATGGTCGGCCCGCGCCCGCCGGGCGCCGCCACGTGGATATCGGCGGAGTCCGCCGCCCGCGGGGTCACCATCTCCACGGCGCTGCCGCACCTGCTCGAGTCTGACCTGTACGTCTGCGGGCCGACCGCGTGGGCCGACCTCGTCGCCCGCGACGCCCGGGCCGCGGGCCTGCCCGAGCACCGGATCCACGTGGAGAGGTTCGACTGGTGAGGGCACGAGCAGCGGCCGCGAGCGTCCTCGCCTCCACCGCCGTGCTGGTCGCCGGCTGGCAGATCGGGACGGCCGGCGTCACCACGACGCCGACCGCATCCGACGCCGCCGGCGGCACGTCCGCCGGGACCTCCGCCGCGGGCACCGCGACGGGCGACACGACGGGATCCGCGGGCGCCGCCGCGTCGGCGACCCCGTCGACCGGCGCGACCCCGTCCGCCTCCGCGACGGCCACGGCCGGCGGCATCTTCACCGGCGCCGCCGCGACGACCCGGTACGGCCAGGTCCAGGTGCGGATCACCGTCGCCGACGGGCACATCACCGAGGTGGAGGCCCTGCACCTCACCGACCACGACGGACGCTCGGTCGCGATCTCGAACCGGGCCGCGCCGATCCTCCGGCAGGAGGTGCTGGCCGCGCAGTCCGCCGACGTCCAGTCCGTCAGCGGAGCGACCTACACGAGCGAGGGGTACCTGACCTCCCTGCAGTCCGCGGTCGACCAGGCCGGGCTGTGAGCGGCCGGGCCGGGCGAACCGTCGTCCGCGCCTTCGACGTGATGGGCACCACCGTCAGCGTCCGCGCGGCGCCCGACGCGCCGATCGCCGCCGTGCAGGCGGTGTTCGCCGACGCGGACGCCCTGTTCAGCCTCTACCGCTCCGACTCGGAGGCCTCTCGCATCGCCCGCGGCGAGCTTGCCCTCACCGCGTCCAGCCCGCGGATGCGCGACGCGTACGCCGACGCGCTGGGCTGGCGCGCGGCCACCGACGGCGCCTTCACGCCTCACCGCCCCGACGGCGTCGTCGACCTGTCCGGCACGGTCAAGGCGCACGCAATGGCCGAGGCGGCGGATCTGCTCGGCGACGGCGACTGGCTGCTCGCGGTCGGCGGCGACGTCCTCGGATCCGGGACGGACGACGCCGGCGGCGCCTGGCGGATCGGCGTCGTCGACCCGGCGGACCGCCGCGCGCTGCTCTGCGCGCTGCCCCTCGCGGGAGGGCGCCACGCCGTCGCCACGTCGGGCACGGCGGAGCGCGGCGAGCACGTCTGGCGCCGGCCGCCGATGCCGGGCGAGGCGGCCTTCGCGCAGGTGACCGTCGTGGCCGACGACATAGTCACGGCGGACGTACTCGCAACGGCGATCCTCGCAGGCGGCCGTGCCGGCCTCGACGCGGCCGTCGCGCGCTTCGACATGGACGCCATCACGGTGGACGTCGACGGCGCGCTCCTTGTGACCGACCGAATCCGACCGCTGATCAGCTGACAGCCAGGCGGGATCAGCTGCCGGGCTTCTGCAGCTCCCCGGTGACGTACTGGGCGCGGCCGAAGCCGAAGGACCAGTCGGCCGCGGTGTTCTCCACAACGCCGACGACGAGGTCCGCGCCGGCGACGCCGACCTCGGCGAGGGAGGCGGCGAGGACGCGGAAGAACTCCTGCTTCTCCTCGGTGCTGCGGCCGGCCTGCGTGAAGATCTGGATGATCACGACCTGCTCCGAGCGGTCGATGCCGAGCCCGACGTCGAGGGCGGTGAGCCGACCCGGCGCGTGCTCGGTGACGATCTGGAAGCGGTCGCGCTCCGGCAGGCCGTAGACGTCCACGAGGGTGCGCATGAGGACGTCGCCGATCGCGGTGATCTGCGCGTCGGGTCGGCCCTCGACGAGGTCGATGCGGATGAGGGGCATGAGAGTCCGTCCGTTCTGCGATGCGGGGAAGAGGTTAGGCGATGCCACCGGTGCCGAGCAGGCTCCCGATGGCGAAGGTGGCGGCGAGGGCGACGGCGCCGCCGACGACCACACGGACGGTGGCGCGGCCGACCGGTCCACCACCGAGCCGGGCGCCGAGCGCGCCCGTGAGGGCCAGCGCGATCAGCACGACCGCGAAGGTGACGGGCACGCGGATCCCGGCGGGCGGCAGGAGGATCGCGAGCAACGGGAGAATCGCGCCGGCGAGGAACGCGAGCGCGGAGGACAGGGCGGCCTGCCAGGGACTCGCGACCTCATCTTCGTCGATGTGCAGCTCGGCGGAGAGGTGGGCGGCGAGGGGATCGCGGGCAGTGAGCTCCTCCGCCACGCGCGCCGCGGTCTCGTCGGAGAGGCCCTGCGCGCGCCACAGCGCCGTGAGCTCTGCGAGCTCGGCCTCGGGATCCGCAGCCAGCTCGGCGCGCTCCTTCGCGATGAGCGCGCGCTGGCTGTCGCTCTGGCTGCTGACGGAGACGTACTCGCCGAGCGCCATGGAGATCGCGCCGCCAACGAGGCCCGCGATGCCCGCGGTGGCGATCGCGCCGGTCGATGACGTCGCGCCGGCCACGCCGACGACGATCGCCGCGACGGAGACGATGCCGTCGTTCGCGCCGAGCACGCCGGCGCGCAGCCAGTTCAGGCGGCCGGCGATGCCGCCGACGTGGGGCTCGTCGGGGTGGGTGGGGAGCGGGGTCGCGTCGGGGCTCACCCGTCGTCGCCGTCCCCGCCGGTGTCGCCGCTACCGCCGGTGTCGCCGCCGTCGCTGCCGGCGCCGGAGTCCGACCAGACCGCGCGGGCGCCCGACTCGCCGATCCGCACCGTCGTGATGATGGCGCCGACCGAGGACACGGCCACGGCGACGGCCAGCACGGCCGTGATCGCGACGCGGCGGGAGCGGGGGATGTGGCGCCCGGCGCGGCCGGATCCGTGGGCGGCGACGCGGCGGATCCACAGCCACTGCGCCACCGCGACGACGAAGACCGCCACCGCCCAGGGCAGGAGCGTGTCGCCGAGCTCGGTGTGCGCCTCCAGGACGGCGCTCACGCCGACCTTCCCCTCGAGGTCCTCGCCGGACGAGGTCGCGAGCGGCACCGCGATCAGGGAGGCGAGGGCCACGAGCGGGGTGATGATCCCGAGCCGTCGCGCGAAGGCCGGCCAGATCGCCGACACGAGGATGAGGAGGGCCGCCGTGGGGAACGCGACGACCACGAAGTGGACGATGAGGGGGTGGAGCGGCAACCCGTTGATCTGCCATGTCATGCGGTGGTCTCCTTCGCGTGATCCCCGGATCGGGGCGGCGCGCGCGGCGCGGCCCGACGCGCCCGAGCCGGTCGCTGCCCATCGTGGCCCGGGGCCGCGGGCTCGGGTGCTCGCTGAGAGCAATCACAGCGTGCGCCGGCCGTTCCCCAGCGGTCGCCGGGCGAGGTCACGCTCCGCGGCGGCCAGGATCGCCCGGGCGTCACCCCAGGTAGGCGAGCACCGCGAGGACCCGCCGGTGGTCCTCGCCCGTGTCCTCCAGGCCGAGCTTCGAGAAGATGCTCGTCACGTGCTTCTCGATCGCGCCCGTGCCGATGACCAGCGCCCGCGCGATCGCCGCGTTGGTGCGGCCCTCGGCCATGAGACCGAGCACCTCGCGCTCGCGCGGCGTGAGCGCGCTGAGCGGGTCGCGTCGTCGGGCCATGAGCTGCGTCACCACCTCCGGGTCGAGCACGGTGCCGCCGGACGCGATGCGGCGCACGGCGTCGTCGATCTCCTCGAGCCGGGTCACCCGGTCCTTGAGCAGGTAGCCGATCCCGGCCGTCCCGCTCCGGAAGACCTCCTCGGCGTAGGCGGCCTCGACGTACTGGGAGAGCAGCAGCACGCCGATCCCCGGCACGCGCCGCCTCGCCTCGACCGTGGCGCGGATCCCCTCGTCGGAGAACGTCGGCGGCATGCGAACGTCCATCACGACGACGTCGGGGGCGTCGGCGGCGAGCGCCGCGAGGAAGCTGGCGGCGTCCGCGTGCTGGGCGACGACGTCGATGCCGGCCTCGACGAGCACGCGCGCGAGCCCCTCGCGGAGGAGCACGGCGTCGTCGACCACGACGGCCCGGATGCGCGCTGCATCCCGGCCGTCGTCCATGGTCCCGAGCGTAGCGAGCGGGATGCTCACGCGGCGGGGTCGGGCGAGGAGGCGAACGGGCCGCCCGCCTCGGCGCCGGTGCCCGTGCCGGTGCCGGATCCGTCGGTCGGGACGCCGTTGAGCGTGAGCAGGGGCACGCGCGCGGTGATCCGGGTCGGCCCGCCCTGCGGGCTGGAGATGCTCACGTCCCCGTCGAGCGCGCCGATCCGTCCGACGAGCCCCTCGAGGCCGTGGCCCTCCTGCACGGACGCGCCGCCCCGGCCGTCGTCGGTCACGCGGGCGACGAGGATCCGCGCGCCGTCGAAGTCGCGCATCAGCACCAGCGTGACGTCCGCACGGGTCGCCTCGGAGTGCTTCGCGACGTTGGTGAGGAGCTCGCTGACGGTGAAGTAGACGTTGCGCTCGACCTCGGTCGGGAGCACCAGGGTCTCGGGCAGGTGGACGTCGAGCGCGACGGGGACGGTCGCCCGGGACGCGAGGGCCTCCAGCGCGGCGACGAGCCCGCGGTCGAGGAGGATCGGCGGGGCGAATCCGCGGGACAGCGCGCGCAGCTCCTCGAGGGTGTCGTGCGCGTGCTCGGAGGCCTCGGCGATGAGCGTCCTGGCCCGCTCCGGATCCGTGTCCAGCGCGCGCTCGGCGGCTGCGAGGTCCATGCGGAGCCGCACCAGGCGCTGCTGCGGTCCGTCGTGCAGGTCGCGCTCGATCTGGCGGAGCGTCTGGCCCTCGGCCGTCACGGCTCCGGCGCGGGACTGCTCGAGCCCCTGGACGCGGCGCTCGAGGGCGTCGGACTTGAAGCCGCCGAGCAGGGCGTGGTCGACCCAGTAGTGGGCGAGCACGGCGCCGCGCGCCCAGAGCGGGAGCAGCACGACCGACAGGATCATGGCCACCACGCCGATCGCGACCGCGAGGGCCTCGGTGCGCCCCGTGTCGAAGCCGCGCTCCGTGAGGTAGGGGTCGATGCGCCAGTCGAGCGCCATCAGGGCGAAGACGCCCGCGATGGGCCCGAGGAACCCGGCGAGCAGGACGGCGCCCGCGCCGAGCGTGACGAGGGCCACGAGCGGGTAGACGACGACCGCGTGCAGCAGGTGCAGCCAGTAGTGCGGGTTGGCGACCGCGGACAGGAAGCGCATGGCCCGGTTCTGCGTCCACCGCGGCGTCCAGTCGACCGGGCGGATCGGCCGGGGCTCGGCCCACCCGATGCGGATCCGCTCGAGGGCGCCGAGCCCGCGCGCCGCGAACAGCGATCCGAAGAGCACGAGGGAGAGCGCGAGAGCCGCGAACAGGCCGGTCGCCGACCAGAGGAGCTGGCTGATCAGGCCGAAGACGATGTTGGGGAGCGCGAGGTAGACCGTGGCGCAGAGCGCCGCGGTCAGGAGCAGGTATCCGATGTCGCGGGGGAAGCGCCGCCAGGCGGAGGAGTAGAAGGAGCGGCGGCGCTCGCGGGGGGCGGGGGCGTCGTCCGGACCCACGTCCTCGCTCCCGCCCGCGGCATCGGACGGAGGGCCGCCGGCGTCGGACGCGTCGGACGCGTCGGACGCGTCGGCTGCTTCCGGGAAGAGCTCTTCGGGTGGCACGGGCGTCGATTCGGCCTCGGTGGCGGATGGTGTGGTGTTCATGTTCCCAGCCTCGCGAGCGCCGGGCACGTCGCCCATCCTGCTCGCTCCCGGATCGGGGTGGGGTCAGCCCCACCCCCGCGGCACGTGCCCCTACCGCCCGCGCGCCGCCCGCCCGCGCCACAGCAGCCACACGAAGTACGGCGTGCCGACGAGCGCGGTCACGAGGCCGGCGCCGAGCTGGCCCGGGGCGATCACGGTGCGGCCGAGCAGGTCGGCGAGGGTCACGAGGGCGGCGCCCAGCAGGATCGCGACGGGGACGACGCGCGCGTGGCGGGATCCGACGAGCGCGCGGGCCGCGTGCGGCGCGACCAGGCCGACGAAGCCGATCACGCCTACGGCCGCGACCGCCGTCGCCGTGAGCACCACCGCGATCGAGAGGGCCAGCAGTCGCGAGCGTCCGAGCGAGACGCCGAGGAGGCGCGGGGTGTCGTCGTCGAGGGCGACGAGATCCAGCGTCCGGTGCCGCGGCGCCGCGACCGCCACGGCCAGCACGAGGGCGGCGAGCACCGGCAGGGCGTCGTCGAAGCCGCGGCCGTAGGTCGATCCCGACAGCCAGGTGAGCGCCTTCGCGCCGTTGAACGGGTCGGTGAGCACGATGATCATGCTGATGGCCGCCGCCGTGCCGGCCGAGACGCCGACGCCGATGAGCACCAGCCGGTTCTGCGGGAAGCCGCCGCGCGCCGCGAGCCCGAAGACGACGGCCGCCGCGGCGAGCGCGCCCAGCCCGGCCGCGCCCGCGATGCCCCACCCGGAGGCGAGCGGCGCGGTGGTCACGAACAGCACGGCGCCGAGGCCCGCGCCGCCCGAGACGCCGAGGATCGCGGGATCCGCGAGCGGGTTGCGGGTCACGGCCTGCACGAGCACGCCCGCGAGGGCGAGCGCCGCACCCGCGAGCACGGCGGCGAGCACGCGGGGCACGCGGGTGTCGAGCACGTAGCTGACGACGGGGCCGGCGGTGCCGCGGATCCCGTTGACGAGGTCGCCGAGGAGCAGCTTCGCGTCGCCGAGGAGCACGGACGCGAGGAGCAGGCCGACGAGCACCGCGACCAGCGCGCCGACCACGAGCGCGGCGCGACGGCGGGTGATCACGCCGTGGCGCTCGGTGGGCGCGGGCGTCGCGCTGTCGCGGGTGCGCACGGCCAGCACCACGAGCACGATCGCGCCGATGAGGGAGGTGACGAGCCCGGTCGGCACCGCGACCGACGCCTCGGCGCCGACGACCGCGCGCAGCAGCACGTCGGCGAGCAGCACGACCGCCGCGCCCATGAGCCCGGCGACCGGGATGAAGACCCACGAGCGGCGGACGCCCGGCACGAGCCGGCGCAGCGGCCGCACGAACGCGGGCGCGTACAGGCCGACGAATCCGATGGGCCCGGCGACCGTCACGGCAGCCGCCGCGAGCAGGACCGAGGCGAGCACGGCGATCACGCGGGTCGCCCGCACGTGGACGCCGAGGCTGCGGGCGGCGTCGTCGCCGAGTCCGAGCGCGTCGAGCCGGCGGGTGATGAGGAGCAGGATCCCGAGCGCGACGACCACGACGGGCGCCATCTGCGCGACCGCGTCGAAGCCGTTCTGGCCGATGCCGCCCTGGCCCCAGCGGTAGAGGCCGCTGGTCTGCTGCGGGAAGAGGAGGAGGAGCGCGCTGGTGACGGATCCGAGGCCGAGCGCGAGCGCGCTGCCCGCGAGCACGAGGCGCACGGTGCCGGATCCGAGGCCCGAGACCGCGAGCACGATCGCCGCCGCGACGAGACCGCCCACGAAGGCGACGCCCGCGCCCGCGAGCACCGGCAGCGTGAGCCCGGTGACCGCCGCGACCGCGAGCGCCGCGTACGCGCCCGCGTTCACGGCGAGCGTGTCGGGCGAGGCGAGCACGTTGCGGCTCACCGTCTGCAGGGCGGCGCCGGCCGCGCCGAGGGCGAGGCCCACGAGGATCCCCGCGACCATGCGCGGCAGCCGCGACGCGACCACGACGGACGCGTCGCCCGGCGTCGCCCGCCCGGTGAGCGCCTCCCACACCTCGCGCGGGCCGACGGCGGCGGTGCCCTGGGTGACGTCGATCACCGCGAGCACCGCCACCACCAGCGCGAGGAGGGCGACGACCGCGACCGCCCGCACCGGGATCCGGCCGGCCCCGTCGGCGCGGGCGACCGCGGCCAGCGACAGGGCGGGATCCGGGATCGCCGCCGCCGCGGCGGACGCGGGAGGCGCGTCGGCCGACGGGGGCGCGGTGCGGACGGGAGCGGTCATCGGATCAGCGGGATGCGGGTCGGCCGGGAGCCGGTCAGCCGGCCAGCAGGTCGGTGACGGCCTTCGCGTACGCCGTCATCGACGCCGGGCCGCCGAACGCCCAGATGCCGTCGGGCATGCGGTGCACGTCGCCCGCGGTCACGAACGGGAGCGACTGCCACACGGCGTTGCCGGCGAGCGTCGAGGCGAACGGGTCGTCGCCCTGCGTGGAGTTCGAGTTGTAGAGGAACTGCACGTCGCCGACGGTCGTGAGGCCCTCCACGTCGGTGGATCCGAGGCCGTACGCGGGGTCGACCTCGCCCGTCCACGCGTTCTCGAGGCCGAGCTCGGTGGTGACGTCGCCGATGAGCGAGCCCGTCCCGAACGGGCGGATGGTGACCGCGCCGGCGTCCACGTACGCGTCGGCGAACAGGAACTTCGAGCCCGCGAGCCCGGCCGCGTCGAGCTTCGCCTTCGCGTCCGTGACGGCCTGGTCGTATGCGCCGATGACCTCGGTCGCCTTGTCCTCGGTGCCCGTCGCCTTCGCGATGAGCTCGAGGTTGTCCTCGCTCTGCTGGATCTGCTTGCTGCCGTCGGCCGAGTTCACCTGCAGCACGGGCGCGATGGCCTTCAGCTGCGTGATCGCGTCGGCCGGCAGGTCGGTGGTCGCGACGATGAGGTCGGGCGCGAGCGACGCGATGGTCTCCACGCTCGGCTCGCCCCGCGTGCCGATGTCGGCGGGCTCGTTCACGAGCGGCACGGCGGACGACCAGGCGCTGTAGCCGGCCACGTCCGCGACGCCCACGGGATCCACGCCCAGCGACACGAGGTTCTCCACGACGTTCCACTCGGTGCCGACGACCTTCGTCGCGGGCCCGTCGAGCGTGACCTCCGCGCCGGTGCCGTCGGTGAGGGTGATCGACTGCCCGGCCGGCTTCGCGCCGGCGTCCGTGGATGCCTCCTCGGTGGTGCCGCATGCGGTCAGCGTGAGCGCTGTCGCGGCGGCGAGGGCGGTCATCGCCAGGGTTCGTCGTCTCGTGATCACGGGTGGAGCCTCTCGTTCCTGTGGTGGTGGCGGGCGACCGCGCGGGTGCGCAGGCTGCCCGTCGTCGGGTCCGCGTGGACCTCGACGGGGATGCCGTAGACCTCGGTGAGGAGGTCGGGGGTCAGCACCTCGGATGGGGTGCCGGTCTTGACGATCCGGCCGTCGGAGAGCAGCGCGACGGTGTCGGCGAGCGCGGCGGCCTGATCGAGGTCGTGGAGGACGACGCCGACGGCGATCGATGCGTCGTCGGCGAGGTCGCGCACCAGGTCGAGGAGCTCGACCTGGTAGCGGAGGTCGAGGTACGTGGTCGGCTCGTCGAGGAGGAGCACGCCCGTCTCCTGGGCGAGGCAGCTCGCGAGCCACACGCGCTGGAGCTGGCCGCCGGAGAGCTGGTCGACGCCCCGGTCGGCGAGGGCGACGAGGCCGGTGAGGTCGAGCGCGCGATCCACGGCCGCTCGGCCCTCGGGATCCGCCCCGCCGAAGCGCCCGCGGTGCGGGTAGCGGCCGAACTCGACGACGTCGCGGACGCTGAGGCCACCGGGCGTCGGGCGGCCCTGCGTGAGGAGCGCGACGCGGCGGGCGAAGCGGCGGAGGGAGAGGTCGAGGGCGTCGGACTCGCCCGCCTCAGCGCCTTCCTCGCGCAGGACGAGCGACCCGGAGCGCGCCGCCTGGAGGCGCGCCATCGTGCGCAGCAGCGTCGACTTCCCGCTGCCATTCGGGCCGACGAGCGCGGTGACGCAGCCCGGCCGGATCTCGAGCCCTGCACCGTGCACGACCTCCGTGTCGCCGTACGCGACCGTGATGTCGCGGGCCTCGAGGGCGCATGCGGCGGATGCGGCGGGTGACGCCGGTGACGCCGGCGTCGGATCCGGGTCCGCGGCGCGCGCGATCGGGGCGGTCGAGGCGGGGGAGGTCACGATAGGTGAGGTTAGCCTAACCTCACGTCGGGGGACAACCCGTGGTCGGCGGAAGGGTACGGTCGGCCGCTCATGCCCGCCGCGGCAGGTCCCCCGCGCCCAGCCGGTGCGCCCCGCGCAGCCACGCCACCAGCTCACCGGCGGTGGTGGCGGCGGACGACGGCAGCGGATCCGCGCTCGCCAGCGCGTGCGCGATGACGCCGGGCGCGCTGCCCAGCACGGCGTCGAGCAGCGCCGGACCCCGCAGCCCGACCTCGCCGAGCAGCTCGACCTCCCGCGCGTTCAGGCCCGCGGGGAGGTAGCCGTTGCCGAGGTCGGTGCCGTACGCGATCCGGCCGCCGAGCGCGACGTAGCGCCGGGCGTTCTCGAGGGCAGTCGCGAGGTCGGCGCCGTCGTGGATCGCCAGGGTCGAGATCCAGAGCACGTCCCGCGTCGCGGACTCGCACAGCGTGGCGTCGTCGAGCCGCTCGGTCCACGGCACGTGCACGAGCACGTCTGCGCCCGCCCGGATCGCGCGCGCCGCCTGTCCCGCGCCCTCCGCGTGCATGGCGGCCGGCAGCCCGGCGTCGTGCGCGGCGTCGACGAGCGCGGCCAGCACGTCGTCGGCGAGGAGCGGTCCGCCGTCGTGCAGCACGATCTTCACCGCGCCGGATCCGCCCGCCCTGGCCTCCGCGACGGCCGCCGCCGCGTCCTCGGCGCGCGCCACCTCGCGCACCGCGGCCGCGGGCGCCCACGCGCGATCCGAGGGGTAACCGCCCAGGGCGGTGTGGAACGGACCCGCGTAGCGGACGTCCACCCCCTCGGGCGGGCGAGCGGCGATGCGGGCGATCTCGGCGGGATCCCACCCGAGGTCGACCACGGCCGTGACGGGCGATCCGGCGAGCGCCGCGCGATCCACGAGCCCGAGGTGCACGTGCCGGTCGACCACGCCGTCGCTGATCGCCAGGTCGAGCCGCCCGAGCACCTCCTCGGCGGGGTCGGCGAGCGTCACGCGACCGCCGGCGATCCGCACGGCGACATCCACGTGGATCCGGTCGAGCCGCAGCTCACGCACGCGCCACACGCCGCCGCGGGCGTCGCGCGCGCCATCGACGGCGTCGTGGTCCATGCGCCTCCCCGGGTCCCGCCGAACCTAGCGCGACGCGGCATGTGCAGGAGCCGCGCCGCCGGATCCGCGCGGCCCGTAGCCTCGTGCCCCTCCCGTCCGAGCCGCAGCACGAGGTCCCATGCCGCACGCCCCGCACCCGCGCACCCCGCCAGGCGTCCGCCCGGCGCACCCCGGCCGTCGGCGCCGCACGCCCCCGGGAGCCCGCGCGTGCTGAGCAGCCCCGACCGCGACGACGACCTCCTGCAGGAGCGGCTCCGCGCGCTGCACGACGTATGGCCCGGGGATCCGGCCGACGACGACCCGCTCCGCGCGATCCGACGCGCGACAACCGCCGGGGATGCCGGCGGGCCTCACGCGCCGCGACCGCCCGGCCCACTCCGACTGGCGTGCCGCGCGATCCTCCGCCGCCTCGGCGCCAGCGCGGCCGGCCTGCCCCTTCCGCCCGTCCAGGAGCCCGCGGCAGAAGCGGATCCCGCGCCCGTCGCCGATCCGCCGCCCGCCATCGGTCCCTCGCCGTCCCACCCCTGACCTGCCACCCGCGGTGCCCCCGCATCGCTACCGTGGACCCGTGCCCCCCGCCGCCGCCGCCCCGCACCCCGCGCCGATCCCCGTCCCCGACGCCGCGCTCCCCGCGCCGCTCGCCCCGCGGATCCGCGCATGAGCCGCCCCGGCGCAGCCCCCACCATCCACGACGTCGCCGCGCGTGCGGGGGTCTCCAAGTCCGTCGTCTCGCGCGCGCTCTCCGGCGCGCCGGGCGTCGCCCCCGCCACGCAGCAGACGGTCCGCGACGCCGCGGCCGCGCTCGGCTACGTCGCCAACGCCCACGCGCGCGGGATGTCGGCGCACCGCACCCACACGCTCGGCGTCCTGGTCCGGGACGCGTCCACGCCCTTCTACGGGCACCTGCTCACGGCGCTGCAGCAGCGGGCGTCGGAGCGCGGGTACCGGGTCGTCACGGCGACGGGCTTCGGCGCGTTCGACGTGGTGGAGGAGCGCAAGGCCCTCGAGACGCTCGTCTCGCTGCAGGTTGAGGGGCTCATCGTCTGCAGCGGCGCCCTCCCGGTCGCGGACATCCTGCCGTCCGCGCGCCGGATCCCCACGGTCGTCGCGGGCCGCCCCGAGGTGGACGCGTCGCTCAGCAGCGTCTACTGCGACGAGACGGCGGGCGGCCGTGGGCTCGCCGACCACGTGGCGTCGCTCGGCCACCGCCGCGTCGCCGTCCTCACGCTCCCGCCCGCCATCTCCCTCACGATGTCCGCCCGCACCCTCGCGATGCTCGACCGCCTCCGCGAGCTCGGCCTCGACGCCGTGCACGTGCGCGGGGAGGAGCACCGGGGCGGGCACATCGAGGGGGCGGACGGCATCGCGCAGGCGATCGTCGACGCGGGCGGCGTCACCGCGATCATGGCGCCGAGCGACGGGTGGGCCCTCGCGATCCTCGACGGCCTGGGCCGCCGCGGCATCACCGCCCCCGACGGCGTCTCCATCACCGGCTACGACGGCCTGCCGCCCTTCACGAGCGCGCTCCTCGACTTCACGACCTGGCGCCAGCCGATCCCCGTCATCGGCGCCCTCGCCGTCGACGCCGTGGTCGACCGCATCGACGGCACCGTCACGGGCACGTGCCACACCGCGGTCGACGGCGCGCTGATCCCGGGCCGCACGGCCGCGCGCCTCCGCGCCTGACGCACGTCGCGCGGGCGCCGCGCAGGCACCGCCCCCGCGCCCGCGCACCGCGCGTCCACCCGCCGTTCACCCCGCGGCCGCCCTCGCCGATCCACGATGTGGAACCATCGACGTCGCCACGTAGGGAACGTTCCCTGCGCTCGCTCGACGCCTGGAGGATCCCCATGGACCACGACGACCCCACCGCATACGCGCTCGCCGCCCCCGACACCGCGCCCGCGTCGGCCAGCCGGGTCGAGATGCGTCCGTCGCTGCTCCCCCGCGACGACAGCGACCCCTACCGCTACGGGATCTTCCTCCGCCCCGACGCGCGCACCTGCCGGGCCGTGACCGTCGTCACCGACCAGATCCGCGCGCAGTACGGCCTCGTGTCCGCCGGCGCCTTCCCCCCGCACGCGACGCTCATCGGGAGCCAGCCGTTCGGGCACGACGAGACGCGGGTGATCGAGGCGGTCACCGAGCTCCTCGCCGACCGTCCCGCGTTCCCCGTGCACAACGCGGGCGTCCGCGAGCACGGCTTCGGATTCGTCTACGACGTCGACGGCCTGCCGGACGGCAGCAAGAACGACGCGCTGCTCGCCCTCGCGGCGGACATCGACCGCGTCGCGGCCCCGTTCCGCCGACCCATGGACTCCCCCGAGCACCACTCGTTCGACCCCGCGCGCTTCCGGGCGCACCTCTCGCTCGCGTCGCACGACCTCCTCGTCCGCCCCGACCTGCACGACGAGGTCGGCGCCTTCATCCGCGAGCTCGACGAGCCCGTGCCGACCGGCTTCGTCGGCGACACGGTCGTCATGTACCGCACCGCGAGCCCGGACTGGTCCGGCCGCTGGTGGAACACCCTCACCTGGGAGCACGTGCGCACCTGGACGCTCGGCGGCGGCTCGCGCTGACCCCGGATCCGCGGCGGGCGGGCCCTCTCACCCTCCCCTCACCCTCGGATCACCCGCGATTCGTGCACGACTTGTCCCCCAAAGCGAGGACAGGCGACGTAGAGTCCTCTCAGTACAGCGGATTCCCCCCGATGCCGCCGTGCGAATGGATACCCGAGGAGCGCCCGCCGCGTCCCCCCGCCGAGCGGGGCAGCTCATCAGATCCCTCCGCGAACCGACCCGAACGGACGCGGCAGCAGCAGGAGCCCGGCGCGCGCCGTACCCGTGGACGCGCCGGGCTCTTGTCATCCGTCCGGACGGCCGGACCCCGGCGGATCCCCGGCCGCCGCGATGTCCGCCCCGCGCCGCGCACGCATCCGGTGCACGGTGCACGCCCGCGACGCGCGAGGATGGGGGGAACAGCACCAGGGGGCACCATGCGGACGACCGTCTACACGAGCACGGCCACACGGCACATGACCGACGACGACCTGGCCGAGCTCCTCGGCCAGTGCATCCGCAACAACGAGCAGACCGGCCTCACGGGCCTGCTGCTGCACCGCGACGGCAGGTTCATGCAGGTGCTCGAGGGCCCGCACGACGCCGTCGAGTCGGTCTTCGCGGCCATCGAGGCCGACGAGCGCCACACCGACGTGCGGCTGCTGCTCGACGAGGAGATCCCCGCCCGGCAGTTCCCCGCCTGGTCGATGGGCTTCCGCACGGTCGACGACGCGACCCTCCGCCAGCTCCGCGGCTACGACGACTTCCTCGACCGCCCGGCGTCCGCCGCCGCGCGTCCAGACGCGCCGTCCCGCGCCCGCTGGCTGCTGGAGTGGTTCCGCACGCACCCGGCGTGATCCCCGCGGGCCTCGACAGCGGGCCCGACCGCGTGCCACCATATCGACATTCGTTGTAACGATGATCGATAGGACGCCCCATGGCACGCACACCCCTCGCCGGCACCGGGTCCGCCGCGCGCGTCACGCGCGGCGTCCTGTGGGCGGCCCTCGCGATCGCCGTGCTCGTACTGCTGGCGGTGACCGCGGCGGCCGTGGTGAGCGCGGTCGAGACCGTGCGGACCGGCGTGGTGCACACGTCGCTCGAGATGCGCGGATCCCTTCCCGCCGAGGCCGACGCCGGTCCCGCCGACCTGCGCTCGGGCGCCCACCGCACCGCCGAGGTCGCGGTGGGCCAGCTGTCCGGCGGCATCGTCGCGCTGCACGTCGTCCGCATCGCGCTCGACGCCGCCGTCGGCATCGCGCTCGCGGGGACGGTCGCGATCCTCGCCCGCCGGCTGCTCCGGCCGGATCCGCTCGCCCGCCGCCTCAGCCTCGTGGTCACGCTCGCGGGCGGCACCGTGATGATCGCGGCGCTGCTGTCGCTCGCCGCGCGCACGGGCGTGGCCTGGATGGTCGGCGACGCGCTCAACGACCCCGCCGACGGGCTCGACGGCTTCTGGCCCGTGGTCGCGGAGGTCGACGCGTCGACCATCGCGCTCGGATTCGCCCTGATGATCGTCGGCCTGGTGGTCGAGCACGGCGAGACCCTGCAGCGCGACACCCGCGGCCTCGTCTGATGGGCGCAGACGACGAGGGCCCCACCGGCGTCCACTGCCGCCTCGACGAGCTGCTCGCGGCGCGCGGCATGACGCTGACGCGGCTGAGCGCGATCGTGGGCGTGAGCCAGGTCAACCTGTCGGTGCTGAAGAACGACCGGGCCCGGGCGATCCGCTACTCGACCCTCGTCGCGGTCTGCCGCGCGCTCGAGTGCGAGATCGGCGACCTGCTGGTGCTGGATCCGCCCGCGTCCTGAGGCGCGCGACCCGCGCATGCGGTCGGGGTCAGCCGCGCAGCGCGGCGAGCGCCTTCTCGACGCGACGCGCGCGGGTCTCGTCCGTCTTCGCCTCGGCGATCGGATCCACGAGGGCGCGCTGCCGGCTCGATGACAGCGCGCGGAACGCGTCGGCCAGGGCGGGCTCCGCGGCGAAGGCGGCGGCGATCTCATCCGGGATCGCGGCCTCGCGCGGCTGCTCGTCGAGCTCGATGGTCACCTCTACCTCGTCGTCGGCGGCCACGCCCGACGCGGCGCGGTGCGCGGCGCTCAGCGGGATGAGGTGCTGGCCGCCCATCGCGCCGACGCTCGTGCGGTACGTGTATCCCGCGACGGTGACGACGACCGCGGGCCGCTTCCCGGCACCCAGCTCGTCGAGCGCCTCCGGCGGCACGGGCAGCCCGGTCGCGTTGACGCGGGCCTGCATGACGCGGGTGCGGAAGGTGGGCATGCGGGCTCCTCGGCGAGCGGGCGCGGCTCGGGCGGCCGCGGTGGATCCGAGGCTAGGCCCGCGACTCGGGCTTCGTCGAGACGGCGACCGTGAACTTCGCGTTCCGACCCGCCTCGCGCGTGGGGCCGACGATGCGCGTCAGCTGCGGCCGGTAGCCGAGCGGGCTGTTGTAGACCGTCCAGAGCTCGCCACCCGGGCGGAGCATGCGCGCGGCGGCGGCGAAGAGGCGCGGCGCGAGGCCCGCGTGCACGGTGGCGCCCGTGTGGAAGGGCGGGTTCAGGAGCACGAGGTCGGCGGATCCGTCGGGGACGGTGGATCCGGCGTCGTCGCGCACCACGGTCACCCGGTCGGCGAGCCCGTTCG
The DNA here is from genome assembly GCF_051201715.1 of Clavibacter quasicaliforniensis. Taxonomy (NCBI): domain Bacteria; kingdom Bacillati; phylum Actinomycetota; class Actinomycetes; order Micrococcales; family Microbacteriaceae; genus Clavibacter; species Clavibacter quasicaliforniensis. The sequence continues at coordinate 89,747 of NZ_CP139624.1, read as the reverse complement.
CGGCGACGGTCGCGCGCGCCGAGTCGACGGCGGCCCACGACTGGTCGGTCGCGATCACGCGCAGGTCCGGCCGGGCGAGCGCGACGGCCGACGCGATGGCGCCCGTGCCGCAGCCGAGGTCGACGGCGACGCGGGCGTCGGCGGGCAGATCGGCGAGGAAGGAGAGGAGGAAGCGCGTGCCGATGTCGATGCGGGCGCCCGCGAAGGCGGCGCCGTGCGCGCGCACCTCGAGGCCGAGGTCGGGGTGCGACTCGCGGCGGGGGTAGGCGGCGGCGGCACCGCCGGCGGTCGCGCGCACGGGCTCGCGCGCGACGAGGATCCGCGACTTCTGTCGCGCGAGGGTGGCGTGCACCTCGCCGAAGCGGCGGCGGAGCACGTCGGTCATCGCGGGGGTCATGTGCTTGACGCGGCCGCCGGCGAGCACGGTCACGTCGTCGGCGGCGGCACGCGCGACCACGCCGGCCCACTCGTCGAGGGCGTCGAGGCTGCGGGGCAGGCGCGCGATCACGACGCGGGCGCCCGCCACGAGCGCGTCGTCCAGCCCGTGGTGGGCGATCTCCGCGGTCTCGCCGATCAGCTCCGCGTTGAGGCGGAGCGCGGTCTCGGAGGCGAGGGCGTCCTGGTGCACGCGGATGCGCACGGGATCCGGCGTCCCCGCTCGACGCAGCGCGGCAGCGGCGCCCAGTGCGAGGGCGCCGTACTGGTCGCCGATCACGACGAGCTCCTCGGGCCGCACCGGGCGGCCCGCGTCGGCCGCGGCGGCGAGCAGAGCGACCAGCTCGTCGAGGAGCAGCCGGTCGGCGGCGTCCACGGCGAAGAGGTTCTCGGCCTCGACGTCGGGCCGGCGGCGGAGCGCGCCGAGGTCGAGCAGGTCGTCGGCGGCGGATGCGGCAGCGGCGTCGGCAGCAGCGGCGTCGGGAGCGTCGCTCACCGCGCGTCGCGCCCGGAGCCGTCGCGGTCGTCGCCGGGCATGGTGAGCGCCGCCCGGTACAGCACGACCTCGGTGGGCCGGGACGGACGCACACCCGCGCGCAGCGACACCACGTCGCCGTCGCCGCGGGCCGCGAACACGCGGCGGCCGGGCCGCGACAGCAGCTCGTCGGCGAGCGCCGACTCCAGCTGGCGCACGCGCCCGCGGAGCTCGGTCACCTGGTTCTCGAGCTCGAGGATCCGCGCGATGCCCTCCAGGCTCACGCCCTCCGCGCCGAGCCGGGCGACCTCCCGCAGCTGCACGATGTCGCGCATCGAGTAGCGGCGGCTTCGCCCGGCCGTGCGGGTGGGCGACACGAGGCCGAGGCGGTCGTACTGCCGGAGCGTCTGCGGGTGCATGCCCGACAGCTCGGCCGCCACGGAGATCACGAAGACGGGGGCGTCCTCGTCCATCGTGTCGCGGGGATCCACGTCAGCTCCTGGCCCGCTCGATGAGCTCCCGGCGCGGGTCCTCGCCGGGTCCGGAGCTGGCGAACGCGTCGAGCGCCACGCGCTGGGCGTCGGTGAGGCGCGCCGGCACCGCGACCTCGATGCGCGCGAGCAGGTCGCCCGTGCCCTTCGGGGTCGTGACGCCGCGTCCCTTGACGCGCAGCACCTTGCCGCTGGACGTGCCGGGCGCGACCTTCAGCCGCACCGGGTCGCCGCCGAGCGTGGGCACCTCGATGGTCGCGCCGAGCGCGGCCTCGGGGAACGTGACGGGCACGTTCACCCGGAGGTTGAGCCCGTCTCGCTCGAACACGGGATGCGGTCGGACGTGCACCGTGAGGATGATGTCGCCCGACGCGCCGCCGTCGCCCGACGGCTCGCCCTTGCCGGCGAGCCGGATCTTCTGCCCGTCGGAGACCCCGGCCGGCACGCGCACCGTGAGGGGCCGGCCGTCGGAGTCCTGCAGGCGCACGACGTCGCCCTGCACCGCGGTGAGGAAGTCGATCGTGGTGGTCGCCGTGACGTCGCGGCCCTTGGTGGGCGCGCCGTAGCCCCGGTAGCCGCCGGACGACTGGCCGAAGCCGCCGTTGCCGAACATGCCGCCGAGGATGTCCTCGAACCCGCCCTGGCTGTACTGCGGCTGGCCGGAACCGAACCCGGCCGTGCGCCGCCCGCGGCCGCCGGCCTGCTGGCCGAACATGCCGCCGAACACGTCCTCGAACCCGCCCGCCTGTCCGCCGCCGGCCCCGGGGGCGCTGAAGCGCGCGCCCGACCCCATGGCGCGGATCTGGTCGTACTCCTTGCGCTGCTCCTTGTCGGCGAGCACGGCGTGCGCCTCGCTGATCTCCTTGAAGCGCGACTCGGCCGACGGATCCGGGTTGCTGTCCGGGTGGTACTGCCGCGCGAGCTTGCGATAGGCCTTCTTCAGGTCGGCCTCCGAGACGTCCTTGGACACTCCGAGGACCTTGTAGAAGTCCTTGTCGAACCAGTCCTGGCTGGCCATCAGACGCCTCCCTTCTCTGTCGTCTCGTGGTGGGGGCCGCACGGCCCGGTCCGGGCGCCCGCGCGTGCGGACGCCCGGACCGGGGTGGGTGCAGCCGGATCGATGCTGCGGTTGATGGCGCTACTCCGGCTTGTCGACGACGACCTTCGCGGCCCGCAGCAGCGTCTCGCCGATGTAGTAGCCACTCTCGACGACGTCCGCCACGGTGTCCACCTGGACCTCGGGGTTCGGCTTCTGGAAGATCGCCTCGTGCACCTGCGGGTCGAAGGCGTCGCCCACGGCGCCGACCTTGACCAGCCCGATGCGCTCCACGTTCGTCCGCAGCTTGGCGACGATCGCGGTGAGCGGTCCGCCCTCCGCGAGGTCCCCGTGCTTCTCGGCGCGGTCGAGGTCGTCGAGCACCGGGAGGATGCCCTTGACCACGTCGCCGACCGCGCGCTGGCGCTCGATCTCGCGGTTGGCCTCGGTGCGCTTGCGGTAGTTGGCGTACTCGGCGGTGACGCGCTTCAGGTCCGCGAGGTGCTCGGAGTCGCCCTCGACGGGCTCGTTCCGGGTCTGCTCGATGAGGTCCTGGAGTTCCTCGTCCATGGCGTCGGTCGTCTCGACGTCGGGGCCCTCGGCCTCGACGAACGCGCCGTCGGCGCCGGGGACGGAGGCCTGGTCGGCCGCCGCATCCGCCGTGGCGTCAGGCCCGGCCGGGGACGCGGGGGCCGACTGCTCGGCTCCCTCGTCCTCGGGTCCGCGGCCCTCGCCGTTCGCGGTGTCCTCGGTCATCGGTCGGTCTTCTTGTCCTCGTCGTCCTCGTCCACGACCTCGGCGTCGACGATGTCCTCGTCGTCCTTCTTCGCCTCGGACGCGCCCTCGGGGGTCTCGCCCGCGGCCTGCTCCTGCTGGCCCTGCGCGTAGATGGCCTCGCCGAGCTTGGTCTGGCTCGCGGACAGCTTGTCGAAGGCGGTCTTCACGGCCGTCTCGTCGTCGCCGGCGAGGGCGCTCTTCAGGCCGTCGACGTCGCCCTGGACCTCGGACTTGACGTCCTCGGGCAGCTTGTCGTCGTTCTCCTTGATGAGCTTGTCGATCGAGTAGGCGAGCTGCTCCGCGTTGTTGCGGACCTCGGCCTGCTCGCGGCGCGTCTTGTCCTCCGCCGCGTGCTCCTCGGCCTCGCGCACCATGCGCTCGATGTCCTCCTTGCCGAGCGAGGATCCGCCCGTGATGGTCATCGACTGCTCCTTGCCGGTGCCCTTGTCCTTGGCGGACACGTGCACGATGCCGTTGGCGTCGATGTCGAAGGTGACCTCGACCTGCGGGATCCCGCGGGGCGCCGGCGCGATGCCGGTGAGCTCGAAGGTGCCCAGGTTCTTGTTGTCGCGGGTGAACTCGCGCTCGCCCTGGAAGACCTGGATCGCGACGGACGGCTGGTTGTCGTCGGCCGTGGTGAAGGTCTCGCTCCGCTTGGTCGGGATGGCCGTGTTGCGCTCGATGAGCTTGGTCATGATGCCGCCCTTGGTCTCGATGCCGAGGCTCAGGGGGGTGACGTCGATGAGCAGGACGTCCTTGCGCTCGCCCTTCAGCACGCCGGCCTGGAGCGCGGCGCCGACGGCGACGACCTCGTCCGGGTTGACGCCCTTGTTGGGCTCCTTGCCGCCGGTGAGCTTCTTCACGAGGTCGACCACGGCGGGCATGCGGGTGGATCCGCCGACGAGGACCACGTGGGCCACGTCGCCGACCGAGACGCCGGCCTCGCGGATGACGTCCTCGAAGGGCTTGCGGGTGCGCTCGAGCAGGTCGTTCGTGAGCTCCTCGAACTTGGCGCGGGTGAGCGTCTCGTCGAGGTTGGCCGGGCCGTTCTCCGTGAGGGAGAGGTACGGGAGCTGGATCGAGGTGCTGGTGGAGGAGCTGAGCTCCTTCTTCGCCTGCTCCGCGGCCTCCTTGAGGCGCTGCTTGGCGATCTTGTCGTTCGAGACGTCGACGCCCGTCGACTCCTTGAAGCGCTTGACGAGGTGGTCGACGATGCGCTGGTCCCAGTCGTCGCCGCCGAGGCGGTTGTCGCCCGCGGTGGAGCGGACCTGGATGGTGCTGAAGTCGTCGTCCTTGCCCACCTCGAGGAGGGAGACGTCGAACGTGCCGCCGCCGAGGTCGAAGACGAGGATGAGCTCGTCCTCCTTGCCCCGGTCGAGGCCGTAGGCGAGGGCGGCCGCGGTGGGCTCGTTGATGATGCGGAGCACGTTGAGGCCCGCGATCTCGCCGGCCTCCTTCGTGGCCTGGCGCTCGGCGTCGTTGAAGTACGCGGGGACGGTGATGACCGCGTCGGTCACCGAGTCGCCCAGGTACTGCTCGGCGTCGCGCTTGAGCTTGCCGAGGATGCGGGCGGACAGCTCCTGCGACGTGTACTTCTTGTCGTCGATGCCGACGGTCCAGTCGGTGCCCATGTGGCGCTTGACGGACGAGATGGTGCGGTCGACGTTGGTGACGTTCTGGCGCTTGGCGGTCTCGCCGACCAGCACCTCGCCGTCCTTGGTGAACGCGACGACGGACGGCGTGGTCCGCGCGCCCTCGGCGTTGGCGATGACGGTGGGCTCCCCGCCCTCCAGGACCGAGACCACCGAGTTGGTGGTACCCAGGTCGATTCCTACTGCACGAGCCATGGGGTGTTCTCCTTCTGTTGCCGCGGCGCCCGGATCACGGGGGTCGCTTCGTGTGGTGATGCGGGTGTCCCGCGGAGTCTGTCTCGCGGTGCCGCTTCGTCAGCGGCGTGCTACTTGAGCCGCGATGACTCAACTCTACCCAGACCTCGCCGAGCGTCAAGTCGCGGCAGCAGGAGTTGAGCGATGTCGGCTCAACTCACAGGATCCACGGGTCGCGGACCACCCTCGCGGAGGCGATGTGCCCCGGCCGGGGGGCCGGAGGGCCGAGACGGGGGCTACTGGTTCACCTAGATCGCTACTGGGTCCCTTTTCCGGGGTCGACCTGCTGATTTAGCGTTGCCGACGCGAGGCCGGGGGGCCTCGGGACGCCCTTGACGAGGACGTGGTCTGCAGGGGGTGGTCGAAGTGGTGGGTACGCGTGCGCGCCATGCCGCCGGACCGGATCCGGACGCCTCCGGCGCGCGCTCCCGCCCCGGGATCCGCCGCCTGGCCGCGCTCGCCGCCGCCGCCGTCGCCGCCGCGCTCCTCGTGACCCTGCCCGCGCAGACCGCGACAGCGGCATCGCAGCTGGTCGCCGAGTCGTTCAGCGGGACGAGCGTGGCCGACGCCGCGTGGAAGCCGCTCGGCAGCGCGTGCCTGACCCGCGCCACCTCCGCCCCGACGAGCGGGTCGACCATCGGCGTGTGCTCGAGCAGGAACCAGTCGCTGCCCGCGAGCGCGAACCCGGGTGCCCTCCAGCTCACCGACAACCGCGCCAGCGCGGTCGGCGGCGTCGTCTACGACAACGCGATCCCCGCCACCGGCGGCCTCGACGTCAAGTTCGACCAGTACCAGTACGGCACCTCGTCCGGCGGCGCCGACGGCATCGGGTTCTTCCTCACCGACGGATCCGTGCCCCTGACCGCCGCGGGCCCGTCCGGCGGAGGCCTCGGCTACGCCCAGACCACGACCGCGGCGGGCGTGGCGGGCGGCTACCTCGGCATCGGACTCGACGCGTTCGGCAACTTCTCGAGCCCCACCGAGGGCCGGGGCACGGGCTGCACCACCCCGAGCGCCGGCGTCGGACAGCGCCCGAACGCGATCGCGCTGCGCGGACCCGGCACGGGCCTCGCGGGCTACTGCTACCTGACGGGCGCATCGCCCGCGACGAGCCTGCGCGCGACCACCGACCTGAGCACGCCGACCACCAGCCTCGGCCGCACGATCCGCATCACGGTCTCGTCGGCGCGGCTCCCCGTCGTCACCGTCTACATGGGCGCGGCGGCCGGCGCATCCACCGCCTCCCTCACGCAGGTCCTGCAGTACACGATGACGACCCCCGCCCCCTCCTCCTACAAGCTCGGCTACCTCGCATCCACGGGCACCTTCACGGACACGCACCTGATCCGCGAGGTGAGCGTCTCGAGCCTCGACAACCTCACGACCCTCACCCTCGTGAAGCAGATCGACCGGTCGACCGCGCAGCCGGCGGCCTACGCCGAGGGGCAGCAGATCCCGTACCAGTTCGTGATGAGCAACACCGGCGGGCTCACGCTCTCGAACCTGGCCGTGAACGATCCCCTGGTCTCGTCGGTCTCCTGCCCGGGCGGCCTGCTCGGGCTGGGCCTGTTCCTCGGCGGCAGAACCATCACCTGCACGGGGATCCACGTCGTGACGCCCGCGGAGGCCGTGAACGCCACGCTCACGAACACCGCGACCGCGACCGGCGTCAACACGCTGCTCGCGGGCGTGACGAGCAACACGAGCTCCGTCACGGTGCCGATCGTGGCGCCCGCCCCCGCGCTCGCGCTCACGAAGACCGGCGCGCTCACCGACTCCAACGGCAACGGCAAGGCGGACGTCGGCGAGCGGATCGCCTACTCGTTCGTCGCGCGCAACGCCGGGAACGTGTCGCTGCGGCAGGTGGCGGTCGCGGATCCGCGCGTCACCGGGATCAGCCCCGCCTCCGTGACCCTCGCGCCCGGGATCTCGCAGACCTTCACCTCCGCGGCGTACACCGTGACCCAGGCCGACGTGGACGCCGCGACGCCGATCGTGAACACCGCCACCGTCTCCGGCCAGACCTTCGCCAACGTGGCCGCGCCGACCGCGAGCTCGTCGACGAGCACGCCCGTCAACGCATCCGCGGCCCTCACGCTCACCAAGGGCGCGACGCTCACGGGCGGATCCAAGGCCGGCTCCACGGTCGCGTACGCCTTCTCCATCACGAACACCGGCACGGTGCCGCTGACCGGGGTGGCGCTCACGGACCCGCTGCCCGGGCTGTCAGCCGTGACGTACACGTGGCCGGGCACCGCCGGGACCCTCGCCGCGGGCGCCACCGCCACGGCGACGGCGAGCTACACGGTGCGGCAGGCCGACGTCGACGCGGGGCAGATCGCGAACACCGCGACCGTGCGCGGCGCGACCTCGGGCGGCACCCAGGCGCAGGCCACCGCGACGCGCACGCTGACCCTCGACCGCACGGCGACCCTCGCCTTCACGAAGACCGCGACGCCCGGCAACGTGCCCGCGGCGGGCGGCGTCGTGACGTACGCGTTCCGGCTGCAGAACACCGGGTCGACGACGCTCACGAGCGTCTCCATCGCGGATCCGCGCACCGGCGTCTCCGCGCTCGCCTACACGTGGCCCGGCACCGCGGGCACCCTCGCGCCCGGCCAGGTCGTCACGGCCACCGCCACGTACACGGCCACGACCGCGGACGTGGCGGCCGGATCCATCGTCAACACCGCGACGGCCACCGCGACCGCGCCGACCGGGCAGGTCAGCGGCACCGCGACCGCGACGGTGCTCGCCGTCGCCGACCCGCTGCCCGACGCCGCGACGACGCCGCAGGGCGTGCCCGTGGTGATCGACGTGCTCGCCAACGACGGACGCGCCGCGACGGGCGCGACCCTCAGCCGCGCTCAGCTCTCGGCGACGCCCGCGCTCGTGGGCGGCGCCGCGGGTCCCGTGCCCGCGTCGCCGACCGCCGGCAGCGCCACGTGCGTCGCGAGCGGCACGGATCGGGGCAAGTGCACCTACCGGTCCGCCGAGGGCTTCACGGGCGTCGACGTCTTCGACTACGCGCTGCAGAGCGGCGCGGGCACGTGGAACGTGCGGGTCACGATCACGGTCACGGCCGTCAACAGCGCGGCCGTCGCCCGGCCCGACCGGCTGGTCGCGACGATCGGCGGGCCGGCCGTGACGATCGATCCGCGCGCGAACGACACCGACGTCGACGGCGACTCCCTCGCCATCACGGGCGCCACCCCGCCCGCCGCGCTGCCCGGGTCCTTCGGCTGCACCGCCGTCCTGTGCACCTACCAGCCGCCGGCCACGGGGACGCCGGGATCCTCCGTCGTCGCCTACGCGATCACCGACCGGCCCGCGGCGCCCGGCACCGGGATCGCCGCGTCCTCCACCATCACGGTGTACCTGGATCCCGCCCCGCTCGTGCCCCGCGGCTTCACGCACCGGGACGACGCCAGCCTCGGCGCCTCCACCGGCACCTGGACGAGCACGACGACCGTCACCGGCGCGACCGCGAGCTGCGTCGCCGGTCGCCCGGTCACGGCGCTCGCCTGGGCCGCCGTCCCTGGCGCCACCGACCAGCTCGTCGAGCGGCGCGTCGCGGGCACGACGCCCGGCGCCTGGATCACAGTCGCCCGCCTCGCGGGCACCGTGACGTCGTTCTCGGACGACCGGCTCGGCGAGTCCCGCTCCTACCAGTGGCGCGTCCGGCCCGACCTGCAGCGCTGGGTCGGCATCCCGAGCGCGCCCTCCCTCGCCGTCGCCCAACCGGCGACCGTCTCCGCGGTGGGCTGCTGATGCCCGCCCCGCGACCGCCCAGGCCGCATCCGCCCCCGGATGCGGCGACCCGCCTCGACCGACACGCCGATCACCGCACCAGCAGGAACAGCACCCGCACGACCCGCGCGCACCGCGCACCGCGAGACCCATCGAGAGGAAACACCATGAGCACCACCACAGCACCCCAGCGTCGTCGCCCCTGGAAGAAGATCGTCGCCACCGGCGCGGTCGTCGCCGTGGGCACGATCATCACCGGCGGCGCGTTCGCCATCTTCACCGACTCGGACACGGCGACCCTCCAGGCCGATGCGGGTCAGCTGGACATCGAGCTGGCGACCGGCGACTACACGATCACGGACATCGCGCCGGGCGACACCGTCCAGCGCCCGATCGTGCTCTCGCTGCCGAACGCGACCAACGACGGGAACCTCGTCGAGTCGGTCACGTTCGCGTACGAGGTGACCGGCGAGACGCTCGGCACCGAGGACCCGGCGGTCCCCGGCCCGAGCGAGTCGCTGGTGACGGGCACGGAGGGGCTGCAGTACACCCTGCAGACCTGCTCCACGGCGTGGACGCCCTCGGCCGCGGACCCCGCGGGCCCGTACACGTGCAGCGGGACCGCGACCACCACGGGCACCGGCACCCTCGCGTCGCTCACGGGCGCGGGGACGACGTTCACGCCGGCGAACTTCGGCGTGGTGCCGTCGGCCGACGGCACCTTCCCGAGCGACACCGCCGACGTGACGCTCAACACCCTGATGGTCCTGCAGCTGCCCGACACCGCGGACAACGACTACGAGAACGCGGCCGCGACGCTGACGTTCACGGCGTCGGCGATCCAGCGCGACGGCCTGCAGCGCTGATCGCCTCCGATCGGGTCCCGGCATGCGCCGGGGCCCGGTCGACCGGCGTCGCGCCCGCGCGTCGCCCCGCTCCACCGCACCACCCCTCATCCGTCCCGCCCCCGGAGGACACGACCATGCGCGCACACCACGGCACCGGCAGCATCGCCGCCGCCGCGCTGTGCCTGACGCTGGTCGCCTCCGGCGCGGCGGCCCCCGCTCGTGCCGACGCGCGCCCCACCGCCATCGACTCCCCCTCGCTAGAGGTCCGCGAGCTCACCGGCCCCGACATCCCGCTCGACGACCTGGCCCCCGGCGACACCGTCGACTGGGCGGCCGACGTCACCAACGTCTCCGGCGACTCCTCGCCGCTCTCCGTCCGCCTCGACGCCATGCGCTCGATGGCCCTCACCGGCGACGCGCTGGGCGGGATCCAGCTGTCCGTCCGGCTCTGCGAGGACGGCTTCGAGACCCTCACGGCACCCATGCGCTGCCGCGGGCCCGTCGAGCCCCTCGGATCCGGCCCCGCCGCCACCCTCGACAGCGTCGTCACGCGCACCCCGCTCCGCGCGGGCGAGACCGTGGGCGTCGCCGTGCAGGTGCGCTTCCCGTCCGGCGCCGACAACGGGATGGAGTCCACCGCCGGCATGGTGCGCATCGGGTTCGCCCTGGTGGACGACGGCGGCACCGGCACGGATCCGTCCACCGGCGGCGGCACAGGCGGCGGCACCGGGAACGGCTCGGGCTCGGGCACCGGCACCGGCTCGGTCACCTCGCCCGCCGGATCCGCCCCGGCCGCCGACGCCCCGCGCGACCTGCTCCCCGTCACGGGCCGCGACATCGCGTCCGCCCTCGCCGGCGCCCTCCTCGCGCTCCTCGGCGGCGGGATCCTGCTGCTCGCTGGCCGCCGACGCCGCCGCACCGCCGAGGCCGCCTCGTGATCCGCGACCGCGCCGCGCGCACCGCCGACCCCGCCGTCGCCGCCCCCGCCGAGGACGACGCCGCCCCGCCCGCAGCACCGACCCACCGCAGCCCGGCCCGCCGCGCCCTCGGCGTCCTCGGCGGGCTCCTCACCGCCGCCGTCGGGCTGGCCGTCATCGCGGTCGTCGCCCTCTCCGCGCTCGGCGTCACGCGCTTCGTCCCCGTCCTCTCGAACTCGATGGCGCCCGGCATGCCGGTCGGCTCCCTCGCGATCACCGCCCCGACGCCCCGCGGGGAGGTGGCGGAAGGCGACGTCGTCGTCTTCACGGCCCCCAGCGGCCCGCGCGTGCGGGTGATCCACCGCGTCACGCACGTCTTCGGCCCGGAGGACGCGGAGCGCCTCGACGGCTGGTCCGCCGACCGCCTCGCCATCCAGACCAAGGGCGACAACAACCCCTCGGGCGATCCGTGGATCGTCACCATCGGCGACGACGCCGTGTGGGAGCGCACGTCCGTCGTCCCGTTCCTCGGCTGGCCGTTCGTCTGGCTCGGCGACCCCATCACGCGCGCGATCGCGTTCGCGGTCGTCGGCGCGACGGGCACCATCTGGTTGCTGACCGTGATCTGGCGCCGTCCGCCGCGCACCACCGGCGGGCCGGCCTGATGCCCCGCCATCGCGCCGCACCCGACGCTCCCGCCCGCCCCGTGCCGCACGGCCGCCGCGCCGCCCGACGCCCGGTCCGCCGCGCCCGCACCCTGCTCGTCACCGCGATCGCGGTGACCCTCGCCCTCGCGGGCGCCGGCACCGCGTACGCCGTGTTCGTCGACCGCGCCACGTCGCGGGTCACCGTGCGCGCGGGCGCCGTGGAGCTCGACTGGGGCGGAGGCGGAGCGGATCAGCTCGCCGTCCCGATCACCGGGCTGCGGCCGGGCGACACCCAGGTGCGGCTCGTGGACCTCGCGAACACCGGCACCGTCCGGGCGTCGGAGCTCATGGTCACGCTCGGCGGCACAACCGTGGCGAGCGCGTCCGACGGCCTCCAGGTGGCGTTCGACCGCTGCACGGTCGCGTGGACCGGCGCGCCCGGCACGGCGGTCTGCTCGGGCACGATCACCCCGGTGGTGGCCGACCGCCCCGCCGTCGGACGCGTCGCGCTATCCGGATCCCCCGCCCGCGCGGTCGGCGGCCGGGACCACCTGCGCCTCACGGTGCGGCTGGCGGCGTCCGCACCCACGACAGCCCAGGGCGCGACCGGATCCGTGACCCTCCGCGTCGACGGCAACCAGCGGCCGGGGCTGCAGCGGTGACCCCGATCGGGACGCCCAGGGTCACGAAAGCATCACGGGACCCATCGGCCCGGCGACGGGCACCGAAGCACCATCCGACTCCAACCGGCGACCACGTCGGCCGCCCTGAGAACAAAGGATCCATCATGCGCAACCTCACCAAGTCCGTCTTCGGCCTCGCCACCGCGGGCTTCCTCGTCGTCGGCCTCGCGGCCTGCTCGACCCCCGCCGAGACCCCGTCGTCCTCCAGCGCCTCCAAGCCCGCCGCGACCGCGACGACCGAGGCCAACCCCACGCCGCTCGCGACGATCCCGACCCTGACCGGCGTCGACACCAAGGTCACCCTCGACTCCGGCTTCACCGGCGCCCTCACGACCCTGGGCCTGACCCCCGGCGTCATCGGCACCGCGACCCTCGACGGATCCACCGGCACCCTCGCGTTCCCCATCACCGGCGGCAACGTGAAGTACTTCGACCCCGAGCAGTCCTACCGCCCCTACGTCCAGGGCGAGATCGACCACTCCGGCTCCGGCATCAGCCTCACCGCCGGCTCCACCGTCGTGAAGCTCACCGACTTCGTCATCGACCCCGGCACCAGCCGCCTCACGGGCTCGGTCCAGGTCGGCGACGGCGAGGTCATGAAGGACGTCTACATCTTCAACCTCGACGGCACGACCCTGAAGCCCCTCCAGATGGAGGGCGACAACGCCGTCCTCGAGGGCACCACGGTCAAGGTCAGCCCCGACGCCGCGTCGCTCCTGAACAGCACGTTCGGCACGACCGCGGTCACCGACCAGCTCGTCGTCGGCATCGCCAAGATCACCGTCAACACCAAGTAGCACCCACCCGGGCTCGACCCCGGGACAGCACCACCACGAACGGCCCGGCCCACGACGCCGGGCCGTTCGTCGTGCGCCCGCCGGTCGACGGCGGGGTCGGCGATGGCGCCGCGCGAGACGACGTGCACGCGGGAGGATCCCGGCCCCGGACGCAGGGAAGCCCCCTCGCATGCGCAACGAGGAGGCCCCTGCCAGGTGACTCGGACCCGGCGCATGGGCTTCGGAACGGAGGGACGATCGGGCGGGCGGGCAGCCCCGCATGGTCGTGACCGGATGACGCACCCTGCACGTGACCTAGCAGGAGAAGCGCGCGAGCACCGCATCCATGCACATCGGAGGCTCCCAGCCGCGGGTCGCATCGTACGTGCATGAGCGTTCAACGAATCCCCGTCTCCCTGCTCGCCCGCGGCACCGCCGCCCTCGCCGGCGTGGTCGTCCTGGCCGGATGCTCCACTCCCGGCGCGGCCTCGGCCGCCTCCGACACCACCCCCGACGCGACCACCGCCGTCGCCACCACCGCCCCCAGCTCGGCGGGCGACGGCGGCACCACGGCCGACCGCACCGACTCCGACACGGAGGACCGGAACGCGACGATCATCTCGACGCTGTTCACCGCCGCGTTCCCGGATCCCGCCTCCGCCGGCGCGCAGGCCGCCGTGCTGGCGGCCGTCGCCCCCGACTCGACCGCGAACGGCGTCGGGGCGAAGGCCGGCCCGAGCGGCGTGCTCGACGAGTTCGCCACGGCGCACCAGCGGGTGTCCGGCGCGCACGCCGTGATCAAGCACATCGCCGCCGACGGCGACCTCGTGGCCGTGCACTGGCAGGTCGCGTCGAACCCCGACGACGAGCGCACCGGCGAGGCCGCGGTCGACCTCTTCCGCCTCGCGGACGGCAAGGTCACCGCGCGCTGGACGTTCGACCAGCCGATCCCGCAGGGCAAGCCCGCGAGCGGCAACACGAACACGATGTTCAGCGACCTCTACCAGGGCAAGGCCGACGCGCCCGAGCTGACCGAGCATCAGGAGGAGGCGAACCGGCAGCTGGCCGTGGGCGCCTACGACACGCTCTTCCGGGATCACGACGCGAGCGTGCTCGACCGCTCCTTCGACCCGGCGTACCTGCAGCACAACACGGTCGCCGCGAACGGCACGGCGGCGCTCAAGGCCTTCTTCTCCGGGGGCGCGCAGTTCCCGGCGCAGCAGTCGGTGATCTCCATCGCCGACGACGACCTCGTCTGGACCTTCTCGCAGCCGGTCGGCGCGAAGGCCGACGACCCGTTCCTCGCCGCCGACATCTTCCGGGTCGACGGCGGCCTCATCCGCGAGCACTGGGACGTGGTGCCCGCGAGCTGATCCACCGCACGCACGGACGACGGGACGGTCACGCGACCGTCCCGTCGTCGCGTCAGCGGCCGGCGGCGTAGTGGTTCTGGACCTGCGCCGCGGTGAGCGCCGTCTTGTACACGGCCGCGAACCGCATGCTGCCGACGAAGTAGGCGGATCCCGCGTTCGGCCAGCCCGACACGTTGTCGTAGCCGATGCGCCAGTAGCCGCTGTTGCTCTCCGGCGCGGTGAAGCCCGTGTTCTGCGCGACGCGGGCGCCGTCGAGGTACAGGATCATGCCCGTGCCGGGCGACATCGTGGCCACCACGTGGTGCCACGCGCCGTCGGCCACGTTGGCCGAGCTCGTGATCGTCTGATACCCGCTGTTGTAGGTGCCGAAGGCCAGCTGACCCGTCGTGGAGACGTAGGTGTGGCGGTCGTAGGCGGAGGAGGAGCCGGCCTGCGAGTTGCCGAAGCCGATGAGCTTGCCGCCCTTGACGGTCGTCTTGAACCACACCTCGGTGCTGAACGTCGCCGGGCCCTGTGTCTGCAGCGCGTTGGTCACGGAGTCGGAGCCGTCGAGCACGTATGCACCGCCGGTGTCGCGGGCGCAGGCGCGCGCGCTGGTCGTGTCGCTCATCATCGCGCCCCGGTAGGTGCCGGGGTACGCGCCGCTCGCGGCGTCGACGGCCCGGGTGGATCCGCTCGCCTCGTTGAGCGGGTACGCGAACAGCGCATTGGCCTTGTCGGCCGCGAAGGCGCTCGAGCAAGTGAAGAAGGCGGCGGACGACGCGGCCGTGTTGTTCGTGTTCGTGATGGCGGCGGTGTACGCGCCGCTCGTCCCGGGCGCGAGGAGGAGGACGGCGCCGAGGGCGACCGCGGAGACGGACGCGGCGATCCCGGCGAGACGGGCGGCGACGGTCACGCGCGGCGCTCCTCGCGCTCGGCGGGGAGGCCGACCGCGAGGGTCCAGAGGAGGGGGAGCGCGCAGAGGCCGAAGAAGAGGATCCAGCCCCAGAGCGGCAGGTCGAGCGTGGACGTCACGTCGTGGAAGCGGCCCGCCTCGGCCGCGGGCGCGGTGATCGTGCCGACCTGGCCCGCGGCGAGCGTCGTGTGGGTGCCGCCCTCGGCCGCGATGCGGATGGGGAGCATGCCGGTCGAGACGACCGTCGCCTCCACGTCGCTGCCGCGGGTCGCCGCGTCGAGCACGACGAGGCCGACGAAGGGCTTGAGCAGGAAGACCGTGAGCGCGGCGACGAGCGCGCCGCCGAGCATGCGCAGGGAGGCGCGGTGCGTCGGCGAGCCGATGGGGCGGGTGAGCACCAGGACGATGACGAAGCCGGCGAGCAGCAGCGGCACGCCCTTCGCGAGCCAGCCGAAGCCGGGGAGGATCGTCGTGGCCTCGCCGACGAGGTGCGCCTGGTCGGTCTTCCACGGATCCACGGCGCCGTTGATGTCGCCCCGGGTGGTGATCCCGTCGGCGTCGACCGCGATGACGCGGTGCGTGTAGGTCTCGTCCGGCGTGGTGGAGGGGTGGAAGCTGACGACGTCGCCGACCTGCAGGTCCTCGAGGAGGACGGGGGTCGTGAGCAGCAGCGTGCCGACGGGGGCCGTGGTGCCCATCGACGGGGTCTGCACGACGAACCAGCGGCCGCCGGACGCCTGGAAGAGGAGCGTCACCGCGACGAGGGCGGTGAGGAGGACGGTGGCCGCCCACATCAGGACGGTGCGGCGGCGGATCGTGCGGGAGGTGCGCGCGGCGCGTCGGGTCGCGCCGCGCACGGGGAGGGCGGGGGCGGGGGCGGCCGCCGCCGCCGGGAGGACGGAGGCGGTGAGGCCGGAGTCCGGGAGCACCGGGGCGGCCGGGTCGAGGAGGAGCTCCTCGGCGAGGAGGTCCAGCTCGAGGTCCAGCTCCAGGTCGAGGGGGAGGTCGAGGGCGAGGTCCGCCTCCAGCTCGAGGGCGTCGATCGGAGCGGTGCCGGCCGTGGGGGCGGGCGAGCGGTCCTGGATGTCGGTCATGGGCACCTCCCGGGTCGAGGGGTGCGGGGCCGCCTCTCGGCGGCCCCGCGGGGGATCCAGCTGGGGGGCTGGCGGATCGGGCTAGGCGGCGAAGGTCCAGGTGAGGGGCAGCGAGGCGCCGAGGCCCTGGTACGTGTTGCCGGCGGACGCGTCGAGCGTGACGGCGAAGGTGAAGTCCGTGCTGCCGTTGGCGGCGAGGGCGGTCAGCGTCTTGGCGGAGGAGCCGGCGAGGGCCGCCGCGGTGCCCGAGTAGACGGGGGTGGCGCTGCCGGCCGCGGTGATGACGACGTTGAGCTTGGCGCAGAAGTCGGTGGCCGAGCCGTTGACGGTGCCGTTCTTGGTCTGCGTGCAGGCCGCGCCGGGGGTCAGCGTGAAGGTCGAGGCCTTGGAGGTGCCGACGTTCTTGATGTTCACGACGCTCGTGACCGTCTGGCCGGGGGTCATCGTGGTCGAGCCGCCGAACTTGTTGATCGTGGAGCAGGTGGCGGCGTTGGAGTCGACGCCGGACGTCGCGCTCGTGCTGAGGCAGGTGACGGTCGGGGCGCCGGTGGCGCCGGCCTGCGACTCCTGCATGACGAGCGAGCCGGAGGCCGCCGTGTTGGTGTCGTTGGTGATCGAGGCGACGAAGCCCGACAGCGTGCCGGACATCGAGACGGAGAGGAGGACGGCGGCGGCGACGCCGCCGGCGATGGCGAGCGGGGCGAAGCGGACGCGCTTGGTCTTGGCGGCGGCGGCGATGTGGTGCGACATGGTCTGACTCCGGGTCTGTAGGGGGAGGGAGGGGCTGGGTGAGCCCCTGGGGAAGGAAGCTCGGTGACTCGCTGTGCGAGTAACTCGAATGTACAGCTACTCGTATTCCGCGCAATCCCCCCACTGCGGGGGGCACCGCGTTCGCCGAGGGGATCGCGGCCGTCATGGCGCGTTACAGTCGCTGGACCGCCCCCGGATCCGCAGGATCCACCGACGCAGGGACACCCGAGATGAGCCCGGAGAGAACCGCACGCCGCCGCGACGACGCCGCGGCCGTGGACGCCCTCGCCAACGCGCTGCACATGATCGAGACCGCGCAGCGACACCTGCGCACGCGCATCGCGCAAGACATCGGCGTGAACGTCACCGACCTGACCGTGATCAGCGTGGTGGGCGACCTCCACCGCATGACCCCCAAGCACCTGGCCTCCGAGATCTCCATGGGCACGGGCGCGGTGACCGCCGTGATCGACCGGCTGGTCGGCGCCGGGCACCTCGACCGCGTGCCGAACCCGCGGGACCGCCGCAGCGTCTTCCTCGAGCTGACCCCCGCCGGCCGGAAGACGCTCGCCCGGATGGAGGCCGACTACCGCGAGGCGGCCGCCGTGGCGCTCCGGGCCTCCCCCGCGCTCGGCACCGAGGAGACGGCGGAGGACATCGCGCGCGCCGCGATCGCCATGACCGCGCACACCATCGACGGCCCGGACGCGGGCGCATCCGCGTGAGCGAGGGCTGCCAGGTCGTGCTGGTGGACGCGGCCCGGCGGATCCTGCTGCAGCTGCGCGACGACATCCCGACGATCCCCTTCCCCGGCATGTGGGCGATCCCCGGCGGCATGCTCGAGCCGGGCGAGACGCCGCTCGCGTGCATCGTGCGGGAGGTCGAGGAGGAGCTGGGCGCGCGGATCCCGCCGGCAGAGGTCGCGCATCTCATGACGCGCACGCGCTCCTACGGGATCGAGCACACGTTCACCGCGCGGCTCGACGTGGCGGCGGAGGACATCCGGCTCACCGAGGGGCAGCGGGTCGCGTGGTTCCCGGTGGCCGACGCGGTCGGGATGGAGCTGGCCTACGAGGACGCGGACGTGCTGCGGGAGGTCGCGGGGCGGATCGCGCGCGGCTGATGCCTCAGGCGGGGCCGGGGTGCGCGCGCTCGGCGTCGAGGATCCCTTGGAGGAACGCCGCGTCGGCCGAGTAGTAGGCGGCCTCGTCGCGGAGGTGCGGCTTGCCGAGCTCGTCGGCCTTCGCGAGCGAGATCCCGGCGAGGTCGTGCAGGCGGAGGATCGCGATGCGGAGGACGTCGGCCCAGGCGGCGTCGGATCCGTAGGCGTCGAGGAGCAGGGCGACGCGGCGGCGGGCGTCGTCCATGCCGGGCGCGCCGTCCTGCGCGGAGCCGGAGAGCGGCACCGCGCGCGTCGCGAGGTACGCGAGGTCCCAGATGCGCGGGCCGGGCGAGGCCATGTCCATGTCGATCACGCCCGTGAGGCGACCGTCGGAGAAGACGAGGTTGTGCGGCGCGAAGTCGTTGTGGCAGATCACCTCGCTCGGCACCTTGGCGACCGACTGCCAGACCGAGCCGTCGAGCGCGAAGCCGACGCTCGCGTCGTGCAGCTCGCGGAGGCGGCGGCCGGCCTGCACGAGCACGTCGTCGGCCCAGATCCAGCGCGGCAGCGGGTAGACGGGCACGTCGCCGTGCATGAACGCCAGCCGCTCGCGGCCGCCCTCTATGCCGAGCGGTTGCGGGATCCCGTCGACGCCCGCGAGCGCGAGATGCCGGAGCCAGCGGTGCACGGTCGGGGTCCACGGGCCTGCGTCGCGGGTGACGGTGTCGCCCTCGCGCTCGACGCGGTTCATGTTGCCGCCTTCGAGGGGTCCGTCCATCGGGCCAGCGTAGGGGCGGGCTCCACGGCCGCGCGACCCTGCCGCGACACGTCCACCGACTAGGTTGCGACCATGAGCACCGCCGCGCCCGGACGCATCGACGAGCCCGCCGCCCCTCCCCGCCGACGGGTCGCCGCGTGGGCGCTGTGGGACTGGGGATCGGCGGCCTTCAACGCCGTGGTCACCACCTTCGTCTTCAGCACGTACCTCGCCAGCAGCCTGTTCGTGGATCCCGCCATCGTCGCGGCCGCCGGCGACGACGCGCGGAACCCGGCGCTCGTCGCCGCGAAGGCCGACACCTCCGGCGTGATCTCGCTCGCGCTCACGATCGCCGGCCTCCTCATCGCGGTGCTCGCGCCCGTGCTCGGGCAGCGCTCCGACGGATCCGGCCGCCGCCGCCTCTGGCTCGGGATCAACACCGGGATCGTCGTGCTCGCGATGCTCGGCATGGTGTTCGTCGAGCCCGTGCCCTCCTACCTGTGGCTCGGCGCCGTGCTGCTCGCGACCGGCAACGTGTTCTTCGAGTTCGCGAGCGTGAACTACAACGCGATGCTCGTGCAGGTGAGCACGCCGCGCACGGTCGGCCGCGTGTCCGGCCTCGGCTGGGGCATGGGCTACGTGGGCGGGATCGTGCTGCTGGCGCTGCTGCTCGGCCTCTTCCTCTTCGACTTCGGGACGCCGGGCGCATCCGGGCTCCTCGGCCTGCCGTCGGGAGCCGAGGGCGGCGCGCTCGACGTGCGCATCGCGATCCTCGTGGCCGCGATCTGGTGCGCCGTGTTCTCGATCCCCGTGCTGGTGGGCGTGCCCGAGATCCCGGCGGCGCCGGGGCGGAAGCGGCAGGGCATCCTCGCGTCGTACGGCACGCTGTTCCGCCGGATCGCGGAGCTCTACCGGGAGTCGCCGCGCGTCATCGTGTTCCTCGTCGCGAGCGCCGTGTTCCGCGACGGGCTCGCTGCGGTGTTCACGTTCGGGGCGATCATCGCGGCCCAGGTCTTCGGGTTCACGACCACCGAGGTGCTGCTGTTCGGGGTCGCGGCCAACGTGGTCGCCGGCATCGGCACGTTCGCGGCCGGCTGGTTCGACGACCGGTTCGGCGCGAAGCCGGTGATCCTCGTCTCGCTCGTCTGCCTCATCCTCGGCGGATCCGCGGTGCTCGCGGTCGGCGACGCCAAGGCCGGGTTCTGGGCGACGGGCCTGTTCCTCTGCCTGTTCGTGGGTCCGGTGCAGTCGTCGAGCCGGACGTTCCTCGCGCGGATCTCGCCGGCCGGCCGCGAGGGCGAGATGTTCGGGCTCTACACGACCACGGGCCGCGCGGTCTCGTTCCTGGCGCCGGGCCTCTTCGGCATCGCGGTGGCCATCACCGGGGACACGCGCTTCGGGATCATCGGAATCGTGATCGTGCTGCTCGCCGGACTGCTGCTGATGCTGAGGGTGCGCGGGGCGGACGCGCGGGTGGCGTGACGCGCTCCTGCCGTCAGGCCAGCACGAAGTCGTAGAGCTCGGATCCGGCCCCGGCGCCGCCTCGCGCGGCCTGGCGGTCGGCGAGCGGCATGATGACGCGGTCCCGCAACGCGGCGCCCACCGGGCCGAGGAGCTTGATCCGGTCGAGCCACCGCCCCTGCTCGATGACGTACGCCACCCTCTCCTGGCGCCGCCGGGCGAGCTGCGCCACCAGGTCGGCGGGGTCCGTGCCCCCGACGAGGAGGCGCCCGAGCACGGCGGCGTCCTCGAGCGCGAGCGACGCGCCCTGGCCGGACGACGGGGAGATGGCGTGCGCGGCGTCGCCGACCAGGACCACCCGGCGCGCGCCCCACGCGGGAGGTGCCTCCCGGCGCGGGAGGCGGGAGTCGAGGTCCGGCGTGGCGGGGATCAGCTGCTCGAGCGGCAGCGCGTCCCGGGCGCCGAGCCGCAGCAGCAGGCGCGCCCAGCCCTCCGACGTGAGCGGCGCGCCCGGGGCGGACCCGCGCCGGGGGACGGGGACGCGGGGGTTCGCGAACCACCCGGTGGTGCCGTCCTCGAGGATCGCGTACGCCAGGAAGCAGTCGCGCCCGAAGCGGAACTGCAGGGTGCCGGCAGCCGAGGCGGGCAGTGCGCCCGCCCGGGCCGTGCCGCCGACGTAGACGAGGCCGGTGACGCGCTCCGCGGGGCCGGCCGCCTGCGCGCCCAGACCCGCCCGGACCGCCGAGCCCACCCCGTCCGCGCCGATGACGAGGTCCCCCGCGTGCCGTTCCCCGTACTCCGTCACGAGGGTCGCTCCCCGCTCGTCCTGCGCGACGGAGGTCACGCGGGCCGCGTGCACCGTGCGCGCCCCGACGCGCGTCGCCTCCTCCCGCAGCAGCGTGTGCAGCTCCGCCCGACGCAGCGAGCGGGTGACGAGGCCCTCGCCCGGCTGCGGGCCGAGGGGCAGGTCCGCCGTCCGGCGCCCGTCGGCCGCGGCGATGCGGACGCGCGGGGTCGCCTCACCGAGGGAGCTCGCCGCGTCGCCGAGTCCGATTGCGTCGAGCGCGACCATCCCGTTGCTCGCGACCTGCAGCCAGGATCCCGTGACCTCCGCGGTGCTCCGGCGCTCGAGGACGGTCGCCTCATGCCCCGCACGACGGACGGCGATCGCCGTGGCGAGACCGGCGATGCCGCCGCCGGCGATCACGACGTGCATGCGGGTGTCCTCGGGTCGATCATGCGGAGCCTCTCATCCGCCCCGGGATGCGTGGTCGGCGCGAGCACCGCGATGCGCGACACCCGCGTCACGGGATGGGGTGGTCGAGGCCGGACGGCCGCGACCCGCGTGACCGACTGCCAGGGGATGCCCGCGAGGGTAGGCGGCGCTCCCGGGGAGCCGCCGCGCCGATCCCCAGGCGCGGGCGTGACGGAGACCGGGGCCCCGGCGTGGTCGAGCTGCGGATCAGTCGAGCGACCCGCCGCCCACCTTCACGTCGGTCGCGTTCGCGAGCGTCGCGCGCACGACGGCCGTGAGAGCCGTCGCGAGCTGATCCATGCGCATGTAGGGGCGGTCGGTGCCGATCGCCTCCTCCGTCGAGTACGGGATGTGGACGAAGCCGCCGCGCGTGCCCGGGCGGTCGCGCAGCTCGTGCATCAGCAGGTAGAAGACGTGGTTGCAGGTGTAGGTGCCGGCGGTCTGCGAGACGACCGCGGGGATCCCCTTCGTGCGCACGGCCGCGACCGCCGCCTTGATCGGCAGGGTGCTGAAGTAGGCCGCGGGACCGCCTGCGACGACCGGCTCGTCGATGGGCTGGAAGCCCGTGTTGTCGGGGATGCGCGCGTCGTCGACGTTGATCGCGACGCGCTCCACCTCGAGCGTCTCGATGCCGCCGGCGAGGCCCACGGAGATCACGACGTCGGGATCCACCTCGGCGAGCGCCGCCCGCAGCGCGTCGTCGACCCTCGCGAAGTCGACGGGCAGCTGCCGCACCTGGATCTCGGCGTCGCCGTCCCAGCGGTCGCGCACCTCCTGCACGGCGGTCCACGACGGGTTGCTGGTGTCGCCGTCGAAGGGCTCGAATCCGGTGAGGAGGACGGTGGGCATGCGGGGGCTCCTGGGGGGATCGGGTCGGTGGGGGGAGACGGCCGCGCGAGGCGTCTCGCGACAACGCTACGCCCCGGGCGAGGGCCGCCAGGACTGGGGTGGTGCGCCGCCTCGTGGTCCGGAGAAGGATGCGCCGTGAGGGTCATCGGGGCCCCGGGACGGAGCGCACCACCATGATCCGCACGACAGGGAGACGACGTCTCCCCCTCACCGCGCTGGCCATCGCGCTCGTCGCCGGCACGGCCCTCGCGGGGGCGGTGCCCGCGCAGGCGGCCGATGCTGCCGCGAGCAGCAGGACGCCCGGCGCGTCCGCCTCGGCGGCGGCCGCGAACCTACCCGCGCCTCTCGTGACCTACCCGTCGCTCAGCGAGATCGACGAGCCATCCATCACAGTGTCCCTCGCCCGGGCACCCGGCACGTCGGACACGACGGGACTGGACTTCCAGTACCAGCTCGACGGGGGGCCGTGGCAGGTCCTAGCCGAGGCGAGCACCGACGCGGAGGATCTCCGCATCCTCGCCCCGGCGGGGAAGCACCTCATCAGCTTCCGCATCGCGGGGAAGATCGACGGGGTCTTCACCGCCGGCACCGGGACGACGCCCCAGGACATCGACTTCTACGGCTACCCGAAGCCGTACGAACCCGTGGTCGTGGTGGACGGGCCGCGCATCACCGTGAGCTGGGATGTGCGGGACGCGAACAACGGGTGGCCCGGTGCGGTCACGTACTACGTGGTGGATGACGAGTACACGTACGTGGACGAGGTGGGCTCGGTGACGTTCGAGCCGGGCTACGACTCGAGCCTCGACCTCCTCTTCGTCTACGGTCCGAACACCGACGCACCGAGGTTCTTCCGCGAGGTCTTCTACACGGGCAGCGCGCCGGGCGGCGCGTCGCTCACCTCGGTGCCCACCCCGGCCATCGTCGGCCGGCCGATCGTCGGCACGACGCTCTCCGTGCGCACGGGACTCTGGCAGCCGGCGCCCGTCGACCTCTCGTACCAGTGGTACAGCGACGGCGAGCAGATCTTCGGGGCGACCGGCCCCACCTACGAGGTCAGCAGCTCCGAGTCCCGCACGCGGATCACCGTGGCGGTGCGCGGGACGCGAGCGGGGTACGCGTCCCAGACGCGCATGTCCGCGCCCACGCCGCGCGTGCCCGTGCCCGTCGTCACCGCCGGGCGGCCGACGATCCGAGGGAAGGCCGTCGTGGGCGGCACCCTGACCGTGAACCCCGGCTCGTGGAAGCCGGCGTTCCTGGAGCTCACGTACGAGTGGTTCCGCGACGGGGAGAGGATCGACGGAGCGACCGGCACCACCTACCAGCCGACCGCGGCTGATCGCGGCCACGACATCACCGTGCTGGTCTCCTCGGACGACCTCTACTACAACCGGCAGACGGCGGTGAGCGCGGCCCGACGCGTCGCCTGACCCAGCACCCCCGTCCGGCGAGCGCGACCCGGACGGGGGGATGCGCGGCGTCCACCTCGGCGAGAACCATGGACACGGGCGACCCGGCCCGCAAGGAAGGAACGCACATGACCCGCACCACCGGGGGACGACGACTCCCCCTCACCGCCCTGGCCGTCGTGGTCGCCGCCGGCACCGCGTTCGCGGGGGTCGCGCCCGCGCAGGCGGCCGACGCACCCGCGCCCGCCGCCGACTCGTCGACCGCCGCCGCGGTCCGCATCCCCGCCCCCACCGTGCGCGGCTACGGCTACGACTACAGCGCCCAGGCGAACTTCCACGGCGTGATCTCGGTGGACCTCGGCGGCATCGTCGACAACTCCGGCCTCCGCTACGAGTACCAGCTCGACGGCGCCGGGCCCTGGCTCTCGGAGGGGACCGGCAGCGTCTCCGGCGACGAGGACGAAGTCTACATCCCGGCCTCCCCCGGCGAGCACCTCATCAGCGTGCGCGTCGCCGGGACCGTGGACGGCGTCGCCGTCACCGGCACGGCATCCGCGCCCACGACGGTCCGGTCGGTCGGCGGCCCCGACGAGTACACGCCCGAGGTGGTCGTGGACGGCCCGTCCGTCACGTTCCGCTGGGACGTGCGCGCGGCCCTCAACGGCTTCACGCCCGAGGAGAGCGACATCTTCTACCAGATCGACGGCGGCGCGCTCGTGGACGCCGGCGGCACCGGATCCGTCACCGTCACCCCGGGCTACGGCAAGCGCGTGGCCTTCGACCTGACCTTCGGCCCGATCCCGGACGCCTGGCGCTACGTGCACGTCGAGGGCGACACGGCGAGCGCGCCGGGCGCGCAGGCCCTCACGTCCGCCCCGCAGCCCCAGATCCTGGGGACGGTCGAGTACGGATCCACCCTCACCGTGCGCACCGGCCTCTGGCAGCCCGCGCCCGTGACGCTCGAGTACCAGTGGTTCCGCGACGGCGAGCGGATCCCCGGAGCGACCGGCGCCACCCGCACGGTCGACGCATACGACGCCGGGCACCGCCTCACGGTGTCCGTGCGCGGATCCCGCGACGGCTACGTCCCCGTGACCCGCACGTCGGGGCAGACGAAGAAGGTCGCCGCGCCCGTCATCACCGCGGGCACGCCGCGCATCACGGGCAACCCGGCCGTCGGCCGCACGCTGAGCGCGCAGCCCGGCATCTGGAAGCCCGCGTCGCTCGAGCTCGGCTACCAGTGGAAGCGCGACGGGAAGGTCATCACCGGAGCGACCGCGAAGACCTACACGCTGACGGAGGCGGACCGCGGGCACACCGTGACCGTCGTGGTCAGCGGCGTCATCTACCTGTACGACAACCAGGCGCGCGCGAGCGCGGGCGTGAAGGTGCGCTGACCCGCGCATCCAGCGCCCGACGGGCCCGGCTCCTCCACGGGGCCGGGCCCGTCGGCGTCCGCCCCGGTGCGGGTGGCTCCCTCGTGCGGGAGCGCTCCCGGCCGATAGCTTCGGGGGATGATCTCCGACTCCGGCGCCAGCATCGGCATCGCCCTCTACATCCTCGTGATCCTCGCGCTCGTGGCCCTCTCGGTCGTCGCGACCGTGGTGCTCATCCGGCTCGCGATCGTCGCGCGGCGCACGCTGCTCGTCACGACCGAGCTGCAGGAGGCGCGCCTCGAGCTGATCCGCGAGCAGACCGCCCGGCTGCAGGCCGACGACGAGGACGCGGCGAGCGGGCCCTACGCCCCGGGCGCCGGTCCCGTGGGACCGGCGGCCTGAGCGTGGGCGGCACCACCGACAGCATCCTGCTGCCCACCGCCTACGACATCGGCTGGTCGATCGCCCTGGTCGTCGCCGTCGCGCTGGTGGCGCTCGGCGCGGTCCTGCTCGTCGTCCTGGTGCGGGTCGCGCTCGGCGGTCGCCGCACGCTCGCCGCATCCGCCGCGCTCGACGAGGCCCGGCTCGAGCTGGTGCGCGAGCGCACGGCGCGGCTGCGCGCGGGGTTGCCGGAGGCCGGCGGCGTGGATCCCGAGGATCCGGCCGCCTGACGCGCGCACGCGCCGCGCGGATCAGCCCACGGGCTCCGCGAACACGACGCGGTTGTCCTCGTAGTGGCCGACGCTGCGGTCGAAGATCCCGCCGCAGGTGATGAGGCGGAGTTGGTCGGTGGGCTGCGCGCCGAACACGCGCGCGGTCGGGAAGTCGGCCTTGGCGAAGTCGGCGACCTCGGTCACGGCGTAGCGCGTGGATCCGCCGTCGACGTCCTGCACGGAGACCTCGTCACCCACGCCGAGCTCGGCGAGCCGGCCGAACGCGGCGGGTCCCACGCGCGAGTCGACGTGCGCGGCGATCACCGTGGGCCCGCGACCGCCGGGACGACCGCCGCCCGTGAACCAGCCGACGTCGTCGAAGTCGACGGGCACCTCCATGCGGCCGTCGGATGCGATCCCCAGGTCGATGAGCGGCTGGTCGAGGTCGATGGCGGGGATGGCGACGCGGGTGGGGACCGCGCCGAGGCCCTGCACGACCGTGGGGGAGGTCGTGGGACGGGCGCTCGGCGCGGCGGTCGGTGGCGCGGACGGCTCGGCGGAGACGGCCGCGGGTGGGACGGCCGGAGCCGCCTCGGGCTCCGCGGGCGCGCAGCCCGCGAGCGCGGCCAGCGGGATCAGCGCGGCCGCGAGCACCACGGCCCGGCGGGCGCGCCGCGCGGGCCACGCGCCAGCCGGGCTGCGGTGCACGGGGATCAGGACTCCTGCGCCAGGTGGCGGCGCATCAGCACGACGCCGGCCGCGGCGAGCGCGACGGCACCGCCGCCCGCGACGAGCGGGAGGGCCGAGGTCGTGGTCGCGGATCCGCCGGCGCCCGTGTCGACGCCGCCGACCGGCACCTGGGTCAGCTGGCCGCGCACGGCACCTGCCGTGAACGACGCGGTGTGGGTGTCGGCCGCGAACGAGGCCGGGTCGGCCTCGATCTGCGCGACCGTGAAGCCCGTGCCCGTGTCCTGGTTCTGCGCGTTCATGATCCCGGTGGTGAAGGGGCCCTGCATGCAGCCGGAGCTCGTGCGCGTGCCGTCGCCGGCGTCCACCGGGTTGGGGAACGCGATGCGGGGCGGGCCGGCCTTGCCGACGGCGGCCTGGTGGATGTGCGTGGCCGTCTTCGCGGGGCTCTGGTACTCGCCGGTCACGCCCGTGAGGGTGATGTCGTAGCAGATGGTGTTCGACGCGGAGTCGAGGCGGAGGTCGAAGCGGCCGGTCGCGCCGGGCTCGCCGGGGGTCGCGACGCCGTCGGCGTTGAGCACCTGGTCGGGCGTCGCCATCACGGTGAACGCGCTCGTGAAGCGGTCTGGCTCGGGGACGGTGGTCTCGGCGGACGCAGGCGTCGCGGCGAGGAGGGTGAGGGCGGCCGCGGCGGCGCCCCCGATGGTCATGTTCCGGACGAGTCTCGTGTGCGTCATCGCGTGCAGCCTCTCGTGGTGGGGCACCCGGACGGGCACCGCTTCTGACAGGGCATACGCACGGCGGGCGGCGGGCGTTCATCGGTCGCCGAGATCGACCGGGGACACGTGTCGCGGCGATCCTCGGTCCCTCCCCATCCGACGGATGAACGCCGGGCCCCCCGCCGACGTATCCCCCGGTGAGGGCGCGCACCCGCCGCCTAGGCTGAGGGGATCACGATGGCGCTCGTCCTGACGCGTCCGGCCCCTGCACCCGAGCGGAGCACGATGAGCGCGTCCCCGCCCGGCTTCGACGTGCGCGAGGCGTTCGCGGAGCACGGCGGTGCGATGCTCGGCTTCGCGGTCAACGCCCTGCAGGATCGCCAGCTCGCCGAGGACTGCGTGCAGGAGACGTTCCTCCGCGCCTGGCGCGCCCGCGACTCCTTCGACGGCGAGCGCGGCAGCGCGCGCACCTGGCTGTTCGCGATCGAGCGGCGGGTGATCCTCGACGTGCACCGCGCCCGGGCCCGCACGCCGCGCATCGTGGCCGAGGACGAGGCGCCCGAGCAGGCGACGCGGGAGGCGGATCCGCTCGACCGCCTCGGGATCGTCGAGGGGCTCGCGCGACTCAGCGACGCGCACCGCGAAGCCGTCGTCGCGGTGCACCTCACCGGGCTCAGCTACCAGGAGCTCTCCACGGCCACGGGCGTGCCCGTCGCCACCCTGCGCACGCGCGTCTTCCACGCGCTCCGCGCCCTCCGCACGCATCTCGACGAAGTGGATCCCGCATGACCGACGACCGCACCCCCGAGCAGCACGGTCGCGAGCCCGACGACCGCCGCGGCGAGCTCATCGCGGCGGCCCTCGCCGACGACCTCTCCCCCGCCGAGACCGCGGAGCTGGATGCGATGCGCGCGGCCGACCCCACGATCGACGAGGAGATCACGCTGCTCGGCGGGCTGCCGGCGGCGCTCGGCGGGCTCGGCTCGTGGCAGGAGGCGGAGCCGAGCGACGAGCTCGCGCGCCGGATCGGCCTGATCGCGGACGGGCGCCGCGAGGTGGAGCCCCTGGCGGCGACCACGGCGACGGCCGCCGCGGATGGGCCCGCCGACCTCGACGCGCACCGCGCGCGCCGCGGATCCGGCCCCCGCCGCACCGCGCTCCTGATCGCCGGCGCGGCAGCCTGCCTCGCCGTCGGCGCCGCGGGAGGCGCGTTCCTCGCGACCCCACGCGCCGACGTCGCGACCGGCCCGGCCGGCACGCTCGGCGCCGTCGAGGACGTCACCTTCGCGGGCGCGCCCGCGGGCGTCGACGTCACGGGCGACGTCGTCGCGCACACCTGGGGCACGGAGACGCTGCTCACGGTCGACGGCCTGACGGTCGGCGACAGCTACTCCGTGGTCGTCGTCGACGCCGCGGGCGGGGAGCACTCCTCCGGCACGATGCTCGGATCCGCCGTGCGCATCGACTGCCGCCTCAACGCCGACGTGCTGCGCCAGGATGCCGCGTCCGTCGAGATCCGCGACGCCGCGGGCGACCGCGTCGCCGTGGCGGAGCTGCCGCCCGTCGACGCCTAATGCCACTGCCCCAAAGTCGAGGAAGCCCAGAACAGCCATTCTGGCCACAAAAGGCGAACGCGTAGCAGTGACAGTAACTATTTGATATCCCCCCTTTTTGGGGCAACAGCGCCCGGTCATTTCGCGCCCTAGCGAACTTGCTGATTAGCAACAGATTCGCTGGAGCAGATCCACCCATGCCCATCGCCTTTAAGCAGCTCAGTAATGAAAGCCCCCTGACAAGACCGCATCCGTGCCCTAGCGTTTGCACATGCCCGTACATAGGTTCGTCGTTGAAAAGCTATTTGGATCGCTTCGACATGAAGTGGAGATGCACACTGAGGGTCTTACGTTTCTTTTCGGCCTTAATGGCTCCGGCAAGACAACGACCTTGAATTTGCTCGATGCCATCTTCAGTCGCCAATTCGATACCGCGCTTCGCACCCCCTTCGGCTCACTTCATATCACGCTTGTGAACGGAAAACAAATCACGGTGGAGCGCGACGGCATCGTAAACGACCGCGGCCATGATGATTACATATTAAGATTTCTAATGGACGGGATGCCTACTTGGCAGTACCACCGATCCCGCCCTGGCCGAAACTCGCCAGCGCAATACATTTTGCGCAATTACCCGAACCTTCGACGTATCGGGCCTCGCGTCTGGAGCGATCGACTCACAGGGCGACGACTTACGCTTGACGACATATCGGAAGAATATCCCGATTTCCCTGCAGAACTACTAGGACTCGAAAGCATTCCGGGCTGGCTGCTCGAATTCATAGAGGAGGAATCTACTTACTTTATTCGCGCAGACAGACTTCACGGCAATAGTCCGAATGGCGATCCGCAGGCTGACTCGACTTCACCAGGGGATGATATCCCGCAGACTGTGGAAAGTTTTGCCGAAGATCTCGCCAAGAAACTGAATGAATCGCTCGCCAACTACGGCGACTTTTCTCAGGCCAAAGAAAGTAGCTTTCCGCAACGCTTCCTAGAGGAACATCGAAGCGGCAGTGCTGTGGAGCTCCGGGAAACTGTTCAGACTCGACATGCTCAGCAAACCGCCCTACGCTCCCGCTATGTGGCCGCCGGACTCCTCGAACCCGGCCAAGACTTTGCCTTACCTGCAGAATTCGATGCAGATAAGGTACAGTTTCTTTCGGCTTATCTAGATGACGTTGACGCAAAGCTGTTTCAGCTGGCTGGCATTGCCGCCAAGCTTGAGCTATTTCTCGATATCATCAATTCTAAGCTGCGGCGTAAGCGCATAGTTGTCGATCGCCGGTTGGGGTTCAGGATTGACGCAGATGGGTCCAATTTGCCGCTCAACGCCCTGAGCTCAGGCGAGCAGCAGGAAATTGTCTTGACCTATGGGCTGCTCTTTAGGGAAACGCCCGGAACTTTAGTACTTATCGACGAGCCGGAGCTGTCCCTGCATGTCGCTTGGCAATTTCAGTTAGTACCCGATTTTGTGAAGATTGCCCAACTAGCAAAACTCACGTTTTTGGTGGCGACACACAGTCCTCAAGTCGTCAACGGTAGAGATGACATAACAATATACCTAAACGACGGTGCTAAATCATGACCCCCGTTACTCCCGGCTCACTGGCTACTACCGTTAGGGGCCTTCGCCAAGCTGATGCCGTCAAGCCAGTCGTCCTGCTTGAGGGCCGAAGTGACTATTTTATGTACGCGAAGCATTTCGGCCACGCCGAAACCTATCAACACATTGTATGTTACGGAAAAGGCAACTTACTCGAAGCCCACGCCCTTCTTGAGGCCTCTCGCGTCGAACGTGTCCTATCCATTTGCGACGCGGATTATGACCGTGTCCTGAACGACAAATTACCAGCTGGCATTGTTATGACCGATCTCCACGACTCTGAGATGTTCGCGTTTGCGTCCAATGCCTACGGACGGGTCGTTGAGGAGTTACTCAGCGCAGTAGACGTTCACTCAAGTGAAGAGCGGCAAAAGGTAAGTGACGCTGCATTCGCGGCCGCTCAAGCCATAGGACGTCTCAGAATATATAATCATCAACGAAGTGCACAGCTAAATTTCAAGGGGTGTCCACCCGGTCAACTTGTCGGCAGCGATGGATCATGGAACTCGAACGACTATATCCAGCAGCTACTTGCCGCGAGTCCACGATCCAATGTCTCATCGGATCAGGCACTTCGAATCATGGGCGAGGATGTCGGGGTGGAGTTGGTCGACCTTGTTAATGGGCACGATCTGGCAAGTCTGACGGGTGCACTTGTATGCGTTCCATATGGGGCCGTTGCGAAAACCAGAGATGACATCGAGATGTTGCTTAGGGTGGCACTGTGGCCAGAGGAATTTCAAGCTACAAACATGTATGTGCAAATCGCCTACTGGGAGCAGCGAACTGACGCCGACATTCTTGCTTAACTGGGTGGTGTGACCAATTCGTCGCCTACTGAATTAGACCCGATACCCATGCGATGGTCAGGCAAACTTTCAAGTAGAGGGTCGGACGCGAGAAGACGCTGACTACAGATTCCCGCGTCCCCACGATAGACGGGATAGCCGCGCGCGTGCCTTTGAAGACGCCGGGGAGGTAGGAGTCAACGACGCGGTGCCGCTCGCCGTTGCTGATGGCTCCGGTGGGTCGCCTTGGCAAGTGCCGGCGTCGTCTGTGAGCGTGATGAGAGGCCGCGTGCCTCGAGCCCGGTATCGACCGCGCAGGTGGCGTCGGCCGAGACCGCCGCGTCTACGACGTGCGCTCCGGTTCGCGGGGACGGCCGCGCAGTCCCAGCGAGACATGCGGACTGCCGTTCGAAGTAATCGGCCCCCACCCCCCCCCCGGGCACCTCCGTCAATGACCCATGACACAATTCCGGCGCGACTAGAGCGGCGCGCCGCCGACCCCTTGCCCCTGAGCACCCGGCCGCGCAGTGTAGTGCGCCGCCCGGGACCCGGGAACCATGGAGGAAGCGGGGGTTTAGTTGTTTCAGTGCAACTACTATCGCGGGTTTCCTGGGAGGCCCTCCTCCCGGATTCCGTGGTCGTGGCGGCTGCCGACCACGACGTGGACGGAGGCCTGGCCGACGACGAGAGCGACGCCGTCGCGACCGCGCTCCCGGGCCGTCGCGCGGAGTTCGTGACCGGTCGCGCGCTCGCCCGGCAGGCGCTCGCGGCCATGGGCATCCGACCCGGACCGATCCCGGTCGCGCGGAGCGGAGCGCCCGTGTGGCCGGCCGGGGTCGTCGGCAGCATCACGCACTGCGCCGGGCTCCGCGCGTGCGCCGTCGGGAGACGTGACGAGCACGCCGGGATCGGCATCGACGCGACACCCGCACGCCCCCTCCCGGGAGGCGTGCTGGCGCGCGTGGCGGATCTCGGCAGCGCACCCGTCGCCGCGGGCCTCGACGCGCTCCGGGCAGCCGGGGTCGGGAGTCCCGACAGCGTGCTCTTCGCCGCGGCCGAGGCCGTCGCGAAGGCGCGGACCTCGGCGCACGGCGGCTGGCACGGCATCGACGGCGCGGAGATCGCGCTCGACCCGGACGGCTCATTCGCCGTCCGCGCACGCCGGGGACCGGCGTTCGCCGGGACCGGGAGGTGGGCGGTGGCCGGGGGGCTGGCGCTGGCGGGCATCGCGCTCGACGAGCACTGAAGCCGGCGCGCAGGGGCGCGCCGGGACGAACGACGAGAGGACGAACACATTGGGGACCGAGCACATGAGCACTGAGCAGATGGGGACCGAGCAGATGGGGAGCCAGCACGACGACACCTCGATCGAGGCGATCTTCGGGCAGCACGCCGAGCGGACGGCGCTGCGGCAGCGGTCCGGGCCTGAGGTCACGGACATGAGCTTCGGGGAGCTGTGGGACCGGGCGAGCGCGCTGGCCGCGGCGCTCGGTGAGACGGTATCGGCCGGCGACCGCATCGCGGTGCTCGGCACCGCGACCGCGGACGCCGTCACGCTCGACCTCGCCACGTGGATCCTCGGCGCGGTGAGCGTGCCACTCCAGGCGAGCGCGCCCGTCGGGACCCTGCAGCGGATCGTCGAGGAGACGACGCCGGTGTGGATCGCGGCCACCGCCGAGCAGGCCGCGATGGCCCGGGCGGTCGCCGAGGCAGCGGAGGACGACATCCGGACGATGCTGCTCGACACCGGCACCGACGGCGACACGGACACCGGCACCGCCCTGACGCTCGACACGCTCGTCGCCCGCGGGGCCGTCCTGCCGCGCCGGAGCCCGTGGCACCCCGCGCCCGGCGACGACCCGCTCGCGCTCCTGCTCTACACGTCGGGCAGCACCGGGACGCCGAAGGGCGCGATGTACACGCGCTCCATGGTCGAGCGGATGTGGCACGCCATGCGGACCTACCCGGCCATCGGCCCGGACGCATCCACGACCGCGGACGATGGATCCGATGACGCAGCCGACGCCATCGTCGGGTACGCGTACCTCCCGATGAGCCACCTCACCGGCCGCTCCTCCCTCCTCGCCACGCTCGGCCGCGGCGGCACGGTCGCGCTCGCCACCTCGACCGACCTGTCGACGCTCTTCGACGACCTGCGGACCTTCGCCCCGACCGAGTTCGTCTTCGTGCCGCGCGTCGCGGAGATGGTCCGGCAGGAGGGCGACCGCGAGGAGCAGCGCCGGCTCGCCGCCGGCAGCGCGGACACGGACGCGGTCCGCGCCGATGTCCAGGCCGACCTGCGCGTCCGGGCGTTCGGAGGCCGGATCCGCCGGGCGATCTGCACCAGCGCCCCGCTGACGCCCGAGCTCCGCGCGTACGTCGAGGCCTGCCTCGGGATCACGCTGCACGACCTGTACGGGTCGACCGAGGCCGGCGGCATCCTCCACGACGGGGTCATCCAGCAGCCTCCCGTCACCGAGCACAAGCTCGTCGACGTCCCCGAGCTCGGGTACCGCACCACGGATCTCCCGCACCCGCGGGGTGAGCTGCTCGTCAAGAGCGCGTCCGTGATCGCCGGGTACTTCCGCCGGCCGGACGTCACCGCCGCGGTGTTCGACGAGGACGGCTTCTACCGGACCGGCGACGTCATGGCGCAGACCGGACCCGGCACCTACGAGTACGTCGACCGTCGGAACAACGTGATCAAGCTGTCGCAGGGCGAGTTCGTCGCGGTCGCCTCGCTCGAGGCGACGTACGGCGGGACGCCCGAGGTGCATCAGATCGCCCTGCACGGCGACAGCCGGCACGCGTTCCTCGTCGCGGTCGTCGTCCCGGCAGAGGCCGGGGCCTCGGAGCGCGACATCCTCGGCGCCCTCCAGCGCACCGCCCGCGAGCACGGCCTCGCGCCCTACGAGGTGCCGCGCGGCGTGATCGTCGAATCCGAGCCGTTCACGGTCGACGGCGGCATGCTCTCCGACGCCGGCAAGCTGCTGCGCCTGCGCCTCACGCAGCGGTACGGCGAGCAATTCGCCGCCCTCTACGACACGCTCGAGGAGCAGCAGACCGGCACCCTCGTGGCCGCCCTCCGCGACCGCGCCGACGACGAGCCGACGGTCGACACGGTGGTGCGCGCCGCCCTCCAGCTCCTCGGGGCCGAGGTGTCCCCCGCGACCGCCGCCGCGGCCCGGTTCTCCGACCTCGGCGGGGACTCGCTGTCCGCGCTGACGTTCTCCGGGATCCTCGAGGACGTGTTCGGCACCGAGGTGCCCGTCGGCGTCCTCACCGACCCGACCAACGACCTCGCGGCCGTCGCCGCCTACGTGGAGCGCTCCGCCTCCGACGACCGGCCGACCGTGACCCGCGTGCACGGCGCCGGCGCATCCACCCTCCGCGTGGGCGACCTCCGCCTCGACCGGATGCTCGGAGGCATCCCGACGCCGGTCCCGCGCGCCTCGACCACCCCGGCCGGAGCCCGGACCGTCCTGCTCACCGGCGCGAACGGCTACCTCGGCCGCTTCATGGCCATCGACTGGCTCGAGCGCCTCGCCACGGAGGGCGGCACGCTGGTGTGCGTCGTGCGCGGCGCCGACGACGCCGACGCCCGGCGCCGTCTCGAGGCCGCGTTCGCCGCGGATCCCGCGTTCGCCCGGCGCTTCGCCGAGCTGTCGGGCTCGCTCGAGGTGCTGGCCGGCGACGTCAGCGAGCACCGCCTCGGCCTCGACGAGGAGCGGTGGATCGAGCTGGCCGCGCGAGTCGACCTCGTCGCGCACGCGGCGGCGCTCGTGAACCACGTGCTGCCATACCAGGCGCTGTTCGGCCCGAACGTCGTCGGAACCGCCGAGGCGATCCGGCTGGCGATCGCCGCCGGCAGCGTGCCCGTCACCTTCGTGTCGAGCGTCGCCGTCGCGGGCGGTGCGCGGCCGGGCGCGGCAGCGGACGCCGAACCGGCAGCGCCCGCCGCGCTCGACGAGCACGCCGACATCCGCGTCATGATCCCCGAGTGGGCCGTCGGCGACGAGTACGCGAACGGGTACGGCGCGAGCAAGTGGGCGAGCGAGGTGCTGCTCCGCGAGGCGCACGAGCACCACGGCGTCCCCGTGGCCGTGTTCCGCTCCGACATGATCCTGGCGCACCCGCGCTGGCGCGGCCAGGTGAACCTCCCCGACGTCTTCACCCGGCTGATCTGGAGCGTGCTCACCACCGGCCTCGCGCCGGCCTCGTTCGTGAGGCGCGGCCCCGACGGCGAGCGCCAGCGCTCCCACTACGACGGCCTGCCGGCGGACTTCACGGCGGCGGCGATCGACGGGATCGGCGCGGCGCTCACCGAGGGGCACCGCACCTTCAACGTCGTGAACCCGCACGACGACGGCGTCTCGCTCGACACCTTCGTCGACTGGCTCCGCGAGGACGGCCACGACATCGAGCGCGTGGAGGACCACGCGGAGTGGGTCGACCGCTTCCGCGCCGCGCTCGGAGCGCTCCCGGACGCGGACCGCGCCCGGTCGGTCCTGCCGCTGATGCACGCGTTCGCCGCACCCGAGGAACCGCACGCCGGCTCGGCGATCCCGGCGGACGCGTTCGCCGCGGCCGTCCGCGCGGTGCGCCCGCTCGGGTCGCCGGACATCCCGTCGCTCGACCGCGCGCTCATCACCAAGGTGGCCGACGACCTCGCGTTCCTGGCGCTGCTCGCGCCTGCGCCGGCGCAGGCGGCAGCCGCGTGATGCCCGCGCACGAGGAGTGAACCCGAGGGGCCGGCAGCCATCAGCTGCCGGCCCCTCCGCACGCGTGGGCGGCGCGCGACGGCGACCGGATCCGTCGCGGCGGAGAAGATACACGCCGGTAACACGAGGGAAACGGCCGCGATACCGGGCAGAACCACACTGGACGGAAATACCTATCGCTCGATAGATACTCCGACCGGGCAACCGGATCTCCGGCGCACCTGCTCCACCGCGCCCTCGTGAGAGGCCAGAACATTGAGCACCCCGAACCTCCCCACGCCGGCCGCGGCACCCACCACGGCCCCCGCCCCCGTCATCCCGCCCGGCTACGCCCAGGAACTCCACCGTGGCGTCGGCCCGTTCTCCTCCTTCGCGGCCGGGTTCTCCTTCGTCTCGATCCTGACGACCGTGTTCCAGCTCTTCGGCCTCGGCTTCGGGCTGGGCGGCGCGGCCTTCTTCTGGGCCTGGCCGATCGTGTTCGTGGGCCAGCTGCTCGTGGCGCTGAACTTCGCGCAGCTCGCCGCGTCGTGGCCGATCTCGGGCGCGATCTTCCAGTGGTCGAGCAGGTTGGCGGGCACGACGTTCGGCTGGTTCACCGGCTGGACCATGATCGTCGGCCAGATCCTCACGGTCGCCGTCGCGGCCATCGCCGTGCAGGCCGTGCTGCCGTCCATCTGGGCCGGGTTCCAGATCGTGGGCGGGCCGGACGCGGATCCGTCGGTCGCCTCCCCCACGGGCTCCGCGAACGCGGTCCTGCTCGGGATCATCATGCTGGCCATCACGACGGTCGTGAACATCCTCAGCGTGCGGCTCATGGCGCGGGTCACGACCGCGGGCGTCGCCATCGAGATGGTCGGCGTCGTCGCGCTCGTCGCCGTGCTGTTCCTGCTGCCGAAGCGCGGGCCCGAGGTGGTCTTCACCACCGCGGGATCCGCCAGCGAGGAGCCGTACGTGTGGGCGTTCCTCGCCTCGTCCCTCATGGCCGCCTACGTGATGGTCGGCTTCGACTCCGCGGGCGAGCTCGCCGAGGAGACCCACAGCCCCCGGAAGACCACGCCGAGGACGATCATCCGCGCGCTCACGGTCTCCGGGCTCGGCGGGGCGCTCCTCATCGTGGGCGCGCTCGTCGCGGCGCCCAGCCTCACCGACGGCCAGCTCGCCACGCAGGGCCTCGCCTGGGTGATCACCTCGGTCGCCGGCGAGGTGGGCGGCCGGCTCCTGCTCTGCGCGGTCGCGGTGGCGGTGTTCGCGTGCACGCTCGCCGTGCAGACCTCGGGCACCCGCATGATCTACTCGATGGCCCGCGAGAAGGCGCTGCCGTTCCACCGCCAGCTCGCCAAGGTGTCGCCGCGCACGGGCACGCCCGTGCTCACCTCCGTCGTCGTCGGCGTCGGCGCGGTGCTCGCCCTCGCGGTCAACGCCGGGCAGTCCGCCATCTTCACGGCGCTCTCGAGCCTCTGCATCGCGATGCTGTACCTCGCCTACCTCGGCGTCACCGGCCCGCTGCTGGTCGCCCGGATCCGCGGGCGCTTCCCGGCCGGCGGCGTCGACGAGGACGGCAAGCCGCTCTTCACGCTCGGCCGATGGGGGATCCCGGTCAACGCCGTCGCGGTGCTCTTCCAGGCGGCCATGGCCGTGAACCTGATCTGGCCGCGCCCCGAGATCTACGACCTCACGGGCGAGTCGTGGTGGCTGCAGTACAGCGCGCTCCTCTTCATCAGCGCCACCCTGCTCGTGGGCTGGGGCTACCACGCGTGGCGGCACCGCTCCGACGGGCCCATCCAGCTCACGGAGGTGCCGACCACGGCGACGATCCCGGTGGTCGAGCCGGCGGGGGCGTCCATCCGATGAGGGACCTGCGAACCACCGACAGCGTCACCGCGTCCCGCGCCGACGCCCGCGCGCAGGCCGACCGCCGGAGCGAGTGGATGCCGTACGTGCCCGCGTCCTCGTCCCCGTTCCGACCCGAGGGCGTCGCGGCGGACGGGCTCACCTGGGCCGAGACCGTGGCGCCGGGCGGGTACGCGCACCGGGTGTTGGCGCGCGGATCCCGCCTCCGCCTCGACGACCCCACGGGCGAGGCGTGCGCGCACCTCGTGCTCTACGACGC
Organism: Clavibacter quasicaliforniensis; assembly: GCF_051201715.1. Taxonomy (NCBI): domain Bacteria; kingdom Bacillati; phylum Actinomycetota; class Actinomycetes; order Micrococcales; family Microbacteriaceae; genus Clavibacter; species Clavibacter quasicaliforniensis. The sequence continues at coordinate 51,868 of NZ_CP139624.1, read as the reverse complement.
GGAGGCACCGTGGGAACGGCTGAACGTCGCCGACACCGTGAAGATCCCGTGGCAGGCGTACCTCGGCGAGGGCTCCCCGCTGCTGAGCGGCGACGGGCGGATCCTCGCGAGCATCGTCGAGGACACCTCGGGCCACCACGACGCACTCTGCGGCACCTCCACCGACGCGCTCAACGACCGGCGCTACGGCGGATCCGCGCCCGAGGGCCCCACGCCCAGCGGCCGGTCGCTGCTCGTGAAGGCCGCCGCGAAGCACGGGCTCACGCGACGCGACCTGCCGCCCGGCGTCTCCCTCTTCCAGGGCGTGCGGGTGGAGGCCGACGGCGCGCTGCGACCAACGGGATCCGCGGGGCCGGGCACGCACGTGACCCTCGTGGCCGAGATGCCGCTCATCGTGCTGCTCGCGAACGTGCCGCACCCGCTGGATCCCCGGCCCGACCACGTGGTGGGCCCGCTGCGGATCCACGCCTGGCGCGGATCCCCCACCGGCCCGGGCGACGCGCGCTTCCACGCGACCCCCGAGCTCACGCGCGCCTACCTGAACTCGATCGACCACTGCGAAGCGAGAGGAACCCGATGACCCGCACCGTGGCATCCCCCGTCCCGACCGGCGCCGTCCACGCGCCCGACGCCGTGCTCGACTGGGCCGCGTCGCTCGTCGACGGCACCGTCGTGCGCGACGACCGCGTGGCGCCCCTCGCGCCCTGGTCGGCCGTCGTGCGCGCCGGCGAGGTGCTCACGATCGTGGACGTGGGCGGCAACCAGTCCGCCGACTGCCTCATCTACGACGCCGCCGACACCGCCGAGCGCTACAGCGTGCCCGACACCCTCGTCGCGCAGGGCAACGCGTACATCCGCACCGGCACGGTGCTCATGTCGAGCGAGGGCCGGCCGCTGATGACCGTGGTGGGCAACGAGATCGACCGGCAGGACACCCTCGGCGGCGCCTGCTCGAAGGAGTCGAACACGCTCCGCTACGGCCACCACACCGCGTACCAGCACGGCTGCCGCGAGAACTTCCTCACGGAGGCGTCGCGGCACGGGTTGGGCGCACGCGACATCGTGTCGAACATCAACTGGTTCATGAACGTGCCCGTCGAGGAGGACGGATCCCTCGGCATCGTCGACGGCCTCAGCGCGCCCGGGAAGCGGGTCGCCCTGCGCGCCGAACGGGACGTGCTGGTGATCGTGTCCAACTGCCCGCAGATGAACAACCCCTGCAACGACTTCAGCTGCACGCCGTTGCGGATGATCGTGGTGCAGCCGTGAGCGCGCTCGTGAGCGGCGCAGCCGGCGAGCGCCGCGCGCTCGACCTCGACACCGTCCTCGTCGCGAACCGCGGCGAGATCGCGTGCCGCGTGATCCGCACCGCGAAGGCCATGGGGATGCGCACGGTCGCGGTCTTCTCCGACGCCGACCGCGCGGCGCCCCACGTGCGCGAGGCCGACGAGGCCGTGCGGCTCGGGCCCGCCGCACCGCGCGAGTCGTACCTGCGCATCGATGCGATCATCGAGGCGGCGCGCGCGACGGGCGCCGGCCTCATCCACCCCGGCTACGGGTTCCTCAGCGAGAACCTGGAGTTCGCGTCGGCCTGCGAGGAGGCGGGGATCCGCTTCGTCGGGCCGACCGCCGACCAGATCCTCGCGTTCGGCGCCAAGCACACCGCGCGCGAGCTGGCCGAGGCCGCCAGGGTGCCGCTGCTCGCCGGGACCGGGCTCCTCGCTGACGCCGACGAGGCGGTCGCGGAGGCCGACCGCATCGGCCTGCCCGTGATGCTCAAGGCCACGGGCGGCGGGGGCGGCATCGGGATGCAGGCGTGCGCGACCGCGGCCGAGGTGCGCGAGGCGTTCGGGCGGGTGACGCGGCTCGCGGAGTCGGCGTTCGGATCCACCGGCATCTTCCTCGAGCGGCTCGTGCGCCCGGCCCGGCACGTGGAGGTGCAGCTCGTGGGCGACGGCACCGGCCGAGTGGCCGTGATCGGCGACCGCGACTGCTCACTGCAGCGCCGCAACCAGAAGGTGATCGAGGAGGCGCCCGCGCCCGCGCTGCCCGACCGAGTGCGCGCGCAGCTGCACGACTCGGCCCGCGCGCTCGCGGAGTCGGTCTCGTACCGCAGCGCCGGCACGGTCGAGTTCGTCTACGACCCGGTGCGCGAGGAGGCCGCGTTCCTCGAGGTGAACACGCGCCTGCAGGTCGAGCACCCCGTCACGGAGGAGGTGCACGGCGTCGACCTCGTGGAGCTCATGCTGCGGCTCGCGCGCGACGGCGCCGCCGGGCTCCCCGACGACCTCTTCACGCGCGACTGGATCCCGGAGGGCCACGCCGTCGAGGCCCGCGTCTACGCGGAGGACCCGGCGAAGGGATCCCTGCCGTCGAGCGGCCTCGTGACGCAGGCCGTGCTGCCCGCGGGCCCGGGGATCCGCGTCGACGGCTGGATCGAGACCGGCCTCGAGGTCTCCGCCTCCTACGACCCGCTGCTCGCCAAGGTCATCGCCACGGGCGAGACCCGCGACGACGCGCTCGACCTCCTCGGCGAGGCGCTCGACGGCTCCAGGATCGACGGCATCGTCACGAACATCGGCCTGCTGCGGGCGCTCACCGACGACATCGAGCTGCGCACGGCCACGCACTCCACGTCCACGCTCGACGAGACGGACGACCCGGCGCCGCGGATCGATGTCCTCTCCCCCGGCACCATGACCACGGTGCAGGACCTCCCCGGCCGGCTCGGGTACTGGCAGGTGGGCGTGCCGCCGAGCGGCCCGTTCGATCCCGTCTCGCTCGCGGAGGCGAACCTCGCCGTCGGCAACCCGGAGGGCGCGCCCGGCCTCGAGATCACGGCCGACGGACCCGTGCTGCGCTTCTCGACCGCGTCCGTGGTCGCGGTGACGGGCGCGCCCGCGCCGGTCACGATCGACGGCGAGGCAGCGGCGATGTGGGAGCCGCTCGAGGTCGCCGCCGGGCAGATGCTCGCGATCGGCCGCGCCGACGGGCCCGGGCTCCGCCTGTTCCTGGCCGTGCGCGGCGGGATCGACGTGCCCGCGTACCTCGGGTCGGCGTCCACCTTCACGCTCGGCCGCTTCGGCGGGCACGCGGGCCGGGCGCTGCTCGCCGGCGACGTGCTGCGGCCCGGATCCCCCGACTCCGACGCCGACCACCCCGCGTTCCCCGCGGGCGCGCGCCTCGGGATCATCGGCGGCCCGACGCCGGCGCACCGCCGGCCCGCGCTCACCTCGACGTGGGAGATCGGCGTCACCGAGGGCCCGCACGCGGCGCCCGACTTCTTCACGCGCGCCGACATCGACGTGCTCTACGCCACCGACTACGGCGTGCACCACAACTCGGCGCGCACCGGGATCCGGCTCATCGGCCCGCGGCCCGGCTGGGCGCGCGAGGACGGCGGCGAGGCGGGGCTGCACCCGTCGAACATCCACGACACCCCGTACGCGGTCGGCGCGATCGACTTCACGGGCGACACCCCGATCATCCTCGGGCCCGACGGCCCGTCCCTCGGAGGCTTCGTCTGCCCGGCGGTCGTGGCGAGCGGCGAGCTGTGGAAGCTCGGCCAGCTGCGGCCCGGCGACACCGTGCGGTTCGTGCCCGTCACCGAGGCCGCGGCCGCGTCGCTCGTGGACGCGCGCGCCTCGCTCCAGGTGATCCGCGCGGGCGGCGACGGCGACGACGGCGTGATCGGCCGGCTCGAGCCGACGGATGCGCGCCCGGGTGTCGCGTACCGCCGCGACGGCGACGACAACGTGCTCGTCGAGTACGGCGACATGACCCTCGACATCGCGCTGCGCATGCGCGTGCACGCGCTGATGACCCGGCTGCAGGAGCACATGCCGCCCGGCGTGCTCGAGGTGACGCCGGGGATCCGCTCGCTCCAGGTCCGCACGGACGCGCGTGTGCTCAAGGCCACGGCCGTCACGCGGCTGCTGCAGGAGCTGGAGGACGAGATCCCGCCGACCGGGCAGCTCGTCGTGCCGTCGCGGAAGGTCCGGCTGCCGCTGTCGTGGGACGACCCGGCGACGCGCCTCGCGATCGAGCGCTACATGGCCGGCGTCCGCGACGACGCGCCGTGGACGCCGTGGAACATCGAGTTCATCCGCCGGATCAACGGCCTCGACTCGGTCGACGACGTCTTCCGCACGGTCTTCGACGCGAGCTACCTCGTGCTCGGCCTCGGCGACGTGTACCTCGGGGCGCCCGTGGCCACGCCGCTGGATCCGCGCCACCGCCTGGTGACCACGAAGTACAACCCGGCGCGCACCTGGACCGCCGAGAACTCCGTCGGCATCGGCGGCGCGTACCTCTGCATCTACGGGATGGAGGGGCCGGGCGGGTACCAGTTCGTCGGCCGCACCGTGCAGATCTGGAACCGCTTCCGCCGCGGCGGCCTCTTCCAGGAGGACCCGTGGGCGCTGCGGTTCTTCGACCGCATCGAGTGGTACCCGGTCGGCGCGGAGGAGCTGCTGGAGCTGCGCGCCGAGACGGACGCCGGCCGCGGGCGCTACGAGACGGAGGACGGCGAGTTCTCCATCGCCGACCACCACGCGTTCCTCGCCGCGAACGACGCGTCGATCCGCGACTTCCGCGACACGCAGACGCGCGCGTTCGAGGAGGAGAAGGCGCGCTGGCGCCTCTCGGGCGAGTTCGACGTGCGCGACGAGCCGCCCGTCGTCGAGGCCGCGACCGTGCCGATCCCTCCGGGCGCCACCGCCGTGACGGCGCCGTTCACCTCGACGGTCTGGCGCGTGGACGTGCGCCCGGGCGATCTCCTCGGCGTCGGCGACGCCGTGCTCGCGGTGGAGGCCATGAAGATGGAGTCCGTCGTGGGCGCGCCGGTCGCGGGGCGCGTGCTCGACGTCCACATCCGCCCCGGGGAGCAGGTCGCGCCCGGGCAGGTGCTCGCGGTGATCGGCGCCGCGTGAACCCCACCTGCGAGGATGGCCGGATGGCCAAGGACGACAAGCCGGCCCGCGTCGGCCGCCCCCGCGCGGTACCCGACGCCGGATCCCCGCTGAGCCCGCGCGAGCAGATCCTCGACGCCGCCGCCGCGCTCTTCGCCGAGCACGGGCTGAGCGGCACGTCCACGCGGGCGATCGCCGAACGGGTCGGGATCCGGCAGGCCTCCCTCTACTACCACTTCGCCGGCAAGGACGACCTGCTCGTCGAGCTGCTCACGCGCTCCGTGCGCCCCAGCCTCGACGTGGTGCGCGGCATCGAGGACCTCGTGCCCGACCGCGCCACCGCGGCGGCCGCCCTGCACGCGCTCGTGATGGTCGACTTCCGCACGCTCGCCGACACCCCGCACAACATCGGCACGCTCTACCTGCTGCCGGAGGTGCAGGGCGAGCGCTACGACGGCTTCCGCGTGCAGCGCCGGGAGCTGCAGGACGCGTACGGCCGGATCGGCACGGCCGCGGCGAGCGCCGACGTCCGCGCGACCATCGAGCCGGATGCGCTGGGGGCCGTGCTGATCCAGCTGGCCGAGCTCGTGATCCAGCTGCGTCGCCGCGGCGAGCCAGGGGACGCCGACCGCGACGGCATCGCGGCCACGTGCCTGCGGGCGTGCGGGCTGGGGACGGCGGAGATCGCGGAGGCGCGTCGCGACGCGGAGGAGCTGCTGGCGGCGGCGCCCGCGCTCTAGCCCACGCCCTCGGCGACGCCGGTCACGACGACCCGGGTCACGACGCCGGCGGCAGCCCCGCCTGCTGACGGACACCCGCCAGCAGCAGGTCGAGCCCGGAGCGGAACACGTCGAGGTCGTCGTGCGTCGCCATCTCGCCCGCGGCGTCGTGGGCGAACGGGTACTCCTCGGGGTCGAGCTCCCGCCAGCGGTCGGCGAGCGTGCCCAGGAAGCCCTCCCGATCCAGCCCGCTCTCCAGGAACTCCTGCGGCGGCGGCTCCGCGAGGTCGGCCGCGACGCCCACGACGTAGCTGACGATGGACGACACCGCGTGGAACCGCTGCCGCGACGTGAGGTCGAGCCCGAGCAGCTGCTGCCCGATCCGCTCGTACATCATCATCGAGTTCGGCTGCAGCCCGTTGTTCCGGAGCATGTACTGCCCGAACCACGGTCGGCGCACGAGCTCGTCGAAGAGCGCGAGGGCGACGGCGCGCACGTTGTCGACCGGGTCGGATCCGTGGGTCAGCGGCTCCGTCTCCGTCAGGACCCGGCCCATCACCTCCTCGGTCACCTTCTCGAGCAGCTCGTCGCGGCTCGCGACGTACCAGTAGATGCTCGCCACGCCGCCGCCGAGCCGTGCCGCGAGGGCCCGGAAGGTCAATGCCCTCTCCCCCGACTCGTCGAGGATCGCGATGGCCTCCGCCAGCACGGTGTCGAGCGAGTGCGACGCGCGCTGCCGGCCTCGCGCGCGGGCGGGCGGCGTGCGGGTGCTCTCCGTCTTCGGGGATCCATTCGCGGCCATGCCTTGCATCCTACCGAACGTCGTTCCATACTATCGAACGTCGTCCGATACTCGTACGGCGTTCGATAGAATGAGGACCCCGATGAGCACCCCCACGACCACCACCACCCCACCCCGCGGCTACGCGTCCCTCCGGGCCGCGGCCATCCCGCTCGCCGCGCTCTGCCTGGCCTTCTTCGTCGAGATGGTCGACAACACGCTGCTGTCGATCGCGCTGCCGACGATCGGGCGGGCGCTCGACAGCGGCACGACGGGGCTGCAGTGGGTGACGGGCGCCTACTCGCTCACCTTCGGCGGCCTGCTCCTCACAGCGGGCTCGGCCGCCGACCGGTTCGGCCGCCGTCGCGTCCTGCTGATCGGCCTCGCGGCCTTCGGCCTCATCAGCGTCGCCGTCGTCCTCGTCACCGACATCGGCCAGCTCATCGCCCTGCGCGCGGCGCTCGGGGCCGCCGCTGCCGCGATGGCGCCGGTCACGATGTCGCTGATCTTCCGCCTCTTCGAGGACGACAGGCTGCGCATGCGCTCGATCACGATCGTGATGATCGTGGGCATGTCCGGGTTCGTCCTCGGTCCGCTCCTCGGCGGGTCGATCCTCGGTGCCGTGAGCTGGCAGTGGCTGCTCGTCGTCAACGCGCCCCTGGCGCTGCTCGTCTGGATCGGGGTCCGCCTCGGGGTCCCGGCCGACCGCCGTGAGGACCTCACCTCCGAGCGGCTCGACCTGCCCGGCACCGTGCTCACCGTCGCCGCGATCGGGCTCGGCTGCTACACGCTCACGAGCGGCGTGGAGCGCGGCTGGCTCGCGCCCCTCACGCTCGCCTGCGCGCTCGGCGCCGTCGCCGCGGTCGCGGGCTTCGTCCTCCGCGAGCGCCGCGCGGCCGCGCCGATGATCGACCTCGCGATCTTCCGCGCGGGGCCCGTCCGCGGCGCCGCGCTCACGCAGCTGGGGGCGTCGGTCGCGTTCGCGAGCATCCTGTTCGGGCTGATCCTGCACTTCCAGTACGCGTACGGCTGGAGCCCGATGCGGGCCGGCCTCGCGAACCTGCCCATCATCGTCACGATGATCGCCGCGAGCCCGATCGCCGAGCGGCTCGCCACGCGCCTCGGCCACCGCATGGCCTGCCTCGTCGGCACCGGCTTCCTGGTGGGCGGGCTGCTCGGCCTGGCCTGGGCCGTCGAGCACGGCTACCTCGCCATCATGGCGACGATGATCGTGTTCACCGTCGGGCTGCGGACGATCATGACCATCTGCGCGGTCGCCCTGGTCGAGTCGATGCCCGCGAACCGCACCTCCATCGGCGCGGCCCTCAACGACACCGCGCAGGAGCTCGGCACGAGCCTCGGCACCGCGGTCGTCGGGACGCTCATCGCGGCGCTCGTCACGACCGCGCTCCCGGTGGGTGCGTGGAGCGCCGAACTGGTCCACTCCTTCTTCGCAGGCGAGCGGACCGCCTACCTCGTCGTCGCCGTGCTCACCGGCGTGATCGCGACGGTGGGCGCGCTGTCGCTCACGGACTCGCGCACGACGGAGGAGCCGGCCACGGCCGACGAGCCCGAGCCGTCCGATGCGTCCGAGCCGTCGACCGTCGACCGCGCCGCGGCCCTCGAGGTCAGCGCAGCCGCGCCCCGGCCCGAGTGAGCGCCGCCGCGACGTCCGCGTCGAGGGGCGCGTCGGGATCCAGCACGAGACCCGTCACCTCGGCGAGGTCGAGCACGGGGAACGCGGAGGCGGCGCCGACCTTCTCGGCGCTCGCCAGCACGAAGGTCTCGGTGGACCGCTCGGCCATCGCGCGCTTGGTCGCGGCATCGTCGAGCGAGCCCGTGGTGAGGCCCGCGTCCGGGTGCACCCCGGTCACGCCGAGGAAGCAGACGTCGGCCCGCACGCGACGGAGCGCCTCCGCGGCCAGCGATCCGCTCGCGACCATCGAGTGCCGGGACAGGGTGCCGCCGACGAGCACGATCTCGACGAGCGGGTGGTCCGCGAGCGCGACCGCCACGAGGGGACCGGGCGTCACCACCGTGAGCCGCAGGTCGGCCGGGATCGCGTGGGCCACCTCGAGGGCCGTCGTGCCCGCATCGAGGAGCAGCGTGGATCCCGGCCGCAGCAGCCGCACCGCCGCCCGGGCGACCCGCTGCTTGCTGTCCACCGCGATCGCCGCCCGCTCGGCGTGGTCCCGGATCGCCGGCGACACCGGGAGCGCGCCGCCGTACACGCGCTGGAGCCGACCCGCCTCGGCGAGCGTCCGCAGGTCGCGCCGCACGCTGTCCTCCGTCACGCCCAGCCGCGCGGCCGCGTCCTTGGCGACGAGCCGGCCGTCGCGCGCGAGCTCGGTCAGCATCCACTCGTGCCGCTCCGCAGCGAGCATTCGCGTTCCTCCTCGGTTTTGCGCGCTCGTGCGCGTTTCGTCTAGCGTACTCGGGTGACCGACCCGCAGCTGATCCTCATCGCCGGCCCCTACCGCTCCGGCTCGGGAGGCGATCCCGAGCTCATCGCCCAGAACCTCGCCCGGCTCGAGCAGGCGGCCTGGCCCGTCTTCCAGCTCGGGCACGTGCCCATGATCGGCGAGTGGGCGGCGCTGCCGATCCTGCGCGTGGCCGCGGAGGCGGGCGTCGACACGGAGGCCGGGCCCGACGTCATGTACGAGACCGCGTCGCGCCTCCTCGCGCACTGCGACGCCGTGCTCCGGCTCCCCGGGGAGTCGTCCGGCGCCGACGCGGACGTCGCGATCGCCCGCCGCCTCGGCCTCCCGGTCTACGCGGACGTGTCCGAGATCCCCGCCCGTGGCTGAGGCCGCCACCACGCCCCGGCCGCGGAAGCGCATGCGACGACCCCTGCGGATCACCCTCCGGATCGTCGCCGTGCTGGTGGCGCTGCCCGTCCTGGCGCTGGCGACCACCTCGATCGTGAACGCCGTCGCGACGCCGGCGGACCTCGCCGCCATCGAGCCCTACGGCGAGCGCGTGCCCGTCGACGGCAAGGAGATGAACGTGGTCGTCAGCGGTACCGCCGCGGAGACCATCGTGCTGCTGCCCGGCCTCGGCACCGCCGCCCCCGCCCTCGACTTCCAGCCGCTCATCTCCGAGCTCGACGACACGCACCGGGTGATCGCCGTCGAGCCGTTCGGCACCGGGCTCAGCGACCAGACCGACACCCCGCGCACGGCCGCGGCCATCGCCGGCGAGGTCCACGCGGCGCTGCAGCACCTGGGGGTCGACCGCTACGTGCTCATGGGCCACTCGATCTCCGGCGTCTACGCCCTCGAGTACGCCGAGCGCTACGGCGACGAGCTCACGGCCTTCGTGGGCATCGACAGCAGCGTGCCCGATCAGCCCGGGTGGGACGCCCCCGCGGCGACGGACGGGCTCACGGCGCTCCGCGACCTCGGGATCCTCCGCGTGCTCTCCGCGGTGGGTGGCGACGCGTACGCGGGGCTCCCCTACGACGACGCCACGAAGGAGCAGATGCGCCTCCTCGCGACCCGGAACGCGACGGCCCCGACGCTCCTCGACGAGATGGAGCGCATGCCCGAGACCTTCGCCTCCACCAGCGGGGAGACGTTCCCGGCGGATCTGCCCGTCCTGCTCTTCGTCGTGCCGGACGCCGCGGGCGGGGACGGCTGGGTCGCGCTGCACGAGGCCCAGGCGGCGAGCGTGGAGCGCGGCGAGGTGGTCCCGCTCACGGGCGACCACTACCTGTATCACACGAGGTCGCCCGAGATCGCGGGCGCCACGGACGCGTTCCTCGCGTCGCTCCCGGCCCGCTGACGGCGGCGGCCGGCGCGATCCGGCGTCAGCCGATCCGCGCCAGCAGCTCCAGCGACCGCTCCACCACGAGCGCGGTGGCGACCGGATCCGACGACGGCAGCGACGCGTCCGTGAACAGGTGCGCGTCTCCGTCGTAGACGAAGACCTCGGCGAGCTCCGGGCCGACCTCCGCGACCAGCTCGCGGGCCGCGTCGAGGTCGCCCTCGCCCGCGAAGAACGGATCCCGCGCCATGCCGTGCACCTGCACCGGAAGCCCCGACGGCCACGGCCCGAAGGACCACTCCGCCGAGAGCGACACGAACGACTCGTAGAGGAGCGCGCCGCGGGCACCCGGGCGGGTCTGCGCGAGGCGCTGGGCGATGGATCCGCCCCACGAGAACCCGGCGTAGACGAGCTCCGCGGGCAGACCGTCGAGGGCCCGCGCGGTGCGCTCGGCGACGACGTGGTCGGCGAGGCCCGCCATCAGCGCGAGACCCGCCTCGATGGACCCGGGCAGCGCGCCGTCGAACATGTCGGGCACGTGCACGGTGTGCCCGCCGTCGCGCAGCGCGTCGGCGAAGGCGTGGGCCCCGGGGGTCGCGCCCTGCACGTGGTGGAACAGCACGATCTCGGCCATGGCGCGCCTCTCGTCGTCCGCGCACGGACGCGGATCCGGGCGCTCCCGTCGCGGGGCGCCGTGCCGCGAACCTACTCCGCGGCTCCGCGGCTCGATCGGCCCGGAGGCTGGGATCCGCGACGCCAACGCCCGCTCACGGCGCGGGCGGCCCCCACACCACGAAGTCCATGGCCAGCTCCATGGACCGGAGGCGGGCCGGGGAGAAGTCGTAGGGCATCTTCGCGAAGGCGTCCATCGTGCTCAGGGACCGGGCGGGCCGGCCGGAGCCGCCGCGGGCCTCCTCCTCGTCGCCATCGCCGTCGGGGTGCAGCTCGTCCCAGGCGGCGACCAGCTCATCGTCCTGCCGCGGGAGGTCGGACGCCTCGATCGCCGCCTGCAGCGCCTCCTCGAACGCGCGCCGCTCGGCCGCGACCTCCGCCACGCGCGGGTCGTCGACGGAGACCGTGTCGTCGAGCGCCTCCTCGGCGGCGTCGACCCGGTCCGACGCCTCGCGCAGGCCCGGCAGCGTGGCGACGGCGATGTACCGGGTCGCGTTGAGGGCCGCGACGAGCGTGCCGAGGCTGCGCTCCATGACCAGCAGGGCGTCGAGGTCGGCCTGGCGGAGGGATCCCTCGGGCAGGCCCTCGAGGCGGCGGGCGACGAGGTCGGAGAGGAGGCCGAGCCTGCTGCCCCGGGCGCGCAGCCGACGCACGGCGTCCCGCTGCCGTCGCAGCTCCGCCTCCTGGGCCGCGAGGGTCGCCTCGAGTCGGCCGAGGACGTCGGCGACGTCGTCGTCCCCGGCGGTGGCCGGGGCGGCGGGAGCGGCGGCATCCGCGGCAGCAGCGGCGCCCTCCTCCGCCTCCGGGTCGGCGAAGGCGGCGCGGATGTCCTCGAGGGCGATCCCGGCGTCGGCCATGCGCCGGATCCACATCAGCCGCACCATGTCGGCGTACCCGTAGCGACGGCGGTCGTCGGTGCCGCGCTCGGGCTCGGGGATCAGGCCGATCTGGTGGTAGTGGCGGATGGTCCGCGGCGTGACGCCGACGAACGCGGCGGCGTCGCCGATGCGGACCCGGCGGGGCGGGGTCGGCATGGGGATCGGGGAAGTGGTCACGACGGGGTCGCCCTCGGTCGGGTGGGTCTCGGCGGGGTGGGTCATGGGACCACCCGATCACATGACGCTACGGGAGGTGCAAGCCCGGCCGCCGGGCGAGGTGCGCGCCGAAGGAGGTGCGGCGGGCCTCGTCCATCGCGTCGTCGAAGCGGAGCTCCGGGTCGGCGAGCTGCGCGATCACGGCGAGCGCGTGGATCCGCACCCGGGCGTCCGCCGCGCGCCGCGACCGCTCGAGCACCGGCAGCGCCGCCCGACCCACGCTCGCGAAGGCCCGCGCGAGGCTCGCCTGGGTGTCGCGCCCGCCGCGGCCGAGCTGCGACGCGAGCTGCTGCGACAGCCAGCGCGCGCCGGACGGATCCCGGTCGCCGTCGACGAGGCCGGAGGCCGTGCGCCAGGCGGTGCGCGCGACGTGGTCGTCGGGATCCCGCAGCAGCGCCGGCGTGATGGCGGGCAGCGCGCGCCGGTCGCCGATCTTGGAGAGCGTGTGCAGCGCCTGGCTGCGGGCCTGCGGGATGGGCGACGTCAGCTCGGCGATGAGCGGCGGGATCGTCAGCTCGGGGTCGTGGCGGATCAGCGCCCACGTGAGCATCTCGCGCACGTTGAGGTCGGGCTCGACGCGGCAGCGGTGGATGAGGCCCTCGACGAGCGCGGGATCCGGCCGGGTGCCCGCGGTGAGCGCGGCCTGCAGCCGGGCGGACGCGTCGGGCGCGCGGAGGGCGGCGGCCAGCCGGGCGGCGATCTCGGCGTCGGCGGGGCGGTCCGGGCGCTCCGGCCCGTCGTCGCGCGGCGCGTCCGTCACAGCACGTCCTCGATCGCGGCGAGCACCCGGTCGGGGTCCTCGAGCTGCATGTCGTGGTGGATCCCCGGCAGCCGGCGCACGTCCCACCCGTGCCGTTCGAGATCCGCCGCGCAGGCGTCGGGCAGCACCGAGGGCGCGTCGTCGGAGAGCACGATCGTGGACGGCACGGCGGGCGCGCTCACCGCGAGCGGGTGGAAGGCCACGTCGCGGAAGACGCCGACCGCCATGCCGCGGTCGAAGCGCGCCTGCGCGGCGTCGAGCGAGGCGCGGACGGCGGCCGGGTAGGCGGCGCGCACGCGGACGGCGGCCCGAGCCCGCGGGATCTGCGCGGCGGCGAGCCCCACGAGCGGCGCCGCCCAGAACAGGCGGCCGCGGATCCCCGTGGTCGGCAGCGCGAGCCGGAACCCGGGGTCGAAGTAGATGGCGCGCGCGGGCTCGAGGCGGGCCACGGCGCGCACCAGCACGGATCCGCCGAGCGAGTGCCCGACGACCGCGTCGAGCCCGCGCGGCAGCGACGCGACGACGTCGTCGGCCATCTCCTCGATGCCGTAGGAGCCGGCCCGGTCGCTCTCCCCGTGCCCGCGGAGGTCGACCGTGGCGACGGTGAACCGACCGGTCGCCACGAGCCGCTCGACGACGGGTGCCCAGGTCGCGCCGTCCGCGCCGAGGCCGTGCACGAGGCCGACGTGGCGCGCGCCGGATCCGGTGGTGACGCGGTGCAGCTGCATGGGTCCAGTCTCCTCCGGGTGCCGCCAGGTGCCGAGCGCGAGACGGCCCCGCATCCGTCACCGGATGCGGGGCCGTCGCGAGCGGGTGCCGCGCTACAGCGTCGCCGCCGCCGGATCCCAGTCCTCCGCGAGCGGCGTCGGCTTCGCGACGCTCGACGCGACCTGCACGACCTCGCGACTGTCGGCCGCGTCGCGGATCGCGAGCAGCACGTCGAGCACGTGCGCCGCGACCTCGCCGGATGCGCGCACCGGGTCGCCGCCGCGGATGCTGCGCGCGAGGTCCAGCACGCCGGATCCGCGGCCGTACGTGGATCCCGCGGCCGTCAGCGTCTCCGGCCCCTCCTGCCCGAAGCGCCACAGCTGGCTGTCGCCCTCGAACGTGTTCGGGTCGGGGAGCACGATGGTGCCCTCGCTGCCCGAGATCTCCACGAAGCCCATGCGCGGCAGCGCGTTCTGGAAGCTGAAGGTCGACTGCGCCGACTGCCCGCCCGCGAACGAGATGAGCGCCGCGTGGTGCGTCGGCACCTCCACCGGGAAGTCGGTGCCCGCGCGGGGTCCGCTGCCGATGGTGCGCGTGGTGCGCGAGGTCGAGGAGACCGCGCTCACCGTCTCGGCCGCGCCGAAGGCGTGCACGAGCGTGGTGACGTAGTACGGGCCCATGTCGAACAGGGGTCCGGCGCCCTTCGCGAACAGGAACTCGGGGTTCGGGTGCCAGGCGTCGGGGCCGGGCACGTGGAACAGCGTCGTCGCGGTGAGCGGTTCGCCGATGTCGCCGCGGGCGATGGCGCGCATGGCCGACTGGATCCCGGCGCCGAGCACGGTGTCGGGCGCGCACGCGACCTGCACGCCGGCCGCGCGGGCCGCCTCGAGCAGGTCCTGGCCGGACTCGTGATCCAGCGCCAGCGGCTTCTCGCTCCACACGTGCTTGCCGGCCGCGACGATTCGCCGCCCGACCTCCGCGTGCGTGGCGGGCAGCGTGAGGTTCACGACGATCTCGATCTCGTCCATCGCGAGCAGCTCGTCGACGGTGCCGTGGTGCGGCACGCCGTGCTCCTCGGCGCGCGAGCGGGCGCGGTCGATGTCGATGTCGGCGACGAACAGGACCTCGAGGTCCGGCATCGCCGTCATGTTCTCGAGATACGTGCCCGAGATGACGCCCGCGCCGATGACGCCGACGCCGACGCGGCCGGTGCCGCCGGTCACTTGTCGTTCTCCTGCAGCCAGGCGAGCGACGCCGCGATGCCGTCGAACACGTCGCCGGCGTAGTCGTCGAACTCGACGACGCGGAGCGCGTGCGGGGCGGCGGCGAGCACGGCGGCGACGTCGACGTCGCCCTGGCCCGCGGGCTCCTGCATCTTGAAGGCCTGCGCGAGCTCCGGCGGCACGACGAGCGCGGACTCGGCGCTCGGCAGCACCTTGGCGATGGCGTCGGAGATCTTGCCGTCCTTCACGTGCAGGAACTGGACGCGGTCACCGAGCTGCTCCAGGAGGGCGGGCGTGTCCATGCCGCCGACGGTCGACCAGAACGCGTCGAGCTCGAGCACGACGTCGGCGTTGAGGCGCTCGACGAAGAGCTCGTAGATCGGCCGGCCGTCCACCTTGTTCGCGAACTCCCACTGGTGGTTGTGGTACCCGAAGGCGAGCCCGCGCGCGGCGGCCTGGACCTGCAGCTCGTTGACGCGGTCGGCGATCTTGTGCGCGTCGTCGGCGGTCTGCCAGCGCTCGGAGGGGATGAAGGGGTCGATGACCGTCTGGATCCCGAGCTTCGCGGCGGCGTCGAAGGTGCGGGAGGCCTGGTCGTCGTCGCCGTCGATGACGGGCGCGTGGCCGGAGGGGGCGGTGACGCCGGACGCGGCGAACGCGGCGGCGAACTCGTCGGCGCGCTCGACGAACGCGTACGGCTCGACCTGCGTGTAGCCGATCTCGGCGACGCGGGCGACGGCGCCCTGCAGGTCCGCGGAGACAGCGTCGCGGACCGTGTAGAGCTGGACGGAGGGGGCGGTCATGGTCGCTCCTTTCAGGAGGTGACTGGTGGCCCTGTGGCCACCGCACGCTCCCGCCGTCGCGTACGACGGCTGAGCCACGATGCCCGCAGGGTGTTCCGGCGCGAGACGCGCCGTGTCGTCAAACCTACCGGTGGTCGGGGTCCGGATCCCAGGGGGGCGGGCGGCGGATCCTGGTCGGTGTCGGACGCCGGTGCCAGGCTGGCAGCACCCGCTCGACGACGAGAGAAGGACCGCGCATGAGGATCCGGCAGACGATCGTGGTGCTCGACGCACCTGACCTGGCCGCGGAGAGCGCCTTCTGGGCCGGGCTCCTCGAGGGCGAGGTGCACGCGGAGGACGACTGGCACAGCGTCCGCGTCGACGGCGAGTGGCGGATCGGGATCCAGCTCGCCCCCGACTTCGTGCCGCCCGTGTGGCCGGGCGAGGGCCCGCGGCAGCAGCAGCAGATCCACCTGGACTTCTACGTCGACGACCTCGACGCGGGCCGCGAGCGCGTGCTCGCCCTCGGCGGCCGTCTGCTCCAGCCCGCGGCCGACCCGACCGCGGTCGACCGCTTCGACGTGTACGCGGATCCGGCGGGGCACCCGTTCTGCCTGTGCGTGTCGGGCGGGGACGCGGGGGCCTAGCCGCGGGCCGGGCCGGGCCGGCTGGCGCGCAGGCGCCGTGCCCTAGCGTGGACGCCTCGCGGATCGCACCCGACGACCCGTCCGCCGCAGGAGGCACCGCATGACCGAGCACGGCCGCCCCGCCACGACCGTCCGCGTCACGCGCCTCGTGCACCGCGGCCTCACCGTGCGGATCAGCACCCTCGGGAGCCCCGACGGCCGGGCGTTCGTGCTCGTGCCCGGCATCGGCGTGAGCTCCGACTACTTCGAGCGCCTCGCGCCGCGCCTCGACGGGCACGGCACCGTTCACGCCCTCGACCTGCCGGGGTTCGCGGGCGTGCGCCACCCCGGGCGGGCGCTCGCGATCCGCGAGTACGCCGACCTCGTCGGCGCCGCGATCGACGAGCTCGGCCTCGACGACCCGGTGCTCGTCGGCCACTCCATGGGCACGCAGATGGTGTCGGATCTCGCGGCCAGGCGCCCCGGGATCACCACGCTCGTCATGATCAGCCCGGTGGTGGATCCGGCGGCGCGCTCCGTGCCGGTGGCCGCCGTGCGGTTCCTGCGGTCGTCGCTGCACGAGCCCCGCCGGATCCAGGTGCTCGCCATCCGCGCCTACCTCGTGTGCGGCGTGCGCTGGTTCCTCCGCGTGCTGCCGCGCATGATGTCGTTCCCGATCGAGGCGCGCCTGCCCGGCATCCGCGCGAGCGCCCTCGTGATCCGCGGGGAGCACGACGCCGTCGTCCCGCGCGCGTGGGTGGAGGAGATGGGACGGCTGCTGCCGCGGGCGCGGCTGTGGGAGATCCCCGGCGCCGCGCACTCGGTGATGCACGACCACGCCGACGAGGTCGCCCGCCTCTGCCTCGCCCACCTCGAGCGTCCGCCGGCCGAGGGCTCGTCGACCGAGGACGCGTCCGCCCAGCTGCGGCGGTACCCCGAGGGCGAGGAGGAGCGCGACGAGGAGCACGCGGACTTCGCGCCCACGTTCCGCGACTCGATCCGGGCACTGCGCGCACAGGTGGCCGAGGGCATCGCGATCCGCCGCGACGACGACGCCGCGATCGGCCGCGCCAAGACCGGGCACGCGGAGGCCATGGCGGATGCGGCGGAGCGGGCCCGGCGGCGCGGCGAGCGCTCCCGCGGCTAGCGCCGCGTCGTGTCCGGACGGGCGTCCGCCGCCCCGCGGCCGGCCGTCGACGCATCGCGCGACGAACGCTCCAGCGCATCCAGCCGCTTCTCGATGCGCTCCGTCGCCCGTCGAGTGCGCACGACCGACACCGCGATGACGATGCCGAGCACGACGGCCGCGAGCGGGAGCAGCAGCGATACCAGGCCGCCGAGCACGAGCCCGACCAGCGGGCCGCCGGGGCCGCCCGGGCCGCCGAAGTCCTCCATCGTGGGTGCGTCGAAGGTCGGGAGGGCGATGAGCGCGAGTGCGGTGATGGGGTCCTCCAGGGTCGACGGGCGCGTCCGGGCGACGCTACCCGCGCACGGGCGCGGCCGGAAGGGGTCGACGGGAGCGCGCGGTCCGTGCGAGCGGATCGCGGCCACGGCGCCTGCCGCGACCGCGACCTCGCGGAAGAGGGTGTGGCCCGGCCTCCGTGCACGGAGGGCCGGGCGGTCGGACCCTCTCCCCCGAGAGGCCGACGCTGCGCGAGGACGTCCCACCCGAAGGGCTCGTCCCGCTGATTGACAACGTAGGCCAACGGAGAACTGCATGCATCTGCATCGACGTTCCGCGGCTAGTCCACCCGGTCAGCCGATGGTGTCGCGCGGATCCGTGCCGGCCTCCGGCGCCCGCCGCGCGTCCCGGGAGACGAGCCGCTGGAACAGCGCGGCGAGCACGGCCATCCCGACCGGGATCCACCCTCGCGGGTTCCCGACCACCAGCCCGGCGACGCCCGCGAGCCCGATGGCGATCGCGGCGCCGTAGGTGATCCAGCGGCTGCGGTGCAGGAAGGAGAGGTGCATGGGGCCACCCTCGCAGACGCCCCCGCTCACGCCTGCTGCAGCAGCGACCCCTCCTCCACGAGCTTCCGCGACAGCACGCGGTACCCCTCGCTCTCGAAGAAGACGGTGATCCGGTCCTCCTCCGTGCTCATCACCGTGCCCGGCCCCCACTCGGCGTGGGTGACCCGCGACTGCGCGGGGAACGCCTCGTCCGAGGCGGCGGCAGCGGCGGGATCGGCAGCGCCCGTCCCCATCGCCTCGTCGTGCGCGTCCTCCGCACCGAGCCGGTCGCACGCGTCGCAGTTCCCGCAGCGCTCCGGCGACTCCTCGCCGAAGTAGCCGAGCAGGTACTGGCGGCGGCACTGCGGCGTCTCGGCGTAGCCGCGCATCATGTCGAGCCGCGAGACCTCGATGCGCTCGCGCTCCTGCGCGACGTGCTTGCCGCGGGCGGCGGCCTCGCGCGGATCCAGCTCCTCGCGCACGAACGCGCCGTCGCGGTCGGATCCCAGCACGCCGGCGTCCACGAGCAGGTTCAGCACGCCGCCCACGGTGCGCGCCGACATGCCCGCGCGCTCGGCGACCGCGGCCGGCCGCACCGGACCATCGACGCCCGCCACCGCGACCGCCGCGTACACGTCGCGGAGGCTCGCCGGCCGGGGCGTGCGCGCCGTGAAGAAGCGGCGGAGGCCGAGGTCCTCGGCGCGGTAGTGCAGGATCCCCACGGCCGGCTCCCCGTCGCGGCCCGCGCGCCCGACCTCCTGGTAGTACGCGTCCACCGACTCGGGCGGCGCCGCGTGGATCACGTACCGCACGGTCGGCTTGTCGATGCCCATGCCGAACGCGCTCGTGGCGACGACGACGTCCACGTCGTCCTCGTGGAACGCGGTCTGCACGCGCTCGCGCTCGGTGGGCGGCAGGCCCGCGTGGTACGCGTCGACGCGGAGGCCGGCCGCGCGGATCTCGTCCGCGTAGTCCTCGGCGTCCTTGCGCGTCGCCACGTAGACGAGGCCCGGCTGCGTCTGCTCGACGACGTGCGCGACGATCGCGCGCCGCTTCTCGGCCTCCTCGGTGTGCCGCCGCACCTCGAGCCGGATGTTCGGCCGGTCGAAGCCGCTGGAGAGCACGAACGGGTCGCGCAGCCCCAGCCGCTCCTCGACCTCCGTGCGGATGGGCGTGGATCCGGTCGCGGTCATCGCGACGGTCGGCGGGTGCCCGAGCGCGTCGATCACGCCGCCGAGCCCCAGGTAGTCGGGCCGGAAGTCGTGGCCCCACGACGCCACGCAGTGCGCCTCGTCGATCACCACGAGCGACACCCCGCGCGCCACCAACCGCGCGACGACCTCGTCGCGCGCCAGCTGCTCGGGCGTGAGGAACACGATCCGGGCGCCCGGCTCCTCGACGGTCGCCCACGCCTCCTCGAGCGCCGCCCCGCGGATCGTGCTGTTGATCACGCGCGCGGGCGGCGCCGCGGGCGCGTCCTCGAGGTTCTGCACCTGGTCCGCCTGCAGCGCGATGAGCGGCGAGACGACCACGGTGAGGCCCTCCATCAGCACGGTCGCGACCTGGTAGATCGCGGACTTGCCGTAGCCCGTGGGCATCACGACGAGCGCGTCGCGGCCGCGGACGAGCGGACCGATCGTGCGCACCTGTCCGTCGTGCAGCGCGTCCCAGCCGAAGGACTCGCGGGCGACGCGGAGCGCATCCTCGGGCTCCGGGCCCGGCGCGGGCTCCGGGACGATGGCCGGATCCTCGGCGGCGGGCCGGTCGTCGGCGGTGCGGTCGTCAGCGGTGCGGTCCTTCGCGGTGCGGTTCGTCGTGCGGGTCGTGCGGGTCGTACCCGCCGCGGTGCGGTTCTGCTTCACCTCCCCACTGAACGCCGGGCGCCGAGCAGTGACCAGGCGCCCGCATCCGCTCTCGGCTGACCGTCACGGTCGCGGGACTCCGGGCGCGCCGCACGTGGGCCGGCGCCGCCGCGGGAGCAGACGCCGCCCGGGCGGCGCCGTCAGCCCGTGTCCACCCGCGGGAACGGATCCGCGTACCCGACCCACGCCGCCGGCCCCGCCGCGAGCTCCTCCCCCGTCAGCACGGCCCGCCCGATCGCCCGCCGCAGCACGGCCGGCCGCAGCCCCACGCCGAAGAACGCGATCTCAGTACCGTGCGGCGCGCCCTCCTGCCACGGGTCGATCCCGGTCGGCTGGAGCGTCAGCATGGATCCCACGCTCGACCACCCGCCCACCTCGCCGGGCCGCGACGCCAGCGACACGAAGCCCTTGGATCGCAGCACGAGGCCCGCGCGGTCGGGCCGCAGCTCCTCCTCCACGGCGAGCGCGAGCCGCTCGGGGTGCAGCGGCCGCGGGTCGCTCACGACGACGGATCCCACGGGCCCCTCCAGCCGGTCGATGTCGGCGGGACGCGACGCGACGCCCGCCGCGGTGAGCTCGCGCATCCAGCCCGCCGAGGCCGCGAGCCCCGCCACGTCGCCCCAGCGCGGCAGCCGGTCGAGCGCGAGGGGACGGCGCGCGTCGAGCACGGCCGCGCGCGGCGCGAGCCGGCGCACGAGCGCGAGCAGCGTGCCGCGCGACTCCAGCGGCACGCGCGCCATGCCGGTCAGCACCACCACGGTCGCGTACTCGACGAGGTCGGCGAGCGTCTCCGCCTCGTCGAACGCGTCCTCCACCCGGCCGAAGGCGATGGCGTGGAGCCGATCGGCGGGCACGACCGAGACGACGTGGCGGAGCCCGAAGCCGGATCCCGCCCCGCCGAACGCCCGCTGCAGCTCGTGCTCGCGGCGCAGCAGCAGGTCGAGCTGCATGCCGGTCGCGCGCGCGTCGGCGGTCGCGGGGATCCCCACCACGGCCTCGACGCCCGGCCCGCGCCCCGCGAGGTCGTCGAGGAACCGCGCGATGGGCTCGACCGGATCCGCCTCCTCCGGCGGCAGCACGAGCAGCGTCCCGGCGATGTCGTCGACGGCGTCCCGCAGCACGGAGCGCAGGCCGGATCCCTCGCCCACCACGAGGACGACGCCCGACGGCGGCTGCGGGTACACGGGGAGCGGGAGGTGGTCGCGAGCGGGCATGGCGCTAGTCTATTGAGAATCGTTCTCGTGAAAGGACCATCCCCATGAAGGTGCGCAACTCGATCAAGGCCCTGAAGAAGCTCCCCGGCGCGCAGGTCGTGCGCCGCCGCGGCCGCGTCTTCGTCATCAACAAGCAGAACCCGCGGAACAAGGCGCGGCAGGGCTGATCCGCCGCTCGGCCGGCGCCCCGCATCTGGGGCGTCGCCGCCGGGCGCCGCGTCGATACGGTGGAGACCAGCCGAGCGCCGGGGGGGTCGCCGCATGATCGTCGCCGTCATCATCGCCTGCGAGATCGGCTTCTGGGCCGTGCTCGCCGCCGGCCTCGCCGTCCGCTACGTGCTCCGCCGCCCGCGCCTCGGCGCCGCGCTCCTCGCGTGCGTGCCCGTCGTGGATCTCGTGCTGCTCGTCGCCGTCACCGTCGACCTCCGCGGCGGGGCCACCGCCGACTGGACCCACGGCGTCGCCGCCGCCTACCTCGGCGGATCCGTCGCGTTCGGCCACTCGATGGTCCGCTGGCTCGACGTGCGCTTCGCCCACCGCTTCGCCGGCGGCCCCGCGCCCGTGCGTCCGCCCGCCACCGGCCGCGCCAAGGTGCGCCACGAGTGGCGGCTCTGGATCCTCACCGTGGTCGCCTACGCGATCGCCTGCGCCCTGCTGCTCGCCGCCATCGCGTTCGTCGGCGACGCCGCGCGCACCCAGGCGCTCGAGGACTGGATCGCCCGCCTCACGGTCCTCCTCGGCATCTGCACGCTCTGGGCGATCGCGTGGACCATCTGGCCCGGCCCGGAGCCCGCGACCGACGCCGAGCCCGCCGCGGTCGCCTCCTCGACAGCCGGCCGCTGACCCGCGCGGGCGCCGACCCGCCGACCCGCCTCAGAGCGGGAATCGCAGCCGCAGCAGGTGGGATCCGTCGGGCCGCGTCTCGGCCTCGAGGCTCCCGCCGAGCAGCTGGGCGCGCTCGCGCAGGCCGGTGAGCCCGTGACGCCCGCTCGGCAGGTCGAGCAGCGGGAGCGTCGCGCGGCCCGCCTCCACCTCGAGCAGCACGTGGCCCGCGTCCAGCCGCCCGGTGATCCGGACGGCCGCGCCGGTCGCGTGCTTCCGTGCGTTGGTGAGGCCCTCCTGCACCGTGCGGTACACGGCGCGCTGGGCGGCCGCGGGCAGGTCCGCGGGGAGGTCGATGTCGGTCGTCGCGCGGATCCCGCTGGCCGCCACGAGCGTCGGCACGTCCGCGAGCGTCGGCTGCGGCGCGAGCTCCCGCCGCTCGCCACCCGCCGCGCGGAGCACCTCGACCATGCCGCGCAGCTCCTCGAGCGTCACCGTGCTGAGCCCGCGGATCGTGCGCGCGGCCTCCCGCGAGCGCTCGTCGGCCGCGCCCACCTGCAGGGCGCCGGCCTGCACGGCGATGAGGCTGACCTGGTGCGACACCACGTCGTGCATCTCGCGGGCCAGCACGGCGCGCTCCCGGGCGAGCGCGACCTCGGCGGCCTGCCGCTGCCCGAGCGTCTGCGCCTCCCGCAGCTCGCGCAGCTGCGCCGCCGCCGTCCGCCGCTCCCGGAGGAACGCGCCGAGCAGCGCGGGTCCGACCGTGTAGAGGGTCGCATCCACGAGCGGCTCGACCACCGACTGCAGGTCCTCGGGCGGCGTGATGGGCAGCAGGTACGCGAGGACGGACACGCCGCTCGCGACGCCCACCCGCCAGCGCGCGGCGCGCGAGAGGCCGAGGTCGAAGAGGGCGACCACGAGCGGCACGTACGCGATCCCGATGTAGAAGGCCGGCATGGCGGCGAGGAAGCTGAGCCACGGCCAGCGCCGGCGCAGCAGCAGCCCGAGGCACGCGACGACGCCGGCGACCGCGTCCCACGGCGACTCCGCGTGGGCGAGGAACGTGTACGAGGCCGCGGTGGCGATGCCGGCCACGAGGAGGTCGACGAGCGCCGCGCGGATCCGGTCGGCGCCGGCCCCGGTCACCGCGTCGGCCCCGCTCACGCGCATCGCCCGCTCACCCGCGGGGCACGAGGCCGGCGCGGTCGGCGACGACGGCCGCCTCCACGCGCGTGCCGACGCCGAGCGCCTGGACGATCGAGCTGACCGTCTCCTTCACCGTGCCGAGCGTGAGCCCGCACTCCGCGACGATCTCCGCGTTGGACAGGCCGCGCGCGAGCGCCTTCAGCACCATCGTCTCGCGGTCCCCGAGCCGGGCGACGCGCGCCCGGGCCGCGTCGTCCTCGAGCGAGCGGAAGAGCCGGCCGGGCCGGAGGCCGGGCGCGAGCACGATGCCGCCGGACGCGAGCGTGAGCACGTGCCGGGCGAGCTGCTCGGGATCCGTGTCCTTGAGCAGGAAGCCCGACGCCCCGCGGTGCAGGGCCTCGAGCACCTGGTCGTCGGTGTCGAAGGTCGTGAGCATGGCGACGGCGGGCGGCCGGGGCTCGCCCATGAGCTCGGCGAGGATCGCGAGCCCGTCGGGCGCGGGCATCCGGATGTCGAGGAGCACCACGTCGGGCGCGTGCTCCCGCACTGTCGCGACGGCCGTGTCGCTCGAGACGGCCGCGCGGACGGCGATGCGCGGGCTGGCGCCGAGCACCATCGCGATGCCGGAGCGCACGAGCGACTCGTCGTCGACCACGACCACGCTCACGACGGGTCCCGCCTCGGGGGTGCCGTCCCCCGCGCCAGGTCCCTCGATCACGCGCCCCGCCTCCCGCCGGTGGATCCGCCGCCGCCGCCTGTCGCGGCGCCGCGGTCCCCCGCGTGGCCGAGGCTAGCGTCCCGTGCCGCGCGCCTGGCCGTCCGGCGCAGGCGACGCCCGGCACGGGCCGCGTCCCGTGCCGCCCGCAGCGCGCCCGCGAGCTGGCGGATCCGCAGGGTCGGCACGTACGCCGCCGTCAGCGCGCGACCGATCGGCGCGAGGTCCGCCGCCGTGGGGCAGGCGAGCCAGAGCGTCTCGTAGCGCGGATCGAACTTGGCCTTGAAGCGCAGCAGCGAGGTGAAGCCGTAGGACGGCTCGAGCACGCGGCCGGTCGCCTGGAGCAGGCGCGCCACGACCCGATCCACCGCGCCAGCCGGCCGTGTCGCGCCGACGCCCGCGAGCGGCGTGCCGGAGAGGCTGAGCGTCTCGAGCCCCTCCTCCTGGAAGGCGCGCGCGGCGGTCACGATGAGGAACTCCATCACGCCGGGCATGGGGTCGGCGCCGCGGCGCATCACGTCGAGCGTGCGGCCGACGAGGCGTCCGTCGCGGAAGACCGGCAGCCAGCTGGTGACGCCGTGCACGCGGCCGGCGGCGTCGACCGCGAGCAGCATCCGGACCTCGGGGTCGTCGAGCTCGCGCAGTCCGCCGAGCGTGAAGCCCATCTCGGGCAGCGCCTTCGCGTCGGCCCAGTCGCCGCTCAGCGCGTCGACGGCGGCGCGGAGGTCGTCGGGCAGGCCGCGATAGGTCCCCCACAGCGCGTCGATCCCGTCACGCGCGGCGCGGTTGGTCGCCGTCCGGAGGTCCTGGCGGCGCTTGCCCGAGGTGGAGAAGCCGGGGAGGTCGATCACGGCCTCCTCCGCGACAGGTGTCACGCTCCAGCCGAGCTCGGCGAAGACCGGCAGGTGGCGCGAGTGGATGCTGTAGAAGGCCGGCACGAGGCCTCGGGCCGAGCAGTGCCGGGCGAAGGCGCGGATCGTCGCGGGCGCGTCGTCCGCCGAGGCGAGTGGATCCGAGACCGTCAGCGCCACACCGTGGGCCGAGCGGTAGGCGACGGCGCCGCGGACGGCCGGGTCGCCGTCGTCGCCGGCGAACCAGTGGCTGCTGCCCGTCCACGTGCCCATGAAGCCGAGGGATCCGGCGTCCGAGCGCATCAGCTGCGCGAGGACGCGGTCGCGCCCCGCCGAGCGCCCGTCGGCGACCGCGCGTGCTGCGAACGAGCGCCGCCGCACCACGAGCACGACGAGCGCCGCCGCAGGCACGAGCCAGGTGGTCAGCACCAGCAGGGGCAGCTCGACGTCGCCCCAGGAGTCGATCGGGAACGCGAACCAGTCCTCGGCGAGCGGGATGACCGTGTAGTACCAGCCGAGCAGCCCGGTGACGAGCAGCAGCGCGGCGATCCCGAGCACGAGGCCGAGCCGACGGCCGCGCAGGAGGAGCGCGACGGCGACGATGAGCACGCACAGCACCGCGACCGTGGGGCCGGGATCGAGCAGCGAGCCCATGGCGCTCAGCACGCCGATCGCGTCGCCCGAGACGGCGGCGATCCACCAGCTCAGCGTGACCGTGCCGAGCACGGTGGCGGCGACCACGCGGGCGCTCGACGCCGCCCGGTCGTGCCAGGCAGGACGAGCGGAGAGCGGCACGAGGATCCGCCCGAGCCCGAGCCCGATGAGGAGCGCCACGCCGCGCGTGAGGTCGACGCCGTGGCCCCCCGCGAGCAGCCCCGCGAGGACGGCCGCGAGGACAGCTGCGCGGAGGCCGTCGCGATGGGCCGGCGCGAGCCCGCGGCTGGCGGCGGCGGCCACCGCGACGAGCACGACGGACGGCGCCCACAGCCGGTCGGCCGCGTCGAGCTGCGAGTAGAGGTCGCCGAGCGCGACGCCCGCGGCGAGGAGGAGGGAGGCGACGGCGACGGGCGCCAGCGAGCCGAGCGCGGCGACGAGCGCGGTGCGGAGGATCCCGATGCGGCTCTCGGACCAGGCCAGCACCATCACGGTGACGGCGATGCCGATCGCGGTGGCAGCCGGATGCGCGAGCTCGCCGAGGCCCGCCATGAGCCCGATCCACGCGCTGCCGCCGAGCACCGCGGCGATCGCGAGCGGGTGGCGGCCCACGGCGCGGCCGACGGCGCGGAGCGCACCGCGAGCACCCGGTGCGGTGGCGTCGGCGGGCCCGGAGGCGCCGTGCGTCGGCGGTCGATCGGCGGGGTCGGCGTGGAGCGGTCGGGCGGCGGGGGCGAGCGTCGGGTGCGTCACGTCCCCAGTGTGCGGAGCGCGGGTGCGCCGGAGCATCCGCCTGGGGATCCGATCGGTCCGCCCATCGGCTGAGAGCACCCGCCGATCGGCTGGGCCCGGAGGACCGCTCCCGTCGACGCCGCGACGGAGACGCGAAGAGGCCCCCGGGTGATCCCGGGGGCCTCTCGTGCTGGTGCGCGAGGGGGGACTTGAACCCCCACGTCCTCACGGACACACGGACCTGAACCGTGCGCGTCTACCAATTCCGCCACTCGCGCCAACCGGACGACATTATCACGCCCCGAGGCCGATCCCGCGCCGCGGCGAGGCCGGACGGGCGACTCCCCGGCCCGCCGGACGGCCCCGCGAGCGGCCGTCGCGCACCCGCCACGTGGCCGGTGTCCAGGGCGGCGCCTCGCGAGTTGGCTACGATCTCCCTATTCATCCGCGGAAGGACCGCGCGAGGACGGATCACACGTGGGAATCCTGGACAACTTCGAGAAGGGCCTCGAGCGCGCCGTCAACGGCGCCTTCGTGAAGACCTTCAAGTCCGGCCTGCAGCCCGTCGAGATCGCCGCGCAGCTCCGCCGCGAGCTCGACACCCACGCCGCGGTCGTCGACCGCGACCTCATCCTCGTGCCCAACTCCTTCACCCTCCGGGTCTCCCGGGCCGACGCGGAGCGCATGGCGAGCATCGGCACCGCGCTCACCGACCAGCTGCGCCAGGCGGTCGAGAAGCACGCGTCGTCGCAGGGCTACCAGTTCGCCGGCGTCGTGCAGGTGGGCTTCCGCGAGGACGACGCCGTCTCCGAGGGCGTGCTCGAGATCGACAGCCGCACGGCCGAGGGCAGCGTCACGTGGATGCCCGTGGTCGACGTCGCCGGCACCCGCCACCCGCTCCCCGTGGGCCGCACCGTCATCGGCCGCGGCAGCGATGCCGACATCACGGTCGACGATCCCGGCACCTCGCGCCGCCACGTCGAGATCGCGTGGGACGGATCGCGCGCCCAGGTCCGCGACCTCGGCTCCACGAACGGCTCCGAGCTGAACGGCGCGCCCGTCACCAAGGCGCCGCTCCCGCCCGAGTCCGTCATACGCATCGGCCGCACCGCCATCACCTTCCGCGTCGTGCCGCAGGCCACCGAGGAGCGCGGCGGACGCGGAACCCGGGGCCAGCGCCACGACGACGGGTTCTGGGGAGCGTCGTGACCGAGCTGACCCTCCTCGTCCTCCGCCTCGCGTTCCTCGCGGTGCTGTGGCTCTTCATCTTCGGCATCGTCTACGCGCTGCGCTCCGACCTGTTCGGCCAGCGCGTGCGGAAGCTCCGTGAGGAGACGGGCTCGGCCGGCGGATCCCCGTTCCCGCAGTCCCCGTACGCCTCGGCCGCCGCCGCACCGCCGAGGTCCCCGCAGCCCGGGGTGCAGCCGCCGCCCATCTCGTCGATGCCGTCCGGCGCCAACTCCGGCGCCGTCCCGTCCCGCGCGAAGGCCACCACATCCACCGCCCGCCACCTCGTCATCACGTCGGGCGCCAAGGCCGGCACCGAGATCCCGCTCGGCACCGAGCCGCTCACCATCGGCCGCTCGAGCGAGTCGGGCCTCGTGATCCGCGACGACTACACGTCCACCCACCACGCGCGCCTGCTGCTCTGGAACGACGAGTGGATGATCCAGGACCTCGACTCGACCAACGGCACCTTCCTCGACGGCAAGCGCGTGAGCGTGCCGACGCAGGTGCCGCTCGACACGCCGATCCGCATCGGCGCGACCAGCTTCGAGCTCAGGCGGTAGCGGCGTGGCGACAGTGACGCAGGCCGCTGCCGTCTCCCACGTGGGCAAGGTCCGGTCGAACAACCAGGACTCGGGCTACGCGGGGCGGGACCTCTTCGTCGTCGCCGACGGCATGGGCGGGCACGCGGGCGGCGACGTCGCCTCCGCGGTCGCCCTCACGCGGATCATCGAGGCCGACAAGCCGTACGCGTCCGCGCACGACGCCGAGTTCGCGCTGCAGGCCGGCCTCGTCGCGGCCAACCAGCTCCTCGCCGAGACCGTGTTCGAGCACTCCGAGCTCACCGGGATGGGCACCACCGTCAGCGCGCTCGCCCGCGTCGGCCGGCACGTCGCCATCGCCCACATCGGCGACTCGCGCATCTACCTCTTCCGCCGCGGCGAGCTCAGCCAGATCTCCGCCGACCACACCTTCGTGCAGCGCCTCGTCGACAGCGGCCGCATCACGCCGGAGGAGGCGCTCGTCCACCCCCGCCGCTCCGTCCTGATGCGCGTGCTCGGCGACGTCGACGCGGCGCCCGAGGTCGACACCCAGGTGCTCGACACGCACACGGGCGACCGCTGGCTGCTCTGCTCGGACGGCCTCAGCAGCTACGTGTCCGAGGAGCGGATCACCGAGATCCTCGCGACCGCGGGCACGCCCGACACCGTCGCCGACGCGCTCGTCAAGGAGTCGCTCGACCACGGCGCCCCCGACAACGTCACGGTCGTGGTGGTCGACGTGCTCGACGAGGACGACGAGACCGCCGCATCCCGCCCCGCGCCGGAGCCGGTCGTCGTGGGATCCGCGTCGCAGCCCCTCGCGTTCGGCGACGAGCCCGCGAAGCGCGCCGTCCGCATCCCGTCGCTGCTGCTGCACCCGCTGCGCGCCACCACGGCCGCGCGCGACGCGCAGTTCGAGCCGGAGTCGGACCAGTACCTCGAGGCCCTCATCGCGGAGGACAAGCGCCGCGCCCTCCGCCGCCGCGTCACGTGGCTGGTGGGCGTCGCGCTGATCCTCGCGGGCCTCGTCCTCGCGTGCGTCCTCGGCTACCGCTGGACCCAGTCCCGCTACTACGTGGGCGAGTCCGACGGCGTCGTCGCGGTCTACAACGGCGTGCAGCAGACCATCGGCCCGATCGAGCTCTCGCACGTCTACGCGCGCACCGAGGTGCAGGTCGACGACCTCCAGCCCTTCTACCGCCAGCAGGTGGAGCAGACCATCAACGCCGACTCGCTCGCGGGCGCCGAGGAGATCGTCAACCGGCTGCAGGAGGCCGCCGGTGGCTAGCGCGGGCGTAGCGGACGCGCCGGCGCGCCCCCGCGAGCGCGCGCCCAAGGTGCCGCGGATCCACGTGCCCCGACGCCTCAGGAACCTCGAGCTCGCACTGGTCGTGCTCGCCTCCGTCATCAACGGCGGCGCCCTGTACCTCGTGCAGCTCGGCGTGCTCGGCGCGTTCGACCAGAGCTTCTTCATCCCCGCCACCGGCCTCGCGGTCCTCGTGCTCGGCATGCACGTGGCGCTGCGCTGGCTGGCGCCCGACGCGGATCCGTTCATCCTCCCCATCGCGACCGTGCTCAACGGCCTCGGGATCGCCGCCATCTACCGTCTCGACCTCGCCGCGGGGCTCTCCGGCTGGGACAGCGTGGCCGTGCGGCAGATCGTCTGGTCGGGCCTCGCCATCGTGTGCGGTCTCGCGGTCATCGTGCTGCTCAAGAACCACCGCGTGCTGCAGCGCTACCGCTACATCGCCATGTTCGTCGGCCTGATCCTGCTGCTCCTGCCGATGCTCCCGGTCCTCGGCCAGAACATCAACGGCGCCCGCGTCTGGATCCACATCGGCGGCTTCTCGTTCCAGCCCGGTGAGATCGCGAAGATCTGCCTGGCGATCTTCTTCGCGGGCTACCTCGTCACCGCCCGGGACAGCCTGTCGATGGTGGGCGTCAAGGTCCTCGGGATGCGCTTCCCGCGCATCCGCGACCTCGGCCCGATCCTGCTCGTCTGGGCCGTGTCGATGAGCGTGCTCGTCTTCCAGCGCGACCTCGGCACCTCGCTGCTCTACTTCGGCCTGTTCATCGTCATGACCTACGTGAGCACGGGCCGCATCGGCTGGGTCGTGCTCGGCCTCGTCCTGTTCCTCGGCGGCGCGTACGGCGCGAGCACCCTCGGCTACGTCGGCGGCCGAGTCGATGCGTGGCTGAACCCGTTCGACCCGGCCGTGTACGACGCGAACGGCGGCAGCTACCAGCTCGTCACCGGCCTGTTCGGCATGGCGGACGGCGGCCTGTTCGGGCGCGGGCTCGGCGAGGGGATGCCCAACCTCACGCCCCTCGCCAACAGCGACTTCATCCTCGCGAGCCTCGGCGAGGAGCTCGGGCTCACGGGCGTCTTCGCGATCCTCGCCCTCTACCTGCTGCTCGTCTCCCGCGGCTTCCGCATCGGCTTCGCGGGCCAGGACGACTTCGGCAAGCTGCTCGGCATCGGCCTCTCCTTCGTCATCGCGCTGCAGGTCTTCATCGTCATCGGCGGCGTCACCCGCGTCATCCCGCTCACGGGACTGACGACGCCGTTCATGGCGGCGGGCGGATCCTCGCTGCTGGCCAACTGGATCATCGCGGCCCTGCTCCTCCGCCTCTCCGACACCGTCCGCAACCAGCCCCGATTGGTGGTCGAGTCGTGAACCGCGAGCTCAAGCGGGTCTCCGTGTTCGTCCTGGCCATGTTCGTGGCCCTGTTCGTCGCGGCGTCGGTCATCCAGGTCATCTCGGCGCCCACGCTGCAGGCGGATCCGCGCAACAGCCGCACGATCATCGCCAGCTACTCGGCCGAGCGCGGCTCGATCCTCGTCGACGGCACGCCCATCGCCTCCTCCGTCCCGGTCGACGACCGCTACAAGTTCCTCCGCACCTACACGCAGCCCGACCTCTACAGCGCGGTCACCGGCTACTACACGCTCGGCCAGGGATCCACCGGGCTCGAGGACTCCATGAACGACGTCCTCAGCGGCACGAGCGGCACGCAGTTCTTCGACAGCCTCACGCGCACCTTCACCGGGCAGGACCCGAAGGGCGCGTCGGTCGAGCTCACCATCGACCCGAAGGTGCAGCAGGCGGCGTACGACGCGCTCGGGTCGCTGCAGGGATCCGTGGTCGCGATCGAGCCGAAGACCGGCCGCATCCTCGCGATGGTGTCGAAGCCCGGCTACGACCCGAACACGCTGGCGTCGCACGATCGCGCGGCCGTGCAGCAGAGCTACTCGTCGCTCCTCGCGGACAAGTCCAACCCGCTCATCAACCGCGCGGTGAACAGCCTCAACCCGCCCGGATCCACGTTCAAGCTCATCACCGCCGCCGCCGCCATCGAGTCCGGCCAGTACACGCCCGACTCGCTGCTGCCCAACCCGCCGACGTTCACGCTCCCCGGCACCGGCACGGTCATCACCAACGCCGGCGAGGGCGCGTGCGGCCCCGAGGCCGAGGTCAGCATCGCGACCGCGCTGCGCCTCAGCTGCAACATCCCGTTCGCGCAGCTCGGCATCGCGCTCGGCTCCGAGCGGATCGCGAAGATGGCCGAGGCGTTCGGCTACGGCAAGTCGATCGACGTGCCCATGGCGAGCGCCAAGAGCGTCTTCTCCCCCGACCTCGACGACGCCCAGACCGCGCAGTCCGCGTTCGGGCAGCTCGACGTGCGCGCGACCCCACTGCAGACCGCCATGGTCACCGCCGGGATCGCGAACGGCGGCGAGGTCATGAAGCCGTCCGTCGTCGACAGCGTCCTCAACCCCGACCTGAGCGAGCTCTCCGGCTTCTCCCCCAGCCGCTTCGCCGACCCGATCTCGAAGGAGACCGCCGACACCATGACCCGGATGATGATCGACGACGTCCAGAGCGGCGTCGCGTCGAATGCGAGAATCAGTGGCGTCGACGTGGCCGGCAAGACGGGCACCGCCCAGAACGGCAGCGACGACCCGTACACGCTGTGGTTCACCGGCTTCGCGCCGGCGGCGGACCCGCAGGTGGCGGTCGCGGTCCTGGTCGAGGACGGCGGCGGACGAGGACGATCGGGCTCGGGGAACACCCTCGCCGCCCCCGTGGCGAAGAAAGTGATTGAGGCGGTGCTGGACAGATGAGACCCACGAGCGGACTGACCTTCGGAGGGCGTTACCAGCTGGGCGATCGCATCGCCATCGGCGGGATGGGCGAGGTGTGGGAGGCCACCGACCTCGTCATCGGGCGCAAGGTCGCGATCAAGATCCTCAAGGACGAGTACCTCGGTGACCCCGGGTTCCTCGAGCGCTTCCGCGCCGAGGCCCGCCACGCCGCGCTCGTCAACCACGAGGGCATCGCCAACGTCTTCGACTACGGCGAGGAGGACGGCAGCGCCTTCCTCGTGATGGAGCTGGTGCCCGGCGAGGCGCTCTCCACCATCCTCGAGCGCGAGCGCGTGCTGTCCACCGACAAGGTGCTCGACATCATCGCCCAGACCGCGCTGGCGCTCCACGCCGCGCACCAGGCCGGGCTCGTCCACCGCGACATCAAGCCGGGCAACCTGCTCATCACCCCCGACGGCCGCGTGAAGATCACCGACTTCGGCATCGCGCGCATCGCCGACCAGGTGCCGCTCACCGCCACGGGCCAGGTCATGGGCACCGTGCAGTACCTCTCCCCCGAGCAGGCGAGCGGGCACCCGGCGTCGCCGTCGACCGACGTCTACTCGATGGGCATCGTCGCGTACGAGTGCCTGGCGGGCCGCCGTCCCTTCACGGGCGAGTCGCAGGTCGCCATCGCCATGGCGCAGATCAACGAGCTGCCGCCCGAGCTGCCGGTCACCGTCGCGGAGCCCGTGCGCAACCTCGTGATGTCGTGCATCGCCAAGAAGCCGGCCGACCGTCCGCAGAGCGCCGCGCACCTCGCGCGCGCCGCGCAGGCGCTCCGCCGCGGCGACGTCGCCACCGCCACCATCGCGGTCGCGGCCGTCGCGGGTGCCCCCGCCCTGGCGGATCCGGGCGCGCCCACGCAGGCCACGCAGCTCATGCCGTCCGGCCGCCGCGCCGCCGACACGGGCGCGACCACGGTCCTGTCATCGTCCGGGCCGCGCGCCGGCGCAGCCGACCCCTTCCTCCTGGAGGACGCGGACGACGAGGAGCCCGAGGAGCCGCGCGCCCGCAAGCGCGCCATCTGGATCTTCGTCGTCGTCGCGATCCTCGTGATCGGCGCCATCGTGGCGGGGGCCATCGCCCTCACGGCGGGTCAGCGCAAGGACGATGCGATGCCGGGGCCGGTCGAGACCACCGCCACGCCGAGCGCGAGCCCCTCCCCGAGCCCGTCCCCCACCCCGTCACCCACGGCGAGCACGGTGGACGTGAACCGCGACGACTACATCGGCCGCGACCAGAAGACGGTCACGGCCGAGCTCACCGCCCTCGGCCTCAAGGTCACCGTCGTCACGGGCAGCGCCGCGCCGTCCGGCGAGGAGGAGGGTCGCGTCACCGCGATCACCCCCACCGGCACCGTCGCGAAGGGCGCCACGATCCAGATCACGGCATACGGACCGCCCACGCTGCCCACCGCGGCACCCGGCACGCCCACGGTCACCCCGACGGACGTGCGCGCCGGCCAGACGGTGGACATCTCCTGGCCCGCCTACTCCTGCCCCGCCGGCCAGACGCTCAACGGGTACCAGGTCCAGGCGGACTCCGTCTCGCAGGGCGCCACCGGCACCTGGGGCGGCAGCACGAACCCGACGAACGCGCAGACCACGTCGGGTGAGATCAAGGTGGGCACCAACCCGGGCACGTTCACCGTCAAGTACCTCGCCATCTGCGGCACCAACGAGTCGCCGTACAGCAGCACCGTGACCGTCACCGTCGAGGCCGCCCCCGGCGGCACCGGCACGGGCGGGGGCGGCACAGGCGGTGGGACCGGCGGTACGGGCGGCACGGGCGGCGGCAACGGCGGCACCACCGGCATGGCGCCGACGCCCGCACCGGGTCGCACGGACGAGCGCTCGCTCGTCTCCAGCTCCCACAGGAACCCCTGACCGGCCCTGTCCGAGGGGGCGGACGGCGGCGGTCGCCCGCCCCCGTCCGTGCATCGCGGTGCCGCCCGGATCCCCAGCGGACCCCCGGTAAGCTCATCCCCGTTCGATTCCCGATCCCGACGAGAGGCAGTCCGTGACCGACACGCGTGTGCTGGGCGGCCGCTACGAGGTCGGGGCGCTGCTGGGTCGCGGGGGCATGGCCGACGTCTTCGAGGGCGTCGACTCCCGTCTCGGTCGCCGTGTCGCCGTGAAGGTGCTCCGCCGCGGCCTCGCCGAGGATCCCGCCTTCCGCAGCCGCTTCCGCCAGGAGGCCCAGGCGGCCGCGCGCATGTCGCACCCCACCATCGTGCGGGTCTTCGACGCGGGCGAGGACGTCGTCACCGACCAGGACGGCGCGTCGCACACGGTCCCCTTCATCGTCATGGAGCGGGTCGAGGGACGCCTCCTCAAGGACGTCATCACCGACGGCCCGCTCGATCCGGACGAGGCCGTCCGCGTCATGGGCCAGGTGCTCACCGCCCTTGAGTACTCGCACCGCGCGGGCGTCGTCCACCGCGACATCAAGCCCGGCAACATCATGGTCACGCCCACGGGCCAGGTGAAGGTCATGGACTTCGGAATCGCGCGAGCGGTGTCCGACACCTCGGCCACCATCGCGCAGACCACGGCCATCCTCGGCACCGCCCGCTACTTCTCCCCCGAGCAGGCCAAGGGCGAGTCGGTGGACGCGCGCACCGACCTCTACTCCGCCGGCGTCGTCCTCTTCGAGATGCTCACCGGCCAGGCGCCCTTCCGCGCCGACACGGCCGTCGCCGTCGCGTACCAGCACGTCAGCGAGACGCCCGTCGCGCCGAGCACCGTGCAGGACGCCGTCTCCCCCCCGCTCGACCAGGTCGTCCTGCACGCCATGGCGAAGGACCGCTACGCGCGGTTCCAGACGGCGGGCGACTTCCGCACCGACCTCGATCGCGCCGCGGCGGGCACGCTCGCTCCCCGCGAGGCGCCGACCAACGACGTGGGTGCCACGCTCTTCGGAGCCCCCGCCGGCCCCTCCTCCTCCCAGCAGGCGCTCCGTCAGCTCGGCGTCGACGACGACCGCACCGTCCGAACCCAGAGCCGCCCGCCGGTCCCGTGGATCTGGGCCGGCGTCACCGTGGTCGTCGTGATCCTCATCGCCGTCGTCATCTGGGTCACCAGCCTCAGCAACATCGCGCCGCCCGACATCAGCCCCACCGTCCCCGACGTCGCGGGTTCGACCTACGCGAGCGCGGCCGCGGCCCTCGAGGAGGCCGACCTCGTCCCCCTCGAACGCGAGGAGGCCAGCACATCGGTGGCCGAGGGCATCGTGCTGCGCACCAACCCGGACCCGGGCGAGAACGTCGCCGCCAAGACCGAGATCGACGTCTTCGTCTCCTCCGGCCCGCCGGAGGTCCAGGTCCCGAACGTCATGAACCTCGACGAGGGCGCCGCCACCGCCAGCCTCGAGGCGGCGGGGCTCAAGGTGGGCGAGGTGGTCCGCCAGTCGTCGCCGACGGTCCCCGACGGCGTGGTCATGCAGACGGAGCCGGCTTCCTCCCAGCAGGTCGACCAGGGCTCCGCGGTCAAGCTCATCCTGTCCAACGGCAAGGTCGCCCTGCCCGACGTGCTCGGCCAGCCGCTCGTGGACGCGCAGAAGCTCCTCGAGGCGTCGGATCTCGTCGTCACCACCCGTCGCGACCCGTCCTGCAGCCGAGCAGACGGATCCCCGGTGAGCCAGCAGTCGGTCGCTCCCGGAGACGTCGCCCAGCGCTCGACGGTGGCCCTCACGTTCTGCACGGGCGCGGTCCGCAGCACACCGGCGCCCACCACGGGCACGCCGAGCCCGGATCCCGCGCGCGGCTGACCCGCGCACTCGACACACCGCGCATGACGGCGCCCGACCTCGGTCGAGGACGGCTCGGTCGACGAGAGAACGTCGTCCACGAGCGCGGGCACCCGGCGTCAGCCGCTGAGCGGCGTCCCCGCGGGACGGCTCAGGCCACGCGGACGAGCGGCGACAGCCGCGAGGCGGTGTCGCGAGCCCCGACGAGCCCGGCGCCCTCCAGCCAGTTGCCGAGCATGCGGTAGCCGCCCTCTGTCAGGACCGACTCCGGGTGGAACTGCACGCCGACGATGGGCGCAGCCTCGTGACGCAGGCCCATGATCACCCCGCCCTCGGTCCGCGATGTGACCACCAGGTCGGACGGGACGGTGCCGTCGACGACCGCGAGCGAGTGGTAGCGCGTGGCCGTGAACGGCTGCGGCACGCCGAGGTAGAACTCCCCGTCGTCGTGCGTCACGAGCGAGGTCTTGCCGTGCATGAGCTCCTCGGCGTTGGTCACGGTGGCGCCGAACGCCTCCGCGATCGCCTGGTGCCCGAGACAGACCCCGAGCAGCGGAGTGCCGGATGACAGCGCCGCCGTCACCGTGGGGATCGAGACGCCGGCCTCGGAGGGCTTCCCCGGCCCCGGCGACACGAGCACCGCGTCGTACTCGGAGATGACCCCTGCCATGTCGGCATCGGCGTGGTCGTCGTTGCGCATCACCACGGTCTCAGCACCCAGCTGCTGCAGGTACCCGTTGAGCGTGTAGACGAAGCTGTCGTAGTTGTCGATGACGAGGACGCGTGTCACTGATGCACCGTGACTTCCTGGGTGTTGACGATGGAGTCGACCCAGGGGAAGACCCAGGTGACGAGGGAGAAGAGGACGGCCGCGAGCAGCACGAGGACGATGAGCAGTCGGACCCACACCGGGCCGGGCAGGACGCGCCAGAACGCCGCGTACACGCTCAGCCCGCCTTCGCGAACGACGTGCCGGCCAGTGCCGCGGGCGTGGCCGCATCCGAGCGCGGCTGCCAGGACTCGAAGACGCTGTACGCGACCACGCGCTCCGCGGCCGAGAAGAGCGGGTTGCAGCTCGT
Source organism: Clavibacter quasicaliforniensis (assembly GCF_051201715.1). Classification (NCBI taxonomy): domain Bacteria; kingdom Bacillati; phylum Actinomycetota; class Actinomycetes; order Micrococcales; family Microbacteriaceae; genus Clavibacter; species Clavibacter quasicaliforniensis. The sequence continues at coordinate 15,137 of NZ_CP139624.1, read as the reverse complement.
CATCGTGAGGATCCGGTCCCCGGGCTGCGCGTCGGGTGCCTGGGGCACCTCGTCGAGCACGTCGACTCCGGTGGGCTTCACGTACTCGAGTGTACGGAAGCGGTAGGTGTACCAGCCGTCCTGCGTCTCGACGACGATGGCATCCCCCACCCGCAGATCCGTGATCTGGTTGAAGGGCTTGCCGTAGGTGGTGCGGTGCGCGGCGACGGCGAAGTTGCCCACCTGGCCGGGCATCTGCGTCTCGCGGTAGTGCCCGATCTTGCCGAGGTTCAGCACGTTGCCGAGCCCGACGCCCGTCGCGACCGGCACCACGTAGTCGGCTCCGAAGCGCGGGATGTAGATGTTGCCGAAGTCGGTGGCGTCCGACGTGGGCGCGGTGGTGATGACAGGATCCCCCGGTGCCGCGGGCGTGGCGGCCGGGTCGGGAGAGGCCGCCGCGTCTGGCGCGGCCGTGGCCCAGCTCCGGCTGTTCTCCAGCGCCTGGTCGCGCTGGCCGCTGCTGACGACGATGTCGTTGAACCAGAGCTGCCATCCGAGGAACAGCATGATGAGCACGCCGGCCGTGAGGAGGAGCTCGCCGAGGACGCCGACCGTGCCGAGGAGCGCATCGCTCCGCCGGCCGCGTCGCCGCGTCGCGCGGCGAGAGGGGGCGGGTTCCTGAGCGCTCATGTGCCGATTGTAGGTGGCCTGGATGTGCGGGACGCCGCCACCGGCGCCCCGTGGAGCCGGGCATCCTCCCGGCCCGGTGGAGGAGGGTACGGCTAGAATCTCCGCATGGCCCGCGACAAGACGACGAGACCCTCCCGCCAGGAACGCGTGCGCGACGAGGACGCCCCGAACCCCGTGTGGTTCAAGCCCATCATGTTCGGCTTCATGCTCGTCGGGCTCGCGTGGCTCATCGTGTACTACGTCAGCCTCAACGCCTTCCCCATCCCCGACCTCGGCGTCGGCAACATCCTCATCGGCTTCGGCCTCATCCTGGTCGGCTTCCTCATGACCACCAGGTGGCGCTGACCCCAGCGCGATCACGAGAGCCCGTCACCATCCGCTGGTGACGGGCTCTTCTGCATCCGGCGCCGGGTGCCCTGGGCCCCACGTTGTCCACAGAGGTCCTGTGCACAACCGTCCACACATGTGGACAACTGCGCCGGGCGCTCCACAGGATCCCGCCGGCACGACGGGTTACCCGTGGAAGCCCACGGGCGTAGCGATCCGGTCGGACTCGACATCGCACGGTGCCGTCGGAGACCGGCCCCCCTCGGCCGCTAATCACACGCGTGTAACTATCCCCACTGTGGACTGGCCTGTGGATAACCCGGCTGCTGCCCGCGGGCATGAGGATCTGCTGGCGGCGGCAACGACGAACGCGCCGCCCCATCCAGGGCGGCGCGCACGACGGGATCGATCAGACGGCGACGGGGAACACGGCGGCCGCGACGACGATGGCCACCGCGAGGCCCGCGAGGGAGCCGATCTGAGCACCCCGCTGGCGGGCATCCCGCGTCCGCAGGAGCACGAGCGCCACGAGCGCTCCCGTCACCAGGCCGCCGACGTGGGCCTGCCAGGAGACGCCCTGCACGACGAAGCCGAGCAGCAGGTTGATCACGATGACGCCGAGCAGAGGGCCCACGTTGCCGCCCAGCTTGCGGGCGAGCACGAAGTAGCCGCCCATGAGCCCGAAGATCGCGCCGGAGGCGCCGACGACGGCTTGCAGCGGCTCGCCCATGGCGGAGCCGATGACCTCGACGGCCAGGGATCCGCCGAGCGCCGAGATCAGGAAGAGGGCGAGGAAGCGGGCACGGCCGAGCATGGGCTCGAGGACGCGGCCGAAGACGAAGACCGACAGCATGTTGAAGACGATGTGGAGGATGCTGTCGGGCGAGTGCGTGAAGGCGCTCGTGAGCATGCGCCACGGTTCGTAGGCGCCGGAGGCGACGCTGCCGTAGACAGGGGCGAACCACAGCGACGTGGTCACGTACGCGCCGACGACGGGCAGCACCTGCAGGATCCAGACGACGGCGCAGACCGCCATGATCCCGTACGTCACGACGGGCGCGGAGCTCCGCGTCATCCGCGTGACGAAGGACGCCCGGGAACGGGGAGCGGTGCGACGCTGCTCCTTCATGTCCTCGGGGCAGATCACCCCGACGGCGGCCGGCGTCTGGCACTCGGGGCAGATGGTCCGCCCGCATCGCTGGCACAGCACGAAGCTCTGCCGGTCGGGGTGCCGGTAGCAGCGGTCGGCCGCCGTACGGGGTGAGTCGGTCATCAGACCTTCTCGACGGTGACGCTCTCGATCACGACGTCCTCGCGGGGGCGGTCGCGGCCGTCGGTCGGGACCGCGTTGAGCGCGTCGACGACCTTCTTCGACGCGTCGTCGGCGACCTCGCCGAAGATCGTGTGCTTGCCCTGGAGCCAGGTGGTGGGCGCCGTGGTGATGAAGAACTGCGAGCCGTTCGTGCCGCGACCGCCCTGCGTGCCGGCGTTGGCCATGGCGAGGATGTAGGGCTTGGAGAAGTCGAGGTCGCGGCTGATCTCATCGTCGAACTGGTAGCCCGGTCCGCCGGTGCCCTGGCCGAGCGGGTCGCCGCCCTGGAGCATGAAGTCCTTGATGATGCGGTGGAAGACGACGCCGTCGTAGAGCGGGTCGGTCGACTTCTTGCCGGTCTGGGGGTGGGTCCACTCCTTCTCGCCCGTGGCGAGGCCGACGAAGTTCTCGACGGTCTGGGGCGCGTGGGACCCGAAGAGGTTGAGGACGATGGTGCCGTGGTTGGTCGTCATGGTGGCGACGTGAGTGTGCGCAGACATGGAGCAATGGTCTCATGGCGGAGCTGGGACTCGGCGGACGCACAGGGTCCGTCGTGTTTGCCCGCAGAGGCACCCGTGCCAGACTGAAGATCCTGGCGAAATCACACCGATGGAGGTCCCCTTGGGTCTGTCACGCAAGAACAAGAAGGAGTTGGCGAAGCTCCGCACCCACGCGGCCGCCGTCCTCAAGGAGCAGCGCGAGGTCCTCGACCGGGCCAACGTCGTCGTGGCCGAGGCCGCGCACACCGCCCGCAAGCTCTCCGACCAGCACGTCGTCCCCGCCGTAAAGCGCGGCGTCGACGACCACATCCGTCCCGGCTACGAGGCTGGCGCCGAGCGCGTGCGCACCGCGGCCGACTCCGCCTACAAGGGCTTCACCCACACGGTCCTCCCGGCCGTCGCAGGTGCAGCCGGATCCGCGGTCGCCGCGACCGAGGGCATCCGCAACAGCAAGCAGGTGAAGGACGCGGTCAAGAAGGCCGGCAAGGTCTCCTCCAAGGCGCAGGAGTTCGGCAAGCACTACGTCGACAACGGGCGCTCCTACGTGGGCCGCTACGTGCCGCAGGTGGCGCCCGCGAAGAAGGGCCTCGGCTTCGGCGGAGTCGCCCTCATCGCGCTCGGCGTCGTCGTGGTCGGCGGCGTCGGCTACGCGCTGTACCAGACGTTCCGCGCGGACGACGACCTGTGGATCGCCGACGACGAGCCCGAGGCCGTCGACGCGACCGCGAAGGACCAGCCCGCGAGCTGATCCCCGTTCCGCGATCGCAGGTGCGATCCGCTGGAGGCCCGGACACCGAGAGGTGCCCGGGCCTTCGTCGTCCGGCCGGGCTCGAGCCGAGCGCCATGAGTGGAAGGCACCCGATGACGGGCGAGATGTGGAGTCACGGGGAATCGAACCCCGGACCTCCTGCTTGCAAAGCAGGCGCTCTACCAATTGAGCTATGACCCCGATCGGCGAGCCTCGGATCGCCGTGCGATCTACCGACTCGCTTCCCGCCATGCCCCCGGATCATGCGGATCCGGGGGTGTTGGTGGGGATACCAGGATTTGAACCTGGGACCTCTTCATTATCAGTGAAGCGCTCTAACCAACTGAGCTATATCCCCATCGGGCAGGTACACGTTACCGTACGCCTGCCCGTTTCTCCCAATCGGCTACGCGTTGGTGAAGCCGACGAGGACGCCGCCCGTGATGCGCACGCTCAGGTTGTAGAGCAGCGCGGCCACGGCGCCGAGCACGGTGCCGACGACGATGTTGAGCACGGCCACGACGATCGCGAAGCCGAGCACCTGGCCCAGGCCGAAGACGTCCTGGAGGGAGAAGTCCGCGGATCCGGACACCTCCTGGAACAGCTGGTCGACCGTGCCGAACACGTTCGTGGTCTGCAGCACGACGTAGATGAGGAACGTCGCGACGACGGTGATGATGCCGAGCACCACGGAGAAGAGGAACGCGAGCTTCAGCGCCGACCAGAAGTCGACGTACACGAGCTTGAGACGCACCTGCTTGGTGGTGGTGGCACGCGACGACTTCTTCGCGAGCTTCTCGGCGACACTACTCATCAGGTGTTCCCTTTCCAGCAGCGGTACCGTCGGACGCGTCGGGCGCAGCTTCGGGGACCACCAGGTTGCGTTCGGAGTTCTTGGCCAGTGAGATGATCCTGTCGTCGTCCGCGAACCGGGCGAACACGACACCCATGGTGTCGCGGCCCTTAGCCGGGACCTCGGCCACGACAGACCGTACCACCTTGCCGCTGGCGAGCACGACGAGGATCTCGTCCTCCTCGCCCACGATGAGCGCGCCGGCCAGGTCGCCTCGCGCGTCCTGCAGCTTGGCCACCTTGATGCCCATGCCGCCGCGGTTCTGCACGCGGTACTGGTCCGCGGCGGTGCGCTTCGCGAAGCCACCCTCGGTGACGACGAACACGTATCCCTGCTCGCCGACCACGGATGCGCTGAGCAGCGTGTCGTCCCCGCGGAACGTCATGCCCTTCACGCCGGAGGTGGAGCGGCCCATCGGACGGAGCGCGGAGTTGTCGGCGGAGAACCGCAGCGACATGCCCTTGCGCGAGACGAGGAGCAGGTCGTCGTCCTCGTCCACCAGGAGCGCGGACACGAGCGCGTCGCCGTCGCGGAGGTTGATCGCGATGATGCCGCCGGTGCGGTTCGTGTCGTACTCCGTGAGGGCCGTCTTCTTCATCAGGCCGTCGCGGGTGGCGAGCACGAGGTACTGCGCCACCTGGTAGTCGCGGATGTCGAGGACCTGCTGGATCTCCTCATCCGGCTGCATGGCGAGCAGGTTGGCGACGTGCTGGCCCTTGGCGTCGCGGCCGGCCTCCTGCAGCTCGTAGGCCTTGGCGCGGTAGACGCGGCCCTTGTCCGTGAGGAAGAGGAGCCAGTGGTGCGTGGTCGTGACGAAGAAGTGCTCGACCACGTCGTCCGCCCGGAGCTGGGCGCCGCGCACGCCCTTCCCGCCGCGGTGCTGGCTGCGGTAGTTGTCGATGCGCGTGCGCTTGATGTACCCGCCGCGCGTGACCGTGACCACCATCTCCTCCTCGGGGATGAGGTCCTCCATGCTCATGTCGCCGTCGAAGCCGAGCATGATCTCCGTGCGCCGGTCGTCGCCGTACTTGTCGGTGATCTCCTGCAGCTCGGTGCTGATGATCTCGCGCTGCACGGTGGGCGTCGCCAGGATGTGCTTGTACTCGGCGATGCGCTGCTCGAGCTCGGCCGCCTGGTCCTGGATCTTCTGGCGCTCGAGCGCGGCGAGGCGTCGGAGCTGCATCTCGAGGATCGCGTTGGCCTGCAGCTCGTCGATGTCGAGCAGCTTCATCAGCCCGCTGCGCGCGACCTCGACCGTCTCCGATCGGCGGATGAGCGCGATGACGTCGTCGAGCGCGTCCAGCGCCTTCAGGTATCCGCGCAGGATGTGGGCACGTGCCTCGGCCTCGTTGAGCCGGTACTGCGTGCGGCGGACGATGACGTCGATCTGGTGGTCGACCCACGCGGAGATGAAGCCGTCGAGCGCGAGCGTGCGGGGGATCCCGTCGACGATCGCCAGCATGTTCGCGCCGAAGTTCTCCTGCAGCTGCGTGTGCTTGTAGAGGTTGTTCAGCACGACCTTCGCGACCGCGTCGCGCTTGAGCACGATGACGAGGCGCTGGCCGGTACGTCCTGAGGTCTCGTCGCGGATGTCGGCGACTCCGCCGAGCTTGCCGTCCTTCACGAGCTCGGCGATCTTGATCGCGAGGTTGTCGGGGTTCACCTGGTAGGGCAGCTCGGTGACCACGAGGCAGACACGGCCCTGGATCTCCTCGACCGCGACGACCGCGCGCATCGTGATGGATCCGCGGCCGGTGCGGTACGCCTCGAGGATGCCCTTGGTGCCGAGCACCTGCGCGCCCGTCGGGAAGTCGGGGCCCTTGATGCGCTCGAGGAGCGCCTCGAGGAGCTCCTCCCGGTTCGCGTCGGGGTGGGCGAGCAGCCACTGCGCGCCGGACGCGACCTCGCGGAGGTTGTGCGGCGGGATGTTGGTGGCCATGCCGACCGCGATGCCGACGGATCCGTTGACCAGCAGGTTCGGGAAGCGCGACGGGAGGATCTTCGGCTCGAGCGTGCGGCCGTCGTAGTTGTCCTGGAAGTCCACCGTGTCCTCGGTGATGTCCCGGACCATCTCCATGGCGAGCGGCGCCATCTTGGTCTCGGTGTACCGCGGGGCGGCGGCGCCGTCGTTGCCGGCGGAACCGAAGTTGCCCTGACCGAGCGCGAGCGGGTAGCGCAGGCTCCACGGCTGGACCAGACGCACCAGCGCGTCGTAGATGGACGAGTCGCCGTGCGGGTGGAACTGGCCCATGACCTCGCCGACCACGCGGGCCGACTTGAAGAAGGAGCGGTCGGGGCGGTAGCCGCCGTCGTACATCGCGTAGATGACACGACGGTGCACGGGCTTGAGGCCGTCGCGCACCTCGGGCAGCGCGCGCTGCACGATGACGCTCATCGCGTAGTCGAGGAACGAGCGCTGCATCTCGAGCTGGAGGTCGACCTGCTCGATGCGGTCGTGCGTGACGACCACGGTGGCGTCGGGGTCGACGATCGCGCCGGGCAGCGAGTCGGACGCCGCGGCGGCGGAGGACGCCGGCGTCACGCCCTCCTGGGGCAGCGCGTCGTCGGTCGTCGAGGCCTGCTCGTCGTCCGGGGTCGCGCCCGTGCCCTGCTCGTCGTCCGGAGTGTTGTCGTCGGCCATGGAGGTCCCGTTCAGAGGTCGGTGGATCGTGGGGTCGGCATGGGGCGGCGGTCGGCATCGAGCCGCGCCGCCGCCCGGTCGATCAGATGTCGAGGAACCTGACGTCCTTGGCGTTGCGCTGGATGAAGCTCCGGCGGGACTCGACGTCCTCGCCCATCAGCGTCGAGAACACCTCGTCGGCACCCGCGGCGTCGTCGAGCGTGACCTGCATGAGCGTGCGGGTGGCCGGATCCATGGTGGTCTCCCACAGCTCCTTGTAGTCCATCTCGCCGAGGCCCTTGTAGCGCTGGATGCCGTTGTCCTTCGGCATCTTCTTGCCGTTGGCCTGCCCGTGCACCAGCAGGGCATCGCGCTCGGCATCCGTGTAGACGTACTGGTGCTCGGCGTTCGACCACTTGAGCCGGTACAGCGGCGGCTGCGCCAGGTAGACGTAGCCGAGCTCGATGAGGGGCCGCATGTAGCGGAACAGCAGGGTGAGCAGGAGGGTCGTGATGTGCTGGCCGTCGACGTCCGCGTCGGCCATGAGCACGATCTTGTGGTACCTGACCTTCTCGGCGTTGAAGTCCTCGCCGATGCCCGCGCCGAACGCGGTGATCATCGACTGCACCTCGTTGTTCTGCAGCGCGCGGTCGAGCCGGGCCTTCTCGACGTTGAGGATCTTGCCCCGCAGCGGCAGGATCGCCTGCGTCGTGGGGTTGCGCCCCTGCACCGCGGACCCCCCGGCCGAGTCGCCCTCGACGAGGAACACCTCGCTGAGCGCCGGGTCCTTGCTCTGGCAGTCCTTGAGCTTGCCGGGCATGCCGCCCGACTCGAGCAGGCCCTTGCGTCGGGTCTGCTCGCGCGCCTTGCGGGCGGCGAGACGCGCCTGCGAGGCCTGCATCCCCTTGCGGATGATGTCCTTCGCCTGCGCGGGGTTCTTCTCGAGCCAGTCCCCCAGCTGCTGTCCGACGATGCGCTGGACGTAGGCCTTGGCCTCGGTGTTGCCGAGCTTGGTCTTGGTCTGGCCCTCGAACTGCGGCTCGCCGAGCTTCACCGAGATGACGGCGGTGAGGCCCTCGCGGACGTCGTCGCCCGTGAGGTTCTCGTCCTTCTCGCGGAGCAGCTTGTTCTCGCGCGCGTAGCGGTTGACGAGCGTGGTGAGCGCCGCGCGGAACCCCTCCTCGTGCGTGCCGCCCTCGTGCGTGTTGATGGTGTTCGCGTAGGTGTGGACGCTCTCCGTGTAGGAGGTGGTCCACTGCATCGCGACCTCGAGGCTGATCTTCTTGACCGTGTCCTCGGACTCGAAGGCGATGACGTCGGCGTTGACGACCTCGGTCTTCTTCGCCTTGACGAGGTGCTCCACGTAGTCGACGAGGCCCCGCTCGTAGAGGAACTTCTCGGTGCGGTGCTCCGCGGCGTCGCCCGAGCGCTCGTCGTGCAGCGTCAATGCCAGGCCCTTGTTGAGGAAGGCCATCTGCTGGAAGCGCGCGCGGAGCGTGTCGTAGTCGAACTCGACGGTCTCGAAGATCTCGCGGCTCGGCCAGAAGGTGATCGTGGTGCCGGTCTCGGTGGATCCCTCGCCCTTCTGGAGCGGTGCGTCCGGCACGCCGATGGTGAAGCTCTGGCGCCACACGGCGCCCTGGCGGCGGACCTCGACGTCGAGGCGCTCGGACAGCGCGTTCACGACCGAGCTGCCGACGCCGTGCAGGCCGCCGGACACCGCGTAGCCGCCGCCGCCGAACTTGCCGCCGGCGTGGAGCTTGGTGAGGACGAGCTCGACCGTGGAGATCCCCTCGACGGGGTGGATGTCGACCGGGATGCCGCGACCGTCGTCGACGACGCGGATCCCTCCGTCCTTGCGCATGGTGATCTGGATGTCGCTGGCGAACCCGGCGAGGGCCTCGTCGACGGAGTTGTCGACGATCTCGCTCACGAGATGGTGCAGACCGCGCGGGCCGGTGGATCCGATGTACATGCCGGGGCGCTTGCGCACTGCCTCGAGGCCCTCGAGCACCTGGATCTCGTTGGCGCCGTAGTCGTTGCTCACCTGCTGGCGGGTGATGTGGTCGGAGTCGTTGTGCGTCTCCTCGACCTCCACCTCGTCGGGGGTGGAGTCGTCGGGGAGGTCCTGTGTGGCATCCGATGTCATGAAGTGGTGGCTCCTGCCGCGTCGACGCGCCCCTGCCCGACGGCGGACGCGCGCGGATCACGAGATGATCCGGGGACCGTCGTCCCTGGACTGCGGGCGACCCCTCATTCTATCGCAGTAGTAGGCTCCGCACCTCTCTATCCGGCCCGCTGAGGCGCTTTCGCGACGGGGGTGACCTGATTCGCCTCCCTAGCCGTAGGTATCGCGCGGGCCCCGCCCTGGGATCGACCTGGGACCCTTTTTCCAGGACGGGGCGTTCGGCCCCTGGAAGCGGATCGACCGGATGCCCGCGTCCGGGAAGCGCTCGGCGATGCGCGTCGTGATCTCCACGCGCATCAATCGCAGCTGCGTCGCCCACGCCGTCGACTCGCACTCGACGGTGAGGAGGCCGTCCTCGATGCCGACCGGGGACGAGTGCACGGCCGTCTCCTCGCCGGCGATGGTCGTCCACGCGGCCATGAGCTCGGCCTGCGACAGCGAGGACGTCCAGCCCATCCGCGAGGTGAGCGAGTCCATCACGTTCCCGAGCGAGTCGGGATCCCGTCCGGGTTGGAACGGCGAGCTGCCGGCCTTCTGCTCGCGGCGCTTCCGCGCCGACGGCGAGCGTACGGACGCGTCGCCGAACACCTTGCGGAACCGGCGGTAGACAGCCACCGCCTCCGACTCGGGCACAGGACCGCCGTCGGGTGCGCGAGGGATCACGCCGCTCCCCCGTCCTCGGCGTCGGATGCCGATGCAGGCGCCGGAGCGTCCACGATCTCGCCGGCCCGGATGTGCACGGCGTTCGCCGCCAGGTGCGCGGGCACGTCCTCGAACACGGCCGCGGTGATCAGCACCTGCTCGAAGCCGGTGACGGCTTCCGCGAGGCGCCCGCGCCTTGCCTGGTCGAGCTCGGCGAACACGTCGTCGAGGATCAGCACGGGATCCCCCGTCTGCGAGTCGCGTCGCAGCAGCTCCGCTGAGGCGAGCTTCACCGCGAGGGCGAACGACCACGACTCCCCGTGGCTGGCGTAGCCCTTCGCGGGTAACCCGTTGAGCCGGAACAGCACGTCGTCGCGGTGCGGGCCGACCAGGGTCAGGCCCCGCTCGAGCTCGCGTGGTCGCATCCGCGCGATGGCCGCGGAGAAGACCGGCACGACGTCCTCGGTCCGCGTGAAGCGGCCGCCGTCGCGCGCGCCCGTCTCGTCCGCGACGTCGTCCTCACCCGGGTCGTCCGCGAGGATGCTCAGCTCGGGACGCGCGGAGGGCCCGTGGTCGGCTCCCGCCACCGCCAGGTACGCGCGCGCGAGCTCCGGCTGCAGCGCCTCGACCAGGGCGCCGCGCGCTGCGATGATCTGGGATCCGATCGCGACGAGCCGCTCGTCCCAGATGTCGAGCGTCCCCAGCTGGTCGGCCTTCATCCCGCGCGCCCGCGCCGACTTCAGCAGGGTGTTGCGCTGCTTCAGCGCCCGGTCGTAGTCCGACAGCACGCCAGCGAGCCGCGGCGTGCGCAGCACGAGCAGCTGGTCGAGCAGCCGGCGACGCCCCGACGGATCCCCGCGCACGAGGGCCAGGTCCTCGGGCGCGAACAGCACGCTCGAGAAGTACCGCGGCAGCTCGCGCGGCTTGGTCGGCGTGCTGTTGACCTGCGCGCGATTGGCCGAGGACCGGTTGATCTGCACCTCGACCCTGAGCTCCCGGCCCGCATGCTGCAGCAGCGCTCGGATCACCGCGGATTCGGCGCCCTGCCGGATGAGCGCCTGGTCGGTGGAGACGCGGTGCGACCCGAGCGTGCTCAGGAAGCCCAGCGCCTCCACCAGGTTCGTCTTGCCCTGCCCGTTGCTCCCCACGAAGAGGGTGGCACCGGGCAGGAGCGCGACGTCCGCGCGGGTGTAGTTGCGGAAGTCACCCAGGGAGAGGTGACGGACGATCATCCGGTGGTCAGGACTTCTTCTGCACCGAGTGGCCGCCGAACTGGTTGCGCAGCGCGGCGACGGCCTTCATGGCCGGGGAGTCCTCCTGGCGGGAGGAGAAGCGCGCGAAGATCGACGCGCTGATGGCGGGCATCGGGACGGCGTTGTCGAGCGCCTCCTCGATGGTCCACCGGCCCTCGCCCGAGTCCTGCACGAAGCCCTCGATGTCCTCGAAGCCCGGGTCCTCCTTGAGCGCCTTGACCAGGAGCTCGAGCAGCCAGGAGCGGACGACCGTGCCCCGCTGCCACGCCTCGAACGTGCCGGTGACGTCCTTGATGATGTCCTTGCGCGCCGCGAGGAGCTCGTAGCCCTCCGCGAACGACTGCATCATCGCGTACTCGATGCCGTTGTGGACCATCTTCGCGTAGTGCCCCGCGCCGGAGTCGCCGACGTGGACGAAGCCCTCCTCGCGGGGTCCCTCGGGGCGGAGCGCGTCGAAGACGGGCATCGCCCGCTGGACCTGCTCGACCGGGCCGCCGACCATGAGGCCGTATCCGTTCTCGAGGCCCCAGACGCCACCCGAGACTCCGGCGTCGACGAAGTCGATGCCCTTCTCCTTGAGCAGTCCCGCGTGCGCGAAGTCGTCGGTGAACTTGGAGTTGCCGCCGTCGATCACGAGGTCGCCCGGCTCCAGGATGCGGGCGAGGTCGCCCACGACGTTCTGCGTGACCTTGCCGGCCGGGACCATGACCCAGACGAGGCGCGGGGTGGGCAGCGCGGCGGCGAGGTCGTCGAGCGTGGCCACGTCGGAGACGTCGGGGTTGGTGTCGTAGCCGGTCACCTCGATGCCGTTCGCCTCGAGGCGCGCACGCATGCGGGCGCCCATCTTGCCGAGTCCGACGAGTCCGATGTGCATGTTCTCTCCTTGATCGCGGTCTAGCGCAGCAGCAGGTTCGGCTGCAGCAGGTACCGGTAGTTGTCAGCGCCGGCCTGGTCCTTGGAGGACTGGCTCGTGATGAGCACGGGGCCGGGCTTGTTGGGGTTGTCCGTCTTCGTGAACGAGAGCCGGACGAACTCGGAGTGGACGGCGCCGAGGCCGTCCAGCAGGAACTGGGGCTTCAGCGACACCACGGTGTCGACGCCCGTCAGGAGGGCGTCGATGCTCTCCGATGCCTGCGCATGCTCGGATCCGATGGCCTCGAGGGTGAGTCCGTCGATCGTGAAGGTGAACCGGAGGGCCGCCTCGCGCTCCAGCACGAGCTGGACGCGCCGCGTCGCCTCGATGAGGTCGGCCGTGTTGATGACCGCGTAGTTGTCGACCGTCTCGGGGAAGAGGCGCTTGACCGGCGGGAAGTTGCCGCGGATCAGCAGCGACGTCACGGTCTTCCTGTCTGCGCTGAACGCGATGAGCTGGCGGTCGTCGGTGTCCGTGATGGCGACCGAGATGGTGCCGCTGTGACCGAAGGTCTTGCCGATCTCCTGCAGGGTGCGGGCGGGCACCAGGGCGGTGCGGCTGGTGCCGTCGGTCGTGGCGTCGCCGCCGTCCCAGTCGATCTCGCGCACGGCGACGCGGTAGCGGTCCGTGGCGATCAGGCCGAGGCTCGTCTCCCCCACCTCGAGCTGGACGCCGGTGATCACGGGCGTCACGTCGTCACGTGACGCCGCGACGGCGACCTGCGAGACCGCGGCGGCGAACTGCTCTGCCGGCAGGAGGCCGGACTGCTCCGAGATCTGCGGCAGGGTCGGGTACTCCTCGACGGGCATGCTCAGCAGCGTGAAGTGCGCCGATCCGCAGGAGACCGTGATCTTCGAGTCCTCGGTGGTGAACCGCACGGGGGCGTTCGGGAGGCGGTTCGCGATGTCGGCGAGCAGACGGCCGGAGACCAGCACGCGGCCGGGCTCCTCGATGTCCGCCTGGATCTGCGTGCGGGCGGAGACCTCGTAGTCGAACGACGACAGCGTCAGTCCGTCCTCGGTCGCCTCGATGAGCACCCCGCTCAGGATCGGGAGGGTCGTGCGCTGCGGCAGGAGCTTGACGGCGAAGGACACCGCCTCGCTGAAGACGTCCCTGTTGACTTGGAACTTCACGTTGTGGACCCCTCGATGAGCGGAAGATTTGTCGGTCAATGCTAGCCGTGCCGACGGGGGACCCCACGACCGTCGATCCCTCCACACCCTGAGGTTCTTGGGCGACATCCAATGAAGGGTTTAAGGATCAATAGTCTTAACCGCTGTGGAATCTGTGGACAACTCCCGGAGTCCCCGTCATCGAGCGGGAACTACACGTCTGGAAGTTGTGGGACGGGTGTGGAGCGGCCTGGGGACTCGGCGGGATGCCGCCGGCGCGACGACGTCGGTTCCACAGGCCGGGTCCGCGAACCCACATCGGCTCCGGCGGTTCTCCACAGTTATCCACACTCTGTGCACACTGTGGGGAACGGCGGATCCAGCCCCTCTGAGGCTCTGCCCGTTCCACGAAGCCGTGCTCCAGAGCGTGCCAGCCGTCGTCGCCGGGCCGGTCGGCGTCGGGCTGCTGCTGTCGCCCGGACGCGCAGAAGGGGCCGGACCCCGTGGTCCGACCCCTTCTCCTGCCTCGTCTACCGCACGCGCCGCTGGGGCGCGTGCAGACGGCGTCACATCTTGCCGTAGCGGTGGTTCTGCTTGATCCGGCTCGTGAGCTCCGTCACCTGGTTGTAGATGGAGCGGCGCTCCTTCATGAGCTCGGTGATCTTCTTGTTGGCGTACATGACGGTCGTGTGGTCCCGGTTGCCGAACAGCTGGCCGATCTTGGGCAGCGAGAGGTTGGTCAGCTCGCGGCACAGGTACATGGCGATCTGGCGTGCCGTGGCCACGGCCTGGGACCGGGACGAGCCGTAGAGGTCGTCGACGGTGAGCTTGAAGTAGGCAGCGGTGTGGTTGATGATGTCGACCGGCGCGATGACGTTGTCCTCGTCCAGGGTGATGAGGTCCTTCAGGACCGTCTGCACGAGCGCGAGGTCGACGGGCGTCTTGTTGAGGCTCGCGAACGCCGTCACGCGGATCAGAGTGCCCTCGAGCTCGCGGATGTTCGACGTGACCTTGGTGGCCATGTACTCGAGGATGTCGTCGGGCACCTGCAGCTTCTCGCTCTGCGCCTTCTTCCGGAGGATCGCGATGCGCGTCTCGAGGTCGGGCGCCTGCACGTCGGTTATGAGGCCCCACTCGAAGCGCGAGCGCATGCGGTCCTCGAAGCCCGTGAGGTGCTTCGGCGGCAGGTCGCTCGTGATGACCACCTGCTTGTTGTGGTCGTGCAGCGTGTTGAAGGTGTGGAAGAAGGCCTCCTGCGTGGAGTCCTTGCCCTGGAGGAACTGGATGTCGTCGATCAGCAGGATGTCGTTGTCGCGGTAGCGCGACTGGAACAGCGAGGACCGGTTGTTCGCGATCGAGTTGATGAAGTCGTTGGTGAACTCCTCCGAGCTCACGTACCGCACGCGGATGCCGGGGTAGAGGCTGATGGCGTAGTGGCCGATCGCGTGCAGCAGGTGGGTCTTGCCGAGCCCTGAGTCGCCGTAGATGAAGAGAGGGTTGTATGCCTTGGCCGGCGCCTCGGCGACGGCGACTGCCGCGGCGTGGGCGAACCGGTTGGACCCGCCGATGACGAAGGTGTCGAAGCCGTATTTCGGGTTGAGACGCGAGTCGCCGCGGGAGGGCGAGGCAGGCAGCCCCGGGTTGTCCGTGGGCGCCGTGATGGTCGGCGTCTCGATGTACGGCTGCTCGGCGGCCGGCTCGGGATGCTGGGCGAAGGCGTCCTGCGCGATCTCGGGGTTGACCACGATGGCGAAGTTGCTGACGCCCGCGGCCTCGTCGAGAGAGCCGATGGCATTCAGGAGCGGGACGCGGATGCGCTGCTCGAGCATCCCGCGGGTGAGGTCGTTGGGGACCTCGAGGTACAGGGTGCCGGTCATGACGCCCTTGGGCTCCACCAGGCTGATGAAGCCGTGCAGCTGCGGGGTGATCCGATCGTCCGCGGTGAGGGCGGCGAGCACCTTCTGCCAGATCGCGTGCGTCGGGTCGGAGCGGTCGGACAT